>NZ_QOHI01000009.1:0-2500 GCF_003319095.1 Blastococcus sp. TBT05-19 | reverse complement strand
CAGTGGACGCGAGCATCTTCTGACTCTGATTAGCAGAGTTTGTTTGTAGGCCCGCTCATCGTTGTCCTTCCGGGCGGTGGTGGGTGGGATTTTTGTGTGGCCAAGTTGTTAAGGGCACACGGTGGATGCCTGGGCACCAGGAGCCGATGAAGGACGTAGGAGGCTGCGATAAGCCTCGGGGAGCTGTCAACCGAGCGTTGATCCGAGGATTTCCGAATGGGGGAACCCCGCACCAGTCATGTGGTGTGACCCGCGCCTGAACACATAGGGCGTGTGGAGGGAACGTGGGGAAGTGAAACATCTCAGTACCCACAGGAAGAGAAAACAACCGTGATTCCGTGAGTAGTGGCGAGCGAAAGCGGATGAGGCTAAACCGATCGCATGTGATAGCCGGCAGGCGTTGTGTGGTCGGGGTCGTGGGACAGTTCAGTCACTTCTGCCGAGGTGGCAGGGAGTCATAAAAGTCTGTGTTAGTGGAAGGCCTCTGGAAGGGGTCGCCGTAGAGGGTGAGAGCCCCGTACACGAAAACTCAGACTCTCCCGAGCTTGTTCCCAAGTAGCACCGAGCCCGTGAAATTCGGTGTGAATCTGGCGGGACCACCCGCTAAGCCTAAATACTTCCTGGTGACCGATAGCGGACTAGTACCGTGAGGGAAAGGTGAAAAGTACCCCGGGAGGGGAGTGAAATAGTACCTGAAACCGTGTGCCTACAAGCCGTGAGAGCCTTAGGATTTCGGTCCGGGGTGATTGCGTGCCTTTTGAAGAATGAGCCTGCGAGTTAGCGGTACGTGGCGAGGTTAACCCGTGTGGGGAAGCCGTAGCGAAAGCGAGTCCGAACAGGGCGTATGAGTCGCGTGCCCTAGACCCGAAGCCGAGTGATCTACCCATGGCCAGGTTGAAGCGCGGGTAAGACCGCGTGGAGGACCGAACCCACCAGGGTTGAAAACCTGGGGGATGAGCTGTGGGTAGGGGTGAAAGGCCAATCAAACTCGGTGATAGCTGGTTCTCCCCGAAATGCATTTAGGTGCAGCGTCACGTGTTTCTTGCCGGAGGTAGAGCACTGGATGGCTGATGGGCCCCACAAGGTTACTGACGTCAACCAAACTCCGAATGCCGGTAAGTGAGAGCGTGGCAGTGAGACTGCGGGCGATAAGGTTCGTAGTCGAGAGGGAAACAGCCCAGATCATCGGCTAAGGCCCCTAAGCGTGTGCTAAGTGGAAAAGGATGTGGGATCGCAGAGACAACCAGGAGGTTGGCTTAGAAGCAGCCACCCTTGAAAGAGTGCGTAATAGCTCACTGGTCAAGTGGTTCCGCGCCGACAATGTAGCGGGGCTCAAGCACACCGCCGAAGCCGTGGCATTCACACGATCGCCCGTCGGACTCCTTGAGGGTCTGGCCAGGTGTGTGGATGGGTAGGGGAGCGTCGTGTGGCGGTTGAAGCGGCGGAGTGATCCAGCCGTGGACGCCACACGAGTGAGAATGCAGGCATGAGTAGCGAGAGGGGAGTGAGAACCTCCCCCGCCGGAAGACCAAGGGTTCCTGGGCCAGGCTAATCCGCCCAGGGTGAGTCGGGACCTAAGGCGAGGCCGACAGGCGTAGTCGATGGACAACGGGTTGATATTCCCGTACCCGCGAAGGAACGCCCATGCTGAACCCAGCGATGCTAACCGACCCAAACCGGTCGTCCCACTTGTGGGCCGGCTGGGAGTAGCTCGGGACCCGGACTGGTAGTAGGCAAGCGATGGGGTGACGCAGGAAGGTAGTCCTACCGGTGAGTGGTAGTACCGGTGCAAGGGTGTGGCCCGTGGGGTAGGTAAATCCGTCCCACACACAGGGTGAGGCCTGACGCATAGCCGAATGAGGCGAATTGGATGATCCTATGCTGCCGAGAAAAGCCTCTAGCGAGTTCCGAGCGGCCCGTACCCCAAACCAACTCAGGTGGTCAGGTAGAGAATACCGAGGCGATCGAGCGAACTGTGGTTAAGGAACTCGGCAAAATGCCCCCGTAACTTCGGGAGAAGGGGGGCCATCTGCTGTGAACCGCCTTGCGCGGGGAAGCGGTGGGTGGTCGCAGAGACCAGTGAGAAGCGACTGTTTACTAAAAACACAGGTCCGTGCGAAGTCGTAAGACGATGTATACGGACTGACGCCTGCCCGGTGCTGGAACGTTAAGGGGACGGGTTAGCCGCAAGGCGAAGCTCAGAACTCAAGCGCCAGTAAACGGCGGTGGTAACTATAACCATCCTAAGGTAGCGAAATTCCTTGTCGGGTAAGTTCCGACCTGCACGAATGGCGTAACGACTTCTCAGCTGTCTCAACCACAGGCTCGGCGAAATTGCACTACGAGTAAAGATGCTCGTTACGCGCGGCAGGACGGAAAGACCCCGGGACCTTTACTATAGCTTGATATTGGTGTTCGGTTCGGCTTGTGTAGGATAGGTGGGAGACTGCGAAGCGGGCACGCCAGTGTTCGTGGAGTCGCCGTTGAAATACCACTCTGG
>NZ_QOHI01000008.1 GCF_003319095.1 Blastococcus sp. TBT05-19 | reverse complement strand
AGAAGGACCCCCGTGCCCCCCACCGCTCGCACGCTCGCGGCGGGGCCCTGCACGGGGGCCGTTCCGAGAAGGACCCCCGTGCCCCCCACCGCTCGCACGCTCGCGGCGGGGCCCTGCACGGGGGCCGTTCCGAGAAGGACCCCCGTGCCCCCCACCGCTCGCACGCTCGCGGCGGGGCCCTGCACGGGGGCCGTTCCATCCAGTCACCGGGGGGACCGATGAGCGAGGGAACGCGGCGCACGGGGGCGCCTCGTGACGTGCCGCCGCCTCGGCCGGTCGCCCCGCCACCCGCGGCGCCCGCCGAGGAGAGCCCGCTCGCCCGGGCGGCCCGCGCCGTCGCCGACGCCGTCGCCGGTATGGCCGGCACGGCGTCCGGGCGGTCGGCCGCCGGAGGGCTGCGGGACGTCGTCGGCGCCGTCGCCGGGGCGGTCGCGGGCGCCTTCGGGGGCACGGCGGACGACCCCGGCCCGGCGGCCGGCCGCACCGGCGACCCCGGTGCCGTGCCGCCGGTCGGGAGCCGCAGCCCCGGCGCCCTGCTCGGCGAGCTGCTCTCCGTCACCGCCCCGCGGCTGCCGGTCCGCGACAAGGAACGCCTGCGCGCGGCCCATCCCGGCGCGTCGGACGAGGAGATCGCCGACGCGCTCGTCCAACGCGCGGTCCGGGCCACCTCCGGCATCGGTGCGGCCGTCGGCGGCCTCTCCGCGGCGCACTGGCTCGCTCCGCCGTCACTGCTCGCGGTGCCGCTCGAGCTGGGTGCCGAGACCGTGCTCGTGGCGGCCGTGGAGATCGCGCTCATCGCCGAGCTGCACGAGCTGCACGACCGGCGCCCGCCCGGCGACGCCGCCCAGCGGGGCGAGGCCTACCTGTCCGCCTGGTCGGAGCAGCGCGCCGTCACGGCCCAGGGCGCGGGTCTCGGCTCGCTGCTGGGCGCCGCCGGGATGAAGGCGCTGCGGCGTCGGCTGACCCGGCGGCTCGCCGGCGCCGTCCCCTCCGCCGCACCCCTCCTGATCGGGGCGGCACTGGCCGGGCGTGGCAACCGCCGGGCGACGGAGTCGCTGGCGCGCCGGGTCCTGGCCGACCTGCGCCGCGAGCCGTGAGCGCCGGCATCCCCGCAGGGGGCCCGACCTCGGCCCCGTCCAGAGGCTCGCCCCGAGCCTGCGAGGGGGGAGGAGGACGGGGTCCTTCTGCTTATAGGGTCGCCGTCGTGCCCGAGCCACTCCTCGAGCCGGACGTCCCCGTCCTGCTCACCGACCCGGACGGCGCCGTGCCCCGGTACGCGCTGCCCGGTGACGCCGGTGCCGATCTCACCGCGGCCGAGGACGTCGAGCTGGCCCCCTTCGAGCGCCGGCTGGTCGGCACCGGGATCGCCGTGGCGATCCCCGACGGCTACGCGGGGTTCGTGCACCCGCGGTCCGGGCTCGCGCACCGGCTCGGGCTGAGCCTGGTGAACGCGCCGGGCACCATCGACGCGGGCTACCGCGGCGAGATCAAGGTCAACCTGATCAACCTCGACCCGCACAGCACGCTGCGGCTCAGCCGGGGCGACCGGATCGCCCAGCTGGTCGTCCAGCAGGTGGCCCGGGCCCGCTTCGTGCCGGTCGCCGAGCTGCCGGACAGCGAGCGGGGCGACGGCGGGCACGGGTCCACCGATCCATCAGCACGGAAGGGGCGGGACTGACATGCCGTTCGGACGGCGGCGCAACCGCATCGACCGCAGCCTGCGCGAGCGCGGGGTCCCCCCGGAGCCGCAGCAGCGGGTCCGCGACGTCGAGGCCACCAGCGGGCCCTGGGACGAGGCCGACGCGCCCGAGGACGGTGTGGCGCGCATCGACCTGGGTGCCATCCGGCTCCCTGCGCTCCCCGGCATGGACCTGCGGGTGGAGCTCAACCAGCAGCAGAAGGTGATCGCGGCGACCCTCCGCTCGGGGGAGTCCCTGCTGCAGGTCTCCGCCTTCGCCGCCCCGCGGGCCGCCGGCATCTGGGACGACGTGCGCACCGAGCTCGGACGCAGCGCGTCGGGCCAGGGTGCCTCGCTGCGCGAGGTCGAGGGGCCCTTCGGCATCGAGCTGACCGGCACGATGATGGCCCCGGCCGCCGCCGCGCCGGGTGCCCCGGCGCCGCAGCCGGTGCGCCGCCACGCCCGCTTCTTCGGGGTGGACGGTCCGCGCTGGTTCCTGCGCGGGCTGCTCAGCGGTCCGGTGGAGGACGAGGCCCGCGCGGCGGAGTCCCGGCTCGAGGAGGCGTTCCGCGGCATCGTCGTCGTCCGGGGCACCGAGCCGATGCCGGTGCGCGAGCCGCTGCCCCTCACGCTGCCCGCCCAGGCGGCCGCGCAGCTGGCCCAGCAGCAGGCCCAGCAGCAGGCGGCCGGTCAGCAGCCCGGTGCGGCCCCCTCCGCACCCGACCGCTCTACGCTGGGCGAGTGACGGAGACCCGACCCGCCGGCTGGTGGTCGCGCACGATCCACCGGATCACCGCGGACGACCAGGCCATCGACGCCCAGGAGCTGCGCGCGGGATCGGCGAGCGCCGGGTGCGACCGGGTCAGCGCCTGCCGCAAGGGTGAGGTGGTGACGGTGACCGGCCGGCTGAAGTCGGTCGTCTACACCCCGCGCGAGACCGTGCCCACCCTCGAGGCCGAGCTGTTCGACGGCTCGGGTTCGGTGACGCTGGTCTGGCTGGGCCGGCGGCGCATCCCGGGCATCGAGCCCGGTCGGTCGCTCACCGCGCGCGGCCGGTTCGCCGCCTTCGACGGCCGGCAGGTCATCTACAACCCCTGGTACGAGCTCGGCGCCGGCTGATCCGCCCGGGTGGGGGAGCGCCCCCCGGGAGCGGACCGGTGAGCAGGACAGGGAGACGAGCGTGACCGCAGCAGGCCCCGACGACGGCGTGGCCGACCGCCCGGCCGGGGAGACCGGCCGGCCGGTGTTCGACCGCGAGATGGTCCTCGACCAGCTCGGCGGCTGGCGGGGCATGGTCGACGCGACGCTGCCGACGGTCGCCTTCATCGTCGGCAACGGCATCGACGGCCTGCGCACCGGGATCTGGGCCGCCGTCGCCGCGGCCGTCGTGGTCTTCCTCCTCCGGCTGGTCCGGAGGCAGAGCATCCAGCAGGCGGTCAGCGGGCTCTTCGCCGTGGGTGTCGCCGTCGCCATCGCGTCGGTGTCGGGTCAGGCGCGCGACTACTTCGTCCTGGGCATCGTCCGCAGCCTCGCCGTCGGGGTCGTGCTGCTGGGCTCCATCCCGTTCCGCTGGCCCCTCGTCGGTGTGGCCGCCGAGTTCCTGGCGCCCAGCCACCACGGGTCGCTGGCCGGGCGCACCCGCCCCTGGGAGCGCACCCGCCGGCCGGTGGAGACCGCGGCCCCGGCCGACGACGCTCCGCCCGCCGCCCCCGAGCGGCACTGGCGCGACGACCCGCGGCTGCTCCGGGCCTACACCTGGCTGACCGTCCTGTGGGCCGCGAGCTTCTTCCTCCGCGCGGGCGTGCAGTGGATCTACTACCTCGCCGACGACGTCGAGCTGCTCGGCACGTTCTCCGTGGTCCTCGGCCTGCCGCTCACCGCCGTCGTGCTGCTGGTGACGCTGTGGGTGGTCGCCCGGCTGCACCGCCACCGCACCGCGGCGGACGACGGCGCCCCGGACGGTTCAGCCGGCGGCTGAGCCGGGACCGTCGGGTGCGAAGACCTGCTGGAGCTGGTCCTCGGTGTCGCCGTGCGAGACGAACAGCAGCTCGTCGCCGGACTCCAGCGGCTCGTCCGGCGTCGGGGTGATCACCCGGTCGCCGCGCAGGACCGCGGTGAGCACGGTCTCGCGGGGCAGCGGGACGTCGCGCAGCGGGGAACCCACCCACGGGGTGTCGTCCCCGAGCGTGATCTCGACCAGGTTGGCGGCGCCCTTGCGGAAGCTCATGAGCCGGACGACGTCGCCGACGCTCACCGCCTCCTCGACCAGGGCGGCGAGCACGCGCGGCGTGGAGACGGCGACGTCGACGCCCCAGGCCTCGGTGTAGAGCCACTCGTTGCGCGGGTCCTTGACGCGGGCGACGACCCGGTTGACGGCGAACTCGGTCTTGGCCAGCAGCGAGACGACGAGGTTCGCCTTGTCGTCACCCGTGGCCGCGACGACGACGTCGCAGGTGGCGAGCTGGGCCTCCTCGAGCGAGGTCACCTCGCACGCGTCGGCCTGCACCCACTCCGCGCCGGGCACCGAGCGGGTGCGCACCTTGCGGCCGTCCTTCTCGATGAGCATGACGGTGTGGCCGTTCTCGAGGAGCTCCCCGGCGATGGAGCGGCCGACGGCGCCCGCTCCGACGATGGCGACGCGCATCAGTGCTCCCCTCCGCCCGGGCCGCGCTCGACGACCTCGTGCACGTGGGCGGTCAGCTCGTCGGTGGCGGCGACGACGAGCTGGTCGCCGTCCTGCAGCACGGTCGACGCGCTGGGCAGCTGCGCCTCCCCGAACCGGATCAGCCACGAAGCGCGCGCGCCGGTGGCGGTCTCCAGCTCGACGAGCTTGCGGCCCACCCACACCTCGGTGACGGTGACCCGCATCAGGAGCACCTTGCCGGTGGGCTCGCGCCACAGCTCGCTGACCTTCACCGACAGCAGTTCGCGCAGCAGCCGGTTCACCGTCCACGGGACGGTGGCGACGCTGGGGATGCCCATGCGCTCGTAGACCTCGGCGCGCTTCGAGTCGTAGATGCGGGCCACGACGTGCTGGACGCCGAAGGTCTCGCGGGCCACCCGGGCGCTGATGATGTTGGAGTTGTCGCCACTGCTCACCGCGGCGAAGGCGCCGGCGGAGTCGATGCCGGAGTCGAGCAGGGTCTGGCGGTCGAAGCCGAGACCGGTGATCTGCCGGCCCGCGAAGTCGGGACCCAGCCGGCGGAACGCCTCGGGGTCCTGGTCGATCACGGCCACGCTGTGCCCGATCTGCTCCAGCCGGCGGGCGATGGCCGAGCCGACACGGCCGCAGCCCATCACGACCACGTGCACGTGTCACTCCCTGCAGCATCGGTCGCGCGGGCGCCGTCCGCCCGCGCAGTCACCGGGCGCGAAGCTACACCCGGCTGGGTGCCCGGAGGGCGCAGGAGGGCCGGTTCCCCCGGTCGGGGCGGGGTGTGCCGAGTCACCCGCGCGGACGGTCCCGGGATCCGTACCATCGCCGCCGTGCCAAGCCTGTCCGACCTCGGACAACTCCCGAAACGCCTCGTCCTCGGCCGCCCCGTGCGCAGCGACCGGGCCGGGGAGTCGCTGCTGCCCAAGCGGCTGGCGCTGCCGATCTTCGCCAGCGACCCGCTGTCCTCCGTGGCCTACGCCACGCAGGAGATCCTCATCGTCCTCACGCTGGCCGGTACGGCGTTCCTGTACCTGGCGCCGTGGCTGGCCGCGGCGGTGGTCGTGCTGCTGGTGACGGTGGTGCTCTCCTACCGGCAGGTGGTCCGCGCCTACCCCTCGGGCGGTGGCGACTACGAGGTCGCGATGAAGAACCACGGGCAGTTCGCCGGCCTCGTGGTGGCCAGCGCGCTGCTCGTCGACTACGTGCTGACCGTGGCGGTGTCGGTCTCGGCGGGCACCGACAACATCATCTCGGCGTTCCCGTCGCTCAACGAGCACCGGGTGCTGATCGCGGTCGGCCTGGTGGTCCTGCTCGCGGCGGCCAACCTGCGCGGCGTCAGGGAGTCCGGCCGGGCCTTCGCCGTGCCCACCTACCTGTTCATCACCAGCATCCTCGTGATGATCGGCACCGGCCTGGTCCGGTACTTCGTCACCGACGGGGACCTGACGGCGGAGAGCTCCGGCTACTCGGTGACGCCGGAACCGGAGTACACCCAGCTGGCCGGGCTGGCGCTGATCTTCTTCGCGCTGCGCGCCTTCGCCTCGGGCTGCACCGCGCTGACCGGTGTCGAGGCGATCGCCAACGGGGTCCCGGCCTTCCGGCCGCCGAAGGGCAGGAACGCCGCCACCACGCTGGCGCTCATGGGGGGCGTCGCGGCCACCATGTTCGCCGGCGTCACCGCGCTGGCGCTGCTCGCCGACGTGAAGTACGTCGAGCACCCGTGCGACCTGGACGGCTTCGCCGACTGCGAGACCGAGCCCCAGCGCACGGTCATCGCGCAGCTCGCGGCCGCGGTGTTCGGGGGCGACGCCTCGATCGGCTTCTTCGTCATCCAGGCGGCGACGGCGCTGGTGCTCATCCTGGCCGCCAACACCGCGTTCAACGGCTTCCCGCTGCTGGGCTCGGTCCTGGCGCAGGACCGGTTCATGCCCCGCCAGCTGCACACCCGCGGCGACAAGCTCGTCTACAGCAACGGCATCCTGGTCCTCGCCGGCTTCGCCGCGCTGCTCATCGTCGCCTTCGACGCCGACGTCTCCCGGCTGATCCAGCTGTACATCATCGGCGTCTTCACCAGCTTCAGCATCGGCCAGTGGGGCATGGTGCGGCACTGGAACCGGGAGATGCGGACGGCGGACCCGGCGGCGCGCAGGCGCATGCGCCGCTCGCAGGTCATCAACACCGTCGGCGGCTCCCTGACCAGCGCGGTCCTGCTGATCATCGTCGTCACCAAGTTCACCCACGGCGCGTGGCTGGTGCTGGTGGCCATGCCGGTGCTGTTCGGGCTGATGAAGGCGATCCACAAGCACTACTGCCACGTGTCCGACCAGCTCGTGCCCGACGCGGACTCGCGCACGCTGCCCAGCAAGGTGCACGCGGTGGTGCTGGTCTCGAAGGTGCACAAGCCGACGCTGCGCGCGCTGGCCTTCGCACGGGCCACCCGCCCCGACGCGCTCACCGCGCTGACGGTCAACGTGGACCCCGCCGAGACCCGCAGCCTGCAGTCGCAGTGGGAGCGCTACGACATCCCGGTGCCGCTGACGGTCCTCGAGTCGCCGTACCGGGAGATCACCCGCCCGGTGCTGGACTACGTGAAGGGCATCCGCCGCGACAGCCCGCGCGAGCTCGTCGTCGTCTTCGTGCCGCAGTACGTCGTCGGCCACTGGTGGGAGAACGTCCTGCACAACCAGAGCGCGCTGCGGCTGCGGGCCCGGCTGCAGTTCCAGCCCGGCGTCATGATCACCACGGTGCCCTGGCAGCTGGAGAGCAGCATCGGCCGGGACGACGACGCCGACCGGCGGGGTGGTCCGGCCCCGGGCGACCTGCGCCGCGGGTTCACCGACGACCAGGTCGACGTGACGCCGTATGGCTGAAGGACCCCGTCCTCCTCACCCCTCGCAGGCTCGGGGCGAGCCTCGGGACGCGGCCGCCGCTGCCCCCCACCGCTCGCAGGCGCGCCGCGGGCCCCTGCAGCGGGGCCGTTCCAGCACGTCACCTGACCGCGGCGGTGGGTGGGTCGGCCAGGAGTTCGAGGTCACCGTCGGCCCCGTCGCGCACGGCGGGCACTGCGTGGCCCGGCACGAGGGCCGGGTGGTGTTCGTCCGGCACACGCTGCCCGGTGAGCGGGTGCGGGTCCGGGTGACCGAGGACCGGCACGCCGGCTTCTGCCGCGCCGACGCCGTCGAGGTCCTCGAGGCCGCGCCGGCCCGCGTGGAGCGGCCCTGCCCGTACAGCGGGCCGGGGAAGTGCGGCGGCTGCGACTGGCAGCACGTCGACCCGGCCGAGCAGCACCGGCTCAAGGCCACCGTCGTGCGCGAGCAGCTGGTGCGGCTCGGCGGGCTGGACGCCGCTGATCCGGTGGTCGCCGGGCTCGTGGTCGAGGAGCTCCCGGGCGGGGCGCTGCGGTGGCGCTCGCGGGCCCGGTTCGCCGTCGACCGCACCGGCGCCCCGGGTCTGCGGCGGCACCGCTCGCACGACGTCGTCGTCCTCGACGACTGCCCCATCACGGTGGAGCCGGCCGCGCAGGCCGTGCTCGCCCGCCGCTGGCCCGGAGCCGGGGCGGTCGACGTGTCGATCGACTCGACCGGGGCGGTGACCACCGCGCGGCTGGACCGCCGGGGCCGGCCGCAGCTCGCCGACTTGCTGCAGGCGGGCGACGAGCTGCCCGCGGAGCGCGCCGGCCGCGCCGAGCGCCGCGCCGGCGGACGGGACTGGGAGGTCGAGGGCACCGGCTTCTGGCAGGTGCACCCCGCCGCGGCCGACGCGCTGGTCACCGCCGTCGAGGACCTCGCCGCGGTGACGCCGGGGGAGACCGTGCTCGACCTCTACGCCGGGGCCGGGCTGTTCGGTGGCGCCCTCGCCCCGCTGGTGGGCGAGGAGGGGCGCGTGGTCTGCGTGGAGTCCGACGCCGGTGCCTGCGCCGCGGCCGACGCCAACCTCGCCGCCCTCCCGCAGGCCGAGGTGTGGCAGGGCATGGTCGACGCCGAGGGGCTCGAGGAGCTGCTCGGCGAACTGGGCGGTGCACCCGACGTCGTCGTCCTCGACCCGCCGCGGGCAGGTGCCGGGAAGGCGGTGAGCCGGCTGCTCGCCGGCACCGGCGCGCGGGCCGTCGTCTACGTGGCCTGCGATCCCGCGGCGCTGGGCCGGGACGTCGCCGCGTTCGTGGAAGCCGGCTACCGGCTGGCCGACGTCCGCGGGTACGACGCCTTCCCGATGACCGCCCACGTGGAGTGCGTGGCGCTGCTCGTCCCCGCCTGACCCGCCCGGCGCTCCGCGCGGGACCCCGCCTCGATACCTTCTAGGGGTGCCCACGTGGGAATACGCCTCGGTCATCACCGCCAACGACGCCGAGTCCCAGCGCGCAGGGGTGAGCGTCAAGCTCCCCGGCGGGCAGTCGGAACGGCAGCCGGACGACATCAGCTCGGTCCTCAACAAGCTGGGCGCCCAGGGGTGGGAGCTCGTCAGCTACCACTCCAGCGGCGCCGGCACCTGGGGCTTCGAGCAATTCTGGCTCAAGCGGCAGACCTCCGCCTGACGCGCCGCGCGCCGGTCGAACGCATGTTCGACCGGTAGGGCACACTGGTGCGGTGGACCGAACGGTGCCGCCGGGCTGGCCGGAGCAGGTGCGTCCGCCCGGTGCGCCCGACTGGGAGCGCACCGCCGTCGCCTGGCTGTTCGACCTCGTGCCGTCGGACTACCGGGCGCACGAGGTGCTGCGCCGGTACCCGGTCCTGCTGGCCCGCTTCGCCGCCGACCACGTCGCCGCCGGGCTGGAGGCGGCGCGCCGCGGCTGGCGGACGGTCCGGGTGGAGCTCGCCGACCAGCTGCCCACCGAGGCGATGGAGGCGGCCATCGCCGCCTACGAGCGGGAGGGCACCCGGCTGGCCGCCGCGGCCCGCGGCGTCGAGGTGGTGGGCGGCGCGCTGCGGGGCGAACGCTGGGTGCCGCGGCTCTGACCGGGCGATCTTGCTCACCCGGTGAGGTGGCCGTACGCGACTACAGTGGGCCCGTGCCGCTCCTGCGATCGCTCCGAGATCCCGCTGATCTGCGAGCCCTGCGTCCCGAAGAGCTGCCTGCCCTCGCGGCCGAGATCCGCGACACGCTGGTCACCAGCGTGGCGAAGACCGGTGGGCACCTGGGCCCCAACCTCGGCTGCGTCGAGCTGACCATCGCGCTGCACCGGGTGTTCGACTCCCCGCGCGAGCCGATCGTCTTCGACACGGGGCACCAGTCCTACGTGCACAAGATGCTCACCGGCCGGGTCGAGGGCTTCGAGCGGCTGCGCCAGCGCGGCGGCCTGTCCGGCTACCCGAGCCGGGCCGAGAGCGAGCACGACTGGGTGGAGAACAGCCACGCCTCGACGTCGCTGTCCTACGCCGACGGTCTCGCCAAGGCCTACGCCGTCCGGGGTGACCAGCGGCCGGTCGTCGCGGTGATCGGCGACGGCGCCCTCACCGGCGGCATGGCCTGGGAGGCGCTGAACAACATCGCCGCCGCGCAGGACCGCCCGGTGGTCATCGTCGTCAACGACAACGGCCGCTCCTACTCGCCGACCATCGGCGGCGTCGCCGACGCGCTGGCCACCCTGCGGCTGCGCCCCGGCTACGAGAACGCGCTGCTCCAGGTGCGCCAGGCGCTGCACAAGGCGCCGGTCGTCGGCTCCGCGCTCTACGACGCGCTGCACGCGATCAAGAAGGGCCTCAAGGACGTCCTGTCGCCGCAGGGCATGTTCGAGGACCTCGGCATGAAGTACATCGGCCCGGTCGACGGGCACGACATCGAGGTCATGGAGTCCGCGCTGCGCCGGGCCCGCTCGTTCGGCGGCCCGGTGATCGTGCACGCGGTCACCACCAAGGGCTTCGGCTACCCGCCGGCCGAGACCGACCAGATCGACGCGTGGCACGCCACCGGCGTCTTCGACCCCGACAGCGGCGCCAGCGTCGCCGCCGCCCGCGACTGGACGACGGCGTTCTCCGACGAGCTGGTGCGCATCGGCGCCGAGCGCTCCGACGTCGTCGCCATCACCGCCGCGATGCTGCACCCGACCGGCCTGGCGGCCTTCGCCGAGCGGTTCCCGGAGCGCACCTTCGACGTCGGCATCGCCGAGCAGCACGCGCTGACCTCGGCCGCGGGTCTCGCGATGGGCGGCTTGCACCCCGTCGTCGCCGTCTACTCGACGTTCCTCAACCGCGCGTTCGACCAGCTGCTCATGGACGTCGCCCTGCACCGCCAGCCGGTGACCGTCGTGCTCGACCGCGCCGGGGTGACCGGCACGGACGGCGCCTCGCACAACGGCATGTGGGACATGTCGATCCTCTCGGTGGTCCCCGGCGTCCGGCTGGCCGCGCCGCGTGACGAGTCGACGCTGCGCGAGGCGCTGCGCGAGTCGGTCGCGGTGACCGACGGCCCGACCGTCGTCCGCTTCCCGAAGGGCGCGCCGCCGGTCGACATCCCCGCGCTGGAGCGGCGCGGGCCGGTCGACGTGCTGCGCCGGGACGAGCGGAGCGACGTGCTGCTGGTCGCCGTCGGCTCGATGGTGCCGACCTGCCTGGCCGCCGCCGAGCGCGCCGCGGACCACGGCATCGGCGTCACCGTCGTCGACCCGCGCTGGGTGCTGCCGGTCGCTCCGGAGCTCGTGGACCTCGCCGCTGACCACCGGCTCGTGGTCACCGTCGAGGACGGCGGCCGGGCCGGGGGAACGGGCACCACGCTCACGCAGGCGCTGCAGGACCGCGGGATCGACGTCCCGGTTCGCTCGATGGGTCTGCCGCAGCAGTTCTTCGACCACGGCAGCCGCGGGCAGGTGCTCGCCGACGCCGGGCTCACCGAGCAGGACGTCGCCCGCCGGATCGCGGAGTGGACCTCCCGGCTCGCCGAGCGCGCCGACGACCAGGTCGTGGAGCCGGCCGACGAGGCCCGTTCATGACCGTCATCGCGGAGATCCAGGTGGCGCCCTCGCCGCCCGGCACCGACGAGAACCCGCACGCGCACGTGGAGGCCGCGATCGCGGTGATCCAGGCGTCGGGGCTGCGCTACGAGGTCGGTGCGCTGGGCACCACGCTCGAGGGCGAGGCCGACGAGGTGTGGGCGACGCTCCGGGCGGCGCACGAGGCGATGCTCGCCGCGGGCGCGAGCGCGGGCCTCTCGCACGTCAAGGTCGCCTCGGTGAACCGCACGATGGACAGCCTCACCAGCAAGTTCCGCTGACCCGGCGCGGGTGCCGCGGTGTGGTCGCGACCGCCGCGCTGCAGCGCGGCGGTGGTGACCGGAGCGCGGCGACGGCATCGCCCCGGGAGACGACGAACGGCCCGGCTCCCTCCACGCTGAGGGGGCCGGGCCGTCCGGGTCCGGTGGACTACGCGGGGAGCGAGGCCACGCCCTGGGGCAGGAACCGGGAGCCGGTCACCCGCTCCGAGACGCCGGTCCGGTCCAGGTAGGCGGTGATGCCGCCCAGCCAGAACGGCCAGCCCGCGCCGAGGATCATGCACAGGTCGATGTCCTGCGGAGCCTGCACGACGCCCTCGTCCAGCATCAGCCGGATCTCCTGCGCCAGCGCCTCGACGGCGCGGTCGTGCACCTGCTCGGCGGTGAGCGGGGAGTCGCCGGTGAACGACCCGGCCAGCTCGGGGTCGACGACGCCGGGCTCGCTGAAGACGCTCGCCTTGCCCAGCTCGACGATCCGCTTGAGGCCCTCGCCGACGGCGAACCGGTCGGGGAAGGCCTCGTGCATGCGCTCGGCCACGTGCAGCGCGACCGCCGGGCCGACGAGCGAGAGCAGCTCGAACGGCGTCATCGGCAGACCCAGCGGGTCCAGAGCGCGCTCGGCGACCTCGACCGGCGTGCCCTGCTCCACGGCCGCGGTGACCTCGCCCAGGAAGCGGGTGAGGAGGCGGTTGACCACGAACGCCGGGGCGTCCGCGACCAGCACACAGCTCTTCTTCAGCGACTTGCCGACGGCGAAGGCGGTGGCCAGCGATGCGTCGTCGGTCTGCTCGGCACGCACGACCTCCAGCAGCGGGAGGACGGCGACCGGGTTGAAGAAGTGCAGGCCGACCACGCGCTCGGGGTGCTCGAGCTTGGCGGCCATCTCGGTCACCGAGAGCGCCGAGGTGTTGGTCGCCAGCACGCACTCGGGGGAGACGATCGCCTCCACCTCGGCGAACACCTGCTGCTTGACCGACATCTCCTCGAACACGGCCTCGATGACGAGGTCGGCGTCGGCGAAGACGTCCTTGGACAGCGAGCCGGTGACCAGGCCCTTGAGCTGGTTGAGCTTGTCGGAGCTCAGCCGGCCGCGCAGCGCCAGCTTGTCCAGCTCGCCGTGCACGTAGGCCACGCCCTTGTCCACGCGGGCCTGGTCGATGTCGGTCAGCACGACCGGCACCTTCAGCTGCCGCACGAACAGCATCGCCAGCTGCGAGGCCATGAGCCCGGCGCCCACGACGCCGACCTTGGTGACCTTGCGGGCCAGCGACTTGTCCGGCGCGCCGGCGGGACGCTTCGCCCGCTTGTTCACCAGGTCGAAGGAGTAGAGCGAGGCCCGCAGCGGGTCGCTCATGAGCAGCTCGGTCAGCGCGTCGTCCTCGGCGGCCGTGCCCGTGGTGAAGGCCTCGCCGTCCACGCCGGCCTTCGCCAGCTCCAGCAGGTCCACCGACCGGACAGCGCCGGGGGAGGCGTCGCGGGTGCGGGCGGCGACGACGCCGCGGGCGCGGGCGATCGCGTCGTCCCACGCCGAGCGGTCGACCTCGGGACGCTCGACGGCCACCGAGCCGTCGAGCACGCCGACGGCCCACTCGAGCGAGCGCTCGAGGAAGTCGGCCGGCTCGAAGAGCGCGTCGGCGATGCCGAGCTCGGCCGCCTTGGGCGCCGGCGTCATCTTGTTCTGCGCCAGGGCGTTCTCGACGATCACCGTGACGGCGGCGTCGATGCCGATCAGGTTCGGCAGGAGCTGCGTGCCGCCCCAGCCGGGGACAAGCCCGAGGAAGGCCTCGGGGAAGGCGACGGCGGCGCCGCCGCTCATCGTCCGGTAGTGGCAGTGCAGCGCCAGCTCCAGGCCGCCGCCGAGGGCGACGCCGTTGACGAAGGCGAACGTCGGCACCGACGAGTCCTTCAGCCGGCGGAACACCCGGTGGCCGGTCTCGGCGATCTCCCGGGCGGCCGACGCGTCGGTCACCGACGGCACGCCGGAGAGGTCCGCGCCCACGGCGAAGATGAACGGCTTGCCGGTCACGCCGATCGCCGCGGGGGCGGGGGAGCGGGCGGCGATCTCGTCCAGCGCGGCGTCCAGCGAGGCGAGCCCGCCGGGGCCGAACGTCGACGGACGGGTGTGGTCATGCCCGTTGTCGATGGTGATCAGGGCGAACTCACCGGAGAGGCCGGGCAGCGTCAGGAACCGGACCAACGCCCGAGTCACGACCTCGTTCTCGAAGACAGCGCTCACTTGTCGCCCTCCCAGTTGGGGTTCTCCCAGATCACGGTGGCGCCCATGCCGAGGCCCACGCACATGGCGGTCAGGCCGTAGCGGACGTCGGGGCGCTCGGCGAACTGCCGCGAGAGCTGGGTCATCAGGCGGACGCCGGAGGAGGCCAGCGGGTGGCCGACGGCGATGGCGCCGCCCCACGGGTTGACGCGCTCGTCGTCGTCGGCGATGCCGAAGTGGTCGAGGAACGCCAGCACCTGGATGGCGAAGGCCTCGTTGAGCTCGAACAGGCCGATGTCGGAGATGGACAGGCCGGTGCGGGCCAGCGCCTTCTCGGTCGACGGCACCGGGCCGATGCCCATGACCTCGGGCTCGACGCCGGCGAAGCCGTAGCCGACCAGGCGCATGCCGACGTTGAGGCCCAGCTCCTCGGCGACGTCCTCGGCGGCCAGCAGGCAGCCGGTGGCGCCGTCGTTGAGACCGGCGGCGTTGCCGGCGGTCACGTTGCCGTGCGGGCGGAACGGGGTCTTCAGCGTGCCCAGGCCCTCGAGGGTGGTCTGCGGTCGCGGCGGCTCGTCGACGGTCGCGACGCCCCAGCCGTTCTCGGCCGAGCGGGTCGCCATGGTCACCAGCTCCGGGCCGATCTTGCCGTTGGCCACGGCCTTCGCGTACTTCTGCTGGCTGGCCAGCGCGAACGCGTCGGCGCGCTCCTTGGTCAGGTGCGGGAAGCGGTCGTGCAGGTTCTCCGCGGTCGAGCCCATGACCAGGGCCGAGGGGTCCACCAGCTTCTCGCTGATGATCCGCGGGTTCGGGTCCACGCCCTCACCCATCGGGTGGTTGCCCATGTGCTCGACACCGCCGGCGATGGCGACGTCGTAGGCGCCGAACGCGATGCCCGACGCGGTGGTGGTCACCGCGGTCATGGCACCGGCGCACATGCGGTCGATCGAGTAACCGGGAACCGACTTCGGCAGCCCGGCCAGCAGCGCGGCGGTGCGGCCGAGGGTCAGGCCCTGGTCGCCGATCTGGGTGGTGGCGGCGATGGCCACCTCGTCCACCCGGTCGGCCGGCAGAGCGGGGTTCCGGCGCAGCAGCTCGCGGATGCAGCGCACCACGAGGTCGTCGGCGCGCGTCTCGGCGTAGATGCCCTTCGGACCGGCCTTGCCGAAGGGAGTGCGCACGCCGTCGACGAAGACGACCTCACGCAGCGAGCGGGACATGTGACCTCCGCAGGATTCGTAACCGCACCCGGCAGGGCCCGGCGGCGTTCAAGTTACCCGTCGGTAACCGGCGGGCCAAGCGCAGCGCGGCCCTCGTTCGAGGGGGTTCCGGATCACGGTCCGGCAACGAGGACAGGGTGTGGTTGCGGTCACGGGGAAGGGGCGCGCAAGATGTGCCGCCGGAATTTCTCTGTAACCCCAACGAAATGGCAGGTCCCCCTCATGGTGCGACGGCGCACAGTGACGACGGCGCTCGCCGCCGGTCTGGTGTTCGGTCTGGCTGCCTGCGGCGGCGACTCGGGCAGCGGCGGCAGCGGCGGCGGCGACGGCGGCGGCGGCGGCGACGCGGCCGGCAAGGTCGGCGTCATCCTCCCCGACACCGAGTCCTCGGTCCGCTGGGAGAACTTCGACCGCCCCTACCTCGAGGCGGCCTTCGAGGAGGCCGGCGTCGAGGCCGTGATCCAGAACGCCGAGGGTGACGCGCAGCGGCAGGCCACCATCGCCGAGCAGATGATCACCGAGGGCGTGACCGTCCTGGCGATCGTCAACCTCGACTCCGCCTCGGGCGCGCAGATCCAGGAGACCGCCGCCGCCGAGGGCGTGCGGACCATCGACTACGACCGGCTCACGCTGGGCG
Source organism: Blastococcus sp. TBT05-19 (assembly GCF_003319095.1). Classification (GTDB taxonomy): domain Bacteria; phylum Actinomycetota; class Actinomycetes; order Mycobacteriales; family Geodermatophilaceae; genus Blastococcus. The sequence goes on along the minus strand of NZ_QOHI01000008.1, from coordinate 125,035 downwards.
GCTCCGCGGAGTACTACGTCTCCTTCGACAACACCGAGGTCGGCCGGCTGCAGGGCCAGGGCCTCGCGCAGTGCCTCGGTGACGAGCCCGCGAACATCGCCTTCCTCAACGGCTCGCCGGACGACAACAACGCCACCCTGTTCTCGGCGGGCGCCCACGAGGTGCTCGACGAGATGACGCAGTACACGCAGGTGGCGGAGCAGGCCGTGCCGGGCTGGGACAACCAGGAGGCCGCGACCATCTTCGAGCAGATGTACACGCAGGCCGGCGGCGACATCCAGGGTGTCCTGGCCGCCAACGACGGCCTGGCCAACTCGGTCATCCAGATCCTCGGCCGCAACAACGCCGCGGGCGCCAACAACGTGACCGGTCAGGACGCCACCGTCGAGGGTCTGCAGAACATCCTCGCCGGCGACCAGTGCATGACGGTCTACAAGTCGATCCGCGAGGAGGCCGCCGCGCTCGCGGACCTGGCCGTCGCGCTGATCAACGACGAGGAGGCCGAGACCACGGGCACCGTCGAGGACCCCGAGGGCGACCGCGAGGTCCCGTCGGTCCTGCTGACCCCGGTCTCGATCTTCCGTGACAACGTCAAGGACGTCGTCGACGACGAGTTCGTGACGGCCGAGGAGCTGTGCACCGGCGAGTTCGCCGCCGCCTGCACCGAGCTCGGCATCCAGTAATCCCTCCCGTCGGGGCGCCCTCCGGATCCGGAGGGCGCCCCGCTCGGTTCGTCGTCAAGAGAGGAAGCCCGTGAGCGTGCCTCAGCCGGCGGATGGAACCCCCATCCTCGAGCTCCGCGGCGTCGACAAGAGCTTCGGCGCCAACCAGGTCCTCCACGGTGTGGACCTGAAGGTCTACCCCGGCAAGGTCACCGCGCTCGTCGGCGACAACGGTGCGGGCAAGAGCACGCTGATCAAGTCGATCGCGGGCATCCACCCGATCGACGGCGGGCAGATCCTCTTCGACGGCAACCCCGTCGACATCGCCGGTCCGCGGGACTCCGCCAAGCTCGGGATCGAGGTCGTCTACCAGGACCTCGCCCTGGCCGACAACCTCGACGTCGTCCAGAACATGTTCCTCGGCCGGGAGCGCAAGAACGGCCTGCTCCTCGACGAGATCTCCATGGAGCAGGCGGCCCGCGACACCCTGGCCAAGCTGTCGGTCCGCACGCTCAAGTCCGTGCGCCAGCTCGTCTCGAGCCTCTCCGGCGGTCAGCGGCAGACGGTTGCCATCGCCAAGGCGGTCCTCTGGGAATCCAAGGTCGTCATCCTCGACGAGCCGACGGCGGCCCTCGGCGTCGCGCAGACGCGTCAGGTGCTCGACCTCGTCCGCCGGCTGGCCGACACCGGTCACGCCGTCGTCTTCATCTCGCACAACATGGTCGACGTCTTCGAGGTGGCCGACCGCATCGCCGCCCTCTACCTGGGCCGCATGGCAGCGGACATCCCGATCTCCGAGGTCAACCGCGGTCAGGTCATCGAGCTCATCACCGCGGGCCGGTCGGGCGACATCGGCATCGCGCCCGCCGACGTCGCGGCCGTGGAGGTCTGAACCATGTCGAGCAACACCATCACCGGCTCCACGAGCGCGCAGGAGCCCGGCGGCTTCGAGGGCGACCGCTCGACCGACTCGCTCGGCGGCGCCGCCCGCGCCTACGTCGCCCGGGTGCGCGGCGGTGACCTCGGTGCGCTGCCCGCGATCCTCGGCATCCTGGCCCTGGGCCTGCTCTTCTTCGCCCTGCGGCCGGAGACCTTCCTGACGCCGCGCAACATGGCCAACCTGGCCGACCAGGCGGCCCCGATCATCATCCTCGCGATGGGCCTGGTCTTCATCCTGCTGCTCGGGGACATCGACCTGTCCGCGGGCGTCGTCAGCGGGGTCTGCGCGGCCGTCATGGCCAAGCTGCTCGCCGACGCCGGCGCTCCCTGGTACGTGGCCGTGCTCGCCGCGATCGTCACCGGCGCCGCCATCGGCCTGTTCACCGGCAGCCTCGTGGGGCTGATCGGCATCCCGTCGTTCGTCGTCACGCTCGCGCTCTTCCTCGGCTGGCAGGGTGTCACCCTGCGGCTCATCGGGCAGGGCGGCACCGTCCCGGTGCGCGACGAGGTGGTCTCGGCGATCAGCGACAAGAACCTGCCGGTGGTGCTGGGCTGGGTCCTCGCCCTCGTGGTCGTCGCGCTCTACGCGGTGCTGCAGCTGAACCGCTGGCGCACGCAGCAGGCCAAGGGCCTGGCCTCCCAGCCGCTGGCCGTCGTGCTGGTGCGGATCGGGGTGATCGCCGCGGTGGTCGTCCTCGTGACCGCCGTCCTCAGCCTCGACCGGGCGCCGGCTGCCGGTGTCGTGCTGGCCGGCATCCCCTACGCCATCCCGCTGGTGGTCATCCTGCTGCTGGCCCTGTCGTTCGTGCTGGGCCGCACCAGCTTCGGCCGGCACATCTACGCCGTCGGCGGCAACGCCGAGGCAGCGCGACGGGCCGGCATCAACGTCACGAAGATCAAGGTCTCGGTCTTCGTCATCGGCTCGACGCTGGCGGCGATCAGCGGCATCGTCGCCGCCTCGCGGCTGGGCTCGGTCGCGCCGGGTTCCGGTGGTGGCAACACGCTGCTGTACGCCGTGGGTGCGGCGGTCATCGGTGGCACCAGCCTCTTCGGCGGCCGGGGTCGCGTGCGCGACGCCGTCCTCGGTGGCCTGGTGGTGGCGATCATCGCCAACGGGCTCGGCCTGCTGGGCACGGAGGCGTACCTGAACTTCATCATCACCGGTGGCGTGCTGCTGCTCGCCGCGAGCGTCGACGCGCTGGCCCGCCGGCGGGCCGCCGCGACCGGCCACTGACCCCTGCCGCCCGCCGTGCCTCAGGCCGGCGGGCGGCAGGTGCTCGTTCCCGACGGGGCGTCGTCCGCAGCACGCGGACGGCGCCCCGGCGGCGTTCGCAGAGCTCAGCCCAGCTCGGAGCGCAGCACGTGGACGGCCCGGCCAAGAACGGTGCGGACGCACCGCAGCTCCGCCGCGAGCCAGCGGGGGCGGTACGCCTCCAGCTCGAACACCCAGGGGACGTTCGCGGCGAAAAGCTTGCGGTAGCACCGGTCGGCCGTCGGGCCCCTGTCCCGCCAGGGCGCATCGACGCTGTCGGCGACGTCCTTGGCGGTGTTCCAGAGGTTCAGCGCCGACTCCGTGGGGAGCGCCGGTCGTCGTCCCCGGAGCCAGTCCTGCGCCGGACCGAAGTCCATCGCCGACCGGCCGATGTCGTCGTCCCCGAGCCCTCGCCACGCGTGGCGCGCGGCGTCGGAGACGCAGTCGTCGGGGGACGACCAGGTGAGCACCCGCCCGTCGCGGACGGCCACGCGGTCGACGTCACCGACCGGACCCCAGAACACGGTGACCTCGCGGTCGTCGAAGCGCAGGGTCAGCGCCTCGCCCCGTTCCACCCTCAGGCGCGGTTGGCGGCGTCGGTGAGCAGGTCGGCGGTGAGCTCGATCTGCCACTCGCGCGCACCACCGGCGCGCAGCGCGCCCTCGACGGCGGAGCGCTCGCGGGGCTCGGGCGGGCTCCACATCAGCCGGCGCACCAGGTCGGGGGAGAGGATGTTCTCCACCGGGATCCCGCCGTGCTTCTCCTTGAGCTCCTCCAGCCCGGTGCGCGCCACCTGCAGCCGGGTGGCGGCGGCCGGATCGCGATCGGCCCAGCGGTTGACCGCCGGCGGACCGTCGCCCGGGAGGCTGTGCGGGGGCAGCTGGTCCTCCGGGATCGCCTTGCCCCGGGCCAGCGCGCTGAACCAGTGCGCCACCAGGCGGCGGTTGGCCCGCCCGCGGAACACCGGGAGCTCCAGCAGCGCGCCCTCGTTCTTCGGGTCGGCCTGCACGGCGGCGACCATCGCGGCGTCGGGGAGCACCCGTCCGGGCGCGATGTCGCGCTTGCGGGCCAGCTCGTCCCGGGCCTCCCAGATCGCGCGCAGCATGCCGAGCTGACGGCGGCTGCGCAGCTCCCGGGTCTTGGAGCGGCGCCACGGGTCCGGCTTGGGGGCCGGCGGACCGGCGGCGAGGATCGCCGCGAACTCCTGCCGGGCCCACTCGGTCTTGCCCTGCTCCTCGAGGATCGCGGCCAGGGCGTCGCGCAGGTCGACCAGCACCTCGACGTCGAGGGCGGCGTAGACCAGCCACTCCTCGGGCAGCGGCCGGGTGCTCCAGTCGGCGGCGGAGTGCCCCTTGACCAGCGAGTAGCCCAGCAGCGACTCCACGACGGCACCGAGGCCCACGCGGGGGAGACCGGCGAGCCGCGCCGCAAGCTCGGTGTCGAAGATCCGGCCGGGGACCAGGCCGATCTCGCCCAGGCAGGGCAGGTCCTGGTTGGCCGCGTGCAGCACCCACTCGGCGTCGGCGATGGCGTCCTGGATCACCGAGAGGTCCGGCAGCGGGACGGGGTCGAGCAGCCCGGTGCCCGAGCCGTTGCGCCGCAGCTGGACCAGGTAGGCCTTCTGGCCGTACCGGTAGCCGGAGGCGCGCTCGGCGTCGACGGCGACCGGACCGGTGCCGGCGCGCAGCGCCTCGGCGTACTCCACCAGCTGGGTGGAGGTCTCGATGACCGGGGGCAGGCCGTCGCGGGGTGCCAGCAGCGGGATGGCCTCCGGAGCGGTCGGCTGCTCCGGCTCGGGAGTGGGGTCGGTGCTCAGTTGCCGTCCACCTTCTTGCCGGTCCTCGTCGGTCGGTCCGCCGGCGCCCGGCCGGTTCCACCGCCGTCGGGCCGCAGGATCCAGGGGGAGGAGCACCGGCTCAGCGGGCTGGTGCCCGTCGCGCCGGTTCGATGTTAGAGAGTCTCGCTGCCGACCCGGTCGGAGGGACCCAGCAGCCGCACCCCGGGCGGGGGCAGCCCGGCCGCGTTGCCCAGGACGTCGAGCCAGGCCTGCAGGTGCCGTCCGAGGTCGGTGTCCTCGGCGGTCCAGGAGGCGCGCATCTCGACGTCGACCGAGTGCTCGGGGCCGGCCAGGTCGCCGAAGCGGGTGGAGGCCGTCCGGGTGACCGTGCCGCCCACCGCGTGGTGACCGGCCCCGGCCTCACCCAGGGCGTCGGTCAGCCAGCTCCAGGCGACCTCGGAGAACATCGCGTCGTCGACCAGCTCCTCGTCGGTCTCCGCGGAGAGGTAGCCGACGCAGCGCATGGTGCCGTGCCAGGACTCGTGACCCTCGGGGTCGAAGAGGACGATGAACCGCGCGCTGGCGATGTCGTCGTCCGGGTCGTCGGGATCGGCCACGTTGGCCCCGATCGCGTGCGCGAAGGGTGCGAGGCGCTGCGGAGCCGGGATGGGCTCGAGCTCGATCTCGGGCCGGGCGCGCACCGCCGCGAGCGACTCGAGGGCCGCACGGAACTCGGCCGGGACGTCGGCGACGTCCCGGGACGGTTCCCCGGCACCAGCCAGGTTGCGCGGCTCCACGACCGCAGAGTAGGCCGGGTCACCACGTTCGGCCGCAGACGCGCCGGACGTCCGCCCGACGGGCCGGGCGCCGCGAGGCGGTCGTCTGGGAGGATCGACGCTCGTGAGTGCTCCCGCGTCGGCGTCCCCGGCCGATTCCGATCTCGTCCGCGCCGCCCGTGGCCTCCCGGTCAGCCGGACGCCGGTGTGGTTCATGCGTCAGGCAGGGCGGTCGCTGCCGGAGTACCGGGAGCTGCGCGCCGGCACCAAGATGCTCGACGCCTGCCAGGACCCGGACCTGATCACCGAGATCACCCTGCAGCCGGTGCGCCGGCACGGGGTGGACGCGGCGATCTTCTTCTCCGACATCGTGCTGCCCCTCGTGGTGGCCGGGGTGGACATCGAGATCAAGCCGGGGATCGGCCCCGTCATCGCCGACCCGGTGCGCTCGGTCGCCGACGTCGACGCGCTGCCCGACCTCGACCCCGCGCAGCTGGGCTTCCTCGAGACGGCGGTGCGCCGGCTGGTCGGCGAGCTCGGTGCCACGCCGCTCATCGGCTTCGCCGGTGCCCCGTTCACGCTGGCCACCTACCTCATCGAGGGCGGCCCGTCGAAGGAGCACGCGCGCACCAAGGCGTTCATGTACGCCGAGCCCGAGGCGTGGTCGCGGCTGCTGCAGAAGCTCTCGGTGTCCTCGTCGACGTTCCTGCGCACGCAGGTGGACGCCGGCGCCTCGGCGGTCCAGCTCTTCGACTCGTGGGCCGGGGTGCTGTCGGCGGTCGACTACGCCGAGCGGGTGCTGCCGCACTCCCGGGCGGTCTTCGACGGGCTGGGTGGGCGCGACGTGCCGCGCATCCACTTCGGCGTCGGCACCGGTGAGCTGCTGCCGCTGATCGGCGACGCCGGAGCCGACGTCGTGGGCGTGGACTGGCGGCTGCCGCTGGACGAGGCCGCCCGCCGGGTCGGCCCGGGTCGGTCGCTGCAGGGCAACCTGGACCCCGCCGTCCTGCTGGCCGACCGGGAGACCGTCGACCGGGAGGTGCGCCGCGTGGTGGAGCAGGGGAAGGCGGCCCGCGGGCACGTCTTCAACCTCGGCCACGGCGTCCTGCCCGACACCGACCCCGGCGTCCTCACCCACGTCACCGAGCTGGTCCACGAGCTCACGAGCGCATGAGCAGCCGCCGCCTGGTCGTCGTCGGCGCCGGCATCACCGGCCTCGCCGCGGCCTTCGAGTGGCGGCGACGCCGCCCCGACGACGAGATCGTCGTCCTCGAGGCCGGCGACCGGATCGGCGGCAAGCTGCACCGCATCCAGCTGGCCGGCCACTGGTACGACACCGGCCCGGAGGCGATGCTTGCCCGCGTCCCCGAGGCGATCGCACTGGTCGAGGCCCTCGGGCTGGGCGCAAGGCTGGTCGCGCCGGCCACCACGCAGGCCTCGGTCGTGCTGCCCGAGGGCCGGTTCCCGCTGCCGGCCGGCACGGTGCTCGGCGTCCCGGCGTCGACCGACGGGCTGGACGGCTTCCTGTCGTCCGAGGGCGTCGCGCGGGTCCGCGCCGAGGCCGACCTGCCGCCGCTGGCCGTGGACGGCGACGTCGCCGTAGGAGGACTGCTGCGGGAGCGGCTCGGCGACGAGGTGGTCGACCGGCTGGTCGAGCCGCTCCTGGGCGGCGTCTACGCCGGTCGGGCCGACGAGCTCTCGCTGCAGGCGACGATGCCGCAGCTGCACGCGCACCTGGGTGAGGGATCGGTCCTCGCGGCAGCCGCGGCCGCCCGGGAGGCAGGTACTCACAGCCGCGGCGACGTCGACGGGCCGGTGTTCCAGACCGTGGACGAGGGCATCGGCTCGCTGCCGGCCGCGCTGGTGGCGGCGGCCCGGGCCGAGGTCCGCCTCCGCACCCCGGCGCACGCCGTCCGCCGGACCGCCTCCGGGTTCGAGGTCTCGACCGGTCAGGTGGCGGCGCCCGAGGTGCTGACCGCCGACGCCGTCCTGGTCACCGCGCCCGCGGGCAAGGCCGCCCGGCTGCTGGGGCGGGTCGCACCCGGTGCGGTGGAGCCGCTGCAGGGCATCCCGTACGCCTCGATGGCGGTCGTGGCCATGGCGTTCCCGGCGCAGGACGTCGAGGCCGGTTCCGGGCTGCTGGTGCCGCCGGTGACCGGCCGGCTGGTCAAGGGCGTCACGGTCTCCTCCTCGAAGTGGCCGCACCTGGGCGGGGACGCGCTGCTCGTGCGCTCGTCGGTGGGCCGGTACTGCGACGAGTCCGAGCTGCAGCGCACCGACGAGGACCTCACCGCCGCGGTGGTGGCCGACGTCGCCGACCTGCTCGAGCTCTCGCGCCCGGAGCCGGTGCAGACCGCCGTCGTGCGCTGGGGCGGGGGGCTGCCGCAGTACCTCGTGGGCCACCCGGCCCGGGTCGACGCGATCCGCGCGGCGGTCGGCGAGGTGCCCGGTCTCGGCATCGCCGGTGCGGCCTTCGGCGGGGTGGGCCTCCCGGCCTGCATCCGCGACGCCACCCGCGCCGTCGACGCGCTGCTGTGATCCCCGACCCGAGGCGGCATCACGGGGCGGCCTCCGACGTTGCACGACGCGTGAGCACCACGCACCACCCGAACAAGAGACGATCCGCATCCGCCGCTCTCGCCCGCTGCCTGCGCCACCACGTGTGGATGGCGGCCTGCACCGACTGCCGCGCCGCCCATGTCCGCCGGACCGATGGGTCCGGCGAGGCGGACCGGCCGGCGAGCTGAGCGCACGACCCGTTCCCGCCCGGGCCCGGCGAACCCGCCGGCCCGGGCGGGGGACAATGGGCGCATGAGCGAGCAGCAGGTCGAGGAACGCAGCATCGGTAAGCGGGCGAACGAGTTGAACGCCACCATCCGCTACACGATGTGGTCGGTGTTCAAGCTGGCCCAGCCCTTCGGTGACGACGAGCGCACCGCCGCCGGTGACGAGGCGGCCGCCCTGGTGGAGGAGCTCGCCGGCAAGGACGTCGTCGTCCGCGGCACGTACGACCTCAGCGGGCTGCGGGCCGACGCCGACCTGATGGTCTGGTGGCACTCCTCCTCGGCCGAGGCGCTGCAGGAGGCCTACACGCGGCTGCGCCGCACCGCGCTGGGCCGCCGCCTCGAGCCGGTGTGGTCGCAGATGGCCCTGCACCGCCCCGCGGAGTTCAACCGCAGCCACATCCCGGCGTTCCTCGCCGACGAGGAGCCGCGCCGGTTCGTCTGCGTCTACCCGTTCGTGCGGTCCTACGAGTGGTACCTGCTGCCCGACGAGGAGCGGCGGGACATGCTCAAGGAGCACGGCATGCAGGCGCGGCCCTACCCCGACGTGCGGGCCAACACCGTCGCGTCGTTCGGGCTGGGCGACTACGAGTGGATGCTGGCCTTCGAGGCCGACGAGCTGCACCGCATCGTCGACCTCATGCGCGACCTGCGGGCCAGCCGCGCCCGACGGCACGTGCGCGAGGAGGTGCCGTTCTACACCGGTACCCGCAAGCCGATCGCGGAGCTGGTCGGCGACCTGGCGTAGCAGCTCCCGTACGCCAGAGGGCGGCCACCGATCGCTCGGTGGCCGCCCTCTGGCGTCGGGGTGCGCCTACTCGGCCGGCTTCAGCGTGATCGAGACGCTGTTGATGCAGTAGCGGTCGCCGGTGGGCGTCTGCGGGGCGTCGTCGAAGAGGTGGCCGAGGTGGCTGTGGCAGGTCCCGCACAGAACCTCGGTGCGGATCATCCCGTAGCTGCGGTCCTCGCGGAGCACCACGTTGTCCTCGGCGGAGGCCTCGTAGAACGACGGCCAGCCGCAGTGCGAGTCGAACTTGGTCTCCGAGCGGAACAGCTCGGCGCCGCAGGCCCGGCACTCGTAGACGCCGACGGTCTTGGTGTCGACGTACTCACCGGTCCAGGCGCGCTCGGTCCCCGCCTGGCGGAGCACCGCGTACTCCTCGGGGGACAGCTGCGCGCGCCACTCCTCGTCGGTCTTGCTGACCTTGGGCTGGGATGCGGAGGTGGTCATGCCTCCACGGTACGGCGGTTCCGCCACCTCGATCGGGGGACCGCCCGGGCGGGCGCCGGGTGCCGACGGGGGAGACTGGCCCGGTGACCTCCTCCCCGCTGCCCGATGCCTGGTTCACCCGCGACCTCCCGGTGCTGCGGGCCATCGCCCGGCTGGTGGACGGCCCGGAGCACGGTGGATCGCCCTACCTGCTCGGCGCGGTGGTGCCCGCCAGCGGGCTGTCCAAGGCCGAGGTGGTCTCCGCCGCCAAGGCGCTGGCGGCCGCCGGCTACATCGAGCCGCTCACCAACCACGCCGGCGACATCGTGCGGATCACGGCCATCTCAGCCGAGGCGCGTCGGCTGGCTGGCCTCTGGCCGACGCCGCAGGGGGAGTGGGACCGGCTGCTGGAGCAGATCGGGGCGCGGGCCGAGAACGCCCCGGTCGAGGTGGAGCGGCAGCGGTGGCGTGCCCTGGCCGACGCGGCCGCCGCCGTGGGACCGGACTCCGGCGCCCTGCTCATGCAGTCGCTGATCGGTGGTTACGTGCCCCGCAAGCGCTGACCGGGCCCGTGAACGACAGCGCCCCCGCCCGGAGAACCGGGCGGGGGCGCTGTGCTGATCAGGAGATCAGAGCGGGGTGACGTTCGCAGCCTGCGGGCCCTTCTGGCCCTGCTCGATGTCGAACGCGATCCGCTGGCCTTCGTCGAGCGAGCGGTACCCGCTGGTCTGGATGGCCGAGTAGTGGACGAACACATCCGGTCCGCCGCCGTCAGGGGTGGCGAAGCCGAACCCCTTCTCCGCGTTGAACCACTTGACAGTTCCTTCGGGCATTGCTCGCTCCTAGCTGAGGTGGTGCATCGGGGTCCTGCCATAGCGCAGGGCCTTCCCGACGTGCCAACCCTAGCCAAAGATCGCCGGAAGGGAACACGCTGCAGCAGAACTGTGACCTGCACCTCTTCCGGACCGCACCGCTGCGCCGCCGGGCGGTCACAGCAGGTGGCCGGGCTCCTCGGGGAACGACGGCGCCACCCGACGCCGGCGGCCGGTGTAGGCGCCGATCGAGTAGGTGCTGCGGGAGGACACCGGCGGGGGTGACGCGGCGGGCAGCGCGAGGGGCTCGGGGCGCCAGCAACGGACGCCGATCGGTGCCTCGCGGACCGGCTCGAACGGCTCGCCGGCGTCCGGGCGGGGGAGGAGCGACCGCCCCCACCGCTCGGCGCCCAGCTTGAGGGCGAGCAGGACGGCGAGCGCGACGGAGACGGTGAGGAAGGCGTCGGTCACCGCCGTCGCCACGTCCAGGGCCGTGATCCGCGGCCAGCCGACGGACTCCAGGGAGTGGCCGACCATCTCGATGACGACGTAGAACACGCCGTACACCAGCAGCCAGACCCTCACGACCATCCCTTCGTCGGTACCTCTGACCTGCATCGGTCCCGGTCGAGGGATGCCTGAGGGCAAGGGGAGGGAGGGAGCGCGCCGCCTCACCCGTCCGGGGGAACCGGCCCCGGGCACGGCGGTCTTGCGGTTTCCCTGCGGATCCCTCGGCGTTCCCGTGCGCCTGGTGCCGCACGGTCGTGGAGCCGGACGGATCCGGCATCTCGCGCCGAACCAGGAGAACCCCGATGCGCACCGCAGCCGCCCGCACCGCTCCCGCCCGCCTCGCCGACCAGGACGGGGCCGTCGTGCCGCTGCACGACATCGAGGACCTGCACGACGCCGACCTGGACCTCGTGCTTGCCGACCGCCTCGCGGAGTCGGCCGGCGCGCTCCGGGCCGTGGTCGCGGCCGCGACCGTCGCGATGATGGTGTCCGGTCCCGCTGCCCTGGTCGCCCACGCGCTGGGAGCGGAGGCGCACCGGCTCGCCTCCTGAGCGCGTGCGGGGAGGTCACCCGGGAGGGTGACGACGGATCGCAGGCACGAAATGTCGAGGACACGCCCGCCGATGCACACGGTGGAGGACGGCATGTCGTTACCGTCCGCCGACGCGGTCACGAGGCCGACCCGTCTCTGAAGTGCACAGGTGGAGGATCCCGATGAGCCAGCCCGACGCTGTCCGGCCGGAGGTGAGCACCTCTGCGGACGTGACGCTCGTGGCCCGCGGGATCACCGTGACCGCCTCGGTCGAGGTCTCCAACGAGTTCGTGATCGCCGTGCGCCCCGAGGGCGAGGGCACGGCGTGGAAGACCGCGGTGAAGTCCGGTGACCAGGTCGAGGTGTACTGGATCTCCGGCTACGAGGAGCGCACCCTCCCCGCGAAGATCGCGGGAGTCGACGACGACACCACCGACGTCCTGTGGAATCTGCAGGCCACCGGTCCCGCCGAGCGGAGCCAGCGCCGACGCACCGTGCGCGCCCGGGTGGAGCTGCCCGTCAGCATGCCCTGGTCGGACGGATTGCTGCCCGGCCTGACCGTCGACCTCAGCGAATCCGGCATGCGGGCCCTCGTCGACGGCTGGGGCGTCCCGCCGGACAACGGCACCCGTACCGATGTCATGATCGACCTCGGGGAGAAGGTCGTGCATGTGACCGGCGAGATCGTCCGGCAGAACGTGCAGGGCCCGCGCTGGCTCTTGTCCCTGCGCTTCCTCGACGTGTCCGAGGCCGACGGTGACGTGCTGCGCCGGCGGGTGTTCAAGGCTCTGCGGGACGAGCGCGCGAAGGCAGAGTGACCTGGCGCGGTCAGCCCTCGGTCGCGGAGGCGGGCTTCTTGGCCCGGCTGGGCTGTACCCGCATCGGCTCGCCCGGCATCTTCGGGTAGTCCGGGGGATAGGGGAGGTCGCCCATGCCGGCGTCGGCCTCCTGCTTCTCGGCGAGCTCCAGCAGGCCCGAGATGTCGTAGGCGTGGTCGGCCAGGCCGGCGTGCTTGTCACCGACCTCGCGGAAGCGCGCCGGCATGGTGAGGACGTCGAAGTCGAACGGTGAGACGTCGGGCAGCTCGTCCCAGTCCACCGGCGCCGACACCGGGGCGTGCGGCTTGGGCCGGATGGAGTAGGCGCTCGCGATCGTGCGGTCCCGGGCCATCTGGTTGTAGTCGATGAAGATCTTCTCGCCGCGCTCCTCCTTCCACCACGACATGGTCACGCGGTCGGGGAGACGGCGTTCCAGCTCCCGCCCGAAGGCGATCACCGAGCGGCGCACCTCGGTGAAGGTCCACCGCGGCTGGATCGGCACGTAGATGTGCACCCCGCGACCGCCGGAGGTCTTCGGCCAGCCCTCCATGCCGAACTCGTGCAGCAGCTCGCGCACGTGCGGGGCCACCCACACCGCGTCGGAGAAGTCCGTGCCCGGCTGCGGGTCGAGGTCGATGCGGATCTGGTTCGGCGACTCGACGTCGGCCTTGTCCACCGGCCAGGGGTGGAAGGTCAGCGTGCCCAGGTTGGCGCACCACGCCACGACGGCGACCGAGTCCGGCGCGATCTCGTCGGCGGTCCGGCCGCTGGGGAAGGTGATGTGCGCCGTCGGCACCCACGGCGGGGCGTTCTTCGGCACCCGCTTCTGGTAGAACGCGTCGCCGGTGTTGTCCACTCGGGTGGACAGGCGCGCGCCCTCGAACACCCCGCCGGGCCAGCGCTCGAGCGTCGTCGGCCGGTCCTTCAGCGCGAACAGGATGCCCTCGCCGACGGCGACGAAGTACTCCACGACGTCGATCTTCCGGATGCCCTTCTCCCCGAAGTACGGCTTCTCGGGGCTCGAGACGCGCACCTCGTGCCCGTCGACGTCGAGGACGACGGCGTCCTTGCTGCTGGCCATCTCGCCGCTCCGCTCGCCGTAGGTCAGGCCGGGCAGGTGAGCCCGTCCTGCGGTGCCACCAGGTCGATCAGGTACGCGTTCACGGCCGCGGTCACGCAGTCGGTCTTCGGGTAGGCGGTGTGGCCCTGACCCTGCCAGGTGAGCAGCACGCCGGCGCTCAGGTCCTCCGCCATGTCGACGGCGCCGGGCAGCGGCGTGACCGGGTCGCCCTGGTTGCCGATCACCAGGATCGGGGCGCTGCCGGCGGCGTCGCGCTCCGGGACCGGCGTCCGCTCGGCGTCCCACACCGAGCAGGTGTAGAGCCCGGCGGCCGAGCCGGCGCCGAACAGCGGGTAGGCCTGGCTCCACTCGGCGACCAGCCGGCGGATCTCGGTCTCCTCCACCGTCTCCTCGGTGTCGGCGCAGTTCACCGCCAGGTTGGCGTCGAGCAGGTTGGAGTACGTGTCGTCCTGCAGGCGCCCGGTGAGCTCGTCGGCCAGGGAGAACAGCGCCTGGGAGTTGCCCTCGCGCGCGGCCCGGAGACCCTGCGCCAGCTGCGGCCAGGACGCGGTGTCGTACAGCGCGGCCTGCACGGCGGTGAGGATGACGCCCGGCGTGGCCTGGCGGGTCTCGCCCGGCTCGGCGCTGGGGATCGGCGCGCCGGCCGCCTGGGCGAGCAGCTCCTCGACGTAGAGCCGCGGGTCGGCGCCGAGCGGGCAGCCGGCGATGAGGCTCGTGCAGTTCGCGGCGAAGGCGTCGAAGCCCGCCTCGAAGCCGGCGGCGCTGGCCTCGGCGTCGGCGACGGCGTCGGTGTCCGGGTCGACCGCGGCGTCCAGCACCATCGCCCGCACCCGGTCGGGGAACAGCTCGGCGTAGGTGGAGCCCAGGGTGGTGCCGTACGAGTAGCCGAGGAAGGTCAGCTGCTCGTCGCCCAGGGACCTGCGCAGCTGCTCCATGTCGCGGGCGGTGTCGACGGTGTTGAAGGTGCCCAGCGCGTCGCCGTACTCCTCGGCGCAGCCGTCGGCGACCTCGCGGGTGAGGGCGAAGACGTCGTCGAGCTGCTCGGCGGTGGTCGGCCGCGGCTCGGCGGCGATCACCCGGTCCTTGAGCTCGGCGGGGATGCACTCCACCGGCGTGGACAGGCCGACGCCGCGCGGGTCGAAGCCCACGACGTCGAAGCGGTTCAGCACGTCCTGGGGGAGCGTGAGCGCCAGGCCGATGGCGGCGTCCGCGCCGGAGCCGCCGGGGCCGCCGGGGTTGACCACCAGGGAGCCGATCCGCTCGGTCTGCCCCGCGGGCGTCGCACGCACCAGGAAGAGCGGCAGCGTCGCGCCGCCGGGCTCGTCGTAGCTGATCGGCACGTCCGTGCGGCCGCACTCGAAGAACAGGTCGCGCTCGCTGCCGGGCTGGCCCTCGATCAGCGGCTGGATCTGGGCGTCGCAGTCGCTCCACTCGATCGGCGTCGCCTCCACCTCGGTGGGGGTGGCGCTGGCGGCGGCGGGTTCCTCCGGCTCGTCGCCGAAGGAGGTGCAGCCGGCCAGTGCCAACGGGAGGGCCAGCAGCAGGCTGGACGCGACGGCCGGGAGGCCACGGTGCAGACGCATGATCACGAGCCTAGGAGGCTTGCGGCCCCGGTGCAGACGCGCGGTCCCGATCGGGCGACGTCGGAGGGGCCGTCGTCACCGCCGGTCAGCTGTCCAGCACCTCGCCGAGGTCGTAGCGAACCGGCACGTCGAGCTGGTCGTACGTGCAGCTGAGGGGGTCCCGGTCGGGGCGCCAGCGGAGGAACTGACCGGTGTGACGAAGTCGTCGTCCTTCGAGCTGGTCGTACTTGATCTCGACCACCAGTTCCGGGCGCAGCGGGACCCACGACAGGTCCTTCTTGGCGTTCCACCGGCTGACCGCGCCGGGCATCCGCTGCTCGCCGTCGGCCTGCACCTGGGCGTTGGCCCAGTCCTGCCACGGGTGCCCGTCGACCGCCTCGGCGCGGTAGGGCGCCAGCTCCTCCACCAGCTCGGCACGGCGCTTCATCGGGAACGACGCCGCGACCCCGATGTGCTGCAGCTCGCCGTCGGAGTACAGCCCCAGCAGCAGCGAGCCCACGATCGGGCCGCTCTTGTGCCAGCGGAAACCGGCGACGACGCAGTCCGCGGTGCGCACGTGCTTCACCTTGGTCATCAACCGCTGGTCGGGGCCGTAGGGGAGCTCGGCGGCCTTGGCGACGACGCCGTCGAGGCCCGCGCCCTCGAAGGTCTCGAACCAGCGCTCGGCGGTGGCCGGGTCGCGCGTGACGCTGGTCAGGTGGATCGGCGGCCGGATGCCGGACAGCGCGGTCTCCAAGCGGGCGCGGCGCTCGGCGAAGGGCGTCTCCAGCAGCGACTCGTCGCCGAGGGCCAGCAGGTCGAAGGCGACGAAGGAGGCCGGGGTCTCCTCGGCCAGCAGGTTGATGCGGGACTCGGCGGGGTGGATGCGCTGCAGCAGCGCCTCGAAGTGCAGCCGGTCGCCGCGCGGCACGATGATCTCGCCGTCGACGACGCAGCGCTCCGGGAGGTGCTCCTTGACCGCGGCCACGACCTCCGGGAAGTAGCGGGTGAGCGGGCGCTCGTTGCGGCTGCCCAGCTTCACCTCGTCGCCGTCGCGGAAGACGATGCAGCGGAAGCCGTCCCACTTGGGCTCGTACAGGAAGTCGCCGGTGGGCACCGTGGTCGCGGCCTTGGCCAGCATCGGCTTCACCGGCGGCATGACGGGCAGGTCCATGCGGCGTAGTCAAGCAGCCGGGGCCGACGGCAGCGCGTGGCCCGGCGTGCGGAGGTGCCGGCACGGCGGCCGTCCACCGCACGACCACACCCGAGGGGCGGTCGCCCTCGTCGGCTGAGAGCCGGCGTCAGCCCACCGAGTACCGGGTGAAGAGCATGCCGTCCTCCTCGAGCACCTGGCGCAGCGTCAGCCGCGCCGGGGAGGGCAGCGCGCCGTCGAGCAGGCGCGCCTCGCCGCCCACCATCGTCGGGGAGACCGAGAGGTCGAGCTCGTCGACGACCCCGTCCGCCAGCGCCGTGCGCAGCAGCTGGGGCCCGCCCTCGCAGGTCACCTGCTCCAGCCCGCGCTCGGCGAGCGCGTCGAGGGCCCCCGGCAGGTCGACGTCGTCCTCGCCGCACACCAGCACGTCGACGCCGGCCTCGGCCAGGGCTGCCCGCCGGCCAGGGTCGGCGGCGGCGCAGGTGACCAGGATCGTGGGGGAGACGGCGTCGGTCACCAGCCCGCTCGTCGGGTCCAGGGACGCCCGCCGGGACACGACCGCGACCGGCATCGTCGGAGTGCGGCCGAGCGACTCCCGCAGCCGGCCGACCGCGGAGCCGAGCAGCACCGGGTGGTAGCCCTCGGCCGCCGCGGTGCCGTGCCCGACGAGGACGACGTCGGCCAGCGCGCGCAGCACCCGGAACACCCGGCGGTCGCCGGGAGCGCCCAGGCCCTCGCTCTTCCCGTCGACGGTGATCGCGCCGTCGAGGGAGGCGATGAAGTCCATCCGCAGCCAGCGGCCCGGTGGGCACCGGTAGGCCTCGACCAGCCCCGCGTCGTCGAGCGGGGCCGGGTCGGGGAGCAGTCGTCGCACGTCAGCGGGTGGTCAGGACGGCTGCGCTCTCGGCGGGGAGGGTCACGGTCGTGCCGTCCAGCGTCGGTTCGTCACCGGTGGAGAAGACCACGCCGACCGCGGCCCGGTCCAGGTCGACCTCCCGCGGCTGGTCGGCCAGGTTGGCCACCACCCGCAGCCCGCCGCGGTGCACGGTGATCGTGCGGTCCTCGTCGTCCCAGCTCACCTCGACCGCCGACAGGTCGGGGTCGACCAGGTCGGGCTGCTGCTTGCGCAGCGCCAGCAGCGCCTTGTGGACGGCGAGCAGCCGGGCGTGCGGCTCCTCCGCGGGCTCGGCCCAGTCGAGCTTGGAGCGGGTGAAGGTCTCCGGGTCCTGCGGGTCGGGCACGATCGCGGGGTCCCAGCCGTGCTCGGCGAACTCGCCGATGCGCCCCTCGGCGGTCGCCTTGCCCAGCTCCGGCTCGGGGTGGCTGGTGAAGAACTGCCACGGCGTCCTCGCCCCCCACTCCTCGCCCATGAAGAGCATCGGGGTGAACGGGGCGGTGAGCACCAGGGTCGCGCCCACGGCGAGCAGGTCGGGGGAGAGGGTCTCGGAGATGCGGTCGCCGGTGGCGCGGTTGCCGATCTGGTCGTGGTCCTGCAGGTAGCCGAGGAACTTCCAGCCGGGCAGGCGGGCGGTGTCCACCGGGCGGCCGTGCGAGCGCCTGCGGAAGCTGGACCACGCGCCGTCGTGGAAGAACGCGCCGGTCAGCGTCTTGGCCAGGCCGCCGAGGCCGGCCTCGGCGAAGTCCGCGTAGTAGCCCTGACCCTCGCCGGTCAGGGTGCTGTGCAGCGAGTGGTGGAAGTCGTCGCTCCACTGCGCGTGGATGCCGCTGCCGCCGGCGGCACGGGGGGTCACCATCCGCGGGTCGTTGAGGTCGCTCTCCGCGATGAGGGTGAGCGGCCGGCCGACGGCGACCGACAGCCGGTCCACCTCGGTCGACATCTGCTCGAGGATCGGCGTCGCGCGCTCGTCGACCAGGGCGTGCACGGCGTCGAGGCGCAGACCGTCGACGTGCATGTCGCGCAGCCACATCAGCACGTTGTCGAGGATGTAGCGGCGGACCTCGTCGGAGTCCGGGCCGCTCAGGTTGATCGAGTCGCCCCAGGTGTTGGAGCCGCCCTCGGCGAAGACCGGGAAGAACAGCGGCAGGTAGTTCCCCGACGGGCCCAGGTGGTTGTAGACGACGTCCTGGATCACGCCGAGGCCGCGCTGGTGGCAGGCGTCGACGAACCGCTGGTAGGCCTCGGGACCGCCGTAGGTCTCCTGGACGGCGTACCAGAGCACGCCGTCGTAGCCCCAGTTGTGGGTGCCGTTGAACGCGTTGACCGGCAGCAGCTCGACGAAGTCGACGCCGAGGTCCACCAGGTGGTCGAGCCGCTCGATCGCCGAGTCGAGCGTGCCCTCGGGGGTGTAGGTCCCGATGTGCATCTCGTAGACCACGCCACCGGCCAGCGGGCGCCCGGTCCAGGCCGAGTCGCCCCAGGAGTGGGCGGAGGGGTCGAAGCGGCGGGAGAGGCCGTGCACGCCCTCGGGCTGGCGCCGCGACCGCGGGTCGGGCCGGGGGGTGTCGTCGTCGCCGAGCAGGTAGCCGTAGTCGGCGTCCGGCCGCGCGTCGACCTCGGCACGCCACCAGCCCCCCTCGTCCCGGCGCATCTCGTGGACGGTGCCGTCGACCTGCACTCGCACGCGTTCGGGCAGCGGGGCCCAGACGGCGAACTCGGCGGGAGCGGGCATGCGGGGGCCTCCGATGAGAGGGGACGGCGGGGGGCGGAGGAGTTCTGCCCGCGTTCGGGCACCCCAACCCTGGACGCCGTGCCCCGCGTGCCGCGCGGAAAACCGGCTGTGACCGGGTTCTCTGCCGCTATCGTCCGGCGCCACCGGTACCGCTGGGTACCCCATCCGCCGGAGGTCGCCCGTGGGCACGGTCCGCACCCTCGTCCTCCCCGTGCTGCGGCTGATCGTCTGGTCGGTCATCGCGGTCGCACTGGTCGTGCTCGCCTTCCGCGGCGGCAGCGACACCGACGTCTCGGCCGGCCCGGGTGCGCCGGTGCTCGACCTGTCGTCGCCGGTCGTGCCGGTCGCCCGCGGCACCGTCGCCAACACCGTGACGGTCACCGGCACCGTCGTCGCCGACGACGCCGTACCGGTGAGGGCCACCGCAGCCGGCACCGTCCGGCGGATCCTGGCCGGCCAGGGCACGGCGGTCGCCGCCGGTCAGCCGCTGCTGGAGATCCGGGTCGAGGAGCAGCTGCAGCCGACCACGGGCACCGACGCCGAGGGCAACCCGACGGTCACCCCGCGGCCGCCGCGGGTGCGCACCGTCGCCGTCCTCGCCCCCACCGGCGGCACCGTCTCCGCGATGGACGCGCTCGTCGACCAGGTGGTCGCGGTCGGTGACAAGGTGGGCGCCATCGGGCCGGGCACCCTGTCGGTGACCGCGCCGCTGACCCAGGCCGAGCAGTTCCGGCTGCTCGCCCCGCCGTCCACCGCCGAGGTGACCGTGGAGGGCGGACCGGCACCGTTCACCTGCACCGGGCTGGCCCTCGGCGCCGCCCCGGCGCCCACCGGGGACGACGACGGCCTGGGCGGGCCCGTGGGCCCGCCGTCCTCCGGCGGCGGCACCACCGCGCGGTGCGCCGTCCCCGCCGGGACCACCGTCTTCGCGGGCATGGCCGTGACCGTCGCCGTCAACGCCGGCACCGCCGAGGACGTGCTGGTCGTGCCGATCACCGCCGTCCAGGGGTCGGTGCAGCGGGGCAACGTGTGGGTGGTCGGCGAGGACGGCGCGCAGGAGGAGCGGCCCGTCGTCCTCGGGCTCAGCGACGGCGACCAGATCGAGGTGCGCGAGGGGCTGACCGAGGGCGAGCAGGTGCTCCAGTTCATCCCGGTGCCCGACGACACCGTCGACGACCAGATGATGGGCGGGCCCTACGGATGAGCCTGCTGCAGCTGAGCGGCATCAGCCGTGAGGTCGTCCTGCCCGACGGGACCCTGCTGCCGATCCTCACCGGGGTCGACCTGGAGATCGCGCCGGGGGAGCACGTGTCGATCGTCGGCCGCTCCGGGTCGGGGAAGTCGACGCTGCTCAACATCCTCGGTCTGCTCGACACCCCCACCGGTGGCACCTACCTGCTCGACGGCGAGCCCACCGACCACCTGCGGGCGCGCCGCCGGGCACGGCTGCGGGGCGAGGTGTTCGGCTTCGTCTTCCAGCAGTTCAACCTGCTGCCGCGTCGCACCGCCGTGGAGAACGTGGCGGCGCCGCTGCTCTACGCCCGCGGCCGCGACTTCCTCCGCCGCCGGCGGACCGCCGCGGAGATGCTCGAGCGGGTGGGGCTCGGCGCCCGCGCCGAGCACGTGCCCGAGCGGCTCTCCGGCGGCGAGCAGCAGCGGGTGGCGATCGCCCGGGCGCTGGTCCGGGCGCCGCGGGTGGTGCTGGCCGACGAGCCGACCGGCGCATTGGACGTGGAGACCGGCGCGCAGGTGATGGCCCTGCTCGCGCAGGCCACCGCGGAGAACGGTGCCGCGCTGATCACCATCACCCACGACCTGTCGGTGGCCGCGCTCGCGAGCCGGCGGTACCGGCTCGACGGCGGCCGGCTGTCGCAGCTGGTGGAGGCCGGGTCCCTGGGTGCCGCGACCTCGGACCGGGGGACGGCGTGATCGGCGTCCTCGGTGCGCTGTCGGAGGCCTGGGACGAGGTCCGGGTGCACAAGAGCCGCGTCGTGCTGTCGCTGGTCGGCGTCTTCCTGGCGGTCTTCGCGATGACGACGGTGACGGCGCTGGGCCTGATCGTGGCGCAGGTACAGCAGGAGAACGCCGAGCGCACGGGTGGGCGCGCGGCGACGATCGTCGTCCAGGCCTTCGACCCGATGACCGGGATGCCCCCGGCCGCCGAGGAGTGGGACGCGGCGGTCGCCGACCTCGTCGAGCGGTACGGCATCACGACGTCGGCGAACATGGCCTACGGCGAGGGGCTCTACCGGCTTCCCGGCGGCACGCAGCGGGTGCAGACGATGCGGGTGTCCCCGTCCTACGGCGTGCTGCACCGCAAGGAGCCGGTGCAGGGGCGCTGGTTCCGCGAGGGGGACCGCAGCTCGCTCAGCCCGGCGCTGGTGGTCAACGAGGCGTTCCTCGAGGCCCTGGGCGTCCCGGACCTGTCCTCCCGGCCCACGGTGGTGCTCGGCGGGCCGGCGCCCGTGACGGCCACGATCGTCGGCGTCGTCCGCGAGGGCTACGGCACCGAGCTGATCGCCTACCGGGTGGACCGCTCCGGCGGGCCCTGGGGGGACGCGGGCGCGGTGGACCCCGCGCAGGCGATGTACGGCGGGCCGACGAGCCTGGAGCTGTGGGTCGGCACGGACCAGGCCGACCAGGTGATGGAGACGGTCACCCACGACCTGCGGCTGGCGCTCGACGGGGCGCAGGTGGACGCCTACCGGCAGGACGCGCAGGGGATGGAGGAGACGCTGGCGATGCTCCGGCTGGCCATCCGCGGCGCCGGCGTCGTGGTGCTGGTCCTCGGCGGGCTCGGGGTGCTGAACATCGGGCTGGTGACCGTGCGGCAGCGGATCCGCGAGATCGGCGTCCGGCGCAGCTTCGGGGCCACCTCCGGGCGGGTGTTCTCCGCGGTGATGCTGGAGAGCGTGTGCGCCACCGCGCTGGCCGGCGTGGCCGCGGTCGGGGCGGCGATCGTGCTGGTGCGCAACCTGCCGGTGGAGCAGTGGTTCAACGACGGCATCCCGCTGGCCGAGGCCCCGGGCTTCCCGGTGGCCGCGGCGATCGAGGGGATGGTCGCGGCCACCGCCGTCGGTGCGCTGGCGGGGCTGCTGCCGGCGATCATCGCCGTCCGCGCCAAGGTGATCGACGCGATCCGCTTTTGAGCACGCCGGGGGACCTGACCGTGACGAGCGGGGGCCGGAGGCTCCCCGAGGAGCGGTCGACGGGGCTCCGCTCACTCGGGGACGGCTCCTGGCCGCGGTGTCGTCCGGAGGACGACGATGTGCTCAGTCGCGGACGAGCAGGGCGACCGGGAGCTTCGCGAGCAGCGCGTCGGCGGCGACGCCGGCGACGTCGGAGACGACCCGCTCACCGGTGAGCAGGTCCCGCCAGGCGCCGTTGGGCAGCCGGAGCGCGGTGTCGCCCCAGCCGTTCTCCGCTAGCTTCGCCGGCAGACGGGTGGCGACGACGACCATGCCGTTCCCGTCCCCCGCGCTCCGGTCGAACGCGACGACGTGGTCGGCTCCCGAGCCGGTGACCTCCACCGGCCGGTAGCCGGCGAACCACCCGGGGGAGTCCCGCCGGGCCCGGAGCACGCGGGAGACGACGAGCAGCTTGGCCGCTCCCGTCTCGTCGACCGCGGGGACCTCGCCGGCGTCGAGCCGGGCCAGCAGCTCCCGGCGCAGCGCGTAGTCGACCGGGCGGCGGTTGTCCGGGTCGACCAGCGAGAGGTCCCACAGCTCGGTGCCCTGGTAGACGTCGGGGACGCCGGGCATGGTCAGCTGCAGCAGCTTCTGGCTCAGCGAGTTCGACCGGCCCAGCGGCGCGATCCGGGCGACGAACGCCTCGATCTCCGCCGTCGTCGTCGGGTCGTCGTACGCGGCGTCGACGAGCGCGTGCAGCTGCTCCTCGAACTCCTGCACCGGGTTGGTCCAGGTCGTCGAGGTGCCGGCCTCGCGGGCGGCCTTCTCCACGTAGGCGTGGGCGCGCTCGCGGGAGAGCGGCCAGGCGCCGACCAGGTTCTGCCACACCAGGTGGGCGAGCGACCGGTCGGCCAGCGGGTGGCGGACCAGCCATCCGCGCACCAGCTGCGCCCACTCGGACGGGAGCTCGGCCAGCACCGCGAGCCGGGCCCGCACGTCCTCGCTGCGCTTGGTGTCGTGCGTCGACAGCGTGGTCATCGACAGGGGCCGCTTCTCGAGCCGGCGCAGCTGGGCCTCGTGGAACTCCGCGACCGTGCTGCCGAACGCGGCCGGGTCGCCGCCCACCTCGTTGAGCGCCACGAAGCGGGCCCAGCGGTAGTAGGCGCTGTCCTCCACGCCCTTGGCCATGACCGGGCCGCTGGTCTGCTCGAACCGGGTCGCGGCCTCGGTCCCGGCCTGCGACAGCACGGGGTGCAGCGCGTCCAGGGCAGCGGTCAGGTCGGGACGCCGCTCGCGCACCGCGGCCACGGTCGTGTCGAGGTGCTCGCGACCGTCGGGCAGGTAGCTGCGGTAGACGGGGAAGCTCGCCAGCAGCTCGGCCAGCGCCTCGGTCTGCTGGGCGGCGTCGGTGTCTCCGGCCGCCCGACCCCGCTCACCGATGACGCGCACCAGGCGGGCGACCTCCGAGCCGAGCATCCCGTCGGTGACCTCGCGCTTGCAGTCGTGGACCAGCTGCGCGTAGTCGACCTGCCGCCCGGCGAGCTCGGTGTCCAGGGCGGTGATCGCCGCCTCGCCGGCCGGGTCGACGAGCACCTCGTCGACCTCGGCCAGGGCGTCGTACCCCGTGGTGCCCGCCGTCGCCCAGGACTCCGGCAGGTCCTCGCCCGGCTCCAGGATCTTCTCCACGACCGTCCACCGGTTGCCCGACGCCTCGGCCAGCCGGTCCAGGTAGCCCTTGGGGTCGGCCAGCCCGTCCGGGTGATCGATCCGCAGACCGTCGACGGCGCCGTCGCGCACGAGCCGCAGCACGAGCTCGTGGGTGGCGTCGAAGACCGCCGGGTCCTCGACCCGGAGCCCCGCGAGGGTGTTGATCGCGAAGAAGCGGCGGTAGTTCAGGTCGGAGTCGGCGCGGCGCCAGTCGACCAGCTCGTAGTTCTGGCGGGCGTGCACCTCCTGCGCGGTGCCCTCGCCGGTCCCCGGGGCGATGGGGAAGCGGTTGTCGTAGTAGCGCAGCTCGGCTGCGCCACCCTCACCGTCGACCACCTCGAGCTTCTCGACGTCGTCCGCCGAGCCGAGCACCGGGATGCGGACCTTGCCCGAGCCGAACTCCCAGTCGATGTCGAAGGCACCGGCGTGCGCGGAGGCCTGGCCGTGCTGGAGCACGTCCCACCACCACGGCGCGGCCGCCGGGTCGTCGACGCCCATGTGGTTGGGCACCAGGTCCAGCACCAGCCCGAGACCCTGCTCGTGCAGCGCGGTGACGAACCGGTCGAAGCCCTCCTGCCCACCGCGCGCCTCGTCGATGTGCGCGTGGTCGACCGTGTCGTAGCCGTGGCTGCTGCCTTCGGCCGAGCGCAGCAGGGGGGAGGAGTAGGCGTGCGTGACACCCAGGTCGGCGAGGTAGTCCGCGACCTCCGCGGCGTCGGTCAGGGTGAAGTCCGCGTGCACCTGCAACCGGTAGGTGGCCGCGGGGACGCCGCGGCGCGGTTCCTCCCCGGGTGCCAGGTCGGGGCCGGTCACTGGGCCGGTCCGGTCAGGACCACGATCGCCCGGCCGTCGACGGTCACGGTCTCGCCCGGCTTGAGCTCGACCGCCTCGACCTCGCCCATCTCGGCGGTGTCGAGCACCGTCGTCCAGGCCTGGCAGTAGTCGTCGCCGGGCAGCGTGAACTCGATCGGCTGGTCCGAGGCGTTGAACGCCAGGTAGAAGTGGTCGTCCTTGACGTACTCGCCGCGCTCGTCCATCTCGCGGATGCCCACGCCGTTGAGGTAGACGGCGAGGGACTTGGCGTAGCCGACGTCCCAGTCCTCGTCGGCCATCGACTCGCCCTCGGGGGTCAGCCAGTCGATGTCCGGCACCGGCTCGCCCTGGCCGCGGCGCACGGGCCGGCCGTGGAAGAACCGGCGCCGGCGGAACGTCGGGTGGTCGCAGCGGAGCTGGGTGACCTTCTTGGTGAACTCGAGCAGGCCCTCGTCGACCTTCTCCCAGTCGATCCAGGTCAGCTCGGAGTCCTGGCAGTAGCCGTTGTTGTTGCCGTTCTGCGTGCGGCCGAGCTCGTCGCCGTGCAGCAGCATCGGCACGCCCTGGCTGAGCATCAGGGTGGCGATGAAGTTGCGCTGCTGGCGGGCACGCAGGTGCAGGATCTGCGGGTCGTCGGTCTCGCCCTCGACGCCGCCGTTCCAGCTGCGGTTGTGGCTCTCGCCGTCGTTGTTGCCCTCGCCGTTGGCCTCGTTGTGCTTCTCGTTGTAGGAGACCAGGTCCCTCATCGTGAAGCCGTCGTGCGCGGTGACGAAGTTGATGCTGGCGACCGGGCGGCGGCCGGAGTGCTGGTACAGGTCGGCCGAGCCGGAGATGCGGTCGGCGAACTCGCCGATGGTGCCGCCCTCGCCCCGCCAGAAGTCGCGGACGGTGTCGCGGTACTTGCCGTTCCACTCGGTCCACAGCGCCGGGAAGTTGCCGACCTGGTAGCCGCCGTCCCCGATGTCCCACGGCTCGGCGATCAGCTTCACCTGGCTGACGACGGGGTCCTGGTGGACCAGGTCGAAGAACGCCGAGAGCCGGTCGACCTCGTGGAACTGGCGGGCGAGGGTGGAGGCCAGGTCGAAGCGGAAGCCGTCGACGTGCATCTCGGTCACCCAGTAGCGCAGGGAGTCCATGATCAGCTGCAGCGACTGGGGGAGCCGGACGTTGAGCGAGTTCCCGGTCCCGGTGGTGTCCATGTAGTACTGCTCGTCGCCCTCGACCAGCCGGTAGTACGTCCGGTTGTCGATGCCCTTGAACGACAGCGTCGGGCCCAGGTGGTTGCCCTCGGCCGTGTGGTTGTAGACGACGTCGAGGATGACCTCGATGCCCGCCTCGTGCAGGGCGCGGACCATGCCCTTGAACTCCTGCACCTGCTGGCCGTTGCTCGACTGCGCGTACTCGTTGTGCGGCGCGAAGAAGCCGATCGTGTTGTAGCCCCAGTAGTTGCGCAGGTCCTTCTGCAGCAGCGTGTCGTCCTGCACGAACTGGTGCACGGGCAGCAGCTCGATGGCGGTGATGCCCAGATCGGTGAGGTGCT
The DNA here is from genome assembly GCF_003319095.1 of Blastococcus sp. TBT05-19. GTDB lineage: Bacteria > Actinomycetota > Actinomycetes > Mycobacteriales > Geodermatophilaceae > Blastococcus. The sequence continues at coordinate 99,350 of NZ_QOHI01000008.1, read as the reverse complement.
CGATCGTCGCCGGGTGGGCCACGCCGGCGTAGGTGCCGCGCAGCTCCTCGGGGATCCGGGGGTTCGTCATGGTCAGGCCCTTGACGTGGGCCTCGTAGATGACAGTCCGGTTGTAGGGCGTCCTCGGCGGGCGGTCCACGCCCCAGTCGAAGAACGGGTTGACGACGACGGACTTCGGCATGTGCGCCGCGGAGTCCTCGTCGTTGCGCTCCTTGGTCTCGAAGTCGTACCCGAAGCAGGCCGGGTCCCAGTCGATCTGGCCGTCGATCGCCTTGGCGTAGGGGTCCAGCAGCAGCTTGTTGGGGTTGCAGCGCAGACCCTGCTCCGGCTCGTAGGGGCCGTGCACCCGGAACCCGTACTTCTGGCCGGGGTGGATGCCGGGCAGGAAGGCGTGCCAGACGTAGCCGTCCATCTCCGGGAGGCGGATGCGCTCCTCGCCGCCCTGCTCGTCGAAGAGGCACAGCTCGACCTTCTCGGCCACTTCGCTGTAGATCGCGAAGTTGGTGCCGGTGCCGTCGTAGGTCGCGCCGAGGGGGTAGGCGCTACCGGGCCATACCTGGGTCATCGTCTGGAGTTCCTCCTGCGCAGGGGCCCCGGGGCCTGGGGCGGGTGGCCGGCGCGCGTCGACGCCGCCGGCCGGGGACGGACGTCGGGGACCCGTTGCCCGCGCCGGGGGTCCGCCACACCTGCTCGCGGTGTGAGTCGTGCCCGGTTCCGGCGACGACGACGCCCCCCACGGCGGGGCCGCGGGGGGCGTCGTGCGCAGGTCCGGCCGGATGGCACGGCGGCGGGGCCGACCTCGCCCGGGTGGAGGCCCGGGTGGCGCTGGTCCCGGCGCTGACCGCTCCTGCGATCAGGCACGCTAGGGCGTCCGCGCGGGAGGAGACAAGTACCCGCCCTGCCACTCGGTCACCGGGTGCCCCACCGGCCGCCCGCGGCGCTCGCGGCGCGTTCTGTCACACCGCCGACGTACCTTCGTGCACGTGCGCACGTCCACCGATCTCCGGCCCACCCAGGGGCGCTTCCGCGTCGTCAGCGAGTTCGAGCCGGCGGGCGACCAGCCGGCGGCGATCAAGGCGCTGGCCGAGCGGGTGAACTCCGGCGCGGAGGACACGGTGCTCCTCGGGGCCACCGGTACCGGCAAGTCGGCGACGACCGCCTGGCTGATCGAGCAGGTGCAGCGCCCCACGCTGGTCATGGCGCCCAACAAGACCCTCGCGGCGCAGCTGGCCAACGAGTTCAGGGAGCTGCTGCCCGACGCGGCGGTGGAGTACTTCGTCTCGTACTACGACTACTACCAGCCCGAGGCCTACGTCCCGCAGACGGACACCTACATCGAGAAGGACTCCTCGATCAACGAGGAGGTCGAGCGGCTGCGGCACTCGGCGACGAACAGCCTGCTCACCCGGCGCGACGTCGTCGTGGTCTCGACCGTCTCGTGCATCTACGGCCTGGGCACCCCGCAGGAGTACGTCGAGCGCGCGCTGAAGATCAAGCTGGGGGAGGAGCGCGACCGCGACGAGCTGCTGCGCACGCTGGTCACCGAGCAGTACACCCGCAACGACCTCTCCTTCACCCGCGGCACCTTCCGGGTCCGGGGCGACACGATCGAGATCTTCCCGGTGTACGAGGAGCTCGCCGTCCGCATCGAGATGTTCGGTGACGAGGTGGAGCGGCTGTACTACCTGCACCCGCTCACCGGCGAGGTCGTGCGGGAGGTCGAGGAGCTCTTCGTCTTCCCGGCGAGCCACTACGTCGCGGGTCCCGACCGGATGGAGCGGGCGATCCGCGGCATCGAGGCCGAGCTCGAGCAGCGGCTGGCGGAGCTCGACCGGCAGGGCAAGCTGCTGGAGGCCCAGCGGCTGCGCATGCGCACCACCTACGACATCGAGATGATGCGCCAGGTCGGCTTCTGCTCCGGCATCGAGAACTACTCGCGGCACATCGACGGCCGCAAGCCCGGATCGGCCGGCGCCTGCCTCATCGACTACTTCCCCGACGACTTCCTGCTGGTGATCGACGAGTCGCACGTGACCGTGCCGCAGATCGGCGGCATGTACGAGGGCGACATGAGCCGCAAGCGGACGCTGGTCGAGCACGGCTTCCGGCTCCCGTCGGCGATGGACAACCGCCCGCTGAAGTGGGAGGAGTTCACCGACCGGATCAAGCAGAGCGTCTACCTCTCGGCCACCCCGGGGGACTACGAGCTCGGCAAGGTCCAGGGCGACGTCGTCGAGCAGGTCATCCGGCCCACCGGTCTCATCGACCCGGAGGTCGTGGTCAAGCCCACCAAGGGCCAGATCGACGACCTGGTGCACGAGATCCGCATCCGTACCGAGAAGGACGAGCGGATCCTGGTCACCACGCTCACCAAGAAGATGTCCGAGGACCTCACCGACTACCTGCTGGAACTCGGCATCAAGGTGCGGTACCTGCACTCCGAGGTCGACACGCTGCGCCGCGTGGAGCTGCTGCGCGAGCTGCGGCAGGGCGAGTACGACGTGCTGGTCGGCATCAACCTGCTGCGCGAGGGGCTGGACCTGCCCGAGGTCTCGCTCGTGGCGATCCTCGACGCCGACAAGGAGGGCTTCCTCCGGTCGGGCAAGTCGCTGATCCAGACGATCGGCCGCGCCGCCCGCAACGTGTCGGGCCAGGTCCACATGTACGCCGACTCGATCACCCCGTCGATGGCCCAGGCGATCGAGGAGACCAACCGGCGGCGCGAGAAGCAGATCGCCTACAACACGGCGCACGGCGTCGACCCGCAGCCGCTGCGGAAGAAGATCGTGGACATCCTCGACGGCATCTACAAGGCGGCCGAGGACACCGAGGCGGCGACCGAGCTGCTGGGCGGCTCGGGGCGGCAGCAGTCGCGGGGGAAGTCGCCGGTGCCGGGGCTGTCGTCCAAGGCCAAGGCCAAGGCCGGGTCGATCGACGTGCAGGGCCTGCCCCGGGCCGAACTGGCCGACATGATCCAGACGATGAACGACCAGATGCTGTCCGCCGCCCGGGAGCTCCAGTTCGAGGTGGCCGCCCGGCTGCGCGACGAGCTGAACGAGCTCAAGAAGGAGCTGCGCCAGTTCGACGCCGCGCACGCCTGACGCGGCGCCCCGCGCGCCGCGGCCGGTCGTCCCACCGGGTGAGCGTCCGAAAATTTTTCCGAGCGCCGGGAACCGGATCCGTGGGTCGACCGTTGCGACATGGAGAACCACGGACCGGTGGACGGGAACGTGTGCCCTAGGTGGTTCCGGAGGGGAGTATCCCCCGACGGCAGCGTCGTCAACACGAGGTCCCATGTCCTCCGGCGCTGTCGGCCACGGTCCCGACCGCGGCGGGAGAGACCTCCGGTAGCTGATCTCTGACAGTTCCCGGAGGAAAGTTCCATGGACGTCCCGTTCTGGGTGTGGGCCCTCACGGTCGGCGCGATCCTGGTGATGATCGCGTTCGACTTCTTCGGCCACGTGCGCACGCCGCACGCGCCAACCCTGCGCGAATCGGCCATCTGGTCGGCGATCTACGTCGCGATCGCCGTCGTCTTCGGCCTGCTGGTGTTCTGGTTCGCCGGGGCCCAGTACGGCGGGGAGTACTTCGCCGGCTACATCACCGAGAAGAGCCTGTCGGTCGACAACCTCTTCGTGTTCGTCCTCGTGATGGCCAGCTTCGCGGTGCCGCGCGAGCTGCAGCAGAAGGTGCTGCTGTTCGGCATCGCCTTCGCGCTGGTCCTGCGCACGCTGTTCATCTTCCTGGGCGCCGCGGCCATCGAGAACTTCAGCTGGGTCTTCTACCTCTTCGGCGGCTTCCTGATCTACACCGCCTGGGCCCAGGCCCGCGGAGCCGGGAAGGACGAGGAGGAGGAGTTCACGGAGAACTTCTTCCTCCGGCTCACCCGCAAGGCCGTGCCCACCACGGACGACTACCACGGCGACCGCATGGTCACGAAGGTCGGCGGCAAGCGGCACATCACGCCCCTCGCGATCGCCCTCGTCGCCATCGGCAGCGCCGACATCCTGTTCGCCGTCGACTCGATCCCGGCGATCTTCGGCCTGACCCAGGAGACCTACCTGGTGTTCGCCGCCAACGCGTTCGCGCTGCTCGGGCTCCGGCAGCTCTTCTTCCTCATCGACGGCCTGCTCGACCGGCTGGTCTACCTGGCCTACGGCCTGTCGGTGATCCTCGGCTTCATCGGCGTCAAGCTGCTCATCCACGCGCTGCACACCAACGAGCTGCCGTTCATCAACGGTGGTGAGCACGTGACGCTCGTCCCGGAGATCCCGACCTGGCTCTCCTTGAGCGTCATCCTCGTGACCCTGGTCGTGACGACGGTGGCCAGCCTGGCGAAGTCCAAGCGGGACCAGGCCGAGCACGTGCCGGCGAAGCCGGAGGAGCGGGCGTAGGACGTCCGCCGGCTCTCGCGCCGCGGGGGCCCGGGGTGACGACCCGCAGGTGGGAGCCGTGGACCGTCGCCCCGCAGGGGGCGGCGGCCCGCCCCCGCCCCGCACCGGACTTCGCTACCGTCAGCAGGCCGTCCGGTCCGGACACGGAACCGGCTACGTACGACGAATGGGGAGATCGACGTGGTGAGTCTCAGCAAGGGTCAGACCGTCTCGCTGGAGAAGCGGGGCGGCGGCACCCTGACCCGCGTCCGCATGGGCCTGGGCTGGGATGCGATCAAGAAGAAGGGCATGTTCGGCAAGCTCAAGGACCAGTCCGTGGACCTCGACGCCTCGGCCCTGCTCTTCGACGCCGGCGGGCGGCTGGTCGACCAGGCCTGGTTCCAGCAGCTCCGCAGCAAGGACGGCTCCGTGCAGCACACCGGTGACAACCGGACCGGCGCCGGCGAGGGCGACGACGAGTCGATCGTCGTGGACCTGCAGTCGGTGCCCAGCAGCATCACGCAGATCGTCTTCGTCGTGAACTCCTTCACCGGCGAGAACTTCAGCCAGATCGAGAACGCCTTCTGCCGGCTGGTCGACACCACGGCGAACGACACCGAGCTGGCCCGCTACGAGCTCACCGGCTCGGGCACGCACAACAGCCAGGTGATGGCGAAGGTCTCGCGCGCCGGCAGCGGCTGGAGCATGACCGCCATCGGCGCCATCGCGAACGGCCGGACGTTCCAGGACCTGATGCCGGCCGTCAGCCAGCACCTCTGAGCCGACCGGCGGGAACGGTGCCCGCCGGTCAGAGCGTTCGACTTCGAGACAGACATCCGGGCGACCAGCCCGCAGGAACTGGAGGAACAGTGAGCGTCAGCCTCAGCAAGGGCGGCAACGTCTCCCTCACCAAGCAGGCCGGCTCCGCCGGTCTGTCCGCCGTCACCGTCGGTCTGGGCTGGGACGTCCGCACCACGACCGGCACCGAGTTCGACCTGGACGCCTCGGCGCTCCTGGTCAAGGCCGACGGCAAGGTGCTGTCCGACCAGCACTTCATCTTCTACGGCAACCTCAAGAGCCCCGAGAACGCCGTCGAGCACACCGGCGACAACCTCACCGGCGAGGGTGCGGGCGACGACGAGCAGATCTCGGTCACCCTCGGCAACGTCCCCGCGGAGGTCGACAAGATCGTCTTCCCGGTGAGCATCTACGAGGCCGACCAGCGGAACCAGAACTTCGGCCAGGTGCGCAACGCCTTCATCCGCGTGGTGAACCAGGCCAACACCGAGGAGCTGGCCCGCTACGACCTCTCCGAGGACGCCTCCACCGAGACCGCCATGGTCTTCGGCGAGCTCTACCGCAACGGCGCCGAGTGGAAGTTCCGCGCCGTCGGCCAGGGCTACGCCTCCGGCCTCAAGGGCATCGCGCAGGACTTCGGCGTCAACGTCGGCTGATCCGCCTGCGGCACCACCTCGACCGCGCCGTCGTCCGCTTCTCCCGGGGACGACGGCGCGGTCGCGTCGGTGGAGCCCGCGCCGCTGCGAGACAGCGCGGAACCGCGCCAACTACTCTGCGACTGACCGATCCGCAGGAGCCGAGGAGGAACGCACGTGGGCGTCAGTCTGACCAAGGGCGGCAACGTCTCGCTGACCAAGCAGGCGCCGAGCATGACGGCGGCCCTGATCGGCCTCGGCTGGGACGTGCGCTCGACCAGCGGCGCCGACTTCGACCTCGACGCGTCCGCCCTCATGCTGGGCGCCGACGGCAAGATCCTCTCGGACTCGCACTTCGTCTTCTTCAACAACCTGACCAGCCCCGACGGCTCCGTCGAGCACACCGGCGACAACCTGACCGGTGAGGGCGAGGGCGACGACGAGGTCGTCAAGGTGGACCTGCAGGCCGTGCCCGCCGAGGTGGACAAGATCGTCTTCCCGGTGAGCATCTACGAGGCCGACCAGCGGAACCAGAACTTCGGTCAGGTGCGGAACGCCTTCATCCGCGTCGTCGACCAGGCCGGTGGGGCGGAGATCGCCCGCTACGACCTGTCCGAGGACGCCTCCACCGAGACCGCCATGGTCTTCGGCGAGCTCTACCGCAACAACGGCGAGTGGAAGTTCCGTGCCGTCGGCCAGGGGTACGCCTCCGGTCTGCGCGGCATCGCCCAGGACTTCGGCGTCAACGTCAGCTGATCGGCCGGGGCAGCCAGTCCCCGGCATCTCGCGCACCCCTGGCAGCCGTCCGGCTGCCCATGACTCAAGGAATCACGTGTTTCTGCGAACGTTCGGGTGGTCCATCGGGGTCACCATCGCCAGCCTCGTCGTGGCGTTCATCTACGGCAGCTGGGAAGCCCTGGCGCTCTGCGCGATCCTCGGCGTCCTCGAAGTCTCCCTCTCGTTCGACAACGCCGTCGTGAACGCCAAGGTGCTCGAGCGGATGAGCGACTTCTGGCAGAAGATCTTCCTGACCATCGGCATCCTCATCGCCGTCTTCGGCATGCGCCTGGTCTTCCCGCTGCTGATCGTCGGCATCACCGCCAACCTCGGGCCGGTCGAGGCGCTCCAGCTGGCGATGGAGAAGGGCGACCCGGAGGAGCCGGGTACCTACGGCTACCTGCTCAACGAGGCGCACCCGCTGATCGCCTCCTTCGGTGGCCTCTTCCTGCTGATGCTCTTCCTCGACTGGCTGTTCGAGGAGCGCGACATCACCTGGCTGACCTGGATCGAGCGCCCGCTGGCCCGCATCGGCAAGCTCGACGCCCTGTCGGTGATCATCTCGCTGGTGCTGCTGGTCCTCGCCGCCGAGTTCCTGGTGGAGGGGGAGGAGCGCGAGTCGGTGCTCCTCTCCGGTGTCCTCGGTCTGGTCACCTACCTCGCCGTGAACGGGCTCGGGTCGCTCTTCGAGAACGCCCAGATCGACGAGGAGGACAGCGAGTCGACCGCCGGGGTCGTGCACGGCGAGCAGGGCAAGGCCGACGACGTCGCCACTGCCAACGCCGCGGCGCCGGCGCGCACCGGTGGACCCACGACCCTCGCGCGGGCCACCGGCAAGGCCGGGTTCTTCCTCTTCCTGTACCTCGAGGTCCTGGACGCGTCGTTCAGCTTCGACGGCGTGATCGGCGCCTTCGCCATCACCTCGGACCCGATCATCATCGCGCTGGGCCTGGGCCTGATCGGGGCGATGTTCGTCCGGTCGATCACCGTCTACCTGGTCCGCCAGGGCACGCTGAACGAGTACGTGTACCTGGAGCACGGTGCGCACTGGGCCATCGGCGCCCTGGCGGCCATCCTGCTGCTCAGCCTGCAGTGGCACATCCCGGAGCTGATCACGGGCCTGATCGGTGTCGCCTTCATCGGTGTGGCCTTCGCCGGCTCGCTGCGGCGGCTGAAGAAGGACCCGCCGGAGGCGCACGCGATCCACGTCGGCGCCGACGAGCACCAGAAGGTCTGACGCACCACGACGGCCGGTTCCCCGCCACGGGGGCCGGCCGTCGTCGTTCCCGGCGTCGGGCGGGGAACGGCATCCGAGCGACGAAGGGACGCAGGGAATGCCGATCGACTACACGAAGCGACCGCCGGCCGGCGGCGGCGCTCCGACCGGGGCGGGCGGGGGCGTGGACCTGGGCAAGGTCACGCTGACGAAGAGCGCGCCGAGCGTCTCGCTGACCAAGCGCGGCGCCGCCGGCGGCGAGCTGCGGGTCAACCTCAACTGGAACGCGCGGCCCGCGGCTCCGGCCGGCGGAGGCTTCCTCAAGCGGATGGCCGCGGCGGCCCAGGGCGGCATCGACCTCGACCTCGGCTGCCTGTACGAGTTCACCGACGGGTCCAAGGGCGTGGTGCAGGCTCTCGGCAACGCGTTCGCCTCCCGCCACCCGGCCGGTCCGCCGATCATCACCCTCGACGGCGACGACCGGTCGGGCACCAACACCGCGGCGAGAACCTGCGCATCGACCTCTCCCGGGTCGCCGAGATCCGCCGCGTCCTGGTCTTCGCGTTCATCTACCAGGGCGTGCCGAACTGGGCCGCCGCGGACGGCGTCGTCACCATGCACCCGGCGAGCGGAGCGCCGATCGAGGTCCGCCTGGACGAGTCCGACCCGCGTGCCCCGATGTGCGCGATCGCGCTCCTGACGAACACCGGGAACGACCTGACGGTCAACCGCGAGGTGCGCTACGTGCACGGCGGCCAGGACCTGCTCGACCGCGAGTACGGCTGGGGTATGGAGTGGGGCCGGGGGCGCAAGTAGCCCCCGGCCACCGGCTGCTCCCGCCGCTCAGCGCTGCGGGAGCAGCCCCCGCTCGCGCGCCCGGGTGAGCCACCCGGGGTACTCGGTCATGAGCAGGTCGAACAGCTCGTCGTCGCTGAGCTGCATCGGGTCGTCGACGCTGAAGAAGTCGGCGTTGTCGATGAACCGGCCGCTCATGTCGTCCAGCTCCTCGAGGAAGCGGAACTCCCGGGAGGTGCCGGGCGCAGGGCCCCCGCCGCCGCCGAAGAACCCGCGCCGGCGGCCGCCGCCCCCGCCCAGGCCCAGCGACCGGGACGACTTCCCGATCGCCATGAACTGCCAGAACAGCGGCTCGTAGCTCGAGGACCGCACCTGCTCGCGGGTCACGTCCTCGTCGAAGGTGGCGCCGTCGGTGACGAACATGACGTACACCGGGACGCGGTCCTGGTGCGGGCTGGTGCGGCGCTCGTCGGAGCCGAAGTAGTGGCGGCGGATGAGCCGCATGGCCGAGCCGTAGTAGGTGCTGCCCTCGAGCGGGTGCAGCCGGAGCAGGTCGCCGGTGTACTGCCGGACGTTGCCCAGGTTCATCGAGTCCGCCTGGTGGCCGTTGGTCCCGAACAGGAAGACGTCGACCTCGCCGTCGTCGTCGAACCGCAGGCCCAGGGCCAGGATGCGCTCGGCGAGCTGCTGGATCTTGCCGGACCGGTAGAGGTTGGCCATCGACCCGCTGATGTCCAGGCACAGCGCGACCCGGGCCGTGTGCTCGCCCAGGCCCTTCTTCTCCAGGCTGACCGCGGCCTTCTTCACCAGGTCGACCAGCTGGGGCGCCTCGGCGGCGGCCCGCTTCTCCAGCGAGATCTGCTTCTGCTTCTTCAGCGAGACGGCGGGGGTCGCCGGCTGCGGGGGAGCCGCCGGGGGAGCGGCCGCGGCGGGCTCCTCGGCCACGTCGATGCCGAAGTCGGTGGCCAGCCCGCCGAGGCCCGAGGCGTAGCCCTGACCGACGGCGCGGAACTTCCACTGGCCGTTGCGACGGTAGAGCTCGCCGAAGACGAAGGCCGTCTCGGTGGTGGCGTCGGAGATGTCGAACCGCGCGATCTCCGCGCCGTCGGCCGCGTCGGTCAGGCGCAGGTGCAGGCCGGGGATCTGGCCGAAGGTGCCGTCACCGACGCTGGCCGCGACGGCGACCTTCTCGATGGCCGCGGGCAGGTCGGTCAGGTCCACCTCGACCGAGTCCTGCCCGGAGGCGGCCCCCGACGCCCCGGTGTGCCGCACGCTGCCCTCGGCGCTGCGGGGCTGGTTGTAGAAGACGAAGTCGGCGTCGGACCGCACCTTGCCGCGGTCGGTCAGGAGCAGCGCCGAGGCGTCCACCTCGACGGTCGAGGACCAGCCGAGCGTGGCGCGGACCCGCGCTGCGGTCACCGGGAGGTTGGCGCCCTTGGACATCGTCGTCATGCCGGGCATCCTGCCAGCGCCGCGGACCTCAGGAGCGGGCCTGCTCGCCGGCACCCAGCACGGCCTCGTGCCAGGCGGCGACGATCTCGGCGGCCGCCGCGTGACCGGCGGAGGCGGTGAGGGTCACGCGCGGCCAGGGCGGCGGCCCGGACCGGGAGATCTCGCTGCCCGCCGGCACCCAGCCGCGGTCGGCCAGCTCGAGCATCTCGGCGTCCAGCCAGGTGTCGCCGGCGGCCAGGAGGGCGGGGACGTCGCCCGCCTCCGCGGCCAGCCGGTCCCGGACGTGGGCGATGGCGTGCGCCTTGTGCAGCGCGTCGGGCAGCGCGTAGACCTTCGTGCCCTGGTGGGCCACCCGCCAGGAGCGGGGGAGCATCTGGGCGGTGAGCCGCTCGACCTCCTCGGGGCCGAAGCGGGCAGGGTCGACGATCCCGTAGCAGAACATGTCCTCGGCGGTGTGGGCCCGCAGCACGACGCCGGCCTCCACCAGCCCGTCGAGGACAACCCGCACCTCGGCGACCGGCGCGCACCGGGCCAGCCGGGCCGCGGTGTCCCGGGACCAGGCCTCGTCGACGCGGCCGTGCTCCAGCACCACGCCACCCGATGCCGCGATGCTGAACCGCGGGGTGAACGGGAGGTCGATGCGCTGCAGCTGACGCACGGTGCGGGTCGTCGTCGGCACCACCGTGACGGCTGCCGGGAACCGGGCGAGCTCGGCCAGCCCGTCCCGCACGACGTCGGCCATCTCGCTGATGACCCGCCCCTCGTGCACCTCGACGACCGAGCGGGGCAGCCCTCCGCCGAGCAGCTCGGTGGCCCGCGGGCTGAAGATCAGCGTGCGGTCGAGATCGGTGCTCACCAGCACGGGGCCGCTCACGAGTCCGCTCCGGCGAGCGGCTGCACGAGCCCGACGCAGCTGTAGGGCATGTCCGGGTGGTCGACGACCGGCACGCCGCGGGCCTCGGCGAGCAGCAGCACGTGCCGGAGGGCGTCCCGCCGGTCGGGGCGCACGAGCACCTGCCACGGCAGCCGGCGCAGCAGCACGCGGGTCGTCTCGCCGACGCTGGGCTTCACCAGGTGCCAGCTCGGCAGCCCGAACTCGGCCTGCAGCCGCCGGACGACGTCGAGGCCGAGGAAGGTCGGTGCCCGGTCGGCGGCGTACTCGGCCCGCCACCGCGCCTGCACGGCCGGGGTGACCTCGTCGAACCGCCGGCTGACGGTGTCCAGGAAGTGCGCGGAGCGGTCCTCGTCGGCGAGCTCGCGGTAGACCTTCGCGCCGTGGAACATGCCCGGCCCGATCAGCTCGTCGTTGAGCACCGTGCGGCTGACCAGCCCGCAGACGGTCGCGTTCAGGCAGGCCGAGGGCACGAGCACGTCCTCCCGGGTGCCGTAGAGGGTGGCGCAGTGGCCGGGATCGGCCACGACGGCGAGGTCGCGCGGCAGCCGCGGTCCGCCGTCGGCCTCGTAGGCGTCGAGCGCGGAGTGCAGCTCGGTGACGATGGCGCCCTTGCCCGTCCACCCGTCGACGAAGACGACGTCCTCCGGGTCGTGCCGGGCCACGACGGCGTCCAGCGCGACGGTGTCGATGCCCCGCCCGCGGACGATGCTCACCGAGTAGTGCGGCAGGGCCACGCCGTGCGCTCGCTGCGCCCAGCGGCGCATGAGGATGCCGACGGGCGTCCCGGCGCGGGCGAGGGAGACCAGCACCGGTCGGCCGCCGCGGGCGGCGAGCGCCATCTCGGTGACGACGCCGACGTGCTCGGCGATCTCCGCGGCGGAGTCGGCGAGCACCGACTCGAAGAGCTCGAGGTAGGCCTGGTCCGGGCGGTACTCGACCGGCAGCATCTCGGCGTAGTTCCGGCCGGCCTGGATGCGGGCCTCGCGCTCGGCGAGGTCGAGCTCCAGCCGCACGGAGGAGAGATCGGTCAGCAGGAACGTGACCTCGGCCGGGTCGTAGCTGCTGCGCAGGCCCTCGAGGTGTGCGGCGGTCACGCCGCCCCCGCCGCGCGGACCCGGACGAGGTGGACCGAGCGCCGGGCGCTGGCCGCCAGCAGGCCGAGCAGCACGTCGGTGTGCCCGCCCTCCGGTGCGTCGGAGACGAGCACGACGTCGTCGAACCCGGGCGCGTTCCCCGGATCGGGCCGGCCGCTGGGCGCGACGTTGTACGCGAAGGCGGTGCGCCCCGGGTCCTCCGTGGCGGGGAACCGGAGGACGGTGCGCAGCGGGTAGCCAGGGACGTCGACCACGGCGGCCGGGCTCCGGGTGGTGGTCGACGTGCGCACCTCGCCGCCGAGGGCCGCGGCCAGCCGCTGGGGGAGGTACATGAACTCCTCGTCGCCGAGGACGAGGGTGCGTGCGTCCCGGTGGACGGGCAGCGACCCGGCGGCGGCACCGACCGCGTCGGAGAGCAGCCGCTCGCAGCCGGCGTCCCAGCCGTGCGCGGCGAGGGTCGGGAGCCCGGCGGGCAGGACCAGCGTCCGCCGCGTGACGGGGACGGGCGCGCCACCCGGGGCGGGCGGGTCGGGCAGCCGGTCGAGCAGTGCCGCCGCCCGCTCGAGGACGTCGTGGGGGGTGCGCACGGTCCCCGTCAGGAGCGCGACGGAGGCGACCGACGCGCCCATGTCCGCGGCGACCCGGTCGAGCTCCCGGTGCTGCTCCTCGCTCCGCGAGTCCAGCAGGCTGGCGACGACGTAGCGGCTGCGCGGTCGGACGGCGTGCAGGGCGCGGATGGCGTTGATCGCCGTCCGGCCGGTGCTGATCTCGTCGTCCACCAGGACCAGCGGGACGTCGGCGTGCAGGGCGGCGTCGGCGAGCCCGCCCGGCAGGAGCGCGAGGCCCTGCTGGGTGGCGTGGCTGTGCTCCTCGCGGAACTCGACGAGCTGGGCGCCGCGCGGCGCGGGTCGTCGGGTCGTGTGCAGGTAGGGGGCCTGGTGCCCGTCCGCGCCGGCGACGGCGGCGACCGCGTGCCCGAGGGCGGTGGCGGTCTCGGCGAAGCCGACGACGACCGGCGTACGGCCCGCACAGGCGTCGCGGACCAGGTCGCCCAGCAGGTGGCCGGTCCCCAGCACCTCGGCCACGGGTGCGGGCACGTGCTTGCCGAGGAGCCGGGAGACCAGGAGCTGCGCCCGCAGCGGGTTGCGGCGCAGGCCGAGCTCGACGCCGTCCAGGACCGCGGCCCCCGCCTCCCGGCTGCCCGGGGGTGACCCGACGTCGAGCCCGATGCCGAGCTCCGCGGTGACCCAGCTCGTCGTCCCGCTCACGCCTGACCCTCGTCGACGTGCAGCAGGTCGACGAACGTGCGGTCCTCCCGGAGCGCGCCGAACACCTCGGCGCGGCGCATCGTGCGGGCCGCCCAGCGGGCGTGCGGCCGGCTCTCGATCATGCGGGTGGCCCGGGCGTTCCCGGAGACCCCGCCGCCGGTCATGCCGAGCGTCGTCCGCGCGTCCTCCAGCTCGTCGGAGGTGACGACGGAGAGGGCGTGCACCGGCCGGACGTGCGAGGGGTGGATGACCGTCTTGCCGACGATCCCGGTCGCCTGGTCCAGCACGACCTCCCGGATGAGCCCGTCGAGGTCGTGCCGGATCAGGTCGTACCGCAGCTCGGGTGCCCCGGGGAGGTCCGGTCGCCCGAACGGGGTCTGGCGCAGCTGCGGCTTGAAGAGGCGCTCGGTGCCGGTGAAGTGCTCCCAGACGGCGCCGGTCACGGTGAAGCGGTCGTCCCGGGCGAAGACGTTGACGATGTCGGCCAGCGCCTCGCGCACCAGGGCGAGGTCCCAGATCGTGAGGTCGGGCCCGCGGCGGAGCCCGTACAGGCCGCACAGGTCGGTGGCGCCGATGCGCACGGCCAGCACGGCGTCCTCGGCGGCGGACAGCAGCTCGCGGATGCGGAGCAGCTCCGGCAGCCGGGTCTCGGCGAACAGCACCTCGCCGGTCTCCAGGACCGGCATGGCGTACAGCGGCAGGGACGTCTGCGCCCGCGCCTCGGTCAGCGCCGCCAGGTAGTCCTCCGCCACCGCGGAGGTGAACTTCGGGAAGACGAAGCCGGTGAGCGCGGCGGCGGCCGGTCCGAGCTCACCGACGAGGGTCCGCACCTGGTCGGGACGGCGGACGCGGACGAAGAGCTGGGGGGTCTCCCGGCCGCTCTCGTGCAGGGTGCGCAGCTGGGCGACGACGTTGCGCTCGCCGTCGGAGACGTCGTCGTCGGGGATCGCGTCCTCGAGGCACAGCACGGCGGAGGCGACGCCCTCCTGGACCAGCTGCCCGATCCGGGCCGCGTAGTCCTGGCGGGTGCCCGGTGTGTAGAGGGTCGCGCCCAGGGCGACGGCGAGGGTCCGCCGGTCGGTCCGCGCGTCGAACGAACCCGGGGCCTGCTGGAAGAGCGAGTCCCGCTGCTCCGGTGTCAGGAACCCGAAATGACGCACTCGTCCTCCCCTCGGTCCGGCACGCGTTCGGTCGCCGGTGCGGCACGGCGGCCGGATCCTCCGCCGCCTGGTGCCCGCACGGAGACTACGGGCGGGGGCCGGCGGGCCGATCCGGGTCGCCGGCGTGCAGGTTCCCTCCGACGGCCGGGAGGCCGGCAGCGTCGAGGCCCGGCACCGACCGGGTGACGACGCCCCGGGCGGCCGTGACACCCGCCGTATCCTGCCCGCGAAGGGTTCGAATCGTGACCGCCGCGTGTTAGACAGACGGCTGCGGGCCGGGATGCTCCCGGACTGCAACCGACTGCCCGGCGCGGTCTCCCGCCTCCCCGGCGGGCCGGTCCGCACCCGGTCGGCACCGACGCGTCTTCGAGGAGTGACCTCCATGTCCGAGCTGGACCTCGGCTCCACCTCCGCCCCGTCCGCCGCGGCGACCGGTGCGGCCCCCACGGCGGGTGCCCTGGTCCTGGCCCCGCCGCAGCCGGTCGTCGTCGTGGCCACCGAGCAGGCGGCCGACGCGGTGCCGATCGAGGACGCCAAGCAGGCCGAGCTCCGGGCGAAGGCGACCGCCTTCGTCAGCGACCTCGTGTCGCTGGACACCAAGTCGCCGGCCTTCTCGGAGAAGGTCGGCTCCATCACGACGCTGGGCGACCGCGAGATGCGGGCCTCGGCCGCCGTCTCCAACCGCATGCTCGACCGCCCCGCCGCGGCGATGGGCAAGGGCAAGCTCGACGCCCAGACGAAGGTGTCCAACACGCTGGTCGACCTCCGCCAGACGGTCACCGAGCTGGACCCGAACCGGGCCGACCTGACCGGCGTCAAGCGCGTGCTCAAGTGGCTGCCCGGTGGGGACAAGATCGACCGCTACTTCGCCAAGTACCAGTCGGCCCAGTCGCACCTGAACTCCATCATCAAGGCGCTGGACTCCGGTCAGGACGAGCTGCGCAAGGACAACGCGGCCATCGAGACCGAGAAGGCCAACATGTGGTCGATGATGGGCAAGCTGCGGGAGTACAACGAGCTCGCCGCGGCCCTCGACTCCGCGCTGGAGAACAAGGTCGCCGAGCTCGAGGCCGCCGGGCGCACCGAGGACGCGAACACCGTCCGCTCCGACGCGCTGTTCCCCGTCCGCCAGCGGCGGCAGGACATCATGACCCAGATGGCGGTCGCGGTTCAGGGCTACATGGCCCTCGACCTGATCCGCCGCAACAACCTCGAGCTGATCCGGGGCGTGGACCGCGCGCAGACGACCACGATCGCGGCCCTGCGGACCGCGGTGATGGTCTCCCAGGCGCTCAGCCGGCAGAAGCTGGTCCTCGACCAGATCACCGCGCTGAACACCGTGACCTCGAACCTCATCGAGTCGACGTCCGAGCAGCTGCGGATCCAGGGCACGGCGATCAACCAGCAGGCGGCCTCCTCGACCGTCGACGTCGCCAAGCTGCAGGCGGCCTTCGACAACGTGTTCGCGACGATGGACGCCGTCGACACCTTCCGCGCGCAGGCGATCGATTCGATGGCCCAGACCGTCCAGGCGCTCGAGGGGCAGATCCAGCGGGCCAAGCCCTACCTCGAGCGCACCCGTCAGAACGAGATCGCCGGCAACTGAGGCGGAGCCGCCCGGGGCACCGGGCGGTCCGCAGCGTCGGAACGGAAGGGGTGGGAACGGCGTGGCGTGGTTCCGGTGGTCCCAGCCCGCGGCCCCCTCGCCGACGGCCCCCGTCGCCGACCCGGGCGACAGCCCGGAGGCGCTGCGGGCGGCGATCGGCTCGGTCAACCGCATGATCAACGCCTCCGCCGGCCGCCTGCCGCTCCGGGCGGTCGTCGCCGCCCGCCGCATCACCGACGTGCTGGCCGAGATCGTCGACACCTCGGCGATCCGGCCGCTGGACGTGTACGCCACGATCTCGGTCCGCGGCGCGGTGGGCGACTACCTGCCGACCACGCTGCGCACCTACCTGGCCGTCGACGAGGACCTCGTCGACGTGCCGCGGCCGTCGGGGTCCACCCCGGCCCAGTCGCTGCTGGAACAGCTCGACGCGCTGGAGGGCTCGGCCGTGGCGGTCCTGCAGGCGACCCAGGCGCAGGACGTCGACGCCCTGATGACCCAGGGCAGCTTCCTGCGCACCAAGTTCTCCGGATCGGATCTCGACCTCTGATGGCTGACCGCTGATGCCCCTCATGAGCCGCGGGGCCAACGTGCCCCTCACCCGGGAGATCCCCGGGCTCAGGCAGGTCGTGGTCGGGGTGACCTGGAACGGGAACGCCGAGCCGGTGCTGCAGGACAACCTGGTCCTGGCCGCGGTCCTCTGCGACAGCGCGAGCAAGGCGCTCTCCGCCGAGCACTTCGTCTTCGTCAACCAGCTCACCTCGCCCGACCTGTCCGTGCACCGGCTGGAGCACGCCCTCGCCGGGGACCAGGAGCAGGTGGAGATCGACCTGCCCGACGTGCCGCCCGAGGTGTCCCGGGTGGCCTTCGTGCTGTTCGTCAACGAGGGGACGGCGGCCCGCCGCACCCTGGGCCAGCTGCGGCAGCTGAGCGTGTGCGTGCGCGACGGGGCCGACAACCGCGAGCTGGTGCGGTCGGAGAACCTGGCGCCGGCCCTGTCCACGGAGACCGCGCTGGTCCTGGGCGAGGTGTACCGCCACCGCTCCGACTGGAAGTTCAAGGTCGTGGGGGAGGGCTACGCCAGCGGCATCGCCGGCGTCGCCTCGGACTACGGCCTGCCGCTGTGAGCGGTCGCGACCCCGCCACCGCACCCCGACGCACCGACCTGGGCTGGCTCCGGCACCGCAGCCTGCGGCCCGCGCCCGGGTCGTCGGCCGCGCGCCGGACCACCGCGCCCGCACCTCCGGCTCCCGCTCCCGCTCCGGCCCCGAGCCCCGCGCCGGTCCGGCCGCCGAGCGCCGACCTCGACCTGTCGGCCCCGGCCCCGGCGCCCTCCCCGCCCGCGCCGTCCTCGAGCCTGGACCTGTCGGCGCCCTCGGCTCCGGCACCCACGCCGTCGCCGAGCCTGGACCTGTCGGCGCCGTCCGAGCCGGTGCCACCCGCGTCGTCGGGGCCCGCTGGCCTGCTCGACCTGTTCCCCGAGGCGCCGGCCGCGGCGCCGCCCGCCCCGGCGGCCGGCCGGCGGCGTGCGCAGCAGCCGGCGCGGCCGGTGCCCCGGCTGGCTGCCGGCGGTCGGGTCATCCTCACGCCCCAGGACCCGACGGTGACCCTGAACCGGCTGCAGAGCGGGATCGGCGCCCTGACCGTGGAGGCGGTCTGCTCGCCGGCGGTCGGCGACGTCAGCCTCGGCGCGCTGTACGAGCTGACCGACGGCACGTCCTCGATCGTCGAGCGGCTCCGCGGGCTGGCCGCCGGCCCGCCCGGTTCGCCGACCCCGGTGCTGCGCGCCGACCGCGAGGAGTTCGAGCAGCTGGTCGTCGACCTGCACCAGTCGCGCGACCTGCGCAGGGTGCTGGTCTACGCGACCTCCGAGTCGGGCCGCGAGCTGGACTGGGGCGGCACCCTCATCACCCGGACCTTCGGCGGCGCTCGCCTGGAGCTGCCCCTGGACCTCGGGGTGCACCGCGGTCCGGTGGCGCTGCTGTCGGTGTACGTCATCGACGGGGAGTTCGTGCTGCGCGCGGAGACGGAGAAGATCGCCGGTGCCGTCCGCGACGTCGCCCGCGCGTACGGGTACGAGCGGATCACCTGGGCCGACGACCGGACCCCCGTCGTCTGACCCGGGCGCCCGAGGTCCGGACCGGGCCGCCCGCCGGGCCGGATAGCGTCCTGGGCATGCGGCCGACCGATCTCGCGCTCCTGCGCGTCCCCGGAACGGCGACGGTCTCGCCGGACGGGCGCATCGCCGTCGTCGCCGTGAGCAGGCCCGACCTCGAGGCCGACGAGTACCGCAGCCAGCTGTGGGCGGTGCCGACCGACGCCTCCGGCCCGGCCCGGCCCGTCACCTCCGGCCGGCGCGACACCGACCCCGCCTACTCGCCGGACGGCCGCTGGCTGGCCTACCTGGGCGCGGAGCCCGGCGGGAAGCCCCAGGTCCTGCTGCTGCCCGCCGCCGGCGGCGCACCGCGCCGGCTCACCGACCACCCGCTCGGCGCCGGAGCGCCGGTGTGGTCGCCGGACTCCCGCCGGCTGGCCTACGTCGCCCGGGTCCCCGAGCACGGCCGCTACGGCACGGTCGACGGCGTGGAGGCGGCGGCCGAGCCCCCGCGGCTGATCACCACCCTGCAGTACCGGCGGGACGGCGTCGGCTTCACCGGCGACCGCCCGAGCCAGGTGTTCGTCCTCGACCTGCCGCCCGACTTCGCCGACGGCACGGCGCCGCTGCCCGAGCCCGTGCAGGTCACCACCGGAACCCCCGACTGCGAGGACGTCACCTGGCGCCCCGACGGCGGGGAGCTGGCGTTCGTCTCGGCCCGGCACGAGCGGGCCGACCGCGACCTGGTGCGCGACGTGCACGCCGTCGCCCCGGACGGCAGCGGTCTGCGGCAGGTGACCGACGGCCGGGGGAGCTGCTCGCGCCCGGCGTACACGGCCGACGGGGCATCGATCGTCGTGACGGCCGTGCCCGACCTCGGCCCCGAGGGCCTGGACTTCGTGGCCCGCCAGGCCGTGCCCTGCCGGGTACCCGCCGACGGCGGACGGCCCGAACCGCTGCTGGACGCCGAGGAGCACCAGCGGGGCGACGAGAGCCCCACCACGGTGCTGGCCGGCGACGCCGTGCTGGTGGGCGTCGAGCGCCGCGGAGCGGTGGAGCTGCTGCGGGTGCCGCTGACCGGTGGGGAGCCCGAGACGCTGGTCGACGGGCCCTTCGTCGTGCGGGGGATCGCGGGGGCGGGCGACGTCGTCGTCGCCACCGTGGCGCACGACCGGTCGGCGGGCGAGCTGCTGGCCCTCACCCCGGCCGGCCGGCGGTTGCTGACCGGGTTCGGGCGGGACCTGGGAGCGACCGGCCGGCTGCACCGCCCGAGCGAGCGGACCGCCACGGCGCCGGACGGCTACCCGGTCCACGGCTGGGTCACCACGCCGCCGGGCCCGGGCCCCCACCCGGTGCTGCTCACCGTGCACGGCGGCCCGTTCCGGCAGTACGAGCGGGGCCTGTTCGACGAGACCCAGGTGTACGTCTCCGCCGGGTACGCCGTGGTGCAGTGCAACCCGCGCGGGTCCTCCGGCTACGGCGCGGCGCACGGCCGGGCCGTCCGGCACGGGTGGGGCGGCCTCGACGCCGACGACGTGCTGGCCTTCCTCGACGCGGCTCTCGCCGACGCCGCGCTGGACGCCGGCCGCGTCGGGATCATGGGCGGCTCGTACGGGGGCTACCTCGCCGCGCTGCTGCTCGGCCGCACCGACCGCTTCGCCGGGGCGGTCGTGGAGCGCGCGCTGACCGATCCGGTGAGCTTCGTGGGGTCCTCCGACATCGGGTGGTACTTCACCGACCAGTACCTGGGCACGGAGCCCGAGCGGGTCGCGGGGCAGAGCCCGATGGTCACCGCCGCCGCGATCACGACGCCGACCCTCGTCGTCCACTCCGAGGAGGACTGGCGGACGCCGCTGGAGCAGGGGCAGCGGCTGTACGTGGAGCTGCGCCGGCGCGGCGTCCCCGCCGAGCTGCTGGTGTTCCCCGGCGAGGGGCACGAGCTGTCCCGGTCGGGCCGTCCCCGCCACCGGCTGGCCCGGTTCGAGCACGTGCTCCGCTGGTGGGCGCGGTGGCTGACGACGGCGGCGAACCCGGTCGACAGCGTGTCGCAAGATCGTGACGCAGAGTAAGAATTCATGACTCACCGCGAGATCGTCCACGCGGCGTGTTGCAGGTCACACCTAAATACCCAGGTCGCGAGGCCGTTGACAGCTCGCTACCCGATGTGCTGCCTCTGAGTAACCGTGATCTTTCGCTTTGCAACCGTGCGCGCCACGGGTCAGGGTCGGCTCGCCGACAACGACGTCGGCCCGGCGGGAGGTTCCGATCGCCGGGAAGCTGACGAAAGGGATCTAGCGTGAGCGAACGACGGACCGCCTCCCCACGACGGACGGCGGCTCGGGCCATCGCCCTCGGCAGCAGCGGAGTGCTGCTGGCACTGGCACTGCCCACCACCGCGGCCACCGCCGCACCGGGCAACGCCTGCGACAACCGGACGAACAACAGCTACGACAAGCTGCTCGGCTGCGTGACGCTCGAGGGCGTCGTCGAGCACATGGAGGCGTTCCAGCGGATCGCCGACGAGAGCACCGACCCGGTGTACCCGGGCTCGCGGGCCGCGGGCACCGAGGGGTACGCGGCCAGCGTCGAGTACGTCGCCGGTCTGCTGGAGGGCGCCGGCTACACGGTCACCCTGGACCCGGTGCCCGTCGAGTTCTTCTACCCCTCGACGCTGGCCCAGCTCACCCCGACGCCCGCCGAGCACCCCATGGCGATCGCCACCGGCACCGGCTACGGCGCCGTCGAGGGGCGGGTCATCCCGGTGGACCTGAACCTGGCGGACGACCGCGTCAACAGCAGCGGCTGCCAGGCGGCCGACTTCGCCGGCCTCGGCTTCGACGGGCCCGCTGACATCGCGCTCGTCCAGCGCGGCAGCTGCACCTTCCAGGACAAGGCGACCAATGCCGAGGCCGCCGGCGCCGAGGCCGTCGTGATCATGAACCAGGGCGACACGATCGGCGCCGGTGACCGGCAGGGCGTGGTCAGCCCGACGCTCGGCCAGTACGAGGCCCGCGGCCCGGTCGTCGGCACGAGCTTCGACGCGGGCAAGGCGCTGGCCGTGGCCGGTTCCACCGCGCTCATCGACGTGAAGGAGCCCGAGCAGCGCACCGACTACAACGTGATCGCCGAGCTGCCGGGCGAGAACGTGGACAACGTGGTCATGGCCGGCGCCCACCTCGACAGCGTGACGGAGGGTCCGGGCATCAACGACAACGGCTCGGGCTCGGCGGCCCTGCTGGAGACGGCGCTGCTGATGGCCAAGTCCAAGACGCCGAACACGCTGCGGTTCGGGTGGTGGGCGGCCGAGGAGGAGGGGCTGGTCGGTTCGACCGACTACGTCACGGGCCTCGCGCCCGAGGAGCGCGAGCGGATCGCCCTCTACATGAACTACGACATGGTGGGCTCGCCGAACTACTACCTGGGCGTGTACGACGCGAACGAGTCGACCTTCCCCGCCCCGGTGGTCGTGCCGGAGGGCTCCGAGGCGATCGAGGCCGTCTACGAGGGCTACTACACCAAGGTGGGCCAGCCGTACGACGACAGCGAGTACTCCGGGCGCAGCGACTACCAGGCGTTCATCGAGAACGGCATCCCGTCCGGTGGGCTCTTCACCGGTGCCGAGGTGCGGAAGACGCCGGAGCAGCAGGAGATCTGGGGCGGCACGGCCGGGGAGCAGTTCGACCCCTGCTACCACGAGGCCTGCGACGACATCACCAACTACGACGCCGGTGCGCTCGAGGTGAACAGCGACCTCATCGCCTACGCGATGCTGCACTTCGGGTACTCCACCCAGGACGTGAACGGCGTCCCGGGCCAGGAGGTCCCGGGTCCGGCGTTCACGCTGCCGGCCCCGGCCGGCCCTGAGGGCACCTTCGCCGGCGGTGGCGGCGGCCTCTCGCACGACCACGTGCACGACCACGACCTGGAGCGCGAGAGCGCCTGACGGTCGGACCGGAAACGGCGGCGGGGTCGGTCTGCGGACCGGCCCCGCCGTCGCGTGCCCGGCCTACCAGCCGCGGGCGCGCCACTCGGGCACCGCGGGCCGCTCGGCGCCGATCGTGGTGTCCTTGCCGTGCCCCGGGTAGACCCACGCGTCGTCCGGCAGGGTGCCGAACAGCCGCTGCTCGACGTCGTCGATCAGGCTGGCGAACCGGTCGGCGTCCTGCTGGGTGTTGCCCACGCCGCCCGGGAAGAGGCTGTCGCCGGTGAACACGTGCACGCCCGCGTCGCCCTCGCCGCGCCAGACCAGCGCGATGCTGCCGGGCGTGTGGCCGCGCAGGTGCACGACCTCGAGCACCTGGTCGCCGACCGGGATCGTGTCGCCGTGCTCGACCGGCCGCTGCACCGGCACCGGGAGGTCGGCGGCGTCCGCGGGGTGCGCGACGGTGACCGCGCCGGTCGCCTCGACGACCTCGGGCAGCGCACGGTGGTGGTCCCAGTGCCCGTGCGTGGTGACGACGGTGCGCACGTCGACGTCGCCGATGAGCGCGAGGAGGGTCTCCGGCTCGGCCGCCGCGTCGACGAGCAGCGCCTCGCCGGTGGCGGTGCAGCGGAGCAGGTAGGCGTTGTTCGCCATCTCGCTGACCGCCACCTTGCTGATGGTCAGGCCGGGCAGGTCGCGCACGTCGGCGGGGCCGCCGACCTCGACGTCGCCGGTGTAGGTGGAGGTGCTCATCCGGACTCCGTTCGGAAAGTGTCGGCGGTCGCCGTTACGGTCCAGGGGTGGACGCTAGCGGAGGTGTCGGGACTGCTCAGGACGACGACCGGACGGGGAACGCCACCCCGGGGGCGGCAGGGATCGTCGGCCTGTCCGCCACGGAGATCGCCGCGCGGGTGCACGCGGGTGAGCTGACCGCGGTCGAGGTCGTCCGCGCGCACCTCGACCACATCGAGGCGGTCGACGCACGGATCGGCGCCTTCCGGGTGGTCCGCCGCGAGGCGGCGCTCGCCGAGGCCGCGGCGGTCGACGCCAGCCCGGCCCGCTTCGCGCTGCCGCTCGCCGGGGTCCCGGTCGCGATCAAGGACAACGTCGCCGTCTCCGGGGAGACCTGCACCGACGGCTCGTCCGCCCGCTCCGCCGGTCCGGAGGGCAAGGACCACCCTGTCGTGAAGCGGCTGCGCAAGGCCGGCGCCGTCGTCGTCGGCATCACCCGCGTGCCCGAGCTGTGCCTCTACGCCGCCACCGACGCTCCCGGCACCGTGACCCGCAACCCGTGGGACACCGCGCTGTCGCCCGCGGGCAGCTCCGGCGGCAGCGCCGCGGCGGTCGCCTCCGGGTCGGTCCCGATCGCGCACGGGAACGACGGCATGGGGTCGCTGCGGCTGCCCGCCGCGGCCTGCGGGCTGGTCACGCTCAAGCCCGGCCGCGGCGTCGTGCCCGGTGGCATCGGCGCCGACGACTGGTCGGGCATGGCCGTGAACGGCGCCCTGGCCACCACCGTCGCGGACCTCGCCGCCGCCCACGCCGTGCTGGCGGGGGAGGAGTCGCCGTCCCCGGCGGACCCGGGCCGCCCGCTCCGGATCGCGGTGAGCAGCCGCTCGCCGGTTCCCGGGGTCGGTGCCGACGCCGCCACCCGGGCCACCCTCGACGCCGTCGTCGCGCAGCTGCGCGCGGCCGGGCACACCGTCGTCCGGCGGAACCCGCCGATCACCCCCGGCGCCGCGGCCGGCGCCCTGGCCCGCTGGATGGCGGGCGCCGAGGACGACGCCGAGTTCCTGGGCATCGACCGCGCCGCCCTGCAGCCGCGCAGCCGCACGCACGCCCGCGTCGGCCGGGTGGTCCGCCGGCTCGGCCTGGTGCGACCGCGCACCCAGGAGCGCTTCCGAGAGCGGATGACCGCGTTCTTCGACGACGTCGACCTGCTCCTCACCCCGGTCACGACCGGCCCGCCGCTGCCCGCTCGGCCCTGGCACGAGCGGGGCTTCCTCGCCAACATCGCGGCCAACGCCCGCTGGGCGCCGTGGACCGCTGCCTGGAACCTCGCCGGGCTTCCCGCGGCGGTGTTGCCCGCCGGCACGCGTCCGGACGGGCCGCCGGTGCCCGTCCAGTTCGTCGGGCCGCCCGGTGCCGAGGGGCGTCTACTCTGGATGGCCGGAGAGCTCGAGCGGCGTCTGCCGTGGCGCCGGTACGCCCCGACCTTCGACCCCACCACCGCCGCGACCGGCTGAGGGTCCGTCCGCGGGGCGACCCGGGCGCAGCTCACACCTCCGGGCGGACGACCACGGGACACCCCGTCGTTGCACCCGGAGGACCGCGACCGGAGCAGCCCGGCCGCACCGCAGCACTGCGACATCCACCAGCGACCGACAGGGATCACATGGACCGGCTCGTCGTCCGCGGCGCCCGAGAGCACAACCTCAAGGACGTCCACCTCGACCTCCCGCGTGACGCGCTCATCGTGTTCACGGGGCTCTCCGGCTCGGGCAAGTCCAGCCTCGCCTTCGACACGATCTTCGCCGAGGGGCAGCGCCGGTACGTCGAGTCGCTGTCGGCCTACGCCCGCCAGTTCCTCGGTCAGATGGACAAGCCGGACGTCGACTTCATCGAGGGGCTCTCGCCCGCGGTGTCGATCGACCAGAAGTCGACCAACCGGAACCCGCGGTCGACCGTCGGCACCATCACCGAGGTCTACGACTACCTCCGCCTGCTCTACGCGCGCGCCGGGCAGCCGCACTGCCCGAACTGCGGCAAGCCGATCTCCCGGCAGACGCCCCAGCAGATCGTCGACCAGGTCCTCGGCATGGAGGAGGGCACCCGCTTCCAGGTGCTCGCCCCCGTCGTCCGCGCCCGCAAGGGCGAGTACGTCGACCTGTTCAGCTCGCTGCAGACGCAGGGCTTCTCCCGCGTCCGCGTCGACGGCGTCGTCCACTCGCTGACCGAGCCGCCGAAGCTCAAGAAGCAGGAGAAGCACACGATCGAGGTGATCATCGACCGGCTCACCGTCAAGGAGACTGCCAAGCGGCGCCTCACCGACTCGGTCGAGACCGCGCTCGGCCTCGCCGGTGGCCTCGTCGTCCTCGACTTCGTGGACCTCCCGGAGGACGACCCCCACCGCGAGCGGACCTTCTCCGAGCACCTCGCCTGCGTCGACGACGGCCTCTCCTTCGAGGCCCTCGAGCCGCGCTCGTTCTCCTTCAACTCGCCGTTCGGCGCCTGCCCGGAGTGCACCGGCATCGGCACCCGCAAGGAGGTCGACCCCGAGCTCGTCGTGCCCGACCCGGGCAAGAGCCTCAACCAGGGTGCGATCGCCCCGTGGTCGAGCTCGATGAGCAACGAGTACTTCACCCGGCTGCTCACCGGTCTGTCGCAGCAGATCGGGTTCTCCATGGACGACCCGTGGGAGCGCCTGCCCGCCAAGGTGCAGAAGGCGATCCTGCACGGCTCGCCGGACCAGGTGCACGTCCGCTACAAGAACCGCTACGGCCGCGAGCGCAGCTACTACGCCGCGTTCGAGGGGGTCCTGCCGTTCCTGGAGCGTCGGCACGAGGACACCGACAGCGACTACATGAAGGACAAGTACGAGGGCTACATGCGGGACGTCCCGTGCCCCGTCTGCCACGGCACCCGGCTCAAGCCCGAGATCCTGGCCGTCAAGCTGTCCGACCGCTCCATCGCCGAGGTCACCGGCCTGTCCATCGGCGAGGCCTCGCAGTGGCTCGGTGCCCTCGAGCTCGGCGAGCGCGAGGCGGCGATCGCCGACCGCGTGCTGCGCGAGATCCAGGCCCGGCTGTCCTTCCTCGTCGACGTCGGGCTGGACTACCTCTCCCTGGACCGGCCGGCGGCCACCCTCGCCGGCGGCGAGGCGCAGCGCATCCGCCTGGCCACGCAGATCGGCTCCGGCCTGGTCGGTGTGCTCTACGTGCTCGACGAGCCGTCGATCGGGCTGCACCAGCGGGACAACACCCGCCTGATCGAGACCCTCGTCCGGCTGCGCGACATGGGGAACACCCTCATCGTCGTCGAGCACGACGAGGACACCATCAAGGTCGCCGACTGGGTGGTCGACATCGGCCCCGGCGCCGGCGAGCACGGGGGAGAGGTCGTCGTCAGCGGCACCGTGGAGGAGCTGCTGGCCTCGGAGCGCTCGCTCACCGGCGCCTACCTCTCCGGTCGCAAGCAGATCGTCGTGCCCGAGAAGCGCCGGGAGCCCACCCCCGGCCGCGAGCTGGTGGTGAAGGGCGCCCGCGAGAACAACCTGCGCGGCGTCGACGTCACCTTCCCGCTCGGCATGCTGGTCGGCGTCACCGGTGTCTCCGGCTCCGGCAAGTCCAGCCTGGTCAACGACATCCTCTACAGCGTCCTGGCCAACGAGCTCAACCGCGCGCGGCTGGTCCCCGGCCGGCACCGCACGGTCACCGGGCTGGAGCACCTGGACAAGGTCGTGCACGTCGACCAGTCGCCGATCGGCCGCACCCCGCGGTCGAACCCGGCCACCTACACCGGTGTGTGGGACCACGTCCGCAAGCTCTTCGCGCAGACCACCGAGGCGAAGATGCGCGGCTACCTGCCGGGCCGGTTCTCGTTCAACGTCAAGGGCGGCCGCTGCGAGGCCTGCTCCGGCGACGGCACGCTGAAGATCGAGATGAACTTCCTGCCCGACGTCTACGTGCCCTGCGAGGTGTGCAAGGGCGCCCGGTTCAACCGGGAGACCCTCGAGGTGCACTACAAGGGGAAGACCGTCGCCGAGGTCCTGGACATGCCGATCGAGGAGGCCGCGGACTTCTTCGAGGCCATCCCGGCGATCGCCCGCTACCTGCGCACCCTCACCGAGGTCGGCCTGGGCTACGTGCGGCTCGGCCAGCCGGCGACGACGCTCTCCGGCGGTGAGGCGCAGCGGGTGAAGTTGGCCAGCGAGCTGCAGAAGCGGTCCAACGGCCGGAGCATCTACGTGCTCGACGAGCCGACCACCGGGCTGCACTTCGAGGACATCCGCAAGCTGCTCCTCGTGCTGCAGGGCCTGGTCGACAAGGGCAACTCGGTGATCGTCATCGAGCACAACCTCGACGTCATCAAGAGCTCCGACTGGCTCATCGACATGGGCCCCGAGGGCGGGTTCCGCGGCGGCACGGTCGTCGCCGAGGGTCCGCCGGAGTTCCTGGCCACGGTCGAGGCGAGCCACACGGGGCGGTACCTCGCCCCGCTGCTGGACCCCGACGCCGTCGCCGCGGCCGCCGCCGGCCCGGTGAAGAAGCGGACCCGCAAGAAGGCCAGCTGACCGACCGGGGCACGGGCGCGAGCCCGTGGCCCGGCGGATCGGCGGTGCCCCGGCGACGACGCCGAGGGTGGTGGCATCGGGCGATCTCGCCGAGCACTTGTGAGGCAGGTCACCGAAGGCGTACCCTATGTGTGACCAACGTCACCGGGGCGCTCGCGCGCCCCAGGAGGAGGCCGCGATGAGCGCGCTCACGCCCGACTGCGACCCGGACATGGCCCACTGCGGCGAGCCCTGGAAGGGCAAGGGCTCGCGAGGGTCCGGGATCCTCTCCACCGTCGTCCTGCTCGGCATCCTGGGGCTCTCCCTGGTGTCCGTGACCAAGGATGCGGTGTTCAGCGGGTTCGACTTCGCCGCCGCCCCGATCGCGGTGCTGTCGGCGGCGCTGCTGGCCCGTCGCGCGGCTCGGGTGGTCGTTCGCGGGGCGACCGCCGCGGCCGCTCGGATGCCGGGCGTCGAAGTCCGGCGGTCGCAGCCGGTCGGCTGAGCCCCACCCCGCACGCACTCCGGAGCGAGGCCCTCGGGCCTCGCTCCGGTGGCATGCCCGGGGTCCAGGACCGCCTCCCTGTGACGCGTGGGACGGACGGGTACGTCCGCTGACGGCGTGTCGGCCCCGCGACCTAGGGTGGAGGCATGGCCGATCCGTCCACGTACCGCCCGGCGGTCGGATCGATCCCGGAGAGCCCCGGGGTCTACAAGTTCCGCGACCCGAACGGGCGCGTCATCTACGTCGGCAAGGCCAAGAGCCTCCGCCAGCGCCTGAACAGCTACTTCGCCGACGTCGCCGGCCTGCACCCGCGCACCCGGCAGATGGTGACCACCGCCGCGAGCGTCGAGTGGACCGTCGTCGGCACCGAGGTCGAGGCCCTCCAGCTCGAGTACAACTGGATCAAGGAGTTCGACCCGCGGTTCAACGTCCGCTACCGCGACGACAAGAGCTACCCCTCGCTCGCCGTCACGCTGAACGAGGAGTACCCCCGACTGCAGGTCATGCGCGGGCCCAAGAAGAAGGGCGTGCGGTACTTCGGCCCGTACGCCCACGCCTGGGCCATCCGCGAGACCCTCGACACCCTCACCCGCGTCTTCCCGGCCCGCACCTGCTCCACCGGCGTCTTCAAGCGCGCCGGGCAGATCGGCCGGCCCTGCCTGCTCGGGTACATCGGCAAGTGCGCCGCGCCCTGCGTCGACCGGGTGAGCGCCGAGGAGCACCGGCAGATCGTCGACGACTTCTGCGACTTCATGACCGGCCGCACCGACGCGATGATCAAGCGGCTCGAGCGCGAGATGGCCGAGGCCGCGGAGGCGATGGAGTACGAGAAGGCGGCGCGGCTGCGCGACGACCTCGGAGCGCTGAAGCGCGCCATGGAGAAGCAGGCCGTCGTCCTCGGTGACGGCACCGACGCCGACGTCGTCGCCTTCGCCCAGGACGAGCTGGAGGCCGCGGTCCAGGTGTTCCACGTCCGCGGCGGGCGGGTGCGCGGTCAGCGCGGCTGGATCATCGACAAGGTCGAGGAGGTCAGCACCGGCGAGCTCGTCGAGCAGTTCCTGCTGCAGGTCTACGGCGGCGTGGACGAGCAGACCGGCGTCGGCGAGGCGGGGGAGGCCGTGCCCCGCGAGGTGCTCGTGCCCGAGCTGCCCGAGGACGCCGACGTCTACGTCGAGCTGCTGGAGGAGCTGCGGGGAGGCCGGGTCTCCCTGCGCGTGCCGCAGCGGGGCGACAAGCGCAGCCTGATGGAGACCGTCGAGCGCAACGCCAAGGAGTCCTTCGCCCGGCACCGCGTGAAGCGCTCCAGCGACCTCACCGCGCGCTCCCTCGCCCTGTCGGAGCTGCAGGAGGCCCTGGAGCTGCCCGACGCCCCGCTGCGCATCGAGTGCATGGACGTCAGCCACGTGCAGGGCACCAACGTCGTCGCCTCCATGGTCGTCTTCGAGGACGGGCTGGCGAAGAAGTCCGACTACCGCCGGTTCTCCGTCACCAACGGCACCGACGACACCGCCGCCATGGCCGAGGTCGTGCGCCGTCGGTTCGCCCGGCACCTCAAGGACGAGGCCGACCGCCGCGACGAGCAGGGGGTCGCCGCGGAGGAGGGCCGCCCCCGCCGGTTCGCCTACCCGCCCAACCTGCTCGTCGTCGACGGCGGTGCCCCGCAGGTGGCGGCCGCCGCCCGCGCGCTCGACGAGCTGGGCATCGTCGACGTCGCCGTCTGCGGCCTGGCCAAGCGCATGGAGGAGGTGTGGCTGCCGGGGGAGAGCGACCCGGTGATCCTGCCGCGCACCTCCGAGGCGCTGTACCTGCTGCAGCGGGTGCGCGACGAGGCCCACCGCTTCGCCATCACCTACCACCGGCAGAAGCGGTCGACGAGCATGCTGGTCTCCCTGCTGGACGACGTCCCGGGGCTCGGCGAGACCCGGCGGAAGGCGCTGATGAAGCAGTTCGGATCCCTCAAGCGGCTGCGCGCGGCCACGGTCGAGGAGCTCATGGCGGTCCCCGGCATCGGCCGGCGCACGGCGGAGGCGGTGCAGACGGCGGTCGCCGAGCCGGCCGTCGGCGAGGCGACGGCGGAGACGGCGGTCGAGACGACCCTCGCTCCGCAGGGCGCGGCGCAGCAGGGCGCTCCGCAGCGCGGCTCCGGCGCGACCGCCGAGGTCGGCCGGGTGGCCTCGTGAGCGGCGGGCCCGAGGTGACCGAGGGCGCGGAGCTGCCGTCGGGTGACGACCGCGTCCCCGTCGGTCCGCAGAACGGGCTCTCCCCGGCGCTGAACCCGTCGTCGACCGAGCTCGCGCCGCTCGAGGTCGTCGTCGTCACCGGGCTGTCGGGCGCGGGCAAGAACAGCGCCGGCCGGGTGATGGAGGACCTCGGCTGGTTCGTGGTCGAGAACCTGCCGCCGGCGCTGCTGCTGCCCATGGTGGAGCTGGGCGCCCGCGGCGACGTCCGCCGCTTCGCCGCGGTCGTCGACGTGCGCAGCCGGGCCTTCTCCAGCGACCTGCAGGAGGCCATCCGCGTCCTGTCCGAGGCTGGCCACCGCCCCCGCGTCGTGTACGTGCACGCCCGCGACGAGGTGCTGGTGCGCCGCTACGAGTCCAACCGGCGCGAGCACCCCCTGCAGGGCACCGGCACGCTCACCGACGGGATCACCGCCGAGCGAGGCCTGCTCCGGGGCATCGCCGGCGAGGCCGACCTGTGGGTGGACACCAGCGACCTCAACGTCCACCAGCTGCGGGCCACCCTGGAGAACGCCTTCGCCCGCGAGGGCCGCACACCGCCGCTCACCGCCACGGTGATGAGCTTCGGCTTCAAGTACGGGCTGCCGCTGGACGCCGACCTCGTCGTCGACGCGCGGTTCCTGCCCAACCCGCACTGGATCCCGGAGCTGCGGTCGCACACCGGGCGCGACCCCGATGTGCGCGACTACGTCCTCGGGCAGCCGGGGGCCGACGACTTCCTCGACCGCTACCTCGAGGTGCTCCGCCTCCTGATCCCCGGCTACCGCCGGGAGGGCAAGCGCTACCTCACGCTGGCGGTGGGGTGCACCGGCGGGAAGCATCGCAGCGTGGCCATCGCCGAGGAGTTCGCGCGCCGGCTGAGCGCCGAGGGCGTCGCCGCCGTCGCGCGGCACCGCGACCTGGGTCGCGAGTAGTGGGCGGCACGACGGTCCCGGGGCGGGCGCCCCGGGTGGTCGCGTTCGGCGGCGGCCACGGCCTGGCTGCCGCGCTGGCGGCCTGGCGCCGGATCACCCCGGAGCTGACGGCGGTCGTGACCGTCGCCGACGACGGCGGCTCGTCGGGCCGGATCCGGCGGGAGATGCCGGTCCTGCCGCCCGGTGACCTGCGCATGGCCCTGGCCGCGCTGGCGGGGGACGACGACCGGCAGCAGACGCTCGCGGCGCTCTTCCAGCACCGCTTCGGCGGCAGCGGGGTGCTGGCCGGGCACCCGGTGGGCAACCTGCTGCTGACCGGGCTGGCCGAGCTGCACGGCGGGGACACCGTGCGGGCCCTCGACGAGCTGGGAGAGCTGATCGGGGCCCGCGGTCGCGTCCTGCCCATGGCCGACGAGCCGCTGGACCTGGTGGCCCGCGTGGAGACCGTCGACCCGGACGACCCCGCACGCGTGCGGACCATCCGCGGTCAGGTGGCGATCGCGGCCACTCCGGGCCGGGTCAGCGAGATCCGGGTCTCGCCGTCGGACCCGCGGGTGCACCCCGACGTCCTGCGCGCGATCGCCGAGGCCGACGTCGTCTCGCTCGGCCCCGGCTCCTGGTACACCTCGGTCCTGCCGCACCTGCTGGTACCGCAGCTGCGGGCGGCCCTGGTGGCCGCCGAGGCCAAGGTGGTGGTGGTGCTCAACCTCGAACCGCAGCCCGGTGAGACCGACGGTTTCTCACCGGAGGAGCATCTGACCGTGCTGCGCGCGCACCTGCGCGGAGTGGCGTTGCACAGCGTGATCGCGGATGCTGAGTCAGTAGTTGACCGACGTGGTCTGCTGGACGCAGCACGGGAGTGCGGTGCCGAGCTCCTGCTGGCCCCCGTGGCCGAGCCGGACGGTGCACCGCGGCACGACCCGGAGCGCCTCGCGGCCGCGCTGGCGTCGGTGGTCGGTCGGCGGTGAAGGAGTAAGGCTGTTCGACCGGGTAACGGAAGGCACGGCCGCCTCGGCGGCACGAGGGGGAAGGGGACGGCGCACATGACGCTTTCCCGAATGCCGGGGACATGCCCCGGCGCGACGTGGGGGTGGACAGCATGGCGATGACCGCCATGGTGAAGGACGAGCTCTCCCGGGTGGAGTGCACGAAGACCTCCGAGCGCAAGGCCGAGGTGACCGCGCTGCTGCGGTTCTCCGGCGGCCTGCACATCGTCGGTGGCCGCGTGGTGATCGAGGCGGAGCTGGACACCGGCTCGGTGGCCCGGCGGCTCCGCCGCGACATCAGCGAGGTCTACGGCTACACGAGCGGCGTGAGCGTGCTGGCCGGCGGCAACATCCGCCGCGGCGTGCGCTACCTGGTCCGCATCGCCAAGCACGGGGAGGGCCTGGCCCGCCAGACCGGGCTGGTCGACCAGCGCGGCCGTCCGGTGCGCGGGCTCCCGCCGGCCGTCGTCTCCGGCAGCATCAACGACGCCGAGGCCGCGTGGCGCGGGGCCTTCCTGGCGCACGGCTCCCTCACCGAGCCCGGCCGGTCCTCCTCCCTCGAGGTGACCTGCCCCGGCCCGGAGGCGGCCATGGCGCTGGTCGGAGCCGCCCGTCGTCTCGGGATCGCCGCCAAGGCCCGCGAGGTGCGCGGTGCCGACCGCGTGGTCGTCCGCGACGGCGACGCCATCAGCGCGCTGCTCACCCGCATGGGCGCGCACGACGCGGTGCTGGCCTGGGAGGAGCGGCGCATGCGCCGCGAGGTCCGGGCGACCGCCAACCGGCTGGCCAACTTCGACGACGCCAACCTGCGCCGCTCGGCCCGCGCGGCCGTCGCCGCCAGCGCCCGGGTGGAGCGGGCGCTGGAGATCCTCGGCGAGGACGCCCCCGAGCACCTCCTGGTCGCCGGCCGGCTGCGGCTGGAGTTCGGCCAGGCCTCGTTGGAGGAGCTGGGCCAGCGAGCCGATCCGCCGATGACCAAGGACGCCGTCGCCGGTCGTATAAGGCGTCTCCTGGCGATGGCCGACAAGCGTGCGAAGGACCTCGGCATCCCCGACACGGAGTCCGTCGTCACCGACGACATGCTCGCGCAGTAGAAGGACCTCGTCCTCCCCACCCTTCGCAGGCTCAGGGCGGGGTCCGGGACGGGGCCGGTTCCAGCACGTCGCCAGGGGCCGCTCTGCAACGTCGCCGCAGGTGGGGGACGTGTCACCCCCCGGACGGGGTGGGACTGTTCCAGGTGCACCCCACCTCGCCCGATGGGCGAGGTGACGGCGGGCGACAGCGCTCGGTCGGTCGATCGAGGAGAGGCGCATGTCGGCACAGCAGTGGGCGGTGGTGTTCGCGGGCGCCGCGCTCATCGCCGTCCTGGCCGCCGCGCTGGCGTGGCGCCGTCGCGACCGCACCCCCGCCGCGAGGGCGCTCGCGGTCACGATGGCCGGCGTCGCTGCCTGGTCGGCCGCCGATGCCCTGCTGGTCACCGTGGACTCCGACGTCGTGCGGCTGGGATACCCGCCCGTGCTCATGGCCGCCATCGGCGTGGTGGTCACGGGCATCTTCTCGGTCGCCCGCATGCTCGTGGACCCGTCGTGGCGCCCGACGCGCCGCGTGCTCGCGCTGCTCGCCGTCCCGCACGCCGTGACCGCCCTCCTGGCCGCCCTGCCCGCGACGCGCGACCTGGTCATGGTCGGCCACGGGGCAGCCGGGTCGAGCGCTGAGCAGCCGGTGACCTTCGGGCCGGTCTTCGCCGTCCACACGCTGTACTCCTACGGCGTCGTCACCTCCGCCTACCTGCGCCTGTTCCGGCGCTGGCGGACCGCGACCGGCGTCTTCCGGCGGCAGATCGGCGTCCTGCTGGCCGCCGCGCTGTTCTCCACCGCCGGCACGGCGATGACGGTCGTCACCCAGCTCGACGGGCACGTCGTCGACACCACTCCGATCTTCTTCGCGGTCACGGGGCTCGTCGACTGCTGGGCGCTCGTCCGGCTCGGGTTCCTGCGGCTGGTCCCGGTTGCCCGCGACCAGGTGGTCGACACGGTTCCCGACGCGGTCCTGGTGGTCGACCCGCACGAGGTGCTCATCGACCTCAACCCGGCCGCCCGGGACATGCTGCACCGCCTGCGCCCGGATCTCGGGCCCCAGAGCCTGGCCGGCCGCCCGCTCGCGGAGATCGCCGGTGAGCGGGTGCTCGAGGTGCTCGCCCGGGCCGAGCGCCGGGACGGGCACCGCACCGTCCAGGTGAACCCCGACCTCGCGCTCGACGTGCGCGACACCCCCGTGGCCGACTCCCGTGGTCGCTCCCTGGGCCGGATCCTCGTGGTGCGGGACGTGAGCGAGCAGCAGGCCCGCCAGCAGGCGGTCGAGTCGCTGAACCGGACGTTGGCCGAGCAGCTGCGCGTCATCGACGCGCTGCGCGCCCAGCTGGCCGAGGAGGTCGTCCGCGATCCGCTCACCGGTCTGCACAACCGCCGCCACCTCG
This sequence comes from Blastococcus sp. TBT05-19, assembly GCF_003319095.1. Taxonomy (GTDB): domain Bacteria; phylum Actinomycetota; class Actinomycetes; order Mycobacteriales; family Geodermatophilaceae; genus Blastococcus. Next base: position 64,874 of record NZ_QOHI01000008.1, on the reverse strand, counting down.
AGCAGGTGCTCGGCGACGACCTCGGCGCGGGCTCGCACGCCGGCGGGCTCGCCGTCCTGGCCGTCGACATCGACCACTTCAAGAGCATCAACGACCGCTTCGGGCACGGGGCGGGGGACACGGTCCTCGCCGCCGTCGCCCGGCGGTTGCAGGCAGCCGTCCGGGACGGCGACACGGCGGTCCGCCTCGGGGGCGAGGAGTTCCTCCTGGTCCTCCCCGACGCCGACCGCGAGCAGGCCGTCCGGCGGGCGGAGCAGCTGCGCAGCGAGCTCGCGGCGAGCGTGCACCCTCTGGACGGGGAGGACGTGCGGGTCACCATCAGCGTCGGGGTCGCCGTGCGGCCCGACGACGGCGGATCGGCGTCCGCGCTGCTGAAGGCCGCCGATCGAGCGCTGTACACCGCGAAGGCCACGGGGCGGAACCGCGTCGTGGCCGCCACCGGGGCCTCCGTGGACGTGTCCGAGGCGGGGGAGCCCGTCCCGACCGGGTGATCCGCGCGCACTCCCGGGACGACCGGGAGCCCCCGCGCGCGCCTCCCGATAGGGTCTGACCCGAGCGAGGCCGCTGCACGCGGCCCCCAACGCACGGTCAACACCGACAGTGGAGGTTCGCAGTGACGGTCCGGGTAGGCATCAACGGATTCGGCCGGATCGGCCGCAACTTCTGGCGGGCCGCGGCGGCCAGCGGCCAGGACATCGAGATCGTCGCGGTCAACGACCTGACCAGCAACGAGGCCCTGGCCCACCTGCTGAAGTACGACAGCATCCTCGGCCGGCTGCCGCAGGACGTCGTGGCCGACGGCGACGGCATCACCATCGGCGGCACCAAGATGAAGGTGCTCTCCGAGCGCGACCCGGCCAACCTGCCGTGGGCCGACCTGGGCGTCGACGTCGTCGTCGAGTCCACCGGCTTCTTCACCAAGGCCGCCGACGCCCGCAAGCACGTCGACGCCGGTGGCGCCAAGAAGGTCATCATCTCCGCGCCCGCGACCGACGACGACATCACGATCGTCATGGGCGTCAACGACGACCTGTACGACGGCTCGCAGACCGTCATCAGCAACGCGTCCTGCACCACCAACTGCCTGGCCCCGTTGGCCAAGGTCCTCAACGACGCCTTCGGCATCGAGCGCGGCCTGATGACCACCATCCACGCCTACACCGCCGACCAGAACCTGCAGGACGGCCCGCACAAGGACCTCCGCCGCGCCCGCGGTGCGGCCCTGAACATGGTGCCGACCTCCACCGGCGCGGCGAAGGCGATCGGCCTGGTCCTGCCCGAGCTCAAGGGCAAGCTGGACGGCTACGCCATCCGCGTCCCCGTCCCGACCGGCTCGGCCACCGACCTCACGGTGCAGCTCAAGACCGAGGCGACCGCCGACCAGATCGACGCCGCCTACCGCGAGGCCGCCGCTGGCCCGCTCGGCAAGTACCTCACCTACACCTCTGACGAGATCGTCTCCTCCGACATCGTCACCGACCCGTCGTCCTGCATCTACGACGCGAAGCTGACCAAGGTGTTCGGCCCGATGGCCAAGGTCCTCGGCTGGTACGACAACGAGTGGGGCTACTCCAACCGCCTCGTCGACCTCACCGCCCTGGTGGGCTCGAAGCTCTGATGCGCTCCGTCGACGACCTCATCGCCGAGGGCGTCTCGGGTCGGCGCGTGCTCCTGCGCGCCGACCTGAACGTCCCGCTGGACAAGGCCACCCGCGAGATCACCGACGACGGCCGGATCCGCGCCAGCCTGCCCACCCTGCAGGCGCTGCGCGACGCCGGCGCGCGCGTCGTCGTGGCGGCCCACCTGGGCCGCCCGAAGGGCACGCCGGACCCGCAGTTCTCCCTCGCTCCGGTCGCCGCGCGCCTGGGTGAGCTGCTCGGCGCCGACGTCCCCCTCGCCGGCGACGTCGCCGGGGACGACGCCCGCGCGAAGGTGTCCGCGCTGGCCGACGGCGACGTCCTCCTGCTGGAGAACGTCCGCTTCGAGGCCGCCGAGACGTCCAAGGACGACGCCGAGCGCGGCGAGCTGGCCGACCGGTTCGCCGCCCTGGCCGACGTCTACGTCGACGACGCATTCGGCGCCGTGCACCGCAAGCACGCCTCGGTGTTCGACGTCGCGACGCGGGTGCCGCACTACGCCGGCCGCCTGGTGGCCCGCGAGCTCGAGGTGCTGACCCGGCTCACCAGCGACCCCGAGCGGCCCTACGTGGTCGTGCTCGGCGGCTCCAAGGTGAGCGACAAGCTGGCGGTCATCGAGGCGCTGCTGCCCAAGGTCGACCGGCTGCTGGTCGGCGGCGGGATGTGCTTCACCTTCCTCGCCGCGCAGGGTCACGGGGTCGGCTCGTCGCTGCTGGAGGCCGACCAGGTCGACACCTGCCGTCGCCTGCTGGCCGAGGCCGAGGGCCGGATCGTGCTGCCGGTCGACGTCGTCTGCTCGCCGCAGTTCAGCGCCGACGCCGGGTCCACCGTCGTCGGCGTCGAGGAGATCCCGGACGACCAGATGGGCCTGGACGTCGGTCCGCGCACCGTCGAGCTGTTCGCCGGTGAGCTGTCCGGGGCCCGCACCGTCTTCTGGAACGGCCCCATGGGCGTGTTCGAGATGGCCCCCTTCCAGGCCGGCACCCGGGGCGTGGCGCAGGCGGTCGCCGGGGTGGGCGGGCTCTCCGTGGTCGGCGGCGGGGACTCCGCGGCCGCCGTGCGGGTGCTGGGCCTCGACGAGGACGCCTACGGGCACATCAGCACCGGCGGCGGGGCGTCGCTGGAGTACCTCGAGGGCCGGGAGCTCCCGGGCCTCGCGGTGCTCGCGGACTGAACGGGGAGATCATGGCCACCGCCACCCGCCGGCCGCTCATCGCCGGCAACTGGAAGATGAACCTGAACCACCTCGAGGCCATCGGCCTGGTCCAGAAGGTCGTGTTCAGCCTCAAGGACAAGGAGATGGAGGCGGCCGAGGTCGTCGTCCTCCCGCCCTTCACCGCGCTGCGCAGCGTCCAGACGCTGGTCGCCGGCGACAAGCTGACCATCGGCTACGGCGCCCAGGACCTGTCCGCGCAGGACTCCGGCGCCTACACCGGTGAGGTCAGCGGCAGCATGCTGGCCGCGCTGGCCTGCACCTACGTCACCGTCGGTCACTCCGAGCGGCGTGCGCTGCACGCCGAGGACGACGCCGTCGTGGCGACCAAGGTGCAGGCCGCGCTGCGGCACGGGCTGGTCCCGATCCTCTGCGTGGGCGAGGGGCTCGACATCCGCAAGACGGGCACCCATGTCGCCCACTGCACCACCCAGCTCGACGCGGGTCTCGAGGGGCTGACCGCCGAGCAGGTGGCGGGTATCGGCGGGAGGGTGGGGGCCAGCTTGGTGGTCGCCTACGAGCCGGTGTGGGCGATCGGCACCGGCGAGGTCGCCACCCCCGAGGACGCGCAGGAGGTCTGCGGCGCACTCCGGGAGCGGCTCGCCGGGCGATTCGGAGCGGAGACGGCCGACAGCGTCCGTATCCTCTACGGCGGGTCGGTGAAGGCGGCCAGCACGGCCGGGATCCTGGCCGGGGCGGACATCGACGGCGCGCTCGTCGGCGGTGCCAGCCTGGACGCCGACGAATTCGCACAGATCTGTCGGATCGCCGCCGGCGGTAGCTGAACCCTGCTGCCCGCCGCCGGCCGGACACGGGTGGGGGTGGGCAGCAGGTGCCGCAGCAGACGCTGGAAGGGCTGGCCGAGCGGCTGCCCGCGTGGGCCCGGGGCTGGCCGCGCCGCCGGATCCTCGCCTCGCTCGCCGTCGTCCTGCTCGTCGTCGTGCTCGCCGTGAGCTGCCTGGGCGGAGCGGGGGGACGGGCGGACGTCCCCGTCCTGGCCGACGGCGCCGACGCCGGGGTGGACGGCGTCCGCTCACCGTCCGAGGAGAGCGGCGGCACGCTGCGGCTCGTCGCCCCCGAGATCGACAGCCTGGACCCCCAGCGCTCCTACCTGCCGGGCGTCTGGAACCTCATGCGGCTGTACACCCGCACGCTGGTCACCTACTCCGCCGAGCCGGGGGAGACCGACCAGCTGGTCCCGGACCTCGCCACCGACATGGGCACCGTCTCGGAGGACGGGCTGACCTGGACGTTCACCCTCCGCGAGGGGGTGCGGTTCGAGAACGGCCGGGACATCACGGCGGCCGACCTGAAGTACGGGTTCCAGCGGTCCTTCGCCTCGGACGTCATCGTCGGCGGGCCGACCTACATCGTGGACCTGCTGGACGACCCGGCCAACCCCTATCCCGGGCCGTACTCCCGGGAGGAGGACGACCCGGACCTCACCGCGATCGAGACGCCCGACCCGCGCACGATCGTCTTCCGGTTGCGCGCCCCGCAGCCGGACTTCCCCTACGTGCTCGCGCTGCCGTCGAGCAGCCCGGTGCCAGCGGAGGCGGACGGCGGCGCCGCGTACGGGACGGACCCGACGTCGTCCGGGCCGTACGCGATCACCTCCGTCGACCCCGAGGCCGGCATCCTGCTGGAGCGCAACCCGGCATGGGACCCCGGCACCGACCAGGTGCGCACGGCGCTGCCGGACTCCGTCGTGGTGCGGACGGGCCTCTCGGGTCTCGAGCGGGACCAGGCGCTGCTCGCCGGTTCCGCCGACATCGACATCTCGGGTGCCGGCGTGCAGGCGGCGACCACCGCCCGCCTGACCGGTGAGGACGACGACCGCCTGGCGGCGCGGATCGACGACGTCACCACCGGATCGCTGCGCGTGCTGGCCCTGCCCACCGACGTCGCCCCGATGAACAACCCCGACTGCCGCACCGCCGTCGCGGCGGCGGTCGACCGGAGCGCCGTGCAGACGGCGCTCGGGGGAGCGGCGAACGCGGTGCGCAGCTCCGAGCTGTGGCCGCGCGGGCTGGCGGGTGGACCCAAGCACACCGACCCCGGCCCGGATCTGGATGCCGCCCGGGCTGCCCTGGAGACCTGCGGGCAGCCCGAGGGCTTCAGCACGGTGCTCGCCGTGGCGGACGCGCCGGCCAGCCTGCTGGTCGCCGACGAGATCGCCGGTCAGCTGGCGGAGGTCGGCATCGACGTCGAGGTGCGGCCGCTGGACCCGGTCACCTTCTACGCCACCGAGGTGGGCAACCCGGACATCGTGGCGCGCAACGGCTACGGCATCGTGCTGGCCACCCGCACCGCGGACCTGCCGACCCCCGGCTCCTTCCTGGTGCCGCTGGTGGACGGGCGCAGCGTGCGCACCGTCGGCAATCCGAACTACGCGCGGCTCGACGACCCGGCGGTCAACACGTTGGTCGACGAGGCGCGTGCCCAGGGCGGCGACGGCTGGCGCGCGGTCGCCGAGGCGGCGCTGGGGACGTCGGCCTATGTGCCGCTGGCCGAGACGCGCATCCAGCTGCTGGCCGGCCAGCGCCTGCACAACGGCGTGGTCATACGGCCGTACGCGAGCTACGACGTCGCCACCGCCGGCGTCCGCTGACACCGCTGCGGTCCGACCTCGCCGGTCCCCGGCAGGGCGTCGGCTAGGCTCGGGTCCGAGAGCTGGCGTCCTTCGCCGGTCGTCGAGCTTTTCCGGAGAGGTCAATGGAGCTGGTGCTCAACGTGCTGCTGGTCATCACCAGCATGCTCCTCGTGGTGCTCATCCTGCTGCACCGCGGCAAGGGTGGCGGTCTGTCGTCGATGTTCGGTGGGGCGGCGTCCTCCTCGCTGTCCGGCTCGTCGGTCGTCGAGAAGAACCTCAACCGGCTGACCGTGTTCACGGCGATGATCTGGACCATCTGCATCGTCGGCCTCGGGATCCTCATCAAGGTTTGAGGGCCCTCCCGCCCCCCACCGCTCGCAGGCTCGCCGCGGGTCCCTGCGGGAGGGCCGTTCCAACCGGTCACCGTCGGGACGAAATCGTGACCGGAGAAACCGCCTCGTACCCCTAGACTCCGCTACGCGGTGATCGGCGTCACCGCAACCTGGGTCGACGATCAGGGGGCGCACGTGGCTGGTGGCAACGCGATCCGGGGGTCCCGGGTCGGTGCGGGTCCGATGGGCGAGGTCGAACGGGGTGAGGCGGCGCCGCGGCGCCGGATCCCGTTCTGGTGCGCCAACGGGCACGAGACCCGGGTGGTGCTGGCCAGCGAGGCCGACATCCCGGAGTTCTGGGACTGCCCGCGGTGCGGGCTCCCGGCAGGGCAGGACCGCGAGGAGCCGCCGCCGGCTCCGCGCATCGAGCCCTACAAGACCCACCTGGCCTACGTGCGCGAGCGGCGCAGCGACGCCGACGGCGACGCACTGCTCCAGGAGGCCCTCGAGCGCCTGCGGGTCCGCCGCGGCGGCTGAGTCAGCCCTCGGCGCCGGGCAGCGAGGACGCTGCGGCGGCGTCGAGCAACCACCGGGTGGCCCGGGTGCCGTGCACCCCGGCCGCCGGCAGCTCCACGGGTGAGGCGCCGGCCAGCGCGCGAGCGACGGCCGGCGCCTTCTCCTCGCCCGAGACGAGCAGCCAGACCTCCTCGGCGCTGCGGATCGCGCCGAACCCGAGGCTGATCCGCGTGGGCGGCGGCTTCGGGCAGTCCCGCACCGCGACGACCGGCCGCTCGTCGGTGGCCGCGGGGGAGCCGGGGAAGATCGAGGCGGTGTGCCCCTCGGGCCCCATGCCGAGCAGCAGGACGTCGAAGCGCGGCAGGTCCCGGCCCTCGGCGGCGTACTCCCGCAGCTCGCCGACGTAGTCCTCGGCGGCCTCCTCCGGGGTCATGCCGGCGTCGGAGGCCGGCATGACGTGCATCCGGAAGTCGGGCAGGTCCAGGGCGTCGAGCAGCGCCTTCCGCGCCTGCCGCTCGTTCCGCTCGTCGGAGCCCGCGGGCACGAAGCGCTCGTCGCCCCACCAGAAGTCCACGGCGCTCCAGTCGACGACCTCGCGGACCGGCTCGGCGACCAGGCCGGCGACGCGCTCGAGGACGGCGATCCCGATGCCGCCGCCGGTGAGCACCACCGACGCGGTGCCGTGCACTGCCTGGGCGGCGGCGAGCCGGGCGACCAGCGCCTCGGCGACCGAGTGCGCCAGCCGGTCGGCGTCGGGCTCGATGACGATCTGCGGGGTGGGCCGTCCGTCGTCGGGCAGTTCGGCGGAGGCACGGTCACCGGGGGAGAGGCTCACGAGGTCACCGCTTCCTGGCCCGCGACCCGGTCCTCGGCCGCGGGGTCGAACCACACGTGCTCGCGGACCTTGGCGCGGTCGGACAGGCCGCTGAGACCCGTGGTCGCCTCCAGGGCCTCGCTGTAGGGCTCGTCGGGATCCAGCCGGCGGAGCTCCTCGCTCAGCAGGTCGCCCAGCGGGCGCTCTGGCAGCGCGAGGGTCGAGTCCGGCCGGTAGGGCTGGGAGATGACGGCGCCCCCGCGGTGGTCGGCGCGGACCTCGAGGTGCTCGTCCCGGTCCAGGTGCAGGGCCACCGCCTCGATGCCGCTGGGCCCGGCGTCGCGAGATCCCCGGACGACCTCGACGGGGCAGCCGCACCGGGAGGAGATCCAGCCGGCGACGAGCTGCGCGGTGGCGTTGCCCGGGTCGCCCTCGATCCGGCCCCCGTGCACCTGGACGGCGTCGCTGCGGCGCCCGGACACCGAGTCCAGGGTCGAGGCGAGGACCGTCCGCCAGGCGGTGCTGCGGGTCCAGGCTAGGTCGGAGTCGCCGGGCGCATAGTCCTCGGCCCGCCCGCGCAGGGCGGCGATCGGGTCCTCGGCCAGCGAGGTGTCGGTGATCCGGCGGTCGGCGAACACCCCGAGGGCGTCGGTCCCGATCCGGTCCGGCGGGGCGCCGTCCCACCAGGTGACCACGGGCGCGTCGGCGGCCAGCAGCGGGAGCACGACGGACTCCGCGTGCAGTGCGAGCCGCCCGTACATCCGCATCACGACCGCCTCGCCGGGCCCCAGCCGGCCGCCGATCTGCACCTCGGCGTCCAGGCGGGGGACGGGGGCGTCGATCTGCCGGCGGACCACGATGAGCACCCGGCAGGGGTGCGCCTCCGCGGCGTGCGTGGCGGCCTCCTCGGCCTCGGTCACCCGGCTCTCGTCGGCGACGACGACGAGCGTCAGCGCCACCCCGGAGAGGACGGCGCCGCCGGTGCGCCGCTGGGCGGCCAGCTCCTTGACCACGGCCGAGCCGGTCGTGTCCCAGAGGGTGGTCATGAGGTCTCCTCCTGCTGGTGCCCGGTCACGGTCGCCGCCACCGTCGTCCCTCGGCGGCGAGCATCTCGTCGGCCGTCCGTGGCCCCCACTCGCCGGCCCGGTACGGGTCGGGGGTCGTGCCCTGCCAGAACTCCTCGAGCGGGTCGATCACCGCCCAGGAGGCCTCGACCTCCGCGTTGCGGGGGAAGAGCGTGGCGTCGCCGAGGAGGACGTCGAGCAGCAGCCGCTCGTAGGCCTCGGGGCTGGACTCGGTGAACTGCTCGCCGTAGAGGAAGTCCATCGACACGTCGCGGACCTCCATGACGCTGCCCGGCACCTTCGACCCGAACTTGAGGGTCACCCCCTCGTCCGGCTGCACGCGCACCACCAGCTGGTTGTTGCCCAGCTCCTCGGTGTCGGTGTCGGCGAAGGGGAGGTGCGGCGCTCGCTTGAACACCAGCGCGATCTCGGTGACCCGCCGGGGGAGGCGCTTGCCGGTGCGCAGGTAGAACGGGACGCCGGCCCAGCGCCGGGTCTCGACGCCGAGCCGGACGGCGGCGAAGGTCTCCGTCGTCGACTCCTCGTCGACGCCCTCCTCCTGCCGGTAGCCGCACGCCCGCTGGCCGGCGAGCCACCCCTGCTCGTACTGCCCGCGGACGGCGAACGTGCGCAGGTCGTCGGGCAGGGAGATGGCGCGCAGGACCTTGAGCTTCTCGGTGCGGATCTCCTCGGCGGAGAACTCGACCGGCTCCTCCATGGCGGTGAGGGCGAGCAGCTGCAGCAGGTGGTTCTGCAGGACGTCGCGGGCGGCGCCGGTCTTCTCGTAGAACCCGGCCCGGCCGCCGATGCCGACGTCCTCGGCCATGGTGATCTGCACGGAGTCGACGTTGTGACCGTTCCAGATCGGCTCGAACAGGGTGTTGGCGAACCGCAGCGCCATCAGGTTCTGGACGGTCTCCTTGCCCAGGTAGTGGTCGATGCGGAAGACGTCGTCGGCGGTGAAGACCGAGTCCACCAGCTCGTTGAGCTCCCTGCTGGAGGCCAGGTCGTGGCCGAACGGCTTCTCGACGACGACCCGGCGCCAGCGGTCGGGGGTGCTGTCGGCCATCCCGGTGCGCTGCATCTGCTTGAGCACGACGGGGAACATCGACGGCGGGATGGACAGGTAGAAGGCGGCGTTGCCGCCGATGCCGTGGCTGCCCTCGAGCTCGGCGAGGTGCTCGGCGAGCTCGTCGAAGGCGTTGTCGTCGTCGAAGCTGCCCTGCACGAAGCGGACCGTGGTGGCCAGCCGCTCCCAGACTTCCTCGCGCCACGGCGTGCGGGCGCTCTTCCGGGCCGACTCGCGCGCCAGCTCGGCGAACTCGGTGTCGCCCCAGTCGCGCCGGGCGAAGCCCAGCAGCGCGAAGTTGGTGGGCAGCAGGCCGCGGTTGGCGAGGTCGTAGACCGCCGGCAGCAGCTTCTTGCGCGCCAGGTCACCGGTGATGCCGAAGACGACGAGGGCGCAGGGCTCGGGCACCCGGGGGAGCCGCCGGTCCCGCGGGTCGCGCAGCGGGTTGGGGATCATCGTCCGTCCTCGTGGTCGGAGTGTCCCGTCGCCCGCCCCCGGGAGGACGGACGACGGGCTGGGGCCGGCGCGGTGCGGTCGGGGTCCACCGCTCGCACCGCGCCGTCGCTCAGCCGAGCGCGGTGAGCAGCTGGCCGATTCCCGCCGCCCGATCGGTGAGGTGCAGGTGCAGCAGCGGCCGGTCCCGGTCGGCGAGCGCCTTGCGGTCGCCGGCGGCCTGGGCCGCCTGCAGGGTCCCGAACGTGTAGGGCTGGTCGGGCACCGGGAGGTCCTCGGTGACGGCGCCGGTGATCTGCAGGAACGCGCCGACCTGCGGACCGCCCTTGTGGTACTGGCCGGTGGAGTGCAGGAACCGCGGGCCCCAGCCGAAGGTGACCGCGTGCTCCGTGCGCCGGGCCAGCGCCGCGCGCACATCGGCGGCCGAGGCGTCCTGCAGCCGGTCGAGGTAGGCCATGACCGCCAGGTAGCCGCGCGGCGGCACCGAGCCGAGCAGCGCGTCCAGCGCGAGCCGCAGCCCGTCGTTCGAGGTGAGGTCCACGCCCTCGAGCAGGGCGGCGCTGCCCCGGATCTGCACCGCGCCGACCTTCGCCAGCGGCTGGTCGTCGGGAAGGCCCCCGGCGAGGATCGCGGAGGTGTTCTCCTTGCTCTCGGTGACGTTGGGCTGGTCGAACGGGTTGATGCCGAGCACCCGCCCGGCCACCGCGGTCGCGTACTCCCACGCCAGGAACTGCGCGCCGAGCGGACCGGTGACGCCCACCGAGGGCCCGGGCTGCGGCGCGGTGTCGCCGACGAGGCCGAGCACGACGTCGGGGGCGGTCGCCCCGGGCGCGTCGGGCGACTCGAGGACGACGGGCAGGATGCCGCGCCCGAGCTTGCCGGTGGACTCCGCGATGAGCTGCTCGGCCCAGTCGCCGAAGCCCTGGATCGGGGTGCTCCCGGCGTCGGCCAGGGCGAGCTTGTCGTGGCCGGTGCGGAACGCCGCGCCCAGGGCGGTGCCCAGCTGCAGCGCCGCGTTGTCCGGCTGGGCCAGGCCCTCGGCCAGCTCCTCGGCGTCGTCCACCAGCGCGGCGACGTCGGCGCCGGCCAGCGCCGAGGGGACCAGGCCGAACGCCGACAGCGCGCTGTAGCGCCCGCCCACGGTGGGATCGGCGAGGAAGACCGCCCGGGCGCCCATGGCCGAGGCGGTCTCCGACAGCGGTGAACCGGGGTCGGTGACGACGACGAAGCGGGCGCCGATCTGCCCCTCGTCCAGGCCCGCCGCGGCGAAGGCGGCGATGAACGCGCGCCGCTGGCTCTCGGTCTCCACGGTGCCGCCGGACTTGGAGCTGACCACCACGACGGTGCGCTCCAGGTCGGTCATCGCGGCCGCGACCTGCCCGGGGTCGGTGGTGTCCAGCACGACGAGCGGGACCCCCGCCGTCCGGCAGATGACCTCGGGGGCGAGCGAGGAGCCGCCCATGCCGCACAGCACGACCCGGTCGATGCCCTCGCCGGCGAGCTCGGCGCGCAGCTCGGCCAGCTGCGAGACCAGTCCGCGGGAGGTGGCCGGGAGGTCCAGCCAGCCGAGCCGGACCGCCGCCTCGCTCTCCGCGTCCGGGCCCCAGAGCGTGGCGTCCTTGCGGACCAGCCGTGCGGCGACGTCGTCCTCGAGGAGCTGGGCGCGGACCGGCTCGGGGACCTCCAGGCCGGCGGAGCTGAACTCCAGGGTCACGCCTTGTCCTCCAGCTCCGTGCGGACCGACTCGGTGAGCTCGTCCCAGGAGTCGACGAACTTCTGCACGGCCTCCTCCTCGAGCTGCCGGAAGACGTCGTCCAGGTCGATGCCGGCGTCGCTCACGGCCTTCATGACGGCCGCGGCGTCGTCGTAGGACTTCTGCACCGGGGTGCCCGGCGTGCCGTGGTCGGCGTAGGCCATCAGCGTCTTCTCGGGCATCGTGTTGACCGTGCCCGGGGCGATGAGCTCGCTGATGTAGAGGGTGTCGGAGTAGTCGGGGTTCTTGACCCCGGTCGAGGCCCACAGCGGCCGCTGGCGGCGGGCGCCCTTCGCCTCGAGCGCCTGCCAGCGCTCGGAGGAGAAGACCTCCTCGTAGGTCTGGTAGGCCAGCTGCGCGTTGGCCACGCCGGCCTTGCCCTTGAGCGAGGCGTCCGCACCGGACGCGTCCAGCCGCTTGTCGATCTCGGAGTCCACCCGGGACACGAAGAACGACGCGACCGAGTCCAGCTGGGAGAGGTCGGCCTCCGGGTCGTCGGCCAGCCGCTGCTCCAGACCGGAGAGGTAGGCGTCCATCACCGCGCGGTACCGCTCGAGGCTGAAGATCAGGGTGACGTTGACGCTGATCCCGCGGGCGATCGACGTCGTGATCGCCGGGAGGCTCGCCTCGGTCGCGGGGATCTTGATGTACAGGTTCGGCCGGTCGACCAGCCACCACAGGTGCGCGGCCTCCGCGGCGGTGGCGTCGGTGTCGTGCGCCAGGCCCGGCGCGACCTCCAGCGAGACGCGGCCGTCACCGGGCTGCCGCTGCGCGACGGGGGCGAGCAGGTCGCAGGCGTCGCGGACGTCGGCGGCGGTGATCGTGCGGAGCGCCTCCTCGATGCTCACCTTGCGCACGGCGAGGGCGTGCACCTGGTCGTCGTAGGAGTCCGAGCCGCTGATCGCCGCGGCGAAGATCGTCGGGTTGGTGGTGACGCCGACGACCGAGTGGTCGTCGACCAGCGACTGGAGGTTGCCGCTGCGGATGCGGTCGCGGGACAGGTCGTCGAGCCAGACGGCGACCCCCGCCTGCGACAGCTCGGCCAGGTTCTCGTTCTGTGCCATGTCAGTGCCTTCCAGGTGAGGTGCTGGAACGGCCACCCTTCAGGGTCCCGCGCCGAGCTTGCGAGGTGTGGGGGGAAGGGTGGTCCTTTGTCAGCGGTCGCCGGTGGGGTGGGGGAGGCCACCGGTGGCGGCGACCGGCCCCGCGGGGACGGCGTTGCCCGAGGCGGCGGCCTCGATGCTCTCGCGGGCGGCGGTGACGACCGCCTCGTCGGTGAGGCCGAACTCCTCGTACAGGACGCCGTAGGCGGCGCTGGCCCCGTAGTGGGTGAGGCCGACGATCCGCCCGGCGTCGCCGACGAACTCCCGCCAGCCCATGGGGATGCCCGCCTCGACGCTGACGCGGGCCCGGACGGTCGGGGGGAGCACCTCGTCCTTGTAGCTCTGGTCCTGGTCGGCGAACCACTCGACGCACGGCACCGAGACCACGCGGGTCGGGACGCCGTCGGCCTCCAGCCGCTCGCGGGCGGCCACGGCGATCTGCACCTCGGAGCCGGTGCCCAGCAGGATCACCTCGGGGCTGCCGTTCGACGCCTCGGCCAGCACGTAGGCGCCGCGGGCGGTGCCCTCTGCCGAGCCGGACGAGGAGCGGTCGAACACCGGGAGGTTCTGCCGGGACAGCAGCAGGCCGGCCGGGCGGTCGTTGTTCTCCAGGATGGTCCGCCACGCGACGGCCACCTCGTTGGCGTCCGCCGGGCGGACGACGTCCAGACCGGGGATGGCCCGCAGCGCCGCGAAGTGCTCGATCGGCTGGTGCGTCGGGCCGTCCTCGCCCAGGCCGATCGAGTCGTGCGTCCACACGTAGATGACCGGCAGCTGCATGAGGGCGGCCAGCCGCACCGCGCCGCGCATGTAGTCGGAGAAGGTCAGGAACGTGCCGCCGTAGACACGGGTGCCGCCGTGCAGCGCGATCCCGTTCATGATCGCGCCCATGGCGTGCTCGCGGACGCCGAAGTGCAGGGTGCGGCCGTAGGGGCCACCGGACCACATCTTGGTCTGGCGGTCGGCCGGCAGGAACGACGGCTCACCCTTGACCGCGGTGTTGTTGCTCTCCGCGAGGTCGGCGGACCCGCCCCACAGCTCGGGGAGCGACGGGTAGACGGCGGCGAGCACCTCGCCGGAGGCCTTGCGGGTGGCGACGCCCTTGGGGTCGGCGTCCCAGGTCGGCAGCTTCCCGGCCCAGCCCTCGGGCAGGGTGCGGGTGCTCATGCGCTCCAGCAGCGCGGCGCCGTCGGGGTTGGCCTGCTGCCAGGCGGCGAACTGCTCGTCCCACCGCGCGCGCAGCTCGCGGCCGCGGTCGACGACGGAGCGGGCGTGGGCCAGCACGTCGTCGTCGACCTGGAAGGTGCGCTCGGGGTCGAAGCCCAGGATCTCCTTGGTGGCGCGCACCTCGTCGTCGCCGAGGGCCGAGCCGTGCGAGGCGCCGGTGTTCTGCTTGTTCGGCGCGGGCCAGGCGATGATCGTCCGCAGCACGATGATCGAGGGACGCCCGGTCTCGGCCTTGGCGGCGGCGAACGCGGCGTCGACGGAGGCGAGGTCCTCGCCGTCGGCGACGTGCTGCACGTGCCAGCCGTAGGCCTCGTAGCGCTTGCCGACGTCCTCGGTGAAGGCGACGGTCGTGTCGTCCTCGATGGAGATGCGGTTGTCGTCGTAGACGAGGACCAGGTTGCCGAGCTTCTGCGTGCCGGCCAGGGACGACGCCTCGCCGCTGACGCCCTCCTCCAGGTCGCCGTCGGAGGCGAAGCACCAGATGGTGTGGTCGAAGAGGCTCTCGCCCTCGGGGGCGTCGGGGTCGAGCATGCCGCGCTCGCGGCGGGCGGCCATGGCCATGCCGACCGCGTTGCCGACGCCCTGGCCGAGCGGGCCGGTCGTCGTCTCGACACCGGGGGTGTGGTTGACCTCCGGGTGCCCCGGGGTCTTCGAGCCCCAGGTGCGGAGCGCCTGCAGGTCCTCGACCTCGAGGCCGTAGCCGTTCAGGAACAGCTGCACGTACAGCGTCAGGCTCGAGTGGCCCATCGACAGGATGAACCGGTCACGCGCGGTCCACTGCGGGTCGGTGGGGTCGTGCTTGAGCCACTTGTGGAAGAGCAGGTAGGCGGTCGGCGCCATGCTCATCGCCGTCCCCGGGTGGCCGTTGCCCACCTTCTGGACGGCGTCCATCGCCAGGACGCGGGCGGTGTCGATCGCCCGGCGGTCCAGGTCACCGAAGCCCTCGGGCAGGGTGGGCCGCGGCTGCGCCGGGTTTCCGGTGGGCGCGTCGGTCGCGGCCTCGGCCGGGGCCTCCGCCTCCGTGCTGCGCGTGTCCATCTGGTCGGTGTCTCCCTCGAGGTAGGCCTGACGATGCACCCGGGACGGGCGCTCGACCGCCGGCGGACGTGGCGGTGCGACGCGACGGGTGTCGTCGCCGTCGCCCCTACCCGCTGCGCACGCGGCCGCAACGCGATCAACCCTAGTCATCGCTGGTCATGGCGCGTGCCTGGCTCGGCCGGGGGCCGGGGCTACCATGGGCGGCGTTCCTCCCCCCGGTTCGAAGGGATCCCGTGGTGCCCTGCTGCCCGCGCGCGACCGCGCACGAGGGCACCCGGTGACGGCGCTGACCGAGCGCAGCGCCGCCCCTGCTCCCCGTCTCGCCACCCGCCTCCGCGCGCGGGTCGGCGCCTACGTCGGGCTCACCAAGCCGCGCATCATCGAGCTGCTGCTGATCACCACGGTGCCGGCGATGATGGTCGCCGACCGCGGCTGGCCGTCGCTGTCGCTGCTGTTCTGGACGCTGCTCGGGGGCACGTTCGCGGCCGGCGCGGCCAACGTCTTCAACTGCTACTTCGACCGGGACATCGACCGGCTGATGCAGCGCACCCAGAAGCGCCCGCTGGTCACCGGCGAGGTCACCCCGCGGGCCGCGCTGGTCTTCGGGTTCGTGCTGACGATCAGCTCGATCGTCCTGCTGCTGATCACGACGACCCCGCTCGCGGCGGCGCTCTCGGCGGCGGCGATCTTCTACTACGCCGTCCTCTACACGATGGTGTTCAAGCGGCACACCCGCCGCAGCACCGAGTGGGGCGGGGTGCCCGGGGCGGCACCGGTCCTCATCGGCTGGGCAGCGGTCACCGGGTCGCTGGACTGGCCCGCCGTCGTCATCTTCGCGATCGTCTTCTGCTGGCAGATGCCGCACTTCTGGGCGCTCGCCCTGCGGTTCAAGGACGACTACGCGAAGGCCGACGTCCCGATGCTGCCGGTGGTCACCACCGCGCTGTCGGTCGGGCGCCAGTCGGTGGCCTGGGCCTGGGCGACCCTGGCCGTCTCGCTGCTGCTGTGGCCGGTCGGCGTCGAGTACGGGATCGGGCTGGGCTACGCGATCCCCGCGGCCCTGCTGGGCGGCTGGTTCGTCGTGGAGTCGCACCGGCTGCTGGCGCGGATCAAGCGCGGCGGGGACTTCAGGCCGATGACGCTGTTCCACGTCTCGATCTCGTACCTGTCGCTGCTCTCGGTCGCGATCATCGTCGACGCCATCGTGTAAGGACCCCCTCCTCCCCACCCTTCGCACGCTCAGGGTGGGCCCCTGGAGGGGGCCGTTCCAGTAGGTCACCATTGCCTGGTGCGCACGGACCTCGCCAACGCCCGGATGGGGCAGCTGGTCGGTGCGGACCGGCGCACCTACTCGATGACCGGCGTCGCGCTGGACCGGGCCGAGGTCGAGGCGCTGATCGAGCGGGGGTGCCCGGTCGTCACGTACCTGCCCGGCGGCCGGCTGCTCTGGGACGACGAGGACGACGCATGGCCCGCGTGGGCCGACGCGCGCCGTGAGCGGGTCAGCGCCGGACGCTGGGAGGCCGCCGACGGCTCGCTGCTCGTCGTCGTGGTGCTGCACGACTGACCCGGCGATGTGCGGTCAGGGCGCGCTTCCCCGGCCGGAGGGCGCCCTCCGCGCACATCGCCCGGACGGGGCTCAGCGGGTGGCGGCGGCCTTCGGCTCGCGCGCCTCGAGCGGGGCGTCGGAGGCGGGGCCGTTGACGGACCACACCAGGCGGGCGACGAACGCGGTCGTGAGCACCGCGCCCAGCATGTGCAGGAGCACCAGCGCGATCGGCAGGTCGGTGAAGTACTGCACGTAGCCGACGACGCCCTGCGCGAGCTCCACGACCAGCAGGTCGCGGGCGGCCCGGCGGACCCGGGCGGGGGAGTCGGTGGCGTGCAGCGCGACCAGCATCGCGATCGTCAACCCGATCAGCAGGAAGACGACGTCGGCGTGCAGCTGGCTGACCAGCTCGGGGTCGAAGCCCATCCGGTCGCCGGTGGGCACGTCGTTCTCGTCGACGTCGCCGCTGTGCGGCCCGCTGCCGGTGACCACGGTGCCCAGCGCGAGCACGGCGGCGGTCGCCGCGGCGATGCCCCAGGTCAGGAGCACGAAGGGGCGGCGCAGCAGCGGCTGCCCGACCCCGGGCTCCCGCGACCGGAGCCAGAGCGTCGTGGACAGGGCGACCAGCACCGCCGAGACGAGGAAGTGCGCGGCCACCGTCCACGGATTCAGCCCGGTGAGCACCGTGACCCCGCCGAGCAGCGCCTGCGCCGGGATGCCCAGGAAGGTCAAGATGGCGAGCGTCCGGAGGTCCCGCCGCGTCGACCGCCAGACGGCGACGACGGTGGCGATCGCGACGGCGGCGAGCACGAAGGTGAGCAGCCGGTTGCCGAACTCGATGACGCCGTGGCCGGCCAGCTCCGGCGTCGTCACGAAGCTGTCGGTGGTGCAGCGCGGCCAGGTCGGGCAGCCCAGCCCCGAGCCGGTCAGCCGGACGGCGCCGCCGGTGACGACGATCAGCCCGTTGGCGACGGCGTTGCCCAGGGCCAGGCGGGAGATGGTCGACGCGGAGAACGCGGCGGGCAGGCGCAGCACGATCCGATGCTAGAAGGATCCGCCCGCCTGGTGCTCGCGCCGGGCCCTGCCGACGGCGCGGCGGTGAGGCTGATCACGAACCCGTCCCGTGGGGCCTCTTCTTAGGTCGACCTTGCTTGCACGACCCTCGAAATAGGACACACTCGTGTTGTGGAATCCCTCGCGGCGCAGCACCGGCCGTCGGCGACTGCCGACGACGGGCGCACCCGCGACCGCGTGAGCGGCCTCCTGCTCGAGCACGGCCCGCAGACGGCGACCGAGCTGGCCGGCCGGCTCGGCATCTCGTCGGCCGCCGTCCGCCGGCACCTCGACGCCCTGGTCGCCACCGGCCGGGTCGAGGAGCGCCAGGTGCGCGACGCCCATCGCGGCCGGGGCCGTCCCGCCCGCCGGTTCCACCTCACCGACTCCGGCCGTTCGGCCTTCCCGCACGCCTACGACGACCTGGCCCTCACCGCGCTGCGGTACGTCGCCGGCGTCGGTGGCCCCGACGCCGTGCGCGCGGTCGCCGAGCAGCAGCTCGCCGGCCTCGAGGCGCGTGCGTCCAGCGCCGTCGAGCAGGCCGTCGCCGCACGGCCGGGGGAGGCCGTCGACCGTGCCCAGGCACTCGCCGCGGCCCTGACGGCCGAGGGCTACGCTGCGACCGCCTCGGCGCTGTCCGGCGGAGGGCAGCTCTGCCAGCACCACTGCCCGGTGGCGCACGTGGCGGCCGAGTTCCCCCAGCTGTGCGAAGCCGAGACCGCGGTGATCGGCCGGCTCGTGGGCACCCACGTGCAGCGGCTGGCGACGATCGCCCACGGTGACGGGATCTGCACCACACACATCCCCGGCGCGCTGCGACCGGGGAACAGAACCACCCCCGCACGCCCTGTACCAGGTGAGCGAGCAGCGCGGCACTCCGCGCGCGCCGCGTCGTCCACCAGCACCACCCCCACGAACGACCGGGAGAGGACGCCCGCATGACCAGCACGCAGCAGCCGGCGACGGCCACGCAGCTGACGCAGGACGAGCAGATCGAGCAGCTCGGCCGCTACGAGTACGGGTGGGCGGACGCCGACGTCGCCGGTGCCTCCGCGCGCCGCGGCATCGACGAGGACGTCGTCCGCGACATCTCGCGCCGCAAGAACGAGCCCGAGTGGATGCTCGAGCGCCGTCTCAAGGCCCTGAAGCTCTTCGACCGCAAGCCGATGCCCGACTGGGGTTCCGACCTCTCCGGGATCGACTTCCAGAACATCAAGTACTTCGTGCGCTCCACGGAGAAGCAGGCGACGTCCTGGGAGGAGCTCCCCGAGGACATCAAGAACACCTACGACAAGCTGGGCATCCCGGAGGCGGAGAAGCAGCGGCTGGTCGCGGGTGTCGCCGCGCAGTACGAGTCCGAGGTCGTCTACCACCAGATCCGCGAGGACCTCGAGGAGCAGGGTGTCCTCTTCCTCGACACCGACACGGCGCTGAAGGAGCACCCGGACCTGTTCCGCGAGTACTTCGGCTCGGTCATCCCCTCCGGCGACAACAAGTTCGCCGCGCTGAACACCGCGACCTGGTCCGGTGGCTCCTTCATCTACGTGCCGCCGGGCGTGCACGTCGACATCCCGCTGCAGGCCTACTTCCGGATCAACACCGAGAACATGGGCCAGTTCGAGCGGACGCTGATCATCGTCGACGAGGGCGCCTACGTGCACTACGTCGAGGGCTGCACGGCGCCGATCTACAAGTCGGACTCGCTGCACTCCGCGGTCGTCGAGATCATCGTCAAGAAGAACGCGCGCTGCCGGTACACGACCATCCAGAACTGGTCGAACAACGTCTACAACCTGGTCACCAAGCGGGCCGTGGCCCACGAGGGCGCGACCATGGAGTGGGTCGACGGCAACCTCGGCTCCAAGGTGACGATGAAGTACCCGGCCGTGTGGATGACCGGCGAGCACGCCAAGGGCGAGGTCCTCTCGATCGCCTTCGCGGGCGAGGGCCAGCACCAGGACGCCGGCGCCAAGATGGTGCACGCCGCGCCGCACACCTCCTCGACCATCGTGTCGAAGTCGGTGGCCCGTGGTGGTGGCCGCACCTCCTACCGCGGTCTGGTCCAGGTCGACGAGGGCGCCTACGGCTCCAAGTCGACGGTGAAGTGCGACGCGCTGCTGGTCGACACGATCAGCCGCTCGGACACCTACCCCTACGTCGACGTCCGCGAGGACGACGTCGCCATGGGTCACGAGGCCACCGTGTCGCGGGTCAGCGACGACCAGCTCTTCTACCTGATGAGCCGCGGCCTGACCGAGGACGAGGCCATGGCCATGGTCGTGCGCGGCTTCGTCGAGCCGATCGCCCGCGAGCTCCCCATGGAGTACGCCCTCGAGCTCAACCGGCTCATCGAGCTGCAGATGGAAGGTGCCGTCGGCTGATGACCGACCAGAACACCACGGGTCTCACGACCGAGTCCGCCGTCCTCGCCGGAGAGCTCTTCGGCGAGGGCGTCGGGACGCAGGCGGGCCCGCCGACCACCCCGGCCGACTCGGCCGCCGTCGCCCCCGGCGCGCACTCGCACGGTGGCGCCCCGACCGGTTCGCCGGCCGAGCGGTTCACCTCGACCGACCCGGACGCCTTCGGCGTGCCCACCGGGCGCGAGGAGACCTGGCGCTTCACCCCGATGAAGCGGATCAAGCCGCTGCTCGACGGGGCTGCCTCCGACGCGCGCCTGACCTGGTCCACCGACCTGCCCGAGGGTGTCGAGCTCACCCGCGTCGAGGCCGGCGACCCGCTGGTCAAGGGCCTGCCCGAGCCGGTCGACCGGCTCGCCGCGCTGACCCGGCAGAACAGCGACGGCGCCGACGTGGTCCGCGTGGCCACGGAGGCCCAGCTCGACCGCCCGGTCAACCTCGGCCTCGCCGGCTCCGGTTCGGACGACGTCGTCTGGGGCCAGCTCGTCGTCGAGGTCGGTGCGTTCGCGAAGGCGACGATCGTCCTCGACCACAGCGGCCTGGCCCGCTACTCCGGTGGCGTCACCGTGCTCGTCGGCGACGGCGCGCAGGTCACCCTCGTGTCGGTGCAGGAGTGGGCGCCGGGCGCGGTGCACGGCGGGCAGTACGACGCCGTCGTCGGCCGGGACGCGACCTTCAAGCAGGTCGTGGTCACCCTCGGCGGCGACCTGGTCCGCCTGGTCAGCAACGTGCAGTACGCCGGCCCCGGCGGCTCCGCGGAGCTCTTCGGCGTCTACTTCTCCGACGAGACCCAGCACCAGGAGCACCGCCTCTGGGTCGACCACGCCGTGCCCAACTGCACCAGCAACGTGCTCTACAAGGGCGCGCTGCAGGGCGAGGGCGCGCGCACGGTCTGGATCGGCGACGTCCGCATCCGCCCCGCGGCCACCGGCACCGAGACCTACGAGCTCAACCGGAACCTGGTGCTCACCGACGGCGCCCGCGCCGACTCGGTGCCGAACCTGGAGATCGAGACCGGCGAGATCGTCGGCGCCGGCCACGCCAGCGCGACCGGCCGGTTCGACGACGAGCAGCTGTTCTACCTCTGCTCGCGCGGCATCGACGCCGAGACCGCCCGCCGCCTGGTGGTCCGCGGCTTCTTCGCCGACGTCATCCAGCACATCGGCGTGGGCGAGCTCCAGGACCGCCTGATGGCCACCATCGACGCCCGTCTCGGCGCCCTCCCGGGTCTGGACGAGCAGCCGGTCGAGGTCGCCTGACATGGCGTTCGAGCGGGTCTGCGCACTGTCCGACGTGCCGGAGAACGGCTCCCTGCGGGTCGAGCTCTCCGACATCGACGTCGCTGTCGTCAACTTCGAGGGGAAGCTCTACGCCCTCGAGGACCGCTGCTCGCACGCCGACGTCCCGCTGACGGACGGGGACGTCGAGACCTTCGACGGCGCCCCGACCATCGAGTGCTTCCTCCACGGGTCGTGCTTCGACCTGCGCACCGGTGAACCCACCAACCTGCCGGCCACCGAGCCGGTCGACGTCTACCCCGTCCGCGTGGAAGGGGAGGACGTGCTCGTCGACACCGAGTCGGACGGCCGCCTCCCGCTCGCGGCCGGCGAGTGAAAGAGAGAAGCGAAGTGTCCGTTCTGGAGATCCGCGACCTGCACGTCAGCGTGGGCGAGGGTGACGACGCCAAGGAGATCCTCCGCGGCGTCGACCTGACCGTCCGCTCGGGCGAGACGCACGCGATCATGGGCCCCAACGGGTCGGGCAAGTCGACCCTTGCCTACTCGATCGCCGGGCACCCGAAGTACACGATCACCGGCGGGACCGTCACGCTCGACGGCGAGGACGTCCTCGAGATGAGCGTCGACGAGCGCGCCCGCGCCGGCCTGTTCCTCGCCATGCAGTACCCCGTCGAGGTCCCCGGCGTCTCGGTGTCGAACTTCCTGCGCACCGCCGCCACGGCCATCAAGGGCGAGGCCCCCAAGCTCCGCACCTGGGTCAAGGACGTCAAGACCGAGATGGCCGGCCTGGAGATGGACCCGGCGTTCGCCGAGCGCAACGTCAACGAGGGCTTCTCCGGTGGTGAGAAGAAGCGCCACGAGATCCTGCAGATGCGCCTGCTCAAGCCGGGCATCGCGATCCTCGACGAGACCGACTCCGGCCTCGACGTCGACGCGCTGCGGATCGTCTCCGAGGGCGTCAACCGCTCCCGCGCCGAGGGCGAGATCGGCGTCCTGCTGATCACGCACTACACGCGGATCCTGCGCTACATCAAGCCCGACTTCGTGCACGTCTTCGTCAACGGCAAGGTCGTCGAGGAGGGTGGCCCGGAGCTGGCGGAGAAGCTGGAGAACGAGGGCTACGCCGCCTACGTGAAGGGTTCGACGGAGGTCGCGTCCGCATGACCCAGACCGCCTCGCGTCCCGGAGCCGGGGCGCAGCGAGCGCCCCTGCCTCTGGACGTCGAGGCGATCCGGGCCGACTTCCCGATCCTGACGCGCACCGTCCGGGACGGGAAGCGCCTGGTCTACCTCGACTCCGGGGCCACCTCGCAGAAGCCGCGCCAGGTGCTCGACGCCGAGCGCTGGTTCTACGAGAACGTCAACGCCGCGCCGCACCGGGGAGCCCACCAGCTCGCCGAGGAGGCCACCGGCGCCTACGAGGAGGCCCGGTCGAAGATCGGCGCGTTCATCGGCGCTCCCGAGAACGAGATCGTCTTCACCCGGAACACCACCGAGGCGATCAACCTGGTGGCCTACGCGCTCTCCAACGCCGCAACGGCCAAGGAGCCGGAGTTCCGGACCTACGCGGTGGGCCAGGGTGACGAGATCGTGGTCACCGAGATGGAGCACCACGCCAACCTGCTGCCCTGGCAGCAGCTCTGCGAGCGCACCGGGGCGACCCTGCGCTGGCTCGGGCTCACCGACGACGGCCGGCTGGACCTCTCCGACCTCGACACGGTGGTCAACGAGCGCACCAAGCTGGTCTCGGTCACCCAGCAGTCGAACATCCTCGGCACGATCAACCCGATCGCGCCGATCGTGGAGCGCGCCCACGAGGTCGGCGCCCTGGTCATGGTCGACGGCGCCCAGTCGGTGCCGCACCAGCCGGTCGACGTGCAGGCCCTGGGTGCGGACTTCCTGGTGTTCTCCGGGCACAAGATGCTCGGGCCCACCGGCGTCGGCGTGCTGTGGGGCCGGTACGCGGTGCTGGACAAGCTGCCCCCGTTCCTCACCGGCGGCTCGATGATCGAGGTCGTGCGCATGGAGGGCTCCACCTTCATGCCGCCGCCGCAGCGCTTCGAGGCCGGCGTCCCGATGACCGCGCAGGTGGTCGGGCTCGGTGCGGCCGTGGACTACCTGCAGGCCCTCGGCATGGACACGGTGCTCGCCCACGAGGAGGCGCTCACCGCCTACGCGCTGGACAAGCTCGCCGAGATCCCCGGCGTCACCGTGATCGGCCCGCCGGACACCGTCGCGCGCGGAGGGGCGATCTCCTTCACCGTCGAGGACATCCACCCGCACGACGTCGGCCAGGTGCTCGACGACCTCGGCATCGCCGTGCGCGTGGGGCACCACTGCGCCTGGCCGGTCGTGCGGCGCTATGGCGTCCCGGCGACCACCCGGGCCACCTTCTACGTGCACACGGGCTACGACGACATCGACGCGCTGGCCGACGGAATTCGCGCGGCCCAGAAGTTCTTCGGAACTGTGTGAGGCGCGACTGATGCAGCTCGAATCGATGTACCAGGAGATCATCCTGGACCACTACAAGAACCCGCACGGGCGTGGTCTGCGCGACCCGTTCGACGCCGAGGTGCACCACGTCAACCCGACCTGCGGTGACGAGGTGACCCTCCGGGTGAAGATCGACGGCGACACGATCGCCGACGTCTCCTACGAGGGCATGGGCTGCTCGATCAGCCAGGCCTCGGTCTCGGCCATGTACGACCTGGTGGTCGGCAGGTCGGTGCCCGAGGCGCTGGAGACCGGCGAGCACTTCATGACCCTGATGCAGGCGAAGGGTGACCCCGCGGTCGCCGAGAAGCTCGAGGACGAGCTGGAGGACGCCGTCGCGTTCGCCGGTGTGTCCAAGTACCCGGCGCGCGTGAAGTGCGCGCTGCTGAGCTGGATGGCGCTCAAGGACGCATCCGCCCGGGCCATGTCCGCCCCCCAGACCGGAGGCAGCAACTGATGAGCGAGACCACCGAGAACGCTCCGGCCACCGAGACCCCGGAGCTGCCGGCCTACAAGTCGGCGCTGCTCGAGGACCTCGAGGAGGCCATGCGCGACGTCGTCGACCCGGAGCTCGGCGTCAACGTCGTCGACCTGGGCCTCGTGTACGGCCTCGACGTCGACGAGTCCAACGTCGCGATCATCGACATGACGCTGACCTCGGCGGCCTGCCCGCTGACCGACGTCATCGAGGACCAGGCCCGCCAGGCGCTGACCGGTGGCCCCGGCCCCGGCCTGGTCGACGACATCCGGATCAACTGGGTCTGGATGCCGCCGTGGGGCCCGGACAAGATCACCGACGACGGCCGCGAGCAGCTGCGAGCCCTCGGCTTTCGCGTGTGACGACGGGCCCTCCGCCTCCCGCGGAGGGACCGTTGCAGCACGTCACGGCCCGCACCCCTCGGGGTGCGGGCCGTCGTCGTCGGTGGGCGACGCATCCGCGGGTCGACCGCGCGCTGCTGCGAGCGCCGAGGTCCTGACCGGTCAGCGACGGCCGGCGAGGGCTTCCTTCCGCACGGCGCCGTCGTAACCACCCCGTGGTGCGCCCAGGCCGAACATCGCCCCGACGGTCGGCGCGACGTCGACCGTCCGGGCCGGTGCGCCGCTGACCGCGCCCCGGCGCACGAGCGGGTGCTCGCCGGCGACGAGGAACGGGATCGGCTCGGTCGCCGGGTGCCCGTGGTTGCCGGGGATCGGGTTGGAGAAGACCTCTGGGTCGCTGAACCGCCAGCCGGCCCGGCAGTAGGCGATCAGGTCGCCGGCCTCCGGCCCGAGCCTGAGCTCGCGCGGCGGCTGGACCGACAGCACGCCCGGGTGGGCGGTCACCAGCCGGCGCACCTCGGCCAGCCCCGCGGCGCGGCGATCGGCCGGGCCGGTCCAGTACAGGAGGTCCGCGCCGCCGTTCTGGGCGATCTGCACCGAGGAGCGCAGGTCCGGTCGAGCCCGGAGGATCGCGTCCACGGAGATCACGCCCGTCGGCAGCGACCAGTCCATGGAGTGGTCGGCCAGCACGAGGAGCACGCTCGAGGACCAGCGGCCGGTGGCACGCAGGTGGTCGACGAACCGCCCCACCTGCAGGTCGGTGCTGCGCAGGGCCAGCGTCCGCGCGGCCCGCAGCGTGCTGCCGGTCAGGTCGCTGTGCCCGACGCGGTCGGTGTCGCCGAGGTTGACGAAGACCAGGTCCGGGTCGTGGGCGTCGACCATGGCGATCAGAGCGTCGGTGGTGGCCTGATCGGGGGCGTGGCCGCTGACCGGGATGATCGGGAACGGCTCCCACCGGTGCGTGGCCCGCTCGCCGAAGATGCCGTACAGGTACTCCTTGGACAGCACCGTCCCCGTCGTCCGGCCGGTGGCGTTCAGCCGCTCGAGGAGGGTGGGGAAGCGCAGGTCCGAGGGGCGGTCGAGGTCGCGGACCGTGGCCTCGGCGCGGTCGTAGATCGAGTTGGCCGGGACGCCGGACCGGTCCGGCCGCACCCCGGTCATCATCATCACGTGGTTCGGGATGGTCTCCATCACCGGAAGCGAGCGTGCTCCCGAGAACCACGTGCCCTCGGCGCGCAACTGGCTCAGCCGGGGCATCAGCGCGGGGACGACCTCGTCGGGCCGGGTGCCGTCGACCACCAGCACGTAGACGCGCAGCCGGCCCGTCGCCCGCGCCGGCGGCGCGCCGAGCGCCGACGACAGGACGACGGCACCGCCGGCCGCCGTCGAGACCTGCAGGAACCGCCGCCGGCTCAGCACCTCGCCGCTCACCGCAGCCGCCCCGCGGCCCGCTCGACGCGGGAGCTCCCCGCCGGCACCCGCCACGACGTCGACCAGACGGCCGCCGCCCGGGGGTCGGTGCGGTCGGTCAGCACGAACCAGTCCATCTGCGCTCCTGCCTCGGTGAGCTCCAGCACGGAGAACCCGTGGGAGTCGAAGTCCAGGTACTTCACGTGCGGGTTGTTCACCTTCACCGCGGTCTCCACCGCCGCCGACGCCGTCCGGGGCGGGGTGCCCAGGATGTCGTCGAGGTTGTCGCTGGTGACCGACGTGCACACCAGCTCCACCCCGACGCTGTCGCCGGTGAGCGGGTAGGTCGACGGGTCGGCCGGCAGCTCGTTGGCCCAGCCGGAGTGGATGTCGCCGGTCAGGAAGACGGCGTCGCGGATGCCGCGGTCGCGCAGGTGGCCGAGGACCGCGGCCCGCTCGGCGGGGTACCCGTCCCACTGGTCCACGTTGTAGGGGACGCCGGCGACCGGCGGCACCGGCAGGTCGACCAGCGCCGCGACGCCCTCGGCCGCGCGGGACTCCAGGCCGCTGGGGAAGCGGACCGGCGCGATCATCACCGGGTTGCCGACCAGCTTCCACTGCACCTGCTGGTCGGCCAGCCCGTCCAGCAGGAACTGCAGCTGCTCCGGGCCGGCGATCGTCCGGGACGGATCATCGAGCGCCGGGTCCACCGGGGAGGAGGCCTGCTGGTCGCGGTGGCTGCGCAGGTCGAGCATCGAGAGGCTCGCCAGGCGTCCGAAGCGCAGCCGCCGGTACAGCTGCCCACCCGCCTCGTACCGCACCGGCATCCACTCGGCGTACGCCTGCTGGGCGGCGGCCCTGCGGGCCCGCCAGGCACCTTCGGCGCCCTCGGTGTGGTTCTCGGCCCCGCCGGACCAGGCGTCGTTGGCCGACTCGTGGTCGTCCCAGGTGACCACCCAGGGGGCGACGGCGTGCAGCGCCTGCAGGTCGGGATCGGTCTTGTACTGCGCGTGCCGCCGCCGGTAGTCCGACAGGCTGACGATCTCGGTGGCCGGGTCGTGCGGGCGGACGACGACGTCGCGCGCCTGGTACTCGCCGGGCGCGTACTCGTAGAGGTAGTCGCCGAGGTGGACGACCAGGTCGAGGTCGCTGCGCGCGGCCAGGTGCCGGTACGCGGTGAACCACCCGGCCTGCAGGTTGGCGCAGGAGACGACGGCCATCCGGAGGCGGGGCACGGTGGCGTCGGCGGCCGGGGCGGTCCGGGTCCGGCCGACGGCGGAGAGCGCACCGGCGCAGCGGAAGCGGTACCAGTAGCCGGTCGCGGGGCTCAGGCCGTCGGCGTCGACCTTGACGGTGTGGTCGCGGGCGGGGCCGGTGCGCACCGACCCCCGGCGCACGATCCGCCGGAAGCCGGGGTCCGCGGCCACCTCCCACTCGACGTCGGCGGCCGGTCCCTGCCCCGAGCCCGGCGTCGCGGCCGGTGTGGGCGTGACCCGGGTCCAGAGGACGACGGAGCGCGGCAGCGGGTCCCCGGAGGCGACGCCGTGCCCGAACACCGGCGACCGCCGCCCGGGCGGCGTGGCCGACGCGGACCCGGTCGTCGCGGCCGCAGCGGCCAGGCCGGTGCCGGTGGCGGCAGCGAGCTGGAGGGCGCGCCGGCGGCTGAGCTGCACCTCGGAGGGAGTCACGCCCTGCTTCATCGACCGAGCGCGGAAAAGGATGCGGTCCGGCCGCGATGTTCACCGCGGGTTCCGGTGCCGTTGGGCGCCGGGATCAGCGCAGGTCGGCGAGCCGGGCGCCGAACCCGGCGACCGGGTGGCGCTCCCGCAGCATCCCGATGACCAGCAGCGCGCTGCCCACGACGAGGGCGGTCGCCACCGGCCAGGGCAGCGCCCGCACCGCCAGGCCCAGCGCGAGCACCAGGGCGGTGCCGGCGCCCACGAGCAGCGGGGCGCGGATCCCGGCCCGGGCCCCGGCCACCATCGCGACGGCGGCGACGACCAGCACGAGGACGGCGCGGAGGGCGTCGGGCGTGACGACGGCCAGCGCGGTGGACGGTGCCGCCGCGACCACCAGACCCGGGCCCCAGGTCGGCCAGGACGCCGCCCGCAGCAACCCGCGCCCAGATGCCAGCAGCAGTCCCGCGGCCGCCGGGATGCTGTAGGCCTCCACCGCGCCCAGGCCGGCCAGCGCGGCGGTGATCCAGCCCGCGACCACCAGCTGGAGGGCGCCCACGCGCCAGGCGGCCGTCGCATCCGCGTCGTCGTCCGCGGACCTCCCGGTCCACCAGGCCCAGGCCAGCGTCGTGGCGCCCTGCGCGGCGAGGTGCGCGGCCACGAGGCCGCGGTCGCCGTGCGCCACCGGCAGCACCACGGCCGCGGCGGCGACGGCGGCCCCGGCGGTCGCCGTCGCCCGGCGGGAGTCCCGGTCCAGCCGGGCGGTGGTGAGCAGCGCGAGCACGTAGAGCCCGGTGAGGAGGACGGCGACGACGGCGGGTGACGCCCAGCCGTCCGGCAGGCCGAGCAGGGCCGCCCCGGCCAGGCAGCCGACGGCGGTCGGGGCGGCCACCGGCCGGTCGTCGCGGCGGAGCACGGCCACCCACACCGTCGGGACCGCGGTGAGCAGGAGCAGCAGCGCGATCTCCGACCAGTGCCGGCCGTCGACCAGCCGGGCGATGGAGAGGACGGCGAGCAGCACCCCACCGGTGAGGGCCACCGGCAGCAGGAGCCCACGCCGCCACCCGGAGAGCTCCGCGGCGGCCACGGCGGCGACCAGCACCCCGGCGAACCCGGCCACCGCGACGGCGACAGGCCCGCCGGCCGACACCGCCCCGGTGGCGGCGACGGCCGTCATGGCGCCCGCGGTCACCGGGACCAGCCGGGGTGGGCCGAGCAGCACGTCGAGCGGGCGGCGCAACCGGGCCACCAGCAGACCGGCGGCCGCCGCCGTGACCAGCCCGGCGGCCAGCCAGCGCTCGAGCCCCGGCGCGGTCCAGGCCTCCCGCCAGCCGCCGAGGACGCCGGCCGCGAGCCAGAGGGCCGTGGTGGCCGTGGTGAGCCGGGCGACCAGCGGCCGGGCCCACAGGGCGGTGCCCAGCCCCACCGCCGCGACGCCGAGGAAGAGCTCGGTGCGCAGCGCCTCGGGGACCGTGTCCAGCGACCGGAGGGCTGCCACCTGGAACGCCGCCCACGCGCCGAGCGGCCAGGCCGCCGGGATCTCGGAGATCCGCCGCAGGGCGACGAAGCCCGCGGCCAGCGCGAGCGGCAGCAGCGGATCGCCGGTGGTGGGGGAGCCGCCGATGTCGGTGCCGGCCAGGCCCAGGCCCGCCGCGGTCGCCGCGAAGGTCTCCGCCGAGCTGCGCAGCTCCCCGCGGTCGGCCCGCACCGCGACGACGGCCGCGACGGCGGCCAGCGAGAGCACCACGGCGCGCACGAGCGGGCCGCCGTGGGCCGAGGCCAGGGTGGCGCCGGCGCTCACCAGCAGCACGGCGCCGACGGCCAGCAGCACCTGCGGCGGGCGGGTGCGGTACGGGAACGGGGGCACCTCGCCCATGACCGCCCCCTCTCCCCACACCTGCGACGTCCCACCGTAGGGCGGGACGCCGCCGTGGGCAGCCCGGGTCAGCGCATCTGGACGACCCAGGCGACGGCCTCCCGCGCCTGCTGCCGGCGCCGCTCGTAGGTCGCGCCGACCACCAGCAGGGCCAGGCCGGCCGCGCCGAGGGTGAGCCAGCGGGGGAGGAGCGGCGCGTACGGGCCGAGGCGGCCGACGGTCACGAACAGCAGCACGCCGGCGCCGACGACGAACGGTGCCTGCCGGTGCCGGAGCGTGCCGCCGACGGTGAGCAGCACAGCGGCGACGACGACGAGGACCAGCCGGAGCGCGGTCGGCTCCGCGACCACCGCCAGCGCCGAGGGCACCAGGGCGACCCCGACGGCGGCTCCCTCGGCGGCCCACGACGTCGCACCGGCGCGCAGCCGCGGCAGCGCGATGACCAGCAGCCCCAGCGCCGCGGGCAGCGTGTAGGCATCCGGCGTCTGCACGCCCGCACCTCCGACGGCGATCCAGGAGGCGAGGACCAGGTCGCCGACCGCTCCGGCCGCGACCCAGCGCCGACCGGAGACGACGGCGTAGCAGCCCGCGGCCACGCCGACGACGCCGAGCTGGATGCCCACCTGCCCCCAGGCGCCCGCCGATCCCGAGGTGAGACCGGCGGCGAGCCCCGCGAGGGCGCCCCCGGTGGCCAGCACCAGCTCCTCGCGGTGCCGGGCGCGCAGCGCGGCCAGCCCGAACGCGGCGGCGCCCAGCAGGGCGAGGAGCAGCCCGGCGACCGGGACCGCGATCCACCCGCCGCTCCGGCCGAGGTCGATCGCCAGCGCCGGCGCGATCAGCGCCGCCGCCGTCGCGGGCAGTCGGAGCACGGGCACCCGCACCGCGGCCAGCGCTGCCGGGACGGTGGCGCCCAGCGTCGCCGCCGCGAGGGCCCGCTGATCGGGCAGGTCGGAGAGGAAGGTGGCGCCCAGGAGGGCCATCGCCGTCCCGGCGGCCGTGAGCGCGGCGGCCGGTACGGGCAGCCGCGCGGCCAGGACCGCCAGCGCGAGCAGCAGCAGACCGGCCCACGTGGCCGCCTGGGCGCCGGGGCTCCCGGCGTACGCGAGCGAACCGGTGAGCGCCAGGCCGACGACCGCGGCCGCCGTGGACGCCACGGGGACCGGGGCCGGCAGCGGGCCGCGGGGCCGCAGGGCCAGGGCGATCGCTCCCGCCCCGGCGACGGTCAGGACCCCGGTCGCCGTCCACGACTGCGCGGCGGCCGGTGCGTCGATCGCCTGCGCCAGGCCTGCCAGCACGCCCGCGGCGGCCGCCAGGCCGGCCAGCACGAACGCCACCGGCGCCAGGTACCGGCGCAGCGCGCGGGCCGCCAGGAGGTCCGCCGCCGCGACGGCGAGGAACACCGCGACGCCGGCCGGTTCCAGCAGCGAGCCGGCCGGGAGCAGCAGGAACGGCAGCGGTTGGGCGGCGAGCAGCGCCGTCAGCGGCCAGACGGCGGTGCTGCGGGTCAGCCGGGCCAGGCCCAGGGCCACGACCAGGACGACGGCGCAGGACACGACCCACCACCAGCGCAGCCGCACGTCCTCGATGCCGAACAGCCCCAGCCAGCGGGCGGCGGCGAGGTCGACCACCAGCAGGGCCGCGCCGGCGGCGGCGAGCGCCTCCTCGGTCGCCCGCAGCCCGCGGCGCGCGGTCCACGCGGACGTACCGCACGCCGCCGCCGTGGCCGTGAGCATCACGCCGGCCTGGAAGGCCAGCCCGAACCGCGTCCAGGCGACGGCGACGAAGGTGATCGCGGCCGCCACCAGCAGCAGGGCGCCCAGCCCGAGCAGGACCTGCTGCGGCGTCAGCCTGCGCCGGGGTGCGGGGGGCTTCTCGGCGGCGACCGGAGCGGGCGGGACCCAGGGGGGCGGGGCGGGTGGCGCCCATGGCTGCGGCTGCGGCTGCGGTACCGGTGCAGGAGCCGGGGGAGGAGCGGCGACGCCGGGCGCGGCGGCCCGCAGCGTCGCCAGCAGCTCGTCGCGGTCGCGGGTCAGCTCACCGATCGTCGTCCCGATGCGGGCCAGGACCAGCGCCGCCTGCGCGGCGGCCGGCAGCCCGCACGACGGGCAGGGCCCCGGTCCGACGTCGCCGACCGGGCGCCCGCAGACGGGACAGGCGGGCACCCACGGGCTCCCGGGCGGGTTCATGGCGGCATCCTGGCCCGCCCCGCGACCGCGCGGTACCGATCGGGACGTGAAGACGCCCGAGCGGATGATGCCGCCGATGTCACCCCGGAATCGTTCGTGGTATCGGGTCGTGAGCGCCTACCCTGGGATCAGTGATCACGACGACCGGTCTGGAGTTGCGCGCCGGGGCCCGCATCCTCATCAGCGAGGCCACCCTGCGCGTCCAGCCCGGCGACCGGATCGGGCTGGTGGGCCGCAACGGCGCCGGCAAGACCACGACCCTCACGACGCTGGCCGGTGAGCGGCTGCCGCACGCCGGCAAGGTCGAGGTGTCCGGCGAGATCGGCTACCTCCCGCAGGACCCGCGCAGCGGCGACCTCGACATCACCGCCAGCGACCGCGTGCTGTCCGGCCGCGGGCTCGACGAGCTGCGCAACCAGATGGTCAAGGCCCAGATCGCGATGGCCGAGCCCGCCGACGACGCCGAGCGCGACAAGGCCGTGCGCCGGTACGGCCGCATCGAGGACCAGTTCGCCGCCCTGGGCGGGTACGCCGCGGAGAGCGACGCCGCCCGCATCTGCACCAACCTCGGCCTGCCCGACCGCGTGCTCGCCCAGCCGCTGCGCACCCTCTCCGGCGGTCAGCGCCGCCGCGTGGAGCTCGCCCGCATCCTCTTCTCCGACGCCGAGACGCTGCTCCTCGACGAGCCGACCAACCACCTCGACGGCGACTCGATCACCTGGCTGAAGGGCTTCCTCTCCAGCCACCGCGGCGGGCTCATCGTCATCAGCCACGACGTCGAGCTGCTCGACGCCGTCGTGAACAAGGTGTGGCACCTCGACGCCAACCGGGCCACCGTGGACATCTACAACCTCGGCTGGAAGCCCTACCTGGCCCAGCGGGAGACCGACGAGCGGCGCCGCAAGCAGGAGCGGGCCAACACCGAGCGGAAGATCGACACGCTCACCGCCCAGGCCGACAAGATGCGCGCCAAGGCGACCAAGGCCAAGGCCGCGAAGAGCATGGACAAGCGCGCCGAGCGGCTGGCCTCGGGACTGGCCGACGTGCGGGTGCAGGACAAGGTCGCCAAGCTGCGGTTCCCGACGCCGGTGGCCTGCGGCAAGACCCCGCTCACCGCCGAGGGGCTGAGCAAGAGCTACGGCTCGCTGGAGATCTTCACCGACGTCGACCTCGCGGTGGACCGCGGCGCACGCGTCGTCGTCCTCGGGCTGAACGGTGCCGGCAAGACGACGCTGCTGCGCATGCTGGCCGGGACCGAGCAGCCCGACACCGGCGAGGTGAAGGCCGGCCACGGCCTGCGCGTGGGCTACTACGCCCAGGAGCACGAGACCCTGGACATGGACCGATCGCTGCTGGAGAACATGCGCTCCGCCGCACCCGACAGCACCGACACCGAGCTGCGCCGGATCCTCGGCGCCTTCCTCTTCTCCGGGGAGACGGTCGACCAGCGCACCGGCACCCTCTCCGGCGGCGAGCGCACCCGGCTGGCCATGGCCACGCTGGTCATCTCGGGCGCGAACGTGCTGCTGCTCGACGAGCCGACCAACAACCTCGACCCGGCCAGCCGCGAGCAGGTGCTCGACGCGCTGCGCACCTACGCCGGGGCGATCGTGCTGGTCACCCACGACGAGGGTGCCGTGCGCGCCCTCGACCCCGACAAGGTGATCCTGCTGCCCGACGGCACCGAGGACGCCTGGAGCGAGGACCTGGCCGACCTGGTCGAGCTCGCGTAGGGAGCACCGCCCGGCCGGGCCACGCCGTACCCGCGGCCGCTGCACGCACGGTCCTATCCCGTTCCTCGTTCACGTGGCCGACACCACGTGTCTGGGTGATCATGGGTTGGCGGGAGCCGTGGTCACCCGGACGGCGGCACCAGGGCGACAGCACGCACCGGCGCGCCTGGCGGGCCGGTGGCTGACACGGAGGGGAGCCATGGCCGACTCGAGCACTGCGGACCTCGGCAAGGGCAAGCGGATCACCGGCGGGGACCGGTCGACGCTCGCCACCGACCTGCGCAAGCGGTACGACGAGGGCGAGAGCATCCGGTCGCTCGCGGAGTCGACGAAGCGTTCCTACGGGTTCGTCCACCGGCTGCTGTCGGAGTCCGGGGCATCACTGCGCAGCCGCGGTGGGGCCAACCGGAATAGTAAGAAGGCGTGAGCGCAGACACCACGAGTTCCTCCGCCGGCTCCGGCTGGGTGCGGACGCGCCGCGACGGCGCCGTCCTCACCGTCACCCTGGACCGTCCCGACCGGCTGAACGCCCAGACCCCGGCGACCTGGTCGGCGCTGGCCGAGATCGGTGCCTCCCTCGACGACGACGTCCGCGTGGTCGTGCTGACGGGGGAGGGCCGCTCGTTCTCGGCCGGCCTGGACCGCAGCATGTTCGATCCCTCGTCCACGACCGGCGGTGGTTTCGGCGAGCTGGTCGGCCTGCCGGTCGAGGACGCGCAGGACCGGATCCGCGGCTACCAGGACGGGTTCCGCTGGCTGCGGTCGCCGGGCGTCGTCTCGGTGGCCGCCGTGCAGGGCCACGCCATCGGGGCCGGCGCTCAACTCGCGCTCGCCTGCGACCTGCGGGTGTTCGCCGAGGACGCCCAGCTGCGGCTGCCGGAGGTCACCCTCGGCCTGGTGCCCGACCTCACCGGCACGAGCACCCTGGTGGAGCTCGTCGGCTACTCCCGGGCGCTGGAGATGTGCCTGACCGGCCGCGCCGTGGGCGCCGCGGAGGCCCAGGCGATCGGCCTGGCCTCCCTGGTCGTGCCCGGCGCCGAGCTCGACAGCGCCGTGTCCGACCTGGTGCAGGCGCTGCTGGCCCCGCCCGTGGGTGCCAGCCGGGCCACCGCCGCGCTCGTGCGCTCCGCCGTCCGCAACGACTTCCCGACCCAGGACGCCGCCGAGCGCGCCGCCCAGGTGCAGCGACTGCACGAACTCGTCAGCAGCAGCTGAGAGGCTCCTCGGAACAAGCGCGGTCCCGCCCCGGTTGCAGCAGCCGCCGGGGCGGGTCCGGATCGAAGGAGGCGTGGTGGACGGCAGTCCGATGACCTCCATGGCGGCCATGCGGTCGTTCCGGCGTGATCCGTCGGTCACGTCGCGGCACCTGCCCAAGGGCACGGTGCGCCGGATCCTCGGCATCGCCCGGCCCTACCGGCGCGAGCTGACCTTCTTCCTCCTGCTGGTGATCGGCTCCTCGGTCATCGGCGTCATCACCCCGCTGCTGGCCGGCGGCATCGTCAACCGGATCGCCGGGCTGGAGGGCACGGCCGGCGACATCGTCCGCATCGCGCTGCTGATCGCCGGCCTTGCCGTCGTCGACGCGGGGATCTCCCTGGGCACGCGCTGGTTCTCCGCCCGCATCGGCGAGGGCGTGATCTACGACCTGCGCAGCAAGGTGTTCGCGCACGTGCAGCGCATGCCGGTCGCCTTCTTCACCCGCACCCAGACCGGCGCCCTGGTCAGCCGGCTGAACAACGACGTCGTCGGCGCGCAGCAGGCGTTCACCTCCACCCTGTCCGGCGTCGTCTCCAACGTCATCGGCCTGGTGCTGACCGCGGGCGTCATGCTCACGCTGTCCTGGCAGATCACCCTGCTGTCGCTGGTGCTGGTCCCGCTGTTCGTCCTGCCCGCGCGCCGCATCGGCCGGCGGCTGCAGGAGATCACCCGGGAGTCCTACGAGCTCAACGCCTCGATGAACGCCACGATGACCGAGCGGTTCAACGTCGCCGGCGCGCTCCTGGTCAAGCTGTTCGGGCGGCCCGCCGTGGAGGCGGAGGCGTTCAGCGGCCGGGCCGCCCGGGTCCGCGACATCGGCGTCCTCTCGGCCATGTACGGCCGCACCTTCTTCACCGCGCTCACCCTGGTGGCCGCCCTGGCCACCGCGCTGGTGTACGGCCTCGGCGGTTACCTGGCGTTCACCGGGTCGCTCAGCCCCGGTGACGTCGTCGCGCTGGCGCTGCTGCTGTCCCGGCTCTACGGCCCGCTCACCGCGCTGGCCAACGTCCGCGTCGACGTGATGAGCGCGATGGTCAGCTTCGACCGCGTCTTCGAGGTGCTGGACCTGCCGCCGATGATCCGCGAGATCCCCGACGCCGTGGCGGTGCCGGTGGACGAGCGGTCGATCGAGTTCGACTCCGTGTCCTTCAGCTACCCGGCGGCGTCCGACGTCTCGTTGCCGTCACTGGAAGAAGTGTCGCTCCCCGAGCACGGCGGGCCGATCGACGTCCTGCACGACGTGACCTTCCGCGTGGCGCCGGGCCAGATGGTGGCCCTGGTCGGGCACTCGGGCGCGGGCAAGTCGACGATCGCCAACCTCGTGCCGCGGCTGTACGACGCGACCGGCGGCACGGTGCGTGTCGGGGGGGTGGACGTGCGCGAGGCGACCCTGGCCTCGCTGCGCGAGGCGATCGGCGTGGTGAGCCAGGACGCCCACCTCTTCCACGACACCATGCGCGCCAACCTGCTCTACGCCCGCCCGGACGCCACCGACGAGCAGGTGTGGGAGGCGCTCGCCGGTGCCCGGATCGCCGAGCTCGTGCGGTCGCTGCCCGAGGGCCTGGACACCGTCGTCGGCGACCGCGGGTACCGGCTCTCCGGCGGCGAGAAGCAGCGGCTGGCGATCGCCCGGGTGCTGCTCAAGGCACCGGGCATCGTGATCCTCGACGAGGCGACCGCGCACCTGGACAGCGAGTCGGAGGCGGCGGTGCAGCACGCGCTGGACACCGCGCTGGCCGGCCGCACCTCGCTGGTGATCGCCCACCGGCTCTCCACCATCCGCAGCGCCGACCAGATCCTCGTGGTCGACGACGGACGGATCGTGGAGTCCGGCACCCACGAGGAGCTCCTCGCCGGCGAAGGGCGCTACGCCGACCTCTACCGCACCCAGTTCGCGGACGGCGACCGCAGCCGAGCGGCGGTCGGCTGAGCCGCTCGTCGGTGCCGTTGCGCGCACGACCGAACACGGTGCGTCGCAGGCACTCGGTAGCGGCGGAAAAGCGCTGATCGCGCCGCGTCGCACACCGGCGAGGGTCGAACGGTCGAACACCAGCGAGCACTAGCGTCACACCTGTCCCAGGCGGCCGCAGCCGGGGCACGTGACCGGGCTGGCGCGGTCACGAGGGAAGCACAGCACCGTCGGGGAAGACCGGCGAACGCCAGCGAGGAGGAGACGTGACCGCAGCCCACCCGCAGGACGCCCAGATCCGCGCGCTCTACGCGGACTTCGTCGACGGCTGGAACCGGCGCAGCGGCGCGGCGGTCGCCGCCGGGTTCGCCGACGACGGCGACATCATCGGCTTCGACGGCAGCCACCACCGGGGCCGGCTGTCCATCGCCGCCGACCTGCGGCAGGTCTTCGCCAGCCACGAGACGCCCGCCTACGTCGCGGTCGTCCGCTCGGTGCGGCCGGTGGCCGAGGGCGTCGCGATGCTGATCGCGCACGCCGGGATGATCCCGCCGGGCAGCAGCGACCTGGACCCGCGGTTCCACGCGGTGCACACCATGGTCGCCGTCGACGAGGGCCGCGGCCGCTGGCGGATCTCGCTGTTCCAGACCACGCCGGCCTCCTGGCGCCAGCACCCGGAGGCCCGCGAGGCGCTCACCGCCGAGCTGCGGGGACTGCTCATCCCGCAGTGAGCCGGGCTCAGTCGACGAGGGCATCCACGACGACGTCGTCGACCTGGGTCGCCCGGGCCGTCCCGCCGACCCGGCTGACGTCGGCGACGACGCCGCCGGCCACGTTGAGGGCCACCTGCATGGCGGCGGCCGGGCCCACGGCCCGGATGTCGTAGGGGGCGCTCAGCGGGACGCCGTCGATGCGCAGCGATCCCGGGGAACCGGTGATCGCGCTGGAGGCGACGACCCGGACGCCGTCGACCTGGATGGCCTCGGCGCCGGCACCGCGCAGCTCCTGGACGGCGTCGAGCAGCACCGAGACGGGCACCGCCCCGTCGGGGTCCTGCACGGTGATCCGCAGACCCGGGCCACGGGCCGGCAGCGTGCCGTTGAGGATGCCGATGGCCTCGGCGCGCGCCTGCGCCTCCTCGACCGCGGTGTCGGACTGCTGCTGCCCGGTGCTGAGATCCTCGACGGTCTGCCGCGTCTCGTTGATCTGCCGGCGCAGCACCTCCTCGCGGGCGTTCAGCTCGTCGAGGATGAGGACCAGGTCCTCCTCGCGCGTGGCCCCCACCTGGGCGTCGGGCTCGGCGGTGTTGCGGATCTGCACGGTGAGCGCGAAGCCGAGGACGACGGCCAGCAGCGAGCTCGCGGCCACGGAGGTCGGCTTGCTCCAGGTCCGGCGGGGGCGTGAACCTGTACCGGAGGTCGAGGGTGCAGTGGCGGGAACCTGCTGGTCGGCCGCGGGCTCGTCGTCGGCCGTCGCGGGCGCCTCGGTTCCGTCGCTCGTCGGTTCGCCGTCCATCGGGATCCACAGTAGGTGCTCGGATGCGGCCGAGGACGCTGCGGCGGCCGCGGCCCCCGGCTCGTCGACGGCCCCGGTGGCGGAGGATGGCCGGATGACCGGATCGCCCCGCCTCCCGGTCGGGGCGGCACGTGTCTGGATCGCGCGCGGCCGACGGGCCTGGTACCGCAACCCGCGATGGCTGCTCACGGTGCGGACCGCGGCGGCCGCCGCGGTCGCGTGGGCACTGGCGCAGCTCCTCCCGTCGCCGCTGCAGGACTACTCGTACTACGCGCCGCTGGGCGCGGTGGTGACGTCGTCGATCACGCTGGCCGGCTCGGCGCGGGAATCCGTGCGGGTCCTCCTCGCGATCCTCGGCGGAGCGGTGATCGGCGTCGTGGTCGACTGGCTCGAGGCCCCCGGGCTCCTCGCCATCGCGCTCGTGGTCGCCCTCGGCACGCTGGCCGGGGGCTGGCGACGGCTGGGCGCGGCCGGCAGCTGGGTGCCCACGTCGGCGCTCTTCGTCCTCGTCCTGGGGCAGCAGGACACCGGCGGGTACGTGCTCGCCTACGCCGGCCTCGTGCTGCTCGGCGCCGTCGTCGGGCTGGCCATGACGGCGCTGCTGCCCCCGCTGGCGCTGACCCCGGCCGACGAGGAGGTGACCCGGCTCCGCGAGACCCTCGCCGTGCAGCTGACCGCGCTGGCCGAGGGGCTCCGGCAGCAGCACCCGCCGACCCGGGACGAGTGGCGGGCGCGCTCGCACGCCATCGACCCGGTGCTGGTCCAGATGCGCACGGCGGTGCAGCAGGCCGACGACGCCCGGCGGGGCAACCGCCGCGTCCGGAAGTACCAGCAGCAGGCCGACCGGCTCTACGCGCAGGCGCGCGCGCTGGAGAGCCTGGCCTTCCTGGTCGAGGACCTCACCGAGCTGATCGCCGAGACCGAGGTGGCGGAGCACCAGAAGGTCGCCCTAGGGCCGTCGCTGCGCCCGGCCGCCGCGGAGGCTCTCGACCGGCTGGCCGACGTGCTGCGGACGATCGACGGCGCCGCGGCGGACGCCGGGACGACGCGGGACGCCTACGCGGCCCTGCACCGGCTGACCGGCGACCTGCGGGAGGCGCGGCGGGGCTCCGACGACGACCTGTTCACCGCCAGCAGCATCGCCGAGGCGATCCGCCGGTGCCTCGCGGCCGTGGTGCCGGAGGAGCTGGCCCGCCAGGACGACCGGGACCGCGGAACGTCCTGACGGCGCCGGATCGGGCCATACTCACGCCGTGACGCAGCCGCCCGACACCCGGTCCGCCGTGCCGCTCGTCGTCGGCCTCCTGGCCGGCGCCGTCCACCTGGTGGTGGGCTACTTCTACCTGGCCGGCGGCCTGGTGATCCCGGGACCGGTGCTGATCGCGCTGTGGCTGGTCTGGCTGGTCATGGCGGCGCTCCTGGCGCGCTGGGCCCTGCGCGGGTCCTGGTGGACGCCGGTGATCCCGGTCGCGGCGGCGGCCCTGCTCGTCCTCGTGCTCGCCGTCGGCGACCGGGTGCTCGGCTGGCAGGCCTGAGTCAGCCGACCGCGGCGTCGTAGCGGTCGAGCAGGACGGCGGCGATCCGCTCGTCGGGCAGGAGGGGGGCGGTGATCACGTCGGCGCCCGCGCCGGCGAGCTTGTCGTGGAAGTGCCCCGGCGCCAGCAGGTAGGAGGCGACGACGACCCGATCGGCACCGGCCGCACGCGCGGCGGCGACCGCGTCGGGCACCGGCGGCTTCGCGGCCGACCCGTAGCCCGTGGTCACCGGCCCGGTCCAGCCCTGCTGCAGGAGGGCCGCGGTGTCCTCGACGTCGCGCACCGAGCGCGGGTCGCTGGACCCGGCCGCGGCCAACACCACGGCGGTCTGCGGGTCGTCCGGGTCGGCCCCGGCCTGCACGAGCCGGTCGCGCAGCACGGCGGCCAGCCGCGGGTCGGGGCCCAGCGGCCGGGCGGCGACGGTGCCCGGCGCCGCCGCGACGGCCTGGGCGATGTCCACGTGCACGTGGTAGCCGCCCGACAGCAGCAGCGGAACCACGACGGCCGGCTTGCCGGTGCCCGACAGCTCCGCGACGACGTCGACGACCGTGGGCGGCTGGACGTCGACGAAGGCGGCGGTCGTGACCAGCCCGGGGCGCAGCGCCCGGGCGGCGAGGGCGAGCTCGGCGATCAGCCGCCGTCCGGTGGGGTTGCGGGTGCCGTGCGCGCAGGCGACGAGGACCGGGTCCTTCTTCACGGGGTGCGGAGCCGGCCGCCGTCGACGGCGACCATCGTGCCGCTGACGTAGGAGGCGGCGGGGGAGAGGAGGAAGGCTGCGACCCGGCCGAACTCCTCCGGCCGGCCGACCCGCCCCAGCGGGATGGCCGCCTCGGTGCGGGCGCGCGCGGCGGCCGCGTCACCCGAGGCCGCCTCGATCTCGGCCACCCGGTCGGTGGCGATGGTGCCGGGCAGCAGGCCGACGACGCGGATGCCGCGGGGACCGAGCTCGTCGGCCAGGCCCTTCGCCGTCATGGCCAGGCCCGGCCGCAGGCCGTTGGAGATCGCCAGCCCGTCCAGCGGCTGGCGGACCGAGGTGGACAGCACGAGGCCGATCACCGCGCCCTCGTCCAGGTGGGGCACGAGCGCCTTCACCAGCCGCAGCGGGCCGAGCAGGACGCTCTCGACGCCGGCCCGCCAGGCCTCCTCGGCGGTGTCGAGCACCGTGCCAGGGGAGGGCCCGCCGACGCTGATCAGCGCGCCGTCGACCCGGCCGAGCCGTTCGCGGGCCGCGGCGACCAGCGCCTCCGCGGCGCCGGCGTCGGCGAGGTCGGCCGGGACGCCGGACGCCGCCGTCCCCAGGGAGGAGACGGCGGCGTCCACGGAGTCGGCGGACCGGGAGCTGATGAGCACCCGGGCGCCGTCGTCGACCAGGGCGCGGGCGGTCGCGAACCCCAGCCCTCGGCTCGCGCCGGTGAGCAGGAATCCGCGACCGCCCAGGCCCAGATCCATCAGGCGGCAGAATCCCGCAGCGAGCGCAGGACGTACTGCATGATGCCGCCGTTGCGGTAGTAGTTCGCCTCACCGGGGGTGTCGATCCGGACGCGGGCGTCGAACTCGGTCGTCTGACCGTCCGATGCCTGGGCCTTGACCTTCACCGTGCGCGGCGTCTCGCCGTCGTTGAGCGCGGTGATCCCGGTGATCGTGAACTCCTCGTCGCCGGTCAGGCCGAGCGACTCGCGGTTCTGACCCTCGGGGTACTGCAGCGGCAGCACGCCCATGCCGATGAGGTTCGAGCGGTGGATGCGCTCGTAGCTCTCGGCGATGACGGCCTTGACGCCCAGCAGCGCGGTGCCCTTGGCGGCCCAGTCGCGCGACGAGCCGGAGCCGTACTCCTTGCCGGCCAGCACGACCAGCGGGATGCCGGCGTCGATGTACTCGCGCGAGGCGTCGTAGATCGTCGTCGTCTCGCCGGTCAGGTGGTTCTTGGTGACGCCACCCTCGGTGCCCGGCACCAGCTGGTTGCGCAGCCGGATGTTGGCGAAGGTGCCGCGGATCATGACCTCGTGGTTCCCGCGGCGCGAGCCGTAGGAGTTGAAGTCGCGACGGTCCACGCCGTGCTCGCGGAGGTACGTACCCGCGGGGCTGTCGGCCTTGATGGAGCCGGCCGGCGAGATGTGGTCGGTGGTCACCGAGTCGCCCAGCACCGCGAGGGTGCGGGCGCCGCTGATGTCCTCGACCGGGGCCGGCTCGGCCGGCATGCCCTCGAAGTACGGAGGACGCCGCACGTAGGTGCTCTCCGCGTCCCACTCGAAGGTGTCGCCGGTGGGCGTGGGCAGGTTCTGCCACTGCTCGGTGCCGGCGAACACGTCGGCGTAGCTGCGGCCGAACTGCTCCGCGGAGACGGCGTGGTCGATGACCCGCTGGACCTCCTGCGGGGAGGGCCAGATGTCGCGCAGGAAGACGTCGTTGCCGTCGGCGTCCTGGCCCAGGGGGTCGTTGTTCAGGTCGACGTCCATGGACCCGGCGAGCGCGTAGGCGATCACCAGCGGCGGCGAGGCCAGGTAGTTCATCTTGACGTCGGGGTTGATCCGGCCCTCGAAGTTGCGGTTGCCCGAGAGCACCGAGACGACGGCGAGGTCGGCCTCGTTGACCGCGTTCGACACCGGCTCCGGCAGCGGGCCGGAGTTTCCGATGCAGGTCGTGCAGCCGTAGCCGACCAGGTAGAAGCCGAGCTTCTCCAGGTACGGGGTGAGCTCGGCCTTCTCGTAGTAGTCCATGACGACCTTGGACCCGGGGGCCATCGTCGTCTTGACCCACGGCTTGCTGGTCAGCCCCCGCTCGACGGCGTTCTTGGCCAGCAGGCCCGCGCCGATCATCACCTGCGGGTTCGAGGTGTTGGTGCACGAGGTGATCGCGGCGATGACGACGGCGCCGTGGTCGACCTCGGTCTCCGTGCCGTCCTCCATGACGACCCGGGTGGGCTTGCGGGGCCGGTCGGTGTCCTCGTTGCCGTGGTAGGCGTCGGGCTTGCCGGCCTCGCCGTTGC
Source organism: Blastococcus sp. TBT05-19 (assembly GCF_003319095.1). Classification (GTDB taxonomy): domain Bacteria; phylum Actinomycetota; class Actinomycetes; order Mycobacteriales; family Geodermatophilaceae; genus Blastococcus. Next base: position 22,408 of record NZ_QOHI01000008.1, on the reverse strand, counting down.
CGTGGGTCTCGGCGATGGGGTCCGACGCCGGGAAGGTCTCCGCCACGGCCTCGTCGACCGACGACTTCACACCGAAGGGCTTCTCCTGCGCCGGGACGCCGGGCTTGCGGTCCTCGCCACCGGTCTCGTCGGCCTGCACGTAGTCGGCCAGCGCCGCACGGAAGGAGGACTTGGCCTCGGTGATGGCGACCCGGTCCTGCGGGCGCTTGGGGCCGGCGATCGACGGGACGACGGTGCCGAGGTCGAGCTCGAGGTACTCGGAGAAGGCCGGCTCGCGGGTCGGGTCGTGCCAGAGGCCCTGCTCCTTGGCGTAGGCCTCGACCAGCGCCACCTGCTCGGCCGGGCGGCCGGTGAGCTGCAGGTAGGTGATGGTCTCCTCGTCGATGGGGAACATCGCCGCGGTCGAGCCGAACTCCGGGCTCATGTTGCCGATCGTGGCGCGGTTGGCCAGCGGGACGGCGGAGACGCCCTCGCCGTAGAACTCGACGAACTTCCCGACCACGCCGTGCTGGCGCAGCATCTCGGTGATCGTCAGCACGAGGTCGGTGGCGGTGGCGCCGTCCGGCAGCTGGCCGAAGAGCTTGAAGCCCACGACGCGGGGGATCAGCATCGAGACCGGCTGGCCGAGCATCGCGGCCTCGGCCTCGATGCCGCCGACGCCCCAGCCGAGGACGCCGATGCCGTTGACCATCGTGGTGTGGCTGTCGGTGCCCACGCAGGTGTCGGGGTAGGCGACGACCCGGTCACCCTCCTGGCGCGGGAAGATCACGCGGGCCAGGTGCTCGATGTTGACCTGGTGGACGATGCCGGTGCCCGGGGGGACGACCTTGAAGTCGCTGAAGGCGCCCTGGCCCCAGCGCAGGAACTGGTAGCGCTCGCCGTTGCGCTCGTACTCGATCTCGACGTTGCGCTCGAAGGCGTCCTCGGTGCCGAAGATGTCGGCGATGACCGAGTGGTCGATGACCATCTCGGCGGGGGACAGCGGGTTGATCTTCTGCGGGTCGCCGCCGATCTCGGCCATGGCCTCGCGCATGGTGGCGAGGTCGACGATGCAGGGGACGCCGGTGAAGTCCTGCATGACCACGCGGGCCGGCATGAACTGGATCTCCTGGTCCGGCTCCGCGTTCGGGTCCCAGCTCGCCAGCGCGCGGACGTGGTCGGCGGTGACGTTCTCGCCGTCCTCCGTGCGCAGCTGGTTCTCGAGCAGGACCTTCAGGCTGAAGGGCAGCTTCTCGGAGCCCTCCACCGCGTCGAGCCGGTAGATGTCGTAGTCGGTTCCGTCGACCGAGAGCGTCGACCGGGCTCCGAAGCTGTCCTTGCTGGCTGCCACTCTTCTGCGCCTACCCCTCGCTGGTTCGTCGCGGCTGGTTCGTCGCGCTCGTTTCCACCCCCGATCATCCCAGTTCGGCGGCGGTGATGACTGGTCAGGCGACCCTTCCCTCACCCGGTGACCTGCATCACGTCCGGCGAAACCCCGTCGGCCCGCCGCGCGGGTCCCGTCCCAGCCGTCCACGACGGCTCTCCTGTCACTCGTGCGTGCGACACGACGGCGTGCCGCGGTGGTGCGCCCCACAGCGGCTCCGGGCGCGGTTAGCGTCCCGCGCCATGACCGCGGTCGAGTTCCCGGCACCCGTCGGAGCCCCGGCGGCCCCCGTCGAGCGGGTGGCGGCACCCGGCGTCGCCCGCGACCGCCGCCCGCTGCTGCCCACCGTCGTGCTCTGGGCCGGCCTGCTCGTCGCCTTCGCCGCGACCTGCGCCGTCCGGGGCCTGCCCACCGACCGCGTGGTGCTGCTGGGCTGGGTGCTCGCGGGGCTCGGCGTGCACGCGGCCACCCAGGGTCCCCGCCGGCTGGGCCGGCTGCTGCTGGACTGGCTGCCGCTCGTCGCGGTGCTGCTGGCCTACGACGCCAGCCGGGGCCTGGCCGACGGGCTCGGCATGCCGGTGCACGTCGAGGAGCTCGCCGACGCCGACCGCTGGCTCGGCGGGGGAGTGCTGCCGACCGTCTGGCTGCAGGAGCACGTGCAGGCCGACGCGTGGAAGGCCGTGGCCACGCTGATCTACAGCAGCCACTTCGTCGTGACGCCGCTGGTGCTCGGCGTGCTGTGGGTGCGCGACCGCGAGCGCTGGGCCCGCTGCGCCCGGCTCGTCGTCGGCCTCTCCGTCGCGGGGCTGGTCACCTACGTCCTCTACCCGGCGGCACCGCCGTGGCTGGCCGCCCGCGACGAGGTCATCGAGCCGGTGGCGCGGATCAGCAGCTCCGGCTGGGAGGTGCTGGGGCTGCCCAAGGCCGGGGTCCTGCTCGACGCCGGGCAGGGGCAGGTGAACCTGGTGGCGGCGATGCCTTCGCTGCACACCGCCTTCGCCGCGCTCATGTGCGCCGTGCTGCTGCCGATGGCCCGGTGGACGTGGCAGCGGGTCGCGCTCGTCGCCTACGCCGTCCTCATGCCGGTGGTCCTGGTGTGGGGTGGCGAGCACTACGTCGTCGACACGCTGCTGGGAGCCGCCTACGCCGTCGGGATCTTCCTGGCGATGCCGTCGCTGGAGCGGGCCGGCCGGGCGGTCCTCCGCCGGGCGGCCGGCAGCGCGCCCGCCCTACCGTGGCGGGCGTGACCGGCGTTCCCGCACCCCTGCCCGACTGGCTGACCGCCGCCGCCCGGATCACCGTGCTCACCGGCGCGGGCATCTCCACCGACAGCGGCATCCCGGACTACCGGGGACCGCAGGGCATCTGGACCCGCGACCCCGACGCCGAGAAGCTCGTGACGCTCTCCCACTACCTGGCCGACCCGGAGATCCGGCGCCGGTCCTGGCTGATGCGGCGGGACCTGCGGGACGCCGATCCGCAGCCGAACGCCGGGCACGCCGCGCTGGTCGACCTGGAACGGCAGGGACGCCTGCGGGGGCTGATCACGCAGAACATCGACGGCCTCCACCAGGCCGCCGGGTCCGACCCCGATCGGGTGCTGGAGATCCACGGCACCGTGCACGAGGTGCTCTGCACGGCGTGCGGGGATCGGACGCCGATGAGCGCCGCGCTGGCCCGCGTCGAGGCCGGCGAACCGGACCCGGCGTGCCTGGTCTGCGGCGGCGTCCTCAAGTCGGCCACCATCTACTTCGGGCAGGTGCTGGAGGAACGGGTCGTCGACGCGGCGGTCGCGGCGGCCACCGACTGCGACGTGCTCTTCGCCGTCGGCACCTCGCTGACCGTCCACCCCGCGGCCGGGCTGGTCGACCTGGCCCTCGGCGCCGGTGCGCGCGTCGTCGTCGTCAACGCCGAGCCGACCCCCTACGACGACATCGCCGACCTGGTCGTCCACGAGCCGATCGGAACCGCGCTGCCGCGGCTGCTGGCGGCACCGGCGTGACTCGGGAGCAGCTGCTGGCCCGCTACCGGGAGCTGGTGCTCCACGAGCTGCCGCGCCGGGCACGCGCCGACCGGTGGGCGGTGACCGCGGACCACTGCTTCGGGCGGATCGTCCTCGACCACACCGTCGGCGGGCGCTGGTACGACGCGCTGGACCGACGCCGGTCCCCGGCTTTCGCGCAGCTGGACGACGCGCAGCTGACCGGTGCCGTCGCGCTCGCCGAACGGGTGCTGGTCGAGGGCGACCCGCTGCTGCGGGAGCTCGACGCGCAGAGCCTGGCCTGGCGCGGCAGGCCGCCGAAGCGGTGACCGAGCTGCTGCCGGTGCTGCACCTGGCGCTCAGCGCCGCCTACGCCGGCTTCCAGTGGACGGTGCGCGGCGTCGTCTACCCGCAGTTCGACCAGGTGCCCGCGGGAGCCTTCGGCGCCTACGAACGAAGGCACCAGCAGCGGATCAGCCGCGTCGTCGGCCCGCTGTTCGCCGGCCAGCTGGGCACGACGGGCTGGCTGCTCGTCGCCCGGCCGCCCGGGGTGCCGTCGTCCGCGGTGCTCGCGGGCGCCGCCTGCCTGGGCGCCGTCCTGCTGCTCACCGCCGCCGGTGCCGTGCCGCAGCACCGCCGGCTCTCGGCCGGGTGGGACGGCGAGGCGTTCCGGCGGCTGCTGCGGGTGGACACCGCGCGTGCGGTCGCGGCGACCGCAGGCTCCGCGGCGGCGGTGTGGGTGCTCGTGCCGCTAGCGTGACGGGGACCACGTCCCCAGCCTTCGGGAGCCGGCATGCGCGTGCCCCTCACCACCCGCGACTTCCTCGACCGCGCCGAGCTGGTCTACGGGGACCGGATCGGCATCGTCGACGAGCCCACCCAGCCCGCGCCGACGCTGGGCGAGGTGACCTACCGCGAGGTGGCCCGGCGCGGTCGCGCGCTGCAGGCCGGTCTCGACGAGCTCGGCATCGCCGAGGGGGAGCGGGTGGCGATCGTCAGCCACAACTCCGCCCGGCTGCTCGAGCTGCTGCTGTCCGTGCCGTCGTCCGGCCGGGTCGCGGTGCCGATCAACTTCCGGCTGCAGCCCGACGAGGTCGAGTACATCGTCGGGCACTCCGGTGCCCGGGTGCTGCTGGTCGACCCCGAGCTGGAGACCTCGCTCAAGGGTGTGCGGGCCGAGCACCGGTTCGGCACGGGGGAGGAGTACGAGCAGCTGCTCCGGTTCGACGCCGAGCCGCGACCCTGGTCCGAGCCCGACGAGGACGCCACGGCCACGATCAACTACACGAGCGGCACCACCGCGCGGCCCAAGGGCGTGCAGATGACCCACCGCAACATCTGGGTCAACGCCGTCACCTTCGGCATGCACATGCAGGTGAGCGACCGCGACGTCTACCTGCACACGCTGCCGATGTTCCACTGCAACGGCTGGGGCCTGCCCTACGCGATGGCCGGCATGGGCGCCCGGCAGGTGGTCATCCGCAAGATCGACGGCGCGGAGATCCTGCGCCGGGTCGAGCAGCACGGCGTCACGGTCATGGCCGGCGCCCCGGCCGTCTGGAACGCCGTCCTCGACGCCGCCGCCGACTGGGACGGCGAGATCCCCGGGCGGGACCGGGTGCGGATCATCGTCGCCGGTGCCCCGCCGCCGTCGAGGACGATCGCGCGGGTCGAGGCCGAGCTCGGCTGGGAGTTCAACCAGATCTACGGCCTGACCGAGACCGCCCCGCTGCTCACGATCAACCGCGGCCGCGAGGAGTACGACGGTCTGGACCCCGAGGAGAAGGCCAAGCGGCTGTCGCGCGCCGGCGTCCCGTCGCTGGGCACCCGCCTCTCGGTGAGCGAGAGCGGTGAGGTGCTCGCCCGCAGCAACACCGTGCTGGCCGGCTACTGGGAGAACCCGGACGCGTCGGCCGAGGCGCTCGAGGACGACTGGTTCCACACCGGCGACGGCGGCACGATCGACGACGGCGGCTACCTGACGATCTCCGACCGCAAGAAGGACGTGATCATCACCGGCGGCGAGAACGTCTCCTCGATCGAGGTGGAGGACGTCGTCTTCAGCCACCCGGCGGTCGCGGAGGTCGCCGTCATCGGCATCCCCGACGACAAGTGGGGCGAGCTCGTGACGGCGGTCGTCGTCCTGGCCGAGGGGGAGCAGGCGACCGAGGCCGACATCATCGCCCACTGCAAGGCGCGGATGGCCGGCTACAAGGCGCCGAAGAAGGTCGAGTTCCGCGACGAGCTGGCCCGCACCGCCACCGGGAAGATCCAGAAGTTCAAGCTCCGCCAGGACTTCTGGTCCGGCTCGGAGCGCCAGGTGAACTAAGCGCCGAGCCTGCGGCCACCCGGAGGTGTCGCCTCCCCCCAAGGGGGGAGGCCGCGCTCCCGGCCCCTGTGCTCCTCACCCGTTGTGGTCGATCTGCGTCGAGTGCACCCCGAAGGGTGCGCGACACCAGTCGAGACCGGCGCCCCCTCCGGGGTGCCGGGCAACGGAGGAGTCGGGTTCGTGGGCGAGCAGGTCGAGGCACGGAACGGATCGGGACGACGGGGGGCGCGCTGGGCGCACCGCCTGGTCGGGGTCGGAGCCGCCGGCGTCCTCTGCCTGGTGTCCGCCCCGGGCGTCGCCTCGGCCGCGCCGCGGAACCCCACCGACGCCCAGCTCTCCGAGGCCGAGCAGGCCAGGACCGCCGCCGCGCAACGGGTGGACGCCATCACCGCGGAGCTGGCGCAGGCCCGGGATGCCGCCGACATGGCGCACCAGGCCGCGCTGATCGCGCAGCAGGACTACGAGGACAAGCAGTCGGCCTACGAGACGGCGCGGGCCGCCGCTGACGCGGCCGCGGCCGCGGCGGCCCAGGCCGAGGCCGACCTGGGGGAGGGGCGCGACGACGTCGCCGCCTTCGCGCGGATGAGCTACATGCGCGGAACCACCGCCCCCGGCATGACCGCGCTGCTCAGCGCCGGTGGCCCGGCGGAGCTCGTGCAGCGCGCGGCGCTGCTCGATGCCGCCGGCGTCCACCGGGTCGACGTCCTCGCCGAGCTGACCGTCCTCGAGGCGCAGGCCACCGACGCGAAGCAGACCGCCGAGCAGACGCTCGGAACGGCCGCCGAGCTCAAGGCCGAGGCCGCCGAGCTGCTGGCCGGTGCCGAGGCGCAGGAGGTATCGGCGCGCGCCCAGGCCGACGCCGTCGACGCCCGGGAGGACGCCCTGCAGGGCGAGCTCCAGCAGGCGCAGCAGACGCTCGACAGCCTGCAGGGTGCCCGCACCGCCGCGGAGCAGCAGGCCGCCCAGCAGGCCGCGCAGCAGGCTGCGGCCGCTCGCCAGGCCGCCGCGGCTCCGGCTCCGGCCCCGGCTCCGGCGCCGTCCGCCCCGTCGGCCCCTGCCCCGGTCCGTCCGAAGCCCGTCCCCTCCGGGGGCGGCACGGCCGGCCCGCCGTCGACCTCGGCCGCGCAGACCGCGATCGCGGCCGCGCGGACCCAGCTCGGCGTGGCCTACTCGTGGGGCGGCGGTGGCAGCAACGGCCCGAGCTACGGCATCTCGCCGGATGCGGACGTGTTCGGCTTCGACTGCTCCGGCCTCACCCAGTACGCCTATGCCCGCGCCGGCATCGCCATCGGCGGGACCAGCCGCGACCAGTGGTGGCTCAACCGCACGAAGACGGTGAGCGTCGGCAACCTGCAGCCGGGCGATCTCCTCTTCTGGGGCGGCGACCGCTACGACTACATGTCGATCACGCACGTGGCCATCTACATCGGCGACGGGCAGATGATCGAGGCTCCGGACCGGGGGCAGATCGTGAAGATCTCCACCGCGCGCACCTCGAGCTCGACGTACTTCGGCGCCGTCCGTCCGAGCGCGTGACGACAGCTCCGGGAGCATCGCAGCGAGGCGGGCGCTGACAGGGAGTGAGCATCGCAGCGAGGAACGAGCGGAGGAGCGGAGCGACCGCGGAAGCGCCCTGGTGACGAGCGAGGAGCGGACCGGGGCGCGGAGTCGCGCCATGCACGCCGCATGAGAAAGCCCCTCGGAGCGCCTGCTGGGCGCGGCCGAGGGGCCAGGTTCAAGGCGTCGGGCAGCCACGGGGGGAGCTGCCCGACGCACCCGACAGGCTAGCAGTCCTCGGCGCCCGGGTGCAGGGGCCGTTGGTCCTCGGTGGACGGAAAGCTGTCGGGCGAGCGCGGCCGCCGGGACTCGTCCCGCACAGCGGGTGGCCGAGGCGCGAAGGTGTAGGACACTGGACGAGGGGCCGGGACGACACCGCCCTGTCGACGGTCTTCCCGTGTCGGGACGGCCGCGGCCCGGGACGACCAGGGAGCCCCGTGAGCGAGTCCGCGCGCGAGCCGATCAGCACCGCACCGTCGGGAACGTCGACGACCTCCGACCTCGCCGGGATCCTCGCGTGACCGCCGTCGGGAGCACCACCGCCCACGTCCCGCCGTCGGCCGACGCCGCCCGGCTGGAGCGCGTCCTCTTCGAGATCAAGCGCGTCATCGTCGGCCAGGACCGCCTGGTCGAGCGGATGCTCGTGGCGCTGCTGGCCCGCGGCCACGTGCTCCTCGAGGGCGTGCCCGGCGTGGCCAAGACCCTCGCCGTGGAGACCCTGGCCACCGTCGTCGGCGGCAAGTTCGCCCGCCTGCAGTTCACCCCCGACCTCGTGCCGGCCGACATCATCGGCACGCGCATCTACAAGGCCGGGCAGGACGCGTTCGACACCGAGCTCGGCCCGGTGTTCGCCAACTTCGTGCTCACCGACGAGATCAACCGCGCGCCGGCCAAGGTCCAGTCCGCGCTGCTGGAGGTCATGGCCGAGCGCCAGGTCTCCATCGGCGGCGTCACCTACCCGCTGCCCGACCCGTTCCTGGTGCTCGCCACCCAGAACCCGATCGAGTCCGAGGGCGTCTACCCGCTGCCCGAGGCGCAGCGCGACCGCTTCCTCATGAAGGTGCTCGTCGACTACCCGAGCGCCGAGGAGGAGCGGGAGATCATCTACCGGATGGGCTCCGAGCGGCCGGTCGCCGAGACGGTGCTGAACCCCGACGAGCTGCGCCGGCTGCAGAAGACCGCCTCGCAGGTGTTCGTGCACCACGCGCTGGTCGACTACGTCGTGCGGCTGGTGGTGGCGACCCGTTCGCCGCGCGAGCACGGCATGGACGACGTCGCGAACTGGGTGTCCTACGGCGCCAGCCCTCGTGCCTCGCTCGGCCTGATCGCCGCCGCCCGCGCGCTCGCCCTGGTCCGGGGACGGGACTACGTGCTCCCGCAGGACGTCCTCGACGTCACCGCCGACGTGCTGCGGCACCGGCTGGTGCTCTCCTACGACGCGCTCGCCGACGGGGTGCCGGCCGACCACATCGTCAAGCGCATCGTGCAGACGGTGCCGCTGCCGCAGGTCGCGCCGCGCCAGCAGGCGACCGGTGGCGGCCCGGGTGCGCCGGGCGGTCCGTCGGTGCCGGCTCCGTTCTACGGCCCGCCGCAGGGTGCGCCCACCGGTGCGCCGTGGCCCGGTACCCAGCAGCCCGGTCCGCAGCAGCACGGTGGCTACGGCCCCGGTCCGCAGGGCAACGGAGCGCCCGGCGGCGCAACCGCCGCGGGTCCGCAGGTCAACGGGAACGGCGCCACACCCGGGTCGCAGCAGGCGTGATCGGTCGCCGCCGCCGGGAGGTGGAGCTCCCGGACGCCCCCGCGCACCCGGGGCTGCTCCTGCACCCCGCGACGCCCGGTTCCGGCGCCGCGACCGGCGGCAGCGACGGCGCCCCGCCCCGGTTCACCGACGGCCCGGCCGACGTCCTGCTGCGGCGGCTGGAGCTCACCGTCCGGCGGCGGCTGGACGGGCTCCTGCAGGGCGACCACCTCGGGCTGGTGCCGGGTTCGGGCAGCGAGGCCGGCGACTCCCGCACGTACCACCCGGGCGACGACGTCCGGCGGATGGACTGGCCGGTCACGGCGCGCACCCAGGTGCCGCACGTGCGCGAGACGATCGCCGACCGAGAGCTGGAGACGTGGGCGGTCATCGACCTGTCGGCCAGCCTCGACTTCGGCACCGCCAACTGCCAGAAGCGCGACCTGGCCATCGCCGGGCTCGCCGCCGTCGGCCACCTGACCGTGCACGGCGGCAACCGGCTCGGCGCCGTCGTCACCACGGGGGAGCGGGTGGACCGCTACCCGGCGCGCCCCGGGCGGCTGAACGCCGAGCGGCTGCTGCGCTCGGTGGTGGCCACGCCGCGGGCGGCCGGTGGCCGGCGCGGTGACCTGGCCCAGGCCCTGGAGGCGCTGCGCCGCCCGCCCCGCCGGCGCGGTCTGATCGTGGTGATCTCGGACTTCCTCGGCGACAGCGACTGGGAGCGCCCGCTGCGCGGGCTCGGCACCCGGCACGACCTGCTCGCCATCGAGGTGGTCGACCCGCGCGAGCTCGAGCTGCCCGACGTCGGCCTGCTCACCGTCGTCGACCCCGAGACCGGGCAGACCCTCGAGGTGCCCACGGGCAACGCCGAGTTCCGCGCCCGCTACGCCGAGGGGGCCGCCGCCCAGCGCGAGCGGGTGGCCGCGACGCTGCGCAGCGCGGGGGCCGGGCACCTCCAGCTGCGCACCGACCGCGACTGGCTCATGGACGTCGTCCGATTCGTCGCCGAGCGCCGGCGTGCCGGCAACGGAGGTGCCTCCCGATGACCTTCCAGTCCCCGTGGTGGCTGCTGGCCCTGCTGGTCGTCGCCGCGCTGGTCGGTGTGTACGTGCTGCTGCAGCTGCGCCGGAAGGCGTATGCGGCGCGCTTCACCAACGTCGCGCTGCTCGGCACGCTGGTGCCCAAGCGGCCCGGCTGGAAGCGGCACCTGGCCTTCGGCGTCGTCGCCGCCGGCCTGGCGACGCTGGTCGTCTCGCTGGCGGTGCCGAGCACCGAGGTGCGGGTGCCGCGGGAGAAGGCGACGGTGATCATGGCCGTCGACGTCTCGCTGTCGATGCAGGCGCGGGACGTCGAGCCGACCCGGTTCTCCGTCATGCAGCGGTCGGCGACGGACTTCGTCGACATCCTCCCCGAGCGGATCAACCTGGGGCTGGTGTCGTTCGCGGGCACGGCCACCACCGTGGTGCCGCCGACCACCGACCGCGGGCAGGTCGCCCTCGCCATCGAGAACCTCGACCTGGCCGAGGCGACGGCGATCGGCGAGGCGGTGTTCACCTCGCTCTCGGCGATCGAGAACTTCCAGGCGTCGCTGGAGAGCACGGGGGAGGAGCTGCCCCCGGCCCGCATCGTGCTGCTGTCGGACGGCTCGAACACCGTGGGCCGCGACAACGGCCAGGCCATCGACGCCGCCCGGGCCGCCGGGGTGCCGGTCTCCACGATCGCGTTCGGCACCGACTACGGCACCCTGGACATCGACGGCGAGAACGTGCCGGTGCCGGTCGACCGGGCGGCGCTGGAGCAGATCGCCGACGAGACCGGCGGCAGCTTCAGCGAGGCGGCCAGCGCGAGCGAGCTCGAGCAGGTCTACAGCGACCTGGGCAGCCAGATCGGCTACACGACCGAGCCGCAGGACATCAGCCCGTGGTTCGTGCGGGCCGGCGTCCTCGTGGTGCTGATCGGCGCCGTCCTCAGCCTCTTCTGGACCAACCGGCTCGTCTGAGGACCGGCCCCGCCGCGCGTGCGGCGGGGCCGGGTGCTCACCTGCTCGGGTCGAGGACGAGCTTGCCCGTGGTGCGCCGGGCGAGCAGGTCCTGGTGGGCGTCCTTCACGTTGGACAGCGGGTAGCGGCCGCCGGCCACCGGCTTCAGCGAACCGTCGGCGGTCATGGCCAGCAGGTCGGTCATGGCGGCGTCGAGCATGTCGGGGCGCGCCATGCAGTGGGCGAGCCAGAAACCGAGGACGGCGCGGCTCTTCTGCATGAGCATGCCCGGCGGGACCGACGGCGTCTCCTGCCGTGCGGCCATGCCGTAGGTGACCAGCCGGCCGAACGGGGCCAGCGCGGACAGCGAGCCGCTGAAGACGTTGCCGCCGGTCATCTCGAGCACGATGTCGACCGGCTTGCCGCCGTTGGCCTCGCGCAGCGCGCCGGTGAACTGCTTCGGGTCGTCGTCGGCCAGCGCCGGGTCGACGGTGGCGTGGGCGCCGAGCTCCTCGGCCAGCGCGCGCTTCTCCGGGCTGGAGGCGGTCGCGATGACCCGACCGGCGCCCCAGCGGCGGGCCAGCTGCACGGCGAGGGACCCGACGCCACCGGCGCCGGCGATGACGACGACGGTCTCGCCCTCGGCCAGGTGCGCGCTGGTGCGCAGCAGGTGCCAGGCGGTGGTGCCCTGCAGCACCAGCGACAGGGCCTGCTCGTCGGTGACCGCGTCCGGCACGGCCCAGGTGAGCCGGTCGTTGGCGGCCACCCGCTCGGCGTACCCGCCGCCGTCGAGCAGGCCGACCACACGCTGACCGCCGCCGACCGGCGTGCCGACGAACTCCGCACCCGGGATCAGCGGCAGCTGCTGGGCGGCCAGGTAGGAGTTCTCGATCTGGTGGGTGTCGGCGTAGTTGACACCGGCGGCGGAGACGTCGTGCAGGGTGCGACCCGGCCCCGCCTCCGGCTCGGGGACGTCGACGACGTCGAGGACCTCGGGACCGCCGAAGCGGGTGATCTGCACAGCTCGCATGCAGCTCAGGCTATGCCCGCTCCACGAGGTCAACCCGTCTCGCCTCAGGTCATCGCGTGGTCTGCGCCTCGCGGCGAGGGAGCACCCAGTCGGGCCGCACGAAGTGGCAGGTGTAGCCCCAGGGGAGCTTCTGCAGGTAGTCCTGGTGCTCCTCCTCGGCCTGCCAGAAATCCCCGGCCGGCTCGACCTCGGTGACGACCTTCCCCGGCCAGATGCCCGAGGCGTCGACGTCGGCGATGGTGTCGAGCGCGACGCGCTGCTGCTCGTCGTTGGTGTAGTAGATCGCCGAGCGGTAGCTCCGGCCCACGTCGTTGCCCTGCCGGTCCTTCGTCGACGGGTCGTGGATCTGGAAGAAGAACTCCAGCAGCTCCCGGTACGAGATCACGGCGGGGTCGAAGACGATCTCGACCGCCTCGGCGTGGTCGCCGTGGTTGCGGTACGTGGCGTTCGGGGTGTCGCCTCCCGAGTAGCCGACGCGGGTGGAGAGCACTCCTGGGCGCTTGCGCAGCAGCTCCTGGGCGCCCCAGAAGCAGCCGCCGGCGAGGATCGCGGTCTCAGTGGTCACGTGTGCCTCCTTCTGTGTCCAGCACGCCAGGTGAACACCGCGACCCGGGCCGATGTTTCCTCCTCGGTGCAGGCAGCGGGGCTGCACGCCGGTGGGACTGCCCTCGCCGACCGGCCGTCCGTGGAGCACGGTGGATCCCGACAGCTTCGGGATCCACCGGAGGAGATGCACATGACCACGCCGCGCCGGGCTCTCGTCGTCATCGACGTCCAGCAGGAGTACTTCGACGGGGTCCTCCAGATCCAGGCCCCACCGCGCGACCAGACGCTGGCGAACGTCGTCCGCGCTCTCGACGTCGCCCAGCGCGAGGACCTGCCCGTGGTGGTCGTCCAGCACGAACTGCCGGAGGGGGCGCCGGTCTTCGCGAAGGGCTCGGCGAGCTGGTCGCTGCACCCGGAGGTCGAGCGGCGGGTGCAGCCCGGCTGGAAGCGCGTCAGCAAGAACAGGGGAAGCGTGTTCGCGGGCACCGACGTCGCCGAGTGGCTGGCCGGTCAGGCGGTGGACACGATCACGATCGTCGGCTACATGACCAACAACTGCGACATCGCGACGGCGGTCGGCGCCGAGGACCTGGGGCTGGCCGCCGAGGTGCTGTCCGACGCCACGGGCGCGATCCACCTCGCCAACGAGGCGGGGAAGGTCTCGGCCGAGCAGCTGCACGAGGTGCTGCTCGTGCTCTTGCACTCGAACTTCGCCGCGGTGGCGAGCACCGAGGACTGGGCCGCGGCCGTCGCGGCCGGGCAGCCCCTGCCCAAGAGCAACCTGGGCACCTCCGCCACGCAGGGCCGCGCCGCCTTCGCCGGCTGACCGGACCCCCGCGCGCCGAACGGGCCCTGACGTCGATCCGCGCGCGGGGTGCGTCCGGGAACCGCGTGGGGCGGCGGTGATGATGGCCCGGTGACCGGGACCGGCGAGGGGGAGCGGGCGCCGAGGCGGCGACGGGTGCGCCGCCCGGCCGACGTCCTCCGGCTCCTGGCCGCGGGCGCTGGTCTCGCGCTGGTCCTGCTGGCCACGCTGCTCACGCCGGACGCCGCGGCGGCGCTGGCCGAGGCCGTTCCGCTCGTCCAGCGGGAGCCGCTCCGCAGCGTCGTCGCGGTGGCCTCGGTGGTCGCGTCGCTGGCCGTCCTCGTCGTCCTCCTGACCGTCGCCGTCGACGCCGCCCGGCACCGCCGCACGGCCCTGGTGCACGCGCTCGTCGGTCTGAGCCTCGGCCTGCCCCTCGCTGCGGCGGGGGAGCGGTTCGGGGACGCGGCCGGCGGCGCCGTCGCGGAGGTGCTGACCGCTCCGCGCGACGACGCGGCACTGGTGCCGGTGGTCGCGTCGCTCGCCTTCCTGGCCGGCGCCGACCTCCAGCGACGGCGGAGGTGGCGCGCGCCGGCCCGCTGGGCGGTGCTCGCCTCCCTCGGGTCCGCGGTGGCGATCGGCACCTTCACGGTGCTCGGCGCGCTGGCTGCCGTGCTGCTCGGGGCGGTCGTCGGTCTGGCCGTGCGGGTCGGCGGTGGCGTCGCACCGGCCCGGCCGTCCGACGACGTGATCCGGGCCGAGCTCGCCCGCGCCGGGGTGGCGGTCGGCGACCTGCGGGTGGTCGAGCAGGCGGCGGGCTCGGTGCGGCTGGCCGGATCCGACGACGTCGGTGCCGTGTCGGTCACCGTCGTCGACCCGGACGGGCGCGGGGTGCCGCTGGTGCGCCGCGCCGGCCGGCTGCTCCGGTTCCGCGCCGCCGTCGTCGGCCGTCCCTCGCTCACCCAACGCGGTGAACTGGAGCGGCAGGCTGCGGGTGCCGCGCTGGCCGAGGCGGCCGGGGTGCCCGTGCCGCAGGTGCTGGCGCTGCTGGCGGTGGGGCCCGCCCTCGTCCTGGTCGAACGCCCGCTGGACGGCGCGGCCCTCCCGGAGGTCGACGACGCCGCGCCGGCACTGACGGCGGCCTTCGCGGCGCTCCGCCGGCTGCACGCCGTCGGGCTGGCGCACGGCGCCCTCACCCCGGAGTGCGTCGTCCTCGGCCGGGACGGGGACGCGGGATTCCGCGACCTGCGGTCGGCGCAGCCCGCGGCCGGCGACCTCCAGCGCGATCTGGACGCCGTCGCGCTGCTCGTCGGCGGCGCCGGCGTCGTCGGCCCGGGCGCGGCCGTCGCGGCCCTGCGCAGCGCCTACCTCGCAGGAGCCGCGCCCCGCCGGCTGACGGCGCTGCTGCAGCCGGTCGCCCTGCCGCACGCGCTCCGGCGGTCCCTGCGCGGGACCGACGTCCTGGCCGACCTGCGCAGCGCGCTGGCGGACCCCGCCGGGGCCGAGGTCGCCGCACCTCGCCTCGAACGGTTCTCGCTGCGCGTCGTCCTCACCGTGGTGGCCTCGGTCGTCGCGGCCCTCCTGCTGGCCTCGCAGCTCTCGCAGGTCAGCGTCGTCGACCAGCTCCGGCGGGCCGATCCGCTCTGGCTGCTCGCCGCGCTCGGCGGCTCGGCGGTGACCTACCTCGGGGCGGCCCTCGCCCTGCTCGCCTTCGTGCCGGTGGCCCTGCCCCTGCTGCGCACCACGATGGTGCAGGTGTCCTCGGCGTGGCTCACGCTCGTCACGCCGCCGACCGTGGGCCACGTCGGCCTGAACATCCGCTACCTGCAGCGCGCGGGGCTGGGGGTCGGTGCCGCCGCGACCAGCGTGGCGGTCAACCAGGTGGCGACCGTCGCGGTCACGGTCGCGCTGCTCGTGGTGGTCGGCTGGGCGAGCGGGGTCTCGGCGTCGCGGCTGTCGCTCCTGCCCAGCGGGGAGGTGCTGCTCGTCGTCCTCGGCGCCGTCGTCGTCCTGGCGCTGCTGGCCGCGGTGCCCCGGATCCGCGCGCTGGTGCGGGACCGCCTCGAGCCCCTGCTGCGGCAGTCGGTGCCGCAGCTGCTCGCGACCGCCACCGAGCCGCGGCGGCTGGCCATGGCGCTCGCCGGGATCGTGCTGCAGACCGGCGGGTACGTGCTGGCGCTGGACGCCTCGCTGCGGGCCTTCGACGCGTCCCTGGCGCTGCCCACCGTGATCGGCGTCTACCTCGTCGCCTCGACGGTCGGCTCGGTCGCGCCCACCCCCGGTGGCCTGGGTGCGGTGGAGGCGGCCCTTGTCGGAGGTCTGACCGCGTCCGGCGTCCCGCTGGCCTCGGCCCTCGCGGCGGTGCTGGCCTTCCGCACGGTCACGTTCTGGCTGCCGGCACCCGTGGGGTGGCTCGCCTTCGTCGGCCTGCAGCGGCGCCGGCACGTCTGAGCGCGGCGCCGGTCAGGCCGTCGTCGCGGCCGTCCGGCGTCAGGCGACGTCGGTGCGCGCCTCGGAGAGGTACTCGCGGACGGCGGTCTCGGGCACGCGGAAGGAGCGGCCGACGCGGACGGCGGACATCTCGCCGCCGTGGACCAGGCGGTACACGGTCATCTTGGAGACCCGCATGATCGCCGCGACCTCGGCGACGGTGAGGAAGCTGACCGGACGCGGCGCGGGGCGCTCGGCGACGGGGCGCTGGGCCATCGGCGCGACGGGCTGCTGACGCATGCCGCTCGGGGCCATCCGGACGCCGTTCATGGCCGGCCGGTGCACCGGGCGCTGGCCGTAGACGGCCTGGCGGGGGAGGGTGGGGGTGGCGGTGCGCTGCTGGAGCGTCATGTCGTGTCCTCTCGGTCGCGGTGCGGGGCGCTCTCACCGCTGTCTGCCGGCTACGAACTGCGCCCTCGCTGGAACAGACAGTAAGCAACGGACTGCACCCCGTGCGAGTCCGAGAAGAACGAGACGGACCGTTCCCCTTCGTCACATGTTGCCCGTGCGCCGCTCGCGACCGGTGCGAAGGACGAGGCCAGGAGGGGTTCGTGGGACGACGCGTCGAGGACGGTCTAGCCCGCCGGCGGGACCAGGCGGGCGGCGAGAGCGGAGGCGGCGTCCTCCGCGCACCGGCGGAAGAGCCCGTCGTCCCGCGTGCACAGCCAGTTCACCGACGCCCCGAACAGCAGGCCGAGCAGCGACTCGGCCAGGACGTCGACGTCGCCGGCCCAGGTGCCGCCCGAGGTATCGGCCAGCCGGTGCAGCAGATTGCGCACGTCGGCCCGGTACTGCTCCGTGGCCTCCCGCGCCGCAGCCCGCAGGTCGTCGTCCCGGCCGCCCATCAGGGTCAGCTCCTGGAGCACGATCTCCGCTCCGGGTTCGGCGATGACGCTGTCGGTGTAGCCGAGCAGCGCGCGGGTGAGGATCTCGCCGGCCGTGCCCCCGGCCTCGACCGCCTGCTGGAGCATCGCCGTCGACCGGTCCCGGTCGGCCTGGAACACCGCCCGGACCAGCTCGGCCTTGGAGCCGAACGCGTAGTGCAGCGCGCCGAGGGGGACGTCGGCCTCGCGGGCGACGGCCCGGGTGGTGAGCGTCCAGGCACCGTCGCGCTGCATCACGCGCATGGCCGCCGCCACGAGCTGGGCCCGCCGCTGCTCGATCGGCAGGTGGGCGCGCTTGGCGGCGGTCACGGCGCGACCGGCTCCTGGGCGGGTGCCGACGGCACGAGGGGCTGCGAGTGGCGGCGCAGCAGGACGACGGCCTGGGCCGCCACGTAGGCGGCGACCAGCGCGGCCACCACGAGGACGACGTCCATGCCGGCGACGAACGCCTCCGCGGCCTCGGTCAGGAAGGCCGCCGCCGTGTCGGGCGGGAGCTGCGCGGCGATCTCACCGGCAGAGCCGAGGGACTCCCGTGCGGCCGAGAGCGCCTGCGCGGGGACCCCGTCGACCTCGCCGAGGTTCGCGGCGTAGACCGACAGCCCGACCGAGCCCAGCACTGCCGTGCCCATGGCGGCGCCGAACTCGTAGGCGGTCTCGGAGACCGAGGCCGCGGCGCCGGCCCGCTCGGGGGGTGCGGCGGTGAGGATGGCGTCGTTCGTCAGGGCCTCGGCGGCACCCACGCCGACGCCGATGAGCAGGCCGGCCGTGATGAGCACGGCCCGGTCGCCGTCCAGCCCGAGCAGCGTGCCGACGGCCAGGCCGGCGGCGGCCAGGGTCATCCCGCCACCGATGATCCAGCGCAGGTGCAGCACCCGGGCCAGCGAGGGCGCGGCGAGCGAGCCGACGACGGTGGCGCCGGCGAGGGGGAGCATCCAGAGGCCGGCGACCAGCGGGCTCATGCCGAGCACGAGGATCAGGTACTGGGGCAGGTAGAACATCACGCCCAGCAGGGCGAACACCGTCAGCAGGTTGGTGCTGACCGCGACGGAGAAGACGCGGTTGCTGAACAGGCGCAGGTCCAGCAGCGGCTCGGCGAGGGTGCGCTGCCGGCGCACGAAGGTCCACAGCAGAGCGGTCCCGACCGTCAGGCCCAGGGCCACGCCCGCGCTCGGGCCGTCCTTGGCGACGCTCTTCAGGGCGTAGACCACCGGCAGGACGCCGGCGATCGACAGCAGGCCGGAGAGCACGTCGAACGGGCCGGGGCGCGGGTTGCGCGACTCGGGCAGCAGGACGAGGGCGCCGATGACGAGCAGCACCATGACGGGGGTGTTCACCAGGAACACCGAGCCCCACCAGAAGTGCGCGAGCAGGATCCCGCCGACGATCGGCCCGACCGCGGCGCCGCCGGAGAAGGCGGCCGCCCAGATCGCGATCGCCGTCCGGCGCTCGCGGTCGTCGCGGAAGACCGAGCGCAGCAGGGCGAGGGTCGAGGGCATCAGCGTCGCCCCGCCGAGACCGAGCAGGGCGCGGGCGGCGATCAGCATCCCGGGGCTGGTCGCGAACGCGGCGAGGGCGGAGGCGAGCCCGAAGGCGATCGCGCCGGCGATCAGCAGCCGGCGCCGGCCGATGCGGTCGCCCAGGTTGCCCATCAGCACCAGCAGGCCGGCCAGCAGGAACGAGTAGATGTCGACGACCCACAGCAGCTCGGTCGACGTCGGGCCGAGATCGGCCGAGAGCGCCGGCACGGCGAAGCCGAGGACGGTCATGTCGACGCTGATCAGCAGCACCGGCAGCGCGAGGACTGCGAGTGCGGACCAGCGGCGGAGCGGGCTCACGGGAGCCTCCGGGGAGCAGGGCGGAGCCGAGCCGGCCGGCTCGACCAGCGCACCCTACCGAAGTCTTGGTCGATCGACCAAAACTCACCCGGACTGGCGGGTCGGGGCGACGGCGCGGGTCAGACCTCGATCGCGGCACCGCAGATGCCGCAGACCTCGAGGTGCCGGCGGTTCCAGCGGACGACCGGCACGAAGAACACCGAGAACTGCCGGAACCGCCGGACCCGGGCCCACCGCGAGGTGTTGCCGCAGTTCGGGCAGGTCCGCGTCCCACCGGGGCCGAGGTCTCGCTGCTTGGTGCCGAAGCCGAAGAGCAGGAACATCCCGCCAGGGTAGGGAGCCGGCCGCGGCACCGCGTGCCCGTCGACCTCACCCTGGCGCGGGTGAGGTCCCGGGCCCGTACCTGCCCCGCACGGGCCGCCAAGCGCTACTGTGGATCCGGCATCGGCCCAGCACGGGCCGCTCGTCCGGCGGGGACTTCTGCTCCCGCGTGGGTGCCCCGGGGATCCCGGTGGCTGTCGGCCCACGTCGGAACCGTCCGCCCGGAGGCGTCGATCTCCCACGATCCGTGGGTCGGGACGCTCCAGCTACGTGGGCGCTGAGGCTCGCGGCCCCGGCCGCCGGGTTCCGGGCCTCCGCGGCGGCGAGTCGTGGCACCAGTGCCGGGCGTTCGGAGGAGGGGTACGTGGCAGGACCAGCTCGTCGGTCGACGGGCGCGCGGCGCAACGCCCCGCGCAACCAGCAGCGCCAGCGCCGCGTCCGCGAGGGCGGCGACGTCATCGCCGTGCTCGCCCGCGCCGTGCGCGAGGTCGAGAACGCGGTCAAGCGCGGCCGCGTCACGCCCACCGTGCGCGCCGAGTTCCAGGCCATCGCGCTGGTGCTGCGCGAGGAGCGCGCCCGCGTGCAGGCGGACTCCACCATCGGTGACACCCGCCGGGGCGAGCAGCTCAAGCGCCTGGACGGGATCGCCACGATCCTCGCGACGACCGCCGTCCGGGAGTCCGGGCTGCTGGCCCTGCTCGCCGACGAGGCCGTCGCCTCCGACGCGGCCAAGGCGCTCAAGCGGGAGATGCTCGCCGCGGCCGGCATCGAGACCGCCGAGGAGGAGCCCCCGCCGCCGGTGCAGGCCGAAGCCGCGCCCGCGGCTCCCGAGCGCAAGGTCGTGCCGCAGTCGGTCATCTCGCGGCAGCTGGCCAACCCCTTCCTCGCCCCGGACTTCTCCGCGGCCCGCCCGACGGTGGCGCGACCGCGCCGGCTGCTGAACTGGGAGCTGCTCACCCCGCTGCTCAACTCCTTCGAGCGCGCCGGCGGCGGCGCCCCGGCGTGCATGGCCCTGCCCTTCCCGAGCTCCCAGTTCACCCCGGCCGGCTCCGAGCTCATGCCGCACCAGGGCCAGCTGGTCGCGGCCGCCGCCCAGGGGCACCGCACCTTCCTGCTCGCCGACGAGCCGGGTCTGGGCAAGACGGCGCAGTCGCTGCTCGCGGCCGAGGCGGCGCAAGCCTTCCCGCTCCTCGTCGTCGTCCCGAACGTCGTCAAGACCAACTGGGCCCGCGAGGCCGCGCGCTGGACACCGCACCGCCCCGCCACAGTGATCCAGGGCAACGGCGAGACGATCGACGCCTTCGCCGACATCGTCGTCGTCAACTACGAGGTGCTGGACCGCCACGTCGGCTGGATCGGTGACTTCGGCTTCCGCGGGATGGTGGTCGACGAGGCGCACTTCATCAAGAACAAGACCTCGCAGCGCTCCCAGCACGTGCTCGAGCTCTCCGAGCGGATCCGCTCCCGGGTGCCGCGGCCGCTGCTCATGGCGCTGACCGGGACCCCGCTGATCAACGACATCGAGGACTTCCGCGCCATCTGGCAGTTCCTCGGCTGGATCGACGACGAGAAGCCGCTCGGGGAGCTGATGGAGGCCCTCGAGGAGGTCGGGCTCACGCCCGCCGACCCCGGCTTCTACCCGGCCGCGCGGAAGTGCGTGATCGATCTCGGCATCGTCCGCCGCCGCAAGATCGACGTCGCCGCCGACATCCCCGCCCGCCGCATCGCCGACCTCCCCGTCGAGCTCGACGACAAGGCGGGCCGGTCCATCCGGGCGGCCGAGCGCGAGCTCGCGGCCCGCCTGGTCAAGCGGTACGAGAGCGCGCTCGCGGCCCGCGAATCGGCGACCGTCGTGGAGGAGATCGACCACGAGCTGGTGCGCAAGGTGGCCGGCTGGGAGCTCAAGGACACGACCACGAAGGCCACCGGCGAGAACGTGTTCAGCATGATGCGGCGCATCGGGCAGGCCAAGGCCGGCCTCGCTGCCGACTACGCCGCGCAGCTGGCCCGCAGCGCCGGCAAGGTCGTCTTCTTCGCCAAGCACATCGACGTCATGGACACCGCCGAGGAGACCCTGGACAAGCTGGGCATCCGGTACTCCTCGATCCGCGGCGACCAGACGCCGACGGCCCGGCAGAAGCACATCGACGCGTTCGTCAAGGACCCCGAGGTCGCGGTCGCCGTCTGCTCGCTCACCGCTGCGGGCGTCGGCCTCAACCTGCAGGTCGCCTCGAACATCGTGCTCGCCGAGCTCTCCTGGACCGACGCCGAGCAGACCCAGGCGATCGACCGCAGCCACCGCATCGGGCAGACCGAGCCGGTCACCGCGTGGCGGATCATCGCCGCGCAGACCCTCGACTCCCGCATCGCCGAGCTGATCGACAGCAAGGCGGGGCTCGCCGCCCGCGCGCTGGACGGCTCCGACGAGGAGGTGCAGTCCTCCACGGACGTCCAGCTCGAGGCGCTGGTCGCGCTGCTCACCGACGCCCTGTCGCCGGCGGGAGCGGTCAGCTCCCGCTGACGCCTGCGGAGGGGACCTCGTCGAGCACCTCGACGGGGTCCCCGAGTGCGATCGGCCCGGGCTCCTCGACCGTCGCGTACATCCCGAAGATCACCGCGCCGTTGTCGGGCAGGTGGTCGACGGGGGTGTCGAGCCTCGTCGCCAGCTCACCGCGGTAGCGGACGATGGCTTTCAGCGTGCGGAAGTCCACCTCTCCGCTGTCGGGGTTCTCGTTGGTGACGACGCACCGGGGGACCGGGCCGACCACCCGCACCGTCGCACCGCCCAGTCGCACCCGGCGGCCCACCCAGCCGTCCTCCTCGTGCACGCCGGTGCCCTCGAGCTCGACCAGCATCCGGAAGCGCCGGTGGTCCAGCCGCCCGCCGTCGGGGGTGACGCTGCGCAGGTGCTCGATGGTGGCCGAGGACACCAGCGTCACCGGGTGGACGTCGACCCCGGCGCCGGGGACGTCCGTGGCGACGAGATCCACGGGCTCGCCGACGAACTCGGTGAGGGCATCGGCGAACGGACCGGCCAGCAGGTGGCCTGGCACGTCGCGGCCGTAGAAGTTCGTGACCACCGGCTCGCCGAGCTCCGTCGAGCTCGCCCGCACCGGATCACGCCCGGGGATGCGCAGCGTCAGCTCCGGACCGTCGAGGTCGGCGGTGATCCGGACCAGCGGTCCGTGGTGCTTGCCGTTGAACAGCCGGCCGCGGCCGTCGACCAGGTGGAACCGCCGGTTGTGCTCGACGCCGTCGCGGGTCAGCTCGACGGTCGACGGCGAGTGGAGAG
Organism: Blastococcus sp. TBT05-19; assembly: GCF_003319095.1. GTDB lineage: Bacteria > Actinomycetota > Actinomycetes > Mycobacteriales > Geodermatophilaceae > Blastococcus. The sequence continues at coordinate 262 of NZ_QOHI01000008.1, read as the reverse complement.
CGGTGCCCTTGACGGGAGTCGTCGAGAGGCGGGAGACGACGGGCATGGGGCTCCATCCGGTAGGGCGCTGACCCGGCCAGCCTAGGGAGGCACCGACCGACGGCGCGTGCGGTGCCGCACGCGCCGTCCGGCCCACGACCGACGTCTGCTTCGCTGTTCCCCGAGGACGACGCCGGCTCGGTGACGAGCGGGTGATGACGGAGGAGGACACCGTGCCGATCCTGGACGCCGCGACCCGGGTGGCCGACCTGCTGCTGGACGC
>NZ_QOHI01000025.1 GCF_003319095.1 Blastococcus sp. TBT05-19 | reverse complement strand
GATCGTCGGCAGCGTCAGATGTGTATAAGAGACAGGGGAGGCCCTCGCCGTGCAGCTCGCCGAGCGCGGCAGCTCCTTGGCGCTCGTGGACCGGGACGCCGACCGGCTGGCTGCCGTCGCCGACCGCATCCGGGCAGCTCACCCTCGACTGGAGGTCGAGACCTACGTCGTCGACCTCGCCGACGAGGCGGCCACCGACGCCCTGGGCGCGACGCTGGCCGGCGCCCACCCGGGGACGACGCTGCTGGTGAACAACGCCGGCGTCGCGCTCGGCGGCCGGTTCGACCAGGTCACCCTCGAGGAGTTCGACTGGGTGCTGGCGATCAACTTCCGGGCGGTCGTGCGGCTCACCGCGGCGCTGCTCCCGGTGCTCAAGGCCAACCCCGGCTCCCACCTGGTAAACGTCTCCAGCGTCTTCGGCATCTTCGCCCCGCCCGGGCAGGCCGCCTACGCCGTCAGCAAGTTCGCCGTCCGCGGGTTCAGCGAGTCGCTGCGCCACGA
>NZ_QOHI01000024.1 GCF_003319095.1 Blastococcus sp. TBT05-19 | reverse complement strand
GCCCTGTTCGTTCCCACCGTGCTGGTGCTGGTCATCGCCGGATGGCGCAGCATGCGCCAGACCCTTCCGGTGACCCTGGTGATCGGCATTTCCTTCGCCATCGCCCAGTGGTTGTGCGCGACGTACTTCTCCTATGAACTGACCGACATCGTCGCCTCGCTGGTGGGCCTGGGCGTTGCGGTGCTCTTCTTGCAGGTGTGGAAGCCCAAGGGCGCCGACGAGGCCCGCGAGCGCATCCTCACCCCCGAGGCGCTGGCCAAGCCGGTGGACGCGAACCGCAACCTGCTCCCGGGGGCGACCTGGATGGCGTTGTTCCCCTACGTGCTGGTGATCCTGATCTTCGGTGTGGCCAAGCTGTGGCGCCTGGGCGTGGACATCCCGGCGGCGCTGGCCGCCACCGACGTGAAGTTCGGCTGGCCGGGGCTGCACGGGAACATCGTGGACGGCAACGGCGAGGCGGTCTCCTCGACGATCTACCTGTCTCTTATACACATCTGACGCTGCC
>NZ_QOHI01000023.1 GCF_003319095.1 Blastococcus sp. TBT05-19 | reverse complement strand
ACCTTCTTCAGGTGCCGACCGGCCTCTGCGGCCACCGCGGCCCCCGCCCGCTCGCTCCCGGTGAGCGACACGCCCTGCACCCGTGGGTCGGCGATGATCTCGGCGACCTGCTCGTTGGTCGCGTAGAGGTTGAGGTAGGCGTCTTCGGGCAGGCCTGCGTCGCACAGTAGCGCCTCGATGGCCGCCGACGACCTCGGGCAGCTGGGCGCGTGCTTGAGCAGGATGGTGTTGCCCAGGACCAGGTTCGGCGCGGCGAACCGGGCGACCTGGTAGTAGGGGTAGTTCCACGGCATGATGCCCAACAGCACCCCGACCGGGCGCTTCTGGATGACCGCCTCGCCGCCCTGGATGGTCAGCGGCTCGTCGGCGAGCAAGGTCTCGGCGTTGTCTGCGTAGTAGTTCCAGATGTCGACGACGATGCCCATCTCCCCCTTGGCCTCGGGGAGCAGCTTGCCCATCTCGGTCGCTGTCTCTTATACACATCTGACGCTGCCGACGATCTTACGCGT
>NZ_QOHI01000007.1 GCF_003319095.1 Blastococcus sp. TBT05-19 | reverse complement strand
CGTTCAACGACCACAAGCAATGGCGTGGCATCGCCACCCGCTACGACAGGCTCGCCACCGTCTACCGAGGAGCCGTCGTCCTCCGGGCCATCACCATGTGGCTAACGACTTAGGAGACGCGCCCTAGGTGACGTGCCGGAACGGCCGGCCTTCAGGGGCCCGCGCCGAGCGTGCGAGGCGTGGGGGGAAGGCTGGTCCTTTCAGTAGCCCGGGCCGACCTGGCCCACGGCGGCGAGGAGCACGCGCAGCGCGTCCAGCTGCTCCCGCCGCTGCTCGGGCCCCTGCGCCGCCCAGGCGTCCAGCGCGCAGTCCGGGTCCTCGGCGGTGTGCCCGCAGCCGGGCGGGCACTCGGTGGCCGCCTCGGCGATGTCGTCGAACGCGACGAGGACGTCGTCCGCCGAGACGTGCGCCAGCCCGAAGGACCGGATCCCGGGGGTGTCGATGACCGTGCCGCCCCCGGGGAGGTCGAAGAGCACCGCGGACGACGACGTGTGCCGGCCCTTGCCGATCTTGCTGACGTCGCCGGTGGCCCGGAGCGCGTCGGGGACCAACCGGTTGACCAGCGTCGACTTGCCGACCCCGGACTGCCCGACGAAGACGCTCATCCGGTCACGGATCCGGCCGAGCAGCTCGTCGAGCGGGAGCTCCCGCGACATCGGCACCGCCTCGAGCCCCAGCCCCGCGTAGCGGTCCAGCAGCGGCTGCGCCGACGCGAGGTCGGTCTTGGTCAGGCACAGCAGCGGCTCGAGCCCGCCGGCGTAGGCGGCCACGAGGCAGCGGTCCAGGAAGCCCAGCGCCGGGTCCGGGTCGGTCACCGCGGTGACGATGACCAGCAGGTCGGCGTTCGCGACGACGATCCGCTCGGTGGGGTCGGTGTCGTCGGCGGTGCGGCGCAGCGAGGTGGCCCGCTCCTCGATGGTGACGATGCGGGCCAGCGAGTCGGTGCGGCCGCTGGTGTCACCGACCAGCCGGACCCGGTCGCCGACGACGACGCCGTGCTTGCCCAGCTCCCGGGCGCGCATCGAGGTGACGTCCACGGCGCCGTCGGGCCCGTCCACCCGCACGGTCATCCGGCCCCGGTCGACGGCGATGACCAGCCCCGGGACGGCGTCCTCGTGCGCGGGCCGGGTGCGGGTGCGCGGGCGGGTGCCGCGCCGGTTGGGGCGGAACCTGATGTCGTCCTCGTCGACGCGGTGCCCGCGCCGGTTGGTGCTCAGCGGTTCGCCCCGATCGGCCCGCCGAGCAACCCGGCCCACCGCTCGCGGAAGTCGGGGAGCGTCTTGGTCACCGCACCGGGGTCGGCCACGGTCACGCCGTCGATCGCGAGACCCAGGACCGCACCGGCCATGACCATGCGGTGGTCGGCGTAGGAGTCCAGCCGCGCGGGCCGCCCGGGCCCCGGCTCGATCTCCAGCCCGTCGGGCAGCTGGCGCACCCGGGCACCGACCGCGGTGAGCACCTCGTCGAGCGCCTGGAGCCGATCGGTCTCGTGGCCGCGCAGGTGCGCGACGCCGGTGAGCCGGGAGGGGCCGTCGGCCAGCGCGCACAGCGCGGCCAGGACCGGCGTCAGCTCGCCGACCTCGCCCAGGTCGGCGACCAGCGGCCGCACGGTGCCGGCGCCGGTGACCCGCAGACCGCCGTCCGGGGTGCGCTCGACTGAGGCGCCCATGTCGGCGAGGAGGCGGTCCAGCTGCGCCCCGGGCTGGGTGGTGACATCCGGCCAGTCGCGGACGGTCACCCGCCCCCCGGTGACCAGCGCCGCCGCCAGGAACGGGGCGGCGTTGGAGAGGTCGGGCTCCACCACGCGGTCCCGCGCGGCGATCGGGCCGGGGGCCACCCGCCACCCGCGATCGGTGGTGGTGACGTCGACGCCGTGCTCGCGCAGCGTCGTCACGGTCATCTCGACGTGCGGCATCGAGGGGACACCGCCGGCCGTCGTGAGGTCGATGCCCTCGTCGAACCGGGCCGCGGCCAGCAGCAGGCCCGAGACGATCTGCGAGGACTCGCTCGCATCGACGGTCACGGCGCCGCCGCGCACCCGGCCGCTGCCGCGCACGGTGAACGGCGCCCGGCCGCGGCCGTCGTCGTCGACGGCGACCCCGAGGTCGCGCAGCGCGGTGATCAGCCCCGCGTTGGGCCGCTCGCGCAGCCGGGGGTCGCCGTCGACGGTGACGTCGCCGTCGGCCAGCGCGGCGACCGGCGGCAGGAACCGCAGGATCGTCCCGGCCAGCCCGGCGTCGACGGGAACCGGTCCGCGCAGCGGCCCGGGGGTGACCAGCAGGTCCTCGCCGTCGTCGGCGATCGTGGTGCCGAGGGCGCGGAGCGCCTCGGTCATCAGATCGGTGTCCCGGGCCCGCAGCGGGCGGACCAGCCGGCTCGGCCCGTCCGCCAGCGCGGCGAGGACCAGCGCCCGTGCGGTGAGCGACTTCGAGCCGGGCAGGGCGACGACGGCGTCGACGGGAGCCGGGGAGTGCGGCGCGGACCAGACCTCTGACACGTGATCAGTCTGCCCGGTCGCGCGCCGCACCCGTTCAGCCCGCCTGCGGCTTGTCGGCCTTCTTCACCGGGACGGTGCGCACCAGCCGCCGGTTGGCGAACTCGAACATGGCCAGCTCGGAGAGCTCGCGGCCGTAGCCCGAGCGCTTCACGCCGCCGAACGGCAGCTCGGGGGAGGAGCCGGTGGGCTGGTTGATCCAGACCATGCCGGCCTCGAGCCGGTCGGCCACCGACCGCGCGCGGTCGACGTCGCTGCTCATCACGGTGGCGCCCAGCCCGTAGGCGCTGCTGTTGGCGAGCTGCACCGCCTCGTCGGCGTCCTTGACCTTGTAGACGACGGCGGCGGGCCCGAACAGCTCCTCGTGGTAGGCCCGCATGTCCGGCGTGACGTCGGTGAGGATGGTGGCCTCGACGAACGCGCCCGCGTGGTCGGGGCGCTTGCCGCCGGCGACCACGGTGGCGCCCTTGTCGATCGCGTCCTGGATCTGCGCGTGCAGGTCCTGGGCGGCCCGCTCGCTGGACAGCGGGGCCAGCGACGTCGACGGGTCGGCCGGGTCGCCCGGGGCGAAGGTGGAGAACGCCTGCTGGAGGCCCTGGACGAAGGGCTCGTACAGGTCCTCGGTGACGATCAGCCGCTTGGAGGCGGTGCACGCCTGACCGGTGTTCTGCATCCGGCCCATCGTCGCGGCCTTGACCGTGGCACCGAGGTCGTCGGCGTCCAGCACGATGAACGGGTCGCTGCCGCCGAGCTCGAGCACCGACTTCTTGAGGTGCTTGCCGGCCAGGGCGCCGACGGCGCTGCCGGCCCGCTCGCTGCCGGTCAGCGTCACGCCCTGGATGCGGGGGTCGGCGATGACCTGCTCGACGTCGTCGATGCGCAGGAAGGTGTTGGTGAAGACGCCCTCGGGCGCGCCGGCGTCGGTGAAGAGCTGCTCGATCGCGACCGCGCACTGCGGGGTGATCTCGGCGTGCTTGAGGATGACCGTGTTGCCCAGCACCAGGTTCGGGCCGGCCACGCGGACCACCTGGTAGAAGGGGTAGTTCCAGGGCTCGATGGCCAGCAGGACGCCGACCGGCTTGGTCTCGACGACCGCCTCGCCCTTGCCCATGAGCGGCTGGATCGACTGCGGCTGCAGGAACGCGGGGCCGTTGTCGGCGTAGTACTTCAGGATCATCGAGCACAGGAAGAGCTCGCCGGCGGCCTCCTCGCGGCGCTTGCCCATCTCGGTCGTGATCAGCGCGGCCAGGTCGTCCCGGCGCTCGTCCATCAGCTCGGCGGCCCGGCGGACGACGGCGGCGCGCTCCTCGACGGGGAGGTCGCGCCACGCCTGGTAGGCGGTGTGCGCGCGCTCGACGATCCCGTCGATCGCCTCGGTCGGGGTGAAGTCGAATTCCTTCTCCGTCTGCCCGGTGAACGGGTTCACCGTCGCGTAGCGCCGCTCGGCGCTGTCGCTGGCCGTCTTCGGGTGCTCGGTGGGTGCGTTCTGCGTAGCGGTCACGCGGTGATCCTCGTCTCTCGTCGGGCGTTGCGACAGGGGGCCTACCCGCCGGCCTCCCGGGCACGCACCAGGCCGCCCGTCGGGAGGCGAACAGTGGTGCGCGGTGAACCTCGCGAAAGGGAGGTGCGAGGCGGGGAACTCGGGGAAGGGGAAGGGGGAACGCGACCGGGGACGATGGCGGGAGCATGCCGATGTGACCCTTCGTCCGTGGCGACCACCAGAGCTGGCCGGAGCCTTGACAGGAGCGAGCCGTGAGCGACCTCGAAAGCGCGCTCGAGTGCCTCAGGTCATTCGCGACGCCTCCGTACGCGGAGCGTCTAGGAGGGCTGCTCCAGGCGGGCAAGAGGACGACGCGGCGCAAGGTGGTCGATGCCCTCGCGCACTTCTCCGGGTGGAGGGAGGAGTGCGCTCACAGGGTGCCCTCGTCCCTGCAGAGTCCCGCGGCGCTGGAGGAGTACGCGACCAAGCACGGAGCTCAGTCGACGTGCTACGTGCTGTCGGAGGACCCCGACCTCGATGATCGACGTCTTGCACTCAAGGAAGCGCTCGATCAACTAGTGGGCAGCGGGATGGGCTCGTTGGTGGTGCTGTCACCGGCGCCGATGGCTCTGTACCTGGGGGAGGAGCAGGGGGACGTCACCTTCCTGAAGTGGTAGCTGTCGCGGGCTCGCCGGGCTCCAGGGGCACGACGGCTCCAGCAGCACCTCTCGGAGCCACGGATCGATGGCGCGTACCCCTCCGGAAGTCCCGGGGTGTCGGTCGGCGCACCTAGAGTGCGGAGCAGTCGGCCCCAACGCTGGAGGAGGCGCCATGTGCGGTCGCTACGCGGCCAGCCGCAAGCCGGAGGACCTCGCGCTCGAGTTCGAGGCGGTCCCGGCCGAGGGGCAGCCCCCGCTCGCCGCCGACTACAACGTGGCGCCGACCAAGGACGTCTACGTCGTCCGGCACGCCAAGGAGCGCGACGCCGAGGGCCTGCCCACCGGCGGCGGCCACCGCGAGCTGCGCGCCGTCCGCTGGGGCCTCGTGCCCTCGTGGGCCAAGGACGTCTCGGTGGGCAACCGGATGCTCAACGCCCGGGTCGAGTCCCTGACCGAGAAGCCGGCCTTCCGTAAGGCCGCCGCCTCCCGCCGGTGCCTGGTGCCGGCTGACGGCTGGTACGAGTGGGCCAAGCGCCTGGACTCACCGACCAAGCAGCCCTACTTCATCACCCCGGAGGACGGCTCGGTGCTGGCGATGGCCGGTCTCTGGGAGGTTTGGGGCCGGGGCGAGGACCGGCTCTACACCTGCACCGTGGTCACCGCGCCCGCCACCGGTGCGCTCACCGAGATCCACGACCGGATGCCGCTGGTGCTGCCGCCCGACCGCTGGGCGGACTGGCTCGACCCGGCCCGCGAGGACGTCGCCGAGCTGACCGCGCCCACGCCGCCGGAGCTCGTGGCGGCACTGGAGCTACGGCCGGTGAGCACCGCGGTGAACAACGTGCGCACCAACGGCGAGCAGCTCACCGCCCGCGCCGAGTCGGTCGCCGAACCGGCCGACCAGCCCGCCCTGTTCTGAGATGACGGCCGTCCCGGACCAGGCGCCGCCCGCCGGTGGGGCGCCCGGTGGCACGGCGCTGCCCGGCTGGGTGGCGGCGTCGATCACCTTCCTCTGCTCGGGTGCGGTGCTGGTCCTGGAGATCGTCGGCCTGCGGCTCATCGCCCCCTACGTGGGCGTGACCGTGCAGACGAGCACCGCCGTCATCGGTTTCGCCCTGGCCGCTATCGCGCTCGGGGCCTGGGTCGGCGGTGCCACGGCCGACCGCGCCGACCCCCGCCGGCTGCTGGCGCCGCTGATGGTCGCCGGGGGTGCCCTGGTGGTCGCCGTGCTCCCGCTGGTGCGGTTCACCGGCCAGCTGCTGCAGGGTGCCGACGCCGGGGGAGTGCTGCTGCTGGCCGCCGTCGCGATCGTGGTGCCGGCCGCGCTGCTCTCGGCCGTGCCGCCGATGGTGGTCAAGCTGCAGCTGGCCAGCCTGGCCGAGACCGGGGCGGTCGTGGGTCGGCTCTCGGGCATCGGCACGCTCGGCGGTATCGCGGCGACCTTCGCCACCGGCTTCGTGCTCGTGGCGATCCTGCCGAGCAGCGTGATCCTGGTCGGCACCGGCGCGGTCACGGTGCTCGCCGGGATCGCCGTCGCCGTCCTGCTGCGCCGGGTGCCGGGGGCAGGGCGCCTGCCCGTCGGGCTGCTCGCCCTCGCGATCGGCGGGGGCGCGCTGGCCGCGGTCGCGCCGACGCCCTGCGAGGAGGAGACGGCCTACCACTGCGCGCGGGTGGTCGCCGATCCCGCGCGCGACTCCGGCCGGGTGCTGCTGCTCGACACGCTGCGGCACTCCTACGTCGACCTGGCCGACCCCACCCACCTGGAGTTCCAGTACGTGCGGGCGGTCGCGGCGGTCACCGACGCCGCGTTCCCCGCCGGGGAGCCCGTCTCGGCGCTGCACGTCGGTGGAGGCGGGTTGACGCTCCCGCGCTACTTGGCCGAGGTGCGCCCCGGCACCCGCAGCCTGGTGGTCGAGGTCGATCCCGGTGTCGTCGCGATGGACCGCGAGCAGCTGGGCCTGGAGACGTCGGAGGAGCTGAGGGTCCGGGTGGCCGACGGGCGGGTGGGCCTGGCCGAGGAGCCGGCGGGGGAGCGTGACCTCGTGGTGGGCGACGCGTTCGGCGGGTTGTCGGTGCCCTGGCAGCTGACCACCCGGGAGGCGCTCGGGCTCGTCGACCGGGCGCTCACCGACGACGGCGTCTACGCGGTCAACCTCATCGACCACCCACCGCTGGCCTTCGTCCGCTCCGAGCTGGCCACCATGCGCGCGGTGTTCGACCACGTGGTCCTGCTGGCGCGGGCGCCGGTGCTGGCCGGGGAGGACGGCGGGAACCTCGTCGCGGTCGCCTCCCGGTCGCCGCTGCCCACGGAGGCCATCGCGGCGGCCCTGGGCGAGCGGGAGCTGGCGTGGCAGGTGGCCGAGGGTGACGAGCTCGACCGGTTCGTGGGCGACGCCGGCGTCCTCACCGACGACTTCGCCCCGGTCGACCAGCTGCTGACGCCGTACGGCCGGCCCTAGCGCCCGATGGAGGCGGTGCGGGCGCGGGTCAGGCGCACGAGGTCGGCCGGGGCCAGCTCCAGCTGCAGCCCCCGCTTGCCGGCGCTGACCATGACGGTGGTGAACTCCAGCGCGGAGGCGTCGACCACCGTCGGATGGGCCTTCTTCTGGCCGATCGGGCTGATCCCGCCGAGCACGTAGCCGGTGGCCCGCTCGGCGTCGGCCGGGTCGGCCATCGCGGCCTTGCGCCCGCCCACCGCCGCGGCGAGCGCCTTGAGGTCGAGGGTCCCGCTGACCGGCACCACCGCCACGGTGAGCGTGCCGTCGACGCGCGCCAGCAGGGTCTTGAACACCTGCCGGGCATCGGCGCCCAGTGCGGCGACCGCCGCCTCGCCGTGGCCCTGGTCGGAGGGGTGCTCCGGGTCGTAGGGGTGCAGCACGTGCGCCACCCTCGCCTGCTCCAGGATCCGCACCGCCGGGGTCGCCGCCACGGCGCGGGACTGTAGCGAGATCTCCCGCCGGGGAATGCGTCGCGCCGACCGAGCCGTTGCACCGCCCGTGAGCAGCACCGTCTCCAGCACCCGTCAGAGGGTCCCGCACCGGCGTCCCCCGGGCCGTCCGGATGCCGCGCGGCTAGGATCGACCGATGTGGCGCCCCGCGTCCGGGGGCCCCAGAGAGGACGGTCGGTGCCTGAGGAGTCCGCGGTGCAGAACCCTGGCCAGCTGCCGGAGGCCGCACCCGTAGAGGTGCCCGAGGCCCGCGAGGGCGGCAGCCGCACCGAGGTCGCCGAGACCCGTGCCGAGCGCGACGCCCGGTTCGAGCGCGACGCGCTGCCCTTCCTCGACCAGCTGTACCCGGCGGCCCTGCGGATGACCCGCAACCCGGCCGACGCCGAGGACCTGGTCCAGGAGACGTTCGTCAAGGCGTACTCCGCGTTCCACCAGTTCGCCGAGGGCACCAACCTCAAGGCGTGGCTGTACCGGATCCTGACGAACACCTACATCAACAGCTACCGCAAGAAGCAGCGGCAGCCGCAGCAGTACCCCACCGAGCAGGTGCAGGACTGGCAGCTGTACGCCGCCGAGGAGCACAGCTCCACCGGTCTGCGCTCCGCCGAGATCGAGGCGCTGGACCACCTGCCGGATTCCGACATCAAGGAGGCCCTGCAGCAGCTGCCCGAGGACTTCCGGCTCGCGGTGTACCTGGCCGACGTCGAGGGCTTCGCCTACAAGGAGATCGCCGAGATCATGGGCACGCCCATCGGCACGGTGATGTCCCGGCTGCACCGCGGTCGGCGGGGCCTGCAGAAGCTGCTGGCCGACTATGCCCGCGAGCGTGGCTTCGTCCGTGCCGGTGCCGGTGAGGAAGCGAGCAAGTGATGAGCGACGACGCTGCGCGTGCCGGTGAGCCGATCGAGATCAACTCCTGCGACGACGTCCTGACGCACGTCTTCGAGTTCCTCGACCACGAGACGGACGACGCCCGGCGGGCGGTGATCGCCGAGCACCTCGAGGACTGCTCGTCGTGCCTGCGGGAGTTCGGGATCGAGCAGGAGTTCAAGGCGCTGGTGCGCCGCCGCTGCGGTGGCGACAAGCCGCCGACGGGCCTGCGCGACCGGATCAAGATGCAGCTGACCAGCGTCTCGTTCGAGGAGGACGGCACCCAGATCAGCGTCGAGCGCGTGACCATCGAGCGCACCGCCGACTGAGACCCGGAACGGCCGAGCGCCCCGCACCCGCGAGCAGCGGGGGCGGGGCGCTCGTGCGTCCGGAGCCGTCTCTCAGGCGTTGGGACGCTTGCCGTGGTTCGCCTTGCTCCCCTTGCGGGAGCGACGCTTGCGTCCGCGCTTGGACATCGCTGCCCTCCTCTCACGTTGCAGGTGGGCCGGGCGGCCCTGGTTCTCGCGGGCCCGGGATGCGGCACACGTATCGTGCGCGGCGTCGCCGAACCCGCCAAGCTGACGCGACAAGCCTCTCACGGGGGACCCGGCGACTTCGCCGGGCAGGGGAACGCAGGAGGAAATCGCGGTGCCTCAGCTGGAGATCGAGAGCGTCCTCGTCGCGGGACGGGGCCCGGCCGGCTGTGCGGCGGTCACCGCCTGCGAACGGCTCGGGGTGAAGGCCGTGGCGGTGCACAGCGAGTCCGAGCGGTCCGCCCGGCACGTGCGGCTGGCCGACGACTCCGTGCTGCTGGGCCCCGCGCCCGCCTCGGAGAGCTACCTGGCGGTGAACCGGATCGTCGAGGCCGCCCGGCGGACCGGTGTCGAAGCGGTGCTGCCCGTGCCGCCGGCGCTGGCGGGGAACGCGCGCCTGGCGTCCGCGGTGATCGCCGCCGGGCTGCGCTGGGTCGGTCCCGACCCCGAGGTGCTCGAGCGGCTCGGCGGTGACGGCGTCGAGCCGGCGAGCGAGCGGGGCTTCCTCGCCTGGGTGACCGCCGAGGGGCTGCGCTTCACCACGCCGGTCGCCCGCGACCGCGCCGCCGGCATCGCCCGCGTCTCCTGGACCCCCGGCGTCCCCGAGCAGCTGCCGGCCGCCGCGCGCCGGCTGCCCGAGCTGGGCTGGCGCGGCCTGGTCACGGTCGGCATCTCACCGGACGGCGAGCTCGCCGAGGTCGCGGCCGGGCTCTCGCTCGACATGGCGGTGCTGGAGCGGTCGCACGGCGTCGACGCCGTGGAGCTCGCGCTGCGCAGCGCCGCGGGCCCGCGCGACACCGCCGCGGCACCCGCCGGTTCCGCGCCGCGCTCGGCCGTCGCCGTCCAGCTGCGGTCGACCCTGGCGCCGGGCACCGCGGGCCGGATCACCGGGCGGCTGCCCGGCTCGGGACGCCCTCCGGTGCCGGCGGACGGCGTGGACCTCGTCGCCGTCACCGGGTACGACCCCGGTGACCGGCTGGACGGCTGGTACGACGCCCTGCTGGCCACGGTGAGCGCCGGAGCTGCCGACACCCCGACCGCCGCCCGCGCGGCGAGCGACGCGCTGTCCGGGCTCCCGGAGACCGGTGTACCGCACGACGGCGCCGAGGTGTGCGCCGTGCTCGGGCGACTCGCCGCCGACGAGGCGCTGCCGCGCGGCTGACACCTCTCCGCCTCGTGCTTGGATGAGGGCTCGCGGACGGTCGAGCAGGAGGTCGCGGTGGCGGTCGAGGAGATCCACGCGGAGATGGTCTCCAGCGTCTGGAAGGTGCTCGTGGGGCCCGGATCCCCGGTGTCCGCCGGCGACACGCTGGTGATCTTGGAGTCCATGAAGATGGAGATCCCGGTGCTCACCGAGCACGCGGGAACCGTGCAGGAGATGCACGTGGTGGAGGGCGAGGTCCTCCAGGAGGGCGATCTCATCGCCACCGTCGCGGCTGCCTGACCTCACAGCTCCCGGGCGTAGACCAGCAGGTCGACGCCGGGGACCGGCGTCCAGTCGCGTTCGGGCAGCCGGACGAACCCCAGCCGCTCGTAGAGCCGCTGCGCGGCGGTCATCCGCGTGCCGGTGGAGATGACCACGCGCCGCTTCCCGGCGGCCCGGGCGCGGGCCAGGCACTCCTGCACCAGCGCGGCGCCGATCCCGCGTCCCTGGACGGCGGGATCCACCACGAGCATCCGGAAGCCGGCCTCGTCGTCGGACTCGGTCACCTCGCCGAAGTCGCCCTCCAGCACCAGGGCGACGCTGCCGACGACGCGTCCGTCGTGGTCCCGGACGACGAGGAGCTCGGCACGGGCGGCGCGGCCGGCGACGTCGGCGAGCTCGGTCGCGTAGCCGGGGGAGGCGAGCCCACCCCCCACGTAGGTCGCCACCGTGAGGTCGGCGATCCGGGGGTGGTCCCCGGGAGCGGCGGGCTCGATGCGCAGGGCGGGGACGGACACCACGCCCCGAGGGTACGGAGGCGCCCGCCTACGCTCGGGGCCACCATGAGCAGCCTCTCCGAGCGCCTCACGCGCGGCACGGCCTCCAGCCCGGCACAGGTCGACCACGCCCGGCGGCTCGTCGCCGACTGGCAGCTGCTGGCCGACCTGGCCTTCGCCGACCTGACGCTGTGGGTGCCGCTGGACACGGGGGCCTGGTGGTGCGTGGCGCAGGTGCGACCGCTGACCACCTCGACGAGCCGGCCCGAGGACATGGTGGGCGAGGAGGTCGACGGCGCCGAGGCGGCTCCCTTCGCCGTCGCCTACCGGGAGGGCCGCCCGGTCACCGAGGGGGAGCCCGACTGGTCGGGCCCCGTGCCGCGGCGGCGCGAGGTCATCCCGGTGCGGCACGAGGGCGGCGTGATCGCCGTCCTGGCCAAGGACACCAACCTGGCGGTCACCCGCTCGCCCTCGACCCTCGAGCTCACCTACCTCGACATCGCCGCCGACCTGTGCCTCATGGTGTCGGCGGGGTCGTTCCCGCCGGCGAAGCTGCAGGACGCCGAGATGGGACCGCGGGTGGGCGACGGCCTGCTGCGGCTGGACGCCGCCGGCGCGGTCTCCTACGCCAGCCCCAACGCGGTCTCGGCCTACCGGCGGATCGGCGTGACCCGCGACCTGGCCGGAGTCGAGCTCGCCGACATCACCTGCCGGTCGGTGACCGACCGGGTCTCGGGGGAGGCGGCCGCGGCCGCCGTCTCCGCCGCGGTGGCCGGCCGGTACCCGGACCCGATGGACGTCGAGGCGGCCAGCGCCACCCTGCTGCTGCGGGCGCTGCCGCTCCTGGGGCCGGACGGCGAACCCGGGGCCCTGGTGCTCGTCCGCGACGTCACCGACGTCCGACGCCGGGACCGGGCGCTGCTGACCAAGGACGCCACCATCCGCGAGATCCACCACCGCGTGAAGAACAACCTGCAGACGGTGGCGGCGCTGCTGCGGCTGCAGGCGCGGCGGATGACCGAGCCGGCGGCGCGGGCGGCGCTGGAGGAGTCGGTGCGCCGGGTCGCCTCCATCGCCGTCGTGCACGAGACGCTGGCCGGCAGCCGGGAGGACGTCGTCGACGTCGACGACGTGCTGGACCAGGTGCTGCCCATGCTCGGCGACCTCACGTCCGTGGGGCCGGCCGCCCGCACCCGGCGGACGGGCTCGTTCGGCGAGCTGCCCGCCGCCGCGGCCACCCCGCTGGTCCTGGCGGTGACCGAGCTGCTGCACAACGCGGCGGAGCACGCCTTCCCCGAGGGGGCGCCGGGGGTCATCGAGCTCGTCGCCGAGCGCACCGGGGACGACCTGGTGGTGCGGGTGCGGGACAACGGGCGGGGCCTGCCGGACGGCTTCGACCCGGCCGCCAGCGACGGGCTCGGCCTGCAGATCGTGCGGACGCTGGTGACCAGCGAGCTCGGCGGCACGCTCACCATGGGTGCACCGGACGACGCCCAGGGGACCGAGGTGGTCCTGGCCCTGCCGGGCAGCGCCTGGCCCCGCCGCTGAGCGCCGGGAAACGCCGAGGCCGGCCCGGGAGATCCCGGACCGGCCTCGTGGCGGTCTCTGCGAACGCTGTGGTGCGGTGGCCGCCGCGGTGCGACGGCCGGTCGTGCGCGGCTGTCAGGCGGTGCGGACCCGGGTGCGAGCCTGACGGCGCTTCAGCGCGCGTCGCTCGTCCTCGGAGAGACCGCCCCAGACGCCGGAGTCCTGGCCCGAGCGGAGAGCCCAGTCCAGGCACGACTGCGTCACGGGGCAGCGCTGGCACACGGCCTTCGCCTGCTCGATCTGGCCGATCGCCGGACCGGTCGTCCCGATGGGGAAGAACAGCTCCGGATCCTCGTCCCGGCAGAGCGCGCGGTGGCGCCAGTCCATGGCTTCGAACTCCTCGATGTCGTTATGGTTCGGTGCGTCAGTCGCGTACGTGGTCCGCCTTCGCCGGGCCGACACCGGTTACCCAGCGCCATGGCGGCAGCGACTGCCTGCTCTTGTTACCGGCAGGTTGCGTTCCTGCAGCGATGTTTTCACGGGAAAGTCGCAAGTCAAGGGAATCAACCCCACCCCGGACCCCCGCGTGAGCAACCTCACCACGCGCGTGATAGGCCCGCCACTCGGCGGGAGGAACGGGGTCGCGGAACGTCCGGCGATGTGCTCAGGCCACCACGCGCAGCGCGTCGGGCACGTCCTGGATGCGCACGCCGGTCGCGGTGCCCAGGTGCTCGCCGTCGACCTGCCAGCCCTGGGGCCGTGCGGCGGTCAGGGACAGCGACGGCAGGTCGTGCCAGCGGTGCAGCCCCTTGCCCCGCAGATCGGGCTCCGCGCGCATCGTCTGGCGCAGCGCCCGCAGCATCCGGCTGGTGCTGGTCCGGCCCAGGGCGAAGACGTCCAGACCGGTGTCGAAGGACGCCTGGGGCGTCGGGTTCACCGCCCGCGCGCCGAGATACGTCCAGGGGCTCACGTTCGAGACGAGGCAGAGGAAGAGGTCCTCCACGGCCGGCTCCCCGGGCACCTGCAACGTCATGGCCGGACGCCGGCGGTCGCGGCCGAACAGGAAGGTCTTCGTGCCCTCCCGCACGTAGAGGGCTCCGGTCGACTTCCGGCCCTGCGCCCGCCGGGCCTCGACCCGGGCGATGACCTCGGCGTCGAAGCCGAAGCCGGCGGCGAACACGAACCAGCGCGGCGTCGTCCACCCGCCGTCGTGCCGGTCCGCGTCGGCCTCGGCGACCGCCTCGGCCGCACGCGGGGCCACCCCGGTCACGGCGGCCGTGCTGGTGCCCGTGGCGGAGATCGTGCCGAGCGAGACCGGCCGCGTCCGCCCGGCGCGCAGCGAGGCGATGATCTCGGCGGTCGCCTCGACCGGGTCGCGGGACCGCCCCAGCGCCCGGGAGAAGACGTTGGTGGAGCCCCCCGGGACGACGGCGAGGGCCGGCAGGCCGGGACGGGGGCCGTCGCTCAGCAGGCCGTTGACCACCTCGTTCACCGTGCCGTCACCGCCGACGGACACCACGACGTCGACCCCGTCGGCGGCGGCGCGCGCGCCGAGCTCGCGGGCGTGACCGCGGTGCCCGGTCTCGGCGACCTCGAGCTTGAGCTCGCTGGCCAGGGCGCCGACCAGCACGTCCCGCATCTTCGCGGAGGTGGTCGTCGCCGCCGGATTGACCACCACGAGCGCGCGCATACCGCCAGGCTAACCAGCGGGAACGCCCGGACGCGGGAGGACGGCGCAGCCTGGAGGGGAGGGCGGTCGGCCTCCGCCGCGTAATCTCGCAGCCGTGACCGAGGACCGGAGCGCGTCGTCCCCGCCGCCCCGCCGGCTGTCCGACCGGCTGTTCGGCGCGGTCGCGGCCGAGCCGGCACCCCGTCCCGCGCGCTCCGGACCGGAGGCGCCGCCCTCGCTGCGCCGGGCCGCCCTCGCGGTCGCCGTCGAGGCCGTCGCGTTCGGGATCGGCGCCCTCGTCCTGCTCTACCTGACCCTGACCGGCGGCGCCGAGAGCACCGCCCGGGCGCTCGCCGAGGTCGTGCTCGCCTCGCTCGCCGCCGGTGTCCTCGGGGCCGGGGCCGCCGGCCTGCGGCGGGTGGCCGGCTGGGCCCGTGGCCCGGTCATCGCCCTCCAGCTGTTCCTCGCGCTGGTCGGCTTCACCTTCGCGTTCTCCGCGCAGATGCCGCTGATCGGGCTGCCGATCCTGGCCGTCGTCGTCGCGGTGCTCTACCTGCTCGCGACGCCGGAGTCCCGGCTGGCCTACGTCGGTCGCTGACCGGCTTCAGATCAGGTCGATCACGTCGGCGATCGAGTCCAGCACCCGGCTCGGCCGGAACGGGAAGCGGCTGACCTCGTCGGCGGCGGTGGACCCGGAGAGCACCAGCACGGTCTCCAGACCCGCCTCGATGCCGGCGACGACGTCGGTGTCCATCCGGTCGCCGACCATGATCGTGGACTCCGAGTGCGCCTCGATCCGGTTCATCGCGCTGCGGAACATCATCGGGTTGGGCTTGCCGACGAAGTAGGGCTTCGCGCCGGTGGCGGCGGTGATCATCGCCGCCACGGAGCCGGTGGCCGGCAGCGGGCCCTCGTTCGACGGGCCGGTGACGTCGGGGTTGGTCGCGATGAACCTCGCGCCGTCACCGACGAGGCGGATGGCCCGCGTGATGGCCTCGAAGGAGTAGGTGCGGGTCTCGCCGAGGACGACGTAGTCCGGGTCGGTGTCGGTCAGCGTGTAGCCGGCCTCGTACAGCGCCGTCGTCAGGCCCGCCTCACCGATGACGTAGGCCGAACCGCCGGGCAGCTGGGAGCTGAGGAAGTCCGCCGTCGCGAGGGCCGAGGTGAAGATGGCCTCCTCGGGCACCAGCAGACCGCCGCGGGCGAGCCGGGCGGCCAGGTCGCGCGGCGTGAAGATCGAGTTGTTGGTCAGGACCAGGAAGCGGCGGCGCTTCTCGACCAGCCGGTCGAGGAACTCCTTGGCACCGGGGAGGGCGTTGCCCTCGTGCACCAGGACGCCGTCCATGTCGGTGAGCCAGCACTCGATCGGTCCGCGCTCGATGGTCACGGCGCCCACGCTAGTGCCGAACACGTGCGGTGCGTGACGGCTCAGCGGGCGACCGAGAAGTTCGCCAGCGCGTCATCGGTGAGACGGAAGACGCTCCACCCGTCCATCGGCACGGCGCCGGCCGCCCGGTAGAAGTCGATGGACGGGGTGTTCCAGTCGAGGACCGACCACTCCAGCCGGGAGTAGCCGCGCTCGACGCAGACCGCGGCGAGCGTGCGCAGCAGCTCCCTGCCCAGACCCTGGCCGCGGTGCTGCGGCTGCACGTAGAGGTCCTCCAGGTAGACGCCGTGGGTGCCGCGCCAGGTGGAGAAGTTGAGGAACCACAGCGCGATGCCGACGACCTCGCCGTCGAGCTCGGCGACGTGCCCGAAGAGGGCGGGGGAGTCCCCGAAGAGGCAGTCGGCGAGCTGCCGCTCGGTGAGCCGGACCTCGTGCAGGGCCTTCTCGTAGTCGGCGAGCTCGCGCACCAGCCCGACGACGGCGGGGACGTCGTCCGGGCAGATCGGGCGCACCGTCATGACAGCGCCTCCCGGAGGCGTGCGGGCACGAGCTTCGCGAGCGGGGAGAACACCGGCACCAGGACCGGCGCCAGCAGGTACCCGTAGGCCAGCACGATGCCGGTGACGACCGGGGCGACCGCGAACCCGACGACCAGCAGCACCGCCGCCGCGACCAGCCCGTAGGGCCGGCCGCTCTTCGGGCTCACCAGCGACCGGAACGAGCGGAACCGGATGTTGGTGACCATCAGCAGCGCCGGGACGGCGACGATGAGCAGCACCCACAGCCGGTCGCGGCCCTGCATGTCGTCGCCGAAGGCGAAGACGGAGGCCAGGACGACGCCGGCGGCGCCGGGGCTCGGCATGCCGATGAAGTACCGCTTGTCCGCCGTCGGGTCGATGGTGGTGTTGAACCGCGCCAGCCGGATCGCCGCGCAGGCCACCCAGAGGAAGCAGACGACCCAGCCGAGCGGGTCCCAGCCGTCCTGGCCCTCGGAGAACAGCGTGAAGGCCAGCAGCGCGGGGGCCAGGCCGAACGAGACGAGGTCGGCCAGGGAGTCGAACTGCAGACCGAAGGGCGTCACCGCGCCGACGAGCCGGGCGACCGCGCCGTCGGTGATGTCGAAGACGACGGACAGGCCGATCAGGATGGCGGCGAGGTCGTGGTCGCCCCGGATCGACACCAGGATCGCGAAGAACCCGCAGAACATGTTGCCGAGGGTGAAGAGGCTGGGGAGGGTGGCCAGCGCCCGGCGCCGGCTGCCCCGGACCGAGCCGCGGACGAACTCGACGGTGGCCGTGCGACGGGTCTGCGGGGGGCGCTGGCCGGACGCGGAACTGGGCACGCCGATGCTCCTCAGCCGGCGGGCCAGCGGGCGATGACGGTCTCGCCGCCCCGCACGCGCTGCCCCTTCGTCACGGTGATCTCGCACTCCGGTGGCACGAACACGTCCATCCGGGAGCCGAACTTCATCAGGCCCATCCGCTCACCGGTCGCCAGCGTCTGCCCGACGCCGGTACGGGTGACGATCCGGCGGGCGAGCACGCCGACGATCTGCCGGAAGACGACGGTGCGGTCACCGTCGCGCAGCCACAGCTCGCTGCGCTCGTTCCGGTGCGCGGACTCCTTCCGGTAGGCGGCCAGGAAGCTGCCCTTGCGGTACGAGCTCTCGACCACCTCGCCCCGGTAGGGGGAGCGGTTCACGTGCACGTCGACCACCGACAGGAAGATGCTGATCTGCTGCCAGTCGCCCTCAGGGGCGACGCCCTCCTGCGGCTCCCCGGAGACCATGACGACGCCGTCGGCGGGGGAGAGCACGACGTCGGCCTCGGCCGGCGTGGTGTCGCAACGGCGGTCGGGGTCGCGGAAGAACAGCGCCATGTAGGCCGACAGGCCCAGGAACGGCCAGGCGGCCGCGCGGGCCCAGCGTCGGCCGGTGGCCCGACCACCGACGGCGAGCAGGGCGGCGGGGGCCAGTGGACCGGTGATGAAGGGCCAGCCGGCGGGATCGATGCGCATCGTCCTCGAACCGTACCGGGAGTCCGGCGGTCGTTCCCGGCTGCGGCGCCGAGGACGTCCGCGCGCCGGAACGCGAACGGCGCCGGCCGGTGGGGTGGACCACCGGCCGGCGCCGTTCGCGTGGGGGGATCAGGCAGCTGCCTTGGTCTCCCAGAAGATCTTGTCGATCTCGGCGATGTAGTCGAGCAGCTTCTGGCCCTCGGCGGGGTCCATGCTGCCCTTGCCGCCGGCCGCACCGGCCTGCTTGGTGGCCTTGTTGAACAGCTCGTGCAGGTGCGGGTACTTCTCGAAGTGCGGGGGCTTGAAGTAGTCGGTCCACAGCACCCACAGGTGGTGCTTGACCAGGTCCGCCCGAGCCTCCTTGATCAGGACGGCGCGCATCTTGAAGACCTCGTCGTCGCTGGCCTGGTACTTCTCCTGGATGGCCTTGACGGACTCGGCCTCGATGCGGGCCTGGGCGGGGTCGTACACGCCGCAGGGGAGGTCGCAGTGCGCGGTGGCCTCCACGGCGGAGAACATGCGGGTGAAACGCATGGAGGTGCCTCCGGGGTTCGTGGGGTTGTGTCGTCTGCGACCCTACTCGCGGTGATCGACGGCGACAGTGTGGGAGAGCGCGCGGCTCCGCTGCCCGGGGCCTGGGTGCTGGTCCGGGTGAGCGGGCCGTCGATGTCCCCCACCGTGCGCGACGGCGACCGGCTGCTGGCCCGGCGGGTGGGTCCCGGCGCCCGCGTCGGTCCCGGCGACGTCGTCGTCGCCCGCTTCCCGGCCCGGCCGGAGCTGCTGGTGGTCAAGCGGGTCGTCCGCGTCGTCGACGGCGGGCACTGGATCGAGGGCGACAGCCCGTTCCTGACCGATGACAGCCGCTCCTTCGGAGCCGCGGTGGTCGTGGGCCGGGTGGTCGCCCGGGTGTGGCCGCGCCCGGGCCGGCTGCCGGCCCGGCCCGATCTCGGCTCAGACCTGGCGTAGCTGCGCGTACCGGGCGGCGCACTCCTCCATCGTCGGCAGCAGGCCCTGCTCGCGGGCCTGCGCGAGGGTGGGGGCCGCCCGGTCCTTCGCCGACAGCTCCAGCTGCACGTCGGAGGGCCACGGCAGGGCGAGGTCGGGGTCCATCGGGTGGACGCCGAACTCGCGGGAGGGGTCGTAGCCCGAGGACACGAGGTAGGTCACCGAGGTGTCGTCGGCGAGCGCGACGAAGGCGTGGCCGAGCCCCTCGGCGAGGTAGACCGCCCGCGGCTGCTCGCTGTCGAGGACCACTGCGTCGTGCACGCCGAAGGTCGGGGAGCCGACCCGCACGTCCACGACGACGTCGAGGACCCGGCCCGCGGGGCAGTAGACGTACTTGGCCTGACCGGGCGGCACGAGGGCGAAGTGCACCCCGCGGAGCACCCCACGGGCGGAGACGCTGTGGTTGGCCTGGGCGAGGGGAAGAGCGTGTCCCACTGTCTGGGACAGCAGGTCGGCTCGGTACCACTCGGTGAAACGGCCCCGCGTGTCCCCGTGCGGGACGAGGTCGATGACGTAGCTGTCCGGCACGGCGAGCTCGGTGATCTCCACCCCGGCACCGTAGCGACAGCCGCCCTCGTCGCCCCGTCTACTCTGCTGTGCCCATGAGCGGAAATCCGGCGCCCGAGCAGTCCACCGACCGCTTCGCCGACGACCCGGCGTTCGCGGTGCACGAGGGCGGCAAGCTCTCCGTGGCCTCCACGCGCCCGATCAGCTCGATCGAGGACCTGGCGCTCACCTACACGCCCGGCGTCGCGCGCGTCTCCAGCGCCATCGCCGCGGAGCCCGAGCTGGCCCGCCGCTTCACCTGGGCGCCGCGCGTCGTCGCCGTCGTCTCCGACGGCACCGCGGTGCTCGGCCTGGGCGACATCGGCCCGGCCGCGGCCCTCCCGGTCATGGAGGGCAAGGCCTGCCTGTTCAGCGAGTTCGCCGGGCTCTCCTCCGTGCCGATCGTGCTGAGCACCACCGACGTGGACGAGATCGTGGACACGGTCATGGCGATCGCGCCGTCCTTCGGTGGGATCAACCTCGAGGACATCAGCGCCCCGCGCTGCTTCGAGATCGAGGACCGGCTCCGCGAGCGGCTCGACATCCCGGTCATGCACGACGACCAGCACGGGACGGCGATCGTCGTGCTGGCCGCGCTGCGCAACGCCGCCAAGGTCGTGGGCCGCGAGCTCGGCGACCTCCGGGTGGTCGTCTCCGGCGCCGGCGCGGCCGGCGTCGCCTGCACCAAGATCCTGCTCGAGGCCGGCGTCGGCGACATCTCGGTCGCGGACTCGCAGGGCATCCTGCACCCGGGCCGGGAGGTCACCGGCACGAAGCAGTGGCTGGTGGAGAACACGAACTCCGCCGGGTTCGCCGGCACGATGATGTCCGCGCTCGAGGGCGCCGACGTCTACCTGGGCGTCTCGGGTGGATCCGTGCCCGAGTCGGCGATCGCCGCGATGGCGCCGAACGCGATCGTGTTCTCGCTGGCCAACCCGACGCCCGAGGTGGACCCGGAGATGGCGGCGAGGTACGCCGCCGTCGTCGCCACCGGGCGCAGCGACCTGCCGAACCAGATCAACAACGTGCTGGCGTTCCCCGGCGTCTTCCGGGGCGCCATCGACGCGGGCGCCACGACGATCACCGAGGAGATGAAGCTCGCGGCCGCCACTGCGATCGCCGACGTCGTCGGTGACGACCTGCGGCCGGACTACATCGTGCCCAGCCCGCTGGACCGCCGGGTGGCCACCGCGGTCGCCGAGGCCGTCGCGGCGTGCGCCCGCGAGCAGGGCGTCACCCGCTGAGGACGGCAGGGTCGCCTGACTGGCCCGCGTCGGCCGCCCGTCGTAGCCGCCACCGACGAAGGCTCACGGACTGCTCGCTCCGGCCCAGCCTGCGTGCAGCCTCTCGGACGGATCCCGTGAAGACGTCTGCATCCTCCTGGGCTGTCCATCGCCGGCGGCCGGCTACAGGGCGTGCTCGCATCCCGGGCGGCCTCGTCCACGTCCCCACCAGCGCGGCAGCCTCACGCTTGCGTTCCAGCGCGAGGCAACCGTCGGGATAGAGCCAGTCGGCCAGGGGTGCGGCGGGTTCGCCGGCCACCAGGAGGTTGTAGACGCTGTCGCGGGTGTTGCGATTGGCCGTTCGATGCGCCCCGACGACGCTCAGCACCTGATCGCAGAAGAACTCGGCGAGCGGCTGGCTGGCGGTGACGAAGCCGATGAAGGGCAGCCCGGTGCGGGTGAAGCCGACGCTTCCGTCACCGTCGATCAAGCCGCGCAGGTAATCCCGTCGGCTGAACGGTCCTGCCGGCGGGGCGACAGTCGCTGACTTCCGCCCGGTGGGCAGACCGAGCTCCACGAGCTCTCGGCGGAACCCGAGATCGCACGCTGTCCAGGTGGCGGAGTGGTGCGGCCCGAAATTCGTGGTGCGCTCGCGGTACGAGACCCGGGAGCGGACGTCGAACAGGTCGGTGAAGGCGTGCAGTACGCCTTCGTCCCGTCGTGACAGCTCGATCGACAGGCGGCCCTTCTGACCGACCCCGGCGTAGTGGTTCCCGTCCGTCTGCGCGAACCCGAAGAAGTAGGCGTGATCGGGACGCATCAG
The DNA here is from genome assembly GCF_003319095.1 of Blastococcus sp. TBT05-19. Taxonomy (GTDB): domain Bacteria; phylum Actinomycetota; class Actinomycetes; order Mycobacteriales; family Geodermatophilaceae; genus Blastococcus. Next base: position 266,598 of record NZ_QOHI01000007.1, on the reverse strand, counting down.
GTCGAGGTGCGGCACGAGGTCACGCTAGGGCGCCCTGCTGACAGTCCCGGCCGCGCCGGGGGATCGCTGGAGAGCCGGCTCAGCCGGAGGTGAGCAGCCCGGCGACGATGGGGTCGACGGCGAGGTGCAGGCCGGTGTTGGCGTAGACGAAGAAGAACGTGGCGGTGCCGAACGCCGGCACCAGCACCGCCTTCTCCAGCGTGGCGCCCGTGCGCATCGGCAGGATGGTGAGCCGCCCGCGGTTGAACAGCCAGATCACCGGGACCGGCACGCCGGCGGTGGTCAGCGCGTCCCCGAGGATGTGCGTGAGGACGCCGGCGGCGACGGCGAACGGCAGCCAGGCCGGCGTCGGCATGTGGGCGAGCAGCAGCCAGGCGCCGCCCCAGGAGAGCACCAGGTTGCCCAGGATCGTCGTCTCCGCGCGCCCGGGGATGACGAAGTGCAGGGCGTGCAGCGCGAGCCCGATGGCGAGGGCCAGCACCAGCAGGCTGGACCAGAAGGCGCCGGCGGCCAGCACCGCGAGCGCGCCGAACGCCACGGGGGCGAGGACGGCGTCGTGGGTGCCCCAGCGGTGCCCGCCGGAGATCGCGCCGATCCCGCCCGACGGCACGTCGGTGACCGGGCCCCACATGTCGGAGACCGTGGAGCCCCGGTGGTCGAGGTCGGGCAGCATCGCGAACCCGCCCACCGCGGCCACCCACGCGCCCTGGGCGACGGCGCCGTGCACCGGTGCCCACGGCAGCGTGGCGGCGCCGACGGCGAGTCCGGAGAGGGCGTGCGTGTGGCCGAGCATGCACCCAGGGTCGCGCCGGGCCGTGGTCGGTACGTGGAGGCGCGCGGCTCAGTCGCCGAGCAGGTGGCCCAGGAGGCGGGTGGGATCTCCCAGGAACGCCTGCCAGTCCCGGACGAGGTCGAGGTCGGCCCACTCCCGCGGCGTGAAGCCGTCGTCGTCGAGCTCGTACACGAGCGCACCGGGCACTGCGGCCAGCAGCGGGGAGTGGGTGGCCAGGAGGACCTGGGAGCCGGCGGCCACGACCCCGTCGAGGAGCACGAGCAACCGCAGGCAGGAGCGGAACGACAGCGCCGACTCGGGCTCGTCGAGGATCCAGAGCCCGCGCTCGGTCGTGCGCTCCTCGAGGAAGGCGAGGAAGCCCTCGCCGTGCGACCGGGTGTGCAACGGCCCGCCGAAGGCCCGGACGCCGGCGGGTCCCTCGTCGAGGGAGCTGAAGTGGGCGTGCATCGCCTCGGCCCGCAGGAACGCCCCGCCCTGCGGCCGGGGGTGCTCCCCCCGCAGCTCCAGCTCGGCCCAGAGCTCGGACTCGTCAGGGGAGGGGAGCGGACCCCAGTGCTTCACCGCAGCCGTGAGCGACCGCTGCCAGGCGCGCGCCACGGCCTCGACCAGCGTGGACTTGCCGCTGCCGTTCTCGCCGACCAGCACCGTGACCGGTGCCAGGTCCAGGCCCTCGGTGCGCAGCCGGGCGACCGCGGGCAGGTCCCAGAACCAGGCGTCCGGGGCGCGGAGGTGCGGACGCACGACGACCCGCGCCAGCGGCAGTGCCGCCGGCGCGGGTCGTGACGTGCTCACTCGTCGAGGTCGTCGTCGTCCGTGCCGCCGCGGGCCAGCCAGGTGGCCAGCCGCTCGACGGGCACCTCGAAGTCGGGGTGCTGGTCGACGAACGCCTGCATCTGGTCGGCCAGCCAGGCGAGGGTCACCTGCTCCCCGCCTCGCCGTTCCGCGAGCTCCTCGAGCCCTCGATCCGTGAAGTACATCGGCGACTCAGCGGGCGAAGGCCTCGGCGACCAGCTTGCGCTGCTCGACCTCGTGCACCTTCGCCGAACCGACGGCCGGGCTGGCCGACGCCCGACGGCTGACCCGCCGCAGCGTCCGGCCCTCCGGGAGGTCCTCCGGCAGGTTGACCGCCATGAACTGCCAGGCGCCCATGTTGGCCGGCTCCTCCTGCACCCAGACGACGTCCGTGGCCTCCGGGTAGCGCTCGAGCTCGGCGCGGATCTGCTCGGCCGGCAGCGGGTAGAGCTGCTCGACCCGCACGACCGCCGTGTCGGCGATGCCCTCGGACTCGCGCTGCGCCATGAGGTCGTAGGCGACCTTGCCGCTGCACAGCAGCACGCGCTTCACCGCCGAGCTGTCGAGGGGCTCGCCGCCCACACCGGTGTCGGGGAGCACCGGGCGGAAGCTCTGCTCGGTGAAGTCCTCGACCGCGCTGACCGCCGCCTTGGCGCGCAGCAGCGACTTCGGGGTGAACACGACCAGCGGCCGGTGCACGTCCGAGAGCGCCTGGCGACGCAGCAGGTGGAAGTAGTTGCCCGGGGTGGTGCAGTTGGCGACCGTCATGTTGTTCTCGGCCGACAGCTGCAGGAACCGCTCGATCCGGCCGCTGGAGTGGTCGGGACCCTGGCCCTCGAGGCCGTGCGGCAGCAGCATGACGACGCCGGAGCGCTGGCCCCACTTGGCCTCGCCGGAGCTGATGAACTCGTCGATGACCATCTGCGCGCCGTCGACGAAGTCACCGAACTGCGCCTCCCAGAGCACCAGGGCCTTGGGGTTGGCCACCGAGTAGCCGTACTCGAAGCCGAGCGCGGCGTACTCGCTGAGCAGCGAGTCGTAGACGAAGAACTTCGCCTGCTCCTCGGTCAGGTTGGCCAGCGGCGTGTACTCCGCGCCGTTCTCCCGGTCGATGAGCACCGAGTGGCGCTGCACGAACGTGCCGCGCCGGGAGTCCTGGCCGGCGAGCCGGACGGGGACGCCCTCCATCAGCAGCGACCCGAAGGCCAGCAGCTCGCCCATGGCCCAGTCGATGCCGCCCTCGAGCGCCATCGCCGCGCGGCGCTCCAGCATCTTCTGCAGCTTCGGGTGCGGGGTGAAGTCCGGCGGGAACGAGACGTGCGCGTCGCCGATGGCCTTGAGCACCTCGGGGGTGATCGCCGTCTTCACCATGGACTGCTGCGGCGTGCGCGGGTCCATGACCGGCTCGGGCTTGGACGAGTCCTGCGCGTCGTGCGTCTCGGCGAAGGCCCGCTCCAGCTGGTCGCGGTAGTCCTTCAGCGCCTCCTCGGCCTCCTCCAGCGTGATGTCGCCGCGGCCGACCAGCGCCTCGGTGTACAGCTTCCGGACCGAGCGCTTGCGGTCGATGATGTCGTACATCAGCGGCTGGGTCATCGACGGGTCGTCGCCCTCGTTGTGCCCCCGCCGGCGGTAGCAGACGAGGTCGATGACGACGTCCTTCTTGAACGCCTGGCGGTACTCCACGGCCAGGCGGGCGACCCGGACGCAGGCCTCGGGGTCGTCACCGTTCACGTGGAAGATCGGCGCGTTGACCATCCGCGCGACGTCGGTCGAGTAGAGGCTCGACCGCGCCGACCCGGGGCTGGTGGTGAAGCCGACCTGGTTGTTGACGACGACGTGCACCGTGCCGCCGGTGCGGTAGCCGCGCAGCTGCGAGAGGTTCAGCGTCTCCTGCACCACGCCCTGGCCGGCGAACGCCGAGTCGCCGTGCAGCAGGACCGGCAGGACGGTGAAGCCGCCCTCGCCCTTGTCGATCATGTCCTGCTTGGCGCGCACGACGCCCTCGAGGACGGGGTTGACCGTCTCCAGGTGCGAGGGGTTGCTGGCCAGCGAGACGGCGATCTCGGCGTCGAGCTTGAACGGGTTGGTGAAGGTGCCGGTGGCGCCCAGGTGGTACTTCACGTCGCCGGAGCCCTGGACGGTGCCCGGGTCGATGTTGCCCTCGAACTCGCCGAAGATCTTGGCGTAGCTCTTGCCCAGCACGTTGGCCAGGACGTTGAGCCGGCCGCGGTGCGGCATGCCGATGGCGACCTCGTCCAGGCCGTGGTCGGTGCCGGCGAGCAGGACCTCGTCGAGCACGGGGATCAGCGACTCACCGCCCTCGAGCGAGAACCGCTTCTGGCCGACGTACTTGGTCTGCAGGAACGTCTCGAACGCCTCGGCGGCGTTGAGCCGGCCCAGGACGTGCTTCTGCTTCTCGCGGTCGGGCTGCTCGTGCTTGACCTCGATGCGCTCCTGGAGCCACTCGCGCTCCTCGGGGTTGGTGATGTGCATGTACTCCACGCCGACGGTGCGGCAGTAGGAGTTGCGCAGCACGCCGAGGATGTCGCGCAGCGCCATGAGGCGCTCGCCCGCGAAGCCGCCGACCGGGAACTTGCGGTCGAGGTCCCAGAGGGTCAGGCCGTGCTCGAGGATGTCGAGGTCGGGGTGGGTGCGGACCTTGAACTCGAGCGGGTCGGTGTCGGCCATGAGGTGGCCGTTGCGCCGGTAGGACTCGATGACCTCGATGACCCGGGCTTCCTTGTCGATCTGCCCCTCGCGCGTGATCCGCACGTCCGGCATCCAGCGCACCGGCTCGTAGGGGATGCGCAGCGACTGGAAGACCTTGTCGTAGAAGCCGTCCTCGCCCAGCAGCAGGGCGTGCAGCCGGCGGAGGAAGTCGCCCGACTCGGCGCCCTGGATGATCCGGTGGTCGTAGGTCGAGGTGAGCGTGATGATCTTCGAGACGGCCATCTCGGTGAGCGCGTCGGGGTTCATCCCCTGGAACTCGGCCGGGTACTCCATGGCACCCACGCCGATGATCGCGCCCTGGCCGGCGGTCAGCCGCGGCACCGAGTGGTTGGTGCCGATCGTGCCGGGGTTCGTGAGGCTGATCGTGGTGCCGGAGAAGTCCTCCATCGTCAGCTTGTTCTGCCGGGCGCGACGGATGATGTCCTCGTAGGCGGCCCAGAACTGCGCGAAGTCCATCTCCTCGGCGCCCTTGATGGAGGCGACGACGAGCGAGCGGGACCCGTCAGGCTTGGGCAGGTCGATCGCCAGGCCGAAGTTGACGTGCTCCGGCGTGACCAGCACCGGCTTGCCGTCGACCTCGGCGTAGCTGTTGTTCATGTTCGGGAACGAGTCCAGCGCCCGGACCAGCGCGTAGCCGATCAGGTGGGTGAAGGAGATCTTCCCGCCCCGGCCGCGGGCCAGGTGGTTGTTGATGACGATGCGGTTGTCGGCGATGAGCTTCGCCGGGACCGCGCGCACGCTGGTCGCCGTCGGCACCGTCAGCGACATGTTCATGTTCTTGACGACGGCCGCGGACGCGCCGCGCAGCGGCGACTGCTTGCCCGCACCGACCGGCGGCTTCGGGGCGGCGGGGGTCGGGTTGCTGTTCTGCACGGGCGCGCTCCCCGCAGGCTCGGACCCGGCGGGCGGGCTCTGGACGTCGGGCTTGGCGGGGGCGGGTGCCTGCTGGGCGGGCTTCGCCGGGGCGGCGGGCTTCGGCTGCTCCTGCGCGGGCTTCGCCTGCTGGGCGGGCTGCGCCGGCGCCGAGCCGTTCCCCGCGGGCGTGTCCTCGCGGGCGCCGCCGTCGACGGGGCTGCCGGGCCGGTAGTCGGCGAAGAACTCGTGCCACGCCTGGTCCACGGTCGCGGGGTCGGCGAGGTACTGCTGGTACATCTCCTCGACCAGCCACTCGTTGGTGCCGAAGCCGGCGACCTGGGACGAGGCGGACGAGGGCCGGGATGAACTCACGCTTGACACGGGGTCGAGTGCCTTCTTCGTCTTGGGGCTGCGTCTGAGGGGCATCGCTGAACCGGGTGTCGACTCTACGCCCGTGGGCGGCGGTCGTCCGGCTGCGGAGGAGGACCAGCGTGGCTTTCGCCGCCGGCCGGTCAGTGCGCGGCGCCGCGCTCGACGAGCAGGGCGACCAGCGCGTCGCTGCCGGTGGCCGTGCCCTCGTCGGCCGGACGGTGGCGGGCGGCGGCCACCCGGGTGATGTCCAGGGCGCTGGCGCCGTCGTGGGTCGTGGCGTCCACGTCGGCGCCCGAGTCCAGCAGCAGCCGCACGATGTCGGGCGCGGCGCCGGCCGGCGCCTGCGCGACCGCCGAGTGCAGCGGGGTCCGCCCGGTGTCGGCGTCCCGGCCGTCGACGCCGGCACCGGCGTCGAGCAGCAGGCGGACCAGCTCCAGGTGCCCGGCCCTCGCGGCCGCGTGCAGCGCTCCGGCGTCGGCGTCGGCGCCGCGGTCCAGCAGCAGTCGTGCGGTGCCGGCCGCGCCACCGAACGCCGCCCAGGCGAGCAGGTCGACGCCGGTGGTCGGGTCGGTGAGGGGTGCGCCGCCGTCGAGCTCGGCGCGGAGCGTCTCGACGTCGTCCAGGTAGGCCGCGCTGGGGGCGTCGACGGCGGCACCGTGGGAGACCAGCACCGGCACCAGCCCGGGGGCGTGCTCCAGGGCCACGTGCAGCGGGGTGCGGTGGTGCTCGGTGCGGGCGGTCAGGTCCGCGCCGGCCTCGACGAGCACGGTGGTGACGTCCTCCCGGCCGGCGGCGACCGCGAGGTGCAGCGGCGTCCAGCCGTCCACCCCCTCGCGCTCGACGGTGCCCGCGAGCAGCCGGGGGGTCTCGGTGACGGCAGCTCGGACTTCTTCGGTCCTCCCGTCGGCGATCAGCCGGCCCAGTCTCTGGACGGTCATGCGAGTGGTCACGCGGTCTCCGTTCTCCGTGGGCGGCTCCGGCCCGCTGCTCGACCTCGCCGCTGGTGCTGGGCTGCCCGCCGGCTCAGGCGACGTCCCGGCGCACGGCCAGGAACGTGCCCAGCAGGGCCGCGACCAGACCGTAACCGAGGAGGAGGACACCGCCCTGCCACGGTTCGAGCAGGTCCGGGCCCTGGAACGTGGCGGTGAGCGCTTCGAGCCCTCCACCCGGCATCCACTTGTAGGCGCCCGAGGTGGCCGGGATCTGCCGGATGAGCGGCTCGACGACGAACAGGTAGACGAGGCCGCCGACGATGGCACCGACCTGGTTGCGCAGCAGCGCGCCCAGACCGACGCCGATCACCGCGTAGATGACCAGGGCCAGCGCGGAGCTCCCCAGCGTCCCGAGGTTGTCGGCGTCCAGCTCGGGGGCGGCCCCGCGTGCCCCGGCGTGGACGGCGAGGGTCGCCACGTTGACCGCCGCCACCACCAGCGCGAACAGCGTGGCGGCGAGGGCGTAGGCCACGAGCTTGGCGATCACGACCCGGCCGCGGTGCGGCGTGGTCAGGAAGGTGGGCGTGGCGGTCCGGTGCCGGTACTCCTGCGTCATCCCGATGATGCCCAGGATGAGGAACAGGACGTTGACGTTCACCACGTTCGCCATCGCCAGCTCCTCGTAGAGCGGGGTGCCGACGGCCGGGATGTCCGCCTCGGGGTTGCCGGCGAACGCGGTCAGCAGGACGGCGAACCCGATGACCATGACGCAGGCGCCGACGAGCAGGCCCAGCCACACCCGGGTGGTGAAGAGCTTGGTCCACTCGGCGCGCACGAGCGCGGTCATCGTGCGTTCTCCTCGGTCGGGCTGGTCGCGGCGTACTGCTCGCGGCCGGCGGTGAGCTGGAAGTAGATCTCCTCGAGCCCGCTGGAGCGGGACCGCAGCTCGTGCAGCTCGACCCCCGCCGCGAAGGCCCGGCCCCCGATCTCGGCGGTCGTCCGCCCGGTGACGGTCAGCGCCTCCCCGTCGAGGTCGACGACCGCCCCGTCGGTGCGCAGCAGCTCGGCCAGCCGGGCGGCCTCCGGGCTGCGGACCAGGACGGAGCCGGCTCCGTCGGCACCGGACCGCAGCTCGTCCATCGAGGCCTCGCGGACCAGCCGGCCGCCGCCGACGATCACCACGCGGTCGACGGTCTGCTCGACCTCCGACAGCAGGTGGCTCGACACGAGCACCGTGCGCCCCTGGTCGTGGGCCAGGTGCCGGAGGAAGCCGCGGAGCCACTGGATGCCCTCGGGGTCCAGGCCGTTCGCCGGCTCGTCGAGCACGAGGACGGCGGGATCGCCGAGGAGCGCCGTCGCCAGCGCCAGGCGCTGCCGCATGCCGAGCGAGTAGCCGCCGGCCCGGCGCCGTCCGGCGTCGGCCAGGCCGACCTGCGCCAGCACCTCGTCGGCGCGGGACACCGGGAGCCCGGCGGCGCGGCAGTAGACGCGGAGGTGGTCGCGGCCGGACCGGGCGGGGTGGAAGGCCGTCTCCAGGACGGCGCCGACCGTGCGCACCGGCCGGGGCAGCGCCGCGTACGGGACGCCGTCGAAGGTCGCGGTGCCGGAGTCGGGGCGGACCAGGCCCAGCAGCATGCGCAGCGTGGTGGTCTTGCCCGCGCCGTTGGGGCCGAGGAAGCCGGTGACCGAGCCCGGCTCGACGGTGAACGCGAGGTCGGACACCGCGCGCACGGTGCCGAAGACCTTGGTGAGCCCGGCGACCTCGACCCGCACGGGGTCGGGTGCGGGGGACTTGGCGGTGAGGATGACGCCCTCCTCGTCGTGGACCGGACCGGCCCCATCCAAGCGCAGACCTCCGCGATGCGGGGAAATCTGGTGACCGGGGGCACGACACGCCGATGTCCCCTAGAGTCCCCGGCGTGAGCGATGCCGAGAGCACCTACTCGACGGTCGTGGTCGGAACCGACGGATCTGAGTCCTCCCTGCGCGCGGTGGGTCGTGCCGGCGCCCTCGCGGGCGCCAGCGGCGCGACGCTCGTGATCGCCTGCGCCTACCTTCCGGTGGACGGCGACGACCGGGAGGTGAGCCGCGCCCAGGACGCCCTCGGTGACGAGGCCTACCAGGTCGTGGGGTCGCACCCGGCCGAGGAGACCGTGCGCACGGCCGCGGACCGCGCCCGCGCCGCGGGCGCCAAGGACGTGCGCACCGTCGCCGTCGTCGGCTCCCCGGTGGAGACGCTGCTCGACGTCGTCCGGCGGGAGAACGCCGACCTGCTCGTCGTCGGCAACCGTGGCCTGGCCGGCATCAAGGGGCGGCTGCTCGGCTCCGTCCCGGCCGACGCGACCCGCCGGTCGCAGGTCGACGTGCTCGTCGTGCACACCACCGGCTGAGCGGTCCGCGACGGCCATGGACGACCCCGAGTCGCTCCCGGGCCCCGGCACGGCGGAGGCCCTCGAGCAGCTGCTGCTCGGCGGTCCCCGGCGCTACACCCGCCTGGAGGTCGCTGCGCGGGCCGGGATGCCGCCCGAGCGCACGCTGCGGCTGTGGCGGGCGCTGGGCTTCCCGGACGCCGCGGACGACGACCGGGCCTTCACCGACGCCGACATCGCCGCGCTGGACGTCCTGTCCACCCTGATCGACTCCGGCTTCGTGGGCCCCGGCAGCGAGGCCTCGATCGCCCGCGCGATGGGTCAGTCGCTGTCCCGGCTGGCCGACTGGCAGACCGACATGCTGGCCGACTCCTTCGCCCGCAGCGTGGAGCGGACCGGGCGAGCGGTGGGCGCCGACGAGGCGGTGGCGGCCGCCCAGGAGCTGCTGCCCCGGCTCCGCGAGGTGCAGGACTACGTCTGGCGGCGGCACCTGGCGGCCAACGTCGACCGGCTGCTCGCCGCGACCGGACCGGGTGACCGGCGGGAGCTGGCGGTGGGCTTCGCCGACCTGGTCGGCTACACCTCCCGCAGCCGCGGCATGGGTGGGCGCGAGCTCGGGGCCATGGTCGAGGACTTCGAGAGCACCGCGGCGGAGGTCATCGCCCGCCACCACGGCCGGGTGGTCAAGACCGTGGGCGACGGCGTGCTGTTCACCGCCGCATCGGCCACCGACGCCGCCGAGATCGGGCTGGAGCTCCCCGCCGCCTGGGACACCGCGGAGCGACCGCCGCTGCGGGTCGGTGCCGCGTACGGCGCGGTGCTGACCAGGCTCGGTGACGTCTACTCGCCGGTGGTGAACCTGGCCAGCCGGCTCACCTCGCTCGCGCGCCCCGGCGCCCTGCTGGTCGACCGCGACCTCGCCGACCGGCTGCGCGCGACGGAGGACTACCGGGTGCGTCCGCTGCGGCGGGTGTCGGTGCGCGGCTACGACCACCTGCAGCCGTGGCTGGTGCGCCGTCCCAAGCACGCGACCGACGACGAGCACGGCTATGACGACGACGCGTTCGATCCCGAGGACGAGCCCACCTCCTGAGCCCGCCGCCCGGGCTTGGCAGTCTGTAGGGGTGAGCGCCACCCTCGTCGCGCGCGGACTGGCGGCCGGACACGGCGCCCGCGTGCTGTTCTCCGGCCTCGACCTCGTCGTCGCCCCCGGTGACGTCGTCGGGCTGGTCGGCGTCAACGGAGCGGGCAAGTCGACCCTGCTGCGGACGCTGGCCGGCGAGATCCCGGCCGAGGCGGGCAGCATCGCGCTCAGCCCGCCGACCGCGACGCTCGGCTACCTGCCCCAGGAGCACGAGCGCCGCGAGGGGGAGACGGTGCTCGCCGCGCTGGCCCGGCGCACCGGGGTGGCCGCCGCCCAGGCGGCCATGGACGCCGCGACCGAGGCGCTCGCGGCGGGGGAGCCCGGTGCCGACGACGCCTACGGCGACACCCTGGAGCGCTGGCTGGCCCTCGGCGGCGCGGACCTCGACGAGCGGGCGGCGGAGGTGGTCGCCGAGGTGGCGCCCGGCGTGCCCCTCGACGCCATGACCGCGGGGCTCTCCGGAGGGCAGGCGGCCCGGGTCGGCCTCGCCTCGCTGCTGCTGTCGCGCTACGACGTCCTGATGCTCGACGAGCCCACCAACGACCTGGACCTCACCGGGCTGGACCAGCTCGAGCGCTTCGTCGTCGGCGCGCGCTCCGGCGTGGTCGTGGTCAGCCACGACCGGGAGTTCCTCGCCCGCACGGTGAACCGCGTCGTCGAGCTCGACCTCGCCCAGCAGCTGGTCCGGGTGCACGACGGCGGCTACGAGGCGTACCTGACCGAGCGCGAGGTGGCCCGCCGGCACGCGCGCGAGGAGTACGAGGAGTTCGCCGAGACCAAGGCGGGGCTCGAGGCCCGGGCGCAGATGCAGCGGAACTGGATGGCCAAGGGCGTCCGCGACTCGATCAAGAAGTCCAAGGACGGCGACAAGCACATCAAGGCGGCCAACCGGGCCTCGTCGGAGAAGCAGGCGGCCAAGGCCAAGCAGACCCAGCGGATGATCGAGCGCCTCGACGTGGTGGAGGAGCCCCGCAAGGAGTGGGAGCTGCGGATGGAGATCGCCGCCGCCCCGCGGGCGAGTGCGGTCGTGGCCACCCTGCGCGGCGCCGTCGTCCGCCGGGGGAGCTTCACCCTCGGGCCGGTGGACCTCCGGGTCGACGGCGGCGACCGGGTGGCCATCACCGGGGCCAACGGGGCGGGGAAGTCGACCCTGCTGGCCGCCCTCCTCGGCCGCGTGCCGCTGGACGAGGGGACGGCGTCGATGGGCCCGTCGGTGCAGATCGGCGAGATCGACCAGGCCCGCGGCCGGTTCCTCGGCCCCGAGCAGCTGCTCGACGCGTTCGGTGCCGAGGTGCCCGACTGGCCGACGGCGGAGGTGCGCACCCTGCTGGCCAAGTTCGGGCTCACCGCCGACCACGTGCTGCGGCCGGCGGTCACCCTCTCGCCGGGGGAGCGGACCCGCGCCGCGCTGGCGCTGCTGCAGGCGCGTGGGGTGAACGTGCTGGTCCTGGACGAGCCCACCAACCACCTCGACCTGCCCGCGATCGAGCAGCTCGAGCAGGCGCTGGCCGGCTACACGGGCACCCTGCTGCTGGTGACCCACGACCGCCGCATGCTGGAGGCGGTGCACATCGACCGCCGGCTCGAGGTCGACGGCGGGCGGGTCACCGAGCGCTGAGCGGCTCCTCCCGCGGCACGCTGACCGCGAGGGTCAGCGCCGCGAGCGCCGCTGCCCCCAGCAGCAGCACCCAGTAGGGGATCAGCACGGCCAGCAGCGCGAGCAGCACCGGTGCGGCGAAGCCCACGTAGGTCAGCGCGTAGTAGACCGCGGTCAGCCCGGCCAGCTCCCCCGGGGCCGCGATGCGCTGGGTCTGGATCAGCCCCGAGACCAGGGTGAAGCCGTACCCCGTGCCCAGCACGACGGCGGCGGGGGCGACCAGCCACGGCGAGGCCGTGGCCGCCGCACCGGCCGCGATGCCCAGGCCGAGGACGACCGCGGCCAGCCCGAGGGCCACCCCGCGGCGGGGGGAGGCCGCGGCGATCCGGCGGGCGGTCGGCTGGACGAGGAAGCCGGTGCCCAGCGTGCTCCCGGCGACCAGCGCGCTGAACGCCACGGTCCAGCCGGCCGTGGTGCTGGTGACCAGGCCCGGGAGGACCGCGATCGAGACGGTGGCGGAGCCGAACACCCAGGGCGCGACCGGGGCGACCGACCGGCGGAAGCGCGGGTCGGCGGCCGACCGCACCCGCAGCCGGGCCAGCGGCGAGCCGGCGGCGGGGGAGACCCGCGCCGGGTCCACGGTCTCCGGTGCCCGCCAGAGCGGCACGAGCACGGCGAGCACGACGACGAGGTGCGGGAGGTAGGCGGTGACCAGCGGGGCGGGTGCCCACTGCGCGAGCAGACCGGCGACGACCGGGCCGAGGCAGAAGCCGGCGGTCAGCGACATCGCCGCCCGGCGGGCACCGGCGCCCTCGCGGGCGGTGGGGTCCCACCGGCTCGTGGAGAGCTCCTCGACCCAGGCGCTGCCGGCGGCGAAGGCCGCGCCGCTGGCCAGCCCGGCGAGCAGCCGCCCGGCGTAGAGCGCCCACAGGTCGCCGATCATCAGCACCGCCGTCGCCGCGAGCGACACCAGCGCCGCGACCCGCAGCACCGGGGTGCGGCCGCGCCGGTCCGAGATCGGGCCCAGGACCAGCAGCGCCGGGATGAGCCCGAGCGCGTAGGCACCGACGAGCGCGTCCACGGTGGCGACCGAGAGGCCGGAGGCCTCGCGGTAGGCGACCAGCAGGCTGACGAACTGGTTGGCGCCCCAGCCGATCGCGAACATGGTCAGGGCGACCGGGAGCCAGGCCCGGCGCCGTGTCCGGGTCGGGGCGGCCGTCACCCCGTCAGCGTGCCGGTCGCCGCGGGCGGGGGATCACCCGGGGTCGGGAGCGCCGTCCCCGTCCAGGGCCTCGGGCAGGCCGAGGGTGTCCATGGCCGACCAGGTGGCGTCCACCCGGTGGGCGAGCACCAGGAGGTCGCGCAGCTGCCCGGAGCGGTCGCGGATGTGGTCCTCCAGCAGCGCCTCGCCGCGGAAGCCCAGACCGGTGAAGAGCGCCAGCGCCGCGCCCTGCTCGGCGACCACCTCGACCACCAGCTTGGTGGCCCCCGACGCGATCGCCTCGGTGACGGCGTGCCGGGCGAGGACCCGGCCCAGCCCCGCGCCCCGCCGTCGCCCGCCGACGACCAGCCGGAGCTCCGCGACGTGGTCGGACCAGCCGGAGAGGCGGCGGACCGCCACGTAGCCGTCGATCTCGCCGTCCGGGCCGGTGGCCACCCAGCGGGCGGTGCCGTCCTCGACCCAGCGCCGCACGTTCCCGGGGTCGGTGACGTCCTCCTTGATGAAGGTCCGGTCGCCCTCGGGCAGCCCGGAGAAGAAGCGCAGCAGCGCGTCGGAGTGGCCGGGGCCGAGGGCCTCGACCGTCACCTCGGGGACGTCCACCTGCTCGGTCACCTCAAGCTCCCTTCGCCACGCCGGCCGGGTCCACGGTGTCGCTGCGCCGTCGCAGGAAGTCGATGATCGTCGGCACCGTCGTCTTCGCCGCCGTCCGGCCCACCACCAGGCCCATGTGCCCGGCGGGCAGCACCAGCTCGTGCTTGTCGGGCGAGCCGACGAGGTCGATGAGCGGGGCGCTGGCCGCCGTCGGCACGATGTGGTCCCGCTCGGCGCGCACGGTCAGGAACGGCACCCTGATGTCGGACAGGTGCACCGGGTCCCCGCCGACGGTGAGCCGGTCGGTGACCATCCCGTTGTCGCGGACCAGCATCCGCACCGTCTGCCGGGCGGCGCGGCCGGGGAAGGGCACGTGGTCGTCCGACCAGCCGGTCATCGCCTGGTAGGAGGCGACGTACTCGTCGTTCCAGAGCCGTTCCCACAGCGTCACGTACCGGGTGACCTCGGCGGTGGGGGTCAGCGTCCGGAAGCCCTGGACGACGACCTGCGGGGGCACGTTGCCGTTCTCGTCGACCACCGAGTCGACCTCCATCCGGCCGACCGCGAAGACGTCGGCCAGCGGGCCCATGTGCCGGAAGTCGACCGGTGTGGCCAGCACGGTGAGGCTGCGCAGGGGCGAGTCCGGGTGGTGCGCCGCGTGCAGCAGCGACAGGTCACCGCCGAAGCAGTAGCCGAAGAGGTTCACCTCGTCGGCGCCGGAGAGGTCGAGCACCCGGGCGATGGCCGCCGGGATGTAGTCGTCGGCGTAGTCCTCGAGCCCGTTGCCGGCATCGCGCTCGTCGGGCTCGCCCCAGTCGACCATGTACACGTCGAACCCGGCCTTCAGGAGCTGCTCGACGAAGCTGTTGCCCGGCGACAGGTCCAGGATGTAGCTGCGGCTGATCAGGCTGAAGACCAGCAGCAGCGGCGGGGAGTGGCGCACGCCGCCGTGCTCCTCCGGGTCGTTGCGGTAGTGCCACAGCTGGGTGCGGCCGCGCTCCCAGACGACGTCCTTGGCGGTGCACCCGACGCCCGGGCGGTCGACGCCGGCGACCAGCCGGATGCCGTTACGTGCCCGGAGGGCGTTGCGCTCGACGTCGCGCCGGACGCGGTCGAGGATCGTCTGCGGGTTCGGCACGGTCGGCATGGCTGTCCTCCGTCGTCGGGAGCTCGGGGGTGCGCGACGGGAGCGCGCGGAGTCGTTCGGCCCGGCGTTCGGCCTCCAGGGCCACCGTCAGCCGGCGGACCTCGCGGTCGAGGGCGCCCACCTGCGCGCGCAGCCGGTGCACGTCGCTGCCGGCGGGCAGGTTCACCAGGTGCCAGGCGCGCGCGGTGAGCCCCTGGGCGGAGGAGCGCGCCGCCGTCGTGGCCCGGCGGAGCAGCGCCACGCCCAGCGCGAAGCCCGGGCTGCGCACCAGGCTGTCGGCGTGCGGGGTGACGGCGCGGTCGACCGCGTCGTACGCCTGCCGCCACAGCGGGCCGGGGGCGCTCATCGCTCGCCCACCGATGCCGGGACCTCCACCGCGCGGCGGAGGATCTTCCCGGTCGGCCCCTTCGGCAGGGTCTCGACCAGCCAGAGGTGGCGCGGGTACTTGTAGGCGGCCACGCGCGCCTTGACGAAATCGCGGAGCTCGTCGGCCTCGGCCGTGGCCCCCGGCTTCAGCGCGACCGCCGCGGCGACCTCCTCGCCGAGGTCGGGGTGCTGCACGCCGATGACGGCGACCTCGGCCACGGCCGGGTGCTCGTACAGGGCTTCCTCGATCTCCCGCGGGTACACGTTGTAGCCGCCGCGGATGATCATCTCCTTCTTGCGGTCGACGATGAAGTAGTAGCCGTCGCCGTCGCGGCGGGCCAGGTCGCCGGTGCGGAACCAGCCGTCGGGGATCGCCTTGGCGGTCTCCTCGGCGCGCTGCCAGTACCCCTTCATGACGTTCTCGCCGCGGATCGCGATCTCGCCGACCTCGCCCTCGGCCACGTCCTTGCCGTCGTCGTCGACCAGGCGCATCTCCACGCCGCGGATCGGGGTGCCGATGGAGCCGGGCTTGCGCTCGGCGTCGGGGTGGTTGAACGAGGCGACCGGCGAGGTCTCGCTGAGCCCGTAGCCCTCGAGGATGATGCAGCCGAAGCGCTCCTCGAAGGAGCGCATGATCTCCACCGGCATCGCCGAGCCGCCGGAGACGCACAGCCGGAGGCTGGAGACGTCGTGCTGCTCGCCCTCGGGCTGGTGCAGCATCGCCGCGAACATCGTCGGCACGCCCATGAAGATCGTGACCCGGTCGCGCCCGATCACCTGCAGCGCCTTGCCGCCGTCGAAGCGGGGGACGAGCGTCAGGCAGGAGCGGGCGATCACGCCGGCGTTCAGCGAGCAGGTCAGGCCGAACACGTGGAACAGCGGCAGGCAGCCCATGATCACGTCCTCGCCACCGCCCTGGAGCAGCGTCTCGTGCGTGGTGCGCGCGTTGCCCCGCAGGTTGGCGTGGGTGAGCTCGGCGCCCTTGGGCTGCCCGGTGGTCCCCGACGTGTAGAGGATGACCGCGTCGTCGCCGTCCTCCCGCTCCACCGCGGCCGTCAGGGACTCGTCGCCGAGGAGCTCCTCGGGCAGCGCGGCGCCGACGGTCACGGCCTCGGCGCCCACGGTGGTGGCCGCCTCCGCGACCGGCTCGGCGGAGGCCTCGACCGTCACGACGACGCGGGCCCCGGAGTCCTCGAGGTAGTACTGCACCTCCCGCGCCTTGAGCAGCGGGTTCATCGGGACGACGGCGGCACCGGCCAGCAGCGCCCCGTAGAAGACGACGGGGAAGGCGATGACGTTGGGCAGCACCAGGCCGACGCGGTCGCCGGGGCCCACGCCGCGGTCCTGCAGGGCGGCGGCCACGCGCAGGGCCGCGTCGGCGAACTCGCGGTAGGTCAGGACGGCGTCGTCCATCCGGAGCGCGGGCCAGTCGGGTGCCTCCTCGGCGGCGTCGAGCAGGTTCTGGGCGAGGTTGGTCATCGGTCGGTCCCCCTGTCCACCGGGTGCGCGATGGCGGGGGTCCTACCCGCTCGACGGGTGATGTACCGCACGTGGTCGATACGGTGGCGGGAACGTCCGAGCACTCACCCCGGGGGAGCCCCACCCATGCCCGATCGCCCGATCCTCGACATGTTCCGCCTCGACGACCGGGTCGCGATCGTGACCGGGGCGTCCTCCGGCCTCGGGGCGGTGTTCGCCCGCACGCTCGCGGAGGCCGGCTGCGACGTCGTGCTCGGCGCGCGCCGGGTCGACCGGCTGGCCGAGACCCAGAAGGCCGTGGAGGACGCCGGCCGCCGCGCGATCTCGGTGCAGACCGACGTCGCCAGGGTCGAGGACTGCCAGGCACTGGTGGACGCCGCAATGGCCGAGTTCGGCAAGGTCGACATCCTGGTGAACAACGCCGGCATCGGCACGGCCGCACCGGCGACCCGCGAGGCGCCCGACGCCTTCCGCCAGGTCATCGACGTCAACCTCAACGGCTGCTACTGGATGGCCCAGGCCTGCGGCCGGGTGATGAAGCCGGGCAGCTCGATCGTGAACATCTCCAGCATCCTGGGCCTGACCACCGCGGGACTGCCGCAGGCCGCCTACGCGGCCAGCAAGGCCGGGCTCATCGGGCTCACCCGCGACCTGGCGCAGCAGTGGACCGGCCGCAAGGGCATCCGGGTGAACGCGCTCGCGCCGGGCTTCTTCGCCTCGGAGATGACCGACCAGTACCCCGAGGGCTACCTCGACCAGCAGATGACCCGCGTGCTGGCCGGCCGCGCCGGTGACCCCCGCGAGCTCGCCGCGGCGCTGGTGTTCCTCGTCAGCGACGCCGGCGGCTACGTCACCGGCACGACCATCCCGGTCGAGGGCGGGATGCTCACCAGCTGAGCCCCGCCCCCGACCGGGGTCACCGCGCCTGCTCGGCCCGCTCGACCAGCGCGGTGATCCGGTCGGTCAGCTGCGGCCACACCTCGCGCGGCAGGTCGTGGCCCATGCCGTCGACCACCAGCAGCTCCGAGCCGGGGATCGCGGCCGCGGTGGCCCGGCCACCGGTCACGGACACCAGCTGGTCCTGCTCGCCGTGGATGACCAGCGTGGGCGCCGCGACCTTCCCGAGGTCGGCGGTGCGGTCGTGGGTGCTGAGGATGGCGGCGAGCTGCCGGGACACCCCGGCAGGGTCGTGCGCGCGGTCGAAGGACAGGCCGGCCCGGTCGCGCACCGAGGCCTCGTCGAACTCGAAGCCGGGGGAGCCGATGACCCGGTAGGTGTCGACGACGCGCTGGATCGCGCCCTCCCGCTCGGTGGCGGGCGCGGCCAGCAGCACGCCGAGGGCGGCCTCGGCCGGGGCGCCGACGGCGGGGTCGCCGGTGGTGGACATGATCGAGGTGAGGCTGCGCACCCGCTCCGGGTGGGCGATGGCCACGAGCTGGGCGATCATGCCGCCCATCGAGGCGCCGACGACGTGCGCGCTGTCGATGCCCAGGGCGTCGAGCAGCCCGACGGTGTCCTCGGCGAGGTCGGGCAGGCCGTAGGCCACCGTCGACCGGTCGCCGCCGAGCACCGCCATGACGTCGGCCGGGCCGGCGTCGTGCAGGTGGGTGGAGAGCCCGATGTCGCGGTTGTCGAAGCGGACGACGAAGTGGCCCCGCTCGGCCAGGCCGGAGCAGAACTCGTCGGGCCAGCCGATCATCTGCGTGGCCAGCCCCATCACGAGCAGGAGGGGCGTGCCCGAGGCGTCCCCGAACGTCTCGTACGCGATCTCGAGGTCGCCGACGGATGCCTTCTGGATGTCGCTGGTCGCCATGCCGCGGACGCTAGCCGAGCCGGTTGAGACCTGGATCACCGGCCCGGGTCCGGTCCCGGCCGACCCCGAGAACGACGGAGGGCCTGCGCCGCGGCTGCGGTGCAGGCCCTCCGATCGAGCTGTTCCGGTGCCCCCGGCAGGATTCGAACCTGCGCCCCTGCCTCCGGAGGGCAGTGCTCTATCCCCTGAGCTACGGGGGCTCGGGGCAGGGAAGAAGTTACCAGCCCCGGACGGCCGCTCCGACGGCGGCCCCGGCCCTCAGGGCGCCGGCAGGGGAGTGCCGCCGCGGGCGGTGAGCATGTCGGTCATCGTCTGCGTCTCCACCCCCTGCGACTGCTCGATCGAGCGGGCGAGGTCCCGCACGGCCTGGACCTCGGCGTGCTCGGCGGCGTCCCGCGCCATGTCGAAACCGCCCTGGTGGTGGCGGATCATCAGCCGGAGGAACTCGACGTCGAACGCGGTGCCCGACAGGCTCCGCAGCTCCGCCAGCTCCTCCTCGGTCGCCATGCCGGGCATGAGCGCGCCGGCGCCGGTGCCCATCCCGCCCATGTCGTGACCGCCGTGGCCCTCCGCCGTCATCCACGCCATCGTCTCGCCGCCGGAGACCGGCAGCCCCCACAGCGCGAGCCAGCCCTGCATCCGGCCGGCCTGGTTGGTCTGCGTGGCCGAGATGTCGAAGGCCAGCGACTCGACCTCCGGGTCCTCGCTGCGCTCGGCGACGAGGTTGGCCATCTCCACGCCCTGCAGGTGGTGCCGCGACATGTCCCGCGAGAAGCCGGCGTCGACCGAGTCGGTCGTCGGTGCGGGGGTGCCGCTCCCGCCGATGCCCAGGAGCAGGGCAAGACCGCCGCCCAGCGCCACCAGCGCCACCGCGATGACCGCCAGCAGCGCCAGGCGCAGCGGCGTGCGGGTGCCGGCGGTCATCGGTGCGGTGTCCGTGCCCGGGTCGCCGGTCAGGGCGCCGGGGTCGTCTCGGCGTCGGACGGCGTGGCCGCCGCGCCGTCGCCCTCCTCGACCAGCGGGTCGGCCAGGAAGTCGGGGCGCTCGCAGGTGGCACCCGGCTCCGGGTAGCTGTCCGACTTGTAGGTCATGAGGTCGGCGAACTGCTCGATCCGCTCGTCGTCGGCGCTGTCGACCTTCAGCTGGTGGCCCCAGGACTGGACGCTGATGGGGGAGTCGAGCCCGACGTAGGGGGAGAGCATCCGGCCCGAGACGCCGTCGACCAGCTCGGCGAGCTTCGTGACGTCGCCGTCGGAGACCTCGTCGGGGTCGTACGTGATCCACACGGCGCCGTGCTCGAGGCTGTGCACCGCGTTCTCGTGCCGGACGTCGACGTCGTAGACCGTGCCCGTGCAGTCGGCCCACACGTTGGCGTGCGGCCCGCCCACCGGGGGCGACTGCTCGTAGCTGATCGGGTTGTCGTCGTGCAGCCCGCCCTCGTACTCGAAGGTCTGCGCCCCGGAGATCTCGTCGATGGACTCGACCTTGTTGGCGTTGGCCTCGTTCACCTTGACCACCGCGTAGCCGAGGACGGCCGCGGCGAAGAGGGCGACGACGACCGCTCCGGCGATCAGGCCCCACGGCCGCTGCTGGGTCACGACGTTCGCCGGGGGCCGGGTGCGCCCCCCCTTGCCGCGCCCCCCGGCGCCGGCTCCGGAGCGCGACGAACCGCCGCCGGTCCCTCGGCTCTTGTCGGGCGTGCGGTCCTTGGCCAAGGCCTCTCCTCGTTACGGGGCGCGTGCGCGCCTGTGCCGCGAGGCCCGTCCGGGCCCCTCGTACCGGGCGCGAGTCTAGGTCGCGGGCCTGTGCGTCAGCTGGTAACCGGGCCATCCGGGGCGGTCAGTACGCTCTCCCGGTGACACCGGAGCAGCTTCAGGACGTCGTCCGCACCGCCGTGGCCGCGGTGGTCGAGCGAGGCGAGCTGTCCGTCGAGGTCCCGGCCGACGTCGTCATCGAGCGGCCCAAGGTGCGCGAGCACGGCGACTACGCCACCAACATCGCCCTGCGCCTGGCCAAGCCGGCCGGCCGGCCGCCGCGGGACGTGGCGGGCCTGCTGGCCGAGGAGCTGCGGGCGCACGCGGGCATCGCCACGGTCGAGATCGCCGGACCCGGCTTCCTCAACATCGTCCTCGCCCAGGGCGCCCTCGGCCGGATCGCCGTCGACGCGGTGACCGCAGGGGACGCCTACGGCCGCACCGACTCCCTCGCCGGGCAGCGGCTCAACCTGGAGTTCGTGTCGGCCAACCCCACGGGGCCGGTGCACATCGGCGGTACCCGCTGGGCCGCCGTCGGCGACGCGCTGGGCCGGTTGCTGGAGGCCAGCGGCGCCTCGGTGACCCGGGAGTACTACTTCAACGACGCCGGGGCCCAGATCGACCGGTTCGCCCTCAGCCTGATGGCCGCAGCGGCCGGCCGGCCGGTGCCCGAGGACGGCTACGCCGGCGACTACATCTCCGAGATCGCCCAGCAGGTGCTCGCCGCCGAGCCGGGGCTGCTCGAGCAGCCCGAGGTCGAGCAGCAGGAGCGGTTCCGGGTGCGCGGCGTCGACCTGATGTTCGCCGAGATCAAGCGGACGCTGGCGGACTTCGGCGTCGTCTTCGACGTGTACTTCAGCGAGCGCACGCTGCACGAGACCGGCGCCCTGGACAAGGCGATCACCCGGCTGCGGGAGAACGGTCACGTGTACGAGGCCGACGGCGCGGTGTGGCTGCGCACCACCGACTTCGGTGACGACAAGGACCGGCCGCTGATCAAGAGCGACGGCGCCCCGACCTACTTCGCCGCCGACTGCGCCTACTACCTCGACAAGCGCGACCGCGGCTTCGACAAGGTCGTGATCATGCTCGGCGCCGACCACGCCGGCTACGTCGGCCGCTACAAGGCGCTGTCGGCCGCCGTCGGCGACGACCCCGAGGTCAACCTGGAGATCCTGCTCGGCCAGCTGGTCAACCTCGTGCGCGACGGCCAGCCGCTGCGGATGAGCAAGCGCGCCGGCACCGTCGTCCTGCTCGAGGACCTGGTGGAGGCCGTCGGGGCCGACGCCGCCCGCTACGCCCTGGCCCGTGCCTCGGTCGACCAGACGATCGACCTCGACCTGGACCTGTGGAGCCGGCAGACCAACGACAACCCGGTGTTCTACGTGCAGTACGCGCACGCCCGGATCTCCTCGGTGCTGCGCAACGCCGCCGACCTGGGCATCGCGCCCGGCGACCCGGCCGGCGTCGACGTCTCGCTGCTCACCCACGAGCGCGAGAACACCCTGCTGCGGGCTCTCGGCGAGTTCCCCCGGGTGATCACGGCCGCCGCCGAGCTGCGCGCGCCGCACCGGGTCGCCCGGTACCTCGAGGAGCTGGCCGGCACCTACCACCGGTTCTACGACTCCTGCCGCATCCTGCCGATGGGCGACGAGGAGCCGGGCGAGCTGCACCGCGCGCGGCTCACGCTCTGCGCCGCGACCGCGACCGTGCTGCGCAACGGCCTGGCCGTCCTCGGTGTGAGCGCCCCGGAGCGGATGTGAGGGCGCACCCGGCCGGGCCGCTCCACGGGAACATCAGCCCGCCGTCGGCCGCCGGTGCGCCGCCGGCCGAGCTCGGCGTGCTCGACCCCCAGGTCTGGCCCCGGTCGGCCGAGCGGATCGACGGCGAGCTGCACCTGGGCGGCCGCCCGGTCACCGAGCTCGCCCGCGCGCACGGCACCCCGCTGTTCGTGCTGGACGAGGGCGACTTCCGCGGCCGGGCCGCGGAGTTCGCCGACGCGTTCAGCGACGCCGACGTGCACTACGCCTCCAAGGCGTTCCTCTGCGGCCAGGTCGCCCGGTGGATCGCCGAGGACGGCCTGCACCTGGACGCCTGCAGCGGCAACGAGCTGGCGCTGGCCCTGGCTGCCGGCTTCCCCGCCGAGCGGATCGCGCTGCACGGCAACAACAAGTCCCTCGTCGAGCTGCAGCTGGCCGTCGACTCCGGGATCGGGCACGTCGTCCTCGACTCCTTCGACGAGATCGACCGGCTGGTGCCGCTGGCCGCGGCCCGCGTGGCCGGCGGGGGCGCGCCGGTGCCGGTGCTCATCCGCACCACCGTCGGCATCGAGGCGCACACCCACGAGTTCATCGCCACCGCGCACGAGGACCAGAAGTTCGGGTTCTCCCTCGCCACCGGCGACGCGCTGGAGGCGGCCCGCCGGGTGGTCGAGCAGCCGGCGCTGCGCCTGACCGGGCTGCACAGCCACATCGGCTCGCAGATCTTCGACACCGCCGGGTTCGAGGCCGCCGCGCACCGCGTCGTCGGCCTGATGGGCGCCGTCCGCGACGCCACGGGCCAGGTGCTCGAGGAGCTCAACCTCGGTGGCGGCTTCGGCATCGCCTACCTCCCGGACGACGACCCGGTCACCCCGGCCGACGTCGCCGGCCGGCTGCGGTCGGTCGTCGCCGCCGAGTGCGCCGAGCTCGGGCTGCCGGTGCCGCGCCTGGCGGTCGAGCCGGGCCGGGCCATCGCCGGCCCCGGCACCGTCACCCTCTACGAGATCGGCACCATCAAGCCGGTCCGTCTCGGTGCCTCCGGGGCGCCGGGCACGCCGCTGGTGCGCAACTACGTGTCGGTCGACGGCGGGATGAGCGACAACATCCGCACCGCCCTCTACGACGCGTCCTACACGTGCGTGCTGGCCAACCGCAGCTCCGACGCCCCGCCCGCGCTGTGCCGGGTCGTGGGCAAGCACTGCGAGAGCGGCGACATCCTCGTCCGCGACCTGTGGCTGCCCTCGGACGTCCAGCCCGGCGACCTGCTCGCCGTGGCCGCCACCGGCGCCTACTGCTGGTCGATGGCGAGCAACTACAACTACCTGCTCAAGCCGCCGGTGGTCGCCGTCCGGGACGGCTCGGCCACCGAGATCGTCCGCCGTCAGACACTGGCGGACGTGTTCGCGCTCGACGCCGTCCTCGCCGGTCGTCCCGCACCGTCACCCGCGCCGTCCCAGCCGGCGCCCGAGCACTCCGGAGGAGCCCGCTCGTGAACGGTCCGCTCAAGGTCGCGCTCCTGGGCTGCGGCACGGTCGGCAGCGCCGTCCTCCGCCTGCTGCAGGACCAGTCGGGGGACCTCGCCGCGCGCATCGGCCGCCCGGTCGAGGTCGCCGGGGTCGCCGTCCGGCGCCCGCAGCACCACCCCGACGTCCCGGGGGACCTGCTGACCACCGACGCGCACGCGCTGGTGACCCGCGACGACGTCGACCTGGTCGTCGAGGTCATCGGCGGCATCGAGCCGGCCCGCTCGCTGATGCTGGCCGCCTTCGAGTCCGGCAAGTCGGTGGTCAGCGCCAACAAGGCGCTGCTGGCCGAGGACGGCGTCGCGCTGCACGCCGCGGCCGCCAAGGCCGGGGTCGACCTCTACTACGAGGCCGCGGTCGCGGGCTCCATCCCGATCCTCCGGCCGCTGCGCGAGTCGCTGGCCGGTGACCAGCTCAGCCGCGTCGTCGGCATCGTGAACGGCACGACGAACTACATCCTGTCGCGGATGGCCGAGACCGGCGCCGGCTTCGGCGAGGCGCTGGCCGAGGCCACCGAGCTCGGTTACGCCGAGGCCGACCCGACCGCCGACGTCGACGGCTTCGACGCGGCCGCGAAGGCCGCCATCCTCGCCTCGCTGGCCTTCCACACCCCGGTCTCGGCCGCCGACGTGCACCGCGAGGGCATCTCGGAGGTCACCGCCACCGACGTCGCCCGGGCCGCCGAGATCGGCTGCACGGTGAAGCTGCTGGCCATCTGCGAGCGGGTGGCGGGCACCGACGGCGACTCGGTCGCCGTGCGCGTCCACCCCGCGATGATCCCGACCACGCACCCGCTGGCCTCGGTCAGCGGTGCGTTCAACGCCGTCTTCGTCGAGGCCGAGGCCGCCGGTCAGCTGATGTTCTACGGCCAGGGGGCCGGGGGAGAGCCGACGGCCTCGGCGGTGCTCGGCGACCTCGTCGCGGTGGCCCGCAACCGGCTGGCCGGTGCCGCCGGGCAGGGCCCCTCGGGCTACGCCGACCTTGCCGTCCGCCCCATGGCCGAGACGCCGACGCGCTACCACGTCAGCCTCGACGTGGCGGACAAGCCCGGTGTCCTCGCCGCCGTCGCGCAGGAGTTCGCGCAGCACGGCGTGAGCATCTCGACCGTCCGGCAGACCGGCCGCGGCGACGCCGCCACGCTGGTCATCGTGACCCACAGCGCCCCGGACGCGGCGCTGTCGGACACCATCGACGCGCTGCGGGAGATGCCCGCGGTCGTCGGGGTCACCAGCGTGCTGCGCGTGGAAGGGTTGTCATGACCGTCTCGTCGACCGTCTCCCCGGGCTGGCCCGGGCTCATCGAGGCCTACCGGTCCCGCCTGCCGGTCAGCGACAGCACGCCGGTGGTGACCCTGCAGGAGGGCGCCACGCCGCTGCTGCCCGCCCGGGAGCTCTCGAAGCGCACCGGCTGCGAGGTCTACCTCAAGGTCGAGGGCGCGAACCCGACCGGCTCCTTCAAGGACCGGGGGATGACCATGGCCATCACCAAGGCCGTGGAGGAGGGCGCCGAGGCGGTCATCTGCGCCTCCACCGGCAACACCAGCGCCAGCGCCGCGGCCTACGCCGCCCGCGCCGGCATCACCTGCGCCGTGCTGGTCCCGCAGGGCAAGATCGCCATGGGCAAGCTGGCCCAGGCGCTGGTGCACGGCGCCAAGCTGCTGCAGGTCGACGGCAACTTCGACGACTGCCTGGCCCTGGCCAGCAAGCTGGCGATCGACTACCCGGTGAGCCTGGTCAACAGCGTCAACCAGTTCCGCATCGAGGGGCAGAAGACCGCGTCCTTCGAGATCGTCGACGTGCTCGGCGACGCCCCCGACATCCACTGCCTGCCGGTCGGCAACGCCGGCAACATCACCGCCTACTGGCAGGGCTACCGCGAGTACGCCGCCGACGGGACGGCGTCCCGCACACCGCGCATGTGGGGCTTCCAGGCCGCCGGGGCGGCGCCGATCGTCAACGGTCAGGTCGTGGAGAACCCGAGCACCATCGCGACCGCCATCCGGATCGGCAACCCGGCCTCCTGGACCAAGGCGCTGGCTGCCCGCGACGAGTCCGGCGGCCGCATCGACGCCGTCACCGACCGCGCCATCCTCTCCGCCTACCGGCTGCTCGCCCGCACCGAGGCGGTGTTCGTCGAGCCGGCGTCCGCGGCGTCGGTCGCGGGCCTGCTGCAGGTCGCCGACGCCGGTGAGCTCGAGCCGGGGCAGCGGATCGTCTGCACCGTCACGGGCAACGGGCTCAAGGACCCCGAGTGGGCGATCTCCGGTGCCCCCGCCCCCGTGACCGTGCCGGTGGACGCCGCCGCCGCCGCGGCCCAGCTCGGGTTGTGAGCGCCAGCGGTGGTCCTGCCGTGACGGCGCCGGTCCGGGTCCGGGTACCTGCCACCAGCGCCAACCTCGGTCCGGCGTTCGACTGCGCCGGCCTGGCGCTCGCCCTCCACGACGTGCTCGAGTTCTCGGTCGAGCCGTCGGGGCTGGCGGTCGAGGTCGGCGGGATCGGCGCGGGTGAGCTGCCGCTGGACGAGTCGCACCTGGTCGTCCGCGCCTTCCGCGCGGCGTGCGACGAGCTCGGGTGGTCGCCGTCGGGTCTGCGCGTGGTCGCGGACAACGGCATCCCGCAGGGGCGGGGGATGGGTTCCTCCGCCGCGGCCGTGGTGGCCGGGGTGCTGGGCGCCTGGGCGCTCCGCCCCGACGTCGAGGCCATCGACGGGAACGCCGTGCTCCGGCTGACCACCGCCATGGAGGGGCACCCGGACAACGTGGCCGCCTGCCTCCTGGGCGGCCTGACCCTGTCCTGGACGGGGGAGACCGGCGTCGGCGCGGACAGCCTGCCGGTGCACGGCGACGTCATGCCGGTCGTCCTCGTGCCGGACGCGACGCTGTCGACGGAGGTCGCGCGGGGGCTCCTGCCCGACGTCGTGCCGCACGCGGACGCCGCGTTCAACGCCGGCCGGTCCGCGCTGCTGGTGCACGCCCTCACCTCGGGGAGCCTGCTCATGGAGGCGACCGAGGACCGGCTGCACCAGCGCCAGCGGGCCACGGCGATGCCGGCGTCCCTCGCGGTCATCGAGCGGCTGCGGGCCGCGGGCCACGCCGCCGTCGTCTCGGGTGCCGGGCCGTCGGTGCTGGTGCTCGCGCGACGCACCGTCCGCTCGGCGGACCAGCCGCCCGGCGCCGAGGAGCTGCGCGACGTGACGGCGTCGGTCCCGGAGGGCTGGACGGTGCTCCCGCTGGACGTCGACCCCACCGGGGCGCGGGTGTCGCGTGGGACGGCCCAGGTATCGTCTCGATAACGGGGAAGACGCGGGAAACCACCGGTGTTGTCTCGGCTGTGAGCTGCGTTTAGGCTCACGGCGTAGCCGCCCACTCGGGCGAGCCTCGCGCGGGGCCGAAGCAGTTCGAACCTCTTCGCCGCTGATCCGCCTCGCATCTTCTCCACCTGATCCTCCGTGCGCCCGCCCTCCGGCCGGCCGACGAGGACCGGGCCCCCTGCGCTCAGACGGCGCAGGTCACCGCAGGGAAGGACCTGTACGTGAGCGAAACCACCGACCTCGTCGCGACCGGCGCATCGGACGCCTCCGGCGAGGGCACTGCCGCTTCTGGGACGACGGGCCGACCCCGTCGCCGCGGCAACGGGCTGGCCGGCATGCTGCTGCCCGAGCTCCAGCGCCTGGCCGCCGAGCTGGGCATCTCCGGCACCGGCCGGATGCGCAAGAGCGACCTCGTCGCCGCCATCTCCGAGCGCCAGGTCGACGGCCCCGACTCCGCGGCCCCCGCGCCGCGCGCCGAGACCGCATCCACCGGCGGCGCCGACACCGCCCGCGGTGCGGCCGCGACCGCCGCGCCCCTCGAGGCCCCCATCAGCGGTGGCGCCAACGGCGGCCCGCTGACCGGCGACGCGCCGCCCGCGCGCACCCGCCGGGGTGCCAGCCGCCCGGCCGGTTCGCCGACCGAGGCGCGCACGGCCGAGACCGCGCCGGCCGAGGGCTCCGCGCCCGTCGACCCGCAGACCACCGCCGACGGCGAGGCCGACGCCGAGCAGCGCGACGGCGACCGCCCGCAGCGCAACCGCAACCGCAACCGCGGCGACCGGGACGGCAACCGCGGGGACCGGGACGGCAACCGCGAGAACGGTGACCGTGCCGAGCGCGGCAACCGCGAGAACGGTGACCGCGCCGAGCGCGGCAACCGCGACGGTGGCGCCCGTGACGGCAACCGCGACGGCGGTGCTCGTGACGGCAACCGTGACGGCGGGGGGCGCGACGGCAACCGCGGTCCCGACCGCGACCGCAACGAGCGCGGCAACCGTCCCGACAACCGCACCGACGGCGGGCGCGCCGACGCCCCCCGCAACGACCGGGGCAACGGCCCGGCCGAGGACGAGGACGACGACTTCGAGGGCGGCCGCGGTCGCCGGGGTCGTCGCTACCGCGACCGCAACAAGCGCGGCACCGGCCGGGAGCGCTTCGACCAGGGCGAGCCGACCGTCAGCGAGGACGACGTCCTGCTGCCCGTCGCCGGCATCCTGGACGTGCTGGAGAACTACGCGTTCGTCCGCACCTCCGGCTACCTGACCGGGCCCAACGACGTCTACGTCTCGCTGTCGCAGGTGCGCCGCTACGGCCTGCGCCGCGGTGACGCCATCACCGGCGCGGTGCGCCAGCCCCGCGAGGGCGAGCGCAAGGACAAGTACAACGCCCTGGTGCGGCTGGACACGGTCAACGGTCTGGACCCCGAGCAGGCCCGCAACCGCCCGGAGTTCACCAAGCTGACCCCGCTCTACCCGCAGGACCGCCTGCGGCTGGAGACCGAGCCGCACCTGCTGACCACCCGTGTGATCGACCTGGTCATGCCGATCGGCAAGGGGCAGCGCGCGCTCATCGTGTCGCCGCCCAAGGCCGGCAAGACGATGGTGCTGCAGTCGCTGGCGAACGCGATCACGACGAACAACCCCGAGTGCCACCTGATGGTCGTCCTGGTCGACGAGCGTCCGGAGGAGGTCACCGACATGCAGCGCTCGGTGAAGGGCGAGGTCATCGCCTCGACCTTCGACCGGCCGCCGTCGGACCACACCACGGTCGCCGAGCTCTCCATCGAGCGGGCCAAGCGCCTGGTCGAGATGGGCCACGACGTCGTCGTCCTGCTGGACTCGATCACCCGCCTGGGCCGCGCCTACAACCTGGCGGCCCCCGCCAGCGGGCGCATCCTCTCCGGTGGTGTCGACTCCACGGCGCTCTACCCGCCCAAGCGCTTCCTCGGTGCTGCCCGCAACATCGAGAACGGCGGCTCGCTCACGATCATCGCCTCGGCGCTGGTCGAGACCGGCTCCACGATGGACACGGTCATCTTCGAGGAGTTCAAGGGCACGGGGAACGCGGAGATCAAGCTGGACCGCCGCCTGGCGGACAAGCGGGTCTTCCCGGCGGTCGACGTCAACGCGTCGGGCACGCGCAAGGAGGAGATCCTCATGTCGCCCGACGAGCTGGCCATCGTCATCAAGCTGCGTCGGGTGCTCGCCGCGCTCGAGCCGCAGCAGGCGCTGGAGCTGCTGCTGGAGAAGCTGAAGAAGACGCGCAACAACGTCGAGTTCCTCATGCAGATCCAGAAGACGACGCTGGGTCCGGACAAGGACTGAGACCCGGACGGTCGACCGGTCTCCCGATCTGGGAGACTGGTCGACCGAGCCCCGCGGGCGCGGCCGGAAATAGCCGTCCGGCCCCCGGCGTTGACGCACACCGAACGACACAGACTCCGCAGAAGAGGCGCAGCCATGAAGCCCGACATCCACCCGGCCTACAACGTCACCACCGTGACCTGCGGTTGCGGCAACACGTTCCAGACCCGCAGCACCAGCCCGACCGGTCAGCTGACCGTCGAGACCTGCTCGGCCTGCCACCCCTTCTACACCGGCAAGCAGCGCATCCTCGACACCGGTGGCCGCGTCGCCCGCTTCGAGAAGCGGTTCGGCAAGCGTGCCGCTGCCGGCGCCGAGACCGCCGACAAGTAGCCACTCCGACGGCGCCCGTCCCACCTCGCGGTGGGGCGGGCGCCGTCGTCATGTCCGCACCCATACCGGGCCAAAATGGCCATTTTGGCCCTCCTGTCGGAGGTCTGCGTGAGCACGAGCACCGAGACGTCGGCGGCCGACCGGCTGGCCGGGCTGCTCGCCGAGCACGCGCGGTTGGAGCAGGAGCTCGCCGACCCCGCGGTGCACGCCGACCAGTCGCGTGCCCGCCGGATGGCCCGGCGCTACGCGCAGCTCGCCCCGCTGGTCGAGACCTCGCGCGGGCTGGACCAGGCCCGCGACGACCTCAGCGCCGCCCGGGAGCTCGCCGCCGAGGACGCGTCCTTCGCCGCCGAGGCCACCGCGCTCGAGCAGCGGATCGAGGAGCTCACCGGCCGGTTGCGCGAGCAGCTGCTGCCCAAGGATCCCGACGACGACAAGGACGTCATCCTCGAGATCAAGGCGGGGGAGGGGGGCGCGGAGTCCGCGCTCTTCGCCGGCGACCTGCTGCGCATGTACCTGCGGTACGCCGAGCGCCGGGGCTGGTCGACCGAGGTGCTCGACGCCGTGGACGCCGAGCTCGGCGGGTACAAGGACGTCGCCGTGGCCATCAAGTCCCGCACCGACGAGGGCATCTGGTCGCGGCTGAAGTTCGAGGGCGGCGTGCACCGGGTGCAGCGGGTCCCGGTGACCGAGTCGCAGGGCCGCATCCACACCTCGGCGGCCGGCGTCCTCGTGCTGCCGGAGGCCGAGGAGGTCGACGTCACGGTCGACCCCAACGACCTGCGCATCGACGTCTTCCGCTCCTCGGGCCCCGGCGGGCAGAGCGTCAACACCACCGACTCCGCCGTCCGGATCACCCACCTGCCCAGCGGCATCGTGGTCAGCTCGCAGAACGAGAAGAGCCAGCTGCAGAACCGGGAGTCCGCACTCCGGGTGCTGCGCTCCCGGCTGCTGGCCGCGGCCCGCGAGGAGGCCGCCGCGACCGCCAGCGACCAGCGCCGCAGCCAGGTGCGGACCATGGACCGCAGCGAGCGGGTGCGCACCTACAACTTCCCGGAGAACCGGATCGCCGACCACCGGGTCGGCTACAAGGCGCACAACCTCGACGCGGTGATCGACGGCGACCTCGACGCGGTGATCGACGCCCTGGCGTCCGCGCACACCGCCGAGCTGCTGGCGGCCGGGTCCTGAACACCCGCGCGCTCCTGACCGAGGCTACCCGGCGGCTCGCCGACGCGGGGGTGGAGTCGCCGCGGGTCGACGCCGAGCTGCTGCTGGGTCACGTCGTCGGCCGCGCGCGGGCGGGTCTGGTCACCCTCGACGAGGTGGACGACGACGCCGCGGCCCGCTTCGCCGCGCTGCTCGACCAGCGCGCCGACCGGATACCGCTCCAGCACCTGACCGGCCGCGCCGCCTTCCGGCACCTCGAGCTGTCCGTCGGGCCCGGGGTGTTCGTCCCGCGGCCGGAGACCGAGCTGCTGGTGGAGTGGGCGCTCGAGCGGCTGGCCGGGCTCGACGGCCCGATCGTGGTGGACCTCGGCAGCGGATCGGGCGCCATCGCCCTGTCGATCGCGCACGAGCACCCCGGAGCCCGCGTGACCGCCGTCGAGCGGGACCCCGGCGCGATCGAGTGGACCCGGCACAACGCCCTGGAGCGGGTCGGGAAGAAGGACACCCCGGTGGGCGTCGTGGCCGGTGACATGACCGACCCGGCGCTGCTGGGGGAGCTCGACGGCCGGGTCGAGGTCGTCGTCTCCAATCCGCCCTACGTGCCCGACGGTGCCCGCGTGCCCCGTGAGGTCGCCGACCACGACCCGCCGCTGGCGCTGTGGGGAGGGCCCGACGGCCTGGACGTCGTCCGGGGCATGCTGTCGGTGGCCGCGCGGCTGCTGCGACCCGGCGGGTACCTGGGCATCGAGCACGCCGACCAGCAGGGGATCGCGCTGCCCGCGCTCGTCCGGGCGCACGGCGCCTTCACCGAGGTCGAGGACCACGTGGATCTCGCCGGCCGCCCACGGTTCACGACCGCTCGACGCACGGAGGGCTGATGCACCCGGACCTGCTCGCGAACCGGTACCGCCTCACGTCGCTGATCGCCGGCGGCGGCATGGGCCAGGTGTGGCGCGGCCACGACACGCTGCTCGACCGCCCGGTCGCGGTGAAGGTGCTCCGCGAGCAGTACGCCGGCGACGCCACCTTCCTGACGCGGTTCCGGGCCGAGGCCCAGCACGCCGCGCTCCTGACGCACCCGCACATCGCTGCGGTGTTCGACTACGGCGAGGTCCCGGCGACCCCGCACGCGCAGTCGTCGGCCTACCTCGTGATGGAGCTCGTCGACGGGGAGTCGCTCGCCGACCTGCTCGCCCGCGAGCACCGGCTGGACGCCGCCCGGACCGTCGACATCCTGGACCAGGTCGCCGACGGGCTCGCCGCCGCGCACGCGGCCGGGATCGTGCACCGCGACATCAAGCCCGCCAACATCCTGGTCACCCCGCAGGGGACGGTGAAGATCACCGACTTCGGGATCGCGCGCTCGGCGGCCAGCGTCGCGGTCACCGGGACCGGTCAGGTCGTCGGGACGGCGCACTACTTCTCCCCGGAGCAGGCCGCCGGCGGTCAGGCGACCCCGGCCAGCGACGTCTACGCGCTCGGCGCGGTGGCCTACGAGTGCCTGGCCGGACGCCGCCCCTTCGAGGCCGAGAACCCGGTCCAGATCGCCGTCATGCACATCCGCGACGAGCCGGCGCCGCTGCCGATGGGCGTCCCGGCCGGGGTGCGCACGCTCGTCGAGCAGGCCATGGCGAAGGACCCGGCTGCCCGCTACCCCGACGGCGCGGCGCTCCGGGACGCCGCCCGCCGGCTGACCGCGGGACTGCCCACCTCGCCGGCGCGGCGGGCGCCCACCGCGGTGCTGCCCGTCCCGGGGTCGGGGACGCAACCGATCCGCGCCGTGGCCGCACCCGCAGCCCGTGGACGCCGGCGCTGGCTGATCCCGGCGCTGGTCGCCGCGGCCGTCGCGCTGATCGCCGTCGCGGTCCTCGTCACCGTGCTCCCCACCGGGTCCGGCACCCCGTCCTCCGGGACCACGCCGACGTCGGCGACACCGGAGGGGATCGAGGTGGTCGCGGCCGACCTCGTCGGACGCCCCGTGCGCGAGGTGCAGGCCGACCTCGTGGGGCGCGGCCTGCGCGTGGAGCTCGTCCCGGTGGAGGCCGGTGACGTGCCGGCCGGCGACGTCACCGCCGTCGAACCGGAGGGAACGCTCGCCCCCGACGACCTCGTGCGGCTGTCCTACGCCGTGCCACCGGTGCCGGTGCCCGCCCCGGTGGAGCAGCCCGGCGGGAACGGCGAGCGGGGCGAGGACGAGTCGAAGAAGCAGGAGGAGGCGGCGAAGAAGCAGGAGGAGGAGGCGAAGAAGCAGGAGGAGGAGGCGAAGAAGCGGGAGGAGGAGGCGAAGAAGCAGCAGGAGCAGCAGCAGAAGGAGGAGGAGAAGGGCGAGGAGGGCGATGACTGACGCCGGGTCCGCGCGACGTCCCGCACCGATGACAGACTCGGCACCCGTGGCCGACATCTACGACTGCTCCGACCCCGAGGCCCGGACCGCCGGGCTGGACGCCGCCGCCGCGGCGATCGCCCGCTCCGAGCTGGTCCTGCTGCCCACCGACACGGTCTACGGCGTGGCCGCCGACGCCTTCGCCCCGGCCGCTGTGACCGGGCTGCTCGCGGCGAAGAACCGCGGTCGCGGCATGCCGGTGCCGGTCCTGATCGGCGAGGCGTCGACCCTGGCCGGTCTGGTCCTGCGCACGCCGGAGGTCGCCACCCGGCTGGCCCAGGAGTTCTGGCCCGGAGGGCTCACCCTCGTCGTCGAGAACGCGCCGTCGCTGGCCTGGGACCTCGGCGACGCCGAGGGGACCGTCGCCGTCCGGCTGCCCGACGACGAGCTGACCCGCGACCTGCTCCGCCGGACCGGCCCGCTCGCCGTGTCCAGCGCCAACCGCTCCGGCCGGCCCGCGGCCACCACCGCGCAGGAGGCCGACCAGCAGCTGGGCGCCCACGCCGCGGTCGTGCTCGACGGCGGCCCCCGGGACAGCTCGGCGGCCAGCACCATCGTCGACTGCACCGGCCCGAACCCGCGCGTCCTGCGCGTCGGCGCCGTCTCGGTGGAACGCCTCCGCGAGGTCGTCCCCGAGATCACGGACTAGCGCGCGGGCAGTGTCATAGTGGGTCTCTGACCGCCGCGCCGCCCGAGCCCGGGTACCGCGGGCGCCCGCACCGACGTTCTGGAGTGCGACCGAGATGAGCACGCCCTACTGGGGGCCGGACTTCGACGCCCTGGCCGCTTTCGATCCCGACATCGCCGGGGTGGTCACCGACGAGCTCGACCGGCTGCGCGGCGGGCTGCAGCTGATCGCCAGCGAGAACTTCACCAGCCCCGCCGTCCTGGCCGCGCTGGGCAGCACGCTGTCGAACAAGTACGCCGAGGGCTACCCGGGACGCCGGTACTACGGCGGGTGCGAGGTCGTCGACCGCGCCGAGGAGATCGGCATCGCGCGGGCCAAGGAGCTGTTCGGCGCCGAGCACGCGAACCTGCAGCCGCACTCCGGGGCCAACGCCAACCTCGCCGCCTACGGCGCCTTCCTCTCGCCCGGTGACACCTTCCTGGGCATGGCGCTGCCGCACGGCGGCCACCTGACCCACGGCACGAAGGTCAGCTTCAGCGGCAAGTGGTTCAACGCCGTGCAGTACGGGGTCGACGAGAAGACCGAGCACATCGACTACGACCAGGTGCGCGACCTGGCCCGCGAGCACCGGCCCAAGCTCATCGTGGCCGGGGGCTCGGCGATCCCGCGGCTGATCGACTTCGCGGCGTTCCGCGAGATCGCCGACGAGGTCGGCGCGATCTTCATGGTCGACGCCGCGCACTTCATCGGCCTCGTCGCGGGCAAGGCGATCCCGAGCCCCGTGCCCTACGCCGACGTGGTCACCTTCACCACGCACAAGGTGCTGCGCGGCCCCCGCGGTGGCGCGATCGTCTGCAAGGCCGAGCACGCCAAGGCGATCGACAAGTCGGCCTTCCCGATGATGCAGGGCGGGCCGCTGATGCACGCCGTCGCGGCCAAGGCGGTGAACTTCAAGGAGTGCCTGCAGCCCGGGTACCAGGCCTACGCGCGCCAGGTCATCGCCAACGCGCAGGCCCTCACCGAGGGGCTGGCGGACGAGGGTCTGCGGCCGGTGGCCGGGGGCACCGACACCCACCTCGCGCTGCTGGACCTGCAGGGGACCGGCGTGACCGGTGCCGACGCCGAGGCCCGGTGCGGTGCCGCGGGCATCGTGCTCAACAAGAACGCGATCCCCTTCGACCCGCAGCCGGCGTCGGTCGCCTCCGGCATCCGGGTCGGCAGCCCGGCGGTCACCACCCAGGGCATGGCCGAGCCGGAGATGAAGTCGATCGCCTCG
The DNA here is from genome assembly GCF_003319095.1 of Blastococcus sp. TBT05-19. GTDB lineage: Bacteria > Actinomycetota > Actinomycetes > Mycobacteriales > Geodermatophilaceae > Blastococcus. The sequence goes on along the minus strand of NZ_QOHI01000007.1, from coordinate 231,897 downwards.
CTCATCGGGACCGCGATCCGCGACTCCGACGGCAGCCGGACGGCGGAGGTCGCCGCCGGTGTCCGCGAGCTGGTCGGCACCCACCCTGCTTACCCCCACCCGACCCGACCGACTGCCCACCCCGAGCCCGCACGGACCGCCTGAGCCGTGCGCGAATACGTCGTCGTCCTCCTCACCGCGGCGCTGGTCACCTTCCTGGCCACGCCGGTGGTGCGGATGACGGCGATCCGGCTGCGGATGATGGCGGCGCCGCGGGAGCGCGACGTGCACGTCATCCCGACGCCCCGGGGCGGCGGCATGGCGATGTACCTCGGCGTCGTCGCCGCCATCCTGGTCGCCTCACGGCTGCCGAACCTGCAGCGCACGTTCGACGACTCCCAGGCCTACGCCGTGCTCGTGGCGGGCGGGCTGATCTGCCTGCTCGGCGTGCTGGACGACAAGTGGGGCCTGGACGCCCTGACGAAACTCACCGGTCAGATCGCCGCAGCCGGGGTCATGGTCCTGCTCGGCGTGCAGCTGGCCTACGTCTTCCTGCCGGTCGCCGACATCGGGACGATCTCCCTGGGGCCCGACGTCGGTGTCCCGGCGACCATCCTGCTCACCGTCCTGGCGGTGAACGCGCTCAACTTCATCGACGGGCTGGACGGCCTGGCGGCGGGGGTCTCGGCGATCGCGGCGCTGGCGTTCTTCGCCTACAGCTACAGCCTGGCCCTGGACGGCTACGTCGAATCGGCCAGCGCGCCGGCGCTGATCACCGCCGTCCTGGCCGGGGCCTGCCTGGGCTTTCTGCCGCACAACTTCAGCCCGGCCCGGATCTTCATGGGCGACTCCGGCTCGATGTTGGTGGGCCTCATGCTGTCGGCGGCAGCGGTGAGCGCCACCGGGGGAGTGGACGCCCAGTCCTTCGGCTCGGCGGCCAGCCTGCTGCCGCTGACCCTTCCGCTGCTGGTGCCGGTGGCGGTGCTCTTCATCCCGTTCACCGACCTGGTGCTGGCGGTCTTCCGGCGGACGCTGCGCGGGCGGTCGCCGTTCGCGCCGGACAAGATGCACCTGCACCACCGGCTGCTCTCCATCGGCCACTCGCACCGGCGGGCGGTCCTCGTCATGTACTTCTGGGCCGCGCTGCTCTCCTTCGGCGCCGTCGGCCTGTCGATCACCGGCGGACGGGCCGAGCTCCTGGTCGTGATCGCGGTCCTGCTCGTCGTCGGCGTGGTCGTGGTGCTGAGCCCCCGGGCCCGGCGGGCCGCGCGCGAGGCGCGGGCCGCGGAGCTGGAGGCGCAGCGCCGGAAGAGCCGGGCCGACCACCCCACGGCCCGCGTGCGCCGGGCCGGCGCCGAGCCGCCGTCCGCGGTCGGCGGCGCCCCCCGCTGAGCCCGGCCGGGGCGGCCGCCGTCCCTGCTCCCTGCCGGTGGCGGGGCGACGCCGGATACGGTAGGGCGTGACTCCTGAGCCCCGGGCCGCCGACAGACCCGACCCCTACGGCGCCATGCTCCGCGGTGGCGCCGTGCCCTCGATCGCCGTCGCCGTCATCGCGATCGTGGTGTTCACGCTGGTCGACGGGTCGCTCGGCTTCGCCGGCAGCGCGCTGGCGTCCGCTCTCGTGGTGCTGAGCACCGTGTCGACGATGCTGATCCTGCGGAAGATGGCGGGCCTGGACCCGCGCGTGGTCTTCATGGGCGCGATGGTCAGCTACTTCTTCAAGGTCATGCTGCTCGGCGTCTTCCTGATCCTGTTCCGGAACGCGGACTGGTTGTCCCCGATCGCCTTCGCGGTCACGGCGATCGTCGTGTCGCTGGCCGGCACCATCGGCGAGATCGTCGCGTTCACCCGCGTCAAGACCTACATCTACGACGAGCCCGCTCCCGGGATCCGGTCGTGACCGACGGCACCGGCGAGCGTCCCCGCAAGGAGCCGCCGGTGCACCACCAGATGGTCGCCGGCGCCCACCTGCGCCAGGGCTGGGACGCGATGGGCACGCTGCTGTCGGCGATGCTGGTGTTCGGGCTGCCGGCCTGGTGGATCAGCGAGGCGACCGGCCAGGTGTGGGTGCTGCCCGTGGCGCTGGTGCTGGGCATGGCCGCCGCGATCTTCAGCATCTGGGTCCGTTACAGTGACCGGGGCCTGTGAGGATCGGGAGCTGCGCCGTGCGCGCGCATCCGGTGTCCGGGCCGCCGGCTTGCACCCAACCGCAGTTCCTGACGGAGGCTGAGTAGTGACGACCGTGGTCTCGGCCGCCGAGGAGTTCGTCCCGCCGAGCGCGCCAGATTTCTGGCAGCCGCTGGTCGGCGAGGGCGCCTTCGCCATCACGCGCAGCATGATCGTGATGGTGCTGGTCACCATCGGCCTCGCCGTCGTGATGATGGTGACGACCCGCCGCCTGTCGGTGGTCCCGGGCCGTGGGCAGTTCCGGCTCGAGGGCATGTACGGCCTGGTCCGCAACTCGATCGGCCGCGACATCATCGGCTCGGCGCACTTCAAGCCCTACATCCCGCTGCTGTTCACGCTGTTCACGCTCATCCTGGTGAACAACCTGATGGGCATCATCCCGCCCGTCCAGTTCCCGACGATGAGCCGCATCGGCTTCCCCCTGGCCCTCGCGCTCGGGGTCTACGTCGTCTACCTGGTCGCCGGCGTCCGCCGCCGCGGGATCGGGGGCTTCCTCAAGAACCTGGTGCCGAGCGGCCTGCCGCTGTTCGTCGTGCCGGTCGTCTTCCTGCTCGAGCTGGTCACCTTCCTGGTCACCCGCCCGGTCACGCTCACGCTGCGGCTCTTCGGCAACATGTTCGCCGGCCACATCCTGCTGCTGCTGTTCGCGCTCGGTGGCGAGTACCTGCTGCTCCACGGCGAGGGCCTGCTGAAGCTGGTGTCCATCCCGGCCTTCCTGATGTTCCTCCTCTTCAGCGCGTTCGAGATCCTGATCGCGTTCCTGCAGGCCTACGTCTTCATCCTCCTGGCCTCGATCTACATCGCCGAGGTCTACGCCGACGACCACTGATCGTCTGCGGGCACGCCCCAGAACTGCACCACCCATGTGCGCCACCCGGCAGCACAGACCGACCGAGAGGAACGGAAAAACCCATGGAAGGCAATCTTGCGATCATCGGCTACGGCCTGTCGGCCATCGGGCCGGGCGTGGGCATCGGCCTGATCTTCGCTGCCTACGTGAGCGGCGTGGCGCGTCAGCCCGAGACCCGCGGCGTGCTGCAGACCATCGCCATCCTGGGCTTCGTGCTCTGTGAGCAGCTGGCCATCTTCGGCATCGCCCTGGCGTTCGTCTTCTCGTGACCCGAGGACCGGAAGGAGCACCCGAGATGGGGGCTATCGACGACGCGGCCGCTGTGCTGGCCGCCGAGAGCGGCGAGGGTGGTTTCTGGGAGTCGACCTACCCGGTCATCCCGCACCCGGGTGAGCTGATCGTCGGCATCATCTCCTTCGCTGTCCTGTACTTCCTGTACAAGCGCTTCGTGGTCCCGCGCCTCGAGGCCATGCTGGCCGAGCGCCAGCGCACCATCGAGGGCGGCATCGAGCGGGCCGAGGCCATGCAGGCCGAGGCCAAGGCCGCTCTCGAGCAGTACAAGGCGCAGCTGGCGGAAGCCCGCAACGAGGCCGCGCAGATCCGCGACGCCGCCCGCGCCGAGGGGCAGCAGATCATCGAGGAGCTGCGCACCCAGGCGCAGGAGGAGTCGGCTCGCATCGTCGCCCGCGGCGAGGAGCAGATCGCCTCGGCCCGTCAGCAGGTCGTCAACGAGCTGCGCGGGCAGATCGGCGCGCTCGCCGTCGACCTGGCCGGTCGCGTGGTCGGGGAGTCCCTCGCCGACGACGCCCGTCGTCAGGGCACGGTCGACCGGTTCCTCGACCAGCTCGACGGGATGAGCACCGACGGTGGTCGCGGCCCCGCCGTGACCGTGCCGGAGGGCAACCGCTGATGGAGGCATCCAGCCGGGTGGCGCTCGTCCAGGCGCGCGAGCGCCTGTCCGAGCGCACCCAGGGAGCTGCCGGCCCGGACCTGCTGGCGCTGGCCGACGAGCTGTTCGCCGTCGCCCGGCTGCTGCAGGCCCAGCCGTCGCTGCGCCGGGCGCTGGCCGACCCCTCGGGCAAGCCCGAGGAGCGTGCGGCGCTGGCCGAGCGGCTGTTCTCCTCGCGACTGCAGCCGGCCGCCCTCGACGTCCTCTCGGTCACGGTGCGGCAGCGCTGGTCGCGGCCGCTGGACATGGTGGAGGCCGCGACGACGCTGGCCACCGAGGCCGCGCTCGACGCCGCCGACGCCCGCGGTGAGCTGGACGACGTGGAGGACGAGCTCTTCCGCTTCGGCCGGATCGTCGCCGGCGACCAGGGGCTGTCGCGGATCCTCAGCGACCGCACCGGGTCCGCGGAGGGCAAGTCCGCGCTCCTGGACCGGCTGCTGTCGGGCCGGGTCAGCCCGGTGACCGAGCAGCTGCTCCGGAACGTCCTGACCGGTTCGCACGTCGGAACGGCCGGGGTCGCGATCGAGCGGCTGTCCGACGTCGCCAGCCGGCGTCGTGGGCAGTCGATCGCCCGCGTGACGACGGCCACGGCGCTGACCGCCGCCCAGGAGCAGCGGCTCGCCGACGCGCTGGGCCGCCTCTACGGACGGACCATCGGCTTGCACGTGACCGTGGATCCCACGGTGCTCGGCGGGCTCCTCGTCCAGGTGGGCGACGAGGTCATCGACGGCACGATCGCCCACCGCCTGGAAGCTGCCCGCCGGCAGCTGGCCGGCTGACCGCCCACACTCCACAGACACGACCCCGCAGGGAAGAGGACTCAGAGCCATGGCCGAGTTGACGATCTCCGCAGACGAGATCCGCAGTGCCATCCAGAACTACGTCACCGAGTACTCGCCCGACGTATCCCGGGAAGAGGTCGGGATCGTCACCGAGGCCGGTGACGGCATCGCGCGTGTCGAGGGCCTGCCCTCGGTCATGACCAACGAGCTGCTCGAGTTCGAGAGCGGTGTGCGTGGCCTGGCGCTGAACCTCGACGTGCGCGAGGTCGGCGTCGTCATCCTCGGTGACTTCTCCGGCATCGAGGAGGGCCAGCAGGTCCGCCGGACCGGCGAGGTCCTCTCGGTGCCCGTCGGCGACGGCTACCTCGGCCGCGTCGTGGACCCGCTCGGCAACGCGATCGACGGCGGCGGCGCCATCGAGACCACCGGCCGCCGCGCCCTCGAGCTGCAGGCCCCCACCGTGGTGCAGCGCCAGTCGGTGCACGAGCCGATGCAGACCGGCATCAAGGCCATCGACGCCATGACGCCGATCGGCCGTGGCCAGCGCCAGCTGATCATCGGTGACCGCCAGACCGGCAAGACCGCGATCGCCATCGACGCGATCATCAACCAGAAGGAAGCCTGGGCGACCGGCGACCCGGCGCAGCAGGTCCGCTGCATCTACGTCGCCGTCGGCCAGAAGGGCTCGACGATCGCCTCGATCCGCTCGGCCCTCGAGGACGCCGGCGCGATGGAGTACACGACCATCGTCGCCGCCCCGGCCTCGGAGGCCGCGGGCTTCAAGTACATCGCCCCCTACACGGGCTCGGCCATCGGCCAGCACTGGATGTACGAGGGCAAGCACGTCCTCATCGTGTTCGACGACCTCACCAAGCAGGCCGAGGCCTACCGTGCGGTGTCGCTGCTGCTCCGCCGCCCGCCGGGCCGCGAGGCCTACCCCGGCGACGTCTTCTACTTGCACTCCCGCCTCCTGGAGCGCTGCGCGAAGCTGTCCGACGAGCTGGGCGCCGGTTCGATGACGGGTCTCCCGCTCATCGAGACCAAGGGCAACGACGTGTCGGCCTACATCCCGACCAACGTCATCTCGATCACCGACGGGCAGATCTTCCTCGAGACGGGTCTGTTCAACTCCGGCGTCCGCCCGGCCATCAACGTCGGCATCTCGGTGTCCCGCGTCGGTGGCTCCGCGCAGATCAAGGCGATGAAGTCGGTCGCCGGCCGCCTGCGCCTGGACCTGGCCCAGTTCCGCGAGCTCGAGGCGTTCTCCTCGTTCTCCTCGGACCTCGACGCGTCCAGCCGGGCCACCCTGGACCGCGGCCAGCGCCTGGTCGAGCTGCTCAAGCAGGGGCAGTACTCGCCGTACTCGGTGGAGCGCCAGGTCGTCTCGCTCTGGCTGGGCACCACCGGCCGGCTCGACCGGGTCGCCGTCGGCGACGTGCGCCGGTTCGAGAGCGAGTTCCTCGACTTCATCGCTCGCGGCGACAACGGCATCCTGCCGTCGATCAGCAGCAGCAAGAAGCTCGAGGACGACACCGTGAGCAGCCTGGAGCGGGCCGTCGAGGCCTTCTACGGTCAGTTCACGACCTCTGACGGCGAGTCGCTCGTGAACGAGCCCGAGGCCGAGGCCATGGACGCCTCGGAGCGGGGTCAGGAGCGCGTCCAGGTCAAGAAGAAGGCCTGACCCGTGGCCGGTAACCTCCGCGCGCTGCGGCGCCGCATCCGCTCCACGCGGTCGACGAAGAAGATCTTCTCGGCCCAGGAGCTGATCGCCGGCGCCCGCATCGTGCGCGCCCAGGCCCGGGTGGAGGCCTCGAAGCCCTACGCCCGGGAGATCACGCGCGTGCTCTCGGCGCTGGCCTCGTCTGCGTCGCTGGACCACCCGCTGCTCACCGAGCGGGAGAACCCCAAGCGGGCCGCGGTCCTCGTGATCACCTCCGACCGCGGGTTCGCCGGCTCGTACAACGTGAACGTGCTGCGGCGCACCGAAGAGCTGCTGGGCCTGCTCCGGCAGGAGGGCAAGGAGCCGGTGCTCTACGTGGTCGGCCGCAAGGGCGAGACCTACTACCGGTTCCGCGAGCGCGACGTCGAGCAGACGTTCACCGGCTTCTCGGAGCAGCCCGGGTACGCCGACGCGCAGGAGGTCGGCCAGGCCCTCATCGAGGCCTTCACCTCCGGTGAGGACGACGACCACGACAACGGAGCCGGCGGCTCCGCTGGTCCTGATGGCATCGCCGGTGTGGACGAGCTGCACATCGTCTTCACCGAGTTCCGGTCGCTGCTCGCCCAGGTCCCGGTCGCCAAGCGGATGGCTCCGCTGGAGGTCGAGGAGGTCGAGGAGTTCGACTACGAGCGCGAGGACCGCGAGCAGGGCGTCGCGAAGGACGACGGGCTGCAGGCGGCCTACGAGTTCGAACCGTCGGCCGAGGGGCTGCTCGACGCCCTGCTGCCGAAGTACGTCACGACCCGCATCTACGCGGCGATGCTGGAGGCCGCGGCCTCCGAGTCGGCGTCCCGTCGGCGGGCGATGAAGTCGGCGTCGGACAACGCCGAGGAGCTGGCGAAGAACCTCTCGCGCCAGGCCAACCAGATCCGCCAGGCAGACATCACGCAGGAGATCAGCGAGATCGTCGGCGGCGCCGACGCTCTGGTGTCCTCCGGCGCCAACGACTGACCCCCGAACGAACCCCCGAGCCCCAGGGCAGGAGAGCACTACAGATGACCGTCACCGAGGACCGTCCGTCCACCCAGCAGACGCAGGCCACCGGCCGCGTCACGCGGGTCACCGGGCCGGTCGTCGACGTCGAGTTCCCCCGCGACGCGATGCCCGACCTGTTCAACGCCCTGAAGGTCGACGTCACGCTCGCCGACCTCAGCAAGACGCTGACCCTCGAGGTCGCGCAGCACCTCGGCGAGAACGTCGTCCGCACCATCTCGATGGCGCCGACCGACGGCCTCGTCCGTGGCGCCGAGGTCTCCGACACGGGCAAGCCGATCTCGGTCCCCGTCGGTGACGTCACCAAGGGCCACGTGTTCAACGCCCTCGGCGAGTGCCTGGACACCCCCGGCCACGCCGAGGACGCGCTGCACTGGGGCATCCACCGCCAGCCGCCGCGGTTCGACCAGCTCGAGGGCCGCACCGAGATGCTGGAGACCGGCATCAAGGTCATCGACCTGCTGACGCCCTACGTGGCCGGCGGGAAGATCGGCCTGTTCGGTGGTGCCGGCGTCGGCAAGACGGTCCTCATCCAGGAGATGATCCGTCGCGTCGCGCAGGAGTTCGGTGGTGTGTCGGTGTTCGCCGGTGTCGGCGAGCGCACCCGTGAGGGCAACGACCTCATCACGGAGATGACCGAGTCCGGCGTCATCGAGTCCACCGCGCTGGTCTTCGGCCAGATGGACGAGCCGCCGGGCACGCGTCTGCGCGTCGCGCTCTCCGCGCTGACGATGGCGGAGTACTTCCGCGACGAGCAGAACCAGGACGTGCTGCTCTTCATCGACAACATCTTCCGGTTCACCCAAGCCGGCTCGGAGGTGTCGACCCTGCTGGGCCGCATGCCGTCGGCCGTGGGTTACCAGCCGACGCTGGCCGACGAGATGGGTCAGCTGCAGGAGCGGATCACCTCGACCCGGGGTCGTTCGATCACCTCGATGCAGGCGATCTACGTGCCCGCCGACGACATCACCGACCCGGCGCCGCACACGACCTTCGCGCACCTGGACGCCACGACGAACCTGTCGCGGCCGATCTCGGAGAAGGGCATCTACCCGGCCGTGGACCCGCTGGACTCCACCAGCCGGATCCTCGACCCGCAGTACGTCGGCGAGGAGCACTACTCCATCGCCCAGCGGGTGAAGCAGATCCTGCAGCGCTACCAGGAGCTGCAGGACATCATCGCGATCCTCGGCATCGACGAGCTCGGCGAGGAGGACAAGGTCACGGTCAACCGGGCCCGGCGCATCGAGCGCTTCCTCTCGCAGAACATGTTCGTGGCCGAGGCCTTCACCGGTCAGCCCGGATCGTTCGTGCCGCTGTCGGAGACCCTCGAGGCGTTCAAGGCGCTCACCGAGGGCAGCTACGACCACCTGCCGGAGCAGGCATTCTTCATGTGCGGTGGCCTCGAGGACCTCGAGCGCAACGCCGACAAGCTCAAGAAGAGCTGAGCTCCCAGCACGTCACGGCGTCGGCCGGATCCCCGCGAGGGGGTCCGGCCGTCGCCGTTCCGGGGCACTGAGGGCGCGATCCCATCGCCCGATCGGGTGATTCCGGTCGGCCGTCCCTGCGTGGGCAGCCGTGAGCTGCCGACCATCTCCGCAGGCGCGCCCGCGCAACGGGCGCCGGATCGAGGGGCGACGTGGAGCGGGACAGCAGGGTGCTGCGATCCCCGGAGCGGGGCAGCCGGGACTGGACCTGGCCGCCGTACGCCCCGGTCACGATCGCCGACCCGGGTTTCGACACCGAGGGGTGGGCGCCGTCGACGTGCGTCCGGCACCCGTGGGTCCGCGTCGGGCGCTGGACGCTGCTCTACCGCCGCTCCGCGTAGGACGGCGCGCTCCGCAGCACCCGGGCCGGGGCCGCCCTGCGACACGCCGCTATTGTGGACCCATCCGCCGTCGGCTCACGGGCCGCCGGACCCTGGACCCCGAGGAGTGTCGTGGCGACCCTGCAGGTCGAGTTGGTGGCCGTCGAGCGCAAGATCTGGTCCGGCGAGGCCACGACCGTGATCGCCCGCACCACCGAGGGCGAGCTGGGCATCCTGGCCGGCCACGCGCCCGTGCTGGCGCAGCTGGCCGACGGCGGCGTCGTGACGATCCGGACCACCGAGGGCGAGGACCTGGTCGTCGCCGCGCACGGTGGCTTCCTCTCCATCACCGGGGAAGGCGTCTCCATCCTGGCCGAGACGGCGGAGATCTCCTCCGAGATCGACGTGGAGCGGGCCCGCGAGGCCCTGCGCCGCGCCGAGGGCGAGAAGGACGACCCCGACGCGCAGGCCGCTGTGCGCCGCGCGCAGTCCCGGCTGAGGGCTGTCGGCGAGAGCGTCTGATCCGGGCGGGGCGCGGCGGTAGCACGACATGACCACGGCCCTGCTGATCCTGGTCGGCGTCCTGCTGCTGCTGGTCGTCGTCGTCTTCCTGCTGCGCCGCCGGTTCCTGCTGTCCGGGCTGGGTGCGGTCACCATGTGGCTCCGCCCGGTCGGCTCACCGCGCTGGTCGGTGGGCGTCGCCTGGTACGGCGGCGACGCGCTGCTCTGGTACCGCGCGCTGTCGCTCTCGGTGCGTCCTCAGCACCGACTCTGCCGGGCCGAGTTCCGGGTGCTCTCGCAGCGCTCGGCCGGCCGGGACGACCTGGCGCTCCCCGGCGACGTCGTCGTGCTCGAGTGCAGCACGGCGGCGGGTGCCCGGGAGCTGGCCATGGAGCCCTCGACCCTCACCGGCTTCCTGTCCTGGGTCGAGTCCGCCCCACCGGCTGGCTGAGCGCGGCGGGGTCAGTTCCCGCTGCTCGCGGCCCGCTGCTTGTGCACGCCGCTGTGCGCGCCGGGCTCCCAGAGGATGTCCCCGTCCGGGTTGGCCACCCGCGACAGGATGAACACCAGGTCCGAGAGCCGGTTGAGGTAGCGCGCCGTCTCGGCGTTGGTCTGCTCGGGCTCGGCCTCCAACAGGGCCCAGACGCTCCGCTCGGCCCGCCGGACGACGACGCGGGCCTGGTGCAGCAGCGCCGCGGCGGGGGTGCCGCCCGGCAGGATGAAGCTGGTCAGCTTGGGCAGCGTCTCGTTGTACGTGTCGCAGGCCGCCTCGAGCCGCTCGGTGTACTCCGCGGTGATCCGCAGCGGCGGGTAGGCCGGGTTCTCCGCGATCGGCGTGCACAGGTCGGCGCCGATGTCGAAGAGGTCGTTCTGGATGCTGCGCAGCAGGTCGGCGATCTCCGCATCGACCTGCCCCAGCGCCAGCGCGACGCCGAGGACGCTGTTGGCCTCGTCGACGTCGGCGTAGGCGACCAGCCGCGGATCGGTCTTCGCGACCCGGCTCATGTCGCCGAGGTGGGTCTGACCGGCGTCACCGGTCTTCGTGTAGATGCGGGTCAGCCGGACGGTCATGGGTGGAGCGTAGGCGGCGGCCGCCCGCGCCTGGAACGGATGGCGCACAACGGGCCTTAGGGTGGACCGGTGGACTGCTTCGAGGTGACCGGCGGCGCGCGGCTGGCCGGACGTGTTCGGGTCACCGGCGCCAAGAACAGCGCGCTCAAGCTCATGGCGGCGACCCTGCTGGCGACCGGCCGCTCGACGATCGACGAGGTCCCCGACATCCTCGACGTCACGATCATGAGCGAGGTGCTGCGCCGGCTGGGCTGCGACGTCTCCTACGAGCGCACCCCGGGCAGCGGGGGCGGCGGCCGGCTCACCATCGACGTCCCCGAGAAGCCGTCCACGGAGACCGACTACGACCTGGTGCGCCGGATGCGCGCCTCGATCAACGTGCTCGGTCCGCTGGTCGCCCGGTGCGGGTCGGCGCGCGTCGCCCTGCCCGGCGGCGACGCGATCGGCTCCCGGGGCCTGGACATGCACATCTCCGGCCTGGAGCGGCTGGGCGCCACGATCATCAGCGAGCACGGCTTCCTGGTCGCCACCGCGCCGCGGCTGACCGGCGCCTCGATCTGGCTGGACTTCCCGTCCGTGGGGGCCACCGAGAACCTGGTGATGGCCGCCGTCCTCGCGCAGGGCACCACGGTCGTGGACAACGCCGCCCGCGAGCCGGAGATCGTCGACCTGTGCCGGCTGCTCGCCGCGATGGGCGCGCGCATCGACGGCGCGGGCACCTCCACCATCACCGTCGAGGGCGTCGAGCAGCTGCACCCGGTCGAGTACACGACGGTCCCGGACCGGATCGTGGCCGGCACGTGGGCGATCGGCACGGTCATGACCCGCGGGGACGTCGTCATCGAGCGCGCCACGGCCGAGCACCTCACCGTGGCGCTGGACAAGCTGACCGACGCCGGCGCGACCGTCGAGGTCGTGCCCGACGGGCTGCGCGTGGCCATGGACGACCGCCCGCGGTGCGTCGACGTCGTGACCCTGCCCTTCCCCGGCTTCCCGACCGACCTGCAGCCGATGGCAGTGGCGCTGGCCGCCGTCTCGACCGGGACCGCCCTGATCACCGAGAACGTGTTCGAGGGCCGGTTCATGTTCGTCAACGAGCTCGTCCGGCTGGGCGCGGACATCCGCATCGACGGGCACCACGCGGTCGTGCGCGGCCGGGAGCGGTTCTCCAGCGCCCCGGTGCTCGCCAGCGACATCCGCGCCGGGGCCGGGCTGGTGCTGGCCGGGCTGTGCTCCGACGGCGTCACCGAGGTGCAGGACGCCTACCACGTCGACCGCGGCTACCCGGACTTCGTCGAGCAGCTGCGCGGCCTGGGCGCCCAGGTGGAGCGGACCCAGCGCCCCGGCTGAGTCACTCGGGGCTGCGGAACGAGACCGCGAGCGCACGCGCGCGGTCGGCGTCCTCCGGGAACACCAGCACCTCGGCGCGGTGCGCGCCGGGGAAGCGGACGGTGGAGCGGATGCCGGCGTCGGAGAGCAGCGCCCGCAGCTGCAGCGCCGACTCCCGTCGGCTGAGCGTCGCTACCCGGGTCAGCAGCCCGTCGTCGACCGGGGACGACGGCGCGGGCCGGCCGGCGAAGGCCCACCGCGTGAACAGCGCGAGCAGCCCCAGCACGACCACGGCGACGAGCGGTCCTGCTGCGTCGTACGGCACGGCACCTCCTCCTGGAACCCCCGATCGAGTGTGCCACCGCACACCTCGTCACGGCGGAGCTGCTACTCGCGGGTAACCGCCCTACACTCCGCCGGTATGCCGTTCCCGTCATCGCCGGAGGAGCGTGACCGTCCCTGGGTCATGCGCACCTACGCCGGCCACTCCTCGCCGGCCGAGTCCAACGCCCTCTACCGCCGGAACCTGGCCAAGGGCCAGACCGGTCTCTCGGTGGCCTTCGACCTGCCGACGCAGACCGGGTACGACCCCGACGACGAGCTCGCCGTCGGCGAGGTCGGCAAGGTCGGCGTCCCGGTCACGCACATCGGTGACATGCGCGCGCTCTTCGACGGCATCCCGCTCGACGAGATGAACACGTCGATGACGATCAACGCGACCGCGATGTGGCTGCTGGCGCTCTACCAGGCCGTCGCCGAGGAGCACGGGCACGACGTCAGCAAGCTGGCCGGGACGACGCAGAACGACATCATCAAGGAGTACCTGTCGCGGGGGACCTACGTCTTCCCGCCGGCTCCGTCGATGCGGCTGATCACCGACATGGTCGCGTACACGGTGACGACCATGCCGAAGTGGAACCCGATTAACATCTGCAGCTACCACCTGCAGGAGGCCGGGGCGACGCCGGAGCAGGAGATCGCCTACGCGATCAGCACCGCGATCGCCGTCCTGGACTCCGTGCGCGACTCCGGCCAGGTGCCGCAGGAGAAGTTCGGCGAGGTCGTCGCGCGCATCTCCTTCTTCGTCAACGCGGGCGTCCGCTTCGTCGAGGAGATGTGCAAGATGCGCGCCTTCACCCAGCTCTGGGACGAGCTGACCGAGGAGCGCTACGGCGTCCAGGACGCCAAGCACCGCCGCTTCCGCTACGGCGTGCAGGTCAACTCCCTCGGCCTGACCGAGGCCCAGCCGGAGAACAACGTCCAGCGCATCGTGCTGGAGATGCTCGCGGTCACGCTGTCCCGCGACTCCCGCGCCCGCGCCGTGCAGCTGCCCGCCTGGAACGAGGCGCTCGGGCTGCCCCGGCCGTGGGACCAGCAGTGGTCGCTGCGGCTGCAGCAGGTGCTGGCCTACGAGACCGACCTGCTCGAGTACGAGGATCTGTTCACCGGCTCGGTCGTGGTGGAGAAGAAGGTCGCCGACATCCTCGAGGGCGCCCGCGCCGAGATCGCCCGGGTGCAGGAGATGGGCGGCGCGGTCACCGCCGTCGAGTCGGGGTACATGAAGGGCCAGCTGGTGGGCTCGCTCGCCGAGCGCCGTCGCCGGATGGAGAGCGGCGAGGACGTCGTCGTCGGGGTGAACAAGTTCGACACCACCGAGCCCAACCCGCTCACCGCCGACCTCGACACCGCGATCATGACGGTCGACCCGGCCGTCGAGGCCGCCGCGCAGGAGGCCGTGAAGAAGTGGCGGGCCGAGCGCGACCAGGAGGCCGCCGACAAGGCGCTGGAGGCGCTGCGCGAGGCCGCGAGCAGCGACGTCAACCTGATGCACGCGACCCTGGAGTGCGCCCGTGCCGGCGTCACGACGGGGGAGTGGTCCGGCGTGCTGCGCGAGGTCTTCGGCGAGTACCGGGCACCGACCGGCGTCTCGGCCGCCTCGGGTGGCGGCGAGGCCGACGAGACCCTCCTCGGGGTCCGCGAGCGGGTGCGGGCGACCGGTGAGGAGATGGGCGGCCGACTGCGCTTCCTGGTCGGCAAGCCGGGGCTCGACGGGCACAGCAACGGCGCCGAGCAGATCGCCGTGCGCGCCCGCGACGCCGGGTTCGAGGTCATCTACCAGGGCATCCGCCTCACGCCGGCGCAGATCGTCTCCGCCGCCGTGGAGGAGGACGTGCACGTCGTCGGGCTCTCGGTGCTCTCGGGCTCGCACCTCCAGGTCGTCCCGGCGGTGCTCCAGGGCCTGAAGGACGCCGGTCTCGACGACGTCCCGGTGGTCGTCGGCGGGATCATCCCGGACAGCGACGCCCGCCGGCTGCGCGAGCAGGGCGTCGCCCGGGTGTTCACGCCCAAGGACTTCGGGCTCAACGACATCATGGGCCAGGTCGTCGACGTCGTCCGCGAGGCCAACGGGCTTCCGGAGTTGGTGCCGGAGCCGGCCTGACGTCGGGCGGCTGACCCCCCGGGCGGGGGGTCAGCCGGCGACGTCGAACGCCACGGCCCGGACCGGGGCGCCGTCGGCTCCGGTGAGCCGGAGCGGGAGCACGCTGACGACCGGCTCGGCCGAGGTGACGGAGGACAGGTTCCGCAGGTTCTCCACGATCACGCCCCCGGCGCCGAGGACGGCGAGGTGCGCGGCGAACCCGCCCGCCGACTCGCCGTCCAGCACCGTCTCGTCGAGGCTCAGCGCGTCCAGGCCGATCGTGCGGACGCCGGCGTCGACCAGCCGCTGTGCTGCGTCGCCGTCCAGGTACGGGTGGGCGAAGTACGCGTCGGTGCCCCAGTGCGCGTCCCAGCCGGTGTGCAGCAGGAGCATGCGCCCGGGCCCGAGGCGGTCGGCGACCGGCGCCAGGTCCGCCCACGTGATCGGGGTGCGCGGTGCCCGGCCGCGGAGGTCTGCGACGACCGCCGGGCCGAGGAACAGCTCCAGGGGGAGCTCGTCGATGCGGGCGCCGTCCTCGAGGAAGTGGAAGGGGGCGTCCACGTGCGTGCCGGTCTGCGAGCCCATCCGCACGTGCAGGACGTTGTAGCCGTGCTCCTCGATGGTCGTGGCGGGCTCGATCCGCGCGACCGGGTCCCCGGGGTAGACGGGGGTGCCGTCGTCCAACGGGTGCGAGAGGTCGACGATGCCCCGCACCGACGGGACCAGGGGGCCGCTCACGGTGCCGGACTCAGGACCCACAGCACCTCGGCGACGGTGTCGGCCGAGGGGTTGAGCCACGTGTGGGGGGTGGCGCCGGGCATGGTGAAGGCGTCACCGGCGGTCAGGTCCACCGGATCTCCGGGCAGCAGCAGCCGCAGCTCCCCGGCCACCAGGTAGACGAACTCCGCCTCGCACGCCAGGGAGTAGAGCTCCGGGCCGCTCCCGCCGCCCGGCTCGACCAGGGACCGGATCACCTGCAGGTGGCGCTGCGAGCCCGCGGTGAGCAGGTACTCGCGGAGACCGCGCCTGCCGAAGTTGATCGGCGGGGCCTCGTCGCCCCGCACGAGCGAGGTCTCGGGCGCCTCGAACAGCTGCCCGACCCCGATGCCGAGGATGCCGCACACCGACACCAGCGAGGCGACCGACGGCGAGACCTCGTCGCGCTCGAGCCGGCTCAGGAAGCCCTTGGTGAGCCCCGCCTCGATGGCGACCGCCGCGAGGGTCAGTCCCGCTGCCTGCCGTGCCGCCCGCAGCCGGGCGCCGATCAGCGCCTCGGCGGGGTCGTGCGGTCGTGCCAGCCGTCGTACCTCTCCGGCCACGTCGTCCCCTCTCCCGAGTCCACGAGCAGCATGCCGCACGAAACTTTCGGGCAACTTTAGTTGTCTCCCAGACAACTCTGCCCCTAATCTTCGCCCACTGCGGTGGTCGGGACCACCGCCTCACCCGGAGGTGCACATGAGCGGACCCGTTGTGGCCGGGACGGCCGCGGAGGCGCGGCGACCCCGCGTCACCGAGATCGAGCAGCACGGGATCGACACGATCCCCGCTGCCGAGCGCACGTCGCGGCCCTTCGACCTGTTCCGCATCCAGTTCGGCGGCGCCAACACGTTCGCGACGGTCATCCTCGGCACCTTCCCGGTCCTACTGGGGCTCTCGCTGGGCCAGGCCGTCGCCGCCACGCTCGTCGGCGTCGTGGTCGGGGCGCTGATCCTCATGCCGATGGGCCTCTTCGGCCCGCGGACGGGGACGAACAACGCGGTGTCCTCCGGTGCGCACTTCGGCGTCCGGGGCCGGGTGCTCGGCTCGTTCCTCTCGCTGCTGACGGCGATCGCGTTCTACTCGATCTCGGTGTGGGTCAGCGGCGACGCGATCGTCGGCGCGGCCACCCGCCTGTTCGGCACGGAGGACTCCGACCTGTTCCGCGGGATCATCTACGCGGTCCTCGGAGCGCTGGTGATCGTCGTCGTGGTCTACGGCTACCAGTTCATGCTGCTGGTGAACAAGGTGGTCGTCCTCGCCAACACCGTGCTCATGCTGCTCGGCATCGTCGCCTACGCGTCGCTGTTCGACTTCGGCTACGACCCCGGTCCCGAGGCGTACGCGCTGGGCAGCTTCTGGCCGACCTTCATCCTCTCGGCGCTGATCGTCATGGGGAACCCGGTCAGCTTCGGGGCGTTCCTCGGCGACTGGTCGCGCTACATCCCCGCGGGCACGCCCACCCCGAAGCTGCTGGGCGCCACCTTCCTCGGTCAGCTGGCCACGCTCGTGCCGTTCCTCTTCGGTGTCGGCACCGCGACCCTGGTCGCCGGAGAGGCCGACTACGTGGTGGCGCTGATCCAGGCGTCGCCGCTCTGGTACGCGGTGCTGCTGATCGTGGTGGCGTTCCTCGGCGGCATGTCCACCGGCGTGACGTCGCTCTACGGCACGGGGCTGGACTTCTCCTCGGTCTTCCCCCGGCTCAGCCGCGTGCAGGCGTCGCTGTTCATCGGCGCGCTGGCCTTCGTCTTCATCCTCGTCGGCCGCCTGGCCTTCGACCTGCTGGGCAGCGTGAACGCCTTCATCGGCGCGATCGTCATCTGCACGACCCCCTGGATGATCATCATGACCATCGGCTACGTCGTCCGGCGCGGGTACTACTCGCCCGAGGACGTGCAGGTCTTCAACCAGGGCCGGACCGGTGGGCGCTACTGGTTCAGCGAGGGGGTCAACTGGCGGGGCATGGCGGCGTGGATCCCCTCGGCGATCGCCGGGCTGCTCTTCGCCAACTACCCGCCGCTGATCGAGGGGCCCTTCCGCAACGCGGTCGCCGGCGGCATCGACGTGAGCCTGCCGGTCTCCCTCGGCCTGGCGGCCGTGATCTACCTGGCCCTGCTGTTCGCCTTCCCGGAGCCCCGCCACGCCTTCGGCCCCGAGGGCCCGCGCTGGGTCCCGGTCAGCGACGGCGAGGCCGCGCCCGTCGTCGACGATCCGCGCGCCTCGGTGCACCGGGCCGGTCGCCGTCCCCAGGAACCGGTCGCGTGATGGTCGAGGCGGAGGTCAGGGCAGCCGCGGAGGCACTCGTGCAGGCCTTCGGACGTGGCGACCTGGAGGCCTACTTCGGCAGCTTCGCCGAGGACGCCACGTTCCTGTTCCACACCACCGACCGGCTGCTCACCTCGACCGAGGAGTACCGGCGGGAGTGGGCACGGTGGGTGGCCGAGGACGGTTTCCAGGTCGTCTCCTGCGAGAGCACCGACGTGGTCGTCCAGCTCCTCGGCGAGACCGGCGTGTTCACCCACCGGGTCCGGACGACGGTGCGCACGAACGACGGCGAGGACGTCCTGCACGAGCGGGAGACGATCGTCTTCGCGCGCCGTGACGGGCGCTGGCTGGGCGTGCACGAGCACCTCTCGCCGGCACCGGCCTGAGGTCGCGTCACGGCCGGCGGTGCACGCCGGGTCGGCCGTGACGGCGGCGGGGTTCCCGCGTCCGGGTGAAACCGAGCACAACCCGGCATGGGCCGGGGCCTGCTCGCATTGACCCTCTCGTGCAGAACCTGTGGGGCCTCACGCGACGGCGTGCCCTGGACTTCGGACGGATGACGACCGCCGGCTGTTGACGCCGGCCGCGCTCGTCGTCCCGTTCCGATTCCTCGAAAGGCCCCTCCCTCGTGCTCGCTCGTCTCCGCCGTGTGCCCTTCGCGGCACAGGTGCTCCTCGCCCTCGTGGTCGGCGTGGCCCTCGGCCTCGTCGCCCGCGAGATCGGCCCCGTCTCCGACGGCTCGCCGAACTGGCTCACCAGCACCCTCCAGACCATCGGCAGCAGCTTCGTCGCGCTGCTCAAGGCGCTGGTCCCGCCGCTGATCGTCACCGCGGTCATCGTCTCCATCGCGAACCTCAAGCAGGTCTCCAACGCCGCCCGCCTGGCCGGCCAGACCCTGCTGTGGTTCGGCATCACCGCGCTGATCGCCGTCGGCATCGGCATCGGGCTGGGCCTGCTGACGCAGCCCGGCCGCAACAGCTCGGTCGACGCGGCCGCCGCCGAGGCCCCCGCGACGACCGGTGGCTGGTGGGACTTCCTCACCGGGCTGGTCCCGGGCAACATCCTCGGGCTGCAGGCCTCCGCCGGCAGTGACGGCTCGGTGGGCCTGTCGTTCAACGTGCTGCAGCTGATCGTCATCTCGATCGCGATCGGCGTGGCCGTCCTCAAGGTCGGCGAGGCCGCCGAGCCGTTCCTCGGCTTCGTGCGCTCCGCCCTGGCGATCGTGCAGAAGGTCCTGTGGTGGGTCATCCTCCTGGCCCCGATCGGCACCGTCGGCCTGATCGGCAACGCCGTCGCCAGCTACGGCTGGGACTCCCTGGGCAGCCTGGGCGTCTTCGCCGGCGCCGTCTACGCGGGCCTGGCCCTGGTGCTCTTCGTCGTCTACCCGGTGCTGCTCAAGGCCCACGGTCTCTCGCCGCTGCGCTGGTTCGCCGGCGCCTGGCCGGCCATCCAGCTGGCCTTCGTCTCCCGCTCCTCGATCGGCACCCTGCCGGTGACCGAGCGCGTGACCGAGCAGAACCTCGGCGTCCCGCGGTCCTACGCCTCGTTCGCCGTGCCGCTCGGCGCGACGACGAAGATGGACGGGTGCGCCGCGATCTACCCGGCGCTGGCCGCGATCTTCGTGGCCCAGTTCTTCGGCGTGGACCTCGGCGTCACCGACTACCTGCTCATCGCGCTCGTCTCGGTGATCGGTTCGGCGGCCACGGCCGGCGTGACCGGCGCGGTGGTCATGCTCACCCTCACGCTGTCCACGCTGGGCCTGCCGCTGGCCGGTGTCGGCCTGCTGCTGGCGATCGACCCGATCCTGGACATGGGCCGCACCGCGGTGAACGTGGCCGGCCAGGCGCTGGTCCCGACCATCGTGGCCAAGCGCGAGGGCATCCTCGACGTCGAGCGCTTCGGCTCGACGTCGTCGGCCCAGCCGCTGGCGAAGGTGGAGGAGCAGAGCGGCGTCGACGCCGACCTGCGCACCCCCGCCACGGTGTAGCACTCCCCGCGACACGGGCCCGGACCTCCCAGGAGGTCCGGGCCCGTTCGTCATCCCCGGGAGAGGTCCTCGCAGCCGGACTCGTGCGGGAGCAGCGGGCGCAGCAGCACCGTCCAGCGCCGGCCGTCCGCCGTCGTCCAGGGGGTGTGGTCGGTGGCCGAGGCCGCGGCGTCGAGCACCGGACCGACCTGGTCCTCGGGCACGAGGACGCAGCCGACCCCCGCCACGTCCAGCGGGGGGCCGGGCCACGGCCGCGCGGTCGGGCCGGGCTCGACGAGCTCGGCGGCGACGGCGGCGACCGACCGGACGGCGTAGGGCTCGGGACCCTCCACCCCGTCGGGGCCGAGGGTGCCGGGCAGGTCGAGCAGCTGCTCGACCAGCCGTGACAGCCGCTCGCGGTCCGCGACCTGCCCCGGCGTCAGCCCGTACCTGCCGTCGGCATCGGGTCCCGACCCGATGCCCAGCGCGTACACCTGGCGCGTGGCGCTGTCCAGACCGGCGCGCAGCTCGAAGCGGGTGTCGGGCAGATCGGTGACCGAGGGCGAACCCAGGTCGCCGGTCTCCGTCACGCCGGCCTGCACGGCCAGCCCGACCAGCTCCTGCAGTCCGCCGGGGTCGACGCGGTGCACCTGCAGGGCCGGCAGCGCGGGCTCGGGGAACCGTGCCGGCCCGGGTGCGCGGGTGACGACCCGGCCGTCGGAGTACACGGTGACCGCGGGCAGTCGGGCCAGGGCGTAGGTGGCCGGCACGTAGCCCCCGACCTCGCCGATCTGCAGGACGACGGCCGGCGGCTCCCCGGGGAGCGGGGCCTGACGGTCCTCGGGCGCCTGCTCCTGGCCCGGGCCGGTGCACGCGCCCAGGAGCACGAGGAGCGCACCGATGGCGGTGGCCGGGCGCCTCACGCCACGAGGTCGTACGCCGGGCGCGGCCGGCCGAAGAGGTAGCCCTGCCCGTACCGCACCCCGCGGGCGAGCAGCGCATCCCGCTCGGCCTCCTCCTCGACCCCCTCGGCCACCAGGCGGGCACCGGTCTCGCCGGCGAAGGCGACCATCGCCGAGGTCATCGCCTGGCGGGCGGGGTCGTCGTGCAGCCCCATCACCAGGCCGGTGTCGAGCTTGATGACGTCGGGACGCAACCGGAGGATGTGCCGCAGGCTCGCGTAGCCCGCGCCCGCGTCGTCCACGCTCACCCCGATGCCGGACCCGCGCAGCCGCCCGGTCGCGCTCAGGACGGCCGCGTAGTCGTCGATCCGGCTGTGCTCGGTGATCTCGACTGCCAGGTCGCAGTCGCAGTGCTCCAGCAGCAGCTGGACGACCGAGTCGCAGGTCAGCGCCTCGGGGGAGAGGTTGACGGCGAGGGTCAGGTCGGCCGGGAGCGTCCGGGCCACCTCGAGCGCGGCGCGCGCGGCGAGCTCCTCCAGCTCCACCCCGAGCCCGACGGCGGCGGCCTCGCTGAACAGGCCCGCCGGGCCGGGGCCCTTCCAGTCGGGGAAACGGCTGAGCGCCTCGTGCCCGACGACCGCGCCGGTGGCCATCTCCACGACCGGCTGGAGGTGGGTGACGACCGCGCCGCGGACGAGGAAGGAGCGCACCCGTTCGCGCCGGGCGGCCAGGTCGCGCGCGGCCGCGGCGGACCCGCTGCGCAGGTGGTCGCTGATGAGGTCGGCGAGCAGCTCGACGGTGCGTGCCGACTCGGCGTCCAGGTGCGTGCCGGGGCCGCGGCTGACGCAGCACAGCATGCCGACGGGGCGGTGGTCGGCGTCCCGCACCGGGGCGCCGACGTAGGAGCCGATGTTCAGGTCGGCGGTGACCTCGAGGTCGCGCGTCCGGGGATCGCGGGTCGCGCCGGTCACCACCGGTGGCAGCTGGCCGCTCAGCACGCGCACGCAGTAGGAGCCCTCCAGCGGGGCGCTCATGCCCTCGACCACGTTCATCGACGCGAGGTCACCCACCGCGGAGGTGATCCGCTGGTCCCCCTCGGTGAAGAGCGACACCCAGGCGACGTCCATGCCCAGCCGGGCACGCGCCGCGTCGAGGAGCCAGTGCACCCAGTCGTCGCCGAGACCGGTGCCCTCTTCCACGGGTGTCATTCTCGACCCGGCAGGGCCTCCGCCACCACATGCGAGCCGATGACTTCCCGAAAAGCCCGGGCCGGCGCGAGCCGTCGGCCCGCCCGGTACCGTCGGCGCCCGTGCGTCTGGTCATCGCTCGTTGCTCGGTCGACTACATCGGTCGGCTCACCGCCCATCTGCCCCTGGCGACCCGTCTCCTGCTGGTCAAGGCCGACGGCTCGGTGTCCGTCCACGCCGACGACCGGGCCTACAAGCCGCTGAACTGGATGAGCCCGCCCTGCCGCCTCGAGGAGCAGCTGGACGACGGCAGCGGCACCTGGACGGTCACGAACAAGGCCGGCGAGCAGCTGATCATCACCATCGACGAGGTGCTGCACGACCACGCGCACGAGCTGGGCGTCGATCCCGGCCTCCAGAAGGACGGCGTCGAGGCCGAGCTCCAGCGGCTGCTCGCGCTGCACGTGGAGACGTTCGGGCAGGGGTGGACGCTGGTGCGGCGGGAGTACCCGACGGCGATCGGCCCGGTGGACCTGCTCTGCCGGGACGCCGACGGCAAGGTCGTCGCGGTGGAGATCAAGCGCCGCGGCGAGATCGACGGCGTGGAGCAGCTGACCCGTTACCTGGAGCTGCTCAACCGCGATCCGCTGCTCGCGCCGGTGAAGGGCGTGTTCGCCGCGCAGGAGATCAAGCCGCAGGCGAAGGTGCTCGCGCAGGACCGCGGCATCGACTGCGTCACGGTCGACTACGCCGTCCTCAAGGGGACCGACGACCCCACCCAGCGCCTCTTCTGAGTTACCGGCGGGTAGCCCCCGCGCGGCGGTGATCGCCGGGTGAGAGACTGCCCGCGATCACCGGCGATGGGAGATGGCAGCGTGGCCAGGGAACTGAACGAGGTCGGCGTCGTGGGGCTGGGCACCATGGGTGCCGGCATCGCGGAGGTGCTCGCGCGGGCGGGCCTGTCGGTCACCGCGGTCGAGGTGTCCGACGAGGCACTGGCACGTGGCCGCGGCCACGTGGAGCAGTCCACCGACCGGGCCGTGGCCCGCGGCAAGCTGGACGCCGCCGAGCGGGACACGATCTTCGAGCGCATCCGCTTCAGCAACTCGCTGGAGGACCTGGCGAACGCCGAGCTGGTCATCGAGGCCGTGCCGGAGCGCATGGAGCTCAAGGCCGAGGTCTTCGCCGCGCTCGACAAGATCTGCCCGCCGGACACCATCCTGGCGACCAACACCTCGAGCCTGTCGGTCACCGAGCTCTCGGTCGTCACGGGCCGGCCGAGCAAGGTCATCGGCATGCACTTCTTCAACCCGGCCCCGGTCATGAAGCTCGTCGAGGTCGTGCAGACCGTCGTCACCGAGCCCTCGGTGGTCGAGGACGTCGAGGCGCTGGCCGACCGGCTGGGCAAGGTCGACGTCACCATCGGTGACCGCGCGGGCTTCATCGCCAACGCGCTGCTGTTCGGCTACCTCAACCACGCGGTCTCGATGTACGAGAACCGCTACGCCTCGCGCGAGGACATCGACGCGGCCATGCGGCTGGGCTGCGGCCTCCCGATGGGCCCGCTCGCGCTCATGGACCTCATCGGCATCGACACCGCCTACGAGATCCTCGACACGATGTACAAGCAGTCGCGCAACCGGCTGCACGCGCCCAGCCCGATCATCAAGCAGATGATGACCGCAGGCCTGCTCGGCCGGAAGTCCGGCCGCGGCTTCTACAGCTACGCCGAGGCCGGCTCCGCCGAGGTCGTCGACGACGCGCAGACCCCCACCCCCGGCGGTGCCGCCGAGGGCGCCCGTCCGGTGCGGACCGTGGGCGTCGTCGGCTCGGGCACGATGGCCACCGGCATCATCGAGGTCGTCGCCAAGGGCGGGTTCGACGTGGTCTTCGTCGCCCGCGCGGCCGAGAAGGTCGAGGCCGTAACCCGGGCCCTGACCAAGTCGCTGGAGAAGCAGGTGCAGCGAGGCCGGCTCGAGGAGTCCGCCCGCGACGAGATCCTCGCCCGGGTCACCGGCACCACCTCGCTGGACGACCTGGCCGACCGCGACCTGATCATCGAGGCCGTCGTCGAGTCGCTGCCGGTCAAGGAGGCGCTGTTCGCCAACCTCGGCGAGATCGCCAAGGCCGGTGCCGTGCTCGCCACGACCACCTCCAGCCTCCCGGTGATCGAGTGCGCCAAGGCCAGCGGCCGCCCGGCCGACGTCGTGGGCATGCACTTCTTCAACCCGGCGCAGGTGATGAAGCTGGTGGAGGTCGTCTCCACGATCTCCACCGCGCCCGACGTCGCCGCCACGATCCACGCGGTCTCGGCGGAGCTGAAGAAGCACGCGGTGTCCTGCACCGACCGGGCCGGCTTCATCGTGAACGCGCTGCTCTTCCCGTACCTGAACGACGCGGTGAAGATGCTCGAGGCGCACTACGCCACCGCCGACGACATCGACGCGGCCATGAAGGTCGGCTGCGGCTACCCGATGGGCCCGTTCGAGCTGCTCGACGTCGTCGGGCTGGACGTGTCGCTGGCCATCGAGCGGGAGCTCTACACCGAGTTCCGCGAGCCCGGCTTCGCGCCGGCCCCGCTGCTCGAGCACCTGGTCACCGCCGGCTACCTCGGTCGCAAGACCGGCCGCGGGTTCCGGGACTACGCCAGCCGCTGACGGGTGCCCCGTCGCCGCCCACGAGCCGGCTCCCGACCCTCCGGTCGGGAGCCGGCTCGTCGCGTCGAGACGGTCGAGGAGGCCGCTGACGGCGACTGGGTGGTGCGGGCGCTCACCGGCTCGTCGGCCGGCAAGGCCTACCGCTGTCCCGGCTGCGACCAGGAGATCCGCCCGGGGACGCCGCACGTGGTGACCTGGCCGGCCTACGCCCGCGACTCGGACCTGGAGCCCTGGGACGTCGAGTCGGCGGCCGACTGGCGCCGGCACTGGCACACCACCTGCTGGCGCTCCCGCGACCGCCGCCGTTAAGAAGCCTGCGCGGTGACGACGACGTTGTCCCGGTAGCTGCCCCGCTCGAACGGGCCGCCGCAGGTGATCAGCCGCAGCTCGGCCCCGGCGGTCGCCCCGTAGACCAGCTCGGTGGGGAACGCGTCCTTGGCGTACCGGTCGACGGCGGTGACCCGGAAGCGGGTCTCGGTGCCGTCGGCCCGCTCCACCACCACCTCGTCGCCCACGGCGGCTCCGGACAGCTCGGCCAGCGCTCCCGGGCGACCGGCCCAGTCCACGTGGCCGGTGACCACGGCGGGGCCGCGCTCGCCGGGACGCGGGCCACCGGTGAACCATCCGGCCACGAGGGGGTCGGCGGGCGGCACCAGGGCACCCGCGCCGTCGAGGCCCGTCCCGGTCAGCGGGGCATCGACGCCCGCCGAGGGCAGTCGCAGGCGCACCGGCGCGGTGGCCTCCTCGCCGAGGCGGACGGCGGCCGAGCCCGCGCCCGTGACCGCGGCGAGCGCCGTCGTGAGCGCCGTCCCCGGCAGCCGGGGGGCGCCGCCGGCCTCCACGCCACCCGCGGGCCGCACGGCCGGGCCGCTGGCGTCGACCACGGGCCGCAGCGTCGTCCCGCCGCCGGGAGCGTCCAGCACCAGCAGGGTGACCACCGAGCCGGCGGCGAGGTCGAGGGGCACCTCGCGGTCCGCGCCGGTCACCGAGGCCCGGTACCGCCCACCGGGGACGGTCAGCGGCTCCCCGGCCTCCCCGGGGCGGAGGTCCGAGGCCGGTACGAGGCCTCCGGCGAACGAGACGTCCACCGTCGGTTCGGTCGTCGCGGCCAGCACCCGCACGCGGGCGGTACCGGCCGGGGGAGGGGAGAGGTCGTCGTCGGTGGGGGAGAGAGCGAGGTCGGCGAACGCCCCGCCGAGGACGACGGTGCGCACCTGCCCCGGCGCCACGTCCACCCGGGCCGAGAGCACGGGGGCGGAACCGGAACCGGCGCCCCGGATGCTCACCGCGTGGCTGCCGGGGAGGACCTCCCGGTACTCGCTGAGGGCGCCGTAGGCCAGCTCGGCCGCGACCACGGGCCCGGGGTCGGTGAGCACCGTGCCCGGCGCGGCGGCGGACGTCAGCGAGACGTCGACCGCCGGCGTGTCGGGGGAGAGGTGGGCGACCCGCAGCAGCCCGGGCTCCTCGGCCCGGGCGGGTGCGGGGACCAGGACGGCGCCTCCCACCGCCACGAGCAGGGCCAGGACGGCCGACAGCCCGCGGGCCGTGGGCACGCGGGCTGCGGTGGAGCGGGGCGCGAGGATCAGGAGCGACCCGGCGCCACGGGCTGGTCGATCGTCTGGGTGCTCTCGGCCTGCGACGCCGCGGTGGAACCGGTCGCGCCCTGGCGGGGCGGCATGGGCAGCTGGCGGGTGGCGGGCTCCTCGGAGCGCTGCGGCGCCGCCGGGAAGGTGGCGGTGGCCGGGTCCTGCCGGGTGGGCTGGCGCGCCGCGGCGGCCTCGCTCTCCCCGCGGGTCACCTGGACCGCCGGCTGCTGACCGGTCTGCTGACCGGCGACCTGGGCCGGCGCCTGGGTGGCGGGCTCGGCGGTCGTGACCTCAGCGGCCGGCGGAGCGGCCTGAGCCGGCTGGGCGGGCTTCGGCTCGACGGCCGGCGCCTGCTGCGGGGCGGGCTGCGCGGCCTGGGTGCCGCGGGCGGCCTCGTCCCGGGCCGGCTCGGGACGGTCGCTCAGGTCGGGCAGGCCGTCGAGCAGGCGGCGGGCCTGGACCAGGCGCGAGGTGAGCTCGTCGCGCACGTCGCGGATGGCCTCGGCGCGGGCCTCGGCCTCGGCGACGAGCTGCGCGGCGTGCTGCTCGGCGGCCGAGATGCGCTGGCGGGCGGCCTGGGTGGAGACGCGCTCGCGCTCCTCCTCGACCCGGGCGGCCTCGGCGCGACGGGCGCGCTGCGCGATGTCGAAGTCCTCCTCGACCTTCGCGCGGCGGGCCTGCGACTCGGCGTCGAGCCGGGCGACGCGCTCCTGCGCCTTGCCGACCAGCTCGTCGGCGCGGATCTGCGCCTTCTGGGCGATCTGCTCGGCGGTCTGGCGGGCCTCGCCGAGCATGCGCTCGACCTCGGCCTGACCGGCGGCGTGCCGCTCCAGCAGGGCGCGCTCCTCGGCGGCGGTCTGCTCGCGGACGGCCATGGCGTCGGCCTCGGCGGCGCGGCGGATCTCGCCCGCCTCCTCCTCGGCCAGCTGCAGCATGTGCTGGATGCGCTCGCTGATGTTCTCGAACGTCGGCGCGGACTGCGTCGCGGCCTTGCGGCGCAGCGCGTCGACCTCGCCGTGCAGGGCGGAGAGCTGGCCGGCCATGTCGGCGGTGCGGGCCACGGCGGCGTCGCGGTCGGCCAGGGCGATGCGGAAGTCCGCCTCGAGCCGCTCGATGGTCTCGGCCACCTGACTGCGGTCGTACCCCCGCAGGACGACGTCGAACGAGTGCTGCGCCTCGTGCATCGGCAGATCACGGCGGGGGTCGGTCATGTCCTCATCCTCGCAGAAGGGGGAGGCGTCGTCACCGTCCCCCGGGAACCGTAGATCCCAGCCGCCCCCGTCGTCCCTGCCGACACGGGGAGCAGGGGGTTCCCGGTGGGGCCGGCGACGCGCCGGCCCCACCGGGAGGGGTCACACCCCGCGGAAGCGGTTGATCGCGTCCACGTGCTTCTCGCGCTTGGCGGTGTCCGTGACGCCCAGGCCCTCCTCGGGGGCGAGGGTCAGGACGCCGACCTTGCCCTGGTGGGCGTTCTTGTGGACGTCGAGGGCGGCCTGGCCGACCTCCTCCATCGGGTACACCTTCGACAGGGTCGGGTGGATGAGGCCCTTGTCGATGAGCCGGTTGGCCTCCCACGCCTCCTTGTAGTTGGCGAAGTGCGAGCTCAGGATGTTCTTCAGGTTCATCCAGAGGTACCGGTTGTCGTACTGGTGCATGTATCCGCTGGTCGAGGCGCAGGTGACGATCGTGCCGCCCTTCTTGGCGACGTAGACCGAGGCGCCGAAGGTCTCGCGGCCCGGGTGCTCGAAGACGATGTCGACGTCCTCACCGCCGGTCAGCTCGCGGATCTTCTTGCCCAGGCGCTGCCACTCCTTGGGGTCCTGGTTGTTCTCGTCCTTCCAGAACTTGTAGCCCTCGGCCGAGCGGTCGATGATCAGCTCCGCGCCCATCCGGCGGACGATCTCCGCCTTCTCGGGGCTGCTCACGACGCAGACCGGGATCGCGCCGCCGTTGAGCGCCATCTGCGTGGCGTAGGAGCCCAGGCCACCCGAGGCGCCCCAGATCAGGACGGTGTCGCCCTGCTTCATGTGGGCGCCGTTGCGGCTGACCAGCTGGCGGTAGGCGGTGGAGTTGACCAGGCCGGGGGCAGCGGCCTCCTCCCAGGAGAGGTGCGCCGGCTTCGGCATCAGCTGGTTG
Organism: Blastococcus sp. TBT05-19; assembly: GCF_003319095.1. Classification (GTDB taxonomy): domain Bacteria; phylum Actinomycetota; class Actinomycetes; order Mycobacteriales; family Geodermatophilaceae; genus Blastococcus. Next base: position 203,855 of record NZ_QOHI01000007.1, on the reverse strand, counting down.
CTCTTGACCAGCGCCATCTCGGCGAGGCCGCCGAAGTTGGTCTCGAAGCCCCAGATCCGCTGCTGCGGGTCCATCATCGTGTCGTCGTGGCCGGCCGGGTCCTCGAGCTCCACCGAGAGGCAGTGCGCGACGACCTCGTCGCCCGGCTTCCACTTGTTCACACCGGGGCCTACGCGCAGCACGACGCCGGCCAGGTCGGAGCCGACGATGTGGTACGGCAGGTCGTGGCGCTTGGTCAGCTCGGAGACGCGGCCGTAGCGCTCGAGGAAGCCGAAGGTCGAGACCGGCTCGAAGATCGACGTCCAGACGGTGTTGTAGTTCACCGAGGAGGCCATGACGGCCACGATCGCCTCGCCCGGGCCCAGCTCCGGGGTGGCGACCTCCTGCACGTGCAGCGACTTGCGGGGGTCCTTGTCCTTGGTGGCCACCCCCTCGAACATGTCCTGCTCGTCCTTGCGCACCACCACGGCGCGGTAGGACTCCGGCACGGCCAGGCCGCCCAGCGCGTCCAGCTGGTTGGCGAGGATGGCGTCCCTGATCTCGTTCACGCGTACTCCCGGGTCGTCTGCGGCCGTCGTCGGCCGGGCTCGGAGGGCGGTGCGGTGGTGCGGGTGCGCAGATGTTACCGATGGGTAACCGCGCGGGTCACTGCGGTCAGTGGGCGGGGGAGGCGGCCGGCTCGACGAGCTCGACCAGGACGCCGCCGGCGTCCTTGGGGTGGATGAAGTTCACGCGGCTGTCGGAGGTCCCGCGCTTGGGGACGTCGTAGAGCAGCCGCAGGCCCCGCTCGCGCAGCGTGGCGCTGACGGCGTCGACGTCCTCGACCCGGAAGGCCAGCTGCTGCAGGCCCGGGCCGGAGCGCCCGATGAACTTCGCGATCGTGGACTCCGGCGTGAGCGGCGCGAGCAGCTGGATGCGGGTGTCGCCGTTGCCGACGGCCAGCATCGCCTCGCGGACGCCCTGCTCCTCGTTGGTCTCCTCGTGCACGGAGTGCACGCCGAAGGCCTGGGCGTAGAAGGCGATCGCCTCGTCCAGGTCGGGGACGGCGATGCCCACGTGGTCGATGGTCGTGAACAGCCCGGCGGGCAGCCCCGCGGCGGCGGCGGTGTGATCGGCGTCGTTGGTGGTCACGCGGGCATCCTGCCGGTAAGACGTCTGAGACGACACTCGGATGTGGCAGGGTTCACCGACGGGTGACCGACATCGCCGGACCGGGTGGCTCGTTGCACCTCACGTCCTATCCTGTTCGGCAGTCGGCCCGCGTCCCGTGCGCGGGTCCGCCCTGTCGACACGGTCGCCAGCGTCGGCGGCCCAGCCACTGGAGGCCTCATGTCCCGCTCGGTCATCGTCAGCGGTGCTCGCACCCCGATGGGCCGGCTTCTCGGCTCGCTGAAGGACTTCTCGGCCGCCGACCTCGGCGGGGTGGCGATCAAGGCCGCCCTGGAGCGGGCCGGCATCTCCGGCGACCAGGTCGAGTACGTGATCATGGGCCAGGTCATCCAGGCCGGCGCCGGCCAGAACCCGGCCCGCCCGGCCGCGGTGAAGGGCGGCATCCCGATGTCGGTGCCCTCGATCACGGTCAACAAGGTCTGCCTCTCCGGCCTCAGCGCGATCGCCATGGCCGACCAGCTCATCCGCGCCGGCGAGTACGACATCGTCGTCGCCGGTGGCATGGAGTCGATGACCCAGGCGCCGCACCTGCTGGCCGGCTCGCGCACGGGCACGAAGTACGGCGACACGAAGCTGGTCGACGCGATGGCCCACGACGGCCTCTCCGACACCTTCGACCAGGTCGCGATGGGCGTGCTGACCGAGCAGGCGAACAGCCGCTACGACCTGACCCGCGAGGAGCAGGACGAGTTCGCCGCCGCCAGCCACCAGAAGGCCGCGCGGTCGCACAAGGACGGCGTCTTCGCCGAGGCGATCACCCCGGTGCTCATCCCGCAGCGCAAGGGCGATCCGATCGAGTTCACCGACGACGAGGGCATCCGCGCCGACACCACCGCCGACAGCCTCTCCAAGCTCAAGCCGGCGTTCGCCAAGGACGGCACGATCACCGCCGGCACCGCCTCGCAGATCTCCGACGGCGCCTGCGCGGTCGTGGTCATGAGCGCGGCCAAGGCCGCCGAGCTGGGCATCGAGCCGATCGCCGAGATCGGTGCGCACGGCATCGTCGCCGGCCCGGACGCCACGCTGCAGAGCCAGCCGTCGCGGGCCATCCAGAAGGCCTGCGAGCGCGAAGGCATCGACCCGAAGGACCTCGACGTCGTCGAGCTCAACGAGGCCTTCGCCGCGGTCGCCATCGTCTCCACCCGCGAGCTCGGCATCGACCCGGAGAAGGTCAACCCCAACGGTGGCGCCATCGCCCTGGGGCACCCGGTCGGCATGAGCGGCGCCCGCGTCGTCCTCGACGTGGCGCTCGAGCTGCGCCGTCGCGGCGCCAAGGTCGGCGCCGCCGCGCTGTGCGGCGGCGGTGGCCAGGGTGACGCCCTGATCCTGCACGCGCCCAGCAAGGCGTGACGGACGGCACCGCCGTCCAGGCCGACGCCCCCACCTCCCCCCGCGGCAGGCGGGGGCGTCGGTCCGTCGACGTCCCGGAGCTCGTCGAGCGCGCCCGCGAGGGTGACGCGCGGTCGGTGGCGCGGCTGATCTCGCTGGTGGAGGACGCCAGCCCGGCGCTCCGCGAGGTCGCGGCCGCACTGGCCCCGCACACCGGCAACGCCCAGGTCATCGGCCTGACCGGCTCGCCGGGCGTCGGCAAGTCCACCTCGACGACGGCGCTCGTGCGCGCCCTGCGGCAGGCCGGCAGGCGCGTCGGGGTGCTCGCCGTCGACCCGTCGTCCCCGTTCTCCGGCGGGGCGCTGCTCGGCGACCGCGTGCGCATGCAGGACCACGCCGGCGACAGCGGCGTCTTCATCCGGTCGATGGCCTCGCGCGGGCACCTCGGCGGCCTGTCCTGGGCGACCCCGCAGGCGCTGCGGGTGCTCGATGCCGCGGGCTGCGACGTGGTGCTGATCGAGACCGTGGGCGTGGGGCAGTCGGAGCTGGAGATCGCCTCGCTGGCCGACACCACGCTCGTGCTCGTGGCCCCCGGCATGGGCGACGGCATCCAGGCGGCCAAGGCCGGCATCCTCGAGGTCGCCGACGTCTTCGTCGTGAACAAGGCCGACCGCGACGGCGCCGACCAGACGGTGCGCGACCTGCGCTACATGCAGTCCCTCGGCGGCCGTCACTCCGAGGCCGGCAACTGGCGCCCGCCGATCTGCCGGACCGTGGCCTCCCGCGACACGGACAACGGCGTGGACGGGGTGCTGGAGAAGATCGAGGAGCACCGCGGGTGGCTGGAGTCCACCGGCGAGGGCCGTCGCCGGCGCGCGGAGCGGGCCGCCCGTGAGATCGAGGCGATCGCGCTGGCGACGCTGCGCGAGCGCATCGGGGACATCCGCGGCTCGGCGGCGCTGGAGTCCCTCGCCGGCTCGGTGGTCGACGGGACGACCGATCCCTACCGGGCGGCCGACGAGCTGCTCGCCCAGCTCTGATCCGCCGCGGGGGCGGTCCGCTGCCACCGCGCGGCCAGCCGCTCCCACGGCAGGATCGACAGGATCGCCACGCAGTGCGGCAGGAAGATGATCGTCACGCCGGCGAACACCATCACGTGGAAGCCGAGCAGGAAGAGGACCAGGCCGATCCGCGCCCGGTCGCTGCGGACCAGCAGCATCAGCGGGGCGAGGAACTCCAGGACCAGCATCGCCCACTGCGCCGTCGACAGCAGCCACGGCAGCTCGAGCGTCCAGTCCGACAGCGGCGTGCCCCGGCGCATCACCGCTCGGGTGAGCGTCGAGCCGGTCGGCCAGTCCCAGCCGCCGAAGCGGATCTTCGCCCAGGCGGCGAGGAAGTACGTGAGCATGACGGTGATCAGGACGGCGGCCATCGCCCAGCCGGCTGCCTCCGAGGAGCGGCGATCGCGCAGGCGGGCCCGGCCGATGGTCGGCAGCACGGCGAGCGCCACCAGGAAGGCGATCCGGTCGTGGTCGACCTTCCCGTAGCTCATCGCGATGACCATCCACTCCATGTAGAGGAGGAAGACGGCCGTACCGAGGAGTCGCGGTGCCCGCCCGGTGGCGGCGGCCAGCGCGGCGAGGACGAGGGCCCACTGGACGACCACGACCACGGTGGCGGTGGGCGTGGGCAGGTGCAGCAGCCGGCCGATGAGCAGCGGTGAGTACCACTCGACCGGGACGTCGGCGTGCGCCCGCACCCAGGCGGTCGTGAGGAAGACGTCGATCGGGATGAACAGGTAGGCGATCACCCGGAAGACGGCGATGCGGGCGAGCGGGACCGGCCGGAAGAACCAGCGGCCCAGCGCGCCGGCGTGAGGTGCAGGGGTGGTCATGCTCCGTCGTCCTCCAGCAGGTGCTCGACCAGCACGCGGTCGGTGAACTCGCCGGTCTGCCGGCCGTCGATCAGCTGGAAGCGCCGCTGGATCACCTGCACCGCGACGAGCTCGGGGGCGTCGGGGTGCCGCTCGACGTAGGCGTCGGCCAGCAGGCCCAGCAGCTCCGGCTCGTCCCGGAGCCGGTCCAACTGGCCCTCGAACTCCGCGCGCCGCAGGCCGACCTCCCCGCCGGACAGGCGCACCTCCTCGCCCGTGGGCGTGAGGGCGACCGTGCGGGTGGAGACCACCGCGGCGTTCGGGTCGGCCCGGGTCGAGTACATGCGGAACGGGCCGAAGGGGAACTCGTCGTCGTCCCCCCACGCGGTGCCGGCGAGCAGCAGGGCGAGCACGATGCCGGCGGCGGCGAGCCGCCAGCTGCGGCCCGCGGGGGTCAGCTGCAGCGGCTCGGGCTCCGTCCGCGGGTCCGCGACGGTCGGGAGGGCTGGCACGCGGGACAGGGTAGGACCGGTGCGCCCCTGCCGGGACCAGGTCGCTGCGCGCCCCGCACCGCGGAGCCCACCGTCCCCAGCCGACACAACGCAGGGGTCCGTGTGAGGATCGGGCGATGAGCGGGCGCCCGGATGCTGTCGTGGTCGGTGCGGGTCCCAACGGGCTGGCCGCCGCCCTGCGGATGTCGGCGGCGGGCCTGCGCGTGCAGGTGGTGGACGCCGCCGACAAGCCCGGTGGCGGCATGCGCACCGAGGAGCTGATGCGGCCCGGCTTCCACCACGACGTGTGCTCCACGGTGCAGCCGATGGCCGCGGCCGCGCCGTTCTTCCGCGAGTTCGACCCGGAGAGCCGCGGTGTGCGGTTCGTGCACCCGGAGATCAGCTTCGCCCACCCGCTGGACGGCGGAGGGGCGGCGCTGTCGTTCCGGTCGCTGGAGCAGACGGCGGCCGGCCTGGGCGCCGACGCCGACGCCTACCGCCGGATGTTCGAGCCCATCGTCGAGCACGGCACCGACGTCATCGACTTCTTCCTCTCCAGCCGGCTGCGCTCGCTGCCGACCAAGAGCGTTCCGCAGGTCACGAAGTTCGCGCTCACCGGGCTGCCGAACGTCAGCTGGCTCGCCCACCGGTACTTCGAGACGCAGGAGGCCCGCGCGCTGCTCGGCGGCGCGGCGGCCCACGGCATGCTCGACCTCAGCCAGCCGCTGACCTCGGCCCTGGGCATGCTGCTGGCGATGCTGTCCCACCACGCGGGCTGGCCGCTGATCGAGGGCGGCTCGCAGAAGCTCGCCGACGCGATGGTGACGGCGCTGGAGCAGCAGGGCGGCGAGGTCGTCACCGGGCACCGGGTCACCGACCTGCGCGAGTTCGACGGCGTGCCCGCGGTGCTGCTCGACACCACGCCCGAGGACTTCGTGACGATGGCGGGGGACCGGCTCAACGAGGGCTACCGCCGGTGGGTGCGCCGGTACAAGCACGGCGCGGGGGTGTTCAAGATCGACTGGATCCTCTCGGACCCCGTGCCGTGGACCAACCCGGACGCGCGCCGGGCGGGCACCCTGCACGTCGCCGGCGACCTCGAGGAGACGATCGCCGGCGAGCGGGCGCCCAACGAGGGCCGGATCACCGACAAGCCGTACGTGCTCGCCGTCCAGCCGACCGTCCCGGACCCCACGCGGGCCCCGGCCGGCGGGCACATCTTCTGGGCCTACGTGCACGTGCCGCACGGCGCCGACGTCGACATGACCGCGGCCATCGAGGACCAGATCGAGCGGTTCGCGCCGGGCTTCAAGGACACGATCCTCGAGCGGCACACGAAGAACGCCGTCCAGATGGAGCAGTGGAACATCAGCTACCTCGGCGGCGACATCTCCAACGGCCAGGCGACGCTGCGGCAGATGCTGGCCCGCCCGGTGCCGCGGTGGAACACCTACCGGACGCCGGTGAAGGGCGTGTACCTCGCGTCGTCGGCGACCCCGCCGGGGCCGGCCGTGCACGGGATGTGCGGCGACCTCGGGGCCCGGGTCGCGCTGCGCGACGTCTTCGGTGTGCGGCGGGTACCGCCGCTGCGGCCGGCGCCCGCCGCGTGAGCTGAGCGCCGGCCGGCCGGCGGATCAGGCGATCCGGCGGGCGGTGTTGTAGCCGTCCATGTCGACGGTCTCGTACTCGACGCCGGTGGACTCGCTACCGGCGTGCACGACCTGGCCGTCGCCCACGTAGATGGCCACGTGGCTGATCGGCTCGTAGTAGAAGACCAGGTCGCCGGGCTGCAGGTCGGCGCGGGCGACCGGGGTGCCGACGTCCGCCTGGTCGGCGCTGCGGCGCGGCAGCTCGATGCCCGCGGCGCGGTAGGCGTGCTGGGTGAGCCCGGAGCAGTCGTAGGCGTCCGGACCCTCGGCGCCGTACTCGTAGGCCTTGCCCACCTGCGCGCGCGCGTCGTCGACGGCGGCCTGCGCGGCGGCGGTCGGGGCCGGGGCCGAGGTGGCGGCCGGCGTGGGCTCGGCGGCGGACGCGGTCACCGGCGAGAGCGTGAGGGTCAGGGTGGCAGCGGCACCGGTGAACAGGCCGGCACCGAGGCGGCGCAGGGTCGGGCGAGTGGTCACCACGAGGTGGCTCTCCTTCCGTTCGTCCGCCGCGGCCGATCACGGGCACGGCCCGGCACACCTCGGCGCGGGGACTCGGGTGTGTGCGGTGTGCTCGCGGTCCGGGGCGGGCCCTCGATGGGGGGCGCACCGCGCCGGTGCTGCGGCGGTACCGATCCGGGGCCACCCTCGTCGGGCGACGACCACCCGGCCGGCTCCTCCACCGTAGGAAGGCGGTTCCGGGGCCACAAGCCGGCGGTCGCCCTGTCGAGGTGTCGAGGTGTCGACATGTGGCGCCACGCCTGGGAATAACGCCCCTCTGGTGCAGTGGGTCACATCGAGATCAGCCGGCGCCGCCTACGGGTGCAAGCGTTGCCGGACTTCCGCCGATCTCGCCGCCAGCGCCCGATCGAGCCGGGTCACGAGCAGGTCGGGCCGGCGCAGGTCGGCCGCCGTCACGAAGAGCACGACCCACCCGGCTGCGGTGAGCCGGTTCAGCCGCTGGCGGTCGCGCCGGAACTGCCCCGGTTCCCCGTGCCACGCGCCGTCGTACTCCACGGCCAGGCGCAGCTCGGGCCAGGCGAGGTCGACGCGGGCGACGGGGCGGTCATCGTGCCGGACGCCGTACTGGGCAACGGGTGCCGGCAGCGGAGACCGGCCGATGACCAGGCGCAACCGGGTCTCCTGCGGTGACTCGGCCAGCCCGTCGGCGAGAGCTGCCGCCATCCGGACGTGCCGGCAGTCCCGCCCGACCGCGGTCGCCGCTGCCGCCCGCACCTCCTCGAGGAAGACGAGCCCGGGGCGCAGGAACTGGTCCAGCGCCACGACGGCCTCGTCGAGCGGGCGGATCCTGGCCAGGTCGAGGGCTGTGCGCAGCGGGGTGGTGACGGCTACGCCCCGGCGCTCCGTCACCTCCGCAGGGGTCAGCGCGCGCCGGTTCGCGCGCAGCCCGGCCACCGGGCCGGCGCCCGATGCCCGGGGGACCGTGCACTCGACGTCGTCGTCCACCGTGGCCACCTCGACGCCCCAGAGGACGGCGGCCGTGCGCCCGCAGGCCACCGCTCCCGGGATCATCAGCGCGGCTGCCTCGGCGCGGAGCTCGTGGGTCAGCGGGAGCGATGCGCAGGCGTAGACGTCGGGGAAGAGCCGGCACCAGGCGGAGCTGCCCAGCTGGTGGCGCGTCAGCTGGCCGGTGCGCACGGCGAGCGACCCCCGGAAGACCGACGCGTGCAGCTCGGGGGGTCGATGCGGGCGTCGCGGCACACCGGCACCATGGCGGACGGGACCGCCGGCGGGTGTCCGCTGTCCACAGGCGGTCGCGAGATGACCCTCAAGCCGGTATCCCGCCCGGGTGACACCGGTCTGCGGCTGATCTCGGTGCCGGCGGGGCCCGGTAGCGTCCGCGGCATGGTCCGACCGCTGGGGCTGCCGTTCGACCCGATCGAGCGCGCCGGGGAGACGTGGGAGAAGCACTTCGGCCCGTCGTCGGCGATGCGCGCGGCCACGTCGGTCTTCCGGGTCCAGCAGATCCTGCTCGCCCGCTTCGACGACGCCCTGCGCCCGCTGGAGCTCACCTTCGCCCGGTACGAGGTGCTCGTGCTGCTGACCTTCAGCCGCCTGGGCGAGCTGCCGCTCAAGGTGATCGGCAGCCGGCTGATGGTGCACCCGACCAGCGTCACCAACGCGATCGACCGGCTGGTCGCCGCGGGCTACGTGGACCGCCGCCCGAACCCCGCCGACGGCCGCGGCGTGCTGGCGTCGATCACCGAGCGCGGCCGCGCGGTCGTCGAGGAGGGGACCCGGGCGCTGACGGCTCAGGACTTCGGGCTGGCCGACCTCTCGGTGGACCAGCACGAGGCGCTGTTCACGACGCTGCGCCAGGTGCGCCTGGGCGCCGGCGACGTCGCCCCGCCGGGGGAGGACACGCCCGCGTGACCGTCGACACACGATAGTTGGACGTCCTACTATCTCGGGCATGACCCAGGACGCCCAGCAGCGGTGGCAGCAGCGGTACGACGCGGCGCTCGCCGCCGGGCGGGTGCGGGACGCCGACTTCACGACCCTGTCCGGGGTCGAGGTGGCGCCGGTCTACGGGCCGGCCGACGAGTCCGCGGTCGAGGGCTTCGAGCGGATCGGCTACCCGGGGGAGTTCCCCTTCACCCGGGGCCTGCACGCCACCGGCTACCGCGGCCGGGCGTGGACGATCCGCCAGTTCGCCGGCTTCGGGAACGCGAAGCAGACCAACGAGCGCTACAAGATGATCCTGGCCGAGGGCGGCGGTGGCCTCAGCGTCGCCTTCGACATGCCCACCCTCATGGGCCGGGACTCCGACGACCCGCGGGCCCTCGGCGAGGTCGGGCACTGCGGCGTCGCCATCGACACCGCCGCCGACATGGACGTGCTCTTCGACGGCATCGACCTCGAGGCCACGACGACGTCGATGACGATCAGCGGCCCCGCCGTGCCGGTCTTCTGCATGTACCTGGTGGCTGCCGAGCGCCAGGGCGCCGACGTCGGGAAGCTCAACGGCACGCTGCAGACCGACATCTTCAAGGAGTACATCGCGCAGAAGGAGTGGCTCTTCGCCCCGGAGCCGCACCTGCGCCTGATCGGCGACCTGATGGAGTACTGCGCGGAGAACATCCCGGCGTACAAGCCCATCAGCGTCTCCGGCTACCACATCCGCGAGGCCGGCTCGACCGCCGCGCAGGAGCTCGCCTACACGCTCGCCGACGGGTTCGCCTACGTGGAGCTGGGTCTCTCGCGGGGGCTGGACATCGAGCAGTTCGCCCCCGGCCTCTCCTTCTTCTTCGACGCGCACATCGACTTCTTCGAGGAGATCGCCAAGTTCCGCGCCGCCCGCCGCATCTGGGCCCGGTGGCTGCGCGACGTCTACGGGGCGCAGACGGAGAAGGCGCAGCAGCTGCGGTTCCACACCCAGACCGCCGGTGTCTCGCTCACCGCGCAGCAGCCCGACAACAACATCGTGCGCACGGCGGTGGAGGCGCTGTCCGCCGTCCTCGGCGGTACGCAGTCGCTGCACACCAACGCCCTCGACGAGGTGCTCGCGCTGCCCAGCGCCAAGGCCGCGCAGATCGCGCTGCGCACCCAGCAGGTGATCGCCGAGGAGACCGGCGTCATGAACGTGGCCGACCCGCTCGGTGGCAGCTGGTACGTCGAGGCGCTGACCGACGACATCGAGCGGCAGGCGGAGGAGATCTTCACCCGCATCCGCGACATGGGGTCGGACGGGAGCATCACCGCCGGCATCCTGCGCGGCATCGAGGACGGGTACTTCACCGGTGAGATCGCCGAGGCGGCCTTCGTCTACCAGCGGGCGCTGGAGAAGGGCGACAAGAAGGTCGTCGGCGTCAACACGCTGACCGGCTCGGTCGACGCCCACGACAAGCTGGAGATCCTGCGGGTCAGCCACCAGGTGGAGGTCGACCAGAAGGCCGAGCTGGCCGGGCGCCGCGCCGCCCGGGACGACGAGGCCGCCCGCGCCGCCGTCGCCCGCATGGTCGAGGTGTCGCGCACCGGGGAGAACATGGTCCCCGCGATGCTCGACGCGGTCCGGGCCGAGGCCAGCCTCGGCGAGATCTGCGACGCCCTGCGCGCCGAGTGGGGCACCTACACCGAACCCGCCCGTTTCTGACGCACCCCTGCGGCACGATCCCCGCATGGCCGACTCCCCGCACCACTCCATCGACTACGTCGAGCTGACCGTTCTCGACCTGCAGCAGGCGCAGCGCTTCTACGCCGACGCGTTCGGCTGGGTGTTCACCGCCTACGGGCCGGAGTACGCCGGCTTCCGCGCACCGGGGAGCGAGCGGGAGGCCGGGGGGCTCCGCCTCGACCCCGCGGGACCGCGCGCCGGCGGGCCGCTCGTGCTGCTCTTCTCCACCGACCTCGACGCCACCGCGGCCGCGGTCGAGGCCGCCGGCGGCAGCGTGGTCGAGGGCCCCTACCCGTTCCCGGGTGGGCGCCGGTTCCACTTCCGCGACCCGTCGGGCAACGAGCTCGGCGTCTGGGCGGAGGCCTGACCTGGGCGTAACCCGGTAGGTGTGTCGTCGTTCACACAGCAACACCACCCTCGACCGGGGAGATCTGGATGCGGCGCGTGGCAGTTCTGGTGACCGGAGCGGTCGTCCTGGCCGGGCTCTCCACGCCGGCCGGGGCGACCCCCGGGTCGAGCGGGAAGCACGGTGACCAGCCAGGGGTCCTGAACATCCTGCCGCCGGGCCAGTCGGGGTCGATCAACGCCGCCGAGGCAGCCGTCGTCGCGGCCGGGGACCCGCAGAACCGCCGCGCCGTCGACGGCGAGAACGCACCGGCGAACTTCGCCGACCAGCTGGAGATGTACGACGCCCTCAACCGCGCCGACCTCACCGCGCTCACGCCGGGCGACCTGGGCAGCTACTACAAGGACGCGCCGCTCACCTTGAAGAACAAGGACGCCGTGCGGGTCGACAGGCCGAAGCCCGGCGTCGTCATCAAGTGGGACTCCTTCGGTGTGCCGTACATCGAGGGGAAGACCCGGGAGGACGCCGCCTGGGGCTCGGGCTACGCCGGCACCAAGGACCGCATGTTCCTCATGGACCTGCTGCGGCACGTCGGGGCGGCCCGCGCCGCGGAGTTCCTCGGCCCCAGCGAGGCCAACGCGGCCATGGACCAGGAGCAGCTGCGCGCCGCCTTCTACACCGAGGAGGAGGCCGAGCAGCAGATCGCGGACGCCGAGGAGCGGTTCGGCGAGGAGGGCCGGCGACTGGTCGCCGCGCTGGACGCCTACCTGGCCGGCATCAACGCCGCCCAGCAGGAGCTGTGCCCGGTCGGCCCGGTCGGGCCGGACTGCCCGGTCGAGTACGCGGCCCTGCAGAAGGCGCCCGAGCCCTGGGACCGTGCCGACGTCGTCTACGTGGCGTCGCTGGTCGGCGGCATCTTCGGCAAGGGCGGGGGCGCGGAGTTCGCCAACGCCCGGTGGCTGCAGCAGCTCCAGGACCGGTTCGGTGCCGAGGAGGGACGGCGGGTCTTCGACGACCTGCGGCTGACCGACGACCCGCAGGCGCCGACCACCTCGACCGTGCCGACGCCCTACGGCGGCGGGCCGGTCGACCCGACGAAGCCGGGTGTCGCGCTGCCCGACCTCGACGGCCCGACGGCGCCGGGGACGGGAGCCGACGCCGGGTCCGGGCTCGTCCCGCCGCCCACCCTCGACAGCCTCGACGGGCGCACCGACGGCGGCCGGCCCATGACCCTGGACGGTCCGTTCGGGACGATCGACCTGGGGGCGGTGCCCGACGGCATGAGCAACGCCGCGCTGGTGTCCGCCGACCGCACCGCCGACGGCCACCCGGTCGCCGTCTTCGGCCCGCAAACCGGGTACTTCGCGCCGCAGCTGCTGACCGAGCAGGCGGTCGTCGCTCCGGGCATCCGGGCGCGCGGCGTCTCCTTCGCGGGCACCAGCCTGGTCGTCCAGCTCGGCCGCGGGGTGGACTACGCCTGGTCGGCCACCAGCGCCGGCAGCGACCTCGTGGACACCGTGGTGGTGCGGCTGTGCGAGCCGGACGGCAGCGCGCCCACCGTGGAGTCGGAGCACTACCTCGACGGCGGCGGCGCCTGCGTGCCGATGGACCGGCACGTGCACGAGGAGACCGCGGTGCCCAACCCCGCCGGCCCGGGCCTGCCGCAGACCTACCGCTTCCTGGTCCTGCGCACCGAGCACGGCATCGTCCAGCTGCGCACCACGGTCGACGGGGAGCCGGTCGGCATCGTGCACCAGCGGAGCACCTACGGCCGCGAGCTCGACTCCGCGCTGGGCTTCGAGCGGCTCGGCAACCCCGACCACGTGCGGGACGCCGCCGGCTTCCGGACGGCGGCCGCGGCCATCGACTACACGTTCAACTGGTTCTACGTCGACGACACCGACATCGCGTACTACTCGTCGGGCCGGCTCCCGGTGCGCGCCGAGGGCACCGACCCGCACCTGCCGCGCTGGGGGGATGCCGCCTACGACTGGCAGGGCTGGCTCGGCGTCGACGAGCACCCGCAGGAGGTCAACCCGCCGACCGGCTACCTGGTCAGCTGGAACAACAAGCAGGCGCCGGGGTTCGGCGCGGCCGACGACCAGTGGGGCTACGGGCCGATCCACCGCAGCCTGGCGCTCTCCGACCGCCTGGACGTGCTGACCGCCGACGGCGGGGTCACGGCGACCTCGCTGGCCGCTGCCGTGCAGGACGCCGCGACCGTCGACTCCCGGGCGGTGCACACGCTGCCGGCGCTGCTCGGCGTCGTCGGCGACGACCCGGAGCTGGCCGAGGCCGTGGCCCTGCTGAGCGGCTGGGTGGAGCGGGGCGCGCACCGGCTCGACCGCGACCGGGACGGCGCGTACTCCGACGAGGCCGCGATCGCGCTCTTCGACGCCTGGTGGGGCGTGGACGCACCTGGCGCCGCCCAGGACCTGCTCCGCGGCACGCTCGGCGATCTCGTCGACGAGCTGCCCCAGCGGCTGGACGACCACCCGCGCCAGGGCCTGGGCTCGGCGTGGAACGGGGTGGCCTGGTACGGCTACGTGGCGAAGGACCTCGACCGGGTGCGCGGCAGCGACCCGGGTGCCTGGTCGCGCACCTACTGCGGCGGCGGGGACGCCACCGCCTGCGCCGAGGACCTGCGGGCGTCGTTGCGGACCGCGGTGGACCGGGTCCTGGGCGAGCAGGGGGCGTCCTCGGTGTCGGAGCTGACCTACGACAAGCACATCGACGACATCCGGGCCACCACCGCGGGCCTGGTCGGCGTGCGGGACATCGACTGGCAGAACCGGCCGACGTTCCAGCAGGTCGTCCACTTCACCGGTGGGCGCTGAGCCGTTCCGGTGCCGGGTAGGGCCGGTGCGTCCGGGGTGGGATGATCGAGGTCATGCAGCCCACCCGCCCCGGACGTCCCGACCCGCGCGCGCAGGCCCAGCAGGCGCAGATGGCCGCCGCCATGGCCGGCGCCGTCGACCTGGCCGCGGTCAAGGCCCGCTCCGACGCGGCCGCGCGCGCCCAGGCGGCACCGCCGCCGAGCGCCTCGGCTCCGGCCGGCGCACCCGGGGGCGCCGTCGTCGACGTCACCGAGGCAACCTTCCAGGCCGAGGTGCTCGACCGGTCCTTCCAGGTGCCGGTCGTGCTCGACCTGTGGGCCGAGTGGTGCGGACCCTGCAAGCAGCTCTCCCCGGTGCTCGAGGCGCTCGCCGTCGAGGGCGGCGGGTCCTGGGTGCTGGCGAAGGTCGACGTCGAGGCGAACCCCGCGCTGGCGCAGGGGCTGCGCGTGCAGGGCATCCCGGCGGTCAAGGCGGTCTGGCAGGGCCAGCTCGTCGCCGAGTTCACCGGCGCGATCCCCGAGGAGCAGGCCCGCCAGTTCGTCACCGAGCTCGTGCAGGCGACCACGGGCGGCGCGGTCCCCGGCGGGCCGGCCCCCGAGGAGGCGGCGGAGGACCCGCGCCTCGACGCCGCCGAGGCAGCCTTGGAGCGGGGTGACCTGGCCGGGGCCGAGGCCGCGTACCAGGCGATCCTGGCCGAGGAGCCCGACCACCCCGACGCCGGCATCGCGCTGCGCCAGGTCCAGCTGTTCCGCCGTGCCGAAGAGGCGGGGCCCGACGCGCTCGACGCCGCCGACGCCGCACCCGACGACGTCACCGCGCAGACCCGCGCGGCGGACTTCCTGCTCGGCACCGGCAACATCGAGGCCGCCTTCGACCGGCTGCTCGACGTCGTCCGCCGCAGCGCCGGCGAGGACCGCGACCAGGCCCGCCAGCACCTGGTGGAGCTGTTCGGCATCGTCGGCGACGAGGACCCCCGCGTCGGTGCCGCCCGCCGCGCCCTCATGACCGCCCTCTTCTAGACCCCTACGTCGCAGGCCGCGGCGCCCTCGACGAAGCCGCCGCGGAAGACGTCGACCAGCTGGAAGCCCGAGAGCTCGGCGGCACCCAGCACGTCCTCCTCGACGCCGTACGTGAGCAGGAAGAGCACGCTCTCGTCCAGGTCGCCCGGTGAGATGAGCACGTCGGGGACCTGGCGGTTGAAGACAGCGGCGCTGAACCAGCCGGTGAGGCACACGGCCGAGCGGATCGCGTCCGGGTCCGCCGGGTCCAGTCCGAGCTGGTCCCGCGCGCCCAGGGCGTAGGGGATGGAGAGGGCGGTCGCGACCGCGTAGTCGCCGAGCTCGTAGGCGTCGGTCGTGAGCCCCTCGTCGTAGCCGACGACGTTGCCGTCGGCGCAGTAGACGAGGTCGCGGTCCGACGGCGCGCAGTCCGGGGCGGCCCCGGTGAAGGCCTCGACGGGCGGGGCGTCGAAGTCCTCGTCGAAGACCTGGGCGAAGGCGCTGTCCCAGAACACGGGGAGGGCGTCACCGACCAGGTCGACCAGCTGGTCGTAGGGGGCGTTGCCCTGGGTGAGCAGGTCCTCGTCGCGGAAGGTGCCCTGGGTGAACACCCGGTCGCGCCCGAACCGGTCCCGGCAGGCCGTCGGCCCGTCGTCGAACCCCTCCTGGAACGCCGACACCCGGTCGAAGTAGGAGCCGTGCGCCGACTGCTCGGCCGGGCTCGTGCCGACCGGGTCGCGGAGCAGGAAGTAGCCGCGCAGGAGGTCGTCGAGCTCGCTCTCCCGCAGCTGCGAGTGCTCGGCCTGCCCGTCGGCGACCCACGCGCTCCAGGCGCCGGCGAAGCAGTCGGCCTGGGTCTCGGTGGCGATGGAGGGTCCCGGGGTGCCGACCCGGCCCTGGACGGCGTGGCCGAACTCGTGCGCCATCACCAGCGCCGGCAGGAAGCGGCCGTAGCCGTCGGCCAGCTCGGCGAGGAACGCGCGGTCGTAGGTGATCGAGTCCGAGTTGGGCTGGTCGGGCGCCTGGCAGTAGAACGCGTTGTTCTCCGACTCGCGCGGGTCGGCTCCGCAACCGACGCCCTGCGGGTAGTCGCGGGGGTCGACGTCGCCGGGGTCGACGCTGAAGTAGCCGCCCTGCAGCGGCGCGAAGCGGTCGCCGTACGCGTCCGGGAACTGCTCGGCCCAGAAGCCCTGCAGGTCGGCCAGGGCGTTGCGGGCCAGCTCGTCCACCGGTTCGTCCGTGGCGCCCACGACCGTGACCTCCCCGGGCGGGGCGTCGGACGGCGCCGGGCCGACCGCGCTCGGCGTGCCCCCCACCACCACGACGCCGCAGGCGCTGATGAGGCCGCAGAGCAGCAGGCTCGCGACGGACAGCAGGACGGGCCGCTTCATGCCTGCCTCCATCGCCGCCCCGGCGGGAGCGCAAACCCACCCGGGAGCCCGTCACCCCGTCAGGTCGCACCCCTCGCTGCCGTCGAGGAAGCCGCTGCGGAAGGCGCCCACCAGCTCGAAGCCGGAGGCGTCGACGTTCGGGAAGACGCGGTCGTCGACGCCGTACTGCAGCAGGAACTGGACCGCCTCGTCGATGTCGCCGGGACTGATCTGCGCGCCCACGAGGTCGGTGAACGCGTTCGTGTACCACTGCGCCTGGTACCAGCCGGTCAGGCAGACAGCCGAGCGGGTGGCCGCGCCGTCGTCGACCGAGAGCCCGGCCTGGTCCCGCACCGCCAGCGCGTAGGGCAGGGACAGGGCGGTGGCCAGGGCGAAGTCGCCGATCTCGTCGTACGCGGGGATGGCCAGGTCGGTCTCGTCCACGTAGACGGTGCCGTCCTCCGGGCAGTAGCCGAGGTCGCGGTCGGCGAGACCGGCGCAGTCGGGGGCGTCGCCGTCGAAGGCCTCGACCGCCGGAGCCTCGAACCTGCCGCCGAACGCGTCGGGGAAGATCGCGTCGTAGAAGGCGGGCAGCGTCGTCGCCACCCAGTCCACCAGGCTGTCGTAGTCGGCGTTGCCCTGGTCGGCGAGGTCGGTGGGATCGAACTCGGCGGCGGTGAAGAGCCGGTCGTCGCCGAAGTCGTCGCGGCACGTGGCCAGCCCGGACTCGAACCCCTCGTAGAACGCCGACACCCGGTCGAAGAACGAGCCGTGCGCGGCGCCGTCGTCGGGGTCGCTGCCGACGTCGTCGCGCAGCAGGAGGAAGCCCCGGACGACGTCGTCGAGCTCCGGCTCGCGGAGCGTGACGTGCTCCGCGTTGCCGTCGGCGACCCAGCGCGTCCAGGCGCCGGCGAGGCAGTCGGCCTGCGTCTCGTCCAGGATGCTGCGCTCGGCGAACCCGTACCGGCCCTGCATCGCGTGCCCGAACTCGTGCGCCATGACGACCGGTACGAGGAAGCGCCCGTAGTCGTCGGCGAGCTCCTGCAGCAGCGTGCGGTCGTAGGCGACGACGTCGCAGACCGGGTCGTAGAAGGCGTTCCCGGCGACCTCCTCGGGGTCGGTCGGCTGCTCCGCGCACCCGATCCCGGTCTCCGGGTAGAGGCCCGGGTCGAGGTCCTCGGAGTCCACCGAGAAGTAGCCGCCCGACAGGGGCGTGTACTCCTCGCCGAAGAACTCCGGGTAGCTCTGCTGCCAGAACGTCTCCAGGTCGGCCAGCGCGTTGCGGGCGACCTGGTCGATCGGCTCGTCGCCGGCGCCGGTGACCGGGAACTCGTCGGCCGACACGTCCAGCGCCGGATCACCGGCGGGCGAGGCCTGCCCCTGCACCACCTCGACGGCACAGCCGCTCACGAGCACTGCGGCGAGGGCGAGCGGTGCGGCCCGGCGCAGGGTCATGGGCGTCAGCATGCCCGGTGACGGGCTGGAACGGCCACCTTTCAGGGGCCCGCGCCGAGCATGCGAGGTGTGGGGGGAAAGGTGGTCCTTCTACTCGTGCAGGAACCAGACGGTGCCCAGCGGGGGAGCGGAGATCGTCGCCGAGTACGGCTGGCCGTGCCACGGCTCGGCGACCGCCTCGACCCCGCCGTAGTTGCCGACGCCGGATCCGCCGTAGCCCTCGGCGTCGCTGTTGAGCACCTCGCGCCACTGGCCGGGGCGGGGCAGCCCGATCCGGTACTCGTGGTGCGGGGAGCCGGAGAAGTTCACGACGCAGGCCAGCGCGGAGCCGGCGACGTCCTCGTCGGGCTCGGTGCCTTCCGCCGGCGGTGTGCCGTAGCGCAGGAACGACAGCACGTTGCCCGACGCGTCGTTGGCGTCGATCCACTGGAACCCCGCCGGCTCGACGTCGAGCGACCAGAGCGCGTCGAACTCCTTGTAGCGCGCGTTCAGGTCGGTGACCAGCTGCAGGATGCCGCGGTGGGCCGGGTCGTCGAGGTGCCACCAGTCCAGCGAGCGGCTCTCGGCCCACTCGGAGTCCTGGGCGAACTCCGAGCCCATGAAGAGCAGCTGCTTGCCCGGGTGCGCCCACATGTAGGCCAGGTAGGCGCGCAGGTTCGCGAGCTGCTGCCACCGGTCGCCCGGCATCTTCCGCAGCATCGAGCCCTTGCCGTAGACGACCTCGTCGTGGCTGATCGGCAGCACGAAGTTCTCGGTGTAGGCGTAGTGCATCGAGAACGTCAGCTGCCCGTGGTGGTAGCTGCGGTAGATCGGCTCGCGCTCCACGTAGGCCAGCGAGTCGTGCATCCAGCCCATGTTCCACTTGAACCCGAAGCCCAGGCCGCCGAGGTGCGTCGGGCGGGTGACGCCCGGCCAGGCGGTGGACTCCTCGGCGATCGTGACGATCCCGGGGACCTCGCGGTACACGGTGGCGTTGAACTCCTGGAGGAAGGCCACCGCCTCCAGGTTCTCCCGGCCGCCGTACTTGTTGGGCAGCCACTCGCTGCGCGAGTAGTCCAGGTAGAGCATCGAGGCCACCGCGTCCACGCGGATGCCGTCGATGTGGAACTCCTTGGCCCAGAAGAGGGCGTTCGCGACCAGGAAGTTGCGCACCTCGGAGCGGCCGAAGTCGAAGACGTAGGTGCCCCAGTCGAGCTGCTCGCCGCGGCGGGGGTCGCCGTGCTCGTAGAGCGGCGTGCCGTCGAAGCGGGCCAGTGCCCACTCGTCCTTGGGGAAGTGCGCCGGGACCCAGTCGACGATGACGCCGATGCCGGCCGCGTGGGCGCGGTCGATCAGGTACCGCAGGTCGTCCGGGCTGCCGAAGCGCGAGGTGGGCGCGTAGTAGGAGGTGACCTGGTAGCCCCAGGAGCCGCCGAAGGGGTGCTCGGCCAGCGGCATGAACTCGATGTGCGTGAAGCCGGCGTCCTTGACGTAGGCGATCAGCTCGTCGGCGAGCTCCCGGTAGGACAGGCCCTGCCGCCACGAGCCGGCGTGCACCTCGTAGACGCTCATCGGGCGCTCGTGCCAGGGAGTGCTCGCGCGCTCGGCCAGCCACTCGTCGTCGCTCCACTCGTAGGTGGACTCGGTGACGATCGAGGCGTTCAGCGGCGGCACCTCGGTGGCGAAGGCGAGCGGGTCGGACTTCTCCCGCCAGACGCCGTCGGCCCCCAGCACGTGGTACCGGTAGCGGTTGCCGACCTGCGCGCCCGGGATGAAGATCTCCCAGACGCCGGAGGACCCGAGGTGCCGCATCGGGTAGGCCCGGGCCTCCCAGTAGTCGAAGTCGCCGGTGACCTTGACGCCCTGGGCGCTGGGCGCCCAGACGGCGAAGGAGACGCCCTCGACGGTGCCGCGGGGCGTCTCGTAGCGCCGGACGTGCGCACCGAGCACCTCCCAGAGGCGCTCGTGCCGGCCCTCGCGGATCAGGTGCTCGTCCAGCGGGCCCAGCGTGGGCAGCCAGCGGAACGGGTCGTCGACGGTGTGCGTGGTGGTGCCGTCCGCGCCATCGCCGTAGACGACCTCGATGCGGTAGTCGCCCGGCTGGCGGGGGAGCGCGCCCTCGTAGATGCCGCCGGCGTGCAGCTGCCGCATCTCGTACCGGCTGCCGTCCTCGTCGAGGACGGCGACGGAGACGGCGTCGGGGCGCAGCGTGCGCACCGCCCAGCCCTCGGCCGTGCGGTGGGCGCCCAGGACCCGGTGGGGGTCGCGCGACCAGCCGTCGACGATCGCCTGCAGGTCCTCGTCGGAGAAGACCTCGAGCTCGGCGTCCTCGGCGGCGCCGGCCGTGGTCCCGCCCGCGGGTGCGGCCGGGGTGCCGTCCGGGGCGGCGGCGGCCGGAGGAGCGGCGTCCTGGCCCGGCTCGCGGACGGGGGCCGCCGGCTCGGCGGCCCCCGGGGTGGTGGCGGTGGCTGGAGCGGCGGCGGTTCCGCCGCCGGCGTCCTCGGGTGCCTGCGGCGTGGGCGGCTCCGCCGGATCGGGGTCGGGCGCCGTCGGCTGACCGGCGGGCGCGCCCGAGGGGGACCCCGGCTCCGCGATCGGCGCGGGGGCGACCACGGGGTTCGCGGTGACCTCGGTGTCCTCGCCGCCGGGCTCCGGCGTGGCCTCGGTCGGGTTCGGGGCCGTCTTCGCCGCGGTCGTCCGCTTGGCCGTCGTCGCCTTCTTCGCGGGTGCTGCCTTCTTGGCGGCGGGGGCCTTCTTGGCCGCGGCCTTCTTCGCCGGGGTGCCGCCCTCGGCGGCCTTCTTCGCGGCCCGCTTGCGGGTGGCGGGGGCGGCGTTGACCGGGGGCTCGCTGCCCGCGGCTGCCTCGGCCTGGGCGACCTTCTCCTCCACGGCGCGCTGCAGTTCGTCCTTGCCCTGCACTGGGTTCTCGCCTCGGTCGTCGGTCGTCATCGTCTCGCCGTCCTCGTCGCTTCTCGGTGCTCTGGTCCGGTGGGTCGGTGCGCTCAGTCGCGGTCGGCGATCCGGGACAACGACTGGAGCGGGATCATGAGCCAGTGCGGACGGTTCCTCGCCTCGTAGACGCATTCGTAAACCGCCTTGTCGGCTTCGAACGCCCGAAGGAGTGGTGATTCCCCGCACGGGTCCAGGCCGCTCGCCTCGGAGTAGCCGGTGCAGAACGCTGCCCGGTTCCGGGCGGCCCACTCCTGGGCGCGGTAGGCGCGCTGGGTGTCCTCGGGCTGCTCGACCAGCATGTGCCGGGCGGCGTAGTCGAAGCTCCGCAGCATGCCGGCGACGTCGCGCAGCGGGCTGTCCAGCACCCGGCGCTCGGCCAGCGGGCGGGCCGGCTCGCCCTCGAAGTCGAGGATGATCCAGCCGGTCGTGGTGCGCAGCACCTGACCGAGGTGGAGGTCGCCGTGCACGCGCTGGCGCACGACCGGCTCCTGGCTCTCGGCGACCGCGGCGTAGACCTGCCGCAGCCCCTCGGCGTACTGCTCGAGCTGCGGCACGACGGCGATGGCGGCGTCGAGCCGCTCGGTCATCTGCCGGGCCACCTCGGCGTACCACTCCGGCGAGGCCGGCTCGGTGGGCAGCACCTGCGCCATGTCGCCGTGCACCGACGCCGTCGCCGCGCCCAGGCGCTCGCTGTCGGCGGCGAAGTCCCCGCCCACCTCGTCGGCGTGCAGGTCACCCTCGGCGTAGAGGTCGCGCACGCTGGCCGTGGCCAGCCGCCAGCCGTCGCTGGCGTTGGGCACGAACGTCTGCAGCATCGCCACGGTCGCCGGCGGGGTGTCCGGGTCGCCGTCGTCGTCGATCTCGATGTGCCCGAGCAGGGCGGCGATGTGCTCGTTCTCCGCCCGGCGCAGCGCGTCGTGGATCTCGACGTCGGGGTTGAGGCCCGGCTCCAGCCGGCGGAACAGCTTGAGGATCGCCTCCTGGCCGTAGACCAGCGAGGTGTTGCTCTGCTCGGTGGAGACGATGTCGCCGGGCAGCCCCTCGGGGATGTGCCCCTCACCGGCGGGGGAGAAGCGCATCGGGCCGATGGCCGACCCCTGCGCGAGGTGGATCAGCCACGGGGCGGTCGACTCGCGGTCGCGCATCGCGTCGTAGGCGAAGGACTCGCGACCGTCGGTGGAGACCGCGCCGACGAACGCCGCGTCCATGTCCTCGGCGAGGTGGTCCCGCCACGACAGCGGGACCAGGTAGGTCTCGCGGGCGCCGTCGCGGTAGGTGATCCGCACCCGGTGCACCGAGAGCACCGGGTTGCCCCGGTCGAGGAAGAAGCCGTCCTCGGTGACGTCGGCCCACTCCCGGCCCTTGCCGCCGAACCACCGCTGCTGCGGGATCCACTCGCGGAACAGATCGGTGAGCGCCTTCATCGGGTGCCTCCGGACTCGTCGGTCGGGGTCTCGTCGGCGGCGCTGACCACACCCGCGGCCAGCAGGTTGTCGGCCACGGCGCTGGACGTGGCGCTGGTCCAGTCCTCGCTCTCGTCGGGGGTGACCGGCTCGCTCGGCTTGGACAGCTCGAACCAGTAGAAGCCGTGCCCGGCGAGGGTGAGCATGTAGGGCAGGACGCCGATCTGCGGGAACTCGACCCGGCCGGTGAGCTCGATCGGCGTGTAGCCCTCGAACCGGCGCAGGTCCAGCTCCACGGCCTGCGGGAACCGGGACAGGTTGTTGACGCAGAGCACCACGTCGTCGCCGAACTCGCGGACGAACGACAGCACGGTGGGGTTGCGCGAGCCGACCTCGGCGTAGCTGCCCAGGCCGAATGTCGGGTGCTGGCCGCGGACCTGGATCATCCGTCGGACCCACTGCAGCAGCGAGTTGGTGTTGCGCAGCTGCGACTCGACGTTGGTGACCTGGTAGCCGTACACCGGGTCCTGGTTCAGCGGCAGGTACATCCGCTGCGGGTCGGCGCTGGAGAACCCGCCGTTGCGGTCCGGCGTCCACTGCATCGGGGTGCGCACGCCGTCGCGGTCACCGAGCCAGATGTTGTCGCCCATGCCGATCTCGTCGCCGTAGTACAGGACCGGGGAGCCCGGCAGCGACAGCAGCAGCGCGTTGAACAGCTCGAGGGTGTTGACGTCGTTGTCGAGCAGCGGGGCCAGCCGGCGACGGATGCCGATGTTGGCCTTCATGCGCGGGTCCTTGGCGTACTCCGCCCACATGTAGTCGCGTTCCTCGTCGGTGACCATCTCGAGGGTCAGCTCGTCGTGGTTGCGCAGGAAGATGCCCCACTGGCAGTTGTCCGGGATGTCCGGCGTCTGGGCCATGATCTCCGAGATCGGGAAGCGCTGCTCCCGCCGCACCGCCATGAACAGGCGCGGCATCACCGGGAAGTGGAACGCCATCTGGCACTCGTCGCCGTTCTCGCCGAAGTACTCGACGACGTCGGCCGGCCACTGGTTCGCCTCGCACAGCAGCACCTTGTCGGTGTAGTTGTCGTCGACGACCTTGCGCACCTGCTTCAGGAACTCGTGGGTGCGCGGCAGGTTCTCCCCGTTGGTCCCCTCCTCCTCGAAGAGGTAGGGCACGGCGTCGAGCCGGAAGCCGTCCACGCCGAGGTCCAGCCAGAAGCGCAGGGCGTCGATGATCGCCTCCTGCACCTTCGGGTTCTCGAAGTTGAGGTCCGGCTGGTGGGAGAAGAAGCGGTGCCAGAAGTACTGCTTGCGCACCGGGTCGAACGTCCAGTTCGAGCTCTCGGTGTCGACGAAGATGATCCGGGCGTCGGCGTAGCCGGTGTCGTCGTCGGCCCACACGTAGAAGTCGCCGTAGGGACCCTCGGGGTCGCTGCGGCTGGCCTGGAACCAGGGGTGCTGGTCCGAGGTGTGGTTCATGACGAAGTCGATGATCACGCGCATGCCGCGCGCGTGGGCCTCGTCGAGGAACTCGTGGAAGTCCTCGATGTTGCCGAACTCCGGCAGCACGGCGGTGTAGTCGCTGACGTCGTAGCCGCCGTCGCGCAGCGGGGACGCGAAGAACGGTGGGAGCCAGAGGCAGTCGACGCCCAGCCACTGCAGGTAGTCCAGCTTGTCGATCATGCCGCGGAGGTCGCCGATGCCGTCGGCGTTGCTGTCGGCGAAACCGCGGACCAGCACCTCGTAGAAGACGGCGCGCTTGTACCACTCCGGGTCGGACCCGGGCGGCGGCAGAGCGGAGCGGGCGGCAGGGGAGTCGGGGACGGGGACGGTCATCGACGCGTATGCCTCGTTCGGGGTCGCAGGTGCGGTCGGGGAGGGGCCGGTCCTCAGGAGACCAGCGGGGGGAACTGCACGGGCCGCGGGAAGGTGATCCCGAAGACGTGGGCCGGCTCCCGGTAGGGGTCGAGCTCGACGTAGTTGAACTGGCCCCAGTCGTACCGGGCGCCGCTGAGCTCGTCGGTGACCGCGAATCGCTCGTGCCAGTCCAGACCGAGGGTCGGCAGGTCCAGCGCCGTCGTCCCGATCTGGGTGTTGTGGCTCGAGAGGTTGACGACGACGAGGACGGCGTCGTTCGAGCCGGGGTCGGTCTTGGTGAAGCAGAGCAGGTTCGGGTTGTCCACCTGGTGGAACCGCAGCGTGCGGAGCTGCTGCAGCGCCGGGTGGGCGCGCCGGACCTCGTTGAGCCGGCGCAGGTAGGGCGCGAGGCTGCGACCGCTCGCCTCGGCACCTTCCCAGTCACGGGGGCGCAGCCGGTACTTCTCGCTGTCGAGGTACTCCTCGCTGCCCGGCTTCACCGCCACGTGCTCGAACAGCTCGAACCCGGAGTAGACGCCCCAGGTCGGGCTCAGCATCGACGCGAGCACCGCGCGGATCTTGAACATCGGCGGGCCGCCGAACTGCAGCGACTCGTGGAGGATGTCCGGGGTGTTCACGAAGAAGTTCGGCCGCATGTAGTGCGAGTTGGTGGCCAGCTCGCGGCCGTACTCCTCGATCTCCTCGCGCTCGGTCCGCCACGTGAAGTACGTGTAGGACTGCGTGAAGCCGATCCGGGCCAGCTGGTGCATCATCGCCGGCCGCGTGAACGCCTCGGCCAGGAAGAGCACGTCGGGATCGGTCTTCTTGACCTCCCAGATCAGCCAGTGCCAGAAGTTCAGCGGCTTGGTGTGCGGGTTGTCGACGCGGAAGATCCGGACGCCGGCGTCCATCCAGTGCCGGACCACCCGGAGCACCTCGGCGTACAGACCCTCGGGGTCGTTGTCGAAGTTGATCGGGTAGATGTCCTGGTACTTCTTCGGCGGGTTCTCCGCGTAGGCGATCGTGCCGTCGGGCTTGGTGGTGAACCACTCCGGGTGCGCCTCGACCCACGGGTGGTCCGGCGCGGCCTGGAGCGCCAGGTCCAGCGCGATCTCCATGCCCAGGCCTTCGGCGCGCGCCACGAAGGCGCGGAAGTCCTCGAGGGTGCCGAGCTCGGGGTGCACGGCGTCGTGACCGCCCTCGGCGCTGCCGATCGCCCACGGGGAGCCGACGTCGTCGGGGCCGATCTCGTGCGGGTTGCCGCCGGGGAACTGGGCGGTGTTCGGGCCCTTGCGGTTCACCGTGCCGATCGGGTGGATCGGCGGGAGGTAGACGACGTCGAAGCCCATGTCGGCGATCGCCGGCAGCCGGTCGCCGGCGGTGGTGAAGGTGCCGTGGGTGGGGGTGCCGCCGACGACGGGGCCCTCCGAGCGCGGGAAGAACTCGTACCAGGAGCCGAACAGGGCCTGCCGCCGGTCAACCCAGACCTCGTGGTCGGGGGTGGCGGTGACCAGCTCGCGCACCGGGTGCTCGTGCAGGTAGCGCTGCAGCCCGGCGGCCAGGGCCGGGGCGATGCGGACGGTCAGCTCCTGCGAGCTGTCGCGGAGCGACTCGGCCGCGGCGGTGACGCGCCCGCGCCACTCGTCGCCGGCCTCGGCGGCGACCCGCTCGAGCAACCGGGCGCCCTCCTCGAGGTCGTTGGCCAGCTCCTCGGCGCCCTGGCCGGCCTCGACCTTGACCTCGACGGCGTGCTTCCAGGTCTCCAGCGGGTCGCTCCACGCCTCGACCCGGAAGGTCCAGCGGCCCTCGCGGTCGGGCACGACGGTGGTGAGCCAGCGGTCGGGCTCCGGCGGCAGCTTGGCCATCCGGAGGAACCCGGTCTGCTCGCCCTCCGGTGAGGTCCACACCACGTTCGCGGCGACGGCGTCGTGGCCCTCGCGGAACACGGTGGCGGTGATCGGCAGGTGCTCGCCGACCACCGCGCGGGCGGAGAAGGTCCCGCAGGACACGACGGGGGCGACATCGGTGATGCCGAGTCGGAGTTCAGCGCGTCCAGTCATCGCCGCCCACGCTAACGAGTGGCCGCCTCACCAGCATCTCGACCGCTCACCTGCCCCTCCCGCCTCACCCGTCGGAGTGCTCGGGAGCGGTGCCGAAGGGTCCGGAGGAGTTCCGCCGGAGGCCCTGACGAACGGCCCGGGGCTGGTTAGTCTCGGTCGGTGCGAGCTCTCCGACGTTTCACCGTCCGCGCGGCTCTGCCCGAGCCCCTCCTGCCGCTGTCCCAGCTGGTGATGAACCTGCGCTGGTCGTGGCACCCCGAGACCCGGGACCTCTTCGAGACCCTGGATCCGGCCCTGTGGCAGCGCTGCGGAGGTGATCCGGTGCGCGCGCTGGGAGAGGTCTCGGCCGAGCGGCTGGCCCAGCTCGCCGCCGACCGCCGGTTCGTCCGCCGGCTGACCGACGCCGTCGACGACCTCGACGAGTACCTCTCCACCCCGCGCTGGTACCAGTCCCTCGGGGACGAGGCGCCGCAGACGATCGCCTACTTCTCCGCGGAGTTCGGCATCACCGAGGTGCTGCCGCAGTACTCGGGCGGGCTCGGCATCCTGGCCGGTGACCACCTCAAGGCCGCCTCCGACCTCGGCGTCCCGCTGATCGGCGTCGGACTGCTCTACCGGGCCGGCTACTTCACGCAGGGCCTGTCGGCCGACGGCTGGCAGCTGGAGCACTACCCGTCGCTGGACCCGCACGGCCTGCCGGTCAAGCTGCTCCGCCAGGCCGACGGCTCGGCCGTCGTCATCAACGTCCCGCTGCCGGAGGGGCGCACGCTGTACGCGCACGTCTGGCGCGCCCAGGTCGGCCGGGTCTCGCTGCTGATGCTCGACAGCGACATCGAGGAGAACGCCCCGGCCGAGCGCGGCGTCACCGACCGGCTCTACGGCGGCGACGAGGACCACCGCCTGCGACAGGAGATGCTGCTCGGCATCGGCGGCGTGCGGGCGCTGCGGGCGTACTGCTCGCTCACCGGCACCCCGGTGCCCGAGGTCTTCCACGCCAACGAGGGCCACGCCGGCTTCCAGGGCGTCGAGCGCATCCGCGAGCTCACCGAGGCCCACGGCCTCACGTTCGCCGAGGCGCTGCAGGCGGTCCGGGCCGGCACCGTCTTCACGACGCACACCCCGGTGCCCGCCGGCATCGACCGCTTCCCCAAGGCGCTGATCGAGCGCTACTTCGCGGGCTTCGGCGTGCCCATGGAGCACCTGCTCCCGCTGGGCGCCGAGGAGGACCCGGCGAAGTTCAACATGGCCCACATGGGCCTGCGGCTGGGGCAGCGGGCCAACGGGGTGAGCGAGCTGCACGGCCACGTCAGCCGCGGCATGTTCAACGGGCTGTGGCCGGGCTTCGACGAGGGCGACGTCCCGATCGGGTCGATCACCAACGGCGTGCACGCGCCCACCTGGACCGCGCGCGAGCTGGTCGACATGGGCACCCAGTCCTCCAGCCAGGGCGACCCGGTCACCGTCGACGGCGAGGTGCACTTCGACGGCGTGGACCGCATCCCGGCCGCGGACCTGTGGGCCGTCCGCCGGACGTTGCGCGGCCGGCTGGTCGACGAGGTGCGGCGGCGGATCCGGGAGACGGCGCTGTCCCGCGGCGCCAGCGAGGCGGAGATCGGCTGGACCGACACCGCGTTCGACCCCGACGTCCTCACCATCGGCTTCGCCCGGCGGGTGCCGTCCTACAAGCGGCTGACCCTCATGCTGCGCGACCCCGAGCGGCTCAAGGCGCTGCTGCTGGATCCCGAGCGCCCCATCCAGCTGGTCATCGCCGGCAAGAGCCACCCCGCCGACGACGGCGGCAAGAAGCTGATCCAGCAGATGGTGGCCTTCGCCGACGACCCGGAGATCCGTCACCGCATCGCCTTCCTGCCCGGCTACGACATCGGCATGGCCCGCTACCTCTACTGGGGCTGCGACGTCTGGCTGAACAACCCGCTGCGGCCGCTGGAGGCGTGCGGCACCTCCGGGATGAAGGCCGCGCTGAACGGCGGGCTGAACCTCTCCATCCGGGACGGGTGGTGGGACGAGTGGTTCGACGGCCAGAACGGCTGGGCGATCCCGACCGCCGACGGCGTCAGCGACGCCGACCGGCGCGACGAGGTCGAGGCGCGGGCGATCTACGACCTGCTGGACAACCAGGTGCTGCCGCGCTTCTACGAGCGCGACCGCGCCGGGGTCCCCGGGCGCTGGGTGGAGATGGTGCGGCACACGCTGCGCGAGACCGGCCCCAAGGTGCTGGCCACCCGAATGGTGCGCGACTACGTCCGCGACCTGTACGTGCCGGCGGCGGGGTCGGCGCGCACGATGGCGACCGACGGCTACGCCCCGGCGCGCACCGAGGCGTCGTGGCGGGCCCAGGTGCTGCACCACTGGCACGACGTGCGGGTGGCGCACGTCGAGGCGACCGGTGCGGGGGACGCGCCCGAGATCGGGTCGACGCTCGCGCTGCGCGCCGAGGTGGAGCTGCCGGGCCTGACGCCCGGGGACGTCGAGGTGCAGGCGGCCTACGGCCGGGTGGACGACGCCGACGGTCTGCACGAGCTGACGACGGTGCCGATGGCGCACGAGCACACCGACGGGTCGCGGCACTGGTTCACCGCGACCGTTCCGCTCGAGCGCACCGGCGCGTTCGGCTACACGGTGCGTGTTCTCCCGTACTCTGCGTACCTGGCTGATCCGGCCGAGCTCGGGGTGGTCAGCACCGCGTGATGACAACATCATTGAACTCATCCACCACGCCGGTCCCAGTGACTCACTGCCACCCCGCGACGCCCCGGCGTGGCGCTGCAGCCGGGGCGCCGAGACCGCTCCGGCTTCACTAGGCTGGTCGTCATGCCCGACCGCTGTGAAGTCCTCCCCGGAGATGCCGTCGTCGCCCGCCGTGGCGGCGGCCTGCTGTGGGTCGACGCTCCCGGCTCGCCCGCCCTCGTGTCCGCCCTGCACGCCTGCCTCGGCGTGTCCGGGCCGGGTGCCGACCGCGTGCTCGCCGCCGTGGCCGGCCAGGTGAGCTCGCTCGCCTCGGGTAGCGCGTCCTTCGCCCTCGTCCTCACCGACGACACCGGCTCCGGTGTCGCGCTGTGGTCGGGCAAGGGCCAGCCGGCCGTCGACGGTGTCCCCGTGTCCGGTTCGTCGGTCGACGGGGGCACGCTCGCCTCCGGCTTCTCGCTGGGCCAGTCCCTGTACGTGGGCCCCGGCCAGTCCGCTCCGCGCACGCCGCCCGGTGTCAGCTTCGACCTCGTCGAGGGCACCGTGCCCGGCGGCGGGGCCACGCTGCACCTGGCCGCGCCCGCGCCGTCGTCGGCGGCCTCGCCGGCCACGTCGGCCAGCCCCGCGCCGTCCTTCTCCGCCTCCTCCGACGCAGGCTTCGG
Organism: Blastococcus sp. TBT05-19; assembly: GCF_003319095.1. Taxonomy (GTDB): domain Bacteria; phylum Actinomycetota; class Actinomycetes; order Mycobacteriales; family Geodermatophilaceae; genus Blastococcus. Next base: position 174,584 of record NZ_QOHI01000007.1, on the reverse strand, counting down.
CGCTTCTCGCGGCTCGACCGCGGCGGCCCGTCCCGAGTCGGGCGAGCAGACGGCGTTCTGGTCGCCGAGCACCGACTCCGCCGTGCCGCTGCTGCGGTTCGACGACGGCATGGTCGTCACGATCGACGAGGACCTGGTGCTGGGCCGCCGTCCCGACAACCACGAGATGGTCTCCAGCGGCTCGGCCCGCGCCGTGCCGATCGCGGACACGCAGAACGTGCTGTCCTCGGCCCACGCCGCGCTGACCCGCTCGGGCCGCGAGGTCTCCCTGGTCGACCTGGGCTCGCTCAACGGCACCCACGTCGCCGGCCCCGAGGCCACCGAGTGGACCCAGCTGGAGCCGGGTGTCGCCCACCCGCTCTCCGACGGCGACCGTCTGCTGCTGGGCTGGACCGTCATCACCTTCGAGCAGCCGCAGGAGTAGCTCCCGCTGACGCAGCCGAGGCCCCGTTCCGATCCCGGAACGGGGCCTCGCTCGCATCCGGCGTCAGCGGGGGCGGCGCTCGGGTGGTGGCTGGTCGCTGTCGCCCTCGTCGGGCTCGCGCTCCTTGCGCCGGAGCAGGAACGAGGTGCCGCCGAGGAGCAGCACGAGGACGCCGAGGACGGCGATCTCGACGATGCGGTCGGTGAACTCCGCGCCGTTGCCGACCTCCTTGGCCGACTCCACCGACAGCACCACGATCTCCTTGATCGAGGCGATGATGCCCACGAGGAGGAACGGCTCCGCGAGGAGTTCACGCTTCTCCACCGTCGTGCGGACCGCGAAGAGCAGCTCCACGACGATGAAGACCAGCAGCAGGATGTCGAGCAGGTCCAGGACCGGTTGCTCGGTGAAGTCGGATGTGAGGCCCCAGGCCGTCTTGCCGGCCAGGGCGAGGCAGACGAGGGCCGTGCCCACGAGGAAGGCCGCGATGCCGGCGTAGACGACGTTCTCGGAGAGCTCCAGCAGGCGGGTGCCGAACCGCCCGATGCCCGGACGCTCCTCCTGCTCCCGGTCCTCGCCCTTCCGCCGCTGCGTCATCGGGTGATCGTGGCAGCCGGAACGCCGCGCGCCCCCGGGATCCGGACCGCCACCCCCCGGACGGGGCAGCCGTGCCTAGGGGCGCCGCTCGATGCGCAGCAGCCAGACGCAGCGGCCCGGCAGCTCCACCGGGCCGGGGGCGAGGAACGCCGGCGCCGGGGGAGCGCCCCTGGGGTACTCGGTGGACAGCACCAGCTCGTAGCCGTCGGCCCAGGGCGGCCCGGGCAGCTCCACCGTGACCGGGTCGGGGCCGGCGTGCAGCTGCACCAGGTAGCAGTCGTCGACCAGCGGGTGGCCGTGCTCGTCGCGGTGCCGGATGCCGCGCCCGTCGAGGTACATGCCGATGGTCTGCAGGCCGGTGTCGAACCAGTCGCCGGTGGTGAGCTGCCCGCCGCTGGGGGCGAACCAGGCGAGGTCGCGGGTGCCGCCGGTGCCGGGCAGCTCGTGCCCCTCGAAGAACGCCTCCTGCCGCAGCACCGGTGCCCGGCGGCGCAGCTGCACCAGGTGGGTGACGAAGGCGAGCAGGTCGGAGTCGACGTTCGCCCAGTCCAGCCAGGAGATCTCGTTGTCCTGGCAGTAGGCGTTGTTGTTGCCGCCCTGGGTGCGGCCGATCTCGTCGCCGGCGGTCAGCATCGGCACCCCGGTGGACAGCAGCAGCGTCGTCAGCAGGTTCCGGACCTGCCGGGCGCGCAGCTCCAGGACGTCGGGGTCGTCGGTGGGCCCCTCGACGCCGCAGTTCCAGTTCCGGTTGTGGCTCTCGCCGTCCCGGTTGTCCTCGCCGTTGGCCTCGTTGCGCTTGTGCTCGTAGGTGACCAGGTCGGCCATCGGGAAGCCGTCGTGCGCGGTGACGAAGTTGATGCTGGCGAACGGGCGTCGGCCGTCGGAGCGGTAGAGGTCCGAGGAGCCGGTCAGCCGGTAGGCCAGGTCGCGGACGCCCACGTGCGCCCCGGACCAGACGTCGCGCACGGTGTCGCGGTACTTGCCGTTCCACTCCGTCCACGGCGGCGGGAAGTTGCCCACCTGGTAACCGCCCGGGCCGACGTCCCACGGCTCCGCGATCAGCTTCACCTGGCTGACCACCGGGTCCTGGTGGACGACGTCGAAGAACGCCGAGAGCCGGTCGACGTCGTGCATCGAGCGGGCCAGCGCCGAGGCGAGGTCGAAGCGGAAGCCGTCGACGTGCATCTCGGTGACCCAGTAGCGCAGCGAGTCCATGAGCAGCCCGAGCACCGCGGGGCGGCGGACGTCGAGGGTGTTCCCGCAGCCGGTGTAGTCGGTGTAGCGGGAGCGGTTGCCGCCGTCGAGCCGGTAGTAGCCGGCGTTGTCGATGCCCCGGAACGACAGGGTCGGCCCGCTGTGGTCGCCCTCGGCGGTGTGGTTGTAGACGACGTCGAGGATGACCTCGATGCCGGCGGCGTGCAGCTCCCGCACCATCGTCTTGAACTCGGTCACCTGCCCGCCGCCGCTGCCCGCGGAGCTGAAGCCGGCGTGCGGGGCGAAGTACCCGAGCGTGTTGTAGCCCCAGTAGTTGGTCAGCCCGCGGCGCAGCAGGTGCGGCTCGCTGACGAAGTGGTGGACCGGCAGCAGTTCGACCGCGGTCACGCCCAGGGACAGCAGGTGCTCGACGAACGCCGGGTGGGCCAGTCCCGCGTAGGTGCCCCGCAGGTGCGGCGGGACGTCGGGGTGCTGCGCCGTCGCGCCCTTCACGTGCACCTCGTAGATGACGGTGTCCGACCACGAGCGGCGCAGCGGACGGTCGCCGTCCCAGGGGAAGGGGTCGTGGACGACGACGCCGCGCGGCACGTAGGGGGCGGAGTCCTGCTCGTCGGGGACGGCGGAGTCGACCGTCTCGTAGGGGTGCCCGAACAGGGCGGTGCTCAGCTGCAGCTCGCCGTCGACCGCCCGGGCGTAGGGGTCCAGCAGCAGCTTCGCCGGGTTGAACCGCAGCCCGGAGAACGGGTCGTAGCCGCCGTGGACCCGGTAGCCGTAACGCTGGCCGGGGCCGACGCCGGGCAGCCGCCCGTGCCAGACCTGGTGCGTCGTCTCCTCGAGGCGGTGGCGGTGCTCGGTGCCGTCGGCGTCGAACAGGCACAGGTCGACCGCGGAGGCCCCGCCGGACCACAGCGCGAAGTTGGTGCCGCGGCCGTCCCAGGTGGCCCCGAGCGGTGCGGGGGTGCCCGGCAGGAGGCCGGGGACGACCCCGTGGGGGTGGCGTTCGGCTCGGGTGCGATCGGTCACGGCGCGATCGTGCCCCCTCCGACGGCGGACGGGGCGCAGCGCCCGCCGGACGGAGTTGATTGGATGGGGGTGTGTCGAGCATCGGCGGGGTGGGTGGGGGCCACGCAGACGCCTCCGCGGGGGCCGTCGTCCGGATGGCCGGGGTGGACGTCGTCCGGGGGCAGAACCACCTGCTCAGGGGCGTCGACTGGCAGGTCGAGGCCGACCAGCGGTGGGTGGTCCTGGGTCCCAACGGGGCGGGCAAGACGACGCTGATGCAGCTGGCGTCCGCCCTGATGCACCCGACGCGCGGCGAGGTGCGGCTGCTCGGGGAGACCCTCGGCGCGGTCGACGTCTTCGAGCTGCGCCCCCGGATCGGGATCACCAGCGCCTCGCTGGCCCAGCGCATCGACCCCAAGGAGAAGACCGGCGACGTCGTCGTCTCCGCCGGCTACGCGGTGGTCGGGCGGTGGCGGGAGCGGTACGACGTCCACGACCTGACCCGCGCCGGGCTGCTCATGCAGCAGTGGGGGGTCGCGCAGTACGCGCACCGGCCGTTCGGCACCCTCAGCGAGGGGGAGCGCAAGCGCGCCCAGATCGCCCGGGCGCTCATGCCCGACCCGGAGCTCCTGCTGCTCGACGAGCCGGGTGCCGGGCTGGACCTGGGCGGCCGCGAGGACCTCGTCTCGCGGCTCTCGGACCTGGCGAGGTACCACTACGCGCCGGCGCAGGTGCTGGTCACCCACCACGTCGAGGAGATCCCGCCGGGGTACACCCACGCCCTGCTGCTGCGCGACGGCGAGGTGGTGGCCACCGGCGCCGCCGACGACGTCCTGACGTCGGCGCACCTGTCCGACACCTTCGGGCTGGCCCTGTCGCTCACCCGGACGAACGGCCGCTTCACCGCCCGCCGCGCGGGCTGACCCCCTGGCTAGGGTGCGCACATGGCTGAGCCCGAGTTCGTGACCCTGCAGGTGGAGGACGGGGTGGGCACGATCCGCCTCGACCGCCCGAAGATGAACGCGATCGACGAGCAGCTGCACATGGAGGTCCGAGCCGCGGCGCTCGAGGCCGGGCAGCGCGACGACGTCCGCGCCGTCGTCATCTACGGCGGCGAGCGGGTGTTCGCCGCCGGCGCCGACATCAAGGCGATGTCCCAGCGCGACGCCACCGGCATGCAGGCCTGGGGCAAGGAGCTGCAGGACTCCTTCCGCGCCGTGGCCACCACCCCGAAGCCGGTCATCGCCGCGATCACCGGCTACGCCCTGGGCGGCGGCTACGAGCTCGCCCTGTGCGCGGACTTCCGGGTGCTCGGCTCGAGCGCGAAGATCGGCCAGCCGGAGATCCTGCTCGGCGTCATCCCCGGCGCCGGCGGCACGCAGCGCCTCGCCCGCCTGGTCGGCCCGGCCAAGGCCAAGGACCTCGTGTTCACCGGCCGGCACGTGGCCGCCGAGGAGGCGCTGGAGATCGGCCTCGCCGACGCCGTCGTCCCGGACGCCGAGGTGTACGAGACCGCCGTCGCCATGGCGAAGAAGTTCGCCGCCGGGCCGCCGCTGGCGCTGGCCGCCGCCAAGCGGGCGATCGACGAGGGCCTCGACGGCTCGCTCGACGCCGGGCTGGACCTGGAGAGCCGGCTGTTCGCCGAGCTGTTCGGCACCGAGGACCAGAAGACCGGCATGCGCTCGTTCCTCGAGAGCGGCCCCGGGAAGGCCACTTTCACCGGCCGCTGAGGTCTCGAGAGCAGAACGTTCACCGCCCGGACGGCTGCACGACTGCCCAATCCACCGCGGTCTCGGTCACAATCCCCTCGCCGCCCGGGCGGGCCACTCGGGCCCTGCCGGAGCACGGCACCACCTCAGGAGGACACGTGCGACGAAGCACCCTGCGGACCGCGGTCGCGGTCGTCACCACCGGACTGGCGCTGACCGCCTGCGGCTCGGGTGGCAGCGGCTCGGGTGGCGGCGGGGGTTCGGAGGCGGCGACGGCCGCCTCCGCCGAGGACCTCGGCGGCCTCGCGGAGCTGATCGAAGCCGCCCAGGCAGAGGGCGAGCTCAACGTCATCGCTCTCCCGCGCGACTGGTCCAACTACGGCGAGATGCTCGACACCTTCAGCCTGAAGTACGGCATCGAGATCAACGAGGCCACGCCGGACGCGTCCAGCCAGGACGAGATCAGCGCCGTCACCAGCCAGAAGGGTCAGGACCGCGCTCCCGATGTCCTCGACGTCGGCACCAGCTTCGCCCAGCAGGCGGCCGCCCAGGACCTGCTCGCCCCGTACAAGGTGGCGACCTGGGAGGACATCCCCGAGAACCAGAAGGACCCCGAGGGGCGCTGGTACAACGACTACGGCGGCTTCATCTCCATCGGCTGCAACGCCTCGGTCATCGCCGAGTGCCCGACGACGATCGCCGACCTGCTCGACCCGCAGTACGCGGGCAAGGTCGCGCTCAACGGCAACCCGACGCAGGCCGCCGCGGCGTTCAGCGGCGTCTGGGCGGCCTCGCTGGCCAACGGCGGGGACCTCGACGACATCGGCCCCGGCATCGACTTCTTCAAGAAGATCAAGGACGCCGGCAACTTCAACCCCGTCGAGGTCACCCCGGCCACCGTGCAGAGCGGTGAGACGCCGCTGGCGATCGACTGGGACTACGTCAACGCCGGCCTCACCGAGACCCTCGCCGAGGCCGGGGTCGAGTGGCAGGTCGCCGTCCCCACCGACGGGATCTTCGGCAGCTACTACAGCCAGGCGATCAACAAGTTCGCCCCGAACCCGGCCGCTGCCCGCCTGTGGCAGGAGTTCCTGTACAGCGACGAGGGCCAGAACATCTGGCTGAAGGGCGGTTCCCGCCCGGTCCGACTGCCGGCCATGGAGGAGGCCGGCACGGCCGACGCCGAGGCCCTGGCCGGGCTGCCCGAGGTCTCCGGGGACGTCGAGTTCCCGACCCAGGAGCAGCAGACCGCGGCGCAGAAGGTGGTCGCCGACCGCTGGAACGCGGAGATCTCGGGCTGAGTACGACGACGACGGCGCCCGCGCCGGCCCCCTCCCGGGGCCGGCGCGGGCCATCGCCGGCACTCCTCGGGGCGCTGCCGTTCCTGCTCTTCGTCACGGTCGTCCTGCTGCTGCCGATCGGCGTCCTGGCGGTCGAGGCGTTCCGGGCCACGGACCCCACGACCTTCGAGGAGAGCTGGTCGACCGACTCGCTCGTCACGGCCACCGAGGGCGCCTCGGCGCGCGCCTACCTCGGCAGCCTGCAGCTGTCGGCCATCACCGCCGTGCTGGGCACGGTGCTGGGGCTCGCGCTGGCCGTGGCGGTCGTGCGGGCGGAGCGCGGTCGGCTCCTGCGCCGCCTCGTGCTCACCGCGTCCGGCGTGCTCGCCAACTTCGGCGGGATCCCGCTGGCCTTCGCGTTCATCGCCACGATCGGCAGCACCGCCGGGGTCATCACCGGGCTGCTCACCGACCTCGGCCTCGGGCTCGGCGGCTTCTCGCTGTACTCGATGGCCGGGCTGGCGCTGGTCTACCTGTACTTCCTCATCCCGCTGATGGTCCTGACCATCACCCCGGCCCTCGAGGCGCTGCGCCCGCAGTGGCGGGAGGCCTCGGACAACCTCGGCGCGTCGGCCTGGCAGTACTGGCGGCACGTCGGCGGGCCGGTCCTGCTGCCGCCGGTGCTCGGCGCCATGATGCTGCTCTTCGCCTCGGCGTTCGCCGCGTACGCCACCGCGAAGGCACTGGTCGGCAGCAGCGTCCCGCTGGTCACGCTGCAGATCGCCGACGCGCTCTCCAGCAACGTCGTCGTCGGCTCGGAGAACCTCGGGACGGCGCTGGCGCTCGGCATGGTCGTCGTCGTCGGGCTGGTCATGGCGTTCTACGCGTGGGTCCAGCGGCGCACCCAGCGGTGGCTCGCATGACGGCGCTGGCCGAGGGGATCGCCGGCGCCGGCAGCGTCGAGCCGGCCACCCCGGTCCGGAGCGGGCGGCGCCGGGGCGGGGCCTGGCGGCTCGCCGTCCTCGTCGTGCTGGGCCTGTACTTCGTCGTGCCGATCGCGTCCTCGATCTGGTTCACCGTCCGGGACCGCGGCACCGGCACCTTCACCGCCGACCCCTACGCCGCGATCCCCGGCGCCCCGGGGTTCGCCGAGGCGTTCGGCCGCTCGCTCACCCTCGGCGCGCTCACCGTCGTCCTGTCGCTGCTGCTCATGGTGCCCACGGTGGTGCTCGTGGAGCTCCGGCTGCCGCGGCTGCGCACCGCCCTCGAGCTGCTCACCCTCGTGCCGCTCGTGGTCCCGCCGATCGCGCTGGTGGTCGGCGTGCGCAGCGTCCTGTCCTGGGCGCCGGACCACTTCTACGGCACCCCGGTGGCCGACGTGATGTTCGCGCTCCAGGAGCCGGCGCTGCCATGGATCCTGGTGCTGGTCTACGTCGTGCTGGCGCTGCCGTTCGTCTACCGCGCCCTGGACGCCGGGGTGCGCAACGTCGGTCTGGCCACGCTCACCGAGGCCGCTCGCAACCTGGGGGCCTCCTGGCCCCGGGTGCTGCTCACGATCGTGCTGCCGGTGCTGCGCACCTCGGTGCTCAACGCCTCGTTCCTGACCCTGGCGCTCGTGCTGGGCGAGTACACCGTGGCGGCGATCCTGGGCTTCGAGACCTTCCCGACCTGGATCGTGCAGGTGGGCGGCTCGCAGCCGCAGCTGTCGGTCGCCGTGTCGGTGCTCTCCCTGCTGGTGACCTGGGCCCTGCTGCTGCTGATCTCCGCGCTGGACCGCCGGCGACGGAGCGAGGAGACCTCATGACGACCGACACCGCCTCTCCCGCGGGCGCCGCGGCGGACCTGCGCGCGCGGCCAGGGACGCCCGTCCGGCTGGAGGGACTGACCCGCCGCTACGGCAGCGTCGTCGCCCTCGACGGCCTCGACCTCGACATCGCCGGCGGCGAGCTGCTGGCGCTGCTCGGCCCCTCCGGCTGCGGCAAGACGACGGCGCTGCGGGCCATCGCCGGGTTCGACCAGCCGGATTCCGGCCGGGTGCTGCTCGGCGACCGCGACGTCACCCGCGTGCCGGCGAGCAAGCGCGACACGGGCATGGTCTTCCAGGCCTACAGCCTCTTCCCGAACATGACCGTGGCCGACAACGTCGCCTACGGGCTGCGCGTGCGCGGCCGCGGCCGGCCCGAGCGGGTCGCCCGGGCGGCCGAGCTGCTGGAGCTCGTCGGCCTGGCCGACCGGGCCGGGCGCTACCCCCACCAGCTCTCCGGCGGGCAGCAGCAGCGCGTAGCCCTGGCCCGCGCGCTCGCCGTCGCCCCCCAGGTGCTGCTGCTCGACGAGCCGCTGTCGGCCCTGGACGCACAGGTCCGCGTGCAGCTGCGGGAGGAGATCCGGCGGCTGCAGCTGGAGCTCGGGATCACCACCGTCTTCGTCACCCACGACCAGGCCGAGGCGCTGTCGGTCGCCGACCGCGTCGGCGTCATGCGGGCCGGTCGGCTCGAGCAGGTGGCCTCGCCCGACGAGCTCTACGAGCGGCCCGCGACGGCGTTCGTGGCCGAGTTCGTCGGCACCATGAACCGGGTGCCGGCCACGCTCGCCGGCGGCGCCGTCGAGCTGCTCGGCACCCGTCGTCCGGTCGCCGGCGCGGCCCTTCCGAGCGGACCGGTCGTCGCGCTCGTCCGCCCCGAGGCGCTGGTCGTGACCGCGGGTGGTCCCGGGCGGGTCGTCACGCGCACCTTCTCGGGCGCCGTCACGCGCGTGCTGGTCGCGCTGCCCGGCGGCACCGAGGTCCGGATCGACGTCGCCAGCGCCGACAGCTCCGCGCTCGTGCCGGGCGCCGCGGTCACCGTGGTGCCGGCCGAGCGCCCGGTGCTGGTGGCGCCGGTGGAGCCGGAGTGACGGTCGTCGTCGACCGGTCGGACCCGGCCGGGCGGGCCTGGGTGGACCGGGCGGTCGAGATCGTCGAGGCCGACGCCCGGCGCAGCGCCGACACCCACCTGCTGGTCTACCCGCTGCCGCCGGAGTGGGGCGTGGACCTCTACCTCAAGGACGAGTCCACGCACCCCACCGGCAGCCTCAAGCACCGGCTGGCCCGCTCGCTGTTCCTCTACGGGCTGTGCTCGGGGCAGATCGCCGAGGGCAGCACGGTGGTCGAGGCCTCCAGCGGGTCGACGGCGGTGAGCGAGGCCTACTTCGCGCGGATGCTCGGGCTGCCCTTCGTCGCGGTCATGCCGCGGTCCACCAGCCCGGAGAAGATCGCCCTCATCGAGTTCCACGGCGGGCGGTGCCACTTCGTGGACCGGGCGCCGGAGATGTACGACGAGGCGCGCCGGCTGGCCGCCGAGTGCGGCGGTCACTACCTCGACCAGTTCACCTACGCCGAGCGGGCCACCGACTGGCGCGGCAACAACAACATCGCCGAGTCGATCTTCGAGCAGCTCTCCGCCGAGCGGCACCCCGTCCCCGAGTGGGTCGTCGTCGGTGCCGGCACCGGGGGCACCAGCGCCACGATCGGCCGCTACCTGCGCTACCGGCGGCACCCGACCCGGCTGGCCGTCGTCGACCCGGAGAACTCCGCGTTCCTGCCCGGCTACGAGGCCGGGGAGCCCGGCTGGACCACCGGCACGCCGTCGCGCATCGAGGGCATCGGGCGGCCGCGGGTGGAGCCGTCGTTCGTCCCGACGATCGTCGACCGCATGATCGGCGTCCCCGACGCGGCGTCGGTGGCCGCGATGCGCCACCTCGAGCGGGTCACCGGCCGGCGGGCCGGCGGCTCGACCGGGACCAACCTGTGGGGTGCCTTCGGGCTGGTCGCCGAGATGCTGGCCACCGGTCGCCGCGGCAGCGTCGTCACCCTGCTGTGCGACGGCGGCGAGCGGTACGCGCACACCTACTACTCCGACGAGTGGGTGGCCGCGCAGGGCATGGACCTCGCGCCGGCGACGGACACCCTGGTCAGGTTCGCAGCGACGGGGGAGTGGGCGTCGGCGGGGTGACCTGTGTCACCGGACCCGACGGCACAGCAGCGTTACCAGCCAGTAACATCCATCATCGGAGCCAGGCGGGCCACCGTGCCCGCATCCTGAACGCGTCCTGAGGAAGGTTCAGCGCGATGAACATCGTCGTTCTTGTCAAGCAGGTCCCGGACTCGGGAAGTGAGCGGAAGCTGGACCCGGCCGACAACACCGTCGCCCGTGCGTCCGCCGACAACGTGATCAACGAGATGGACGAGTACGCCATCGAGGAGGCGCTCACCATCAAGGAGGCGCAGGGCGGCGAGGTCACGGTGCTGACCGTCGGCCCCGACTCCGCCACCGACGCCATCCGCAAGGCGCTGTCCATGGGTGCCGACAAGGCCGTGCACGTGGTCGACGACGCCATCCACGGCTCGTGCGCGGTGCAGACCTCGGCGGTCATCGCCGCGGCCCTGCAGCAGATGGAGTACGACCTCGTGCTCTGCGGCGCCGAGGCCACCGACGCCCAGCTGTCGGTCATGCCCGCGCTGCTCGCCGAGCGCCTCGGCCTCCCGCAGCTCTCCGGTGCCCGCAAGGTCACCATCGAGGGCGGCACCGCCAAGGTGGAGCGGCAGACCGACGGCGGCTTCTGGGCCCTCGAGGCCCCGCTCCCGGCGATCGTCTCGACCTGGGACACCATCAACGAGCCGCGCTACCCCTCGTTCAAGGGGATCATGGCCGCCAAGAAGAAGCCGGTCGAGACCAAGTCGCTGGCCGACATCGGCCTGGACGCCGGCAGCGTCGGCCTGGCCAACGCCACCAGCAAGGTGCTCGACTTCGCCGGCCGCCCGCCCAAGGGCGAGGGCGTCAAGGTGACCGACGAGGGCGACGGCGCCCAGAAGTTCGTCGACTACCTCGCCGGCCAGAAGATCGTCTGACCCCGCCCGGATCGAAGGAAGAGGAGAACACCCCATGGCAGAGATCCTGGTCCTGGCCGAGCTCAACCCGGCCGGTGGCGGAGTCCGCAAGACCACCCTGGAGGCCCTGACCGCGGCGCGTGCGCTCGGTGAGCCCTCGGCCGTCGTCCTCGGCGCCCCCGGCACCGCGGCCGGCGTCCGCGACCAGCTCGCGGAGTACGGCGCGGCCACGGTGTACGTCGCCGAGTCCGACGACATCGACGCCTACCTCGTCGCCCCCAAGGCCGAGGTGCTGGCGCAGCTGGTGGGCGAGAAGTCGCCGGCCGCCGTCGTCATCCCGTCCTCCCCGGAGGGCAAGGAGATCGCCGCCCGCCTGGCCATCAAGACCGGCAGCGGCTTCCTGACCGACGTCACCGAGATCGCCGCCGACGGCACCGCCACCCAGGCGGCCTTCGCCGGCGCGACGATCGTGCACTCGCAGGTGACGGTCGGCACCCCGATCTACACGCTGCGCGGCAACTCGGTCACCCCCGAGCCGGCTCCGGCCGCGGGTGCGGAGCAGCCCGTGTCCGTGGCGGTCAGCGACGCGGCCAAGCAGGTCAAGGTCGTCGAGCGCGTCGTCGAGCAGAAGAGCAGCCGCCCCGAGCTCACCGAGGCCTCGATCGTGGTCTCCGGTGGTCGCGGTGTGGCCAGCGCCGAGAACTTCTCGATCATCGAGGGCCTGGCCGACTCGCTCGGTGCCGCCGTCGGCGCCTCGCGTGCCGCGGTCGACTCCGGCTTCTACCCGCACAGCTTCCAGGTGGGTCAGACCGGCAAGACCGTCTCGCCGAACCTCTACGTCGCCGTCGGCATCTCCGGTGCCATCCAGCACCGCGCCGGCATGCAGACCTCGAAGACCATCGTGGCCATCAACAAGGACCCCGAGGCCCCGATCTTCGAGCTGGCCGACTTCGGTGTCATCGGCGACCTGAACACGGTCGTCCCCGCCGCCACCGAGCAGATCAACGCCCGCAAATAAAACACCCCGTCCCCCTCCGGACTCGCTCCGCTCGCCCGGAGCCTCTGGACGGGGCCGTTCCATCACGTAACGGTCGGGGGCCGGTTCCCGTAGGGGAGCCGGCCCTCGACGCATGTCCGGGGACGGGAAGCCCCGAGGAGCACGAGAGGTTGGGCGGGACGTGGACGGTCGGGTCGAGGAGAGCATCTGGGACGCCGGCCACCGGCGGACGACCACCGGCCTGCTGACCCTCGTCACGCTCATCGCCTTCGAGGCGATGGCCGTCGGGACGGCGATGCCCAGCGCGGTGGCCGAGCTCGACGCGGTCGCCTGGTACGCGTGGCCGTTCAGCGCCTTCCTCGTCACCTCGGTCGTCGGCATGGTCGTCGGCGGTGAGGTGGGGGACCGGCGAGCACCCGGACCGGGCGTCCTGGCCGGCGTGCTGGTGTTCGCGGCCGGCCTGGTCATCGCCGGCGTCGCCCAGCACATGGCCGTGCTCGTGCTCGGCCGCGCCGTCCAGGGGCTCGGCGCCGGGGTGGTCATCGTGCTGCTCTACGTCATCGCGGGGCAGGCGTACTCCTCGCGGCTGAGGCCCCGCCTCTTCGGCGCCTTCGCGGCCGGCTGGGTGCTGCCCGCGCTCATCGGCCCGCTGGCCGCCGGTCTGGTGACCGCCTCCGTCGGCTGGCGCGGCGTCTTCCTCGGGCTGGTGCCGTTGGTGGCGGCGGGGCTCGCGCTGCTGCTCACCGCCGGTCCCGGCGAGGCCCCCGTCGGCGAGGGGACGCCGCGGCGCAGCAAGGCGCCCTGGGCACTGCTGGCCGGTGCCGGCATCGCGGCCCTGCAGTACGCCGGTCAGCGCCTGGACGCCCTCGCGGTCGCGGTCGCGGTCGCCGGTGCCGTCGCCCTGGGCCTGGGGCTGCGGCGCCTCATGCCCCGCGGCACCGTCCGCGCCCGGCCCGGGATCCCGGCGGTCGTCGCCTCCCGGGGGCTGCTGGCCGGCGCCTTCTTCGGCATGGACGCGCTGATCCCGTTCGTCCTGACCCAGCAGCACGGCTGGAGCGCCGCCACCGCCGGGCTCCCGCTGACCGCGGGGGCAGTCGGCTGGGTGGTCGCCGCGCAGCTCCAGGGGCGGCGGCCCGACGTCCCCCGGCAGCGCGTCCTGCGGGTGGGGTGCCTCGTGCTCGCCACCGGTCTGGCCGCCACCGCCACGATCGCCGTCCCCGCGCTGGGCGGCTGGCCGGCCTACCTCACCTGGGGGCTGGCCGGTGTCGGCATGGGGCTGGGCATGCCGAGCGTCGGCGTGCTGCTGCTCGACCAGTCGCCGGAGGCGGAGCGCGGCTCGAACTCGGCGGCGCTGCAGATCTCCGACGTCACGGCCTCGGCCCTCCTCGTCGGCGCCGCCGGGGTGCTGGTGGCCGGGGCCGCCGACGGCGGCGGTCCGCTCTGGCCGGCGGTGCTCGTCGCGGTCGCCGTGCTCACCGTCCCCGCGCTGCTGGGCGCGGGGATCGCCGGCCGCACCGCCTCGCCGGGCCGAGGCGCTCCGGAGGGCGCGACTACATTGGCTGCGTCATGACGTATCTCGACCACGCGGCGACCACGCCGGTGCTGCCCGAGGTGCTCGCGGCCATGACCGAGCAGCTGGGCCGGGTCGGGAACGCCTCGTCGCTGCACGCCAGCGGCCGCGCCGCCCGCCGCGCCGCCGAGCAGGCGCGCGAGCGGCTCGCCGAGGCCCTGGGCGCGCGGCCCTCCGAGGTGCTCTTCACCGGCGGCGGCACCGAGAGCGACAACCTGGCCGTCAAGGGGCTGTTCTGGGCCCGTCGTCAGGCCGACCCCCGCCGTCGCCGCATCGTCGTCAGCCCGGCCGAGCACCACGCCGTGCTGGACAGCGTCGAGTGGCTCGCCACGCACGAGGGTGCCGAGGTCACCTGGCTGCGGGTGGAGCCGTCCGGCCGGGTGACCCCGCAGGCCCTGGCCGAGGCGCTCGGGGACGGCAGCGACGTCGCCGTCGCCAGCGTCATGTGGGCCAACAACGAGATCGGCACCGTCAGCGACATCGCCGAGCTGGCCGCCACCGCGCACGACGTCGGCGTCCCGCTGCACACCGACGCGGTCCAGGCGGTCGGTCAGGTCCTGGTCGACTTCGGCGCCTCCGGCGTGGACGCCCTGACCATGACCGGGCACAAGCTCGGTGGCCCGATGGGCGCCGGCGTCCTGCTGCTGCGGCGCGAGGCCGAGTGCACCCCGCTGCTGCACGGCGGCGGGCAGGAGCGCGACGTGCGCTCGGGCACCCTCGACGTCGCCGCCATCGTGGGCCTCGGGGTGGCCACCGTGTCCGCGGTGCACGGCCGGGTGGAGCGGGCGGCCGAGCTGCGCCGGCTGCGCGACCGGCTGGTGGCCGGGGTGGTGGAGCAGGTGCCCGACGTCCGGCTCAACGGCGCACCGCTGGACGACGTCGTCCGCTCGGGCCCGGGGCGGCTGCCCGGCAACGCCCACCTGTCCTTCCCCGGCGCCGAGGGCGACGCGCTCCTCATGCTGCTCGACGCGCGGGGGATCGAGTGCTCGACCGGGTCGGCCTGCAGCGCCGGCGTGGCCCGCCCCAGCCACGTGCTGACCGCCGTGGGCGCCGACCCCGATCGGGCGCGCAGCTCGCTGCGGTTCAGCCTCGGGCACACCAGCACCGACGCCGACGTCGACGCGCTCCTCGCGGTCGTCGCACCCGTCGTCGAGCGTGCCCGGCGGGCCGGGATGGGCCGGCGATGAGGCTCCTGGCCGCCATGAGCGGGGGAGTGGACTCCGCGGTCGCCGCGGCGCTGGCGGTGGACGCCGGCCACGACGTCACCGGCGTGCACCTGGCGCTCTCGCCCGACCGGCAGACCCTGCGCAGCGGTGCCCGCGGGTGCTGCAGCGTGGAGGACGCGCACGACGCCCGCCGGGTGGCCGACGAGCTCGGCATCCCCTTCTACGTCTGGGATCTCGCCGACCGGTTCCGCGAGGACGTCGTCGACGACTTCGTGGCCGAGTACGAGGCCGGCCGCACGCCCAACCCGTGCCTGCGCTGCAACGAGAAGATCAAGTTCACCGCGGTGCTCGACCGGGCGCGGGCGCTCGGGTTCGACGCCGTGGTCACCGGTCACCACGCGCGGCTGGCCGACGGCGAGCTGCGGCGCTCGGTGGACGCGGGCAAGGACCAGTCCTACGTGCTCGGCGTGCTCACCCCCGAGCAGCTGGCCGCGGCGGTGTTCCCGCTCGGCGGCATGACCAAGGACCGGGTGCGCGAGATCGCCGCCGAGCGCGGGTTCGCCGTCGCCACCAAGGCCGACTCGCACGACATCTGCTTCATCCCCGACGGCGACACCCGCGGCTTCCTGGCGAAGAAGCTGGGCAGCCGTCCCGGACCGCTGGTCGACGCCGCCACCGGGGCGACCGTCGGCGAGCACGACGGCACCTACGGGTTCACCGTGGGCCAGCGGCGCGGCCTGGGGATCAGCGTGGGCGACCAGCAGCCGCGGTACGTGCTGGGCATCGAGCCGGTGACCCGCACGGTCACCATCGGCACGGCCGACCTCGCCGGCGTCGACGAGATCACCACCGCCGGGCCCACCTGGACGGCCGGTGCGCCGGCGCTGCCCTTCCGGGCCCAGGTGCAGCTGCGGGCGCACGGCCGGCCGGTCGGCTGCGAGGTCGCCGCCGGTGCCGACGGCGGGCTGGTGGTCCGGCTCGACGAGGTGCAGCGCGGGGTGGCCGCGGGGCAGTCCGCCGTCCTCTACGAGCCGGACGCCGAGCGGGGTGACCACGTCGTCGGGCAGGCCGCGATCCGGACGGCGGCCCGGCAGCGAACCCCGGACCGGGCGGCGACGGCCGCCGACTAGCGTCGTCGGCGTGAGCTCCGAGACCACCGACCCGAGGCCTGCTCCCGCGTGGGGGCCGGCCTCCGGCGTCGGGTCGCTGCCCGGCACCGATCCGGCCGAGGCGCTGCGCACGGTCGTGGGGGAGCTGCCCGGGTTCGCGCACCTGCCCGAGCTGCCCGGGCGGGGTGCGGGCGCCGATCTGCTCGGCCGCAGCGCCGCCCTGCTGGTGGACCTGGCGGTCGACCTGACCCCGGCGGGCTGGCGGCTCGTGCCGCGGGCGGGCATCGACCAGCAGCGGGCCGAGGAGTTCCTCGCCCGGGACCTCGACGCGCTGCACGAGGTCGCCGAGGACTGGACCGGCCCCTTCAAGGTGCAGGCCGCCGGCCCCTGGACGCTGGCCGCCGGTCTCGAGCGCACCCGCGGGGACCGCGCCGTCACCGACCCGGGCGCCCGCCGCGACCTCGGCCAGTCGCTGGTCGAGGGGCTGACGGCGCACGTCGCCGAGGTGCGGGCGCGGGTGCCCGGTGCGCAGGTCGTCGTCCAGCTCGACGAGCCGTCGGTCCCGGCGGTCCTCATCGGCGGGCTGCCCACCGCGAGCGGTTTCGGCAAGCTGGCCGCCGTTCCCGAGGACGTCGTCGAGCAGGAGCTGGCCGCCGTCGTCCGCGCCCTGCCGGGAACCGTGGTGGTGCACTGCTGCGCCCGGCGCATGCCCCTGGGCCTGTTCCGCGCCGCGGGCGCGGCCGGGCTCTCCTTCGACCTCGGGCTGGTGCAGGACCTCGACGCGGTGGGCGAGGCCGTCGACGCCGGCGTCCACCTGCTGGCGGGCGTCGTCCCCGGCACCGACGCCCCGCTGCCGGCGCCCAAGGCCACCGCCTCGCGGGTGCAGGCGTGGTGGCGCGAGCTCGGTTTCGCGGCCGAGCAGCTGCCCGGTGCGGTCACGCTCACGCCGTCCTGCGGTCTGGCCGGGGCGACCCCCGGCTACGCCCGGGCCGCCATGCGGCACGTGCGCGAGGCGGCGAAGTACCTGCTGCCCGGGTAGCTCAGCCCAGGTCGCCCACCCGGCGTACGGCGGTCCCGTCGGCCGGGCAGACCCACTCGACGGCGTCGCCGCTCCGGCGCACCTCGAGCGGATGGCTCTCCGGGTGGCCGGGGCACGGCGGCCAGTTCGTGGGGGCGGTGCCCCACAGCTCCTCGACGACCCAGTCGTGGACGACGTCGGTCACGTGCGCGACCTGCTCGGCGGCCGGCCGGTCCAGGACGACGGAGATCCCGGACCCGCTGCCGTCGGAGTGCCACAGCATCGCCCCGGCGACGCCGCCGTCCCCGGGCCAGTCGCTCGGGACGACGCGGGGCAGCGGCCCGCCGGTCGCGCGGAGATCGCGCAGCACCGGCTCCAGGGCGAGCGCCAGCTGCGGGTGCACGAGGTGATCGTGGCAGGGGGTTTCTGCCGGTCACCAGCGTGCCCACCCCGTCGGGAGCGGGTGCGGCCACCTACATTGCCGCCGTGTTCACGACTTCCGTCGACGGCGTCCCGGTCTTCTACGCGGAGGGCCCGCCGCCGCTGAGCGCCGGCCTCGTGTTCGGCGTCGGCCGGCGGGACGAGTCCTTCGTGCACGGCGGGCTGACCCACCTCGTCGAGCACCTGGCCATGCGCGCGGTCGGACGCACCCCCATCGAGACCAACGCGTCGGTCGACCTCACCGCCACCGAGTTCACCGCCAGCGGATCGCCGGACCGCGTCGCGGCCTTCCTCCGCGCGGTCTGCGAGGCGCTGGCCGATCTGCCCACCGGCGACCTCGCGGTGGAGGCCGACGTGCTGCGCGCCGAGGGCGGCACGGTCGCCCCGCCCGCGGTCGGCCTGCTCCTGGGCGAGCTGTACGGCACCCGCGGTGCCGGTCTCGCGGCGTCGCGGGAACCGGCGGTCCGGGGGCTGAGCGCCGAGCAGGTGCGCAGCTGGTCGCGGCGCTCCTTCACCCGGGCGAACGCCGCGCTGTGGCTGACCGGCCCCGTGCCGGAGGGGCTCCGGCTGCCGCTCCCGGACGGACCGGCGCCGCAGCGGCCGTCGCAGCCCCGCCTCTCGCCGGTCACCCCGTCGTGGGGGCAGATCCCGGTCGAGGACCGCGTGACGCTCGGTGCCGAGGTGGAGCAGCACCCGGCCCTCAACGGTGCGCTGGGCATCCTGCGGACCCGGCTGGAGGAGGAGCTGCGCCACCGCCGCGGCGTCGCCTACTCGGTCGAGGCGGACAAGATCGGCGTCGACGAGCGGACGCGGGTGGTCGTGGTGACCACCGACGTGCGTCCCGGGCAGGAGGTCCTCGCCGCGCAGACGATCTGGCGCGAGGTGCACCGGCTGGCCGACCAGGGGCCGACGGCGGCGGAGGTCGAGCAGGAACGCGCCGAGGTCGAGGCCTACCTGGACGATCCGCGCTCCGACCTCGAGGAGGCGCGGGCGCGGGCCCAGGCCACGGTGACCGGCGTCGGGGTGCTGTCGGCGGAGGAGATGCGCGCGAACGCGGCGGCTCTCGGCGTCGACGGCGTCCGCGAGGTGGCCGGACGGCTGCGGTCAGCCGCGCTCCTGCTCGTGCCGCAGTCGGCGGACCTGGCGGTCCCCGACCTCGGCCGGCTGCCGGAGTGGTCGCCGGGCACGGTGACCGGGCGGACCTTCGTCCGCAAGCGGCTGCGCGGGGTGCCCAAGGACGCGCGGCTCGTCGTGGGCGAGGAGGGCGCCTGCCTCGTGCTCGGCGAGGACCGCCGGATCACGGTCCGCTGGGCGGAGGCGACGGCCCTGGTGCGGCAGGCGCCGGGGGAGTGGCTGCTGGTCGGGCACGACGGCTTCACCCTGCCGCTGTCCGAGGACGACTGGCGGGACGGCGCGGACGCGGTGCGCCTGGTCCGGGCGGCGGTGCCGCCGGAGCTCCAGGTCGTCGACGACGACGCCGTGGACGACGGCCTGCTGCTGTTCCGCACCCCGGCGCACAAGGTGCGGGAGGCGGTGGCCCACCACCGGTACGGCGCGCGACTGGTGGGCAACGGCGAGTGGACGGCGGTGCTGCCCGACACCGACCGGGCACCGGAGGACGTCGCCGACGACCTGGCCACCGTCCTCGGGCGGAAGACCACCGGTCTGGTCCTGCGGCGCTCGCACGTCGACGTCGGGTACGTGCTGCTGCGGGGCGCGAAGGTGGTCGGCCGGCACGACTGGGGAGGCACCGTCGGCGATCCCGCGCTCCTGGCCCGGGCCACCGAGCGTCCCGAGGCCCACACCGCGTACCTGCTGCAGGTCACCGGCACCCCCGACGAGGTGGTCGGGCACGCCGTGACCGCGCTCGGGCTGCCCCCTGAGGTGCCGGCGCTGCTGCGCGGCGAGGAGCCGGCGGGGGCGGAGCGGGTCGAGGGACAGGGGATCGCGGGTGCCTTCCGCGCCTCGGTGCGCGGGGACTTCGCCCCGCCCGCAGGCACGGGCGGCCCGATGGACGAGTGGGCGAGGCTCGGCCGTACCCGGCCCGGCTGGTACCGGGCGGTCAACGTCCTGGGCGCGCTGCTGTGCGCGGCCGGGATCTGGTTCCTGGTCACCGTTCCGGACCTCTTCGACGGCGGGGTGTGGGAGGTCGTCGTCTGGGTGCTGTGCGTCTCCGGGCTGCTGAACTGCCTGTGGGAGAGCCGGCCGCCGACCCGGTCCCGGGCGGAGGACCGCGAGAAGTCTCCGACCGGGTGAGCACCGGTTGGCCGTCGTACCCGCCGGATACCGTTCCCCCGTGACCAGCGAGGCCGGAGTCGAGGAACCCGTCGTCGAGCAGCTCCCGGTCGGGGCGCCGACCGACCGCGAGGACCTCACGGAGGTCCCCGACGACGCGCGCACCAGGCATCGGGACCTCTCGGAGGAGCTCGACCGGTACGCCTTCGCGTACTACGTGCGCGACGAGCCGCTGATCAGCGACGGGCAGTACGACGAGCTGATGGGCGAGCTCAAGGCGATCGAGGCCGCGCACCCGGCGCTGGTCACGCCCGACTCGCCCAGCCAGAAGGTCAACGGCGGGTTCACCGCCACGTTCGCCCCGGTGCAGCACCTGGAACGGATGCAGAGCCTGGACAACGCGTTCAGCAGCGACGAGCTGTCGGCGTGGGCCGCCCGGGCCGAGCGCGACGGCGCCGCCGGCGGCGGCTACCTGTGCGAGCTGAAGGTCGACGGCGTGGCCGTCGACCTCGTGTACGAGAAGGGGCGGCTGGTCCGGGCCGCGACCCGGGGCGACGGCACCACCGGTGAGGACGTCACGGCCAACGTCCGCACGATGGCCGACGTCCCGCAGGAGCTCACCGGGGACGACGTCCCGGAGCTGCTCGAGGTCCGCGGCGAGATCTACTTCCCGATCGCCGGGTTCGCCGACGTGAACGCCGGCATGGTCGAGCAGGGCAAGGCGCCGTTCGCCAACCCGCGGAACGCAGCCGCCGGGTCGCTCCGGCAGAAGGACGCCCGGGTGACCGCGTCACGGCCGCTGCGCCTGGTCGTGCACGGCCTCGGGGCGCGCACGGGCTTCGAGCCGGAGCGCCAGTCGGCGGCCTACGAGCGGCTGCGTGCGCTCGGCCTGCCGGTGAGCGACCGCTTCCAGGTGGTCGACGACCTCGAGGGCGTGTGGGCCTACATCGAGCGCTACCGCGAGCAGCGGCACTCCGTCGAGCACGAGATCGACGGCGTGGTGGTGAAGGTCGACCAGGTGGCCCTGCAGCGCCGGCTCGGGTCGACGTCGCGGGCGCCGCGGTGGGCGATCGCGTTCAAGTACCCGCCCGAGGAGGCGACCACGACGCTCCTCGACATCAAGGTGAACGTGGGCCGCACCGGGCGGGTCACCCCGTTCGCCTACATGGAGCCGGTGAAGGTGGCCGGCTCGACCGTCCAGCTGGCCACGCTGCACAACGCCAGCGAGGTCGTGCGCAAGGGCGTGCTGATCGGTGACACCGTCGTCATCCGCAAGGCCGGCGACGTCATCCCCGAGGTGCTCGGTCCCGTCGTCGCGGCGCGCACCGGCGACGAGCGCGAGTTCGTCATGCCGACGCACTGCCCCGAGTGCGGCACGGAGCTGCGGCCGGAGAAGGAGGGCGACGCCGACATCCGCTGCCCGAACGCGCGGTCCTGCCCGGCACAGCTGCGGGAGCGGGTCTTCCACGTGGCGGGTCGCGGCGCGTTCGACATCGAGAACCTGGGCTACGAGGCGGCGATCGCGCTGCTGCAGAGCGAGCTGCTGACCGACGAGGGGGACATCTTCTTCCTCGACGAGGAGCAGCTGCAGCGCTCGCCGTTCTTCACGAAGAAGAACGGGGCGCTCTCGGCCAACGGAGCCAAGCTGCTGGCCAACCTGCAGAAGCGCAAGGACGTCCCGCTGTGGCGGGTGCTCGTCGCGCTCTCCATCCGGCACGTGGGTCCCACCGCGGCGCAGGCGCTGGCGCGGGACTTCCGGTCGATGGACCGCATCGTCGCCGCGACCGAGGAGGAGCTGGCCGCGGCCGACGGTGTCGGTCCGACGATCGCGAAGTCGGTGCGCGACTGGTTCTCCGTCGACTGGCACCGCGACGTCGTGGAGAAGTGGCGGCATGCGGGCGTGCGCATGGCCGACGCCGGCGAGGACGCCCCGCCCGGGCCGCTGACCGGGGTCACCGTCGTCGTCACCGGATCGCTGCGCGACCACAGCCGCGACCAGGCGATCGCGGCCATCCAGGAGCGCGGCGGCAAGGTCACCGGCTCGGTGTCGAAGAAGACCGGGTTCGTCGTCGTGGGTGCCGATCCCGGCAGCAAGTACGACAAGGCGGTGCAGGTCAAGGCGCCGATCCTGGACGACGACGGCTTCCGGGTGCTCCTGGAGGACGGCCCGGACGCCGCCCGCGAGGTGGCCACGATCGGCGACGGGAACTCCCCGGCGGACGGGTGACGCCGGTGCCCGGGTAGACGCGGAGTCCAGCCCCCCGGAAGGACCTCCGCGTGCCCCTGCCCGACGATCCCAGCCGCTACGTCGAGGTGCGCGGCCGCGTCACCGAGGTCACCGAGGACGGCGCCCGCCAGCACATCGACGAGCTCGCCCAGCGCTACATCGGCCGTCCCTACCCGTGGTTCGGTGGCCGGGACCAGGTCCGCCTGCTGCTCCGGATCTCCCCGGAGAAGGTGACCTCGCCGCGCGGCTGAGCGCCGTTCGCGTCAGAACGGTGGAGGGCTGGTGCTCGCGATCAGCCCGGTGGGCGTCGTGACGGTGAGCGTGCCGTCCTCCGCCAGCTCGTGCCGCCAGCCCGGCGCCTGGTGCTTGCCGCGGTGGTGGCCGGTGCAGTAGCCGGTCAGGTTGCCCGCGCTGGTCAGGCCGTCCGGCCACGGGCGGTCGTGGTCGAGCTCGCCGCCGAGCGGCACCCGGCGCCGGCAGCCGGGGAAGCGGCACCGCCGGTCGCGGACGCGCACGAACCGGTCGAGCGCGGCGCCCGGGCGGTAACCACTGCTCGCACCGGGTGGGCCCAGACCGAGGCCGTCGGCAGCCTTCCGGCGCAGCTCTCTGCTGTCGGTCAGCGCGAGCAGCGCGCCGCTCAGCTCGTCGACCACCGCGATGCGTGGCCGGTCGACCAGCGTCCCGCCGGCGCTCGCGTCGAGCAGCGCGGCCAGCGCCTCGCGGTGCGGTGCGGCAGCGGCCCGCAGCGCGTCGAGGTCGGTCGCCGCGGCGGTCACCCGGCCGGCCGGGCTCTGCTGCCAGGTGTCCTCGTCGTCCTGGTCGGCGCGCCGGGCGTCGGCCACCGCCCGCCGGGCACGCCCGACGGCCCGGTCGAGATCCCGCAGGACGTCGCCCGCCGCCGACAGCGCGTTCTGGGTGTGCTCCCACCCGGGCGGCACCGGATCGTCGGGCTCCTCGGACGCCGGCCCCGGTCCGGCCACTGCGGGTGGTGAGGCGTCTGGTTCGGATTGCGAAGCCCACCAGCGCTCGAGCTCGTCGTCCGGCGGGTCGTCCTCGCCGCCCCATTCACCCCGCAGCGCGCGGGCCTCCACCTCGGCCCACCACCGCTCGTCGGCTGCCCGCAACGCATCGGGCCATGCATCAGGCCGGCCCTCGTCGGGCGCCGGCTCCGGTGCTGTCGACCGTCGGGCGTCGTCGAGCTCGGGCAGCAGACCCAGGGCGCGGGCGAGCGCCCGGACCACCTCGGCCGGGACCGGCTCGCCGCCGATCTCGGCCGGGGCGTCGCCGCCCAGCAGTGTGCGCACGCCCGCGACCACGGTCAGCTGGGCCTGCACGGCGGGCAGTCCGCTCTCCTCCGGCCGCAGCACGAGGTCCAGGAGGCAGTCCGCCATCTTCTGACCGCGGGTTCGGCCGTCCTCGGGGTCGTCGAGGGCGTCGGCGTACCGGCCCAGCGCGTCGAGCAGCGCCTGCGCCTCGGGCACCGTGAGCAGGGCGTCGAGCACGGCCATGCCCTCGCGGCGGTCCGCCCGCACCGAGACGCCTCGTTCGCGCAGCGCCGCGGCCAGCCGGGCAGCCTCGTCGCGCGCGTCGCGGGCGAGACCGAGCCGGCGGGCCTTCGCGCCGAGCTGTGCGGGGGTGGTGACCCGGCCGGACATCCACCGGAGCAGCTCGGCCTCGATGGCCGCCCGCTTCTTCACGTCCGCGATCGGCGCGACCCGCTCGAGCAGCGGCCAGAGGTGCCCCTCGTGCAGCTCGCCGCGCTCCAGCGCAGCCAGCGTCCGCGGGAGCCGGTGCACCAGCGTCAGCGATCGGATGAGCAGCTGCTCGGCCGCCCGGGCCGACAGCGACAGCGCCACCACGAGCTCCTGCGCGGCCCACTCGCTCACGTCGGCGAGGACGTCGGGCCGGGCGGCGCGGCGCTCGGCGCTCATGGCTCCGGGTTCCCCCGGCTGCCGGTCGGCCGACGCTGGGCGGGTCGCGGCGAACGCGGCCACCGCCCGGGCGCGGAGCGCGGCCTGGTGGGCGATCTCCCGGTCGGCCTCCTGGACGGCGCGCAGCGGCCCCGTCGCCCACCCCGCGGCGGGCGCGGGAGCGGCAGCAGAGGGTGCTGTCTCCGTCGTCGCTCCGGGCGCCATGTGTTCGATCATACGTTCGAACACGGACGGTGGCAACCGGAAGTAGCAGGTCAGGGAGCCGATAACGGACGGGCGATCAGGCCGGGGGGAGCTGAGCCACCGTCGTCGCGATGCCGGTGAGGTGCGCCAGCCGGAGCAGCTCGGACCGGCGGAAGCCCGGCCCGCCCGAGCGCCCGAGCACGACCGCGTGAGCGGTGCCGAAGGGCACGGCCATCATCTCGATGGCCATCTCCTGCCAGCGCTCCGGCAGCCACGCCCCGTCGCTGGGCAGCAGCCGGGGGCCGGAGAGCGGCAGCCACGGCAGCGTCAGCCCGACGAAGGCCGGCGCCGCCTCGGAGGCCGCCACCACGCACTCGGGCGCGAGGGGCCTCGCGTGGCCCGAGCCGTCGAGGATCACCGCCCAGCCGCTGTGGAAGACCCGCGGGAGCTCCGCGGTGAGCAGCTCCGCCGGTGTGCGCTCGCCGCGGGACAGCGCGTCGAGCAGGTCGAGCTCTCGGTGGGTGTCCAGCGGCCCGGCGAAGGGGCGCAGCGACTCCACCTGGACGCCCTCGACCGCCTGCACCACGGTGATCAGGCTGTCGGGCAGCCGGTCGCCGGGCAGGTCCACGACGACGTCGTCCACGGCGATGCCGTTGCCGCGCTCGAGCACGTCCAGGGAGACGATGTCGATGCCGGCGGTTCCCAGCGCGGTGGCCACCGCGCCCAGCACACCGGGACGGTCGGGCACCACGAGACGCAGGAGATAGGACACGGTTCCTCCGGGGGAGTGCTCGCCGGGCGGGGGCCGATCTCCGTCGATCGCGTTCGGGGGCAGCTTCTCACGCTGGTCAGGACGCCGAGGGCCCCACGTACAGTGACCCGGTCACGTCCCGGGCCGAGAGCGGGCCGCCGGGCATCGCCGAAGTGGAGTTCCACCGCAGCATGAGCACCCCCTCCCCGAAGGGCCAACTGACCCGCGACGAGGTGGCGCACCTGGCGCACCTGTCCCGGCTGGCGGTGAGCGACGAGGAGCTGGATCTCTTCGCCGGCCAGCTCGCCGCCGTGCTGGACGCCGTCGCCCAGGTGGGCAAGGCCGACGTCTCCGACGTCGCGCCCACCACGCACGCGGTGCCGATGACCAACGTCATGCGGCCCGACGTCGCCCGGCCGAGCCTGCCGCGGGACGTCGTCCTCGCGGGTGCGCCCGCAGCCGAGGACGACCGCTTCCGCGTGCCTCGCATCCTGGGGGAGGAGGCATGACCGACGTGACGAACAGCAGCGCCGCCGATCTCAGCACCGCGCTCCAGGCCGGTGAGCTCAGCTCCGTCGAGGTCACCCGCGCCTACCTGGACCGCATCGCCGCGGACGACGACACGATCGGCGCCTACCTGCACGTCGACGCCGACGCCGCCCTGAAGGCCGCCGAGGACATCGACGCCGCCCGCGCCAAGGGCGCGGAGCTCGGCCCGCTGGCCGGCGTCCCGCTGGCGCTCAAGGACGTCGTCGTCACCGAGGGGGTGCCCACCACCAGCGGGTCGAAGATCCTCGAGGGCTGGCGCCCGCCGTACGACGCGACCCTCGCCGCTCGCCTCAAGGCCGCCGGCACGGTCCTGCTGGGCAAGACCAACATGGACGAGTTCGCGATGGGCTCCTCCACCGAGAACTCCGCCTACAAGGTCACCCGCAACCCGTGGGACACCGACCGGATCCCCGGCGGTTCCTCGGGTGGCTCCTCGGCCGCGGTCGCCGCCGGGCTGGCCCCGTGGGCGATCGGCACCGACACCGGCGGCTCGATCCGCCAGCCGGCCGCCGTCACCGGACTGGTGGGCCACAAGCCCACCTACGGCTCGGTCTCCCGCTACGGGCTGATCGCGTTCTCCTCCAGCCTCGACCAGGCCGGTCCGATGACCCGCACGGTCCTCGACGCCGCCCTGCTGCACGAGGCGATCGCCGGCCACGACCCGCTGGACTCCACGAGCATCGACTCACCGGTCCCGGTGCTGGCCGAGTGCGCCCGCCGCGGTGCCGAGGGCGACCTGTCCGGGCTGAAGGTCGGCGTCGTCACCGAGCTCGGCGGCGACGGGCACAGCGAGGGCTACGACCCCGGCGTGCTGGCGCGGGTGGCCGAGGCTGTGGCGCTGCTGGAGAGCATGGGCGCCGAGGTCCGGCAGGTCTCCTGCCCGGCCTTCGACCTGGCGCTGCCCGCGTACTACCTGATCGCGCCGAGCGAGGCGTCGTCCAACCTGGCCCGCTTCGACGGCGTCAGGTTCGGCCTCCGGGTCGGCGAAGACGGCAGCCGCGACCTCGACGAGGTCATGGCGCTGACCCGCGAGCAGGGCTTCGGCCCCGAGGTGAAGCGCCGGATCATCCTCGGCACCTACGCGCTGTCGAGCGGCTACTACGAGGCCTACTACGGCCAGGCGCAGAAGGTCCGCACGCTGATCACCCGGGACTTCACCACCGCCTGGGACGAGGTCGACGTGCTGGTCAGCCCGACCAGCCCGACCGTGGCCTGGAACATCGGCGACCGCGTCGACGACCCCGTCGCGATGTACGCCGCCGACCTCTGCACGCTGCCGGCCAGCCTCGCGGGCGTGCCGGCCATCTCGGTGCCCTGCGGCCTGTCCGACGGCCTGCCGGTCGGCTTCCAGATCATGGCGCCGGCCCTGGCCGACGACCGCTGCTACCGCGTCGCCGCCGCGCTCGAGGCCGCCCAGGACGCTGCCCGCGGGCACGTCCTGCTGGCCGGGATCGCCCCGAAGGAGAACAGCCCCTCATGAGCGACACCCTGGTCGACTTCGACGAGGTCCTGACCCGCTACGAGCCGGTCATCGGCCTGGAGACCCACGTCGAGCTGGGCACCGCGTCGAAGATGTTCTGCGGCTGCTCGACCACGTTCGGCGCGGAGCCCAACACCCAGACCTGCCCGGTCTGCCTCGGTCTGCCGGGCTCGCTGCCGGTGGTCAACGCCGACGCCATCGAGTCCACGATCCGCATCGGCCTCGCGCTGGGCTGCCGGATCGCCTCCTGGTCCCGGTTCGCGCGGAAGAACTACTTCTACCCGGACATCCCCAAGGGCTTCCAGACCAGCCAGTACGACGAGCCGCTGTGCACCGCCGGGCACCTGGACGTCGAGCTCGACGGCGAGACCTACCGGGTGGAGATCGAGCGGGTCCACATCGAGGAGGACACCGGCAAGAACCTCCACGTCGGTGGTGCCACCGGTCGCATCCACGGCGCCGACCACTCGCTGGTCGACTACAACCGCGCCGGGATCCCGCTCGTCGAGATCGTCACCCGGCCGATCCCCGGCGCCGGTGCCAAGGCGCCCGAGGTCGCCCGCGCCTACGTCACCGAGCTGCGGGAGATCCTGCTCGCCCTGGGCGTCTCCGAGGTGCGGATGGAGCAGGGCAACCTGCGGTCGGACGTGAACACCTCGCTGGCGCCCATCGGCAGCCTCGAGTGGGGCACCCGCACCGAGACCAAGAACGTGAACTCGCTGCGGTCGGTGGAGCGGTCGGTGCGCTTCGAGATGCGCCGGCAGGCCGCCGTCCTCGACGCCGGTGAGCGCGTGGTCCAGGAGACCCGGCACTTCCACGAGGACACCGGCAGCACGTCGTCCGGGCGGAGCAAGGAGGAGGCGACCGACTACCGGTACTTCCCCGAGCCCGACCTGGTGCCGATCGCGCCGGACGAGGAGTGGATCGACGAGCTCCGGGCGGCGCTGCCCGAGCTGCCGGCCGCCCGCCGGATCCGGCTGCGCGAGGAGTGGGGCCTGTCGGACACCGAGATGGCCTGGCTGGTCAACGCGGGCGCCGTCGAGCTGGTCAGCGACACGGTGGCCGCCGGCGCCTCGCCGGCCGACGCCCGGAAGTGGTGGCTCGGCGAGCTGGCCCGCCGGGCCAACGACGCCGGCACCGAGCTCTCGCAGCTCGCGGTGACCCCGGCGCAGGTCGCCGAGCTCATCGGCCTGGTCGCGGCCGGCACGGTCAACGACCAGCTGGCCCGCCAGGCCCTGGACGGCGTCCTCGCCGGCGAGGGGGACCCGGCCGCGGTGGTCGAGTCGCGCGGGCTGGCCGTCATGGGCGACTCCGACGAGCTGGTCGCGGCCGTCGAGGCGGCCATCGAGGGCAACCCGGACGTCGCGGACAAGGTGCGCGGCGGCAAGGTGCAGGCGATCGGCGCGCTCGTGGGCGCGGTCATGAAGACCACCCGCGGCAAGGCCGACGCCGGCACGGTGAAGCGCATGCTCGAGGAGCGGCTCGTCAGCGAGTGAGTTCGGAACCCTCCGGGCACCCCGTCACGCCGAGTGGGGCCCGGAGGGTTCCGCGCAGGCGGGACTCAGCGGCTCCGCGGACTGGGGACGGCATGTGGCCGCGGTGCGATCCGGAGGATCGCAGTGTCACAGCGGCGAGTTCGGCTGGCCGCCGGGCGGGCGGATGCGCAGGACCTTGTCGTCGTCCTCCGCCGGCTGACCGACGCCGTCGCGGTTCGACGTCGTCACCCACAGCGCACCCTCGGCGTCCAGGACGACGGTGCGCAGCCGGCCGTAGCGGCCGCCGAGCACCTCGTCGGTCGCGTCGTCCACGGGGTCGCCCTCGTCGTCGAGGGTGAGG
This sequence comes from Blastococcus sp. TBT05-19, assembly GCF_003319095.1. GTDB lineage: Bacteria > Actinomycetota > Actinomycetes > Mycobacteriales > Geodermatophilaceae > Blastococcus. The sequence goes on along the minus strand of NZ_QOHI01000007.1, from coordinate 146,000 downwards.
ACGTGCACGCGCTGCCCGTCGAGCGCGCCGAGGAAGACCGTGCCGAAGCCGGCGGCGCAGCCACCGAGCCCGCCCTCCTCCGGGAGGACCGTCGCCAGCGGCGGCGCCGCGGCGTCGCCCTGCTCGACGACGACGTCGAGCTCGTCGGGGCCCTCCCGCGACTCGTCGGTCGCGTACGTGCGCTCCTCGTCCTGGCACAGCCCGGTGACGTCGCGGTGCCCTCGGCTGAACACCGGCGAGGGGCCGCCGACCGGCCGACCGAAGACGTCGATCCGGAGCACCTTGCCCGCGAGCGAGTTCGGGTCCGCCGCCAGCGCGGGGTTCCCGGCGTCCCCGGTGCCGACGTACAGGTTGCCGTCGAGGCCGGTCATCAGGCCGCCGCCGTTGCCCACCTCGCCGCGCGGGATGCCGGTCAGCACCGGGTTCGGGGTGCCGCCGATCGGGAACCGCACCACCCGGTTGTCCGTCGCCGTCGAGACGTAGGCGAACAGCAGGCCGTCCTCGGGGAACGTGGGGGAGAGGGCCAGGCCGAGCAGGCCGCCGTCGCCGGCGGTGTCGATTCCCGGCACGGTCATGAGCTCCTTGGCCGGGGAGCGGTCGGGGAAGACCTGCAGCAGCCGCCCGGTCTCGCGCTCGCCCACGATCGCCGAGCCGTCGGGGAGCAGGACCAGGCCGGTGGGAACGGCGAGGCCGGAGGCGACCACGTTGGGGTCGCCACCCTCCTCGCCGGCGCCGGGCTGCGCCGGCCCGCCCGGCGGCACCGTCTCCGGCGGCCGGCCGACCTCCGGCGGGGCGCCCTCGGGCAGCGGCCGGAAGGGCCCGGCAGGCTCGTACCCGTCGTCGCCGCAGCCGGTCAGCAGCGCGATCCCGAGGACCACGGCGACCAGCCGTGCCGTCCGCGTCCGCGACCGTCGTCCCACCCGGATCACAGTACGTGCGCGCGGAGGGACGCCGCCTAGAGTCCGGGCGTGGCGCACCTTCACCTGGAACCCGACGAGCCCCTGCACGTCCTCGTGCCCTCCCGCGCGATCGGGACGGCCGTGGAGGCGCTGTCCCCTCGGGTGCGCGCCCACCGCGTCGACGCCGCCGACGGCCCGCCGACCGGCGACGCGGCGCTGGCCCGCGTGTGGATCCCGCGTGGTGGGGGTGCTCCGCTGCCCGGCGAGGACTTCTTCCGCGCGCTGCCCCGGCTGGGCCTCGTGCAGCTGCTCACCGCCGGCGCGGAGTCCTACGCCGGCCGGCTCCCCGAGGGCGTCCACCTCTGCAACGCCCGCGGCGCGCACACGCCGTCGACGGCGGAGTGGGCGGTGGCCGCCGCCCTCGCCGCGCAGCGCGGGCTGCCCTTCTTCGTGCGGGAGCAGGTCGCGGGCCGCTGGTCGTTCGGCACCCACCGGTCCCTGGTCGGCGCGCGGGTCCTGGTCGTCGGCGCGGGCGACATCGGCCGGGCGATCGGGCGGATGCTGGCGGGCTTCGACGTGCAGCTCACCTACGTCGCCCGCACCGCCCGCGACGGCGTCCGGTCGACCGCGGAGCTGCCCGAGCTGCTCCCCGACGCCGACGTCGTGATCCTGATCGTCCCGGTGACCGATGAGACCCGGGGCATGGTCGACGCCGGCTTCCTCGGCGCCATGCAGGACGGCGCGCTGCTGGTCAACGCGGCCCGGGGCGTGGTGGTCGACACCGACGCCCTGGTCGCGGAGCTCGCGTCCGGCCGGCTGCGGGCCGCGCTCGACGTCACCGACCCCGAGCCCCTGCCGGAGGGGCACCCGCTGTGGTCGGTGCCGGGGCTGCTGCTCACCCCGCACGTCGGCGGTGCCGTGCCGGCGACCGGGGACCGGGCCGCCGCGGCGGTCGTCGACCAGCTCGCCCGAGTCCTCGAGGGCCGGCCGCTGGAGAACGTCGTCGCGGACTACTGAGCCGACAGCCGGATCCGGCCGCCGGAGAAGTCGGCGAGCCGGGGCAGGTCCCGGGCCCGCACCACGGGCAGCCGCAGCTCGGTGCCCGCCGTCGTGACCAGCCAGAGGCTCCCGCGCTCGGCGACCCGGATCCCGGCGACGTCGGTCCACGGCACCCGCCGCCGGCCGAGCAGCGCCTGCACGGTCAGCCCCTCGTCGTCGATGTCGAGCCCGGTGCGCAGGACCCACAGCGCGACCCCCACCGGGATCAGCAGCAGCACCGGCAGCCACGGGGCGGCGAAGGCCAGCGGGACGACGCACAGCGCCAGCAGCGCGACGGGCACCAGAGCGGTGCGGTTCATCCGCAGTCGGGCGGGGGCGTCCACGACGACCGATCCTCCCAGGCCGCTCAGCCGGCCAGCCGCGTCAGCTTCGCGGCGGTGCCGGTGCCGTCGACGGCGGTGTAGACGACCAGCTGGATCCCCGGGGCGTCGGCCGGGGTGAGCTGGTGGTGCTCCAGGACCAGGGTGCCGACGACGGGGTGCTCGAAGCGCCGCTCGGTCGAGGTGAACCGGTCGACGTCGTGGCTCGCCCAGCCCTCCCGGAAGGCGGGGCTGGCCGCCTGCAGCCGGGCCACCAGGTCGACGACCTCCGGGTCGGCCAGGCGCGGGCCGACCTCCGCCCGGAACTGGGCGAGGAAGCTCCGGCTGTCGGCGTCCCAGTCGCCGAGCAGGTCCCGCACGGCCGGGTCGGTGAAGACGGCCCACAGCAGGTTCCGGTCGTCGGCCGCCATCGCGGCGACCCCCGGGTAGAGGCGCTCGTAGGCCCGGTTCCAGCCGATGATCGACCAGCTGGAGGTGATGGCGTAGACGGGGGAGGGGCTGAGCGCGTCCATCAGCCGCTGCAGGTGCGCGGGCACCCCGTCGACCGAGCGGGCCGCCGGCACCCCGCCGTGGCCGGCGAGGCGCAGCAGGTACTCGTGCTCGGCCGGCGACAGCCGCAGCGTGCGGGCCAGGGCGTCCATCACCTGCCGGGAGGGCCGGATGTCGCGGCCCTGCTCGAGCCACGTGTACCAGGTGTGGCTCACCCCGGCGAGCAGCGCGACCTCCTCGCGGCGCAGCCCGGGGGTGCGCCGGTTGGCACCGGCGGGGAGCCCCACCGCGGCCGGGGTGACCGAACGACGCCGGGAGCCGAGGAACTCGGCCAGCTCGCGGCGGGCGGTGGCAGTCACGGCGGCTCCTCGGTCGGTGGTGGTGCCACTACTGGTACCACCGCAAACTCGGCGGCCCGCGCGCACCGGCATAGCATCGCCGCCGTGACCACCCTGGACGACCGCTCCGCCGGCAGCGAGACCGCCACCATGAAGCCCCGTAGCCACGAGGTGACCGACGGGGACGCCAAGGCGCCCGCCCGCGCCATGCTGCGCGCCGTCGGCATGGGCGACGACGACTTCGCCAAGCCGCAGATCGGCGTCGCCTCGTCCTGGAACGAGATCACCCCCTGCAACCTCTCGCTGGACCGGCTGGCCAAGCGGGCCAAGGAGGGCGTGCACGCGGCCGGCGGCTTCCCGCTCGAGTTCGGCACCATCTCCGTGTCCGACGGCATCTCCATGGGCCACGAGGGCATGCGCGCCTCCCTGGTCTCCCGCGAGGTCATCGCCGACTCCGTCGAGACGGTCATGTTCGCCGAGCGGCTCGACGGCTCGGTCCTGCTGGCCGGCTGCGACAAGTCGCTGCCCGGGATGCTGATGGCCGCCGCGCGCCTCGACCTGGCCAGCGTCTTCCTCTACTCCGGCTCCACGCTGCCGGGGAAGCTGGGCGACCGCGACGACCTCACGATCATCGACGTCTTCGAGGCCGTCGGTGCCTGCGCGCGCGGCCTGATCACCCGCGACGAGCTCACCGCCATCGAGAAGGCCGCGTGCCCCGGTCAGGGCTCCTGCGGCGGCATGTACACCGCCAACACGATGGCCAGCGTCGCCGAGGCGCTCGGCATGGCGCTGCCCGGCAGCGCCGCCCCGCCGGCTCCGGACAGCCGCCGCGACGCCTTCGCGGTCGCCTCGGGCGAGGCCGTGGTGAACCTGCTGCGCAAGGGCATCACCGCCCGCCAGATCATGACCAGGGAGGCGTTCGAGAACGCCATCACTGTCGTCATGGCGCTGGGTGGCTCGACGAACGCCGTCCTGCACCTGCTGGCGATCGCCCACGAGGCGCAGGTCGACCTGACGCTCGAGGACTTCAACCGGATCGGCGACCGCACGCCGCACCTGGCCGACGTGAAGCCCTTCGGCCGCTTCGTGATGACCGACATCGACCGGGTCGGTGGCGTCCCGGTCGTGCTCCGGGCGCTGCTCGACGCCGGCCTGCTGCACGGCGACGCGCTCACCGTGACCGGGAAGACGATGGCCGAGAACCTCGCCGACATCGCCCCGCCGGACCTCGACGGCACGATCGTGCACGCGATGGACAACCCGATCCACAAGACGGGCGGCCTGACGATCCTCCGCGGTTCCCTCTCCCCGGACGGCGCGGTCGTGAAGTCGGCCGGGTTCGACGCCGAGGTGTTCGAGGGCACCGCCCGGGTCTTCGACGGCGAGCAGGGCGCGATGGACGCCGTCACCGAGGGCACGCTGCAGCCCGGCGACGTCGTCGTCATCCGCTACGAGGGCCCCCGCGGCGGCCCGGGCATGCGCGAGATGCTGGCGGTCACCGGCGCGATCAAGGGCGCCGGTCTCGGCAAGGACGTCCTGCTGCTCACCGACGGCCGGTTCTCCGGCGGGACGACGGGCCTGTGCGTCGGTCACATCGCGCCGGAGGCGGCGGACGGCGGCCCCATCGCCCACGTGCGCGACGGTGACCGGATCCGCCTGGACCTCACCACCCGCACCCTCGACCTGCTGGTGGACGACGACGAGCTGGCCCGCCGCACGGAGGGCTGGGAGCCGCTGCCCCCGCGCTACACGACCGGCGTCCTCGGCAAGTACGCGAAGCTCGTGGGATCGGCGGCGCAGGGCGCCATCTGCGGCTGACCACTTGGGGTGAGCCGGGGGCGGGCCGGCTTCTCCCCGGGCCCACCCCTGCCGACCTCCCGGGTGTGGACGGACGTCGGTCGAGCAGGCGCGGGCGGGTCGGGCGATGACCCCGCGCCTGGTTCCCCGTGCGGTCCTCCGGCAGCCGTCGACCGCCCCGACCGTGCCCGCCGGCCGTGATCCCCGTGCCCGGCGCGAGTCGACCGCCGCGCTGACCGTCCTGGGCCTGCTGGCCCTGGCGGCGGTGGCGGCGCACGCCGTGCTCGGCGCTGGGACGTCCTCCGTCTTCCCGCTGCTGCTGGCGGTGGCCTCGGCGGTGGGCTCGGTGGTCGTGGCGAAGCACGCGCGCCGGCTGGACCCGCGGTCCCGGCGACCCTGGCAGGCGCTGTCCGCCGTCGCCGGGCTGCTCGTCGTCGCGGAGCTGATCTACGTGGTCGACCCGGCGGGGTCGCAGAGCGGCCTGGCCCAGGTGCCGCAGGTCCTCGCCGCGCCCCTGGGCATCACCGCCTGCCTGCTCCTGCTGCCCTCCCGCGCCGGACGCCGGGCCGGCCCGCGGGAGCTGCTCGACGGCGGCATCGTCGTCGTCGCCGTCGTGCTGGTCGGCACGCTCGTGCTGGGCGACGCCGCGGCCGGCAGCCGGACCCTGGTGGACGCGCTGATGGTGGTCGGCTACCCGGTCACCGGTGCGCTGCTGTGCGGCATCGCCCTCATCACCGTCTCCCGCGTGGACCCGGTCCGGCGCCGGGCCGCCGTGTGGCTGCTGGTCACCGTCGCGTCCTTCGTCGTCGTGGCCGTCGCCGGCGCGCTGGCCAACGTGCTGGGCGCCGGTGCCTCCCACCTGATCACGCTCGCGGCCTGGATGGGCATGCTCGCCGCCGGGATCAGGGCCGTGGACAGCGACCCCGGCGCGCCGGTCGGCCGGGCAGACGAGTCCCCGGGGCCTGCACTGTTCGGCGTCGTCGCCGGCCAGGCGACCGCCTACGGCGTCGCCGGTGTCGTCGTGATCATGCTGAGCGCGGGGCACACCTTCTCCCTCCCCGAGCAGGTGCTCGTCGCGCTCGTCGTCCTGCAGACCTCCGCCCGGGGCCTCCTGTGGGCCGCCGACGGCCGCCGCCTGACCCGTCGCATGGAGCAGACCGAGGCCTACTTCCGGGCGCTGGCCGCCAGCGCCGAGGACGTCACCGTGGTCCTCGACGACGACGGCCGCGTGCGCTGGGTCTCCGGTCCCGCCCTCGGCCAGCTCGGCTGGCCCGCGCGCGACCTGACCGACCGGGTGCTCGCCGAGCTGGTCGACCCCTCGGACCGCGGCGTGCTCACCCGGGTGCTCGCGGACGTCGGCGCACCGGCCGCGCTGCCGCCGGTCGTCCGGCTGCGTGCCCGCGAGGGCGACTGGCGCGACGTCGAGCTCTCCGGCGCGGCCCGCGCCGGCGTGCCGGGGACGGCGCTGCGCGAGGGGGTCGTGCTGCACCTGCGCGACGTCACCGCCCGCCGGTCCAACCAGCGCGAGCTCGAGCGCATGGCCTTCACCGACTACCTGACCGGGCTGCCCAACCGGGCCCGTTTCATGGCTGCGCTCGAGGAGGCCAACGCCGGCGCCGCCGCCGGCGAGCCCGCCTGCGTGCTGCTCGTCGACCTCGACGGGTTCAAGGCGGTCAACGACGTCGCCGGGCACGACGCCGGGGACCAGGTGCTCGTGCAGGTGGCCGACCAGCTCCGCGCCGGCGCGCGGGAGCAGGACCTCGTGGCCCGCCTCGGCGGCGACGAGTTCGCCCTGCTCGTGCCCGGTGGGCCCGACGAGGCCACGGGTCTGGCCGAGCGGCTCGTCGTGGCCCTGGACCGGACCTTCCAGGCGTCGTCCCCGGGCGTCGGCGTGGGTGGTCCGCTGTTCGCGGTCTCCGGCAGCATCGGCCTGGCCGAGCTCGACGGGTCCGGTGACGTGTCGGCCGTCGTCCGGCACGCCGACCTGGCGCTGCGCGCCGCCAAGGCCGCCGGGAAGCGCTGCGTGCGCTCCTCCGGCGATGCCGTCGACGCCGCCGTGGGGCGGCGGACGCGACTGGCTCGCGACCTCCCCGTGGCGCTGGAGGAGGGGCAGCTGCGCGTGCTGTACCAGCCGGTGGTCGGGCTGCACGACCGGCGGATCCTGGGGCTCGAGGCGCTCGTGCGCTGGGAGCACCCGCTGCTGGGCACCGTGCCGCCGGACGAGTTCATCCACCTCGCGGAGGAGGACGGGCTCATCGTCCCGCTCCAGCGCTGGGTGCTCGACGTCGCGGCGCGGCAGGCGGCGGTCCTGCTCGCCGACGGCTGGGACGTCCAGATGGGCGTCAACGTCTCCGTCCGGCACCTCCAGGCGGGCTGCCTGGCTCCCGACGTCGCCGCGGCGCTGGCCGCCGCGCAGCTCCCGCCGGGCAAGCTGGTGCTGGAGCTGACCGAGTCGGTGCTGCTGGAGGCGCAGGACGGGCTGCTCAGCGACCTCGAGACGCTGCGGGCGATGGGCGTCGTGCTCGCCCTCGACGACTTCGGGCGGGGCTGGTCCTCGCTGGCCTACCTGGCCCGCCTGCCCGTGCAGGTCCTGAAGCTGGACAAGGAGTTCATCGCGGGGATCGAGACCGGTCCGCGGGGGCGCGCCCTGGTGGCCAGCGTCGTCGAGCTCGGCCGGACCCTGGGCATGGACGTCGTCGCCGAGGGCGTGGAGACCGAGGAGCAGCTGGCCGAGCTGCGGTCGATGGACTGCGACTACCTGCAGGGCTACCTGTTCGGCCGGCCGATGCCGTTCGCCGACCTGCGGGCGCTGCTGGACGTGTTCGATCCGGCCGTCCTGGACACCGAGATCACCGATCTGGACACGGGAGTCCACCTGGTGGGACGCGACGGTTGACGGCGCGGCGTCGTGAGGCGCACAGTGTCGGAGTGCCTCGCACCAGCATGCCCGCAGACGCCCGCACCAGCGGCGTCCTCGTACTCGCGTAGCGCGTCCGGTCACCGACCGACGCGCTGACCCTTCGTGCCCTGGGCACGAGGGGTTTTTTGTTGGCCGTGACCTGCCGTACCGCGAGCACGCTGTCCGTCGCACCAGCCCGAACCACGCCGCAAGGCACAGGAGATCCGCGCGATGACCACCACCCCTCACGAGGCCCCCAGCCGCGAGGCGGCCGAAGCACTGACCGGCGTCGAGACGACGGCCCGCTCCGTCGCCGAGAGCGCCGCCGAGCCCGCCACCGGCATCACCGGCGCGCAGAGCCTCGTCCGCTCCCTCGAGGCCGTCGGCGTCGAGGTCATCTTCGGGATCCCCGGCGGAGCGATCCTGCCGGCGTACGACCCGCTCTTCGACTCCGCGGTGCGGCACGTGCTCGTCCGGCACGAGCAGGGCGCCGGCCACGCGGCCACCGGGTACGCGCAGGCCACCGGCAGGGTCGGGGTCTGCATCGCCACCTCGGGTCCCGGCGCGACCAACCTGGTGACGCCGCTCGCCGACGCCTACATGGACTCCGTGCCCATGGTCGCGATCACCGGGCAGGTGCCCAGCGCGGCCATCGGGACCGACGCCTTCCAGGAGGCGGACATCCGCGGCATCACGATGCCGGTCACCAAGCACAACTTCCTGGTCACCTCCGCCGAGGAGATCCCGCAGCGCATCGCCGAGGCCTTCCACCTGGCCTCGACCGGGCGACCCGGTCCGGTCCTGGTCGACATCCCCAAGGACGTGCTCCAGGCCACCACCGACTTCGCCTGGCCGCCGCGCATGGACCTGCCCGGCTACAAGCCCACGACCCGCCCGCACAGCAAGCAGGTCCGCGAGGCCGCGACGATGATCGCCGGCGCGAGCCGGCCGGTGCTGTACGTCGGCGGCGGGGTGATCAAGGCGCAGGCCACCGAGGAGCTGGCGGCGCTCGCCGAGCTCACCGGGGCCCCCGTCGTCACCACGCTCATGGCCCGCGGCGCCTTCCCGGACAGCAGCCCCCAGCACCTGGGCATGCCCGGCATGCACGGCACCGTCGCCGCCGTGACGGCGCTGCAGAAGTCCGACGTCATCGTCGCCCTGGGCGCTCGCTTCGACGACCGGGTGACCGGTCAGCTGTCGAGCTTCGCGCCCGAGGCGCTGGTGGTGCACGCCGACATCGACCCGGCCGAGATCGGCAAGAACCGCAAGGCCGACGTGCCGATCGTGGGGGACGCCAAGGAGACCATCGCCCAGCTCGTGGAGGCGCTGCGCGCCGAGCACGCCGCCGGGCGCACCCCCGACCTGGCCGCCTGGTGGACCCAGCTCGACGACTGGCGGGACCGCTACCCGCTCGGCTACGACTGGCCCGAGGACGGCGCGCTGTCCCCGCAGTACGTCATCGAGCGCCTCGGCGCCATCGCCGGACCCGATGCCATCTACACCTCCGGCGTCGGCCAGCACCAGATGTGGGCCGCGCAGTTCATCAAGTACGAGAAGCCGGGCACCTGGCTCAACAGCGGCGGCCTCGGGACGATGGGCTACGCCGTGCCGGCGGCGATGGGTGCCAAGTACGGCTGCCCGGAGACCACCGTCTGGGCCATCGACGGCGACGGCTGCTTCCAGATGACCAACCAGGAGCTCGCCACCTGCGCCATCGAGGGCATCCCGGTCAAGGTCGCCGTCATCAACAACGGCAACCTCGGCATGGTCCGGCAGTGGCAGACCCTGTTCTACGAGGGCCGGTACTCCAACACGAAGCTGCACGCGCGGAATGCCGACGGGACGCCCAAGCCGGTGCGCATCCCCGACTTCGTGGCGCTCGCCGAGGCGCTGGGCTGCGTCGGCCTGCGCTGCGAGAGCAAGGACGACGTGGACGCCGTCATCGAGAAGGCCATGGCGATCGACGACGCCCCGGTCGTCATCGACTTCGTCGTCGGCGCCGACGCCCAGGTGTGGCCGATGGTCGCCGCGGGTGCCAGCAACGACGCCATCCTGGCCGCACGCGACCTGCGGCCCGTCTTCGGAGAGGGACAGGTCTGATGACCCGCCACACGCTCTCGGTCCTCGTCGAGAACAAGTCCGGTGTGCTGGCCCGCGTCTCGGCGCTGTTCAGCCGGCGCGGCTTCAACATCGAGTCCCTCGCCGTCGGCCCGACGGAGAACCCGGACCTCTCCCGCATGACGATCGTCGTCGACGCGGAGAGCCAGCCGCTCGAGCAGATCACCAAGCAGCTGAACAAGCTCATCGAGATCATCAAGATCGTCGAGCTGGACGGCGGTGCCGCGGTCCAGCGCGAGCTGCTGCTGGTGAAGGTCCGCGCCCCGCTGGCCGAGCGCACCCAGGTCCTGCAGACCGCCGAGCTCTTCCGCGCCCGCGTCATCGACGTCAACACCGACACCGTGACCCTCGAGGCCACGGGCACGCCGGACAAGCTCCAGGCCCTGCTGGCGGTGCTCGCGCCGCTCGGCATCAAGGAGATGGCGCAGTCGGGCACCGTCGCCCTGGGCCGGGGACCGCGGGCGATGTCGGGCGCCGGTACCTTGCGCCCGGTCGAGCGCAGCGCCTGATCAACCCGGCCCGTCCAGGGCCACAATGGCCATTTTGGCCCTTTCACCTACCGAAGGAGCACGCACCGCATGGCCGCCGAGATCTTCTACGACAGCGACGCCGACCTCTCGATCATCCAGGGGCGCACCGTCGCCGTCCTGGGCTACGGCAGCCAGGGCCACGCCCACGCGCTCTCGCTGCGCGACTCCGGCGTCGACGTGCGCGTCGGCCTGCCCGAGGGGTCGAAGAGCCGTGCCAAGGCCGAGGCCGAGGGCCTGCGGGTCGTCACGCCGGCCGAGGCGTCCGCCGAGGCCGACCTGATCATGATCCTGGCGCCCGACCACGTGCAGCGGACGCTGTACGCCGAGTCGGTGGAGCCGAACCTCCAGGACGGCGACGCGCTGTTCTTCGGCCACGGCTTCAACATCCGCTTCGGCTACATCAAGCCCCCGGCCGGCGTCGACGTCGCCATGGTCGCCCCCAAGGGCCCGGGCCACCTGGTGCGCCGCGAGTTCGAGAACGGCAAGGGCGTGCCCTGCCTCGTCGCCGTGGAGCAGGACGCCAGCGGCTCCGCGCTGTCCCTGGCGCTGTCCTACGCCGCGGCCATCGGCGGCACCCGCGCCGGCGTCATCAGGACGACGTTCGCCGAGGAGACCGAGACCGACCTCTTCGGTGAGCAGGCCGTGCTCTGCGGTGGCGCCAGCGCGCTGATCACCGCCGGCTTCGAGACGCTGACCGAGGCCGGCTACCAGCCCGAGGTCGCCTACTTCGAGTGCCTGCACGAGCTGAAGCTGATCGTCGACCTCATGTACGAGGGCGGTATCGCCAAGCAGCGCTGGTCGGTGTCCGACACCGCCGAGTACGGCGACTACACCTCCGGCCCGAAGGTCATCGACGCCCGCGTCAAGGAGTCGATGGGCGAGGTGCTGGCCGCGATCAAGGACGGCTCGTGGGCCGCCGCCTTCATCGCCGACCAGGACGCCGGCGCTCCGGACTTCAAGGCCAAGCGCGCCGCCGCCGAGGCGCACCCGATCGAGGAGACCGGTCGCAAGCTGCGCGGCCTCATGAGCTGGGTCTCCGCGTCGGACGACTACACGGGCACCGCCGCCCGCAGCTGATCGATTCCCGCCGCAGAGCCCCCGCGACCGTCCGGTCGCGGGGGCTCTGCCGCGTTCTCAGTAGCTGATGCCGCGGGCGGCGTAGTGCTGCTTGGCGACGGGCTGGCGCAGCAGGAAGACGATCGCGGCCGGCAGCAGGAAGCCGAGGAACCCGGTGAACAGGAACCCCCAGCCGCTGACCAGCGCCCACACGAGGGTGAGCGCCTGGATGGCGATCGAGGCGTAGCTGCCGAGGAGCAGCAGCTGCGGGGACTTGCCCTGCAGGACCTGGATGCCACCGATCAGGAGCACGATGCCCGCGGCGACCGACAGCAGGGCGAGCACCCCGAGGAACCCGCCGAAGGCGAACAGCAGACCCAGGCTGAACAGGCTGATCAGCGCGAGCACGCCCATGACGATGCCGATGATCGCCGCGGCCATCACGCCACCCGGGCGGTCACCGGCGAACGACTGGCCGCCTCCGTACGAGGGCGCGGACCCGTAGCCGGGTGCCTGCTGGCCGTTCCCCTGGGCCGGGGGCGCCCCGTGCGGCGGAGGCGGACCCCAGCCGGGGGGATTGCCGCCCGGGGCCGGACCCGGATCGGGGCCGGTGCTGGAGCTGGGACTGGACATCGCGCGCTCCCTCCTGGGGAGGTCGCCCGGTCGGCGACCGTGGCGCGGAGTGTAGGGACGCCGCGGCCGTCGTGGGGGCTTCTGCGTCCCGCGCGCACGACGGCCCCCGCTGCCGGAGCAGCGGGGGCCGTGGTGCGTGGTCGTGCGTCCGGGTCAGACCGTGCCGGTGCGCCCGCCGTACCACTCCTGAGCGGACTTGCTGCGCAGCAGCACGACCACCGCAGCCGGACCGAGCAGGCCGAAGCCCCCGGCGCCGTCGAGGTCGCCCCCGCTGGACAGCACGACGACGACGGTGACGAGGGCCAGCGCGACCGCGGCGAGCGCGGCGTACAGGAGCAGCTGCGGCGGGGCACCCCGGAGGACCTGGATCCCGCCGACGACCAGCGCGACGCCGATGGCGGCGGCCAGGAGCCCGAGCGCCACGTCCACACCGGTCAGCTGGACGCCCACGCTGTCGGCGGCCAGCACCCCGAGCAGGTTGAGCAGCGCGGACAGCGACCCGATGACGATGCCGATGACGGCGGCGGCGGTCACCGCGCCGGGCCGCTTGCCCCCCGGGACGGGGCCGCCGGGGTAGCCGGGGCCGTAGCCGGGCTGCTGGCCGTAGGGCTGCCCGTAGCCCGGCTGCTGACCGTAGGGCTGGGGCTGGCCGTACCCCGGCTGCTGGCCCTGCGGCGGGCCCCAGCCGGGCTGCTGGCCCTGCGGCGGGACCCAGCCGGGCTGCTGGCCCTGCGGCGGGCCCCAGCCGGGCTGCTGCTGGGAGGGATCGGGGGTGGGGCTGGACATCGTGCGGCGTCCTCCTGGTCGTCGGTCGCCCGGATGGCCACCGAGGGCGGAACGTCCTGATCGTCACACCGATCGGTGCGGCGGGCAGGAGCGGCCGCCCCCGGCCACCCGGTTCAGCGACCGGCGCGGCGGAACCGGTGCGCGGCGTAGAAGTCCGCGGCACGGCGGCCGGCGAGGAGCACGACGATCGCGATCGCCGCGGCCACCGCGATCAGCGCCGTCACCGTCCCGGGGCCGTCGGCCTCGCTCAGCGCGCCCAGGAGCATCAGGGCTGTGAGGGCGATGGTCAGCGAGCCCATGACGATGAGCAGGACCCGGCTGCGCCCCGTGAGCGCCAGGACCGCCCCCCAGATCGTCGCCACCGTGTAGGCGAGGACCAGGATCCCGGCGAACACGAGGCCGGCGGTGACGGCGTCCTCCTCCGTGCCGGAGAGGTCCGCCAGCTGGGCGAACTCCGAGCCGGCGACCGCCAGGCCGAGCAGGGCCAGCAGGCCGAACGCGGCGAAGAGGAAGCCGAGGACGGCCGCCACGATCACGCCCGGCGGGCGGGCCGGCACGGCAGCGGAGCCGTAGCCGCCGTAGGGCTGCTGCCCGTACTGCTGCTGCCCGTACTGGGGCTGCTGCCCGTACTGCTGCTGGCCGTACTGGGGCTGCCCGTACTGGGCCTGGGGGTACTGGGGCTGGCCGTACTGGGGCTGGCCGTACGGGGTCTGCTGGCCCTGCTCCGGCTTCTCGAACTGCGGCTGCCCGTACTGCGGCTGGCCCCACGAGGGCTGACCCGGCGCCTGGTCGCCGTGGGGCGGCGTGCCGGGAGCGGGGCGGTATGGATCGTCGGACTGGCTCATGGTTCCCTCCGGTCGGCACCGGGTCCGCCGGTGCAGAAGATCTGCAGCATGTCCGGGGCGGTCGAGGACGGGCAAGCCGACCGGCCGGGTTCCACCTCCGAGGGCACGCCGCCCCGGTGGGTCCGCCGTCCCTAGGCTGGTTCCCGTGACCACGACCGCGCCCGTCGTCCTGATCGCCGAAGAGCTCGCGCCCAGCGTCCTGGAGGTGCTCGGGACCGACGTCGAGATCCGCCACGTCGACGGTGCCGACCGGGCCGCGCTGCTCCCGGCGCTCGCCGAGGCGGCGGCGGTGATGATCCGCAGCGCGACCCGGATCGACGCGGAGGCCCTCGCCGCGGCGCCGAACCTCGAGGTCGTCGCCCGGGCCGGCATCGGGCTGGACAACGTCGACGTCCCGGCCGCCACCGAGCGCGGCGTCATGGTCGTGAACGCACCGACCTCGAACATCGTGAGCGCCGCCGAGCACGCGGTCGCCCTGCTGCTGTCCGCTGCCCGGCACATCCCCGCGGCCGACGCCTCGCTGCGCGAGGGCACGTGGGCCCGGTCCAGGTTCACCGGCGTCGAGGTCACCGAGAAGACCGTCGGCGTGGTCGGCCTCGGCCGCATCGGCCAGCTGGTGGCGCAGCGCCTGGCCGCCTTCGACGTCGAGCTGATCGCCTACGACCCCTACATCCAGCCGGGCCGGGCGGCGCAGCTGGGCGTGCGGATGGTGTCGCTGGAGGAGCTGCTGCAGCAGGCCGACTTCATCACCATCCACCTGCCCAGGACGCCGGAGACGCTCGGTCTCATCGGCGCCGCGGAGCTCGCCACCACCAAGCGCGGCGTGATCATCGTCAACGCCGCCCGCGGTGGCCTGGTCGACGAGGCGGCCCTGGCCGAGGCGCTGCGGTCGGGCCAGGTGGGTGCGGCGGGCATCGACGTCTACGCCACGGAGCCCTGCACCGACAGCCCGCTGTTCGGCCTCCCGAACACCGTCGTCACCCCGCACCTGGGCGCCTCCACCACCGAGGCGCAGGACAAGGCCGGTGCCGCCGTCGCCCGTTCGGTGCGGCTGGCGCTGCAGGGCGAGTTCGTGCCCGACGCGGTCAACGTCCAGGCCGGTGGCGTCGTCGCCGAGGACGTGCGCCCGGGTCTGCCGCTGGCCGAGAAGCTCGGCCGGGTGTTCACCGCGGTCGCCGGCGGGCTGGCCCAGTCGGTCACCGTCGACGTGCGCGGCAAGCTCGCCGAGTTCGACGCCTCGGTGCTGCAGCTGGCGGCGCTCAAGGGGGTGTTCTCCGACGTCGTCGAGGAGCAGGTCACCTACGTCAACGCGCCGCTGTTCGCCGAGCAGCGCGGGCTCGACGTCGCGCTGACCACCGACCCGGAGAGCCCGACCTACCGGAACCTGGTCACCCTGCGCGGCGCCATGGCCGACGGCCGGCCGGTCGCGGTCTCCGGCACGTTGTTCGGCAAGAACCAGGTGCCCCGGCTGACCGAGGTCGCGGGTTTCGAGATCGACCTGGCGGCCTCGGGTCACCTGCTCTTCTTCACCTACGCCGACCGGCCGGGCGTCGTCGGCGCCGTCGGCGCGGCCCTGGGCGAGGCCGGGATCAACATCGCCGGTGCGCAGGTCAGCCGGACGAGCGAGGGCGGCGAGGCGCTCATGGCCGTCACCGTCGACAGCCCGGTGACCCCCGAGATGCTCGAGGCGATCGCCGCCCGCATCGGCGCGCGGGCGGCCCGGGCGGCCGACCTGACAACTCTCTGACCTAGGGTTCCCTCCCATGCGCCTGGCTGTGATCCCTGGAGACGGCATCGGTCCCGAGGTGGTGGCGGAGGGGCTCAAGGTCCTGCGCGCGGTCGCCCCCGACCTGGAGACCACCCCCTACGACCTCGGTGCCGCACGCTGGCAGCGCACGGGGGAGCTGCTGCCCGACACGGTGCTCGACGAGCTGCGCCAGCACGACGCGATCCTGCTCGGCGCCATCGGGGACCCGGGCGTGCCGCCGGGCATCCTCGAGCGCGGCCTGCTGCTGCGGCTGCGCTTCGAGCTGGACCACCACGTCAACCTGCGGCCGGCCCGGCTGTTCGACGGCGTGCGCAGCCCGCTGGCCTCGCCCGGCCCGATCGACATGCTGTGCGTCCGCGAGGGCACCGAGGGCCCCTACGTCGGCAACGGCGGCGTCCTGCGCAAGGACACCCCGCAGGAGGTGGCGACCGAGGTCAGCCTCAACACCGCCTTCGGCGTCGAGCGGGTCGTCCGGTACGCCTTCGAGCGGGCCACCGCCCGCCCGCGCAAGCACCTCACGCTGATCCACAAGACCAACGTGCTCACCCACGCCGGCGGCCTCTGGTCGCGGATCGTGGAGGAGGTGGCGGTGGAGTTCCCCGAGGTCACCGTCGCCTACCAGCACGTGGACGCCGCCTCGATGTTCTTCATCACCGACCCCGGCCGGTACGACGTCATCGTCACCGACAACCTGTTCGGCGACATCGTCACCGACGTCGCCGCGGCCGTGACCGGGGGCATCGGGCTGGCGGCCAGCGGCAACCTCGACGCCTCGGGCACCAACCCCAGCATGTTCGAGCCGGTGCACGGCTCCGCACCCGACATCGCCGGTCAGGGCGTGGCGGACCCGACGGCCACCGTGCTGTCGGTCGGGCTGCTGCTGCAGCACCTGGGCCGCACCGAGCAGGCGCGCAAGGTCGACGCGGCCGTCGCCTTCGACCTCTCCACCCGCGACCCGCGGGCGCCCATCCGCACCACCGACGTCGGGGACCGGCTCGCGGCCCTCGCCGGCTAGGCGGGCGGTTCCGGCTCGGGCCCCCGAGCCGGAACCGCCGCCGGGGCTGCCGGCCGCCGTCCCATCATGTGGACGGTCCGTTCCATCCGGTGAGCGGACGTGCTTCACTGGGCGGCGATGACCCCCCACCGCTCGATCATCATCGCCTAGCGCGCAGTCACCCTCCGACTGCGCGCCGACCTCCCGTACCCGGGGGGTCTTTTTCGTTTCCGGGACGCCGTCCACCCGAACCGAGGAGCACCTCGTGCCCAGCGACACCGACTTCCACGTCTTCGACACCACGCTGCGCGACGGCGCCCAGCGCGAGGGCATCAGCTACTCGGTCGCCGACAAGCTCGCGGTCGCCCGCCTGCTGGACGAGATCGGGGTCGGGTTCATCGAGGGCGGCTGGCCGGGGGCGCTCCCCAAGGACACCGAGTTCTTCGCCCGGGCGCGCACCGAGCTCAAGCTGCGGCACGCCCAGCTGGTCGCGTTCGGCGCGACCCGGAAGGCCGGCGTCCGGGTCGAGGACGACCTGCAGGTGCGGGCGTTGCTGGACGCCGGGACGCCGGTGGTCTGCCTGGTCGCCAAGTCCGACGTCCGCCACGTGCGCGACGCGCTGCGGACCACCCCGGAGGAGAACCTGGCGATGGTGGCCGACACCGTCGCGTTCCTCGTGGCGCACGGCCGCCGCGTGTTCGTCGACTGCGAGCACTTCTTCGACGGGTACGCCGCCGACCCCGGCTACGGCGTCCGGGTGCTGGAGACGGCGTTCGCGGCCGGCGCGGAGGTCGGCGTCCTGTGCGACACCAACGGCGGGATGCTGCCGATGGGCGTCGGCCGGGTCGTGGCCGACGTGCGGTCGCGGGTGGGCGGGAAGCTCGGCATCCACTGCCAGGACGACACCGGCTGCGCGGTCGCCAACACCCTCGCCGCCGTCGAGGCCGGGGTCACGCACGTGCAGGGGACGGCGAACGGCTACGGCGAGCGGGCCGGCAACGCCGACACGTTCGTGCTCGTGGCCAACCTGGTCACGAAGATGGGCATCCCGGCGGTGCCGGCCGAGTGCCTGCCCGAGCTGCAGCGGGTGAGCCACGCGATCGCGGAGCTCGCCAACATCGCCCCCGACGACCACCAGCCCTTCGTCGGGGCGTCGGCGTTCGCGCACAAGGCCGGGCTGCACGCCAGCGCCATCAAGGTGAGCCCGGAGCTCTACAACCACCTCGACCCGACCGTCGTCGGCAACGACATGCGCATCCTGGTCACCGAGATGGCCGGCCGGGCCTCCGTCGAGCTGAAGGGCCGCGAGCTCGGCGTCGACCTCGACGGTCACTCCGACGCCATCGGCCGGGTCGTCGACCAGGTCAAGGTGCTCGAGGCCGACGGCTGGTCGTTCGAGGCCGCCGACGCCTCCTTCGAGCTCCTCCTGCGCGCCCAGCTGCCCGACGCCCCGGCCCCGCTGTTCGAGCTGGAGAGCTACCGGACCTCCGTCGAGCACTGGGGCAACGGCGTCGTGGTCAGCGAGGCGACGGTCAAGGTGCACCTGCCCAACCCCGACGGGACGACGGAACGCGTCATCAGCACCGGCGAGGGCAACGGCCCGGTCAACGCGCTCGACAACGCGCTGCGCCAGGCGCTGGTGGGCCGCTACCCGCAGCTGGCCGGCGTCTCGCTGGCCGACTACAAGGTCCGCATCCTGGGCTGGCGCGGTGGCACGAGCGCCACCACGCGGGTCCTGATCGACACCACCGACGGCGTGGGGGAGTGGACCACGGTCGGCGTGCACGCGAACGTGGTCGAGGCGTCCTGGCACGCGCTGGTCGACGCGCTCAGCTACGCCGTCCTCAGCCGTAGCGGCGGACAAAGTTCGACAGGACCCGCGCCGGCTCGGTGACCGCCGCGGCGGCGACCCGGGCGATCACGTCGTCCAGCTCGCCCGGCGGGAAGTACCCGGCGTGCTGGTAGATCCGCGCCCTCGCCACCAGGCCGTCGACGTCGAGCTCGGGGTGGAACTGGGTGGCGTAGACGTTCCGGCGCACCCGGAACATCTGGACCGGGCAGGTCGGCGACGACGCGAGCAGCACCGCCCCGGGCGGGAGCACCCGGCAGGCCTCCTTGTGCCCGACGAAGGCGTCGAACCGCTCGGGCACGCCGGACAGGAGCGGGTCCCGCCGTCCCTCCGCGGTGAGGCTCACCTCGACGGCCGAGATCGGCTCCGCGTACGTGCGGTCGACCGTGCCGCCCTGGTGGGTGACCAGCGTGCCGATGCCGTAGCAGGCGCCGAGGAACGGGAGGTCGCGCGCCACCACCTCGTCGAGCAGCGCCGCCACCTCGCGCTCCACCCGCAGCTGGACCGGCGACTTCTCCTCCGGCGGATCGCTGGAGTTGAACGGGCTGCCCCCGAGCACCAGGCCCGCGTAGTCGTCCAGGTCCAGCGAGGGCAGCGGCCCGGCCTCCATCCGGATCCGGTGCAGCCGGCCCGGGGGTAGCCCGGTGACCTGGAGGAACGACGCGAGCTCCTGGTCGGCCGCGGCGTCCTCGGGGCGGGACGACAGCAGCAGGAACGGCCGGCCCGACCGGCCGGCGACGGCGTTCAGCGGGCTGGATCTCGCCCATCGGGCCCCAGCCGGGAACCTCGGGCGAGTCGACGTAGATGATCTGCGGCTGCGCGGAGACGAGGTCCGGTGCCTGCTCGACGAAGCGCTTGAACGCGTCGGTGCCCACGTGCGCCGCGCCCGCGTCGGAGTCGCGGAAGCCCTCGATGCAGATCCAGGTGTCGGGCTCCTCGACGCTCCGGGACCACTCGAAGAACAGGCTGCCCTCCTCGGCGTTCACCGACCGGGCGTAGTCGGCGGCCAGGCCGGCCCACTCGTCGGCGCGCTCGGGACGGACGGGCATCTTCACGACGATGAGGATCATGGGGGTCCATTCTGCTCGGTCGTCCCGAGTGGGGCCCGGAGGGCTCCGCGCAGGGACGACGGACGGCTCAGCTCGACGGGGGGACGGCACCTGGCCGCGGTTGCTGCCCGGAGGGCAGCCGGGTGGAGAGCAGGCAGAACTCGTTGCCCTCGGGGTCCTGCAGGACGTACCACCCCTCGTCGCCCGTCTGCCCGACGTCGGCCGGCCGCGCGCCCAGGGACAGGAGCCGCTCGAGCTCCGCCTCCTGGTCGCGGTCGGTGGGGTTCACGTCGATGTGCAGGCGGAGCTTCCCGGGCGTGGGCTGCGCGACGGCGCCGAACACCAGCGTCGGCGCCGGGCCGCCGAAGCCCGCCTCGGGCCCGATCTCGACGCTGCCGTCGTCCTCCTGGCCCAGGACCCGGTAGTCCAGGACGGCGGCCCAGAAGGCGGCGAGCGCCTCCGGGTCGCGGCAGTCGACGACGAGCTCGCTGAGCTGGCAGGCCATGGCGGGAAGGTACGCGGATCGGGGCGCGGCTAACCTCGGCTCGTGCGCATCGTCCGTTTCGCCTCGCCTCAGGGCATGTCCTTCGGAGTTCTCGACGGGGACGGCCAGATCGCCCAGATCGAGGGCCACCCCTTCGGCCAGATCTCCTTCACCGGCACGCGCTACGCGCAGGCCGACGTCCGGCTGCTCTCGCCGATCCTGCCGAGCAAGGTCGTGTGCGTCGGCAAGAACTACGCCGACCACGTGAAGGAGATGAACACCGGCGACGCCCCGAAGGAGCCGCTGCTGTTCCTCAAGCCCTCGACGTCGGTGATCGGCCCCGGTGACGCCATCCGCATCCCGCCGGGCAGCACCAACGTGCACCACGAGTCGGAGCTGGCCGTCGTCATCGGCGCGCGCGGCGCCCGCAACGTGACGCCCGAGCAGGCCCTGAGCAGCGTGTTCGGCTACACGATCGGCAACGACGTGACCGAGCGGGACATGCAGAAGGGCGACGGCCAGTGGACCCGCGCCAAGGGCTTCGACTCGTTCTGCCCGCTGGGCCCGTGGATCGAGACCGACCTCCCGGGGCTGGGGCTGGACCCCTCCGACCTCGAGATCGGCTGCACCGTGGACGGCGAGCGTCGCCAGCAGGGCCGCACGAGCCAGCTGCTGTTCGGCATCCCGACCCTCATCTCCTACATCTCCCGCGTGATGACGCTGCTGCCCGGTGACGTCGTGCTCACCGGCACCCCGTCCGGTGTCGGCCCGATCCGCCCCGGCCAGCAGGTCGAGTGCACGATCCAGGGCCTGGGCACGCTGACCAACTCGGTCAGCGCGGCCGACGCCGTCTCCACCGCGGGCGGTGGCCTGTGACCGCACCGGCTCCCGCCGTGCGCACCCGGTTCTGCCCGTCCCCGACGGGGATGGTGCACGTCGGCTTGATGCGGACGGCGCTGTTCAACTGGGCGCACGCACGGCACACCGGCGGCACCTTCGTGTTCCGGATCGAGGACACCGACGCCGCCCGCGACTCCGAGGAGTCCTACCGGCACCTGCTGGACTGCCTGCGCTGGATGGGCCTGGAGTGGGACGAGGGCCCCGAGGTGGGCGGCTCCTACGGCCCCTACCGGCAGTCGGAACGGTCCGACGTCTACCGCGAGGTCGCGGCCAAGCTGCTCGAGTCCGGGCACGCCTACGAGTCGTTCTCGACCAACGAGGAGGTCGACGCCCGCCGCCGGGCGGCCGGCCAGGACCCCAAGCTCGGCTACGACAACGCCGACCGCTTCCTCACCGACGCGCAGAAGTCCGCCTTCCGCGACGAGGGCCGCCAGCCCGTCCTGCGGCTGAAGATGCCCGACGAGGACCTCGTCTGGACCGACCTCGTGCGCGGCGAGATCCGCTTCGCCGCCGGGTCGGTGCCCGACTTCGTCCTCGTGCGCGGCAACGGCGCGCCGCTCTACCCGTTCGTCAACCCGGTCGACGACGCGCTCATGCGGATCACCGACGTGCTGCGCGGGGAGGACCTGCTGCCCTCCACGCCGCGCCAGCTCGCCCTCTACGGCGCGCTCACCGACATCGGCGTCGCCCAGGGCACCCCGCGCTTCGGCCACCTGCCCTACGTGACCGGCGAGGGCAGCAAGAAGCTCTCCAAGCGCGATCCGCAGTCCAACCTGGACGTCTACCGCGACCGCGGCTTCCTGCCCGAGGGGTTCGCCAACTACCTGGCGCTGCTCGGCTGGTCGATCGCCGAGGACCGCGACATCTTCTCGATGGAGGAGATGGTCGGCGCCTTCGACGTCACGCGGGTCAGCCCCAACCCGGCCCGTTTCGACCTCAAGAAGGCCGAGGCGATCAACGCCACCCACCTGCGCGCCCTGCCGGTCGAGGAGTTCGTGTCCCGCGTCGTGCCGTACCTGGCCGCCGCGGGGGTCCTCTCCGACCCGCCGACGCCGGAGCAGGACCGGGTGCTCCGCGCGATCGCGCCGCTGGCCCAGGAGCGCATGGTCGTGCTGTCCGAGGCGGTCGGGCTGCTCCGCTTCCTCTTCGTGGACGACGTCGAGATCGAGCCGGCCGCGGCGGAGAAGCAGCTGACCGGGAACGGTGCCGTGCAGGTGCTCGACGCCGCCACCGAGGTGCTGGGCGGGCTGACCGACTGGAGCACCCCGGCCATCGAGCAGGCGCTCAAGGACGCCCTGGTCGAGGGCCTCGGCCTCAAGCCCCGGCAGGCGTTCGGCCCGGTCCGCGTGGCGGTGAGCGGCCGCACCGTGTCGCCCCCGCTCTACGAGTCGATGGAGCTGCTCGGCCGCGAGCGGACGCTGGCGCGGCTGGCCGCGGCCCGCGAGGTGGCGGCGGCCGGATGACCGTGCCGGGCGCCGGTGCCGGGCCGGACGAGTCGTACGCCGGTCCGCCGCCGTTCCAGCGCCCCGGACCGGACCAGCTCCCGCCCGCGCCGTGGGCCGTCGGACCCCCGCCGCCCGGCTGGGTGCCCCCGCCCCCGGGCTGGGGACCGCCGCCCCCGGGCTGGGGACCCCCGCCGCCTACCGGGTGGGGACCGCCCGGGCCGCCGCAGGTCGCGTGGGCGCCCCCGCCTGGAACCCCGCCGCACGACGAGCCGAAGCCCTTCCTGCACGCGATGCGGTCCCGGGACTGGGCCTGGTGGCGGCCGGCCGTCGGCCTGCTGCTGCTCGCCGTGGTGTTCGGGGTCGCGGGTGCGGTGCTCGGCGTCATCGGCATCCTCACCGGGATCAGCCCCGACCTGACCCTGGGTGACCTCACCGACCCCGGCGTCCTGCTGGTCACCAACGCCACCCTCGTGGTCGGCATCCCGGTCGTGTGGCTGGCCTGGGCGGTCGCGCACGGGATGCGCCCCGGCTGGTCCTCGTCGGTGCTGGCCCGGCTGCGCTGGCGGCTGCTGCCCCGGTTCACCCTGCTGGCGTTCCTCTCGCTCGGCCTGGCCATCGGCCTCGCGGTGGTGCTCGACCTCGCGACGGGGGAGGGAGAGGTCGAGGGCCCGGTGCCCGGCTGGGGCTGGCTGCTGGCCGTCGTCCTGCTCACCACGCCGCTGCAGTCGGCGGCCGAGGAGTACCTGTTCCGCGGCTACCTGAGCCAGGCGATCGCGGGGTGGGTGCGCAGCCCGGCGGTCGGCGCGGTGCTGGCGGCGCTGATCACCGCCGCGCTCTTCTCGCTGGCGCACCTGCCACCGGACCTGATCACGTTCCTGGACCGGTTCGCCTTCGCCCTCGCCGCGTCGGCGGTGGTGTGGCTGACCGGCGGCCTGGAGGCGGCGATCGTCCTGCACGCGGTGAACAACGTGGTGGTGTTCCTCCTCGCCGCGCTGCTGGGCGGGGGAGTGGCGACCGAGTCGCTCCCGGAGGGCGCCTCGGTGCTCCCGCTGCTGATCGGCCTCGCGGGCACGGCCGCCTACGTCGGCCTCGTGGCCCGCTGGCGCCGGCGGGGGAAGCCGGAGACCCGCACGGCGGCGCAGGACCTGCGCGAGCCCTTCCTGCCGGCTCCGGTCCCGGCGGCCTGACCCGCCGACGAGGGGGTGGTGCGACCACCCCGGGAGGCGTCAGGTACAGTTTTCTCCGGCGCCGCGAGGTGCCCACCCATGGGGTATGGGGTAATTGGCAGCCCGACGGTTTCTGGTTCCGTTAGTCTAGGTTCGAGTCCTGGTACCCCAGCGAGGAATCCTGGTTCCTCTTGCACCACCAGCACGGCCCCGTCGTCTAGCGGCCCAGGACGCCGCCCTCTCACGGCGGTAGCGAGGGTTCGAATCCCTTCGGGGCTACGCGACCGAGAGCCCCCGGCCACCAGGCCGGGGGCTCTCGCCTTTTCCCGGGCGGGGTCCGCCCGCGCCGACCGTGCGCCTCGACCGCCGCCTCGTCGCCGCGACCGCCGCGCTGCAGGGCGGCGGTCGTCACGAGGGCGCGGCGGTGACCTGCTCCGGCGGCCGGCCACCCCCCCTCGGTTCGCAGCCGATCCCCGGCATGGCAAAATGGCCTCTGCACGGCCCCGTCGTCTAGCGGCCCAGGACGCCGCCCTCTCACGGCGGTAGCGAGGGTTCGAATCCCTTCGGGGCTACGCGACCGAGAGCCCCCGGCCACCAGGCCGGGGGCTCTCGCCGTTCCCGGCCCCCACGTCCTGGGACCCGATCGGGCGTATCGCAGATCGCACCGGTCTCCGGTGGCAGCGTGATCACGACCGGGGCTACCGTCGGTCCGCCGCTCACGCTGGGTGACGACGGCGGGAGGGCGGCGCCAGGTGATCCGGACGACCCGGCAGCTGTCCGACGGCCGCGAGATCCTCTACTTCGACGCCGATCACGACGCCCCGGCCCGCGAGGCGGACGATCCCCGCGACCTGCCCACCGTGACCACCCGGTCCGAGCTGCGGTTCGACCCGCTGCTGGGGGAGGAGGTCGTGGTGGCCGCGCACCGGCAGACCCGCACCTTCCTGCCGCCGGCCGACCAGTGCCCGCTCTGCCCCTCGACGCCGGGCCGGCCCACCGAGGTGCCCGAGAGCGACTACCAGGTCGTCGTCTTCGAGAACCGGTTCCCGTCGCTGGCCCTCGACGTCGTCCGGGACGTGCCCACCTCCGCACCCGGCAACCCGCTGGCCGGGCTGCGCCCGGGGTTCGGCCGCTGCGAGGTCGTCTGCTTCACCAGCGACCACGACCGCGACTTCGCCGACCTGGGTCCCGAGCGGGCGCGGCTCGTCGTCGACGTCTGGGCCGAGCGCACCGCGGAGCTGTCCGCGATCGACGGCGTGGAGCAGGTGTTCTGCTTCGAGAACCACGGCGAGGAGATCGGGGTGACGCTGTCCCACCCGCACGGGCAGATCTACGCCTACCCGTTCGTGACGCCCCGGGTGGCCAAGGTCCTGGCGTCGGTCGAGCGGCACCGCGAGCGGACCGGGGGCGACCTGTTCGCCGACGTCGTCGCCGCGGAGCGCTCCGGCCCGCGCGTGGTCGCCGCCAACGAGCACTGGACGGCGTTCGTGCCGGCCGCGGCCCGCTGGCCCTACGAGGTGCAGCTGTTCCCCACCCGCAGGGTCCCGGACCTCCCCGAGCTGACCGACGACGAGCGGGACGCCTTCATCGCGGTCTACCTCGACGTGCTGGGCCGGTTCGCGCACCGCTTCGACACCCCGATGCCCTACATCGCCTCCTGGAACCAGGCCCCGGCGCGGGCGCGGGAGGACTGGTGGCTGCACCTGCAGCTGTTCTCGCTGCGGCGGGCGCCGGGCAAGCTGAAGTACCTGGCCGGCTCGGAGTCCGGCATGGGTGCGTTCATCACCGACACGAACCCCGAGGACGTCGCCGAGCAGCTCAGGGCCGTGTCGTGGTGAGCGACGGCGAGGCCGCGCGCGCGGCAGCCGCCGCGTTCACCGAGCGGTTCGGCCGGCAGCCCGAGGGCGTGTGGGCCGCACCCGGCCGGGTCAACCTCATCGGCGAGCACACCGACTACAACGGCGGCTTCGTGCTGCCGGTGGCCCTCCCGCACACCACCCGCGCCGCGGTGGCCCGCCGGGACGACGGCCTGCTCGTGCTCGCCTCGGCCCAGCACCCGGAGGAGGACGCCGAGGTCGCCGTGGCCGACCTCCGGCCCGGCCGGCCCGGTGGCTGGGCGGGCTACCCGGCCGGCGTCGTGCACGCCCTCGCGAGCTCCGTGCCCGGAGGCCTGAGCATCCTGGTCGACGGCGACGTGCCCGCCGGGGCCGGCCTGTCGTCGTCGGCCGCGCTCTCCTGCTCCGTCGCCCTCGCCGTCCGCGATCTGCTCGGCCTGGATCTGGACGCCGACGCGCTGGTCGAGGTCGCCCGCCGGGCGGAGAACGACTTCGTCGGCGCCCCCACCGGGATCCTCGACCAGTCGGCCTCGGTCCTCTGCACCGCCGGGCACGCGCTGTTCCTCGACACCCGCGACGGCACCCGCGAGCAGGTGCCGTTCGACCTCGCCGCCGCGGGGCTCGCGCTGCTGGTCCTCGACACCGGCACCACCCACGACCACGCCGAGGGCGGCTACCGCGACCGGCGCCGCGAGTGCGAGCGGGCCGCGGCCGCACTGGGCGTGGACCTGCTGCGCGAGGTCGACGACGTCGCCGCGCTCGAGCCGCTGACCGGCCAGGACCCCGACGGCGAGGTGCTGCTGCGCCGCGCCCGGCACGTGGTCACCGAGGACGCCCGGGTGCTCGAGGTGGTGGCCGCGCTGCGCGAGGACGCCGACCCGCGCGCGATCGGCCCGGTGCTGACCGCCGGCCACGTCTCGCTGCGCGACGACTTCGAGGTGTCCGTGCCGCTGATCGACGTCTGCGTGGACGCCGCGCTGGCGGCCGGCGCCCACGGCGCACGGATGGTCGGCGGGGGCTTCGGCGGCAGCGTGATCGCCCTCGTGGACACCGGTGCCGTCGACGCCGTCACCACCGCCGTCACCGATCGCTTCGCGCGGGAGTCGCAGCCCGCCCCGCGCACCTTCGTCGTCGTCCCGTCCGCCGGCGCCCGCCGCCTGGCCTGAGCCCCACCCCGAGAAGAGGAACCCGTGGACGATCAGCTGAGGCTCGATGCCTCCTTCGTCGACTACGCCCTGGTCGCCGCCTACTTCGCCGTCGTCCTGCTGATCGGCGTCGCCGCCCGCCGGCGGGTGTCCGACAGCCTGGACTTCTTCCTGTCCGGCCGGTCGCTGCCGGCCTGGGTGACCGGCCTGGCGTTCGTCTCGGCGAACCTCGGCGCGGTCGAGATCGTCGGGATGTCGGCCAACGGCGCCCAGTACGGCATGGCGACGATGCACTACTTCTGGATCGGCGCCGTGCCCGCGATGCTCTTCCTGGGCATCGTGATGATGCCCTTCTACTACGGCTCCAAGGTGCGCAGCGTCCCGGAGTTCATGCGCCGCCGCTTCGGCACCGGCGCCCACCTGGTGAACGCGATCAGCTTCGCCGTCGCCCAGGTGCTCATCGCCGGCATCAACCTGTACCTGCTGGCCACGATCGTGAACGCCCTGCTCGGCTGGCCGCTGTGGGTCTCGCTGATCGTGGCCGCCGTGGTGGTGCTCAGCTACATCACCCTCGGCGGGCTCTCCGCGGCGATCTACAACGAGGTGCTGCAGTTCTTCGTGATCGTGGCGGCCCTGCTGCCGCTGACGCTGATCGGCCTGCACCGGGTCGGCGGCGTCGGGGGCCTGGTCGACAAGGTGACGGCGTCCGGTGGGGAGGAGCAGCTCTCCTCCTGGCCGGCCACGGAGCTGTCCGGCTTCGAGAACCCGGTGTGGTCGGCGGTCGGGATCGTCTTCGGCCTGGGCTTCGTGCTCTCCTTCGGCTACTGGACGACGAACTTCGTCGAGGTCCAGCGGGCCATGGCCACGAACTCGATGTCGGCCGCGCGGAGCACCCCGGTCATCGGCGCCTTCCCGAAGATGTTCATCCCGTTCATCGTCGTGATCCCGGGCCTGATCGCCACGGTGCTCGTTCCCGAGGTGATCGAGGCCAAGGCGAACGCGGATGCCGACTTCGACTACAACAACGCGATCCTGCTGCTGATCCGGGACGTGCTGCCCAACGGCCTGCTCGGGGTGGCGCTCGCCGGGCTGCTGGCCGCCTTCATGGCCGGCATGGCGGCCAACATCTCCGCCTTCAACACCGTCTTCAGCTACGACCTGTGGCAGCAGTACGTGAAGAAGGACCGCCCCGACGGTTACTACCTGGCGGTCGGCCGGTGGGCGACCGTCGGCGCCACGGTGGCAGCGATCGGGACCGCGCTCATCGCCTCGGGCTACACGAACCTGATGGACTACCTGCAGACGCTGTTCGGGTTCTTCAACGCCCCGCTGTTCGCCACGTTCATCCTCGGCATGTTCTGGAAGCGGATGACGCCGACGGCCGGCTGGGCGGGCCTGGTCGCCGGCACGAGCGCCGCGATCGTGGTGTTCGTGCTGGTCGAGACCGGCGTCCTGGACCTGCCGGGCCAGGGTGGTGCGTTCGTCGCGGCGGGGGCGGCGTTCGTCGTCGACATCGTCGTGAGCGTCGTCGTCAGCCGGGTCACCACACCCAAGCCGGTGAAGGAGCTGGCCGGCCTCGTCTACTCCGAGACCCCGCGCGAGGTGCGCACCGATCCCGATGCGCACAGGCTGCCCTGGTACCGCTCGCCGGTGCCGCTGGCCGGGATCGCCCTGGCCATGGTCATCGTCCTGAACGTCATCTTCCGGTGAGGGGAGAACCCGTGAGCAAGCGGCAGCAGCAGAAGCAGCAGAAGGCGGGCGCCTTCGACGTCCGCAACGTCATCGCGGAGCTGCTCGGCCTGTACGGCGTCGTGCTCGTGGTGGTGGGGCTGGTCGACGACTCGGCCGACGCCATGGCGAAGACCGGCGGCGTGAACGCCAACCTGTGGGCCGGCATCGGCCTGATCGTCGTCGCGGTGGCCTTCGCCCTGTGGTCCCGGCTGCGGCCGACCGTCGTCCCGACGTCGACGGGGGACGACTCCGGCCCGGAGGCCTAGCGGGCGGCCCGGGAGATCGCGGCCGCGGCGTCGAGGACGGCGCCGATGACCTCGGCGCTGGGGCGGCGGCCCAGCCGCTCGACCGGTCCGGAGATCGAGACCGCACCCAGAACCGCCCCCGTGCCGTCGCGCACGGGGGCGGACAGCGAGGCGACGCCGGCCTCGCGCTCGGCGACGCTGTGCGCCCAGCCGCGGCGGCGGACGTCGAGCAGCGTGCGGGCGGTGAAGCTGGCGTTGGGCAGCAGCCGGTTGACCTCGTCGGCCGGCATGAACGCCAGCAGCGCGTGGGCCGCGGAGCCGGCGGTCATGGGCAGGCGCGCGCCCACCGGCACGGTGTCGCGCAGCCCGCTGGTGCGCTCGGCGGCGGCGACGCAGACGCGGGTGGCGCCGTCGCGCACGTAGAACTGGGCGCTCTCGCCGGTGCCGTCCCGCAGCACGACCAGGTGCCGGCCGGCGATCTCGCCGATGTCGGCGGTCGCACGCCCGAGCTCGGCGAGCGCCGGACCGGGGGCCCAGCTGCCGCCGTCGGTGCGGCGCACCAGCCGGTGGCCCTCCAGTGCGACGGCCAGCCGGTGGGCCGTCGCGCGGGGCAGACCCGTGCGCGTCACGAGCTCGGCGAGCGTCGCCGGCTCCTGTGCCACGGCATGCAGGATCGACACCGCTTTGTCCAGAACCGCTACCGGGTTAGGCTGTCCCACACAGCAATACTTGCATCTCACTTGGTGGGATCGCCACCGCGATCCCCCGATGGGTGCCCGGTGAGAGGACGAACCGTGCCGAAGACCCTGGCCGAGAAGGTCTACGAGGCGCACGTGGTGCGCAGCACCCCGGGCGAGCCGGACCTGCTCTACATCGACCTGCACCTCGTGCACGAGGTGACCAGCCCGCAGGCCTTCGACGGTCTCCGGGCCGCGGGTCGCACGGTGCGCCGTCCCGACCTCACCATGGCGACCGAGGACCACAACGTCCCGACGCTGGACATCCTGGCGCCCATCGCCGACCCGGTCAGCCGGGCCCAGGTGGACGCGCTCCGCGCCAACGCGAAGGAGTTCGGCATCCGGCTGGCCCCCATGGGCGACCGCGACCAGGGCATCGTGCACGTCATCGGCCCGCAGCTCGGCCTCACCCAGCCCGGCATGACCATCGTCTGCGGCGACAGCCACACCTCCACCCACGGGGCGTTCGGCGCGCTGGCCTTCGGCATCGGCACCAGCGAGGTCGAGCACGTGCTGGCCACCCAGACGCTGCCGCAGTACCGGCCCAAGCAGATGTCGGTCACGGTGGACGGCGAGCTCGCCCCCGGCGTCTCGGCGAAGGACATCATCCTGGCCGTCATCGCCCGGATCGGCACCAACGGCGCCGCCGGCCACGTCATCGAGTACCGCGGCAGCGCGATCCAGGCGCTGTCGATGGAGGCCCGGATGACGATCTGCAACATGTCGATCGAGGCGGGGGCCAAGGCCGGCCTGATCGCGCCGGACCAGACGACCTTCGACTTCCTGCAGGGCCGGCCGCACGCGCCCCGGGGCGCCGACTGGGACGCCGCCGTCGCGCACTGGTCGACGCTGCGCACCGACGAGGGCGCGGTCTTCGACTCCGAGGTCGTCCTCGACGCCTCCACGCTGACCCCGTTCGTCACCTGGGGCACCAACCCCGGCCAGGGCCTGCCGCTCAGCGAGCGGGTGCCCGACCCGGCCGACATCGCCGACGAGGGCGAGCGCCGCGCCGCCGAGCAGGCGCTGGCCTACATGGGCCTGACCCCCGGCACGCCGCTGACCGAGATCGAGGTCGACACCGTCTTCCTCGGCTCGTGCACCAACGGCCGGATCGAGGACCTGCGGGTCGCCGCCGAGCTGCTGCGTGGCAAGCGGGTCGACGCGGGCACCCGGATGCTCGTCGTCCCCGGCTCGGTCGGGGTCAAGTCGCAGGCCGAGGCCGAGGGCCTGGACAAGGTCTTCCTCGAGGCGGGTGCCGAGTGGCGCGGCGCGGGCTGCTCGATGTGCCTGGGCATGAACCCCGACCAGCTCAAGCCCGGCGAGCGCTCGGCCTCCACCAGCAACCGCAACTTCCAGGGCCGGCAGGGCAAGGGCGGGCGCACGCACCTCGTGTCGCCGTCGGTGGCCGCCGCCACCGCGCTCACCGGCCGCCTGACCGCCCCCGCCGACCTGATCGGAGCCTGACCCCGTGGACGCCTTCACCACCCACACCGGCACCGCCGCCCCGCTGCGCCGCAGCGCCGTCGACACCGACCAGATCATCCCGGCCGAGTACCTCAAGCGGATCACCCGCACCGGGTTCGAGGACGGCTTGTTCGTCGCCTGGCGCACCAACGAGCCCGACTTCGTGCTGAACCAGCCCGAGTACGCCGACGCCTCGATCCTGGTCGCGGGCCCCGACTTCGGCACCGGCTCCTCGCGCGAGCACGCCAACTGGGCGCTCCTGGACGGCGGCTTCCGGGTGGTCATCAGCTCGCGGTTCGCCGACATCTTCCGGAACAACTCGACCAAGTCCGGGCTGCTGACCGTGGTCCTGCCGCAGGCCGAGGTCGAGGCGCTGTGGGCAGCGGTCGAGGCGGACCCCGCCACCCCGGTGACCGTCGACCTGCGGGCCAAGGAGGTCAGCTACGGGTCGACGACGGTGCCGTTCGAGATCGACGACTACGTGCGCTGGCGGCTGCTGGAGGGGCTCGACGACGTCGGGCTCACCGAGAAGCACGTCGACGACATCGAGGCCTTCGAGGCGCAGCGGCCCGCCTGGCTCCCCAGGGCGCTGCCCGCCGTCTGAGCGGCTGACGAACGCTCCAGGCATAGGAACCTCTACCTGTGGAATCCGCCCCGAGGACGTAGGTAGAGGTACCTATGCCTCGGGAGATGGGGCGTCGCGGTCGGGGGCGAGGTCGCGGTAGTAGTCGGCCGAGAGCTCGCCCGGGCGCCCGCCGAGGACCCAGACGCTGCCCTTGGCGGCCGGCGCGGGCAGCCCGGGCACCCCGTGCCCGTGCACGCCCAGGCCGCCGAGCACGCTGGGGATGGTGCCGCCCTGGCTGCACACGACGGTGACGCCCGGGCCCTCGAGCAGCCGGAGCGCCGTCTCCAGCGCGCGGTGCGGGTCGCCGCCGAACTCCGGCTCGCCGAACTCCGGCAGGTCGGCGACCTCGAGCCCCAGCCGCGCGGCCAGCGGCTCCACGGTCTGCCGGCAGCGGAGCGGGGCCGCGGTCGCCACCGTCGTGGGGCCGAGCAGCGGCAGGACCTGCGCGAGCTGCCGGGCCTGCTCCTCGCCGTTCCGGGTCAGCGGCCGGAGCTCGTCCGGCCCCTCCCACGCGTCGCTGCTCCCGGCCTTGCCGTGCCGCACCAGGACCAGCGCGGGCTCCGGAGGGACGTCGGTGCGCACCAGGTCGGCCAGCACCTCGCGGTCGGCGTCGTGGGTGACCAGCGCGGCGGCGTCGGCGGGGGAGAGCCAGCGCAGCTCGTCCACCTCGCCGTTGGGGGCGAACTCCCCGCCGGTGACCCGCATCAGCCAGTAGTCGACCCGCTTGTCGCCGTCGGGCACGCGGTACCGGCTGGTGACGCTGCGGCGCCCGGCCACCGCCTGCAGCCCGGTCTCCTCCAGGACCTCGCGGACCGCGGCGGTCAGGGGGTGCTCGCCCGGGTCGAGCTTGCCCTTGGGCAGCGACCAGTCGTCGTAGCGCGGGCGGTGGACCACGGCGGTCTCCAGGCCGCCGTCCCTCCCCGGCCGCCACACCGCACCGCCCGCGGCGGCGACCGTGCCCACCGCGCCCTCAGCTCGCGAGGTCATGGATGCGGTGCAGCAGCTCGGCCTGGTAGTCACGCCCCTCCAGGCGCTCCCAGCGCCCGTCGCTGCGCAGCTCCCAGCAGCGGACGCCGGGCTCCATGGCCGGCGCGAGCGTCTCGTGCAGCTGGGTGCGCGCCGCCTCGTCGCAGACCCGCAGCAGCACCTCCACCCGGCGGTCGAGGTTGCGGTGCATCAGGTCGGCACTGCCGATCCACCACTCGGCGTCGCCCCCGTTGAGGAAGGAGATGACCCGCGAGTGCTCGAGGAACCGGCCCACGATCGAGCGCACCCGGATGGTCTCGGACAGGCCCTCGACCCCGGGCCGCAGCGCGCAGATGCCGCGCACGAACAGCTCCACCGGCACGCCCGCCTGGGAGGCCTCGTAGAGCGCGTCGATGATCTTCTCGTCGACCAGCGAGTTCACCTTGATGCGGATGCCCGACGGGCGCCCCTCGGAGGCATGCCGGGCCTCGCGGCGGATCTTCTCGATCAGGCCGTTGCGGATGCCGTGCGGGGCGACCATCAGCTGCCGGTAGTTGGTCTGCCGCGAGTAGCCGGTGAGGGTGTTGAACAGATCGGTGAGGTCGGCGCCCACCCGCGGATCGGCGGTCAGGATGCCGACGTCCTCGTAGATGCGCGCCGTCTTCGGGTTGTAGTTGCCCGTGCCGATGTGGCAGTAGCGCCGGATCACGCCCTGCTCGCGGCGGACCACCAGGGCGGTCTTGCAGTGCGTCTTCAGCCCGACCAGCCCGTAGACGACGTGGCAGCCGGCCCGCTCCAGCGACCGGGCCCAGCTGATGTTGGCCTCCTCGTCGAACCGCGCCTTGATCTCGACGAGGACCACGACCTGCTTGCCGGCCTGGGCCGCCTCGATGAGGGCGTTGACGATCGGGGAGTCACCCGAGGTGCGGTAGAGGGTCTGCTTGATGGCCAGCACGCTGGGATCCGCGGCGGCCTGCTCGATGAAGCGCTGCACGCTGGTCGCGAACGAGTGGTAGGGGTGGTGCAGCAGCACGTCGCCCTCGCGCAGCGTCGCGAACACGCTCTTGGGGGTCTCGCCCTCCGACAGGCGCGGGTGCGTCGCGGGCACGAAGGGCTCGTCCTTGAGCTCGGGCCGATCGAGGTCGTAGAGCGCCCACAGCGACGCGAGGTCCAGCAGCCCGGGCACGTGCACGACGTCGTCGGGGGAGACCTCGAGCTCGGAGACGAGCACCTCGAGGATCCGCGGGTCCATCGGCTCGGCCACCTCCAGCCGCACGGCCGGGCCGAAGCGGCGGCGCGCGAGCTCGCGCTCCAGCGCCTGGAGGAGGTCCTCGTCGCGGTCCTCCTCGACCTCGAGGTCGGCGTTGCGGGTGACCCGGAAGATGTGGTGGTCGATGACCTCCAGGCCGGGGAACAGCTGCGGCAGGTGCGCGGCGATGAGGTCCTCGAGCGGCAGGAAGGTCGCGGTGTCAACCGGGCCCACCCGGACGAAGCGGGGCACGTTGTTGGGCACCTTGAGCCGGGCGAACCGCGGGGCGCCGGTCTCGGGGTCGCGCACCGACACGGCCAGGTTCAGCGAGAGCCCGCTGATGTAGGGGAACGGGTGCGCGGGGTCGACCGCCAGCGGGGTGAGCACCGGGAACACCTGGTCGCGGAAGTACTCGCGCAGGCGGATCGTGGCCTCGTCCTCCAGCTCCTCCCACCGGAGGATCCGGATGCCGGCGTCCTGCAGCCGCGGCAGCACGTCGTCGTTGAAGACGTCGGAGTGCCGCTGGACGAGCTCCTGGGTCCGGTCGGTGACCCGTTCCAGCTGCTCCCGGATGGTCAGGCCGTCGGGGGAGCGGACCGTGAGGCCGGTGCTCTGCCGCCGCTTCAGCCCGGCGATGCGGACCATGTAGAACTCGTCGAGGTTGCTGGCGAAGATCGCGAGGTACTTGACCCGCTCCAGCAGCGGCAGGGTGTCGTCCTCCGCCAGCTCGAGCACCCGGGCGTTGAAGTCCAGCCAGGACAGCTCGCGGTTCAGGTAGTGGTCGGTGGTCGACTGGGGGCCCGTGCGGTTCGCGGTCTCGGAGGGCACGGGGTCATCGTGCCGCACCGAGGTGAACGGCGAGAGTCGGCGACCCGCGCAGCAGCCCGGTCGTGCGCGGACCGGCCCCGAGCGCGACCGCGGCCCGGAGGTCGTCGGGGGTGTCGACGTCGCGCAGCAGGCCGGGCCAGTCGCCGGTGAGCGGCACCGCGCCGTCGTCCCGGTGCGCGACGGCCGAGTTCCGCCCGAACCGGGGGCGCAGCGGCGCCCCGACCGCGGTGAGCAGCGTCGTCCCGGTGCCCTGGGCGTCGGCGACGAAGCCGCGCACCGCCCCGGCTGCGGCCGCGAGGGCGGCGTCCAGCTCGGCGGGGCGGAGGGCGGGCAGGTCCGAGGAGAGCGCGGCGACGGCGTCGCCGCCTGCCTGCGCCGCCCCGTGCTCCAGGGCCGGGTTCAGGCCCCGGTCCGGCACGTCGGGCACGGTGCGCGCGCCGAGACCCCGCACCAGGTCCGCGGCCCGTGGCTCGTCGGTGACGACGACGACCGAGCCCACGCGGGCGCAGGCCAGCGCCGCGGACACGGTGTCGGCCAGGAGGGCCAGCACGAGGGCGGCGTGGTCCCCGCCGGGCAGGCCGGTGAGCGGCTGCAGCCGGGTCTTGGCCACGGCGAGCCGCTTCGCCGGGACCACGACCGACCAGCTGGGCACGGCCACAATGTGAGCACACCGCGGTGCCCGCCCGTGCCCGGCGGGACCCCGGTGGACCGGGGACCGCGGCACGGGTCGATCATGAGCAGGCTCACAGGGAAGGGAGGCGGGTCGGTGTCGGAATCCAGGTGGCGCTCCCACGGGCGCATCCCGGTCGCCCTGTGGCTGTGCATCGTCGTGATCTACCCGGTGGCGTCGCTGCTGTTCCGCCTGCGCTACCGGGGCGCCGAGCGCATCCCGCCCACCGGGCCGGTGCTGGTGGTGGCCAACCACGTGTCGGTCCTGGACCCGCTGGCCTGCGCCCGCCTGGTGTTCGACGCCGGGCGGATCCCGCACTTCCTCGCCAAGGAGGCGGTCTTCCGCGGGCTGGCCGGCACGATCCTGCGGGCCGCCGGGCAGATCCCCGTCGCCCGGTACTCCACCGCCGCCCGCGGTGCGCTGGCCGCCGCCGAGGCGGACCTGCACGCGGGCAACGTGGTCGTCGTCTACCCGGAGGGCTCGGTCACCCGGGACCCCGCCTGGTGGCCGATGCAGGCCCGCACGGGTGCGGCGCACCTGGCGCTCACCACCGACGCCCTCGTCCTGCCGGTCGCCCAGTGGGGGCCCCAGCGGGTGCACGACTACCACGCCAAGAAGTTCCACCCGCGGTTCCGCACGCCCGCCGACTACCTCGTCGGCGAGCCGATCGACCTCTCCGCGCTGCGGGCCGAGGTCCGTGCGGGCCGCGCCATCGATGCCGAGCTGCTGCGGGAGACGACCGAGTTGATGATGCACCGCGTCCGCCACCAGCTGGCCGAGCTGCGCGGGGAACCCGCGCCCGCGGCGGTCCACCCCGGCCCCCGGCGCGAGCGCCGCGGCGACCTCCCCGGGACCGCGGCGTGACGCGCGCGGCGGTGCTCGGCGCCGGCTCCTGGGGGACGACGTTCGGCAAGGTGCTCGCCGACGCCGGCTGCGACGTGACCCTGCACGCGCGGCGCCCCGAGCTGGCCAAGGCGATCACCGACGACAGCGAGAACGCCGACTACCTGCCCGGCGTGCGGCTGCCCGACCGGTTGCGGGCCACGTCCGACCCGGCGGAGGCGCTGCTGGACGCGGAGATCGTGGTGCTGGCCGTCCCCTCGCAGTCGCTGCGGGACAACCTCACCGAGTGGCGGGACCTGCTGCCGCAGGACGCGACCCTGCTGTCGCTGATGAAGGGCATCGAGCTCGGCACCACCAAGCGCATGAGCGAGGTGATCCGCGAGATCACCGGCGCCGGGCCCGAGCGGGTCGCCGCCCTGTCGGGCCCCAACCTCGCCCGGGAGATCGCCGAGGAGCAGCCGGCGGCGACGGTGATCGCCTGCTCCGACGCCGACCGCGCCGCCCAGCTGCAGGCCGCGTGCCACACCAGGTACTTCCGGCCGTACACCAACCCCGACCTGGTCGGCTGCGAGCTCGGCGGGGCGCTGAAGAACGTCATCGCGCTGGCGTGCGGCATCGCCGAGGGGCTGGGGTTCGGTGACAACACCCGCGCCTCGCTGATCACCCGAGGGCTGGCCGAGACCGCGCGCCTCGGGCTCGTGCTGGGCGCGGAGCTCACCACCTTCGCCGGGCTCGCGGGCCTGGGTGACCTCGTGGCCACCTGCAGCTCGCCGCTGTCCCGCAACCGCACGTTCGGGGAGAAGCTCGGCCGCGGCATGACCGTCGAGGAGGTGCAGCAGAGCACCCGGCAGACCGCCGAGGGCGTGAAGAGCTGCCGCTCGGTGCTGGATCTCGCGCGGGCGCACGACGTGGACGTGCCGATCGCCGAGGCCGTCGTGCGGGTGTGCCACGAGGGCGAGGCGCCGGCGCAGATGGTGCGGGAGATCATGTCGCGGGAGGCGAAGAGCGAGTGAGTGGGGACCTGAGCGGCTACGGGGACGGCACCCGGTCGGTGCGGGCGGGGGAGGACCCCGCCGTCCCCGGGGCCCCGCTGCGTCCCTCACCGGTGTTCGCCGCGCCCTTCCACCTCGGGGACGCACCGCCGCGGGCGAACGGCGCCGACGCCTACGCGCGCACCGAGCACCCGACCCTGCGGGTGTTCGAGGACGCCGTGGGCGAGCTCGACGGCGGCCGCTGCCTGTCCTTCGCGACCGGGATGGCGGCGCTCACCGCGGCCGTCCTGGCCTGCACCCGCAGCGGCGACCGGGTCGTGCTGCCCTCGGACGGCTACTACACGACCCGGCTGCTGGCGGCCGAGGAGCTGACCCGGTTCGGCGTCGAGGTGCAGTACGTGCCCACCCCCGAGATCGGGCGGGTCGCCGAAGAGGGCGGGCTGGCCGGCGCCTCGATGGTGCTGCTCGAGACGCCGAGCAACCCGCTGCTGGACGTCTGCGACATCGCCGCCGTGGCGGAGGCCGCCCATGCGGCCGGCGCGCTGGTCGCCGTCGACAACACCACGGCGACGCCGCTGGGCCAGCGGCCGCTCGCCCTCGGCGCGGACATGACCGTGGGCAGCGACACCAAGGCGCTGACCGGGCACAGCGACGTCCTGCTGGGGCACGTCACCGTGACCGACGCCGACCTGTTCGCCCGGGTCAAGGGCTTCCGCGACCGCACCGGCGGCACGCCGGGGCCCTTCGAGGCCTGGCTGGGGCACCGGTCGATGAGCACCCTGGACCTGCGGCTGGCCCGGCAGGCGGCCAACGCGGCCGCCGTCGTCGAGCTGCTGGCCGGGCACCCGGCGGTCACGAACCTGCGGTGGCCGTGGCGGCCGGAGGACCCGTCCTTCGCGCTGGCCTCCCGCCAGATGCTGCGCCCCAACGGCGTGGTGTCGCTGGAGCTGGCCGACGAGGCCGCCGTCTCCCGGCTGCTCGGCGCGAGCCGGCTGTGGGCCGCCGCGACCAGCTTCGGCGGGGTGCACAGCACGATCGACCGCCGGGCCCAGTGGGGCGGCGACGACGTCCCCGCCGGGTTCGTCCGGCTGTCCTGCGGCATCGAGGACACCGCGGACCTGGTCGCCGACCTAGGCCGCGCGCTCGACGGCCTGGGCTGACCGGCGGTTGCCGGCGACGGTCAGCCAGATGCTCACGCCGAAGTAGTAGACGAGGTAGGCCAGGCTCAGCACCACGACCACCGGGTGCGGGTCGGGGTACTGGAGCAGCAGCACCGCGGAGCTGATCAGCCAGACGGCGGACAGCCCCAGGTTCAGGCTGCGCAGCAGCTTGGTGCGCGAGGGGTAGACGTACTTGACCGGCACGAACACCAGCACGGTCAGGATCGCGAGGGTGATCCCGACGCCGGTGGGGCCGACGTCCAGCACGATCGCGTAGAAGGCCACCACGTTCCAGTAGCTGGGGAACCCGAGGAAGTAGTGGTCGTCGGTCTTCGCGTCGACCCGGCAGAACTGGTAGCAGGAGGCGAGCAGCGGGAGGGCCGCCAGCACCCAGCCCCAGGCGCCCCCGGGCAACCGGTCGGCCGTCCACAGCAGGACGACGGCGGCGAAGACGTAGGTCAGGTAGTCGACGATGTCGTCCATGCGGGCGCCGTCGAACCAGGGGATCGTCTCCTTGACCCGGAACCGGCGGGCGAGCATGCCGTCGGTGCCGTCGACGAAGAGCGTCGCCAGCACCAGCCACAGGGCGGTGACGACCTCACCTTCGATCGCCGCGAGCACGATCAGGAGCCCCAGCACCGACCCGCTCGCGGTGTAGAGGTGCACCGCGGCACCGGCGAGCCGGAAGCCGCGGGAGAACGTCCCCGCCGGGGGAGCTGCCTGATCCTGCACGCGACGAGGCTGCCACACCGCGGCGCGGGGGGCGGGACGACGGGGGCCCGACGTCGCGCCGAGGTGGCCGGAGGGCTCTCGGTTAGGGTCGCCGGGATGAGCGGACAGGCTGGCAAGGTGCGGGTGGCGGTCGTGTTCGGCGGGCGCAGCGAGGAGCACGCGATCTCCTGCGTCTCCGGCGGCGCCGTGATGGCCGCGCTGGACCCCGAGCGCTACGAGGTGGTGCCGGTCGGCATCGCCCGCGACGGGCGCTGGGTGCTGCCCGAGCCGGGCCAGCGGCTGACGATCACCGACGGCGCGCTGCCCGAGATCACCGGCGGCACCGCGGTCTCCCTCGTCGGCGACCCGGAGGGCCGCGGCCTGGCGGTGCTCGAGCCCGGCGCGGCCGTGGGCCAGGTGCTCACCGAGGTCGACGTCGTCTTCCCGGTGCTGCACGGCACCTACGGCGAGGACGGCACGGTCCAGGGCCTGCTGGAGATGACCGGGCTGCCCTACGTGGGCTCCGGGGTGTTCGCCAGCGCCGCCTCCATGGACAAGGAGTTCACCAAGAAGCTGCTGGCCGCGGCCGGCCTGCCGCAGGGCGACCACGTCGTGCTGCGCGACGCGTCCGGCGCCGTCTGCGCCGACCCCGCGGTGCTGGACGAGGCGGCCCGCGAGCGGCTCGGCCTGCCGGTCTTCGTCAAGCCCGCGCGGGCCGGTTCCAGCATCGGCATCACGCGGGTCACCGACTGGGCGCAGTTCCCGGCCGCGGTGGCCGAGGCCGCCGCGGTCGACCCGAAGGTCATCGTCGAGGCCGCCATCCCCGGGCGGGAGATCGAGTGCGGCGTCCTCGCCGCGCGCGGGTCGGGGCTGCCCGAGGCCAGTCTCCCCGCGGAGATCCGGCTGCGTCCCGGCGTCGACTGGTACGACTTCGCCGCCAAGTACCTGGACGACGCGGCGGACTTCGACATCCCCGCCGACCTGACCCCCGAGCAGACGGCGGCCGTCCAGGAGGCGGCCCGCCGCGCGTACCTGGCCATGGACTGCCGGGGCCTCGCGCGGGTGGACTTCTTCCTCGCCCCGGGCCCCGACGGCGCGGACGAGCTGGTGATCAACGAGGTGAACACGATGCCGGGCTTCACCCCGATCTCGATGTTCGCCCGCATGTGGGCCGCCAGCGGCGTCGAGTTCGCCGAGATCGTCGACCGGCTGGTCACCGGCGCCCTCGCCGGCGCCCCCCGGCCGGCGCGGTGACCAGGGGGCGGTCCGCCGCCCTCCTGCCCGTCGCGCTGGTCGTCGGGCTGGCCCTCCCCGGCTGCGGCCGGGTGGTCGAGGGCTCACCGACGGCGGTCCCGCCGTCGGCCCGGCCGGCCTCGCCCCAGGAGCTCGAGGCGCTGCTGGTCACCGAGGTCCCCTCGGGCCTGCCCCGGCTGCCCGACGACGAGGTGCAGCCGCCGGCCGGCGCCAAGCGGCTGGAGGACGTCGCCGGGTACTCGACGGATCCCGCCCGGGAGCGCGCCGTCCTCGAGGAGTACGGCTACCTGCACGGCTGGGAGCGGTTCTGGGGGCGCGACTCCGGGCCGATGACCGGGATCT
Organism: Blastococcus sp. TBT05-19; assembly: GCF_003319095.1. GTDB lineage: Bacteria > Actinomycetota > Actinomycetes > Mycobacteriales > Geodermatophilaceae > Blastococcus. The sequence goes on along the minus strand of NZ_QOHI01000007.1, from coordinate 105,779 downwards.
TCGTCGACCAGTTCGAGCGCCGGGCCGGCGCCGACGCGTACGCCGAGGACCTCGCGGTGAACAAGGCCGAGCTCTACGGGGTCGACCTCGGCGAGGACCCGCCCGACCTGCCCGCCAGCTGCCGGGACCTGACCGTGGTCGAGCCCGTGCCCGAGGCCGGGCTGACCTCGCCCGCGGCCTTCGCCTGGTGCTGGCACGGCGTCTTCAGCGTGGCGGTCACCGCCGTCGGGCCGACGGTGGACGAGGCCCTCGCCGAGGTGGTCGCCGTGATGGGCCGGCAGCTCGCGCTGCTGCCACCGGCATGACCGCGGGCTCAGGGCCCGGGGGTGGGCTCCTGGTAGGGCAGCGCCTCGGCCAGCGGCACGGTGAGGGCGGTGACGGGGGCGCTGTCCACGTCGGCGGGCAGCCGCACCTCGACGTAGACCGGGCGGTCGACGACGGTCCACACCGTCGTCTCGGGGTCGGCGGTGTCGACGTACCACTGCACGCCGTTGATCTGGATCGCCGAAGCGCCCACCGTCCACCCGACCGGCCGCTCGACCCCGCACCTCAGGACCACCGGCGGCTCGCCCCAGGCGTAGACGTGCAGCGTGTCGGACTGCACCTTGCGCGACGGCTCACCGGCGAGCTCGAAGGGCAGGTTCTCCATCAGTGCCGGGCAGGACGCCTCGGCCGCGGGCGTCATCGGCGGCGCGTCGAGGGGCAGCACCGGCAGGTCCTCGCGGGCACCGGGATCGGCGCCCTCGATCTCGGCGGGAGCGCGGTCGCCACCGCGGGCGGTGCCCGGGCCGCCGTCGGAACCGAGCACGTTGACCAGCACGACGAGCGCGATCACCACGGGCACCGTGATCGCGGTGACCAGGAGGGCGACCCGGCGCAGCGGGTCGGCCGGCTGACCGGTCAGATGTTCACGACCGGGCAGGTGAGCGTGCGGGTGATGCCGTCGACGGACTGCACCCGGGCGACGACCAGGCGGCCGAGGTCGTCGACGGTGTCGGCCTCGGCGCGCACGATCACGTCGTACGGGCCGGTCACGTCCTCGGCCTTGGTCACCCCGTCGATCTCGCTGATCGTCGTGGCGACCTGGGCGGCCTTGCCGACTTCGGTCTGGATGAGGATGTAGGCGTGGACCACGGGAGATCCTTCCTCCGGCAACAGTGCCGAGACGTCGTCCCCGCCGGGTGGCGGACTCGTCGGCAACCTACCGCAGCAGCAGGAGTGCACCGATGAGTCGGCCCCGTCCGCTCGTACCGCGCAGTGATCCGGCCGACAGCGTCCGCGTCGTCGGCGAGTTCGGGGTGATCGCCCGCGTGCTCGCCCGCGCGGGCACCGCCGCGGCCGCCGAGGTCGGCCCGGGCGACGACGCCGCGGTGGTCCGCGCCGCCGACGGGCGGGTCGTCGTCACCACCGACGTGCTGGTCGAGGGCCGGCACTTCCGGCGGGACTGGTCGAGCGCCGAGGACGTCGGGCACAAGGCGGCCGCGGCCAACCTCGCCGACGTCGCCGCCATGGGGGCCACGACGACGGCGCTCGTGGTCGGCCTCGCGTGCCCGCCGGACACCCCCACGAGCTGGCTGGAGGGCGTGGCCGCGGGCCTGGCCGCCGAGTGCGCGCCGCTGGGCGCGGCCGTCGTCGGCGGCGACACGGTGGCCTCGGCCCCCGACAGCACCGGGGTGGTGCTCTCGGTGACCGCGCTGGGCGACCTCGGCGGGCGGACCCCGGTGCGGCGGTCGGGCGCCCGGCCGGGCCAGGTCGTCGCGCTGGCCGGGAAGCTGGGCTGGTCGGCGGCGGGCCTGGCCGTGCTCCGCCGGGGCTTCACCAGCCCGCACTCCGTCGTGGCCGCGCACCGCCGGCCCACCCCGCCGTACGCCGCCGGGCCGGCTGCGGCCGACGCGCGGGCCAGCTCGATGTGCGACGTCAGCGACGGTCTGGTGGCCGACGCCGGCCACCTGGCCCGCGACAGCGGCGTGGTCATCGACCTCGACCCCGCCGCCCTCGCACAGGCCTGCCTGGAGCCGGTGGGCCCGCTGCAGCAGGTGGGCTCGGCGCTGGGTGTGGACCCGATGGCCTGGGTGCTCAGCGGGGGAGAGGACCACGCGCTGCTGGCGACGTTCCCGCCCAACGCCGTGCTGCCCTACGGCTGGTCGGTGATCGGCTCGGTCCGGGCGCCGGGTCGCGAGCCCGGGGTGCGGGTCGGCGGACGGGCGGCCGCGGACGCGCTGCAGGCCGTCGGAGCGGAGAAGGCGGGGCATGTCCACTTCGGCTGAGCAGGTGCTCCGGGACGGCTCGGTGGCCCGGCTGCGGCCGCTGCCCTACGACTCCCCGCCGGCCCAGCGGCTGGTCGAGGAGGTCCAGCAGGAGTACGTGGCGCGGTACGGCGGGCGCGACGCCGCTCCCGTCGACCCGGCGCAGTTCCTGCCGCCGGAGGGCCTGTTCCTGGTCGCGGAGGTGGACGGCGAGCCCGCCGGGTGCGGCGCGTGGCGGGTCTACCCACCCGGCGGCGTGGAGATCAAGCGGGTGTACGTGGCCCCGGCGTTCCGCCGGCTCGGGCTGGCGCAGGCGGTGATGGCCGAGCTGGAGGCGACGGCGGCCCGGGCCGGGCACCGGAAGGTCGTGCTCAACACCGGGCGCAGGCAGCCGGAGGCGGTGCGGCTCTACGGCGAGCTCGGCTACGTCCCCGTTCCGGGTTACGGCGTGTACGCCTGCTCGCCGGAGGCGGTCTTCCTGGGCAAGGATCTGCGCGTGCCGGCCGAGGAGGAGCAGTCATGGGTGTCGTGACCGTCTCGGCCCCGTACGGGGCCGCGGGGGCCGAGATCGCGCCGGCCGTCGCCCAGCGGCTGGGGCTGGTCTTCCACGACCGGGCGATCCCGGGGCGCGTGGCCGGGCGGCTGGGCGTGCCGGTGTCGGAGGCGGAGGCCAACGACGAGACCGTCGTGCGGGGGCTGTGGCGGCTCGTGGCGTCGCTGGGCACCATGCCCGACCCCGTCGGCGGCGTCGTCCCCGGCACCGTGCTGCCGGACGCCCGCGCCTACCGGGAGCAGACCGAGCGGGTGCTGACCGAGATCGCCGAGGGCGACGGCGGCGTCGTGCTGGGCCGAGCCGCCGCGCTGGTCCTGCGGGACCGCCCCGACGCACTGCACGTGCGGCTCGACGGGCCGCGCGACCGGCGGCTCACCGCGGCGGTCGAACGCTCGGGCCTGCCCCGCCAGGAGGTGGAGCGGGAGATGGCGGCGGCCGATCGCGGACGCGAGGCCTACGTGCGGCACTTCTACCGGCGCGACCCGGCCGACGCCCGGCTCTACCACCTGGTGCTGGACACCACCGCGCTCCCCGTGGAGACGGCGGTCGAGCTCGTCGTGATCGCCGCGCGGGCGCGGGGGATCGGGCGCTGAACGCGAAGAACCCCGGAGGTCGGTGACCTCCGGGGTTCTCCAACGCGATGGAACGGCCGCCCTTCAGGGGCCCGCGCCGAGTGTGCGAGGCGTGGGGGGAAGGGTGGTCCTTCTAGGCGCGGACGACCTTGCCGGCGCGGATGCACGAGGTGCACGCGTTGATCCGGCGACGGTTTCCGGGGGCGATCAGCGCCCGCACGGACTGGATGTTCGGGTTCCAACGGCGCGGCGTGCGGCGGTGCGAGTGCGACACCGACATACCGAAACCGGGGCCCTTGCCACACACATCGCAGTTGGCAGCCACGGTTGATCACTCCCAGAAGAATCGTTCACAGACGGCGGGGCAAGGCAGCACCCGCAACAAGACCGTCCAGCAGTCTAACCGCTCCCGCGGGACGATGTCGCAGCCCCCTCCGGAACGCCTCGATCGGGCGGCTCCACCCCTCGTGATGCCCGGTCCTGTCCGCCCGGGTGGGTAGCCTTCCCCCGTGCTGCAGGCGCTGGACGACGCCGCGGTCGGCCGGTGGTGCCGGGCCGCGGTCGAGGCGCTGTCCGGCTCCAGGAGCCGGCTCGACGAGCTGAACGTCTTCCCCGTGCCCGACGGCGACACCGGGACCAACCTGCTGCACACGGCCGAGGGTGCGCTGGCCGCCCTCGAGCAGGCCGCGCCGGGGGAGTCGACCTGGGCGGTGACGGCCCGCGGGGCCGTCCTCGCCGCCCGGGGGAACTCCGGCACGATCCTCGCCCAGCTGATGCGCGGCCTCGCCGACCAGCTGGCCGCCCAGCCGCCGGCCGAGGGCCCCGCCTTCGCCGCCGCCCTGCAGAAGGCCGCCGACGGTGCCTACGCCGCCGTCGCCGATCCCGAGGAGGGCACCTTCCTCACCGTGGCCCGCGCGAGCGGCGAGGCCGCCGTCGCCGCCGCCGAGGAGGGGCGCGCCGACCTGGCCGACGTGGTCACGGCCGCCGCCGACGGTGCCCGCGCCGCCCTCGAGCGCACCCCGGGCCAGCTCGCGGTCCTGCGCGAGGCCGGCGTCGTCGACGCCGGTGGCGCGGGTCTCTGCCTGGTCCTCGACGCGCTCGTCCGCACCGTCACCGGCGTCGAGCCGGTGCGCCCGGCGCTGGCGCTGCCCACGCACTCCCACCGGCACGAGCACGCCCCGCACCAGCCGCCGCCCGGGCCCGGCAGCGAGGTCCAGTACCTGCTCGCCGACACCGACGAGGCCGCCGTGGAGCGGCTCCAGCGGAGGCTCGCCGAGCTCGGCGACAGCCTCGTCGTGGTGGGCGTCGACACGCCGACCGGCCGCGAGTGGAACGTGCACGTGCACGTCTCGGACATCGGTGCCGCCATCGAGGCCGGGGTAGAGGCGGGCCGGCCGCACCGCATCTCGGTGACCCCGCTGGCGCCGGTTCGGCCCGCGCAGCCGGTGCCGGGCCTGCGCGCCGTCGTCGCCGTCGTGCACAGCGACGGCGTCGGAGCGCTGTTCGCCGCGGAGGGCGTCCGCGTCGTCGTGTGCGACCAGGACGGCGTCACCGAGGACGACATCCACGACGCGATCGCCGACTCGGGCGCGGAGGAGATCGCGGTGCTCCCCAACGACGCGGGTCTCCTGCCGGTCGCCTCGCGGGCGGCGACGCGGGCCCGGGAGGAGGGCCGCGAGGTCGGCGTCGTCCCCACCCGCTCGCCGGTCCAGGGGCTGGCCGCCGTGGCGGTCGCCGATCCCGAGCGCCGTTTCGGCGACGACGTCATCGCCATGGCCGAGGCAGCGGCCGCCACCCGCTGGGCCGAGGTCACCGTCGCCGACCAGGAGGCGCTCACCTCGGCCGGCACCTGCCAGCCGGGTGACGCGCTGGGTGTCGCGGAGGGCGACGTCGTCGTCATCGGCCCCGACCTCGCGACGGTCGCCTGCGACCTGCTCGACCGGCTGCTGTCGGCCGGCGGCGAGATGGCGACCCTGCTCGTGGGCACCGACGAGGAGCTCGGGGAGACCGTCTGCGCGCACCTGTCCTCGGTGCACCCGACGGTCGAGGTGGTCCGCTACGGCGGCGGGCCGAGCTCGCTGCCCCTGCAGATCGGGGTGGAGTGAGGCGTGGCGGTCACCCTCGAGACCCCGCTGGCCAAGGTCCTCGGACCCAAGACCGCCACCGGCATGGCCGGCTCGCTCGGGCTGCACACGGTGCGCCACCTGCTCCGGCACTACCCGCGCCGCTACGCCAAGCGCGGTGAGATGGCCCGGCTGGACGACCTGCAGGCCGGCGACCGGGTCACCGTCCTGGCCCAGGTGAAGACGGTGAGCAGCCGGCCGATGCGGCAGCGCCGCGGGATGATCACCGAGGTCACCGTCGGCGACGGCGCCAGCACGATGAAGCTGGTCTTCTTCAGCTACCGGAACGCGCGCCTGGCGCCCGGCGTGTGGGGCATGTTCGCCGGCACGGTCGGCAGCTACCAGGGGAAGCTGCAGTTCACCCACCCCGACATGCACCTGCTCAGCGGCGACGACGATGACGACGACTGGGCGCGCGAGCTGGTGCCGATCTACCCCGCGAGCAAGGACGTCTCCAGCTGGGTGATCCAGAAGTCGGTGAAGCTGCTGCTCGGCGGTTCGGGCAACCTCGGCGACCTGGTCACCGACCCGCTCCCGGAGGAGATCCGCACCCGGCACGGCCTGCTCTCGCTCCCGGCCGCGCTGCTCGACATCCACCGGCCGACCACGCCCGAGGACGTCGCCCGCGCCCAGCGCCGGCTCAAGTGGGACGAGGCGCTCACCCTCCAGTTGACCCTCGCCGCGCGCCGGCGGGCGGCCGCCCTCGAGCCCGGCACCGCCCGGCCGCGGAAGCCCGGCGGCCTGCTCGACGCCGTCGACGCGGCGCTGCCCTTCGCGCTGACCGAGGGGCAGCAGGAGGTGGGGGAGGAGCTGGCCGCCGAGCTCGACCGCGACCAGCCCATGCACCGGCTGCTGCAGGGCGAGGTGGGCTCCGGCAAGACCGTCGTGGCGCTGCGCGCGATGGCGCAGGTCGTCGACGCCGGCGGCCAGGCCGCGCTGCTGGCGCCCACCGAGGTCCTCGCCGCCCAGCACGTCCGGGGCATCCGCGCCCTGCTCGGGCCGCTGGGGCGGTCCGGTGAGCTCGACGGCGACCCCGCCGGCACCCGCGTCACGCTGCTCACCGGCTCGCTCAAGGCCGCCGCCAGGCGGGAGGCGCGCGCGGAGGTGGCCGAGGGCCGGGCCGGCATCGTCGTCGGCACCCACGCGCTGCTGCAGGAGGGCGTCGACTTCGCCGACCTCGGCCTGGTCGTCGTCGACGAGCAGCACCGCTTCGGCGTCGAGCAGCGCGACGCCCTGCGGGCGAAGGGCAACCGGCCCCCGCACGTGCTCGTCATGACCGCCACGCCCATCCCGCGGACCGTGGCCATGACCGTGTACGGCGACCTCGAGGTGTCCACGCTGCGGCAGCTGCCGAGCGGACGCGGCGGCGTCTCCAGCTCGGTCGTCCCCGTGACGGAGAAGCCGGGCTGGCTCGACCGCGCCTGGGAGCGGCTCCGCGAGGAGGTCGCCGCGGGCCGGCAGGCATACGTGGTCTGCCCGCGGATCGGCGACGTGCCCGGCGACGAGCCCGAGGACGCCGACGGCGCCCCGCCGGACGAGGACGGGCGCAGCGACCGCCGTCCACCGCTGGCCGTGCTCGACGTCGCCGAGGCGCTCCGCTCCGGTCCGCTGGCCGGCCTGCGGCTCGACGTCCTGCACGGGCGCATGACCCCCGAGGAGAAGGACGGCGTCATGCGGGCCTTCGCGGCGGGGGAGACCCAGGTGCTGGTCGCCACCACCGTCGTCGAGGTCGGCGTCGACGTCCCCAACGCGACGGTCATGGTGGTCATGGACGCCGACCGGTTCGGTGTGAGCCAGCTGCACCAGCTGCGCGGCCGGGTGGCCCGGGGCGCGCACGCGGGCCTGTGCCTGCTGGTCACCGAGGCGCCGTCGGCCTCGCCCACCGGCGAGCGGCTGGCGTCGGTCGCGGGCACCTCCGACGGCTTCGAGCTCGCCCGGCTGGACCTGGAGACCCGGCGCGAGGGCGACGTCCTCGGGGCCGCGCAGTCCGGCAAGCGCTCGGGGATCCGGATGCTGTCCCTGCTGGAGGACGAGGACCTCATCGCCGAGGCCCGCACCGAGGCGGCCGCCCTGCTCGCCGGTGATCGCGGGCTCGCCGACCACCCCGGCCTGGCCGCCGAGGTCGCCGCCCTCGCGAGCGACGACCGCGCCGAGTGGCTGGAGAAGGCGTGACCCGGCTGATCGCGGGCCTGGCGGGAGGACGGCGGATCAAGGTCCCGCCGGCCGGGGTGCGGCCGACCGGCGACAAGGCCCGGGGCGCGCTGTTCAACTCGCTCGGCTCGCTGGTCGACCTCGAGGGCGCCGCGGTGCTCGACCTCTACGCCGGCTCGGGTGCGCTGGGGCTCGAGGCGCTCTCCCGCGGCGCGTCGTCCGCCGTCTTCGTGGAGTCCTCGTCCGGCGTGCTCCCGGTGCTGCGGTCGAACCTGGCCGCCGTCGGGTTGCCCGGCGGCCGGGTGGTGGCCGGCTCCGTCCCGGCCGTGGTCGCCGGTCCGGCGCCCGCGGAGTTCGACGTGGTGCTGGCCGACCCGCCCTACGACGTGCCCGTCGACGACGTGCTGGGCGTCCTGCGCGCCCTCGTCAGCGGCGGCTGGCTGGCGCCCGGCGGCGTCGTGGTGGTCGAGCGGTCCAGCCGCGAGCAGCCCTGGGAGTGGCCGACACCCCTGGAAGGCCTGCGCGACCGGCGCTACGGCGAGGCCGTGCTCCGGTACGGTCGGCGACCGTGAGACGCGCCGTCTGCCCAGGTTCCTTCGACCCGGTGACCAACGGGCACGTCGACGTCATCACCCGGGCCGCCACGCTCTACGACGAGCTGGTGGTGGCCGTGCTGGTCAACCCGGGCAAGGCGGGGCTGTTCCCGGTCGAGGAGCGCATGGAGCTCCTCCGCGAGGCCGTCGCCGACCTGCCCAACGTGACCGTCGACAGCTTCCAGGGGCTGCTGGTCGACTACTGCCGCGCCCAGGACATCCCGGTGATCGTCAAGGGGCTTCGGGCGGTCAGCGACTTCGAGTACGAGCTGCAGATGGCGCAGATGAACCGCGAGCTGGCCGCGATCGAGACGCTGTTCGTGCCCACGGCGCCGCAGGTCGGCCACCTCTCCTCCAGCCTCGTGAAGCAGATCGCCACGTTCGGCGGCGACGTCTCCAAGCTGGTCCCCAAGGCCGTCCACGACCGGCTCGCCGAGCACGCCCGGCGGTCCTCCCGATGACCCGGCCCACGCGCGGCAAGAACAACACCGAGGTCGTCTACCGGCTCTACGAGACCGTCGACGAGCTGACCCAGGTCATCGAGAACGCCCGCGGGGTGCCGATGTCGGCGTCCTGCATGGTGCCTCGCGACCTCGTGCTCGACCTGCTCGACGACCTGCGGGAGTCGCTGCCGGAGGACGTGCAGGCGGCCGGCGCGATCGTCGAGCAGCGCACCGAGATCCTGCAGCAGGCCCAGGCCGAGGCGGAGCGGCTCACCGGCCGCACGCGCACGGAGAGCGAGCAGCTGCTCGTCCAGGCCCGCCACCAGCGGGACGAGATCCTGGGCACCGCCCGTCGCCAGCGCGACGACCTGCTGACCCGCACGCAGGAGGAGGCCGAGCAGATCGTCCTCGAGGCGGAGGCCGAGGCGGAGGCGCTGCTGGCCGACGGGCGGCAGCTGCGCGCGCAGATGCTGGCCGAGGCGCAGGCCGAGCACGAGCGGCTCATCACCGAGACCGAGGTCTACCGGAGCGCGGTGGACCGCGCCGACGAGCTCGGCGCCCAGTCGCACACCGACGCCGCCCGGATGCGGGCGGAGGTCGACGAGTACGTCGACACCCGGCTGGCCGAGTTCGGCACGACGCTGGAGCGCATGCTGCGCTCGGTCGAGAAGGCCCGCACCACCCTCCGCGAACCCTGAGACGTTCCGCACGATGGGCGGGCCGAGGGGATCGGGTAGTCTTGATCCCTGGTCCGACCGCCGTGGGTCTTCGCCCCGGCCGGCCTCCCCTTCCCGCTCCCGACCGCGAGTACTGACATGCCTGCCGCTCAGCCGCACCGCACCGGCGCCCCGTCCTCCCCGGACCGGCGTCCTGCTGCCAACCCCTGGAAGCTCGACCTCCGGGAGCTCGGCCGGCGGGCGGGGTCCATGCAGGAGCTGGACCGCACGGCGCCGGCGCCGGCCGAGTGGCGGGTCGAGCTCATCGGCGTGCCCGAGAAGGCCGACGTGCGCCTGCAGCTCCGGCTGGAGTCGGTCATGGAGGGCGTGCTGGTCACCGGGGAGCTGCACGTCCCGGTCGTCGGCTCCTGCGCCCGCTGCCTGGAGCCGATCGAGGACACCCTGCGCCTCGACATCCAGGAGCTGTACGCCTACGAGGGCAGCACCACCGAGGCGACGAGCGAGGAGGACGAGGTGCGCCGGATCGAGGGCGACTTCCTCGACCTGGAGCCGCTCGCCCGTGACACCGTCGTCCTGAACCTGCCGCTGGCGCCGGTCTGCACCGAGGACTGCGCCGGCCTGTGCGTCGACTGCGGCGAGCGCCTCGACGACCTGCCCGCCGACCACTCGCACGAGATCGTCGACGCCCGCTGGGCCGCGCTCGCCGCGAAGTTCGGCACCCCTGCTTCCTCGTCGGGCACCCCCGGCGAATCCACCACCCCAGAGGAGAACTGACGTGGCCGTTCCGAAGCGGAAGATGTCGCGGGCCAACACCCGCATGCGCCGGTCGCAGTGGAAGGCCGTCGCGCCGACCCTGTCCCCGTGCCCCAACCGCGCCTGCGGCGAGCTCAAGCCCCCGCACATCGCGTGCCCGACCTGCGGCCAGTACGCCGGCCGCCAGGTCCTCTCCGTCTGATCCGCCCGAGCTGACCGCCGTGGGGACGACGGCCGCCGCGCACCCTCCCGAGGGTGCCGTCGACGGACGTCCCCCGGGCGGGCTCGAGCACGCCCAGCGGGCCGCCGCCTGGCTGTCCGACGTCCTCGACGTCGACCTGCCCGGCGGCCTGCTGTCGTTGGCGCTGACCCACCGGTCGTTCGCCTACGAGAACGGCGGCCTGCCCACCAACGAGCGCCTGGAGTTCCTCGGCGACTCGGTGCTGGGCCTCGTCGTCACCGACGAGCTGTACCGCAGCCAGCCGGAGCTCCCCGAGGGCCAGCTGGCCAAGCTGCGCGCCTCGGTCGTGAACATGACCTCGCTGGCGCGGGTCGCGAGGCGGCTCGGTGACGGCGGCCTGGGTGCGCACCTGCTCCTGGGGCGCGGCGAGGAGACCACGGGCGGCCGGGAGAAGGACTCGATCCTCGCCGACGCGCTCGAGGCGCTGATCGGGGCGATCCACCTCGGCTGCGGGCTGGAGACCGCCTCGGCGATCGTGCACCGGCTCTTCGACCCGCTGCTGGTCGAGGCCGCCACCCGCGGTGCGGGCCTGGACTGGAAGACCAGCCTCCAGGAGCTGGGTGCCGCCGCCGGCCTGGGGGCGCCGGTCTACCAGGTCGCCGACGAGGGCCCCGACCACGCCAAGACGTTCACCGCCGAGGTGCTGCTGGCCGACGTCGTCCGGGGCCGGGGCACCGGGCGCACCAAGAAGGCCGCCGAGCAGGAGGCCGCCGAGGCCGCCTGGCGGACCCTCTCCGACGCCTGATCCCACCGACGCCTGACCAGGGAGGCCGATCCCGATGCCGGAACTTCCCGAGGTCGAGGTGGTCCGCCGCGGCCTGGAGCAGTGGGTCGCCGGGCGCACCGTCGCGACCGTCGAGGTGCACCACCCGCGCGCCGTGCGCCGGCACCTCGAGGGCACCGACCACTTCGTGCAGACGATCACCGGCCGCACCTTCACCGCCGCCCACCGGCGGGGCAAGTACCTGTGGATGCCGCTGGCCGAGGCCGACGGCGCCCCCTCGGGCCGGGCGCTGGTCGGGCACCTGGGCATGAGCGGCCAGCTGCTGGTGGAGAAGCCGTCGGCGCCCGACGAGACCCACCTGCGCGCGCGGTTCACCTTCACCGACGGCGGCCGCGAGCTGCGCTTCGTCGACCAGCGCACCTTCGGCGGGCTCGCGGTCGAGGAGAGCACGGGGGAGGGCATCCCGCCGCGGCTGGCGCACATCGCGATCGACCCGCTGGACCCCTCCTTCGACACCGCGGCCTTCGCCGCGGCCCTGCGCCGGCGGCGCACCGAGGTGAAGCGCGCGCTGCTGGACCAGACGCTGATCGGCGGGGTCGGCAACATCTACGCCGACGAGTCGCTGTGGCGGGCCCGCCTGCACGGCGCCCGGCCCACCGACAAGCTCACCAACGCCCAGGTGCACGACCTGCTCGACGGCATCCGCGACGTGCTGGGGGAGGCCCTGGCCCAAGGCGGGACCTCGTTCGACTCCCTCTACGTCGACGTCAACGGGCAGAGCGGGTACTTCTCCCGCTTCCTCGCCGTCTACGGGCAGGGTGACCGGCCCTGCCCCCGCTGCGGGACGCCGATCCGCCGCGAGCCGTTCATGAACCGGTCGAGCTACAGCTGCCCCACGTGCCAGCCCCGCCCGCGGGCCCGTCGCACGACCTGACCCCGTTGCCGGGACGTGACGAACGTGACACCACCCGGTTCCGGGAGGGCCGTTGCGCCGCCGTTGACCTGCGTGTCCGGTGGTGTCACCCTGAGAAGACCAGACCGCGCCGACCGTTTCCCGGGGCGCCGGTCACCCCTCCCGCAGTCGAAAGGCCGTTCCCGCCATGGCCAAGGCCCTCTTCGGTCACGTCGTCACCTCCGCGGAACTCCGAGTGGTCGAGGAGAACGCGATCCTGCGGGCGAAGGTCCGCCGGCTGGAGCAGGAGCTCGCGGAGCTCCGCGCCCAGCGCGACGCCGCCATCGCCCACGAGCTGCTCTCGATGACCGGCGACGCCGCCGAGCCCGCGCTCGCCCGGTAGTCCGTCCCACCTGCACCACGGGCCTCGCGCCCCACCTGGAACCGTCGTACCGGGGATAGAGTCTCCTTCCCGTGCACCTCTCCAGCCTGACGCTCAAGGGCTTCAAGTCCTTCGCGTCCGCGACGACGCTCCGGCTGGAGCCGGGCATCACCGCCGTCGTCGGCCCCAACGGCTCGGGCAAGTCCAACGTCGTCGACGCCATCGCCTGGGTCCTCGGCGAGCAGGGCGCGAAGAGCCTGCGCGGCGGGAAGATGGAGGACGTCATCTTCGCCGGCACCGCCGGCCGCCCCGCGCTCGGCCGGGCCGAGGTGACGCTGACCATCGACAACACCGACGGCGCGCTGCCGATCGACTACACCGAGGTCTCGATCACCCGCCGGATGTACCGCTCCGGCGAGAGCGAGTACGAGATCAACGGCGACAAGGTGCGTCTGCTCGACGTCCAGGAGCTGCTCAGCGACTCCGGTATCGGCCGGGAGATGCACGTCATCGTCGGCCAGGGGCAGCTCGACGCCGTCCTCTCCGGCCGACCCGAGGACCGCCGCGCCTTCATCGAGGAGGCCGCCGGCGTACTGAAGCACCGCAAGCGCAAGGAGAAGGCGCTCCGCAAGCTCGACGGGATGCAGGCCAACCTCGACCGGCTGGCCGACCTCACCGCCGAGCTCCGCCGCCAGCTCAAGCCGCTGGGCCGTCAGGCCGAGGTGGCCCGCCGCGCCGCCGGGGTGCAGGCCGACCTGCGCGACGCCCGGCTGCGGCTGCTCGCCGACGACCTGGTGCAGCTGCGCGACGCCCTGGACCGCGACGTCGCCGACGAGACGGCGGCCCGCGAGCGCCGCACCCTGGTCGAGCGCGACCTCTCCGTCGTCTCCCGCCGCGAGTCGGAGCTGGAGCGCGAGCTGGCCGCCGGCGCACCGCGGCTGCAGACGGCGTCGGACACCTGGTACCGGCTCTCCGCCCTGGGCGAGCGCTTCCGCAGCGTCGGCCAGCTGGCCGCCGAGCGGCACCGGCACCTCTCCGCGAGCGCCCCGGCCGGCGCGAGCGGGCGCGACCCCGACCAGCTCGACGCCGAGGCCGACCGGGTGGCCGCCACCGAGGCGGAGCTCGCCGCCGGGCTCGCTTCCGAGCGGGAGCGCCTGGCGGCCGTCGTCGCCGGGCGGGCGGAGCTGGAGACCGCGCTCGCCGCCGCGGAGAAGGCCTGGGTCGCCGCGGCGCGGGCGCTCGCCGACCGGCGCGAGGGCCTGGCCCGGCTCTCCGGCCAGGTGGCCGCCGCCCGCTCCCGGGTCGGTGCCGGGCAGGCCGAGATCGACCGGCTGACCCTCGCCGCGGCCGAGGCAGCGGACCGCGCGGAGGTGGCCGCCGACCGGTTGGCCGACCGGCGCGGGCAGGTGGCCGAGCTGGAGGACACCGATGTCGCGCTCGTGGCCGCCCACGAGGACGCCCTCGCCGCGCACGCCGCGGTCGCCCGCCGGGTCACCGAGCTGACCGAGGCCGAGCGCGCCGCCGAGCGCGACCGCGCCTCCTGGCAGGCCCGCCGCGACGCCCTCGCCCTCGGGCTGACCCCTGCCGACGGGGCGGCCGCCGTGCTCGACGCCGGGCTGGCCGGCGTCGTCGGGCCGGTCACCGAGCAGCTCGCCGTCGCCCCGGGGGACGAGGTGGCCGTCGCCGCCGCGCTGGGCGGCATGGCCGACGCCGTCGTCGTCGCCGGGGTGGCCGAGGCCGCCGCCGCGCTGGACCACCTCAACCGGACCGAGGGCGGCCGGGCCGGCCTGCTGGTGACCGGCGGCCTGCCGCCGGTCCCGCGCGACGGCTGGCCGGAGCTCCCGGCGGGTGCCCGCTGGGCGCTCGACGCCGTGACGGCCCCGGAGCCGCTGCGCCCCGCACTGGCCCGTGCCCTCGAGCGGGTGGCACTCGTGGCCGACCTCGACGCGGCGGTGGCGCTGGTCCGCACCCACCCGCGGGTGCGCGCGGTCACGGCCACCGGCGCGCTGCTCGGTGCCGACTGGGCCCTGGGTGGGCAGGTCGACGCGCCCTCGAACCTGGAGCTGCGCGCCCGGGTCGAGGAGGCCGGCACCGAGCTGACCGCCGCGGTCGCCCGCGCGGCCGAGCTCGCCGAGCAGCTCACGAGCGCGCGGCAGGAGGCGCAGGCGCGCTCGGCCGACGTCGACGAGGCGCTCGCCGCCCGGCAGGCCGCCGACCGCACTCGCTCGGCGGAGGCGGCCGCGCTGGCCGAGCTGGGTGCGGCGGCGCGGTCGGCCGCGTCGGAGGCCGAGCGCTCGCTGGCCGCGCGGGTGCGCGCGGAGCAGGCGCTCGAGCAGGCGCAGGAGTCCCTGGACCGGCTGGAGGCGCAGCTGGCCGACGCCGAGGCGGCACCGGTCGAGGAGGAGCCGCCCACCGAGGAGCGCGACCGGCTGCGGGCCGAGGTCGCGGCGGCCCGGCAGGCGGAGACCGAGGCGCGGCTGGCGGTCCGCACCGCGGAGGAGCGCGCCCGGGCCCTGCACGGCCGGGCCGAGTCGCTGCGTCGGCAGGCCCGGCAGGAGCGGGCCGCCCGCGAGCGGGCGGCGGCGGCGCTGGTGGCCCGGCAGCGGGGAGCCGCAGTCGCGGCCCGCGTGCGGCAGGACGCCGAGGCGGCGCTCACCGCGCTGCAGGGCTCCCTGGCCCGCGCCGCCGCCGAGCGGGACGCCCTGGCCGCGGCGCGCAGCGGGTTCGAGGCCGAGCTGCTCGACGTCCGCAGCCGGGTCCGGGCCGCGACCGCCGAGCTGGACCGGCTGACCGACGAGGTGCACCGCGACGAGGTGGCGCGCACCGAGCAGCGGCTGCGCATCGAATCGCTGGAGGGCCGGGCGGCCGAGGAGTTCGGCGTCGACCTGCCCACCCTGATCGGCGAGTACGGGCCCGCCGCCCCGGTGCCGCCGACCCCGCAGCAGGAGGCGGCGGCCGAGGCCGCGGGGGAGCCCGCACCGGAGCCGGTGCCCTACGAGCGCGCCGAGCAGGAGCGACGGGTCGCCCGTGCCGAGCGGGACCTCGCCACCCTCGGCAAGGTCAACCCGCTGGCGCTGGAGGAGTTCGCGGCGCTGGAGGAGCGGCACACCTTCTTGGCCACCCAGCTCGAGGACCTCAAGAACACCCGCCGGGACCTGCTCACCGTCGTCCGCGAGGTCGACGACCGCATCCACGACGTCTTCGCCGCGGCCTTCGCCGACGTGGCGCGCGAGTTCGAGCAGGTCTTCGCCACCCTGTTCCCGGGCGGCTCCGGCCGGCTGGTGCTCACCGAGCCCGACAGCATGCTGACCACCGGCGTCGAGGTCGAGGCCCGGCCGCCGGGCAAGAAGGTCAAGCGGCTCTCGCTGCTGTCCGGCGGCGAGCGCTCCCTGACCGCCGTGGCGATGCTGGTGGCGATCTTCCGCGCCCGCCCCTCGCCGTTCTACGTGCTCGACGAGGTCGAGGCGGCGCTGGACGACGTCAACCTGGGCCGGCTGCTCGTGCTGGTGGAGCAGCTGCGCTCCACCTCGCAGCTGATCATCATCACGCACCAGAAGCGCACGATGGAGATCGCCGACGCCCTCTACGGCGTCAGCATGCGGGGCGACGGGATCACCGGGGTGATCAGCCAGCGTCTCCGTGAGCTCGAGACGGTCTGACCCGGGAACTCCTCCTCGGGTTTCGCGCAGCGGCGTGGCGGCCGTAGGTCAGGTCGCTGCGGGGTGGCAGGCCGGCCCACCAGGTCGCGAGCGCGATCACCGCTCCTGCCGCCAGCCACCACAGCTCGTCCTCGTTGTGGTCGGGGTCGAACACCGAGCTCGCGGTCCGGCGCAGGGCGAGCTCGCTGCCCGCCGGATGCCGTCGCGCGGTCTGCAGCTCCACCGCCCCGTCCGCGGTCGCGACCTCGCACGTCGTGACCGCACCCGGCAGGCGGTCGGCGGGTCGTTCGGTGCGGCAGCCGATCACCTCGCCGCCGTCCGGCCGGCTCCGCAGCTGGTCGACCAGCGCCGCACCACCGAGAGCCACGCAGACGAGGGCCACCGTCAGCAGGGCGAACCACTGCCAGCGGTCCCACCACCGGCTCGACCGCCGTGCGCCCGACCTCCGTCGCAGGACGTCCACGAGCCCTCCCCGTCGATCAGACGCCGCTGCGGACCTCGAGGTCGACGACGACCGGCAGGTGGTCCGAGGCGCCCTCGGCGTCGAGCACGTAGGCGCCGGCGACGGCGACCCCGGAGGACACCCACACCTGGTCGATCCGGCGGTGCGGGGAGCGCGCCGGGTGGGTGTTGCCGGCGTCGGCCTGCCAGAACTTCCAGCCGGCCTGGTCGTCACGGGCGCGCGCCAGCTTCCAGGCGTCGGTGAACCGCTGCCGCAGGACGTCGAGCTCGGGGGCGTCGGGCTCGGTGTTGAAGTCGCCGACGAGCACGCCGGTGTCCATCGGCTCGGTGTGCAGCTCGGCCAGCGCCGCCACCTGGTCGGCGCGCTCCTGCGCGGAGCGGGTGGTCAGGTGCGTGGCGGTGATCCACAGCGCGCCGCCGTCGAGCTCGACCATGGTCCGCAGCGCGCTGCGCGGCTCCCCGCCGCCGGGCAGCCGGTGCACGTCGCTGATCAGGATCGGCAGCCGGGACAGCAGCGCGTTGCCGTACTGCCGGTGCGCCCCCTCGTCCGGGCGCCTGCTCTCGTCCCCGCCCCGGTCGATCGCCGGACCCCACGCCAGCTGCATGTCCAGGGCCCGCGAGAGCAGCAGTGCCTGGTCGACGTCCTCGCTGCGGGCGCCGAACCGCCGGTCGACCTCCTGCAGGCAGATGACGTCGGCATCGACCGAGGCCAGCAGCTTGGCCAGCCGGGGGAGGTCGTGCCGGTCGTCCTCGCCCACGCCGTGGTGGGTGTTGAAGGTGACCAGGCGCACCGGGATCGGCGGCTGGTCGGGACCGGGGGCCGGCTTCGTCACCTCCCCACCCTCTCAGGCGTCGGACAGCGGCTCGTCGAGAACCTCCCGGAGCTGCTCGTCGCCCAGCTCCGACACCGACAGCAGGAAGCGGGCCTCCCGGCCGCTCAGCACCAGCTCGCCGATCTGGTTGCCGAAGAAGGGGCCGGCCCGCTTCTCCCACTCGAGGGCGGTGGGTTCGGCCTTCACGAGCCGGGCCAGGCGCTCGGTCCACCGGCGCGCCGCCCGGCTCCAGCCGATCCGGAAGCCGACGCGGATGGGGTGCGGTGCCTGGTTGTGCAGCGGCGAGACGGTGAGCTGGTGCACCCGGGCCTCGAGCGCCCCGGGGCGCACCAGCTCGGCGGCGTAGGCGTGGTGGACGTCGCCCGAGAGCACCAGCGCGGTGGCCGGTGCGCGGCCGTGCTCGCCGCGGGCCACCGAGGTCAGCGCCGCGCCCAGCCGCTCGAAGGAGTGCCCGAACGCCGCCCAGTGCTCCAGGTCGGCGCCCTGCCGGACCTTCTCGGCCAGGCGCCCGCGGAGCCGGCCGTGGTGGCGGACGTTGAGCGTCTCGTTCCACCGCTCCAGGTTGTGGATCGCGTGCGGCAGCAGCCAGGGCAGCGAGGTGCCGACGATCAGGTGCTCCACGCCTTCGTCCACGGCGCGGCGCATCGCTGTCTCGACCCAGGCGAACTCGTCCTCGTCCAGCATCCGGCGGTGCTGCTCCTCCAGCACCCGGCCGGCCCGGCTGTCGACCATGATCAGCCGCGCGTCGCCCCAGTGCCGCACGTAGCTCCACCGGATCGTCGCGGGTTCGGCGTCGGCCAGTTCGGCCATGGCGCGCAGCAACGGCTCGGCGTCGCGGATGGGGTCGTCGTCGCCCAGCCCCTGGATCGCCTGCCAGGTCGCGTCCTCCGACAGCTCGCGCGGGCTGAGGTTTCCCAGGTGCTGGTAGACCCAGTAGCTGACCAGGCCCCCGGTGATCCGCCCCTGCCACCAGGGCTCCCGGGAGACCTCGGACCGCCACGCCGCCGAGGTGTTCCAGTCGTCGATCATCTCGTGGTCGTCGAAGATCATCGAGGACGGGATCGTCGACAGCAGCCAGCGCACCTGCGGATCGGTCCACGACTCGTAGTAGAGGCGGGTGTACTCCTCGAAGTCCGCCACCTGGTCGTCCAGGGCCCGGCGCTCGGTCCGCGCGTCGCGCCGGCGGTGCAGCAGCGACCGGGTGCGCTCGGTGAGCTCGTCGGCGTACACCTGGTCGCCGAGGAGGACGAGGGCGTCGGGCCAGCGCTCCTGCGGCTGCGCGGCGATCCGTGCGGCGTAGAGGTCCAGCGCGTCCGGCGGGATGCCCTCGGAGTCCTCGACGGTGGCCGGGCTGGCGTAGCGGCACGACCCGAAGGCCAGCCGGAAGGGCCCGGGGCCGCCGGGCGTGCGGATCCGGCTCGGCGGGAACGCGGGCTCCTCCGGCGGCCAGACCCGCGTGCCGTCGAGGTGCACCTCGTACGGCGTGACGCTGCCCGGCTCCAGGTCCTCCACCACGACCAGCGCGTAGTGGTGACCGGCCACCGAGAAGGTGCGGGCCCGGCGGTCGAGCACGGTCACCTCGCAGGGCCGGTCGACCTCCACCCAGAGCGTCGCGGAGACCGGGTCGACGTGCCGCAGCAGCGGTCCGAGGAGGAGGGCCGGGGCTGACCGGTCGGCAGGGGGCATGGGCACAGCCTGGCCCATGGGGCCGACGGCCGGGCCTCGCGACCCCGCGGTCGCCGGGCTGGGAGACTCGCGGCCATGGAATTCGTGCTGATCGCGATCGCGATCCTGGTCGTCGCGCTGATCGCCGGCGTCAGCCTCCTCGTCGGCCGCGGACGGCGGACGGTGCGCCTGGACGACGACGACGCGGCCGGCACCACGCTGACCCGCCCGGCGGGGCCCCCGGCGCCGCCCGCCCCGCCCGTGCCGTCCGGGTCGACCGCCTCCGGTCTCGGCCTGCCGCCGGAGACCGTCGAGCTGCCCCCGGCGGAGCCCGAGCCCGGCCTGGTCTTCGACACCCCGCTGCCCTCGGCCGGCCGGCTGGTGCGGCTGCGCTCGCGGCTGGCCCGCTCGCAGTCCTCGCTCGGCCGCGGCCTGCTCACCGTGCTCGCCCGCGAGAAGCTCACCGAGGACGACTGGGAGGAGGTCGAGGAGACCCTCCTCGCCGCCGACGTAGGCATCGCCGCCACCACGCAGATCGTCGAGCGGCTGCGCACCCAGTCGATGGTGCTGGCGACCGCGTCCGGCGCCGACCTGCGCGAGCTGCTGGTCCGGGAGCTGACCGGCGTCCTCGGGCCCGACCTGGACCGGACGCTGGGCACCACCCGGCACGAGGGGCGCCCGGGCGTGGTGCTCGTCGTCGGCGTGAACGGCGCCGGCAAGACGACGACGGTCGGCAAGCTCGCCCGCGTGCTCGTCGGCGACGGGAAGAGCGTGATCCTCGGCGCGGCCGACACCTTCCGCGCCGCCGCCGCCGACCAGCTCGAGACGTGGGGCGAGCGCGTCGGCGTGCTCACCGTGCGCGGCCGCGAGGGCGGCGACCCGGCGGCGGTGGCCTTCGAGGCGGTGCGCACCGGCGTCGAGGCCGAGGTGGACACCGTCGTCGTCGACACCGCCGGCCGGCTGCACACCAAGTCGGGGCTGATGGACGAGCTCGGCAAGGTCAAGCGGGTCGTGGAGAAGCAGTCGCCGGTCACCGAGGTGCTGCTCGTGCTCGACGCGACGACCGGCCAGAACGGCGTCGTGCAGGCCCGGGTGTTCACCGAGGCGGTCACGGTCACCGGCGTCGTCCTCACCAAGCTCGACGGCACCGCGAAGGGCGGCATCGTCGTGCGCGTGCAGCAGGAGCTGGGCATCCCGGTGAAGCTCATCGGGCTCGGCGAGGGCCCTGACGACCTGGCGCCCTTCGAGCCCCGCGCGTTCGCCGAGGGGCTCGTCGGAGAGGCCTGACCTCTCAGGCGGGGGGAGGTGCGGCCGGCCGGGGGCTGAAGCCGTAGGGCAGCTCCAGCCGGTGCGCGGCCAGCAGCGCGGCGTCGGCGAGCACCTCGTGCGTCGGGCCGTCGGCGACGACCACCCCGCCGTCGAGGACGACCGAGCGCGGGCACAGCTGCGCGGCGTAGGGCAGGTCGTGGGTGACCATCAGCAGCGTCACGGGGAGCTCGTCGAGGACCTCGGCGAGCTCCCGCCGTCCGGCCGGGTCGAGGTTCGACGACGGCTCGTCCAGCACGATGATCTCCGGCTGCATCGCGAGCACGGTGGCCACGGCCACCCGCCGGCGCTGGCCGAACGAGAGGTGGTGCGGCGGCCGGTCGGCGGCGTCGGCCATGCGCACCTGCGCGAGGGCTTCGGCGACCCGGGCGGCGACCTCGGCCTCGGCGAGGCCGAGGTTGCGCGGCCCGAAGGCGACGTCCTCGCCGACGGTCGGCATGAAGAGCTGGTCGTCGGGGTCCTGGAAGACCACGCCCACCCGCCGGCGGATCTCGGGCAGCGACCGCTTGTCCGCCTCCAGGCCGGCGACGTTCACCCGGCCCCGACCGCCGCGCAGGATGCCGTTGAGGTGCAGCACCAGCGTCGTCTTGCCGGCGCCGTTGGGCCCGAGCAGCGCGACCCGCTCACCCCGTTCGATGCGCAGGTCCACGCCGAACAGGGCCTGGTGCCCGTCGGGGTAGGCGAACGCGAGGTCCTCCACCAGCAGGGACGGCGGGGGAGTGCTCACCCCAGCAGCATCCCGGCCGCGAGCACGGTGGCGGCGGCCAGGGGCAGGCCGAGGGCCACCGCCCACGACCGCGCGTCGACGACGGCCGCCGGGCCGGTGGGCAGGCTCCCGGTGTAGCCGCGGCTGAGCATCGCCAGGTGCACGCGCTCGCCGCGCTCGTAGGACCGCACGAACAGGGCGCCGGCGGTTGCCGCCAGGACCCGCAGCCCGCGCAGGCCGCCGCCGGTGAAGCCGCGGGACTCCCGGGCCACCCGCATCCGGTGCAGCTCGGAGCCGACGACGTCGGCGTACCGGACCATGAACATGAGGATCTGGACGAGCAGCTGGGGCAGGCGCAGTCGCTGCAGCCCGCGCAGCAGCGCCCGGGGCTCGGTGGTCGCGGCGAGCACCGTCGCGGCGAGGATCGACAGGGTGGCCTTGGCCAGCAGCCCGCCGCCGGCCGCGAGGCCGCTCTCGGAGAGGGAGAGCCCGAGCACCTCGACCCGCGGCCCGCGGGCCACGAACGGCATGAGGACGGCGAAAGCGACGAACGGCACCTCGACGACCAGGCCCCGCGCCAGCCGGCCGGGGCCGACGCCGGCGACCGCGGCGGTGCCCAGGACAGCGAGCAGGTAGCCGGCGTAGGCGGCCGCGGCCCACGGCGCGTGCACGGGCGTGGCCACGACGACGACGGCGAACGCCAGCACCGCCACGAGCTTGGCGTGCGGCTCGAGGCGGTGGACGACGCTGGTGCCCGGCAGGTAGCGCGCGGTCAGCGCGCCTCCGTGGCCCGCTCCCAACTCAGTCCTCGCCGGCCGGGACGCCGCGGCGGCGCACCAGCCAGGTGACGCCCCCGGCGAGGCCGAGGGTCATCAGCACGCCCACGACGCCGGCCGCTCCGGAGGAGAGCCGGTTCTCCTCGCCGTTCCACAGGTAGTCGGCGAACGGCGAGCCGGCGGCGGCGCCGTCCTCGGCCGTGTGCGCGAACCCGGCCCGCTCGGCGGCCCACTCCAGCCCGTCGGGGGAGCCGCTGGCGTACCAGCTGACGAACCCGGCGACGACGAGGGCGAGGAGGACGCCGACGATCCAGAGGGTGCGGCCCCGGCGCTTCATCGGGCCTGCTCCGCGGCGACGGGACGACGGTCCTCGAGCGGGGCGGCGGACAGCAACCCGCGCGCGCCGTGCACGAGATCGGGCCGGACGGCGAGCACGGCCCCGACCACGGCGACGGTGATCGCGGCCTCGCCCAGGCCGATGAGCAGGTGCACGCCGGTCATCGCGGAGGCGACCGTGCCGATCGGCAGGTCCACCTGGCCGCCCAGGGCGAACAGGCCGACGAACGTGAGGGCCGCGGCGGGCACCGAGAGGAACGCGGCTCCGCCGGAGGCGGCCAGCACGCCGGTGCGGGTCCGCGGCAGGACGGCGGTCAGCCCCCGGAAGACGCCGTAGCCCACGACCACGGCGACCAGCCCGAGCAGCGTGACGTTGGTGCCCAGGGCGGTGAGCCCTCCGTCGGCGAAGACCACCGCCTGCACGAGGAGCACCGCGGTCATGCAGAGCAGGGCGGTCCACGGGCCCACCAGGACGGCGGTGAGGACCGCGCCGATGAGGTGCCCGCTGGTGCCGGCGGCGACCGGGAAGTTGATCGTCTGGCCGGCGAAGACGAACGCGGCGGTGAGCCCGGCCAGGGGGGCGGTGCGGTCGTCGAGCTCGGTGCGGGCCTTGCGGAGCGCCAGCGCGACGGTGCCGGCGGCGAGCGCGCCGGTGGCGAGGGAGGTGGGGGCGTCGAGGAAGCCGTCGGGGACGTGCACGGCGTCGACCTTATTGCACATCGTTCGCAACTGGCCCGCTCGGGCGGCCCGGGAGGACCTGCGCAACACCCCCGCAACGAACGCGCCGGACACGCGCTGCGGAGTTCACCGCACCGAAACGCGACTCCGCCGTCGTCGGAAACACGGCACCGGCACCGTGAACGCCACTCGACGACGGGTCGGCTGCGGCCCCGACACACTGGAGGAGGTTGCCGTGGTCAACACCGGCGACACCGCCTGGATCCTCATCAGCGCCGCCCTCGTGCTGCTGATGACCCCGGGCCTCGCGCTCTTCTACGGCGGCATGGTCCGCGCGAAGAGCGTGCTGAACATGATGATGATGAGCTTCGGGGCGCTGGCGCTGATCAGCGTCCTGTGGGTCCTGTACGGGTACTCGATCGCCTTCGGCGACGATGTCGGCGCCGGCCTGCTGGGTGATCCGACCCAGTACTTCGGCCTCGCGGGCCTGATGGAGGACGTCACCGGCGAGGAGGGCGGGCTGCCCGCCATGGCGTTCGTCGGCTTCCAGGCCGTCTTCGCCATCATCACCGTGGCGCTGATCTCCGGCGCCATCGCCGACCGCGCCAAGTTCGGCGCGTGGATGGTCTTCGCCGGCGTCTGGGCGACCGTCGTCTACTTCCCGGTCGCGCACTGGGTCTTCGACTTCAGCCTCGAGGAGCACGTCGGCGGCTGGATCGCCAACGACCTGGCGGCGATCGACTTCGCCGGCGGCACCGCGGTGCACATCAACGCCGGTGCCGCGGGCCTGGCGCTCGCGCTGGTCCTGGGCAAGCGCCGCGGCTTCGGCCGCGAGGCGATGCGCCCGCACAACCTGCCGCTGGTGATGATCGGCGCGGGCCTGCTGTGGTTCGGCTGGTTCGGCTTCAACGCCGGCTCCGCGCTCGCCGCCAACAACACCGCCGCGGTGGCCTGGGTGAACACCCTCGTCGCGACCGCCGCCGCCACCCTCGGCTGGCTGCTCGTGGAGAAGCTGCGCGACGGTCACTCGACGTCGCTGGGCGCGGCCTCCGGTGTGGTCGCCGGCCTGGTCGCCATCACCCCGGCGTGCTCGGCGGTCTCGCCGGTCGGCGCGATCATCCTCGGCGCCATCGCCGGTGCGCTCTGCGCCCTGGCCGTGGGCCTGAAGTACAAGCTCGGCTACGACGACTCGCTCGACGTCGTCGGTGTGCACCTCGTCGGTGGCCTCTGGGGCACCGTCGCCGTCGGCTTCCTGGCCGACCCGGACGCGCCGGCCGGCGTGGAGAGCCTGTTCTTCGGCGGCAGCGTCGACCAGCTGTGGCGGCAGGTCGTCGGGGCGGTGGCGGTGCTGGTCTTCTCCTTCGTCCTTACGCTGGTCATCGGCTGGGTGATCCAGAAGACGATGGGCTTCCGGATCACCGAGGAGGACGAGATCACCGGTATCGACAACGTCGTGCACGCGGAGTCCGGCTACGACTTCGCCTCGCTCGGCAGCAGCGGGTCCACCGCACCACTGTCCGGCCAGGCTCGCGCCGAGGCCCGCAACACCGAGAGGACGCTGGCATGAAGCTGGTCACCGCGATCGTCAAGCCGTTCAAGCTCGACGACGTCAAGAACGCCCTCGAGCTGATCGGCATCGCCGGGCTCACCGTGAGCGAGGTCCAGGGCTTCGGCCGCCAGCGCGGCCACACCGAGGTCTACCGCGGCGCGGAGTACCAGGTGGACTTCGTCCCCAAGGTCCGCATCGAGGTGGTCGTCAGCGAGCTGGACGCCGCCCGCGTGGTCGACGCCGTCGTCGAGGCGGCCTCCACCGGTCAGATCGGCGACGGGAAGGTGTGGGTGACGACGATCGACGAGATCGTGCGGGTCCGCACCGGGGAGCGCGGCGACGACGCCGTCTGACGGGAACCGATCGGCGCCGGCCGGGGAGCGGAGCACCCGTTCCCCGGCCGGCGCCCCCGTTGCAGCAGACCACCGAGGGGGAGCCGTGCTGGACACCGAGGCGCTGCCGCGGATGGGCCGGGCCGAGCGGGTCGCGGCCCTGGACGCCTGGCTGGCCGGGCTGCTCGCCGAGGCCGTCGGCGGGACGCCGCCGCCGAAGGCCCGCCGGGGCGCTCCGCCGCCCCGCACCGGGACCGACGGCGTCGCGCTGGTCGCGGTCGGCAGCCTCGGCCGCCGCGAGCTGCCGCCGCACGGCGACCTCGACCTCGTGCTGGTCCACGAGGGCCGCCCGGAGATCGCGGCCATCGCCGACGCGCTCTGGTACCCCGTCTGGGACGCCGGGTTGCGCCTGGACCACTCCGTCCGGTCGGTCGCCGAGGCGGTGACGGTCGCCTCGACCGACGCCAAGGCCGGCCTCGGCCTGCTCGACGCCCGGCTCGTGGCCGGGGACGCCGAGCTCGCCGGGCGGCTGCGCAGCGCCACGCTGGCCAGCTGGCGCCAGCACGCCTCGCGGCTGCTGCCGCAGCTCCGCGACCTGCGGCGCGAGCGCGCCTCCCGCCTCGGGGAGCTCGCGTTCCTGCTGGAGCCCGACCTCAAGGAGGCCTACGGCGGGCTGCGCGAGGGGCAGGTGCTGCGCGCCGCCGCCGCGGCCCAGGTCGCCGACGAGCCCAGCGTCGAGGCCGAGCAGGCCTACGAGTTCCTGCTCGACGTCCGCGACGAGCTGCGGGCCCGCAGCGCCCGGTCCGGCGACGTCCTGGTCCGGCAGGAGCAGCGCGCCGTCGCAGAGGCGCTGGGGCTGGCCGACGAGGACGTCCTCCTCCGCGAGGTGAGCCTCGCCGGACGGCGGCTGGCCTTCGTCGCCGACGAGACCTGGCGCCGGGTGGAGGCCGCCCTCGTCCGGCGTCCCCGGGGCCGCTACCGCCGGGTCCGCCGGGAGCCGCTGGCCGACGGCGTCGTCCGCCAGGGCGACGAGGTGGTGCTCGCCCGCGACGCGCGGCCGACCGCCGACCCGGGTCTGGTCCTGCGCGCCGCCGCGGCCGCGGCCCGTGCCGAACTGCTGCTCTCGCCCTACACGCTCAAAGTCCTGGCGGTGCACAGCCCGCCGCTGCCCGAGCCGTGGCCGTCGGAGGCACGCTGGTCGTTACTGCGGGTGCTGGCCAGCGGCCGGTCCGCGGTCCGGGTGCTGGAGCAGCTGGACCAGGAGGGGCTGCTCTCCCGGTTGCTGCCGGAGTGGGACCGGGTGCGCTCGCTGCCGCAGCGCCACCCCTGGCACCGGTTCACCGTCGACCGGCACCTCGTCGAGGCCGCGGCCGCGGCCAGCGAGCTCACCCGCGACGTCGACCGCCCCGACCTGCTGCTGATCGGTGCGCTGCTGCACGACATCGGCAAGGGCTATCCCGGCGACCACAGCGTGGTCGGGGAGCCGGTGGCCGCCGAGATCGCGACGCGGATGGGTTTCGGACCGGCCGACGTCGCCGTGCTCGCCACCCTCGTGCGCCACCACCTGCTGCTGCCGGCCACGGCGACGCGGCGCGACATCGACGACCCGGCGACGATCGAGCGGGTCGCCGACACGATCGGCCGGGACGCCTCGGTGCTGCAGCTGCTGCACGCGGTGGCGCAGGCCGACGGCGCCGCCACGAGCGCGTCGGCCTGGTCGCCGTGGAAGGCGCACCTGGTGGCGGCGCTGGTCGCGCGCGTGCAGGGGGAGATCGGCGGGACCGTCGTCGAGGAGCCCGAGCCGGTGCTCAACCCGACCGAGCCGCAGGTCACCGCCCAGGTGGCCGGGGCCTCCGGCGCGGTCACCGTCGGCATCGAGGACGTCGCCGACGGCCAGCAGGTGACCATCGGCGCCCCCGACCGGCCGGGGCTGCTCAGCATGTGCGCCGGGGTGCTGGCGCTGAACCAGCTCGACGTCCGCGCCGCGAAGACGACCGTGACCGACGGATGGTGCACCGGGGTGTTCGCCGTGCGGCCCCGCTTCGGTCGGGCGCCGGTGCCCGAGATCCTCGCCGACGGCGTGCGGGCGGCCCTGGACGGCACCCTCCCGCTGGCCGAGCGGCTGCGGCAGCGCGAGGCCGACTACCGGGAGGACGGCCGGGCCGCGCCGCCGCGGATCTCCTGGCACAACGCGGAGGTCAGCGGGCTTGCGACCGGGATCGTCGAGGTGCGGGCCGGCGACCGGGCCGGGCTGCTCTACCGGCTGACGGCGGCGATCGCGGGGGAGGGGCTGGACGTGACCGGCGCCCGCATCGAGACCCTCGGGGGCGACGCGGTGGACTGCTTCTACGTGGCCAACCCCTCGGGCTCGCCGGTGGACCAGGTGCAGCGCGAGCGGGTGGACTCCGCGCTGGTCGCGGCGACGCGGGGCGGTGGCGCGGTGCCCGTAGGGGCCGACACGCCCTCCTGAGCTCCGCCGTTCTGTCAGAGGTGCGTGCGAGCGTCGGAGGCGATCGGGACGGGCCCCTGCTGTGGGGGCCACAGCTGAGAGGAGCGCCTCGTGGACAGCCGCCAGTGGCCCTGCCCCACCTGCGGGGAGGACGCGGAGTTCGTGCAGCCGCCGTGCGCCGACGGTCACACCGAGGACGGCGCGGAGTGCCCGGAGTGGGCCTGCGCCGACTGCGGCACCGCGATCACGACCGGCGACGCGGCCGTGCTGCCGGTCGTCGTGGCCTCCGCCCGCGCGGCCTGAACGGTCCCGCGGCTCCCTGGATACGCTGGGAGCAGGTGGCGCGGCGAGCCCGCGCCCGTGACTGCTGAGGACGTGCTGTGTTCGAGACCCTCTCCGACCGCCTCGACAAGGTCTTCACCGGCCTGCGGGGCAAGGGTCGGCTCTCCGACGCCGACATCGACGCGACCGCGCGCGAGATCCGGATCGCGCTGCTGGAGGCCGATGTCGCGCTGCCGGTGGTGCGGGCCTTCATCGACGCGATCAAGCAGCGCGCCCGCGGCGCCGACGTCTCGCAGGCGCTGAACCCGGCGCAGCAGGTCATCAAGATCGTCAACGAGGAGCTCATCCAGATCCTCGGTGGCGAGACCCGCCGCATCCGGCTGGCCAAGCAGTCGCCGACGGTGATCATGCTGGCCGGTCTGCAGGGTGCCGGTAAGACGACGCTGGCCGGGAAGCTCGGCCGCTGGCTCAAGGAGCAGGGCCACACCCCGCTGCTGGTCGCCGCCGACCTCCAGCGCCCCAACGCGGTCAACCAGCTGTCCATCGTGGCCGGCCAGGCCGGCGTCGACGTGTTCGCGCCGGAGCCCGGCAACGGCATCGGCAACCCGGTGCAGGTGGCCCGCGACTCGATCGACCACGCGCGCCGCACCATGCACGACGTCGTCGTCGTCGACACCGCCGGCCGGTTGGGCATCGACGCCGAGCTGATGCAGCAGGCGGCCGACATCCGCGACGCCGTGCAGCCCGACGAGACGCTGTTCGTCGTCGACGCGATGATCGGTCAGGACGCCGTCAACACCGCGCAGGCCTTCGCCGACGGCGTCGGGTTCTCCGGCGTGGTGCTCACCAAGCTCGACGGCGACGCCCGCGGTGGTGCGGCGCTCTCGGTGCGGTACGTGACCGGCCAGCCGATCATGTTCGCCTCCACCGGCGAGAAGCTCACCGACTTCGACGTCTTCCACCCCGAGCGGATGGCCTCGCGCATCCTCGGCATGGGCGACGTGCTCACCCTCATCGAGCAGGCCGAGAAGACCTTCGACGCCGAGCAGGCCGAGCGCATGGCCGGCAAGCTCGCCTCCCGCGAGGGCTTCACGCTCGAGGACTTCCTCGAGCAGATGATCGCCATCCGCAAGATGGGCCCGATCGCGAACCTGCTCGGCATGCTGCCGGGTGCGGGGCAGATGAAGGAGCAGCTCAAGCAGCTCGACGACCGGGAGCTCGACCGGATCACCGCGATCATCCGGTCGATGACGCCCGAGGAGCGGGTCAACTCCAAGCTCATCAACGCCTCGCGCCGGGTCCGCATCGCCAACGGCTCGGGACGCACCGTCACCGACGTCAACCAGCTGCTTGAGCGCTTCGCGCAGGCCCAGAAGATGATGAGCCAGATGGCCGGCAGCCTGGGCATGCCCGGCATGGGGCCGATGTCGAAGAAGCAGCGCGGCCGCCAGCAGCAGGCGCAGGCCGCCCGCGGCAAGGGCAAGAAGGGCAAGGGGAAGGCCAAGGGCGGTCCCGCCCGGCGCCCCGTGGGCGCCCCGGGTCTGCCGCCGGGCGCCGGTTTCCCGGGCGGTGGCAACCCGTTCGGGGGCGGCGGGATGCCCGGGCTGCCGCCGGGCCAGGGTCTGCCGGATCTGAGCAAGCTGAACTTCGACCAGTTCAAGGACCAGCAGGGCAAGTGAGCGACCCTGCGCTCCACCTCGCCGGCGTGGTGCTCCCCGAGGGGGAGCACCGCGACGTGTGGGTGCGCGAGGGCCGGTTCACCTTCGAGCCGGTGCCGGGGGCGGAGACGGTCAGCCGCGGGGGCTGGCTGATCCCGGGCCTGGTCGACGCGCACTGCCACGTCGGGATCCTGCGCGGCGGCGGGCACGCCGAGGACCTCGCCGAGGCCCGCGCGCAGGCGCTCACCGAGCGGGACGCCGGGGTGCTCGCGCTGCGCGACTGCGGGTCGCCGGTGGACACCCGGGCCTTGGACGACGAGCCCGACCTGCCGACGATCATCCGGGCCGGGCGGCACATCGCCCGCACCCGCCGCTACATCCCGGGGCTCGGCATCGAGATCGAGCCCGACGACCTGGTGGAGCAGACCCGCATCCAGGCCCGTCGCGGTGACGGCTGGGTGAAGCTCGTGGGCGACTGGATCGACCGCTCGGTCGGGGATCTGGCGCCCGAGTGGCCGGCCGACGTCGTCGCGGCGGCGATCGCGGCCGCGCACGAGGAGGGGGCGCGGGTCACCGCGCACACCTTCGGCACCGACGCGCTGCCCGCGCTCATCGAGGCGGGCATCGACTGCATCGAGCACGGCACCGGGCTCACCGAGGAGCTCATCGGCGAGATGGCCCGCCGGGGCACCGCCGTCGTGCCGACCCTGGTGAACGTGGAGAACTTCCCGGGCTTCGCGGCGGCGGGGGAGAAGAAGTTCCCGACGTACGCGAGCACGATGCGCCGGCTCTACGCGCACTCCGGGGCGGTCGTGCGGGCGGCGTACGAGGCGGGCGTGCCGGTGTTCGCCGGGACCGACGCCGGTGGTGGCATCGACCACGGCGTGATCGCGGACGAGATCCTGGCGCTGTGCGAGGCCGGCATCCCGGCGGAGGACGCGCTGGCCGCCGGCTCCTGGAAGGCGCGTGAGTGGCTGGGGCTGCGCGGCATCGAGGAGGGGGCGCAGGCCGACGTCGTCGTCTACGAGACCGACCCGCGTGCGGACCTCGACTCGTTGCAGCGACCGCGACGAACGATCCTGCGCGGCCGCGTCGTCGCCTGACGGTTCGCTGCAGCGGCTGCAACGCGCTGCTCGTCGGCGCTGGGGCTGGTTGACTCGTCGCATGGTTGAGCCCATGCCAGAGCCGGAGCCGTTGATCGATCCGAGCGAGCCGGCGCCCGACGACCCGGGCGAGCTCATGCCCGACACCCCGGACACGCTGCCGCCCCCGCCGATCGAGTCCACGCCCGACGACCCCGGCGGCGACCCGGGCGGGGTTCCCGAGCCCGCGTGAGCCGACTGCCGAGCTGCTGCCGCCACGGCCGTGGAGGACGACGACCCGGCCGGCGGTCCGGCCCGTTCCGGCTAGGTTCATCCGGGTGAGCTGGGCGGTGCATGCGCGCCGGGTGCGTGACGAGACCCTGCCGGTCGGTCGACGGGTCAGCTCGCTGCACTCACTGATCGCCGGCCATCACGCGCCGTTCGGCTTCCTCGCCACAGCAGCGCACCTGCGCGACACCGTCGGCGCGCGGCGAGGTCGGTGGACCGGCCGACAGGTCATCGAGGCCCTGGACCTGCTCGAGGAGTCACGCATCACCCACCTCGCCTATCGCGCGGAGTTCGCCGGGCGGCGGCGCAAGGAGAAGGCGCAGGGCCGCCGACGTCCAACCGCGGGCGACATCGCAGCACTCGGACGCGCGGAGTGGGGCAAGGACCCCGCAGAGGCCCGCACCCGGGTCCCGAGCCGGCGGGAGCGGGGCTCCGGATAAGGGTTTCCGCTCGCCTGGGAGACTGCTCCCGTGCTGTTGCGGATGTCGACCCTGTTCCTGCGGACCCTGCGTGACGACCCGGCCGACGCCGAGGTCCCCAGCCACCGGCTGCTCGCGCGCGGTGGCTACATCCGCCGCGCTGCTCCGGGCGGGTTCACCTGGCTGCCGCTGGGCTTCCGCGTCTTCCGCAACGTCGAGCGCATCGTCCGCGAGGAGATGGACGCGATGGGCGCGCAGGAGGTGCACTTCCCTGCGCTGCTGCCCCGCGAGCCCTACGAGGCGACCAACCGCTGGACCGAGTACGGCCCCAACCTCTTCCGCCTGCAGGACCGCCGGGGCAACGACTTCCTCCTCGGCCCCACGCACGAGGAGATGTTCACGCTCCTGGTGAAGGACCTCTACGGCTCCTACAAGGACCTGCCGGTCTCGCTCTACCAGATCCAGACCAAGTACCGGGACGAGGCGCGTCCCCGCGCCGGGCTGTTCCGCGGCCGCGAGTTCACGATGAAGGACAGCTACTCCTTCGACGTCGACGATGCCGGGCTGGACAAGAGCTACGCCGCGCACCGCGCCGCCTACATCCGGATCTTCGACCGGCTGGGCCTGGAGTACGTGATCGTCTCGGCGATGTCGGGCGCCATGGGCGGGTCGAAGAGCGAGGAGTTCCTGCACCCGACGTCGATCGGTGAGGACACCTTCGTCCGCTCGCCCGGCGGCTACGCGGCCAACGTCGAGGCGGTGTCCACCGTCGTCCCCGAGGCCATCCCGTTCGAGGGGCTGCCGGAGGCCCACGTCGAGGACACCCCCGACACCCCGACCATCGAGACGCTGGTCGCCGTCGCCCAGGAGATGTTCCCCGACGCCGGCTACACCGGTGCCTCGACGCTGAAGAACGTCGTCGTCACCCTGGTGCACCCCGACGGCAGCCGCGAGCCGCTGGTCATCGGCCTGCCCGGTGACCGCGAGGTCGACGCCAAGCGGCTCGAGGCGCAGCTGGCCCCCGCCGAGGTGGAGCCGTTCACCGACTTCGCCGGCAACCCCGCGCTGGTCAAGGGCTACATCGGCCCGCAGGTGCTCGGCAGCGAGAGCGCGTCGAAGATCCGCTACCTGGTCGACCCGCGCGTGGTGCCCGGCACCCGGTGGATCACCGGCGCCAACGAGCCCGGCAAGCACGTGTTCGACCTCGTCGCCGGCCGCGACTTCACCTGGGACGGCGTCATCGAGGCCGCCGAGGTGCTGCCCGGCGACCCCGCGCCCGACGGCTCCGGTCCGCTGGAGCTGGCTCGCGGCGTCGAGATGGGCCACATCTTCCAGCTCGGCCGCAAGTACGCCGAGGCGCTGGAGCTCAAGGTGCTCGACGAGAACGGCAAGCTCGTTACCGTCACCATGGGCTCCTACGGCATCGGCGTCTCCCGCGCCGTCGCGGCCATCGCCGAGTCCACCCACGACGAGCTGGGCCTGGTGTGGCCCCGCGAGGTCGCCCCAGCCGACGTGCACCTCGTCGCGACCGGCAAGGACGCCGCCGTGTTCGAGGCGGCCGAGGCCCTGGCCGCCGAGCTCGTCGCCGCAGGCCTCACGGTGCTCTACGACGACCGGCCCAAGGTCAGCCCCGGCGTGAAGTTCAAGGATGCCGAGCTGCTCGGCATGCCGACGATCGTCACCGTGGGCCGCGGCCTCGCCGAGGGCGTGCTGGAGCTGCGGGACCGGAAGACCGGCCAGCGCGAGGAGATCCCGGTCGACGGCGCCGCCGCCCGGGTGCTCACCGCCATCCGCGGCTGAGGTCCTTCTCCCGCGATCATGAAGTCCGGGACGCGCCACGCCGGTCGACGACGGCGCGCCGCTTCCCGGGCTTCATGGTCGCGGGGAATCGGGCGGCGTCGTGATCCACTGGCGCCGTGGCCCAGGACGTCGAGGAGCAGGTGGCGCTCAGCGCCCAGGTGGTCGAGCAGAACCTCGGGTTCGGCGACCAGGTGCACCAGCCGCGACCGATCGACCACCTCGCCGGCTTCCGCTCGCGCAAGGCGGCGGAGGCGGCGGGGGAAGAGCTGGTCGCGGCCGGATACCGCATCGACGGGCTGTACCGGCGGTTGCTCACGGTGTGGCTGGAGTTCAGCGCGATGACCGCCGTCGACCACGCGACCGCGGCCGCGTTCACCCGTGAGGTCGTCGGCATCGTGAACCGGCACGGCGGCACCTACGACGGCTGGGGCGGCTTCCTGGTCGCCGCCGACGACGAGGGTGCGCCCGGGGCCTGACGGGCCCCGGCGCCCGCCCTGCCGCGTCTGGCACAATCAACGGTCGAACACGTCGGGTGCGGCCCTCTCACCATGCCCGCGCGTGTCCATCGCTCGGCCCCGGCGTAACCCCACACGTCGCCCGGCGAGCAACCACACAGCGTTCGAGGAGAACACCACACACCGTGGCCACCAAGATCAAGCTCATGCGCCTGGGCAAGATGCGCGCGCCGTACTACCGCATCGTCGTCGCCGACGCCCGCACCAAGCGTGACGGCCGTTCGATCGAGACGATCGGCAAGTACCACCCCAAGGAGGACCCCTCGTTCATCGAGGTCGACTCCGAGCGTGCGCAGTACTGGCTGGGTGTCGGCGCGCAGCCGACCGAGGCCGTCGCCGCCATCTTCCGGGTCTCCGGTGACTGGCAGAAGTTCAAGGGCGAGCCGGCTCCCGCGCCGATGAAGGTCAAGGAGCCCAAGCCGGACAAGAAGGCCCTCTACGAGGCCGCTGTCCGCGCCGGCATGGACGAGCCCACCACCGAGGCGACCACCGCCAAGAAGAAGGCCGCCCCGAAGAAGGCCGCTGCCGAGGCCCCGGCCGACGCTCCGGCTGCCGACGCCGCTCCCGCTGCCGAGGCCGCTCCGGCCGAGACGCCGGCCGAGTAAGACGTGCTCGAAGAAGCGCTCGAGCACCTGGTCAAGGGCATCGTCGACAACCCCGACGACGTCACCGTCGACCTGCTCACCAACCGTCGCGGCAAGACCCTCGAGATCCGGGTGCACCCCGAGGACCTCGGCAAGGTCATCGGTCGTGGCGGGCGCACCGCGAAGGCGCTGCGCCAGGTGATGACCGGCGTCGGCGGACGAGGCCTGCGGGTCGACGTCGTCGACACCGACGGGCGCTGAGCACGAGCTCTTTGAGCACCCAGAACGAACCCACCGACACCGTGGTGGTCGGCCGCATCGGCCGACCCCACGGTGTCCGTGGTCTGGCCACCGTCGAGGTGCGCACCGACGACCCCGACCTGCGCTTCGCACCGGGCGCCGTCCTGCTCACCGAGCCCGCCGAGCGCGGGCCGCTGACCGTCGTCGACAAGCGCTGGCACAGCGGCACCCTGCTGCTGCAGCTGGCCGACCCGAGCGGCGCCGTCTACGACGTCCGCGAGGCGGTCGACGCGCTGCGCAACACCCTCCTGCTCGTCCCGATCGAGGACCTGCCGGAGATCGAGGAGCCCGACTCCTTCTACGACCACCAGCTGGTCGGCCTGGCCGTGCGGCTGCCCGACGAGTCGGTCATCGGCGAGATCACCGCGGTCCAGCACGAGGCCCAGGACCTGCTGGTCGTCCGCCGCAGCGAGGGCGGTGACGCGCTGATCCCGTTCGTCTCGGCGATCGTCCCCACCGTCGACGTCGCCGGCGGCTTCGTGGTGGTCGACCCGCCCGAGGGGCTGCTCGACCTGTGAGCTTCCGGATCGACGTCGTCACGATCTTCCCGGAGTACCTGGCGCCGCTGCGGCAGTCGCTGCTCGGCAAGGCGATCGAGCGCGGGCTGGTCTCCGTCGGCGTGCACGACCTGCGCCAGTGGACCGACGACGTGCACCGCACCGTCGACGACTCCCCGTACGGCGGCGGCCCCGGCATGGTCATGAAGCCCGAGCCCTGGGGCCAGGCGCTCGACGCCGTCCGCCCGCCCGGCACCCGGCTGGTCGTACCCACCCCGGCCGGGCGCCCCTTCACCCACGCCATGGCCGTCGAGTGGGCCGCCGAGCCCGGCCTGGTCTTCGCCTGCGGCCGCTACGAGGGCATCGACCAGCGGGTCGCTGACTGGGCGGCCGACGCGGGGCCGGTCTCCGAGGTCTCCATCGGCGACTACGTGCTCGCCGGCGGGGAGTCCGCGGTGCTGGTCATGACCGAGGCCGTCACCCGGCTGCTGCCCGGCGTCCTGGGCAACCGGGAGTCCGCCGAGCTCGACTCGCACGCCGACGGCCTGCTCGAAGGGCCGTCCTACACCCGCCCGGCCAACTGGCGCGGCCACGAGGTGCCCTCGGTCCTGCTCTCGGGCGACCACGCGGCCATCGACCGCTGGCGCCGCGCGGAGTCGCTGCGGCGCACCGCCACCCGCCGTCCCGACCTGCTGGCCGCGCTGCCCGAGGGCGCGCTCACCGACGCCGAGCGGGCGGCGTTCTCCGGTGAGTGACCGACCGGTGCAGCGGACGACGGCGCGCGTCGTCGTCCTGGACCCGGCCGGCCGCGTGCTGCTGCTCGGCGCCCGGCTGCCCGATCCCTCCGTCCCGCCCGCCGAGGTGCTGTTCTGGTACACCCCCGGCGGGGGAGTGGAGGACGGCGAGAGCCTGCGCGAGGCGGCCGTGCGAGAACTGGCCGAGGAGATCGGCCTCGTCGTCGAGCCCGCCACGCTCGAGGGCCCCGTCTGGCTGCGCCGGCACGTCGGCCCCTTCGGCGACCAGGTCTTCGACACCCGCGAGACGTTCTTCGTCCTGCGTGACGTCGTGCACGAGGTCGTGCCGGGCGCGCTGACCGAGCTCGAGGTGCTCGCCGACGAGCCGCACCGGTGGTGGTCGGCCGAGGAGCTGCTGAGCGCCACCGACGACCTCGTGCCCGGTGATCTGCCCGCTCTGCTGGCCGAGCTGCGGACCGGCCCGTGGACGGGGCCGCCGCGCATCGTCAGCTGAGGATGTGGCACAGTAGAGAGTCGCTGCTGACCGACGGCACCGCCGTCGGGAGCTCCTCGTGGAGCCGCAGCTCCCCGGAACGGACAGCCGGGGCGTTCCGCTGTCCGAACCGAGAATGAGCCATCTGAGACTGAGGACTGCCGAGATGAACACCCTGGACGCACTCGACGCCGACTCGTTGCGCGACGACATCCCCTCGTTCCGCCCGGGGGACACCGTCAAGGTGCACGTCCGCGTCATCGAGGGCAACCGGTCGCGCATCCAGGTCTTCCAGGGCGTCGTCATCCGCCGTCAGGGCGGTGGCGTCCGCGAGACCTTCACCGTGCGCAAGGTCAGCTTCGGCGTGGGGGTTGAGCGCACCTTCCCGGTGCACACCCCCGTCGTCGAGAAGATCGAGGTCGTCACCCGCGGTGACGTGCGTCGCGCCAAGCTGTACTACCTGCGCGAGCTGCGCGGCAAGGCCGCCAAGATCAAGGAGAAGCGCGAGCCCATCTCGCGTTGATCCCTCGCGGACACGCCTGACAGCCGGGACGACCGGCTGGAACTCGGCGGGTTCCCCGCGCCGTACGCTGCTCCTGATGAGCAGCGACCGGCCCGGGGGGCCCGCCGACGTCGTTCCCGGGGACGACGAGCCCGAGCGCACCCGCGACGAGACGGCGACGGCCGGCCGCAAGGCCAAGAAGAAGGGCTCGCTGCTGCGCGAGCTCCCGGTGCTGCTCCTGATCGCCTTCGTCCTGGCACTGGTGGTCAAGACGTTCTTCGTCCAGGCGTTCTTCATCCCGTCGGGGTCGATGGAGCAGACGCTGCACGGCTGCCCCGGGTGCACCGGGGACCGCGTGCTGGTGAACAAGGTGCCCTACTGGTTCGGCGAGCCCGAGCCCGGCGACATCGTCGTCTTCGAGGGCCCCGACACCTGGACGCCGGAGATCACCGTCGAGGAGCCCTCGAACTGGTTCACCGGCGCCCTGCTGTGGGTGGGTCGCACCCTCGGGGTCGCGCCGCCGAGCGAGGACGACTTCGTCAAGCGCGTCATCGCCACCGAGGGCCAGACGGTGCAGTGCTGCGACGTCGAGGGTCGGCTCACCGTGGATGGCGAGCCGCTCGACGAGCCCTACATCTTCGAGAACACCCCCATCGAACGGCGCCCCTTCGGCCCGGTGACCGTGCCCGAGGGCCGGCTCTGGGTGATGGGCGACCACCGCTCGGCCTCGGCGGACTCGCGGTCGCACGTGGGTGACGAGTACAGCGGCACCGTCGGTGTGGACGACGTCATCGGCAAGGCGTCGCTCATCGTGTGGCCGATCGACCGCTTCGGCACGCTCGAGTCCCCGGACATCCAGGGGCTGGGGTCCACCGTCGTCCCGGCCGGGGGATCGCAGTCGCCGGTCGGTGCCGTGGTCGCCGCGCCGTACGTCGTGGGCCTGCTCGGGGCGGTGCCGCTCACCGCCTGGCGCCGCCGTCGACGGCTCCGCCGCAGCGCCGCCTGATCCGCTCACGACGCCGGGAATGGTCGTCGTGGTGCGCGAGTGACGTGGCTCTCGCCATTACGTCGTGCGTGTACCAGTGAAAAAAATTGCTGGGAAAGCATTCAAGCAACCGTTTCACCCTTCCGATGGATGCATTGCACGGTCCCGGAGAATGAAATGGAGTCAGTTGTGTCTGCACCTATGGCGAGCACCGCCCGCGGAGTCACCCGCGTGCTCCTCCTCGCCGACGCGCCCGTCCTGCGTCGGGGGCTGGTCAGCATGATCAACGAGACGGCCGGCATGCAGTCGGTCGGCACCCCCGGCGAGCTGCGCCGCGCTCTCACGCTGGCCGAGTCCGCCCGCCCCGACGCCGTCGTCGTCGAGCTGGGCCAGGGCCGCGCCGCGACCCTCAACGCCTGCCGCGACCTCCGTCGCCGGTTCCCCCGCGTGGCGATCGTCGCGCTGGCCACCTCGGAGGACCCGGCTGTGGTCAACGAGGCCCTGGCCGCCGGCATCCGCGGCTACCTGATGATCAACACCTCGCCGACGCTGCTCGGCTGGGCCATCCTGGCCGCCCGCGCCGGTCGCACCGTCGTCGACCCGCAGATCCGCCGGGTCGAGCCCTCGGACGTGCCGGCCGCCAAGCCGTTCACCCCCGAGGTGCCGCTGACCCGCCGCGAGCAGGACGTCCTCGACGAGCTGCTTCAGGGTCAGTCCAACCGGCAGATCGGCCGCAACCTGTTCATCAGCGAGGACACGGTCAAGAGCCACGTCAAGGCCATCCTGCGCAAGCTGGGTGCCCGCGACCGGGCCCACGCCGTCTCGCTGGTCCTGTCCTCCCGCAGCCCCGGCTGCACCTGTGGGGCGCACTCCCTGCAGACCGCCGTCCCCGACGTGCCCGCCGACATCTGATCCGTCGGCACCACCCTTCTCCGGCATACGGGCCGGCCCCTTCCAGGGGCCGGCCCGAGTGCTTTCCCGGGCGTCGTACTGTCGGTCCGCGATGGCTGTCCGACCCACCCACACTCGATCGGCACCGGTCCGGCGCACTCCCGCCGCGGACCGGCCCGACGCGCTCTGGGACATGGAGCGCACCCTGCGCCGCCGCGGGTTCGAGGCGATCGCTGGAGCCGACGAGGCCGGGCGCGGGGCCTGCGCCGGCCCGCTCGTGGCGGCGGCGTGCATCCTCCCCGCGGGCAAGCGGGGTCGGGTGCCGGGGCTGGCCGACTCCAAGCTGCTGACGGCGGCCAGCCGCGAGCGGGTGTACGAGGAGATCGTGCAGCGCGCCGTCTCCTGGTCGGTCGTGGTGCTCCCGGTCGAGGACCTCGACGCCCGCGGCATGCACGTGACCAACATCGAGGCCCTGCGCCGGGCGGTCTCCCTGCTCGATCCCGGCCCCGACTACGTGCTGACCGACGGCTTCCCCGTGCCGGGGCTGGCGCGGCCGGGCCTGGCGGTGTGGAAGGGCGACCGCGTCGCCGCGTGCGTGGCCGCGGCCTCGGTGCTGGCCAAGGTGACGCGGGACCGGATGATGCTGGAGCTGCACGAGCGCTGGCCCCAGTACGACTTCGCGGTGCACAAGGGCTACATCACCGAGCTGCACACCGCCGCGCTGGAGCGCCACGGTCCGTGCCCGGAGCACCGGATGCGGTTCGTCAACGTGCGTGCCGCCCGCGACTCGTACACAGCCCGGGTGACCGGTTCGGCCGGCATGGTCGATGATGGGCCCATGCGCCCTGAGTCCCGAGCCCTGACGAGCACCGAGGACCGATGAGCACCGAGGACCTCGAGAAGTACGAGACCGAGATGGAGCTGCAGCTCTATCGCGAGTACCGGGACATCGTCCGCCAGTTCACCTACGTGGTGGAGACCGAGCGGCGGTTCTACCTGGCCAACTCGGTCGACCTGCAGGTGCGGGAGGCCGGGGGAGAGGTCTACTTCGAGCTGAAGCTCTCCGACGCCTGGGTGTGGGACATGTACCGGCCGGCTCGGTTCGTGCGCAACGTGCGGGTGCTGACGTTCAAGGACGTCAACGTCGAGGAGCTCGACAAGCCCGACCTCGAGCTGCCCGACAACCCGCGCCTCCCGTAGCGGGGTGGAGTCCTACCCGCCGGGCATCGTCGTCGAGCACGAACGGTCCTGGGCGTACTTCCCGGCGGATTGCGAGAAGCAGGGTTCGTGGCAGGAGGCCATCCGCCACCTCGACCAAGGCACTGCTCGCGGTCGCGCCAGACGCTTCACCAAGCGGTGGCTCCCCGTGCTGCGGGACACCCTCGACGACGCCTGCGTCGGCGTGTTCCTCCGCTCCTCCGCTGGGCTGTACCTCCCGCCGAGCGCAGTCGTCCGGCTCACCCGGTACGGGTACGACCCGTCCGTGCCCGCGGCGCAGGCGGTCGACGAGGTGCTGCAGGAGCTCCTCCGCCCCGAGAACCAGCGCGTCTCTCCTCCACTGATCGAGCCGGTACCGGGCTCGGCCGTCGGGGCGGTGCGCGTGCGCCACCAGGTGGCCGTCGACGGTGGGGGGTCGAGCGTGCAGGAGCACGCCCTCTGGGTCGTTCCCGTGGCCGGGGCGGTCTGGGCCCTCTCCACCTCGTTCACCGACCCCGTCGGTGGTGTGGACGGGCTGCTGTCGGAGCTCGATGCCTTGGCGAACGGGATGCGCGATCCCATGCGGAACGCCGACGTCCCCTTCGTCGTCCTCCGCCCGGAGATCCCGGAGCCGGCCGCAGCCGGGGGACTGTTGGTCGGGAACCTCCCGACCAGCTCCCTCACCATCGACCGTGAGCGAGGCGAGGTCACCTGGGTCGACGACGCCATCCGGCAGCGCCGCGTCCAGTTGCCGCTGGGAACCGGTCCCGGCGAGGTGGCAGGGCTGCTGCGCGCGATCTTTCCGCCCACGAAGATCGGACATCCACGGCTCCCCGACGTGTTCCGGGTGATGCTGGTCGACGACAGCGGGCGGGTGCTCGCCCGCAGTGCCGCGCGGCCGGCCTCGTGGCTGGACGAGATGTGGCCGGTGGAGCTGCTCGAGGCCAGCGGCCTGCCCGTGCAGACACGTCGGTTCGACAACACCCGGCTCCTCCACAAGGCGCATCCCGGAGCGGCGCCGTTGTGGGTCTTCACCGGTGGCCTGTGGCTGCTCATGCTCTGGGGGCTGCTCGGTGCGGCGTTGCTCCTCGCCGTCGGCGGGGCCCTTGCCGGCAATCCCATCTGGTCGGATTGGTCGGGCTTCTTCGGCGGCTGAGCAGGACGCCCGACCGGGTTGTCCACAGGTGCCCGTGAGCGCGCCACCT
This sequence comes from Blastococcus sp. TBT05-19, assembly GCF_003319095.1. Classification (GTDB taxonomy): domain Bacteria; phylum Actinomycetota; class Actinomycetes; order Mycobacteriales; family Geodermatophilaceae; genus Blastococcus. The sequence goes on along the minus strand of NZ_QOHI01000007.1, from coordinate 65,226 downwards.
CCTCTCCGTCGGAACGGTTACGTTCCGCGGCGTCTGATGAGGAGGTGGTTCGGACGTGCCGGACATCGTGGTCGATCTCCCGCTGCTCCGCGAGACCGCAGGCGGTCTCGGGATGCTCATGCACGAGTTCCAGCGGTCGGCAGTGATCGTCGAGGACGCGGAGCCGGCCATCGGCCGGAACGCTCTCCTCGACGAGGTGCGTGAGTTCGTCGACGAGTGGTCGTGCAACCGCGAGAAGCTGCTCCAGTCGCTGCAGGCGGTCTACGAGGCGGCCACCCAGAGCCACGACGCCTACGTGCAGGTCGACAACGAGCTCGCCCAGGCGATCCAGGTCGCGACCGAGGAGTGCTCGCCGTGACCGCCACCCCGGTGGCGCCGGCATCCTTCGAGCCGCTGGACCACCGCAACGGAGTGCCGGGTGATCCCGAGGAGCTCGCCATCCTGGCCCGTCGGTACGCCGACACGGCGGCGGAGATCGAGGCGCAGGCAGCCAATCTGGCCGAGCTCACCTCGACGTCTCAGGAGGCGTGGAAGAGCGACGCGGGCGACAACTTCGTCGAGGTGGCCGGCGACCTGGCCGGCCGGATCGGCCGGGCGAGGGCGCGGTACGAGGCCGCCGCGCAGGCGCTCTCCTTCTTCGCCACCGCCCTGGAGGGCGTGCAGACCGAGGCGTACGACGCCGTCCGCCGGGCGCAGGTGGCGGAGGAGTCACAGCTCGCGCTGCGGAACTCCGCACCCGACGCGGCCGCACCCGGCGCGACACCCGAGCAGCTACTCGCCGCCGGTGCGGAGCACCAGGCGCACCAGCGGGCGCTGTTCGCCGCGGAGGACGACCTGGCCGCCGCACGCCGGGACTACTTCTTCGCCGTCGAGTCCTACGACCGGGCCGCGAGGGCCGCGGCCGAGATCCTGAGCACCGGGCGCAGCGGCGACGACCTGGCAGACGACTGGTGGGACGAGAACGCGTGGTGGATCGACGTCGTGCTCGACGCGATCGCCGTCGTCGCGCTGGTCCTGGTCATCGTTGCGATCGTGGTCGCCGTGCTCGTCACCGGAGGCCTCGCCCTGGCAGGCGCCGTGATGACGGCCAGCACGGTCCTCGGCTGCGTGTCGCTCGCCGTGCGCTCGGGCATGTGGGCGACGGGCAACGCCACGGCGGAGGACGTCTTCTGGGACTTCGTCGGGGTGATGACGTTCGGCGTGGGCAAGCTCGCCACGGCTGGGGTTCGCGGCGCGCTCGGGGTGAGCACGCGTCTCGCGGGAGCCCGCACGGGTGGCGCCGTCGTGACGGGCGCGGGCGCCGGCACCCGGCTCACCCGGGGGGTCACCTTCGTGGACGAGGACCTCGCAGCGGCCCTGTCCGCGATCCACCGGACCCGCACGGCCGGCGGCGCGGGGGCTCAGCTGACCGCGCTGACCGTGCTGGCCGACGTGATGGTGGTCGGTGCGGTGACCGCCCCGAACCTCTACCTGACCGGCAAGGCGGTGGCGGATCTCCCGGAGGCGGCCGGTGGTGCGCGGGAGCAGGCCGCCGAGGACCGCGCGAACCGGGTCGCCATCGTGGACCGCTGGTCCATGCCACTGGCAGGTGCGCGGTGACGGCACCGGCCCGCGCCGTCAGCGACTTCCGGATCCTGCTGCCGCCGGGATGGGCGCGCGTCCCCCTGGACGGGCGGGCGCCGCTGCGGATCAAGAACCTCGTCACCGAGCGGGTGCGCGACCTGCCCGCCCCGCGACGAGCGGAGCTGCGGGCATGGCTGACCCGGGAACTCACCGCGGCCATCGAGGCCGCGGCCCGGCAGGGCGGGATCGACGTCCTGCTCAGCGTCGACCCGGTCGCCGGCCGGCCGGTGCCGGCATCGGGGCTGATCACGCACGTGCGCGGACGCGGCGACGGCACGTTCGAGTCGCTGCTCCGCACGCTGGGATCCGGCGGCGAGGGCGTGCAGGTCCGCGAGCTGGGCGTGGTCGAGGTCGCGGGGGCCCGTGCCGTCCGCCGGCTCACGTCGCGGCGGGAGGAGGTGCCCGCCGAGGACGGCGGACCCGGCGGCGTGCTGACCGTGACGCAGGTCGACTTCTTCGTCCCCGTGCCGGGATCCGACGACCTGCTGCTGCTCACCTTCACCACGCCGGTCGAGCAGCTCGGGCCGCCCTTGGTGAAGCTCTTCGACGTCATGGGCGGGAGCCTGCGGTGGGTGCTGACCTGACCGGCGGGCCGCCCGACGTCGTCGTCGGCTTCTCCGCGGCGTGGTCCCACATGGGTCCGGACGACGACCTCGCGGACTGGGCCTCCGCCGCGGCCCGGCGGAGCTGGGAGCTGGCCGGGGTGGAGCCGTCCCCGCTCGACGCGGAGATCCTGGCGGCCGAGTACACGGTGCTGGGCAAGGCGGCCTTCGCGGTGCCCAGCTTCGGCGCCTTCGTGTTCTGCCCGGATCCGTCCGAGGGCGTCCGTGCCTGCGTCCGCCTGATCGGGCTGCGCTACCCGCCGGAGACCGAGGACGAGAGCATCGTCGAGGAGTTCCTGCTGCCCGCCGAGCAACAGCTGCTGCCGCCGCAGGTCGAGCAGTCGACCGGCACGGGGCTGCGACGGATCCGGATCCGGCAGCGCGCCTGGTCGGCCGACACCGGCAACGTGTCCGACCACATCGCCTACGTCTTCCCGTGCGACGAGGGCGCGTGGGCGCTGACCACGGCGCTGCCCGATCCGCGCGAGGCCGAGCTCCTCCTCGCCGACCTGGACCACCTCGCCGCAGGTCTGCAGCTTCAGCCTGCGCCCTGACCCGCCCCGCCGCTCATCCTCCACAGGCGCCGGCGCCGTCCACAGATGCCGGCGACCCCTTCGCCGGGACCGTCCGGCGCGGCACCGTCGAGGGGTGCCTCCCACCACTCAGCTCGGCGCCCGCGGCGAGCAGATCGCTGTCGCCTACCTGACCGACGTCGGACTCCGCGTACTCGACCGCAACTGGCGCTGCCGCGAGGGCGAGATCGACCTCGTCGCCCGCGACGGGAACGCCCTCGTCTTCTGCGAGGTGAAGGCCCGCCGCGGCCTCGGGTACGGACACCCGGCGGAGGCGGTCACGTTCGCCAAGCAGCGGCGGATCCGGGTGCTCGCGCAGCGCTGGCTCGCCGCCCACGACGAGCACGCCCGCGACGTGCGCTTCGACGTCGTCGGCGTGCTCGTGCGCCGCGGGCAGCCGGCAGTGGTCACCCACCTCCGCGGGGCGTTCTCGTGACCCTCGCCCGCACCTGGTCGGTCGGTCTCGCCGGCGTCCGGGGCGCGATGGTCGAGGTGGAGGTGGACATCGCCGCCGGCCTCCCGGGTGTCGCGCTCGTCGGCCTGCCCGATGCCGTGGTGCGGCAGTCGGTGGACCGCGTGCGTGCGGCGATCACCAACGCCGGAGGGGAGTTCCCGGCCCGTCGGATCACCATCGGCCTCTCCCCGGCGTCGATGCCGAAGCAGGGGAGCGGGTTCGACCTCGCCCTGGCCGCCGCGGTGCTGGCCGCCGCGGGCACGGTGCCGCGGCGGGCGGTCGACCGGATGGTGCTGCTGGGCGAGCTCGGGCTCGACGGGTCGGTGCGCGGTATCCGCGGCGTGCTGCCGGCGGTGTTGGCCGCGGCACGGGCGGGTCACGAGCAGGTCGTCGTCCCGGTGGCCAACGCCGCCGAGGCCGCGCTCGTCGACCGGATCCAGGTCCTGGCCGTCGAGACGCTCACCCAGCTCGTGGGGCACCTCAAGGGCGCGGCGCCCCTGGAGCCGCACCTGCGGGGCGAGCTGCCCCCCGAAGCACCCGTCCCTGACCTCGGCGATGTCGTCGGGCAGGCGGCGGGACGGCGGGCGGTCGAGGTGGCCGCCGCGGGTGGCCACCACCTGTACCTCGCCGGACCGCCCGGGGCGGGCAAGACGATGCTCGCCGAGCGGCTCCCGGGGCTGTTGCCCGCGCTGGACGAGCAGGCCGCGCTCGAGGTGACCGCGATCCACTCGATCGCCGGCACCCTCCCGGCGGAGGCGCCGCTGGTCACCCGGCCGACGTTCGAGGCACCGCACCACTCCGCCACGATGGCGGCCCTCGTCGGAGGTGGCTCGGGTCAGATCCGACCCGGTGCCCTCTGCCGGGCTCACCGAGGTGTCTTGTTCCTGGACGAGGCTCCCGAGTTCCCGCGGGCCGTGCTCGACACCCTGCGCCAGCCGCTGGAGCGGGGTCAGGTCACCATCCAGCGGGCGTCGGGAGCGGCCACGTTCCCGTGCCGGGCGCAGCTGGTGCTGGCCGCCAACCCCTGCCCCTGCGCGAGCGCGGCGGGCGACACCGCGTGCACCTGCAGCCCGCTGGAGCGGCGGAGGTACCAGGCGAGGCTGTCCGGGCCGCTGCTCGACCGGGTCGACCTGCGGGTCGAGCTCCCGCCCGTCACCCGAGCGGCGTGGCTGGACGGGCTGCCGGCGCCGGAGTCCACCGCCGTCGTCGCCGGTCGGGTGGCCGAGGCGCGGGCGGTGGCGGGGGAGCGGCTGGTCGGCACCGGCCTCGCGCTGAACAGCGAGGTGCCGGGGCGGATGCTGCGGGAGCGGTTCGCCGTTCCGCGGGCGTCGCTCCGGCTCGCCGAGCGGGCGCTGGAGCGGGGAGCGATCTCCGTGCGCGGTTTCGACCGCGTGCTGCGGGTGCGCAGTACCTGCAACTAGCTGAAGTAGCTCACATGCCACCCGGAGCACGGCCGTCGGCAGCATCCCGGCTGGCGGAGATCTCTGCTGCGTCACATGACGCACTAGGGTCTATGTCATGCAGACGAGTCCCAGCCCCACTGGTGCGCCAGCGGCGGAGACGCGGGGCGGATTGGGCGGCCTCGGGGACCTAGACGTCCTCGTCGGCGAGTAGTCCGCTCGCCGGGGCGTCTCCTCGCTAGGAGGTCCCTCGTGCCCATGCTTTACAAGGTTGGCGACCCCGACCCGCGTCCGAATCGGACCGACGAGACGCCGTGCTGTGACGCAGGCGATCCCGACGACTGGGGGTTCATCTGCACCATGGAGCCCCACCATGACGGCGACCACGTCGCCGGGACGGGCCTGATGGTGGTGGCCGTCTGGCCGCTGGAGCTGTAGGTGTAGGCCCCCGTCTCGCTCCCCGTGAGACGGGGGCTCCTTTATCGGCGATGCAGGCGTCCGCCCGACACGCCGCCACCGAGACTGTCTACGGCTCCTCTTCGCAGGTCGTCGGCTCCCACCGAGAGCGGCGGAAAGTTTGCGGTGACATTCCGCCCCTTGTCGCGGCTATGGTCCCGTCTCAGCCCCACGACGTGGGGCGGCCCCCAGGCCCGGTTGCAGCCGGACCCGAGGGCCTTGACTCCCCCTGACTGACCAGAGGAAGCCCACCATGATCTTGCCTGCCGTCCGCCCCGATGTTGAGCCCCTGTCCGCCGAGGACATCGAGCGCCAGGGCCAGGGCCTCCACGGCCTCCTTCTCGCCGAGGCCCGCGCCGTCGTCGCGGCGGTCCTGTCTGATGACGCCGTTACCTCCGAGGACGTGGCGGCGGTGCTCCACGGCGTCGCCGGGGATGACGTCGCGGACGAGACCTTGGCGGCCCTCGCCGACTGCCTCACCGCGTGACTGCCGGGGACTGGGCCGCCCTGGACGGCGCCCTTCTCGCGTTCCGTGTCCATGGTGTGACGGCGGTGGAGTGCCGGGGCGACCGAGGCGCCGTGGTCGCTGATGTCCACGTCCTGGACGGGCCACACAAGGGCAGCGTCGATCTAGAAGTGCCCATCGCCGCCAGACTCCTCCGGAACCAGCTCGCCGCGAGCGCTGGTAGCGCCGTCCTCGGGCGCCTGAGGAAGGCACCCGCGAAGCCAGGGCAGAGCCCGTCGTGGGTGCTTAGGGCCGTGACGCCGGAGGATCGGGCCGCCGGACTCCGGTGGAGCCGCGACCACGGCGGCGCGGTGTAGTGCAGGCCTCCGCAACGCATGAAGGCCCCCGCCCCTCCAGAGATGGAGGACGGGGGCCTTTGTGGTTCTTGGTTCACGGACTAGGCATCGGACCGTCATTGAGTCGTTCCGCCTGGTCCTCGGTGGTCATCCCGAGTGAGCTCAGAATGTGCCTCGGCCGCCCCAAGCGGCCCTCGGGACCCTGCCGAGTGGACTCGACATCCACGCTCACCCGCTGCCCAAGGTTCGCCCTGACGGCCCCAAGCAAGCGTTCGGGGATGCCGCCGCTGATCTCTTCGCCGTTGTCGAGAATGAGCCAGAACATGCGCTTGCGCGTTCGCAGCCCGTCCAGAGTCCCCTCATAGCGATGCCGCTCGGTCAGCGTGATCGGCTCATCGGCGATGGCGAGCACCAGCCGGGCGGTGCGACGGCCCAGACGAGAACGAGTCGTGACCCGCGAGGGCCGTCGCAACGTCAACGTCAGGTCGGCGTCGGTCCGCTCGATACTTCGAGCCAGCGCCGCCAGCGCCGCTCGCACCGTGCTCGTAGACGCCAGGATGGCCCCCTGGGCCGCCTCGCTGAGGAGGTCTCCGTCCTCGTCCTCATCATCGGGGAGGGTGCCAACGAGCTGCGCTAGGGCCATCTCCGCCCATGTGGTCGGCTCGTGGCCGAAAAGGTCCGGGGGCTCACTGGCCGGGACCACGGTGAGAACAACGGACCCAGGGCTGGGCGCCAAGACGTCGAGCTGGTGGCGGCCGATTCGCTGATCGGTGATGCGCTGGGGATCGGTCACGGTGGGTCGCAGGGAATCGCCGACGAGCGCCGTGGCGCGTTGTAGCGCCTCCAGCACCTCATAGAGCTGGTCCGCCGGGGCTCGATGTCCGACGACTCTCGACCCACCGAAGCGAAGCTCCAGTCGTGTGCCGGACGCATCCTCGCCGGTTACGTCTTGGAGCAGCGAGGCCTGCGACTGACGTCGGAGCCTGGCGAACGGCCCGTCGTCCACCTCCAAAGCAGCGATGTTGTCCCGGATGAGCCCCGCGAGGTCGCCCTGGTTGATGCTGCTCACCACGACACCTCCAAATAGCCCTTCGCTGCACCGGGCACGATGAGTCCAGTGTCGTCCTTGACGGCAGACCAGGTCGTGTCCCAGATGAGTTCTTCCCTGGCGTTGCCGTGCTGCGCGATGAAGGCGTCCACAAGACCTCCCATCGGCTGAGTTCCGGCAGATCGGTCGGTTAGTTGGGAGCGGACCAGGATCTCATCGGTTGGGGTCAGCCCCATCACGTCCGCATCGTGGACCATGAGTACGACATCCACGTCCTTCGGCGGTGACGTCTTGTGCGTCACGAACCCGCCATTGAGCCAGGCGGTGCCGCCCGTGGGAAGCAACGTCCGCATCGAGTTCAGCCACCCTTGCAGCGCCCGGTACAGGCTTCTGCGGTGCTCCGTGTGGGGTGCTTGGTCCACGAACAGGGTCCGCACGTCTGCCCAGGTCGCGGCGTGCCGTCCGGGAGGCAGATATCCCGATGGTCCTACTGACAGCGGGCCTGGCCCAGTCACTTCACTACCCCCGTTGGTCGTGCCTGCTCCGAGCAGTGTGGCGATCATCGCAACGGGCGGCGCCAGCCGCGACGCCACGGTCCCCTAGACGGGGGACGATGGCGTCGCGACCTAGCTAGGACCGTCCCCCTCGCTTGAGCCTCCGCAGCTCGAAGTTCAGGGCCTCCATGCCCTCCTGCCAGCCGCCGCTATGGGAGTGGAGGTGGACCTCGCCTACAAGCGGGGCGGACTGGCCGCCGCTGGCGATGAGCGCCTTGTAGTCCTGCATCTCCCGGTTGGTGAGGACGGCCTCCGGCTTCCCGGTGGCGTTCATGACCGGAGTGAGACCGGGCTCCAGGACCCCGCCCTGGTCGAAGAAGGAGACGTGGGGGTGGTCGCGGTGCTGGAGCGTGTCGCTCCGGCCGCCGCCGGGGTGCCCGTAGGGCTTCCACCCCGCGCCACCGTTGGCGATCCGGTCGCGCCAGATGACGTACTTGGTGCCGAAGACGCCGGGGTTGGTGCGGAAGTACTCGGCTATCTCGGTCCCGAGCCGGATGCCCTCGGGGCTCCGGTAGTTGGGGATCATGACGTCGATGGCCTTGCCGAGAGCGTGGTCCGACGGCGTCCCGGTCCCGGCGATGTTCCGGCGGGCGAAGCCTCCGATGTTCGTGAGGCCCCAGCGCTGCATGACGTAGGCGCGGGCAGCAGCGGCAGCGGGGCCGAGGCCGTTTACACCATTCGCCGTCTTGGCGCCCCGGTAGCCGGAGCCGCCGAGGCTCAGGCCGTCGTAGAGGGCCTTCGCCTTGTCCAGGAGCTTCGTCCCGACCGACCGGGCGAGGCCGACGAGGCCCTCCCCGAGGATGCCGCCGCCGAAGCCGCCTCCGCCGTTGATGGCGTCGATGACGTCGGTGATACCGCCCGATCCGGGAATCCAGTCCAGAGCGGTGCTCAGCCAGCCGGGGAGGTCGATGATCCCGCCGTCGGCGTGCGACTGGTCCTTAGCGAGAGCGGCAGCGACCGCACGAGCGCCGCCGGTGCGGGCGAGCTTGTTCAGCGTGTTGACGCCGTGGACGCCCATGGCCTTCGTGAACTCCGGGCGCATGACGGCCTCACCTCCGGAGAGGTGGAGTCGGCCGCCGGTCGGGGAGACGAAGTGGTGGACGTCGCGGCCCGGCGTGTAGCCGGGGAGGACACCACCGGTGGCGTACTCCATGCGGCCGGAGAGCTGGCGGTTCGCGGGGGCGTAGACGCCACCACGAGCGAGCTTGAACTCCGCGAGGTCGCCGCCGCCCCAGAGGTCGTTGATCGTGTTCCAGAGCTTGCGGAGGCCGTCGTTCCAGACGAAGTCGATGACCCACTGAACAGGCCCCATGAGGGCGTCCTTGAGGGACTCCCAGGTCTGCTTGATCCAGTCCACGGCGGTCCCGAAGCCGCTCTTCACGGTCTCGACGGCGGAGGAGAACTTGTCGAAGACCGGCCGGATCAGGTTGTCGTAGACCCAGCCGAAGCCGGAGGCGAGGTCGTCCCAGGCGTCACCGATGAAGCCGAAGACGGGCTTGAGGACGCTCTCCCAGAGCCAGGAGGCCGCCGAGGAGACGGCGTCCCAGACGGGCTGGAGGACGTTCTCCCAGGCCCACTGGATGTTGGAGAGCAGGGTGCTCCAGCGGTCTCCGATGAAGCCGAAGACGGGCTTGAGTACGTTCTCCCAGAGCCACGACGCGGCGGCGGAGACGGCGTCCCAGGCAGGCTTGAGGATGTTCTCCCAGGCCCAGGAGATGCCCTTGACGAGGTAGTCCCAGCCGGTCTTGATGCCCTCCCAGGCGGGCTTGAGGGCCTCCTCCCAGAGCCACTTCCCGAAGTCTCCGACCTTCTGGAGAGCGCCGGTGACGACGTCACGGAAGGTCTCGGAGTGCTTCCAGGCGAGGACGAGGCCGCCGACGAGGAGGCCGAGCAGGGTGACGACCTTCAAGATGGGGTTGGCGCTCATTGCGGCGTTGAAGACCCACTGGACGGCGCTCCACGCCTTGGTCGCGGCGGAGATCAACTTCGTCTGCTTGAGCCACTGGGCCATGCCTCCAGCGGCGGCTACGGCCATCGACGCGGCGTGGGCAGAGGTGGCGAGCTTGAGAGCGGCGTAGGCGCCAACGAGCGTGTAAACGGCCCATTCGTTGTCGGAGAGCCAGCCAGTGACGTCGCGGAGGACGGGGGCGAGGAGCTGGATGGCCTCCCAGGCCAGCTTGAGCCCGCCGCCGAGGATCACGCCGAGGACCGGGCCGAGGTCGGCGGCGACGTCGCGGAGGTTCCCGAAGGTGCCGACGAGGTCGTTCCAGAGTGGGAAGAGCTGGTCGGCGGCCGTGCGGATGATGTCGATGTGCGCGCCGGTGTTACCGAGGATGTTGTCCAGCACCTCGGCGACGCCCTGGGCGTCCTGGTCGGCCAGAGCACCCATGAGGTTGGGGGTCTGGTCCACGATGACCTGGAACTTGGCGGAGATCGCGGAGAGGCCGGTCTCCATCGCCACGGCGGCTCCGGCCATGGCCGTCTTGATCGACGGGATGAGCGGCGTCATAGCTGACGCCAGATTCATCTGGACGGTGTCCTTCATGGTGGAGAAGAGGCCGGAAAGGCTCTGGCTCTGCTTCTCCATGAGCCCGTTGAAGCGCTCCAGGCCCTTACCGGTCTCCAGGGCCGTCATGAGCTGTTCCAGCTCCTTGCGCCCCAGCTCGCCGTTCTGGGCCATCGCGGCCAGCTCCTCCTTCGCCTTGCCGGTGGCTCCGGCGAGGAGGTCGAACACGGGGATGCCCGCGTCGCGGAGCTGGTTGAGGTCCTCGGCCGTGATCCGACCGGCCGCGTTCATCTGCTGGATGGCGACCGTGGCCCGCTTGACGCCCTCGGCACCGGTGCCCATGCCGGACGTGACGTTGCCCAGCGTGGTCATGATCGGGATGACCTTGGAGGCGTCGATCCCGATGGAGATGAGCGAGGACGCGGCGGTCTGGAGTTCGGGGAACTCGAAGGGGGTCTTGGCGGCGAACTTCTGGAGGTCGCGGAGGAAGGCGTCGGCCTTCTGAGCCGAGCCAAGCATGGTCTCGAACCCGATGCGGGCGGTCTCCATCTCGGCGGCGACCTTGAGGCCGAGACCAGCTCCGGCGGTGGCAGCACCGAGGCCCGCCGTGAAGGCCGCCCCGGCGAGCTTGCCCAGCTTGCTGAGGGTGCCGGAGATCCCGCGCTCGGCGGCGGATCCGAAACCAGAGGTGTCTGGCCGGATACGAACCCGGGCTTCTCCCAGGAGTGTCGTCATGGCGACGCCCGCCAGTGGGCGCATTCGTTGCTGTTGAGGGTCATCGGATCAACTCCGGATCTGGAGGGGGGCGGGTGAGAGCGCCGCCGGAACGCAGAAAGCCCGCGTCCGGCGATCCGGAGGCGGGCTCTCTGGCGAGACGGCGTGTGGAGCTAGGGGGAGGGTGAGAGGAGAAACTCGGGGCGGAGAGCCGCGACGGCGGCACGCATCTCGTCGGCGGTGGAGCCAGTGACGCGGTCGAGGGGGAGAGCCCAGTCAGCCGAGAGCCTCCAGCGGAGGTACTCCAGATGAGGGGGCGTCTCGGCGTCGGTGGGGCGGGCCATGGGGGCTCCGTTCATGGGGCGTGCGGGTGAGGGCGGGGGCGACGCCGGTGGCGACGACGTGGGCCGCCAGCACGGGCCGGGGTCGTCGCCGTGGGCGCTCGCCGGTGCCTGGCGTGCTGGGAGGTTCGGCGTCAAGCCGCCGTTGACTGCCGACGCGGCGGGGTCAGTAGACGTATCGCCGCAAGTAGTGCTCCCGGCGAGCCCGGTACCTCGCTCGGAAGTCGAACGCGTCAAGGGGCTCGCCGAGCGACGCGGGCCGGAGGGCCGCCTCCTCCTGCGCGAGGCGCTCCGCCTCGCGGGTGCGGGCGGCTGGAGTGACGCCGTGACGGCGGGCCGCCTCGGCTCGGCCCGCCTCGGTGGACGTGTGCCGCCCCTCGTCGGTCACGCGGCACGGGCAGCGATGCGGCGCTGGGCCTCGGCGCGACCGTCGGCGGCGGAGGTCAGGCGGGGCTCATCGGCCTCCGGGACGTCATCGCTGTCCCGGTGGGTGGCGGTGCCGGGGGCGTCGCCGGTGCCCCGGCCCTTCGGGTAGCGGGCACGGGCGGCGGCCACGCCGTCGGCCCAGCCGAGCCGTCGGGGCTGGTCGGCGTCGGTGGAGCGATCCCCGGCGGAGACGCCGCGAGCGTCCTGGTCGGCGAGCGCCGCTCGAAGCTTGGCTCGCAGGCTCTCGACCGCGGCCTCAGCGGTGGCCAGGGCGTCGCGGGCGGCGTCGATCTCGGGGGTGGGGGTCATGTGGGTCCTTCAAGACGTAGGAATGGCGAAGGCCCCTGCCTCCCGCGTCAGGTCACGGGAGGAGGAGCCTTCGGTCGGGGCGGGGGTCAGACGAGGCCAGCCTCAATCGCCTCGTAGGGGTTGAGCGGGCTGCCAAGGTCCGCGAGCTGGCGGACGGCGTTGTCGTAAATCGGCGAGCCGGTGGCATGGCGGATGCCCCGGTCGAGGTGCTCCTTGAGCCGCCGAAGGGATGAGAGCGAGTCGGTCGGGTGGGGATCAGTCACGGTCACGAGCCTTCCTGGTCGAGGTACTCGTAAGGGTCGAGGTCGATGCCCATGGCGGCCAGCTCGGCGACCGCTTCGGCGTGCTGCCTCGTAGCCGGTCCGAAAGTGGCGCCGCCCTGCGTGCGCCACCGGGCCAGGAGGTCGAGAGCGGAGGTGCTCGACCGCCGGAAGCGGTCGCGGCTGGAGCCCGGCCGGATGGTGGTCGCTCTGCTCCGGATCGGTGTGACCGTCGCCGGGGCGGTCGGTCCGGCGATCCGCCATCGGTTCCGGGCCAGGCCGCCGACCGAGAGGCCGAGGTTGTCGCGGGTCATCCGCACGAAGTTGCGGACGGTCGAGGCTGCTCCGGGTAGCTCGGCCTCCACGAAGGCGCGGACGTAGAGCCCGACCTCGTAGTCCAAGCCAAGCGCCTCCCACTGGATGGCCTGGGGGCGGGTCCACTCCTGTTCCCAGACCGCAAGCTCGCGGGGAGAAGGCGCGGGAAGCGGGAACTCAGGCGCGGGCTCGGTACGGCCCTCGGTGGGCAGGGTGATCCACCCGGCAGCGTCGCTGGGGCGATCACGGCGAAGGGCGTTTGGGTCTGGGGCGGGGCCGCCCCGGCCGTGGTATCCGGCCATGCGTTGGTCCTTTCGGGATAGTCCTGGCCTGCCCGGCACCGCAACGCCCTCTCCGCCGGGGTGTCATGAGGGGGCTCGGGGGGGCCTCCCCCCACCCCGCGTGACCCTCCGTGAGTGGAGAGGCTGGGGCGAGGAGAGCGGCGCTCCTAGGGCTCACAGAGCGTCAGAGCCCAGTCCGACGCCATCCGTAGTTGCAGCGGCGACACTGAGCCTCGATGCCATCTGAGGTCCGACCACCGACGCGGACGGCTCGGACGTGGCCTCCGGTCGCGGGGTTAGCGGAGGTGAAGGGCTCACCGCAGCGGGCACAATGAGTCGCCCCTTGCTTGGCGGCTCGGCTGGCTCTACGGAAGCGGGAGTCGTAGCCCCGCTCAGAGTTGGACCCTCGCTGGATCTCGTACTCACGGGCATGGACAGGGCACATGCCTCGGAAGGTGGCGATCTCAGGGCAGCCAGGACGAGAGCAGGGGCGGGCCGCCCTGGGCATGGGGTCTCCAGATGGTGGGCCTCGTAGAGAGGGGGGCTCCAGGGCCTCGCTCCCAGGGCACATCCGCCAGGGGTCTCCGGGCCACCGTGGAGCACCCGCCACGAGCCGCCCGGCTAGTGAGTGCAGCGACGGATCCCAGGGTGACACTCACGACCCGCTCGACGCGGCGGGCTAAGACTGGGAACCGTTGAGCCGGGCGACGTGAGCGGCGCCCGCCGCCTTGTCCGCCCGTGTCACGGACATGAGGTGCCACAATCGCGGCGCCTCACCGGGTGGCCCTGGCGACGCTCCTAACCGGCCCAGCACCCAGGTGCCTATCGACGGTCGAAGCTGCGCCGCGAGGAGCCGTGGGCGCACCCTGGGCGACTCGGGGGGCGCGCAGAGACTGCCTGGGGGTAGGTCAGCCCCTCGACGCCGAAGTGGTGACCACCTGCCCGCGCACACGGCGGGTAGGGACGGCGACGATCGGGAGGACGCTGGTCGCCTCGGTTGCTCGCACGATCCGAGGCAGCAGTCGCTCCCTGTTCTCCACGACATAGCGCAGGTGCTCAGGAGAGGCGGTGGCCGTAGCGTCGAAGGGGACGTCGGTCGTCGTCACGGCAGCGAGGCCGCCGAAGAGGACGTCAGCGAAGGCGGGGCGAACCATCGCCGTGTCGTCGTCGGCGGCGGCCCGCAGCGCTCGGAAAGCGCTGACGATCTCGTCGTACTCGCGGGACAGATCCCGGAGCGCCGTCCACTGGTCGGTCCGCTTCGCCTCGATGGCGGCTTCGGCGTCCGGGATGCCACGGAGAGCCGTGACCACCGGCTTCGCTCGGTCCAGGACGTCGGTGAGCTGGCTGGCGAGGCCCTCGTACAGGTCGTCCTCAGATGCCTCGATGCAAGACAGGATCTCCCGGCGGGCGTCGGCGGGGAGCGCCGCGAATAGGTCGGCCGCCTCTCGGTGTGCAGCCGCATCGGCGATGGCTCGGGCCATCTGCTCGATGAGCACGCCGACGTCGTCGGGCTCGCAGGTTCGCACGGCCTCACAGAAACCGGCGGCGGTATCGCGGGTAGCAACAGCGACCTTCGCGGCAGCGGCGGCCAGTGCTACCGCACGGTTGAAGGCGGCGACGAGAGGTTCGATCTCGTTAGCAGGCAGGAGACCGGTCAGGCGCTCGGACGTGTAAACGGCGTAGGCGAGCTTGCCGTCATGGGTGGGGTTGAAGCGGGGCAGGCGGGCCATGTCGATCTCCTATGTGGGTGAGGCTCCGGGGCTTCTCCGGAGTCGGGTGGGGGCCGCCGAGAGGGGCTTCTCCTCTGGCGGTGGGACGGCGCACGCAGACGGGGCGGCTCTGGAAGAAGCCGCCGGAGTCGCCCCGTCCGGGCGCTCGGACCCCGCATGCCGTCTACGAGTCGGCGGCGGGGGAGTAGGGGTCAGGCCCGCAGACGGCGGGCCAGTTCCTCGGTGGCCTCGTGGTGGAGGGCGGCGACGTACTCGCCGGGGGCCTCGGCCATGACGACGAGGGCGCGCTCTTCCAGCCAGTCGATGACCAGGACGCTGGCCTTCTCGCCGGGGGGTAGAGCGTGGACGAGGGCGGCCTCATGCGGGGTGAGGGAGATGTCGGTCGGGACCGTCACCTCGTCGGGCCGCTCGTCGGGCTCCAGGAAGGAGAGGAGCATCGGATCGTCGGTGTAGAGGTCCACGGTGAGACGCTCGAAGACGCTCACGCCTGGTCCTCGACGTCCCACCGGCTCATTTGGTTTCGGAGAGCGGCCAGGTCGCGGAGGATCTCCCGGCCCATGACCTCCACGCGGGCGAGTGCGGTGGCTCGGTCCTCGTCACGGCGAAGCAGCTCGCCGAGAAGCCGGCCGACATCGGAGCCGGTCAGGGCCGTGTCCTCGCCGGTGTCCGCGACGTCGGGAGTCGCCTCGGCGGCGTGGTCGCGGTGTCGGACGAGAACGAGGTCGTCACCGGGACGGCTCCGGCGGGTCACCGGGGCAGGGGCGCCGGTGACGGCGGGGGCGAGCAAGGGTCGGCTGATGAGGGTCATTCGGTGTGTCTCCCTAGTGAGGTGTCGGCGGACCGGGGTGGTGCCGAGGTAGGTGCTCTCCGGCGGGTAGCGCCGTCGGAGAGCGGTCGAGAAGGGGCTAGTGAGCGGCCCGGTGACGGGCCTCGCGGGCCGTGAGGTCTGCCCGGATCTCGGCGACGCGGCGGGGGATGACGCCGTCGGAGTCGGTCAGCTCGTAGGAGCCAGGGCAGGCACAGTGGGTTCGGCGGTCGCCGAGGGCGAGGTTGTCCAGGTCGTCTCCGGCGCCGTGAAGGACGTCGCGGTGACATCGCTCGCAGCGGGCGTCCACGAGATAGGCGTGGTCGCGGGTGGCAGGGCGGAGGTAGGTGATGGTCGCCCGGCCGGTGGTGTATTCCAGGACGTCGGTGGTGTGTTCGGTCGGCATGGCTGTGGCTCTCTGGGTGATGAAGGTGCAGGTCAGAGAGGCGAGACGGCCGAGATGGTGTGTTTGGTGTGCTGTCTCAGATCCACCCCAAGGAACGGTTCACTAGGGGGTCGATGACAGGTCGGACACCAAACACACCAAGCACACCATCCGATTGCCGCCTCGCCCCGCGTCGTCAGCTCGTCAGCGCCAGCCCGCGTCCGGCGGCCTCCGCCGTCGCCTCCAGGTGCGCACGGCGCAGGCGCTCGGCGACCGGGAGGATTCGGACGTTGCGGTAGATGGGCCGGTTGGAGCGGCGGTCCGGCGTGATCCCGGCGCGCTCGCCGATGGCGGTGGTGAACAGACGACGGCTGAACTTCCGGTCCTCACCCACCTCGTCGGCCCAGTCCTCGTAGGATTTCCAGAGGTCAGTGAGGGTGACGACGTCCAGGCGCTCGCCGGTGATTTCCACGCGGTCGGCCAGGAACTCGCCGAGCCGGTCGGACTCCTCGCGGTAGGCGCTCGTCCCGGCCTTCAGGGTCTCCGGCTCCTGGAGCCCGTCGGCGTACCACTCGATGGCACCCCGGACGGCCCAGGCCAGGATGCCCTCGGCCTCAGCCAGGAGCTTCTCCCCGAGGCGGCCGTCGCGCTTGTCGGGCTCGACGTAGCGGCGGAACGGGACGAGCTTGACCCGCCTCCAGAGGCCCTCGTCCTGCCCCTTGAAGTTCGGCTTGTAGTTCGTGGACAGGATGATCAGGAAGCTCGGCTTGAACTCGAAATACTCGGCGCGCATGAAGCGGGCGGAGATCGTGTCCTGACCCGTGACGCGCTTGATTGTGGCCTCGGCCATCGGCGCGCCCACCTCGCCCTCCGAAGCGAGCACGAGGCGCGCTCCCTTGAGAGCGGCGATGTCGTTGGGGATGGAGCCGGGGCGCTGCTGCTCGAAGGTGGAGAACGGCGTCGCCACGGTGTGGGCCGTGAGGATCGACTTGAGGGTCTCGGTGAAGACGCCCTTGCCGTTCCCGCCCTTGCCGAAGAGGACTGCGAAGCACTGCTCCCGCGTGTGGCCGGTGATGCCGTATCCGGTGAGTCGGCGCATGAAGTCCACGACGTCGCGGTCCGTCTCGCCGTCCTCGTCCACCAGGGCCTCGTCCAGGAAGCGCTCCCAAGTGGGGGCGGTGGCCTCCGGGCGGTAGGCGACATCGACGCGGCGGGTGAGGCGGTCTCGCAGGCTGGCGGGCCGGAGGTTGCCGGTGCGGAGGTCGATGACGCCGTTAGCCACCAGCAGGACGTCGGGGTCCGAGTCGAAAGCCGTCCACTCGGCAGCGACGCCGGGCAGGGACTTGAGAGTAGTGATGATGTCGGCGATGGAGCGGGCACGCCTCATCGCACGGGCCGAGGTCATGAGGCGGTTGGCTCGTGCCTGGAGCACCCGCGAGGCGTCGCTGTCACCTTCGTCTCGGGCGCGCTGCCAGAGCTGGTCGGCGGCGTCCGTGAGCTTGTCGCCTACGGCGTGGATGAACGGGACGACCTGCTCGACGTGCACGGGCGACCAGACGCCGTCGGGGCTGCCGAGCAACCACCCGCCTCGCGGGGCCGAGTGGGCGAAGGCGAGGCCGTAGCCGAGCGAGCGGATGTGCTGGAGCGAGAGCCGTGCTCGGCTCAGGTCGGAGTCGGCGTCGGCGGTCAGCCAGTCCACCGGGGCCGTGGCGGGCACCCCCGCGCTCTCCCACTCCTCGTCCGTGACCGGCTGAGCGGACCGGCGACACGAGAGACAGGCGTAGGTGACGAAACCGCCGTGACTGTCGGTGCGCCGGTCTTGGCACGGCTCGCCGGAGTTGTGGCTACCCGGATCGGAGCAGTGAAGCGGTACGACGAGGAGGGCGGGGTCTTGGCCGTCTTCGGGGCAACCCGAGACGTGGATGAAGTAGTCGCGGGGACTGAGGTCGGGACCGGCGAAGTCCGTAGCGGACATGGGTGTTCCTTCGATGTAGGGCTGGCGAAGCCCGTGTGGGTGGGGAGAGTCGCGGCGTGGAGGGCCGCGTGGCCTGCGCGTCTGGCGCATGGGCGTCCGATGGCGGGGGGGTTCGCTCGACGTCGGCAGAGCCACGACGACGACCGGGGTTCCAAGCCCGGCGTCTTGATGTCGCGGCCCCGCCGACGGAGCCACCACCCACCCGAAGGGGACGCCCCCGTCCGGCCAAGGACGGGGTCTGGTGGGGGACCGGCTCGACGCGGCATTTACACGCGGCGGAGCCTCGGTCCTGATGCGGGGGTCGCTGGGAGGGACCGACGCCGGTCTGAGGACCGGCGTCGGCCTTCCCTACAGGGGACCCCTGGACGCCGACTAGGACGGCGTCCTTCTCCGAGACCTGACGACCTCGGGATCTTGGGTGCCCCCGGCGGCACCTCTCTGACCCGCCCAAGGGGGAGGAGAGACACCGCCGGGGGCGGTCGGACGCGGCGGTCGCTACCTCGCCTGGCCGTCCGGGCCGACCTCGGGACCGCCGCGAGGGAGCACGCGGACGGCGAGGCCGGGGATCAGGGTGTTGCTTAGGCCGCGTGGGCGGCGGTGAGCTGGGCTACCTGCTGGCGAAGCTGAGTCAGCTCGTTTCGACGCTTCTCGCGGAAGCGGCGCTGCTTCGCCGCGTTGGCTGCCGCCCTGCACGGCGGGCAGTACGACGGCGGCCTGCCGACGTGGTCGCCGATGTAGACGACGTCGTTGCAGCGCTCGCACGTGATGGATCGCAGATCGATCACCTCCTCTTCTCGTGCCGTGACCAGAAGTGGTCGTTCCTCTGCGCAAGCGCCGAGGGAGAGAGCTGCACCTGTCTCTCCCCCATGACGTCTGCGAGCCGGGGCGGCGTTACTCACCGCCGCTCAAGATTCCTTTGCAGGACAGATCTATGACGCGGGTCGGAGAATGACCGCCAGGCGGTCACGCTGGGCGGCGGTCAGCGGGGGAGCAGAGTCCACGACGCGGGCGATGTGGCCAGCGGTGTCGGGGCGGGGAGCAGGGCGACGGGGCATGCCCAGGACGTCTGCGAGAGCCCCGGGATCTGCTCAGGCCCCGACGATCACGCTCCGGCGACCCACTCGATCTCTACGGACTCCGGTCGGAAGGTCCGCGTCCCACGGCCTGGCGGGTGCAGGCGGACGACCATGAGCAGATCGACCACGGCTCGGCGGCGGGCGGTGCTCATCCGGTCCCAGGCTGCCTGGACGTCGGCTGAGGACACCAGCGGCCCGAGGACGTCAACGCGGCCCGCGTCTGCCAGCTCGTTCTCCACCTCGGTCAGTCTGGTCTTGATGTCCTCGGTGATCCTCGTGAGCTGGCTCAGCTCGATGGCGCCCGCCGCGAAGGCCTGGGCGGCCCCGTCCAGCCGCGTCCGCAGGGCGACCGCCTTTTCCCTGAGCTTCCCCACGTCGGGCTTCGACTCGTCGGTCAGGAGGTCCGCCGCGTCCGGGCGGCTCAGGCGAGACACGACGACGGCAGAGACATAGGCCTCCACTGGCTCAGCGGCTCGGCTCACATGCTTCATCGACCGGCATCGGTAGATCCGGAGTGGCTGGGTCATCGCTGCACCGCCGGAGTGGACTGTGTCGCCGCAAGTGCCGCACCTAGCGACCCCAGTGAGGAGGGCGCGGGCGTTCGCCGGAGCGGTCCGGCGGCGAGGGTCGCGGAGAAGATCGACCGCTGCCCGCCAAGTGCCCTCATCGACAATGGGGGGCCAGGTGGCGGGTCCGACTACGTGGTCGCAGGCGTAGACGCGGCGCCTCTCCTCCCGCGCCCTCTCGCGGTCCTCCTCGGTGACGTGCGAGCGGAGGGCGGCGTTGCGGGGGTTGAGCAGGACGTCGCGGACGCTGCTCCGGGTGAAGGGGCTGGGCACGTCCTTGCGCTCGCCGGAGTTGCCCCGCTGGCCCGTGGTGAGGCCGCGAGAGTTCCAGTCCCGAGCAATCTCGGCGAGAGGCTCCCCAGCGAGGAGAGCGCGGTAGCCGTCGTAGACGGCGGCGGCCTCTTCCTCAATGACCTCCGTGCCGCCGAGCGTGTAGCCGAAGGCCTTGCGGCCTCCCACTCGGCGACCGGCCTGGGCCGCCTGGGCCTGAGCGCGCTTCTGCCGGTCGGACTTCTGCTCGATCTCCAGGCGGGCCAGGCTGCCCAGGTTGTCGGCGAGGTAGCGGCCGGTCGGCGTCTCCCACTCCAGGTCGGGTCCCCGGACAAGGGAGACGACGACCTTCCGCTTCTCGCACAGTTCGTAGAGCCGGACCTCATCGCGGCGGTTGCGCTGGAGCCGGTCCAGGTGCCACGCGATGACGACCTGAACGGCTCCGTCCTCGATGAGCTGGAGGACCCGCTCGAAGCCGGGCCGCTTCTGTCGTCCCTTGGCGCTGACGTCGTTGTCCTGCTCGACGGCGACTACATCCCAGCCCCGGTCCATCGCCCGGCGCTCGCAGTCCTCGCGCTGGCGGGTGACTCCCGCCTCCTCGCCGGTGCGGTCCTCACTGATGCGGAGGTAGATCGCGGCGCTGGCGGTCATGGGAGGCTCCTCGGGACGGGTGGACAACATCTGCCGTTCGAGTGTCCTCCTAGTCGCCTGGACCCTCGCCGATCTCGGCGGGCTCACGGTTCCGGGAACCGACGAGATCGCCGAGGCCCTCGGCATGCGACTGCAGCGGGCGGCGGCGTGAACACCCTCGAGGAGGACCTCGAGGCCGCGGGGTCGGCCGGGGCGGACGCTGCCGTGCGCCGTGCGCGGGCCTGGCTGACCCGCGCGGTGGAGCCGGGCACCGTCGATCTGTGGCGCTTCGTCGAGGACGTCGGTCCGGTCGAGGCCGTACGGCAGCTGCGGTCGGGTGCGGCACCGGCGAGCATCCGGTCGCTGGCCGGTCCCCGGGCAGAGCAGGACGAGACGGCGGCCGACCTGCGTCGCGCCGAGCGGTGCGGCGCACGCCTCGTCGTGCCGGAGGACGGGGAGTGGCCCGACCTGGCGTTGCACGCGCTCACCGTCGCCGCCGCGCAGGAACCCCTCGACCGAGCGGACCAGAGCGACCGCACGCTGGCGCTGGTTCCGCCGATCGCGCTGTGGGTCCGCGGGCCCGCGCGCCTCGACGAGGTGACCGCGCGGTCGGTCGGCGTCGTCGGCTCTCGCGCGGCCACGGCCTACGGCGAGCACGTGGCCGGGGAGCTGGGGCACCAGCTCGGCGAGCGGGGCTGGACCGTCGTCTCCGGTGGCGCCTTCGGCATCGACGGTGCGGCGCACCGCGGGGCACTCGCCGCGGGCGCGCCCACCGTCGCGGTCCTCTCCTGCGGGGTGGACCGCCCCTACCCGGCCGGGAACGGCGCACTGTTCCACCGGATCGCCGAGACCGGGCTCCTGGTGAGCGAGTGGCCGCCAGGCTGCGCGCCGCTGCGCCACCGCTTCCTGGTGCGCAACCGGCTGATCGCGGCACTGACCCGCGGCACCGTCGTCGTGGAGGCGGCGGCCAGATCGGGGGCGCAGGCCACCGCGAAGCGGGCGCAGAAGCTGGGCCGCCCGGTGCTGGTGGTCCCGGGTCCGGTGACGAGCGCAATGTCCGTCGGCTGCCACGAGCTGCTCCGCGACGCTGAGTCCGGCGCCACCCTCGTGACCTCGGCAGCACAGGTCATCGAGGCCGTCGGCAGCATCGGCAGCGATCTGGCCGCACCCCCCGAACGGCCGGCCTCGCCGCGGGACGGGCTCTCCGACCTCGCCGTCCGGGTCCTCGACGCCTGCCCGGTGCGCGTCGGGGTCGGGCCGGAGCGACTGGCCGCCATCGCCGGTTGCGACGTCCTGGAGGTGCTCCGCGTGCTCCCGGCGCTGGAACTGGCCGACCTCGTGCAGTGGACGGGATCCGGCTGGCGGCTCGCACCGGCACCGAAGCCGACCGGCGCGGCGCCTTGACCAGCGCGACCCGCCGACGCACGGTGCCCCCGTGCCCAGTCCCAGCACCGCCGAGGTCCGTGCCGGGCTGCCGCCCGCCCTGGCCGAGGCGCTGGCCGGCTACGAGGAGCACCTGACCGCGCAGCGCGACCTGTCGGAGAACACGGTCCGCGGTTACGTCGGTGACGCGGTGCGGATGCTGGACCACCTCGCCCGCCGCGGAGGACAGCAGCCGCACGACCTCGACCTCGCCACGCTGCGCAGCTGGCTCGCCTCGGGCCGCACGCGTGGGCACAGCCGCTCGACGACCGCCCGCAACGCGGCCAGCGCCCGCTCCTTCACCGCCTGGCTGCGCCGCGCCGAGCTGCTCCCCGAGGACGTCGGCCAGCGGCTGGTCAGCCCGCGCGCCCGCCGCACGCTGCCCGACGTGCTCGCGCCGGCGCAGGCCCGCGACCTGGTGGATTCCACCGCCGGCGCCGACGAGCCGGTGGGTCTGCGCGACGCCGTCGTCCTGGAGCTGCTGTACGCCAGCGGCATCCGCGTGAGCGAGCTCGTCGGCCTCGACATCGACGACGTCGACCGCGGCCGGCGGCTGCTGCGCGTGCTCGGCAAGGGCAGCAAGGAGCGCAGCGTCCCCTACGGCGTCCCCGCCGAGCGTGCACTGGACGCTTGGCTGACCCGGGGGCGACCGGCGCTCGCCACCCCCGACTCCGGGCCGGCCCTCCTGCTGGGGCTGCGCGGCCGCCGGCTGGACGCCCGCGAGGCGCGGCGCACCGTGCACGCCGCCACCGCCCGGGTCCCGGGTGCGCCCGACATCGGACCGCACGGGCTGCGTCACTCCGCGGCGACCCACGTCCTGGAGGGCGGCGCGGACCTGCGCTCCGTACAGGAACTGCTCGGCCACGCTAGCCTCGCGACGACGCAGATCTACACGCACGTGACGGTCGAGCGGCTCCGTGCGGTCCACGCCCAGGCGCATCCGCGTGCCTGAGGCCGGCCGGCACGGGCGACGTACACCGGCAGTCATGACCACGCGGGGCCACGGACGGGGAACCCGCAGCACGACCGAGGAGCGCGACCGTGTCTGAGGCAACGATCCACCGGCTCGACGAGTCCGGCGAGGACACCGACGCCATGCTGGCCGAGCTGTGGACCCGCTACGTCGAGGGCCGGGACTCCGCGCTCCGCGACCGGCTGATCCTGCACTACGCGCCGCTGGTCAAGTACGTCGCCGGCCGGGTCGGCAGCGGTCTGCCCGCGCACGTCGAGCAGGCCGACCTCATCTCCTACGGCACCTTCGGCCTCATCGACGCGATCACCCGCTACGAGCCGACCCGCGAGGTGAAGTTCGAGAGCTACGCCATGTCGCGGATCCGTGGCGCGATCATCGACGAGCTGCGCAACACCGACTGGATCCCGCGGTCGGTGCGCGTCAAGGCCCGCCTGTTCGAGCGCACCGTCGCCGAGCTCGAGGCCAAGTACCGGCGCACTCCCACCGACGAGGAGGTCGCCGATGCCATGGAGATGGACGTCGACGACATCCGCAAGTTCCTCGGCCAGCTCTCGCTGGTGAACGTCGTCGCCCTCGACGAGCTGCTCACCGACGACGACGGCGGCGCCCCCCGCCTCGGCGACACGCTGCAGGACACCTCAGCGCTGGACCCGCAGGCCATGGCCGAGCACGGCGAGGCGCGGCAGCTGCTCGCCCGCGCCGTCGAGCAGCTGCCCGAGCGGGAGAAGGTCGTCGTCTCCCTCTACTACTTCGAGGGCCTGACCCTGGCCGACATCGGCCGCGTCCTCGGCGTGACCGAGAGCCGCATCTGCCAGCTGCACACCAAGGCCGTCCTGCACCTGCGCACCAAGCTCGCTGACATCGCGTGACGACAGCTGCGGGAGCATCGCAGCGAGGAACGAGCGAGGAGCGGACCGCGGCGCGGAGTCGCGCCGTAGTCATCGCCTGACCCTCGCGGCGCCTGCCTCAGCCGGCGGGGCTCCGACGACCGCCGGCGTCCCGTCCCGGATGGTTCGCGTGGCCGGTGCGGTGATCGGCGTGCGACAGGGCCTGGCGGACCAGCTCACCGATGTGGTCGTCGGCCAGCGCGTAGTAGATGAAGGTGCCTTCGCGGCGGTTGGAGACCAGCCCGGCGAGGCGCAGCTTGCTCAGGTGCTGGCTGGCGGCGGTGGGGGAGGTACCCGCGAGATCCGCGAGGCAGGCGACCGACGTCTCGCCCTGCATGAGAGCCCACAGGATGTTCAGCCGGGTGGGGTCGGCCAGCATGCGCAGCGCGTCGGCGGCCTGCCGCACGGCGTCCGGCGCGGGCATGTCGAAGTCCTCGATGCCCTGGTGCACGGCCCGACCATACCGGTGTTGTCGTGAAGGTAGATACCTTCGCACCTACGCAGCTAAGTTGGTCGGGTGATGACCCGAGCACCGGCGCCGCCCACCGCTGTCAGCACGGCCCTCGTCGAGGAGGAGCGGGCGTCATGAGCACCGTCGCGCTGGTCCTCTACGTCGTCGCCCTGGTCGTGCTGTTCGGCGTCAGGTCGTGGGTGCAGCACCTGCGCACCGGCAGCACCGGGTTCAAGGGCATCTCCGGCACGCCCGCGGACGCCGGCTGGTGGGGTGGCGTCCTCTTCGTCGTCGCCATCGTGCTGGGGCTTGCCGGTCCGGTGCTGGCCGTCACCGGCGCGGTGCCTGCCGATCCGCACCCGATCGTCGCCGGCGCCGGTCTCCTCGTGGCGCTGGCCGGCTTCGCCGCCACGCTCGCCGGGCAGACCGGGATGGGTGCGTCGTGGCGGATCGGCGTCGACCGTGCCGAGCGGACGGACCTCGTGACCACCGGGGTGTTCGCCGTCGCGCGTAACCCCATCTTCACCGCCATGGCGCTCGCGCAGCTCGGCCTGGTCCTGATGGTGCCGACCTGGGTCAGCGCCGCCGCGCTCGTCGCACTGGTCGCGGCCGTGGAGTTGCAGGTCCGCACGATCGAGGAGCCCTACCTCCTGCACCACCACGGTGCCCGCTACGCCGACTACGCGGCGCAGACCGGGCGTTTCGTTCCGGGCGTCGGCCGCATCCGCCTCGTACGGCACCAGGCGCGGCGACCCGACCGGGACGCGCGCCCGGGGTGAACCGGACCTCCACGCACTCCGCCGTGCGGATGCGGAACGGGCTAGGTTCGTACCGACCGGCTCGGTGATCCGCGGAGGTGCGTGTGCCGATCGACTTCCACGACGTCGCGAACCGGAACAGCTACTCGGGACGGCAGGTCGACCCGTCCTGGTCTGCCGCCGTGCGCGAGCTCGTCGACCCGTCCGGCGCAGTCGTCGTGGACGTCGGCTGCGGTGGCGGCATCTACAGCCGCGGCTGGCACGACCTCGGCGCGGCGATGGTGCTCGGCGTCGACTCGAGCGCGTCGATGCTCGACGCCGCCCGCACCGAGCACGGCGGCCTGCCCGGGGTCGACTTCCGGCTGGGGGACGCCGCCGCGACCGGCCTCGCGGAGGGCTGCGCCGACGTGGTGTTCGAGCGAGCCCTGGTGCACCACACGCCGGATCTCCCCGCGGTCGCGGCCGAGGCGTTCCGCGTGGTCCGGCCCGGCGGTACCTGCCTCGTCCAGGACCGGACCGCCGACGACGTCGCCCAACCGGGCTCTGCGACGCACCCGCGCGGCTGGCTGTTCGAGGTCTTCCCGCGACTGCTCGAGGTCGAGAACCGTCGCCGTCCGGACCCCGGCGAGCTGACCGCCGCGCTCACCGGCGCCGGCTTCGAGGAGGTCACGGCGACGACGCTGTGGGAGGTGCGCCGGCGGTACGACGCCCCCGAGGAGTACCTGGCGGAGATCACCACCCGCACCGGCCGGTCGATCCTGCACGAGCTGGACGACGCCGAGCTGGCCGAGCTGGTGGGCGCTCTCCGCGAGCGGCTCCCGGACGGGCCGGTCGAGGAGATCGACCGGTGGACGATCTGGCGGGCCGGCCGACCCAGCTGACCCCGTCCACCGGCAGCAGCCGCACCTCGGGTGGGCGCAGGAGCGCCAACGGGTCGAGGTACTCCTCGCCCCGGCGCAGCCCCCAGTGCAGGCAGGCGCCGACGGGGCAGCCGGGATGCCCGGCGACCAGGGTCCCGAGCGGCGCCCCGCGCAGCACCTCCTGACCGGCGCCGACCCCGGCGGTCACCGGCTCGTACGTCGTCCGCAGGCCGCCGGCATGGTCGACGCTCACCACCGGGCGCCCCGCGACCATCCCCGCGAACGCCACGACCCCGTCGCCGGCGGCGAGCACCACAGCCTCCGGGGTACCGGCCAGGTCGACCCCCCGATGACCCGGCCCGTAGGCGTGCGCGGGCGCCTCGAACGGGCGGGTCACGGCGAGCTCGCCGACCAGGGGAGCGGTCCACGGCGGTACCGGCGGGGGAGCGGCGGCCGCCGGCGTCCCGAGACCGACCACCAGGAGGCAGACGACGAGCAGTGCGCGGGAGATCACCGGTCGATGCTCGCCGCGCACGGGCCACAGGGGAGCGGTCGACCGGGATCCGTGGATCGCTCCGGTGGCTGTGGACGATGCCGGCAGCCCGTCACGGCCGGCGCCTCCGACCGGCAGGAAGAGCGCAGCCTGTGGACGCGTATGCTCTCCGGTACGGCCCGTCTCGACGGGTCGACTTCGCGTGTCCTCTTCCCGCCGATCGGCGGGGCAGTCGCCACCTCGGTCCCGGCTCAGCCGGGTGAGTGGTGCCGCAGGACGCCAGGGCGTGCACCACCCGGTGCCCGCGACAACCGTAGAGCGCGCGGCCCCGGCCGCGCGCTGACATCAGAGAGGCTGCGATATGGCAGTCGTCAGCATGAAGCAGCTGCTCGACAGCGGCGTCCACTTCGGGCACCAGACCCGTCGCTGGAACCCGAAGATGAAGCGCTTCATCTTCACCGAGCGCAACGGCATCTACATCATCGACCTGCAGCAGACGCTCGGGTACATCGACAACGCCTACGAGTTCGTCAAGCAGACCGTGGCCCACGGTGGCTCGATCCTGTTCGTCGGCACCAAGCGTCAGGCGCAGGAGGTCGTCGCGGAGCAGGCCACCCGCGTCGGCATGCCCTACGTCAACCAGCGCTGGCTGGGCGGCATGCTCACCAACTTCCAGACGGTCTTCAAGCGCCTCGAGCGCCTCAAGGAGATCGAGGACATGGAGCAGACCGGCGTGCTGGTCTCCCTGTCCAAGAAGGAGCAGCTGGTCCTCAGTCGCGAGAAGGCCAAGCTCGACCGCTCCCTCGGCGGTATCCGCGACATGAAGAAGGTGCCCAGCGCCATCTGGATCGTGGACACCAAGAAGGAGCACATCGCCGTCGGCGAGGCCCGCAAGCTGAACATCCCGGTCGTCGCGATCCTGGACACCAACTGCGACCCCGACGAGGTCGACTACAAGATCCCGGGCAACGACGACGCGATCCGCAGCATCGCCGTGCTGACCCGCGTGGTCGCCGACGCGGTCGCCGAGGGCCTCATGGCCCGCTCGGCCGCGCAGGCCAACGCCGGTCGCGAGGACGGCGCCGAGCCGGCCGTCGCCGCCGGCGAGCCGCTGGCCGACTGGGAGCGGGAGCTGCTGACCGGTGGCACCGCCGCCGACCAGGCCGCCGCCACCCCGCTGCCCGAGACCCCGGCCGAGGCGCCGGCGACCTCGGCCACCGAGGTCGCCCCGGTCGAGGGCGTGCCCGCGACCGGCAGCACCGAGACCGGCACCCAGGGCGCCCAGAACGGCTGAGTAAGGACCCCCTCGCTCCCCACCGCTCGCACGCTCGCGGTGGGCCCCTGCGAGGGGGCCTTCCAGGCTCACCCTCGCACCCAGACTTCTGAGGAGAAGGAACATGGCTGACTTCACTGCGGCCGACGTCAAGCGTCTGCGCGACGCCACCGGCGCCGGGATGATGGACTGCAAGAAGGCCCTCACCGAGGCCGACGGCGACTTCGAGAAGGCCGTCGAGTTCCTGCGCGTCAAGGGCGCCAAGGACGTCGGCAAGCGCCTCGAGCGCTCGACGACCAACGGCATCGTCGTCAGCAAGGACGGCGCGCTGCTCGAGCTCGACTGCGAGACCGACTTCGTCGCCAAGAACGCCGACTTCATCGCGCTGGCCGAGCGCCTGCTCGAGATCGGCCTGACGAACAAGGCCACCGACGCCGAGTCCCTGCTGGGCAGCGACGTCGACGGCCAGACCGTGGCCGCGCTCGTCGAGGGCGAGTCCGCCCGCATCGGCGAGAAGCTGGTGCTGTCGCGGTTCGCAGCGTTCGAGGGCGCCACCGCCACCTACCTGCACAAGCGGGCCACCGACCTGCCCCCGGCGATCGGTGTCGCGGTGCAGTACTCCGGCGGTTCCGAGGAGGCCGCGCGCAGCCTGGCGATGCACATCGCCGCCGCTCGCCCGCGCTTCCTCACCCGCGACGAGGTCCCGGCCGAGACGGTCGAGACCGAGCGCCGCGTCGCCGAGCAGACCGCGAAGGAGGAGGGCAAGCCGGAGCAGGCGATCGTCAAGATCGTCGAGGGCCGCGTCAACGCCTTCTACAAGGACTTCGTCCTGCTCGAGCAGCCGTCGATCACCGAGCCCAAGCGCACGGTCAAGCAGATCGTCGACGAGGCCGGCCTGACCGTCGAGCGGTTCGCCCGCTTCGAGGTCGGCCAGAACTGACGTAGTAAGAGGACCGTCCTTCCCCCCAACGCCTCGCAGGCTCGGCGCGGGACCCTGAAGGACGGCCGTTCCAGCACGTTGCGTGCGGCCCCGCTCCCTTCCGGGAGCGGGGCCGTTCGCCTGTGCGGCAGGATCACCAGCGACACGAAGACGACCGAGGGATGAACTCTTGACCGACACCACCGCACCCTTGTCCGCGCCCAGTGCCTTCGAGCCGGCCGACGGGCACGGCTACAAGCGCGTGCTGCTGAAGCTCTCCGGCGAGGCCTTCGGCGGCGGCAGCGTCGGTGTGGACTCCGGCATCGTGCACAGCATCGCCCAGCAGCTCGCCGACGTCGTGCACGGCGGCACCCAGGTGGCGGTCGTCGTCGGCGGCGGCAACTTCTTCCGCGGGGCCGAGCTCGCCGAGGCCGGCATGGACCGCCGGCAGGCCGACTACATGGGCATGCTGGGCACGGTCATGAACGCGCTGGCCCTGCAGGCGTTCTGCGAGCAGGTCGGCCTGGAGACCCGGGTGCAGACGGCGATCGAGATGGGGCAGGTCGCCGAGCCCTACATCCCGCGCAAGGCGGTCCGGCACCTGGAGAAGGGCCGGCTGGTCATCTTCGGTGCGGGTGCCGGCATGCCGTACTTCTCCACCGACACCGTCGCCGCCCAGCGCGCCCTGGAGATCGGGTGCCAGGTGCTGCTGATGGCCAAGAACGGCGTCGACGGCGTCTACGACGACGACCCGCGCACCAACCCCGACGCCCGGATGTACACCGACCTGGACTACGCGAAGGTCCTGGGCGACGAGCTCAAGGTCGCCGACGCGACGGCGATCAGCCTGTCGATGGAGAACCGCATGCCGATCGTCGTGTTCAACCTGCTGACGGACGGCAACATCGCGCGGGCGGCATCAGGTGAGAAGATCGGCACGCTGATCAGCCAGTCCGTCGAGTCCTGACCGACCGGCCGACCCACACACCGGAGAGACGACGGCGGAGGTCCCGCCGCCGATGGAGGGAAGACCCGTGATCGACGACACCCTGCTCGATGCCGAGGAGCGGATGGACAAGGCCCTGTCCGTCGCCCGCGAGGACCTCGGCTCGGTGCGCACCGGCCGGGCGGCGCCCTCGATGTTCAGCAAGATCATGGTCGACTACTACGGCGCGTACACCCCCGTGCCGCAGATGGCCTCGATCACCGTGCCCGAGGCGCGCATGGCCGTCATCAAGCCCTACGACATGGGTCAGCTGCAGGCCATCGAGAGGGCCATCCGGGACAGCGACCTGGGCGTCAACCCCACCAACGACGGCCAGATCCTCCGCGTCGTGTTCCCGCAGCTCACCGAGGAGCGCCGTCGCGACCTGGTCAAGCAGGCCCGGTCGAAGGGGGAGGACGCCAAGGTCGCGATCCGCAACATC
Source organism: Blastococcus sp. TBT05-19 (assembly GCF_003319095.1). Taxonomy (GTDB): domain Bacteria; phylum Actinomycetota; class Actinomycetes; order Mycobacteriales; family Geodermatophilaceae; genus Blastococcus. The sequence goes on along the minus strand of NZ_QOHI01000007.1, from coordinate 35,664 downwards.
CGGCGCCGCGCCAAGGAGGAGCTCGACCGCATCGCCAAGGACGGCGAGGCCGGTGAGGACGACGTGCGTCGCGCCGAGAAGGAGCTCGACGACCTCACCTCGCAGCACGTCAACCAGATCGACGAGGCCATGAAGAACAAGGAGGCCGAGCTCCTCGAGGTCTGACCTCAGCTCGGCTGCCACGTCCATGACGCCTCCCTCCGCCGACCGCCCGGGCTCCGTCCGCCCGGGTGCCGGGCCGTTCCCGCGGCTGGGCACCCGCCGGGCCCGGACGGACGACGCCGACACCGGCCCGGTGCCGGTCGCCGGGTCCCGGCCCGTCCCGCCGCTGCCCCCGCGCACCCCGGTGCCGGTGCCGGAGGACACGAGCGCCTTCCCGCAGGTCGAGCCGGACGACGTCGCGCCGGCGACGGCGCTGCCGCAGCCGGCGGTGGAGGAGCTGCCCACCACCGAGAAGCCCGTCGGCCGGGCCGGGCGGGACCTGCGCGCGGCGATCGGTGTGGCGCTCCTCCTGGGCACGGCGATCGTGGGGACCCTGCTGGTCTGGCCACCGGCGTTCCTCGCCGTGCTCGGTGCCGCCATCCTGGTCGCCGTCGTCGAGCTGGGCCAGGCGCTCCGGGCCGGGAACTTCCACCCGCCGCTGGTGCCGCTGCTGGTCGGCACGGTCGCCATGGAGGCGCTGGCCTGGACCCGCGGCCCCACGGGGCTCATCACCGCGTTCTTCCTCACCGCGCTCGCGGTGCTGGTCTGGCGGCTCGCCGGTGGTCCGGCCGGCTACCGGCGCGACGCGGCCGCGGGTGTCCTCACCGCGCTCTACGTCCCGCTGCTCGCCGGCTTCGCGGTGCTGCTGCTCGCCCCCGACGACGGCGCGGCCCGCGTCCTGGTCTTCATCGGCACGGTGGTCTGCAGCGACGTCGGTGGCTACGCGGCGGGGGTGCTCTTCGGCAAGCACCCGATGGCGCCTTCGATCAGCCCCAAGAAGTCGTGGGAGGGCTTCGCCGGGTCGGTGCTGGCCTGCGTGCTGGTGGGCACGCTCGTGCTCACGCTCACCTTCCACGCGCCGTGGTGGACCGGCGTGGTCTTCGGCGTCGCGATCGCCGTCACGGCGACCCTGGGCGACCTCGCCGAGTCGCTGATCAAGCGCGACCTCGGTATCAAGGACATGGGCGCGATCCTGCCCGGCCACGGCGGCATCATGGACCGGCTGGACTCGCTGCTGCCCTGCGCGGCGCTGTCCTACCTCCTGCTGTCGGTCTTCGCCCCGATCTGACTCACGCTCCTCGGCTGACCGACCAGGCGCGGCCGACGTCGGCGAACCCGCGGCGGGCGTACCAGTGCTGCGGCCAGTCGTCACCCGCCGCCTCGAGCACGACCAGGTCGCAGCCGGCGTCGTCGGCCAGCTGCAGCGCCCGGCGCAGCAGGGCGTCGGCATGGCCGTGGCCTCGCGCGGCCGGGTCGGTCACTACCGAGTCCACCGCCGCGGTAGCGCCGTCGACCCGCAGCTGCGCGGACGCCACCACCCGGTCGTCCTCCCGCACCACGAGGTCGGTGACGGCGACGACCCGGTCGTTGAGGTGCTCGCGGCCCACCAGGTCCGCGACCGCCCGGTCGAGGTCGGGGCCCAGGTGGGCCAACCCCTCGCGCCAGGACCGCTCCCAGAAGTCGTGCACCTCGGGCTGGGCGACGACCTCGACGCGCGCCACGTCGCCGGTCGGGGCCGGTCCGGTGCGGGCCATCAGCACCAGCTCCTCGGTCTGCCACCCCCGGTCGCGGAGGTCCGCCGCGGTGGTCTCCGCGCCGGGCCAGCCCAGCCAGGCGGCGCGGTGCGGCCAGCCGGCGTTGCCGCCGACCTCCTCCGCGGCTGCGTCGACGGTCGCTGCGTCCACCGGCTCGAGGAACAGCAGCCGGTTGTTGTCGTGCGAGCGCACGTGGTCGGGGTCCAGCACCGCGATGCCGCCGGGAACGTCGCCCAGCCCCACGGCGCGGCGCACCGGGAGCGACGCGTAGAAGGCGACCGCCCGGCCCAGGACGTCGCCGGGGGAGGGCAGCGGCGGCAGCGGCGAGCGGTAGGGGACGACGGCGACGACGGCGGTCACCGGCAGCGGGCCGTAGAGGTGCGGGAACAGCATCCCGGCGGGGTCCTCCGGGCGACCAGATTCGAAACGCACCGGATCGGGCAGCCGGACCGGGTCGACCACCAGCAGCGCCACGTCGCGCCGACCGGGGAACAGCGCCCGCGCGGGCAGGTGCACCTGGTCGGGGGTCGACAGGTGCACGAAGCCGACGTCGGCCAGGGAGGCCGGGCGGACGGCGCCCTCGCGCAGGGCCGCGCGCCAGGCGGCGGGCTCGATCAGGTGGAGGAGGACGTCGGCCACTCTGCGATCCTGCCCGCATGACCGACGAGGACCTCGACCGCATCGCACGGGGGTACCGCGAGTTCGTGGCCGAGGCGCAGCCCACCTCCCCGCTGTACGCGGAGCTCGCCGGGCACGTCGCCGGGTCCGAGCGCGTGCTGCGGTTCCTCGCCGGGCTGCCCGTCGGCAAGCGGCAGCCCAACCTGCTCCTCGCCGCGCTGCAGTTCCTCGACGGCGCACCGGCCGACGGCGCGGAGCTGGAGCGCCGGATCACCGAGGACGGCGACCGGGTGCGCGCGACCGTCCTCGCCCGCGCCACCCAGACCAACGAGCCGGCCCGCTGCGGCGCCCTGCTGCCGGTGCTCGCCCGGCTCGCAGGCCCGCTCACGCTGATCGAGGTGGGCGCCTCCGCCGGCCTGTGCCTCTACCCGGACCGGTACGGCTACGACTACGACGGCGTGCAGGTCGGGCCGACGGACTCGCTGCGCATCCGGGTCGAGACCTCCGGCGGTGTGCCCGTGCCGAGCGCGGTGCCCGAGGTGGCCGCCCGCATCGGCATCGACCTGAACCCGCTCGACCCCACCGACCCCGGCGACCGCGACTGGCTGCGCGCGCTGGTCTGGCCCGGGCCGGTCGCCGAGGAGCGGCTGGCCCGCCTGGACACGGCGGCGGAGGTGGCGGCCCGCGAGCCGGCCACCCTGCTCGCCGGTGACCTCGTCGACCGGCTGCCCGACGCCCTGGACCTGGCGGCGCCGGGCAGCACCGTCGTCGTGATGCACACCGCCGTGCTGCCCTACGTCCCGGGCGACGTGCGGGCGCGGTTCGCCGAGGCGGTCGCCGGGCTCCCCGTGCGCTGGCTCGCCCAGGAGCCGCCCGGCGCGGTGCCCGGCACCGGCGAGCGCCCGGCCGACGGGTGGGGGAAGGAGTTCGTCGTCTCCCTGGACCGCCGGCCCCTGGCCCGCTCCGCCCCGCACGGCGGCCGGCTGGACTGGCTGGACGGGGACCCGCGGTGACCGACGAGATCCCGGCCGGCCCCACCGACTGGGGGACGACGGTCGGCGTCGGCCCGTGGGAGGGGCCGTGGCCGCAAGCCCCGCGCTACGACCCGCAGCTGCTGGCCGAGGGCGACCGGCGCAACGTCGTGGACCGCTACCGGTACTGGACGGTGGAGGCGATCGTCGCCGACCTCGACCGGCGCCGGCACCCGTTCCACGTCGCCATCGAGAACTTCGGGCACGACCTGAACATCGGAACGGTGGTGCGCACCGCCAACGCCTTCCTCGCCGCGGAGGTGCACGTCGTCGGACGGCGCCGGTGGAACCGGCGCGGGGCCATGGTCACCGACCGCTACCAGCACCTGCGCCACCACGCCGACGTCGGCGGCCTCCTGGCGTTCGCCGCCGAGCAGGGGCTGGCGGTGGTCGCCGTGGACAACGGCCCCGGCGCGGTGCCGATCGAGACCGCACGGCTGCCCGAGCGGTGCGTGCTGCTGTTCGGCCAGGAGGGTCCGGGGCTGACCCCGGAGGCCCGGGAGGGGGCGGCGATGACGGTGTCGATCGCCCAGTTCGGCTCCACCCGGTCGATCAACGCCGGCGTGGCCGCGGGCATCGCCATGCACGCGTGGGTGCGCGAGCACGCCGGCGTCGGCCGGCCGTGACCGGCAAGGTCGACCTCAGGCGGGAGCTGGACGGCTACCGCGCCCGGCGAGGGGAGTTCCGCGTCCTGGACGTCCCCGACCTGCGGTACCTGATGATCGACGGCTCCGGGGACCCGAACACCGCGCCGGCGTTCACCGAGGCGGTGGAGGCGCCGTACCCGGTGGCCTACGCGCTCAAGTTCGCCGGCAAGGCCCTGGGCCGCGACTACGTCGTCCCGCCGCTCGAGGGGCTGTGGTGGGCCGAGGACATGGCCTCCTTCACCGCGGCGCGGGACAAGGCGCGGTGGAACTGGACCCTGATGATCCTGGTCCCGGAGTGGATCGGCCGGGAGCAGTTCGACGCGGCTCCGGAACGGTTGAGGAGGCGTCCGGCCCGCCTGGACGACGTGCGGCTCGAGACGCTGGCCGAGGGCCGGTGCGTGCAGACGCTGCACGTGGGGTCCTTCGACGACGAGGCCGGGGTGCTCGCCCACCTGCACGACGTCGTCGTCCCCGGCGCCGGGTTCCGGATGACCGGGGAGCACCACGAGATCTACCTCTCCGACCCGCGCAGGACGGCACCGGCGAAGCGGCGCACGATCCTCCGCCAGCCGGTCGCGCCGGCGCAGGGATAGCCGGTCAGCCGGTCAGCGGCGGGTCGGGGTCGATGCCCCGCACGTGCAGCGCGCGCTCGATCGCCTCGCAGACGGTGCGGACGACGGCGACGCGGGCCCACCGCTTGTCGTCGCCGGCGATCACGTGCCACGGGGCGATGTCGGTGGAGGTGCGCTCCAGCATCTCCTCGACGGCCGCCTCGTACTCGGCCCTCTTCTCCCGGTTGCGCCAGTCCTCGTCGGTGAGCTTCCAGGCCTTGTAGGGGTCGGCCCGCCGGCTCTCGAACCGGCGCAGCTGCTCCTCGGGGGAGACGTGCAGCCAGAACTTCACCAGGATCGTGCCCTCGGCGGCCAGGGACGTCTCCAGGTCGACGATCTCCCCGTACGCCCGACGCCACGCCTCCTCGGTCGCGAAGCCCTCCACGCGCTCGACGAGCACCCGGCCGTACCAGGTGCGGTCGAGCACGGCCATGCCGCCCCAGCCCGGCAGCACCGGCCAGAAGCGCCACAGGAAGTGGTGCCGCTTCTCGTCGCGGGTGGGAGCGGCGAACTGCGCCACCCGCACGTGCCGCAGGTCGAGCTCGCCGACCAGCCGCTGGATCGCCCCGCCCTTGCCCGACGCGTCCCAGCCCTCGAAGAGCACCAGCAGGGGCGGGCCGAGCTCGCCGGAACCGATCTGCCCGCCCAGGAGCAGCCGCAGGTGCACCAGCCGCGCCTGCGCCTCGGCCAGCTGCTCCTTGCCCTCCTTCTTCTCCAGGGCGAGGGAGAGGTCCACGTCGGCGAGCCGGCTCATGGCCCGACCCTGCCAGGGATCCACCCCTCCCGCGTGAGTTCGGTCTCCGGAGCGGGACCACACCGCCCAGGAGTGGGACCATGGACGACGCCATGACTGCCCTGCCCCTGGTCTTCGACGCCCCCCGCCGCGGCATGCCGCCCCGCCACCTCGCCGACCTCACCCGCGAGGAGGCCCGCGCGGCGGTGTCCGAGCTCGGCCAGCCGGCGTTCCGGGCCGACCAGCTGGCCCGGCACTTCTACCGCGGGGTCACCGACCCGGCGCAGATGACCGACGTCCCGGCGGCGGTCCGCGAGACGCTCACCGAGGCGCTGCTGCCGGGCCTGCTGACCGTCGTGCGGCACCAGACCGCCGACGACGGCCGCACCCGCAAGACGCTGTGGAGGCTGCACGACGGCGCGCTGGTCGAGAGCGTGCTCATGCGCTACCCCGACCGGGCCACCGTCTGCATCTCCAGCCAGGCCGGCTGCGGCATGGCCTGCCCGTTCTGCGCCACCGGCCAGCAGGGGCTCACCCGCAACCTCTCGGCCGCCGAGATCATCGGCCAGGCGGTCGCCGCCTCGGCCGCGATGGCCAACGGCGAGCTCGACGGCGGCCCCGGCCGGCTGTCCAACGTCGTCTTCATGGGCATGGGCGAGCCGCTGGCCAACTACGCCCGCGTCCGCAAGACCTTGGACGCGCTGCTCACCCCGGCCCCGCACGGCCTGGGGCTGTCGCAGCGCTCCGTCACCGTCTCCACCGTCGGCCTGGTGCCGGCGATCCGGAAGCTGACCGAGGAGGGCCGCAACGTCACCCTCGCGGTCAGCCTGCACGCCCCGGACGACGAGCTGCGCGACACCCTCGTGCCGATCAACACCCGCTGGAACGTCGGTGAGGTGGTGGACGCCGCCGACGCCTACGCGCGGAAGACCGGCCGCCGCTACTCCATCGAGTACGCGCTGATCCGCGACGTCAACGACCAGCCCTTCCGCGCCGACCTGCTCGGCAAGCTGCTGGCCGGACGGCTCGCGCACGTGAACCTCATCCCGCTCAACCCGACCCCGGGCAGCAGGTGGGACGCCAGCCCCCTGCCGGCGCAGCGCGAGTTCGTCGCCCGCCTGCGCGCGGCCGGCGTGCCGACGACGGTGCGCGACACCCGCGGGCAGGACATCGACGGCGCCTGCGGGCAGCTGGCCGCAGCCGACCAGGTCGAGGGCGTGCCGAGCGTCGCCGTCGCCACCCCGTCGGTCGAGCCGGTCGAGGCGCCCGTGCCGCTGGGGGCCGAGGCGGACCAGGAGTGACCGCCGGCGCCCCGACCCCACCCCCGTCGACGGCCGAGGCGCACGAGCACAGCCACGCTGACGTCTCGGGAGGGTGGCTGCGGGCCGCCGTCTTCGGCGCCATGGACGGGCTGGTCACGAACACCGCGCTGGTCGCCGGTGTCGGGGGCGGCGGGGCGTCGTCCCGGGCGATCGTGCTCTCCGGCGTCGCGAGCCTGGTGGCCGGCGCCATCTCCATGGCGCTGGGCGAGTACACCTCGGTGAAGACCCAGAACGAGCAGCTCGACCTGGAGGTCGAGAAGGAGCGGCGCGAGCTCGAGCGCAACCCCGAGGGGGAGCTCGCCGAGCTGATCGCGATGCTGCGCGTGCGGGGCGTCGATGAACGGCTGGCGCACGAGGTCGCCGTCCAGCTGTCCCGCGACCCCGAGACGGCGCTGCGCCTGCACGTGGTCGCCGAGCTCGGCCTCAACCCGGAGGACAAGCCGTCCCCGTCGGTCGCCGCGGTCTCGTCGTTCCTCACCTTCGCCACGGGGGCCCTGATCCCGCTCGTGCCGTTCCTGCTCGGTTCCTCGCTGCTGTGGGCGGCGCTGGTCTGCGGGGGCGTGGGCCTGTTCGCGGCAGGGGCGATCTCGGCCCGCTTCACCCCGCGCGCGTGGTGGTACGCCGGGCTGCGCCAGCTGCTGTTCGGCGCGGTCGCGGCAGGGATCACCTACCTGATCGGGTCGGCGATCGGCGTCGCCGTCTCCTGACCCGGGGTCAGGCGTCGCAGGACAACCCAGCGGCAGCCACGGCCGCCGCGGTCTCCTCGGTCGGGAAGCGCGCGAGGGTGCCGTTCACCGGGTCGCCGACCGGGAGGACGGACACCGGGCCGAGGTCCGCAGAGGCGAGCGCCGCCAGCTCGCCGGCCGACGTCCCCTCGTCCACGGTCAGCGCGTCCGAGGCCGCCCAGGCCGTCGCCTGAAGACGCCAGGGTCGCAGACGGGCGTCGTCGGCGGCCGCCGAGAGCGCCTGCACCAAACCTGCGGCGGTCCGGGCGCGGACGTCGGGGTCGGCAGGTGCCGGTACCCAGGTGTCCGCGCGCAGTTCCTCCGGCTGGCGGGAGCGGACCAGCGCCAGGGCGGTCCGGCCGTCGACGTGCTGGACACCGGCCCGGGCCAGATCGAGTTCCGCGAGGGGATCCCGCACAGCCGCGGGGACATCGACCTCCAGGCCGCCGAGCGCGTCGACGACGGCAGCGAAGCCGGCGAGGTCGACGCTGACCAGGTGGTCGGTGGGGATGCCGAGAGAGCACAACGCGTCGACCGTGGCCTGCGGCCCGTCGAGCCACGTGAGCGCCAGCCGCCCTCCACCGGTCGGGGTGGAGACCACGACGTCGCGCGGGACGGACAGGACGGTCGTGCGCTCGCCGGACGAGTGGAGCACGAGGACGACGTCCGCCCGGCTGCCGGGCACCTGCTCGGGGGTGCCGACGTCGCCCGCCGCCATGCCCGTCGGGAGGTCGGCGCGGGAGTCCTCACCGATCAGCACCCACGTCGTGCCCGGGCCCTCGCGGAGCTCGACGGGGACGCGGTCGACGCGCGCGGCGAGCACCGCCGCGTCGAGGACCAGCGCCCCGGCCACGAGCAGCAGCGACCCAGCCGCGAGCCAGGACCGTCGGCGGACGGCGGCGCGACGCGACGGAAGCCGGCCGGAGGAGCTCCGGCCGGCTTCCGCCGGGAGATCGTCGGTCACGCTCAGGCGCTGGCGCCCTGACGGCCGCGTCCACGGGCGGCGACGATGGCGCCGGCTCCCGCCACGACCAGTGCCCCGCCGATCACCAGCGGAAGGGTCACGTCCGCTCCGGTGTTCGCGAGCGTGGGCCGGGCAGCCGCCGGCGCGGCCGCGACGGTGACGGGGTAGCGCACCGTGCTGCCGTCGGCACGGGTGACGACCAGGTGGTGCAGGCCGGCAGGGGTCCCGGCGGGCACGGTCAGCGCGAAGGCCATCCTGCCGCTCGCGTCAGCTTGGTCCTCCCCGAGGTCCTGCGGCGTCGAGTGCAGCGCGAGCCGCACCTTCTCGAGCGGCAGGTACCCGGTGAGCAGGAGGGCGAGCTTGCCGCCAGGGACGACCCCGGCCGCAGGGGCGATGCTCTGCCCCGGTCCGACCGTGGCGCAGCCCGAGGCGCACTCGGCGGGCACCGGCAGCGCGCCGAAGGTGATGGCGGCGAGCGGGTACGAGCGCTGTCCGAGGTAGTCGTCGCAGACCACCTGGATCCGGTAGGTCCCCTTAGGGGTGGCGGGACCGAACACCTCCCGGAACTCGAAGCTCCCGTCCGGGTAGCTCTGCCCACCGTCGCCCAGCAGCGGCGTGTCGGGGGACGTGAGGGTCAGCCACGGCTTCGAGCCGCCGGGGCGAGCGGTGCAGCCGGTGACGCTGACCGTGAAGTGCTCGTTGGCCTGCACGACGGTGTGGGAGACGACCGGGCGCGGCAGGTCGGCGGCGGAGGCGGCCGGTGCGGCCAGGGCACCGACCCCGGCCACGACCGCGCCGGCCAGGGCGCCGGTGAGAAGGCGGCGCAGGTTGAGGCGGGACATGAGGCTCTCCGGCTGGCGAACGGTCCGGACGTCCCGGACGTGTTCGTCGATCTTGTCGCCACCGCGCTACGAGAACCGGGCGGAACCGCGCTCATGGTCGACGAACCAGACGCCGTTCCGCGCACATAGTTGCCAATCGACAACGAAGGCCCGCTCCGAACCGGAGCGGGCCTTCGTCGAGAAGTGTTCAGCGGCGCCAGGCGGTCTTCTTGCGACGCAGGTCCCAGATGAGGATCAGGGCCATGAGCCCCGCGGTGGCGTAGAGCCACAGGTCCTCGACGCGGCCCTCGTGGTTGCCGATGAGGTAGGTCAGGATCACGGCCGTCGCGATCCAGCCGCCGATCTGGCCCCACTTGCCGGTCTCGCCGTGCCAGCCCCAGTCGGCGGGGCTCTCGTGCTCGACGGGGTGGGCACCCGCGCGGACGACAGCCTCTTCACGTCCGGGCTGGCTGACCCGCTGGGTCGACGGGGAGTGGAATGCCTCGGTCACGCCGTCATTCTGGCAGGAGCCCGGGCGGGACACCCGTCGAGGGCGCCCGTGCGGCGGGTCGGGGAGGATGCGGGCGTGACTGCGCTGCGCGAGGTGACCCTCCTGGGCTCCACCGGCTCCATCGGCAAGCAGGCGGTGGCCGTGGCGCGGCAGAACCCGGACCGGGTCCGCATCACCGGGCTGGCCGCCGGGGGTGGCGACGTCGCGACGCTGGCCGAGCAGGCGCTGTCCCTCGGCGTCCGCACCGTCGCCGTCGCCCGGGCCACCGCGGCCCAGGACCTCCAGCTGGCCTTCTACGCCGCTGCCTCGCAGCGCGGCTGGAACAAGGGGGAGTACGCCCTGCCCGAGATCCTCGCCGGCCCGCGCGCGGCCGAGGAGCTCGCCGCCCGCCCGGCCGACGTGGTGCTCAACGGGATCACCGGCTCGATCGGGCTCGGTCCGACGCTGTCCGCGCTGCGCGCCGGCCGCACGGTGGCGCTGGCGAACAAGGAGTCGCTGATCGCCGGCGGCGACCTGGTGCTCGCCGCGGCCGGCCCCGGGCAGCTCGTGCCGGTGGACTCCGAGCACTCGGCGATCGCCCAGTGCCTGCGGGGCGGTGACCGGGGTGAGGTCGCCCGCCTGGTGCTCACCGCGAGCGGCGGCCCGTTCCGCGGGCGCACCCGCGAGCAGCTCGCCGAGGTCACCGTCGAGCAGGCGATGGCCCACCCGACCTGGGACATGGGCCCGGTCATCACGATCAACTCGGCGACGCTGGTCAACAAGGGGCTCGAGCTCATCGAGGCCCACCTGCTCTTCGGCGTCCCGTTCGGCGACATCGACGTCGTGGTGCACCCGCAGTCGATCGTGCACTCGATGGTCACCTTCGCCGACGGCGCCACGATCGCGCAGGCCAGCCCGCCGGACATGCGCCTGCCCATCGCGCTGGCCCTGGCGTGGCCGGAGCGGCTGCCGCACGTGCAGCCCGCGCTGGACTGGTCGGCGGCGAGCACCTGGGAGTTCCTGCCGCTGGACGAGACGGCCTTCCCCGCCGTCGCGCTGGCCCGCTCGGCCGGGGAGGCCGGAGGGGTCGCGCCGGCCATGTACAACGCCGCGAACGAGGAGGCGGTCGCCGCGTTCGTGGCGGGTCGCCTGTCGTTCACAGGGATCGTGGACCTCGTCGCGCGTACCCTCGACGCCGCGCCGGACCTCGGCGTCCCCACCTGCGTCGACGACGTGCTGGCGGCGGAGAAGTGGGCCCGGGAACACGCCCGGGGTGTGATCGCCGGAGGCTGAGCTGAGCGGGATCCTGCTGACGATCCTGGGGATCGTCCTCTTCGCCCTCGGCCTGATGTTCTCCATCGCCTTCCACGAGGCCGGCCACTTCTGGTGGGCCCGGAAGTTCGGCATGCGCGTGCCGCAGTTCATGGTGGGCTTCGGTCCGACGATCTACTCCCGGCGCCGCGGCGAGACCGAGTACGGCGTCAAGGCGATCCCGCTCGGCGGCTTCATCCGGATCGTCGGGATGATCCCGCCGGCCGAGGAGAACGAGAGCAAGCGGGCCACCCGCATGCGCAGCTTCATCGCCGAGGTCCGCGGAGCGGCCCTGGACGACGTCCTGCCCAGCGACGGCGACCGTGTCTTCTACAAGAAGCCCTGGTGGCAGCGGGTCATCGTGATGTTCGCCGGGCCCTTCCACAACCTGGTGCTCGCCGTCGTCTTCTTCACCGTCGTGCTGGTCGGCTTCGGCATCCCGGAGATCACCACCACCATCGCGCGCGTGCCGGACTGCGTGCTGCCGGCCGGAGCCGCGACGGCGGGTGCCGAGGACCCCTGCGCCGTCCCGATCACGCCGGAGGGGCAGCGCTGCGAGGAGGGGACCGCGGGCTGCGCCCTCCCCGCCCGCAGCCCGGCCGCCGAGGCCGGCCTGCGCGCCGGCGACACGATCCTGGCCATCGACGGCGACCCCGTCTCCCAGGAGACCGACGTCGGCTGGGACGAGGTCCAGGAGGCGATCCGCACCAGCGCCGGGCAGCCGCTGGAGCTGACCGTCGAGCGCGACGGCCGGGAACGCGAGCTGACCGTCACCCCGACGGAGAACCTCGCCTACCTCTCCGACGACGGCGAGACGACCGGCATCGTGGGCTTCGTGGGCATCAGCCCGGCCGACCGGGACGTGCGCCAGTCGATCACCGAGGTGCCGGGTCACCTGGGGCGGATCGTGGTGACCTCGGTCCAGCGGCTGGCCGAGATCCCCGAGCGCATCCCGCAGCTGTTCCGCGCCACCTTCCTCGGGGAGGAGCGCGACCCGCTCGGCCCGATCGGCGTGGTCGGCGTGAGCCGGATCTCCGGTGACGTCTTCGCCTACGAGCAGTTCTCCGCCGCGCAGAAGATCGGCTACTTCATCCAGCTGCTCGCCGGGATGAACATAGTGCTGTTCCTGTTCAACCTGCTGCCGATCTACCCGCTCGACGGCGGGCACGTGGCCGGCGCGCTGTACGAGAAGGCGCGCTCCAGCGTGGCCCGGCTGCGCGGCCGGCCCGACCCGGGGCCGTTCGACATCGCGCGGCTGATGCCGGTGGCCTACGCCGTCGCCGGGGTCTTCCTGGCGCTGTCGCTGCTGCTGTTCGTCGCCGACATCGTCAACCCGATCCGCTTCGGCTGAGCGCGCCCGACGCAGGTCACAGCGCCGTCGGCGGCGCGGTGGCGGCGACGGGGGATACTGGGCGGCATGGCGATCCCCGTCGGCCTCGGCATGCCCGCTGCACCCCCTCCCGTCCTCGCCCCGCGGCGGAAGACCCGCCAGCTGGACGTGGGCGGCGTCGGCGTCGGCAGCGACCACCCCGTCAGCGTGCAGTCGATGTGCACCACGAAGACGGCGGACATCAACGCGACCCTGCAGCAGATCGCCGAGCTGACCGCCTCCGGGTGCCAGATCGTGCGCGTCGCCGTCCCCGACACCGACGACGTCGCGGCGCTGCCGATCATCGCGAAGAAGTCGCAGATCCCGGTCATCGCCGACATCCACTTCCAGCCGCGCTACGTGTTCGCCGCGATCGACGCCGGCTGCGCCGCGGTCCGCGTGAACCCCGGCAACATCAAGAAGTTCGACGACAAGGTCGGCGAGATCGCCCGCGCGGCCAAGTACGCCGGCACCCCGATCCGGATCGGCGTCAACGCCGGGTCGCTCGACAAGCGGCTGCTCGCCAAGTACGGCAAGGCCACGCCCGAGGCGCTGGTCGAGTCCGCGCTCTGGGAGTGCTCGCTGTTCGAGGAGCACGACTTCCGCGACATCAAGATCTCGGTCAAGCACAACGACCCGGTGGTCATGGTGCGCGCCTACGAGCTCCTCGCCGAGCAGTGCGACTACCCGCTGCACCTCGGCGTGACCGAGGCCGGGCCGGCCTTCCAGGGCACGATCAAGTCCGCCGTCGCCTTCGGTGCGCTGCTGTCCCAGGGCATCGGCGACACCATCCGCGTCTCCCTTTCGGCCCCGCCGGCCGAGGAGGTCAAGGTCGGCAACCAGATCCTGGAGTCGCTGAACCTCAAGCAGCGCGGGCTGGAGATCGTCAGCTGCCCCTCGTGCGGTCGCGCGCAGGTCGACGTCTACAAGCTGGCCAACGAGGTCACCGCCGGGCTCGAGGGCATGGAGGTGCCGCTGCGCGTCGCCGTCATGGGCTGCGTCGTCAACGGCCCGGGGGAGGCCCGCGAGGCCGACCTCGGCGTGGCGTCGGGCAACGGCAAGGGCCAGATCTTCGTCAAGGGCGAGGTCGTCAAGACCGTTCCGGAGTCGCAGATCGTCGAGACCCTCATCGAGGAGGCCCTGCGCATCGCCGGTGAGCACGTCGACGCCGGCGAGCCCTCCGGCCCGCCGGTCGTCACCGTCAGCTGACCGTGCTCCGCGCGACCGCCGCCCGGGTCCTCGACGAGAGCGACGAGCCCGCCGTCACCGAGCTCCTCGCCACGGACCCGGTGGCCACGTGCTGGCTGGCCGGACGCGTGGAGGCGGTGGGCACCGGCGCCCTGGCCCTCGGCGCCCCGCTCTGGGGGTTCGGCTCGGGCCGGTCGGTGGAAGCGGTGTGCCTGGCCGGCGCCAACCTCATCCCGTTCGCCCTCCCCGGCGCGGAGCGGGCGTCGTCCGCCGCCTTCGCGGAGCGGGCCCGCCGGGCGGGTCGCCGGTGCAGCACCATCGTCGGCCCGGCGGGCGCCGTCGAACCGCTGTGGCAGCTGCTCGAGCCCTGGTGGGGGCCCTGCCGCGACCACCGGCCGCGGCAGCCGTTGCTGGCGATCGACGGGCCACCGGCCGTCGCGCCCGAGCCCCGGGTGCGGCCGGTCCGGCCCGAGGAGCTGGAGACGCTGCTGCCGGCGTCGGTCGCGATGTTCACCGAGGAGGTCGGCGTCAGCCCGCTGCGGTCCGACGGCGGTGCCGGGTACCGGGCCCGGGTCGCCGAGCTGATCCGGGCCGGCCGCTCGCTGGCCTGGATCGAGGGCGGCGAGGTGATCTTCAAGGCCGAGATCGGCGCGGTGTCCCGAGCCGCCTGCCAGGTCCAGGGCGTCTGGGTCGCCCCCGCCCACCGCGGGCGCGGCATCGGCACCGCGGGCACCGCGGCGGTGGTCGAGTACGCGCGGTCGGTCATCGCCCCGGTCGTCAGCCTCTACGTCAACGACTTCAACGGTCGTGCCCGGGCGTCGTACGCGCGGGTCGGTTTCCGCGAGGTCGGGATGTACTCCAGCGTGCTGTTCTGAAGCGCGCGTCGCCTTCTGACAATGTGACCCCGTGCGGACACGACCAGCCCCTCTGCTGCTGACCTCCCTGCTGATGGCCGTGCCGGTGCTGGCCGGCTGCTCCGGCAGCAGCGAGGACGACGTGCGCAGCGCCGCCGAGGCGTTCCTCGAGGACTGGGCCGCGGGCGAGACCGGAGCCGCCGCCGAGGCCACGACCGACACCGCCGTCGCCACCGCGCTGCTCGAGCAGACCGCGGCCGACCTGCCCGGCGCGGTGCTGCGCCCCGAGCTGGGCGACATCACCGTCGAGGACGACACGGCCACCGTCGACTGGACGGCGACCTGGGCGCTGGCGGCCGCGCCGGAGTGGAGCTACGACGGCGCCCTGCGCCTGCAGGAGGGCGAGGAGGCCTGGGAGGTCGTGGCCGAGCCCGCGATGGTGCACCCCGAGCTGGGGGAGGGGCAGCGCCTCGAGCTGGTCCGCAGCCTGCCCGAGCGCGCGCCGATCACGGACGCCGAGGGGACCCCCCTGTTCACCGAGACCGAGGTGGTCAACGTCGGCGTGGCCAAGGGGCAGGAGACCGACCTCCCGGCCCTGGCCGCCGCGCTGTCGGCGGCCACGGGCATCGCCGCGGACGAGATCGTCGCCGACGTGCAGGCCGCCCCCGACGGGCAGTTCGTCCCCGTCATCACGCTGCGCCGGCCGGACTTCGAGCGGATCCGCGCGCAGGTGTTCGACCTGCCGGGTGCGGTGTTCCCGACCGACACCCGGTCCCTCGCGCCCACGCCGCGCTTCGCCGAGGCGCTGCTCGGCCGGGTCGGTGGCGCGACCGCCGAGATCATCGAGGAGTCCGCCGAGGACGGCGTCCCGCGGTACGCCGCCGGCGACCAGGTGGGCCTGTCCGGGCTGCAGCGCGCGCTCCAGGAGCAGCTCACCGGCACCGCCGGCTTCACCGTCTCGGTGGTGAGCACCGACGAGGGCACCGGCGACGCCGGCCGCGAGATCGCCGCGGTCGACCCGGTGCCCGGAGAGCCGGTCCGGACGCCGCTGGTGCGGGGCCTCCAGGAGGCCGCCGACGCCGCGGTCGCCGCCGAGGCCCGGCCCACCCACCTCGTCGTCGTGCGCCCCGGGACCGGCGAGCTCCTCGCCGTTTCCTCCAACGAGATCGCCGACGCCGGGAACGCGCTGGCCGGTCAGTTCCCACCCGGCTCGAGCATGAAGGCGATCACCGCGACCGCGCTCCTGTCGGCCGGCTCGGTGGCCCCGGACTCCCCGGTCGCGTGCCCGGGCACCACGGTGGTCGACGGCCGCGAGTTCGAGAACCAGGACCAGTTCGACCTGGGCACCGTGCCCTTCACCGAGGCGTTCGCGCAGTCCTGCAACACGACCTTCATCGAGGAGGGGCTGCAGCTGCCCGACCCCGCGCTGGCCGAGGCGGCGGCGGCCTACGGCGTGGGCACCGACTGGCAGCTGCCGGTGGACGTCTTCAGCGGCACCGTGCCCTCGGACAGCACCGGGACGACGAAGGCGGCGAACGCGATCGGCCAGGGCCAGGTGCTGATGAGCCCGGCCCAGATGGCGCTGGTCGCCGCGGGCATCGCCAGCGGCACGCCGGCCGCCCCCGTCGAGGTCGTGGGCGCCGAGCCCGCCGGCGCGACCCCTGCCGGCCCGTCGGCCGAGGTGCTGGCCGCGCTCCGGCCGCTGATGCGGCAGGTCGTGCTCTCCGGGACGGCGACGGCGCTGGGCGACCGGGGCGAGGTGTTCGGCAAGACCGGCACCGCGGAGTACGGCAGCAACACCCCGCCGGACTCGCACGGCTGGTTCGTCGGCTACCGCCTGGGCGGCGCGGGGGGCGACCTGGCGTTCGCGGTGCTGGTCGAGGGCGGTCAGTCCAGCAGCGCCGCGGTCGCGGTCACCGACGCGTTCCTCGGCGCGGTGCGCTGAGGAACGCGGGTCACCGCGCGGGCAGCCCCGGCAGCGCGCTCGTCGTCGTCGTCTTCCCGGCGGCCGCCCGCCACGACACCGCCCGCACCTCGGCCCCGCCGAGCGCGCCCATGGCCAGCTCGCGGGTCGCGCGCTCGCCGGCCCGGCCGAGCACCCGCACCCACGCCGCCACGACGCCGTCCTCCACGGTGACGGCCAGGTTCGCCGCGTCGACGGCGGAGAGCACCGGGAAGGGGAGGGCGTAGCCGCCCTCGGGTCCGGCGGGGTCCTCGCCGCGCTCGGCGAGCAGCGCCGTGAGCCGGTCCCGGACGTCGCGGTGCGCGTTCTCGGCCGCCACCACCGGCTGCCGCTGACCGGCCGGCAGCGCGGCGCCCACCACGCCGTAGCCCCAGACGGCCGCGTGCTCGGCGGCGAGGGCGTCGGCCAGCGCGTCGTTCTCCTCGGTGGTCTCCGTGCTGTCCTCAGCCATTCCCGAACTCCCTCATGCCAGTCGTGCCTCGTGCCCCCGCAGGCCCGCGGCGACCGAGCCCAGCAGGGCCGCCCGCGCGCCGGACTGGTCCAGGCAGGCGGCCGCGTGCGACGTGGCGGCGGCCGCGACCTGCGCGCGCAGCCACGCCTGGGCCCCGCCGGCGGGAGGGGTGCCGGTGGGCGGGGGCCCCTCGGGACGGTCACCCGGGGCGGCGTCCCGCAGCCGCTCCAGCTGCTCGCCGGCCTGGGTGGCGAGGTCGGCGGCGGCCGCGGCGAGCGCCGGGTCGGCGCCGAACGCCAGGTCGTAGGCCGCGACCAGCGTCTCCTGCACGGCGACCTGGCCGGCGAGCTCGTCGGCCTGCTCGCTGGTCACGGCCTCCTGCTCGTCGTCCGCGGAGGAGGTGCACCCCGCGAGGGTCACCAGCCCCGCCGCGGTGACCGCGAGCAGGGTGCGGCGGGTGAACGTCCGCGGGCCGGGGAGGGCGGTAGGAGGCATCACCGCCATCCTCTCAGCCGGACGCTCCGGCAGCCGGTCGCACGTGCCGCACGCCGTGCCGCGTCGCCCCCGGCGGATCCCGCCCGCCTCTCGCGCCCCACCGCGTGACGGGGTCCTCGCCCGGTGCGGCGGTCCGGCGCGGCCCGGCGGGCGGTAGCCTGGGCCCTTCCCCTCGGCACCGCGCCCGGCCGCTCTGCAGGTCTCCGGCGCCGGTCCGCAGGGGTGCGCGCACGCATCGTGCGGCCGACCGAGCCTGAGGAGGCAACTGTGTCCGCCTCTCGCGGAACCCAGCGGAGCGACCCCGCCACCGAGCGGCTCTCCGGCTGGATCCAGCCGGTCGTCACCGGGGCCGGGTACGACCTCGAGGAGCTCGTGGTGACCCCCGCCGGCCGGCGCAGCGTCGTGCGCGTGGTGGTCGACCGCGACAACGGGGTGACCCTCGACGACATCGCCGAGGTCAGCCGGGCGGTCTCCGAGGTGCTCGACAGCAACGACGACGGCATGGGCCGGACGCCCTACGTCCTCGAGGTGACCAGCCCCGGCGTCGACCGCCCGCTCACCGAGCCGCGCCACTGGCGGCGCAACGACGGCCGCATGGTGCAGGTCGCCGTGGGCCCGGCCGGGTCCACCGAGCAGCTCACCGGCCGCATCACCGGCGTCGACGACGCCGGCGTCACGCTGGCGGTCGAGGCGAAGGGCAAGCCGGGCGCGAAGAAGCGTGCTCCGCAGCCCCGCCTCGTGCCGTGGGCCGACCTGGGCGCCGGCCGGGTGCAGGTGGAGTTCGCGCGGCACGACGCCGCGGACGACTCCCACGACGACGACCTCGCCGAGGACGTCGACGACATCGACGACGACATCGCGCAGGACGACGCCGCGGACCTCGACGACCTCGACGAGCCCGCGGACGACGACGGAGGAGAGAAGTGAACATCGACGTCACCGCGCTCAAGGCGGTGGAGCGGGAGAAGGGCATCCCGGTCGACACGGTGATCGAGGCCCTCGAGACGGCGCTGGTCACCGCCTACCGGCACGCCGACGGCGCGGCGAAGCACGTCCGGGTGCACGTCGACCGCAAGAGCGGCGAGGTGGCCGTCCTCGCGCAGGAGCTGGGTCCCGACGGCGAGCTCGTGCGCGAGTGGGACGACACCCCGTCGGACTTCGGCCGGATCGCGGCCAGCACCGCCAAGCAGGTCATCGTCCAGCGCCTGCGCGACGCCGAGAACGAGCAGACCTTCGGCGAGTACGCCGGCAAGGAAGGCGACATCGTCAGCGGCATCGTCCAGGCCGACCAGCGGCGCAACGCCAGCGGTCTGGTGATGATCGACATCGGCAAGGTCGAGGCCGTGCTGCCGTCGGCCGAGCAGGTGCCGGGGGAGACCTACACCCACGGCAGCCGCATCAAGGCCTACGTCGTGGCGGTGTCCCGCACCTTCCGCGGCCCGCAGGTCACCGTCTCCCGCACCCACCCCAACCTGGTGCGCAAGCTGTTCGCGCTCGAGGTGCCCGAGATCGCCGACGGCAGCGTCGAGATCGTCGCGGTCGCCCGCGAGGCGGGCCACCGCTCGAAGATCGCCGTCCGCACCGCCGTGCCGGGGCTCAACGCCAAGGGCGCCTGCATCGGGCCGATGGGTCAGCGGGTGCGCAACGTGATGAGCGAGCTGCACGGAGAGAAGATCGACATCGTCGACTGGGTCGAGGACCCGGCCGACTTCGTGGCGCAGGCGCTGAGCCCGGCACGGGTCAGCAGTGCCCGGCTGGTCGACGCCCAGGCCAAGGCCGTGCGGGTCGTCGTCCCGGACTACCAGCTGTCGCTGGCCATCGGCAAGGAAGGGCAGAACGCCCGCCTCGCCGCCCGCCTCACCGGCTGCCGGATCGACATCCGCAGCGACGCCCAGCCCGACGACGCCGACGCAACCCCCTCGCCGGGGGTGGGCCGGCCGCCGCTGCGCTCGGGCGCCCCGGCTCACCCGGCCGGGGGGCGCGGCGGCGCTCCGGCCGGCCGTTCGCAGCCTCCGGCGGGCGGTCCGCGCTCCGCGCCGCGGCGCGCGGAACATCGCGGACCGGCCACGCGCTAGAGTTACCGGTGGCCGAAACGTCGAATCCGGTCCGCACCTGCGTGGGGTGCCGGAAGAAGGCGACGGTCAACGACCTGCTGCGCGTCGTCGTCGTGGCCGGGGAGCTCGTCCCCGATCCACGGCGGGTGCTACCCGGTCGCGGTGCCTCCCTGCACCCGACGGCGGAGTGCCTGCGCGCAGCGGAGCGTCGCCGGGCCTTCCAGCGGGCGCTGCGCAGCAGCACCCCCGTGGAGGCCGGTCCGCTCCGGGAGCACGTCCTCGGCCCCTCGTCCTGAGGCGCCGGGGTCGCGGTCCGGATCGGGCACGCAGCAGGACACAGTCGGGCCGGCACCAGGCCGGTCCGCACGTCGACAGGACACCGTCGGATGACTCAGCCGTGAAGTTCTCACGATGACCATGCGCTACTGACGACGAGGTCGAGCGGGCAAGCCGCCGGCCTCACGAAGAGGAGACCCGTGCCAGGCAAAGCCCGCGTACACGAACTCGCCAAGGAGTTCGGTGTCGACAGCAAGACCGTGCTCGCCACGCTCAAGGAGCAGGGCGAGTTCGTGAAGTCCGCGTCCTCCACCGTCGAGGCCCCCGTGGCCCGGCGGCTCCGCGAGGCGCTCGGCGCCGCCACCGGTGGCGGCAGCGCACCGGCCGCTCCCGCGGCCCCCGCCGCCCGCCCCAGTGCCCCGGCCCCCAAGCCTGCGGCCCCGGCCGCTCCCGCCGCGCCGTCGGCACCGGCCGCCTCCGCGCCGGCTGCCCAGGCCCCGGCTCGTCCGGCTGCCGCTCCGGGTCCGCGCCCCGGCCCGCGTCCGGCCGCGCCGGCTCCGCAGGCCCCGGCCGCCCAGGCCCCGGCGGCTCCCGCCGCCCAGGCCCCGGCTCCGCAGGCCCCGGCCGCCCCGGCTGCGCCGCGTCCCGCCGGACCGCGTCCGGCCGGCGGTGCCGCTCCCGGTGGTCCGCGTCCCGGCCCCCGGCCGGCGCCGCGGCCGGGCAACAACCCCTTCAGCAGCGCTCCGCGGCCGGCTCCGGCCGGCGGCGCGGCGCGGCCCGGTCCGGCCGGCCCCGGTGGGCCCGGCGGTCCTCGTCCGGCGCCCGGCGCCGGTGGTCCGCGCCCCGCGCCCGGTGCCGGCGGCCCCCGTCCCGCGCCCGGCGCGCGTCCGGGCCCGGGTGCCGGTGGCCCCCGTCCGGCCGCCGGTCCCGGCGGTCCGCGTCCCAACCCGGGCATGATGCCGCAGCGCCCGTCGCCGGGCATGATGCCCGGCCGTCCGGCCGGTGGCGGCCGCCCCGGTGGCGGTCCCGGTGGTCGTGCCGGTGGTCCCGGCGGCGGTGGCCGTCCGGGTGGTCCCGGCGGCGGCGGCTTCCGTCCCGGCGGCGGCGGCGGTGCCCCTGGCGCCGGCGCGCCGGCCGGTGGTGGCTTCCGTGGTGGCGGCGGTGGCCGCGGTCGTGGTCGCGGTGGTTCCGGTGCCGGTACCGCGGGTGCCTTCGGGCGTCCCGGGGGCCGTGGACCGGTCCGCGGGCGCAAGAGCAAGAAGCAGCGGCGTCAGGAGTTCGACTCGATGGCGGCGCCCAGCATGGGCGGCGTCAGCCTGCCGCGCGGCAACGGGCAGTCCGTCCGGCTGCCCCGTGGCGCCTCGCTGACCGACCTCGCCGAGAAGATCGGCGCCCAGCCCGCCGCGCTGGTCACCGCCCTGTTCCACCTGGGCGAGATGGTGACCGCGACGCAGTCGGTCAACGACGAGACGCTGCAGCTGCTCGGTGCCGAGATCGGCTGGGTCATCCAGGTCGTCAGCCCCGAGGACGAGGACCGCGAGCTCCTCGAGACCTTCGACCTCACCTTCGGCGACGAAGAGGGCGACGAGGGCGACTGGGACGTCCGTCCGCCGGTCGTGACCGTCATGGGTCACGTCGACCACGGAAAGACCAAGCTGCTCGACGCCCTGCGCAACACCAACGTGGTGGCGCGCGAGGCCGGCGGCATCACCCAGCACATCGGCGCCTACCAGATCGTCAGCGAGCTCGAGGGCGAGCAGCGGCCGATCACCTTCATCGACACCCCGGGTCACGAGTCGTTCACCGCGATGCGTGCCCGAGGCGCGAAGGTCACCGACATCGTCGTGCTGGTCGTCGCGGCCGACGACGGCGTCATGCCGCAGACGGTCGAGGCGCTCAACCACGCCCAGGCGGCCGAGGTGCCGATCGTGGTCGCGGTGAACAAGGTGGACAAGGAGGGGGCCAACCCCGCCAAGATCCGCCAGCAGCTCACCGAGTACGGCCTGGTGGCGGAGGAGTACGGCGGCGACACGATGTTCGTCGACGTCTCCGCGCTCAACCGGATCGGCCTCGACGAGCTCACCGCGGCGATCCTGCTGACCGCCGACGCCTCGCTGGACCTGCGCGCGAACACCGAGCAGGACCCGCAGGGTGTGGTCATCGAGGGCAAGCTGGACAAGGGCCGCGGCCCCGTCGCGACGGTGCTCGTCCAGCGCGGAACGCTGCGCCAGGGCGACTCGATCGTGGCCGGCGACGCCTACGGTCGCGTCCGGTCGCTGCTCGACGAGCACGGCAACAAGCTGAAGGAGGCCCTGCCGGCCCGCCCCGTGCAGGTCGTGGGTCTCACCTCGGTGCCGCGTGCCGGTGACACGTTCCTCGTCGTCGAGGAGGACCGCGTCGCCCGGCAGATCGCCGACCGTCGTCAGGCCCGCATCCGCAACGCGCAGAACGCGTCGATGCGGAAGCGGATCAGCCTCGAGGACCTCGACGCCGCGCTCAAGGAGACCCGTCAGCTCAACCTGATCATCAAGGGCGACAACTCGGGCACCGTCGAGGCGCTCGAAGAGGCGCTGATGAAGATCGAGATCGACGACGAGATCTCGCTGCGGGTCATCCACCGCGGCGTGGGTGGCATCACCAAGAGCGACATCGACCTGGCGCTGGCCGACGACGTCATCGTCCTCGGCTTCAACGTCCGGGCCGAGGGCCAGGCCACCGAGCTCGCCAACCGCGAGGGCGTGGATGTCCGGTACTACACGGTCATCTACCAGGCGATCGAGGAGATCGAGGCCGCGCTCAAGGGCATGCTCAAGCCCATCTACGAGGAGGTCCAGCTCGGCACGGCGGAGGTCCGCGAGGTCTTCCGGGTGCCGAAGATCGGCAACGTCGCCGGTTCGCTGGTCCGCAGCGGCACGATCGTGCGGAACTCGAAGGCCCGTCTCATCCGCGACGGTGCCGTGATCGCCGACAACCTGACGGTGGAGTCCCTCCGCCGCTTCAAGGACGACGCGACCGAGGTCCGCGAGGGCTACGAGTGCGGTATCGGCCTGGGGTCGTTCAACGACATCAAGACCGATGACGTGATCCAGACCTTCGAGATGCGCGAGAAGCCGCGCGAGTAGAAGGACCCCGCTGCCCCCGCGCCTCGCACGCTCGGCGCGGGGCCCTGCAGCGGAGCCGTTCCAGCACGTCACTTGCAGCGGGTCGGTGGGAGGTGCACTGGTGTTCACCGGGGCACTGACCGCCGACCTGCTGCTGGGCGACGTCCACTCGCTCAAGGGCAAGCGCTCCGTCGTCCGGCCGATCGTGGCCGAGCTGCGGCGGCGCTTCGCCGTCTCCGCCGCGGAGGTCGGCGACCAGGACCTGCACCGCCGCGTGCAGATCGGGGTCGCCACCGTCGCGGGGGAGGCCGGTCAGGTCACCGACGTCCTCGACGCCTGCGAGCGGTTGCTGGCCGAGCGGCCGGAGGTGACGCTGCTGTCGACGCACCGGCAGCTGTTCAGCGACAGCGATTGATCAAGGACCCCGTCCCCCTCACCCCTCGCTCCGCTCGGGGTGAGCCTCTGGACGGGGCCGTTCCAGTCACTCACCAGGAGGTCCTGATGGCCGACCCGGCCCGCGCCCGCAAGCTCGCGGTGCGCATCCGTCAGATCGTCTCCGCCGCGATCGAGACCCAGATCAAGGACCCCCGCCTGGGCATGGTGACCGTCACCGACGCCCGCGTGACCAGCGACCTCCGCGAGGCCACGGTCTTCTACACCGTCTACGGCGACGAGACCGCGATCGCCGACTCGGCGAAGGCGCTCGCCAGCGCCACCGGGGTGCTGCGGTCCACGGTCGGCAAGCAGACGGGGATCAAGTTCGTCCCCTCGCTGGAGTTCGTGGCCGACATCGTCCCGGACACCGCCCGCGAGCTCGAGGAGGCGCTCGAGCGCGCCCGGCACGCCGACGCCGAGCTCGCCCGCGCCCGCGAGGGCGCCAGCTACGCCGGCGAGGCCGACCCCTACCGCCGTCCTGCCGAGGACGACGAGGACGACGACGACACGGCTGCGGCCTCCGCTGCCGATGAGGGATCCGAGGACCCCGCCCCGACGAGGAGCGCACAGTGACCGAGAACGACCCCGACCCGTACGAGCCCGGCGAGGGCCAGGGCGCTTCCGTGCTGGGCGGCAGCGCCGTCCCCGGCAGCGGTGACCCGACCGACGGCGGCAAGCACGGCCAGATCGGCGAGGCGCCGAGCATCGCCGAGGACGAGCCGGACGACGGGACCGGGTACGCCGTGGGCGGCGGGAACATCACCGAGCACCAGGGCGGCCGCGTGGCCGACCCGGATCCGGGCGCGTGAGCGCCCGGATCACGACCCCGCGGAACCCGCTGAGCGGCGACCTGGCCGACGCGCTGCGCGCGGCGTCCGCGGTGCTCGCCGAGGCCGCGGACGCGCGCGCGACCGTCGTCCTCTCCGGCCACGTGCAGCCCGACGCGGACGCGCTGGGCAGCACCCTGGCCCTGGCCGAGGGGCTGCGACGCCGGGGCGCACGGGTGCTGGCCACCTTCCCGGGACCGTTCACCCTCCCGGCCTCGCTCGGCTGGCTCCCCGGCGCCGACGGGCTGGTGCCGTCGGACTCGGTGCCCTCCTCGCCCGACGTCTTCGTCAGCCTCGACGCCGCCTCGCCGGGCCGGCTGGGCGAGCTCGCCCCGCTGCTGGAGCGGGCCGCGACATCGATCGTCGTCGACCACCACGCGAGCAACCCGGGCTTCGGCCGGCTGCGCGTCGTCGACCCCGCGGCCCCGGCCACCGTGACCCTCGTGGCCGACCTGCTCGACGGCCTGGGCGTGACGCTGGACGACTCCCTGGCCACCTGCCTCTACGCCGGGCTGGCCGCCGACACCGGCTCCTTCCGCTTCGGCAACACCCGCCCGGACACCCACGAGCTGGCCGCCCGGCTGCTCAGCACCGGCATCGACCACGCCGCCATCAGCCGCCGGCTGTTCGACACCGCACCGTTCGGCTGGCTGGGGCTGCTGTCCGTGGTGACCGGTCGCGCCACCCTGGAGCCCGAGGTGGGCGACGGGCTGGTCTGGACGTGGTCCAGCGCCGCGGAGGCCGGCGAGCACGGCCTCGCCGGCGAGCAGCTCGAGGCGCTGGTCGACGTCATCCGCTCGGCCGAGGAGGCCGACGTGGCCTGCGTCCTCAAGGGGCAGCCCGACGGTTCGTGGACCGTCTCGATGCGGTCCCGCGGCGCCACCGACGTCGCCCGCATCGCCATGGCCCTGGGCGGCGGCGGCCATCGCGCGGCCGCCGGCTACACCTCGCACCTCGACCGCGAGGGGACCATCGCGGCGCTGCGCGAGCAGCTGCGCGCCCGATGAGCGGGCGGTCCACCGGACCGCGCAGCTCACCCGGCGTGCTGGCGCTGGCGCTGCCGGCGCTCGTCGTCCTGGCCGCCGAACCGCTCTACCTGCTGGTCGACACCGCCGTCGTCGGCAACCTCGGGACGGTCGCGCTCGGCGGGCTGGCCGTCGGCGGCGGGCTGCTGGCGTGGGCCGCGGCGCTGCTGAACTTCCTGGCCTACGGGACGACGGCCCGAGCCGCCCGCCGGGCCGGGGCCGGTGACCGGGCCGGCGCGGTCACCGAGGGCGTGCAGGCGACCTGGCTGGCGGGAGCCCTCGGGCTGCTCGTGCTGCTGCTCTTCCAGCTCCTCGCCGGGCCCCTGACGCGGGCGCTGGCCGGCGGTCCGGGACCGGTCGCCGAGGCGGGGGAGGAGTGGCTGCGGATCGCCTCGCTCGGAGCTCCGCTGCTGCTGGTGTCCCTGGCCGGGAACGGCTGGCTGCGCGGGGTGCAGGAGCTGCGCCGCCCGGTGCGCTACGTGCTGGCCGGCAGCCTGCTCAGCCTGGTGCTCTGCCCGCTGCTCGTGCACCCGGCCGGTCTGGGGCTGCCCGGCTCCGCGGTGGCGAACGTGGCCGGTCAGGCGCTCACCGCGGCACTGTTCGTGCGCGCGCTGCTGCGCGAGGGGGCCGCCTGGCAGGTCCGCCCGGCGGCGGTGCTGCGCCAGCTGGTGATCGGGCGCGACCTGCTGCTGCGGGCCGCGGTCCTGCAGCTGGCCTTCCTCGTCGCCGCCGGCGTCGCGGCCCGCACCGGCACCGCCGTGCTCGGGGCCCACCAGATCGCCCTGCAGCTCTTCTTCTTCCTGGCCCTGGTGCTCGACGCCTACGCCATCGCCGCGCAGACCCTCGTCGGGCACGCCCTGGGTGCCCGGCGCCCGGACGAGGCCCGCGCGACCGCCCGCCGCGTCGCCCTGTGGGGGCTGGTCACCGGAGGCCTCGTCGCCGCCGTCCTGCTCGCGCTGCGCGACGTCCTCCCGCCGCTGTTCACCGACGACCCGGCGGTGCTGGCGCAGGCCGCCGTCGTCTGGTGGTTCCTGGCCGGCTTCCAGCCGCTGGCCGGCGTCGTCTTCGCCCTGGACGGCGTGCTCATGGGAGCCGGCGACGTCGGCTACCTGCGCACGGTCACGATCGCCTCGGCGCTGGTCGGCTTCCTGCCGCTCTCGCTGCTGGCCGGGCCGCTGGAGCTGGGCCTCGCGGGGGTGTGGACCGGTCTGACGCTGTTCATCGCACTCCGGCTGGTCGCCGTCCTGGCCCGGGTGGCGGGTGACCGCTGGCTGGGCGCGCCTGAGAGCGTTGGGGCGTGAGCCCGAGACGCCAGGACGCCGACGTCCCGCCCGGTCTGCTGCTTGTCGACAAGTCCGGCGGCATGACTTCGCACGACGTCGTCGCCCGCGCCCGGCGCGCGCTGTCGGTGCGCAAGGTCGGGCACGCCGGCACCCTGGACCCGATGGCCACGGGTCTGCTCGTGCTCGGCGTGGGGACGGCGACCCGGCTGCTCGGGTACGTCGGCGGCCACGACAAGACCTACGAGGCCACGATCCGGCTGGGTCAGGCCACGGTCACCGACGACCGCGAGGGGGAGCTGCTCACCTCCGCCTCCACCGCCCACCTCGACGACGACGCCGTCCGCGCCGCCCTCGCCGCCCAGACCGGCCCGCTGCAGCAGGTGCCCTCGGCGGTCAGCGCGGTCAAGGTCGACGGGCGCCGCTCCTACGACCGCGTCCGGGCGGGGGAGACCGTGGAGCTGGCCGCCCGCTCGGTCACGGTGCACCGCCTGGAGGTGCACCGGATCACGCGGCCCGAGCCGGACCTGGTCGACGTCGACGTCACGGTCGAGTGCACCGCCGGCACCTACATCCGGGCCATCGCCCGGGACGCGGGCGCCGCCCTCGGCGTGGGCGGCCACCTCACCGCGCTCCGCCGCAGCGCCTCGGGCCCCTTCGCCGTCGCGCAGGCCGGCACGGTCGAGGAGTCGGCGGCCTCCCTGGTCGCCGGCGGCGGCCCCGGCTTCCTGGGTCTCACCGAGGCGGCCCGGCTGGTCTTCCCCGAGCGGGCCCTGACCGCCGAGGAGGCCGTCGCCCTCGGGTACGGGCAGCGCATCCCGGCGACCGGCGCCGAGGGCCTGCACGCGGCCGTCGACCCCGACGGCCGGTTGGTGGCGCTGGTCGAGGACGCCGGCCGCGTCGCGAAGGTGGCGGTCGGCTTCCCGCCGTCCTGACGACGGCCTCCCGCCGCGGGGATTGAGCGCGCGCCACCTCGGGAAGGGGTGGCCCATGAGCGTCGTGAAGATCAACGCGGTCACCGTGCCCAAGGACAAGCAGGAGCGCTTCGAGGAGCGGTTCCGGGGCCGGGCCGGTGCGGTCGAGAGCACCCCGGGCTTCGAGTGGTTCGAGCTGCTGCGCCCCGTGGAGGGCACCGACCAGTACCTGGTCTACACCCGGTGGAGCAGCACGGAGGCCTACGAGGCCTGGCAGTCGAGCCAGGACTTCGACCGCGCCCACGACGGCGGCGGCGACACCCTGGCCTCCGCGGCGCCGCACTCGGCCCACGTGTGGACCTACGAGGTGCTGGAGAACGCCGGGCCGAAGGTCGACCAGGAGCACCAGGCCTGAGCCCGGCTACTGTGACGGCACCGGTCCCGCACGTCCGCGGGGCCGGTGCCGGTCCGGCACGCCGCCGGCCGGTGCCACGACGCAGCACGCCCGGGTAGGAGCCATGACCGACACGCTCGCCGACAGCCGTACCACCTCGCGGATGTTCCTCGCGGACGTGCCGGTGGTCGTCGACGACGTGCAGCGCCGCTCGCCCACCGAGCGCGCGGAGCTGCTGGCCGACCCCGGGTTCGGCCGGTACTTCACCGACCACATGTTCGTGGCCCGCTACCAGGCCGGCCGCGGCTGGTACGACGCCCGCCTGACCCAGTACGGCCCGCTGCCCATGGACCCGGGCACCGCCGCGCTGCACTACGCGCAGTCGATCTTCGAGGGCCTCAAGGCCTACGCGCAGCCCGACGGGAGCGTCGCCACCTTCCGCCCCGAGGCCAACGCCGCCCGGTTCGTGCGCAGCGCGCAGCGGCTGGCCATGCCGCCGGTGCCCGAGGAGGCCTTCCTCGCCGCGGTCGACGCCCTCGTGGACGCCGACCGCGACTGGGTCCCCACCGGGGCCGACCAGACCCTGTACCTGCGGCCGTACCAGCTGGCCAGCGAGTCCTTCCTCGGTGTCCGCCCGGCGCACGAGTACCTGTTCCTGGTGATCGCCAGCCCGGCGGGTGCCTACTTCCCGCGAGGTGTCCAGCCGGTCTCGGTCTACGTCTCCGAGGACTACGCCCGGGCGGCGCCCGGCGGCACGGGCGACGTGAAGTGCGCCGGCAACTACGCGGCCAGCCTGCTGCCGCAGCAGGAGGCCAGCGCGCTGGGCTGCGACCAGGTCGTCTACCTCGACGCGGTGGAGAAGAAGTACATCGAGGAGCTGGGCGGGATGAACCTCTTCTTCGTCCACGGCTCCGGCGACGACGCCGAGCTGGTCACCCCCGAGCTCTCCGGCAGCCTGCTCCCCGGCATCACCCGCGCCTCGCTCATCACCGTCGCCCAGGACCTGGGCCACCGCGTGAGCGAGCGCAAGGTGAGCCTCGCCGAGTGGCGCGACGGCGTCCTCGACGGCTCGATCACCGAGACCTTCGCCTGCGGCACCGCCGCCGTGATCACCCCGGTCGGCGAGGTCAAGGCCCGCAGCGGCGAGTTCTCCGTGGGCGACGGCACCCCCGGCCCGCTCACCATGCGGCTGCGCGAGACGCTGCTCGGCATCCAGCACGGGCGGGTGGCCGACACCCACGGCTGGCTGCACCAGGTCTCCTGACCGGGGCCGGACGCGTGCTGCGCTGGCGGGGGCTGGAGGCGACCCCCGGTGATCTCGGCCGGACCGTGGTCACCGTCGGCATGTACGACGGCGTCCACCTCGGTCACCAGAAGCTGATCGGTGCCGCGGTCGCGCGGGCCCGGGCGATGCGTCGTCCGTGCCTGCTGCTCACCTTCGACCCGCACCCGGCCGAGGTGGTCCGGCCCGGCTCCCACCCGGCGATCCTGACCTCGATGGACCGCAAGGCCGAGCTGGTCGCGGGCCTGGGCGTGGACGCCATGTGCGTGCTGCCCTTCACCGCCGAGTTCAGCCGCCTGGTGCCCGAGACCTTCACCCACACCGTGCTGGTCGAGCGGCTGCACGCGGCGCAGGTCGTCGTGGGGGAGAACTTCACCTACGGGCACAAGGCGGCCGGCGACGTCGCCAGCCTCGCGGAGGAGGGACGCCGGTTCGGTTTCGCGGTCGAGGGCGTGCCGCTGGCCCAGGACTCGTCCGACGACGGCGAGGTCACCATCTCCTCGACCTACATCCGTGCCTGCGTCGCGGCCGGCGACATGGTGTCCGCGGCCCGCGCGCTCGGACGGCCGCACCGGGTCGACGGCGTCGTCGTCCGCGGTCACCGTCGGGGACGGGAGCTCGGGTACCCGACGGCCAACGTGGAGACCCCGCCGTTCACCGCCATCCCGGCCGACGGCGTGTACGCCGGCCACCTGGTCACCCGGCACGACGACGGCACCACCGACCAGCGGCTCCCCGCGGCGATCTCGGTCGGCACCAACCCGACCTTCCAGGGCACCCGCCGCACCGTCGAGGCGTTCGCCCTGGACTACAGCGGCGACCTGTACGGCGAGCACGTCGGCGTCGAGTTCACCGCCCGCCTGCGCCCGATGGCCGCGTTCGACGGCATCGAGGCGCTGCTCGCCGCGATGGCGAAGGACGTCGCCGACACCCGCCGGGCGCTCGGGCTCCCCGACGCGCCCTGACCCGGCCGGGTCGGTGCGGCGACGCACCGTGATCAGCCGGCGTCGGCGCCGCTGGTAACCTTCGGGGCAGCCGGTACCACCGGCGTGTGTGCAGCCTGCCCTCGTGCGTCAGACCGAGGGCCACACGTGACCGCCCAGGAGGCGAACCATGGCGCTCGACAGCGCAACCAAGCAGCAGATCATGACCGACTACGCGACGGTCGAGAAGGACACCGGTTCGCCCGAGGTGCAGGTCGCGATGCTGACCCGCCGGATCAGCGACCTGACCGAGCACCTGAAGATGCACAAGCACGACCACCACAGCCGGCGGGGCCTGCTCCTGCTGGTCGGCCGGCGTCGCCGGCTGCTGAACTACCTGGCGAAGACCGACATCAACCGGTACCGCTCGCTCATCGAGCGGCTCGGCCTGCGCCGCTAGCACATCGAGGGGACCGCCCGGTTCGTGCCGGGTCGGTCCCCTCTCTCGTGCGGCACCCGCCGCACGGGCCACGGCGAGCCCGCCCGACGCGATCCGCATCGGGCCGGTCCTCGGTAGTGGCCCCCGGGCACGCAGGTTCCCTCCGCGGAACGTTCCCGAGGGCTTCGATCGAGCACCGGTCATCCGGACGCCCCGGCGGACCCCCGCCGCAAGAGGAGTCGCAGGTCGGCACGAGGCCGCCGCGACGAAGAAGAGAGAAGGACGAGTGTCCGCACCCACCATCACCGCTGAGTTCGACGCCGAGGACGGCGTCACCACCGCCACCGCGGTCATCGACAACGGCAGCTTCGGCAGCCGCACGGTCACCTTCGAGACCGGCCGGCTCGCCCGCCAGGCCGCCGGCTCCGTCGTCATCACCCACGGCGACACCATGCTCCTGTCGGCCACCACGGCCGGGCGCCAGCCGAAGGAGCAGTTCGACTTCTTCCCGCTGACCGTCGACGTCGAGGAGCGGATGTACGCCGCCGGGCGCATCCCCGGCTCGTTCTTCCGTCGCGAGGGCCGCCCCTCCGAGGACGCGATCCTCACCTGCCGCCTGATCGACCGCCCGCTGCGCCCCACCTTCGCCAAGGGCCTGCGCAACGAGGTCCAGGTCGTCATCACGGTCATGTCGCTGGACCCGCAGCACCTCTACGACGTGCTCGCGATCAACGGCGCCTCGGCGTCCACCCAGCTCTCCGGCCTGCCGTTCTCCGGCCCGGTCGGCGGCACCCGCGTCGCGCTGATCAACGGCCAGTGGGTGGGCTTCCCGACCCACGCCGAGCTCGAGGACGCCGTCTTCGACATGGTCGTGGCCGGCCGCGTGCTCCCCGACGGCGACGTCGCGATCATGATGGTCGAGGCCGAGGCCACCGAGAAGACCATCGAGCTCATCGCCGGTGGCGCCACCGCCCCGACCGAGGAGGTCGTGGCGCAGGGTCTCGAGGCGGCCAAGCCGTTCATCAAGGCGCTGTGCGACGCGCAGTCCGCGCTCGCGGAGAAGGCGGCCAAGCCGGTCGCCGACTTCCCCCGCTTCCTGGACTACCAGGACGACGTCTACGCCGCCGTCGAGGCGCAGGTCGGCGACAAGCTGGCCCAGGCGCAGCAGATCGCCGGCAAGCACGAGCGCGAGGACGCCACCGACGCGCTCAAGGACGAGGTCAAGGCCGCGCTGGCCGGCCAGTTCGAGGGCCGCGAGAAGGAGATCTCCGGAGCCTTCCGCGCGCTGACCAAGAAGGTGGTCCGCCAGCGGATCCTGCGCGACAAGGTCCGCATCGACGGCCGTGGGCTGACCGACATCCGGCCGCTGTCGGCCGAGGTCGAGGTCATCCCGCGCGTGCACGGCTCGGCGCTGTTCGAGCGCGGCGAGACCCAGATCCTGGGCGTCACCACGCTGAACATGCTCCGCATGGAGCAGCAGCTGGACACGCTGTCGCCGGTGAACCGCAAGCGCTACATGCACAACTACAACTTCCCGCCGTACTCCACTGGTGAGACCGGCCGCGTGGGCTCGCCCAAGCGCCGCGAGATCGGCCACGGCGCGCTCGCCGAGCGCGCCCTGGTGCCGGTGCTGCCGGACCGCGAGGAGTTCCCCTACGCGATCCGGCAGGTCTCCGAGGCCCTCGGCTCCAACGGCTCCACCTCGATGGGCTCGGTCTGCGCCTCGACGCTGGCCCTGCTCAACGCCGGTGTCCCGCTGAAGGCCCCGGTCGCCGGCATTGCCATGGGCCTGGTCTCCGACGAGGTCGACGGCAAGACCGAGTACGTCGCGCTCACCGACATCCTCGGTGCCGAGGACGCGTTCGGTGACATGGACTTCAAGGTCGCCGGCACCAAGGACTTCGTCACGGCCCTCCAGCTGGACACGAAGCTCGACGGCATCCCCTCCGACGTCCTCGCCGGTGCGCTGACCCAGGCCCGCGCGGCCCGGCTGCACATCCTCGACGTCATGGGCGAGGCGATCGACGCCCCCGACGAGATGAGCCCGTTCGCGCCCCGCGTGACCACGGTGCGCATCCCGGTCGACAAGATCGGCGCGGTCATCGGCCCCAAGGGCCAGATGATCAACGCGATCCAGGACGAGACCGGCGCGGACATCACCATCGAGGACGACGGCACGATCTACGTCGGCGCCTCCGACGGCCCCTCGGCCCAGGCCGCGGTGGACCGGATCAACGCCATCGCCAACCCGCAGATGCCCAAGGTCGGCGAGCGGTTCCTCGGCACGGTCGTCAAGACCACGCCGTTCGGCGCCTTCGTGTCCCTGCTCCCGGGCAAGGACGGCCTGGTCCACATCAGCAAGCTCGGTGCGGGCAAGCGGATCAACAAGGTCGAGGACGTCGTCAACGTCGGCGACAAGCTGCAGGTCGAGATCACCGACATCGACGCCCGCGGCAAGATCAGCCTCGCCCCGGTCGCCGAGGGTGGTGCCGAGGCCGCGTCCGAGGCGCCGGCCGAGGCCGCCGCACCCGCGGGTGAGTGACCACGTCTGACGTGTTCGGGACCGGGGCGGGTGCGCATGCACCCGCCCCGGTTCCCGTCGGGGAGACCGCGCTGCTCGACCTCGACGAGGTCGGCGGCCGGGTGGAGCGCACCACGCTGCCCGGGGGCCTGCGGGTCCTGACCGAGACGATGCCGGGAGTGCTCTCGGCGACGCTCGGCATCTGGGTGGGCGTCGGCTCGCGGGACGAGACGCCGGCCGTGGCCGGGTCGTCGCACTTCCTCGAGCACCTGCTGTTCAAGGGCACCTCGTCGCGCTCCGCGCTGGAGATCGCGGCGGCCATGGACGCGGTCGGCGGTGAGATGAACGCGTTCACCGCCAAGGAGCACACCTGCTACTACGCGAACGTGCTCGCCAGCGACCTGCCGCTGGCCGTGACGCTCCTGGCCGACCTGGTCACCGAGGCCACCAACACCGCGGCGGACCTGGAGTCCGAGCGCACGGTGGTGCTCGAGGAGATCGCCATGCGCGACGACGAGCCCGCGGACAGCGTGCACGACCTGTTCGCCGAGACGCTCTTCGGCGACACCTCGCTGGGCCGCTCGGTGCTCGGCACCGTCGAGTCCATCGAGGGGCTGACCCGCGAGGACGTCGACGGCTGGTACCGCTCCCGGTACGCCGTCCCGTCGATCGTGGTGACGGCGGCCGGCCGGGTGGACCACCGGCAGGTGCTGGACCTGGTGACGGCGGCCTTCGGGGACCGGCTGTCCGGCTCGGCCGAGCCGGCGCCGCTGCGCACCGGTGACCTCGAGCTGGTCCGCCCGGCCCGCAGCACCGGTCTGATCGCCCGTCGCACCGAGCAGACCCACCTGCTGCTCGGCGCCCCCTCCACGGGGCGGCTCGACGAGCGGCGCTACGCCGCCGCCGTGCTCGACGCCGCGGTCGGCGGCGGCATGAGCTCCCGGCTGTTCCAGGAGATCCGCGAGAAGCGGGGACTGGTCTACAGCGTCGGCTCCGCACTCACCCACTACGCCGGCGCGGGGGCCTTCTCGGTCTACGCCGGCTGCTCCAAGAAGCGGGTGCCGGAGGTCCTCCGGCTGATCCGCGGGGAACTGGACCGCGTCGCCGCCGACGGGCTCACCTCCGAGGAGGTCCGCCGGGCCCGCGGACAGCTGCGCGGGGGACTGGTCCTGGGGCTGGAGGACACCGGTTCGCGCATGAGCCGGCTCGGCAAGAGCGAGCTCTCCTACGGGGAGTACGTGCCGGTGCGCGACGTCCTCGCCCGCATCGACGCGGTCGACGAGGCCCAGGTGCGCTCGGTGGCCGGCGACCTCTTCGGCCGGGAGACCTGCCTCGCCGTCGTCGGCCCCTACCGCGAGTCCGACCTCGACCGGCTCTGACGTGCCCGGGCAGGAAGGCGGCGTGCTGCCGCGCGTCGCCTTCGGCGTCGCCGTGCTGGTCTCGCTGGTCGTCCTGTTCGTCCCCGCCTCGGGGGTGCCGACGGCGCCCCCGGGGACGGACAAGGTCGTGCACCTGCTGCTCTTCGCGGCGCTCGCCGTCACCGGGCGCTGGGCCGGGTTCGCCCGCCTCCCGCTGGGGGCCGGCCTGGTCGCCTACGCGGTGCTCAGCGAGGTGGTGCAGGGCACGACACCGCTGAACCGGTCCGCCTCGGTCGCCGACGGGCTCGCGGACGTCGCCGGGGTCCTCCTCGGTCTGCTCGTGTGGGCCGCGGCCACCCGTCGGACGCGCTGATCGCGCCGCTGTCTTGCGCCGGGGACGCGCGCCGGGAAACCTGACCGCGTGACCACGACCGACCAGAACACCGCGTCCGCCTCCTCGCTCGTCCCCGTGGGGGTGCTGGGCGCCCGGGGCCGCATGGGTGCCGAGGTGGTCAAGGCGGTCAACGACGCCGACGACCTCGAGCTGGTCGCGATGGTCGATGACGGCGACTGGCTGTTCAACGTGGCCGACGCCGGCGCGCAGGTGGTCGTGGACTTCACCCGCCCGGACGTCGTCATGGACAACATCCGCTTCTGCATCGACAACAACATCCACTGCGTCGTCGGCACCACCGGTTTCGACGAGGCCCGGCTGGCCACGGTCGCCGAGTGGCTGGAGCCCAAGCCCGAGCTCGGCGTCGTCATCGCCCCCAACTTCGGGATCGGCGCCATCCTGCTCATGCGCTTCGCGCAGGAGGCAGCGCGCTTCTTCCCGTCGGTGGAGGTCGTCGAGCTCCACCACCCGAACAAGGTGGACGCTCCCTCGGGGACGGCGGTGCGCACGGCACGCCTGGTGGCCGCCGCGCGGCGGGCCGCCGGCCTGCCGCCGTCGCCCGACGCCACGACCGACTCGCTCCCCGGCGCCCGCGGGGCCGACGTCGAGGGCGTCCCCGTGCACGCCGTCCGGCTCACCGGGCTGGTCGCCCACCAGGAGGTGCTCCTGGGCGCCGCAGGGGAGGCCCTGACGATCCGGCACGACTCGTTCGACCGGGCCTCGTTCATGCCGGGCGTGCTGCTGGCGGTGCGCGAGATCAGCCGCCGCCCCGGGCTCACCGTGGGGATCGAGAGCTTCCTCGGCCTGTAGGCCGGCACCACCGACGCGCCGCTGAGAGGCCCGGTTCCGGAACGCGCCGAGTGTGACGCGGACCGCGCCGCCGGGGGTTGCACAGGGACCTAGGACCTCGTGTACTGTTCTCCATGCGCCGCGCGGCCCGGAAGGGCCGCCGGACCGGACACCGCCCTTGAGGGCCTCCGGAAACCGGCGTAGAGTTGGACATCCAGCCAGTGACGGAGCCCGGAAGGGTCGAGTTGTTGCGCGTCCGCTCCTTGAGAACTCAACAGCGTGCCGAAAGTCAGTGCCAAGTAATACCCCGTGCCGCGGCTCGT
>NZ_QOHI01000022.1 GCF_003319095.1 Blastococcus sp. TBT05-19 | reverse complement strand
ACGCGTAAGATCGTCGGCAGCGTCAGATGTGTATAAGAGACAGTCGCAGATCAGCTGATCCTTGTTCAGGCCCATCAGGTCGTAGCCGTGGCTGCCTTCCTGGGAGAAGACCTCGATGCGGTAGTAGATGTCGTTGCCGGCCGAAACCCTGGCGTAGCTGGGCACCGGCATGGCCACCGGGTAGATCTGGTATTTGAAGGGCCGTTCGTCCCCGTTGCTGACCACCAGGTCCAGCGAATCCAGCTCCAGGTGCTCCACCCGTTCAATATCCAGTGCCACTTCCGCACCGCGGGCGGAGAACTCCTGGCTGACCTCCTCCAGGGCCGGCAGGGCCACCTCGTCCAGGTAGCGTTTGGTGGCCCGGTGCCCGGGGTAGTTCATGGTCCGGGCCAGGCGCTGCTTCCAGCTGCGCCGGTCGTTGGGGGTGCCGATGCGGCTGGAGAGCAGCTTGTGCATGGTGTGCTTGTAGCTGTTGGCCAGCGCGGATTCCACCCGCAGCGACTTGAACACGCCGAGC
>NZ_QOHI01000006.1 GCF_003319095.1 Blastococcus sp. TBT05-19 | reverse complement strand
CCGATGGTACTGCCCTGGAGACGGGGTGGGAGAGTAGGACGCCGCCGGACAACCATTCGCGAAAGGCCCCCAGCCACCAGGCTGGGGGCCTTTCGTCGTTCCCGCACCAGGGCCACGATGGCCATGAAAGCCCCGCAGGCCGTCAGCGGCGGCGGGGCTCCTTCGTCGTCGCACCGACGTTGTCGGCGAACCAGGTGTTCAGCGCCGCCAGGTCGTGCCAGCCGGCCCGCACGCGGTCCAGGGTTGCAGGCGTGTGCAGCCAGTCCTCCGGCGTCCAGTGCCGGGTGGCGTACAGCGAGCGGTGCTTGAGCAGCTCGATCCGGTCGTCGTCCGCCGAGAAGCCGGCGGGGACGCGCACGAGGCGATCGCCCTCGATCTCCCAGCCGGCAGCCCGCAGGCGGGCCACCTCCGCCTCCAACCGCGGTCCCTGGACGTCGTCGGCCACCGCGCGGCGGTACCGGGCGACCTGGTCGGACTCCAGCCGCCAGCACCCGCCCGACACGGTCAGCCCGTCCGCGGAGATCTGCACGTACCAGGAGCCGGCGCCTCGCCCCTCCTGGACGACGACAGCACCCTGGTGGGTCTTGTACGGCGTCTTGTCGTGGCTGAAGCGCACGTCCCGGTAGGGCCGGAACACCTTGGCCGGACCGAACTCCGGCGTCAGCGCCTCGACCAGCGCCGTCATGGGGGCGCGGACGTTCGCCTCGTAGCCGGCCCGGTTCGCCGCCCAGTAGGTCTTGCTGTTGTCGGCCTCGAGGCCCTCGTAGAAGACCAGGCCCTGGTCGGGGAACCCGTCGAAGCTCATCAGGGCGTGTCCTCCCCGTCCAGCTCGGCGTGCCAGCGCAGCTCGCGCAGCGGGTCGCCGCCGGTCTCGAGAGTGCGCGCCCACCCGTCCGCCGCCCAGCCGGCCGACTCGAAGAAGCCCGCGGAGACCCGGTCGGGTTCCGGCAGCCAGATCCGGGCGCGTGCGGCGCCGTCGGCACGGGCGAGGTCGATCGCCGCCGCCAGCAGCCGGCTGCCGTGCCCACGCCGTCCCCAGCGCGGTTCGACCAGCAGCGGACCGAGCTCCACGACGTCCGCGGCGTCGTCCACCGGCGCGCTCGCCGCGAAGCCGACCACGTCCTCCCGTTCCACGGCCACGAGCACGCGGTGGGCCGGGGTCGGGGGAGTGGCCACCGCGGCGGCCCAGGAGGCGGTGACGGCGTCGTCGTCCCACCCGTCGAGGACGTCCAACGGCAGCACGGTGCGGTACGCCGTCCGCCAGGTCACCGCCTGGACCCGCGCGATGGCGGGGGCGTCACCGGGGCGGGCCGGGCGGACGGAGACGTCCGCCGTCCCCGTCAGGCGGGGGAAGGGCGGCGTCGGGTTCACCCCGGCAGCGTAAGTGCGCCGGTCCCGGACGCCGACGTCGTACCCGGCAGGCAGGATCTGACGGCGTGACCGCTGTCGAACGGCTGCCCGCCGCGCTGGCCCGGCGCATCGCGCTCGCGGCGCAGGGTTTCGCCGAGCCGCGACCTTCCGGTCCCGTCGGCACCCGGCAGCTGAACCGGCTCACCGACCGGCTCTCGGTCGTGCAGATCGACTCGGTCAACGTGCTGTCGCGGTCGCACTACCTGCCCGCGTTCAGCCGGCTCGGGCCCTACCCGCGCGCGGCGCTGGACGCGCTGTCGAACCGGCGGCACGCGCTGTTCGAGTACTGGGCGCACGAGGCGTCCCTCCTGCCCGTGCGGCTGCACCCGCACCTGCGCTGGCGGATGGCCCGGGTCGAGCAGGAGGCCTGGGGCAACATGACCCGCGTCCAGCGGGAACGGCCCGAGTACGTGGCCTCCCTGCTGGAGCGGGTGCGGGTGGACGGTCCGCTCCGGGCGAGCCAGCTGCAGGAGGAACGGCCCAACCGGCCGGGCAGCATGTGGAACTGGCACGCCGGCAAGGCGGCGCTGGAGTACCTCTTCTTCGCCGGGGCGCTCACCGCCTCGCGCCGGACCGCGAGCTTCGAGCGGGTGTACGACCTGCCCGAGCGGGTGCTCCCCGTCGCCGTCCTCGAGGCGCCGACCCCGGACCGGTCCCACGCGGTGCGCGAGCTGGTGCGGACCGCGGCGCGGGCGCTCGGCGTGGCCACCGAGACCGACCTCCGCGACTACTTCCGCCTCAGCCCGTCCGACGCCAGGACCGCGATCGCCGAGCTGGCCGACGCCGGCGAGCTGCTGCCGGTGGAGGTGGCCGGCTGGGGGCGTCCCGCGTGGCTGGACCCCGCGGCGCGCCGTCCGCGGTGGATCCGGGCCCAGGCGCTGCTGAGCCCGTTCGACTCGCTGGTGTGGGAGCGGCCGCGGGTCGAGCGGATCTTCGGCTTCCGGTACCGGCTGGAGATCTACACCCCCGCCGCGAAGCGGGTGCACGGCTACTACGTGCTGCCCTTCCTGCTCGACGACCGGCTGGTGGCCCGGGTGGACCTCAAGGCCGACCGCCAGGCCGGGGTGCTGCGGGTGCAGGCGGCGCACGCCGAGGAGGGGGTGGACCGACCGGTGGTCGCCGCCGCCCTCGCCGACGAGCTGCGGCTGATGGCCGGCTGGATGGAGCTCCCCGACGTCGCGGTCGCCGAGCGCGGAGACCTGTGGCCCCACCTCAGCCGGGCGATCCAGGGCCAGGGGTGAGCCCGGCGAGCCGGCGGACGACGTCCAGACCGCCCGCCTCGCCCGGCCAGTGCCGCACCAGGGCGTCGTCGCCCGCCGCGCGCACCACGGACCGCAGCGTCCAGGCGCCGACGACCACGTCGTCGGCGTGGCCGAGCACCGGCACGACGTCGGGCAGCAGGACGAGCCACAGCACGACGAGGCCGCCGGCCGCCGCGACCACCGGCTGCCACCACTCCACGTGCCCGGTCTGCCGGTCCGGCGGCCGTAGGCTCGCGGTCGTGCCAGAGATCGCTCCGCTCCGGGTCCAGGTGGTCGCGCAGACGCAGTTCACCCCGCCGGCGGACGTGCCGTGGGAGACCGACGCCGAGGGCGGCCAGGCGCTCGCCGAGTTCGCCGGTCGCGCCTGCTACCAGTCGTGGGACAAGCCGGTACCGGCGACGGCGACCAACGCCGGCTACCTGCGGCACATCCTCGAGGTGGGGCACCTGGCGGTGCTGGAGCACGGCTCGGTGAGCATGTACCTGACCGGCATCTCCCGGTCGCTCAGCCACGAGCTGGTGCGGCACCGGCACTTCTCCTACAGCCAGCTGTCGCAGCGCTACGTGCCCGAGCGGGACGCCGCCGTCGTCGAACCGGCGGTCATCGCCGAGGACCCGGAGCTGCACGCGCTGTTCGTGGCCGCCACCGACGCGGCGACGGCGGCCTACGCAGAGCTGCTCGACGGGCTGGAGCAGCGGTTCGCCGACGTCCCGAACGCCACGCTGCGCCGCAAGCAGGCCCGGCAGGCCGCGCGGGCGGTGCTGCCCAACGCCACCGAGACCCGCGTCGTCGTCACCGGCAACTACCGGGCCTGGCGGCACTTCGTCGCCATGCGCGCCAGCGAGCACGCCGACGTCGAGATCCGGGAGCTGGCCATCGCGTGCCTGCGCGAGCTGCAGCGGGTGGCCGGCAACGTGTTCGGCGACTTCCGCATCAGCACGCTGGCCGACGGCACGCAGGTCGCCGCCAGCCCGTTCGTCACCGAGGGGTGACCCCTGGGGCGGGTGTTCCGGTGCGCTCCCCGGTGTCGGCGGCCGGTCGTAGGCTCGGGCCCGTGGCAGCACCGATCGACACCCAGTACGAGGACCTCCTGCGGCGCATCCTGGAGCAGGGCACGCCCAAGGGGGACCGGACCGGCACGGGCACCGTCAGCCTCTTCGGCGAGCGCCTCCGGTACGACCTGTCCGAGACCTTCCCGCTGGTGACCACGAAGAAGGTGCACTTCCGGTCGATCGCCGTCGAGCTGCTGTGGTTCCTGCGCGGTGACAGCAACGTCGGCTGGCTGCGGGACAACGGCGTCACGATCTGGGACGAGTGGGCCTCGCCCGAGGGCGAGCTGGGACCGGTCTACGGCGTGCAGTGGCGGTCCTGGCCCACGCCGGACGGGCAGCAGATCGACCAGATCACCCAGCTGCTGGACACGCTGCGCTCGGACCCGAACTCGCGCCGGATGATCGTCTCGGCCTGGAACGTCGCCGCGCTGCCCGACATGGCCCTGGCGCCGTGCCACGCGTTCTTCCAGTTCTACGTCGCCGACGGCAAGCTCTCCTGCCAGCTCTACCAGCGCAGCGCCGACATGTTCCTCGGCGTCCCGTTCAACATCGCCAGCTACGCGCTGCTGACCAGGATGATCGCCGCGCAGGTCGGCCTCGAGCCCGGCGACCTCGTCTGGGTCGGCGGCGACTGCCACATCTACAGCAACCACGTGGACCAGGTGACCGAGCAGCTCTCCCGTGACGCCCGGCCCTTCCCGACGCTGGAGCTCGCGCCCGCGCCGTCGCTGTTCGACTACACCTTCGAGCACTTCACCGTGCGCGGCTACGACCCCCACCCGGCGATCCGGGCAGCCGTGGCGGTGTGACGGCCCCGGTGAGCTCGCGAGCCGGGCGAGGAGGCATCGCGATGATCTGGGCGCAGGCCCGGGGCGGGGTGATCGGGGCCGGCGGCGGTCTGCCGTGGCACCTGCCCGAGGACCTGAAGCTCTTCCGGTCGGCGACGACCGGCTCCACCGTCGTCATGGGCCGGCGCACCTGGGAGTCGCTGCCCGAGCGGTTCCGCCCGCTGCCCGGCCGGGTCAACGTCGTCCTCACCTCCGATCCCGCCTGGTCGGCCGAGGGCGCGGTGCGCGCCGGCTCGGTGCAGCAGGTGCTGGCCGAGCACGGCTCGTTCTGGGTCATCGGCGGCGGCGCGGTCTACACGGCGTTCCTGCCGCACGCCGACCGGCTGGTGGTCACCGAGGTCGACGTCGAGGTGGAGGGGGACACCTGGGCGCCGGCGCTGGACGACGGCTGGGCGCGCACCTCCCGGACCCCCGCGGAGGACTGGTCGGTGTCGACGTCGGAGGGGCTGCGGTTCGCCGTGTCGGAGTACGCGCGGGGCCCCGTCCCCGCTGCTGGGTAGATTCTCCCCATGACCACCGACCCCGCCCGTCCGTTCGGGCGCGTCCTGACGGCGATGGTCACCCCGTTCGCCGAGGACGGCTCGATCGACCTCGCCGGGGCCCAGCAGCTCGCCGCCCACCTGGTCGACCGGTGCGCCAACGACGGCCTGGTCGTCTTCGGGACGACGGGGGAGTCGCCGACCGTCAGCGACGCCGAGCAGCACGCCGTCCTCGAGGCCGTGCTCGACGCCGTCGGCGACCGGGCCACGGTCGTGGCGGGCGTGGGCACCAACGACACCGCGCACTCGATGGACCTGGCGCGGTCGGCCGAGCGGCTCGGGGTGCACGGCCTGCTCGTCGTCACCCCGTACTACAACAGGCCGCCGCAGGCCGGCCTGCTCCGCCACTTCACCTCGATCGCCGACAGCACCGACCTGCCGGTGATGCTCTACGACATCCCGATCCGCACCGGGATGCCGATCGAGGTGGAGACCCTCGTGCGGGCCGCGGAGCACCCGCGGATCGTCGCGGTCAAGGACGCCAAGGGCGACCTGGGCGCCATCGCCTGGACCCTCGCGCGCACCGACCTCGCCTACTACAGCGGCGAGGACATGCTGAACCTGCCGATCCTGGCGCTCGGCGGCGTCGGCGTGGTCAGCGTCGTGAGCCACCTCGTGGGCCCGCGCATCGCGGAGCTCGTCGCTGCCGTGGAGGCCGGCGACCTCGCCACCGCCCGCGCGGTCAACGAGAGCCTGCTGCCGGTCTACACCGGCGTGTTCCGCACCCAGGGCGTCATCACGGTCAAGGCCGCGCTCAACGCGCTCGGTCAGCCCGCCGGTCCGGTCCGGCCCCCGCTGGTCGACGCCACCCCCGAACAGTTCGCGCAGCTGCGCGACGACCTCGCCGCTGGAGGCGTCACCCTGTGAGTGGTCAGGTCACCCAACCGCACCTCGATCTGAAGGCGCCCCCGCCGCTGCCCGAGGGCGGGCTGCGGGTGATGGCCCTCGGCGGTCTCGGCGAGATCGGCCGCAACATGGCCGTCCTCGAGTTCGACGGCAAGCTGCTGATCATCGACTGCGGCGTCCTCTTCCCGGAGGCCGAGCAGCCCGGCGTCGACCTGATCCTCCCGGACTTCGGGGTCATCGAGCACCGCCTCGACGACGTCGTCGCCGTCGTCCTCACCCACGGGCACGAGGATCACATCGGCGCGCTGCCCTACCTGCTGCGGCTGCGCGGCGACATCCCGCTGGTCGGCTCGCGGTTCACCCTGGCGCTGGTCGCGGCGAAGCTGCGCGAGCACCGGCTGGTGCCGGAGCTGGTCGAGGTCGCCGCCGGTGACGACCACCTGGCCGGGCCGTTCCACTGCGAG
The DNA here is from genome assembly GCF_003319095.1 of Blastococcus sp. TBT05-19. Lineage (GTDB taxonomy): Bacteria > Actinomycetota > Actinomycetes > Mycobacteriales > Geodermatophilaceae > Blastococcus. The sequence continues at coordinate 281,381 of NZ_QOHI01000006.1, read as the reverse complement.
TTCATCGCGGTGAACCACTCGATCCCCGACGCGCTCGCGGTCGCGGTGCAGACGCCCGCCGGCGTCCTGGTGCACACCGGCGACTTCAAGATGGACCAGCTGCCGCTCGACGGCGTGCTCACCGACCTGGGCGCCTTCGCGCGGCTCGGCGTCGAGGGCATCGACCTGCTGCTGGCCGACTCCACCAACGCCGAGGTGCCCGGCTTCGTGACCCCGGAGCGGTCGATCGGGCCGGTGCTCGAGGACGTCTTCGCCCGGGCCACCCAGCGGCTGATCGTCTCCAGCTTCGCCAGCCACGTGCACCGCATCCAGCAGGTGCTCGACGCCGCCGACAAGCACGGCCGCAAGGTCGCCTTCGTCGGCCGCTCGATGGTGCGCAACATGGGCGTCGCCCGCGACCTCGGGCTGCTGAAGGTCGCGCCCGGGCTGATGGTCTCCCTCGACGACGCGGCGAAGATGCCGGCCGAGCAGGTCGTCCTGGTGAGCACCGGGTCGCAGGGCGAGCCGCTGTCGGCGCTGGGGCGCATGGCGCGCGGCGACCACCACCAGGTCACCATCGAGGCCGGCGACACCGTCGTGCTGGCGTCGTCGTTGGTGCCGGGCAACGAGACCGCCGTCTACAAGGTGATCAACGGGCTGGCCCGCCGCGGCGCGACCGTGGTGCACAAGGAGACCGCGCGCGTGCACGTCTCGGGGCACGCCCCGGCCGGCGAGCTGCGGACGCTGCTCAACGTGGCCAAGCCGAAGTACCTCATGCCCGTGCACGGGGAGTGGCGGCACCTGCGGGCGCACGCCAAGCTCGCCGAGGAGACCGGCATGACCAGCGACCGGATCCTGCTCGCCGAGGACGGCGTGGTCGTGGACCTGGTCGACGGCAAGGCGAAGATCGTCGGTTCGGTCCCGGTGGGCGACGTCTACGTCGACGGGCTCAACGTCGGCGACGTCGGCGAGGAGTCGCTGCAGGCCCGCCGGATCCTCGGTGACGAGGGCTTCGTGGCGCTGACCGTGGTGATCGAGCCCTCGACCAGGACGATCGTGCGCCCGGTGCACCTGTCCACCCGCGGCTTCTCCGACGACCCGTCGGCGTTCGACGAGGTGCTCGCGCTGGTCGAGGACAACCTCAAGCGCGCGCTCACCGACGACGACGCGGACGCCCACCGGCTCTCGCAGATCATCCGCCGCACCGTCAGCAAGTGGGTGTCGGACAAGCACCGCCGCCGCCCGATGATCATCCCGACCGTCCTCGAGGTCTAGCCGACCTGGCGGCGCACGGTGGCACTGTGCGCCGAGGGCGCATTCCGTCGCTCGGAACGCGCCCTCAGCGCACATCTCAGCTGGTGACGACCTCGATCGGCGGAATGCCCTCGTCCGCCGGGAGGTCGAAGCCCCACACCTGGGCGTAGAACGAGAGCTCGCCGTCCAGGGCGGCACGGATGTTCTCCGCCTTGCGGAAGCCGTGCTGCTCCCCGGGGAAGAGCAGGTAGGCGTGCGGCACGCCCCTGTCCCGCAGCGCGGCGACGATCGCCTCGGCCTGCGACGGCGGCACGACGGCGTCCTCCTCGCCCTGGAAGACCGCGAGCGGGGTGTCCAGCGTGTCGACGTGGGTGATCGGTGACCGCTCGGCGTACACGTCGGCGCCTTCCGGCCAGGGCGCGACCAGCCCGTCGAGGTAGCGGGACTCGAACTTGTGCGTCTCGGTGGCGAGCGCACCGAGGTCGGCCACCCCGAAGTGGCTGGCGCCGGCGGTGAACACGCCGGGCCGCATGCTCAGCGCGGCCAGCACGGTGTACCCGCCGGCCGACCCGCCCCGGATCGCCATGCGGGCGGGGTCGACCCGACCCGCGTCGGCCAGGTGGCGCGCGCACGCGACGACGTCGTCGAGGTCGACGACGCCCCAGCGGCCCTGCAGGGCGTCGCGGTAGCGGCGGCCGTAGCCGGTGGACCCGCGGTAGTCGACGTGCGCGACGCAGAACCCGCGCGAGGTGAAGTACTGGATCTCCAGGTTCAGCACGCGGTCGTGGCTCGACGTCGGGCCCCCGTGCACCATCACGACCAGGGGCGGCAGGCCGCCGTTCGGGCCGGTGGCCTCCGGGTTGGTCGGCGGGTAGACGACGGCGTGCGCGGCGTCGATGCCGGTGCCGTCGTCGGGCGTCGGGAAGGTGACGAACTCCGGCGTCGAGAACCAGGCCGGGTCCAGGCCCAGTTCGCGGGCCGGTCGCAGCACGTCCGCCACGCCGCTGTCGACGTCGACGGAGAGGACGACCCGCTCGGCGGCCGGGCCGCCCGCGGCGCACACGACGCGCGTGCCCGGCGCGCGGAGGTAGGAGAACGACGCGTGGGGGAGCTCGAGCTCGCGCAGGTCCCCGCCGGGGGAGAGGACGGCGAGCCGGTCGGCCCCGTCGCGGCCGTAGGCCAGCGCCACGCGGCCGTCGTCGAGCAGGGCGAACCGGCTGGAGCCGAACCGCCATTGCGGGCCGCCGATGTCGCTGCCCACGTCGAGCACCAGCTCGGCCGCGCCGCCGGGTGCCCACCGGTACAGCGACCAGACGTCGGTGCGGTCGCAGAGGAACCACAGCGTGCCATCGGAGGACCAGATCGGCTGGACGACGGACTCGCCCGGGCCGCCGGCCACCACGGTCTCCATGCCGTCAGGGGTCCGGACGACGAGCTGTGCTGCGTCCCACGGCATGTGCGGGTGGTCCCACTGCAGCCAGGCCAGCGTCGCGCCGTCCGGCGCCAGGGACGGGTCGGAGACGAAGTCGGGGCCGGTGACCAGCACCTCCTCCCCGCCGTCGGGCCGCACGCGGACGATCTCGTTCACGACGTCGGCCGCGGCGCCGGAGGCCGCGTGCGTCTCGCGGACGGCGAGCACGGCTTCGGGGGTGACCCGAAGGTCGGCTCGCCGCACGCCCGAGGGGAGGGCCGGCTCCGAGGTGACCGCGACGGGGGAGGAGGCGCCGGGGTCCAGTCGGTACAGCCGCTGGTCCGACCAGTTCGTGAACCACACGACGCCCTCGGCGACCGTCCACGCCGCACCGCCGTACTCGTGCACGCGGGTGCGGGCGTTCCACGGCGCCGGCAGCACGTCGGTGACCGTGCCCTCGCCCGATCGGCGGACCAGCACCGAGCGGCCGTCCTCGTCCGGGCGCGACTCCGACCACCAGACGTCCTCACCGTCCACGACGACCTCCTCGAGCCGGGCCGCGGTGCGGACGACCAGCGCGGAGGTGATCGGCGTCGGCCAGGTGCCGTGGGTGCTCATGGATGTGACGTTATGGGACAGGGAGGACACGAGCCCCGGCCTGCCCGGTCCGGGCCCCCGGCGGGCTTACCGTCTGACGCATGCCTGCCCGCACCACGTCGACGCGTCGGCCGGCCGCCACTCGCAGCCGGTCCGGATCGACGGCGGCGAGCAAGAAGCGGCCGCCGGCCAAGCGCTCGCCCAACCGCCGTCCCGCCGCCAAGAAGAAGCCGCAGGGTCCTGGCTTCTGGCGGATCGCCAGCGGGGGCTGGAACCTGCTCGCCCGCGGCGCCGGCGGGCTCGCCCGTTCGGTGGCGCGGCCGGAGGAGGCCGAGCCGCTCGCGCCCGAGCACCGCAGGGACGGCGTCGGCCTCGCGGTCCTGGGCCTGGCCATCGTGCTCGGCGCCGCCGCCTGGAGCAACGGCATCGGGCCGGTCGGGGCCGGCCTCACCGACGGCGTGCGCTGGATCATCGGCTCGCTGGTGATGGTGCTGCCCGTCGTCCTCTTCTTCGCCGCCCTGCGGCTGCTGCGCCGCGGGCCGCGTCCCGAGGCCCGGGGCCGGCTGGTCATCGGCTGGCTGTGCATGATCGCCTCGATCCTCGGCATCGCCCAGGTGCTCGGGACGTCGGCCGACCCGCAGGCGGGCCGCCCGGGCTCCGGTGGGCTGGTCGGCTGGGCCGTCGGGACGCCGCTGGTCGCCGGGCTGGGCGCGATCGTCGCCGTCGTCCTGCTGTTCCTGCTCGCCTTCTTCGGGCTGCTGGTCATCACCGCGACGCCGGTGCACCAGATCCCGGAGCGGCTGCGCGAGTTCACCGACCGGCTCCTCGGCCGCGACGACTACGACGAGGACTACGACGAGCTCGACCACGACGACGAGGAGGACGAGGAGCCCGCACCCAGGGGCCGTCGCCGTCGCTCGCTGTCGGAGGACCTGCTCACCACCGGCCCGATCGACCACGCCGCCTACGCGGAGGCGCCCGAGGCCACCCGCACCACCGACCCCGAGCACGTCGAGCTGGCGTCCCCGCCGCCCGTGCCCGCCGCACGCCCGGCCGTCGTCGACCGGACCCGTCCAGAGGAGGACCTGCCGCCGATCACCGAGCCGGAGCAGCTGTCCATCCAGCCGGTCGAGGGTGACTACGTCCTGCCCGCGCTCTCGACGCTGCGCCCCGGCGACCCGCCGCGCGCCCGCTCCAAGGCCAACGACGTCGCCATCGAGGCGATCAGCGGCGTGCTCGAGCAGTTCAACATCGACGCCGCCGTCACCGGGTTCACCCGTGGCCCGACGGTCACCCGCTACGAGGTGGAGCTCGGCCAGGGCGTCAAGGTCGAGAAGATCACCCAGCTGACCAAGAACATGGCCTACGCGGTGGCCAACGACAACATCCGCATCCTGGCGCCGATCCCGGGCAAGTCCGCCGTCGGCATCGAGGTGCCCAACACCGACCGCGAGAAGGTCAGCCTCGGCGACGTCCTGCGCTCGCAGGCGGCCAAGCAGGACCCGCACCCGATGCTGGTCGGCCTGGGCAAGGACATCGAGGGCGGCTTCGTCTGCGCCAACCTCGCGAAGATGCCGCACCTCCTGGTCGCCGGTGCCACCGGTGCCGGTAAGTCCAGCTGCGTCAACTCGATCCTGACCTCGCTGCTGCTGCGGGCCACCCCGGACCAGCTGCGGATGATCCTGGTCGACCCGAAGATGGTCGAGCTGACGCCCTACGACGGCATCCCGCACCTGATCACGCCGATCATCACCGACCCGAAGAAGGCCGCCACCGCGCTGGCCTGGCTGGTCGAGGAGATGGAGCAGCGCTACCAGGACATGAAGTCCACCGGGGTGCGGCACATCGACGACTTCAACCGCAAGGTCGAGAAGGGCGAGATCACCGCGCCCCCCGGCAGCGAGCGGGTCTACCGGCCCTACCCCTACATCCTCGCCATCGTCGACGAGCTCGCCGACCTGATGATGGTCGCCCCGCGCGACGTCGAGGAGCACATCGTCCGGATCACCCAGAAGGCCCGTGCCGCGGGCATCCACCTGATCCTGGCGACCCAGCGCCCGTCGGTCGACGTCGTCACCGGTCTGATCAAGGCCAACGTGCCCTCGCGGCTGGCGTTCTCGACCTCCAGCCTCACCGACAGCCGGGTCATCCTCGACCAGCCGGGCGCGGAGAAGCTCATCGGCATGGGTGACGCGCTGTTCATGCCCATCGGTGCCGGCAAGCCGATGCGCGTGCAGGGCGCCTTCGTCACCGACGCCGAGATCGAGGCGGTCGTCGAGTTCACCAAGCGCCAGGCCGAGCCGGAGTACCGCGAGGAGGTCTTCTCCGCCGGCTCCGCGGCCGGCGAGCAGAAGGAGATCGACGAGGACATCGGCGGCGACCTCGACCTGCTGCTGCAGGCGGTGGAGCTCATCGTCACCAGCCAGTTCGGCTCGACGTCGATGCTGCAGCGCAAGCTCCGCGTCGGCTTCGCCAAGGCCGGCCGGCTCATGGACCTCATGGAGAGCCGCGGCATCGTCGGCCCGTCCGAGGGGTCCAAGGCCCGCGACGTGCTGATCAAGCCGGACGAGCTGGAGGCGACCCTGTTCACCCTGCGCGGCGGAGCCGCCTGAACGGCCCCCGCGCAGGGACCCGTCGCGAGCGTTCGAGTGACGGGGCGCACGAGGGTCCTTCATCTAGGATGGCCCGGTGACAGCCGCGCCCCACCCTGCCCGGACCGTGGCGCTGGTGACGCTCGGATGCGCCCGCAACGAGGTCGACTCCGAGGAGCTGGCCGGCCGGCTGGCCGCCGAGGGGTACGAGCTCGTCGAGGACGCCGACGGCGCCGACGCCGTCCTGGTCAACACCTGCGGCTTCATCGAGTCGGCCAAGAAGGACTCGGTCGACGCGATCCTGGCCGCCACCGACTCCGGGGCCTCCGTCGTCGCGGTCGGCTGCATGGCCGAGCGCTACGGCTCGGAGCTCGCCGGTGCGCTGCCGGAGGCCACAGTCCTCGGTTTCGACGACTACGCCGAGATCGGCGGGCGGCTGGACGACGTCCTGAGCGGCCGGCCCCTCGTGCCGCACACCCCGCGTGACCGGCGCACCCTCCTGCCCATCAGCCCCGTCCAGCGGACGGCTGCGACCGCCGCGGCGGACGCGCCGGCCATCCCCGGCCACGACTGGCTGCGCCGCAAGCGCCTGGCGTCGGGCCCCTCGGCGGCACTGAAGCTGGCGTCGGGCTGCGACCGCCGGTGCGCCTTCTGCGCGATCCCCACCTTCCGCGGCGCCTTCGTCTCCCGGCCGCCGGCCGAGGTGCTCGGCGAGGCGCAGTGGCTGGCCTCCCAGGGCGTCACCGAGCTCGTGCTGGTCAGCGAGAACTCCACCTCCTACGGCAAGGACCTCGGCGACCTGCGCTCGCTGGAGAAGCTGCTGCCGCAGCTGGCCGCGGTCGAGGGGATCGTCCGGGTGCGGGTGGCCTACCTGCAGCCGGCCGAGCTGCGCCCGGGGTTGCTCGACCTCATCGCCGGCACGCCTGGCGTGGCTCCGTACTTCGACCTGTCCTTCCAGCACTCCTCGCCGACGCTGCTGCGCCGGATGCGCCGCTTCGGTGGGACCGAGGACTTCCTGCGCACGATCGAGCGGGCCCGTAGCCTGGCGCCGGGCGCGGGCTTCCGCACCAACGTCATCCTCGGTTTCCCCGGGGAGACCGAGGAGGACGTCGCCGAGCTCGAGCGATTCCTCACCGAGGGCCGCCTGGACGCGGTCGGTGTCTTCGGCTACTCCGACGAGGAGGGCACCGAGGCCATGCGGCTGCCCGGCAAGCTCGACCAGCCCGAGATCGACGCCCGCGTCCGGCGGATCACCGACCTCGTCGAGGAGCTCACCGCCCAGCGGGCCGAGGACCGGATCGGCGAGCGGGTCGAGGTGCTGCTCACCGAGGACCTCTCGGCCACCGACGGCCCCGGCACCTGGTCCGGCCACGCCGCCCACCAGGACCCCGACGCCGACGGGACCACCACGGTCACCGGCGTCCCGGACGGCGCCCTCGCCGGGCAGCTCGTCGAGGCCGAGGTCGTCGGCACCGAGGGCGTCGACCTGGTCGCCCGCGTGCTCGTCCCGGCCGCCACCCCGGCCGGCTGGTGATCCCGGTGACCGACGTCGCCCCCGACCCGGCTGCGACACCTCCGCAGTCGGTCAAGGTGGTCAACCTGCCCAACGCGCTGACCGTGCTGCGACTGCTGGTCGTCCCGGTCTTCGCCGTGCTGCTCCTGCAGGACGACGGGCTGGACGACCGCGACCGCTACTGGGCGGCGCTGGTCTTCGGGCTGGCCATCATCACCGACCGCTACGACGGCATGATCGCGCGGAAGACCGGCCAGGTCACCGAGTTCGGCAAGCTCGCCGACCCGATCGCCGACAAGGCGCTCACCGGCACCGCGCTGATCGGCCTGTCGATCCTGGGGCTGCTGCCCTGGTGGGTGACGATCGTGGTCCTGGTCCGCGAGGTCGGCGTCACGCTGCTGCGGTTCTGGGTCATCCGGCACGGGGTCATCGCCGCCAGCCGGGGTGGCAAGGCGAAGACCGTGGTGCAGTCCCTGGCCATCGCGCTCTACATCCTCCCGCTGTCCGGGGTGCTGGCCTCCGCGCGCTGGTGGGTCATGGCCGCAGCCGTGCTGCTGACGGTGCTCAGCGGGCTGGACTACGTCTACCGCGCCGTCACGCTGCGCCGCACCAGCGCCCGGGCCATGCGTGCCGCCGCCGCGCGTCGCGCGGCCGGTCCGAGCACCGGTACCGGCACCCGGACCGACACCGCCGCCTAGAAGACCGGCCCCTCCGGCGCGGTGCCGAGCGCCATGGCGCCCGCCGGGTCGAGGTCGCAGCGCAGCCGCAGCGGCCCCGCGGCGGCCTGCCCCTGCACCTGCCGGGTGCCCCGGGCGCGGTCGCCCACGCGCACCTCGATCTCGCCCGGGCCCGTCGCCGGCAGCGGCACGACGGCGGCCAGCCCGACCGAGTAGTCGGTGGTGACCCCGGCCGCCGACCACACCTCGCGGCCGTCGACCAGCACGCTGACGTCGTCGTCCCGGAAGCCCGTGCCCAGCTCCAGGACGCCCGGCTCGCTCACAGCGGTCATCGTGCGCTCCCCGGGGGCCGGGAGGAAGCGCCTTCCTCCCGGCCCCGGGTCTCGGCGACTCAGTCCTCCTCGTCCGTGGCGAGCATGCCCAGCGCGGCGCCGGGCAGCTGCTTCTCCTCGGCGATCCGCGCGGCGTCACCGCGCAGGTCGCGGGCCCCGTGGCGGTCGCCCTCCGCGGCGTGGCTGCGGGCGAGGTACCCCATGACCTGCACCAGCGTCAGGTCGTCGAGCCCGCCCGCACCGCGGGAGGCGTCGATCGCCGGCCGGAGCAGCGAGTCGGCCCGGTCCAGGTCGCGCTCGCGCACCGACACCGAGCCGTCGTCCCGCACGGCTGTGAACGGTCGCGCGGCGTTCACGCCGAGCGCGAGCCGGGCGTAGACGGCGTCCGGGTGCTCGGCGTGCTCCTCGGCGATCTCCTCGAGCGCCGCCATGCCGGTCGCCAGCGCGGGCGCGTCGCTGCCGAGCAGGGTCATGGCCATGCCGACCTCGTCGCCGAGCAGCAGCTCGGCCACGGCGCCGTCCTCCGCGCCGCCGGCGCCCCAGACCCGCACCATCGTGCTGTCGGAGACGACGACGGAGCCGTCGGGCGCGGTGTAGGAGGCGCGGATCCGGTAGGTCCCCGGGTCCTCGAACACCTGGCCGGCGGCGGCGTCGTAGCCGATGTAGGCGCTGACCGGCAGGACCTGGCCCGGACGGGCGGCGACCAGCTGCGGATCGGCGCAGTGCAGGACCGGTGGCCGGTGGACGACGGTGTCGCCGCGGGGCCGGCTGATCGTCACCTGCACCAGGCCGTACTTGGGGTGCAGGAGCTCGGCCGGGTGCACCAGCTGGCCGCGGTCGACCGTCAGCTCCAGCTCCAGGACGACCGGTGTCCCCAGCACCGGCCGCGCGGGCGAGGTGCGCACCGCGAGCCGCAGGCCGCTGGTGTCGGTGACCGGGTCGGAGGGCTGCACCGGCATCTCGAGCGCGGCTCCGGTGCCGAACGGCGTGCCGCCCATGATCACGTTGTCGCGGAAGCCGTGCCGCAGGTGGGCCAGCTCCAGGTCGTCGAACTGGAACGGGAAGGCGCCCCAGAAGGCGGCGGCACCGCTGGGGGCGCCGGTGCCCGGGTTGTAGTTCTGCGGGTAGTTCATCCAGGACAGCGAGCCGGGCCGGTTGGGCAGCGGCGGCGTCATGAAGTTCTTGTGGAACGAGTGGAACAGGTTGAAGCAGTGCCCGAGCTCGTGCACCGCGACGTAGAGCTGCTCGCGCAGGTTCTGCGGCGTCCCGGCCTGGATGACCTGGTAGAAGCTGGCGCAGCCCTGCCGCTGCAGCCCCTGCTGGTCGAACATGATGCCGCGCAGCCCCGTGCCGAGCTCGTGCCGCTGGGCGTGCAGCAGCCACACCTTGAACTGCGCCCGCTCCTGCCAGCGGGAGAAGTGCGCCGTCATCGCCCCGTGCAGGCTGGCGTTGTTCCAGATGTGCCCGGCCGGGGTGGCGAGGGTGTTGCGGCCGCCGGTGTCGAGCACCTGGATGCCCGCCTCCCCGTACGCGGTGGCCGCGGTGAGCGTCCGCGCCGGGCCGCCGCTGGGCAGCGACCCGGTGTCGTAGGCGGCGAACGGGGTGACCCCGGCCTCGATGTCCTCCTCCAGCTCGACCACGCGCATCGCCGTGCCCTCGGGCGCGCACACGTAGGTGCCGCCGACGGCCCCGCTGGGGGTGGACCACTGGATGGTCGCGGGCGCGGCGGGCTGGAAGATGGTGCGCCGGGGCACGGTCACCCGTGCCACGGTGTACGTCGTCGGCCAGGTGCAGCGGGCGGTGCCCACGGCCACGAGGTTGCCGTTGACGACGGAGACGGTGGCCGCGTCGACGGTCCAGGAGCCGAAGTAGCTCGTGGTCGCTCCCGAGGCGGTGACGTAGTCGCCGCTGAGCTTGCGGAGCGGCCGGCGACCGTCGACGTCGACCCGGAGCTCGAGCTGGAAGCCGCCGGCCGGTGAGCGGTAGCGGCCGCTGGCCTGGCGCATGCGGATCGGCAGGACGGGCCGGTCCGGGATCGGGATCGGGGTGATGGGACCGATCGGGCGGCCCGCCTCGGACGCCGTGTGGTCGGCGAGCCAGTCCTCGACGGCGGTGCCCATCCGCCCGGCGTGCGCCTCGAACCCGTCGGCGGACAGCTCGGGGATCCCGGCGGACCCGGGGTCCGCGACGTGCCCGGGGGGAGCCGCTGCGGCGTCCTCGGTCGGGAGGCCGGCGTCGCGGGGGACGCCGCCGTCGTCGGCGGTCAGGGGGGCGGCATTGGGTTCGACGACGGTCACGGTGATCAGCTCCTCGCGGGGGTGGGGCACCCGCCGCTGGTCACGTGCGATGACGGATGCGCTGGCACCGTGGCACCGGCGGCGTCACCGAGGCGTCACACGCGCGTCGCAGGGACCGACGTCCGGCGGGTCGCCACCGCGGTCAGCTCGGGGCTCGGCTCGACCCCGATCTCCCGCCGGAGGATGCCCCGGAAGCTGTCGTACTGACGGCGGGCGGCGGCCCAGTCCCCGGCGGCCTGGTGCGCCTCGATCAGCGCCCGCTGGCCGCTCTCCCGCAGCGGGTCGGCCAGCACCGCGACCTGGACGGCCTCCACGGCGGCGCCGGCCCGGCCGGCCGCCCGGAGGAGGCGGCCGAGCTCCTCGAGCGCGTGCAGCATCCGCAGGCCGAGCCGCTCGCGCAGCGCCAGGACCCAGTCGTCGTAGCAGCCGGGGAGCAGCTGCAGGTCGGCGATCGGCCCGGGGGCGACGGCGAGGTCCTCGGCCGTCGCGCTGCCACCGAGCACCCGGTCGGCCCACGCCTCGAGCTCCTGCAGGTCCACCCGCACGGCGTCGTCCAGGGCGAGGGTGAACGGATCGCACCGCACCAGCGCGCAGCCCACCTGCTGCAGCCGCCACAGCGCCGAGCGGAGGTTCCCGCCGGCTCGCCCGTCGGACACCGACGGCCACAGCACGCCCGCGGCCGACCGGCGGTCGACGCCGGCGGGGTGCAGCGCCAGGTAGGCCAGCAGGCGCCGGCTCCCGGGCGGTACGGCGACGATCCGGCCGGCGACGACCAGCGACAGCCCGCCGAGCACCCGGATGACGGGCGCAGCCGGGCCCGGGCCGGCGCGCGCGGCAGCGGAGACCAACACGTTCATCCCGTGCCTCCCGGGTAGGGAGCTCGCTTCCCCCGATGAACGGGATCGGACTCTAGTGAGCCGAGGTCCGGCGGGGAAGGCGTCGATGCGCGGGACCGGTCAGGATGACCCCGTGACCGCCCAGCCCGATCCCGACCCGGCCGTCCGGCTGCACCGCGCGCTGCTCGCCCGGGGGGAGACCGTGGCCGCCGCCGAGTCGCTCACGGCGGGGCTCTTCTGCGCGACCCTGGCCTCGGTGCCCGGCGCGAGCGCCACGCTGCGCGGCGGCGCCGTCGTCTACGCCACCGACCTGAAGACCGCGCTCGCCGGCGTCCCGGCCGACCTGCTGGCCGAGCACGGACCGGTGAGCCCGCAGACCGCCGCCGCGCTCGCCGAGGGCATCCGGGCGCGGTGCGCCTCGACCTGGGGCGTCGGGCTCACCGGCGTCGCCGGGCCCGATCCGGTCGACGGGCACCGGCCGGGTCGGGTCTACCTGGGTATCAGCGACGGCGGGCGCACCGGCGTGATCGAGCTGGACCTGCCCGGCGACCGGCCGGCCGTGCGCGCCGGGGCCGTCGCCGCGGCGTTCGGCGGCCTCCTCGACCGGCTCGGGTGAGCGCCCGCCGGGAAGCCGGCCCCCGGTGCGGGCGTTACGCCATCAGCGGACTCGGCCCCGTCGGCAAGCTCTCGGCGCACCGGCCGCGTACCGTGAGCGCACGGTGCCTCACGGCACCGCCGCTTCCCCGCAAGCAGGACAGGAGACGGCCATGACGCTGCTGCGCACCCAGCTCGGGAGCACCCTGCGCGGCCACCGGCTGCGTCAGCACCGCACCTTGCGCGACGTCTCCGGCGCCGCCCGGGTCAGCCTCGGGTACCTCTCCGAGGTCGAGCGCGGTCAGAAGGAAGCCTCCTCGGAGCTGCTCGCCTCGATCTGCGACGCCCTCGAGGTGGAGCTCGCCGATCTCCTTGCCGAGGTCAGCCTCGAGCTGCGGGTCGCCGCGGCCGGTGCCGCCGTGCGCCCGCTGGCGCCCACGGCGGAGCCGCGCGAGGAGACCGTCGCGGTCCCCGAGCAGGCCGCCCCGGCCGCCGAGCCGGCCCTCGCCCTGGTCGGCGCGGGTGCGCAGGGCCGCACGGCCCACCGCCGCGGCGACGCGGTGTCGCTCGCCGCCTGATCCCGGCGTGACCCGCACGCGGGCCGGGCTGCTCGACGGGGCCGCCCGCGCCTTCGCCGAGCAGGGCCTGCGACGCAGCACCATGCAGTCGATCGCGTCCGCGGCCGGCGTCGCCAAGGGCACGCTCTACAACTACTTCCGCACCAAGGACGACGTCGCCCGGGCGCTCTTCTCCGCCGAGATCGTCCGGCTGACCGACGTCGCCGCCGACCTGCCCCCGGACCAGGCGCTGGTCGCGCTCGCCGACGAGCTCGCCACCCACCCGGTGCTGCGCCGGCTGGCGGCGTCGGAGCCCGAGGAGCTGGCCGGGCTGGTCGTGCTCCGCCCCGAGCGCTGGACCGAGCTCACCGGGTGGCTGGCGGGCCTGCTCGGGGTCGACGACGACGCCGCCGAGCTGGCCGGGCGGTGGCTGCTGGGCGTCGTCCTCCAGCCGGGTCCGACCACCGGGCGACGGCGGCAGGCGGCGGCGCTGGCCGCGGTCCTGCGACCGCCGCACTGAGTCAGCCGAGCGGCAGCCGGCCGGTGAGCACCACGCGGTCGGCGCCCGGACCCGCGTGACCGGGCGAGGGCGCGGGGGAGGCCCCCAGGCAGGCGGCCAGCGCCAGGGCCGCCGGGTCCCCGGGCAGCGCGACGGCCTGCACCGCCCGCGCCCCGACCCCGGCCGCCAGGTCCGCGAAACGCGTGAGGAGCCGGCTCGCGACGCCCCGTCCCCGCCAGTCGGGGTGCACGGCGACGGCGTGCACGACGGCCAGCCGGTCGGCGCTGACCACGCCGAGCAGGTAGCCGGCGTCGTCGTCCGACGGCGTCAGGGCGACCGCGCCGAAGCCGCCGAGCTGGTGGAAGAAGACCGGGTCGTGCAGCGCCCGCACGGCGTCGTCGTCCAGCACGGAGCCGGACCAGAACTCGGCCCGGCGGTCGAGCAGCCGGCCCAGCAGGGCACCGGCGGAGAGCTCCTCGAAGCCGACCAGCCGGAGCTCGCCGGTCACCGGGCGGCGTCCAGCTCGGCGCGGGTCGGCGGGTCGGCGCCCACCCGGGTGCAGTTCAGGGCTGCGACGAGGGCGGCGTCGTCCACGAGGGCGAGCAGCTGCTCGTCCGGGGCGCCGGCCAGGGCGGCGCGGCTGGCCAGGCCGGCGTCGAGGAGTCCGGTGAGCAGCCCGGCGGCCAGGGAGTCACCGGCCCCCACGGTGTCGACGACGTCGACGCGCGGGATCTCCCGCCGCAGCACCGGGCCGCCGGGTCGCGCGATCCGCAGCGGCGCCCCGCCGTCGGTGAGCACCACGAGGGCGGGCCCGCGGTCGGCCCAGCGGCGGACGGCGTCGTCCAGGTCGGCAGTGCCGGGCTCGAGCCAGGCTAGGTCCTCGGCGCTGACCTTGACCAGGTCGGCGCCGGCCACCAGAGCGTCCAGGCGCCGGGTGACGGCGGCCCGGTCGTTGCCGAGCGTGGCACCGACCGGTCCGTCGGCCAGCATCGGCCGGATGTTCGGGTCGACGCTGATCAGCGCCGTGCCCGAGAGCCGGTCGACCAGGCCCGCGATGGCGGTGCTGCCGGGCTCGGTCCAGCTGGAGATGGAGCCGACGTGCACGGCGCCGACGTCGGCCGGGAGGACCCGGGCCAGCTCGTCGTCGGTCCACTGCCAGTCGGCCGCACCCAGCACGTGGAAGCCGTAGTCGGGGGAGCCGTCGGGACCGACCCCGACGACGGCCAGGCTGATCGGCTCCTCGGCGTCCACGAACCCGGTGGTGTCGACCCCGGCGAGCTCGGCGTGCCGGCGCAGGTGCACCGCCAGCGGGCCGGTGCCCAGCCGGGCGAGCAGCCGGACCGGGGCGCCGAGCCGGCCGGCGGCCACGGCCACGTTGAGCGCGTTCCCGCCGGGGCGGGCGACGTACTGGGGGGCCGTGCCCTCGGGGCCGGCACCCGCCTCCGGAACGGGCAGCAGGTCGACGACCAGCTCCCCGAGGACGCACAGGGAGGGGCTGCCGGGCTGCACGTCCCGAACCCTAGCGGCGGCTCCGCGGGCCTGCGTCGGGTGCGGATGGTGATCACCTGGGACGATGGTCGGTGACGCGCATCGCCGGGCCGGCCGCCGTGCCGGAGCAGGAGGACCCATCCCCATGCCCAACCCGTTCGTGAAGCTCTGGAAGTACCTCTCCGCGTCGGCCAACGCGCAGATCGACCAGCGGGCCGACCCCAAGATCCAGATCCAGCAGGCCATCGAGGCCGAGCAGCAGCGGCACCAGGCGCTGGCCAACCAGGCCGCGGCCGTGCTGGGCAACCAGCGCCAGCTGGAGATGCGGCTCAACCGCCAGCTCGGCGAGGTGGAGAAGCTCCAGGCCTCCGCCCGGCAGGCGCTGGTGCTCGCCGACCAGACGCGGGCCAAGGGCGACGCGGCCAAGGCCGGCGAGTACGAGCAGGCCGCGCAGGCATTCGCCACCCAGCTGGTCGCCGCCGAGCAGTCGATGGAGGACCTCAAGCGCAGCCACGACGAGGCGCTGCAGGCCGCCGAGCAGGCGCGCGGCGCGGTGGAGCAGTCCCGCATGCGGCTGCAGACCACGCTGGCCGAGCGGACCAAGCTCATGAGCCAGCTCGAGCAGGCCAAGATGCAGGAGCACGTGGCCGATTCGCTGCGCCAGGTCAACGAGCTCTCCGCCCCGGGCAACACCCCGTCGCTGTGGGAGGTGCGGGACAAGATCGAGGCGCGCTACGCCAACGCGCTCGGCCAGGCCGAGCTGGCCCAGACCTCGGTCGAGGGCCGGATGCTCGAGGTGCAGAAGGCGACCCTCGACGTCGCCGGGGCCTCGCGACTGGACCAGATCCGCGCCTCGATGGGTGGCGGGCCGGCCGCGGTCGAGGGCACCTCGTCGCCGGCGCTGGAGAAGGGCGCACCGGCCGCCGAGCCGGTCGCGCAGCCCGAGGCGACGCCGGCCGAGCGGCCCGAGCCCGCCTGACCTCCCGCCCGTCCGCGGGCACCCACCGCGCGGCGCTCTCCGGCGATCCGGAGGCCGCCGCGCGGCGTCCGGGTCAGCCGGGCGTGGCGATCGGCCGCGGCCGGCCGGGCTCCCCGGTGCGCGCCTGCGGGTCGATGGGGGACCGGGCGGCCTGGCAGCGCGGGCACCAGTAGGTCACCCGTTCCTGCAGGTGCGGGCCCTGGTCGCCCATGAGGATCGGCGTGCGGCACCGTCGGCAGGGCTTCCCCTTCCGGCCGTACACCCAGTGGTCGTAGCCCTTGCGCAGGTCGCCGGTGGTGCTCTGCTCGGGGCGGTCGCGGTTGGCCAGCATGAGCGTGCGCACCCGGTTGACCAGGGGTTCGAGGCGGTCGTCGACGTCGGCCACCCGCGCCCAGGGGTGCAGGCCGGTGAGGAACAGCGCCTCCACCTTGTAGAGGTTCCCGGGGCCGCACAGGTTGCGCTGGTCCAGGATCGCCACGCCGACCTGCTCGTCGGGGTGGGCACGCAGCCGGCGCAGCGCCTCCTCCAGGTCCCAGTCGGGGCCGAGGACGTCGGGACCCAGGTGCCCGACCAGCTGGTCCTCCTGCGACGTGGGGACGAACTCGACGTCGTGCAGCCGGTATCCGACGCACTCCCACTCGTCGGTGGCCAGCACGACGCGCACGTCGTACGCCGGTCCACCGCGCCACCGGGTGCCCGGCCGGTAGATGTGCCAGCTGCCGTCCATGCGGTAGTGCGTGCGGAGGGTGCGGTCGTCGGCCAGCCGGATCAGCATGTGCTTGCCGCGGGGGACGACCTCCCGGACCGTGGCGCCGGTGAGGTCCAGCGCCGCGAGCTGCGGCAGGCGGAACTCGCCCCGGCGCAGCGTGGCGCCGGCCAGCGCCTGGTTCATGCGCTTGGCCGCCAACCAGACGGTGTCTCCCTCGGGCACGTGCTCATCGTCCTCTCGCCGGTCTGGTGGCCGCCTCCGGACCTCGCGGGGCCGGGACGGCGGGGCGGGTCAGCCGCGCAGGCGGAGTCCTCGCGGGGTGGCGGCGAAACCGGCGGTCTGCAGCGCCTGGGACAGCGGCGTGGACTCGTGCACCGAGGCGCCGTCGGCCTTCTGCACGACCATCCGGCCGAGCGCACCCGCCGACACGGCGCCGGACAGCGCCGTCGCCGCCTCCTTGAGGGTCTGCTCGTCCTCGGTCCAGGACAGCAGCGTCTTGCCGCCGCGCTCGACGTAGAGCACCAGCTCGCCGTCGACCAGGACGACCAGCGCGCCCGCCTTGCGGCCGGCCCGGTGCCCGGACTTCCGGGTGCCGCCGGTGCCCTCGCCCAGGTCGACCGCCTCGCCGTCGCCCGCGACCGTCCGGTCGGGCCACGGCAGCGCCGCTCCGTAGACGTTGGCCGGATCGGTGGCGGCGAGCACCACCGCACCGGCGGGGACGCGGTCGGGCGTGGCGAAGCTGCGCAGCCGGTCGACCGAGCCGGGAGTGCCGAACTGCGCGGCGCCGAGGGTCTCGACGAAGTAGCCGCGCCGGGCCCGCCCGTTCTCCTCGAACGCCCGCAGCACCGGGTAGACCGCCGAGAACCCGCCGGCGACCTGCTCGGCCATGACCGCGCCCCGGGTGAGGACGCCGTGCCGCTCGAGCAGCGCCTCGGCCCGCGCGGTGGTGCGCCGGGTGCTGTTGGCCTCCCGGTCGGGCAGCCGCGACCAGCGCCCGGCCACCGTGGGCGGACCGCCCCGGGTGGGCATCGCGGCGCGACCCAGGCGGGGGCGGCCGTACCGGCTGCGGGTGACCCGCGGCGGCGCGGCGGCGCGCTTGTGGGTGCCCCCTCCGCCGAGGCGGGTGCGCAGCGGCGCCAGGGTGTCGTTGGTCAGCGCGCCGGCCCACACGAGATCCCAGACCAGGTCGGCCAGCGCCGCGTCGTCGGTCGCGCCGAGCGCGTCGGACACGCCGCGGAAGAACATCGCCTGGCCACCGGCGAGCAGGTCCAGCACCGGCTGGCCCTCGCCGGCCACCTCCAGCTGCTCCGGCAGCAGCAGCGGTGCCAGGTCGACGGGCACCAGGCTGATCCAGCCGTCGCCGCCGGGCAGGCCGCCGGCACCCGCCCACAGCACCTCCCCGGCGCTGGTCAGCTCGTCGAGCATGGCGGGGGCGTAGTCGCGCACCCGCGTCGGCAGCACCAGCGACTCCAGCGCGCTCGCCGGCACGAGGGCGCCGGCCAGCTGCTCCACGACCGCGAGCACGCCGTCGGCGCCGCGCAGCTTGCTCCCCACCGACTGCCAGGACGGGGTGAACCGGGCCAGGGTCCCGGTCGGCACGGGCTCGACCTCCTGGCGGAGCTTGGCCAGGCTGCGCCGGCGGATCGAGCGCAGCACGTCGGCGTCGCACCACTCCTGACCGCTGCCCCCGGGGCGGAACTCGCCGGAGACCAGCCGTCCGGTGCCGGTGAGCCGCTGCACCGTGGCGGTGACGACGGCGATGCCGAGCCCGAGCCGGGTGGCGACCTCCTGCGGCTGGAACGGCCCGTGGGTGCGTGCGTACCGGCCGACGAGGTCGCCCAGCGGGTCGGCGACGGGTTCGGTGAACGCCTCCGGCACGCCCACCGGCAGGGCGGTGCCGAGCGCGTCGCGGAGCCGGCCGGCGTCCTCGATGGCGACGTACCGTTCCTCGCCGGCGATGCGGACCACCAGCGCGCGCCGGGCGGCGACCAGCTCGTCCAGCCACGCCTGCGGAGCGCCGCGCCGGGCGGCCTCGGTCGCGGTCAGGTCGCCGACGACGCGCAGCAGGTCACCCGCGCCGTCCACGTCGCGCGGGTGCCGCTGCTCGGGCAGCCGCTGCAGCTCGGACTCGATCTCGGCCATCGCCTCGGCGTCGAGCAGCTCGCGCAGCTCGGAGCGGCCGAGCAGCTCGGCGAGCAGGCCGGTGTCCAGCGCGAGGGCCTGCGCGCGGCGCTCGGCCAGCGGGGCGTCGCCCTCGTAGAGGAACTGCCCGACGTAGCCGAACAGCAGGGACTGGGCGAACGGCGACGCCGACTCGGTCTGGACGTCGACCACCCGCACCCGGCGGGCGCGCACGTCGCGCATCAGCTCGACCAGCCCCGGCACGTCGTAGACGTCCTGCAGCACCTCGCGGGCCGCCTCGAGCGTGATCGGGAAGGAGGAGAACTCGCTGGCGACGCTCAGCAGCTGGGCGGCGCGCTGGCGCTGCTGCCACAGCGGGGTGCGGCGGCGCGGGTCGCGCCGGGGGAGCAGCAGCGCGCGGGCGGCGCACTCGCGGAACCGGCTGGCGAACAGCGCCGAGGTGCCGACCTCGGCGGTGACCTCGCGCTCGACGTCGTCCGGGTCCAGGACGGCGAGATCGCCCTCGGGCGGCTCGCCGGTGGTGTCGGGCAGCCGCAGCACGATGCCGTCGTCGGAGTGCATCGAGGAGACGTCGACGCCGTACCGCTCGCGGAGCCGGGCCGCGAGGACCAGCGCCCAGGGTGCGTTGACCTGCGCGCCGAAGGGGGAGTGGACGACGATCCGCCAGTCGCCGAGCTCGTCGCGGAACCGCTCGACCAGCAGGGTGCGGTCGTCGGGGAGGTGGCCGGTGGCCGCCTTCTGCTCGCCCAGGTACGCGGCGAGGTTGGCCGCGCCCCACTCGTCGAGCCCGGCCGCGCGGGCCCGCTCGAGCCCGGCCTCCGGCGTCGCGGACCCGACCTCGCGCAGGAAGGCGCCCAGCGCGCGGCCGAGCTCCAGCGGGCGCCCGGGGGCGTCGCCGTGCCAGAACGGCATCTTCCCGGGCTGGCCCGGCGCAGGGGTGACCAGGACCCGGTCGTGGGTGATGTCCTCGATCCGCCAGGACGAGGAGCCGAGGAGGAAGACGTCGCCGGTCCGGGACTCGTAGACCATCTCCTCGTCCAGCTCGCCGACCCGCTTCCCACCGGTGCCCTCGGCGCCGACGAGGAAGACGCCGAAGAGGCCGCGGTCGGGGATGGTGCCGCCGCTGGTGACCGCGAGGCGCTGGGCCCCGGCCCGGGCGGTGAGGGTGTCGGTGACCCGGTCCCAGGTGAGGCGCGGGCGCAGCTCGGCGAAGGCGTCGGAGGGGTAGCGCCCGGCGAGCATGTCGAGGACCGCCTGGAGCGCGGACTCCGGCAGCGAGGAGAAGGCCGCCGACCGCCGCACCAGGGCGCCGACCTCGTCGACCGTGCGGGGGCGCTCGGAGACGATCGCGACGATCTGCTGGGCCAGCACGTCGAGCGGGTTGCGCAGGTAGCGGATCGACTCGATCGCGCCGCCCTTCATCCGCTCGGCGACCAGCGCGCACTGCACCAGGTCACCGCGGTACTTGGGGAAGAGGACGCCACGGCTCACCGCGCCGACCTGGTGGCCGGCGCGGCCGACCCGCTGCAGCCCGCTCGCCACGGTGGGCGGCGCCTCGACCTGGACGACCAGGTCGACCGCGCCCATGTCGATGCCGAGCTCCAGGCTGGAGGTCGCGACGACGGCCGGCAGCCGTCCGGACTTCAGCGCCTCCTCGACGATGGCCCGCTGCTCGCGGGAGACCGATCCGTGGTGGGCGGCGGCGACCGGCTGGAACGCCTCGGGGAGCCCGCCGCCGGACCCTGCCTGCGCCATGAGCGCGGCCGCGTTGGTGCCCGGTGGCACGGGCTCGCCGGTCTGCCGCTCGTAGGCCAGCTCGTTGAGCCGGCTGGTGAGCCGCTCCGCGAGGCGCCGGGAGTTGGCGAACACGATGGTGCTGCGGTGCGCCTCGACGAGGTCGAGCACCCGCTCCTCGACCGCGGGCCAGATCGAGTTGCGCGGCTGGTTGCCCGCCGCCGACCCCTCCAGCTCGCCGGTCGGCTGACCCAGCTCGCTCATGTCCTCGACCGGGACCACGACCGAGAGGTCCCACTCCTTGGTCGAGCCGGGGGAGACGACCTGCACCGGCCGCCCTCCGGCGAGGTAGGTGGCGACCTCCTCGATCGGGCGGACGGTGGCGGACAGGCCGATCCGCTGCGCGGGCCGCTCCAGCAGCTCGTCGAGGCGGTCCAGGGAGACGGCCAGGTGCGCACCGCGCTTGGAGTCGGTCACGGCGTGGACCTCGTCGATGATCACCGTCTCCACGCTGCGCAGCGCCTCTCGCGCCGCGCTGGTGAGGAGCAGGAAGAGCGACTCCGGCGTGGTGATCAGGATGTCCGGCGGCTTGCGGGTGAAGGTGCGCCGCTCGTCGGCGGGGGTGTCGCCGGAGCGGATGCCGACCTTGATCTCCGGCCGGGGGAGCCCCAGCCGGGCCGCGGCCTGCCCGATGCCGGTCAGCGGGGCCCGCAGGTTGCGCTCGACGTCGACGGCCAGCGCCTTGAGCGGGGAGACGTAGAGGACCCGGCAGCGGGACGCCTCGTCGACCGGCGGCGAGGCGGCCAGCCGGTCCAGCGACCAGAGGAACGCGGCGAGCGTCTTGCCCGAGCCGGTGGGCGCGACGACGAGTGCGTGCTCGCCGCTGCTGATGGCCTGCCAGGCACCGTCCTGGGCCGCCGTCGGGCGCTCGAAGGCACCGGTGAACCAGGCCCGGGTGGGCTCGGAGAACCGGGTCAGCGCGCCGGTCGCGGTACCGGTCTCTGCACCGGTCTCTGGGGTCGGACGGTCGGGCACGTGATCAGTGTCCCCGGGGTGTACGACACTTCGCTGGCCGGCGAGGGCGCCGGAGCCGGGAAACACCCGGTCGGGGAGAGGATGCGCGCGTGCCACCGCTGCAGCAGGACCTGACCGTCCCCGACGTCGCGCGGGTCCAGCGGCGCACCCTCGGCGTCCTCGGGGGCGGGGTGGCGCTGGCCGGGCTGGGCGTCACGGTCGGGATCACCGCGGGGGGACTGCTGGCGCGCGACGTCGCCGGCACCGACGCAGCCTCCGGCCTGGGGCAGACGGCGGGTGTGCTCGGTGCCGCCGTGCTCGCCGTCCCGCTGGCCCGGATCAGCGACTCGGCGGGCCGCCGCGCCGGGCTGGCCGTCGGCTACGGGATCAGCGTCGTGGGCGCGGTAGTCACGGTGGCCGCTGCTGCCGCGTCCTCGCTGCCGCTGCTGCTCGTCGGCCTCTTCCTCTTCGGTGCCTCCACCGCCTGCGGGCTGCAGTCCCGCTACGCCGCCGCGGACCTGGCGGCACCCGAGCGGCGCGGGCGCGATCTCTCGCTCGTCGTCTGGGCGACCACCCTCGGCTCGGTCGTCGGGCCCAACCTCGCCCCGCCCGGCGCGGTGCTGGGGGAGTCGCTGGGCCTGCCCGCGCTGGGCGGGGTCTTCGTCGTCTCCGCCGTCGTCTTCGCGGTGGTGGCGGCCGGCTTCCTCCTGCTGCTGCGGCCCGACCCGCTGCTGCTCGCCCGTCGGCTGGGCGGTGGACCGGCCGGCCCGCGACCACGCCGGGCCACCGGTGCCGCCCTGCGTGCCGTGTGGGCGGCACCCCACGGCCCGGTCGGGCTCGTGGCCGTGGTCGTCGCCCACTCGGTGATGGTCGGGGTCATGGTCATGACGCCGGTGCACATGGGGCATGCGGGTGGCGACGCCGACGGCGTCCTGCGGCTCGTCGGGCTGGTCATCAGCATCCACGTGGCCGGCATGTACCTGTTCTCCCCGCTGGTCGGCCTGCTCGCCGACCGCGTGGGCGCTCCTGCCGTCGTCGGCCTGGGCGGGCTCCTCCTGCTCGCCGCCGCGGCCGTCGCGGGCACGGCCGGACCCGCCGACTCCGTCCAGCTCGCGACCGGTCTCCTGCTGCTCGGCGTGGGCTGGTCCTGCGGCCTGGTCGCCGGATCGGCGCTGGTCACGGCCTCCGTCGGCCCGGACCTGCGGCCGACGGCGCAGGGCGGCACCGACCTGCTCATGGGGGTGGGCGCCGCGCTCGCCGGTGTGGTGGGCGGGCCGCTGCTCGCCTGGGGCGGCTTCGGGCTGGTGTCGGTCGTCTCGGCGGTGCTCGTCCTGCCGCTGGCCGTCGTGCTGCTGAGGAGCTGGTGGGCTCAGCGCCCGCGGTAGTTGCGGATCAGCACGACGAGGGTGACCACCAGCGCCAGCACGATGCCGATCTCCAGCACGAGGTCGAGGGTCGACGAACCGGTGCCCGGGATCATGCCGGCAGCCTAGGACGTCCCCACGGGGCACGGGTTAGCGTCGGTGCGTGCGCCTGCAGGAGTTCTGGTCCCGTCTCGACGAGCAGTTCGGGTCGATGCGCGCGCAGACGGTCGCCCGCGACCACGTGTTCTCCGTCCTCGGCGGGCGCACCGCGCTCGACGCGATCGACAAGGGCGTGCCGGTCCGCAAGGTCTGGCTGGCCATCTGCGACGCCTACGACGTGCCGCCCCGGGACCGCTGAGCTCCCCGCGGCGGGGTCCGCGTGGTGCTGCTGTGACTCGTGGCGTGTCGGCCTGGCGATCGAACACGTGTTCGGCCTACTGTGGCGTCCACAGGGCGACCGTTGCTCCACAGGCCGCCCGGAATCCGAAAACTGTCGGTGCCTCGCCCTAGCGTCGGACCCGACCCGCTTCCCGTGAACCGAAGGTGACGCACCATGGCAGCAACGCTCGACCGCGACAAGGCCCTCGACATGGCCCTCGCCCAGATCGACAAGCAGTTCGGCAAGGGCTCGGTCATGCGCCTGGGCGACAACGCCGCGCAGCCGATCAAGGTCATCCCGACCGGTTCGATCGCCCTCGACATCGCGCTGGGCATCGGTGGCCTGCCGCGCGGTCGCGTCATCGAGGTCTACGGCCCGGAGTCCTCCGGTAAGACGACCGTCGCCCTGCACGCGGTCGCCAACGCCCAGGCCAACGGCGGCATCGCCGCCTTCATCGACGCGGAGCACGCGCTCGACCCCGAGTACGCCCGGGCGATCGGCGTCGACACCGACGCGCTGCTGGTCAGCCAGCCCGACACCGGTGAGCAGGCGCTGGAGATCGCCGACATGCTGATCCGGTCCGGCGCGCTCGACATCATCGTCATCGACTCCGTGGCGGCCCTCGTGCCCCGCGCCGAGATCGAGGGCGAGATGGGTGACAGCCACGTCGGTCTGCAGGCCCGCCTGATGAGCCAGGCGCTGCGCAAGATCACCGGTGCGCTGAACAACTCCGGGACGACGGCGATCTTCATCAACCAGCTGCGCGAGAAGGTGGGCGTCGTCTACGGCTCGCCCGAGGTCACCACCGGTGGTCGCGCGCTGAAGTTCTACTCCTCGGTCCGTCTCGACGTCCGCCGCATCGAGACCCTCAAGCAGGGCACCGACGCGATCGGCAGCCGCACCCGCATCAAGGTCGTCAAGAACAAGGTGGCCGCGCCGTTCAAGCAGGCCGAGCTCGACATCCTCTGGGGTCAGGGCTTCAGCCGCGAGGGTGGCATCGTCGACGCCGGTGTCGAGCAGGGCATCGTGAAGAAGTCCGGCGCCTGGTACACGTACGAGGGCGACCAGCTCGGTCAGGGCAAGGAGAACGTCCGCAACTTCCTGAAGGACAACCCGGACCTCGCCGACGAGATCGAGAAGCGGGTCAAGGAGAAGCTGGGCATCGGCGCCACGCTGGACGCCCCGGCGCCGGTCGACGCCCCCGACTTCTGAGTCGCGGGTGGACGACCGTCCGCAGAACCGTCGGCGTGCCCCCGGAGGCTTCGGGGGCGGCCGGCGGAAGCGGCCCTCCGGTGGCGACGATCCCCTGACCTCGGACGTCGCCACCGGGACCGTCGAGGACCCCGAGTCGGTGGCCCGCGGGCTCTGCCTGCGGGCCCTGACCGGGGCGCCCAAGACGCGTCAGCAGCTCGCCGAGCTGCTGGAGAGCCGCGACATCCCCGAGGACGCCGCGACCGCCGTGCTCGACCGGTTCACCGAGGTCGGGCTGATCGACGACGCGGCCTTCGCCCGCGCCTGGGTGAGCAGCCGCCAGGCCGGCCGTGGCCTGGCCCGGCGGGCGCTCTCCTCCGAGCTCCGGGCCAAGGGCGTCGACCCTGAGGTGGCCGCCGAAGCGGTCGAGCAGGTCGACGACGACGACGAGCGCGCGGCTGCCCGGAAGCTCGTCGAGCGGCGGGCCGGCTCCATGAGCAGGCTCGACCGGGCCACCGCGACCCGGCGGCTCATGGGGATGCTCGCCCGCAAGGGCTACAACGGGGGCCTGGCTGCGGCCGTCGTCCGCGAGGTGCTCGACGAGGCCGACGTCGCCGATGAGGGGGACGAGGCGTTCCCGGAGTTCGACGAGGAGAGCGCGCTGCCCTGACCGGCGAGCGCGATCAGCCGCCGAGGCCCACGAAGAAGTCGGCGTTGCCCGGGGCGAGCGAGAAGGCTGCCCATGCCGCGGTGGTGCCGAGCACGAGCAGCACGCCGACGGTCCAGGCTCCCCACGACCGCACGCGCGCGACGGCCAGACCTGACGCGAGCGGGACGGCCAGCAGCACTGCCACGACCACCGACCAGGCGAGCCCGGAGGCGGGCCGCGGGTCGCCTCCGCAGCTCAGCCAGCAACCGCTGAACTCCGCATGGGCGATGCTCGCCATCCACGCCAGCGGGTAGGCGACGACGAGACCGCTCACCAGGGCGGCGCCGAGGCCGCGCGCGCCTCGAGCGCTGTCCCGAGGCGCCACCGGACCGGTTGCCATGTCGTTCGTCTCCTGACTGCGGGCGGGGCTCACGCGCGAGCGAGCCAGGCCGTGATGTCCACGGCGACCCCGTCGGGTGCGTCGGCGTCGGCGATGAGCCAGGCCGGCTCCTGCGGGGAGCCCGCGCGCAGCCAGTCGGCCACGTCGGCGTCCAGGGCGTTCGGGTCCGTCGTCCCCGGGCGACGGCGCTCCCCGAGGAAGGTCCGGTCGGTCTCGACGCCGTCGGCGAAGCGCAGCACCAGCCGGCAGCGCGCGCGGCGGTGCCGGGCCG
Source organism: Blastococcus sp. TBT05-19 (assembly GCF_003319095.1). Classification (GTDB taxonomy): domain Bacteria; phylum Actinomycetota; class Actinomycetes; order Mycobacteriales; family Geodermatophilaceae; genus Blastococcus. The sequence goes on along the minus strand of NZ_QOHI01000006.1, from coordinate 255,924 downwards.
GCGGGACGACCTCGCGCACGACGGCGCTGCGGGCGCCGGCCGCCGCGGCCAGGGTCGGAGCGGCGGCGCGCAGCCGGGTGACGAACTGCTGCCCGGCGTCGACGAGCGCCGTGCCGCCCAGGGTGGTGCCGGCGGGAAGGTCGATGGCCGGCTCGAGGTCCCGCCCGGGAACCGCCTCGACAGCGGTCCGGGGGACCGGGGGCAAGATGCGGCGTCCCGCCGTGTGCGTCGTCTCCATCGTGACGACGAGTCTCGCCACCGACCGCGGTCCCTCCCGACCGGCGCGCCCGGATGGGACGGCTGAGTCGGAGGGGACCGCGGGCCCGGTCAGACGGTGCCGCCGCCCCCGCCCATCTGGACGTCGGCGGGCAGCTTCGCTTCCGTCGTGGCCGCGGCCTTCGTGCTGCGACCGGTGCGCCGCTCCACGACCCGGGCCAGCCAGGACAGGAGCAGGTTCACGAGGATGTAGACGACCGCCGCGGCGACGTAGAGCTGGAAGGTGTAGATCGGCCCGAACTGGAAGTTCAGCGTCTCCACCAGGCTGCGTGCGGTCCGGAGGAGCTCCAGGTACCCGACGATGAAGCCGAGCGAGCTGTCCTTGAGCAGGACGACGAGCTGGGCGATGAGCACCGGCAGCATCCGGCGCACCGCCTGCGGCACGAGGATGAAGGTCATCACCTGCCACTTGCGCATGCCCACCGCGTACGCGGCCTCGCTCTGGCCGCGGTCCACCGACAGGATGCCGGCGCGGATGATCTCGGCCAGCACGGCCATGTTGTAGAGCGTCAGGCCGAGCGCCAGCGCTCCGAACGCGCTGATCGAGATCCCGGTGCGCGGCAGGAAGAGGAAGCAGAACAGGATCAGCACGAGCAGCGGGACGGCGCGGAAGAACTCGATGACCGCGGCCACCGGAATGCGGACCCAGGCGTGGTCGGAGAGCCGGCCGACCGCCAGGAAGGCGCCGAGGACCGTCGCGGCGACCATGCCGACGGCGGCCACCTCGAGGGTGTTGAGCAGTGCTTCGAGCAGCCGCTGCGGCACGTTGGTGCGGGCGTCGAAGAGGATCGCCCACCGGCTCGGGTCCAGCTGCCCGTTGGCGCCCAGCCGCCAGGCGGCCAGGCCCACCAGGGCCAGCACCACCAGGGCGCCGACGACGCTGCCGATGCGCTGCCGCCGCCGGCCGCGGGGGCCGGGGACGTCGAAGAGGACCGACGCGCTCATCGGACGATCGCCAGCCGGCGCTCGAGCACGCTGATGCCGTAGGCGGAGGGCAGCGTGATCACCAGGTAGCCGAGGACCACGGCGGCGAAGACCAGGAGCAGCTGGTCGGCGTTGGCGTTGGCCAATCGCTGCAGGAGAGCGGTGAGGTCGGTGACGGCGAAGCCCGCGGCGATCGAGGTGTTCTTCGCCAGGGCGATCCACACGTTGCCCAGCGGCGGGACCACGGTGCGGAAGGCCTGGGGGAGCACGACCGTCGTCAGGCTCTGCCGGAAGTCCAGGCCGAGCGCGCGGGCGGCCTCGGCCTGCCCGGCCGGCACGGCGTTGATCCCGGACCGCAGCGCCTCGCAGACGAACGCCGCGGTGTACAGCGCCAGCGCCGCCACCGCCGCGATGAACCGGCTCGGGAACTGCACGTCGACGTAGACCAGGCCGAAGACCAGGAAGAAGAACACCACCGTGAGCGGGGTGTTGCGGAAGATCTCGACGTAGAACGTGGCGAGGCCGCGCAGGGCCGGGATGGGGCTGACCCGCATCGCGGCCAGCACCGTGCCCAGCAGCAGGGCGCAGATGCCGCTGACCACCGCCAGGGACAAGGTGGTGAGGAAGGCGGACTGGATCAGTCCCCAGTTCTCGCTCAGGAACTCCATGGCGCTCCTCGGGTGCTCCTCGTCCGGTTCGTGTGCGGGTGACGTGCGTGACGGCGGGGGCGACCGGAACCGGCCACCCCCGCCGTCAGCTGCGCGGGATCAGTAGCGGTTGACCGCCGGCGGCTCGGGAGCCTCCTGGCCGGTGATCGCGCCCGCCGTGCTGTCCCAGGCCTCGGCCCAGGTGCCGTCCTCGAAGGACTCCTCGAGCACGTCGTTGATGAAGTCGCGGAAGTCGTCCTGGCCCTTGGGGACGCCGATGCCGTAGGGCTCCTCGGTGAACGGGTTGCCGACCAGCTCGAAGGCGTCCGGCGCACCGGCGACGAAGCCGGTCAGGATGACGTTGTCGGTCGTGACGGCGTCCACGTTGCCGTTGCGCAGGTCGTCGGCGCACTTGGAGTAGGCGTCGTAGAGGACCAGCTCGGCCTCGGGGTAGCTGGTGCGGATGTTCTCCGCCGGGGTCGAGCCCTCGACCGAGCAGACGGTCTTGCCGGCCAGGTCCTCGGGGCCCTCGATGTTCTCCGGGTTGCCGGCGGCGACCATGATGTCCTGCCCGGCCACGTAGTACGGCCCGGCGAAGTCGATCAGTTCCTTGCGCTTGTCGTTGATCGTGTAGGTGGCCACGACCATGTCCACCCGGCCCTCCTGCAGGAAGGGCTCGCGGTTGGCCGACACCGTCTCGGTGAAGGTGATCTGGTCCTCGGTGAGGCCCATCTTCGACGCGATCAGCTTCGCCATCTCGACGTCGAAGCCCTCGGGGTCGCCGGCGGTGTTGGCCAGGCCGAATCCGGGCTGGTCGATCTTGGTGCCGACGCGGAGCTCACCGGCCTCGACGATCTCGGCCATGGTCGAACCCTCGGGGAACTCGACCTCCTCGACCTGGGCCGTGGTCTCCTCGGCGTCGTCCTGGGCCTGGTTGCCGGCCTCGCTGGCACAGCCGGCCAGCAGCAGGCCGGCGGCGGCGATGCCGGCGGCGTAACGGGTGATGCGCATGGGTGATCCCTTCAGGGTCAGTGGTTGAGGATCTTGGACAGGAAGTCCTTGGCCCGATCCGACGTCGGGTTGGTGAAGAAGGTCTCGGGCTCGGCGGACTCGACGATGCGGCCGCCGTCCATGAAGACGACCCGGTTGGCCGCACGGCGGGCGAAGCCCATCTCGTGCGTGACGACGATCATCGTCATGCCGTCGCGGGCCAGCGAGGTCATCACGTCGAGGACCTCGTTGATCATCTCGGGGTCGAGCGCCGAGGTGGGCTCGTCGAAGAGCATCACCTTGGGGTCCATCGCCAGCGCGCGGGCGATCGCGACGCGCTGCTGCTGGCCACCGGAGAGCTGTGCCGGGTACTTGTCGGCCTGCGCCCCGACGCCCACGCGGTCGAGCAGTTCGCGGGCCCGCTTCTGGGCGTCGCCCTTCGACTGCTTGCGCACCTTGATCGGGCCGAGCATGACGTTCTCGAGGATCGTCTTGTGCGCGAAGAGGTTGAAGCTCTGGAACACCATGCCGACGTCGCTGCGCAGGCGGGCCAGCTCCTTGCCCTCCTCGGGCAGCCGCTGGCCGTCGATGGTGATCTCGCCCTTGTCGATCGCCTCGAGCCGGTTGATCGTGCGGCACAGCGTCGACTTGCCCGAGCCGGACGGCCCGATGACGACCACGACCTCGCCGCGGTCGATCGCGAGGTCGATGTCCTGCAGGACGTGCAGTTCGCCGAACCACTTGTTGACGCCGGCCAGGCGGACGAGAGGCTCTCCGTTCGTACGGCTGGTCACCCGGGTGACCCTAAGGGCGGATCGTCGCGGATCCCGCACGGTGGGATCACGAAGGCGTAACGAACCCGCCGTTACCGATCGGACGGGTGAACGAAGGCCGCGCCGTACCCTCGACGTCGTCATGGGAACCGAGCTTGAGGCAGCCCCGCGCACCTACCGCGTGCGCACGTACGGGTGCCAGATGAACGTGCACGACTCCGAGCGCCTGTCCGGCCTGCTGGAAGCGGCCGGCTACACCGCCGCGGCGGAGGGGGACGACGCCGACGTCGTCGTCCTGAACACCTGCGCCGTCCGCGAGAACGCCGACAACCGCCTGTACGGCAATCTCGGCCACCTGCGGCCGGTCAAGGACGCGCGGCCGGGGATGCAGGTCGCCGTCGGCGGCTGCCTGGCGCAGAAGGACCGCGGGGAGATCGTGCGGCGCGCGCCGTGGGTGGACGTCGTCTTCGGCACCCACAACGTGGGCTCGCTGCCGGCCCTGCTCGAGCGCGCCCGGCACAACGCCGAGGCCCAGGTCGAGATCGTCGAGTCCCTCGAGGTCTTCCCCTCCACGCTCCCGGCGAAGCGGGACTCCGCCCACTCCGGCTGGGTGTCCATCAGCGTCGGCTGCAACAACACCTGCACGTTCTGCATCGTCCCGGCGCTGCGCGGCAAGGAGAAGGACCGCCGGCCCGGCGAGATCCTCGCCGAGGTGCAGGCGCTGGTGGACCAGGGCGTGCTCGAGGTGACCCTGCTCGGCCAGAACGTCAACGCCTACGGCGTGGAGTTCCGTGACCGCGGGGCCTTCGCCGACCTGCTGCGGGCGACGGGTGCGATCGAGGGGCTGGAGCGGGTGCGCTTCACCAGCCCGCACCCGCGCGAGTTCACCGACGACGTGATCGAGGCGATGGCCGAGACCCCGGCGGTGTGCCACCAGCTGCACATGCCGCTGCAGAGCGGGTCCGACGACGTGCTGCGGCGCATGCGCCGCGGCTACCGGCAGGACCGCTACCTCGGGATCATCGACCGGGTGCGGGCCGCGATGCCCGACGCCGCGATCACCACCGACATCATCGTGGGCTTCCCCGGGGAGACCGAGGCCGACTTCGAGCAGACCCTCGAGGTGGTCCGGCGGGCGCGGTTCGCCAGCGCCTTCACCTTCCAGTACTCCAAGCGCCCCGGGACGCCGGCCGCCGAGATGGACGGCCAGCTGCCCAAGGAGGTCGTGCAGGAGCGCTACCTGCGCCTGACCGCCCTGCAGGACGAGATCAGCTGGGACGAGAACCGCGCGCAGATCGGCCGGAAGGTGGAGCTGCTCGTGGCCGCGGGGGAGGGCAGCAAGGACGCGCAGCGCGGCCGGCTCTCCGGCCGCTCCCGCGACGGCCGGCTCGTGCACTTCACCCACGCGCACGGCGTCCGGCCCGGCGACGTCGTCGAGACCGTGGTCACCGAGGCCGCGCCGCACCACCTCATCGCCGACGGCGCCCTGCTGTCGCACCGGCGCACCCGCGCCGGTGACGCGAGCGAGACCGGTACGAGGCCGACGACGCCCGGTGTCTCGCTGGGGATGCCGCGGATCGGGATCCCCGAGCCGTTGCCGGCGGTCACCGGCTGCTGAGCAGCAGAAAGGCCCCCGTCCGGACCGGACGGGGGCCTTTCCGCTGTTCGCGGGTCAGCGGCGGGCGGACTTCTCCGCCTCGGCCAGCCACTCCTGGCGGGTGGCCAGGTTGGCCTTCGCCTCGTCGATCCGCCGCTGGTCGCCGGCGGCCTCGGCCTTGGCCAGCTGCTCCTCGGCCTTGGCCACCGCGGCCCGCATCGAGGTCACCATCGGGTTCTCCGGGGCGGTGCGGACCCGGCCGGCGTCGGCGGCGCCGCGCACCTTCTGCTCGACGGCCTGCATCCGGTCCTCGAGCTGGCGCATGACGGTGCGCGGCACGTGCCCGATGGCGTCGTAGCGCTCCTGGATCTTGCGCAGCGCGTTCTGGGCGCCCCGCAGGTCCTTGGACGGGTCGAGCTTCTCGGCCTCCGCGAGCAGCTCCTCCTTCGCCTGCTGGTTGGCCACCTGCTCGGCGTCGCGCACCTTGTCCTGCTCGGCGCGGGCGGAGAAGAAGACGTCCTGGGCGGCGCGGAACTCCTTCCAGAGGTCGTCGTCGCCCTCGCGGCCGGTGCGGGGCACGGCCTTCCAGCGGTCCATCAGCGAGCGCATGGCGGCGCTGGTGGCGCCCCAGTCGGTGGAGGTCGCGAGGCGCTGCGCCTCCTTGATGAGCTCCTGCTTGGCGGCGCGGGTCTCACCACGCTGGGCGTCGAGCTGGGCGAAGTGGGTGCCGCGGCGGCGACCGAAGGCGTCGCGGGCGGCGGCGAACCGCGTCCACAGCGCCTCGTCGGTCTTGCGGTCGATCCCGCGGATCGTCTTCCACTCCTCGACGATGGCCTTGAGGCGGTCGCCGGCGGCCTTCCAGGACGTCGACTCCGCGGCGATCTGCTCCGCCTCGGCGGCCAGCGCCTCCTTGCGCGCGATCTGCGCGGCACGGGCGGCGGCCTTCTCCGCGCGGAACTCGGCGGTGGCCGACTCCGCGGTCTCGACCATGGCGCGCGCCCGGGCGGCGAGCCCGTCGAGGTCGCCGACGGCGGCGGCGGTGGGGATCGACTCGGCCAGCTGCTGGGCCTTGGTCTTGATCTCGCCGGGGTTGCCGGTGTGCGCCTTGAGACGCGCCTCCAGCAGCGCGACCTCGGTGGCGATGTCGTCGTAGCGGCGGCCGTAGTGGGCCAGCCCCGCCTCGGCGTCGCCGGCCTGCCAGGAACCCACGGCCCGCTCGCCCTCGGCGGTGCGGACGTAGACGGTGCCCTCGTCGTCGACCCGGCCCCACAGCGTGGGGTCGCTCACGACGGCCTCGACCGGCGGCGTGGGGGCGGCGGGAGTGGGGGCCTTCCCCTTCGGCCGCGGGCCGGGTCCGGGAGCCGGGACCGGCGCGGGGGCCGGGACCGGGGCGGGGGCCGGGGTCGGGGCCGCCGCATCCCCTTCCGCAGCCGCGGTTCCCGGCGCGTCCTCCGTGGGGTCGGCGAGGGCGGCGTCCGCGGGGGTCGGCGCCTCCGGCGTCCCGGCCGCGGGGGTCACCGCGTCGGGGCTCCCGGTCTCGGGCGCCGCCTCGGGGACGGTCGTCTCTGGGGTCTCCGCAACCGGCGGAGAGTCCTGCTGCACCCCGGGGCCGGGGTTGTCCGTGCTCGACACGTCCGGCAGTGTCCCACGTCGCATCGGAGACACTGCTGCGGTGACCACGCTCCCCGGCGACCGGCCCGCCCGGACGGCCCCGCCGTCGGCCGTCGTCGCCTTCTGCCCGAGCCCTCCGCTGCTGCTCCCCGTCGTCGAGGGGCGTGCCGACGGCGGGACGGTGGCGCTCCGGGCCGCCTGCGCCGACGCGGTGACCGGGCTGCTCGAGTCGCGTCCCGAGGTGGTGGTCGTCGTCGGCGACGGGGTGCCGTCGGGGGAGCGGTTCGGCGCCGGCGACCACGGCGACCTGCGCGGCTACGGCGTCGACGCGACGCTGCCGTTCGACGGCCGCGTGCGGCCGGGCGGCTCCCGGCTGCCGACGGCGCACACCGTCGGCGGGTGGCTGCTGGACCAGGCCTGCTTCGCCGGCACCCGGGTGGGGGTCGGACCCGCCGACCTGGCGCAGCTGCTCCGCGACCTGCCCGCACCCGTCGGCGTGCTCGCGATGGGCGACGGCTCGGCGCGTCGCACCGTCAAGGCGCCCGGCTACCTCGACCCGGCGGCCGGCCCGTTCGACGCCGCCGTCGCCACGGCCCTGGCCGCCGGGGACGCCGCAGCCCTCGCGGCGCTGGACCCCGAGGAGGGGGAGCGGCTGCTGGCCGCCGGTGTGCCCACCTGGCGGGCGGTCGGCGCGGCGTTCGCGGGCCGGCACGTGACAGCGCGGCTGCACCTGGACGCGGCCCCGTTCGGGGTGGGCTACCTCGTCGCCGACTGGGTGGTGACGTGAGCGGAGCGCCCCGCGGGAGCGAACCATCGGACGTGACGCCGCCACCGGTGGTCGCCGTCGTCGGGCCGACCGCGACCGGGAAGACGGCGCTGGCCGTCGCCCTCGCCCAGCGGCTCGGCGGCGAGGTGGTCAACGCCGACTCGATGCAGCTCTACCGCGGCATGGACATCGGCACCGCGAAGCCCGACGAGGTCGAGCGGGGCGGGGTGCCGCACCACCTGCTCGACCTGTGGGACGTCCGCGAGCCGGCGTCGGTCGCCGAGTACCGGCTGCGCGCCCGCGCCGAGATCGACCGGCTGCGCGCGGCGGGGACGGTGCCGCTCCTCGTCGGCGGCTCCGGCCTCTACGTGCGCGCGGTGCTCGACGAGCTGGACTTCCCCGGCACCGACCCGGCGATCCGGGCGCGGCTGGAGGCCGAGCTCGCCGACGCCGGGGCCGCGGCGCTGCACGCCCGCCTGACCCGGCTGGACCCGGCGGCCGGGGCCGCCGTGCTGCCCGCGAACGGACGACGGATCGTGCGCGCCCTGGAGGTCATCGAGCTCACCGGCGGCCCCTTCCGCGCCGAGCTGCCCGAGCCCCGCCCGCACTACCCCGCGGTGACCATCGGCCTGGACCGCGAGGCGGGGGAGCTCGACGACCGGGTCGCGCTGCGCGTGGACCGGATGTGGACGGCCGGCTTCGTCGACGAGGTGGCGGCGCTCGACGCGCTCGGGCTGCGCGAGGGGCCGACGGCGTCCCGCGCGATCGGCTACGCGCAGGTGCTCGCCCAGTTCGACGGCACGCTGACCGCCGAGGAGGCGCGCGAGCGGACCGTGATCGCCACCCGCCGGTTCGTCCGCCGCCAGCGGTCCTGGTTCCGCCGCGACGCCGGCACGACGTGGCTGGACGCCGCCCGCCCCGACCTGGCCGAGGCAGCCGTCACGGTGATCACCGGGCCTACGATCGACCCGTGACCTCCTCGCCGCGCGTGCTGATCGGGCACGGCACCCAGAACGACTTCGTGGTGCTGCCCGACCCCGACGGCACCGTGTGGCCCGAGGACCGGCTGGACGAGGCGCTCGTGCAGCGGCTCTGCGAGCGGCGCGCGGGGCTCGGCGGCGACGGGGTCCTGCGGCTGGTCCGCAGCGCGCACGTGCCCGACGCGCCCGCGGTGCTCGGCGAGGACCTGGGCCGCTGCGAGTGGTTCATGGACCACCGCAACGCCGACGGCTCGTACGCCGAGATGTGCGGCAACGGCATCCGGCTCTTCCTGCACGCCCTGATCAGCGAGGGCCTCGTCCCGCGCGGCGCGTGCGACGACGGCCTGCTCGTCGGCACCCGCGGGGGCCCGCGCCGGGTCGGGACGGCGCCCGACAGCGGTTACTGGGTGGACATGGGGCCGGCGCGCGAGTTCGGCCGGGGCAGCGCGGAGCTCGACGGGCGCACCTTCGACGGTCTCGCCGTCTCCATGGGCAACCCGCACCTGGCCGCGATCACCGACGTCGACGTCGACACCCTGGACCTCACCGCCGCGCCGCGGTTCGACCCGCAGCTGTTCCCCGAGGGCGTGAACGTCGAGCTGGTGAACGTGCTCGAGCCCGGCGCCCACGTGCGGCTGCGGGTCTTCGAGCGCGGGGTGGGGGAGACCCGCTCGTGCGGCACCGGCGCCTGCGCGGTCGCCTACGCGGCGCTGGTCGACGCCGGGCGGTCCGAGGGCACCGTCGTCGTCGACGTCCCCGGGGGGCGGCTGTCGGTGCAGGTCGGACCGGGGACGACGGTGCTCACCGGCCCCGCCGTCCTGGTGTCGGCCGGCGAGCTGTGCGCGGAGTGGCTGGCCGGCTGACGGTCGGTCGTCCCGACCGGGATGCATCCGGGCGGGCGGTGCGTTGCACACGGCGATGACAACTCAGGTGACCCGCGCGCAGGACCGTGCCACGCTGGACCCGATGACGACCGCCCCGCAGACCCCCGTCGAGAAGCCCGCCGCGTCCTCGAACCGCCCCGCCGAGCAGTGGGACGAGCCCGACGACACGACCGGCTCCTACGCCCTCGAGGCCCGTGGCGCGCTGCGACGGGTCGCCGGCCTCTCCACCGAGCTCGCCGACGTCACCGAGGTCGAGTACCGGCAGCTGCGCCTCGAGCGCGTCGTCCTCGTCGGCGTGTGGACCGAGGGCACGCAGGTCGACGCCGACCGCTCGCTGGCCGAGCTCGCCGCGCTGGCCGAGACGGCCGGCTCCGAGGTGCTCGAGGCCGTCAGCCAGCGGCGCGACAAGCCCGACGCCGCCACCTACGTCGGCTCGGGCAAGGCCGCCGAGATCCGCGACATCGTCGCCGCGACCGGCGCCGACACCGTCATCTGCGACGGTGAGCTGACCCCCGGCCAGCTCAACCAGCTGGAGAAGGTGCTCAAGGTCAAGGTCGTGGACCGGACGGCGCTGATCCTGGACATCTTCGCCCAGCACGCCACGAGCCGGGAGGGCAAGGCGCAGGTCGAGCTGGCGCAGATGCAGTACATGCTGCCGCGGCTGCGTGGCTGGGGTGAGTCGATGTCCCGGCAGGCCGGTGGTCGCGTCGCCGGTGGTGGCGGTATCGGTACCCGCGGACCGGGTGAGACCAAGATCGAGACCGACCGACGGCGCATCCGGTCGCGGGTGAGCAAGCTGCGCCGCGAGATCGCCGGCATGGCGACCGCCCGCGCCACCCAGCGCAACAGCCGCGACCGCAACGCCACCCCGAGCGTGGCCATCGCCGGGTACACCAACGCCGGCAAGTCCAGCCTGCTCAACCAGCTGACCGGCGCCGGCGTGCTGGTGGAGAACGCCCTGTTCGCCACGCTGGACCCGACCGTCCGCCGGGCCCAGGGGCCGGACGGACGCGAGTACACGCTCACCGACACCGTCGGCTTCGTGCGGCACCTGCCGCACCAGCTGGTCGACGCCTTCCGCTCGACGCTGGAGGAGGTCGCCGCGGCGGATCTGCTGCTGCACGTCGTCGACGGCTCGGACCCCGACCCGCTCGGCCAGATCAACGCGGTGCACGTCGTGCTCCAGGAGATCGACGCCTCCTCGGTGCCCGAGGTCATCGTGGTCAACAAGGTCGACGCCATGGACGCCGACGACATCCTCGCCCTGCGGCAGGCGCTCCCCGGCGCGGTCTGGGTCTCGGCCCGCACCGGACTGGGCATGGACGAGCTCCGCGCCCTCATCGCCGACCGGCTCCCGCACCCGGACGTCGACGTCGACGTGCTGGTGCCGTACGACCGGGGCGACCTCGTCTCGCGCGTGCACCGGGACGGCGAGGTGCTGAGCGAGCAGCACGAAGGCGGCGGCACCCGGCTCACCGCCCGCGTGGACGGCAGCCTGGCCGCCGCGCTCGAGGAGTTCGCGGTCCCGGTCGCCTGAGCGGGGTCACCCGTCGGCGGGATCACGGTCCGGTCACGGGCCGGTACGGTGACGTCGTGACCAGGTTTGCGGTGCGGGAGGCCGGGATCTCCGGCTCCCCGGCCGTGGTCTCGGTCGGCCGGCCGCCCTGGTGGCTGGTGGCCGTCTCGTTCCTGGTCGGCGCTCTGATCACCGCCGACCTGCTCGCCGATGGGCGCATGCTCCGCCTGGACCTGCGGGTGTCGGAGATCGTGAGCGACTGGGGTCTGCGCGACGCCGACGCCTATCCGGCGGTCTGGCTCGTGACCCAGCTCGGCGGGCGGGTCACGATCCTGGTGGTCCTGGCCGGACTGGTCGGCTACCTGCTCTGGCGGCGCGGCGCGTGGGTGCCGGCCCTGCGGGTGGTGATCGCGGTCGCCGTCCTCACCGCCGGGATCTACGCCATCAAGCACGGCACCGGCCGCACCGCGCCCGCCTTCCCCGGCTCCTACTTCTTCCACGACGACGGCGCCTCGTTCCCGTCCGGGCACGTGGCCAACGCCGTGGTGATGTGGGGCGTGGCCCGCTGGCAGGCGGTCAGCTACGGGCTGCCCGCCGCCGTGCAGCGGACCTTCTGGTGGCTGAGCATCCTGGGGCCGGTCGGCACGGGCGTCGCGATGGTGTCGCTGGACTACCACTGGGTCACCGACGCCGTGGTGGGCGCCGCAGCCGGGATCGTGCTGCTGGGCGTGGTTCATGCACTGGACGCGTTCGTTCTGTCACGCTGGGTGCGTGCCGACGCAGGCCGACCGACCGCGTAGCCGCGCCTGGGGGCGACGGCTCCTCGTGGCGACCGCGCTGGCCGGTGGACTCGCCTCCGCCTCCGCCCCGCCCGCGGCCGCCGAGGAGGGGACCCCGGCGGCTCCCGCCCCCACGGTCCGCTGCTCGGTCACCGACGAGCGGCTCGCCGAGCTCTCCGGGCTCGTCGTCGTGGGCGACCAGATGCTGGCCCTCAACGACGGCGGATCACAGGTCACCGTCCACGGCCTGGACAGCGCCTGCCGGGTCGTCGACGTGCAGACCGCTGCGGTCGATCCCTTCGACCCCGAGGACCTCGGGGTCGGGCCCGGCGGCGAGGTCTGGGTCGCCGACACCGGTGACAACAACACCGAGCGCTCGACGATCGCCCTGCACGTGCTGCGCCCCGGCGGCGCCGCGGCGCTCTACCGGCTGACCTACCCCGACGGCGCGCACGACGCCGAGGCGCTCCTCATGGCTCCCGACGGCACCCCGTACGTGGTCACCAAGGAGGTCCTGGGCAGCAGCGGGGTCTACCGGCCGGCCGCACCGCTGGTGGACGGCGGCACCGTCCCCCTGGAGCGCGTCGCGACCGTCAACGTGACCCTCACCGGCACGCCGGGCGGGCCGGTGGGCCGCGCCGGACAGCTGATGATCACCGGCGGCGCGGTGGCGAGCGACGGCAGCGCGCTCGCGCTGCGGACCTACACCGATGCCTACGTGTGGCCGCTCTCGGGCTCCGACGTCGTCGGCGCCCTCGGCGGCACGCCGGTCCGGGTGGCGTTGCCCGATTCGCCGCAGGGCGAGGCGATCAGCTTCGCCGCCGACTCGCGCACGCTCGTGGTCGCCAGCGAGGGTCTGCCCAGCGACGTCACCGAGGTGCCGGTCCCGGGGCAGGCGACCGCTGCTCCGGCTCCGGCATCCGAGACGGCGGGTCCGGGCCTCGCCGCGCTGACCGAGGAGGGCTCGCCGCTGCCGGCCGCCCTGCTCGCCGCCCTGGGGGCGACGCTCGTCGTCTGGGTGGGCAGCCGGATCCTGCGCCGCCCTTGACCCTCGGCCCCGCTGGGACCGGTGCCGCCGGGGTGTCCCGGCGGCACCGGTGTGCGGGTCAGACGCGACGCAGCACCGAGACGACGCGGCCGAGGATGGTGGCCTCGTCGCCGGGGATCGGCTCGTACGCCGGGTTGTGCGGCAGCAGCCAGATGTGCCCGTCGCGCCGCTTGTAGGTCTTCACGGTGGCCTCGCCGTCGATCATGGCGGCGACGATCTCGCCGTTCTCCGCCGTCGGCTGCTGGCGCACGACGACCCAGTCGCCGTCGCAGATGGCCGCCTCGACCATGGAGTCACCGGCGACCTTGAGCATGAAGACGGTGCCCTCGCCGACGAGCTCGCGGGGGAGGGGGAAGACGTCCTCCACCGCCTGCTCGGCGAGGACGGGTCCACCGGCGGCGATGCGGCCGACCAGGGGGACGTAGGTGGGCGCCGAGGCCCGCTCGCCGTCGGCGATGACCGGCGGCTCGCTGGTCATCGCGGCCACCCGGCCGTTCTCGTCGGGCAGGCGCACGTCCAGGGCGCGGGGCCGGTTGGGGTCCCGCCGCAGCCAGCCCTTCTTCTGCAGCACGGAGAGCTGGTGGGCGACGGAGGAGGCGGAGGAGAGGCCCACGGCCTCGCCGATCTCGCGCACCGAGGGCGGGTAGCCGCGCCGGTCGATCGAGTCCCGGATGACCTCGAGCACCCGGCGCTGGCGCTGGGTGAGGCCGTCGCCGTCGGTGCCGCGGTCGGGGAAGGTCCGCACGGAGGCCGAGGTGGGGTCCGCCTCCTGCGTGCCGCTCGGAGTCCCGTTCGAGTCCGTCACGTGTCCTCCTCGTGGCTGCGGCGCAGCACATGGGTGTCCGTCCGTCGAGGAGCACCGTAGCGCCGAACCGCCCTCAGTTCAAACACGTGTTCGAAGATTCCCCCGTGTCCTGTCGCTTCTGTCGGCGGCATCCGGTAGACATCGGGCAGACGTTCGAATCGAACAGGCGTTCGAGACCGGTGGCGAACCGGCAGGTGGGAGGCGGAGAGCGATGACGAGCAACACCGCACTGGTGGTCGAGGTCCCGGAGCGCGGAGCGGCGGTGCGTGCCGAGCGGCACCTGCGGGTGCTCCCACCGCCGGCCGCCTATGCGGTGACCCCGGCGCGCGCTGCCGGCCGGCGCGGCCCGGGCCTCGCGGCCGCGGTGCCGGCGCCGCGCCTGCGGTTGACCGCGCGGGGTCGTCGGCTGGTGGCCGTGCTCGCGCTCGCAGTCGGCGTGGGTGTCGTCGCGCTCGGCGACGCGCTCCTCGGCGACGGCGAGGACGGTCTCGAGCTCATGGGCACCAGCAGCGTGGTCGTCGAGCGCGGCGACACGCTCTGGGCGATAGCGAGCTCCGTGGCCGGTGACGAGGACGTCCGCGTGGTCATCGACGAGATCGTCGAGCTGAACGCGCTGGACGGCGGCGCGATCGAGCCGGGGCAGGTCCTGCTGCTCCCGTGAGCCCGGCCGCCCCGAGTGGGGCGAGTGCCGGCGGCGGTCGGTCCGCCACGGCAAGAGGTTCACAACGGGGCTGAGCGACTTCGTCAACCCTCTGTGGCTGGACATTCACAGTCCGTGCTGGCCAGCGACATACGGTCCCCCCGTGTCGAGCGTCATGGAGAACCGAGCAGCCGTGTTCACCAACCAGTCCCAGGCCGTCGAGGTGTACCGCTCCGGCGTCTGGTGGCCGGGCGAGCTCCTGGGCTGGCGCCATGACGAGGACGGTGCCTGCCAGGTCTGGGTCCGCGTCACCGTGCAGGGCACCGAGGAGACCGGGTGGACCGAGCTGTCGGCCCTCCGACTCCCGGAGGCCCCGGCGCCCGCGGCGGTCGAGCCCCTCCGTACGGCGTACGACGTGCCGGCCCGCCGGACCGCGCCCCGTCGCCGCGCCGCCGACGCCGAGACCACCGCGAGCCTGCCGCTCGCCAGGGACCACGTGACCTCCGAGGCCACGCCGCCGCGCTCCGGCGGTCGGCGCCGCGCTCCTGAGGACGCCGACGTGCAGCGCGCCCCCGCGTCGTCGGTCCCCGTGCCCGTCCCGGGTCGGCACCGCGCGCCCTCGGTGGACCCGGACGCCGGGCGGCACCGCGACGCCGACACGGAGCTGTTCTCGGCCATCGCCGACGAGCCGAGGCCCTCCTCCCGCCGGCGTCGCGACGACCTCCTCGCGACCGCCACCTGGTCGATGCCCACGGCCCGCCCGGCACCGGCTGTCGAGTCGATCCCCGCGGAGTCCGGCGCCCGTCGCGGCTCGGCCGAGGAGCTGCTCACCCGTCCGATGCGACTGGGCGAGGAGAGCTCCTCGGGTCGCCGCCCCCGGCTGATGGCCCACTGAGCCCGTTCCGCACCCGCACGACCCGCCGACGGCGCCGGACCCCGCAGGGGGCTCCCGGCGCCGTCGGCGCGTGTGGCTGCGCCGTCGTCGCGCGGGGCCACGCGGGGCGGTCGCGGCCTGTTCGGCGGGTCGCGCACGGCGTGTCGTGTGACTCGTGGGGCCGGGTGTTCCGGCTGCGCACGAACGGGTCAGGGCGGAACACGCCGAGGAAACGATCACTTGCACATCTTGTGGAGCCCGGCCTAGGGTTCCCCTACATCTAGTAGTTACAGAGCTGTAAGCCCGTCCACAGGCCAATCCTCAGGTTCTCCCCGCGGCATCCACCGGATGTCCCCAGGAGGGTCCACAGGACACCGGTGACGGATCGGCCGGACCGCCACGGCGGTGGGCCGGGAGAGGAGGTGGACCACCGTGCGTTGCCCGTTCTGCCACAACCCCGACAGCCGGGTCATCGACTCCCGCGAGGCCGACGAGGGCGCCACCACCCGGCGTCGTCGCAACTGCCCGAAGTGCGGGCGGCGGTTCACCACCGTCGAGGAGGCGGTGCTCGCCGTCGTCAAGCGCAACGGCGTCAGCGAGCCCTTCAACCGCAGCAAGGTGGTCGCCGGCGTCCGGCGGGCCTGCCAGGGCCGGCCGGTCGACGAGGGCCAGCTGAAGCTCCTGGCCCAGCAGGTCGAGGACGCCATCCGCGCCACCGGCGCGGCCGAGGTCCCCAGCAACGAGGTGGGCCTGGCCATCCTGGGCCCGCTCCGGGAGCTGGACGAGGTGGCCTACCTCCGCTTCGCCAGCGTCTACCGCTCCTTCACCTCGGTGGCGGACTTCGAGCGGGAGATCGCCGAGCTCAAGGCCCGGGAGGCCGCCTCGCCACCGGCCGACCAGGCCGCACCGGCGCCGCGGGACCCCGTCCCGTCCGGCGGCTGAGAACTGTCAGTGCCGACCGATAGACAGCAGTTCGAGCAGTTACCGATCGCGGCTCTTCCCCAGCCCCCGATCCACCACCGCGCAGCAGCACCGCGCAGCCCCGCGACGCACCACGCGACACACGACCAGGGAGAGCTCCACACCATGACCGAGACCGACGACCGCTTGGCCACCCGGCCCCGCCGCGCAGGCAAGGCGCCCAGCCGCAAGGGCCTCAAGATCAAGCGCGTCTTCACCACCGCCGGTGTGCACCCGTACGACGAGGTGAGCTGGGAGCGCCGCGACGTCGTCATGACCAACTGGCGTGACGGCTCGATCAACTTCGAGCAGCGCGGCGTGGAGTTCCCCGCCGAGTGGAGCATCAACGCCACCAACATCGTCACGACGAAGTACTTCCGCGGCGCCGTGGGCCAGCCGCAGCGCGAGACGAGCCTGCGCCAGCTCATCGACCGCGTGGTCCTCACCTACACCGAGGCCGGTCGCGAGCACGGCTACTTCGCCACCGAGGGCGACGCCGAGATCTTCGAGCACGAGCTCACCTGGATGCTGCTGCACCAGTACTTCAGCTTCAACAGCCCCGTCTGGTTCAACGTCGGCACGAGCGCCCCGCAGCAGGTCAGCGCCTGCTTCATCCTCGCCGTCGACGACGAGATGGACTCGATCCTGAACTGGTACCGCGAGGAGGGCCTGATCTTCAAGGGCGGCTCCGGTGCCGGCCTGAACCTCTCCCGCATCCGCTCCTCCAAGGAGCTGCTGTCCTCCGGTGGGACCGCCTCCGGCCCGGTCTCCTTCATGCGCGGCGCCGACGCCTCCGCCGGGACCATCAAGTCCGGTGGCGCGACCCGTCGCGCGGCCAAGATGGTCGTCCTCGACATCGACCACCCGGACATCGAGGAGTTCATCGAGACCAAGGCGCGCGAGGAGAACAAGATCCGCGCCCTGCGCGACGCCGGCTACGACATGGACCTCGGCGGCAAGGACATCACCAGCGTCCAGTACCAGAACGCCAACAACTCCGTCCGCGTCTCCGACGAGTTCATGCGCGCGGTCGAGGAGGCCGGTGACTTCGGTCTGCGCGCCCGCATGGACGGCTCGGTCATCGAGACCGTCGACGCCAAGGCCCTGTTCCGCAAGGTCACCCAGGCCGCGTGGGAGTGCGCCGACCCGGGCATCCAGTACGACGACACGATCAACGACTGGCACACCAACCCCGAGACCGGCCGCATCAACGCGTCCAACCCCTGCTCGGAGTACATGAGCCTGGACAACAGCTCGTGCAACCTGGCGTCGCTGAACCTCATGAAGTTCCTCAAGGACGACGGCACCTTCGACTCCAAGAACTTCGTGAAGGCCGTTGAGCTGGTCATCACCGCGATGGACATCTCGATCTGCTTCGCCGACTTCCCGACCGACCCGATCGGCGAGACCACCCGCGCCTACCGCCAGCTGGGCATCGGCTACGCCAACCTGGGCGCGCTGCTCATGGCGACGGGCCACGCCTACGACTCGCGCGGCGGCCAGAGCCTGGCCGCGGCCATCACCTCGCTGATGACCGGCACCGCCTACCGGCGCTCGGCCGACCTCGCCGGCATCGTCGGCGCGTACGACGGCTTCGCCCGCAACGCCGACGCCCACGCCCGGGTCATGCGCAAGCACGCCGCGGCCAACGACGCCATCCGCCCGGTCGGCGCCGACGACGCCGACGTGCTGAAGGCCGCCACCGCCCAGTGGCAGGAGTGCCTCGAGATCGGTGCCGAGAACGGCTGGCGCAACGCCCAGGCCTCGGTGCTGGCCCCCACCGGCACCATCGGCTTCATGATGGACTGCGACACGACCGGCATCGAGCCGGACTTCTCGCTGGTCAAGTTCAAGAAGCTGGTCGGCGGCGGCTCGATGCAGATCGTCAACCAGACGGTGCCGCGGGCACTGCGCAGCCTGGGCTACCAGGAGGAGCAGATCGAGGCGATCGTCGAGTACATCGCCGAGCACGGCCACGTCGTGGACGCCCCGACCCTGCGTCCCGAGCACTACGAGGTCTTCGACTGCGCCATGGGCGAGCGGGCCATCTCCCCGATGGGCCACGTCCGCATGATGGCCGCGGTGCAGCCGTTCATCTCCGGCGCCATCTCCAAGACGGTCAACATGCCGGAGACGGCGACCGTCGAAGAGGTCGAGAACATCTACTTCCAGGGCTGGAAGATGGGCCTCAAGGCCCTCGCGATCTACCGCGACAACTGCAAGGTCGGCCAGCCGCTGTCCGACGCCAAGGCCAAGAAGGCCGAGGCGAAGGTGGAGGAGACCGCTCCGACCGCGCTGTCGCACCCGGTGCGCAAGCGGCTCCCGAAGAAGCGGACGAGCGTCACCACCTCGTTCAGCGTCGCCGGTGCCGAGGGCTACATGACCGCCGGGATGTACGAGGACGGCAGCCTCGGTGAGGTCTTCCTCAAGCTCGGCAAGCAGGGCTCGACCCTGGCCGGTGTCATGGACGCCTTCTCGATCGGCATCTCCCTGGCGCTGCAGCACGGTGTGCCGCTGGAGACCTACATCTCCAAGTTCACCAACATGCGCTTCGAGCCGGCCGGCATGACCGACGACCCGGACATCCGGATCGCCCAGTCGGTGATGGACTACATCTTCCGTCGCCTGGCCCTGGACCACCTGCCCGTCGAGAAGCGGGCCGGCCTGGGCATCTTCACCGCCGAGGAGCGGGCCGCGCAGGTCGCGGGCAGCTACGGCTCGTCGGCCTCGACCGCCGCCGTGCAGGAGGAGGAGGTCGACCTGGAGCAGTTGCGTGGCTCCGCGCCGATCGAGACCGCCAAGGTGGAGGAGAAGGTCACCCCCGAGGGCCCGAAGTCGGTCAAGGAGGCCCACTCCTCGGCCGAGCTGCTCGAGCTGGTCACCGGGACCGCCACCGACGCGCCGCTGTGCATGACCTGCGGCACGAAGATGCGCCCGGCCGGCAGCTGCTACGTCTGCGAGGGCTGCGGCTCCACCAGCGGCTGCAGCTGATCACGAGGCCTGCCGGGATGTCAGCGGGTTTCTCGCCTGACGTCCCGGCAGGCGCGCTCACATGTCAGTGGGACTGGCACTGACGTGCTTCGCCACGTCCGGCAGTGCGTGCGAAATCGGGGCACTGCCCCAGCCGCCCCGGCCCTTTTCGGAGGGTCGGGGCGGTTCTGCGTGCGAAGGTCGGCGGTGGCGCTCGGGACCGGCCTCACCCGCGCGGCGGGACCTTGCCGGGTCCGCCCGACCGCGCGCTGAGAGACTCGCCATCCTCGCCCCCAGCGTCCAGGAGGACCCGTGCGCGCCGCCCACATCAGCAGCCTCGACGGCCCATCGGCCATCTCGGTCGTCGACGTCCCCGAGCCCGACGCCGATGGCAAAGTCGTCATCGACGTCCACGTCGCCGGGGTGACCTACCCGGAGGTGCTGCTCAGCCGAGGGGAGTACCAGCTCAAGCCGCCGCTGCCGTTCATCCCGGGCAGCGAGGTGGCCGGCGTGGTCCGCAGCGCTCCGGAGGACAGCGGCCTCACCCCCGGGCAGCGGGTGGCGGCGTTCCCCGGCTTCGGCGGGTTCGCCGAGGTGGCCGTGGCCGGCTCCGGGTTCGTATTCCCGCTGCCGGACGCCGTCTCCTTCGAGCAGGGCGCGGCGCTGCCCATGAACTACCTGACGATGCACTTCGCGCTGCGCCGGCGCGGCGGGCTGCGCGAGGGCGAGACGGTGCTGGTGCACGGCGCGGCGGGTGGCCTCGGCACGGCGGGCATCCAGCTGGCCAAGGGCTACGGCGCGCGCGTGCTGGCCGTGGTCTCCAGCGAGGACAAGGGCGAGGTGGCGCGCGCGGCCGGCGCCGACGAGATCGTGCTGGCCGACGGTTTTCGCGAGCGGGTCAAGGACCTCACCGGTGGCCGTGGAGTCGACGTCGTCGCGGACCCGGTCGGTGGAGACCGCTTCACCGACTCGCTGCGCAGCCTCGGCCGCGAGGGCCGGCTGCTCGTGCTCGGCTTCACCGGCGGCGAGATCCCCACCGTCAAGGTCAACCGGCTGCTGCTCAACAACGTCTCCGTGGTCGGCGTCGGTTGGGGCGCCTTCTGGATGGGCGACCCCGGCTTCGTCCAGGAGCAGTGGACCGATCTGCTGCCGCTCCTCGAGGCCGGCCGACTGGAGCCGGTGCTCGGCACCGTGCACGACCTGGCCGACGCCGCCGCCGCGGTCACGGAGCTCGACGAGCGCCGTGCCACGGGCAAGGTCTTGGTACGGGTCCGGAGCTGAGGGTCGGCGCCGCCCGCCTCGAGCGGGCGGCGCGGCACCGCCTCGACACGCGGGGCCGGAACAGCACCGGACGCATGCCTGCTGACCTAGCGTTCGGCCGATGAGGCAGCTGCTGCGGTTCGCCTGGGTCGAGGCGCAGTGCTGCCTGTTCGCGATCCTCTTCTTCGCCGGGCTCGCCCTCGTCCGGGTCGTCCCGCTGCCGGTCAACGCCGCCGACGCGCTGCTGGTCTGGTCGCTCGGCGTCACGCTGGTCCTCTGGCTGCTCCGCTGGGAGACCGGGCGCGAGGTCGCCGTCATCTTCGGCTTCCACCTCGTCGGTCTCGCCCTCGAGCTGTACAAGGTCGCGCAGGGCTCGTGGTCCTACCTCGACACCGGCTGGGCCACGGTCGGCGGGGTGCCGCTCTACAGCGGCTTCATGTACGCCGCCGTCGGCAGTTACGTGTGCCAGGCCTGGCGCCGCTTCGACCTGCGGATCACGAACTACCGGGTGCGCAGCACCGCGGCGGTGGCCGCGCTCATCTACCTGAACTTCTTCACCCACCACGTCACCGTGGACGTCCGGCTCCCGCTGGCGCTCCTGCTGCTCGCGGTCACCTGGCGCACGTGGGTGCACTTCACCGTCGGAGAGCGCCGCTACGCGATGCCGCTGGCGCTCTCCTTCGTCCTCATCGGCTTCTTCCTCTGGATCGCCGAGAACGCGGCCACCCTGCTCCGCGCCTGGCAGTACCCGGACCAGGAGTCGGTCTGGACGCTGGTCCACGTCGCCAAGTTCGGCTCGTGGGCGCTGCTGGTCGTGGTCAGCATCGTGCTGGTAGCTGGGGTGAAGGCCTACGAGGGCCGGCTCTACGGCACCGTGGAGGACCGCACCGTGACCCGCGGCGGTCGGCAGGGGCGGCCCGTGCCGGCGCGGGCCGAGGAGCCCGTCCCGACGCGCTGATGTGAGATCTCCCCGGCCGGTGGACGACCCCGGGGGGTGCGTGCTCATGCTGGTGGGGTGATGCGTGCACGGGAGTGGCTGGCCGAACCCTGGATCCAGCGAGGGGTCCGGGCATCGCTCGCGGCGGGGCTGGCCTGGCAGGCGGCCGTGCTGCTGCCGGCGCCGATGTCGCAGTACGCCTACTACGCCGCACTCGGCGCCGTCATCGCCGTCCACCCCACGGTCGCGGACTCGGCCTCCGCCGCCTGGCGCACGGTGCTGGCCATCCTGCTGGGCTTCGCCGTCGCCGTGGTGGTGCACGAGGCGACCCTCGCCGTCCCGGCCCCGATCACCATCGCGCTCGTCGTCGGGGTGGCCGTCGTGTTCGAGCAGTGGCCGGTGCTGCGCGAGCACGCCAGTTGGGTGAGCTTCGCCGCGGTCCTGATGTTCACCGTGGGCGCGGCCGACCCGACGACCTACGCCGTCAACTACGCCGGGCTGACCCTGCTCGGCGCCGCGATCGGCGTGCTCGTCACCACCGTGCTCTTCCCGCCGCTGCAGCTCACCGTCGCGGTGCGGCGCATCGACGCGGCCCGCTCGCTGCTCGCCCAGCACCTGCGCGGCATGGCCGACGGGCTCCGGCTGGGCGAGGTCCCGTCGCCGGGGGAGTGGGAGGGTCGGGGGAGGCAGCTCGCCGCGGCCCTGGACCGCATGCGGGCGGCCGAGAACGTGGTGGCCCGGGCCCGGCGGGCCAACCCGCGCGCCCGGAAGTGGGAGGGCACCGCGGAGCGGATCCGCGAGCAGTCCCGGGCGCTCGACCGCGTCGCCGTCCTCGTCGACGACTTCACGACGCTCGTGGTCGAGTTCCAGCCGCACCGCCGGGGGCTCGACCGCATCGACGGCGGCACCGGCTGGGTGCTGGCCGACGCCCTCGACTCCCTCGGCGGCGTCGTCTGCAACCCGTACGCCACGGTGACGCAGGAGGGCGACCGCGATGCCCGGGCCGCCGCGATCGACGCCGCCGAGGAGGCGCTGCACCGGTTGACGACGCTCCTGCGGAGCTCCGACGTCGCCGACGACGAGGGCTTCTTCGCCCTCGGCGCCGTGACCGTGGGGATGCACCGCGCACTGGACACGCTGCGCGACCGCGAACGGACGCCCCACCTGGCCTGATCCGCCCCCCCCCCCACGGAATCATCCGCGCGGGTGACAGCAGGTTTTCCGAGCCGAGCAGAGGAGCATTCAGCACACCGACCCGAGAGCGCGGGTCTCCATCCGGCGGTCCCCGACCGGCTTCGGCCGGCAGCGGTGCGAGCCCTGCTCGCACGCCGGCGGGACCCGCCCGCACCGACACGATCGGAGGGGCGCCCCCGGGCGCCGTACCCACCTGTGACCATGACACCCACCGCACCGTCGGGCCGCGACGGCTCCGCGCCCACCGCCCTCCCCGGCACCGGCCCCGGCACCGACGAGCACCCGGCCATCGCCGCGCCGCCGGCCCCCGCCGACCAGCGGGGCGTCCTCGACCGCACGGTCTTCGCCATCGCCGCCGTGCTCGCGCTGGCCTTCGTGGCCTGGGGCTTCCTGTCGCCGACCGGCCTGGGCTCGGCCAGCGGCAGCGCTCTCGTCTGGGTCGAGAAGAACCTCGGCTGGCTGTTCGTGACCCTCGCGTCGGCGTTCGTCGTCTTCGTCCTGTGGCTCGCGGCCAGCAAGTACGGCCGCATCCCGCTGGGCCGCGACGACGAGGCGCCCGAGTTCCGGACCGTCTCCTGGATCGCGATGATGTTCAGCGCCGGCATGGGCATCGGCCTGATGTTCTACGGCGTCGCGGAGCCGCTGACCCACTACGTCTCGCCGCCGCCGCGCAGCGTCACCGCCGAGACCCCCGAGGCCATGCAGACGGCGAT
This sequence comes from Blastococcus sp. TBT05-19, assembly GCF_003319095.1. GTDB lineage: Bacteria > Actinomycetota > Actinomycetes > Mycobacteriales > Geodermatophilaceae > Blastococcus. The sequence continues at coordinate 232,780 of NZ_QOHI01000006.1, read as the reverse complement.
GGCCACGACGCTCTTCCACTGGACCCTGCACCCGTGGGCGATCTACGCCGTCGTCGGTCTCGCGATCGCCTACGGCACCTTCCGCCGGGGCCGCAGGCAGCTGATCAGCGCGGCCTTCGAGCCGCTGTTCGGCAAGCGCCGCACCGAGGGGCCGGCCGGGAAGCTCATCGACGTCCTGGCCATCTTCGCCACGCTGTTCGGCTCCGCCGCCTCGCTCGGGCTCGGCGCGCTGCAGATCGGCAGCGGCCTGGAGATCCTCGGCTGGGCCGGCTCCGTCGGCAACGGCCTGCTGGTCGCGATCATCGCCGTGCTGACCGCGGCCTTCGTGGCCTCGGCGGTGTCCGGCATCGCCAAGGGCATCCAGTGGCTGTCCAACATCAACATGGTGCTGGCCGTCGTGCTGGCCCTGTTCGTGTTCGTGGTCGGCCCGACCGTGCTGATCCTCAACCTGATCCCCGGCGCGATCGGCAGCTACTTCTCCGACCTGGCCTCGATGGCCGCCCGCACCGAGGCCAGCGGCGGCGACGCCATGGCCGAGTGGCTGCGCGGCTGGACCGTCTTCTACTGGGCCTGGTGGGTCTCCTGGACGCCGTTCGTCGGCGTCTTCATCGCCCGGATCAGCCGCGGCCGCACCATCCGGCAGTTCGTCACCGGCGTCCTGCTGGTGCCGAGCGTGGTCACGCTCCTGTGGTTCGCCGTCTTCGGCGGGGCCGGGATCGCCGCGCAGCGCGACGGCGTGGACGTCGCCGGCCAGGCGACGTCGGAGGGCCAGCTCTTCGGGGTCCTCGAGCAGTTCCCGCTGGCCACCCTCATGACCGTGCTGGTGATGGTCCTGGTGGCGATCTTCTTCGTCTCCGGTGCCGACGCCGCCTCGATCGTCATGGGCTCGCTGTCCGAGCGGGGCACGCTCGCGCCGAGCCGCCCGACGGTGATCTTCTGGGGCGTGGTCATGGGCGCGGTCGCCGCGGTCATGCTGCTGGTCGGTGGGGACGAGGCCCTCTCGGGGCTGCAGAACCTGACGATCATCGCCGCGCTGCCCTTCGCCCTGGTCATGGTCGGCCTGGCGGTCGCGCTGGCCAAGGACGTGCGGTCGGACCCGATGGTCCTGCGTCGCACCTTCGCCACCGAGGCCGTCGAGCAGGCCGTGGTCGAGGGCATCTCCAAGCACGGCGAGGACTTCGTGCTCGTGGTGGAGGCCGCCGGTGACACCGACGACCCGGCCGGCACGCGGGTGACCACCGCGCAGGACGACGGGACGAAGGACCGCTCGTAGTCCAGCAGCACCGACGGCCCCCGTGACCTCGTCACGGGGGCCGTCGGCGTCTCAGCGCTTCCTGCCCTCGCGGAACAGCGTCAGCGCCTTGTCGATCCGCCGCTGCCGGGTCTCCGGCGTCTTCGCGCCGGTGACGGAGTCGACGTGGAACCGCTGCAGGCTGTTCGACAGCCCGGCGAAGAAGGTGCCCGCCTGCTCGTCGGCGGCCAGGGCGGCGGCGAGGTCGTCGGGCACGTCAACCTCGCGCGGGGTGTCGGCCACGGTCAGCGTCACCCGGACCGGGTCGCCCCCGGCCAGCCCGGTGGCCTTCCGGACCGCGGCGCTGACGCTCAGCATGGAGCGGCCGCCCATGACGCCGGCGGTGGTGCGGTACTCGTAACCGTCGAGGTCGACGAGCACCGCCGGCCGCTTCCCGGCGCCCAGCTGCTCGAGCACCTCCTCGGGCACCTCGATACCGGTGTTGTTCCCGACGGCGGTCACCGTCGTCTCGAAGGTGACGCTCGTGGGTCCGGTCACCGGGTGCTCTCCGCCCGGCCCAGCGCCACCACCTCGTCCAGCCCCGCCTGCAGGTCGGCCAGCAGACCGGCGGGGTCGGTGACGGCGGCGGCGTCGAGGTTGAGCCCGATGCAGCAGGTGTCCTCGTGCGACAGCAGCGTGATCATCGCCGCGCAGCCGGGCAGCGGGCCGAAGGGGAACATCCGCACGATCCGCGACCCGGCGATGTAGACCGGGTGCGACACCCCCGGCATGTTCGACACCTGCACGTCGTTCCCGCTGGTCAGGGAACCGGACAGCGCGCCGAGGACCGGGGCCGGCAGCCAACCGATCACCGGCCCGACGAGGTCCTCGAGCACCCCGGACCCGCTGGCGTTGCGCGCCGACAGGACGAACTCGCGGATCGCCTTGATCCGGGTTCCCGGGTCGGGCTCGGCGAGCGACGCCGGCAGGCGGGCGCCGGTGAACCGGTTGCCGCCCTGCGGGTCGTCCTGCGCCCGGAGGCTGATCGGGATGCCCAGCGTCAGCGTTCCCGCCGGCGCCCCGAGCCGCTCGTGGTACCGCCGGAAGCCGCCGACGACCGCGGCGAGGAACCCGTCGTTGAGCGATCCGCCGGCGGCCTTGGCCCCGGCCTTCAGGTCGGCCAGCGGCACCTCGGCGACCTCGAAGTGCCAGCCGCCGCCCCGCGGCGTCAGCAGGTCCGAGCCGGTGCCCTTCGGCGGTGACAGCGTCGAGCCGGCCGAGCGCGCCGCCTCGACAGCGGAGGTCGCCGCCTCCCACGGCCGGCGCAGGCTGCTCAGGGCCTCGACACCGCGGCGCAGGGCAGCCAGCGGTGCGGACTTCGCCGTCCCGACGATCTGGTCGCGGAGGACGCCGACCGGCGAGGCGTCCTCGTCGGGCAGCGGCACGGGCGGCTCGGGGCGCGAGGGGTCGTGCTCGGCGGTCCGGCTGTGCAGCAGGCTCATCAGCTGCACCGCACCCAGCCCGTCGGTGGTGCTGTGGTGGGTCTTGACCACGTAGCCGGCCCGCCCGTCGGCCAGCCCCTCGACGAAGAGCACCTCCCAGAGGGGGCGGTCGCGGTCCAGCGGTGCGGCGGCGAACTCGCCCACGACGTCGAGCAGCTGGCGCATCGAGCCCGGTTCCTCGAGGCGCACCCGGTGCAGGTGTCGGTCGAGGTCGAGCTCCGCGACGGTCACCCAGCGCGGCGCGCCCACGCCGAGGGCCGGCTCCACGACCCGCTGGCGCATCCGGGGGACCATGCGCGAGGCCCACTCGTGCGCGGCGCGCAGCCGCTCCCAGTCCGGCGCCGGCTCGAGCAGCTCCAGCAGGGTGACGTTGCTGCGCAACCGCGGATCGGCGACCTCCGCCCGCCACATCGCCGTCTCCAGCGGGTTCATCTCGGCGGAGATGCCCCAGTCCAGCGCCGTGGCCGGGGGAGCGGCGCCCTCGTCGTCGGCATCGGCCTCGGTGACCTCGACCGGCCGGGTGCTGCGCCCGGACCAGTCGGCCAGCGCGTCCAGGTACAGCCCCCGGACCTCCTCGACCTTCGCGCCGAGCTGGGGGAGGGTCCAGCCCTCGGTCGACACCGGCGGCAGCACGCGCACCTGCACGGTCCCGGACTGGATGGTGGACGCGCCCCGCCACATGAGCTCGCCGGCGTTGCGGATGACGATCGGCACGATCGGCACCCCCGCCTGCATGGCCACGTGGAAGGCGCCCTTCTTGAACGGGCCGAGGTTGGGCGTGGCCGAGCGGGTGCCCTCGGGCGCGATGACGAGCGAGATCCCTTCCCGCAGCCGCTGCACGGCCGGTTCCAGCGCCTGGCGGGCCTTGGCCGGGTCGCCGCGGTCGATGAACGCGACGTCGGCCAGCCGGAACGCCAACCCGAAGCCGGGGGTGTTCGCGAGCTCCTTCTTCGCCACGGCCGTGAAGCCACCGCGCAGCAGCTTGGCCAGCACCAGCACGTCGAGCTGGCTCTGGTGGTTGAACAGGTAGACCGCCGGCCGGTTGGCCAGGTGCTCGGCGCCCTGGACGTCCAGCCGCACGCCGGCCAGGGCGCTGCCCAGCTCACCGCCGAGGGTGATGCCGAGGTCGACGGCCTCCCGGCGGGAGCCGTTGAGCGCACCGAGGGCGACCCCCGCGGCGAAGCCGCCGAGCAGCCCGCCGATGCCGGCTGCCGTGCGCAGCAGCTCCGTGGGACCGCCGCGGCCGCGCGACCGGAACCGCGCGATCGGCCACGAGTAGTGGCGGGCCGCGGTCGCAAGGCCGCTGCCGGGGTTGAGCGCCCGCGCCCGGCCCACGGTGCGCAGGAACGGCACGTCCTCGTCGCCGTTGGAGTAGGCGAAGCTGCGCGCCAGGTCGATGCCGTGCTCCTCGGCGAAGCTCCGGACCGCACCGGCCTTCCCGGCCCGCCAGAGCAGCGGGCCGCCGGGCCGGCCGGTGCAGATCCCGTCGGTGATCTCGACCGGCGACACCAGGATGTGCTCCACGCCCATGGCCCGGGCCGCCGGCTCCACCTGGAAGCGGGTGGCAGACGAGGCGAGGACGACGGTGTGCCCGGCCCGCAGGTGGGCGGTCACCAGCCGCCACGCCTCGGGGTAGAGCGAGCCGGCGATGCCCTGGACGAACAGGCGCTCGCCGAGCTCGACCAGCTCGTCCTCGCTGCGCCCGGCCCAGGCCTTCATGCCGGCGACGGTGAACTTCTCGAAGTCCTCCTCGGTCGTGACGCCGCGCAGGCCGGTGAGCAGCAGCTGTCCGAGGTCGGCCGGGGTCACGTGCAGCGACCGCAGGTGGTGCCGGGCGAACGCGGCCAGCGAGTAGCCGTCGATCACGGTGCCGTCGAAGTCGAAGAACGCGCCGATCCGCGGGCCCTTCGGCGCCGCCTCGACGTCGGCGAGCAGCTGCTCCTCGGACCACTCGCCCGCCCGGGCGGTCGAGGCGACGTCCTCCTGCTGGCTCACGGCTCCACTCCCACGCTCTCCCGCCGCGCCGCGGCGTCCAGCTCGTCGATGACCACCACGCGGCACACCACGTCCCGCACCTGCGCCGCCCACTCCTGCCGGCGGCGGGCCAGCTCCTCGCGGCCGGGGTCCACCAGGTCGAGGTTCCCGGCCAGCTGCAGGGCGGTCGCGAACAGCTCGCGCGAGAGCGACTCGGGTCCGTGCAGCCGGCCCTGCAGCAGCATCTGCTGGCCCATCCCGCCGCACTCGGCGAGGAACTCGCTGTCCACCACCGGCGTGCGCGGATCCCGCGCCGCGAGCCGCTCGGCCACCACCAGCTGGGCGTCGACGAAGGACCGCAGCACCCGGTGGGCCACCAGCAGGGGCACCCGGCACAGCACCTCGCGGCCGTCGGCGGTCTCCCACTCGGGGTCCAGCCGCCGCAGCTCCGCGCCGATCCGCTCGCGGTAGGCGTCGCGCTCGGGGAAGAAGAACTCGAACTTCAGCTGGTCGCGCAGGCGCAGCGCCTCGTCCCAGCGGTCCGCCGGGTCGGCCAGCATGACGAGCTCGGCGATCGCCCGGTCGACGAAGTGGTGGATGGCGCTGTTGCGGTAGAACGCCGCCACCAGGTGCTGGCCGCGCTCGATCGCGTGCACCGGCTCCTCCCCGCCGTCGTAGACCGTGACGACGCCCTGCCCGGCCAGCGTGCCGAGCACCTGGCGCACGCCCCGGAAGGTCCGCAGCGACGCCCCCGAGTGCGGCAGCTCCCGCTCGTCGAGGTAGGCCAGCAGCGGCTCGACCACCCGCCGCACCTGGCCGAGGGTCAGGGCCCGGTCCCGGACGCCGAGCAGCGCCAGGGTGACCAGCGCCGTCGCCGTCGCGGGGGTCACCGAGTTGATGCCGACGGCGACCTGGAAGGCCACCTTCTGCAGCGTCAGCCGGCGGGCATCGGGGTCGGCGGGGTCGGCCCCGGCCTCCAGCGCCGCCGCGAGCGACAGCGGCTCGGCGAAGGCGACGTGCACGGTGCCCAGCGGCGTGCTCACCTGCTCGCGGGCGTAGGAGGCCAGCCAGGACAGACCCTCGCCGCGCTTGGCCGCGCCGCCCTGCTCGGCCGCCATCAGCGACACCTCGCGGAGCTGGTCGTAGGTGATGGACACCGGCACGAGGAGGACGTCGTCGACCCGGCGGCGCTCCACGGCGTCGGCGACGTAGCGCAGCAGCCCGTGGCGCGGCGGGCGCAGCTTGCCCGTGCGCGAGCGGCCGCCCTCCATGTACCACTCGAGGTTGAACCGCTTGGACAGCAGGAACGCGAAGTACTCCCGGACGGCGAGCTTGTAGACCTGGTCGTCGCCGAAGCTGCGCCGGATGAACACGATGCCGGCGCGCTTGGCCAGCGGGCCGACCGGCCAGAAGGAGAGGTTGTCGCCGCCCAGCACGTGGTTGCGGGGGAAGTCGTGGGCCGACAGCACGTCGGCGAGGACCAGCGGGTCGACGTAGGACCGGTGGCTGGGCAGGAACACCAGCGGGTGCCGGCGGTTGAGCTCGCGCAGGCGTGCCAGTCCGGCGGTGTCGGCCTGCACGTCCCAGGCGCGGGAGTGCAGCGGCCGGAACATGCCGGTGAACACCTCGACCGCCGCGGGGTCGACGGCGGCGACCAGCCCGTCGAGCGCGGCGCTGGCGCGGGCCCGCAGCTCCTCCTCGGGGCACTCCATCCGCGCGGCGAGCGAGGCGAGCTCGCGGCCGAAGTCGGGGCTGGCCTCGATCGCCTCGACGACGTGCCGCGGCACCTTGACCCGCTCGCCGACGACGCCCCGCTCGGCCCGGTCGAGGGCCAGGGCCGCCTGCTGCGCGACGAAGTCCGCCAGCTCCCCGGTGCCGTCCCACCGGCCGGCCAGCTCGGCGACCGTCGCGGGCGCGGCCAGCACCACCTGCGCACGGTCGGGGTCCCGGTGCAGCGCCCTCTTCTGCAGGAGCCCGGGAGGACGGCGGCGCAGCGAGGGGGCCGCGCGCGACCAGCGCCCCCGGCGCGGGGGCTCCTCCTCGTGCCCGGCCGGACGGCGCGGCGCCCAGGCGACGCGGACGGCGGTCACCACGGTGTCGGGGTCCGCGTCGGTGAGCGGCTCGGCGAGGGCGTCCCCGCGGAGGGGCGCGACCGCGACGGGCCGGTCGGCGAGGTCCGTGAGGGTCGCCTGCACCAGCTTCCGCTCCGTCTCGCTGCCGACGTCGACCAGCACGATCAGATCGGCGCCGTCGGGCACCTGCACTCCGGTCATGCCTGCCCACCTCTTCCCAGGGACGGAGACTTCCACAGAACATGGGTCATCGGGGCGGCGCCCGCTACTCGTCCGGCGCCACGGCGCACGTCAGCGGGACGCCGGCCCCGTGGTCCGGCGTCCCGCTGCGTGCCTGGTCAGCGGCGGCCGCAGGCCTTGAGGTCCACCCGCAGCTGCTGGCCGCGGTCGACGACGACGGGCACCTGCTCCAGCACCCGGCCGTCGCGCTCGCAGCTGAGGGTCCAGTTCTCGACCAGGCCGGGCACGGTCGAGCTCTCCGCCTCGAACAGCGCGGCGTCCAGCGTCCAGCTGGGGGTCAGCGAGGCGAAGTTGACGACCCGCAGGACGTAGGTGCCCTGCGCCGGGTCCTGCAGCAGCACCCGCTCCTTCTCCGCCACCGAGTTGCCCGAGCTGCCGGCCTGGGTGAGCGAGCCGTCGGCGTTCTTCCGGTAGACCTCGAGGTCCAGGTCGTCGGGCGTCGGCCAGTCGAGGGTGATCTCGAGCAGGTCGGCGTCGCGGTCGACGGTGAACTCCTGGTCGGTGGACTGCAGCGGCGCCGTCGTCCCCGTCCAGGACTGCTCGGCGACCGGCTCCCCGGACACCGTCTCGACCTGGCGGGCCTTGACCACCGGCCGGGTCGAGGGGTTGACGTGCCAGGTGTAGCGGCCGTCCGGCCCCACGGTCATGGTCGTCTCGAGGGTGTCCTGGATCGAGCTCTCCCAGGTGGGCGTGGCGACGGTCTTCTCCAGCCGCAGGGTCGCACCGGCGGGGGCCTTGCCGGTCAGCACCGAGTGCGTCTCCGGGTCGACGGCGTTCTGCAGGGCCAGCAGGTAGGCCTCGCGGTTGCCCTTGCCGGCGTGCGGTCCGGCGCCGAGGTACTCGTCGATCACCTCGGGGAACGGCGGGTGGAACTCGTCGGGACCGATCTCGAAGGTGTAGCCGAACCCGCCGGTGGCGTTGTAGGACCAGTCCTCGGTGGAGCCGGTGGTGTCGTAGAGCTCCCACGCGTGCTGGCTCTTGTACCCGTTCTGCGCGGCCATCGCGTCGCCGAGCTCCTTGAGCGCGGCCTCGTCGAAGGGGTTGCCGAGCGGGATGCCCTCGCTGGGGGCGACCTGGTCCGGTGCCACGCCGCTGGGCCGCAGCACCAGGTTCGAGAACGTGTGGTTGGTGATCAGCGTGGTCACGTGCCGGCCGCTGACCAGCTCCCGGATGTTCTGCGTCTCGGGCTCGGAGAACGCCGCCGGGCCGCGGTAGGTCGGGTCGGCGAACAGGTCCGAGGCCCCGGGGCCGCCCCAGTAGCCGCCGTAGTTGCGGTTGAGGTCCACGCCGGTCCCGTAGCCGCCCGGGCTGGTGGGGCTGCCCAGCCGGCAGGTGCCGTCGGGGGTGTCCTGCCCGTCGACGAGGCGGCAGTTCTTGCGCTTGTAGGCGTTCCCCGGGTTGCCGAGGATCGTCGCGGTGCCACCGCCGTCCACCTCCCGGATGTCGACCAGGCTCCCGTCGGTGCGGGAGAGCTCGAACCCGTCGACGTTGACGACCGGCACGACGACGACGCGCGACCGGTCCACCAGGTCGGTGATGCGGGGGTCGCTGCCGTAGTTCTCCACCAGGTCCACCGCGAACTCCATCGCGTGCTCACCGGAGGGCCACTCCCGCGCGTGGTGGACGCCGAGCATCACGAAGGTCGGCAGGCCGCGGTCGGGTCCGCGCACGTCCTTGCCGATCTCGACGCCGAAGATCTCGCGCCCGTCGAGGGACCGGTGCGGCAGCGCGAAGCGCTCGACCAGGTCGGGGTGGTCGCTCTCCAGCGCCGCCATGTCGGCGTTGTAGTCGGCCAGCGTGCGGTAGGCGTCGCGGCCCGACGGCAGGGGAGAGGTCGTCGTGGCTGCGGCGTACGCGGCGTTGACCCGGTCGTTCTCGGCGTCGCGTGCCACCAGGTCCGGGATGCGGACGTCGAAGCCGAGGCCGGCGCCGAGCAGGGCGGCGAGGTCGGCCGGGGTGTGCAGCACCACCTCGACGTAGTCGTGGCCGGCGTGCTCGGTGAGGTCGAGGCCGAGGGTCTGCAGCAGCGCCTTGTCGGCGCGGGTCGGGGTGTCGACCGTGACCAGCTGCGGTCGGAACTCCTCGTCGGCGGCGGCCGGGGTGGTCGGCCCGGCCGTGGTGACGGCGAGGAGCACGGCGCTGGCGGCCGCGAAGAACGCGGCTCGGCGGCGGAGGGATCGAGGCAGCATGCGTGTCTCCGGTCCTGGCGGGGTCGTCGTGTGCTGACCCAACGACGACGTCGGCCGGAGGTCACGCGGTCGTTCCCGCGGCGCCCGGGCGACCGACGTCACAGCCCGAGGTGCTCAGGTCACGAGGGCATAACGCCGATGCTGTCTGAGGCCACACGCAGTACCCAAACCGCTCCGCTCAGTGACGAGCGTTCCGAGTTCGGCCGGTCCCGCTGCCGGTGGCCGTGACCACCTGCTGACCCTCCCCGAACGGAACATCGCTCCACCATGTCCGCCGCGCTCGGCGTCCTAGCGTCCTTCCTCAGCATCGCCCTCGTCTGGCCCCAGGTCTGGCTCTCCTGCCGGCACCGCCGCACCCTCGGGATGTCCCCGACCGGCACCTGGCTCGCCGTCGCCCTCAACTACTGCTGGCTCACCTTCGGGGTGCTCACCGCAGACCCTGCGCAGATCGTGACCAACACCGTCGTCGGGGCCGCCAACACCGCGCTGCTGCTGGCGCTGCTGGTCACCCAGCCGCGGCTGCGTGCGCGGGGAGTGCTGCTGCGCACCGCCTCGGGCGCGCTCTGCCTGGTCGCCTTCGCCACCGGCAGCGCCGCCGTGGTCGTCGTCCTCGGTGCCGATCCGGCCGCGCTGGCCGGCCCGCTCGGCGCCACCGCCTCCCTGGTCGGTGCGGCGGCCTGCCTGCCGCAGCCGCTGAGCCTGCTGCGCAACCGCGACCAGGACGTCTCCGGGCTGTCGCCGGCCCGCTGGGTGCTGGGCGCCGGGGCCTGCGCCGCGTGGACGGCCTACGGGCTGGCGCTCGGCCAGCCGGCGGTGTGGTTGTCGGCCGCCGTGGGCCTGGCCGCCGCCGGGGTCGTGTGCGGTGTGCTGCTCGGTCCGCGGCTGCGCGTGGCGGTCCCCGCGTCGCTCGCCCCCGCGCGCCTGCGCGCCGTCGCGGCCTGAGCGGAGGCGGGCGCTCAGCCCACCCTGCCGAAGACCAGCAGGCCGTCCCGGTCGAAGGCGGTGAGCAGCAGCACCGCGGCGAGCTGGGCCCGCGCGTCGGTGCCGGCCGCCAGCTCCACCCGGCGGGCGTGCCGCCGGCCGACCACCCTCCGCTCGCCGTCGCGCACCTCGAGGCCCATCGCGCCGGCGGCCCGCAGCCACCACTCGCGGCCGTCGTCCAGGACCATCCGCATCCGCCGCCGCTCGCGGGACACCGCCGTGAGCTGCTTCAGGAAGCCGCGGGCTCCCGGCTGGTCGGCGCAGCCCGTGACCTGCACGCCCTCGACGAGGCCGGTCACCGGCTGCCGTTCCCCGTGCGGCGCCGGGTAGAAGAGGTCGTCGGCCTTCCGCAGCCGGCCTGCTCCGCGCACCTCCAGCCGGCCGGCCGGGCCGTGCACCGCCCGCACGTTCCGGTCCGGGACCGCGCCGGCCCACCAGACCCCGGTGGGTCCGCCCCAGCTGTCGCTGGGCAGCAGCTCCGGTGACGGGGAGCGGTCCACCTCCACCGGCACGGGCTCCAGGACGACGGGCAACCGGCTGGTCAGCACCGGCCCAGTGTCGCCGCCCGGGGGGCGTGGTGCCGCGGCGTCCTCTGGTGCGGGTCGTCGCGCCGGCCGATGCACAGCCGCTCCACCGGCGCGGCACAGCGCCGTCACAGGCGGGCGACCGACCCTCGACCCCCATGCCGGAGGAGGACCTCCGGCCCGCCCGGAGGAGTGCACGTGCGCAGAAGACTGATCATCGCCACCACCGCCGGCGTCCTGGGGCTCTCCGGCCTCGCCGTCGCGGTGCCCGCTCTCGCGGATCCCGGCGGCACGGGACCCGCGGTGCAGCGCATCACCGACGCGCTGTCGGGACTCGTGGACGACGGGTCGATCACCCAGGAGCAGGCCGACGAGGTGGCGACGACGCTGAGCGAGGCCGGGGTCGGTCGCGGCGGCCACGGCCACGGTGGCGGCGTGAGGCCGGGCCTGGACGCCGCCGCGACGGCGCTCGGGATGACCGAGGACGAGCTGCGCACCGCGCTCGAGCCGGAGGGCACCACGCTCGCGCAGGTGGCCGAGGACCAGGGCGTGCCGGTCGACGACCTCGTCGAGGCGCTGGTCGAGGCCCAGGAGGAGCGCATCGCGCAGGCCGTCGAGGACGGCCGGCTGACCCAGGACGAGGCCGACGAGCGGTTGGCCGACCTCGAGGAGCGGGTGACCGAGCGGGTGACCAGCGACGACCCGGTGCGCGGCGGCGGGCACGGTCCGCGCGGCGACTGACCGGCGAGGCGGCGCCGTCCCCTCCGGAGGGCGGTGCCGCCCCGGTCCGTCGTAGCCTCCGCGCATGCCGCCGCAGATCCTCGAGGTCCGTTCCGCGCACGACGTCCCGGTCACCGTGTACCGGTGGGACCCGGCCGGCCCGCCGCGCGGCATCGTGCAGCTGACCCACGGGATGGGGGAGCACCTGCTGCGCTACGAGCCGCTGGCGGCGAACCTGACCGGCGCCGGCTTCGTCGTCGTCGGCCAGGACCACCGCGGGCACGGTGCCACCGCTGAGGAGGGTCGGCAGGGCGAGCTCGGTGCCGGTGGGTGGGACGAGCTGGTGCGCGACATCGGGCGGGTCACCGAGCTGGTCCGCGCCGACCACCCCGACCTGCCGCTGGTGCTGCTGGGCCACAGCATGGGCTCCTTCGCCGCCCAGCAGTACGTCCTCGACGCCAGCGAGGGGCTCGCCGGGCTGGTGCTCAGCGGCACCACCACGCTCGACCTGCTGGAGCCGGCCCTCGACCTCGACGGGCCGACCGACCTGTCGGCGTTCAACGCCCCGTTCGCGCCGGCCCGCACCGACTACGACTGGCTCTCCCGCGACGAGGCGCAGGTCGACGCCTACGTCGCCGACCCGCGCTGCGGCTTCGGCCTGTCGGCCCCCGACAACAAGCAGATGTTCGTCTCCGCCCGCCAGGTCGCCGATCCCGAGCGGCTGCGCCGGGTGCGCACCGACCTGCCGGTCTACGTGGTCGTGGGCGATGCCGACCCGCTCAACGGGCAGCTCGCGCTCGTGCACGCACTGGTCCAGCGGCTGCAGGAGACCGGGCTGGACGACGTGACGCTCAAGGCCTACGAGGGTGCCCGCCACGAGGTCTTCAACGAGACCAACCGGGCCGAGGTCGTCGCCGACCTGCTCGCCTGGCTGGACCGGGTGGTCCCGCCGCGCTGACCGGCCTGGACAACCGTGCCGGGGGCGGTCACCCTCCGGCCATGAGCGAGAGCCCGTACGCGATCCCGGCCGAGGACCTGCTGACGCCGGTCGCCGCGGTCGACCAGGTGGAGATGCAGTCGCTGCCGGAGGTTCCGGCGACCCGGTGGTCGGGGGACCCGCAGCGCTACGCGGACGGCGGGGGCGGCGACGCCGACGGCGACTGAGCCCAGCCGGCCCGCGTCATCGCCGGCCGGCGACGACGGAACTCCTCGACCGGCACGCTGGTCACCCCCGCCAGCCGCAGCGTCAGCACGCGACCGGACGCGTCCCGCTGCACGGGCACCCGCTCGCCCGAGGCGCCGAAGCCGGGCTGCGGCGCCACGCGCAGGGTGCTCTCGTCGAGGACCTGCAGCTCCTCGACCGTGGGCAGCGGGTCCGGCGCGGTGGGCCGCAGCAGCACCAGCCGCCCGCCGAGCTCGGCGACGTCGAGCAGCCCCCAGAGGCTCGCGAACCGGCCGGTGAAGGACGCCGGGCGCACCCCGGTCGGTGCCGGCGGCAGCTCCGCGCGCGGCGCCAGGGCGACGTCGACCAGCTTCACCAGGCCGACCGCGAGGTCGTGGGCGGGGCCGTCGATCGCGTTGGTCAGCACGCTGACCACCAGCTGCGCGACCGGGTCGACCAGCGTCAGGGTGATGTGCCCGGGGTAGCCGCCGCTGTGCCCGACCAGCTGCCGGTCGCCGACGGTCAGCAGCTCCATGCCGAGGCCGTAGCGGCCGACCTCGGTGCCGTAGGCGGTGACCACCGACTCCAGCCGCTGCATCAGCCGCTTCGAGTCGTCGGTCAGCAGCCGCTCGTCCCCCAGGGCGTGCGCGGCGGCGTACGCGGAGAGCTCCTCGGCGGTGGAGAAGAACCCGGTGGCGGCGGCCATCGCCCGGGTGTCGACGTGCTCGATGGTCTCCCGGGTGTCCTCGCCCAGGAGCAGCCCGGTGTGCCCGGCGGCGTACTCGTCCGCCCGCCCCGGGTCGAGCTCGGGCCCGGTCCGGGTCAGGCCCAGCGGCTCGAGCACCGCCGTCCGGCAGTGCTCGGCGAACGAGGTGCCGGTGACCGCCTCGATGACCAGGCCGAGCAACCCGTAGCCCACGTTGGAGTACTTGAAGTGCTCGTTGCGCGCGTGCACCGCGCCGGCCCGGAGCACCAGGTCGACCAGCGCGGCCCGGTCGGGGAACGGGATGCCGAGCTGCCAGAAGTCGGCGTCCTCGCCGTCGCGGATCACCCCGGACTGGTGCCCGAGCAGCTCGCGCACCGTGACCCGGCCGACCGGCGACCCGGCCAGGTCCGGCACGTGCTCGGCGATCGGGTCGTCCAGCCGCATCCGGCCCGCCTCGACCAGCTGCAGGACGGCGGTCGCGGTGAAGGTCTTGGAGTGCGAGGCGATGCGGAACAGGTGCTCGGTGGTGAGCGGCGCGCCGGTGACCACGTCGGCCACCCCGACCGCGGCCGACAGCACCAGCTCGCCGCCGGAGCGGATCGCCACCTGCACGCCGGGCACCCGGCGGTGCGCGGCCTGCGCCGCCACCCAGGAGCGGAGGTAGCCGGCCGCGGCGCGGACGGTCGCCGTCTGCGTCACGAGGCGCTCGGTCGTCACCGGCCCGGGGGCAGGGCCTGGTCGTTCCGCTTGGTCCAGCCGATCGCGGCGGTGGCGACGAAGAACAGCGCCCCGACCACGGCCAGCCAGAACAGCCCCTCCACCACGGCGCCGAGGACGGTGATGGCGAGCCAGACGACGAGCAGGAGTCCGATCAGGCGAAGCATGGCTCCACCGTAGGCCTGCGTCAGCAGCCGACCCCGGTGAGGTCGTCGTCCCGGACGGCGCCGTCGGCGGTGGTCACCGAGTACCCGGAGCAGAAGTAGAAGGACAGGTTCTCATCGCGGTCCAGGGCGAGCGGCCGCCAGGTGCCGGTCGCGTCGGGCTCCAGGTACTCCAGCCGCGTGCCGAGCAGCACCTCGTCGGCGGTCTCGTCGTGCTGCAGGTACTTCGCCAGCCAGGCCTGGGTGTAGACGCTGGAGACTGCCTGCCCGTACCGCGACGCCGGGAGCACGTAGGGGATGTCGGTGTACTCGAGGTGGGTCGAGGCGCGCGGCACGATCACCATCGAGTCGACGCCGGCCGCGGTCCACCCGTCGTAGCCGGTGGCCAGCTCGCGGCGCGGATCGGGCTCCTCCGACGGGGAGCCGGCGCCGGCGGGGTCGAACAGCCCCGAGTTGGCGAAGTACGGCGCCACGGTGAAGCCGTACTCCGACTGGAGCCCGAGCGCCGGCACCTCGGGCTCGGACGCGCCGAGGGCGTCGAAGGAGTCCTCGCCGCGGACCGACGCCGTCGTCGGCAGCTTGTCCAGGGCGACGACGGTCTGGATCCGCTCGTCGACGCCCTGCAGGTAGGACACCGCCACCGCCCCGAGCGAGTGGCCGACGACAGCCAGCCGGGTGGTGCGGCCCGGCGTCACCGTGTCGGGATCCGGTGAGCGGTCGAAGGGGGCGTGCAGCGGGTTGAAGCCGTCGACCGGCGCGCTGCCGGCCGACGGGTTGGCGTAGGGCGCCTCGGGCGTGGAGAGGAAGAAGTCGATGGCGTCCTGGGTGCCGTGGACGAAGTTCGACGTCTGCTGGGACGGCACGCCGGGGCAGCCGGTCTCCTCGCCGGCCAGGGGCGCCGCGGCGAGCGAGCAGTAGGGCAGGTCGGCCGGGTCGCCCTGGTGAGGGAAGGTCTCGCTGCGGCCCTGGCCCTGCACGTCGTAGGTGAGCACGACGTAGCCGCGCTCGGCGAGGTCCTGCGCCAGCCACCAGTACATCCGCTCGCTGCCCTGCACCGATCCGGTGGTGAGGACGACGCCGGGGAAGGGGCCCTGCAGGGGCTCGCCGGTGTAGGGGTCGACCGAGCCGGGGAGCGGGGAGAAGACGTCGCCCTGGACGAGCGCGCCGTACCGGTTGGTGAACTGCACCGGCGTGATCTCGCCGCGGGTGCCGTCCCAGTCCGTGCGGTAGGGGTTGCCGCTGTTCCAGCCGGGCACGAGCTGACCGGGCGTGAGCGCCGGGCGGTTCGGACGCGCCGCCTGGGCGAGCAGGTCGCCGGCGAACAACGGGTTGATGTGCGCCAGCGAGGCGAGCCCGTAGGCGGGGGAGAGCTGCCCGTCGGGGGCGGTCTGCCGGCCGTAGGCGTCGGCGATGTTCTGCGCGTCGCGCGCCAGGTACTCCGGTGTCCCGGGGGCGGGGTCGCCGGGTGCGGCGGTCGCCGTCGGAGCCCCGCCGAGGACGACGGCGACGGCGGCGCCGAGGGCGAGTGCGGCACGGGGGAGGGGGCGGCGCATGCGGACTCCTCGACGGGGAGGGCGGGCTGTGCCGTGCTCCAACGAGCCGGGGAGGATCGGGTCACCCCTCGACACAGGTACTGCGCCGACCTCCCCCGGCGACGAGGATCGACGCCATGCCGTACTCCGCAGCCGACGACCGCTACGACTCCATGACCTACCGCCGCACCGGCCGCAGCGGCCTGGACCTGCCGGTGATCAGCCTGGGCCTGTGGCACAACTTCGGGGACGACGTCCCGCTCGACCGGCAGCGCGCCATCCTGCGGCGGGCCTTCGACCTCGGCATCACGCACTTCGACCTGGCCAACAACTACGGACCGCCCTACGGCAGTGCCGAGACCAACTTCGGCCGGCACCTGGCCGACGACTTCCGCCCCTACCGCGACGAGCTGGTGATCAGCACCAAGGCCGGCTACGACATGTGGCCCGGCCCCTACGGCCAGGGCGGGGGCTCGCGGAAGTACCTGCTGTCCAGCCTGGACCGGTCGCTGGGCCGGATGGGCCTGGAGCACGTCGACATCTTCTACTCCCACCGCCCCGACCCGACCACGCCGCTCGAGGAGACGATGGGGGCGCTCGACACCGCCGTCCGCTCGGGCAAGGCGCTCTACGCCGGCATCTCCTCCTACTCGCCGGCGGACACCGCGAAGGCCGCGGCGATCCTGGCCGACCTCGGCACGCCGCTGCTGATCCACCAGCCCTCGTACTCCATGCTCAACCGCTGGATCGAGACCGAGGGACTGCTGGACACCCTCGCCGACGTCGGCGCCGGCTGCATCGCCTTCTCGCCGCTGGCGCAGGGGATGCTCACCGACAAGTACCTCGGTGGTGTGCCCGAGGGCTCGCGGGCCAGCCAGGGCAAGTCGCTGTCCACCGACTTCCTGACCGACGAGGCGCTGGGCCACGTCCGGGCGCTGGACGACCTCGCGCGGGGCCGCGGTCAGAGCCTGGCGCAGATGGCCCTGGCCTGGGCGCTGCGGGACGAGCGGGTGACCACGGTCCTGGTGGGTGCCAGCAGCGTCGGGCAGCTGGAGCAGAACGTCGGCGCGCTGGCGAACCTCGAGTTCTCCGCCGAGGAGCTGGCCGCGATCGACCAGCACGCCGTGGACAGCGGCATCGACCTCTGGGAGGCCCCGCGCACGGCCTGACCCGCGCGTTCGCGGCACCGCCCGGCCGGTGCGCGGCCGTGATCCGTGCCACGATCATGGCCGCGGCACCGTTCCCGCCGCAGAAAGTCCGGTCCTCGGCGTGACCACCGGACGGCGGGGCCGTTGGTGCCTACCGACGCGCCCTCCCGGCGCGCGAGTCCTTCAGAGACGAGGGAGAACCGTGGCCGACGACCAGGACCAGCCGAACATCCTCCAGCGCCTCATCCAGTGGCGGGTGGGCAGCGCGGCGGAGCCCAACCCGCCGAACGAGACGTTCATGAAGCTGCAGCAGCCGCTCGTGGACCTCGTCGAGAAGTACTACTTCCGGGTCGAGGTCGAGGGCTGGGAGCGGGTGCCCGACCGCACCTGCCTGGTCATCGGGGTGCACTCCGGCGGCGCCCTGACGATGGACGCCTGGTCCCTGGTCAACGCCTGGCAGCGCCACTTCGAGGGCAAGCGGTTCCTGCACGGCACGGCGCACGACGTGCTCATGGCCGCCCCCGGGCTC
The DNA here is from genome assembly GCF_003319095.1 of Blastococcus sp. TBT05-19. Classification (GTDB taxonomy): domain Bacteria; phylum Actinomycetota; class Actinomycetes; order Mycobacteriales; family Geodermatophilaceae; genus Blastococcus. Next base: position 215,389 of record NZ_QOHI01000006.1, on the reverse strand, counting down.
GGTGACTACTTCCGGGCGGTCGGCGTCATCGCCGCCAACCGCGACACCGTGGGCGCGACGCTGGCCGCGGGCGAGGACGTCGTCGTCTGGCCCGGTGGGGAGGTGGACGCGATGCGCAGCTGGTGGAAGCGCGACGTCGCCACCCTCGGTGGGCGCAAGGGCTTCGTGAAGCAGGCGATCCGCTCCGGCGTCCCGATCCTGCCGGTGGCCACCGTCGGCGGGCACGACACCGTCTTCGTGCTCTCCGAGGGCAAGTGGCTGGCCAACGCCGTCGACAAGCTCACCGGTCTGAAGAAGACGCTGCGCGGCGCGAACCTGCCGATCATCGCCGGCTTCCCGTTCCCGATCGCGGTGGAGATCCTGCCGGCGCACGTGCCGCTCCCGGCCAAGATCCGCACCGAGCTGCTCGACCCGATCGAGGTCGACACCGACCCGGAGCGCGCCGAGGACGAGGCCTACGTGCAGAAGATCTACGACGAGGTGGAGTCGGTCATCCAGGCCGGCATGGACCGGCTCGCGGCCAAGCGGACGCTGCCGGTGCTCGGCTGATTCGAGGAGGCACGGCATGGCGGCCCGGTACGAGTACAAGGTCGAGGAGCTCCGCGAGGGGCTCGTGGGCGGCAAGATGTCCGGCGGCAAGCTGGAGAAGGTGCTCAACCAGCACGCCCGCGAGGGGTGGCAGCTCAAGGCGATCACCTCCGTCGAGGTGAAGGGCCGGATCGGTCCCGGCGGGGTGGACGGTGTGCTGGTCACCTTCGAGCGCCCGGTCGCATGACCCCGGAGGTCCTCCGCCTCGTGCGCTCCGACGACGAGAGCTGGGCCGCCGAGCACTCCGCGGGCATGCCGGTCGACCAGGCGCTCGCGCTGTTCGACGCCTTCCGGCCGGTGCCGGCGGCCGAGATGATCGGCCGGTGGCGGGGGAGCGGGCTGCCCACCGGATCGCCGCTGGACGGCCTGCTGGAGGCCTACGGCTGGTACGGCAAGGAGTTCGTCGACGCCGAGACGGTGCACCCGCTGCTGTTCCGCACCCGCTCGGGGCCCCGTCCGGTGGACCCGGCGCTGATCCCCATGGCCGTGCTGCGCGACCGGCCGGGGCTCGCGCACTCGCGCGCGGCCCGGACGGCGTTCGGTGCCGTCCGACCGCTGCTGACGACGGCGCGGCCACGCGCCCGGCTCCGCGAGATCGAGCACCGCGGCGTGATCACCGCAGCCATGGTCTACGACGCGTTGCCCATCATCGACGTCTTCCGCCGGGTGAGCGCCCGGATGGTGCTGGGCCTCATGGACCTGCGAGGCCTGCCGGACCCGTTCTTCTTCGTCCTGCACCGCGAGTGACGGCTCAGGGCAGGAGCTCCGCCAGCAGTCCGCGCACCCGCCGCTCGATCTCGTCGCGGATCGGCCGAACCGCCTCGACGCCCTGGCCCGCGGGGTCGTCGAGCGGCCAGTCGAGGTAGCGCTTCCCGGGGAAGACCGGGCAGGCGTCGCCGCAGCCCATCGTGATGACGACGTCGGAGGACTCGACCGCGTCGGTCGTCAGCACCTTGGGGCGCTGGTCGGAGATGTCGATGCCGACCTCGGTCATCGCCTGCACGGCCGACGGGTTGATCTGGTCGCCGGGCAGCGAGCCCGCCGACCGCACCTCGACGGCGTCCCCGCCGAGGTGCCGCAGCCAGCCGGCGGCCATCTGGGAGCGGCCGGCGTTGTGCACGCAGACGAACAGGACCGACGGGGTCACGGGGCTGCCTCCTCGGGGACGACGACGTCACCGGCGACCTCCTGGACGCCGGGGTACAGCAGGGCGACGACGGCGACTCCCGCCCCACCACCGACGAGCTGCGCGAGCAGGAACATCGGGACCGAGGACGGCGCGATGCCCGCGAAGGTGTCGGACAGCATGCGGGCGACGTCGACCATCGGGTTGGCGAAGCTGGTCGACGACGACCACCAGTACGCGGCGGCGATGTACGCGCCGACGGCGAAGGGCGCGGCCGCGGCCCGGCCGGCTCGGGCCAGCGCGAACACCAGCACGACGAGGCCGAACGTGGCCACCGCCTCGGACAGCCACTGCCCGGCGCCGGTGCGCTCGGTGGTGGCGACCGACACCGCAGGCAGGTCGAACATCAGGTTGGCGACCACGGCGCCGAGCGCACCCCCGGCCAGCTGGGCCGGCAGGTAGACCGCGACCTGGCGGTCGGTCACGCCGCCGAGGAGCCGGTCGGCCAGCGTCACCACCGGGTTGAAGTGGCCGCCGGAGACGGGGCCGAACGCCAGGATGAGCGCGACCAGGCCGGCGCCGGTGGCGAGGGCGTTCTCCAGCAGCTGGAGCCCGACGTCGTCCGGCGAGAGCCGCGAGGCGGCGATGCCCGAACCGATGACGACCGTGACCAGCCCGGCCGAGCCGAGGAACTCGGCGAGGGCCTGCCGGGCGGGCCGGGTGAGCCGCAGTGCCTGGGTGCCGGTCACGCCGGCGTGAGGGCGGCGGTGCCGAAGAGCGTCGCCACCGACCGCAGGGCCTCGGGGCGGACGGCGTAGTAGACCCACACGCCGCGCTTCTCCCGGTCGAGCACCCCGGCGGTGTGCAGCACCTTGAGGTGGTGGCTGATGGTGGCCTGGGTGAGGTCGAAGGCCTCGTTGAGATCGCAGACGCAGGCCTCGCCGGCCCCTCCTGCAGCGATCAGGCTGACCAGGCGCAGCCGCACCGGGTCGGCGAGCGCCTTGAGCAGCGGGGCGATCCGCTCGGCCTCGCCGGCGGACATGGCGGCGCCGGTCAGCGGGGTGCAGCACGGGTCGCTCGTCGGCGTCGGGTTCCGGGACATCGTCGCCCATCGTAGCGACATCCATCGTATTGACAAGCATCGATGCCTGGTGCACGGTCGTCGGGGCATCGACAAGTGTCGATGTCCCGACCGGAAGGACCCCCATGTCGCGCATCCAACTCGCCCTCCGCGTCGCCGACCTCGAGGCGGCGGTGCACTTCTACTCGCGACTCTTCGGCACCGAGCCCGCCAAGCGCCGTCCCGGCTACGCCAACTTCGCCGTCGTCGAGCCGCCGCTGAAGCTGGTGCTCCTCGAGGGGGAGCAGGGAGAGGCGACCCGCCTCGACCACCTCGGCGTGGAGGTCGCCTCGACCGAGGAGGTCACCGCAGCCACCACCCGATTGGCCGGCGCCGGGCTGGCCACCCTGGAGGAGGCGGGGACGACCTGCTGCTACGCCGTCCAGGACAAGGTCTGGGTGACCGGCCCGGGGGCGGAGCGCTGGGAGGTCTACACCGTCACCGCCGACGCTCGCCCCGACCTCGAGGGCGTGACGTCGGAGGAGCGCGCGCCGGCCTGCTGCTGACCAGAGCACCACGAACGCGTGGCGACCAGCGCTCGGTCGCCACGACGTCGCAGGGTTCGGGCAAGGTGGGGGCGTGGACCTGGAGGACGTCGCCGACGAGCTGTACGAGGTGCCGCCGGAGGAGTTCGTCGCCGCGCGCACGGCGCGCCAGGACGAGGCCAAGGCCGAGGGTGACAAGGCGCTGGCCAAGGCGATCGGGGCGCTGCCCAAGCCCTCGACCGCGGCGTGGGTGTGCAACCTGCTCGTCCGCGCCCACCGCGAGGAGATCGAGGGGCTGGTGGAGCTCGGCGACCTGCTCCGCGACGCCCAGCAGAATCTCGCCGGCGACCAGCTCAAGGCGCTCGACGTCCAGCGCCGGCAGCTGCTGGCGGCCCTCACCCGCCAGGCCCGGGCCGTCGCCTCCGAGCGCGGCCACCCGGTCAGCACCGCCGTCGCCACCCAGGTGGAGGAGACGCTGCGCGCCGCGATGTCCGATCCGGGCGCGGGGGAGGACCTGCTCACCGGCCGGCTCACCAGCCCGATGTCCTACAGCGGCATGGGCGAGGCCACCGGCCGCCCGAAGCTGCGTCTGGTGCCGTCGCCCGAGCCGGCCGCGAGGCGGGAGCGGACCCCGGCGCGGAAGGCGACGGGGAACGACGAGGAGCCCGCCGCCGACCGCCGGCGCCGGGAGCAGGAGGAACGCCGCCGCGCCGCGGAGGAGAAGCGCCGCCGGGAGCTGGCGGCGGCGCAGGAGGAGGCCGACGAGGCGACGGCGGCGGCCCAGGAGGCGGAGGCCGTCCTCGAGGAGCACCGCCGGGCGACCGCGGAGCTGGCCTCCCGGCGGGAGGAGCTGCAGGCCCGGGTGGAGGAGCTGGCCGACCAGCTCGCCGAGGCCGAGCGGGACGCGGCCGAGGCGGCCACCGCGCTCAAGCGCGAGGAGCGCCGCCGCGCCGGGGCGGAGCGGCAGGCGGCGGAGGCGGCCGAGGCGCGCGACGCCGCCCTCGTCCGCGTCGCCCAGCTCTCCGCGGACGACGCCGACGGGTAGGGGTGGCGTCGAGGTCCGCGTCGAGGCCGGGGCCGACGCGGTGTTCCGGGTCACCGCGCCCGACGACGCGCCGCGGTGACCGGCCTCAGGTGGTCCGGCCGCTGCGCTTGCGCCGGTAGAGCTGCTCGTCGGCACGGACCAGCACCTCCGCCAGCGTGTCGCCGGGCCGGGCCGTGGCGACCCCGCCGGTCCAGGTGAACGGGTGGGTCGCGGCCAGCTGCGCCAGCAGCTCGCTCGCCGCCGCCTCGTCGGTGTCCGGCAGGCACAGCACGAACTCGTCGCCCCCGTAGCGGCCGAGCAGGTCGGCGTGGCGCAGCCGCAGGCTCCAGCCGGCGGTGAGCGCGCGGAGGAGGTCGTCGCCGGCGCCGTGGCCGTCCCGGTCGTTGACCTCCTTGAAGTCGTCGAGGTCGAGGACCGCGAAGCTCAGCGGCTCACCGTTGCGGGCAGCCCGCGCGAGGTGCCGGGAGGCCTGCTCCTCCCAGGCCCGGCGGTTGGCGACGCCGGTGAGCGGATCGGTGCCCGCCGCCGTCCGCAGCTGCCGGGCCAGCCGAGCCTGCACCTCCACCAGGACGACGGTCGCCGCGAGCAGCGTGATCCAGGGGGACAGGAACCCCGAGGGGGCGGCGGCCCACGCGCCGGCGCTGCCGGAGAGCAGGGCGAACCCGGCGTGCGCCCGCGCTGCGGGCAGCGGCAGGAAGTGCGCCGCGAACAACCCGAGGGCGATCAGCGCCGGACCGAGACCGACGATGCCCACCGCGGTCGCGGAGCGCCAGGCCAGCACCCCGACCAGCACCGAGCCGAGCGCGACGGCGGCGTGCAGGACCCAGGTGCCCACGGTGCGGGCCGACCACCACAGCGCGCCGCCGACGCCGAGGCCGACGGCGCCGAACAGCCACAGCAGGCCGACCGGGGTGGCCCGGTCCATCGGGAGGGCGGCGCCCACCCAGCAGAGCGCGCCGCTCACGGAGTACAGCGTCGCCAGCAGCGTCGTCGCCGTCCGGTGCCCTGTCCGCACGCCGTTCCCCTTCCCCGTGGGTGCCCATCCTGCTGGTCGGCGGAGCTGCCGGCGCGGCGCCCCCCGGTGGAGCCCCCCGATGGGGGTGCGTGCGCCGTCGGGGGCTCGTACCGTTCCGGTGCGGCCGGCCCTCGGTCGCCCCCGGACCACGGGGCACCCGAAGGCGCCGCAGGGGGCATGCCCTGCACCGGGAGCACGCATGGAGTCCACCGCCCGTCGCGCGACCTCCGACGTGGGTGCCACCGTCGGGGTGGAGGAGGAGTTCCACCTCGTCGATCCCGCGACCTCCGCGCTCACGCCGAGCCCCGGGCTGGCTGCCGCGGCCGTGCGGCACGAGTTCGGCGAGCGGGTCCATGCCGAGATCACCACGACCCAGGTGGAGACGGCCACCGCGATCTGCCGGTCGCTCGCCGACCTGCGCGCGGAGATGGTCGCCGCCCGCGCCCAGGCCCGGGCGGCCGCCGCCGGCGCGGGGGTGGTCCTGCTCGCGGCCTCGACCCACCCGTTCGCCGGCTGGCGCGAGCAGGTGATCACCCCCGACCCGCGGTACGAGGCCATGGTGCACCGGTGGGCCGGGCTCGCCCAGCGGCAGGACATCGCCGGCTGCCACGTGCACGTGGGTGTGCCGGACCTGGAGACGGCGGTCGCAGTGCTCGACCGCGCCCGCCCCTATCTGCCGGTCCTGCTGGCGATGACCGGCAGCTCCCCGTTCCACGACGGCGCGGACACCGGCTACCAGAGCTACCGGACCCTCTGGTGGGGGCGCTGGCCGCACACCGGCATCCCCGAGCGGCTGGGCACGGCGGCCCGCTACCGCGAGGTGGTCGACGGGCTGGTCGCCGCCGGCGTCGTCGGGGACGCCTCGCACCTCTACTGGGACGTGCGCCCGTCGTCGCACCTGCCCACCGTGGAGTTCCGGCTGGCCGACGTGTGCACCGACCTGGACGACGTCGTGCTGCACGCCGCCCTCGTCCGCTCCCTCGTGCGGGTGCTCGCGGCGCGGGCCGAGCGGGGCGAGCCGGTCCCGGAGCCCCGGGTGGAGATGCTCCGAGCGGCGCGGTGGCGGGCCGCGCGCGACGGCATCGGCGGGCAGCTGTTCGACCCGGTGGCCGGGGAACTGCTGGACGCGCGCACGGCGGTCGAGCGGCTGGTGGGGGAGCTGTCCGACGACCTGGCCGACCGGGGCGAGGAGGACGAGGTGCGGCACCTGGTGGACCGGCTGTTCGCCCGGGGTACCTCGGCGACCCGGCAGCGTGCGGTGTGGCGCGAGACGGGGGACCTGCGGGCGGTCGCCGCCGCCGTGGTGCGGGAGGGGAGCGGTGCCTGAGGACCACGCCCACGGCCGGCTCGGCGTCCGGCCGGTGCCCGATCCGCCGGGCGCTCCGTGGCCGGCCGGCGTCTCCGCCCTGGATCTGGGCGGCGGCGCCGAGGTGCTGCTCGCCGTCCCGCCGGGGGAGCCGGCGCCGCGCCCGCTGCTGGTCTTCTTCCACGGGGCCGGTGGCGAACCGCGGCAGAGCCTGGCGGCGGTGGCCGGTGCCGCGACCGCGCGGGGAACGGCTGTGCTGGCGCCGCGGTCGGGATCGTCCACCTGGGATCTGATCGCGGGCCGCGTGGGGCGTGACGTCGCCGTCCTGGACGCGGCGCTCGCGCAGGTGGCCGAGCGGCTGCCGGTGAGCCGCTGCGCCGTGGCCGGCTTCTCCGACGGCGCCTCGTACGCGTTGTCGCTCGGTGCGGCGAACGGCGACCTGTTCGAGGCGGCGCTGGCGTTCTCGCCCGGCTTCGCCGCCCCGCCGGTGCGGGTCGGCCGCCCGCGGGTGTGGATCACGCACGGCACGGGGGACCGCGTGCTCCCCGTCGACCGGTGCGGCCGTCGGGTGGCGGCGGCGTTCACCGCCGCCGGGCACGACGTCACCTACGACGAGTTCGACGGCGGCCACGTGGTGCGCCCGGAGGGGGTCGTGGCGGCCCTGGACTGGTGGCTGGGCCCGGCCTGAGCGGGCGGGCCCAGCCGGGGACTCAGGCGGAGTCGCGCTGGGTCATGTCCTGGTCGGGGGAGAGGTCGTCCTTGGGGCCACCGGTCTTGGAGACCTCCCAGCCCGCGCCGAGCTGCTCCAGCGCCAGCCGGCCGTAGACCTGCTGCTGGGTCGCGACCCGCTCCGACCGGCCGCGGCCGAGGAAGCTGACCATCCAGTGCAGCACCGTGGTCAGGCGGCTCTTGAACCCGACGATGTACATCAGGTGGATGACCAGCCACAGCACCCAGGCGAGGAAGCCCTCGAACTTCAGCTTGCCGATGTCGGCCACCGCGGAGAACCGCGAGATGGTGGCCATCGAGCCCTTGTCGAAGTAGTGGAAGGGCTTCTCCTGCGGGGCCTTGCCGGTCGCCCGCCGCTTGATCGTGTCGGCGGCGTAGCGGCCGCCCTGGATCGCCACCTGGGCGACCCCCGGCAGCTTGCTCAGCGCCATCATGTCGCCGACGACGTGGATCTCCGGGTGGCCGGGGAGGGTGAGGTCCGGCTCGACCGAGATGCGGCCGGCGCGGTCGACCTCGGCGCCCGTCTGCTCGCCGAGGAGCTTGCCCAGGGGGCTGGCCTGCACGCCGGCCGCCCAGATCTTGGTGGCGGCCGGGATGCGGCGCACCAGGCCGTCGCCGTCCTTCACCTCGAGGCCGTCGGCGTCGACGTTGGTCACCATGGCGCCCAGCTGGACCTCGACGCCGATCCGGTTGAGCTGCCGACGGGCGCTGTCGCCGAGCTTCTGGCCGAAGGACGGGAGCACGAGCGGGGCGGCGTCGAGCAGGATGATCCGCGCGCTGCCGGGGTTGATCCGGCGGAAGTCGCGGCGCAGCGTGCGGCGGGCGAGCTCGGCGATCTGCCCGGCCATCTCCACACCGGTGGGGCCGGCGCCGACGACGACGAAGGTGAGCAGCCGGTCGATCTCGGCCTGGTCCTCGGCGAGCTCGGCCAGCTCGAAGGCGCCGAAGATGCGGCCGCGCAGCTCGAGGGCGTCGTCGATGCTCTTCATGCCGGGGGCGAACTCGGCGAACTGGTCGTTGCCGAAGTACGACTGGCCCGCACCGGCGGCGACGATCAGCTCGTCGTAGGGGAAGACCGAGCGGCGGCCGAGGATCTCCGAGGTGACCGTGCGGGCCTCGACGTCGATGTGCGTGACCTCGCCGAGCACCACCCGGGCGTTCTTCTGCCGGCGGAGGACCTCGCGGGTGGCGGGGGCGATCTCGCCCTCGGAGAGGATGCCGGTCGCCACCTGGTAGAGCAGCGGCTGGAAGAGGTGCTGGGCGGTCTTCCCGATCAGGGTGATGTCGACCGGGGCCTTGGCGAGCGCCTTGGCGGCGAACAGGCCGCCGAACCCGCTGCCGATGACGACCACGCGCGGCCGGCCGCCGGTCGAGTCGCTCCGGACGTCTGCCTGCGCTGGTGATGTCGTCATGATGTTTCCCATCCTCCCACTCGGGCGCGGAGCGGCCCGCGCACCCCGGCGAGATGCAGCTCACACCGCGTGCGACTGGGCTCGCGTGCACGGCGCCGGGCCGGTAGACCCTCGGGGTGCCCACTCCGGTGTCCCTCGTGCTGGTTCCCGGTCTGGGCCTGGATGAACGTTCCTCGCGCCGGTTGCGCGAATTCGTCCACGGCGTCGTGGTGCGCCTGCCCGGGATGGGGCGGGCGGAGCCGGTCCCGCCGCTCGACGGGCTCGCCGCGGCGCTGCGGGCCGGGCTCCCCGACGGGCCGGTCGTGCTGGTCGGCCACTCGCAGAGCTGCCAGGTCGTCGCCCGGGCCGCACGCGACCCCCGGGTGGCCGGCGTCGTCCTGTGCGGCCCCACGACAGATCCGCGGATGCGCCCGCTGCGGGTGCTGGCACGGCGCTGGCTCCGGACCGCCGTCGCCGAACCGTGGTGGCAGGTGCCGCTGGTGCTGGCCCAGTGGTGGCACACCGGGCCGCGGGCGATGACCGCGCTGTGGCGGACGGCCGCGCCCGAGCGGATCGAGGAGGACCTGGCCGGGCTGCCGGTGCCCGTCGTCGTCCTGCGCGGCACCCGGGACGCGCTCTGCCCGGCCGGCTGGGCGCGTCGGGTGGCGGCCGCGGCGCCGCGCGGGCAGCTCGTCGAACTGCCCGGCGCGGCGCACATGACGGTCCAGACCCATCCCGAGGCCGTCGCCGACCTGGTGCGCACCCTCCTCTGACCGCCGGCCGCGCGGGTCGACCCGCGGTGACGTGCTGGAACGGCCCCGCTGCAGGGACCCGGTGCGAGCGCAGCGAGTGCCGGGGAGCAGCGGGGTCCTTCTACTGGCCGTCGGTGCGGCCGCGCACCTCCGCGTAGCGCTCGCGCACGTGCGTGGCCGGCGCCGCGTCGAACTCCTGCAGGCCCGGCTGGGCCCACTCCGGTGCCGCGTCCGCCCCGGACAGCACCCACGCGGCCTGCCGCGCGGCGCCGTCGGCCACGTACTCGCCCGGCGGGGGGACCAGCACCGGCCGGCCGAAGATGCCCGGGGCCAGCTGCTGGACGGCGGGGGAGCGGGCGGCGCCGCCGATCAGCAGCACCCGCTCCACGGTGACCCCCTGGGCGACGACGGCCTCGATGCCGTCGGCCAGCCCGCAGAGCAGGCCCTCGATCGCGGCCCGGGCCCAGTGCGCGGGCGTGGAGGACCGCAGCGTGAGCCCGTGCACCGAGCCGGTGGCGCTCGGCAGGTTCGGCGTCCGCTCGCCCTCCAGGTAGGGCACGAGCACCAGGCCGTCGGCGCCGGAGGGGGCCTGCAGCGCCAGCTCCGAGAGCGTCGCGTGGTCCACGCCGAGCAGCGTCGCCGCCGCGTCGAGCACCCGCGCGGCGTTCATGGTGGCCACCAGCGGCAGGTGGTTGCCGGTGGCGTCGGCGAACCCGGCCACGGTGCCGGTCACGTCGGCGACGGCGGTGGGGGTCACCGCCGACACGACCCCGGAGGTGCCGATCGAGACGACGACGTCGCCCGGTCGCGCGGCCAGGCCGAGCGCCGCAGCGGCGTTGTCGCCGGTACCGGGGCCGAGCAGCGCGGTGCCGCCGGCCAGCGTCCCGACCCGCTCGGCCGGGCCGGCGACCCGCGGGACGGCGGGGAGGCGACCGCGCATCGCCCGCTCCAGCAGGTCCAGGCGGTACTCGCCGGTGCGCGCCGACCAGTAGGCGGTGCCGCTGGCGTCGCCGCGGTCGGTGGCCAGGGTGCTCACGCTCCGGTCGGCCGAGAGACGCCAGGTCAGCCAGTCGTGGGGGAGGCAGACGGCGGCGGTGCGGTCGGCGTTGGCGGGCTCGGCGTCGGCCAGCCAGCGCAGCTTCGTCGCGGTGAACGAGGCCACCGGGACCAGGCCCACGGCGTCGGCCCACGCGCGGCGCCCGGCCGCCTCGTCGCCGTCGCCGAGCTCGCGGATCAGCTCGGCTGCCGCGGGCGCCGAGCGGACGTCGTTCCACAGCAGCGCGTCGCGGACGACCTCGCTGTCGGCGTCCAGGCACACCATGCCGTGCTGCTGACCGCCGACGGACAGCGCCTCGACGTCGTCGAGCCCGCCGGCCTGGGCGGCGGCCGCCCGGAACGCGTCCTCCCACGCCGCCGGGGCCACCTCGGTGCCGGCCGGGTGGGCGGCGCGGCCGGACCGGACGAGCTCGCCGGTGTCGGCGTCGCGCACCACGACCTTGCATGCCTGGGTGGACGTGTCGACGCCCGCGACGAGGGTCATCGGGCGGAGCCGGGGAGCTGCATGGAGGTCATGGGTCCGGGACCTTAGGCGGCTGCCGTGCCGCCCGCGAGAGCGACTCGTCTTGACCACCCGCGACGGCGCCCCTAATTTGTTTGCCGATCCGACAAATATCGGACCAGGACCGGGAGGAGGTGGGCATGTCCGAGGAACCGCCGCTCTACGACGGCTCGTCCGAGCGCCGTGCCCCCGCCGACCAGGCCACGGTCCGGCGCACCAACCTCGGGCTGGTGCTGCGCCACCTGCGCGACCACGGCGCCCGCTCCCGCGCCCGAATCGCCCAGGAGACCGGGCTGAACAAGGCCACGGTGTCCAGCCTGGTGGCCGAGCTCGCCGAGCGGCGGCTGGTCAGCGCCGGCGAGGTCGACCGGGCGGGCTCGGTGGGGCGCCCGGGCCTGATCGTGCACCTCGACGGCCGGTGCGTCTGCGGGATCGGGGTGGAGCTCAACGTCGACTACGTCGCCGTCCTCGTGCTCGACCTGCGCGGCGAGGTCCTCTTCGAACGCCGGCACGCCCTCGACATCCCCGCGCTCGGCGCCGAGGAGACCCTCGACGCGGTGGCCGCCGCGGTCACCGAGGCGGTCGCCGCGGCCGCGGAGGCCGGCGCACGCCCGGCCGGGGTGACCGTCGCGGTCGCCGGCCTGGTGCGCAGCGTCGACGGCGTCGTCACCCTGGCGCCCAACATCGGCTGGCGCGACGTCGCGGTGCTCGACGGGCTGCGCTCCCGGCTCGACGCCGACTTCCCGATCCGGGTCGAGAACGACGCCAACCTCTCGGCCATCGCCGAGTGGGCCATGGGCGCCGAGGCGCGCACACCCGACCTCGTCTACCTGACCGGTGAGGTCGGTGTCGGCGGCGGGGTGATCGTGGCGGGCCGGCTGCTGCGGGGCGCCGGCGGGCTGTCCGGCGAGGTCGGCCACACGTCGCTGGGCGATCCCGACGTCGTCTGCGGCTGCGGCCGGCGCGGCTGCTGGGAGACCGTCGTCGGCCTGGCCGCGCTGCTGCGCGCCGCGGCCGACCCCGGCGACCCGGTGCGCGACCCCGGGCGCGACCTGGAGACCCGGCTGGCCGAGGTGGCCCGGCGGGCAGAGTTCGGCGACCAGCGCACCCTCGACGCGCTGCGCCAGGTCGGCACCTCGCTCGGCACCGGCGCGGCCGTGCTGATCAACGTCTTCAACCCCCGGGTGGTGCTGCTCGGCGGCTACTTCGCCGTCCTGGGCCGCTTCCTCATGGAGCCGCTGCTCGCCGAGCTGGAGTCCCGCGTGCTCGGCCCGGGCATGGCCGGTGCCCGCGTCGTCCTCTCCACCCTCGGCTTCACCGCCGCCGTCCGGGGCGGAGCGCACATCGCCCTGGAGTCGGTCTTCGACGACCCCACGCTCGTCCACCAGGTCGACGACGACCTGGTGCCCACGTCCGATCCGGAAAGAGAACCCGCATGAGCGACCGCTACACGCCCACCAAGGACGACAAGTTCAGCTTCGGGCTCTGGACCGTCGGCTGGCAGGGCGTCGACGTCTTCGGTGGCGCGGTGCGCCCCGCGCTGGACCCGGTCGAGTCGGTGCACCGCCTCGCCGAGCTCGGCGCGGCCGCCGTCACCTTCCACGACGACGACCTGGTGCCCGACGACGCCACCCGCGACGCCACCCTCGAGCGCTTCAAGAAGGCGCTGGCCGAGACCGGCATCGGCGTGGAGATGGCCACCACCAACCTCTTCGGCGCCCCGGTCTTCAAGGACGGCGGGTTCACCGCGAACGACCGCGCGGTCCGCCGGTACGCGATCGCCAAGGTGCTGCGCAACGTCGACCTGGCCGCCGAGCTGGGTGCGAAGACCTACGTGCTGTGGGGCGGCCGCGAAGGTGCGGAGTCCGGTGGCAGCAAGGACGTCTCGGCCGCGCTCGACCGCTACAAGGAGGGCCTCGACGTCCTCTGCTCCTACGTGCGGGAGAAGGGCTACAACATGCGCTTCGCCCTCGAGCCCAAGCCGAACGAGCCCCGTGGCGACATCCTGCTGCCGACGATCGGGCACGCCATCGCCTTCATCAACTCCCTCGAGGAGCCGACCCGTGTCGGCCTCAACCCCGAGGTCGGGCACGAGGAGATGGCCGGGCTGAACTTCGCCCAGGGCATCGCCCAGGCGCTGTGGCACGACAAGCTCTTCCACGTCGACCTCAACGGTCAGCACGGGCCGCGCTTCGACCAGGACCTGCGCTTCGGCGCGGGCAACCTGCGCGGCGCCTTCTGGACCGTCGACACCCTGCTGGGTGCCGGGTCGGGCAAGGCCTACGACGGCTACCTGCACTTCGACTACAAGCCGCCGCGGACCGAGGACATCGACGGCGTCTGGGAGACCGCGCGCGCCTGCATGCGCAACTACCTGATCCTCAAGGAGAAGGCTCAGGCGTTCCGCGCCGACCCCGAGGTCGCCGAGGCGCTCGAGGCCGCTCGCGTGGCCGAGCTCGCCGTCCCGACCCTGGCCGAGGGCGAGTCGCTGGACGCGCTGCGCGCCGAGGCCCACGACCCCGAGACCCTCGGTGCCCGTGGCCTGCAGTTCGAGCGGCTCGACCAGCTCGCGATGGAGCACCTGCTCGGCGTCCGCTGAGCCCTGCCGGAGCGGGTGGGGACCTCGTCCCCACCCGCTCCGGTCAGGCCCGCCGCCGGGAGGCGACGACGGCCAGGGCGGTGAGGACGACGACCGCGCCGGCCTCGATCCAGAACGTCTCCCACCACAGCGGTGCCGCGGTCGTCTCCACGAACCCGAACAGCCCCACGGTGGTCGAGAGCACGAGCGCGGCCAGGCTGCCGGCGGCGGTCAGCGCGCCGGCGACGGCGACCCACCGCAGCAGGCCCCGGACGGGGACGAGCAGGAGCGCCGCGAGCACGAAGCCGGCGACGGCGTTGGCGAGGAACCCGGGCCCGATGACCTCGATGGACCGGTACCCGACCCGCCACAGGTCGACGTGGATCCACGCCATCGCGCCCAGCAGCAGCGCGCCGACCACGCGCAGCGGCCACACGAGGGTCATCAGCTGACCTGGACGGTGATCTCCATGCCCATCGAGCGGTGCGCGCCGATGGAGCAGTAGAAGACGTACTCGCCGGGCTCCAGGTCGACGGTCACGGTGGCCGACTCGCCGGGCCCGATCGTGTCGGACGCCGCGACGTCCTCGCCGTCCCGCTCGACGACCAGGTCGTGGGTCGCCCCGCCGTCGTTGACGACCTCGATCTCGTAGCTGCCGGCGGTCAGCTCCTGCGACTCCAGGGCGATGCTGAAGTCGTCCTCGGTCGCGGTGATGGTCTGGACCCCGCTCTCCGGGCCGTCCGACGCCGACGACGAGGGCGCCGCCGAGGACGACGAGGACGTCGACCCCTCGGACGACGGCTGGGCGGCGTCGTCCATGCCGCCGCTGCAGGCGGAGAGCGCCGCGAGCGCGCCGGTCAGCAGTGCGGCTGCGGCGATGCGGCGGGGACGACCGACGTTCCGGTGGGAGGTGCGGGACATGGAGCACTCCTCGGGTAGGCGGGCCCGCCCGCCAGGGTGCACGCGGGCCCCGCGCATCCCGGGTGACCGGTCCGGCTCCCGGGGACGTCAGGTGTTCGCACGCCGGGGCCGGGTCGGATGGGTGACCCCGCCGCACCACTCGACGACGGCGGCGAGGAGCTCCGAGTCGAGGGGGCGGCGCAGCTCCTCCTTGTAGGCGCTCAGGGACGCCGCGCCCGGCTGGCGGCGGAGGGTGTGGGTGAGGTCGGGGACCACCCGGGTGTCCGCCGGCCCTAAGACGCAGGAGGCGATGGCGTCCACGTCCTCCGGCGGGACCTGCAGGTCCTTGCCGCCGGTGATCGCCAGCACCGGGTCCGTGATCCGGCGCAGGTCCTCGCGCGGGTCGTGCGCCATGAACTCCCTCGTCCAGCGGGCGTTGATGCGGGCGCCGCCGATGCGGGCGACGTCGGTGGTCGTCCTCCGGATCCGGTCGTGGTTGGCGGCCACCTTCCGCTCCAGGTCCACGCGCAGCAGGCGCAGCAGCCCGCGCACGGGGGCCGGGAGCGTGGGCGCGATCTGCCGAGCCTGCCAGCGGAGCAGCTCCTCGCCCGGCGTCGCGCTCATCGCGAGCAGCACCACCCCTGCCACGGGGGCGCCCCGGGCGGCGAGCGCCGCGGCCAGGATCGCGCCCTCGCTGTGCCCGGCCAGCGCGATGCGCCCGGCGTCGATCTCGGGCCTGGCGCGGAGCGTCCCCAGCGCGCGGCCGAGGTCGTCGGTGCCGTCGTGCAGACCGGCGGCGCGCCAGTCGCCCGGGCTCCCGCCGACCCCGCGCTTGTCGTAGCGCAGCGACGCGATGCCGCCGCCGGCGAGGGCGTGCGCGAGCTGCCGGGCGACGTCGAACCGGGCACGCCGGTGGTTGCTGTCGCGGTCGAGCGGGCCGGACCCCGATGCGAGCAGCACCGCCGGCACCGGCAGCGGGGTGTCGGGGAGGCACAGCGTGCCGGCGAGCGGGTGCGGGCCGGGCACCTGGAGCGGGACCTCGCGCACGTCAGCGGGTGAGCTCGGCGGCGAGGCGGTCGGCGTCGTCGGTGCCGACGAGGAGCGTGTCGTAGCGCTCACCGGTCAGCCGCACCCGGAGGGCCGGCTGCCCCCTGCGCACGGAGACGAAGGTGCGCTCGCCGGGCCGCCGCCAGGTGCCGACCTTGCGTCGCCCCGGCAGCGCGAGCCCGGGGGCGCGCAGGCCGCGGGCGGCCGGTAGCGGGTCGGTCACCACGTCGACCGCTGCGACCGAGTCGCGGGCGACCTCGAGGTCGCCCAGGAGGCCCGCGATCTTCTCCCCGCGGGTGAGGTGGACGGCGAGGGAGCGGGGGGTCAGTTGCACGGTGGCCATGGCACCAATATTCTCATCTGTGAGAACGTTGTCAAGGATGAGAATGGTGAGCGCGTGAGCACGGTCGATCTGCTCCTGCACCCGGTCCGCCTCCGGGTGGTGCAGGCGTTCCTCGGCGACCGCGCGCTGACCACCGGGCAGCTGCGCGCCGAGCTCCCCGACGTCCCGGCGGCGACGCTGTACCGCCACGTGGGGGTGCTGGCCGACGCCGGCGTCCTCGTCGTCGCCGGCGAGCGGAAGGTCCGCGGTGCGGCCGAGCGCAGCTACCGGCTGGTGGTCGAGGCCGCGGGCGTCTCGGCCGAGGACCTGGCCGCCATGACGACCGAGGACCACCGCCGGGCGTTCACGACGTTCGTCGCCGCGTTGCTGGCCGACTTCGACCGGTACCTGGACCGGGGCGAGCCCGACCTGGCGCGTGACGGGGTGGGCTACCGGCAGATCGGCCTGTGGTTGGACGACGCCGAGTTCGCCGATCTGGTGCGCGACCTCCGCGCCGTGCTGCTGGCGCGGGCGGACCACCGGCCCGTCGAGGGCCGGCGGCGCCGCCTGGTGACCACGGTGCACCTGCCGGGGGAGGAGCCCCCCGTCGGGCTCAGCTGAACCGGTCGCGGGCCTTCGCGGCCTTCTTGTTCGCCTTGGCCAGCACCTTCGCGGCCTTGCGCACCCGGCGGGGCTCGCGGTCGACGGTGCCGCGCACCAGCAGACCGATGCCGATGCCCAGCAGCCAGCTGTCCTTGGCGATGGCCAGGCCCTGCTCGGTGGGAGCCAGGCTGCCTTCCTTCCGCATGCCCGGCGTCTTCAGGTACAGGCCCAGCAGGCCGCCGGAGAAGGCGGTCAGCGCGGCGCCGGCGACGGCGGTCGGGACGACGGGGGTGAGCAGCGCGGCGCCGATGGCGATCTCCGCGGTGGCCAGGCCCTTCGCGAACTGCTGCGGCGGCACGCTGGCCAGGAACGGGTAGGTCCCGGTGGCGAAGCCGTGCATGCCGGCCGCCGCCTCCTCGTCCGCGCCACGCTTGCCGAGGCCGCTGTTGAGGATGAAGGCGCCGGCCGAGATCCGGGGCGCGATCTCGGACAGGGTGATGGGCAGGCCCATGAGTACCTCGCTCGTGTCGTTCGTCCAGTGCTCAACCAGGACGGTCCTCCGCTCAGTGCCCACGCGCCGGGCGCCCAACCGCGTCCCCCGTGCAGGTGGGAGGTCGACGGCAGTCGCCGCTCGGTGGTCGCGCGGCGTGCCACTATGACCGCGTGGCGCACACCTCTGCCTCGGCCGGCGCGCTGCTCCGGCACGTGCGGACCGGTCGCGCCCGCAGCCGGGCCGACCTGGTGGCGCTCACCGGGGCCTCCCGGAACACGGTCAGCGCCAAGGTCGACCAGCTGATCGCGGCCAGGCTCCTGGAGGAGGGTGGGCGCGGCTGGAGCACCGGCGGCCGGCCGCCGACGATCCTGCAGTTCAACAGCGGGGCCGGGTGCGTGCTCGCCGTCGACCTCGGCGTCACCAGCGTCGACGTCGCCGTCACCGACCTCTCCGCCCGCATCCTCGCCACGGTCGGGCACCCGATCGACATCGCCGACGGGCCCGGTCCCGTCCTGACCGAGGTGGACCGGCTGGCCCAGGAGGTGCTCGCCGAGGCGGGGCTCACGCCGGGCGACGTCTGCGCGGTGGGGGTCGGCGTGCCCGGGCCGGTGGAGTTCTCGACCGGCCGGCCCTCGCACCCGCCGATCATGCCGGGCTGGCACGACCACCCGATCCCGAGCGCGTTCGCCCGGTACGAGTGCCCGGTCTACGTGGACAACGACGTGAACGTGATGGCGCTGGGCGAGATCGGCGTCGAGGGATCGGTCCAGGACCTGCTCGTGGTCAAGGTTGGCACCGGCATCGGCTGCGGCGTGATCGTCGAGGGGCGCGTCTACCGCGGTGCCCAGGGCAGCGCCGGCGACATCGGGCACATCTCCGTGCACCCGCCGGACGGGCGCACGGTCGTCTGCCGCTGCGGCAACGAGAACTGCCTCGAGGCGATCGCCGGCGGGGGAGCCCTGCTCCGCGACGCCGTCGCCGCGGGCCTTGACGTCGCGACCACCCGGGAGGTCGTCGAGCTCGCCGTCCAGGGGGACGGCTCCGCGCTGGAGCTTGTGCGGGACGCCGGCCGGACCATCGGCACGGTGCTCGCCGCGCTGGTCAACTTCTTCAACCCGCACCGCATCGTCATGACCGGGGGTGTCGCCCAGGCCGGCGCCCCGCTGCTCGCGGGCATCCGGGAGGCCGTCTACGGCCGGTCGATGCCGCTGGCCGCCCGGGCCCTGGAGATCACCGTCAGCGATGCGCCCGAGCGCTCGGGCCGGGTCGGCGCCGCCCTCATGGCGATCGAGGAGTTCCTCGACGAGGACTCCGTCCAGTCCCTCGCCAGGTAGGCAGGGCAGCCCGGCGTCAGCCCGTTCAGTCGTCCCGAGTGGGCCCGGAGGGTCCGCGCAGGGACGACGAAGCGGCTCCGCGCAGGCCGGGACGGCACTTGATCGCGGTGCGGTCCGGAGGACCGCGATGTCACGACGGTGCGGTCCGGAGGACCGCGATGTCACGACGGTGCGGTCCGGAGGACCGCGATGTCATGGCGGGGACATGCGGTTCGTCTCGGTTCGGTAACTCCGCGCCAGAGCCTTGACCCCCTGTGACCCAGCACATATGTTCTCGCCTCAGCAGACTAATGATCAGAACTGAGCAAAAGTCCGGGTGGTGGCGTGAACGAGGAACCGCGGTCGACGGGTCCGCTGCTGGAGATGCGCGGGATCGTCAAGACGTTCCCCGGCGTGCGTGCGCTCGGCGGTGTGGACCTCGACGTCCGTGCCGGTGAGGTGCACTGCCTGCTGGGCCAGAACGGCGCGGGCAAGTCGACCCTGATCAAGGTGCTCGCCGGTGCCCACCAGCCCGACGAGGGCACGATCACCTGGGCCGGTGAGCAGGTCGCGCTGACCGATCCGCAGGCCGCGCTGCGCCTGGGCATCGCCACGATCTACCAGGAGCTGGACCTGGTGCCGGGGCTGACGGTCGCGGACAACATCTTCCTGGGCCGGGAGACGTCGCGGTTCGGGATCACCCGGCCGGCGGCCGCGAACCGGGTCGCGGCGGAGCTCCTGACCCGCCTCGGCCACCCCGAGATCCGGCCGGCGACCGAGGTCGGCGCCCTGTCGGCCGCGCAGCAGCAGATGATCAGCATGGCGCGGGCGCTGTCCCAGGACGCGAAGCTGATCATCATGGACGAGCCCTCGGCCGTCCTGGACAACGAAGAGGTCGAGCGGCTCTTCGGCGTGATCCGCGAGCTCGCCGCGCAGGACGTCGCCGTCGTCTACATCTCCCACCGGCTGGAGGAGATCCGCGAGGTCGGCGACCGGATCACCGTCCTCAAGGACGGGCGCACCGTGGCCACCGGGCTCCCGGCCCGCGAGACCCCCACCCGTGAGGTCATCACGCTGATGACCGGCCGCACGATCGAGTACGTCTTCCCCGAGCGGCGCGCCGCCGTCGACCGCGGGGCGGCCCCGCTGCTCGAGGTGCAGGACCTGGGGCTGCGCGGCTCCTTCGAGGGCGTCGACCTCACCCTCCGACCGGGCGAGATCGTCGGGCTGGCCGGGCTCGTGGGCTCCGGGCGCTCGGAGATCCTCGAGACGATCTACGGGGCCCGTCGCCCCACCAGCGGCAGCGTCCGGCTGGGTGGGAAGCAGCTGCGCCCCGGCGACGTCGGTGCGGCGGTGGCCGCCGGCATCGGGCTCGCGCCCGAGGAGCGCAAGAGCCAGGCGCTGCTCCTCGACGACTCCGTCTACCGGAACATCACCGTCTCGAGCTTGAACCGCTTCGCCCGGATCGGGCTGCTCTCCGGCCGGGCCGAGCGCACCGCTGCCCGCGAGCAGGTGCAGGCCCTCGACGTCCGGCCCTCCGACGAGACCCGCATCGCCCGCACCCTGTCCGGCGGCAACCAGCAGAAGGTCGTGCTGGCCCGCTGGCTGCTGCGCGACTGCCGCGTGCTGCTCCTGGACGAGCCCACGCGAGGCGTCGACGTCGGCGCCCGCTCGGAGATCTACACGCTGGTCCGCGACCTCGCCGACCAGGGGGTGGCCGTCCTGGTGGTCTCCAGCGAGATCCCCGAGGTCCTGGGGCTGGCCGACCGCGTCCTCGTCATCGCCGACGGCGCCGTCGTCGCCGAGGCGCCGGCGGACGCGCTCGACGAGCACCGCGTGCTCGACCTGGTCATGGAAGGCACGGCGCACACCGGCACCGCACCGCACGAAGGGGAAGTGGCATGAGCGAGACGGCGACCGCGACGAAGCGGGAGAGCGGGGCCGCAGCGGCGCCGGGTGGAGGTGGCCCCGGCTTCATGGCCGGGCCCGTCGGGCGCAACCTGGGCCTGGTCATCGCCCTGGCGATCCTGTGCGCCGTGGGCGTGGCGACCGCCGGTGACCGGTTCGCCGACGTCAACAACCTGCTCACCATCCTCCGGCTGGCCTCGGTCATCGGCGTCGTCAGCATCGGGATGACGTTCGTGATCATCGGCGGCGGCATCGACCTGTCGGTCGGCGCGCTGGTGGCGCTGTCCTCGGTGTGGGCCACCACCCTCGCCACCCAGGCGCTGGCCGAGGACGTCCACTGGATCGTCATGGTGCTCACCGCGATCCTGGTCGGCGCCGGCGCGGGGCTGGTCAACGGCGTCGTCATCGCCTACGGGAAGCTGGTCGCCTTCATCGCGACCCTGGCCATGCTCGTCTCCGCCCGCGGACTGGCCGAGATCATCGCCAACCGGCGCACCCAGATCGTCCAGGACCGCGACTTCCTCTCCTTCTTCTCCGGCGACGTCCTCGGCATCCCGACCCTGGTCATCATCTGGGCGCTGGTGTCGGCCGCGGGCTGGGTCCTGCTCAACCGCACGACCTTCGGCCGCCGCACCTTCGCCGTCGGCGGGAACGCCGAGGCCGCCCGCCTGGCCGGCATCCGCGTGCAGCGGCACACCGTCCTGCTGTACGTGCTCTCCGGCGTCTGCTGCGGCATCGCCGGCGTGATGATCATGGCGCGCACGACGACCGGCAGCTCGACGCACGGCACGCTCTACGAGCTCCTCGCCATCGCCGGGGTCGTCATCGGCGGCACCCTGCTGATCGGCGGGCGCGGCACGATCGTCGGCACCGTCCTCGGCACGCTGCTGCTCACGACGCTCGGCAACGTGTTCACGCTGAACAACCTCACGAGCAGCGCCCAGGCCGTGGCCCAGGGCGTGATCATCGTGCTCGCCGTCCTCCTGCAGATGCGCCTGGCCGGCGGCCAGGGCCGCAGCCGGAAGGCGAGGACCCCCGGCGGACCGGGAGGCGTCGCCAGCGGCGCCTCCGGCGTGCCCGGTTCACCCGCCGGCGCCCTCCCGGGCGGCGCGAGCGAGCCCACGACCTGACCCGCTCCCGGGTCAGCACCACCCGGCGGGCCGC
The DNA here is from genome assembly GCF_003319095.1 of Blastococcus sp. TBT05-19. Taxonomy (GTDB): domain Bacteria; phylum Actinomycetota; class Actinomycetes; order Mycobacteriales; family Geodermatophilaceae; genus Blastococcus. The sequence goes on along the minus strand of NZ_QOHI01000006.1, from coordinate 193,946 downwards.
CCGGCCCCCGGTCGCACCACCGCACAGCAGCACCGACCACCTGGCGACGGCGCCAGGCAGGCAGAGCGAGGAGAGACCCATGTCTGCAACGAGGCAGCGCGGCTACCGCCGCGTGACCACCACCGCGGTCGCGTTCATCGGCGCCGGCGCGCTTCTCGCCGGCTGCACCGGGAACACGCCGGAGAGCTCGGGTGGCGGCGGCGGCAACAACGCCGCCAGCGACAACGACGAGCAGGGCGACACCGTCGTCATCGGCTTCTCGGCCCCGGCCGCCGACCACGGCTGGATGGCTGGCATCACCGAGGCCGCGCGTGCGGTCGACGAGGAGTACGAGGACATCGAGCTCCGCGTCGCCGAGGGCACCAACGACGTCAGCACCCAGATCAGCCAGGTCGAGACCTTCATCAACGACGGCGTGGACGCCATCGTGCTGCTGCCCTTCGACGGCGCCGCCATGACGCCGGTCGCGCTGCAGGCGATGGAGGCCGGCATCCCGGTCATCAACGTCGACCGCGAGTTCGACAGCCCGTTCGCCGCCCGCGCCACCATCCTGGGCGACAACTACGGGATGGGCGTCTCGGCCGGCACCTACGTCTGCGAGCAGCTGGGCGACCAGCCCGACGCCGTCGTCGCCGAGATCGCCGGCATCGACTCGCTGCCGCTGACCCAGGACCGCAGCCAGGGCTTCGCCGACGCGCTGTCGGACTGCGGGCTCGAGGTCAGCAACCGCGTCGCCGCCGACTTCACGGTCGAGGGCGGCGAGGAGGCGGCGGCCAACCTGCTCCAGGCCGCCCCGCAGATCGACGCCATCTGGAACCACGACGACGACCAGGGCGTCGGCGTCCTGGCCGCCATCGAGAACGCCGGCCGCGACGAGTTCTTCATGGTCGGTGGCGCGGGCTCGGCCAACGCCATGCGGGCCATCCAGGAGGGCGACTCGGTCCTGCAGGCGACCGTCATCTACCCGCACACCCAGGCGGCCGACGGCGTCCGGCTCGCCCGGCTCGTCGCGCAGAGCAAGAGCGTGGCCGACCTGAACTCGCAGGGTGTGCCGCGCACGATCGTGCTCAACGCCCCGGTGGTCACCTCCGAGAACGTCGAGGACTTCATCGACGCCGCGTTCGAGTCCTGATCGATCGGCCCGGGGACGCCGGGTGCGCACGTCGCACCCGGCGTCCCCGCCCTCCCGAGGAGCCCGTATGACCTCCCCCTCGCTCGGCGTCGGCCTGATCGGCTACGCGTTCATGGGCGCAGCGCACTCGCAGGCCTGGCGCACCGCCCCCCACTTCTTCGACCTGCCGCTGCACCCGCGTCTGTCGGTCCTCGCCGGCCGTGACCCCGCCCGCGTGGCCGACGCCGCGCAGCGGCTGGGCTGGGAGGCGACCGAGACCGACTGGCGGGCGGTGATCGCGCGGGACGACGTCGACCTGGTCGACGTCTGCACCCCCGGTGACACCCACGCCGAGATCGCGATCGCCGCGCTCGAGGCCGGCAAGCACGTGCTCTGCGAGAAGCCGCTGGCCAACACGGTCGCCGAGGCCGAGGCGATGGCCGAGGCCGCCGCTCGCGCTGCGCGCAACGGCGTCCGGTCCATGGTGGGCTTCACCTACCGGCGCGTGCCGGCCATCGGGCTGGCCCGGCAGCTGGTCGCGGAGGGACGGCTCGGCACCATCCGGCACGTGCGGGCCCAGTACCTGCAGGACTGGATCGCCGACCCGGCCGCGCCGATGTCGTGGCGGCTGGACAAGCAGAAGGCCGGCTCGGGGGCGCTCGGTGACATCGGCGCGCACATCGTCGACCTGACGCAGCACATCACCGGGCAGGCGCTCACCGGCGTCAGCGCGATGCTGGAGACCTTCGTCAAGGAGCGGCCGCTGCCCGCCTCGGCCGGCTCGCTGTCCGGCGTCGGCGGGGAGGGGACCGGCACGGTCACCGTCGACGACGCGGCGGTCTTCCTGGGGCGGTTCGCCGGTGGCGCGGTCGCCACCTTCGAGGCCACCCGGTTCGCCCTCGGCCGCAAGAACGCCATCCGGATCGAGATCAACGGGTCCAGCGGCAGCCTCGCATTCGACTTCGAGGACATGAACGTCCTGCACTTCTTCGACGGCGACGAGCCCGCCGAGACCGCCGGCTTCCGGCGCATCGTCGTCACCGAGCCCGGCCACCCCTACGTCGGCAACTGGTGGCCGGCCGGGCACGGGCTGGGCTACGAGCACGGCTTCACCCACCAGGTCGTGGACCTGGTGACCGCCATCGCCAAGGGGGAGGACCCGACGCCGTCCTTCGCCGACGGGCTGCAGGTGCAGCGGGTGCTCGACGCCGTCGAGCGCAGTGCAGCGAACAACTCGTCCTTCACCGAGATCTGAGGAGCTCCCTGATGCCTCGTCCCGTCACCCTGTTCACCGGCCAGTGGGCCGACCTGCCGTTCGAGGAGGTGGCCCGGCTCGCCTCCGGGTGGGGCTACGACGGCCTGGAGATCGCCTGCTGGGGCGACCACCTCGACGTCGAGCGCGCCGCGAACGACGACTCCTACGTCGCCGAGCGGAAGGCGCTGCTGGAGAAGTACGGCCTGCAGGTCTTCGCGATCTCCAACCACCTCAACGGCCAGGCGGTCTGCGACGACCCGATCGACGAGCGGCACCGCGCGATCGTGCACCCGCGCGTCTGGGGCGACGGCGACCCCGAGGGCGTCCGCCAGCGCGCCGCGGAGGAGATGAAGCTGACCGCCCGCGCGGCGGCCAAGCTCGGCGTGAAGACGGTCGTCGGGTTCACCGGGTCCAAGATCTGGAAGACCGTGGCGATGTTCCCGCCGGTGCCCGAGTCGATGGTCGAGGACGGCTACCGCGACTTCGCCGACCGCTGGAACCCGATCCTCGACGTGTTCGACGAGGTCGGCGTGCGGTTCGCCCACGAGGTGCACCCGTCGGAGATCGCCTACGACTACTGGACGACGGTCCGCACGATGGAGGCGATCGGCCACCGCGAGGCGTTCGGCCTCAACTGGGACCCGTCGCACTTCGTCTGGCAGGACCTGGACCCGGTCTCGTTCATCTGGGACTTCAAGGACCGCATCTACCACGTGGACTGCAAGGACGCGAAGAAGCAGGTGGGCAACGGCCGCAACGGCCGGATGGGCTCGCACCTGCCCTGGGCCGACCCGCGGCGCGGCTGGGACTTCGTGTCCACCGGCCACGGCGACGTCCCGTGGGAGGCCTGCTTCCGGATGCTCAACACCATCGGCTACGACGGGCCGATCTCGGTGGAGTGGGAGGACGCCGGCATGGACCGCCTCGTCGGCGCCCCCGAGGCGCTGGAGTTCGTGCGCCGGCTGGCGTTCGACCCGCCGGCCGCCGCCTTCGACGCCGCCTTCTCCAGCGGCAACTAGGCGCGCTGATGATCAGGTCTCCTGATCATCAGGGGTCCTACCTCACGGTCGACCGTGAGGTAGGACCCCTTTTGCTGAGGGAGGACGGTCAGCGGCTGCCGCGGCGCGAGCGGGCGCTGAAGGAGGCGGCCGACGACGTCCCGGCCCGGGCGGCCAGCTCGGCGCGGGTGCGGGCCGGACCGGCGGCGCGGGCCGAGCCCGAGCCGCCCCGGCTGCCGCCGGAGGACGCCGCCTTGGCCGCGCCGCCACCGGACGAGCCGCGGCCCGAGCCGCCACCGCCGCTGCGACGACGACCGCCGCCACCGCCGCCCTGCGGCTGCTCGACCACCGGGGCCGGCTCCACGTACGGCGCGGCCGGGCCGGTCAGCGCCTCGATCTCGCGGGCGCCGGGCTTGACGGCCGACACCTCGGGGGTGATCCCGGCCTGGCGGGCGAGCGTGCGCACCTCGCCGGCCTGGTCGGGCGTGGCGATCGTGACGACGGCACCTTCGGCGCCCGCGCGGGCCGTGCGGCCGGAGCGGTGCAGGTAGGCCTTGTGCTCGGCCGGCGGGTCGACGTGCACGACGAGCGCGACGTCGTCGACGTGGATGCCGCGCGCGGCGATGTCGGTGGCGCACAGCACGCGCGTCCCACCGTTGGTGAACGCCTCGAGGTTGCGCTCGCGCGCGTTCTGGCTGAGGTTGCCGTGCAGGTCGACGGCGGGGACGCCGGCCGCCGTCAGTTGCTTGGCCAGCTTCTTGGCCTGGTGCTTGGTGCGGGTGAAGAGCACGCTGCGGCCGAGCCCGGAGGCCAGCTCCTGGACGATGCGGGCCTTGTCGGCGGCGTCGACGCGGAACACGTGGTGCGTCATGGTGCTGACCGGGGCGACGGCCGGGTCGACCGAGTGCGTGATCGGGTTCGACAGGTAGCGCTTGACCAGCACGTCGACGCCGTTGTCCAGGGTGGCCGAGAAGAGCAGCCGCTGGCCGGTCTTCGGCGTCCGGTCCATGATCCGCTTGACGCCGGGCAGGAAGCCCAGGTCGGCCATGTGGTCGGCCTCGTCCAGGATGGTGATCTCGACGGCGCCGAGGTCGCAGTGGCCCTGGCCGATGAGGTCCTCGAGCCGGCCGGGGCAGGCGATGACGACGTCGACGCCCGAGGCCAGCGCCTGGACCTGCGGGTTCTGCCCGACGCCACCGAAGATCGTCGTCGTCGACATGCCCAGCGCCCGCGCCATCGGGTCGACGACGGCGGCGACCTGGTTGGCCAGCTCGCGGGTCGGGACCAGGATCAGCGAACGGGGCCGCTTGGGCTGCCGCTTGCTCGTGGAGGCGGCCAGCCGGGCGACCAGCGGGATGGAGAAGGCCAGCGTCTTGCCCGAGCCGGTGCGGCCCCGGCCCAGGACGTCGCGCCCGCCGAGGCTGTCGGGCAGCGTGGCGACCTGGATCGGGAACGGCGCGGTGATGCCGCTGCCCGTGAGCACCTCGACCAGGGGCGCGGGGACGCCGAGCGCGGCGAACGTGGTGTCGGTGGGCAGCACGGTGGCGTCGGCCCCGACGGGGACGACGGCCGGCGCCGGGACGGCGGCGGCGGGAGCCTGGGCGGCCTGCGGGGTGGACTGCTGCTCGCCGGCGGGGCGGGCGCCGGTGCCCCGGCCGCGGCCCCCGCGGCGACGGCGCGGTCGCCCGTCGGCGGCCGGGGTGGACGGGGAGGTGTTCTGCGAAGTCATCGGTTCCTCGACACTCGAGTGGCCGCACGAGCACCTCGGCGCGGGCGAGCGCGACGCTCCTGCGCACGGGCAGGGCGGGCTCACATCGTCGGCGAGACGTCGGTCAGCCTGGCGCGCCTCGGTGGCGCAGCCTGGGCCCGACGTCGATTCCTGCCGCTCCGGATGAGCGAGGGCGGCGCCGGTAGGACCCACTCAACCAGACAGGGAGCGCCGCGGGTCCGATTGCGGGGGAGTGACAGGTCACATCGGGTGAGTCGCGGGACCGCGGAACGTGCGGCGGTAGGCCAGCGGCGCCACCCCGATCGCGGCGTGCAGGTGCTGGCGCATCGACGCCGTCGTGCCGAACCCCGCCGCCTCGGCGACCTGCTCGACCGGCACGTCGGTGGACTCCAGCAGCCGGCGGGCCAGTGCCACCCGCTGCTGCACCAGCCAGCGCGTGGCCGACACCCCGGTCTCCTCCCGGAAGCGGCGGGTGAAGGTGCGCACGCTCATCCGCGCGTGGGCGGCGAGCTCGGCCAGGGTGAGCGGCTCGCCCAGCCGCTCCAGCGCCCAGGCCCGGGTCGTCGCCACTCCCGAGTCGCCGGGCTCGGGCACCGGCCGGTCGATGAACTGCGACTGCCCGCCCTCGCGCCACGGGGCGACGACGCTGCGGCGGGCGACGCGGCCGGCCACCTCGCTGCCGTGGTCGCGGCGGACCAGGTGCAGGAGGAGATCGATGCCGGCGGCGTTCCCGGCGGAGGTGAGGACGTCGCCGTCGTCGACGAAGAGCACGTCCGGGTCGAGCCGCACCTCGGGGAACAGCCGGGCGAACGCGGGGCTGTGCACCCAGTGCGTCGTCGCCGGCCGGCCGTCGAGCAGACCTGCCGCGGCGAGCACGAAGGCGCCGGTGCAGATGCTGACCAGGCGGGCGGTGCCCGCCACCCGGCGCAGGAGCGCGGCCAGCTCCTCGGGCACCGTCCCGTCGGTCATCGCCGCGGTGCCGTGCACGCCGGGGACGACGACGGTCTGCGCGCCGTCCAGGATCGAGGCGTCGTGCTCGGGCAGCAGCGAGTACCCCGCCGAGGTGCGCACCGGTCCGCCGTCGAGGCTGGCCACGCGCACCCGGTAGAGCCGGTTGCCTTCGGCGTCGGTCGCGCCGCCCAGGAACTGGTGCGGGAGCCCGACCTCGTAGGCCATGGACTCCGGCAGCGCGAGGACGACGACCTCGTGCCGCGGCGGCCGGGCGGTGGGCATGGCCGGATCTTTGCACATGTTGGCCGCCCGGCCACTCGTTCCGCGTGAGGCGGGTGGGCCATGCTGTCCGGCGTGACCGCCCCCGCCGCCTCGTCGACGCGCCGCATCCACCCCGCCTGGTGGGTCGCCGGGGTGACGTTCCTGGCCCTCGTCGGAGCGGCCGCCTTCCGGGCGGTCCCCGGCGTGCTGATCGATCCGCTGCGCGACGAGTTCGGCTGGTCGGTGTCGACCATCTCGGCGGCGGTCGCGGTCAACATGGCCCTCTACGGGCTGACCGCCCCGTTCGCGGCGGCGCTGATGGAGAGCTTCGGCATCCGGCGCGTGGTGGTCGCGGCGCTGCTGCTCACCGCGGTGGGCAGCGGGCTCACGGTCTTCATGACGGCGAGCTGGCAGCTGATCCTGCTGTGGGGCTTCGCGGTCGGTCTGGGCACCGGCTCCATGGCGCTGTCGCTGGTGGCCACGGTGACCGGCCGCTGGTTCGTGGCCCGCCGCGGCCTGGTCTCGGGCGTCCTCACCGCCGGCGGCGCGACCGGGCAGCTGGTGTTCCTCCCGCTCGTGGCGTGGGCCGACCAGAACCACGGCTGGCGCTCGGCGTCGCTGGGCACCACGGCGGCGGCGCTGGCCGTCGTCCCGCTGGTGGCGTGGCTGCTGCGCGACCGGCCGCGCGACCTCGGAGTGACCCCGTACGGCGGCACGGCGGCAGACGACGTCGAGCCGGTGCGCGCCGGTGCGGCCCGCACCGCGCTGCGCGGCCTGGCCGAGGCCGCGCGCCGTCGTCCCTTCTGGCTGCTCGCCGGTGGGTTCTTCATCTGCGGGCTGTCGACCAACGGGCTCGTGCAGCCGCACTTCATCCCGGCCGCGCACGACCACGGGATGCCGGTGACCACGGCCGCCGGGCTGCTCGCCGTCGTCGGCATCTTCGACATCGCCGGCACCGTGCTGTCGGGCTGGCTCACCGACCGGGTCGACCCCCGCGTGCTGCTGCTGGCCTACTACGGGCTGCGCGGGTTCTCGCTGTTCCTGCTGCCGCCGCTGTTCGGGCCGGACCTGCACGTCAGCATGATCGCGTTCATCGTCTTCTACGGCCTGGACTGGGTGGCCACCGTGCCGCCGACGCTGGCCCTGTGCCGGGAGCACTTCGGTGCCCGCGCCCCGGTGGTCTTCGGCTGGGTGTTCGCCTCGCACCAGCTGGGGTCGGCGTTCGCCGCGTTCGGCGGCGGCGTGATCCGCGACGTCACCGGCTCCTACGACCTGGCCTGGTACCTCGCCGGCGGGCTGTGCATGGCCGCCGCGGCGATGTCGATCGCGATCCGCCGCAACCCTCCGGTCACGCCGGGGACGGCCCTGCCGACCGACCGGGTGGTGGCGGCCGCCGACCAGGCCCACGGCTGAGCAGGGCTCCGCGGGCCGATGAGTTCCCGGCCGCCCGGCCGTCTGCCCCTCAGGTGACGGACCACGAGCGGAGGAACCCGTGCTGACGCAGATCGCCGAGGGCGTGCTGGTCCACCGGAGCGAGCTGCTCCGGAACAACACGGTCGTCGTGCTGGGCGCGGCCGGCGCGCTGCTCGTCGACCCCGGGATCACCCGCGGGGAGATGGCCTGCCTCGCGGCGGACCTGACCGCTCTCGGCCGGCCCGTGGTGGCGGGCTTCGCGACCCACCCCGACTGGGACCACGTGCTCTGGGACGTCGCGTTCGGCGAGGCGCCCCGGTACGGCACCGACCGCTGCGCGGCCGTCACGGGCGCGGTGCTCTCGGACCCGGAGTGGCCGGCGCGCGCCGCGGAGATGCTGCCGCCGGAGATCGCCGGGGACGTCCCGCTGGACCTGTTCGGCCGCATCACCGGACTGCCGGCCGGCACCGTGCGGATCCCGTGGGAGGGCCCCGCCGTGCGGATCGTCGAGCACCCCGCGCACGCTCCGGGCCACGCGGCGCTGCTGATCGAGGACCGCGGCGTCCTGGTGGCCGGCGACATGCTGTCCGACGTCTTCATCCCGATGCTCGACGACGCCACCGGGGAGAACGATCCGGTCGGGGAGTACCTGGTCGGGCTGGAGCGGCTGGACGTCGTGGCCGGGGACGTCGACGTCGTCGTCCCGGGGCACGGGTCCGTCGGCCGGGGCCCCGAGGTCAGCGCCCGGATCGCGCTCGACCGCGCCTACCTCCACGCCCTGCGGGACGGGCGGGATCCCGACGACCCCCGGCTCGGCCCGTCGGCCGAGCCGGGGTGGGAGTGGGTGGGCGACATCCACGCGGGCCAGGCCCTGCGCTTCGGGTGACCCCCGGAGCGCAGGTCAGCCGGTTGCTGCGGCGAGCTGGGGCGCGACCGGACGACCCAGGACCAGGTCGGCCGCCCGCTCGGCCAGCATGATGGTCGGAGCGTTCGTGTTGCCCCGCACCAGCGTCGGCATCACCGAGGCGTCGACGACCCGCAGGCCCTCGATGCCGTGCACCCGCATCTGCGGGTCCACGACGGCCTGGTCGTCGGTGCCCATCCGGCAGGACGACACCGGGTGGTACAGCGACTCGAGGGTGTCGCGCACCTTCGCCCGCAGCGCCTCGCGGCCCTGCGTGGCGCTGCCGGGGGACCACTCGTCGGCCAGCACGTCCGACAGGGGAGCGGCGGTGCCGATCTGCCGGGCCTGCTCGACACCGGACACCAGCGCGTCGAGGTCGCGCTCGTCGGTGAGGTAGCCGGCGTCGATGGCCGGCGCCCACGTCGGGTCGGCCGACCGCAGCCGCACCGAGCCGCGCGAGTGCACGCGCACCAGCACGACCGCGGCGGTGAACGCCTCGGCGTCCGGGTCGATCTCGGCCTGCTTCCAGAACTTCACCGGCAGGAAGTGCATCTGCAGGTCGGGCTCGGTCACCTCGGGGCTGGACCGGGTGAACAGCCCCGCCTCGGCGAGGTTGGAGGTGAGCGGGCCGCGGCCGGCCACCTTCCACAGCGCCACGTTCAGCGGCGTCTCGGCCAGCCGCAGCGACGTGCCCGAGCGGGTGTTCCACACGACCGGCACCAGCGGGTGGTCCTGCAGCCCGCCACCGACACCGGGCAGGTCGTGGACGACGTCGACGCCGACCTCGCGCAGGTGGTCGGCCGGCCCGATGCCCGAGAGCATGAGCAGCTGCGGGGAGTTGACCGCACCGCCGGAGAGGACGACCTCGCGGGTCGCGCGGGCCGTGTGCAGCTGCCCGCCGCAGCGGTACTCGACGCCCGTGGCCCGGCCGCCCTCGACCAGCACGCGGGTGGTCAGCGCGCCGGTCTTCACCGTCAGGTTCGGCCGGCCCGACGCCGGGTGGAGGTAGGCGTCGGCGGCCGACCAGCGACGTCCGCGCTTCTGCGTCACCTGGTACTGGCCGACGCCCTCCTGCGTGGCGCCGTTGAAGTCGGGGTTGCGCGGGTAGCCGCTGGCCACCGCGGACTCGACGACCGCCCTGGTCCACGGGTGCGGGCTGCGCAGGTCCTCGACGCGCAGCGGGCCGCCGGTGCCGTGCCACTCGTCGGCGCCGCGGGCGTTGTCCTCCATGCGCTTGAAGAGCGGGAGCACGTGCTCGTAGGACCAGCTCGGGTCGCCGGTGAGCTCGGCCCACTCGTCGTAGTCGGCGCGGGCGCCGCGGATGTAGATCATCGCGTTGATCGACGACGAGCCGCCGAGCAGCTTCCCGCGCGGCCAGAAGAGCTTGCGGCCACCGAGGCCGGGCTGCTCCTCGGTGGTGTAGTTCCAGTCGTGGCGGGTGCGCCAGACCTTGTACAGCCCGGCCGGCGCCTGCACCTCGAGCACCCGGTCGCCACCGCCGGCCTCGAGCACGAGCACCTTGAGCGACGGGTCCTCCGACAGCCGACCGGCCAGCGCGCTGCCGGCCGAGCCCGCGCCGACGACGACGACGTCGTACTCCTCGGTTGCCATGGGGGTGCTCACCGGTGCTTTCCGTGGACCATGCCCATGACGCGGGCGAGGGCGTCGGCGGCCGATGCGGGCCGGCCGAAGCTCATGAGGTTGACCGGCAGCGCGTACTTCTGCCGGGTGATCGCCTTGGCGCGGGTGAACTCCTTGAGCCCGTCCTCGCCGTGGATGCGCCCGAAGCCGGAGTCGCCGACCCCGCCGAAGGGCAGCGCCGGGACCGAGGCGAAGGTGAGCACCGAGTTGACCGACGTCATGCCGCTCCGCATCCGGCGGGCGAGGTCCAGGCCGCGCTCCTTGGACTTGGTGAAGACCGAACCGGCGAGGCCGTAGCTGGTGGCGTTGGTCCGCTCGAGGGCCTCCTCGGCGTCGCGGACCCGGGTGATGGTGATCGTCGGGCCGAAGGTCTCCTCCTGCACCGCAGCGGAGTCCTCCGGGACGTCGAGCAGCACGGTCGGGGCGACGTAGCCCTGCGCCGGGAAGGCGTCGGCGTCGGTGCCGCCGGTGACCACGCGGGCGCCGGCGGCGGTCGCGTCGGCGACGTGCCGCTCCACGACGTCGATCTGCGAGGGCATGGTCATCGGGCCGTAGGTCGCCTCGCCGTCGGAACCCGGGCGCAGGTTGCGCACCTGGTTGGTCACCTCGGTGACGAACCGGTCGTAGACGGCGTCGGTGGCGTAGACCCGCTCGATACCGATGCAGGTCTGCCCGCCGTTGCTCATCGCGCCCCAGACGGCGGCGTCGGCGGCGGCGACCACGTCGGCGTCGTCGTCGACGATCATGGCGTCCTTGCCACCGAGCTCCATGAGCACCGGGGTGAGGGTCTCCGCGCAGGTGGCCATGACCTTCTTGCCGGTCGCGGCCGAGCCGGTGAAGGCGATCTTGCCGACCCGGGCCCGGCAGAGGGCGGCGCCGGTCTCACCGAAGCCGGTGACCAGCTGGAAGGCGTCGGGGCAGTCGGGGACGGCGGCCCGCCACGCGGCGGCCAGCCAGGCCCCGACGGCGGGGGTGAACTCCGAGGGCTTGAAGACGACGGCGTTGCCGGCGGCCAGGGCGTAGGCGATCGAGCCCATCGGCGTGAACACCGGGTAGTTCCACGGGCCGATGACGCCGACGACGCCCAGCGGCTGGTACTCCAGGTACGCGGTGTGGTTCGCGGCGAGCAGGCCGGTGGGGACCTTGCGCGGGCCGAGGGCCTTGCGGGCGTGGCCGGCGGCCCAGGCGAGGTGGTCGACGGTCAGCGTGATCTCGAGGATCGCGTCGGCGTGCGGCTTGCCGTTCTCCCGGTGCACCAGGTCGGCGAGCTCGTGCATGCGGCGGGCGAGGTAGCCGCGGTAGGCCGACAGGCGCAGCTTGCGCCCGTCCCAGCCCAGCGCCGCCCACTGCTCGGCCGCGGTCCGCGCCCGCGCCACGGTCTCCTCGACCGCGGCGGTGTCGTGCACGGGGAAGACGCCGACCACCGCGCCGCTGGCGGGGGCGGTCGACTCGAAGGTCTCGGTGGTGCTGTGCCGGTCGACGGTGCCGGCGGTACCGGCGTCGACGGCGTCCAGCTCTTCGGCGAGCGACATGGGTGCACGTTACCTGTGGCACACAGGCACAGGGGCGCCGGTGGCCCGGGGTGAGGGCGCCGCCACCGCTTCCGAGACCTCGGGGTCCGCGGCGTGCATGCTGTCCGCATGGGGCGTCGGACAGCTGCGGCCCTGCTGCTCCTGCTCCCGGTGTCGGGGTGCGGGTCCTCGGCGGAGGACATGGCGGCGGAGGAGCTGCAGGCCCGGCTGGACGGCGCCCAGTCGGGTCACCTCGCCGCGCGGTCCCACGACCCCTACAGCAGCGGAGCCGACGCGCTGGAGTCGCTCGACCCGTACGGCTACTCGGTCAGCACGTCGATCGGTCCCGGTGGCGAGGTCACGATGCTCCGGACCATCGCGGCCGCAGCGAGCCCCAGTTCGCCGCGCCGAACAGGAACGTCACGCTGGGCGCCTGCATCGAGGTGACCGTCGTCCCCGGATCGGGCGGTGCGGACCGGGGTTCGGTGTCCACCGAACCGGTGCGGTGCCCCAGCGGCACCCCGGTGGAGCACGAGGGCTATCCCGTCCACGACCGGACGACCGATCTGGACGGCCGGTCCGACCCGGTCCCCGAGCCCGCATCGGACCGCGCGGTCTGCCGTTCCGGCGACACCTGCACCGAGGGTGGGTCTGAGCCGCTCAGGCGCTGCTGTCGACGACCGCCCAGGCCGTCTTCGCACCCGGCTCGGGGAACCAGCCGTGCGCCGTGGAGAGGTCGGCGACGAGGTAGAGGCCGAAGCCGCCGAGGCCCGGGTCGCGGCCCTGCGCCGGGCTCGGCGGCACGTCGGCCGCGGAGTCCCGGACGGCGATCAGCCACTGGTCGTCCCGCCGGCCGAGGATGGCCGCGACGGGTGCTCCGCCGTGCCGCAGGGCGTTGGAGGTGAGCTCGTCGGCGATCAGCACCAGCCGCTCGGACCAGTGGTCGCGGGCGGGGTCGCGCACCGTGGCGCTCCCGGTCATGGAGACGCGCAGCCGTGACCGCAGGCGGGCCAGCTCGCCGAGCTCGCCGAGCTCCTGGCACCAGACCTCGACGAACGCGTGCGGCGGCCGCGCGGACTGCCACAGCGCCACCGCCACCTGCCTCTCGCCGGCCGGCGTCGGGCGCCGGTGCTCGTTCCTGGCGCACCCCGTGCCCGTTCGGCAGCGCGCCGAACCCTCGCCTCACCCAAACGAGACGTACCGGGCGGCCCCCGTGCAGGGCCCCACCGCGAGCGAGCGAGCGGTGGGGGGCACGTGGGTCCTTTCACTGGCCCCAGCGCGGGATGGCGGCGGCGCCCGGTGCGTGACCGTGCGTCGCCGGCCGGCCGCCCTTCCTGGGCCCGCCGGGTCCACCGGCGCCCGGCGCGGGCGCCACCGCCGTCCAGCTGCGGAACAGCGACACCCACTGGTCGGCGGTCAGCGCCGTGGCCCGGGTGGTGGGGGAGAGGTTCTCGTGGTGCAGCCAGCGGACGCCGGCCGTCCCGGGCAGCTGCGACCGCAGCAGCGGGCCCAGCGGTGCCGAGCGGGAGGCGAGCACGGCGTGCGCGAGGCGGTCGAACGCCGCGGCGTCGGCCTCGGGCAGCGTGGCGCGCGCGTCGGCGGCGGGGGCGTGGTGGATCGGGGCAGGACGTGACACGGGGTACCTCCGGGGAGGACGTGGTGCGGGGGCGTCCGCGGGCGCGTGGAGGCCCGGGCAGGACGCAGGGGAGCGAGCGCCGGGGAGGTCCCGGACGCGGACGGCGGGCGGCGGAGCCGGCCCGCGGCACATCAGCTCAGGAGGTGCGCATCCGCACGAAGTACCGCATGACGACGACCGTAGGGCAGGCCGGCAGGGGCGTCGACAGGTTTTCCGACGCGGGTCAGTCGGAGCTCTCGCGCGCGGCCTTCCGGGCCTGGTGGGCCTCCCAGCGGGCGCGGTCCTTGGCGCGGGCGCCGGCGTTGCGCTCCCACTTCTCCTTGCGCCGCTGGGCGCGGAGCAGCTCGCGCTCCTCGAAGGACTCGTGCCGGTCCCAGTCGCGCGCCAGGACGGCCATCGCCAGCCCGACCCCGACGACGATCGCCACGAACGCGGCGAGGACCGGGTCCAGCACCAGGAAGGAGCCGACCGCGACGGCGAGGCCCGCGACCACGACCACGCCCAGGACGGGGGAGGAGCTGCGGGTCGACGGGCTGCCCTCGGTCACGCGGCCAGTATCCGCCGTGTCCGCCCGGAACCGGGGTCAGGGGGGCCGTAACACTGGTCTCACCTGGGCGATTCCCCGACGATGTCGTGACCTGGGCACCCTTGCATCAGGGCGCCCAGGTGCCTACGGTTCAGGAGACGGTTCAACAGCAGCCGTGTTCTGCCAGTGCTGGTCGTCGTGTCGTTCGCGCCCCGCAGGCTTTCGCTGGTCCGGTAAACGCCCGAGAGGGGCACTTCCGTGACCGCTTCTTCGCTCGACCGTTCCCGCAGCATCGAGGACCTCGGCCCGTCCGACGTCCTGGACCTGGGGCTGGTGACCCTCGTGGTCTCCGGGCCCGCTGCCCGCCCCACCCTCGCCGCCACCGGCGAGGTCGACAGCACCACCGCACCGAAGGTCCACGCCCGGATCGAGCAGCTGCTCGACGCCGGCGCCCGGGACCTCACCCTCGACCTGACCGCCGTCACGTTCCTGGACTCCGCCGGGCTCCAGACGCTCGCGATGCTGCACCGCCGCGCCACCACCGACGGCGTCCGGCTGCACGTCCTCGCGTCGACCCGCGCGGTCATCCGCCCGATGGAGATCACCGGCCTGTGGCACCTGCTGGGTGGCCGGCGGGTGGAGACGCTCGCCTCCTGATCCGCTCCACCAGAGGCCCCGTCGGTTCGCCGGCGGGGCCTCTGCGCGCGGTGCTCCTGGCCGCGGGGCAGACTCGGACCCGCAGTCCGGCCCGCCCGGGGCCGAAGGCGGACCTAGAAGGAGGACCACCGTGCGGGATGCGGTCATCTGCGAGCCCTTGCGGACGCCGGTCGGCGGATTCGGGGGCTCGCTGCGCGACGTCCCCGTGCAGGAGCTCGCCGCCACGGTGATCCGAGCGCTCCTCGAGCGCACCGGGCTGCCGCCGGAGTCCGTCGACGACGTGCTCCTCGGCCACTGCTACCCGACGATGGACGCCCCGGCCATCGGTCGCGTGGCCGCCCTCGACGCCGGGCTCCCGGTGACGGCGTCCGGCCTGCAGGTCGACCGCCGCTGCGGCTCGGGCCTGCAGGCCGTCGTCTACGCCGCGATGCAGGTGCAGTCGGGAACCTCCGACGTCGTCCTCGCCGGTGGCGCGGAGTCGATGAGCAACGCGCCCTTCTACTCGACGGCCATGCGCTGGGGGGTCAAGGCCGGTCCCGGCGTCCTGCTCCAGGACGGGCTGGCCCGCGGCCGGGTCACCGCCGGCGGCCAGAACCACCCGGTGCCCGGCGGCATGCTGGAGACGGCGGAGAACCTGCGCCGCGAGTACAAGATCTCCCGCGAGGCGCAGGACGAGTACGCCGTCCGCAGCCACCAGCGCGCCGCCGCCGCCACCGAGGCGGGCCGGTTCGCCGACGAGATCGTCCCGGTGACGGTCAAGCAGCGGAAGAGCGAGGTCGTCGTCGACCGCGACGAGCACATCCGCCCCGACTCCAGCGTGGAGACCCTCGCGAAGCTGCGCCCGATCATGGGCAAGGACGACGACGAGGCAACGGTCACCGCGGGCAACGCGTCCGGCCAGAACGACGGCGCCGCCGTCGCGATCGTCACCACCCCGGAGAAGGCCGCCGAGCTGGGCCTGCGCCCGCTGGCCCGCCTGGTCTCCTGGGGCGTCGGTGGCGTGCCGCCGAAGACCATGGGCATCGGCCCGGTCCCGGCCACCGCCAAGGCGCTCGAGCTCGCCGGCATCACCCTCGCCGACGTCGACCTCATCGAGCTCAACGAGGCCTTCGCCTCGCAGGTGCTCGCCGTCGCCCAGGAGTGGGGCTTCACCGACGCCGACTGGGAGCGCACCAACGTCAACGGGTCGGGCATCTCGCTGGGCCACCCGGTCGGCGCCACCGGCGGCCGCATCCTCGCCACGCTGCTGCGCGAGATGGACCGCCGCGAGGCCCGCTACGGGCTGGAGACGATGTGCATCGGCGGCGGCCAGGGCCTCGCCGCGGTCTTCGAGCGGGTCGCCCGATGAGCGCCCGCGTCGCGATCGTCACCGGTGCCGCCCGCGGCATCGGTGCCGCCACCGCCCTGCGGCTGGCTGCCGACGGCTTCGCCGTCGCGGTGATCGACCTGCGGGAGGACGACGCCCGCGGCACCGTCGAGGCCATCGAGGCCGCCGGCGGGCGAGGGCTCGCCGTGGGCGCCGACGTCGGGGACGCCGAGCAGGTGCAGGCCGCGGTCGACCGGATCGCCGCCGAGCTCGGCCCGCCGGTCGTGCTGGTCAACAACGCCGGCGTCACCCGCGACAACATGCTGTTCAAGATGAGCGACGCCGACTGGGACGTCGTCATGCACGTGCACCTGCGCGGCTCGTTCCTCATGACGCGCGCGGCGCAGAAGCACATGATCGAGGCTGGTTTCGGCCGGATCGTGAACCTCTCGTCGACCTCCGCGCTGGGCAACCGGGGGCAGGCCAACTACGCGACGGCGAAGGCGGGCCTGCAGGGCTTCACCAAGACCCTCGCCATCGAGCTGGGCAAGTTCGGGGTCACCGCCAACTCCATCGCCCCGGGCTTCATCCAGACGGAGATGACCAAGGCCACCGCCGAGCGCATCGGCGAGGAGTGGGAGTCCTACGTGGCCAAGCGCGCGGCGGCGATCCCGGTCGCGCGCGCCGGCGTGCCCGAGGACATCGCGCACACCGTGTCGTTCCTCGTCAGCGAGGGCGCCGGGTTCATCTCCGGGCAGGTCATCTACGTCGCCGGCGGTCCCCGGAACTAACTCGAGGGGTCGCGGTCGGGGTACCGCGCGCGGGCGAGGGCGTAGACCCCGAACGCGGCGAACCCGGCTGCGACCCCGGCGAGCAGCCAGGGTCCGGCCGACACCCCGGCGATGGCGGTCATGGCGCCGTCCAGCCCGGTCGCGTCGCTGACGTCGGCCGAGCCGGCCGCGCGCCACAGCAGGACGCCGACGAGCCCGAAGGCGATGCCCTTGGTGACGTACCCGATCCGCCCGATGCCCTCGATCAGCGGCTCCCAGCGGTCGGGGGCGGCGGGCAGGTCGATGTCCTTCATGCAGCCGCCGGTGAACCCGCGGGCCAGCGTGTAGAGGCCGACGGCCACCACGCCGGCCGCGGCCAGGTACACCGCGGCCACCCCGCCGGGGATGTCCAGGACGTCCTCGGTCACCTCGGGCAGCCGCTCGTCGGCCTCGTACTCCAGGCCGAGCGCGAACAGCAGCGCGGTGATGCCGAGGAAGCCGTAGACGCCGCCCTTCACCAGGCACTTGGCGCAGACGACGGCGGTCCGGCGCCGGTGCGCGCGGTCGAGCAGGCCGCGCCACCACAGCAGGATCTCCGCGGCCTGCCAGAGACCGAGGCAGACCAGCCCCAGCCCGATCGCCCACAGCAGCGCGCGACCGCCCGGGCCCTGCCCGACGGTCTGCAGGGCGCCGGTCTGGTCGGCGTCGGCGCCGCGCAGGCCCAGGGCCATCCGGGCGGCCAGGACGGCGATGAGCAGGTGCATGGCGCCGTAGGCGACCAGGCCGACGCGGGCCAGGTGGGTCAGCACCGGGTGGTCGGTGACCTCGCGGGCGCGCTCGACGGCGGAGTGCACCCGTTCCAGCAGAGAGCTCACGTGCGCTCGGGGTAGCGGGCGCGGACGAAGCAGAACGCCCCGAACGCGGCGATCCCGAGCGCGACGAGGGTGAGCAGGTAGGGCCCGGCCGGGGCGGCGAGCACCGTGTGCAGGGCGCCGTCGAGCCCGGTCGCCTTGGCGGGGTCGAACGTCACCGCGGCCCACACGAGCAGCCCGCCCACCAGCGCCAGGGCCACGCCCTTGCCGGGGAAGCCGACCTGCCCGAGCCGGGTGACGACGCGGGTCGCCGCCGGCGGGCAGTCGCTGAGGTCGATCTCCTTGAGGAAGCGCTTCGTGGCGCCCTTGTAGACGTGGTACGCGCCGACCCCGACCAGCACCAGCCCGGCGATCGCGACCAGCCAGCGCCCGGCCGGCCAGCCGAACACACCGGCGGCGGTCTGCTGCTGGGACGACGAGCTGTTCTGCCCGCTGCCCGTGGCGAAGCGGATCGCGAGCACCGCGAGCGCGACGTAGACGACCGCCTTGACGACCGCCCGGCCGCTCTTGCGCAGCGCCGTCGTCCGCGTCTTCCCCGACGACGACCAGCCGTGCCGCCAGCGCAGCACCTCCGCGGCCTGCCAGACGGCCAGCGCGAGCAGGCCGAGCGCCAGCACCCACAGCAGGGGCTTGCCGAGCGGCTGCTGGGCGAGGGTGGCCATCGCGCCGGACTGGTCGGCCGAGCGGCTGGTGCCGCCCCACGCGAGCTGCAGCGCCAGCCAGGCGACCAGGAGGTGGACCAGGCCGTAGGCGATGAGCCCGATGCGGGCCAGGTGCTCGAGGGCGTCGCTGTTCCCGGCGCGCCCCATGACCGATCTCGCACTGCCCCGCACGCTCATGGGATCTCCTGGTCTGGGGAAGGGGGCGACGACGATCAGCGTGGCACGGGCCACGTCCCGGGGCCTCCCCGGTCTCCGCGCCGGGTGGGGGACACTGGGCCCGTGGCGAACGCAACCGGAATCCTGTCGGCGACCACCGCGGGGATGGCGACCCCCGCCGTCGCGCGGCGCACCTGGCCCCGCTGGCTGGCGCTGGGCGTCGCGATGATCGCGGTCGCCGTCGTGGCGGTCGCCTGGGACGCCGCCGGAGCGCGCCTCCTGGTCGGTGCGCTCGGTCTCGTCCTGGTGCTGCGGGGCGCCGTGCTGGTCCGCGGGTCCGCCGCCGAGGACGAGCTCGCCGCGCGGGCCCGCCCGATGGGTGCGGTCGCCGTCGCCGTGGGCGCCGCCGCCCTGGTCGTGGCCCTGGCGTCCGCCGGTCTCTCCGCCACGGTGCTGCTGGTGGCGGTCCCGCTCGCGCTGCTCGCCACCTCGGCCGCACTGCTGGCCCGGGGCGGGACGTCGCGGCGCGGCGGGCAGGCGCTGCTGGTCTGGTCGCTGCTGGTCACCGGGCTGCTGGTCGCCACCGGCCTGGCGCAGGACTGGGACCGGGCCGCGGACCTGGCCACCGTCGTCGCCGCCCTGGGCCTCGCCGTGCTGGCCCTGCCGCTGCTCATCGGTGCGGCGAACCTGCGCACCCTGGGCGCGCAGCCGGACCCGGCGCCGGTGCGCTCGGGGTGCGGTGGGTGCGCCTGCGGCGCCGGCGGCTGCGGGTCCTGACGCCCGGCGCATGGCCGACGTGTGACCCGCGGGCCCCGGGGAAGGGCCTGCTCGTGAGCGGTCACGTCTTCGTCGTCGGCGCGGACCTCACCCGGCTGTCGTGCGACGACGTGCTGGTGCCCACCGACCGGTCGCTGCGGGTGACCCGCAGCTGGCGGTCGCTGCTGCCCGCCGAGCTGGTCACCGAGGAGCGGGACGACGGCGACTGCGTCGACCTGTCGTGGTCCGGGGACGAGCGGGTGCTCGAGGTCCCCGGCGACGGCGCCCGTCGCGCCTGGCTGGTCGACACCGTCGACGACCGCGGGCGCGGGTTGCCCTGGTTGCTGGACGGCGCCCGGGAGGCGCTGGCCGCCGTCGCCCGCCGGGAGGTGGCCCGGCCGGTGCACGGCCGGGCTCGCAGGCTGGTCGGGCTGCCGGCGCTCGGCACCGGCTGGGGCGGCGCGGCAGGGGAGCGCGGCGCCCTGCTCCGGCAGCTGCTGCCCGTGCTCCGGGAGGCGGCCCAGGAGCACGGGTTCGACGTCGCCCTGGTGCTGCGCGGGCCGAGCGACCTGGCCGCCGCGCAGCGGGTGCGGCGCGGAGAGGACGGCGGCTGGGACCTGCCCGGGCACCTACGCGAGCTGGCCGAGCAGATGGGGGAGCGGGCCCGCCGCGGGCAGCTGGCGCTGTTCATCGGTGCCGGGGTGAGCGCGGCCGCCGGGCTGCCCACCTGGGAGCAGCTGGTGGACGAGCTGGCCGCCCGGTCGGGGCTGGACGACGGCCTGCGCGAGGGGCTGTCCCGGTTGCCGGCGCAGGACTCGGCGGCGCTGCTGGCCCGGGAGCTGGGCACGGAGAAGCTGGAGGCGTTCGTCGAGGAGCGGTTCGGCCCGGGGCCCTACGCCCTGGCGCACGCGCTGATCGCCGACCTGCCGGTGCAGGAGTTCGTCACCACGAACTACGACCCGCTGGTCGAGCTGGCCGCCGCCGACATCGGTCGCGAGGTGCGGGTGCTGCCCCACGACGAGGCCGAGCCGGGCTCGCCCTGGCTGCTGAAGCTGCACGGCGACGCCGCGCACCCGGAGAGCGTGGTGCTGACCCGCGAGGAGTACCTGCAGTTCGGCAGCACCGGGGCGGCGCTCGCCGGGGTGCTGCACTCGCTGCTGCTCACCCGCCACGTGCTCTTCGTCGGCACGTCGATGCTCGACGACGACCTGATCCGGATCGCCCACCAGGTGCGCACCGCGCTGCAGCAGGGACCGGGCACCGCACGGCGCACCGGCACCGTCCTGGCGCTGCGGGACGACCCGGCGCGCGCCCGGCTGTGGGAGCGGGACGTGGAGACCGTGGCCATGGGGCCCGCGGACGCCTGCCCGGCCGAGGCGGCCCGCCGGCTGGAGGTGCTGCTGGACCTGATCGGCTGCCTGTCCACGCCGCCGACCGGCTACCTGCTCGACCCGGCGTACCGGGGCATGCTGGACGACGAGGAGCGGGCGCTGGCCGAGGCGCTGCGCGGTGTCGCCGCCGTGCTGCCGGAGGAGACGGCGACCGGCGCCGCGCTCGAGGTGGCCGGGCTGCTCCGCCGTCTCGGGCACGGGGGTACCGCGGCCGACGGCGACACCGCGCCGGTCGACGTCGCCACCCGAGACCGCGACGACCGGCCGCAGGAGCAGCGGCCCGGCTGATCGGGGGTTGCCTCTCCGGAGCCCTGGGCACGGCAGCTCCCGTGCCTCGACTGGAGAACGGCCTGAAGCTGCTGACCAAGGGCTACGCCTGGCTGCCCGACGAGCGCCGCCGGGGCGGGCTGCGCGCCGTCGGCGTGCGGCTGGGCGGGCTGCCGGCGGTCGGGATCGAGGGCCCCGACGCCGCACGGTTCCTCTACGACGAGGAGCACGTGCGCCGCTCGCACGCCGTCCCGGAGCCGGTGCAGGGCACGCTGTTCGGCAAGGGTGCGGTGCACACCCTCGACGGCGAGATGCACCGGGTGCGCAAGGCGATGTTCGTGGCGCTGCTCATGCGCTCCGACGGCATCGCCTCGCTGGTGGAGCGCACCACGGCGGCCTGGGACGCGGCGGCGGCCGAGTGGGCGGAGCGCCCGGAGATCGTGGTGTTCGACGAGGCCAGCCGGGTGCTGGCCGGCTCGGTGACCCGGTGGACGGGTGTGCCGGTGCGCGACGACGAGGTGCCGGGCCTCGCTCGCGACCTGATCGCCATGGTCGACGGCTTCGCCACCGGCGGCCCGCGGCACGTCCGGGCACGCCGGGCCCGCGGACGCCGGGAGAGGTGGCTGGCCCAGCTGGTCCAGGACGTGCGCAGCGGGGCCACGACGGTGGAGGAGGGGACGGCGGTCGACGTCGTCGCCCGGCACCGGGACGCCGACGGCACGCAGCTGACCTCACGCGTGGCCGCCGTCGAGCTGCTCAACATCATCCGGCCGACGACGGCGGTCGCCTGGTTCCTGGCCTCCTCCGGGCACGCGCTGATCCGCTGGCCGGAGAACCGGGAGCGGCTGGCGAGCGGCGACCCGGCGTACGCCGAGGCCTGGGCGCACGAGGTGCGCCGGTTCTACCCGTTCGCGCCGTTCATCGGCGGGCGGGCACCGCAGAAGACGGAGTTCGGCGGGGTGAAGATCCGGAAGAACTCAATGGTGCTGCTGGACCTGTACGGGCAGAACCACGACCCGGAGCTCTGGGACAGCCCCTACTCGTTCCGGCCCGCGCGCTTCGTCGACCGGGAGATCGGCGAGTTCGAGCTGGTGCCGCAGGGTGGCGGCGACCCGCGCACCAACCACCGCTGCCCGGGGGAGCAGATCACCGTCGCGCTGCTGTCCGCGCTCGCCGTCCGGTTGGCCCGGCTGTCCTACGAGGTGCCCGACCAGGACCTGACCATCGCGCTGCACCGCATCCCGGCGAAACCCGCGAGCGGCGTCGTCCTGCGGGTCGGCGCCACCGCCTGACTGCCATGCTGGGCGGATGCGCCCGACCGTGGTCTCCTTCGAGTGGGACTACTGCTACCCGTCGGTGCTCGCCGACCGGTCGCCGGGCGTGCTCGGGATCGACCTGCTCGACCCGGCCGAGTTGGGTCTCTCGCCGGAGCTGATCGCGCGCCTCGACGCGTGGCGGGACCGGCAGGAGACGCTCTCCGGCGCCTGGATCCGCATCGACCCGCCGGTGACCGACGAGGAGCAGAGCCGCGGGGAGCAGCAGCAGCGGGAGCTGCTGACGCTCGCCCACGACGTGCAGCACGAGCTCGGCCCCGACGTGGAGGTGCTCCTCGACGGGCAGCCGCTCAAGGGGCGGCACCGCGCCTGGTGGCCGACCGTCAGCGGGCGTCGAGGCCCTTGAGCTCCGGTGGCAGGTCGCCGGAGTGCACCACGCCCAGCCGCTGGGTGGCACGGGTGAGCGCCACGTAGAGGTCGTTGTGGCCGCGCACGCCTTCCTCGATGATCCCGACTGGGTCGGCGACGAGGACGGAGTCGAACTCCAGGCCCTTGCTGCCCTCGGGCGTGAGCACCACCGCGCCGTCGGTCAGGTCGCCGCCGTCCGAGGCGCTGGGCACGATCGCCCGCACGACGGCGGTGACCTCCTCCAGCCGGCTGAACGGGACGATCACGGCGAGGGTGCCCTCGGCGGCGTCCAGCTCCGCGGCGGCCTCGGCGACCGCCGACGGCAGGTTCGCCGCGGGCACCTGCCACGACCAGGGCAGCTCGCCGGTGGAGCGCACCGACTCCGCGGCCGAGGTGACGGCGCCACCGGCGGCCAGCACGTCGGCGGCCACCGCCATGATCTCGGCCGGCGTGCGGTAGTTGACGGTCAGCTCCTCGAGGCGCCAGGAGCTGCCGAGGTGCGGCTCGAGCACCTCCTGCCAGCTGGTCGCCCCGGCCAGCGTGGAGGTCTGGGCGACGTCGCCGACCAGCGTCATCGAGCGGGTCGGGATGCGGCGCAGCAGCACCCGCCAGGCCATGGAGGAGAGCTCCTGCGCCTCGTCGACGATCACGTGCCCGTAGGTCCAGGTGCGGTCGGCGGCGGCGCGCTGGGCGGTCGAGCGGGAGTCGCGCTCCTCGTGCCGGCCGGCCAGGCCCTCGGCGTCGAGCAGGTCGCCGGCGGAGAGCTCCTCGGACTCGTCCTCGGTCTCCCAGTCGGTGGAGCGGGAGCCGTGCAGCAGGTCGAGCGTCTCCTGGGCGTGGCGGAGCCGGCGCTGCTTCTCGCGTCGCTCGCGGTCGCGCTCGGCGGAGTCGTCGACGCCGAGCAGCTCGTCGGCCTCCTCGAGCAGCGGCACGTCGGCCGGCGTCCAGGGGGAGCCGGCCGGGCGGACCAGCAGCTCGCGGTCGGCCTCGGTCCAGCCGCGGGTGGCGGACTCCAGGCGGCGCCGGCTCGAGAACAGCTCGCCGATGAGCCGCTCGGCGGTCAGCCGCGGCCAGAGCCGGTCGGCCAGCGCGTGCACGGCGGGTTCGCCGGCGACCTCGCGGCGCAGCGCGGCGACGTCGTCGGGACCGAGCAGGTTGGCGCCGCCCATGACGTTCTCGCCGAGCTTGTCGGCGTACTTGCGCGCCACGATGTCGATGACCGCACGCACGGCGGCCGGCCGGGCCTCGTTGTGCATCCGGGACATCGCCCGCGCCCGGCTGCGCACCTGCGCGGCGTCGGCCTTGGCGAAGCGCACCGGGATGCCGTCGATGGTGAGCGTGACGGGCTTGTCGAGCACGGCCTGCCGGTCGCGGACGGCGGTGGTGACCACGCGGACCATGGTCGGCCGGCCCTTGATCTCGGCGACCTTCGGCGCCTCCTGCGCATGGGCCTTGAGGCCGGGCCGCAGCCCGCCGAGGTCGGTGAGCACGACGCCGGTCTCGCCGAGGGAGGGCAGCACGTCGGCGATGTAGCCCAGGAAGGTGGGGGAGGGGCCGACGATGAGCAGGCCGCTGCGGGCCAGCCGCTCGCGGTGGGTGTAGAGCAGGTAGGCCGCGCGGTGCAGGGCGACGGCGGTCTTGCCGGTGCCCGGCCCGCCCTGGACGACGAGCACGCCGCGGTGGTCGGCGCGGATGATCCGGTCCTGCTCGGCCTGGATGGTGCGGACGATGTCGCTCATCCGGCCGGTGCGGGTGGCGTTCAGCGCGGCCAGCAGCACCGACTCCCCGGCGAGGCCGGAGCGCTGGGCGAGGTCGGGGTCGGTGAGGTCGAGGGTCTCGTCGGTGACCTGGACGACGGTGCGGCCGCGGGTCTTCAGGTGCCGACGGCGGCGGACGCCGAGGTCGTGCAGCGGGGTCGCGGTGTAGAACGGCTGGGCCGCCGGGGCGCGCCAGTCGACCAGCAGCGGCTCCTCGCGGCCGTCCTCGGCGTTGAGGCCGATCCGGCCGATGTAGCGGGCGACGTCGCTCTCGTGCCGGTCGAGGCGGCCGAAGCACAGGCCGTGGTCGGCGGCGTCGAGGGCGACGATCCGCTGGGAGTGCAGCTCGACGGCGGCCTCGCGCTCGCCGACGGCCTGCGGGTTGTGCGGCACGAGGGCCAGCGCGTCGGCGAGACGGGTCACGGTCCGGGCGCGCACCTCGTCGAGCCGGCGGTAGAGGTCGCCGACGTAGGCCTGCTCGGCGGCCAGCTCGGGATCGGGCGCACCCGGGTCATGCACAGTCGACAACGGCCATCGCTTTCAGGAGTCCCGGAGGAGCACGTGCTCCGCGCCTGGGGCGCAACCGCCCATCCTGCGCCGAACTCCCCGGTCCTGTCATGCGCGACGCAGGTGGCACCGGCCACGTCAGCGGGCGGCGGTCAGCGCCTCGGCCAGCTCGACGGGCCTGCTGAGCGCGACGCAGTGGCCGCCGGGCACCTCCTCGACGTCCAGGCCGAGCCGCTCGCGGGCGATCCGCCGCTGGAACTCCAGCGGGAACAGCCGGTCGTCGCGGCCGGCGAGCACCCGGGTGGGGACGTCGGGCCAGGCGGGCAGCGGCCAGGGGTCCTCGAAGGGGCGCCCGGACTGCGCGAGGTCGTCGGTGCCGGTGGCCAGCACCTCGGCGGGCACGTCGTGCAGGAAGACCTGCTCCTCGTCCGGTTCCCCGGGCAGCCCGAGCGCGGCCCAGTGCTCGGCCTGCGCCCGGCCCTGGCCGGTCGCCGTCCACCACTCGCCGCCGGTCTCGCCCGGGCGCGGGACCATGGCGTTGACCAGCACGAGCGCCTCGACCTGCCGCCGGTCGCACACCAGCGGCGCGGTGAGCCCGCCCATCGACTGCGCCACCACGGTCACCGGAGCGCGGTCACCGATCGCGCCGGCCACCGCGTCGGCGTAGGCGTCGAGCCCCGCCGTCTCGTCGTCCGCCGGCAGGTCGACCGCCACCGCCTCGTGACCGCGGCGCTCCAGCTCGGCGACAAGCCGGTGCCAGTACCAGGACCGACCGCCGGCGCCGGGCACCAGCACGAACGTCGTCATACCGGGTCCGACCGTCAGGCGGGCACGAACTCATCGGCGGACCGCCCCGGAAGCGCAACTCCGGCGTCACCGTCCGGACACATCCGGTTCCTAGCGTTCCGGATGAATTCGAGACGAGGGGGAGGCAGCCATGAGCACAGCCACCAGGGAACGGACCACCTGGGTCTGCGACAACTGCACGCAGGAGGTGTCCGCCGCGCGCAAGCGCTGCACCGGGTGCGGCACGTCGCGGTACTGAGCGGTCAGACCGCCGGCGGTGCGCCGCGCAGCCGGACGACGGCGGCGCGGTAGCGGCTCCCGCCGTAGAGCCGCCAGGCCAGCCGCGTCGCGCGCGGGAGCCCGCCGAGCAGGCGGGCCCGGTCGCCGGCGCAGCAGTCCTCCAGCGCCAGGCCGACGACGATCAGCCGCTGCCGGGCGGACAGGCCGCACCGCGCGCTGCGGCTGATCGCGGACCAGTCCGCGTCGGTCAGGTGCGCGTC
Organism: Blastococcus sp. TBT05-19; assembly: GCF_003319095.1. Lineage (GTDB taxonomy): Bacteria > Actinomycetota > Actinomycetes > Mycobacteriales > Geodermatophilaceae > Blastococcus. The sequence goes on along the minus strand of NZ_QOHI01000006.1, from coordinate 167,941 downwards.
GAGGAGGGGCAGCAGGGTCGCCTCCTCCTCGGCGGTCTGCGCGGCGACGTCGTCGGCCAGCGCCCGGCAGAGGCGGGCGAACCCGTCGCGGGCCGCCGCGCTGCCGGCCACCGACCACTGGCGCGCGGCGGTGTCCAGGTCGCGCAGCCGGGCGTCGATCCGCGAGCAGGCCAGCGTCCAGGCTCCGACCGCGGCTTCGGCGTCGTCCCGCTCGGGTTCGGGGACGGCGCGCAGCAGTGCCGGCCACACCGCCTCGCGCTCCACCGCGTGGTGGTGCAGCAGCACGCGGGCGATCAGCCCGGCGTGGCAGGTGAGCGTGCCGGTGCGCGCGCACTCGCCGTCGGGGGCCCACGTGACGACCTCGGCGAGGGTGGCCAGCTCCCGGCGCACCATCTGGTGCAGCACCCGCTCGGAGCGGCTCGCGCGGCCGGTGCGGGCGGTCGCGAGCTCCTCGTCGTCGACGGGAGGGCGGGGCACGGGGAGGGTGACCGTGCGGAGGACGGCGGCGGTCATGGCGGCACCTCGTTCGGCGTCCGGGGCTCCTCGCGGAGCTGGATGCGGCGCAGGTTAGGGCCGTGCGCGGGGCCCGCGACAGGGGCTGGGACGGCAGCGATGCGGATCTCCGGAGCGCCCGGCGGTCCGCGCCGGGGCGTCGAGCGGAGGTGACCGTGGGTGACCCGCCAGGTGGTACCGAATCGTGCCCTCCCGGCGTTCCGCAGGGCGACGACAGGCGGCGCCGGGTCCACTACGGTCGCCCGCGTGGGGACCGTCGTGGAGCGCAACCGGGTGACCGTCAGCGGCGACCCGTCGGGTCGCGCGCTGGTCTTCGCGCACGGGTTCGGCTGCGACCAGACCATGTGGCGGCACGTGACCGCGGAGTTCGAGCGCGACCACCGGGTGGTGCTCTTCGACCACGTCGGCGCGGGCCGGTCGGACCTCTCCGCGTACGACCCCGAGAAGTACGGGTCGCTCGACGGGTACGCCGGCGACATCGTGGAGATCTGCCGCGAGCTGGGGCTGTGCGACGTCGTCCTGGTCGGGCACTCGGTCGGGGCGATGATGGCGGTGCTGGCCCACCACCGGGCGCCGGAGCTCGTCGGGGCGCTGGTCCTGATCGGCCCGAGCCCCCGGTACGTCGACGACGGCGAGTACGTGGGCGGGTTCAGCCGCACCGACATCGCCGGCCTGCTCGACGCCCTCGACAGCAACCACCTGGGCTGGTCGGCCGACATGGCCCCGGTGATCATGGGCAACGCCGACCGCCCCGACCTGGCCGCCGAGCTGACCAACAGCTTCTGCCGCACCGCGCCCGACATCGCCCGCCAGTTCGCCCGCGTGACTTTCCTGTCGGACAACCGCGCGGACCTGCCCGGCGTGGCCGTGCCCACGCTGATCCTGCAGTGCAGCGACGACGCGATCGCCCCGGACGTCGTGGGGGAGTACGTGCACCGGTGCATCCCCGGCAGCGAGCTGGTGCGCCTCGCGGCCACCGGGCACGTGCCGCAGCTGTCGGCGCCGGAGGAGACGGCCGCCGCGATCCGGGCCTTCCTCGATCGGTGAGCGGGGTGCCATGAGCGATCCGGGCGGGGGAGAGCCGGCGGCCCAGCTGGACCGGCTGCTGGAGGACGACCCGGCCGACCTGTACGAGAACGCCCCGATGGGCTACCTGTCGACGCTCCCCGACGGGCGGATCGTCAAGGCGAACCGGACGTTCTGCGCCTGGACCGGCCGGCGTCCCGAGGACCTGATGGGCACCCGCTTCCAGGACCTGCTCAGCGTCGGCGGCAAGGTGTTCCACGAGACGCACCTGGTGCCGCTGCTGCGCATGCAGGGCGCGGTGCGGGAGATCGCGATCGACGTCCAGCGCCTGGACGGGTCGCTGCTGCCCTGCCTGCTGAACGCGGTGGAGCTGCGCGGGCCGGACGGGGCGCCGCAGCTGGTGCGGGCGACGCTGTTCGAGGCGACCGCCCGCCGGCGCTACGAGCGGGAGCTGCTGGCCGCGCAGCGGCTGGCGGAGGAGTCCGAGGCGCGCTCGCGCACCGTGCAGAAGGTCGTCTTCGACCTCGCCGCGGCGACCACGGAGGAGGACGTCGCCTCGGTCATCGTGGCGCGGAGCCGGGCGGCGATGAAGGCCCGCGGCGCGGCGCTGGTGCTCGTGCAGGGGGAGGCCGGCGACCCGGAGCTGCCCGCGCTGCGGCCGGTGCACTCCGAGGGGCTGTCGCGGGAGCTGCTGCGCCGGCTGCGCGAGGCGGCCGGCAGCCGGCTGGCGCTGGAGATGGCCCAGGGCGTGCGCTCGATCGTGCTCGATCCGCGGCTGCGCCGGGACCAGTCGGAGCTGGCCGCGGCGATGGTGGCCAGCGGCCTCACGGAGCTGGTGATCGTGCCGGTGTCGGCGGACAGCAAGCGGCTCGGCGTGCTGGTGCTCGCGCTGGGAGATGCCGCGCCCGGCCAGCTGATCAGCCTGGTCGAGCCCGGCGAGGTGCGGGTGATGGCCCCGAGCGAGATCGACCTGCTGTACACGCTGGGGCGGCAGGCCGGTCAGGCGCTGGAGCGGGTGCGGTTGCACCTGGAGACGGCGCGCCAGGCCGAGCGGGCGTCGTTCCTGCTGGACGCCGCCCGGCTGATGGCCGACGCGGGGGGCGTCGAGGACATGGTGGCGGGGCTGGCCGAGCTCGCCGTGACGCGGCTGGCCGACATCTGCGTGATCGACCTGGTCACCGAGCAGGGGACGACGCGGGAGGCGGCGCGGCACCGCGACCCGGCCCGGCAGGAGCTGCTGGACCGGCTGCGGGCCCAGCAGCTGCCGGCGCAGACCGGCCACCACCCGGGGCTCCGGGCGCTGCGCGAGGGCCGGACGCAGTGGGTGCGCGACGTCGACGAGCAGGACGTGGTGTCGATGACGCTGGACGGGCTGCAGCGCGAGACGGTGCGCGAGCTCGAGCTGGCCGCCGTGGTGAGCGTGCCCCTGTCGATCGACGGACGGCGGCTCGGCGTCCTCACCTTCGCCGCCGACCGGCACCGGCGGCCGTTCACCGCGGCCGACGTCGAGGTGGCCGAGCAGCTGGCGCTGCAGGTCTCGCAGGTGGTGGACAAGGCGCAGCGGTTCGAGCTGGAGTCGCGGACGTCGCACACCCTGCAGGAGAGCCTGCTGCCCACCGATCCGCCGCCGATCCCGGGGCTGCGGACGGCGGTGCGCTACGTGGCGGCGACGCAGGGGGTGTCGGTGGGTGGCGACTTCTACGACGTCGTCGCCCTCCCCGGCGGTCTGCTCGGGCTGGCCGTGGGCGACGTCGTCGGGCACGACATCACCGCGGCGGCGACCATGGGCCAGCTGCGCGCGGTGTGCCGGACGCACCTGGCCGACCGGCCGTCGCCCAGCGCGCTGATCGAACGGCTGCAGGGGAGCTGGTCGCTGCTGGGCGTGCAGCGGATGGCGACGGCGCTGTTCGGCATCCTGGATCCGGGGTCCGGTGAGGTGCGGGTGGCGTCGGCCGGGCACCTGCCGCCGCTGCTGTGCACGGGTGGGACGGCGTCGTTCCTGCCGGTGCGGCCGACCCGGATGCTCGGTGCTCCGCCGGCCGCCGAGCCGGCGGAGGAGTGGGCCGGGGTGCTGGAGGCGGGGTCGACGCTCGTGCTCTACACCGACGGGCTGGTGGAGAGCCGGGACGCCGACATCGACGCGGGGCTGGCGCGGCTGCTGGAGGTGGCGGCACGGGCGTGCTCGGCGGACCCCGACGCGCTCTGCGACCGGCTGCTCGCGGAGATGGCCGGGGAGCACCGGCCCGACGACATCGCCCTGCTCGCGCTCACCCGGATCTGAGCGCCGACCCGCTTCCCGGCGCCGCCGTTCGGGGGCACCATGGAGCCCGACTCCGGCAGGGGGCGGTCATGGACTCTTCGGCTCACCTCAATCCCGTCGCCGACGCGATCGACGGCGCCACCGGTGACTGGTCGATGTCCGGGGACGCCATGCGCTGGTCACCGGAGCTGGCCGAGCGGGCGCCGGCCAGCGGCGAGCTCGGCGGGCTGGAGACCGGGGCCGGGGTGGGGTCCGCGCTGGCGCTGGACATCCTCGGCGTGCGGCGGCTGGTCACCGAGGCGCTGACCTCGCTGGGCACCGTCGCCACCGACGTCGTCACCGAGCTGCGCGCGCTCACCCGCGGTTCGTCGTCGGAGGACGCGCCGCCGCCGTCCTAGGCTCGCGCGGTGGACGACGTCGCCGACCGGTTGCTGAGCACCCTCGTGCCGCTGCCCACCGCGGCCGGGGAGGTGCCGGCCGAGCCGGGGCTGTACGCGTGGTGGGCGCCGGCCGGTGCCGTGCCGGGCATCCCAGGGCCGGCGCACCCGACGGTTGCGCTGGAGCTGCTCTACGTCGGGATCGCACCGAGCCGGACGACGTCGCGGGCGAGCCTGCGCAGCCGGGTGCTGGGCAACCACGCGGGTGGCAACACGGGGAGCTCGACCCTGCGCCGGTCGCTGGCGGCGCTGCTGACCGACAGCCAGGGCTACCGGACCCGGTGGACCAGCCGCACGGTGCTGGAGCCGGCCGACGAGCAGCGGCTGAGCGCGTGGATGCGCGAGCACCTGTCGCTGACCTGGGCGGTGCACCCGGCGCCGTGGGACGTCGAGGCCGCGGTGATCGAGCGGCTCACCCCGCCGCTGAACCAGGCGGACAACCGCGCCCACCCGCTGTACGCCGTCGTCCGGGAGGCGCGGGCGCGCTGGACGGCGTCCGCCCGACCCTGACGCGCGGTTCCCCCGGGACACCCGTGTACAACGGCGGGTGAGCACAGCCGTCCCGACGTGGGGAGTCGCATGAGCAACTCGTTGTCGCTGGCGCCCGCGCCACGGTCCGAGGCCGCCGAGCAGGTGCGGGCGGAGGTGCGCGAGTTCCTCGCCGCCGAGCTCGCGGCGGGCACGTTCCGCACGCACGTGGACACCTGGCTGTCCGGCGTCGACCCGGACTTCTCGCGGAAGCTGGGCGAGCGCGGATGGCTCGGCATGACGTGGCCCAAGGAGTACGGCGGGCACGAGCGCACGGCGATGGAGCGCTACGCCGTCACCGAGGAGCTGCTCGCCGCCGGTGCTCCGGTCGCGGCGCACTGGATCGCCGACCGGCAGTCCGGGCCGAACCTGCTGCGCTACGGCACCGAGAAGCAGCGGCAGGAGATCCTGCCGCGCATCGCCCGCGGCGAGTGCTACTTCGTGATCGGGATGAGCGAGCCCGACTCGGGCTCCGACCTCGCCTCGATCCGCACGAAGGCGACCCGCAACGAGTCCGGTGACTGGGTGGTCAACGGCGCCAAGGTGTGGACGTCGAACGCGCACGAGTCGCACTACGGGATCGTGCTGGTGCGCACCTCGCCGGCCGATCCCGCGAGCCGGCACGCGGGCCTGTCGCAGCTGCTCATCGACCTGTCGCTGCCGGGCATCACGGTGAACCCGATCCGCATCCTGGACGGCGGGCACCACTTCAACGAGGTCGTGTTCGAGGACGTCGTCGTCCCCGGCGACATGCTGCTGGGCACCGAGGGCGACGGGTGGCACCAGGTGACCGCGGAGCTCGCCTTCGAGCGGTCGGGACCGGAGCGGTTCCTGTCGACATATCCGCTTCTCGCCGAGTTCGGACGTCGAGTTGTCGACACCGGCGATCCTGCGCAGCTGGTCGCGCTGGGCCGGCTGTCGGCGCGGGCGCTGGCGCTGCGGCAGATGTCGCTGCGGATCGCGGCGGCGCTGGACCGGGGCGAGCTGCCGAACATCCCGGCGGCGCTGGTCAAGGACGTGGGGACGACGTTCGAGGCCGACGTCATCGACGAGGTGCGGCGGGTGGTGGACGTGACGCCGTCGCTGGACTCGCCGGACCCGCTGGCGCGGGCGCTGGCCGAGGCGCAGCTGCACCAGCCCGGCTTCACGCTGCGGGGCGGGACGAACGAGATCCTTCGCGGGATCGTGGCGCGAGGGCTGGGGCTGCGCTGATGGCTGATCAGGACCTGGTGGTCGAGACCGTCCGGGACATCCTCACCGGCTTCGAGCCGTTCGTGCTGACGGCGGAGCGGCGGTGGGACTCCGGCCTCTGGTCGGCGCTGGCCGACGCCGGGCTGACCGGCGTGGGGCTGCCCGAGGAGGCCGGTGGCTCCGGTGGCGAGCTGGCCGACGCGGTGGCGATCGTGCGGACGCTCGCCGCAGGCGCGGCTGCGGTGCCGGTGGCCGAGCAGCTGCTGGTGGCCTTGCCCGCGCTGCTCGTCGCCGACCTGGAGCTGCCCTCGCCGGAGCTGCCGACCACGTTCGCGATCGGGGACGCGGTCAGCGTGCACCCGGTGGACAACGGCGACGGGCCGGGCCGGTTCACGCTGAGCGGGACGGTGCCCAACGTCGCCTGGGCGGGGGCTGCGCAGCACGTCGTCGTCCTCGCGCCCGCTCCCTCCGGCGTGACGGGGGCGGTGCTGGCGCTGGTCGACGCGTCGTCCCTGCCGGCGGGTGACGGCTTCAACCTGGCCGGTGAGCCGCGCGGGACCCTGGTGCTCGACCAGGTCGGGACGTCGGGGGCGCTGCTCACGGCGGCGCAGGCTTCTGAGGTCCGCGCCCGGTTCGCGCTGGCGCGGTCGGTGCAGCTGGCGGCGGCGCTGGAGCGGGTGCTCGACTGGACGGTGCAGTACGCCGGCGAGCGGCACCAGTTCGGCCGGCCGCTGGGCAAGTTCCAGGCGATCCAGATGGAGCTGGCCGAGATGGCCGGCGAGGTGGTCGCGGTAACGGCGCTGGTGGACGCCGCGGTGCAGGCGCTGGACCGCGGGTCGCCCGACGTCGTCCTCGCCGCGGCCGCCGCCAAGGTGCGGGCCGGTGCCGCGGTCGAGGTCGTGGCGCGGCTGGCGCACCAGGTGCACGGCGCGATCGGGTTCACCCAGGAGCACAAGCTGCACCACCTGACGCGGCGGCTGTGGTCGTGGCGCGACGAGGCGGGCAGCGAGCTCGTGTGGTCGCGGGTGCTGGCGTCTGGTCTGCTGGCCGACGGCGGCGACGGTCTCTGGCCGGCGCTGACGCGGATCGTCTGAGAGAGGACGGAGTCGTGCGACGACACCAGAAGAAGCTGGCCGCGCTCGGGCTCGCGATCGGGCTCGGCCTGACCGGTTGCGCCGGTATGGGTGGGGAGTCCGGCGAGGACGGCCCCGGCATGACGGAGAACGAGCAGGACGAGGATGAGGGCGGCTCGGGCGGCTCCGGTGAGGACGAGCAGGAAGAGGACGAGGACGACGACGGCTGAGTCGCCGTCGTCGTCCCCGGTCTAGACGGTCTCGGGCACCCGGAGCTGGGCGAGGACGAGGTCGAAGGTGGCCACCTCGAGGAGTTCGGCGCCCATGGCGCGGGCGAAGTCCCGCCGGAGCTCGGTGGCCCGCTCCAGCGAGGCCTGCATGGCGTCGCGGCTGTCGTAGGTCGCGGCGGTGGTGCTGCGGCCGTCGTCGTGGTTGGTCAGCATGCTGACCGAGCAGAAGCCGGGCAGGTCCTCGAGCCGGGGGACGATGCTCATGCCGAAGGCGTCGATCATGCCGTCGAGGTGCTGCGGGCGGTTGCGCATCCAGGTGACGCGGGTGCAGGCGCCTGGGTGGGTCGGGTGCAGGCGGTGGAGGACGTCGATGGTCCAGGCGTCGACGGTGGCCGGTCCGCCGAGGATGTCGGCGGCGCGGGCGCGCATGGCCTTCACCTCGGCGGCGCTGCGCTGCAGGGCGGCGGTGTCCTCCCAGGCGCTGGTGATGATGCACCGGCCGGACTGCCGGTCGGCCAGCATCGACAGGCCGATGAAGCCGTCCATGCCCATGACGGCGGGCAGCACCCGGTCACTGACGTAGTGGATGCCCTTGTCCAGGTTCTGCGGATTGCCCTGGACGGTCGTGGAGCGCGCGCGCATACCGAGTCCCCCTCGCGAACGGGCGAGCCACGGGCGGCCTCGCCGCAGGGACGACTGTCCTCGCTCCGGGGTGATTTGGGAACTGGATCGATCGCGGTGACGGGTCAGCAGCGCATCGGGTCCGGTGGCGCCGTCTCGTCGAGCCACGGTGGTTCGGGTTCGGCGCCGAGCCACCAGCCGGGTGGATCGGTCGTGCGGGACACCCCGGACGGCGTGCGGACGATCAGCCGACCGTCGTCGAGCAGTTCGAAGTCCCAGCTGGGGGCGAACGTCTTGATGCGGTGGTGTCGTCGGCACAGGCAGCAGAGGTTCCGGCAGTCGGTCGCGCCACCGTCGGCGTGGGCAACGGCGTGGTCGATGTCCAGGCGCCCCGGTCGCCGTCGGCAGCCGGGCATCCGGCAGTGCCGGTCCCGGACCTCGACGAAGCGGCGCTGCTGGGAGGTCGGCTCGTAACCGGGAGCGGCGCGCGGGGTGCAGACGCCCGCTCCGCGAGCGCCTCGGTCGAGCTCACGACGCGAGGCCAGTGCGCGGAGCCGGCCCGTCGACGGGTCGCTGATCGCCAGGTGCACCGAGCCGCCGGCGGGAGCGTCGCCGACGCCGAGGATGCCCAGCTGCTCGAGCAGCTCCCGGCACTGCGCGGCGGTGACGACCTCGCCGGCGATCTCGGCGGCCGGCTGCGGTCCGTCGGCGTCGTCGCGAAGTGCGGGCAGCGGTGCGTGGACGACGAGCTTGGCGGTGACCGACGGCCGCCCGGTGTCCCAGGGCCGCAGGATGAGGTCAGCGGCGACGGCGGCGCGGATGACACCGATGGGGCGTTCGTCGCCGTCGGCGCGCAGCATCTGCGCGTACTGGTCGATGGCGTCGACGCAGGCGGCGGACGTGGGGAGCGGCAGGTCGATGACCACCTGTCCCATGCCGTCGCCGGTCGGCTGGTGGACGACGTCGGCTCTCCGGGCTGCTTCTTCGCGTCGCTTGTCGAGCGCGTCGGCGTCGAGCTTGGCCAGCAGCCGGCGCACTCGCTGGCGGAGTAGGGGAACGGTGAGCTTGTCTGCGGCCGGCAGGACGAGCTGCTCGACCTGCTCGGCGACGGACAGCTTCACCGGGCCGAGGAGGTCGATGAGGGCACGTGCCTTCGGGACGTCCACCCGGCCGTCGTACAGAGCGCTCCAGGTCCGTCGGAGCTTGGTGGTGAGCAGGATCGATTCGACCGCCAGCGTCTCCGCCTCGGCCTCCGAGCAGTTCCGGAGCAGCGCGAGCTCGGGCACGAAGGTCTCCGACACCTCGGCGAGCGCTTGGTGCCGGCGCAGCCGCGAGTCGTGCCCCGGGCCGCCGCGCCGGCCGAATGCCGCGTCGCGCTGGATGTGCCGGCGGCGGGCGAAGGCGGCGATGGCAGCGGCTCGCTCCGCGGCATAGCGCGCGGCGCGGGAGTCGGCGGCCCAGATGTCGGCGACCAGCTCGGTGTCGCTGAGCGAGGGCTCGAGGTCCTCGGGCATCACGAGGACCAGCACGCCGTCGTCCGGCGGGAGCTCCCTGATGTCCATAACTGCAGGTTAGGGGCGGGGTACGACAGTTTTCGGCGGTCAGTCGTAGGGGTTGGTGAGCACCGATCGCGCTTGCAGGACGTCGAAGGTGACGGGTGGGCCGTCGGTGGTGGTGGTGCCGGGGACGTCGGCGGGTGCGCTGCCGTTGACGGTGAAGGTCGCGCCCCAGGTGACGGTGAGGTAGGCGGTGTAGGTGCCTGAGCGGTAGTCGTGCTCGATGGTCTGGTCGGGGTAGGGGAGGCCGGGGTCGGTGGTGACGATCTGGCCGGTGGCGTCGCCGGTGTGCCAGGTGAACTGCTGGGCGGCCGCCTCGATGACGACGGTGAATCCGCGGATGTCGACGGTGAACGTCTGGGTGGTGGAAGAGTCGGTGTAGAAGATCACCGGTAGCCCGGAGAGGCCGTTTCCCGGGGGTTGATGCTGGGTCAGCAGCTGCGGCAATGGCAAAGTCTCGAAGTACCGAAACACCTCGCCCGGTGATGGTGGCGGATTGAGAGCCGTGATGTCGATGCAGGCTCTGAGCATCTGATCCCAGCCCCCGACGGGCGTTCCCGGGGCGGCCCCCGCCAGAGGCGTGAGCCCATCGATCGTCGTCGGGCTGTCGGGAAGTACGAGATTTTGGCGCTCAAGAACCAGGTCTTCGACTATTCGACCGGGTGGCGAAGGGCAAGTCCTGAAGTCACTGGGTCGGCATCCACCGTTTTCCCGGTCGTCGACGACGCAAGGCGGGGAAAGCTGATAACGGTAAGGCGGTGCCGGCGGTGCGACATTGCTGGCGAAGTACTGACCGCCATCGCTCTGCTCGACATGTGCGGCTGTGATGGCGCCTGGACTGTGCTTGACCTCAGTGCATACGACGAACCCACAGCCGTCCGCAGCTTGAGCCATGGAGGGAGCCAGCGCAGCCACGATCCCGATGCTCATGGCTACTAGTGCTCGCGCGCATGCGGAGATCATCCGAAGGCCAGATATGTCATGCGCCATGACTTGAGGGCGGGGGCCCATTTCAAGGCCACATTCGCAGGAATGCCTCGAAAGGCGTCGGAGCTGCCCTCTTCCACGGGACTGCCTGATCGGTCGAGAACGGCCAACGCCGTCTGGTCGATGCGGATAGCCATCTCTGCCGTTTCCCCGGTTACCAGCGGCTGCGCAACCTCCGTGACGGAGATGACGCCGCCTTCATACCGGTAACCCGCTTGCGCGCTTGACTCAGCGTTCGCGGCTATGCGGTCGCAGTCGTCGCATCCCTCACTGAGGTCCCGAAGCGGAGTGGCGTCAAGGGTTCGGGAACTTCGGTTGATCAAGTCCATGTAATAGCGGGTGAACGCTTCGGCGCCAGCGGCGTCCTTGGTGCGTGCCTCGTCCGGGACGGGGAAGTCGGCGGGACCAACGGGCGGGAGCGACTCCGTCGTCTCCGCGGCCGTCGTCGGCAGGGTGTCGCTGGCTTCCTGCTTCTCCGAGCAGCCGCTCAGCACGAGCCCCGCGAGGGCAGCAGCGATGACGGTGCGACGCAGTCCACGAAGATCACGCACCGCCGCAGACTACGCAGCGAGCGGCAGCGACGGTTCCGTATCTGTGGACAGCGGGTCGCCTCCGCCGGATCGGGTGAACACCAGCAACTGCCCGAGCGCAGAATGCCGAGGAGGTGACCGCCTCCAGGTCGCCGGGATGGGGGAACGCGTGGATGCGCTCGGGCAGGGGCCTTTCGACACCAGCGGCATCGAGGTCGGCGCCGACGGCATCAAGCGCTACACGGGCCTGACGGCCAACCTCGTCACGCTGCTGCGGGAGACCGTCGAGCGCCATGGCGACCGGACGGCGATCGTCGAGCTGGGCGGCCCATCGATCACCTACGCCGAGCTGTGGGACCGCGCCAGAAGGGTCGCCGGCGGCCTTCGCGCGCTCGACGTGAACCCCGGCGACCGCGTCGCCATCAACCTGCCCAACGGCCTGGACTGGGTGCTCGCCTTCTGGGGCGGCCACCTGGCCGGCGCCGTCGTCGTCCCCATGAACACCCGGCTCTCGGAGCCGGAAGCCGACTACGTCCTCGGCGACTGCGGAGCCGCCTACGTGGCCAGGCCGGGGGAGCCGCTGCCCGACGGCGAACCGGTCGAGCTACCGAGCCCGCAGCGCAGCGACGTCGCCGCGCTCTTCTACACGTCCGGCACGACCGGCCGGCCCAAGGGCGCGATGGTCACCCACGACAACTTCGTGACGACGGTCGAGAGCGTCATCCGCTGCCGCGAGCTGCCCCGCCACCCCGACCAGGCGACGCTGATCTCGGTCCCGCTGTTCCACGTCACCGGCTGCTGCTCGCAGTTCATGACGCAGGTCGCCGTCGGCGGCACGTCGGTGATCATGCCGCGTTTCGAGCCGGCCGCCTTCCTCGCCGCCATCGCCGAGCACCGGATCACGCTGGTCACCAGCGTGCCGACCATCTACGAGCTGGCGCTGCGGCACCCGGACTTCGCGACGACGGACGTGAGCAGCGTCCGCACCCTCAGCTACGGCGGTGCGCCGATCGCGCCCGAGCTGGTGCACCGCCTCCTCGAGGCCTTCCCGACGGCCCGGCTCGGCAACGGCTTCGGCCTCTCGGAGACGACGGCGCTGGCGACCTTCCTCCCGCACGAGTACGCGGCCACGCACGCGGACGCGGTCGGCTTCCCGTCGCCGGTGAACGACGTCCGCCTGCACCGCCCCGACCCGATCACCGGCGTGGGGGAGCTGCTGGTGCGCGGCCCGAACGTCGTCGCCGGTTACTGGGGCGCCCCGGAGAAGACGGCGGAGACGATCGTCGACGGCTGGCTGCACACCGGCGACATGGCGACGATCACCGACGGCATCGTGCGGATCGTCGACCGGGCGAAGGACATGATCAACCGCGGCGGGGAGAACGTGTATTCGGTCGAGGTCGAGAACGCGCTGGCCGCGCACCCCGACGTCGTCGAGGTAGCGGTCGTCGGCGTCCCGGACCCGGTGATGGGGGAGAAGGTGGGCGCCGTCGTCCTCCCCCGGCCGGGTGCCGACGTCGACGCGCTGGTCGGGTCGCTGTGCTCGTTCGCCGGCGAGCGACTGGCCGACTTCAAGACGCCGCAGTTCGTGCGGGTGGTCGACGGACCGCTGCCGCGCAACGCCGGCGGCAAGGTCCTGAAGACGGCGCTGCGCGAGGCCGAGGGCTGGATCGCCGTCCCGCGCTGACCGGCGTCCTTCGCTACGTTGCCGGGGACCGACCCCCGGCGACAGGAGCACCCGTGCGCATCGGCATGCCCATCTCCTACAGCAGCGGCTTCGCGGAGACCGCCGCGGTCATCGCCGAGTACGAGAGCGCAGGCCTCGACACGGTCTTCGTCGCCGAGGCGTACTCCTTCGACGCCGTCAGCCAGCTCGGCTACCTGGCCGCGAAGACGACGACGATCGAGATCGCCTCGGGGATCCTGAACATCTACTCCCGCAGCCCAGCCCTGCTGGCGATGACCGCCGCCGGCCTGGACTTCGTCTCCGGCGGCCGGTTCGCCTTCGGCATCGGCGCCTCCGGCCCGCAGGTGGTCGAGGGCTTCCACGGCGTGCCGTACACCGCGCCGCTGGCCCGGACCCGCGAGGTCGTCGAGGTCTGCCGGGCCGTCTGGCGCCGGGAGCGGCTCGACCACCACGGGAAGCACCTCGACGTCCCGCTCACCCCCGAGCGCGGGGGCAGCGGGCTCGGCAAGCCGCTCAAGCTGATCAACCAGCCGGTGCGCGAGCGGATCCCGATGGTGCTCGCCGCCATCGGCCCGAAGAACGTCGCGCTCGCCGCGGAGCTCTTCGAGGGCTGGCAGCCGACCTTCTTCCTCCCCGAGGGCAGCTCGACGGCGTTCGGCGACGCCCTCGCCGAGGGGACGGCGCGCCGCGACCCGGAGCTGGGGCCGCTGCAGATCGTCGTCGACACCCAGCTGCTGATCAGCGACGACGCCGACGAGCAGGCCGCCGCGCTGGAGCGGGTGCGGGCGCAGCTGGCGCTCTACGTCGGCGGGATGGGCGCGCGCGGCAAGAACTTCTACAACGACCTGGCCGTCCGGTACGGCTACGAAGACGAGGCCGCCACCGTGCAGGACCTCTACCTCGCCGGACGCAAGGACGAGGCCGCGGCGGCGCTGCCGGAAGAGTTCGTGCACGGGGTGTCGTTGGTCGGCCCGCGCGGGCACGTCGCCGAGCGGGTGGCCGCCTTCCGCGAGGCCGGGGTGACCACGCTCAACGCCACCCCGCTGGCCGCCGAGCACGCCGACCGGCTGCGATCGATCGAGGTGCTCAAGACCCTCGCCTGAGGTCAGCCCGCCTGCACCAGGGGCACGACGGAGCCGTCGGCGGCCAGGTGCAGGCTCCAGTCGCCGTCGTCCAGGAGCTCGCGCAGCGCCTCGAGCCAGGCGTCGTCATCGGCGGTGACCACAGCCGGGCCCGGTCGGCACAGCGCGAGGGCCAGGTGTCCACGGCCGCCGAGTTGGTCGCTCAGCACCTGCTCGTGCAGCTGACGCAGGTTCACGAGCATCAGCACGTCGGGCACGCGCGGGACGCCGTCCACCGGGATGACGATGGGCAGCTGGCGACCGTCGGCGCCGAACCAGGTGAGCCACAGGCTGCGCGCCGCGAACTCCGGTGGGTCGAGCAGCGAGTACCAGCGGGCGGTGAGCTCGGCGGCGGTGCGGACGGGGACATCGGCGAGGGCGGGCGTCGTCATGCCGGCCACCGTGTCAGCTCGCGGGGATCCCCGTGAGCGTTGTCCACAGGCCCTGCTCGGCACGCACGACTAGCCGACTGTCGTCATTCGCCGCGTCTGGCAACTCCAAGGCGATCTCAGGTCGCGGGGCCCGGAACCGGCGACGGGTCCGCTGGCGGCACGGCGGGTGGCGGACTGACCGTGGACGGCGTCGTCGGGGTGGATGGCAGCGGGAACTCCACGTCTCCCTGCAGTTTAGTGACGAGCGCGTACCCAGCTCCGCTGATGAGCACGATCGAGAGAACCGCAAGCACGATCGCTCGGCGGAAGACCTGACCCGGGGAGCCCCCAGCTCGGATCAGCCACGCCCGGACAGGGCCGGGCTGGTACGTCGCGTCACTCCGGGCGCGGACCGCAGCCGCAGCGACGGCATACAACTTGAGCGAGTGGAGTGCGATGGCGGCAACCGTCAGGACGGAAACGGCCAGCCCCATCAATTGGTAGGCCAGGAAGAGAGCCCAGTCGATCCCGAACCGCTCGAACAGTTCGCGGAGCGACGCCCGACGTTCCCCGGCCTCCAGGAGAGCAGCGAATTCGGCGCTGTCGAAGCCCGCCGCGGGGTGGCTGAGGAAATAGATGCTCACAAGGCTCGCGCACACGAGAAGGACGTTGATCCACACCTGTGCGAGTTGGCTCCTGGCATAGGAGACGGCGCGCACTCGGGCCACGACCAGAGCACCGATCGGCAGGAACATGGCAAAGCCGCTCACCGACAGAACGGTCAAGGTCACCGCATCGCGGTACCGGAGGTAGCCGACCATGACGAGGAGTGCGGCGATGCCTGCGAGTACGAACGGGGTGTAGTCATCGCCGGTCGTCGACCCGTCTCGCGGAGCATCCCTTCGTTCCGCCCTCCGGCTGGGCGAACTCTGCACGACCTCCCGCACCGTTGTGCTGTTGATGATCACCCGGTTGTCCTGCGTGACGTCGAACGTCCGGTTACCCACGTGGACGGGTCCGTCGAATCGGCCACCGGAGATCGTGTTCCCGCCGGTCTGCCCCGTCTGACCGGTACCGCCGGAGTTCCCGGTCTGGCCGGGTCCGCCTGGCCCACCGGTCCCGCCGGCGTTTCCGGTCTGCCCGTTGCCTCCCCTTTTGGGCAGGAACAGTGGCAACACGGCGCCCACGACGGCCCCAGCCAGCGACGAAGCGAACGCCACCAAGATTTCGCTGGTCTCCACGGTCCCCCCGGCCCCCGTCGCTACCGACGTAGCTTCGTTGAGCGGGCAGGTTAGCGGGACGAGCGGTGCTCGGACTCGTTTCTGTACCGCAGAGTCTCGGCTTCCGGCGTGTCAGTCCCGGCGTGTCTGGACGAGGGTCGCCACACGCGTAAATGCCTAGATGCGTGCAGTCGTGGCGTCGTCCTCGTCACCGCCGAAGTAGTGGTCGAGCACCTCGCGGAAGACCGGTTCGTCCGACGCCCGCGCGAACAGCGTCATCGAGGACCGCAGCTTCACCGCGTCGATCGAGCCCATGACCGCCACCGGGTCGTCGACGTCCAGGGCGGTGAGCGCGCGGGCGCACTCGACCAGCCGCCGGCCGAGCACCGGGTGCGCGAGGTAGGCGCGGGCCTCGTCGAGGTCGGCGATCGCGAACCGCTGCGCCATCCCGCTGCGACCGAGCCCGGCGATCTGCGGGAAGACGAACCACATCCAGTGCGTGCGCTTCTCGCCGCCGCGCAGCTCGGACAGGGCCTGGTCGTAGGTGTCGCGCTGGGCGTCCACGAACCGCTGCAGGGGATCGGTCACCGATCGACCCTCGTGCCTGCGCGACGCGGCGGCAACCGCGTGTGAGATCTCCGACTGCCCCGATCCGGTCGCGGACTGCCGATGAGACCAGGGAGGCGACGGACCCTTCGCTACTCCCGTCGCCGGGGGGATCGGAACGGCATGGCTCGACATCAGCGGATCGGCAACGCCCTGGCGGTGCTCGGCGGCGCACGCCCCGAGCTGCTGGAGGCCTCGCCCGGAGCGCGCCCGAAGTTCGTGGCGCTGGGCGGCGTCCTGCTGAGCACGGGCGGCCTCGCCGTCCTGTCCGCCGCCTTCGCCGTGCACATGGCGATCGGCGTCTGGTGGCCGTTCGCGCTGCTGCTGGGCGTGGGCTGGGGCGCGGTCATCGTGAACCTGGACCGGATGCTGCTGGTCGGCATGGCGCACGACCCCTCGCTCAAGCGGAACGTGGCGCTCGCCGTGCCGCGCGTCGCGCTCGCGCTGATCCTCGGCGTCGTCGTCGCCACCCCCCTGACGCTGCAGATCTTCCACAAGGAGATCGACACCGAGATCGTGACCATGCAGGCCGAGGCCGCCGACACCTACCGCCAGGGCCTGGCCGCCGACGCCCGGTTCGCCGGGCTGCCGGACCTCGAGGAGAAGATCGCCACCGGGCGGTCGATCGTCGCCAGCGGCGGGCGCACCGACCCCCAGCTCGCCGTCGTCCAGGGCACGGTGGCGGCCAAGCAGGCCGCATACGACATGGCGACGTCGACGGCGCTGCAGCTGGAGACGAAGGCCCAGTGCGAGCTGGACGGCACCTGCGGCACCGGCGAGGCCGGCACCGGGACGGCGTACCAGTCCGCCCGCGCCAACGCCGACGCGCAGACCGCCGTCGTCGCCGCGGCCAAGGCCGAGCTGGACGCCGCCCTCGCCCAGGCCTCGGACGCGCAGGAGCGCAGCGCCGCCCAGGCGAAGGCCGCGCTGGCCACCGACGAGGCGGACTTCGAGCGGCTGACGGCGGAGCAGGACCGGCTGCAGGCCGCGTTCGACTCGGCGAACGAGGGCTCCGGCGGGATCCTGCTGCGGCTGGAGGCCCTGGACCGGCTCAGCGACACGAACGGCACCCTGTGGGCCGCGAAGACGCTGCTCTCGCTGCTGTTCATGAGCATCGAGCTGCTGCCCGTGCTGATGAAGCTGCTGCTCAACTTCGGCCCGCCCAGCGCCTACGACAAGCTCGCCGCCATCCGCGACGACAGCGACGTCGCGGTGGAGGAGCTGCAGCAGGAGTCGCGGCGGATCGTGGCCGAGGCGCAGGAGGAGCTGCTGGTGCTCGCCGAGAAGGAGCGGGTCGACCGGCAGAAGGAGGCCATCCTGGCGCGCCGCCGGGCCGCGCTGGCGGCGGCTGCCGCGCAGACGCTGGCTCCCGCCGCCGAGGTGCCGTCCGCCGAACCGGCCGCGGACAAGCGGCCCCTGTGGGACACCGGCCCGATCATCGGTCTGGCGCGCGAGGCGGCGGTGCGGACCGTCCGCACCGTGCGCCGGAAGCCCTCGGACCGGGTCCCGACGTCGGTCTGAGGCGCGTGTCACTCCGGCCGGGCGCGCGCACACCGAGGGGAACCGGCTAGACAGGTGCCATGACGGAGCTGACGACGGCGACCGGTGGCGGCATGCTCTCCCGCGAGGAGATGGACGCCGCCCGCGAGCGGCTGCCCATCGTGTACGTGGACGTGGTGCCCGTGCGGGTGGACGAGCACGGCGTCGTCACCGCCGTCGGGCTGCTGCTGCGGGCCGGTGAGGACGGGCAGATCAAGCGGGCCCTGGTCTCCGGTCGCGTGCTGTACCACGAGCGGGTGCGGGCGGCGCTGCTCCGGCACATGGAGAAGGACCTCGGCCCGCTGGCCCTGCCGCGGATCCCGCCGGCGCCGCAGCCGTTCACCGTCGCCGAGTACTTCCCGACGCCGGGGGTGACGCCGTTCCACGACCCGCGGCAGCACGCGGTGTCGCTGGCCTACGTCGTGCCGGTGGAGGGCGACTGCGCCCCGCAGCAGGACGCGCTCGAGCTGACCTGGTTCTCCCCGGACGAGGCGCGCGACCCGGGCGTGCTCGCCGAGCTGATGAACGGGCAGAGCACCC
The DNA here is from genome assembly GCF_003319095.1 of Blastococcus sp. TBT05-19. Taxonomy (GTDB): domain Bacteria; phylum Actinomycetota; class Actinomycetes; order Mycobacteriales; family Geodermatophilaceae; genus Blastococcus. The sequence goes on along the minus strand of NZ_QOHI01000006.1, from coordinate 149,905 downwards.
TGCTGCTCCAGGCGCTGGCGCACCTCGGTCTCTGAGCCACCCCTCGGGGGGAGACCGGAGCCGTCGAGCACTCCGGTCGGTTCAGTTCCACAACTGCACGGCCGACGTCCACTGCATGCAGATCAGGCGGACGGCGCCCGAGCTGGCCACGCCGCGCGTGGTCGCCCGGACCGCTGGGCTGCTCACGGTGATGGCGGGACTGGCCGCCGTCGCGCTCGTCCTGGGCACTCCCGGCGGGCTCGACGAGGTGCCGCGCGGCATCGTCGCGCTCGGCCCCGTGAGCTGCCTGCTCGGCCTGGTGATGATGCGCTGGGGCCACCGGGTCCGCGTGATCTTCTTCCAGGCGCTGCTCGCGATCGGCTCGTCCGCCATCGGCGTCTACGCCCTCCACGCGCCCACGGCCGACGGCGTCGTCGCGCTGCTGGCCCTCATGAGCTTCGTGTCGATGGCCGCGTTCCTCTTCTTCCCCCTCCTCTGGGCGTTCGGCTTTCTCACCGAGCTGCTGGTCATCGGCGCCGTCGTGGTGCACCTGCGGCCCGATGTGTCCGTCGGAGCGGCCGTGGTCGTCGCCGTCCTCGTGCTCGGTGCCGCCGGGGCGATGGGCGTGCTGGCCCAGCGCGCCGCCACCGCCGCCGAGGACGCCTTGACCGGGCTGGCGAACCGGCGGGGCTTCGACGAGGTCCTCGACGCCGCGACGCACGCCGCCCTGCGCACCGGTGAGCCGCTGTCGGCGGCGCTGTTCGACCTCGACCACTTCAAGGCGGTCAACGACGCCAACGGGCACGCGGCCGGCGACGAGATGCTGCGCGAGGTCGCCCTCTCGTGGGGCCCGCTGCTGCCGCCGCGGGCGCTGCTGGCCCGGCACGGCGGCGACGAGTTCTCCCTGCTGCTGCCCGGTCACGACGGCGGGCGGGCGCTCGCCGTCGCCGAGTCGCTGCGGGCGGCGCTGCCGCACATCGGGACGTCGGTCGGCGTGGCCCAGCTGGGGCTCGGTGACTCGCCGTCGGACCTGATGCGCCGCGCCGACGCCGCGCTGTACCGGGTCAAGTCCTTCGGGCGGGGGCGCAGCGAGCTGGACGCCGAGACGCAGTGCCCGCTGGCCCGCGACCTCGCCGCCGCGCTCGCGGCCGGCCGGTCGGGAGGGCTGTCGGTGCACCTGCAGCCGATCGTCACCCCGGCCGACGGCGGCATCGTGGGGGTGGAGGCGCTGGTGCGCTGGACCCGCCGCGAGCGCGGGTTCGTGTCGCCGGCGGATTTCGTGCCGGTCGCGGAGAAGGAGGGCCTGGTCGGCGCGCTGGGGGCCTTCGTGTGGACCGCCGCGTGCGAGGACGCCCGGACGCTGGCCGAGGCGACGGGCCGGCCGCTGTTCCTGAGCATCAACGTGTCGGGCCTGGAGCTGGACGACCCCGGCTTCTGCGACCGCGTGCTGGCGACGCTCGCCGTCACCGGGTGGCCGGCCGAGCGCACGGTCGTCGAGGTGACCGAGAGCCTGGTCGAGGCCGAGACGGCGCGGTCGGTGCACGCCCTGCACGTGCTGCGCGAGCACGGGCTGCGGGTGGCGATCGACGACTTCGGCACCGGCTACTCGGCGCTGGCCCGGCTGGACACCCTGCCCACGGACTTCCTGAAGCTCGACAACTCGTTCGTCGCCGCGATCACGACGTCGACCCGGCGGGCGCGGCTGCTGCGCAGCGTCATGGCGCTGGCCGACGCGCTGGAGCTCGTGCTCATCGCCGAGGGTGTGGAGACGCCGGAGCAGGCGCAGGTGCTCGCCGGTCTCGGCTGCCCGCTGGCGCAGGGCTACCTGTACAGCCGGCCGCGGCCGGTGGCCGAGCTGGTCGCCGAGCTCGCCGCGGTGAGCCCCGCGAGCTGACTCCGCAGCGGGTCAGACCAGCTCGGGGACGCGCAGCTGGTGCAGGACGAGGTCGAACTCGGCGACCTCGGTGGCGGACATGTGCAGCGCGCGGCGGAACTCGTCGCGGATGTAGGTGGCCCGCTGGCGGGAGGCCTCCATCGACCGGCGGTCGGCGTAGACGGCGGTGAGCGAGTTGTCGCCGGTGCGCCGGTCGAGCAGCAGGCTGAGGCTGCAGAAGCCGGGCATCTCGTCCATGCGCGGGATGAGGTCGGTGCGGAAGACGTCGAGGACGCGGTCCATGTCGGCCGGGTCCACGCACGACCAGGTGACCCGGGCGCAGGCGTCGTCGCCGGCGGGGTGCAGCCGGTGCACGGCCGCGATCTCCCACTCCCGCACCTCGGAGTCGGTGGCGCCGAACTGCCGGGTCGCGCGCTCGCGAAGGGCGCGCACCCGCTCGCGGGTGCCGGCGATCGCCTCCTCGGACTGCCAGGCGGTGGTGACGATGACGCGGCCGGAGCCGCGGTCGCACAGCATCGAGAGCCCGATGCAGCCGTCCATGTCGCTCACAGCGGGGAGGACGGTGTTCCGGACGTCGGCCATCCCGCCGTCCATGTGGTCCGGGTCGGCCGTGATCGTGGTGGTCCGGGCGTGCATGACGCCCTCCCTTCGGGGACAGGCGCGGCGTCTCTCGCGACGACCATGCTGCTCGGCTGCCGGGCGCTGTCAACGGGTGCGCGCGCGGCTTCCGCGTCAGGCGGGGACTGCGGCCTGCCGGGTCGACGCGACGTGCACGACGGCGGCGGCGACCACGATGCCCGCGCAGACGGCGGGGGCGGCGAGCGCGGTGGTGGGGTCGAGGCGGTCGACGACGAGGCCGGTCACCGCCGAGGTGACCGCCTGGCCGACGACGACCGCCGAGCCCAGCATCGTCATGGTGGTGGCGCTCCGGCCGGTGGGGCTCAGCTGCGCGGCGAGGCTGTAGAGGGTGACCAGCGTCGGGCCGATGCCGAGCCCGAGGATCGCCAGCGCGATCACCAGGCCGGTGACCGACCGCGCGCAGGCGAAGGCGACCGCCGCGGCGAGCAGCAGCGAGCCGAACACCAGCCAGCGGGCTTTGAGCGTGAAGCGGACCGGCAGGGCCGCCGAGCCCAGCGCGAGTGCGGCCGAGCCGATGCCCATGACGCCGTAGAGCAGGCCCGCGCGGTCGCCGTCGCCGTCGGCGGCGAGGAAGCCGGTGAGGCTGGTCAGGGTGGCGCCGAAGAAGAAGCCGACGCCGAGCGTGCCGACGACGACGGACATCAGCGGGATGCGGAGGAGCTCGCGGACGGGGGCCGGCTCCACCGGGGTGGCGTCGGTGCCCGGATCGACCTGGCCGGTGTGGTGCAGGGCGAACGCGGTGACGAACACGAACGTGAGCACCGAGGCGCCGGCGATCGCGACCCACGGGGCGATGGCGCTGGCGAGGATGCCGACGAGGAACGGCCCGACGATGAAGACGGTCTCGTCGGCGGCCGACTCGTAGGCCATCGTGCCGGACAGCGTCTTCTCGCGGCGGTCCGCGGCGACGTGCCGCTTGATGATGGCGACCAGGCGGGTGCGCGACAGCGGCGCGACCTGCGGTGCGCTGGCGCCGATCAGCACCGAGAGGGCCAGGACGACGGCGTCGGCGGCGGAGCTGGAGACGACGAGGACGAACGCGCCCAGCAGGCTGGCGTTGAGCAGCCCCACCGGGACGAGCACCCACCGCTGACCCCAGCGGTCGACGGCGGCGCCGAGCAGCGGACCGGCGAGCGCGGTACCGAGGCCGGCGGCGGCGGAGTTCAGCCCGCCGAGGGTGACCGAGCCGCGCTCGGCGACGACGAGCGTGAGGACGCCGACGACCATCATCGCGAACGGGAGCCGGGCGATGAAGGCCAGCGGGAAGTAGGGGAGACCGGCGTGCTTCAGGAGCGCGTTGTCGGTCGAGCGCGTGTGGAACATGACCTCTGAACTTCTCGGATCAGGCGTGCCGCCTTGATCCGCCGGCGGGCGCCGACAGCAGGTAGTTACACACGGGACGTGCAGGTTCGGCGCCGATCCTATCGCTGTGTCCGGCCTGACGTTGGCGGACGTCGCCGCAAGAAGTGCCGTGCCTGCTGACCTGCTGGTCGTCGGGGAGGCGCCTGGTGACCAAGTTGCAAGCGTGGTGCCTAGGGCGTCGCAACGCGCGATGAGCCTGGGGAACCGAACCGAGCGAGTCACGATTGCCGCGAGCGCGCCAACTCGACCCAGGGCTGCGCTTTCCCCCGCAGATTCAGGAGCCGATCATGGACGACGACATCCAGCTCATCAGTGACGGGAACGGGTTGGCGGTCATCGGCAGCCCGGGCGCGGTCGAGCGCTTTGTCACTTCCGCGGGATTGCCGTCGAAGGACCTCGGGCTGCGCCGGCTGGGATCGGCTTTCCAAAAGGGGTCTGCTTTCGCTCAGGCGGGCTCCGAGATCGCCACACACGCCGGGCGATGGGTGAAGCTGACCGAGGAGTCGGCGAAAGCCATGGCGAACAGCCCGCTGATGAAGGGTTCGCAGGACAACCTGTCGCGCGCGATCGCGATGAAGGACGGCAAGACCAAGCACATCCTGGAGATCGTCAAGTCGCCGGGATCGAAGCTGTCCAATCCGGCTGTTCTCACGGGCGCTGCCGGCCTCATGGCACAGCTGGCCATGCAGCAGGCCATGGACGAGATCACCAACTATCTCGCCGCGATCGACAAGAAGGTCGACGACGTACTCCGCGCCCAGACCGACGCGGTACTGGCGGACATGATCGGTGCCGGCATGGTGATCGACGAGGCCATGGTCGTTCGGGAGCAGGTGGGCCGAGTCTCGGAGGTCACGTGGTCGAAGGTTCAGGCTGCGCCGATGACCATCGCAAGCACCCAGGGGTACGCCCTGCGCCAGCTGGATGCGTTGGCAGAGAAGCTGGAGCGCAAAGACGTCGGTGATCTCGCTGAGGCTGCCGCGGAGGCGCAGTCCAAGACTCAGGAGTGGCTCGCTGTCCTGGCCCGTTGCTTCTCGCTGCAGGACGCGCTCGGCGTGCTCGAACTCGATCGGGTTCTGGATGCGTCCCCGGAGGAGCTGGATCAGCACAGACTCGCGCTCCAAGTCGCGCGGGAGAACCGTGTTGAGGCGATCTCGCAGACCACCGAGGGCCTGTTGACCCGCATCGCGGCGGCCGCCGACCTGGCCAACGCGAAGGTGCTCCTGAATCCGCGCAAGTCTCGCGTCGTGGTTCAGTCGGGCAACGAGGTGGCGAGCAACGTCGTCGAGTTCAGCCTGCGCCTCGGGCTGGAGAGCGGCCGCGAGTTGGTGGAGGCGCGGCGCTGGGCCGACGCGGCCGCGGAGGCGCGGGACTCGGTACTTGCGACCGGGGCGGAGGGCGTCGACGCCGTCAAGCATCTCGGTAGCGAAACCCTCGACGCCGCCAAGAGCTTTGGTGCCGAGACCGTCGGCCGGGCGCGCTGGGCGACGTCCAAGCTGTCCAGGGGGCTCGCTGAGCGGGCGGGGCGCCGGCGCGGGCACGACGAGGTGCACGGCAAGGACTGACTGCCCGGCACCGGGCTTCGCGCGAACGTCGCGCGCAGCCCGCGCGAGCAACGGCACCGGCGAGGCACCGTCGCCCGACCGGGTGATACGGATCCGGAACGTGTCACTACCGTCCGGTCTGATCCGCCCGAGGCCGGGCAAACGCCTCCAACGGTTCACCGATGACGGGGGTACAGGCGATGCAGCGACTCGACGGGCGGCTGGTCCTCAGCCCGACCGACCTGACGTCACACCAGGAGTGCCGGCACCTCACCCGCCTGGACCTGGGGGTGGCCGACGGGGAGTGGTCGGGGTCCGAGGTCGAGACGACGGAGGAGCTGCAGTTCGTCTTCGACCGCGGCATGGCGCACGAGGAGAAGTACCTCGCCTCGCTGGGGGCCGAGGGCAGGACCATCACGCGGATCGAGACCGTCTTCGATGCTGCAGGTCGTCGCCGGGCCGAGGCCGAGACGGTCGAGGCGATGCGCAGCGGCGTCGACGTCGTCTATCAGGGGACCTTCTTCGACGGGGCCTGGGGCGGCCAGTCGGACTTCCTGCTCCGCGTCGACCGGCCGTCGCCGGCGTTCGGGGACTGGTCGTACGAGATCGCCGACACCAAGCTCGCGCGGAAGCTCAAGGTCGCAGCACTCCTGCAGATGGCCACCTACGCCGAGCGGCTCACGACGCTGCAGGGGGTGGCCCCGGAGTTCGTCTACGTCGTCACCGGCGACGGCGTCTCGCGGCCGTGGCGGCTGAGCGACGTCGCCGCGTACGCCCGGCGCGCGCGGAACCGGCTGGAGACGTTCGTCGACGCGCCGCCGGCCACCGGCCCCTCGCCGATCGGCCACTGCGAGCAGTGCCGCTGGGCCTCGCGTTGCAACGGGGAGCTGCGGGAGGCGGACGACCTCGGTCTGGTCGCCGGCATGCGCGGCGACCACCGGGACCTGCTGCGGGCGGTCGGTGTCCCGACGCTGGAGGCGCTGGCCACGGCCTCGCCGGAGAGGCTGAAGGCGTCCGGCATAGGTGCCGACGCGCGGACCAGGCTGCAGCAGCAGGCAGCCGAGCAGCTGAAGGAACGGAGCACGGGGGAGTCCTCGCGCACGCTGCTGGCACCGGTCGAGGGCCTGGGCCTGCTCCGGCTGCCTCCGCCGAGCCTGGGCGACCTGTACCTCGACTTCGAGGGCGATCCCTGGTTCGAGGACGGCGCGGGCATCGAGTACCTCGCCGGGCTCGGCGACCGGTCGGGCGGCTTCCTGCCGCTGTGGGCGCACGACCGCCCGGCGGAGAAGCAGATGGTCGCCGACCTGATCGACCGGATCGTCGCCGCCGCGCAGGCCGACCCGGCGATGCACGTCTACCACTACGCGCCCTACGAGGTGACCGCGCTCAAGAAGCTCACCGGCGGCTACGGCGTCCGGGAGGCGGAGCTGGACCAGCTGCTGCGCGAGGAGCGGTTCGTCGACCTCTATCCCGTCGTCCTGCAGTCGATGCGGATCAGCAAGGAGTCGTACTCGATCAAGAAGGTCGAGGCGTTCTACGGCCGGTCGCACGAGGGTGAGGTGGCCAGCGGGCTGGGCAGCGTGCTGGTTCACGAGCAGTGGCTCCGGGACGGCGACGCCGCGAAGCTGGCCGCGATCGAGTCGTACAACAAGGAGGACGTCGACTCAACCCGCGAGCTGCACGACTGGCTGGAGGGCCAGCGCGCCGAGCTGGAGGCGGAGCACGGTTCGTTGCCGCGGCCGGTAATCGAGGTCAAGGCTCCGGACGCGAAGGTGACCGATGCGCAGGCCGCCGAGCTGGAGCTGTCTGCGCGCCTGCACGAGGCCGGGCACGAGCTGCTGGGCGACCTCGTGGGCTGGCACCGCCGGGAGGACCGGCCGGCGTGGTGGGAGGTCTACCGCCTGCAGGACCTGGACGCCGAGGAGCTGGAGCAGGACGGGACGGCGCTGGGCGGGCTGTCCTTCGAGCGCTACGTGCGCCCGGAGAAGAAGAGCCATCTGTACGAGTACTCGTTCCCGGTGCAGGAGACGAAGGTCACCACCGGCGACGCGCTCGACGTCGACACCGCGAAGAAGGTCGGCGAGGTCTTCGAGTTCGACGCCGCGGCCGGGCGGCTGGTGCTGAAGACAACCGCCGCGGAGGCGCCGCTGCCACGCGGCCTGGGGCCGGGCGGGCCGCTCAACACCAAGAGCCTGCGCGAGGCGATTCAGGCGACCGCCGACGACGTGCTCGCCGGCCGCGACTGCCTCGGTGCAGCGCTCGTGGAGCGCTGCGTTCCCGCGGGAACGCCGCTGCTGCCCGGTGAGTCGACGACGGACGCGATCGTGCGGCTCGGGTTTGCGCTGGACGGCGAGGTGCTGGCCATCCAGGGCCCGCCGGGCAGCGGCAAGACGACGGCGGCGGCTTCGCTGATCCGCGAGCTTCTCGACGCCGGCAAGAAGGTCGGCGTCACGGCGACCTCGCACGCGGTCATCGGCAACCTGCTGAAGGCGGTCGGCCGCCCGGCGCTGCAGAAGTGCACGGAGGAGCAGTCCTGCGGCGCGCCTGGCGTCGAGTGGTCGAACGACAACAAGGCCGTCGCGCGGAAGCTGCAGGCCGGCGACGCGGACCTGGTCGGGGGCACGGCGTGGTTCTGGACCCATGCCGACGTGGCTCAGGCCGTCGACGTGCTGGTGGTCGACGAGGCAGGACAATTTTCGCTGGCCAATGCGGTGGCGGTGGCGCGAGGTGCGCGGTCGATGGTGCTGCTCGGCGATCCGCAGCAGCTGGCCCAGCCGAGCCAAGCGGTGCACCCGGGGGAGTCGGGCGCCTCGGCGCTGGAGCACCTGCTCGACGGCCACCCGACGATCCCGGCCGAGCGCGGCGTCTTCCTCGACCGCTCGTACCGGATGCACCCGCTTCTGACTCGGTTCGTGTCGGAGCTGGCCTACGAGGGCCGGCTGGAGGCGGCGGACGGTCGCGAGGGCGTGGCGGTGCTGGGGGAGGGGCCGCTGTCCGGGAGCGGGCTGCGGGCGGTGCCGGTGCGGCACGAACTGACGGCGGCGGACAAGAGCCCGCAGGAGGTCGACGTCGTCGCGCGGCTGTGGCACTCGGTGCAGGGCTCGACGTGGCGGAACCACGAGGGCGTGAAGACGCCGATCGGGCCGGCGGACGTGCTGGTCGTGGCGCCGTACAACGCGCAGGTTGGGCTGATCAAGGCGGCGCTGCCGGCCGGGGCGCGGGTGGGGACCGTGGACAAATTCCAGGGTCAGGAAGCGCCCGTCGTCCTGTACTCGATGACCAGCACGAGTGCCGACGACGCCCCTCGCGGCGTCGGGTTCCTCTACGACCTGAACCGGCTGAACGTGGCGGTGTCGCGGGCGCAGGTGCTGGCCGTGGTGGTGCTCAGCCCGCTGCTGCTCGACGCCCCGGTGCGGACGCCGGAGCAGCTGCGCCGGGTGAACGCGCTGTGCCGGCTGGTGGAGTCCGCGACGGTCGTCCCGGTAGACCCGGGGTCCTAGACGCCGAGGGTCAGCTGCGGGACGCCAAGGGCTGGTTATTGGCCCACAGGAGGAACTGGGCCGCCTGCTGCAGGTCGGGGATGTCGTTGCCGACCAGCGACCGGAGCAGGTCGTTGCTCCAGGTGGCCAGGCGGCCGATCGTCCACGTCGTCTTCGCGGCCGGCGGTAGATCGAGGTCGAAGACCAGCTTGGCGAGCTCCTTCTTGCCGTCGGTCGCGGCGGAGTACTTCAGGACCGGCAGCCACCGGTCAGGCTCGACGACGCACAGGACCTTGGTCAGCAGCGGCTCCTTGTTGAACGACGGGAAGCCGATGCCCTTCTTCCCGTCGATGAGCTGGGTGAGCCGGTCCTCCAGGCGCAGGTTCTCGGGCCCGTAGAGCAGGTGCTCGATCGACTGGCGGACCAGGTGCGCCGCCTTGTCCTGGCCCTGGGTCTTCCAGGCCCGGTTGAGCCCGGACATGTTGCCGGGCGAGGCGATCGTGGCCGAGTTGGCGAAGTGCAGGAGGTCGTCCGCCGGCGCGGTGGACAGGTTGTCGCGGCTGAACAGCTCCTGGTAGCGCTCGCGGTACTCGGCGACCTCGGGGTAGGGCTCGGGCCGGTCGAGGAGGAACTCCGCCTGCAGCGTCGCTACGCGCTCGCGGATCTCGTGGCGGACGGCGGCAGGCGTGGGGAACTCGGCGTGCAGCGAGTCGATCGTCTGCACCGCGGCGGCCGGGGTCGCGCTGAGCCTCGCCGCGCAGCCACTCGGTGCCGCAGTCGTTGCAGTGGATCAGCAGCCGGCTGTCGAACTGGGGCGTGCCGTTGATGTCTTCACTCGAGCAGTTCGGGCAGGCGATCAGCGCCACGAGTTCTCGTCCTTCGGTTGATCCGTGCGGGATCGGTGTCCCGTCGTGAGGACGTCGGCCGGGTGGGCGGACCAGAAGCGCTGGTCGCCGCCGGGGGATGACGTGAGCTTCCCACGTCATGGGCGTCCGGCCGTCGTTCCGGAGTGAACGAACTCGGGACCTGTGGTTGCCGGACTTGCTGCTGACCGCCTCCCCGGGTCCGGTGTGAAGGGCCTGCCCGGTCGTGGTCTGATGCCTGTCAGGTGGTGGTGACCGACGGCGGCGTCGGTCCGCTCGGCGGAGAGGTGGGGCTCGTGACCGGTACGGGTGAGGTTCTGCTCGAGGTGGACGGCGGCGTCGCGATCGTGACGCTCAACGCGCCGGACCGGCGCAACGCGCTGACCCCCGGGATGGCCGACGAGCTGATCGCGACCTTCGACGAGGTGGACGCCAAGCCTGAGGTCGGTGCGCTGGTCATCCGGGGTGTCGGCAAGTCGTTCTGCGCGGGCGGCGACGTCGCGACGCTGACCTCGGCCGGCAAGGACCCGGCTGCGCCCGACGCCTACGAGGGCATGGGCAAGATCTACGACTCCTTCTACCGGCTGGGCCAGGTTCGCGTGCCCACGGTCGCTGCGGTGCGTGGCTCGGCGGTGGGCGCCGGCATGAACATGTTGCTGGCGGCGGACCTGCGGATCGTCTCGAAGGACGTGCGGCTCCTGGCCGGCTTCCTCAAGCGCGGGATGCACCCCGGCGGTGGGCACTTCGTCATCCTGTCGCGCCTGATCGGCCGCGAGGCCGCGGCGGCGATGGCGCTGTTCGGCGAGGAGATCAACGGCGACAAGGCCGTCGAGCTCGGACTGGCATGGGAATCGCTGGACGACGCCGCGGTCGAGGACCGCGCGATCGAGCTGGCTCAGCGGGTGGCGGCCGACCCGGAGCTTGCGCGAGTGGCGGTCGGCAACTTCCGCAAGGAGGTCGTCAACGGTGCGATCCCGTGGGATGTCGCCATGCAGTCCGAGCGGCCGGCGCAAATGTGGTCCATGCGGCGCTCAGCTGGCTGAACGTGCCTTCGCGGGAAGGGGAGGGCGCGGACCTCGATGGGGGTCCGGCGTGGTCTGCCGGACCTCTAGCATCGATGGCGTGTCCGGCGATCTCCCTCTCTTCGGTGACGAGCCGCAGGAGGAGCCTGCCCAGCCCGTTGCCAAGGAGGGCCTTATCGCCGACTGGCTGGTGAAGGATCTCAGGTCGGCGTTGACTGCTCGAGGCCTGACGAGCATGGCGGAGCGGCAGCACGCGGTTGAGACTGTCGTCGGGCGGCCCGTTGAGTCTCTGAAGTCGCTGACGCGTTCGGAGGCATTGCGCGTCGTATCGGTACTCGGATCGACGCCGATCCCAAAGGCGAGTCAAGCCTCGGCGTGGGACGCCCGCGATGAGGACACTTGGATCGACCGGCTTTGACGAGGCCAGGAACATCCTCAACGCTCCCCACACCAGCAAGATAGCTTTCGCTGTCATTGGATGCGGCGGAGTAGCCCCCGGAGTTGCTGTCCTCTACCCGACCCCCGACCGCGACGCCGATTGCAACAGCCATTCCAACTGCCGCGTCAGCGACCATCACATCAACCCCTTTGAAGTAGGCAGCCAAGGCTGCCAGACCACTCGCGACCAACAGAGAGTTGAACTTCGCGATCTTCGTGAGGCGTGCGCGGTCAGGTGCACCAGCACCCGCCGCCGTGGAGCGGCGGGCCGTCGGGAATCGAGTACAGGACAGCAACTCCGTGACCATCGTCGCACGGGAGGCGGGTCGACGTCCAAGCCGGCGTTCAAGCGGACAGAAACTCGGCGAAACGCTCTGCCAGACGATCGGTATCCGGGCGGTCGCTGCGACGGCGAGGGATCTGCATGAGTGGCTGACCATGATGACCCTTCAGGCCGTGACGCAGCATCGGGCCATCGATCTCGTCGAGGAGCCGGTAGTGGATTTGAACTGTGAGGTCAGGTCGGATACCGAGAATGTTCCGGTCGTAGGCGGCATGGTGAATCTTGCACAAGGCGAGGCCGTTCGGCACCACGGCGGCACCGTGAGGACGCGAATCAGGGATGATGTGGGCTGCGTCCAGGAGTTCACGGTGGTTGAGCGAACAAACGGCGCAGCGCACCTCATAGGCAGCCATGACCTGATTAGTGAAGACGGGCTGGTGCAGCCGGCGCTTCGTCATCGACAGCAGCCAACGGCGTAGGGACTCCTCGACGGGCGAACCGGGCCGGACGGTTCTTTGCTCTGCGGTCAGGGCCATCACGAACTGATCGTGAGCTGGTTCCTCAGCAATCAAGTACACCGGAAAGATCGCCTGGAAGACAGTCGAGCGTAAGCCGAAGAACCAGATCAACGGTGTCCCCTGGGCCATCGCACTTCGTAGGCCCTCGTTCTCCGCGCGGCCCAGCGCGTCCCGACGCAGCTTGTACCGGTGGAGTCCGTCCGGTCCCTCGCTGTCGTCGTACGGTCGCGCCGTGCCGTTTTTTGGAGCTCCCGTCATGATGGACAGAGCCGCCGACCAGCCCTGAGGACGTCGGATGCCCCTGCCTCTATCGACTAGGGGGAATCGCTCACCACCTGGCCGAAAGTCGTTCGAAAGGGTCAGTCGATCAACCGGCTTCGTCCCGTCGAGAGTGACTTTGCTAAGCCAGTTGATGGCCGCCGCGCGGACGTACTGCTCCTTCAGCTCCATGACGCCTCATGGGCTGCGAGCTGAGGCGGTGACTCGCTCACCGCTCGCCCTCAGCGTTGAGCTCTTCCATGGCGGCCGTTGCCAGCCGTTCCTGCTCCAGAGCAACGACTTCGCGAGCTAGGGCGACCTCGGAGATATCGACGGCTTCGGGTGAGGATTCGGCGATGTCGCTGCGCCGCGCGTACTCGTCGAACAAGCGGGCCTTGCTGTCCAGGATCTCGAGCATGCGCTGATCCACGCTGTCTTGTGTGAGGAGCCGGTGGACCTGCACCGTGCGCAGCTGCCCCATACGGTGCGCGCGGGCGATGGCCTGAGCTTCCATCGTCGGCTTGACCTGGGGCTCGCACAGGATGACGACCGACGCGGCCTGCATGTTGAGACCGACGCCGCCGGCTTGGATTTGGCTCACCAGCACTCCGTGTCCGTCCGCGCGGGTGAAGTCGTCGATGAGTGCTTGCCGCTTTGGAGGAGAGACGTCGCCGGTGAGCGGGCCGAACGCGCGGGAACCGAGCGCCCGGTGCACGGTGCTGAGGACCTCCCGGAAGTACGAGAACACGATGACCTTGTGGCCGTTCGCGCCTGCTTCGTCTGCAATCTCCAGTAACCGCTGCACCTTGGGCGAGGTGATGGGGTCTCCGCTGGAGAAGGCCGCTCGGCGCATCGCCATGAAGTTCCCCTCGGCCACCGCCCGTCGGTATGCGATGAGGTCCGCCTTGCCGAACTCCTCCCACTCGTCGACCTGCACAAGGTCGGGCAGCTCGGAGAGCACGTCCTCCTGGTTGCGGCGCAGGTACACCGGCGCCACTGACCGGCGAAAGGCGCCGGGGCCCGCAATTGCCCGGCGACCTTCCACCGTCGGCATCACGGCCGGATGAAGGCGCTCGACCAGGCTGGCGAACTCCTCGACGCGGTTCTCCATGGGTGTTCCGGTCAAGAAGAGCACCCGCTCTGCGCGCGCGGCCATATCGGCCACTCTTTGGGATCGCTGCGCGTGAGGGTTCTTCGCATAGTGCGCCTCGTCGACGACGAGCATTGCGAGATCCAGGTCCGCTGGAAGGTTCAGATGTCGCAAGGAATCGAACGTGGTGACTGCGACGTCACCACGCCGGAGCCATCGGCGCTCGTTGGCGATGCGCTCGAAACCGTGCAGCTGGTAGGGCAACAGTTTGCTGTGTTGCCGTATCTCTCTCATCCAGTTGATGAGCACGCTGGCCGGGCAGACGACGAGGAAGTGCTGGCTGCCGGCTGCTTTGAGGTGCGCGAGGGCGGCGATGGCCTGGATCGTCTTGCCGAGGCCCATCTCATCGCCAATGATGACTCGCTCTTGGGCGAGGGCGAACCGAGCGCCGAAAGACTGGTAGCCGCGAAGCGAGACCGTGGCGAAGGTGGCATCCAGGGGTTGCGCGTGCACGCGCGCGACGATGTCCTCTGGCAGGTAGCCCTGATTCGCGGCGTCATCCGTTTTCAGGTCAACAAGCAGACCGAGTAGCGCGTAGTACTCGGCCGATCGCTTGGCGAAATCCGCCCAGGCATCCTTCGCTGACGGACGGCGTTCCTCCATCACTGACTCTGCGCTGCGGAGACGCGACCACGCATCGCGGGCGTCAGCCCACGCGATCCAATCGTTCACTGCTGGCGCACCGACGGTCGCACCGGTGCGGCCGCCGGTGAACAAGGCGACCCAGCCGCGCGCGGGCACCGCGGTGTCGCGCAATCCAGCGAGCTCAGCAGCAGCGCGCTGCAGGTCCTCGTCCAGACCAGCAGTCGCGTGATGGAGCCGAGCCCATCGATGCAAAGCCACGACCACGCGCGTGCCGAGCGAGTCGTCAGGATCGAGGTCGATCCGGAACTTCAGGTCGTCGTCGACTGCGGTCGCTACCTGCTGCGCCGCGGCGTGGGCCTGCATGGCGGTCTTGTCCCCGACTCCGTCGATGGCCTGCAAGCGCCGCACACCAGCGTCGAGCACAGCGAGCACGGTGCGGAAGCCGGCGGCCTCAATGGCGGTGAGTCGTAGGCCACCGGAGGTGGCTTCCTTGAGGCGCGCCGTCGGGATCTTGTCCAAGTCCCGGCGGACCATTTCGGACCTGAGGGCATGGAAGGCCGGGACGACCGCGTCGCGGGCCTGTGCGGTCGCGGTGGATAGGGGTGCGGCGAGCCGCGCGAGGAGAGCTGCTTTCTCGACCTGCCTGACGGGCAGCAAGGTTGCGCCTGCGTCCTCAGCGCCAAAGGCGCCTGCGAGCCGGCCGTAGTACCAATCGGGACGACGTTTGACATCCGCCCAAACGTCGGTGCCGTCCGAGGCGGCCCTTCGCAGCTCCTCGCGCCCCATTGCGAGGGCGTCGTGGACGTTGTTTGATTCGGAGTGCTCCAGAAGACGATGGAGTTCCAAGAGAGCACTTTGCGCGGTTTCACGCCGCTTGGCTCCGGAGAACAGCATCTTCATGCGGCTGGTCGCCGATGATGCGCCGGCCAGTGGCTCGGTTAGCTCTCTAGTGACCTGCCGGGCCAGCTGCTGTGGCTTGCCCAATGTTCGCTGAACCCGATCCGCCCGCCGCACCGCTGTCACGATGTCGGTGGCGCGCGGACTGCCCGGGTCGAGATCGACGCGGCACATCATGGCGGCGGTCGTGCCACCTCGAGTAGGACGCTGTGGATCTACTCCGATTGCGGAGGCGCGCTCATATTCCTTGAGAAACGTTAACGCTAGGTCGTTCAGGGCGCGGGCGCGCTCGACCAGGTCCTTCGCCGGCGCCCCCGACTTGACAGCGGCCTCGGGCGCCATCGTCAGTGGTCCTCGAAAGATGATTGGTCGAAGCCCAGCGTTCGAGCGTTCTCCAGCACGATCCTGATCTTGTCGTCCGGGAATCCGCTTGCCGACTCGGCGGAGATTTCGACTCGGATCTCCAACGTCGAGCCACCGACGGCTGCGAGCTGCTGCAGCACCTCTTGGCTGAGCCGGGTCAGGTCGCGGCCGTAACGCTCGGGGTCGAGCCGCAAGGTGCCGAAGTACCGCGTCGGCTGACTCGGTCCTGGCGGAGGCAACGGCGGCGTCGGGCCGATGACTGAAGGCACCGGCCCGGGCCCCACTGGACCTGGCCCGGGCGGCGGGACGACGTCGGCCGCGATCTGCTGGTTCGCGACGGCCGGCACGACAAGCAGAGTGCTGTCGGTGATCTGCCCGAAGAGTGCGTCTCCTCCGGGCAGCACGAGGCCGTTGTACCGACCGGACGTCTCGTCATAGGAGTCGGCAAGGGCGAAGCCTTCCCGTTCCCACGTCATCGACATCAGCGTCGATTCGACGCCGTCGACCAGGACCGAGCGGTCGCGGAGGCGAGTCAGGTATGGGTACCGGCAGTAGTAGCCCCATAGCTCACCCACCGAAATGTGGCCGCGTTCCCACTTGGAACTGAGCCGTTGGTCGAGGTCGAGCCGGATGGCCCGCGCCGCCACCGAGCCCGCGAGCAGGCCAGAACGGGTGAGCTTGTCGGTGACCCGCTCTGCCAGCCGAGGGTTGGCGCCCTCTGCCTTCTCCACGGCGAGCACTGCACCGCGGCCCGGATCGGGCTGCTCGGGAACCAACACCCAGTGGTAGGTCTGCGCGATACGGGCCGTGACGTCATCATTGTTACGCGCGACGTTGGACTCGACTTGCTTGAGCTGCTGCGGCGAGAGGTCGAGTTCGTCGCGCCGGCCCGATACCCACGTCCAGGCCAGGTAGTGGCGCACGGACTCGGAGAGCTCGTCCAACCGTTTGGAATCCGGCGCCAGGAAGACCAGCATGTTGCGGTTGGTTCGCTGCGCGGTGCCCCGGCGCTCGAATGCCTCGCTGGCAAAGGCCATCGCGGGCGAATCGGCGGCACCCTTGGAATGCGGTCGAGAGGGATGCAGCAGCGTGAGGCGCACCTCCTCGCCGTCCAAGATCTCCGCGGACGCGTCCGGGGCAACGGCAACAGCTGCGAACCCGCCCCGATGCCGCGCCTCTGGCTGCAGGCGGCGGACGATCTCGGCCCAGACTTCCTCGGGCTTGTCGCGCAGGCCGTCGGCATAGTCGGCGGCCGTCCTGGTGACCGACGCCTGGGTGTCGTACCAGTAGCGGTTGCCCTCGGCATAGAGGTACGTGGCGCGCTGCGAGAGCAGCTCCACCGCAGAACCGAAGTTGCCGACCGTGTCGCCTGGCACCGCGGCACCGAGCCACACCCGCTGGCGCTCCACTCCTCGATGCGCCGAGCGCAAGGTAGGCGCTGAGCCGATGAACATGGTCCGGGCCAGCCGGCGGGTGACCGCTCGCGCGCCGAGCAGCGGACGCTCGGTATCGACCCGGGCCGGGGTGGAGTTGGTGCCGTCGATGTCGGTGTCGATGATCGGCTTCCACGAGTCAGGCAGGTACTGAGTGATTTCACTGGCCACGGTCGGCACGTCGAGCGGGACGGTGCCGGGCAGGATCATCGGCGAGGCGTCCTGTGCAACCCAGAGCGCATGGACGACGGTGCTCATCAGTCGCAGTACGCCGCGGGTGCGCTGGAACCGCTCGAGGGTCGACCAGTCCTCGTACAGCCGGTCGAAGAGTTCCGGATGCAGGGGATAGGCGGCCTTGATGCGGTTCTCGTAGGCGGTCTCCTTGACCTCCCGCGGGAACTCGCCGGAGTGGCGCGCGTAAAACTGCACGAATTGCCGCGCGACCGCGGCGATGTCCGCCGAGGCGGTAGCGGTCGGTTCAGTGAACAACCGCCGCCGGACGATCTCGAACGACTCCTGCGACGATGCGGGCCGCCACTGGTCGGCGACCCGTCGAACGACGTTCTGCAGCCGCTGCAGCGCTTCCTGACCGTTGGGACCGCCGACCTCGATCGCCGAGCCGCCGGCACCAGGCTCCTTCTCCGGATCGTGCGAGGCGGGAATCGAAATGACCAGCAGCACCCCTGGAACCGTCTTTACGACCTCGGTCAGTGACTGCGCGAAGGTGAACTGGGTGTCGAAGGTGCCTGCCTCGAGGTCTTCTCTGTTCCAGAGCTGGCGCGCGTACGCCACCCACTCGTCGATCAGGATCAGCGCCGGACCGTAGTCGGCGAGCAGCCCGCGCAGCAGGTCCCCCGGGTTGGTGCGCTTGGCGTCTGCCTCGGCCAGGCGGTCATAGGCTTCGCGCCCGCCGAGCTGCCAGGCGAGTTCGCCCCAGATGGTGTTGACCTGGGTGCCGTCGTCCTTGCGGTCACCCGTGGGCTTGAGGTGCGTGCCGACGAGCACGACGCGACGCACATGCTGGGGCAGGCCACGGTCACCGACGAGGTCCTGCACTTCCTGCGGCATCGAGCGCACCGGCGTGCCCGACATCAGGTGGTAGAGGGCGAGCATGGAGTGCGTCTTGCCGCCGCCGAAATTGGTCTGCAGGTTGATGATCGGGCTGGCGTTACCGTCACCACCGATCCTGCGGACTGCGCGGTCGAGCAGATCACGCAGGCCTTCGGTGAGGTAGGTGCGGCGGAAGAACTCGACCGGCTCGGCGTACTCGCGACCGAGGGACGGGTCGTCCTCTCCGAACTTCACCGCGTGCAGGTCAGCGGCGAACTCACTTGAGGAGAAGTTGCCCGAAGCGACGTCGTCGTGCGGTGCCAGCACCTCGCGCCACGGCTTGAGGCCCTGACCGGCGACCGAGACGGTCGCGTCCTGCTGGCGGACGAGTTTGCGCGTCTCGGCCTCGAACTGGGCGCGCTGGTGATCGGCGCGCAACCGGCGCACGCCCTCGGCCTGCGGGACGGCGCCGACGGCGGTGAGCAGCCGCTCCATGGTGTCCAGCGCTCGGTAGGTGTCGTCGGGGCTGAACGCGGCGTTGTGCGCGTGCCGGTTGCGCACCTCGCGCAGTTCGGAGGCGAAGGATTGCTCGACCCGTGACAGGTCACTAGCGAAGATCCGCCATTCCTCGGTGAGCACCCGAAGCAGCAGGCCGGGGTCTTCCTTGATGTGGGCCACCTTGCGCCCGTGCTTGGCCTCGTCGCGTGCTTCGAGCAACGCCACCCAGTCTCCGCCGTTGGCGCCTGCGGCGGCACTCATCCGCGGCGAGACAAAGGGCAGCAGCCCCTCGGCCAGCAGGTCCAGGGCCTTGCCGACCCGCTCCTTGTTGCTCAGCGTCGCCATTCTCGATCCCCGTCAGTTCGTCTGCGTGTTCGTCAGGTGGCGGCCGATGTAGCCCACGACGATCGTGCCGCTTTCGGTGTAGTGGTCCAGGTAGTAGAGGCGAGGGCTCACCATTCCGATCCGCCCCAGCTTGACGTGGGCGGTCATGGTGGCCTTGCCGGACGGATCGACGCTGGCCGGAACAGGGAAGATCCGCTCGGCACCGAACTGCTTCATCGTGATTGCGGTTTCCGTGGCGGCGAACTTGGCGGGCGGGATCTGGCGGTAGCCGGACGGAGTGTTCTTCACGTAGTCGTCGACCCCGCGGTCGCACGCCCCATCTCTGCGTGCACGCACGTAGTCGGCCAGCGCGAGGAGCGCGTCCCAGGCGGTGTGCACGCACTTGCCCAGATGGTCAACGTCGTCGAGCGCCAGAGCATGATCCGGCTTTCCGGTGAAGACAAGGCCTTGCTCGCGCATGGCCTCCACCGCAGTTAGCAGGTCGGCGAAGGAATCTGGATACGCCGTCTCGGAGTCGGCCGGTAATGGCGCGAAGGCAGCGTCGTAGTTGCCCTGTTCCTGAAGACGCCCACGCAGCCAGCGGGTTTCGTCTTCCCGCTTTTCCAACGCCTCGTTGGTGATTGCGTGCTCGAGCTCCTCCTCCTCGAGCGACCTCGCGAGACCATCGATCCGGTCCTCGAGCTGCTCTATGCGGGCCTGCTGGTCCTGGATCTGTTGGGCGGCCCGTGCGATGGCCTCGGGGTTTGTGCGGGCGGCGGCAGCGCTTGCTGCAACCCGACGAAGCGTGGGTTCGTCGAGTGCGTCTATGCCGAGAATCGTCCGGGTCAGCTCGATCTCGGCCAGATAGCGCTCGGCCGCGGCTGCCAGATCGCCGGCGGGCGCTGGCTGTGGGGCCCGCGAGGACGGGGGAGCGGTCGGTGGCCTTTCCTCGAGGACCGCGGCCGGTGGCTGATGCTCGGCGATCGCCTCGACGATGGCCTGGTTGGCCAGTCGCTCGAACATCCGGCGCACTCGCTGGACAGACGGGGGCGTGGGCCGCGCGGCGGCGTGGTTGCGAGCAGCCCGGCCCAGCACCTGGCGCACGTGGCCGTCGGCCAGTTTTGCCAGACTCGCGGTGCCGAAGATGCGATGCCGTCGCCCATCGATTCGGACGGCGGGATCGACGCCGGGCAGGTAGGTGCGCAATGCCCACGGCGGAACGCCGTGTGGCTCTCCGAAGGAGCGGGAGAGTGTCGCGGTGGCGGCCGGGTCGAGCACGATGACCTGCGCGAGCCCGTAGACCTCACGGGTCCACTTCTTGACGGCCGGGATGAACCTGTCGAAGGGGATGCCATCCGTGGCGGTCCCTGCCACGAAGACGAGACCGTGGCGTTCCTCGTCGCACAGCAGGTCCATCACTTCGTCGAGCTGGTGCTCCCGCACGACCTGCGGCTCGTCGGCGAACTGAAGTTCACCGTCGGCCAACGGAAGTACCTGCATGAGGTACCTCGCGAGCGCAGGCACGGCGACGAAGTTGCCGTTCGCATTCTCGACATCCAGGGAGATCCATCCGCCGCCACCGGAGCGCTCGTGCGCTATCAGCTCGGTGGTCCAGGCGCCGCGTGACGGGTCCGGCTCCACGAGCCGGGCACGGAGGCTTCGCGATTGCCCGTCCTGGTGGTGCCGCACGGCGAAGGAGCGCACACCACTGGTGAGTCGACCGTCAGTGCGGACGTCGACATCCCAATCCTTGCGCTGTCGCAGCCAGGAAGCGAGCTGGTCCTCCACAGACTGCAGCCAGGGCGTGGGGGCGGCACAAGTCATCAGCGCGCGGTAGTCGAGCGACCGACCGCCGTCCACCCCGTCGACGGTGGTGCCCGCGGGCGCAATGCCGACCATCAGGACGCTCCCGGACCCGCGGCATCGGCGTCCCCGGGGTCGTCGCCCTCGACGTCGTCGGCCTCTTCGGCGAATGCCTCAGGGGCTTCCGTGCCGGGGAGGTCCTCGTCCCAGTCGCGATTGACCGGTTTGCCCATTGCGCCCTCGATGAGTCCGACGAGGGCGTTCCGGCGGGCCTCGAAGTACGCATCGAAGTCGCCGGCACGCAGGGTTGCCGGGTCGATCGCGTGGCTGCGGATGATGTCGTCGACCGCCTCGGGCGCGATCCCGTTCGAGTCGAGGCGGGCCATGTACTGCTTGGGGGAGACGCCGCCGAGCTGGATGTTGGTCTTCTTCGCCAGCGGTGTCTTGTTGATGATGCTTTCGCGGTAGCTGGGGTCGATGCCGTTGTCTATGCACCACTTGTGCGGAAAGACGTGGTGGATGTCGACCTGCATGTCCTCGTACGTCGCCTGATCGATGACCTTGTGGAACTTCCAGTCCACGCAGGGCGCCTGCTGCGCCATCAGCAGCGCGTAAACACCCTTGTAGGCCGCGGACCCCCGGGTGCGCATCGACAGCAGCCGGGTTTCGGCAAAGGATGCTCGGGCGACGGTGTCCGGCTGCGGGGCGGCGGAGCCGTCCTTGGCGGCCAGGGCCCAAGCGGGCACCTGTTCAGCATCCCGAGCGATCTTGGTCTCGATGGTGCTGCCGTACAGCTCCCCGAGCACACCGCACCAGAACCACTGCCGGATCCGGTTGCGAACGGCGTACAGGTCGATGTCGTCGCCGACTAGAACGCGCACGACCGCGAGGGACACGAGCTGGCTGCGGTAGGCGAGCCCGCCGGCGGTGTGGAAGTGCTCGCCTTTGAGGAAATGCGCGACCCAAGGCAGGGCCTTGCGTAGACGGTCGGACCAGTCCAGATACCGATCCAGGTCTAGGGCGAGGATGTCTTCCTTGCGTGCACTGGTCGCGGTCGGCTTTGACTTGCCGTCAGCGATGTCCTGCCTGCGCTGTTCCAGCGTCGCCAGGATGCTGACGCCCTGCAGGAAGTCGGTGGCCTGCAGCCCCGCCAGCACCTGGTGCTTGTCGCGGACGGCGGTCGTGGCCTCCCAGTCCTCGCCCAGCCGGAAATCGGTGCCATGGGCCTCGAAGTAGGCCCGGTCGCCCGCGAAGGTGGCGGTCAACAACTCGAAGACGTTGAGCGGCAGACCCCCGGTGTTGACCTTTTCAAAGACCGTAGCGACGGCGTCCTTCGAGGTGTCCTGTCCAAGTTTGATGGCCGGGATGCGGTAACTGGTCAGCGGCAACAGAACCTGCTGATTGAGCTGTTGCATGAGGAGTTGCCGTCGCGGTGTGTCATCTGGACCGCCCGCAGCGAGATAGCCGAGCAGCCAAGTCATCGCCCCGCCCGGGGCAAAGGGAGCTGTCATCGGCATTAGGCCGAGCTGCTGTTCCTTCTCGGTCGTGGATACGTCGAAAACGACGTCTCGGCCGAAGTTCTCCGTTACGAGCCCATCATGCGGTAGTGAACGGACGGCGGCGTCCTGGTCCTGGGACGTGCCCACGGCCTGCTCGATGTCGAGGTAGTACTTCCGGCGCAGCTTCTTCCGCCGGTCGTCCTCGGTGTCGACGATGCCGTCATCAGACAAGGCCTGAAAGAGGGACGTCGTCCGCTGCTGCCCGTCGAGTAGCAGCAGGCTGGGCTCTTGAACGGCGCCTTGAACTCCGGTGACGGGGCGTGGCTTGAAGCGCACGTTCTTGCCGCCCGTCTCCAGCACCATGACGACCCCCATCGGGTGGCCACGGACGATGGTGACCAGAAGCGAGCGGATACGCTCGTCGTCCCACTTGTAGTCGCGCTGGAAGTCCGGAAGCTGGAGATGACCCGAGGCGGCCCAGCTGAGTAGGTCACCGATGCTGTAGTGCGGGGTCTCGAAGCTCACTCGGTGTCCTCGGCGTCGTAGTCGAAGGTGCCTTGAACATTGGCCGGCTTGAGAGCCGCGCTGCGAGCTGCTGCGTCGAGGTCAATCCACGACGTGCCGAGCCCGTTAAACAGGAGAGCGGACGACGTCCATCCGCGCCGCTCGCAGATGCTGTACAGCAAGTAGGCGAGTTCCTTGACGACGTCGAGGTCCACACGCTGGCCCGCGCTCGCCATGATCGCGGCGGCAGCTTCGGCGCCGCGCTCGCTCACTGCCTTGGCCAAATGCAGGGTGACTTCCCAGACGCTTGTGCGGAGGTCGGTCAGCGGGTCCCAGTCCTCACGCAGGTCCTCGGGGGCAAGGAGCCGTGCCGTGCCAGCAACAGCCCGGAAAACCCCGCCGCGTTGAAGGCCCTCGGTCGAGGTATTGGTCGCCCGCGCGAGCACGTCGGCGGTGCCGGAGTCGGCCTCGCTCCACTGGTACTGGCTGAACCATTTCAAACAGAAGCGGGTGTCCGAGTCAAAGTCGCCCTCCTGCTCGGAGAGCGTCTCGTCCAGCACCTGATTGATAAGCGCCAGCGCCGTGCGCACGCTCATTTCCGATCCATCGGACTCAACCACACGCGAGTAGCGGGTGAAGACGGCCATGCCCGGCCCGATTGCTGCCTGCGCGAGGTCAACGGGAGCCACGCTGCCCTGCTGTAGTTCTCGCAGTGCTCCCGGCAGGGAGTCCTTCAATGCCGCGATGAAGCCGCGTCGAGTGGTCGCCTCTGCGTGTTCTGGGCGCGGTCGGCAGGCAAGTACAACAGAGGAAGCAAGCGCGGAGATGCCCTTCTTCAGACTCGTGACAAGTTCCGTTCGCATCGGCCACGTTGCAGTGACCATTAGGCCGGCCTCGATAAGGCCGTTGAGCATGGTTTCCCAGCCCGTTGAGGCCGTGCCGGAGTCATCCGATTCAGCTTGCTTGAAGGCGTAGAAGACCGTGATCGGGATATTGATGGCTTGATTACGGCTTATCTGCTTGAAGGTCGCGACGAAGCCCCGCTCGAAATGCTCCTCGGCCTTCTTCCTGCTTCCTTCGAAACGGAACGGGGTCGCAACAAGCTCCTCCGTCTTAGGCGTTAGAAGGGTCCCGGTCTCTGTCGGGAAATATGGCGCCAAGGAGCGGCGAAGCCAGACGTAGAAGTAGTCGGATAGGTCGGCGTATCCAATGTTGTCGTAGTAGGGCGGATCGGTGGCAATTGCGCTTCCGGCGATGATGGCGTCCTGTGCATTCTTCTGACGCACTGAAGTAGCAGTGACAGCCGGCAGTCGGTCCAGGACTTTAGCGATCGCAATACCTGTCAAGCGAAAGCCGCCGCCGGCATCTGATAGCGGGTTAGCCTCGGCGAAGTCCCAGGTCATTGGGATTGCTTGGCGCGAGTATGCCTGTGTTAGCCGGTCTGGGCTCGATTGCCAAGTAGCAAGGCTCGTATTCGTCAAGGAAAGTTTATCTACGCCGAACGCTTGGTACAGGCTGATCGCATCCGCGTAAGCGCGCGCCTCGGTGGCGGCAAGCCCAGCGTTCGAGGCGTGCGACTCGACAAGACTGTGGACGTCTCCTACGAGGTCGCTAAATGTCGTTAGCGCAACTAGCTGGCGATTCGTGAATAGGTCAGCGAACCTGGCCAGACCGAACGCGGGCGGGGAGAACCAGCGGCCATTTCTTGAGATCTCCCCGTCGGGGGCGTTCTCGGGGCGTTCTAAGTTGATCGCGCCCATATGAATCTCGTCGGGACGAAGGTAGACGCGTTGCCGTTCGCCCTCGGCAACTACCGCCATCAGGCGCGCCCCCATTCTTCCCGCCGCCGCTTCCGTTTTCACGTATGCGTCAGTGGTTGTGTCTCGGCACACCAGGCAAGTGAATCGAGCGCCACGTCCTTGCTTAGGCGGGTCGTCAGGCCCACCGTTGCCGGTCCTTACGTCATAATCGACCCGACCATCAGCCACGACGGGCTGAATCCACGCGCGCCGGTCCTTGCTTTTGGCTAGCCACCACGTGCTTGCCAGAGGGATCTCCGCGCCGCAGGCAGGGTTCGGGCATATTGCGGTTCGCGCCCAGATCCACGCGATCGCCGTTGCTCTGGTCCCGTCGGAGAGCGTCGCCTTCGGATACAGGTGCCCGATTCGTTTCTCCGCCTCGTCGCGCATCCAGGCGCCGTAGCGGCGCACGTCCTCGGCGAGTCCGGTAGCGCGGGGCCAGTAGCCGGCGGCGTCGTCCGCCGCGCCGGGGAAGACAGGCGGCCGTCCCGCCCACTTAGGCGGGATCTCAATAAGGGCCTTGTTGATCAGCACAGCTACGGGGTTAAGGTCGCTCGCGTGCGCGTCTAAGCCGAGGCGCTGCGCTTCCAGCGGAATCGAGCCGCCGCCGGCGAACGGATCGAGGATCGGCGGAGGGCTACCGTCCGTCGACCTGAGAATCTCGGCGTGCGCCTCGGCTAGCAGCTTCTCATTGGTCGAGTTGTCCCACTTCACGAGTTCCTCGATTAGCGCGAACAGGCGCTGCCGCTCGGTGTCTTGCGCCTCCTGCGTTGGGAACTCGTCGGGTCGGGCCGACGGATCGTCGACGAGCTGCGCAAATAGGACGGCTCGCGCGGCGGCCAGCGGCCGGCGGGCCCACCAAAGGTGCAGCGTGGAGGGGTGGCCGTGCCGGATCGACTTCTCGCGCGCGGACTCACGGTTGATCGCTTCGAGCGGCAGGGCAACCTCGATGAGCTTGCGGCGGACCTGCTCAGTCATTGCGGGACTCCTGCTTCTTGGCGCTGCGCTTGCGTGGTCGGGAGGAAGGGAACTGCGGGCCGGGGCCGTAGGTGACGGACGGTCCGCGCTGCGCCTCGGACGTCTTAACGAGGATCTGCCGGTCCACCAGATCGGCGAGAATGCGAGAGGCGGTCGGCGTGTCTACGTCCACGAGCGTTCGCACGATGCGGCCGTTGACCTGTCCGGCTTCGCGGACGATCTCGATGACCTTGCGGTCAGTGTCGTCGCTGACCCGCCGTCGGTAAGTAACCGCTGGTCCGAGGGCGGCGACAGCCTGGTCGCGCAAGCGGTAGATGCCGGCGCGTGCGTTGGCTGACTCGCGGGTCCGCTCAATGAAGCCGACCGCCGGGGTTGCGAGCTGCAAGAGGATGGCCTCCACCTCGTCATCGTCCTTCTGCAGCGTGGGCGCTAGCTCGGACGCTGTGACATTGCGCTTTCCCAGCAGTGCGAGCATGACTAGCAGCGTGTCTGGATCGGATCGTCGGTCTTCGGGAAGGGTCGTGGCGAACCGGGTTACCGCCGTATTGGGCGCTCCGCCATGCAGCGTGACGGCCACTCGAAACTGGTCGCCTGTGAATGTCGGTGGCTGGTGACCGACCTTCACCATCTCGGCGTACATGCGGTCCACGCCCACGCCAGCGGTCTCGGCGAGGCCGAGCTGGCGAATCACGCCAGCCAACGCTGGATTTCTTGGCCGCGAGCTCACGGTGAGAATGTTCTCGGGCGTCACACCCAGCACGAACGCCCCTGGAGAGGTCACGGCGAGGCGCGTGCTGGAGTGCTCGATCTGCACCATGCCGGTCGACTGGTAGTCCCGGTGCATGAAGGCGTTGACGACTGCCTCGCGGACCGCCAGGTCGGGAAGGTCGGCAATGAAGAGTTGCTGGCCGTTGGGCAGGTTGACCGGTGTGCGATCGACCCGGTTCTCGATCAGCTCGAAGGTCCGAAGCAGCGCGGTAAGCCCCGGCGCAGACAGCTGCTGGTTCGTCGAGAGCTCTCCGGACCGAGAGCGGCGATGGACGTATGAGATGAGGGGGCTTGCTTCGTTCGCGACCAGAAGCAGCGCTCCGGCGTTCGTCAGCGTCCCCGCCGTAGCGAGCAGACCCAGGCGGCGGAGCATGTCCCGGTCCGAGCTGTCGGCCCAGCGGCGGCGCTCCGCATCTGGAGCCTCAGCCAGAAGCCGTCGTGCCTCTGTCAGGGTGCCGGCAACGACGGCCGAACGAGGAACTCCTGAATCGGCGGCAGACCAGTCGTCGCCGCGCCGTTCGGCCACGACCGCAGCGATCCGGACCGCGGACATTGGCTCGCATGCGGTGCCGACGCGTTCGGTGGCCTTGCCCTTCACCTGGTGAACGTCCGGACTGCGCGGCGCGGTAATCACCAGTAGCCGCTGCTCGGCCCAATTGTGCTCCTCAACCGTGACGATGAGGGGCGGGGAGGTGACCTCGTAGATGCGCCGCTGCAGTCGGTTGGGGTCGAGCTGCGTTCCGACGAAGGCATCGCGGCCTGCCTTCCGGTCCGCGACGCCAACGACGATGCAGCCGCCGGCCGCGTTCGCGAAGCAGGCGGCTGCCTCCGCAAGGTTCTCTGCGGTGTCCCCAGGAGATCGGCCGTCCGTCTTGAAATCCAGCGTGGGGGACTCCGCCGAGCTCGCTCGAGCGCCGTCTTCCACCGACTGGAGGGCACCTGCAACCCACGGTTTAAGCGTCACAAGTTTCCCCCGAGTTTTGCGTAAGTCTGAGGGCTCAGGGTAACGCAAAACTTCGTGTAAACCGCGCAGCCGCCGGGGTGGCTCCGGCTGGTTTGGGGACTACCCATGAGCCGCAGCACCAGATCCGCGACCCTGGCCACCGCACTCAACGAGGCGACCCGCCCTGCCGCCACGTCTTTGCCCAGCCAAGCACCAGCTTGGTCACCCGAAAGTCATCGGTGCTCGTGCCGTCGAACGGCCGCAGCAGGTACCGAACCTCGTCATGCGCCGGACCCTCGGGGCTGACCTCAACCAGCGCCAGACGGTAGTCGTCACCCAAATTCTTTGCGGTCAGCACCTCGTTGTGGGTGATCGTGAAGTCGTCGGCGCCGGAGATGCGGCCCTTGACCTCGATCCGCAGCACCTGACCGTCGGGCGCTACCGACCTGATGTCCCAGCCCGGATTGTTGTGCGGCATCTCCTGCGGTGCCCGGCCGAGCGCGCGCTCGGCGGCCATGACTGCCTCTATCGCGCGCCTCTCGACGAACGCCGTCTCTTGGGCATACGTCGACGCCGGTTCCTCGCGCCGTCCGGTGAGCCGGTCGAGCAGCCCCTGCGGAAGTACGAGGGCGGCGCCGGCAACGGTGGGCGGGCGCACGGACAGGCGAGCATCGTCATCCAGCTCGGCCAGTCGGCGCTCGAGCCGCCGTTCCAAGTCCCGGGCCCGTCGGTGCGCCGTCTCCGGGCGAATCTTTAGGGTCCGGCCGGCCGCCTCCTGGTCAAGCAGCTCGGCATGCCGGGTGTCCCAGTAATTGATCTCCGCACCGAGTCTGCGGCGGACCTGATCGCGAGTGCGTTCCACCATCGGCAGCACGCGCCCGGTGACCTGCCGCTGGTGATCCTGCAGCGAGTGCTCGATCGCCCAGCCTATGGCGATCTCCTCAGCGCCACGAGATAGCCAAGATTGGTCGAAGACCTGCTCGATCGATGCCAGGGCGTCGTCTGGCACCTTCTCGTAATCCAGGTACGGCGCGGGTCCCGCGTGGCGCACCTGGCCGTTGGGCAGCAGCTCGACGAAATCGAAGCGCTTGGAGACCGTTCGCGGTTGCGGCCGACCGTCGGTGATCTCCTCAGTCAGCGCCACCAGCAGCCGCGGCGTCTCGCCCTGGTCGTTCGGATCGACGAGAACCGCGCCGGTCTTCAAGTTGTCATGGTGCCGCTCGATGGTCAGATCGACGACGGCATCCAGCAGTGGATGGCCCGGTGCGATGAGGTCGGCGGGCGGGGTGCCCGGAACCGTGACCTTGTCGCGGCTGAACGTCACCCGCTCGTAGGAAGCGAGGACGGGCGCCGCTATGCCGATCATGCGGTCGCGGTCGCGAATGGCGCCGGGCACGTGCGAAATCTGGTAGCGCCCGCTCTCGCGGCGCGCCCGCTGGCCACCGAGCCGTGCGAAGGCGTCCAAGAAGAAGGACTCGATGAAGTGCGGTTGCAGGCGCCGGGCCTGCGCCTCCTCCAGGCGTAGCCGGATCTCCTCGACGTCACCGCCATCGAGCACCTGGCGGTGCAGCGCTCGCTCGGCGAGCAGCTCGTCGAGTCCCTGGCCCACGCTCTCGTCGATGACCGTGTCGAGGTGCGCCCGGACGTCGGGTTGGTCGCCGTAGCGAATGGCCTGCATCAACAGATCGCGCAGCGGGTTGTTCTCGAAGGCGTCGCCTAGGACGTCGAAAACCTTGCCGGCGTAGGCACGGCGCATCTCGTCGATCTTGTGCAGCAGCTTGAGGAATACCTCGCCCTCACGGGTGTTGCGCGCGACCAGGTTCCAGAGATGGCACACCTCGGTCTGGCCGATTCGGTGAATCCGCCCGAACCGCTGCTCGATCTTGTTCGGGTTCCAGGGCAGGTCGTAGTTGACCATCAGGTGTGCTCGTTGCAGGTTCAGGCCCTCGCCCGCGGCGTCCGTGGCGACCAGAACGCGAACATCGGCGTCCTGCGTGAACTGCTCCCGGACGGCGCGGCGCTGCTCCCGGCCGACGCCACCATGGATCGCGACCACGGCCTCTTCACGGCCGAGCAGGGTGCGAATCCGGTCGACGAGGTAGTTCAGCGTGTCCCGGTGCTCGGTGAAGATGATGATCTTGCGCGGACTGCCGTTGGCGTCGCGAATGAGGTCGTGCGCCGTCAGCAGGTCGCGTAGCTCCGACCACTTGCGGTCGGTCTCTGAATGGCGGACACGAGTGGCGATTTCGACGAGGTCGGCGAGGTCGGCGATCTCGTGGTCGAGCTCGGCGATGGTGCGAGCAGCCGTGGCGGCGTCGACGACGTCCTCTTCGAGCTCCTCGAGCTCTCCGCCGCCGAGGTCGTCAAGCCGGTCGTCGAAGTTTTCGTCGTCGCGCCCGAGAATCGTGTCAACCCGCGTCCTGAATGAGCGGTCGTCGTCGCCGCCGCTGGCCATCTCGCGGCGCCGCTTCTCCAGGCGCGCCTTGCGGCGTTCGAGGCTCCGCAGGATCGCCTCCGGGCTGGACGCAAGCCGGCGTTGCAGGACCGTGAGCGCGAAGCCGACGGTGTTGCCACGCCGCCCCTCGCCCTGCGCCTTGAGCTTGTCGGCGCGGTTCATCTCCTCGCGGACGTACTGCGTGACCGCCTCGTACAGTTCCGCCTCGCCGTCCGAGAGGTCGTACGGAACGGTGTAGGCGCGCCGCTCGGGGAAGAGCGGCTTGCCCTCCATGGTGAGCAGCTCCTCCTTCACCATGCGGCGCATGAGGTCGGCCGGCTCGACGGTGTGCACGCCGTCGCGGTACTTGCCCTCGAACCGGTCGCCGTCGAGGAGTGCCAGGAAGAGCTGGAAGTCCTCCTGCTTGCCCGAGTGCGGCGTCGCCGTCATCAACAGCAGGTGGCGGGTGACGCGGCCGAGCAATTGGCCCAGCTGATAGCGCTTCGTCGTCTTCAGCTCGCCGCCGAAGTAGTGAGCCGACATGCGATGCGCCTCGTCCACGACGACCAGATCCCAGTCCGAGCGCTCCAGGCTCGCCATCAGGTCCTCGCTGCGCGACAGCTGATCCATCCGCGCGATCAGGAGCGGCTGGTTCTCGAAGACGTTGCCCTGCAAGCTGGCATCAATAAGGGATCTGGTGAGGATCTCGAAGTGCAGGCCGAACTTCTCGTACAGCTCGTCCTGCCACTGATCGACCAGGCTCCCCGGAGCGACGATCAGGCAGCGCGCCAGGTCGCCGCGCAGCAGCAGCTCCTTGACGTAGAGCCCGCACATGATGGTCTTGCCCGCGCCCGGGTCGTCGGCGAGCAGGAAACGCAGTGGCGTCCGAGGGAGCAGCTCGTTGTAGACGGCGGTGATCTGGTGGGGCAGAGCCTGAAGGTCCGACGTGGAGATCGCCAGCATGGGGTCGAAGAGTGCGGCGTATCGGATACGCAGGGCCTCAGCGGCCAATCGCCAGGCGTCGGCATCACCGTCGAAGGCTCGGGTACGACCGCTGCTGACCAGGGACATACCAGCCTCATGGTCGCGACCCAGCACGGTCTGCCCGGGGCGACCATGCGCGTCGGTGTAGGTCAGGATGACGAAGTTGCCGCCCTGCCACTTGGTCGAGACGACGTCGACTGTTGTATTGCCGACGGCCCCAGCGACACGGACGCCAGGCACTAGGTCCTCTAGGCGCGCAGCCAGCGCCGCTTCAAATCTCGACGTCTGTGCCCCGTGCTCGCTCATGATCACCCTTCGTCGGCTTGGTACAACCGGAACCCTAGGTGACCGCAACCACTTTCTTGGGTGATGGCGCGGGTCAATCGCTCCAAGCGGTCGGCCCGTCAGCAGCAGGCGTGCAGCGGACGGTGCGTGCAGGGCCACCGCAAGCGGAGCGACACAGGTGTCCTACTGCAGGTCTTGAGTCAGGCGTTCAGTCGCGGCGTTGATCTGGGTCACAAGCCGGACAAAGTCACTCATCGGCACCGTGCCGCCGCCAAGCTGTACGGTGATTGCTTCCACTCTTCGCATCTCAACCTCGGCCGCTTGAACCAGTGGGTGATCCCGCCGGCCACCTAGTCGGATAGCGCGAGACGCGGTCCGGCTGAAGAGCGAAACAGCGTCATCGAAGAGCTGCTGAGCTTGCGCCCTCACCTCAGCATCGCTTGTCGGTTGTGCGCCTTGCCCGGGTGTCAGAGCCACAGACAGAAGCTCTCACAGATGGTCGATAAGCACCCGCCGGCTCGATTGGCATAAGGCGCTACCCACACGTCGGGCTGGGGTCCGGCCTGGTTGAGCCGTGCGCGACGTTGCAACGTGGGATGCCTTGGTCATGCGCATCCAGGAACGCGCCCTTGGTGGGCATGGGTGTGGCCGCCCCCACGAAGCTGGTCAAGGCTCAGCTGCCCTTCCTCGACCGGCTGGCCGGACACCTCGCGAGCTAAAGCCACGGCTAGGGTCCGGAGCGGTGTCCGCACCGCCCTCACATGGAGGTCCTGTGTCCCGGCTCGACCGTACGTCAGCGGAGCCGCTTCCCCGCGCCGCCCGCCTCGCCGCAGCGGCGCTCGGGCGCCGGTGGAAGCTGCCGGCACCGCTCGGACCGGTGAAGGTGCTGCGCGACCAGGACGCCCCGATGCGCGACGGCACCACTCTGCGCGCCGACGTCTACCTGCCCTCGACCGACGGACCGCACCCGACGGTGCTGCTGCGGTCGCCGTACGGCCGCGGCGCCGCGTTCGCTGTCTCGATGGCGGTGCCATTCGCCGAGCGCGGTTACGCCGTGGTGATGCAGAGCGTGCGCGGCACGTTCGGCTCCGGCGGCGAGTTCAGCCCCGTGGTCCACGAGGA
The DNA here is from genome assembly GCF_003319095.1 of Blastococcus sp. TBT05-19. Classification (GTDB taxonomy): domain Bacteria; phylum Actinomycetota; class Actinomycetes; order Mycobacteriales; family Geodermatophilaceae; genus Blastococcus. Next base: position 118,207 of record NZ_QOHI01000006.1, on the reverse strand, counting down.
GCACGACGGGCAGGACACCGTCGTCTGGCTGCGCGAGCAGCCCTGGTTCGACGGCCGGCTCGCCACCCTGGGTCCCAGCTACCTCGGCTACACGCAATGGGCCCTGGCCCTCGACCCGCCACCTGAGCTCAAGGCGATGGTGCTGCACATCGGGCCGCACGACCTCGCCCAGGCCGGGATGATCGACGGCGCCTTCCAGCTCACCAACCTCTCCATCTGGACCGACCTCATCGCCCACCAGGAGCAGGTCGGGTTCCTCCGCGGCCTGATCCGGCTGGGCACGGCGGAGCAGCGGCTGACCCCGTTCCTCGGTGACCTGCCGCTGCAGGGGCTGGCCGAGCGCTTCGGCGGCAACCCGGCACCGTGGTTCGACGAGTGGCTCTCCCACCCGGACCTGGAGGACCCGTACTGGGACCGGTACCGCGCGACGCCGGCCGTCCACTCGAGCACCGTTCCGACGCTGCTCATCGGTGGCTGGCAGGACTGGTTCGTCGAGCAGACGCTCTACCAGTACGCAGCCCTGCGCGACCGCGGCGTCGACGTCGGCATGACCATCGGCCCGTGGGCGCACCTGGCCATCGATCCGGCGGTCACGACGCCGGAGAGCCTCGCCTGGCTGAACACCCACCTGCCCGTCGCCGGCGCGGAGCCGTCCGAGCCGCGCAAGGCCCGCGTCCAGGTCTTCGTCACCGGCGCCCGCACCTGGCGCAAGCTGCCCGACTGGCCGCCGGCCACCGCCGACCGCACCTGGTACCTGGCCCCGGACGGCCGGCTGGCGGACGAGGCGCCGGCCGAGGCGGGGGAGACAACCTTTCGCTACGACCCGATGGACCCGACGCCGTCGGTCGGCGGCCGGGTGCTCGCCGGCAGCGCCGGCCAGCGCGACAACCGCGAGCTCGAGGCGCGCGACGACGTCCGGACCTTCACCACCCCGGCGCTGCGCAAGCCCGTCGAGGTGCAGGGTGGCGTCAAGGTCCGGCTGCACATCGAGTCGGACAACCCGTACGCCGACCTCTTCCTCCGCATCTGCGACGTCGAGCCCAACGGGAAGTCGATCAACCTCACCGACCGCCTCGTCCGGCTCGATCCGGCGCCGGCTGAGCAGCCAAGTAAGGGGCCGAGGGTCGTGGAGACGACGCTGCCCGACACCGCCCACCGCTTCCGGGCCGGCCACCGCATCCGGCTGCAGGTCTCCGGCGGCGCGCACCCGCGCTACGCCCGCAACCTCGGCACCGGCGAGCCGGTCGGCGAGGCCACGCACGGCGTCCCGGTCACCCACCGGATCTGCTCCGGCGGTGCGGCGCCGTCGTCGATCACGCTGCCAGCCGTCTGACGACGAGGCGACAAGGGGAGAAGTCGACTTCTCGACCACATTCGCACCATTCGCACCACGCGTCCGTGGTGCCCCGAAGTCACCCGCGAACGTCGGCATCGGTTCGTACCGTGGAGCCGTGGCCAAGCACTTCACCGATGAGACCGCCGAGTTCGTCATGCCCCGCATCGCGCGGCACGCCGCTCCGGATGCGACCCCGGAGCTCGAGCTGACCCAGCGGTTCGTGCCCGAGTTCGCCCCGGCGCGCCCCGGCATGCCGGCCGTTCCGCCGCGGGACAACCGCACCCGCTGACCCGAAGCCGGCCACTGGTCGGCCGTGCTCGACGTCGTCTGACGACCACGCCGGGGCCGTAGGACGTTCCCGGTTCGGCAGGGGAGACTCCCTGGCGAACCGGAAGGGGTCCTCATGACGCTCGACGTCCAGCTCGTCGGCACCACCACCAAGATGGCGATCGTCAGCCTGCAGCCCGGGCAGGTTGTCTACAGCGAGGCGGGGAAGTTCCTTTTCTCCTCCGGCGACGTCGTCATGGAGACCAAGCTGTCGGCGCCGTCCGCATCGGGCGGGCAGGACGCCGGCGGGTTCGGCGGCGGTTCCGGGGCCCTCGGTGGGTTGCTGCGCGGGGCCATGGACGCCGGCAAGCGTGTCCTGGCGGGCGAGTCGTTCGCCTTCACCCACTTCTCCACCCGCGGCGGCGATGGATTGCTCGCCCTGGCCGGGGTGCTGCCCGGCGAGATGCGGGTCCTCGAGCTCGACGGGCGCACCACCTGGTTCGCCGAGAAGGACGCCTTCGTCGCCGCCGAGGCGGGCGTGAACTTCGACATCGCCTTCTTCGGGCTCCGCCAGGGCTTCGCCGGCGGCGAGGGCTTCGTGCTGGAGAAGTTCACCGGCGTCGGCAGCCTGCTGATCGGCGGCGCCGGGGACTTCATCGACATCAACCCGGCCGACTACGGCGGCAAGCTCCGCGTGGACACCGGCTGCATCGTCGCGTGGGACCAGAACATCCGGTACGGCGTCGAGCGCATCGGCGGCCTCAACCGCCAGGGCGTCATGAACGCGATGTTCGGCGGCGAGGGCATGTCCCTGGCGACGGTCGAGGGCAACGGCCGGGTGATCCTGCAGTCGGTCACCATCGACGGGCTGGCCAAGGCGCTGCAGAAGAACGCGGGCGCCGGCGCGAGGTGACCGGGCGGCGTCAGCCCCGTTCCAGCCGCTCCAGCGCGGCGGTGAAGCTGGCGTTCCACAGCCCGAGGTGCGGCCAGCGCTCGGCGACGTGCGCCGTCGCCTCCTCGACCGTCATGCCCTGCTCGCGCACCAGCCAGCCGCGGAGCACGAGCCCGGTGCGGGACGCTCCGCCGTGGCAGTGCACGAGCAGCCGGTGGCCCTCGGCCTGCAGCGCGGCCATGTCGTCCAGGACGTCGGCGAGCATGACGTCGAGGTCGGCGTTGTGCTCGTTGTCGGCGATGTAGGCCATCCGCTGCAGCTCGTGCGGGAACGGCTCGCCCAGCCGGCACAGCGAGATGACGGCGAAGTCCTCCTCGCTGTACCGGGCGCCGTCGAGGTTCGCCGCCCAGATGCCGGGCAGCACCTCGGCCGGGCCGATCCGCGGGATTACGCCGGGGTCGTAGTTCTGCTGCACCCCGCCGTCCAGCGCGGCGGCGAGCTGCTGCAGATCGGCCACCCGCCACACGCGATCTCCGTGCCCGGGCACGCGGCCATGCACCACCGACGCCCACCGGCTCGGGATCGCGCCCATGCCGAACACCGCACCCGCGAGCCCGCCGGCGACGCACGCCACCGTGTCGGTGTCGCCGCCCAGGTCGATCACCAGTCGCAGCACCTCGGCGAAGCCGCGCCCGTTCCGGAGCGCCCACACGGCCTGGGCGAGCGTCGGCCACACCGCGCCGTTCGACTCGGTCGCGTCGGCCGGCTGCCAGTCGTCGGCCAGCACCACGGCCCACCGCTCGCGGTGCTCCGGAGCCACCGCGTCCAGCACGGACGGGATCGCCGCCAGCGGGTCCCCGCCGTCCAGCGCCACCCGCATGAGCTCGTGATAGATCGCGCAGCCCTCGCCGGCCGACGGGTCGCCGTGGGTCAGCATCGAGAGGCGGCGGGCGGCGTCCATGGTGGCCTCGCGCCCGTCGCGGGAGAACCGGATGGCCGCGGGCGTCGTCCGCATCAGCGAGCCGTTGCCGGCCGCGTGCCCGGAGGCGGCGAAGTGCTCGGCCGCGGCGACGCCCCAGGGGCGGCCCGAGCCGAGGACGGCGCGGGTCTGGTTGCCGATGTCCGGCGGCCCGGCCGCCGCCCAGGCCCGAAACCGGTCGAAGACGTCGGCCGGGTCGAGGCCGCCAGAGGCCACCAGCGATGAGGCCACGAGCAGCGCCATCTGGGTGTCGTCGGTGAACTCGCCCGGCTCCCAGTCCAGCGAGCCGCCGCCGCACATCTCGGTCTTCGAGCCGCGTGCAGGGGAAGGGAACCGCGCGGAGAACTGCCCGGGCGGGCCGAACTCGAACGGGGCGCCGAGCGCGTCGCCCACGGCCGAGCCGACGAGCGCGCCGGCAACCCGGTGCGAGCGGTGCATCGACGGCACGGCAGCTCCAGACGATGGCGAAGGGGAGTGCTGCCGATCATCACCCACGGCTCTGCGAGGCTCACCTGGTGCCTCCCGTCCGCAGCTCCGGCGTCCTGCTCCACCGCCGCACCAACGACGGCGTCGAGGTGCTGCTCGGTCACATGGGCGGGCCGTTCTGGGCGAAGAAGGACGACGGCGCCTGGTCGATCCCGAAGGGCGAGCACGACCCGGACGAGGACGCCGAGGCCGCCGCTCGCCGCGAGTTCGCCGAGGAGCTGGGTGCACCAGCGCCAGAAGACCTGCACCCGCTCGGCGAGGTGAAGGGCCGCAAGCTGCTCGCCGTCTGGGCGGGCGAGGGCGACCTCGACGCCGATGCGATCACCAGCAACACCTTCGAGATCGAGTGGCCGCCGCGTTCCGGCCGCTTGCAGAGCTTCCCCGAGATCGACCGCGCCGCCTGGCTCGACCTCGACACCGCCCGCGCGAAGATCGTGAAGGCGCAGCTGCCGTTCCTCGACCGGTTGGCCGCCCACCTCGCCGAGGCCTGAGCGACCATACGAACGACGTCGTCCCGAAGGAGCCGAGCATGCCCGCCCCCGGAACCCCGCTGGAGAAGCTCGGCTTCCTCACCATCGGCCTCTTCGACCCCGCCGACCCGCGCGCCGGCCACGAGAGCACCCTCGACGTCATCGCCCTCGGCGAGGAGCTCGGCTTCGACAGCGCCTACCTGCGGCATCGCCACCTGCAGTTCGGCATCTCCTCGCCGATCGCCGTCCTCGCCGCGGCCACCCAGCGCACGAGCCGCATCGAGCTCGGCACCGCTGTCATCCCGCTCGGCTGGGAGAACCCGCTGCGGCTGGCCGAGGACCTCGCCACCGTCGACCTCCTTTCGGGCGGCCGGCTGAACCCGGGCGTCAGCGTCGGCCCGCCGATGCGCTGGGACGACGTCAAGCAGTCGCTGTACCCGGACACCGCCGACGTCGAGGACTTCAGCTACGAGCGCGTCGAGCGGCTGATCCGGTTCGTCCGCGGCGACCAGGCGGGCCCGGCCCGCGGACGCCAGGGCATCGAGGAGTGGTCCGACCGCGTCGAGCCGCACTCGCCCGGCCTGCAGCGCCGCCTCTGGTACGGCGGCGCCAGCACGCGGTCGGCGCAGTGGGCCGGCGAGCACGGCATGAACTTCCTGACCAGCAGCGTGGTCAAGGCCGAGGGGGAGTCGACCGACTTCGCCGCGATCCAGGCCGCGCAGATCCGCGCCTTCCGCGAGGCGTCCCCGGCGGGGGAGGCGGCACGGGTCTCGCAGGGCCTCGTCGTCATCCCCACCGACTCGGCCACCGACGAGCAGCGCGCGAAGTACGCCGCCTACGTCGAGAGCCGCGCGGGCCGCGTCGGTACCCCGCAGGGGCCGGGCCGGCTGCTGTTCGCCCCCGATCTGCTCGGCACGTCCGAGCAGATCGCCGAGGCGCTCTACGCGCACGCCGGCTTCCGGGAGGTGCGCGAGGTGGTCTTCGCGCTGCCGTTCAGCTTCGAGCACGAGGACTACGTGCAGATCCTCACCGACATCGCCACGCGCCTCGGTCCGGCACTCGGCTGGCGCCCGGCAGGCTGAGAACCTCACCCACGTGGGTAGTGCACCCCGGTGCGAGCGGTGCAGGCGGTCAAGTCGTGGGCCCGGAAGGCCGACGTACTACAGGTGAGCCGGTCCGCAGCGCCCGAGGTGGCGACGACGCGCGTCATGGCGCGCACGCTGGCCACCTTCTTCGCGTTCGGCGGGACCGCGGCGCTGTTCATCGTGTCGAACGTTCCGCCCGGCACGGAGAAGACCCTGCTCGTCGGCATGGCGTCGACCGCGCTGGTCACGGGCGCCGTCGTCGGGCTGTGGGGTGCGCGTTGGCCGCGCGGCTGGTTCCACGTCGCGGTCGGCGCGGCGACCGTCCTGATCGTCACCGGGGTCGGGATCGCCCCCGATCCGCTCACCTCCTTCGCCGCCGCGGTGCTGATCGCGTTCGTCGTCGTCGACGCGCACTTCTTCTTCAACGGCCCGCAGGCGCTCGCGCACCTCGCGGTCGCCGTCCTCGGCATCACGGCGGCCCTGCTGCTCTCCGACGGCGTCCCGATCGGCGCCACCGTGGGGCTGGACCTGGTCCTCATCGGGATCGGCATCGTGATCCGCCGCCTCGTCGTCCTGGCCTCCAGCGCCAGCCTCGACCCGCTCACCGGGCTGACCAACCGGCGTGGCTTCGACCAGGCCCTCGACGAGTTGCTGGCCGACGCGACCCGCACGCGCGTGCCCCTGTCGGCGGTGCTCCTCGACGTCGACCACTTCAAGTCGGTCAACGACACCCACGGCCACGAGGAGGGCGACCGGGTGCTGCGCCGGGTCGCCGACGTCTGGCACCGGGAGCTGCCGGGCATCGCGGTCCTCGCCCGCCACGGCGGCGACGAGTTCTCCCTGCTCATCCCCGGCATGCGCGGCGGCGACGCCCTCGCCCTGGTGCGGCGGGTGTGCGCGCTGCACCCCGACGTCCCGCTCTCCTGCGGCGTGGCCGAGTACCGGCCCGGCGACAGCGCCTCGCAGCTGATGCGCAGCGCCGACCGCGCCCTCTACGACGCGAAGATCCTCGGCCGGAACCGGGCGCAGCTCTTCGAGGACGGCGCCGACGGCGCACCGACCGGCCGGACCCTGCGCTCCCGCTGACCCGTCAGCCGGTGCCCTCGGCGGCGATGAGGTCGGTGACCTCCTGCGGCGGTTCGCTGCAGTCGTCGTCCGACGGCTCCTGCTCGGAGGCGAGCCCCTCGACCCCGGCGTCCTCGACGGGCGTGAAGCCCAGGGCGTCGAGGTGCCGGGGCACCCGGTTCTGGGCGTTGATCACGTGCGAGCGGGACAGCCAGCCCAGACCGTCCTCGACCTGGAAGTCCATCCCACCGCCCGGTGCGCGGCGGACGTGCCCGGGCGAGGGCAGCAGGCCGACCAGCTGCACCGACTCCGCAGGCGACAGCGACTCCGGCGGGGAGTCGAAGTAGTACCAGCCGGCGGCGCAGACGCCGTAGATCGTGGGACCGAACTGCGCGTAGTTCACGTAGAGCTCGAGCATCCGGCGGTCGTCGAGCACGAAGGCGAGCTCGACGGCCAGTGCCGCCTCGACCGCCTTGCGCCCGGCGCTCAACTCCTGGTTGAGGAACAGGTTCTTGGCCACCTGCTGCGGGATCGTGGAACCCGAAGGGTCCTCCTCGCCGGAGAGGTGGGACCACGCCCGACTCCACAGCACGGTCCAGTTGAAGGCCCCGGCGCGGTAGGGGAGCGCGGCGTCCTCGTGCGCGATCACCGCCGCGAGGAAGGTCCGGGACACGTGCTCGACCGGCACCGACTGCTGGATCGACCCGTCGGGGTTGGCCGCCATGAAGGCGGTCGTCGGCGGATCGACCCACCGCAGGGAGAGCAGGAGCAGCGCCTGGACGACGACGAGGACGGCCAGCACCCGGGCGATGCGGGCGAGCAGCCGGCGGGGGCGGCGGGCCCGGCCGCGTCGTCGGCCGCGCAGGGGTGCGGGCGGGACCGGGCGCCGGACGTCCCGGTCGTGCGGCCGACGACGGTCGCCCGACCGCGGACGTCGCGGTTCCTCGCGCGGCGGAGCGGGCTCCGGAGGTGGGTACCAGTCGTTGCCGGCCGGTGGCGGCCGGTCGAAGCGGGGGCCGGGTGAGGGCTGGTCCTGCGGGGAGTGGGCGGGACGGCCGGACGGAGGAGCCGGCGGCGGGGCGGCCGTCGGGCGGCGGAACCGCCGGGTGGACCGGCGGTCCGGCGGGACGGAGGCCATGAGGGGTGCTCCTCCGGTCGGCGTCGAACCGTCATCGTACGGCGACCCGGCGTGGAGCCGGCCGTCGTTCCGGTCACCCGGGTGGGCGGATCAGGTCCGCCCGGATCTCGATCCGGTCTCTTTCGGTTTGCACAACTCGATCGCGCCCCACCTAGCTCGTGTGATCCACACCAAGGACCGGTCCAGCACGGCGGCCGAGACCTTCCTCGCCGACAGGGTGGCCGACCACACGGCCCGCGCACTGCACGTCGCCCGGCGGATCGTGGGGTGCGACCGCATGGCCGAGGACGTGGTCCAGGAGGCCTTCCTGGCGTACTGGCGCAACCCGGCGGCCTTCGACGCCGACCGCGCCGCCTTCGCCTCCTGGTTCCTGTCGATCGTGCACCACAAGGCAGTGGACGCGCTGCGGCGCGAGGTGGCGCTGCGCCGGCGCTCCGACGACTTCGCCGACACCACCGCCCAGGTGTCGCCGCCCGACGTCGTCGACGTGGTGGTCGGCCGCATCGCCGACGCCCGGATGCGCGCTGCGCTGGCGACGCTTCCGGCGGCGCAGCGCGAGGCGCTCGTGCTCGCCTACTGGGGCGGTTACACGCAGCGGGAGATCGCCGAGCGCACCGAGACGCCGCTGGGCACGGTGAAGACCCGCACCATGCTCGGCATGCGCCGGCTCCAGGACGCGCTCGGCACGGTCGTGCCCGCGCCTCGCCGTCCGCAGGCCGCGTAGGGACGGCGCCCGCGGCCTGGGGGCGCTGGGAGCAGCGGCACTCCTGGTGCTCGTGGGGACGGCGCCGCGCCGTCCTCCGTCGATCGCGCGCTGCCCCGTGTCAGATTCCGGTGGTTGCCCGGGACAACCGTCCGGGCAGGAGCATGCACACGCACACGGGGATCACCATGACTCAGCCACCTCCCTGGACGCCGTCGCAGGGGCCGTTCGTCGAGTTCACGAAGCCGGGGCTCCCGGAGAAGAAGCCGTTCTACAAGCGACCGTGGTTCGCCGTCGTCGCCGGAGTGGTCGTCCTGGGCGCGATCGGGAACGCGGCGGGCAGCGCCGACGAGAAGCCGGCCGAGGCCGCCGCGACCAGCACGTCGGCCGCCGCGCCGACGACGACCACGGCTCCGACCACGCCGGCACCGCAGCCCGTCGCACCGCCGGTCACGCCCACGCCGGCGCCGACGTCGGCCGCTCCGGTCGTCGACTTCGTCATGCCGGACCTCGTCGGCACGGACCTGCAGACCGCGCAGAACACGGTGCAGACGCACAACGTGTGGCTCAGCGTCTCGCACGACCTGCTGGGCAGCCGGAACCAGGTGCTGGACTCGAACTGGATCGTCTGCGACCAGAACGTCCCGCCGGGTCAGCGGGTCACCGGCGACGTCGAGGGCGCCATCGACTTCGGCGTCGTCAAGCGCGAGGAAGCCTGCCCCTGACCGACGACGGAGGGCCCGACCGGACGCATCCGGTCGGGCCCTCCGTGCGTTGCCGGCTCAGCCGGTCACGGCAGACCGGCGTGCGGGACGTCGACCTCGGTGGACACCAGCACCGCCTCGCGCACCGGCGCCCGCGTGTGCTCGTAGAAGTCCGGCGCGCAGCACAGCAGCAGCGTCCGGCCGTCGTCCCCACCGAGTGCGCAGGCGAAGACGCCCATGCCGTCGGGCGCGGCGATCTCGTCGACGATCGACCCGCCCTGGGCCACGCGCAGCACCCGTGAGTTCAGCCCGTCGGCCACCCAGACGTGCCCCTCGGCGTCCAGGGTGCAGCCGTCGGGTGCGACGACGACCTGACCGATGAGCTCCTCGACCGACCCGCCCACCGGCTCCGGGCCGAGCTCGGCCCACACCCGCCGGTTGGTCAGCGAGCCGTCGGCGGCGATGTCGAACGCGGTGAACCGGTTGCCCCACGTCTCGCCGACGATCAGCGTGCCGCCGTCGGGCGTGATGACCGAGCCGTTCGGGAACTTCAGGCCTTCGGCGGCCACGGTGACCGTGCCGTCGGGGTCGACCCGCTTCACCGATGCCTCGGCCGGCGCCCCGCCGCCCATCAGGTCGAAGCCGAAGTCACCCACGAACGCCCGGCCCGACGCGTCCACGACCATGTCGTTCAGGTGTCCGCCGCAGACGTCGGACAGGTCGGCGTGCGTGGTCACGTCGCCGTCGGACACCCGCAGCAGGCGGTGGTCCTTCATGGAGACGACGAGCAGCGAGCCGTCGGGCAGCCAGCCGAGCCCGGACGGTTGGTTCTCCACCTCGAGGACGACGTCCTCGCCGCCCTCGGGCCGCACCCGGCTGACGGTGCGCCGGTAGAAGTCCGACGCCCACCACGCGCCGTCGTGCCACCGCGGCCCCTCGAAGTAGGAGCCACCCTCGAGCACGGTCCGGAACTGTCGATCACCCATGGCCGGACGGTACGGCCTGGTGACCGCCGCCACAGCCCGTGCGGGCAGCGTGCGAGCATCGGCGGGTGGCTCGCCTGCTGATCGCCAATCGCGGCGAGATCGCCGTCCGCCTCGCCCGCGCCGCGGCCGCCGAAGGCCTGACCTCCGTCGCCGTCACGGCCGCCGACGAGCCGGACGCCCCGCACCTCGCCGCCGCCGACGAGACCCACGTCCTCCCCGGCAGCGGCCCCGCCGCCTACCTGGACGCCGCGGCGATCGCGCGGGCCGCCGTCGCGACGACCTGCGACCTCGTCCACCCCGGCTACGGGTTCCTCTCCGAGAGCCCGGCGCTGCCCGACGCCTGTCCGGTCCCCGTCGTCGGCCCGGGCGCGGCCGTCCTGCGGACGCTCGGGGACAAGGCGCTCGCCCGGCAGGCCGCGGAGGCCGCCGGTGTCCCGGTGCTCCGCGCCGCCGACGGCGACGGGATCGCCGCACTCCTCGACGACGTCGGCGCGGTGATGCTCAAGGCCCGGTTCGGCGGGGGAGGGCGGGCCACCCGGATCCTCCGCCGGGGCGACGACGTCGCCGCCGCCGTCGAGGCGGTCGGCAAGGAGGCCCAGGTCGCCTTCGGCACCGCCGGCCTGCTGGCCGAGCAGCTCGTCGAGCACGCCCGGCACATCGAGGTGCAGGTCCTCGCCGACGTCCGGGGCGAGGTCGTCGTCCTCGGGGACCGGGACTGCTCGCTGCAGCGGAACCGGCAGAAGGTCGTCGAGATCGCGCCGGCGCCGAACCTGCCCGACGACGTCCGCACCCGGCTGCACGCCGCGGGGAAGGCGCTGGCCGAGCACGTCGGGCTCCGCGGGCTGGCCACGGTGGAGTTCCTCGTCCAGGACGGGCAGTTCGTGTTCCTGGAGTGCAACCCGCGGCTGCAGGTCGAGCACACGGTCACCGAGGAGGTGCTCGGCCTGGACCTGGTGCGGCTGCAGCTGCGCGTCGCGGCCGGCGCGACACTGGCCGACCTGGCCATCGCGAGCCAGCCGGTCGGCGTCGCCGTCCAGGCGCGCGTGAACGCCGAGACAATCACCGTCGACGGCGTCGTCCCGGGCGCCGGGACCCTCACCGCTCTCGCGTTCCCCGGCGGACCGGGCGTGCGGGTCGACACCGCCGCTCGCACCGGCGCCGAGCAGAGCCCGCGCTACGACCCGCTGCTGGCGAAGGTCGTCGTCCACGAGCGGCACGGCGGGCTCGCCGCCGCGTTCAGGCACCTGCACCGGGCGCTCGGCGAGGTGCAGGTGGGCGGCGTCGCCACGAACACCGGGTTCCTCCGCGCGCTGCTGGCGCACCCGGAGGCATCGCACGCCACCACCACGTTCGTCGACGACCACCTCGCCGAGCTGGCCGACTCCGTGGAGCCCGGGCAGGACGGCGAGGGGCTCCGCGCACCCGTCCCGGGCACCGTCGTCGCCGTCGAGGCGACGCCCGGCACCGCGGTCGAGCCCGGGGGAGCGGTGGTGGTGCTCGAGGCGATGAAGATGGAGCACGTCGTCGCCCTCCCCGCCGGCGGCACCGTGCTGCGGGTGGCGGTGCGGGTCGGCGACACCGTCCGTCAGGGCCAGCTGCTGGCCGAGGTCCAGCACGACGATGCCGGGGAGCAGCAGGACGCCGGCGACCTCGACCTCGACGCCGACCGGCCCGACCTCGCCGAGGTGCGCCGCCGGCACGAGCTCGGCCTGGACGAGCACCGCCCCGAGGCCGTCGCCAAGCGGCACGCGCAGGGCCGGCGCACCGCGCGGGAGAACCTCGCCGACCTCGTCGACGAGGGCAGCTTCCTGGAGTACGGGCCGCTGGTCTTCGCCGCCCAGGAACGCCGCCGCAGCCGGGAGGAGCTTCAGCAGAAGACCCCGGCCGACGGCGTCATCGGTGGGCTGGCCGACATCAGCGGTGGCGCGAGCGTCGTCGTCTCCTACGACTACACGGTGCTCGCCGGCACCCAGGGCATGCGCGGCCACCTCAAGAAGGACCGGCTGTTCGAGCTGGCCGAGAAGCGCCGGCTGCCCGTCGTCCTCTTCGCCGAGGGCGGGGGAGGGCGACCCGGTGACGTCGACCACCCGGTCGTCTCCGCGCTCGACACCGCGGCGTTCACGCTGTTCGGCCGGCTCTCCGGGCTGGTGCCGACCGTGGGCATCGCCAGCGGCCGCTGCTTCGCCGGCAACGCCGCGCTGCTCGGCACCTGCGACGTCGTCATCGCCACCGAGGACGCCAACATCGGCATGGGCGGCCCGGCGATGATCGAGGGCGGCGGGCTCGGCGTCGTCGCGCCGGAGGAGATCGGCCCGATCGACGTGCAGCACGCCAACGGCGTCGTCGATCTCCGGGTGGCCGACGACGCGGCCGCCGTCGCCGCGGCCAGGAAGTACCTCTCCTACTTCCAGGGCCCGGTGCAGAGGTGGACCGCACCCGACCAGCGGGCGCTGCGGCACCTCGTCCCGGAGAACCGCAAGCGCGTCTACGACATGCGCGCGGTGCTGCACGCCCTCGCCGACGAGGACAGCGTGCTCGAGCTCCGCGACGGCTGGGGCGCCGGCATGATCACCGCCCTGGCACGGGTCGAGGGCGCACCGGTCGGCGTGATCGCCAACGTGCCGACCCACCTCGGCGGCGCCATCGACTCCGACGCCGCGGACAAGGCGGCCCGCTTCCTCCAGCTCTGCGACGCCCACGGGCTGCCGGTCGTCTCGCTCTGCGACACCCCAGGCTTCATGGTCGGGGTCGAGTCGGAGAAGACGGCGACCGTCCGCCACTTCTCCCGGCTGTTCGTGATCGGCGCGAACCTCTCGGTGCCGATCGGCACGGTCGTCGTCCGCAAGGCCTACGGGCTCGGGGCGCAGGCGATGGCCGGCGGCAGCACCAAGGTGCCGCGGTTCACCGTCGGCTGGCCGACCAGCGAGTTCGGCCCGATGGGCCTGGAGGGTGCGGTGCGCCTCGGCATGCGCCGCGAGCTCGCGGCCATCGAGGACGACGCCGAGCGGGCCGCGACCTTCGACGCCGCCGTCGCCTACGCGTACGAGAACGGGCGGGGGCTGAACGTGGCCGCGCACTGGGAGATCGACGACGTGATCGACCCGGTCGACACCCGCCGCTGGATCAGCACGCTCACCCGCGAAGTCGCGGACAACCCCCGGCCGCCGGGGCGGGTGCGCCCGCACGTCGACACCTGGTGAGCCGACCGCATCGGGTGCTCGATGCCGGGCACGGGATTGACTTGCCGATCGTCAGGGCAGGTAAGGACGCGACGATCGAAGGAGGAACACCATGGCAGGCATGTTCAGGAAGATGATCGTGTCCGGTATCGCGGCGAAGGTGGTCCAGGAGGCCCGCAAGCCCGAGAACCAGGCGAAGATCAAGAAGGCCATCGCGGACTTCCAGAAGAGCCGCAGCGGCAAGACCGGTCGCCGCTGACCCTCAGCTCGACGACAGCGCCCCCTCTCCTCACCGAGGAGAGGGGGCGCAGTCGCGTTCGGAGCGGGTCGGCTACGCCGCGCGCCAGCGCGCGCGCTCCTCGCCCGCGACGAGGGTGCAGCGCATCGCCTTGCCGGTGGTCGTGACGCCGGTGGCGCCTTCCGAGGAGCAGAAGGAACCGGGGTGGACGGTGCCGCTCGGTGCCGGGGCGGGCGCGGGCGCCGGAGCCGGGGCGGGTGCAGGAGCAGGTGCCGGGACGGGTGCCTGATGGGGTGCCGGAGCCGGCGCGGGCGCCGGCCGCGGCGCGGGAGCCGGGGCAGGAGCCGGTCGAGGTGCCGGAGCCGGCGCCTTGGTCGCGCGCGGCGCCGGGGCAGGAGCCGGTGCCGGCGCGGGAGCGACGGCCGACGACGACGGCGCTGTGGTCGCCGGCGCCGTGGTCGGAACCGGTGCCGGCGTGGTCGAACGCGGGGCCGACGACGTCGTCGGCGTGCTGGATTCCTGACCCGCCACGAGCTGCTGGCCCGACGACGCGAGCGGCTCCTCCTCCGGCTGCGGGGAGAGCGCCGTGCCGATGCCGCTGAGCACGAGCGCCGCGGCGATCGCGATGCCGGCGGCCCTGCGGTCGGGGAGGAAGGCCCACCGGGCGCGACCGACGATCAGTGCGCCGATGGCGACGAGGACGGCCACCCCGCCGAGCTGGACGAGGCCCGCTCCGATGCCGCCGGTCGCGAACCCGGCGACGGCCAGCACCACCGCCATCCCCGCCACGACGAGCAGAGCGACGTTCTGCTTCTGCGACCGCTGACCTGCGGCTCCCTGGTGCGTCCCCCGTGTGCTGGCCATCGTGTTCCCCTCGCGACGTGGTCGAGCCTGGAAGCTAGCTGCGCCCCGGCTGTCGACCCCGCATTCCGAGTCGACGACTTCTCCGATCTGCACTGGAGCCCCAGCCGCCCCACGCGCAGCGGCCGACCCCCGACTCCGCTCAGGTCTGCCGATGACGAGGGCGGCGACGCCTCGGTGTCGCCCGGGGCCGCTCGCCGGGCGGACCGAGGCCCGCCGATGCAGGAGCCCGCCCGTGCACCGATCCCGCCGGACCCTCCGCGCCGCCGCCGCACTGGCCGTCACCGCCGGCCTCGCGCTCACCACCGGGTGCGCCCCGGAGGTCAGCCAGGCCGCGACCCCGACGACGACGACGCCCGCGCCGCCGCCTCCGCCGCCGACCTTCCCGTGGCCGCTCACCGGCGTGGCGACCACCGACCCGGTCGAGCGCCCCGCGCTGGCGGTGAAGATCGAGAACTCGCCGGAGTCCCGCCCGCAGTCCGGCCTCAACTCCGCCGACGTGGTGTGGGAGGAGGTCGTCGAGGGCGGCATCACCCGCTTCGTCGCCGTCTACCACTCCACCCTGCCGCCGGAGATCGGCCCGATCCGCTCCGTGCGCCCCATGGACGCCGCGATCGCCGCCCCGCTGCGCGGCCTGTTCGCCTTCTCGGGCGGGCAGCGCCCCTTCGTCGACGCGGTGTCCGCGGCGGGCCTGCAGGTGGTCAGCCACGACGGTGGCGCCGGCGGATTCTACCGGGAGCAGAGCCGGTACGCGCCGCACAACGTCTACGCGAACCCCGCCGACTTCATCGCCCAGGCCGACCCCGCGCACCTCGCCGACCCGATCGAGCAGTTCCGCATGGCCAGCGCCGCCGACCAGCCCAGTGCCCTCGGCACCGGGACGCCGACCGCCGTCGTCAAGCTCAAGCTGTCCGGCGTCAGCACGCCCAGCTGGGGGTGGGACCCTGCGCAGCAGTCGTGGATGCGCTTCGAGGGCAGCACGCCGGCGACCCAGGCCGACGGCCAGCAGCTGAAGGCGACCAACGTCGTCGTCCTCCGGGTCGACATCGTCAACACCCGCTACACCGACCCCGCCGGCAACCCCGTTCCCGAGACGGACATGGTCGGCGGCGGCCAGGCGCTCGTCGCCACCGGCGGGCGCACCCTGCAGGCGAACTGGACCAAGGCCTCGGCGAGCGACCGCGTCGTCCTCACCGACGCCCACGGCACGCCGATCCTGCTCGCGCCGGGGAACACCTGGGTCGAGCTCGTCCCGAACCGCACGGGATCGGTCGCCGTCGGGTAAGACCAGCGCATGACCCGCATCGCTGTCCTGGACGACTACCAGTCCGTCGCCGCCGACTTCTGCGACTGGTCCCGGGTGCCGGGGGAGGTCGACGTCGTCGAGTTCCACGCGCACCTGGGCGACGAGGACGCCGTGGCCGCCGCGCTTAAGGACTTCGACGTCGTCGTCGCGATGCGCGAGCGCACCGAGTTCCGGCGCGGGCTGCTCGAGCGGCTGCCGAACCTGAAGCTGCTGGTCACGACCGGCATGCGGAACAAGTCCATCGACGTCGAGGCCGCCGCCGAGCGCGGCATCACCGTCTGCGGCACCGGGTCCGGCGCCACCGCCACGGTCGAGCTCACCTGGGCGCTGATCCTCGCTGCCGTGCGGCACGTGCCGCAGGAGGACGCCGGCATGCGCGCCGGGGGGTGGCAGCAGACCATCGGCACCGACCTGGCCGGCGCGCGCCTCGGCGTCATCGGGCTCGGCCGGCTCGGTAGCAGGGTCGCGACGATCGGGCAGGCGTTCGGGATGGACGTCGTCGCGTGGAGCCAGAACCTCACCGACGCACAAGCCGCCGAGGTCGGGGTGCGCCGGGTGGAGCGCGACGAGCTGTTCGCCACCGCCGACGTCGCCACGATCCACCTGCTGCTGTCCAAGCGGACCCGCGGTCTGATCGGCGCGGAGGACCTCGCGCTGATGATGCACACCGCCGTCCTGGTCAACACCAGCCGCGGGCCGATCGTGCAGCAGCAGCCGCTCCTCGACGCGCTGGCCGAGGACCGCATCGCCTGCGCGGCCCTCGACGTCTACGACGAGGAGCCGCTGCCGGCCGACCACCCCCTGCGGACGTCGCCGCGCACGGTGCTCACCCCGCACCTGGGCTACGTCACCCGCGGCACCTACGAGGTCTTCTACGGCGAGGCGGTCGAGGACGTCGCGGCGTTCGTCGCCGGGAACCCGCTCCGCGTGCTCACGCCGTAGCGACCAGCCCCGGCCCGGCTATCCCGCGTCCCGGCGCAGCAGCGACCAGCCGCCGAGCCCCACGGCGACCGCCGCCCAGCCGACGAGCAGGGCCGTCGCCTGCCCCGCCGTCATCTCCGGCTCCCCGAGGAGCGTCCAGATGGCGCCCGAGCCGGGCAGGAGCTCGCCGAGGTCGGCCATCCACTGCACCCCGAACGCCGGCAGCAGGAACGGCAGGACCAGCTGGAGCAGGAAGACCGTCGCCAGGGCGCCGGCCGTGCTGCGCAGGAGCAGCCCGACGCCGATCGCCAGCGCCCCGCCGGCCAGCAGGACAGCGGCGACCCGGCCGAGGCTGCCGGCCACGTCGCCCGGCGAGAACGCCAGGTCAGCGATGAACCAGGCTGCGATGTCGGCGGCGAGCGCCAGCAGCACGCCGACCGCGGTGGCGGCGAGGACCGGTACGGCGAGGCGAGCAGCCAGCAGCACCCCGCGGCGCGGCGTCCACTGCAGCGTCGGCGTGATCGCCCCGCTGGCGTACTCCTGCGTCACCGCGAGCAGCACCAGGACCAGCAGCGCGAACTGGCCGAGCACGACGCCGAACTCGCCGGCCGCCGTCGCCGGTGGCAGCTCGCCGCTGGCGGTCACGTCGTCGGCGTCGTAGGCGAGGATGACGCCGATGCCGACGATGGTCACGGTGGCGGCCAGCAGGCACCACCACGTCGTCCGCACCGTGCGCAGCCGCAGCCACTCGGCGGCCGCCGCGCGACCGAGCACGGTCGCGGTGCCGGGCTCCCGGACGGCGACGGCGGTCATCGCTGCGCCACCAGTTCGGGGGCGCCGGCGACCCGGTACTGGACGCTGTCGCCGGTGAGGTCGAGGTAGACCTGCTCGAGCGAGCTGTGCTCCTCCGCCAGCCGGTGCACGGCCACGGCCTCCTCCAGGGCGACGTCGCCGACGGCCTCGGCGGACACGCCCTCGGCGAGCAGCTCGCCGTCGCCGGCGGGGTGCACCACCGCGCCGCGGCGCAGCAAGGCCCCCGCGAGCTGGTCGGTCGACGGCGTGCGCACCCGGACCTTGCGGCCGGCACCCTGGCCGCGCATGACCTCCTGGAAGGACGCATCGGCGATCAGCCGGCCGCGGCCGATGATCACCAGGTGGTCGGCGGTCTGCTCCATCTCGCTCATCAGGTGGCTGGACAGCAGCACCGTGCGCCCCTCGTCGGCCAGACCGCGCACCAGCCGGCGGATCCACCGGACGCCGTCGAGGTCCAGGCCGTTCATCGGCTCGTCGAACAGCACGACGCCGGGGTCGCCGATCAGCGCGGTCGCGATGCCGAGCCGCTGCCGCATGCCCAGCGAGTAGCCCTTCACCCGCCGCCGGGCCGCCGGGCCGAGCCCCACCTGCTCGATCACCTCGTCCACCCGTCGCAGCGGGATGCCGTGGGTCCGGGCGGCCACCCGCAGGTGGTCGCGGCCGCTGCGCCCGGGGTGCACGGCGCCGGCGTCGAGGAGCGCACCGGCCGCGCGCAGCGGCTCGGCCAGCCGCGCGAACGGCCGGCCGCCGACCAGGGCGGAGCCCGACGTGGGCCGGTCCAGACCAAGGATCATGCGCATCGTGGTCGACTTGCCGGCGCCGTTCGGGCCGAGGAAGCCGGTCACCTTGCCCGGCGCGACGTCGAAGGTCAGGTCGTCCACGGCCGTGACCGCGCCGTACTGCTTGGTCAGCCCGCGCACCGAGATCATGCGAGCCGCCCGGAGAGGGAGGGAGTCATGACACGGAGCCTGGCGCGCGGCAGGACCCCGGCGGATCACCCCGCAGCGCCGACCTCGGTCCCCCGCGCGGGGGAGATCGACAGCGCCCGGCAGGGGGATCCCTCCGGCCCGCCGGTCGGCCAGGATCGACCCGTGCCCCCGACGACCTCCCGCATCCCGGGCTCAGCGGCCGAGATCGCCGCCCGCCTGCGGGCGCTGCTCGTCGCCGCCCGCCCCGGCTGGCCCGGCCGGGCGCTCTACGCCCTGGCGAGCCTGCCGTTCGGTGCGCTGTACCTCGCGCTGTTCGCCGGGTTGGTCGGCTCCGTGGTCGCCCTGATCTACGGCGTCGGGGTGCTGCTCGTCCTGCTGGTGCTCGCGACGACCCGCGGCTTCGCCGGCCTCGAGCGCCGCATGGCCCGCGAGCTGCTCGGCGTCGACATCCCGGCCGGGGAACGGGTGCGCGACCAGCATGGTGCCGTCCGGAAGCTGCGGCGGCTGGTCTGGGCGGCCGACACGTGGCGGGCGCTGGGCTGGCTCGGGGCGCGGGTGCTGTTGGGCATCGCGACGCTGGCCACGCTGCTCTTCGGCGGGTTCGTGTTCGCCTACCTGGGCTGGGGTGCCGACTGGAACGCGCTCACCGCGCTCCCGCTGCTCGCGCTCATGGTGGCCGTCGTCGGCGTCACGCTCGCGGTGCTCGACGGGCTGGTGCGGCTGTCCGGCTCGGTGGCGCCGCGGCTGCTCGGCACCGCGCCCGAGCAGCGCATCGCCGCGCTGCAGCAGAGCACGCGCCGGCTGGCCGACCGGAACCGGCTGGCCCGGGACCTGCACGACACCATCGGCCACGCGCTGACCGCCAGCCTGCTGCAAGCCAGCGCCGCGCGGCGCACGCTCACGCCCGCCGGCGACCGGCCGCTGCAGCCGGACTTCGCCCACCAGGCGCTCGGGCACATCGAGACCAACACCCGCACCGCGCTCGCCGAGCTCGACCGCGTGCTCAGCGTGCTGCGCGCCGAGGACGGCGGCCGCGATCCCGCCCCCTTCGCGGCGCCCTCGCTCGCCGACCTCGAGGAGCTGCTGTCCGGGCTCCGCGACGGCGGCCTGCCGGTCGCCCTGGTGGTGGACGGCGACGTCGACGACGTGCCGGCGGGCGTGCAGGAGCTCGCCTACCGGGTGGTCCAGGAGGGGACGACGAACGTGCTGCGGCACGCAGGCACCCCGCTGACCGTCGCCCAGGTCGCGCGCAGCGGTGCGACCCTCGTCGTCCGGGTGTGCAACGAGCGCGCCTCGCAGCTGGACAGCCGGCCCGGCCCCGGCGGGGGGCGCGGGCTCGCCGGTCTGCGCGAGCGGGCGACCGCCGCGGGCGGGACCCTGTCGGCCGAGCCGACGCCGTCGGGCGGCTTCGAGCTGTGCGTGACGCTGCCGCTGGCGGGGGCCGCGTGAGCCTGCGGCTGCTCCTGGTCGACGACGACGTCCTGGTCCGCTCCGGGCTCCGGGTGATCCTGGAGAGCGAGCCCGACCTGACCGTCGTGGGCGACGCCGGCACCGGTCGTGAGGCGCTCGACGTCGCCGCGCAGACCGACCCCGACGTCGTCCTCATGGACGTCCGCATGCCCGACATGGACGGCATCGCCGCGACCCGGGAGCTGGTGGCCCGCGATCCGCAGCGCCCGCGGGTGCTCGTGCTGACCACGTTCGAGGACGACGACTACCTGTTCCGCTCGCTGCAGGCCGGCGCGAGCGGGTTCGCGCTGAAGCGTTCCGATCCCGACGAGCTGGTGGACGCGATCCGGGTCGTCGCGCGGGGGACGTCGCTGGTGCTGCCCGACCTCACCCGCCGGCTCATCGCCGCGCACGCGCCGTCCCGTGCGCGGGGTCCGGCCGCCCTCCCGACGCTCACCGGGCGCGAGGCCGACGTGCTGCGACTGGTGGCGGGCGGGCTGTCGAACGCCGAGATCGCCACCGAGCTGTTCCTCAGCCGCGAGACGGTGAAGACCCACGTCAGCAGCGTGCTGCTCAAGCTCGGCGCCCGGGACCGCACCCAGGCCGTCATCGCCGCCTACGAGAGCGGCTTCATGAACGCCTGAGAGCTCAGACCAGGAAGCGGTAGGCCGTCGACCCGGGCGCGACGTGCTGGATCTTCAGCGGGCTGGCCTCGATCCGCGCCAGCAGCTCCGGCAGCCCGTCGGCCGACCCGAGCTCGATGCCGGTCAGCGCCGCGCCGGTCTCGCGGTTGTCCCGCTTGACGTACTCGAACAGCACGATGTCGTCGTCCGGACCCAGCACCTCGTCGAGGAAGCGCCGCAGCGCGCCTGGCTCCTGCGGGAACTCCACCAGGAAGTAGTGCTTGAGCCCGCGGTGCACCAGCGAGCGCTCGACGACCTCGGCGTACCGGCTCACGTCGTTGTTGCCGCCGGACAGCAGGCACACGACCGTCTGACCCGGCGCCACGCTGACCAGCCCACCGCTCAGCGCCGCGGTCGACAGCGCCCCCGCGGGCTCGGCGATGACCCCGTCGGCCTGGTACAGCTCCAGCATCTCGGTGCAGATCTGCCCCTCGGGAACCGCCACGAGCGAGGCGCCGGAGTCGCGCACCAGGGGATAGGTCACCGCACCGGCCCGGCGCACCGCGGCGCCGTCGACGAAGGTGTCCATCTCCGGCAGGTCGACCGGCTCGCCGGCGGCCAGCGCCGCGGCCATGTTCGCCGCGCCCGCGGGCTCCACGCCGATAAGCCGGGTGCGGGGGGAGTGCTGCCGCAGCCAGGTCGCGCAGCCGGCCAGCAGCCCGCCACCACCGACGGGGAGGACGACGACGTCGGGCTCGCACCCGAGCTGCGCCAGGATCTCGACCGCCACCGTCGCCTGGCCGGTGACCGTGGAGAGGGCATCGAACGCCGGCACCAGCGTCGCCCCGGTGCCCGCGGCGTGAGCGGCCGCTGCCGCCGCCGCCTCGTCGTAGGAGTCGCCGACGACGACCAGCTGCACCATGTCGCCGCCGAGCGCGGCGATCCGCTCGCGCTTCTGCCGCGGCGTCGTCCCGGGCACGAACACGTGGCCGTGCACCTGGAGCGCCCGGCACGCGTAGGCCACGCCCTGGCCGTGGTTGCCGGCGCTCGCGCACACCACCCCGGCCGAGCGCTCGGCGTCACCCAATCGGCTGATCGTGTTGTAGGCGCCGCGGATCTTGTAGGAGCGGCCCACCTGGAGGTCCTCGCGCTTGACCCACACGTCGGCGCCGGTCAGCGCCGACAGCCGGGCGTTGCGCTGCAGCGGCGTCCGCTCGGCGACACCGGCCAGCCGGTCCACCGCCGCACGCACCTCGGCGGAGAAGGCGTCGTCGATCACGCGCTCATCGTCGTCGACGACGGCGGGGGCGAGGGACGCGGGTCAGTCCGAGAGCAGCCGCAGGTGCGGCTGGGGGGAGAGCCGCTTCTCCAGGGTGACCCGGTGCCGGCCGTCCTCGGCCTGGACGAACTGCAGGTTGTCGACCAGGGCCTGCATGAGGACCAGGCCGCGGCCGTGGTCCTCCAGCGGAGAGCGGGCCGAGGTGTGGGAGGCCTGGTCGAACTCGAAGCCCTGGCCCTCGTCGAGCACGCTGATCCGGCACAGGTCGTCGGTGATCGACACGTCGACCTGGTACTCCTCGTGCTCGCCGGCGTGGTCGACGACGTTCGCGCACGCCTCGGTCAGCGCGAGCACGATCTCCTCGATCCCGGCCTCGGCCACCCCGAGGTGCTCGAGCGCTTGCCGGAGCAGGCCTCGCATGAGGGGCACGCTCTGGGCGTCTGTCGGCAACCGGACGCTGAACTCGATGTTCACGGCGGCTCACCTCCTCGGATCCGCGTGGCCTACCCTTTCCTCACCAGGCAGGACGAGGGAGGGAGGCGGAACGGTGCTGTTCGAGATCGGACGTACGACGGTCGCCGGACGTGCGGCCCTCACGGTACGGGGTGAGCTGGACCTGGCCACAGCCCCACAGCTCGCAGCCGCTGCCGAGGAGCTCATGAGCACCTCCCCGGACGGCTTCGTCATCGATCTGAGCCCGACCCAGTTCCTCGACTCCTCCGGCGCGCGCACGCTGATGGTGCTCGCGCGCAGCGCCCGGGAAGCCGGCGTCGAGCTGCACGTCCTCGTGCCGCGCGGCAACCGCCCGGTGCGGCTGCCCATCGACCTGCTCGACCTCGGCACCGCCGTGCCCGTCGTCGCCGCCGCGTCGGAGATCGGCACGTCTGTCGCCCGCGAGGACTCCGGCACGTAACGTCACGGCGTGACCGCCTCCTCCGTCGACGCGGACGCGCTGCTCCGCTGCGCCGACGAGCCCATCGCCGTTCCCGGCGCCATCCAGCCGCACGGGGTCCTGCTGGCGGCCACCGAGCCCGACCTCGCCGTCGTCGTCGCCTCCGGCAACGCCGAGGCGGTGCTGGGCCGCGTGGGCGGGACGCTCGACCAGTACCTCACCGACGACGACGCCGCCCGGCTGCGCGACGCCCTCGCCGGGGACCTCTCCGAGGTCAACCCGCTGCGCGTCCAGGTGGGCGGGGCCGACGTCGACCTCGTCCTGCACCGCGCCGACGGGCTGCTGATCACCGAGTGGGAGCCGGTCGCCGGTGCCGAGGAGGCCGGCGCCGCGTGGCACACCCGCCTCCCGACCGTGCTGCAGCGGCTCGCGGCCAGCTCGACGCTCGACGACCTCAGCGAGGTGCTCGCCCGCGACGTGCGCACGCTGACCGGCTTCGACCGGGTGATGGTCTACCGCTTCGACGAGGCGTGGAACGGCGAGGTCATCGCCGAGGACCGGCGCGCGGACCTCGAGCCCTTCCTCGGCCTCTGGTTCCCGGCCAGCGACATCCCGGCCCAGGCCCGCGCCCTCTACACGAGCAACTGGATGCGGATCATCCCCGACGCCGGCTACCAGCGGGTGCCGCTCGACCCGCCGGTCAACCCGCTCACCGGCCGGCCGCTGGACCTCTCGGGCGCCATGCTGCGCAGCGTCTCGCCGGTGCACCTGGAGTACCTGGCCAACATGGGCGTCGTCTCCTCGATGTCGGTGTCGCTCATCGACCGCGGGAAGCTGTGGGGCCTCATCTCCTGCCACCACTACGCCGGCCCGCACCGCCCGTCCTACCCCGACCGCGTGGCCGCCGAGTTCCTCGGCCGCACCGCCTCGTTGCTGCTGCGCACCTTGGTCGCCGCGGGCGTGACCGACGGCGTGGTGGAGGTCGCCCGCCGCACCGCCGAGCTGACCGCCGCCGTCGGCCGCACCCCGCGCGCCCTCGGCACGGCGCTCACCGGGAACGACCCCAGCGCCCTCGACCTGCTGCCCGCCACCGGTGCCGCCGTCCGCCTGGGCGGTCAGCTGATGCTGCTCGGCACCACGCCGCCGGCCGAGCGGGTCGTGCCGCTGGTCCGCGCGCTGCTCGACGGCGGTGTGACCGCCACCGACGCCGTCTCCACCGTCGTCCCCGCGGCCGCCGACCTGGCGTCGACGGCCAGCGGCGTGCTCGCCGTCCCGGTCGGTGGGGAGGACTTCCTCGCCTGGTTCCGGCCGGAGACGCTGCGCGAGGTCACCTGGGGCGGCAACCCGTACCAGTCGAAGACGGCGCAGACCGACGACGGACCGCGGCTCAGCCCCCGGCGCTCGTTCGCCGCGTGGAGCGAGACGGTGCGCGAGACCTCGCGCCCCTGGCGGCAGCACGAGATCGCCGCCGCCCGCACGCTGGCCGGTCACCTCGCCGAGGCCACGCTGAACCGCGCCGAGGAGGACAACCGGCTGGCCGGCGCGCTGCAGCGCACGCTGCTGCTCGAGGAGCTGCCCAAGGTGCCCGGCGTCGCGCTCGCCGCCCGGTACCGGCCGAGCCAGGACGACGTCGTCGGCGGTGACTGGTACGACCTGGTGCCGCTGCCCAGCGGCCGGCTGTCCATCGTGCTCGGCGA
Source organism: Blastococcus sp. TBT05-19 (assembly GCF_003319095.1). GTDB lineage: Bacteria > Actinomycetota > Actinomycetes > Mycobacteriales > Geodermatophilaceae > Blastococcus. Next base: position 93,909 of record NZ_QOHI01000006.1, on the reverse strand, counting down.
CGTCGCCGGGCACGGCCTGGCCGCCGCCGCGGTCACCGCCCAGCTGCGGCACGCGCTGCGGGCCCACCTGCTCCGCGCGGAGGGCCCGGCCGCCGCGCTCGACGGCCTCAACGAGGTGATCGGGGCGCTCCTGCCCGGCGAGATGGCGACCGTCGTCGTCGCCGAGCTGGACCCCGACAGCGGCGACGTCGTCGTCGCGAGCGCCGGGCACCTGCCCGTGCTGCACGCCGCGGCCGACGGCGCGGAGTACGTGATGGAGGGCCGCGGGCCCGCGCTCGGCGTGCTCGACGCGCCGTCCTACCGCGAGACCCGGCTGCGGCTGGCCGGCGACGACCGGCTGCTGCTGTTCAGCGACGGCCTGGTCGAGCGGTCCGCCGCGGGCCTGGCCGCCGGGCTCGACGCGCTGCGCGACGCCGTCGGCGCCGGGCCGGCCGAGCCGCAGCAGCTGCTCGACGCCGTGCTGGCCGCGCTCAACCCGCCGAGCACCGACGACGTCACCCTGCTCGGGGTCGCCCGGACCTGAGGGTCAGCCGCCCTGCTTGTGCACCTGGGCGGCGACCCAGCCCGACAGGCAGTGCAGCGCCGCGTGCCCCTCGGGGGAGGCGTAGCCCTGCTCGAACCGGATCGCCTCGAGCATCTCGTTGCTGTCGACGTCGCCGCCCCGGAAGAAGCGCTCCATGAGCTGCCCGGAGTCGGTGGGGCTCACGAAGAAGCCGGCGATGCCGATGGCCACGTTGTCCGGGATCGTCAGGGTCACCGGCGCGTGCGCCATGGAGCCGCGGCGGTCCAGGAGCTGCTGGACCGCGGTCGCGATCTCGATGTCCGTCGCGGGCAGCGTGGCCCGGCAGCTGATGCGCACGTGTGTCGCCCCCCGATTGCACGTCGTCGTCCCCGGGCCCTCGCGGCCGGGCGGACCGGAGTCCGTCCCCCAAGCCTCGCACGGCGCCCGCCGGCGGTCGGAGCGCCCTCCGGGCGGGCGTGTCAGGCGTCGGCCATCGTCCGGTGCCCGGCGAGCTGGGGCAGGACGTCGCCGACGACGATGCCGACGTCGCGGGCCAGGTCGGTCGTGAACAGCAGGACGTTCACGTTGTCCGCGCCCGCCTCGCCGAACCGGCCGATGGTGTCGACCCAGCGGTCCGGCGTCCCGTACATGCAGGCGTCGCTCATCTGCTCCAGCCCGACGCCGTAGATGTTCTCCAGCGCCGGTCCGAGCACGGCCTCGGCCTCGCCCTCGCGGCGGCCGATCGCGGCGAACACGTAGGCGGTCATGGTCAGGGCGTCCGGGTCCCGGCCGGCCTCCGTCGCGTGCCGGCGGACCTCGGCGAGCGGCGCCCCGATCCGGTCCGGTCCGACGTAGACCGACAGCCAGCCGTCGCCCAGCCGCCCGGCCCGCGCGAGCGCGCCGGGGGAGTACCCGCCGACCCAGATCGGGATCGGCGTCTCCGGCCGCGGCGAGAGCTGCACGCCCGAGCAGGTGAAGTGCTCGCCCGCGTGGTCGACCGTCTCCTCCGACCACAGCCGCCGGAGCAGCCCGATGTACTCGTCGGTCACCGGCGCCCGGGAGCTCAGCGGGACGCCGCTCAGCTCGTACTCACCCGGCCGCAGCCCGCCCAGACCCACGCCGGTGACCAGCCGTCCGCCCGAGAGGTACTGGACCGAGGCCAGCGCGTGCGCGACCAGCACCGGGTTCCGCCGTGCCAGGCAGAGGACCGACGTGCCGATGGTGACCCGCGTCGTCCGGGCCGCGAGCGCGCCGAGGTAGGTCAGCGTCTCCAGCCACGGGACGTCGGACAGCGTCCGGTCGGTCACCCAGATGGAGCCGATGCCGCCCTCCTCGGCGGCCTCGACCGCGGGCCAGAGGCGGTCCGGGGGTGCCGCCGGTGGGAGGACCAGCCCGAGCGCGGGACCGCCGGCCGCCTGGGAGATCGTCATGGGACCGCTCCTCTCCGCCCCCGTGGTGGTGGGAGGAGGCCGAAGCTAGCCCCGGCAGCGGTGCGGCAGCAGAGTCCTCAGGCCCCGCCGGTGAGCAGGCCCGAGCCCTGCTCGGTGAGCCGCCCGCTGTCCAGCGCGAACGCCAGCGCCTTCTCCAGCGCCGGCGTCACCGACGCGGCCCGGCGCTTGTGGCCGAACACCGCGGCGGTGGCGGTCAGCAGCTCGTCGCGGCGCATCCCGGCCGCGGCCCGGGACAGCGCGACCATGGCGTTCGCGATCTCCTCGGGCGCCACGTGGTCGATCGGCCGGTCGGTGCTGGAGACCTGCCGGCGGAACCCGGTCCAGGTGGCGCGGTCGGTGCCCTCGGGCCACAGGAAGTCGCCGTCCACCGCCGACGGCGGCAGCAGGGAGAGCAGCGTCTGCTTGCGCGACTCGGTGGCCCGGTTGAGCCCGAAGGCGCCCACGGTCAGCTTGGCCAGCCGGTCGACGTGGATCGGCCCCTCGGCCTTGATCCCGGCCTGCAGCACCCGGCGCACGGCGCGGGCCGGCTTCGACGCGGGCAGCTCGTCGAGCAGGGACTTCTCGCCGGCGGTCTTGGGGATCCAGGGCACGAACGGCGCCTCGCCCTCCAGCGCCGCGGGCTTGGCGGGCTTGCGAGGTGCGGCGGGCTTCGCCACCGGGCGGGACGGGGCGGCCGGCACCGCCACCGACGCCGTCACCGCCGAGCGCAGCGCCGCCACGCCCTTGAACGACTCGACCGCCGCCGTCGGCAGCTGCACCGGCTCCGCGAGCGGGCGCGGCGCCACCGGGGCGGCGTCCACCGCCTCGGCCAGCCGGTCGACCACGGAGGAGGCGTCGGCCAGCCACGTCGGCAGCCACACGCGCTCGACCACGGGCCAGCGCAGCATGCCGCCGAGCACCTCCACCGGCACCGCGTCCCGGTCGCCGACGGTGCCCCGGCGGGCCCACGCGGGACCGTCCAGCAGCACCGCCATCAGCGGCGTCTCCGGGTCGGCGGGCCGGGAGACCGACAGGTCGACCCGGAACTCCGAGAGCCCGACGTCGGTGCGCACGACCAGGCCGCGCTCGCGCAGCGCCGCGGCGATCTGCTCCCGGTGGCGGTCGACGACGGCGGCCGAGCGCGCCGACCGGGGCAGCACGTCGGTGCCCTGCTCGGCCATGTCGAGGTAGGCGCGCAGGTGCTTGATGCCGACCGACGAGGTCTCCTCGGCCCGCAGCTGGTCGGGGTCGAAGGAGGAGAAGACGACGACCTGGCGGCGGGCACGGGTGATCGCCACGTTCAGCCGGCGCTCGCCCCCCACCCGGTTGAGCGGGCCGAAGTTCAGCGGCAGGTTGCCCGAGGCGTCGGGGGAGAAGCCGGTGGAGAAGAAGATGACGTCGCGCTCGTCGCCCTGCACGTTCTCCAGGTTCTTGACGAACAGGCCCTCGCCGTCGGAGCGGTCCAGGGCGGCGGCCAGCCGGTCGTCGTCGGCGTCGCGCAGCAGCGCCTCGATGTAGGAGCGCTGCTGGGCGTTGAAGGTGACGACCCCGATCGAGGGCACGACGCTCATGCCGTCCCACTTCGGGTGGGCGTCGAAGCGGCGGCGGATCTCGGCCACGATCGCCTTGGCCTCGATCGGGTTGGTGCGCAGCAGCCGGCCGGCACCCGACCGGTGGAACGTGCCGGGCACCCGCACCAGCGAGACGCCGCGGCCGTCGGGCTCCGACGACGCCCGGCCGTGCGTGGGCGCCGGGAACGACGACAGCCGGTTCTCGTAGTACTGGGCGTTGGAGAACGCGATCAGCGACTCGTCCTGGCTGCGGTAGTGCCACGACAGCCAGTGCCGCGGCACCCCCGCCTGCACGCACTCGCTGAGGATCGACTCCTCGTCCTCGACCGCCGTCTCCACCTCGACCGAGTCGTCGGTGGTGGTCGTCGTCGGCTCGAGGAACGACGTCGGCGGCATCTGCTTGGAGTCACCGACGACGACGGCGGCCCGGGCCCGGCCCAGCGCGCCCACGGCGTCGGCCACCCGGATCTGGCTGGCCTCGTCGAACACGACCAGGTCGAACTGGCCGGCTGCGGCGGGGAAGAAGCGGGCGACGGAGTCCGGCGACACCAGCACGCACGGCATGACGGCGGTGATCAGCTCGCCGTACCGGGCGAGCAGCTGCCGCACGCCGAGGCCGCGCCGCTGCTTGGCCAGCTCGCGCTGCAGGGCGCCGACCTGGCCGGTGCCCATCGTCGCGTCGAACGGCCGGGAGGAGAGCACCGCGGCGGGCAGGGCCGCGGTCAGGTGCTCGCGCACGGCGTGGGAGGCCGCGGTGAACCGGTCGATCGCCCGGCCGTGCGCCTGCGCGTCGAAGGTGTCCAGCCCCGAGGCCTCCAGCCGCTCGGTCACCGAGGCGATGGCCAGACCGCGGTCCAGCGCGCGCACGGCGTCGTCGGCGGCGATCTGCCCGGTGACCAGCAGCCGGCGGGCGTCGAACAGGCCCGCGTAGCGCAGCGGCTCGAGGGTGTCGAGGAAGGAGACCCAGCGGCGCAGCGACATGAGCACCGTGCCCTCGGCGCCGCGCTCGGGCCGGGTCATCGACCAGCGCAGCGCGAAGCCGTCGTCGCCGGCCCACGCCGCGAGCTGGTCCGAGGAGCTGCCGCACAGCTGCAGGAGGTGGACGACGGCGTCGCGCAGCCGGGCCACGGCCGCCGCGGTCGCCGGGCCCGACGGCATGCCGGCGACGATCAGCTTGCGCAGGGCGACGTGGAAGGCCGACCGGCCGTCGACGGCGGTGCCGGCGCCGCGCAACCAGGCGACCTCGCGCTCCAGCAGGCCGGGGTCGGTGAAGGGGTTCCAGCCCGCGGGCGCGGACAGCCCGGGCACCGCGTCGACGCGGGTCACGATGGCCTGCACCGCCGTCTGCACCCGCCAGAGGTTCTCCACGACGGCCGGGACGTCCTTGGGGCGGACCTTGGCACCGGGCCGCAGGCAGGACGCGATCTCGTCCCGCACGGCGGTGAGCCGCGTGCGGCGACCCCACCAGCTCGACGCCGCAGCGGTCTGGGCGCGCACGTAGATGTCGGCCAGCGGCAGCGCGAGCGCCTCGGGGGTGGCGACGTCGAGGCCCGGGTGGCGGAAGGCGGTGAACGCGGCGACCTCGCCGAGCACGGCGCCGGTCGCGGTGGTCCAGCGGGCGCTGAACGTCTCGTCCAGGACGTCGATGCCGACCTGCGGGCCGGACAGCAGGTGCGCCAGCGCGTCGAGGTCCTCGGGCGTGCGGGCGTGCCGCATGACGCCGCCCAGCTCGGCGATGGCGGCGACCTCGCGCAGGGCGGCGTCGACGGCGGTCGTGGCCTCGCGGGCCGCGGGCAGGTCGATCTCGGGGGAGTCGACGAACGCCCACGGGTGCCGGGGCGAGGGGCGGGTCAGGTCGGCGATGTCGGGCAGCAGCGCCAGCGCGCGGCGCACCGCCGTCAGCACCTCGGTCGGGGCGTTGGCCACGAACGGCAGCGGCATCGGCAGCGGGTCGACGTCGGTGCCGGCGGCGAGCTCCGCGGTGCGCGCCGAGTACAGGGAGAGGCCGACGGCGTTCTCCTCGTGCAGCCGGTCGGCGTAGCGGGCCAGCTGCCGGCGGGCCGAGCGGAGCGTCTCGGACTCCGCGGCCAGGCCCTGGTCGTCGACGGCGATGGCGTGCTCCATCGCCAGCCGGATCTGGGCGCGCACCATCGAGGCGCGGCTGCCCTTGTCGTGCAGGTCGAGGGCGAACATGCCCATCCCGACCGCGTCCAGGCGCCGGGCGACGACGTCGAGCGCGGCCCGCTTCTCGGCGACGAACAGCACCCGCTTGCCGTCGGCGACCGCGCGGGTCAGCAGGTTGGTGATGGTCTGGGACTTGCCGGTGCCGGGCGGGCCCTCCAGCACGAAGGTGCGCCCGGCGCCCGCCTCGGCGATCGCCCGCAGCTGCGAGGCGTCGGCCGGCACGGGCAGGTCCGCGCCCAGGGAGTCGAGGTCGACGTAGGCGCCGGAGTCGCGGGCCGGGTCGGCGAAGGGCTCGGTCGGCTCGTGCACGAGGTGGTGCACCAGCGGGTTCTGGGCGAAGTCGGCCCAGTGCTCGTCGAGGTCCTTCCAGAGCCGGAACTTGGCGAACTGCAGGATCGCCAGGTCCGCCGTCGCCTCCACCCGGTAGGGCAGGCCGTGGCCGACCAGCCCGACGCGCATCGCCTCCAGGGCGCCCTCGACGTCGAGGGTGGTCTCGGCGGACTCCGCGAGCGTCGGCACGGACAACCCGTGCACCTGGCGCAGCTTCTCCAGCAGGCAGTAGTTCGGGGTGCTGGAGCCGGACTCGTCCAGCGCCAGCCGGTAGGAGCCGGTGCGCCCGACCGGGGTGAGCACGACGGGCACCAGCACCAGCGGCGAGCGCAGCGGCCGGCCGTCGAGCTCCCACACCAGCGAGCCCAGCGCGAGGTACAGGTTGTTCGCGCCGGTCTCCTCCTGCACCGTCTTCGCCCGGTAGGCGAGGTTGCGCAGGCGCGGGAGGTAACCGCCGGAGGTGACGTCGGCGTGCACCTCGCGCCGCTCGACCAGCAGGTCGGTCAGCTGCTCGGCGGGCAGCTCCGCGGCGCCGGTGAGCCCGCGCTCCTTCTGGACGGCGGCCAGCTGGTCGCCGGGCAGCAGGGTGAGCGGCGTGCCGTCCTGCACCAGGTTGTCGAGGATCGGCAGCGCGGTGGCGGGCAGCGTGAGGGGCAGGCCGGAGCGCTCGCTGTAGTTGATCAGCCGGTTGCGCAGACTCAGGTCGAGCAGCGCGTTCTTCCACTGCTGCACCCGCGCGGGCGCCTCGGGCCGCGTGCCGGCGTGCGTCGTCGTCCCGACCGGGAACGCGGCGACGCTGTGCTCGGCCGGCCGGTACTCGACCACCTGCAGGATGCCCTCGGGCGTCCGGGCGCGGGCCGGCAGCGGCACGATGCCGTCGCGCCGGGCCCGGTGCACGTCGGCGACACCGATGACGCGGTCGAGCTCGCCGGTGAGCCAGCGCTGGTAGGCGGGGGTGTGCAGGTCCTCGACCGGCTCGGTCGAGCCGGTGAGCAGCGTGGTCTCGACCAGGCCGACCAGGCCGAGGTCGACCAGGTTCACGAGGGCCGAGGCGTCGGTGGTCGCGGCGCTCTCCGAGCTGCGCTCCTCCCGCCAGTACCCGAGGAACGCGTGCCCCTCGGCCAGCCACAGCAGCGGCCGGATGCCGGCCTGCTCGAGTGCGGCGGCCAGGACGACGACGACGTCCAGCGGGGTGCCCACGCGCCAGGTGAGGACGTCGCCGGGGGAGCGGACCTGCTGGCCGAGGTCCGACCAGCTCGCCGGTGGCTCGGAGTGGCGGACGCCGCGGCGCTGCAGGGCGGCGGCGAGGGCCTGCACGACCTCGTCCACGCGCTCGGCGGTCGCCGCGTAGCCGACCATCGCCCCGCTGCCGGTCCGCTCCTCGAGCAGCTCGGAGGCCTCGGCCACCAGCCCCGTGACGGCGGGGTGGTTGGGCATGACGTGCGCGGCGAGCATCTCCAGCGCCAGGGGCAGGGGAGTGGCCAGCCACTGGTTGGCGGCGAGCACCTGCACCGGCGTGGTCGCCTCGCCGATGAGCGTCTCGTCCAGCCACGCCTCGACGTCGACGACGCCGGGGCGCTGCTCCTCGACGTGCAGCATCGCGGCCGGGTCCATGACCAGGCCGAGGTCGGTGAGCACGGTGGTGCGCCCGGCGTCGACGTCGGCCAGGAGCTCGACCGTCTGCGCGATCGGGCCCTCGGCGTCGCGGACCGAGAGGCGCACGGTGACGCCGCGCAGCGTCACGTCGCCGGTCAGCGCCAGGCGCGAGACGACGGGGATGCGGTTGTGCGCCAGCGCGTAGCTCAGCACCGGCGTGGAGGTCAGCTCGACGGAGACCGTCGGCACCGGCGCGACGGCGTCGCCGCGCGCGGTGTCGGCAGTGCTCTCCATGTCACCTGTCTACCGGGTCGGACGGAGCGGTCCTCCCATCGTCCCCGACGGGTGGGGCGGATGTGACGGGAGAGCAAGATCGACAACGCAGATCACACGTTCGCGGCAGCTCCTCGGTCCCGGTCCCGCCGCGTCCTGCCGATAGGCCGCGCCGGCGCCGGTTTGCCTCTCCGGCTGCGGGCGCGGAAGGGTGCCGGGCATGGCGGACGCGCGACGGCACGGGTCGGGACTGGTCGTCGAGGACCGGGAGCACGTGCGGGTGCTGACCCTGGACCGGCCCGACCGCCGCAACGCGCTCTCCACCGAGCTGCAGGCCGACCTGGTGGAGGAGCTGCTGCGCATCCCCGAGGACGGCGTGCGCGCGGTGGTGCTGACCGGCACCGGCCCCGCGTTCTGCGCCGGCTTCGACCTGAAGGAGATCCGGGCCGCCGACGAGCGGGGCGAGCGGTTCCGCCCGCCCATGGGCCGGCCCGCCCGCGCGGTGTTCGAGGTGGTGACCGAGGTGCCCGTGCCGGTGATCGCCGCCCTCAACGGCCCGGCGGTGGCCGGCGGGTTCGAGCTCGCGCTGGCCTGCGACCTCCGGGTGGCCTCGCCCGCGGTGCACTTCGCGCTGCCGGAGGCCGCGATCGGCATGGGCGCCAACTTCGGCTCCGTCGTCCTGCCCAAGCGCATCCCGATGGGCATCGCGCTGGAGCTGCTGTTCACCGGCGACCGGCTGAGCGCGGAGGAGGCGCAGCGGTGGGGGCTGGTCAACCGCCTCGTCGACCCCGACGCCGTGCTGCCCGCCGCCCTGGAGCTCGCCGACCGCATCGCGGCCAACGCCCCGATCTCCGTGCGGCGCATGAAGGAGACCGCGGTCAAGGCGCTGGAGCTGCCGCTCTGGCAGGGGCTGCGGCTCGACGTCGGCCCGAACCCCTACCTGAGCGAGGACCGCGCGGAGGGCGTCGCGGCCCGGCTGGAGAAGCGCCCGCCGCGGTGGACCGGGCGCTGAGCCGGTGCGGGCCCCGGCGATGTGCGCCCACGGCGCGTCCAGCACGCTCGACTGCGCCACGGCCGCACATCGCCCGAGCGCGGGGCAGCGGAACCGCCCGGTTCCATGACGGTCGGGTAACGGCTCGCCACACCAGCCAGAAGCGTCTGCCCGCCGCCGCGCCGAGCTGTCAGGGTTCCCTCTCCGCCCCGGCCCCGGGGCGCCGAGGAGGTCGACATGAACTGTGCGCACTGCGGAACCGGGCACCAGCGCGGCCGCTACTGCATCGGCTGCGGCAAGCTCATGCCCCCGTCGCCGCTGCCCCCTCGCCGCGTCCGGCTGGCCCCCCGCCCCACCTTCGAGACGACCGACGACATGACCCAGCCGGTGCTGCGCTTCGACGTGCGCCCGCGCCGCCCGATGGTGCCGGCCCGGGTGCCGGCCGACGCCGGCTGAACGACCGGAGGCCGAAGGGCTCCGCTCCCACCGGGGGCGGAGCCCTTCTGCGTCCACCCACCCGAGTGACGAGCCTCACTGCTAGCAATCTGCTTGCAGGAGTTAGCACTCCGGATTTCGGGGCACTCACAGAGCCGTCAGGTCATCCCCAAATCTCTGGAGCTGTTCTTCGTCATGACCGACAACAACAAGATCATCAACCAGCTGCGCGCCCTCGTCCTGCTCACGCAGACCGAGGAGCAGGTCGCACGGACGCGGATCTCCCAGGCCCGTACCGACGCCGTTCGTCGGGAGCTCACCAAGAACGCCGACAACGCCGCGGCCCGCTCGCTCGAGATCACCGAGCAGCTGCGCTCGCTCGGTGGCGTGCCGGACGTCGTCACCCCGGCGATCGGCCGCCTCTCCGCCGTCCTGAAGGCCACCTTCGAGCAGGCCACCCCCATCGAGGAGGCCCTGCTCACGGACCTGCAGCTCGAGCACCAGCTGCTCGACCGCGCCACCTACGTGAAGGTCCTCGCCCAGGCCGCCGAGCAGCCGCGCGTCGAGCGCCTCGCCGAGAAGCTGATCGACGCCCACAAGGCGACCGTCGAGTGGCTGACCGTCGTCATGGCCGAGGAGGCCCTCGGTGGCCCGGCCGCGCTCGTCGCGACCCCGCTGCAGAAGGTCGCCGGCGGTGTCGCCAAGGCCGTCAACGCTCCGGTCCGCTTCGTCGCCAACACGGTGAACAACGCCGTGGACACCGTGCAGCACGCCGGTGAGGAGACCAGCGAGAACGTCAAGGGTGTCGTGGGCCGCGCCACCGCGCTGGCCGACGCCGCTCGCGAGACGCTGACCGTCGGCCGGGCCGCCTCGCTGCGCCGCGCCGAGCGGATCGCCCGCCGCGAGGGCAACAAGGACGCCGCCGAGCTGGCGCGCAACGCCCGCGAGGAGCTCGGTGACGTGACCGCCGACGAGCTGCCGATCAAGGGCTTCGACTCGCTGAACACCACGGACGCCGCCAAGGCCGTCAAGGGGCTCAAGGAGCCGCACGACATCCGGGTGATCATCCGCTACGAGGAGACCCACAAGAACCGGTCCAGCGTCATCAGCGCCGCCCAGGTCGCGCTCGCCGCTGTCGCCAAGGAGGCCGTGGGCGTCACCAGCTGACACCCCCGCCACGCATGGAGGGCCCGCATCCCATCAGGGGTGCGGGCCCTCCGGTGCGCAGGATCGCCGTCCCGCGGGGTTTGCCACGCCGAGCGGGACGGGGAAGCCCCGGGGCATGAGCATCACACCCGAGGCCCTCGAGGCGGAGTTCTCGCTGATGACGGCCGCCACCCGGCTGGACTTCCTCAGCCGCCGCGACAACGGCGACACCGCCCTCAACACGGTCCACGACGACGACGCGGATTCCTGGACGTCGCTGCTGCAGGACCAGACCCAGCTCGACGTGCACGAGTCGCTGGAGCTGCTCGCCCTCGGCGAGGTGGTCGCGCGCAAGGCGCACGACAGCCAGCTGGTGGGCATGCGCGCCGCCCTGCGCGGCGGCGCCGGCTGGGACCAGATCGCCACCGCGCTCGGGCTCACCCCGCAGCAGGCGTGGGACGCCTACACCGAGGCGGTGGGCCGCCAGCTCGACGCCGAGGCCGCACGGACCGCCCGCGAGCTCGCCGGCGCCCGGCCCGGGCGCTGACGCTCAGCGGACCTCGACGCCCTTCCAGAACGCCAGGCGGCCGGTGATCTCCTTCGCCGCGTCCTTCGGCTCCGGGTAGGTCCACGCCGCGTCGGCGTTGACCGCACCGTCGACCTCGAGGCTGAAGTAGGACGCCGTCCCCTTCCACGGGCAGACGGAGGTCGTCTCCGACGGCCGCAGGACGTCCGCGCGCACGGAGTCGCGCGGGAAGTAGGCATTGCCCTCGACGGTCACGATGTCGTCGGACTCGGCGATCACGGTGCCGTTCCACGTAGCGGTGGTCATGGCCCGATGGTCCTCCCCGGAGCGCGCGCCCGCGCCCCGGTCCGCTCCAGCAGTCAGGATTGCGACATGGCAGACCCCGACCACACCTCCTCCACCCCGGACGACGGCGGTACCGACGAGCGGAACAAGCGCCGCGCGCGGGTGCTCATCCCCGCAGGGATCGTCCTGGTGATGGGACTGCTCGTCCTGTTCATGGTGCTCGTCAGCCAGCTGGGCCGGTAGCGGCTCAGCGCTGCAGCAGGGCGAAGGTGGCGACGGCGTGCACGAGCGCCTCGCCGTCCTGCTCCACATCGGCCTCGCAGACCGTGAGGTGCTCGCCGCGGGTCCGCAGCCGCGCCGTGACCTCCACCCGCCCGGCCTTGCCCGGCCGCAGGTAGGTGACGGTCAGCTGACTGGTCGCCGGCACCTCGCCGTCGTCGGTGGTGGTGCGCACGGCCAAGCCCATGGCGGTGTCCACCAGCGTGGCGAGGACGCCGCCGTGCAGGGTGCCCGCCGGGTTCAGGTGCTCCTCGGTCGCCTCGAACCCCAGCCGGGCGGAGCCGTCCTCCGCCGCCTCCGGTCGCGCACCCAGTCGCTCGGCGAACCCGCCCGTGGCCATGTCGTCACCCATGGCCGGCGCCTACCCCACCGCGTCGGCACGCACGCCTGACCACGACGGATGCGGCTGGGGCTGCTGGTGCCTGCGGAACCGTTCGTTACCTCCACGAGGCGCTTCTCTTGTGGAAGACGGCCCGCCGGCACTCGTCATGGGACAGGATCGCGGGGAACGAACCACGTCTCATCATCCAGTCCCGCTACTTCAGGAGTTCCCATGAGCCACCCCGGATCCGGCCCGGACATGAACCCGTCCGGCCAGCAGCCGGGTCAGCCCGGCCAGCCCTTCCAGCCCGGTCAGCCCGGACAGCCCGGTCAGCCCGGTCAGCCGTACCAGCAGTTCGGGCAGCCCGGCCAGCAGCCCGGTGCCTGGACCCCGCCTGGCGGCGCTTCCCCCACGGGCGAGCCGGCCAAGAAGAGCGGTCTGAAGAAGGCCCTGCCCATCGTCGGTGGCGTCGTCGTCGCCGGCGCGATCGGCGCGGGCGCCCTCGGCATGTTCGGCATGGGCGAGCCCGAGGTCGGCGACTGCGTGAAGGGCGGCTTCGGCGGCACCGAGGTCGAGAGCGTCGACTGCGGGTCGGACGAGGCCGAGAACAAGGTCGTGGGCATCGAGAAGGACGAGATGACCTACGACGAGTTCATGGAGAACGAGGTCTGCACCGAGTTCGAGAGCGCCATGTCCGCGCTCTGGTACGGCCCCGCCGGTGACGACGCCGACGGCACCGTCTACTGCGCCGAGCCCGTCTGATCCACCCAGCTCTGCCGAGTGCCCCGCCGGTCCTGCCGGCGGGGCACTCGTCGTCTCAGCCTCCGGGCAGCCGGCCCAGCAGCACCCGGGCCAGCGCCACGGCCGACCGGTCGGGCGCCCCGGACCCCGCGGCCTCGCGCAGCCAGGCCGCCAGCGGTGCCGCCACGGCGGGGGAGAGCGCGGTGATCCAGGCCGCCGTCGCGGCCCGGGCCTCCGCCACGTGCTCGGTGCCGCCGTCCACCCCGTGCGCGATCACCTCGGGGCGGCTGGCGAGCAGGCCGCCCACCCGCCAGTCGCCGGGCGTCGTCCGCGCGGCCAGCTCCGCCAGGCGGTCGGCCGCGGTGCGCAGCGTCCGGGCGTCGTCGGCGGTCACGCCGGCTCGCGCCGCATCGGCACGTGCGGGATGCCGTCCTCGAGGTAACCGGGCCCGCTGACCCGGAAGCCGAAGCGCGCGTACCAGCTCTCCAGGTGGGCCTGCGCGCCCATCGTGAGCGGGCCGTCGCCGTAGCTCGCCAGCGCGGCTTCGATCAGGCGGGCCGCCAGCCCCCGGCCCCGGGCGCCGACCGCCGTCGCCACCCGGCCGATCGCGCGGCTGCCGCCGTCGTCCAGCACGCGGATCGTGGCCAGGACCTCGCCGTCGTCGTCGGCGAACCACAGGTGCTCGGTGGCCGGCTCCAGGTCCCGGCCGTCCAGCTCGGGGTAGGGGCACTCCTGCTCCACCACGAAGACGTCGACCCGCAGCCGGCAGAGCCGGTAGACCTCGAACGGGGTGAGGTCGGCGAAGGAGGCGCGGCGCAGGAGCGGCTCGGCGGCGGTCATGCAGGAGTTCTAGCCCAGGTCGCTCGGACGGCGTCGGCCGGGCCGCATCGACGGCGGCCGACGGGGTAGAGGCGGCGCATGTCGATGTCGAGCCCCTTCGAACCACACCTCGGCCGCCCCGACGAGGGCATCCCGGCCGCCGACCCCGGCGCGGGTGCCCCACCGCCGGCCGAGGGCTTCGGGGTGGGCGGTGAGGAACCCGACCGGCCGGAGGAGACGGGCGCACCGGAACCCGCCGCCGAGGAGGCCGGGGACCCGCCGTTCCCGACGCCGGAGCCGGCCGAGCTGCAGCCCGACACGGACTGAGGGCCCCCGGAGGGGAGGGGCCACCGCCGCGGGTGGCTCGGGCGAGGCATGCTTAGGTGTGCCTTGCCTACTCCCAGGAGGATTGCCCACGTGACCAGGTCCGGGCGCGCGGCCGCCGGCGTCGTCTCCACCCTCGTCCTCGCCACGGCTCTCGCCGGGTGCGGCTCCGCCGGCTCGGACGCCGACACGCTCACCGTGTACAGCGCCCAGCACGAGAGCCTGGTGCGCACCATGCTCGAGGACTTCACCGAGGAGACCGGCATCGAGCTGGAGTTCCGCGACGCGAACGACTCCGAGCTGGCGAACCAGATCATCGAGGAGGGCGAGGCCTCGCCGGCCGACGTCTTCCTCACCGAGAACAGCCCCGCCATCGGCGTCCTGGACCGCGAGGGCCTGCTGGCCCCGCTGGAGCAGTCGACGCTGGACCAGGTGGGGGAGGCCTACCGCCCGTCGTCGGGCAACTGGGTCGGTTTCGCCGCCCGCTCCACGGCGCTCATCTACAACCCCTCCGAGATCCCGGAGGAGGAGCTCCCCGCCTCGATGCTCGACCTCGCCGACCCGGCGTGGGAGGGGCGGGTGGCCATCGCCGCCGGCGGCGCCGACTTCCAGGCGATCGTCAGCGCGGTCCTGGCCCTCGAGGGCGAGGACGCCACCCGCGAGTGGCTCGCCGGGCTGCAGCGCAACGCCGAGATCTACGCGAGCAACACCGCGATCATGAAGGCCGTCGACGAGGGCGAGGTCCCCGTCGGGATCACCTACCACTACTACTGGTTCCGCGACCAGGCCGAGAACGGGCTGATCGGCGACGACGCCCGGCTGCACTACTTCGGCAACCAGGACCCGGGTGCCTTCGTCAGCGTCTCCGGCGCGGGGGTGCTCGCCTCCTCCGACAAGAAGGAGCAGGCCCAGCGGCTCGTGGCCTACCTGACCGCGGCCAAGGCGCAGGAGCAGCTGGCCGGCAGCAAGGCCCTCGAGTACGCCGTCGGCACGGGCACCGCCTCCGCGAGCGACCTCCCGCCGCTGGAGGAGCTCGGTGCCCCCGTCGTCGACCCCGGTGGCCTGGACGCCCCGAAGGTCACCGAGCTGATGCAGGAAGCGGGCCTGCTCTGACCGCTCCCGTCCTCCGCCCCCCGAGCCCCGGGACGCCGGCCGCGCCGGAGTCCCGGGGCTCCGGCGCGCCCGCGGGACGGCGGCGGCCGGGACGGGCTCCGGTCACCCTGGCGCTGGCGGCGTGCGTCGCCGCGCTGGCGCTGCTGCCGCTGGGCTACATCGCCGGGTACACCCTCGACGTCGGGTGGACCGGCATCCGCGAGCTCGTGCTGCGGCCCCGCGTCGGCGAGCTGCTGTGGAACACCACCCGCCTGGTGCTGGGCACGGTCGCGGTCTGCGCCGTCCTCGGCGTGGGGGCCGCCTGGCTGGTGGAGCGCTCCTCGGTGCCCGGCCGGAGGCTCTGGCACGTGCTGCTGGTGGCGCCGCTGGCCGTGCCGGCGTTCGTGAACAGCTACGCCTGGATCTCGCTGCTGCCCGGTCTGGACACCTACGCCGGCGCGCTGCTGGTCGTGTCGCTGTCCTACTTCCCGTTCGTCTACCTGCCCGCGGTGGCCGCCTTCCGCGGGCTGGACCCGGCGCTGGAGGAGACCGCCCGGGGGCTGGGGCTGTCGGGCTGGGCGGTGTTCCGGCGGGTGCAGCTGCCGCAGCTGCGGGTCGCGGTGCTCGGCGGCAGCCTCCTGGTCGCGCTGCACCTGCTCGCCGAGTTCGGCGCGCTGCAGATGCTGCGCTACCCGACGTTCACCACGGCCATCTACGACCAGTACCGCTCCACCTTCAACGGGCCCGGCGCCACCATGCTCGCCGGCGTGCTCGTGCTGCTCTGCCTGCTCCTGCTGCTGGCGGAGCTCCGGCTGCGCGGATCGCGGGGCTACGCCGGCAGCGGCCGCGGGGCCGCCCGGCCGGTCCGCCCGGTCGCGCTGCGCGGCTGGACGGCCCCGGCGCTGCTCGTGCTCGCCGCGCTCGTCGGGCTGGCCCTGCTGGTGCCGCTCGGCAGCCTCGCGTACTGGCTGGGCAGCGGCGCCTCGGCCGGCCTCGACGGCGCGGACCTCGCCGTCACCACCGGCAGCACGCTCGCGCTGGCCGCCGCGGCGGCGGCGCTGACGACCGCCATGGCGCTGCCGGTCGGCTGGCTCGCGGTACGGGCCCGCGGCCGGATCGCCACCCTGCTGGAACGGGCCGCGTACGTGGGCAGCTCGGTACCGGGCATCGTCGTCGCCCTGGCGCTGGTGACCCTGAGCATCCGGGCCACGCCCTGGCTCTACCAGACCGTGCCGGTGCTGCTGGCCGCCTACGCGATCCTCTTCCTGCCCCGGGCGATCGTCACCGTGCGGGCCGCCGTCGAGCAGTCCCCGCCGCTCTACGACGACGTCGCCGCCTCGCTCGGCTCCTCCGGCGCGGACCGGCTGCGCCGCGTCACGCTGCCGCTGCTGGCCCCCGGCCTGGGCGCCGGGGCCGCGCTCGTCTTCCTGGCCGTGGTCACCGAGCTGACCGCCACCCTGCTGCTCGCACCCACGGGAACGGCCACCCTGGCCACCGCGTTCTGGTCGGCGAGCAGCGCCCTGGAGTACGGGGCGGCGGCTCCCTACGCCCTGGTGATGGTGCTGCTGTCGGCGCCTGCCACCGTGCTGCTCTCCCGCGACACCCGACGAGGTCTGACCCCATGAGCTCCCTGACCGTGACCGGCCTGACCAAGGCATTCGGCGCCACCCAGGTGCTGGACGGCGTCGACCTGCACGTGCCCGCCGGCAGCCTGACGGCGCTGCTCGGGCCCTCGGGCTGCGGGAAGACGACGCTGCTGCGGCTGGTCGCGGGCTTCGACGATCCCGATCGCGGCGTGGTCGCCCTCGGCGACCGGATCGTGGTCGGCGCCGGTCGCGGTGTGCCGGCGCCGAAGCGGGGGATCGGGTTCGTGCCGCAGGAGGGCGGGCTGTTCCCGCACCTGAGCGTCACCGGCAACGTCACCTTCGGGCTGCCGCGGCGCCAGCGCGCCGACCGCGCGCGGGTGCGCGAGCTCCTGGCCCTGGTCGGGCTGGACGGCGACCTGGCCGACCGCTCCCCGAACCAGCTCTCCGGCGGCCAGCAGCAGCGCGTCGCGCTGGCCCGGGCGCTCGCGCCCGAGCCCTCGATCGTGCTGCTCGACGAGCCGTTCTCATCCCTCGACGCCGGCCTGCGCGAGGAGACCCGGCAGGCGGTGTCGACGGCGCTGGCCGCGACCGGCGCCACCGCCGTGCTGGTCACCCACGACCAGGCCGAGGCGCTGTCGATGGCCGACCAGGTGGCGGTGCTGCGCGGCGGCCGCCTGGTGCAGCTCACCGACCCGCGCACGCTCTACCGGCGACCGACCGACCTCGACGTGGCCGCGTTCGTCGGCGACGCCGTCGTGCTCGACGCCGACGTCCGGGACGGGGTGGCCTCCTGCGTGCTCGGCCGCCTCGCCGTGGCGGGCGAGCAGCCGGACGGCCCGGCGCGGATCCTGCTGCGGCCCGAGCAGCTGCGGCTGAGCGCGCCCTCGCCGACCGCCCTGACCGCCCGCGTCAGCGCCGTCGACTTCTACGGCCACGACTCCCGGGTGCGGCTCGACCTGCCCGGCGGGGGGACCGTCGCCGCGCGGCTCGGCGGGGTCGACCTGCCCGCGGTGGGGGAGCAGGTCGCCATCGAGGTGACCGGCTCCGCGCTGGCCTTCCCGGCGGCCGGGCCGGTGCCCGAACCCGCGGTCTGACGGCGCGCCGAACCCCACCGGAGCAGTCGGGTTAGGAAAGCCTAAGCTGCCCCGCATGGACCTGTTCCTCTTCACCGTCGACCCGAGGTGGGGCGCCGACGTCGTCGCCGCCGGGGCGGCCGGCATCGTCGTCGACTGGGAGCGCCGCGGAAAGCTGCGCCGGCAGGCGGGCGAGGGGACGCAGATCAACTCGGACACCCCCGAGGACCTCTCCGCGGTGCGCGCCGCCACCCCCGGCCGCGTGGTGTGCCGGATCAACGGCGCCGGGCCGTGGACCGCCGACGAGGTCGACGACGCCGTCCGACGCGGCGCCGACGAGATCCTGCTGCCGATGGTCCGCTCGGTCGAGGAGGTCGACCGGACGCTGGACGCCGTGGCCGGGCGCTGCGGGCTGGGGATCCTGATCGAGACGCAGGACGCCGTGGACCGGGCGGCCGATCTCGCCGCGCGCCCGCTGTCCCGCATCTACGTGGGCCTCAACGACCTGCGGATCGACCGCCGCTCGACCGAGCTGTTCCGCCCGCTCGTCGACGGCACGGTGGAGCGGGTGCGGGCGGAGGTGCGGATGCCCTTCGGCGTCGGCGGGCTGACCCTCCCCGGCGGCGGCTTCCCGGTGCCCGGTGACCTGCTGGCCGCCGAGCTGGTCCGCATGCGCACCGACTTCACGTTCCTGCGGCGGTCGTTCATCGCCGACATGGCCGGCCGCGACCCGTTCGTCGAGGTGCCCCGGCTGCTGGCCTGCCTCGACCGGTTCCGCGCCGCCGACGGGTCCGGCGTCGCCGCGGCGCGCGAGGAGTTCGTCGCCGCCGTGGAGGCCGCGTCCGGCCGGGTCCCGGTGGCCCAGCCCGCGTGAGAGCGCTCGTGACCGGTGCCGGCGGCTTCGTCGGGCGGCACCTGGTGGCGCGGCTGGAGGCGGACGGCTGGCAGGTCACCGCGCTGACCCGGCGGGAGGTGGACCTGGCCGACCCGGTCGCCGGTGCCGCGGCGGTGCGGGCCGCGGCCCCCCACGTCGTCTTCGGTCTGGTCGCGGGCCGGGCCAAGGCCACCCCGGCCGAGCGCGCGGCCACCACCGCGGTCAACACCACGCCGTGGCTGGTCGACGCGCTGCCCGACTCCTGCCGCGCCGTGGTCCGCCTGGGGTCCTCCACCGAGTACGCGGCCGCGCCGCACCCGCTGGCCGAGGACGCGGCGCTCGAGCCCCGGGGCTTCTTCGGCGCGACCAAGGCCGCGGGCTCCCTGCTGCTTCAGGCCGCCGCCGCGGAGCGCGGTGTGCGGGCCGCGGTGCTGCGCGCCTTCCAGGTCTACGGCCCCGGCGACCACGACACCCGCCTGGTGCCCACCGTGCTCGCGGCGGCCCGCACCGGCGCTCCCGTGCCGCTCCCGGCGCGGATCAGCCGCCGGGACTGGGTGTGGGTGGGCGACGTCGTCGACGCCTGCGTGCGCGCCGCCACGGACGCGGACCTGCCGTCGGGGGTCGTGCTGAACATCGGCACCGGCGTGCAGACCAGCACCGAGGAGCTCGTGGCCACCGCCGAGCGGGTCACCGGCCGGCCGATCGCGACCGTGCCCGGCGCCCACCCCGGCCGCAGCTGGGACACCGCCGACTGGGTGTGCGACCCGACCCGGGCGCGCGAGCTCCTCGGCTGGACGCCGACGGTCGACCTCGCGGAAGGGCTGGCGCGGACGTGGGCGGCCGGATGACCTCCGGGCCGCGGATCGCCGTCGTCGTGCCGGTGTACGGCAACGAGGCGACGCTGGCCGAGCTCGCCGACCGGCTGGCGGCGGCCCTGTCCGGGCGGGACTGGCGGCTGCGGCTGGTCATCGACGCCTCGCCGGACGACAGCGCGACCGTGGCGCTGGCCCTGGCCGACGAGCGGCCGCACCTCTCGGTCACCGGGCTGACCGTCAACGGCGGCCAGCACGCGGCGCTCGCCCGCGGGCTGGCCGACGAGCCCGACGCCGACGTCTGGGTCTGCCTGGACGCCGACCTGCAGGACCCGCCGGAGGCGGTGCCGGTGCTGCTCGACCGGCTCGCCGCCGGAGACGTGGACGCGGTGTTCGCCGGCCGCCGGGGCAGCTACGAGTCGGCGCTGCGCCGGCTGACCGGTACCGCGCACCGCCGGGTGGCCGCACGGCTCACCGGGCTGCCGCCGGACGCGGGTGCCTTCCTCGCGATGGGGCCGGCGGTGCGCGATGCGGTGGTGACGGCGGTGGCCGAGGGTGGCGCGCCGAGCGTCGTCCTCGCCGTCGGCCGGTCGGGCCGCCCGGTGACCAGCGTGCCGGTCGAGCGGGACCGCCGTCCGGTCGGGCGGTCGGCCTGGACCGCGGGCGCACGGGTGCGCCAGTCGGTGCGGTCGCTGTACTGGGCGTTCCGCTCGCGTCGCTGACCTGCGGGTCAGCGCGTCCAGAGCTGGACGACCAGCCGCGTCTTGCTGCCGACGAACTCGTGCTCCTGGGCGATCCGCAGGCCGGCGTCGAGCAGGATGCCGTCGTCGTCGGTGGGCACCGGCTCGCCGTCGATGACCCGGCGGACCAGCCAGACCCGGTCGGCGTCGGCGGGGGCGTCCTCCGGGGGCAGGACGACGTCGGGGCGCAGCTGCGGGGCCAGGACCCTCACGTAGTGGTCGAGGCCGAGGGCCGACCGCTGGTCGGCGGCCACGACCGGCTCACCGCTGCGGTGCTCCTCGGCGAGCAGCCGCACGGCGTCGTCGGCGCGCTCGCGCGGTCCCCGGTCGGTCAGCGGCACGCAGGCGAGCAGGGAGCAGCCCACGAGCACGGCCGCGGCCGGCACGCGGGCCGCGCGGGGGAGCGCCATCGCGCCGGCCGCCGCCAGCACCGCGAGCCCGAGCAGGCCGGCCACCAGGTACCGCGGCAGGAACACCGGCCGCACCAGCTCGGCGGTCACCAGCAGCAGCAGCGGGACGACGACCCAGCAGGAGCCGACGACGCGCACCCCGGCCCCCCGGACGGCGCCGACCACCGCGAGGCCGAGGAGCACCCAGAGCATCGGCGTGCGCCCGCCCGCCCACGCCTCCAGCGCCAGGCCGACCAGGCGGCCGTCGGTGTCGTTGAGGTGCTCGGCGTTGCTGGACCCGGTGCCGTTGAGCACGGCCAGGCCGACGAAGCCGACCGCGGGGAGCGCACCCAGGAACCCGGCGAGGACCACCGGCAGGGCCCGGCGACCGCGGAGCAGCACCGCCGCGGTGACGAAGGCGGCGAGCACGGTGACCGCGTACCAGTGCGCCAGGCCCATCCCGGCGCCGGCCGCACCGAGGAGCAGCACCCCCCGGTGCGGCTCCTGCAGCCAGCGGACCAGCCCCAGCGCGGCGCCGCCGGTCGCGAGGACCGCCAGCCCGTAGCTGCGTGCCTCGACCGCCTGCTCGATCAGCAGCGGGCTGCAGGCGAGCAGCACCCCGGCCAGCACGCCCGTCGCGCGGCCGGCGAGGCGGCCGGTGGCGCGGGTGACCAGCGCGACCCCGCCGGCGGCGGCCAGGAGCGAGAGCACCCGCAACGACGTGTCGCCGCCCAGCCCGGGCAGCGCCATCCAGGCGTTGACGACGAGGTAGTACGGGGCGTTGTAGGCCGGCGGGACGTTCGCCAGGTAGCTGGTGGTGCCCTGGCCGGAGCCGATCGCGGCCAGGACGTCGCCCAGCGGCCGGCGGGCGACCTCGGCGGTGAACAGCTCGTCGAACCACAGCCCGTGCCCGGGCAGGAGCAGGACGACGCCGAACGCGACCAGCAGCAGGGGCGGGAGCAGCTCCGCCGGCGACCAGGGGACCGGGCGGGGTGCCGACGGCGCGGGGGACTGCTCCAGCGCGACCGTGCTCACCGGGTCAGGTTAGGCGACCCTCCCTGCCCCGGGCTCCGGCGGATCAGAGCCCGAGGGCGGCGGTGGCCTTGTCGACCAGCTGGAAGTGGCCGACCGCCCAGAAGACCGCACCGGCCGCGGCCAGACCACCGACGGTGACCGCCAGCGAGCTCACCGGGTGCTGCTTGGCGTGCCGCCAGGCGGCCACGGCCTTGCGCCGGAAGACGGCGAAGAAGCGGCGGGCCCAGTCGAACTCGGTCGACCAGACCCACAGGCCCGCGAGCACCGGCGGGATGGTGAGCGGCCCGGGCAGCACGGTCAGCGCGATGCCCAGCATGACCAGGAGCAACCCGACGGTGAAGACGCCGATCCGCCAGGTGAGCGCGAGGCCCCGGTTCTTGTGCACGCGCTCGCGGAAGGACCCGGGCTCGATCTCGCGGGGCTTCCCCAGCCCGTCGGTGCAGTCGGCGCAGACCGTGGAGCCGTTCCCCTCCGACAGCCGGGCGTCCTGGTCGGCGGCGCGGTTGCCGGTGACGCGGTACTCGGCGGTACGGGTGCTCTGCGGTGCGGACATGGCGGGTCCACTACCCGCCGGACCGCCGGATCATTCCGGTTGCGCGCAATCGGACGGTCAGGTGCCGTAGCGCGCGGCGGCCCGGGCCCGGGCCTTGGCGGCCTCCACCTCGCGGTCCTTCGGCGGAGCGGAGGTCACCAGCGACTCGAGCAACCGGGCCGACGCGGCGCTCACCTCGGCGACAGCACGGTCGAACGCCTCGGTGTTGGCCTGGGACGGCTTGACCGTCCCGCTGATCTTGCGGACGTACTGCAGCGCGGCGGCCGCGATCTCGTCGTCCGCGGCGGGCGGCTCGAAGTTGGCCAGGGGGCGGATGTTCCGGCACATGCCCCGCAGCGTAGGTAGAGGACCCCGTTCCCCCCACCCCTCGCACGCTCGGGCGGGCCCCTGAACGGGGCCGCGGTTCAGGCGATCTCGAAGCCCGCGCGGTCGACCTTGCGGTGGTAGCGCTCGCCGAGCTTGCCGCCCAGGATCGCGCCCAGCAGCGTGATCAGCAGGATCGCGACCAGGGTGATGATGCCCGCGGTGGTGGCGGTGCCCTCGTCGACCGGGATGCGCGGGAGGTTGAGCTGCTGCAGCACGTTGTACTGCGCGCCGAGGATGGCACCGGCGGCGGCGAGGGCCAGCACGACGAGCAGGCCGATCACCCACACCGCGATGCCCTGGCGGGCTCCGTCGAAGCGGGACATCCGGCCGGCGACGTACCCGCCGGCCAGGTAGGCGAGGAAGAGGACGACGAGGACGGCGATGCCGCCGCCGATGCCGATGCCGGTGGTCACCTCGTCCGCCGCCTCGTCGGCGGAGCTGACGCCCTGCGACAGGCCCAGCGCGACACCGGCCGCCGACAGCAGCGCGATGAGGATGACCGCCAGACCGTTGGCCGACAGCCAGCCGAAGAAGGCGGCACCCCACTTGATGCCACCGAAGCGCGCGTGCTGGGCGCTGACCGCGTCCCGTGCGGCGCCGCGGCTGACCGAGGCGCCCTCGGTGGCGCCGGCGGAGTGAGCACCGACGGTCGCGTCGTGGTCGTGCCTGGTGTGGTCGTTCCCGGCCATGGTGGTTCCCTTCGTCCGGACGGAAGCCGCCTGTGTCCCCCCGGGCGGTGATCGGGTTGCATGCCCGAGGGGTCCGGCGGGGAAACGACGCGGGCCCGGACGTGCCGGGAAGGGTGAACGCGTGACCGTGCTGGTGGTGGACCTGGCCAACGTCGTGGGAGCGCGCCCGGACGGGTGGTGGCGGGACCGGGCCGGTGCGGCCACCCGGCTGCTCGGGCGGCTGGCCGCGCTCCCCGCCGAGGTGCCCGGCCCCGACGGCGGGGTGCTCGAGCTCGGCGCTCCGGTCGCGGTCGTGGAGGGCGCCGCCCGGGACGTGCCGGCGCCCGACGGCGTCAGGCTGGTGCGCGCGCCCGGCAGCGGGGACGACGCGCTGGTCGCCGCCGTCGTCGAGCTGACCGCCGCGGGGGAGCAGGTGCTCGTGGTGACCGCCGACCGCGGGCTCCGGACGCGGTTGCCGGACGGGGTGCGCTGCGCCGGTCCGGGCTGGCTGCGGGAGCGGCTGGACGCGTGATCCCGCGGAGCACCGGGTAGCGCACCCCGGACACCGGACGGAGTCGACGACGCCGTCCGCCCCCACTGGCGAGGAGAGCCCGTGCCGTTACCCGAGGGATCCGGACCCATCACCGCGCTGGTCACCGGCGCGTCCAGCGGCATCGGCCGCGCGACCGCCGTCCAGCTCGGTGAGCGGGGCGCCCGGGTGGTGCTCGTCGCGCGCGGGCGGGAGTCGCTGGAGGAGGCGGCCACCGAGGTGCGCGCCGCCGGCGCGGCCGACGTCGTGGTGTGCCCCGCCGACGTGCTGGACGACGACGGCATCGCCGCCGTGGTCCGGTCCACCGTGGAGCGGTTCGGCCGGCTCGACACCGTTGTCCACGCCGCGCAGGTGATGGCCTACGGCAAGGTCGAGGACGTGCCCAAGGACGTGTACGAGCGGGTCGTGGACACCGCCGTGCACGGGACCGCGAACGTGGCCCGGCACGTGCTGCCGGTCTTCCGCCGCCAGGGCGCGGGCCACCTGGCCATCGTGAACTCGCTGCTGGGCAACGTCGCGACGCCGCTCATGGGCAGCTACGTCGCGGCCAAGTGGGGGCAGCTGGGCCTGGCGCGGACGCTGCAGCTGGAGGTGCGCGACGTCCCCGGCATCTCGGTGTCGATCGTCCAGCCCGGGGGAGTGGACACCCCGATCTACATGCAGGGCGCGTCCTGGGCCGGCAGCACCGGCCGCCCGCCGCCGCCGGTCTACTCGCCGCAGCGCGTGGCCCGCCGGGTCCTCTCCACCCTGGACACCCCGGTGCGGGTCGTCCAGGCCGGGATCTTCAACCCGGTGATCACCGCCGGGTTCCGGCTGCTGCCCGGCGTCTACGACCTGCTGGTCGGACCGCTCCTGCAGCGGCTGGCGCTGGCCGACGACCAGGTCGGGCCCACGGAGGGCAACGTCTTCGAGTCCAGGCCCGCGGGCAACGCCACCGAGGGGCGCTGGCGCAGCATCTGAGCCCGGCACGCTCAGCCGGTGGGAGTGGCCTCCGGGATGGACGGCGAGAGCTCGTCGTCGTGCGGGGGCTGCTTCCACTCGACCACGAGCAGCGAGGCGTCGTCGGTGGTGCGGCCGCGGCGGGCGGCCATCAGCGCGTGGGAGAGGCGCCGGACGGTCTCGGCGACCTTCAGCTGCTCGGCGGTCGTCTGCTCGATCAGCTCGCGCAGCCGCTCCTCGCCGAACTGCTCGCCGTCGTCGAAGCGTTCCTCGACGACGCCGTCGGTGAAGAAGAGCACCCGGTCGCCGGGCTCCAGCTGGACGGTCCGGACGTCCGGTTCGCCCTCGCCCAGCCCCAGCGGGCGGGTGGTCGGGCCGGGCAGCTCCTCGATCACGCGTGCGTCGCGGACCAGGAGCGCGGCGGGGTGCCCGGCGTTGATGTAGCTGAGGACACCGGTGGTGGTGTCCAGCCGGCCCAGGTGCGCGGTGGCGAAGCGACCGGGGAAAGCGGTCGCCATCACCTCGTCCATGTCGCGGCACAACCGGCCGAGGTCGGCGTCGGCGTGCCGGCCGTGCCGGTAGGCGGCGACGACGACCGTCGACATGGTGGCCGCCTCGAGGCCGTGACCCATCGCGTCGAAGACGGCCAGGTGCAGGACGTGCTCGTCGTAGGCGAAGTCGAAGCAGTCGCCACCGACCTCGTAGGCCGGTTCGAGGATCCCGGCGAGCTCCACCTCCGGCGTGGTCATCGACAGCGGCGGCAGGGTGTTCCACTGCAGGTGCGCGGCGAGGCTCATCGGCTTCGTCGTGCGCACGCGGGTGAAGGTGTCGGTGTAGGCGGACTTGGTGACGACCAGGTCGGCGACCAGCCCCGCCAGCCGTTGCGCCAGCCGCCGGTCGTGCTCGTTCAGCCGGTCCAGGGTGAAGGAGAGGACGCCGACCCGGTCGGAGCCGTCGAGCATCGGCAGGTGCAGCCGGACGCCGTCGCCGTCCTCGACCTCGACCAGCCTGTCGGTGGCGAACGCCCGCCCGGCCGCGCTCTCGTCGGTCGGCAGGACCTCGGCCTCGAGCCCCTCGCCGCGCAGCGGGCGCAGCGACTGCTGCTCGACGTCCTGCAGGTGGATGGCGACCCTCCGGCACCCGATGGCCGCCAGCTCCTGCGCCACCAGCGGGCCCACCAGCCGGGGTGGGATGAGGTGGGCGCGGTCCAGCAGCGAGCCCATGACCCGCTCGCCGAGGCTCTGCTCGCGGACGTCGGAGCTGCCGTCGCGGAAGCCGATCGTGGGGGCCTGCTCGGCCTCGGGGGTCTGCTCGCCTGGCACCCAGGGGGGATTGTCGGTGCGGGGAGCGGGCAAACGTGACCGGCCCCTCCACGGCCCCCGACGGACGAGGGCCCCGCGCTCCCGTCCGGCGCCGGTGGAGCGGCGCGGACGGGGACGCGGGGCCCCGGTCGGTGCGGTGCGGTCAGCCGTCGCCGGCCTCGGTGTCGTTCGCACGGTCGAACCGCCGCCGGGCCTCGGTCGTCCCGGAGACCGACACGGAGTCGGTGAGGCCGTGGTGGGAGTGGGCCTCCTCGATCTCGTGCGTGGCCTCTTCCAGCACGCTGGGGACCACCTTCCGCGGGACGAACCGCCGGACCAGCGGCCACAGCAGGATCAGCGCGACGATCGCGTAGACGACCACGGACATCGGGTCGATCAGCCCGCCGAGGTCGCCGTTGCTGATCTGCAGCGCCTGGCGCATCTCCTGCTCCGCGAACGGGCCGAGGATGACGCCGATGATCGCCGGCAGGATCGGCAGGCCGTAGCGGCGCATCATGAAGCCGAGCGCACCGATGGCCAGCAGCAGGAACAGGTCGAAGGTGTTGGCGTTGGCCGCGTACGCGCCGAGGCTGGAGAAGAAGAGGATCCCGGCGTACAGGTACGAGCGGGGGATCCGCAGGAGCTTCGCCCACACCGGGGCCAGCGGCAGGTTGAGCAGCAGCAGCACCGCGTTGCCGATGAAGAGGCTGGCGATCAGCCCCCAGACCAGCTCGGGCTCGTTGTCGAACAGCTGCGGGCCCGGCTCGATGCCGTAGCTCTGGATCGCGGCCAGCATGACCGCGGCGGTGGCCGTCGTCGGGATGCCGAGGGTCAGCAGCGGCACCAGACCACCGGCGGCGGAGGCGTTGTTGGTCGCCTCCGGGCCGGCCACGCCCTCGATGGCGCCCTTGCCGAACTCCTCGGGGTGCTCGGAGAGCCGCTTCTCGGTGACGTAGGAGAGGAACGTCGGGATCTCCGCGCCGCCGGCGGGGACGGCGCCGAACGGGAAGCCGATGGCGGTTCCGCGCAGCCACGGCTTCCAGGAGCGGCGGAAGTCCTTGCGGCTCATCCGCGGGCTGCCCACCGGGATGACGTCGATCGGCTTGCGGCGCAGGTGCGCCGCGGTCCACAGCGACTCGCCGACCGCGAACAGGCCCACCGCGACGACGACGACGTCGATGCCCTCGGCGAGCTCGCCGATGCCGAAGGTGAAGCGCTGCTGCCCGGAGGTCGGGTCGATGCCGATGAGACCGATGGTCAGCCCGATGCCGAGCGCGGCGAGACCGCGGATGCGGGAGCTGCCGAGCACCGAGGTCACGGCGATGAAGGCCAGCACCATGATCGCGAAGGTGTCGGCGGGGGAGACCTCGACCGCCAGGTCGGCGACCGTGGGCGCCACGAGGGCGAGCAGCAGCGTGGCGATGGTGCCGGCGACGAACGAGCCGATGGCCGCGGTCGCCAGCGCCTGGGCGGCACGGCCCGACTTCGCCATCCTGTTGCCCTCGATGGCGGTGACCACCGAGGCGCTCTCACCGGGGGTGTTGAGCAGGATCGACGTCGTCGACCCGCCGTACATGCCGCCGTAGTAGATGCCGGCGAACATGATCAGCGCGCCGGTGACGTCCAGGCCGCGGGTGAGCGGCAGCAGCAGCGCGACCGTCATGGCCGGCCCGATGCCGGGGAGCACGCCGATCGCGGTGCCCAGGAGCACGCCGATGAAGGCGTACAGCAGGTTCGTGGGGGTCAGCGCGGTGCCGAACCCGCCGATCAGCTCGGTGAAGGCGTCCATCAGAGGATCCCGTCCAGGATGCCGGGGGGCAGCACGACGCCGAGCCCGAGGGCGAACAGGTAGAACGAGCCGAACGAGAGCGCGAAGGCGATGAGCGCGTCGCGCACGTAGTGCCGGCTCCCGAGGGCGAACGCCGCTCCCCAGAAGAGCACGGCGCCGGAGAACCACCAGCCCATCGACTCGATCAGCAGCGCGTTGGCGATGAAGGCGACGGCCAGCAGGAGGACCGTGCGCCAGTCGCTGCTGCCGGTGAGCTCGACGTCCTCGCCGGCCTCCGGCTCGCCGCGACCACCGCGGAACACGTCGAGGGCGAGGAAACCGGCGACGACGACCAGCAGGCCGCCCACGACGAGGGGCACCGTGGCCGGGCCGACCGGCCCACGGGCGATCCGGCTCTCCGGGATGAGGAGCGCCTGCACGATGACGAGGACACCGAGGGCTGCGAGGAACAGGGCCACCCCGTACTCGGAGCGGCCCTGTTCCGTCGTCGTGCCGCCGGGAGCGGCAGAGCTCATGCCAGGCCCAGCTCGCTCATGACCTGCTCGACGCGGTCGCTCTCCTCGGAGAGGAACGAGGAGAAGTCGTCACCGACGACGAAGGCGTCGGTCCAGCCCTGGTCCTCGAGCACCTGCTGCCACGCCTCGCTGTCGTGCATCTCGGTGACCGCGTCGACGAAGGCCTGCTTCTCGTCGTCGGAGATCCCCGGGGCCGCCACGATGCCGCGCCAGTTGGCGAAGACCAGGTCGATGCCCTCGTCGGTGAGCGTGGGGGCGTCGACGCCCTCCACGGCCTCCTCGCTGGTGACCGCCAGGATGCGGACGTCCCCGGCCTCGGCGGCCTCGGTGACCTCGCCGACGCCGGTCGCCGCGAACGCGACGTCGCCGCCGAGGATCCCGGCGAGCAGCTCGCCGCCGCCGTCGTAGGACACGTAGTTGACCTCGGTCGGGTCGACGCCGGTCTCCTGCGCGAGCAGCATCGGGGTCAGGTGGTCGGGGCCACCGGGGTTGGAGGCGCCGCCGACCGGGGTGCCGCCCGGGTCGGCCTTCCACGCCGCCACCAGGTCGTCGATCGACTGGAACGGGGAGTCGCCGGGGACGACGATCGCCTCGGCCTCCTCGATCAGCTTGGCGATCGGAGTGGTCTGGTCGAGGGTCGCCTCGGACTGGTTGCTGAACTGCGCGCCGACGACGCCGAGGCCCATCTGCATGAGCATCTTGGCGTTGCCGTCCTCGTTCACGAGCCGCTGGAGACCGACGGTGCCGCCGGCGCCCTCCAGGTTGAAGACCTCGATGCCCGACGCCAGCTCCTCGTCCTCCATCACCTGGGCGACGGCGCGACCGGTGGTGTCGTAGCCGCTGCCGGGGGAGTTCGGGACCAGCAGCCGCAGGCCGCTGATCGGGCCGTCGGCGCCGCCGCCGGACGCCGAGCCGCCGTCGGCCGTGGTGCCGCAGCCGGTGAGCACGAGCCCCGCGGCGAGGGCGCCGACGGTGAGCTTCCGCACGGAAGCAGTGCGCATCTTGTCCTCCTGGGTCTGGGGTGGATGACCACCTCGTGACAGGGAAGATCGTCGCGCCGGTGACCCGTGTCACCCTTGAGTGCGCATTGAGCTTTGTGTTCCTTGTGTCCACGCTCCGGGGCCCCTCGGACCGTGCTCTGCTGGGCGCCCTCGCTCCCCGTCGACCCCCTCAGGAGGCACCGTGTCGCGGCGGCTCTCGCTGGCCGGCCAGCTGCTGGCCCTGCAGGTGGTCATCATCTGCGTGGTGCTGGTCGGCGTCGCCGCGATCTCCGTGGCGCAGTCGACCGAGCGCGCCGAGGACGTCGAGGGACGGCGGGCGCAGGCGATCGCGGAGACGCTGGCCAACGCCGGTTCCACGCGGGAGGCGCTGCTGGAGGACCAGCCGATCTACGTCCGGGTGGCCGCGGAGAGCGCGCGCAGCGTCTCGGGGTCGGACTCGGTGGTGGTGGCGCTCGCCGACCGCACCATCGTGGCCAGCGCGGTCCCGGGGGAGATCGACAGCCGGTACGACCTCGGGGGCAGCACCGTGCTGGAGGGCCGGTCGTGGCTCGGGGACACCGAGGTGGGCGGTGGCCGGGCAGCCGTCGCGATGGCGCCCATCCTGGTCCCGCGCGACGACGACGTGATCGGCTTCGTCGCGGTGCAGCGCAGCTACCCCGGCGTGATCGAGGGGCTCGAGGAGGCCGCGCCGAACCTGCTCACCTACCTCGGGCTGGCCAGCGTGCTCGGCGTCGGCGGGTCGCTGCTGGTGGCGAGGCGGGTGAAGCGGCAGACGCTCGGCCTGGAGCCGGCGGAGATCACCGGGCTGGTGGAGCACAGGGACGCGATGCTGCACGGCATCCGCGAGGGCGTCGTCGGACTGGACCTGCGCGGGCGCGTCACGCTCATCAACGACGAGGCGATCCGGCTGCTGCGCATCCCCGGTGACGCGCTGGGCCGCACGCTCGCCGAGCTGGGCGTGGGGGAGGAGCTGCTCGACGCCTTCCTCTCCGGCGACGTGGAGCGCGACCGCGCCGTCGCCAGCGCCGGGCGGGTGCTGGTCGTCAACCGGCTGCCGATCGCCAGCCGCGGCCGGCCGATCGGGTCGGTGACGACGCTGCGCGACCGCACCGAGCTGCTGGAGCTGCGCCGCGAGCTGGACCTCACCCGGCACGTCACCGACACCCTCCGGGCGCAGGCGCACGAGTTCAGCAACCGGCTGCACACCATCGCGGGCCTCATCGAGATCGGGGAGGCCGACGAGGCGGTGCGGTTCGTGCACCGGGTGAGCTCCAGCCGCTCGGAGTTCACCGCCCACGTCACCTCCGCGGTGCGCGACCCCTCGATCGCCGCCCTGCTCATCGCCAAGGGCAGCCAGGCCGACGAGCTGGGCGTGGACCTGCGCGTGGCCCCCGACTCGTCGCTCCCGGTGCTCCCGGGCGAGCTGAGCACCGACGTCGCCACGGTCGTCGGGAACCTGGTGGACAACGCGCTGGACGCGGCGTCGGCCGCCCCGCAGCGGTGGGTCGAGGTGTCGCTGGGACTGGTCGACGGAGAGGTGGAGGTGGTCGTGCGCGACTCGGGGCCCGGTGTGCCGGCGGGGATGGAGCGCGAGGTGTTCCGGCGCGGGGTCTCCACCAAGGGCGCCGTCGCCGGCCAGGGGTCCGCGGGCGAGCACGGGATCGGCCTGTCGCTGGTGCACCTGCTCTGCACGCGCCGCGGCGGGGACGTGACCGTCTCCTCGCAGGGCGCCTCCACGTTCGTGGCGCGCATGCCCGCCGATCCGGCGCTGGTGAGCTCGTGATCGGCGTCCTGATCGTCGACGACGACTTCATGGTGGCGAAGGTGCACTCGGCCTTCGTGGCCGCGCTCGACGGCTTCGAGGTGGTCGGCACCGCCGCCAGCGGCTCGGAGGCGCTCTCCGCGGTGGGGCGGCTGCGGCCCGACCTGGTCCTCCTCGACATCTACCTCCCCGACATGACCGGGCTGGAGGTGCTGCGCCGGTTGCGGGCGGAGGGCTCGACGGCCGACGTCGTGGTGATCAGCGCCGCCCGCGACGTCGACAGCATCCGCAGCGCCCTGCACGGCGGGGTCCTGCACTACCTGGTCAAGCCGTTCGACCGGCGGACCTTCGAGGACCGGCTGCGGCAGTACGCCGCCCTGCGCGGCGAGCTGGCCGAGCTGGACGTCGCCGGGCAGCGCGACGTCGACCGGGTGTTCGCGGGCGTCCGCGGCAGCGCACCGGCACCGGTGGCGACCCCCAAGGGCATCACCCCGCAGACCCTCGAGCTGGTCCGCGAGGCGCTCGCGGCGGCGGCCGGCGACGGGCTCTCCGCCTCGGAGTGCAGCGAGCGGACCGGCCTGGCCCGGGTGAGCGCGCGGCGCTACCTGGAGCAGCTGGTCGCGCAGGAGCAGGCCGACGTGCGGCAGCGGTACGGCACGGCCGGGCGCCCGGAGCGACGGTTCACCCTCCGGACCGCGTCCCGGTGACCGCAAGGACCGATACGACCGTTAGGCGCGCAATGCTGACGGTCGAGGAGCCATCGGCGAGGCTGCCCGCATGACGATCGTCGTGGGCTACGTGCCGACCCCCGAGGGCGAGGCCGCCCTCACCGCTGCCGTGACCGAGGCGCAGCGCCGCGAGGAGCCGCTGCACGTCGTCAACAGCTCGCGCGGCGACGCCTTCGTCGACAGCCGGTACGTGTCGGAGGACCGGCTGGCGCAGCTGCGCGAGCGGCTCGACGGCACCGGCGTCGTCTACGAGATCGAGCAGCAGGTGCGCGGCCACGAGGCCGCCGAGGAGGTCGTGGACGCAGCCGACCGGGTCAAGGCGAGCCTCATCGTCATCGGACTGCGCCGGCGCACGCCGACCGGCAAGCTCATCACCGGCAGCCAGGCGCAGCGCATCCTGCTCGACGCGAACTGCCCGGTGCTGGCGGTCAAGGCCCAGTAGGGCTCAGCCCAGCAGGTCCAGGCCCTCGGCCGGCCCCCGGGCGAGGTTGCGGAAGATCGTGGCCAGGCTCTGGGCCAGGTGCTCGGCCATCGCGGCCGCGGCCTCGTCGGCGTCGCCGGCCAGCAGTGCGTCGCACATCCGCAGGTGCTCGGCGACCGACACCTCGACCCGCTGCGGGTCGACGTGGGAGAGGTTGCGCAGCCGCGCGGTGTGCGGCCGCAGCTCGGAGATGGTGCGTCGCAGGTGCTCGTTGCGGGTGGCGCCGATGATCGCCCAGTCGAACCGGTCGGCCAGCTCGTAGAACGCCCGCGACCGGGCCTGCGACGGGACCCGGCGGACGGTGCGGGCGAACTCGCTGCGCATGGTGGCGAACACCCGCCGCAGCTCGGGGTCCCCCGTCGCGGCCTCGGTGGCCTGCCGGATGGCGGCCGGCTCCAGCAGCGAGCGGAAGTCGAACAGGTCGCGGACGCTCTGCAGCGACACCCGCGACACCCGCGCGCCCTGGCGCGGCACCAGGTCGACCAGCCCCTCGGCGGCCAGCCGGCGCAGCGCCTCGCGGACCGGCGTGCGCGAGGCACCGGTGCGCTCGACCAGCCAGAGCTCGGACAGCGGGGTCCCGGGGGCCAGCTCGCCGAGCTCGATCTCCTCCTTGAGCTGCCGGTGCACGAGGTCGGCCTTGCTGGCCTCGCCGCTCGCGGGGCCGGTCACCCGAGCGCCTCGAAGGGGACGCCGGTCGAGTCCGCGAGCTCCCGCAGCTCCGCCAGGGAGCCCTCGGCCAGCTCGATCCCGCCGGCCGCCAGCGCGGCCGCCTCGGCGCGGTCCTCGACCTCGCCGGGGACGAACACCTCGTCGAAGCCCTGGGCGAGCGGTACGCCCTTCACCTCGTCGACCAGCTGCCGGACCCGCTCCTCGTACCCGGTGGGGTCGCCGAACGCGGCCGGGTCGAGGGCGAGGAACAGGTGCCCGCAGCCGCTGCGGGCCTCCGCCTCGTAGGGCCCGTGCACGCCGGTGCCGACGGCGCTGCCGGTGAGCGCGCCGGAGAGCACGTCCACGAGGAACGTGATGGCGTACCCCTTGTGGCCGGCCATCGGCAGGATCACGCCGAGCACCCCTTCCGCCGGATCGGTCGTCGGCGCGCCGTCGGCGGTGAGCGCCCAGTTCTCCGGGATCGCCTCGCCGCGGTTCTTCGCCAGGTAGATCTTGCCCCGCGCCACCGCGGTGTTGGCGATGTCGACGGCGACGACGCCCCCGTCCGGGGCCGGCGCGGCGATCGACCACGGGTTGGTGCCGAGCACCTTCTCCCGCCCGCCCCACGGCGCCATCGCGGGGCTGGCGTTGGTGGTGAGGAGCGAGACGAAGCCGTCGCGGGCGGCCCGGCGGGTGAAGTACATGGCCGTGCCGAAGTGGTTGGAGTTGCGCACGCCGACGACGCCGACGCCGTGCGCGCGGGCCCGTTCGGTGGCCAGGGCGCGGGCCCGGTCGGCGAGCACCTGGCCGATCCCGTCGCGCCCGTCGAGCAGCAGCAGGGGCCCGGTGTCGGAGAGGACCGCGGGGTCGGTGACCGCGCGCATGGCGCCGGAGCGCAGCCGGGCGGCGTACCAGGGCAGTCGGAGGAAGCCGTGCGACTGGTGCCCCCACAGGTCGGCCTGCACCAGGCTGTCGGCCACCAGGGCGCCGTCCGTCTCGGGCACGCCGAGGGCCGCGAGCACGCGGGTGCCGAACGTGCGCAGGTCCTGCGGATCGATCCGTGCGGTCATCTCGCGCCCTCTTCCCCTCGGCCGCCGGTACTGTATACAACTTGTATACAAGCGGTTCGAGAGGGAGGCGCACATGTTCAGCCTGGTGGTGCAGATGCAGGTCCGGCAGGGGAAGCGGGCGGAGTTCCTCGAGGGGATCACGGCCAATGCGGAGGCCTCGGTGCGCGACGAGCCGGGGTGCCTGCGGTTCGACGTCTGCGCGGTGGACGGCGACGAGCACCGGTTCCTGCTCTACGAGCTCTACACCGACGCCGCGGCGTTCGAGGCGCACAAGCAGGCGCCGCACTTCGCGCAGTGGCGGACCATCGCGGCCGACGTGCTCGAAGGGCAGGTCAACACCCCCGGCGCGCTGCTGGTCTCGCACGCCGCGGAGGCCGGTCGATGAGCGCCGCGCCCGTCCCGCCGTCCATGGTCCTGCGACCCGAGGAGATAGAGCGCTTCGACCGCGGCAACGGCGTCGTCACCGTCCCGTTCGTCGGGAAGTGGAACTGCGCGGAGAACCGGGTCACCACCGGGATGACCGTCTTCTCGCCGGGCACCGGTATCCCGCTGCACTCGCACAACGTCGAGGAGACCGTCCTCGTGTTCGAGGGCGAGGCCACCGCCGTCATCGGCGACGACGAGTTCGATCTGGTGGCCGGCCAGGCCACCTGGGTGCCGGCCGGGGTCCCGCACTGCTTCCGCAACCGCGGCGAGGGCCAGATGACCATCTACTGGGTCTACGGGGGGCGTGACGTCACCCGCACGGTCACCGCGACCGGCGAGACGTTCGAGCACCTCTCGGACAAGGACCGTGGCGCCGGACCCGCGCGCCCGAGCGACAGCGCGGGCAAGGCATGAGCGCCGTCATCACGCTGAACCCGGCGACGGGGGAGCGCCTGGCCGAGCACCCCGCCTTGTCCGACGCCGAGGTCGACGGGGCGCTGGACCGCGCGGCCGCGGCGCAGCAGGAGTGGGCCGCGCTGCCGCTCGCGGAGCGCGCGGCCGTGCTGCGCCGCGTGGCGGCGATCCTGCGGGCCGAGGTCGAGGAGCTCGCCCTGCTCGTCACGCGCGAGATGGGCAAGCCGCTGACCGAGGCGCGGGCCGAGGTCGAGAAGTGCGCGACCACCTGCGACTACTACGCCGACAACGCTGCGGCCTTCCTCGCCGACGAGCCGGTCGAGACCTCCGCCGACCGCAGCTGGATCTCCTACGAGCCGGTCGGCGTCGTGCTGGCGGTCATGCCGTGGAACTTCCCGCTCTGGCAGGTGCTGCGCTTCGCCGCACCGGCGCTCATGGCCGGCAACGGCGCGCTGCTCAAGCACTCGCCGAACACGACCGGCTGCGCCCTCGCGGTGGAGCGCATCGTGACCGCAGCCGGCGCGCCCGAGGGCCTGTTCGGTGCGCTGGTCGTCGCCGAGCCCGACGTCCCGGCCGTCACCCGGCGGCTGATCGCCGACCCGCGCATCGGCGCGGTGACCCTCACCGGCAGCGAGCGGGCGGGCCGCGCGATCGGCGCGGCCGCCGGCGACGCGATCAAGAAGTCGGTGCTGGAGCTCGGCGGCTCCGACGCGTTCGTCGTCCTGGCCGACGCCGACCTGCCCCGCGTGGCCGCCCTGGCGGCGCGCGGCCGGCTGATGAACGCCGGGCAGAGCTGCATCTCGCCGAAGCGGCTGGTCGTCGACGCGAGCATCGCCGAGGAGTTCACCCGGCTGCTCGTGGCCGAGGTCGAGGCGCTGGTGGTCGGCGACCCGGAGGAACCCGCGACGCAGGTCGGGCCGATGGCCCGCGCCGACCTCCGCGACGGGGTGCACGCCCAGGTCGAGGCGTCGATGGAAGCCGGTGCCCGGCTGCTCACCGGCGGCCGGCCGCTCGACGGTCCGGGCACGTTCTACGCGCCGACCGTCCTGGCCGACGTCGCTCCGGGCCAGGCCGCCTACGACGAGGAGATCTTCGGACCGGTGGCCGCGGTGATCGTGGCCGACGGCGAGGACGACGCGGTCCGCATCGCGAACGACACCCGGTTCGGCCTGGGCACCAGCGTCTGGACGACGGACCCCGAGCGCGGGATCGCCGTCGCCCGCCGGATCCGTTCGGGCGCGGCCTTCGTCAACGCCCTGGTCGCCTCGGACGCACGCCTGCCCTTCGGCGGCACGCGGGCCAGCGGCTACGGCCGCGAGCTGGCCGCCGCGGGCATCCGCGAGTTCGTCGACGTCCGCACCTGGTGGGTCCTCGACGAGCCCGCCCCCACCGCACCCGCATCGGAGTGAGCGCCATGACGACCTACCGCCTCGGAGTCCTGCTCGGTGACGGCATCGGGCCGGAGATCGTGCCCGCCTCGGTGCGCGTCGTCGACGCCGCTCTCGCCGCCGCGGGTGCCGCACCGGTCGAGTGGGAGGAACTGCCGCTGGGCGCCTCGGCCATCGAGGAGCACGGCAGCGCGCTCCCGGCCACCACCCTCGAAGCGCTCGCCGGTCTCGACGGCTGGTTGCTCGGCCCGCACGACAGCGCCGCCTACCCGGAGCCCTACCGCTCGCAGCTCAACCCGAGCGGTGCGCTGCGCAAACACTTCGACCTCTACGCGAACATCCGACCGGCCCGGGCCTTCGAGGGCGGGCGCGCGATCGCGCCGCGGACGGACCTGGTGATGGTGCGGGAGAACACCGAGGGCTTCTACGCCGACCGCAACACCTTCGCCGGCACCGGCGAGTACATGCCGACGCCGGACGTCGCCGTCTGCCTGGGGATCTTCACCCGGCCCGCGGTCGAGCGGATCGCGCGGACGGCGTTCGAGCTGGCGATGCGGCGGCGGAAGAAGCTCACCGTCGTGCACAAGGCCAACGTGCTGCAGCTGAGCTCCGGGCTGTTCAAGCGGGTCTGCCTGGAGATCGCCCGGGACTATCCCGAGGTGGCGGTGGACGACTTCCACATCGACGCCATGACCGTGCACCTGCTGCGCCGGGCGGCGGACTTCGACGTCCTGGTCGCGGAGAACATGTTCGGCGACATCCTCAGCGACATGACCGGCGAGCTGGCCGGCTCGCTGGGCATCGCGCCGTCGATCAACGCCTCGGACGACCGGTGCATGGCCCAGGCCGCCCACGGCTCGGCGCCCGACATCGCCGGGAAGGGGCTGGCGAACCCGATCGCCATGGTCCTGTCCTCGGGGATGCTGCTCGACTGGCTCGGCACCCGGCACGACGACCCGCGCCTGACCGAGGCCGCGGTGCGGCTCGAGGACGGCGTCCGGGCTGCCGTGCGCGGCGGTGTGAGCACCCGCGACCTCGGCGGCAGCGCCTCGACCGACGCGTTCACCGACGCCGTCGTCGAGCGGGTCGCCGCCGGCTAGGTGGTCGGCCCGCCGTCCACGGCCAGGCGGCGGGCGGCGACCCCGACCACGGCGAGCGCGGCGGCGGTCGCCCACAGCACCCCGGCGGCCCCCACCCCGGCGGCGACGAGGCCGACGGTGCTCGGGATGAGCACCTGGCCCAGCCGGTTGCCGGTGAGCCGCAGCGACATGGCCCGGCCGCGGAGACCGGGTGGGGCGACCTCGGCCAGCCAGGACATCGTGAGCGGCTGGCCGACGCCGAGCCCGAGGCCGAGGAGGAGCACCACCGCCGCCATGGCGACCGCCGGCATCGGCACGGCGACGACCGCCATCGAGGCCGCGGACAGGGCGACGCTGGCGATCATCAGCCGGCGCCGCCCCACGAGGGCGACGAGCCGGCCGAGGAACAGGCGCGAGGTCATCGACGCCACGGCACGCAGGGTGAGGAGAAGGCCGACGAAGCCCGCGGCGAGCCCGCGGTCGGCACCGAGCGCCGGCAGGTAGACCAGCGTGATGTCGACGGCGGACAGCACCACGCAGCTGATCAGCAGCGCGCGCACCAGCCCCGGCAGGCGCAGCAGCGTGCCCATGCCGCCGGTCTCCGCGGCGCCGCCGGCACCGGCCCGCTCCGGGAACCGCAGGAGGACCGTGCAGCCCAGCAGGACGGCGCCCAGGCCGGCCGCCGTCCAGAAGATCGGGGTGGTGTCGGGCAGCGCGCCGCGTCCGCCGATGAGCGTGATGAGCGCCGGGCCGAGGGCCTGCCCGAGCGACGCCGCGAACGTGTAGTGCCCGAACGCGGTGTCGAACCGGCCGGGGCCGGCGGTGTTGGCGACGGCGGCCTGCTGCCCGACGACCGACAGCAGGTGACCGGTGCCCAGCACCACGCTGCCGAGCACGAGCCCGGCGGCACCGCCCCGGCCGCTGGCGAAGACGACGCCGGAGAGCGCGAGGAGCACCGCGCCGACCAGCATCACGCGGCGCTCGCCGAACCGGTCGGTGGCCTGGCCCGAGGGCACGGCCAGCAGCAGCGGGACGACGGCGAAGGAGGCGGTGAGGGCGCCGAGCCAGGCGGTCGGCACGTCGAGCTCCAGCGCCCGGTACGCCGACGTCGGCCGCAGCACGAACGTGACCACCTGGGTGAGCGCGGAGTGCAGCAGGAGCACGCCGAGCATCCGGCGCGCGGGGGTCGTCACGGGGAGGGCTCGGCCAGCCGGTCCAGCGACCGCGCGGCCAGGCTGGTCTCGACGTGCCGGCGCATCAGCTCGGCGGCGGCCTCGCCGTCACCGTCCCGCACGGCCTCGTAGAGCAGCCGGTGCTCGGTGGCCCGGGCCTCGAGCTCCTCCGGGCCGCGGTCGGTCTCCAGCCCGTGCCGCCGGTAGCGGTCGGTCTTCACCCAGAGCCCGTCGAGGGTCTGCACCAGCAGGGCGTTGTGCGAGGCCCGGTGGATGGCGGCGTGGAAGCGGTGGTGGCTCTCCAGCTCCTGCACCGACGGCGAGCTGCTCAGCGGCCGGAGCCCGTCGAGCGCCCCGGCGATCTCGGTGAGGTCGTCGTCGGTGCGGCGACCGGCGGCCAGGGAGGCGGCCAGCGGGTCGAGGGTCTGCCGCAGCTCCAGCAGGTCGCGGGCCTCGTCGGCGTCCAGCGCGCGCACCCGCGCGTCCCGGTGGGCGTCGAGCTCGACCAGGCCGTCCTGCTTGAGCCGGCGCAGCGCCTCGCGCAGGGGAGTGGTGCTCATCCCGATGGTGCGGGCCAGGGACGCCTGCGGCAGCACCTGGCCCGGCGTGAGCTCACCGGAGAGGATCAGCCCCCGCACCCGCGTGTAGGCGAGGTCGCTCTTGGTCGCGTACTCCGCGTCGGACATCGGCCTCCCTCGCTCCGTCATAGGCTATAACGGAGCTGCGAGAGGGACCAGCAGCGCCATCCAGAGGAGCGAGCGACCGATGACCATCGCCACCACCGACGTCTCCGACGACCACCCGGAGGCGCAGGTCTGCGATCCGGTCTTCCAGATCTTCGGCGGGGCGCCGGCCTTCTCCGGCCGGATCGCCACGGTCAAGGTCTTCGAGGACAACACCCTGGTCAAGGAGGCGGTCGAGAGCCCGGGTGAGGGGCGGGTCCTCGTGGTCGACGGCGGCGGTTCGCTGCGCTGCGGCCTGGTCGGCGGGAACCTCGCCGTCTCCGCGGCCACCAACGGCTGGGCCGGGATCGTGGTCAACGGCTGCATCCGGGACGCCGACGAGCTCGCCCAGCAGCCGGTCGGCGTGCGGGCGCTGGCGGCGATGCCGCGCAAGAGCAAGCGCGGCCTGCACTCTGGCCAGGCCGGCATCCCCGTGGTCTTCGCCGGGGTGGTCTTCCGCGACGGCGAGTGGCTCTGCGCCGACCGCGACGGGATCGTCGTGCTGCCGGAGGCGCCGCCCGCGTCCTGACCGTCCCCGGCCGGCGTCCTGCGCCGGCCGGGGACGCAGGGATCAGCGGGCGTTGATCCCGGCGGCCACCTCGCTGGGGCGCTGCTGCTCGCCGGCGTAGGAGCTGATCGCGACCAGCGTTCCGGTGAGCGCGGGGATGACCCACTGCAGGGTGTCCAGCTGCTGCTGGGCGGCCGCGACGTCGGCCTGCGCGAGCTTGGTCCGCTTGCTCGGCTTCGTGCCCGACTTCGACGGCACGCCGCCGGCGGCCGACACGCGCTGGCCCAGGACCCGGCTGTAGGCGGTGGCGCCGAGGGCGGCGGCGGTGACCAGCGTCTTGAGGGCCGACATGCTGCCGGCGCCCTGCTGCGCGGCGACCCGCTGCTTGTTGGCGCGCAGCTGGCCGACGGCGCCGATGAGGTGCGCGCCGATGGCGGCGGCGTTGACCGGCGTCCAGCGGTCCCAGCCGGCGTTGGCGACCCGGCCGGTGGCCGAGTCGGAGCCGGCCTCGCCCGCGGCGGCGTTCAGCGCGACGGCGTTGGCCAGCGTGCCGCCGAACCAGGCGGACAGGCCGAGGTCGTGCAACGAGCGGGACAGGGTGTTGCGAGCCATGGGGGAACTCCTCGGGAGGGGGATGGTGGGCACTCCCTACCCCCGGCACCCGGCCCCATGCCGGTTGCGCGCAACCCAGACGGCGCGCGGCGCCCGGCTGACCGGTGTCAGCTCCGCCGGAGCAGGCGGGCCAGGCGGTGACTGCGGCCGGCGACGAGCTCGGCGGGGGGAACCGGCTCCGGGACGGCGGTCAGCGCCGCGTGCCGCTCGTGCAGGCGGGAGCGGACGTCGTCGGGCGTGTAGGCCCGTCGCTGCCGCTCGTTGCGGGCGAGGACGGCCCCACCGGCGGCGACACCCGCGAGACCGGCAAGTCCGAGCAGCTTCCCGAGGCGCACGGTCCGTAACGTAGCCGCTCGTGCCCCAGCTCTCGTTGGACGACGCGGTCGA
The DNA here is from genome assembly GCF_003319095.1 of Blastococcus sp. TBT05-19. Lineage (GTDB taxonomy): Bacteria > Actinomycetota > Actinomycetes > Mycobacteriales > Geodermatophilaceae > Blastococcus. The sequence continues at coordinate 53,475 of NZ_QOHI01000006.1, read as the reverse complement.
GCTCACCCGCACCGGCGACGTGTGGATCTTCCGCGGTGCCTCGGTGGCCGACCGCGCCATCCAGACGCTGACCAACGCGCCGGTGAACCACGTCGGGATGGCCGTCGTCCTGGAGGACCTGCCACCGCTGCTGTGGCACGCCGAGCTCGGGCGGTCGCTGCCCGACGTCTGGACCGGCACGCACCAGCGCGGTGTGCAGCTGCACGACCTGCGCGACGCCGTCGTCACCTGGCGGCACAAGTACGGGCAGCGGGCCTGGCTGCGGCAGCTGGTCGGTCCCTCCGAGGACGGCGGGGTGACCCCGGGCATGGAGGACGCCGTCCTGCGCACGATCGCCCGCATGGACGGCCGCCCCTTCCCGACCACCCCGAAGCTGGCCCGGGGCTGGGTGAACGGCCGGCTGCGCCGCGGCACCAGCACCGAGGCGGTCTACTGCGCCGAGCTGGTCGCGGCCACCTACACCGCGATGGGGCTGCTGCCCGCCGACCGGCCGGGCAACTGGTACGACCCGGGCAGCTTCTGGTCCGGCGACGAGCTCGACCTGCAGCTGGGCGCGCAGCTGGGTCCGGAGATCCCGGTCGACGTCCCCGTCGCCTAGGCCACCGCGGCGGCCGCCCGGCCCAGCCGGACGACGGTGTCCCCCGCGCGCTCGACGTCGTCGTCGTGGGTGACGCAGACGACCAGCCGGCCGGCGAGCGCCGACCGCAGGTCGCGCACCAGCGCCGCCGCCGTCGGGGCGTCCAGGTGCGCGGTCGGCTCGTCGAGCAGGACGACGTCGCGGTCGGCGAGCAGGGCCCGTGCCGCGGCCAGCCGGCGCCGCTCACCGCCGGAGAGCGCGGCGCCGCCGGCACCCACCGGGGTGTCGAGCCCGTCGGGCAGCGTGGCCAGGAGGCCGCCCAGCCCGGTCGCGGTCAGGGTGGCCCGCATCCGCGCCTCGCCCTCGGACCCGGTGAGCACGCCGCGGGGTGCGGCCAGTGCGAGGTTGGCGCGGATGGTCGAGGCGAACACGTGCGCCTCCTGCGGCAGCCACGCCATGCGGGCGCGCAGGTCGTCGCCGCGCAGCCGGTCGGTGGGCCGGCCGTCGACGGCGTAGCTCCCGGCCCGCGGCCGCAGCGCCGCCATCAGCACCGCGAGGAAGGTGGACTTGCCGGTGCCCGACGGGCCGCGGAGCACCAGCCAGCCGTCGCCGGCCGCCAGCGCGGCGTCCACCCCGCGCAGCACGTCGGGTCCGCCCGGCCAGCCGGCGACCAGCCCGTCGGTGCGCAGGGACGAGACGGCGACGGGGGCGGCCAGCGGGTCGCCGGGGTCGGTGGGCACCGGCGCGTCGAGGACGGCGTCCAGCCGTGCCTGCGCGTCGGCGAGGGCGCCGCGTCGCTGCAACCCGGTGACCAGCCCGGTCAGCGGCTCGGCCAGGGCGAGCGGGGCCAGGGCCAGCACTGCCAGCGCCGGACCGGTCATCCCGCCGGCGGAGGCCACCGCCGTGCCGGCCACGGCGGCGAGGCCGGTGCCGAGCACGACCAGGCCGGTGCCCAGCGAGGCGGCGCGGGTGCCGGTGCGGGCCGCGGTCGCCTGGCGGTCGGCCAGCGCGGCGAGGTCGGCGGCGGCCCCGCCCGCGAGGCCGTGCGCACGCAGGTCGGGCAGCCCCTCGAGCACCGTGGCCGTGTCCTGCAGCGCGGTGATCCGCAGGGCGCTGTCGGCCCGCGCGGCGCCGGCGTCCACGCGGCGGTGGGCGAGCACCAGGAGGGCCACGGTGACCGCGAGCACGGCGGCCGCCACCGCGCCGCCGGCCGGGTCCACCGCGACCAGCCCGAGCACGGTCAGCACGGGGACGACGACGGCGACCGCGATCGGCGGGCGCACCCGCACGGTCAGGTCCTGCACCACGCCGACGTCGCCCACGACCCGCGCCAGCGCCGATCCGGGGGTGCGGTCGGCGGCCAGGCCCTGCGCGGCGAGGGCGCTCCAGATCCGCACCCGCAGGTCGGCGGCCAGGCGGAGCGCGGCGTCGTGCGAGGCCAGCCGCTCGAGCCAGCGCAGGACCGCCCGGCCGAGCCCGAAGAACCGGACCCCGGCGGTGGCGACCAGCAGCGTGAGCACCGGCGGCATCTCGGCGGCCCGCACGATCAGCCAACCGGAGACGGCGGTCAGCGCGACGCCGGCGAGCGAGGAGAGCGCGCCGAGGGTGACCGCCCGTCGCATCGCGCCCGCGACCGGTGCCGGAGCGGCCGGGCCGACCGTCTCAGCGGCGCGGACCGCCGGCGCGACCGGAGCGGGGAGGGGCGGCGCGGGAGCGGCGACGGCGGGCAGGTCGACGGTGCGGTCGGCCAGCGCGGCGAGCACCGGGTCGTGCGTGACCAGCACGGTGGTCACCGTTCCGCGCAGCCCGGCGAGGACGGCGGCCATGCGGTCGCGGGCGTCGTCGTCCAGGTGCGCGGTGGGCTCGTCGAGCAGCAGCAGCCGCGCGCCGCGGCGCACCCGCACCAGGGCACGGGCCAGGGCCACCCGCTGCAGCTCACCGGGGGAGAGGGAGCCCGGCGCACGGCCGGCGAGGTCCTCGGCACCGACCCGGCCCAGCGCCTCGATGACGAACGCCTCGCCGGTGATCTCGTCGAGGCCGGGCTCGGAGGCGGCGTGCCGGCGCAGCTCGTCGGCGACCGTGGCGCCGGTGGTGCGGGGGAACTGCGGTACGACGGCGACCGCACCCACGCCGGTGACGGTGCCGCGCACCCGCGCTCCCGGATCGGTCAGCCCGGCCAGCGCGGCCAGCAGCGTCGACTTCCCCGAGCCGCTGGGCCCGCGCAGCACGAGCACCTCGCCCGGGCGCACGACGAGGTCGGTGGCGGGTAGGGCGGCTACCGCCCGGCCCGGGTGCGAGACGGTCAGCCCGGAGACGGCGACGTCGGCACCGCGCGGGTCGTCGTCGGCGGCTGGAGCTGCGGCCGGCGCCGCGCGGGAGGCCAGGACCGCGCGCGCCTCGGCGGCGGCGAGCGCGGCGTCCTCCGAGGCGTGGTGGGCCGCGCCCAGCGCGCGCAGCGGGGCGAACGCCTCGGGCGCCAGCAGCAGCGCGGTCAGGCCGAGGGCGAGACCCAGGTGCCCCTCGGCCAGCCGGATGCCGACGGTGACGGCGACCAGCGCCACCGACAGCGTGGCGATCAGCTCGAGCACCAGGGAGGAGAGGAAGGCGACCCGCAGGGTGGCCAGCGTGTGCACGCGGTGCGCCTCGCCCAGGGCGGCCAGCGCGGCGGTCTGCTCGGCGGCGCGTCCCAGGCCGACGAGCACGGGCAGCCCGCGCACCAGCTCGGCGACGTGCGCGGCGATCCGGTCCAGGGCCCGGGCGGACTCCGCCGTCGCTGCCTGCGTGTGCCGGCCGACCAGCACCATGAAGACCGGCACCAGGGGCAGCGTGACCGCGACCAGCACCGCCGAGAGCAGGTCGGTCGCGGCGAGCACCAGCAGCAGGGCAGGGGGGACCACGACCGTCTGGGCCAGCGCCGGGAGGTAGGTCGCCAGCGCCGGGCCCAGGTCGTGCAGCCGGGTGGTGGCGAGCACCGCGGCCGGCCCGGGCCCACCGGCGGCGGTCACGGCGGCGGGGGAGGAGGCCAGCCGGTCGAGCAGGTCGCGGCGCAGCCGGTCCTCGGCCCGGCGGGCGTCCCGGGCGGCGACAGCCTGGCCGACGGCGCCGGCCGTGGCGCGCAGCGCCGCTCCCGCCGCGGCGAGGACGAACGGCGTCGTCGTCGGCCCCTCGGCCAGGCCGGTCGCGCGGGCGACTCCGTGCGCCAGCCCCGCGGACAGCAGCACCAGGCCGGCGGTCTGCGCGAGCGCCGCGACCGCGGCCCGGACCAGCGCGCCGGTCAGCCCGGGCACGCCGGCGAGCGCTGCCAGCGGACCCCGGTCCCCAGGGGCCGAAATGGCCATTGTGGCCCCCGTCATGCGTGCACCGGCTCCGCGGTCAGCCGCTTGCGGAACACCCAGTACGTCCAGGCCTGGTAGCCCAGGACCACCGGCAGGCCCACCCCGGCGGCCCAGGTCATGATCGTGAGCGTGTAGTCGCTGACCGAGGCGTCCGCGATGGTCACGTCGAACGCGGCGTCGATCGTCGAGGGGACCACCACCGGGTACGCGGCTCCGAAGACCGTGGCGGCGGCCGCGACCAGCATGGCCCCCCAGGCGGCGAACGCCTGCCCCTCGCGGCCGGTGAGGATCCGCGCCCAGGCGACCAGGACGGCGAGCGTCGCCGCCACCCACAGCGCGGCCGTGACGGCGGTGCCGGAGCGCAGGTGCACCAGGCCCGCCCACGCGAGCAGGGGCAGCGCCGCGAGCGGTGCCCACCGGCGGGCGAAGGCACCGGCGGCGGCGCGCACCGGGCCGTCGGTCTTGAGCGCCAGGAACATCGCGCCGTGGACCAGCGAGAAGGCCACGACCGCGACCGCACCCAGCAGGGCCGGCCAGCCCAGGCCGGAGAACGCGCCCCCGACGCGGATCCCGTCGGCGCCGATCGGCAGGCCGAGCGTGGTGGCGCCCAGCGCCGCGCCGATGCCCGCGGAGGCGATGAGCGAGCCGGTGGTGATGACCCAGGTCCAGCTCGCGTCCCAGGCCGGGGTGTGGCGGGAGTGCCGCCACTCGAAGGCCACCGCCCGGATGATCAGGCCGAGCAGCACCAGCACGAACGGGAGGTACAGCGCCGGCAGCCAGGTGGCGTACCAGCCGGGGAAGGCGGCGAAGACCGCGCCGACGGCGGTGATCAGCCAGACCTCGTTGCCGTCCCACACCGGCCCGATGCTGCGCAGCATGAGGTGCCGGTCGGGGATGCGGCGGCCGAGCACCGGCAGCAGCGCCGCCACGCCGAAGTCGAAGCCCTCGAGCAGCAGGAACCCGATCCAGAGCACCGCGACGGCGGCGAACCAGAGCGTCTGCAGGTCCATGGTCAGAACTCCCGTTGCGGTCAGTAGGCGAACTGGAGGACGTCGTCGTCGCGCCGGGGCGCTCCCGCGTCGTCGTCGTCGTCCGGGGGCTCGGGGGTGAAGCCCGGGGTGGGGTGGCCGTCGCCGCTGGTGACCCCGCGGCGGATGAAGGTGGTGAGCAGCCACAGCTCGACGACGGCGAGCGCGCCGTAGACCAGCGTGAGGGTGATCAGCGAGGTCCAGACCTCGGCGGCGGAGATGCCGGGGGAGACCGCCTGGGCGGTGAAGAAGTACACCTGGTCCTCGACCGGCACGTCGGGGTTCGGGTAGACGACGAAGGGCTGGCGGCCCATCTCGGTGAAGATCCAGCCCGACGCGTTGGCGACGAACGGCGCGCCGACGGCGAGCAGCGAGCCGTAGACGCCGATCCGCGACGTCGGCACCCGGCCGCGCCGGGTGGACCACAGGGCGTACGCGGCGACCCCGGCCGACACCGCACCCATGCCGATCATCAGCCGGAAGTTCCAGTAGGTGACGGCGAGCAGCGGGGTGTAGTCGATCTCCTCGCCGGCCTTGTCGCCGAACGACGGGTCGTCGGGGTAGGTCTCGCCGTAGACCGCCGCGTACTCCTCCTGCAGCTCGTTCACCCCGGGGACGGCGGTCGAGAAGTCGCCGTGGGCCAGGTAGCTGAGCAGGTACGGAACGGTGATCGAGTGGACGTCGTCGCACTCGTTGGAGCCGAACTTGTTCCAGGCGAGGATCGAGAAGGACGCCGGCGCCTCGGTCTCGCAGAGCGCCTCGGCCGAGCTCATCTTCAGCGGCTGCTGCTGGTACATGAGCTTGCCCTGCCAGTCGCCGGTGATCGCGACGAGCACGAAGGCGCCCAGCGACACCCAGCCGCCGAGGCGCACCGACCTCCGCCAGACGGCGTGGTCGGGATCGGTGGTGGACTGCCCGGCCAACTTCCGCCGCCGCAGGTGCCACAGGCCGACGCCGACCAGCAGCGCACCCGCGACCATGAGCGCGCCGGCGATGGCGTGGCTGAAGGCGGCGAGCGCGGTGTTGTTGGTCAGCACGGCGAGGAAGTCGACGTGCACCGGGCGGCCGGTCGTGTCGTCGGTGACGACCCCGACCGGGTGCTGCATCCAGGAGTTCGCCGCGATGATGAAATAGGCGCTCACGATCGAGCCGACGACCGCGGCCCACAGCGCGGCCAGGTGGACCTTCTTCGGGATCCGGCCCCAGCCGAAGATCCACAGGCCCAGGAACGTCGACTCGAGGAAGAAGGCCAGCAGCGCCTCGAGCGCGAGCAGCGAGCCGAAGACGTCGCCGACGAAGCGGGAGTACTCGCTCCACGCGAGGCCGAACTGGAACTCCTGGACCAGGCCGGTGGCCACGCCGAGGACGAAGTTGATCAGGTAGACGCGGCCCCAGAAGCGGGTCATCCGGAGCCACTCGGGCTTGTCGGTGCGCACCCACATCGTGTGCATGACCGCAACCGCGATCCCGAGGCCGATCGTCAGCGGCACCATCATGAAGTGGTAGACGGTGGTGATCCCGAACTGCCAGCGAGCGATGTCCAGCACGTCCACGGGCCGGCTCCTTCTCCTCGACGAGGCGACCGTCGTACGATCGACACGTTCTTTCTACGCCGCGTAGAACAGAAAGTTCTACAGGACGTAGAAGAGTGTCGTGTGATCCCTGGAACAGGAGGACCCGTGGCGTCGCTGGGGGAGCTGGAACGGGCCGTCATGGAGCGGCTGTGGGCCGCGGACGGTCCGGTGGCCGCCACCCGGTTGCGGGACGAGCTGGCCGACCGGGGCGTCGCGCTGACCACGGTGCACACCGTGCTGACCCGGCTGGAGCAGAAGGGCTTCGTGCAGCACGACGACGCCCGTCCACGGGGCTTCTCGGCCCGCGCGAGCCGGGAGGACCACGCCGCCGAGCTCATGCACGAGGTGCTCGGGCAGGCGGCCGACCGGCAGGCGGTGCTGGCCCGCTTCGTCGGCAGCGTGAACGACGAGGAGGCCCGGCTGCTCCGCGAGCTGCTCGGCCGCTGAGCCGTGCTGCCGGCCACCGCGCTCGCCCTCGCCGTCCTGGCCGCGCTCCTCGCGTGGCCGGTGCCGGCGCTGCTGGCCCGTGCGCGCTGGCCGGTGCGCGACCCGCTGGTCGCGCTGGTCTGCTGGCAGGCGGTCGGCCTGGCCGGTGGCCTGTCGATGATCGGCGCGCTGCTCGTGCACGGCCTCGCGCCGTGGGGTCACTCGCTGCCCGAGGCGTGGTGGTCGTGGGTCCGCGGCGAGCCCGCCGCCGACCCGGTCCGCGGCGACCACTGGGTCACCCTCACCCTCGCCGCCGTGCTGGCCTTCCAGCTCGTCGGCGTGCTCGTGCTCTCGTGGGCCCGGATCGCCCGCACCCGGCGCCGGCACCGCGAGCTGCTGGAACTGGTCGTGCAGCCCGGGCCGCAGGCCGACGCCCGGCTGCTGGAGCACCCCGCGCCGGTGGCGTTCTGCATCCCCGGCGCCCGGCCGCTGCTGGTGCTCTCCTCCGGCATGGTCGCCGAGCTGGACGAGGACCAGCTCGCCGCGGTCGTGGCGCACGAGCGGGCGCACCTCGCCGAGCACCACCACCTGCTGCTGCTGCCGTTCGTCGCCTGGAAGGCGGCGCTGCCGGTCCTGCCCGCCGCCGAGCGGGCCCACGGCGCGGTGCGGGAGCTGGTCGAGATGCGCGCCGACGACGTGGCGCTGTGCTCGCTGTCCGGGACGGCGCCGCGGCGCACGCTCGCGGAGGCGATCGTCGCGGCCGCCGCCGGCTCCGCGGGAGGGGAGGTGCCCGCGGGCGCGCTCGCCGTCTCGGCCACCGGGGTGCGGGCCCGGGTGGTGCGGCTGCTGGAGCCGGCCGACCCGCTGCCGCCCGCCGCCCGCTGGTCGGCGCTCACCGGCGCCGTCCTGCTGCTCCTGATCCCGACGGCCCTGCTGCTGCTACCCGCGTTCTGACCGGGACGAGCGGGCCGCCGTCACCACCTGCACCCACCGCGCCGCGACGTCGCCCCACACCCGGCGCAGCTCCGGCTCACCGGCCGCGACCGCGGCCGTGACGCCCTCGACGGTCAGCCCGGCCGCGGCCAGGTCGCCCGCCCCGCTGCGGGCCCAGGCCGCCGCGCCGTCGGTGAGCACCTCGGGGTGGAACTGGGTGCCCCAGGCGGTAGGCCCGACCCGGAAGGCCTGGTGGGGGAACCGCTCGCTGCGGCACAGGCTGACCGCTCCGGGCGGGAGCTCGACGATCTCCTCCCAGTGCCACTCGACGGCCGGCGCCGCCTCCGGCAAGCCCGAGAACAGCGGATCGGTGCGCGCCGCGTCGGTCGGGGTGAGGGAGTGCAGCCCGATCTCGGGCGGGCCGTCGACGCGGTCGATCTTCCCCCCGGCGACGGCGGCGAGCAGCTCCCCGCCCAGGCAGATGCCGAGCAGCGGCAGCTCCTCGGCCAGCGCCGTCGCGAGGAGTCGCCGCACGTCCGGCAGCCAGGGTGCCGCCACGTCGTCGAAGGGGCCGGGCGTCCCGCCGAGCACGACGAGGCCGTCGTACCCGTCGGTGGTGAGCGGGACGGGGTCGCCGAGGTAGGGGTGGAGGACGTCGAGGTGCGCCCCCAGCGCCTGGATCCGCTCCCCGATGAAGCCCGGCCCCGCGTCGTCCTCGTGCTGGATCGTCAGCACGCGGACCGGGGTCACGCCGTGCCGCCCCGGGCCTGGGCGGCCTCGGCGTTGCGGGAGGCCAGCTCCAGGGCGGCCTCGCGCAGGGTGCACCCGCGGGCCTCGGCGTCGTCGGAGACGGTGGTGACCAGCCGGTGCATCACCGCGTCGATCTTGGCGAAGGAGGACTCCGCCGTCGGCTCGACGTCACCGAAGACCACCCACCACCACCAGGCGTTGGTCATCACGTTGGCCATGAAGTCGGGCAGGACCGGGATGCCGGCCGCGGTGAGCATCGCCTCGGCCTCGGGCAGCGTCGGCATGTTCGCGCCCTCGACGACGGCCCGCGCCTTGATGCGGGGCACGTCCGCGGCGGTGATCACGTACGACATGGCCGCCGGCACGAGCAGGTCGCAGGGCACGTCGAGCCAGTCCTCGTTCGAGCCGGGGGTGTCCGCTGCCCGCAGCGCCGAGCGGTCCACCACGCCGGAGGGGTCCCGGGCCGCGAGCAGCGCCTCGACGTCGAGCCCGTCGTCGTTGCGCACCAGCCCGGCCCGGTCGGCCACGGCCACCACCCGCACGCCGGCGCGGGCCAGGTAGCGCGCGGCGGCACCGCCGATGGAACCGAACCCCTGGACCACCGCGGTGGCCCCGTCGGCGGCCACGCCCGTGCGCTCGAGCTGCTCGAGCCCGGCCCGGGCCACCCCGTACCCGCCGACGAGGTCGCCGAGGGAGATGCCGTCGACGTCGACGGCGAAGGCCTGCGCCAGGCGCTCGCGTGCCGCCGGGGCGTCGTCGAGGGTGGCGAAGACGGCCTCGACGGTGCTGGGGAGCCCGAGATCGGCGGCCACCTCGTCCAGCGTCTCCTGCCGCAGGCCGAAGTCCTCCCCGGTGTTCCACTGGCTGCGGACCACCGGGAGCACGGCCGCGAGGAACCGGCGCAGCACGTCGACCGCCCCGGGGTCGGCGGGGTCGATGTCGATGCCGCCCTTGCCACCACCCAGGGGCAGGTAGCGGTCGGCCGGGTCGTAGACGATCGCCTCCTTGCGGGTCATGCCGCGGGCCAGCCCGCGCACCTCGTCCAGGGAGCAGCCCTCCCGGATCCGCAGACCGCCGCTGGCCAGGCCCCGGACCAGGGCGTCGAGCACGACGTACCCCTTCCGGCCCGTCGTCGGGTCGGTCCAGGTGATCTCGAGCAGCGGGGCGCTCATCGGGCGGCTCCTTCAGTGGTCGGCGCGGAGGGGATGCGGAGGTGGACGACGGTCGGGCGGTCGGCGGCCAGTGCCTCGCGGACGGCGTCGGCGAGCCCGGCCGGGCCCTCCAGGGTCACGCCGGCGCACCCCACGGCCCGCCCGATCGCGACGAAGTCGGGGGAGCGGAAAGTGACCGCGTGCACCGGGTCGTCGCGGTCGATCATCTCGTTGCGGATCTCGCCGTAGCCGGCGTTGTCCACGACCACGACCGGCAGCGGGAGCCCGAGCTCGGCGGCCGTGGCCAGCTCCGCGAGGGTGAACATGATGCCGCCGTCGCCGAGCAGCGCCACGACCGGCGCACCGGGGTCGGCGACCTTCGCGCCGACGGCTGCCGGCAGGCCGTAGCCCAGGGTCCCGAACCCGGTCGGGTAGAGGAACGAGCCCGGTCGCGACGTCGGCAGGTTGGCCAGCGCCCCGTAGTAGCAGACCATCGCGCTGTCCGCGGCGACGATCGCGTCGCGCGGGAGCGCCTCGGCGAGCTCGTCGACGACGGCCAGCCACTCGGCCCCCTCCGCGCGGGACTCGGCCTGCTTGCGGGTCCGGCAGGACGCCGCCCGCTCGGCCGCCGGCGCGCCCGGGTCCGGTCCCGGGAGCGCCTCCAGCAGGGCGACGAGGGTCGCCGCCGCATCGCCCACCAGGGCGACGGCCGGCGTCGCGTTGGCCAGCGCCCCGAGGGGGTCCACGTCGACGCGGACCAGCCGGCCCTCGAGCGGCAGCGGACCCGCCCACAGGTCCGACGGCGCGAGCTCGGTGCCGACGGCGAGGACGACGTCGGCCTCCTCGACGAGCGCGCGGACGGCCGGCAGGTGCAGCCCCGCGCCGAGGGCCAGCGGGTGGTCCTCGGGCAGCACGCCCTTGCCGTTGGCCGTGGTCGCGGTCGGGGCGCCGAGCCGCTCGGCCGTGCGCGCGACCTGCGCGGCGGCTCCGCGGGCGCCGCCACCGACGAGGAGGACCGGTCGGGCGGCGGCGCCCAGGCGCGCTGCCGCGGCCGCGACCGACGCGGCGTCGGCGGCGGCCGGGCGGCGTTCGGGGAGCCGGACCGGCGCGGCCTCACCGCTCTCCAGGAGGACGTCGAGCGGGACCTCCAGGTGCACCGGGCGGGGACGGCCCGCGGTCATCAGCGCGAAGGCCTGCGCGACGGCGACCGGGATCTCGGCCACGCTGGTCACCCGGATGCTCGCCGCGGCGATCGCGGCCATCGCCGCGCCCTGGTCCCGGGCCTCGTGCAGGTAGCCGTTGCCCAGCCCGGGGTGGCGCAGCGGGAGGCCCGGGGAGACCACCAGCACGGGGACCGAGTCCGACCACGCCTGGCCCACCGCGGCCGCCGCGTTGAGCAGCGCCGGACCGCTGGTGACCACGGCGACGCCCGGCCGGCCGCTGGTCCGGGCGTAGCCGTCGGCCGCGTACCCGGCGCCCTGCTCGTGCCGCGGGCTGACGTGCCGGATGCCGCTGGTGGCCAGGTGCCGGTAGATCTCGAGGTTGTGCGTGCCGGGGATGCCGAAGACCGTGTCGACGCCGTGGGCGACCAGCGCCGCCACGACGGCCTCCCCGCCGGTGACCGTGCTCATGAGCTCTCTCCTCGGGTGCCGTCGGTGGGTCGGCCGGTCACCAGCAGGGCGTCGACCGCGACCGCGCCGGTGGGTCCCACCCGCAGCGGGTTCACCTCGACCTCGGTGACGTCGGGCTGCTCGGCGATCAGCCGGGAGACCGCGGCCGCCGCCTCGGCGGCGGCGTCGACGTCCACGGCGGGCGCGCCGCGCCACCCGCCGAGCAGCGCGGAGCCGCGCAGCTGCGCGAGCATGTCCCGCGCCTGGGCGGCGGTCACCGGGGCGAGGGCCACCTGGACGTCCCGGTACACCTCGGCGCGGACGCCGCCCATGCCCACGAGCACCACGGGGCCGAAGGCCGGGTCGCGGCGCGCGCCGACGATCAGCTCGACGACCGACGGGCGGTCGTCCATCCGCTCGAGCACGAACTCGCCCTCGCCGAGGCGCCCCGACATCTCCCGGAACGCGGCGACCGCGGCGTCGGCGTCGGCGAGGCCGGTGGCCACACCGGCGACGTCGCTGCGGTGCTCGATCCAGCCGGCCTTGAGCACGAACGGCGCGGTAAGCCGGCGGGCGGCCGCGCGGACGTCGTCCACCGTCCGCACCGGCTCGGCCGGCGGGTACGCGATGCCGGCCGTCGCCACCTGGGTGCGCGCCTCCAGGTAGGACGCCGCCCGGACGGCGGACGGGTCGGGCGCGGGTGCCGCGACGGGCACCTGCTCGCCGCGGCGCTCGGACAGCGCGGTGGCGAGCGCCAGGGAGCGGGCCGCCGCGTCGACCGTGTGCAGCGCGGGCACGGCGCTGGCGCGCAGCGTCCGCACGGCCGCGGAGTCGGAGCTCATCGAGTGCACGATGACCGGCCGCGCGTGCACGCGGACCGCGTCCGCCAGCGTCCCCACCACCTCCAGCTCGCGTTCGGCCAGCTCGGGGGCGTCGTCGCCGTAGCAGCCGAAGTAACCGGTGAGGAGCACGGCGTCGACCTCTCCGCTGTCGAGGAGCGTCTCCACCACGGAGGAGTAGCTGCCGAGGTCCTGCTCCCCGGCGCCGGCCAGGTCCACCGGGTTGCCGACGGCGGCCGTGGCCGGCAGCGACCGCGCGAGCGCCGCGGCGGTCACCGGCCCGAGCCGCGGGACGACCAGGCCCTCCCGCGCCAGGGTGTCCGCGGCCAGCGCGCCCTGACCGCCGCTGTCGCTGACGACGGCGATCCTGCGTCCGGCCGGCAGCGGGCTCCCCAGCAGCAGGTGCGCGAGGTCGACGGCCTGTGCCGGGGTGTCGACGAGGACGGCGCCGGCGGCCCGGCAGCCCGCGGCCACCACCTCGGTCGCCGCGGTCAGCGCTCCGGTGTGGGACCGCGCGGCGGTGCGGCTGGCCTCGCTGGCGCCGACGGTCAGCACGACGACCGGCTTCCCGGCGTCCCGCAGCCGGGCCATGGCGTCGAGGACGCCCCGCCCGTCGCCGAAGGACTCGAGGTAGAGCACGACCGCCTTCGTGCTCTCGTGGTGCACCAGGTCGTCGAGCACCTCGACGGCGGTGACGTCGGCCTGGTTGCCGATCGACACGAACCGGGAGGCGCCCAGGCCCGCGTGCGCGGCCAGCGCGGCGAGCTCCAGGCCCAGCTGACCCGACTGCGACACGATCGCCAGGTCGCCCGGGGTGAAGGTGCCCCAGGCCAGCTCCAGCTCGGCGGCCGCGTCGTAGACGCCGAGGCAGTTGGGCCCGACCATGCGGGCGCCGGCAGCGCGCACCCGGGCGGCGAGGCGGTGTTCCAGGCCCTTCCCGTGGACGAGGTCGATCCCGGAGGTGATCGCGAGGAAGCCCCGCGCGCCCAGGTCCAGCGCCTCCTCGATGACGGCGGGCGCCGTGGCCGCGGGGGTGCACAGGACCACCAGCTCCGGAGCGCTCGGCAGGTCGCTCAGGGAGGGCACCGACGCGGTGCCCTCGACGACCGCCCCGCGCGCGTTGACCAGGGAGACCTCCCGGCGGTGCGCGCCCTGCAGCGCTCCCCGTGCGAGCCAGTACCCCCACTTCGCTGGGTCGGCCGAGGCGCCGACGACGGCGACCGACCGCGGATCGCTGAAGACCGACAGGCCAGAGGTCACGACGTCGCCGTCAGGGACCGGGAGATGATCAGCCGCTGGATGTCGGAGGTGCCCTCCTCGAGCTCCTCGAGCTTGGCGTCGCGCAGCCACTTCTCCGGGAGGTACTCGCGGCTGTAGCCCCATCCGCCGTGCGTCTGCAGCGCGGCGTTCGTGACCCAGGTGGTGTTCTCGCTCGCGGTCAGCTTGGCGATCGCGGACTCCGCTCCGCAGGCGATGCCGGCGTCGAACAGCCGGGCGGCGCGGAGGGTGACCAGGTGCGAGACGTCGGTGCGGGCCGCCATGTCGGCGAGCCGGAAGGCGACCGCCTGGTGCTCGATGATCGGCTTGCCGAACTGGGTGCGCTCCCGGGCGTAGGCGACCGTCGCGTCCAGGGCGGCCCGGGAGAGCCCGGTCGCGCCCGCGCCGATGAGGATGCGCGAGGCGTCGAAGGTCCGCATGAGGCCGTAGAAGCCGGCGCCCTCGGCGCCCAGGCGGTTCTCCAGCGGCACCCGGACGTCGCTGAGGAACACCTCCGCGTTGACGATCCCGCGCTGGCCGAGCTTCCGCATCGGCCGTCCGACCGTGACCCCGGGCATGGACCGGTCGACGACGAAGGCGGTCACGCCGCGCGAGCGCAGCGCCGGGTCGACCGTGGCGAAGATGATGAACGACTCGGCGTAGGGGGCGTTGGAGATCCACGTCTTCTGCCCGTTGAGCACGTACGCGTCGCCGTCGCGGACCGCCGACGTCTGCAGGCTCGCGGCGTCGGACCCGACACCCGGCTCGGTGACCGCGACGGCGGTGACCGGCGGCCGGGGGCCGGTGAGCGGGGTGATCCAGCGCTTCTTCTGCTCCTCGCTGCCGAGCGCGAGCACGGGCTCGGCGAAGAAGGCGCTGGAGGTCAGGAAGTTGCCGATGCCGATGTCGCCGTAGCAGAGCTCCTGCTGGACGAGGCATTGCGTGACCAGGTCGGTGACGCCGCCGCCACCGTGCTCGGCGGGGAGCATGTACGAGCTCAGCCCGAGCTCGGCGGCCTTGTCCCAGAGGTCCAGCGGCGACTCCGTGTCGGCCTCGTCGACGGCTCGGGCGCGCGGGCGGATCTCCCGCGCGGCGAAGTCCTTGGCGAGGGCGACGAACTCGCGCTGCTCCTCGCTCAGGGCGATGCCGTCGCGGATCGGGCGGGTCATGGGGGCTCCTCGGGTCAGGTCGGGATGGCCGCGCGTCGAGTGGACGCCGGCCGGAGGTCGGGGGAGGGGAGCGGTCAGCCGGCCGGCGGTCGGACCAGGACGCTGAGGCAGGTGACGCAGCCCTCGAGCTTCTCGAACTCGCCGATGTCGACGACCACGGGCGTGAAGCCGAGGTCGGCGAGCCGGTCGGCGGTCCGCGGCGCGGAGGCGCTGATCAGCACCCGCTCGCCGCCGAGGGGGACGACATGGCAGCCGGCCTCCTCGGTCACCGGCCGGGTGACGGGGAAGACCCCCGGTTCCAGCAGCTCGGGCAGGGCCAGGAACGTGCCGTCGGGCAGGGCGGTGACGGCCGACTTGAGGTGCAGCACCGCCTCGAGCCCCACGGGGACGACGGTGCGGCCCAGCGGTGCCAGGTGGGCCCGGAGCTGGCGGATGCCCTCGGCGTTGGTGCGCCCGCCACGGCCGACGTACACGGTGGTGCCGACCTGGAGCACGTCGCCGCCGTCCAGGGTGCCCTCGCCGGTGATGGCGACGACCTCCAGTCCGAGCTCGCGGACGGTGGCCTCGGTGCCTGCCACCTCCGCGCGCCGGCGCTCCGCACCGCTGCGGGTCAGGACGGCCGTGCCCTCCACCACGACGACCGAGTCCTCGACGAAGGTGGCGTCCGGGCAGCCGGGCGCCGGAGCCACCTCGCGGACCTCCCACCCGGCACCGGCCAGGGCGGCCCGGTAGCCGGCGTGCTGCTCGGCGGCCAGCTCCGGGTCGACGGGCACGCGCTCGAGGTGGGTGACGATGCCGTCGGCGAGGTCCTCGGTGGGACGCCGCACCAGCGCGATGCCCGGGGACGGACTCGTCATCTCACAGCCTCCCCGAGGCGATGACCCGGCTCAGGAACTGCCGCGTCCGCTCCTCGTGCGGGTCCTCGAAGATCTGCGCCGGGGCACCCCGCTCGAGGATCCGGCCCTCGTGCAGGAAGCACACCTGGGAGGCGACCTCCCGGGCGAAGCCCATCTCGTGCGTGGCGAGCAGCATCGTCAGGCCGTCCTGCGCGAGCTCCCGCACGATGGCGAGGACGTCGCCCACCAGCTCGGGGTCCAGCGCCGCGGTGATCTCGTCGAGCAGCAGCACCTGCGGGTTGGAGACCAGGGCCCGGACGATGGCGACGCGTTGCTGCTGGCCGCCGGAGAGGGCATCGGGGTAGGCGTGCGCCTTGTCCCGCATGCCGACCCGGTCCAGCAGGGCGAGCGCCCGCTCCTCGGCCTCGGCCTTCGGCACGCCCCCGACCTTGACCGGGGCCAGGGTGACGTTGCGGAGCACGCTCATGTGCGGGAACAGGTTGTAGGACTGGAAGACCATGCCGACGTTGCGGCGCAGCCGGTTGACGTCCACGCCCTGACCGCTCACGACGTCGCCGTCCACGCTGATCTCGCCCTGCTGGATCGGCTCGAGGGCGTTGATGCAGCGCAGCAGCGTGGACTTGCCCGAACCGGAGGCGCCGATCAGGCAGACCACCTCGTGCCGCGCCACCTCGAGGGTGACGCCCTGCAGGACGTGGTGGTCGCCGTAGTGCTTGTGCACGTCGTGGATCTCGAGGAATGTCATGACGACCGCCCGGTCCGGCTCTGCTCCTTGGTGAGGAGCCGGTCGACGAAGCGCGCCTGCGGGATCGTGATGATCACGAAGAGGACGGCGACGACGATGACCGGCGTGAGGTTGAAGACGTTCGACGCGGTGAGGCGGGACTGGGTGAAGGCGTCGGTGACCCCCATGACCCCGATCAGCGCGGTGTCCTTCTGCAGCCCGATGAAGTCGTTCAGCAGCGGCGGCACGATGCGGCGCACCGCCTGCGGCACGATCACCGTCCGCAGGGTCATGCCGTAGGACAGCCCCAGCGAGCGGGCGGCCGCCCACTGGCTCGGGTGGATGGACTCGATGCCCGCCCGGTAGACCTCCGCCACGTAGGCGGAGTACGTCAGCGTCAGCGCGAGGATCGCCAGCCAGATGGGGGAGAGGTCCCGGAACACCGGCACCTCGGCGAGCTTCAGCCCGAAGCCCACCAGGTAGAGCACGATGATGCTGGGGATGGCGCGGAACGTGTCGACGTAGGCGATGGCCAGCCAGCGCAGCGGGCGTCCTGCGCGCCCGGGCAGCAGCCGCATGACCGCGACGAGCAGGCCGACGACCAGCACCAGCAGCTGGGCACCGATGGCGACCTCGACGTTGACCACGAACGCCGCGAGCACGTCGGCGAAGCTGGACTTCAGGAACTCCCACCGCAGGAACGTCTCGGTGATCGCGCCGTCGTTCGCCGTCGCGAACCAGATCAACCCCGCGCAGATGAGGACGGCCAGGGCGTACCCCATGGCGGTGTGGGCGTGCTCCCGGCCGGTCGCCGCCTCGTGGCGGGCCGCGGCCATCCGGTTCTCCGCCAGGAGCCGCGCCCGGCTCCGGGCGTGCCCGAAGGCGCGCACGGCCGGGACCACCGGCAGCAGCGCCGTCACCGCGAGAGCGGCCAGCAGCGCGACCACCCAGGCCGCGGGATTTCCCAGCATCTGGTGCAGCGACCACAGCGCCAGCGCCGCGGCTCCGGCGCAGACCACGGCGACCAGCAGCGCGAGGACCGCCACCGGCAGCACCGGTCGGGGAGGGGTGGGCGTGGCCCGGGCCCCCTCGGCGGACCGCGCGCTGCCGGTCAACGTGTCGTTCACTTCAGGGACCACACCGGAACTGCTGCCGGGTCGCCGCCGAGCTCGGGGCCGAGCCAGGTCGCGGAGAGCTTGTCCAGGGAGTCGTCCTCGCGCATGGCCTCGATGGCCGCGCTGATGGTGTCGCCGTTCGCGGAGTCCTTGGGGTAGATCGCCGCGTAGGACTCACCGGACTCGTACTGGCCGACGACCTCGAGCTTGCCGCCGGAGTTCTTGGCGAAGGCGAGCAGGATCGCGGTGTCCATGACGGCTGCGTCGATGACGCCCGCGCTGACCGCCGTCACCAGCGCGGTGGTGTCCGGGAAGACCTGGACCTCGCCGCCGGGCGCGAGCTCGTCCTGCGCGAACTCGACCGCCGTCGTCCCGAGCTGGACGCCGATGTTCTTGCTGGCCAGGTCGTCGGCGGTGAGGCCCGCGTCCGCCGGCGCCAGGACCCCGATGTTGGAGTCGAAGTACGGCGCCGAGAAGGTCACGACCTCCTCGCGTTCGGGCGTCACCGAGATCTGCGCCATCGCCATGTCGAAGTCCTGCGTCTGCCCGGCGACGAGCGAGTCGAAGGAGACGTTCTCGACCCGCACCGAGTCCAGGCCGGCGCGGTGGGCCACGTTCGCGGCGAGGCAGTACTCGTAGCCGCCGGTGATCGAGTCGGGGGTGTCGCCCTTCCACCAGCCGGGGGACGGGAGGTTGGTCTGCACGGTCAGGACGCCGTCGTTCACCGGCTCCAGCTCGATCGATCCGGCCTCGCCGTAGACCTCGCACTCGCCGAACGAGCCGCCGTCGGCGGTGGCGTCGCCGCCGGATCCGCCCGAGCCGGAGCAGCCGGCCACTAGGACGGCGGTCACGGTGGTCAGGGACGTCAGGAGCGCTTTCTTGGCAGTAGGCACGGTGCCCTCCGGTCTTTGACGGACGCGTCAGTTATTGAGTCGGCGGGGAGCGTGTCGTGGATCACTCCCGCTTGTCAAGCACCAGCTCGGAAGGCGAATCGACGTCGTTCAGGGGGTTGTGCACAGCCGATCTCTGCGTAAGTTGACTGACCAATCAGACAACGGGAGCGCAGACGAACGGAGGTGACATGCCCAGACCGAGCGTGGAGGCGGCCCGGAAGGAGCAGATCCTCGCCGCCGCCTGCGACGTGGTGTCGGAGATCGGGTTCAAGTCGTTGCGGGTCGCCGACGTCGCCGGCCGGGCGGGCACCAGCACCGGGACCGTGCACTACTACTTCGCGACCAAGACCGAGCTCATGCGGGCCGCGTTCGAGTGGAACTTCGCCCGCTCGCTGGACCGGCGGCGCGACCTGCTCCAGGAGCACGAGGACCCCCGCCTGCGCCTGCGCGCCTTCGTCGAGTCCTACCTGCCCGGTGACCCGGAGACCGTGCGGGCCTGGCACGTGTGGGCCGAGCTCTGGGTCGAGGCGCTGCACGATCCTGAGCTGCAGGAGCTCAACGAGCAGGTGTACGGCGAGTGGCGACGGCTGATGGCGGGGATCATCCGGGACGGCCAGGTGGCCGGTCTCTTCCGCGACGAGGATCCCGTGCTCGTCGCCAACGCCCTCATCGGCATGATCGACGGTCTCGCCCTGCAGGTCCTGCTGGGCTCGCGCTCCATGACGCTGGAGCGGATGCGCGCCGTCTGCGAGCAGGCCCTGCGCGCGTTCACGGAGTTCCTGCAGAGCCCTGGCCCACCGGACTGAGGACGTCGCGCTGCCCGCGCTCTCCGCGGAAGCCTCCACCGAGTCGCGAGGAGCGGCGGTAGCGACTCCCCATACTGGGCCGATGTCCGAGGTGCAGGCCGGTGATGGCCGCGATGTCCGTGCTGAGCTGGACGAAGCGGCCACACGGCTGGCACTGGTCCGGGTGTCCCGCAGCATCCCGGGCAGCGACGAGTTGGACGGCTTCGTCATGGGCACCGGGCGGGCGTGGGTGCTCTTGGCCCTGCTCGACCCCGGCGTCCACCTGAACGGCTACGTCGCCCTGCGCCTCGCCGACGTCTCGGACGTCGAGGTGCGCGGGGGGCTGGACACCTTCGTCGGGAGAGCTCTGGCCGCGCGGGGCGAGTGGCCGCCGGTGGGTGCGGATGTGGACCTGGAGAGCGCGGGCGAGCTGATCCGCACCGCCGCTGATGTGGCCCCGTTGGTGACGCTGCACCTCGAGGAGGACGACCCGACCGAGTGCTTCGTCGGGCGCCCGGTGCGCTTCACCAGCCGGTCGGTGCACCTGCTGTTCATCACCCCCGAGGCCGAGTGGGACGGCACTTCGGACGAGTGGTCGTTCGCCGAGGTGACCCGGGTGGACTTCGGGGGGCGGTACGAGGAGGCGCTGGCGCTCGTCGGTGGCGCGCCGCCCGCCTGATGCGTCTGGACCCGGGCTGCTACCTGCGCTCCGACGGGGCCATCGCCGGCCCGAGCAGCGCGTAGGCGCCGGCCAGCGCACCGGTGACCAGGGCCGCTCGGCGGTAGCGGGGGAGTGCCAGCACCGGCAGCATGCTGGCCGCGTGCAGCCCGTCGACCGCGGCGGCGATGCGGACAACCGCCGCCTCGGGCGCGACGAGTACCAGGGCGTGCTGGGCGATCAGCCGCGCGCCGAGCACCCGGGCGATCCAGAGCCGCTCGCGCGGGTACCGGGGCGCGACCGCCGCGGTGACCGCCCCCGGCAGGGTCAGCAGTGCCAGGCCGGCGAGGAGCCCGGTGCCGGCCAGAGCGCGGGTGAGGTCGCGCTGGGGGTCGTCGGGGGAGCGCGTCACCGTGGGTGCCTCCGGAGGTCGAGGATCTGTCGTCGCGCAGTCGGGCTCTGCCCACCATGGTGGGCAGAGCCCGATCGTGCGGGGTGGGTCAGCGCCCGACGGCGCCGTCGCGGTTCTCGGCCAGCGGTGCGAAGCCGCGCAGTCGCAGGCTGTTGGTCACCACGAAGACCGAGCTGAACGCCATCGCTGCACCCGCGATCATCGGGTTGAGCAGCCCCGCCACGGCCAGCGGGATCGCCGCGACGTTGTAGGCGAAGGCCCAGAACAGGTTGCCCTTGATGACGGCGAGGGTGCGGCGGGAGAGCCGGATCGCGTCCGCGGCCGCCCGCAGGTCACCGCGCACCAGCGTCAGGTCGCCGGCCTGGATGGCCACGTCGGTGCCGGTGCCCATCGCCAGACCGAGGTCGGCCTGGGCCAGCGCCGGGGCGTCGTTGACGCCGTCGCCGACCATCGCCACGACCCGGCCCTCGTCCTGCAGCCGCCGGACGACGTCGACCTTGTCCTGCGGCAGCACCTCGGCGATCACCTCGTCGATGCCGACCTGCGCGGCGACGGCACGGGCGGCACGGTCGTTGTCGCCGGTGAGCAGGACCGGGGTGAGGCCCAGGTCGCGCAGCTGCCGCACGGCGGCCGCGGAGGTCTCCTTGACCGCATCGGCGACGACGAGCACGCCGCGCGCGGCGCCGTCCCACCCGACGGCGATCGCGGTGCGGCCGGCTGCTTCCGCCTCGTCCGCGGCGCGGGCGAGCGGCTCGGGCAGGGACAGGGACCAGTCGGCCAGCAGCCGGGGGCGGCCGACGACGACCGCGGCACCCTCGACGACGCCGCGGACCCCGAGCCCCGCCTCGTTGGCGAAGCCCTCGACACCCGGCAGCGGCCCGCGCTCGCCGGCGGCGCTCGCCACCGCCCGGGCGATCGGGTGCTCCGAGGCCGCCTCGAGCGCGCCGGCCAGCCGCAGCAGCCGGTCGGCGTCCTCGCCGTCGGCAGGGACGACGTCGAGCAGGGTCATCTGCCCGGTG
Organism: Blastococcus sp. TBT05-19; assembly: GCF_003319095.1. Taxonomy (GTDB): domain Bacteria; phylum Actinomycetota; class Actinomycetes; order Mycobacteriales; family Geodermatophilaceae; genus Blastococcus. The sequence continues at coordinate 32,363 of NZ_QOHI01000006.1, read as the reverse complement.
GTGACGGTGCCGGTCTTGTCCAGGACGACGGTGTCGACGCGGCGGGTGCTCTCCAGGACCTCCGGGCCCTTGATCAGGATGCCCAGCTGCGCGCCCCGGCCGGTGCCGACCATCAGCGCGGTGGGCGTCGCCAGACCGAGGGCGCACGGGCAGGCGATGATCAGCACGGCGACGGCGGCGGTGAACGCCGTCGGCAGGCCCGCGCCGGCGCCGATCCAGAAGCCGAGCGTCGCCGCGGCGAGCGCGAGCACGACGGGCACGAAGACCGCCGACACCCGGTCGGCCAGCCGCTGCACGTCGGCCTTGCCGTTCTGGGCGTCCTCGACCAGCCGGGCCATCTGCGCCAGCTGCGTCTCGCTGCCGACGCGGGTGGCGCGCACGACCAGGCGCCCGCCGGCGTTCACCGTGCCGCCGGTGACCGGATCGCCGGCGGCGACCTCCACCGGCACCGACTCGCCGGTGAGCATCGAGGCGTCGACGGCCGAGGCCCCCTCGGTCACCTCGCCGTCGGCGGCGATCTTCTCGCCGGGCCGGACGACGAACAGGTCGCCGGAGCCCAGCTGGTCCACGGGCACGCGGATCTCGGTTCCGCCGCGCAGCACCGAGACCTCCTTGGCGCCCAGCTCCAGCAGCGCCCGCAGGGCGGCGCCGGCCCGGCGCTTGGAGCGGGCCTCGGCGTAGCGGCCGGCGAGCAGGAAGGTGGTCACCCCGGCGGCGGCCTCGAGGTAGATGTTCCCGCTGCCGTCGGAGCGGGCCACGGTGAACTCGAAGGGGTGCGTCATGCCGGGCACGCCGGCGGTGCCCCAGAAGAGCGCGTAGAGCGACCAGCCGAGGGCGGCGAGCGTGCCGAGGGAGACCAGGGTGTCCATGGTCGCGGCGCCGTGCCGCAGGTTGGTCCAGGCCGCGCGGTGGAAGGGCAGCCCGCCCCAGACGACGACCGGAGCGGCGAGGGTCAGCGACAGCCACTGCCAGTACTGGAACTGCAGCGCCGGGACCATCGCCATCGCGATGACGGGGACGGTGAGCGCTGTCGACACCAGCAACCGGGTGCGCAGCGCCGCGGTGGGTGAAAGGACCCCGTCCTCCTCATCCCTCGCACGCTCGGGACGAGCCTCTGGACGGGGCCGGGGGAGGGTGGCGGTGTAGCCGGTCTTCTCCACGGTGGCGATCAGCTCGTCGGTGGTGACGTCACCCGCGACTTGGACCCGCGCCTTCTCGGTGGCGTAGTTGACCGTCGCGGTGACGCCGTCGAGCTTGTTCAGCTTCTTCTCGACGCGGGCCGCGCACGAGGCGCAGGTCATCCCGCCGATGACGAGCTCGACGTCGGTGGTGCTCATGAGCCGTGCTCCTCGGAGCCCTGGACGGTCACCGTGAACGCGGCGGTGCGGACGACGTCGCCGTGGCGGAAGTCGAGGAACAGCCGGTAGGTGCCCGCGGACGGGGTGGTGGTGGCGAAGCGGATGTGCGGACCGGGCGCGGGCTGCCGGCCGTCGGCGGGCTCCACGGGGTGCACGTGCAGGTAGCCCAGGTCGCCCTCGCGGAGCGCGACGAGGTGCCCGTAGGCGCCGAGGTAGGGCTGCAGGTCGGTCACCGGGACGCCGTCGCGGCTGACCGCCAGCGTCAGCTCGGACTCCGCGCCGGGGGTGAGCTCCCCGTCGAGGACGACGGTGTAGCCGTCGACCTCCGCGACCGCCGAGGGTGCGGGCAGGGGGCGCGGCTCGTAGGAGCCGGCGACGGCGAGGTCCGCGCCGAGCGTCCGGTTCGTGCCGTCGGCGGACGGGGTGAAGTCGGCGAAGAGCCGCCAGGTGCCGGGGTCCAGCGCCAGCGGGGCCCGCCAGACGCCGTCGGCCCCGAGCTCGGGGTGCACGTGCTGGTAACCGGTGAGGTCGCGGCGGACGGCGACCAGGTGCAGGTCGACGTCGTGGTCGCGCTGGTAGCCGGTGACCGCGCGACCGTCCGGCCCCAGGACCTCGAAGGCGATCGGGGTCGCCGGACCGGCCGGCGCGGTGCCGGAGGCCAGGGCTAGCGTGTAGCCGCCCTCGCTCACCTGGAGCCCGGCCGGACCGGCGTCGGCCGCCTCGGTGTGCCCGGCGTCGGCGTGCCCGGGATCGGGATGCCCGCCGTCCGCGTGTGCCGGGGAGGACCCGGTCACCGGATCGAACGGTCCGATCGCCGCGCCCACGCCTGCGGACGCACCGAAGACCGCGACCAGGCCCAGCGCGAAGGCGGCGATTCGGGTGGGGGTGTTCATGGCACCGGCCGCGTCAGCGGCCGCTCACCTCGTATCCGGCTTCCTCGACGGCGGCGCGGACGGCGGACTCGTCGACCGGCTGCTCGCTGGTGACGGTCAGGGCGCCGCTGGCCAGGTCGACGTCCACGGCGGTGACCCCGGGGACCGAGGAGACCTCCTCGGTGACGGCGGTGACGCAGTGGCCGCAGGTCATGCCGGTCACGGTGTAGCTGGCGGTGCTGCTCACGGTGGTTCCTCTCGGGCGGGGGAGTGGTCAGGAACGGACGAGCCGGGCGATGGCCTCGGTGGCCTCGCGGACCTTCTCCTCGGCCTCGCGGCCCCCGGCCCGGGCGGCGTCGACGACGCAGTGGCTGAGGTGCTCCTCGAGCAGCCCGAGAGAGACCGCCTGCAGGGCCTTGGTCATGGCCGCGACCTGGGTGAGGATGTCGATGCAGTACTTCTCGTCCTCGACCATCCGCTGCAGGCCGCGCGCCTGGCCCTCGATGCGGCGGAGCCGCTTGAGGTAGTCGTCCTTGCGGTGGATGTAGCCGTGCGCGTGGTCGTGGCCGGCGCAGCCGGTCTCGGGCGTGTCCACGTAGTTCCTCCTGACGGCGCCGCGGTGTCGCGGCGTCAGGAGGAACCATACCCCCCTAGGGTTCCTGAGCGCCACCCTGCAGCCGGTCGAGATCGGCGCGGGCGGAGGCGAGCTCGTCCTGCAGGCCCACGATCACCTCGGCCGAGGCCAGCGAGTGGCCGTCGTCCAGCAGCACGCGCACCCGCGCGGCGAGGACCAGCTGCTGGCGCGAGTACCGGCGGTGCCCGCCCTGCGAGCGGTGGGGGTGCAGCACGCCGGAGCCGTCGAGGCTGCGCAGGAACGCGGCCTGCACGCCCAGCAGCTCGGCGGCCTGGCTCATCGTGAGAGCCGGGTAATCGGGGTCGTCGAGCCGGCCCAGCGGGTCGCCGGCCGTCGCCTCGCTGCGGTGCTCCATCGCTGCGCCCTCTCGTCGGTGCCGGCCGGGGAAGAAGAAGGGGCCGGGCCCGTGCGGGCCCGGCCCCTGCCGAGGTCGTGCGTCGGTCAGCTCTCGACCGCCGCCTGCTCGCCCTCGATCGTGCGCGCCTCCACGGCGGCCGGCGCGTCCGCGCGGGTCACCGTGATCCTGCGGGCCCGCGCCTTCTCGGCGACCGGGATGCTGAGCGTCAGCACCCCGTCGTGGTAGCTGGCCTCGAGCCGGTCGGTGTCGAGGCTGCGGCCCAGCACCAGCTGGCGGGTGTAGCTGCCGAACGGACGCTCGGCCACCGACCACTCCGCGTTCTCCAGCTGGGGCACCGAGCGCTCGGCGGTGACGGTGAGCGTGTTGCCCTCGACCGACAGGTCGATCGAGCCGGGGTCGACGCCGGGGAGGTCGAAGTGGGCGACGAAGTTGTCGCCCACCCGGTAGGCGTCCATCGGCATGCCCGAGAGCGGGCGGGCGGTCGTGGCGCCGCCGCGGCCGGTGAGCTGGTCCAGCGCGCGGAAGGCGGCGGACGTGGCGGCGAACGGGTCGTACGCGGTCAGCATCATGGCGGGAACCTCCATGGTGAAGGAACTGGTGTTCGCTGCCTGAGGTAGAACCTCTAGTGGCGACTGGAGATTACCTCGATGGCGCGCTCAGGTAAACATCTCCCGGGCGGAAATCTTCCGGACCATCCGGTTGCCGAACCCGTGCGTGAACGGGTGCGTGGCGGGGCAGTGCCCCGTCGTGGAGGAGACGACCGGCGCGCAGCCGCAGACCCCGAACGCCGGCGAGACGCCGGCCACCGAGCCCCGCGTCACCCACGAGGTGGACGGCAGCACGGTCCGGCTCGCCGTCGACGGTGAGCTGACCGACGCCGCCCGCCGCCCGCTGGTCCGGACGCTGACCGACCTGCTCCTCGCCGAGCACGACCTGCAGCAGGTCGAGCTGCACCTGGCCGGGGTCGGCTTCATGAACTCCGCGGGGCTGGCCGTGCTCGTGCAGCTGCAGAAGATGGTCGTGCCGCGCGCGATCGAGATGGTGCTGGTGGAGCCGCCGTCGACCGTCACCCGCCCGCTGCAGCTCACCGGGCTGTGGCACCGGTTCACCGTGCTCCAGGCCGACGGCAAGGTCACCGCCGAGGCCACCGGCGACGGCGGGCCGCGTCCGGGGCCGGCCGACCACTCCTGACCGGTGTCGCGGCGGCTCCCGGGTCGTCGTGCTCCTAGCCTGACCGGGTGTCGTCTCACGCCCACAGCCACGGTCCCGATCCGGACGCCCCGCCGCCGACCGCGGAGGCCCTGGGGCGCCGCCGGCGCGCGGTGTGGCTGATGCTGCTGCTCCTGGTGCCCGTCGGGCTGGCCACGGTGATCGGGCTGGTGGCCCTGTGGCCCGACGGCGAGCCCACCCGCGCCGAGCAGGTCGCGGCCACCTACCTGCCCCCGGGCACGACCTACCCCGACGGCCGGGTCATCTCCGTCGAGGCCTACGACTGCGGCGACCCGCAGGGCCAGCCGGCCGACTGCGCCCGCGCGGTCGTGGAGGTCCTGGACGGCGACGGCGCCGGCGACTACGCGCAGGTGGACCTGCAGTCCGACGTCGTGGCCAGCGGCGTGGAGGAGGGCGACACCCTCGTCCTGACCCGGGACCCCGCCGCCGAGGGTGGGCCCTCCTACCAGTTCTACGACTACGAGCGCGACCTCCCGATCATCACCCTCGCGGTCGCGTTCGCCCTGGTGGTCGGCCTGGTGGCCCGCTGGCGGGGGCTGGCCTCGCTGGTCGGCCTCGCCTTCGCCTTCTTCGTGCTGCTGCAGTTCGTGCTGCCGGGGCTGCTGGCCGAGGGGTCGCCGGCGCTGGTCAGCCTCGTCGGCTCGGCGGCGATCATGTTCGTCGTCCTCTACCTCGCGCACGGCTTCTCGGCCCGTACGACGACCGCGCTGGTGGGCACCCTGTTCGGTCTCTCGCTGGTGGCGATCCTCGGGTCGATCGCCGTGGCGACGGCGCGGCTGACCGGCCTCACCAGTGAGGAGACGACGACGCTGAACAACTTCGACCCGACCATCGACTTCTCCGGGCTGGTGCTGGCCGGGATCGTCGTCGCCGGGCTCGGCGTGCTCAACGACGTGACGATCACCCAGGCCTCGGCGATCTGGCAGCTGCACGAGGTGGACCCGTCCATGACCTGGCGCGAGCTCTACACGCGGGGCATGGCCGTCGGGCGGGACCACATCGCCTCGACGGTCTACACGATCGTCTTCGCCTACGCCGGGGCCGCGCTGCCGCTGCTGCTGCTCTTCGAGCTCTACGACCAGCCCGGCTGGGTGGTCCTGACCTCCTCCGGGCTCGCCGAGGAGGTCATCCGCACCCTGGTCGGGGCGATCGCGCTGGTGCTCGCGGTGCCGGTCACGACCGCGGCCGGGGCCTTCTTCGCCAAGGCCGCCGACACCGAGGCCGGAGCCGCGACCGAGCGCCGGGTGACCGCCCTGCGCACGCGGTTCGCCCGATGAGTCAGGCTGTCGCCGTGTCCGAGCTCCTCGCCTCCGCCCAGGCCGCCCCCGGCTTCATGCCCGACGACGAGGGCCGCGCGCTCTACGAGGCCGCCCGCTCCGTCGCCGTCCCCGGCCCGCTGCTCGAGGTCGGCAGCTGGATGGGCAGGTCGGCGCTGTACCTCGCCGCCGCGGCCCGCGAGACCGGCCGGGTCGTGCTCACCGTCGACCACCACCGCGGCTCCGAGGAGCACCAGCCCGGCTGGGAGTACCACGACCCCTCGCTGGTCGACCCCGCCGTCGGGCGGATCGACACCCTGCCGCACTTCCGCCGCACCATCGCCGAGGCCGGCGCCGAGGACGTCGTCATCGCCGTCGTCACCCGCTCGGAGACGCTCGCCCCGCTCTGGGCCACCCCGCTGGCGCTGCTCTTCCTCGACGGCAGCCACACCGAGGAGTCCGCCCGCCGAGACCAGGACGCCTGGGTCGCCAAGCTCGCCGTCGGCGGCACGCTGGCCATCCACGACGTCTTCCCCGACCCCGCCGACGGCGGTCAGGCGCCCTTCGGCGTCTACACCCGGGTGCTGGAGAGCGGGGACTTCACCGAGCTCCCCGGCACCGGCTCGCTGCGGCTGCTGCGACGTGAGCGCTGACGCGCTGGGTGCCGAGCGCGAGGCGGCACAGGCCCAGATCGAGGCGCTGACCCGGATGTTCGACGAGGTGGTGGCGGCGTCGAAGTCCTCCAACGCCGACGACGAGCACGACCCCGAGGGCGCCACGATCGCCTTCGAGCGGCAGCAGGTCGCCGCGCTGCTGGACCAGGCGCGGCGGCGGCTGGCCGACGTCGACGCCGCCGTCACCGCGGTGGAGGCCGGCACCTACGGCCGCTGCGAGACCTGCGGCCGGCCGATCGCGCCCGAACGGCTCGCCGCCCGGCCCACCGCGCGCACCTGCATCGACTGCGCCCGCTGACAGCGGGTCAGGGGATCTCGGCGGTCCGGGGCTCCAGGGTCGTGGGCGCGGCCAGGCCGGCCTCGGGGAGGTCGCCGGGCGAGGCGAACAGCCCCGACCCGGGCGTGGCGCGGCAGATCGCGTCGGCGGCCAGGACGACGGCGCCCGCCGTCCAGGTGGTCCGCTCGATCGGCCAGCGCGCGTCGTCGGCGAAGACGAAGCCGGTCCAGTAGGAACCGTCGTCGTCGCGCAGGTGCTGCATCGCCGCGACCTGCTCGAGGGCGTCGTCCGGCCGCCCGGCCGCGGTCAGCGCCAGGGCGAGCTCGCAGGTCTCCGCGCCGGTGACCCACGGCCGGTCGGAGACGCACCGGATGCCCAGCCCGGGCACGACGAAGGTCTCCCAGGAGGCGGCGAGCCGGTCGTCGGCGGCCGCGCCGGACACCGCGCCCCCGAGGACGGGGTAGTACCAGTCCATCGAGAACCGCGACCGGTCCCCGAAGGCGTCCGGCCGCTCGCGCAGCGCGTCGCCGAGGTCGGCGACGGCCAGCTCCCAGTCCGGCTGGGCGTCCCCGGCCAGCTCGGCGAGGGCCAGCCCGCAGCGCAGCGCCTGGAAGAGGCTGGCGTTTCCGGTCACCAGGGCCAGGTCGTCGGGTGTCCCGTCCGGGCGCAGCGCCCAGCTGATCGCCCCGCCGGGGAGCTGCATGCGCGTGACGAGGTCCAGCCCCCGGCGCACGACCGGCCACAGCTCGGCGACGAGCCGCTCGTCGGCGGTGACCAGCCAGGAGTGCCAGAGCCCGACCGCGAGGTAACCGGCGTGGTTGCTCTCCGCGGCCGGGGCGGTCTCCGCGCCGTCGCGGTACTCGGCGGCCCAGCTGCCGTCGGCCCGCTGCCGGCCGGCGAGCCACCGGTACGCCGCCGCCGCCCGGTCGTGCTCCCCGCCGACGTCGAGCGCCATGGCGGCCTCGACGGAGTCCCAGGGGTCGAGCTGGCCGCCGGCGGACCAAGGGAGCGCACCGTCGGCGTCCTGCTGGCCGGCGATCCAGCCGACGGTCTGCCGCACCTGGGCAGCGGTCAGCACCCCCGGCAGGTCCGGCAGGTCAGCGGGTCGCAGCGGACCGCTCCGGCTCCTCGGCGACGCCGAAGGCCCCCGTGCGGGCGTCGGTCGCCGAGGTGGCGGGCTTGTCGGCGTAGACCACGAAGCTCTTGCCGATCAGCGGGTCGAGCACCTTCTCCACCAGCCGGGTCACCAGCGGACGCGTGGTGAGGTCCCACACCAGGAGCCGGTGGTAGGCGCGCACCAGCGCGGAGTCCTTCTCGACGCCGACGGCGCACTTCAGCCACCAGAACGGGGCGTGCAGCGCGTGCGCGTGGTGGCTCCTCCCCGGGGTGAGGCCGGCGGTGGCCAGCCGGGCCCGCAGCACGTCCCCGCGGTAGATGCGGATGTGCCCGCCCTCGTTGGCGTGGTAGGCGTCCGACAGGGCCCAGCACACCCGCTCCGGGCCGTAGCGCGGCACGGTGACGACGGCGCGGCCGCCGGGCTTGAGCACGCGGAAGATCTCCCGCATCGCCGTGGCGTCGTCGGGGATGTGCTCGAGCACCTCCGAGGCCATGACCCGGTCGACGCTGGCGTCGGGGAAGGGCAGGTGCAGCAGGTCGCCGCGCACCACCTCGTAGCGGGCGCCCTCCGGGGCCTCCCCGGCCTCGGCGATGGCGCCCAGCCAGCGCTTCGTCGTCTCGACCTCGTGCCGGCCCCAGTCGACGGCGACCACGCGGCCACCGCGCCGGTAGGCCTCGAAGGCGTGCCGGCCCTCGCCGCAGCCCAGGTCGAGGACGGTCATCCCCGGCCGGAGGTCCAGCAGGTCGTAGTCGACGGTCAGCACGGCCGCCCCTTCCGCTCGAGGATCTGCGCGTACCACTCGGCCGTGCGCTCGGCCGTGGCCCGCCAGGTGAACAGGTCCAGGACCCGCCGTCGTCCGGCCCGGCCCAGCTGCTCGGCCAGCGACGGCGAGTCGAGCACCAGCTGCAGGGCGGCGGTCAGCTCGCCGACGTCGCCGGCCTTCACCCGCAGGCCGGCCTTGGTGCCGACCACCTCGGGCAGGGCGCCGGCGTCGGTGGTGACCAGCGGCGTCGCGCACGCCATGGCCTCGATCGCCGGGAGGGAGAAGCCCTCGTACAGCGACGGGATGGCCATGACGGTGGCGCGCTGGATGAGCGAGACGAGCTCGTCCTCGGGCACCGGCCCGGTGAAGCGGACGGCGTCGCGCAGGCCCAGCCGGTCCAGCGCGGTCTCGGCGGGTCCGCCGGGCCGGGCACTGCCGACGACGGTGAGCCGGACCGGCCGCTCGGTGCGCAGCTTGGCCAGCGCCTCGAGCAGGTGCACCAGTCCCTTGAGGGGCACGTCGGCGCTGGTGATCGCCAGGATCGAGTCGGTCTCGCGGGGCTGACCGGCCGGCGGCGGGGTGAGCCGATCGGGGTCGATGCCGACCGGGATCACCTGCATGGCGTCTGCCGGCAGCCCCATGTGCGCGGTGATGTCGCGGCGCGAGTTCTCCGACACGGTGGTGACGCCGTCCAGCTGCTGCACGACGCGCGCCTGCATCCCGGTGAAGGCGTACCAGCGGCGGAGCGTGAGCTTCTTGCGCAGCGTGGGGGCGGCGGCCAGCTCCAGCTCGCGGTCGATGGCGATCGGGTGGTGCACGGTCGCGACCGTGGGGATGCCGGCCCTCGTCAGGCGCAGCAGGCCGTAGCCGAGCGACTGGTTGTCGTGCACGACGTCGAACTCGTCGCGGCGGGGGAGCAGGTGGCGGGCCGCCCGCAGGCTGAAGGTGAGCGGCTCGGGGAAGCCGGCGGTGCACATCGTGGCCCACTCCGCGACGTCGATCCAGTCGCGGAACTCCGAGGGGCGGGGCGTGCGGAAGGGGTCGGGCTCCCGGTACAGGTCGAGGCTGGGCAGCCGGCTCAGCGGCACGCCCTCGTCGAGCTCGGGGTAGGGCTGGCCGCTGAGGACCTCCACGCGGTGCCCGAGCTCGGCCAGCTCGCGGGAGAGCGCGCGGACGTAGACGCCCTGACCGCCACCGTGCGGCTTGCTCCGGTAGGACAGCAGTGCGATGCGCAACGACCGTCCCATGGGAGCGGACTCTAACGAGCGGTGCCCGGCGGCCGGACGCCAGCCGGGCGGTGCCACCCGGTCGGGGCTGGCAGGGTGGCGCACATGATCCGTCACGTCGTGGTCTTCACCTGGTCCCCGGACGCCGACGCGGAGCGCCGCGCTGCCACGGTCGCCGCCCTGCGCGCCCTGCGGGAGGACGTCGGCGGCATGACCTCGCTGGTCGTCGCCGAGGACGCCGGCCTGACCGAGGGCAACGCCGACGCAGTGTTGATCGCCGAGTTTCCGGACGCCGAGGCCTTCCGCCGCTACGCGCAGGACCCCGTGCACCTGGCGGTCATCGCCGAGCACGTGCGGCCGATCCTGGCCTCCCGGAGCGCGGTGCAGCACGAGGCCTGAACCGCCGCCGCCGCTGGCTCCCGGCGGTTAGCGTCGGGGCATGTCGACTGCGCACCGTCCCCCCGGACGGCACCGTCTCCCCGGCGCGCTCGCCGCCGGGGTCCTCACCACCGTTCTGCTCGCCGGCTGCGGCGGGGACGGGGACGCCGAGGGACCGTCCGCGTCCTCCACCGCCGCGTCGTCCTCGGCCGAGCAGACGGAGCAGGAGACGACGTCCGACCTCGCCTCCGGCCTGCTGCCGGCCGAGGCGTTCGGTCCGGACGCCACCGTCGCCGCGATCTCGCCCGAGCAGCTGCGCCAGGGCGCCGGCCTCGCCGCGGCCGCCGCGGGCGCGGACATCCAGCCCGAGAGCTGCCGGGCCGCGGTCGAGGGGACCCAGCCCGACCTGGACGACGTCGAGGACGTCGCCGCGCAGACCGCGACCGCCGGCGGGACGTCGACGGTCGAGATGCTGCTCCGCGGCGGCCCGCTCGAGGACGCCGTCGCGCGGATCGGCGAGGCCGCGGAGCGCTGCCCGGAGGCGCAGATCACCCTGCCCGGCGTCGGGGAGGCGGCCCTCACCTTCGAGAACCTCCCGGTCGACGACCTGGGCGACGGGGCGGCCCTGCTGCGCTCCACGACGGTGGTCCCCGGCCCCGACGGCCCGCAGGCCTCGATCCCCACGCTGGTCGGCGCGGTGCAGGACGGCGACCGGCTGCTCCTGCTGCTCTCGATCGTCGCCGACCCCACGCAGCCCGGCGCCGACCTCGACCCGGAGGCGTTCACCGAGCTGCTCGAGCAGGCCTACGAGAGGCAGGCCGACGCGCTGGGCTGAGCCGCCGGTCCACAGGCGGGACGTTCTTCCACAGAAGTCCCGATCCGGCTGCCTCGGAGTCCTGCCGTGGACAGGGTCGTCGGCATGGACCCGTCGACCGCACCCCCGACCGCCGACCGCCCCGAGGTCCGGCTCTCCGATCCCGGTGAGATCGCGGCGGCCCTGCCGCACCTGCTCGGCTTCCGACCGCGGGAGTCGGTGGTCCTCATCGGCCTCGGCGGCCCGTCCGGGGGTCGGGTCGGGCTGACGGTGCGCGCCGACCTGCCGGGTCCGCACGACGCGGCGGGAGCGGCCGTCGTGCTGACCCGGAGCCTGCGCACGGACCGGCTCGACGCCGCGCTCGTGGTCGTCGTCTCCGAGGAGCCCGACGGCGTGGACCCGTGGGAGGACGACGAGCTGCTGGTCGGTGCCGCGCTGCCGCACCGGGCGGTCGTGCACGCGCTGATGCTGGAGCTGGCCGCCGCCGACGTCGCGGTCCGGGACGTGCTGCTCGTCCGCGGCGGGCGGTGGTGGTCCTACGACTGCCCGTATGCCTGCTGCGGGCCCGGCGCCGGAACACCGGTGCCGGGCGGGGTGAGCCCGTTGGCGGCGGCCGCGGTCACGGCAGGGCAGGTCCTCGCCCCCGACCGCGCGGCGCTCGGGGCGCGGCTCGACCCGCCACCGGGCACGCACCAGTTGATGCGGGCGGCCTGCCTGCGGGTGGCGTCGGAGCGTGCGGCCCGTGCCCGGGAGGCCGGCTGGGCGGCGCTGACGGAGGAGTGCTGGACGGTGGTGGTGGGCGCGGTCGCCCGTTCCCGCCCCGGGGTGCCGGCCGCCCCGCTGACCGACGACGAGTTCGCGGCCGTGCTGTGGGCGCTGCGGGACGTCCGCGTGCGCGACCGCGCGCTGTCGCTGGCCCTCGATGACGACGCCGCGGCCGCCGAGGCGCTGTGGACCGAGTGCACCCGCCGGGGCCCGGCACCGCTGGACGCGGCACCGGCCACGCTGCTGGCGGTCAGCGTGTGGCTGCGCGGCGACGGCGCCATGGCCAACGTGGCGCTGGAGCGCGCGCTGGACAGCGACCCCGACCACGCGCTGGCCGGGTTGCTGCGCGAGGGGCTGGACGCCTGCCTCACGCCCGGCGACCTCCGCGAGCTGGTCGAGCGGGCGGTCCAGGGGGAGTGACCGGTGCCGGCCTCAGAGCAGCGCGGGCCGCTGCCACTCCTCGCCCAGCACGTGCTCGGCGAGGAACGCCAGCACCGCCTCGTACCAGACCTGGCTGTTCCCCGGCGTGAGCACCCAGTGGTTCTCGTCGGGGAAGTACAGGAACTTGGACGGGACGCCGCGCTTCTGCAGGGCGTACCAGAGGGCGAGCCCCTCGCCGATGGGCACGCGGTAGTCCTTGTCGCCGTGGATCACCAGCATCGGCGTGCGGATCGCGTCGGCGAACCGGTGCGGGGAGTTCTGCTCGTACCGCTTGGGATCGGTCAGCGGGTCGCCCCACTCCTTCTCCCAGTAGTAGGCGGCGTCGGTGGTGCCGAGGAACCCCTCGAGGTTCCACAGGCTGGCGTGGGTCACGATCGCCTTGAACCGGTCGGTCTGGGTGGCGATCCAGTTGGCCATGTAGCCGCCGAAGGAGCCGCCCATCGCCGCGGTCCGCGTCCCGTCGATCTCCGGGCGCTGCTCGGCGGCGTCCACCGCCGCCATGAGATCGGTGTACGGCGCCTCGCCCCACTCGCCCCAGCCCCGGCGCACGAAGTCCAGCCCGAAGCCCTGGGACAGGGCCGGGTTCGGGAGCAGCACCGCGTAGCCGCGCGCCGCGAGCACCCACGGGCACCAGCGCCACGACCAGGAGTTCCAGCTCATCAGCGGACCGCCGTGCACCCACAGCACCAGCGGCGCGGGGTTCCCGGCCGATGCCCCCTCGGGCAGCACCAGCCAGGACTGCACCTGCGCCCCGTCCGCGGCGGTGGTCGTGAACTCCTGCAGCGTCCCGGGCAGGTCGGCCACGGTGGCCGGGCTGGGCAGCGGCACGGGGTCCTGCATCTCCGCTGTCGGGTCGAGGCGCACCGGGACCGAGGGGGAGTCGTAGGCCGAGCGGAGCGCGAACAGGGCGCTGCCGTCGCGGGCCACCTGCAGGGAGCTGTACGCGCCGTCCCCGGTGAGCCGCACCGGCTCGCCGCCGTCCACCGGCACCCGGAACACCGCGTGGCGGCCCTGCTCGTCGGCCTGGTAGTAGACCGCGGTCCCGTCGGCGCTGAACTGCGGGGCGCTGGGCCAGCGGTCCACGTCCGGGGTCAACTCGCGGGCGGTGCCGTCGGCGACGTCGACGAGCAGCAGCGTGTAGTCCGGCGGGTCGGCGTACGTGGACAGGGACTCCCGCACGCAGACCAGCCGGCTGCCGTCGGGGGAGAAGGCCGCTCCGTAGACGTCGGCGAGCGGGTCGTCGACCAGCACGCGGGTGCCGCCGGTCGCGGTGTCGGTGAGGACCAGGCGGGAGCGCCGCCCCGCGGGCCCGTCGGGTACCTCCTCGGCGCGGGCCAGCAGGCTGCCGTCGGGGGAGAGCGCGACCTCCTCCCCGGAGCCGTTCGGGGGCAGCGCGTCCGGGGTGAGGTCGCGCAGCTCGACCGCGACCGGGCCGGCCGGGTCCTCGTCGGCGGGCAGCCGGCCGGCCCAGAACACGTGCGGCGCCGCCGGTCCCAGGTCGTGGTCCCAGTGCCGCACCGGGTAGGCCTCGTGCAGGATCGCCGTCACCCCCGCGTCGGCTCGAGCCTTGCGCCGCTCCTCGTCGGCCGCCGGCTCCGATCCGCCCGGCAGGGTCGAGGACACGACGACGACGTCGCCGCTGCCGGCCGCCACCGCGAACGAGCCGATCCCGCCCGGCCGGGAGAGCACCGGCCGGGCCTCGCCGCCGTCGGCGGGCAGCCGCCACAGCGAGGGCTTCGGCTCGTCCGCGGGCGCCGTGCCGGGGTCGGGCCGCGCGGAGGTGAACAGCAGCGAGCCGTCCGGGGCCCAGGCGGGCGAGGACTCGCCCGGGGCGCTGCGGGTCAGCCGGCGCGCGGGGCGCCGGCCCTCCGCGTCGAGCTCCCACAGCGCGGACTGCCACTTCTTGCCCTCGCGGTCGAGGGTGACCAGCGAGACGGCCAGCCGTCCGTCCGGGGAGAGCGCCAGCGCACCGATCCGCGGGATCGCGACGAAGTCGGCCAGCCGGTGGAACGGGCTCGGCGCCGGCTCTCGGGACGGGTCGGCGGGAGCGGGCGCGGACGAGGTCACCAGGGCCTTCTCTCACGGGGGAGCGGGGACCCGCCCACCGTAGTGAGGCCCCGCCGCACCCGCCCGCGAGGAAGGCGTCAGCGGTCGCGCCAGGCCGCCCGGAACTCCGCGACGGTCAGCCGGTCCAGCTCGTCGCGCACCGACGCGAGGAGGTCCCCGGCGGTCAGCGGCTCACCGGCCGGCACACGGAGCACCTCGTGGCCGTCGTCCCGGCGCGTGACCACCACGTCGTGCACCGAGGGGCCCGGCACCAGCTGCCACAGGACCTGGCTCAGGAAGGCGCCGCCGACCCTGGCCAGGTGCCGCAGCCGGCTTCCCCTGCGGGGCAGGAGCTCCGCGGTGAGGACGTCGGCGGCGCGGGGCCCCGGAACGGCGTCGCCGTCCGGTTCCCGCCCGCTCACGTCCACCGCCGAGGGCTCGTCAGAGCAGGGGAGCGGCCTTGATCGGGGTCAGCTCCTCGTCGACCGCGCTCACGAACATGTGCTGGGCCACGCCGACCGGCAGCACGTAGCCGTCCAGGCTGACCGAGCCCTCGACCAGCTGGGCGGTCATCCTGACGCCCGGGCGCACCCCGTGGTCGGCGAGGGCGCGCAGCAGCTCGGCGTTCTCCTGCAGCTGCTCGCTGATCCGCCGGACCACGATCGGCCGGCCCTCCGCGCTCGCCGTCGACGACAGCAGCGTCAGCGAGTCGAGGACCGCCGAGGTCTCGCCGCCCATCGGCTCCTCGCCGCGCAGCGCCTCGAGGCCGGGGATCGGGTTGCCGAAGGGGGAGACCGTGGGGTTGCCCAGCAGCGAGAGCAGCCGGCGCTCCACCGCCTCGCTCATCACGTGCTCCCAGCGGCAGGCCTCCTCGTGGACGTCGGCGTAGTCCAGGCCGATGACGTCGACGAGCAGGCACTCGGCCAGCCGGTGCTTGCGCATGACGGCGGTGGCGACCTGACGGCCCTCCTCGGAGAGCTGGAGGTGCCGGTCGCCCTCGACGGTGAGCAGGCCGTCGCGCTCCATGCGGGCCACCGTCTGGCTGACCGTGGGGCCGCTCTGGTGGAGGCGCTCGGCGATCCGCGCGCGCAGCGGGGTGATCCCCTCCTCCTCCAGCTCGAAGATGGTCCGGAGGTACATCTCCGTGGTGTCGATGAGGTCGTTCACTCGCACTCCTCCGTGTCGGCGGACAGTCTACGGGGCCGACGGCCCCGGACCCCCCTGCGCACGGCGGCCTCGGTGCCCCGCGCGGGTTCCGGCCACCCGGTAGCGTCCCGGCCGAGCGGGCGCGCCGGGGCGCCGGCAGGGGAGGGGGCCCGTGAGCGACTCGATCGCCGTCGTCTGGGACGACGCGCTGCTGGGCTACACCATGGGCGGGGACCACCCGCTGCACCCGGTGCGCCTGGACCTGACGATGCGGCTGGCCGACAGCCTCGGCGTCCTCGCCACCGACCGGCTGCGGGTCATGGCCCCGACGCCGGCCGGCACCGAGCTGCTGACCCTCGTGCACGACCCCGCCTACCTGGAGGCGGTCCGCCGGGCGCCCACCGACCCGGGAGTGGGTCACGGGCTGGGCACCTCGGACAACCCCGTCTTCGAGGGCATGTACGACGCCGCCGCCCTGATCACCGGCGGCAGCGTGCTCGCCGCCCAGCAGGTGCACAGCGGCGCCGCGCAGCACGCGGTCAACATCTCCGGCGGCTTGCACCACGCCATGCGCGGGAGCGCGTCGGGGTTCTGCGTCTTCAACGACGCCGCCGTCGCCATCGCCTGGCTGCTGGCCCAGGGATACGAGCGGATCGCCTACGTCGACCTCGACGTCCACCACGGCGACGGCGTCCAGGCCGCGTTCTACGACGACCCCCGGGTGCTGACCGTGAGCATCCACCAGACGCCGCTCACCCTCTTCCCGGGCACCGGCTACCCGGAGGAGACCGGCGACCCGGACAAGGCGCTCGGCAGCGCGGTCAACCTGGCGCTGCCCAACGGCACCGACGACTCCGCCTGGCTGCGCGCCTTCACCGCCGTCGTGCCCAGCGTCCTGAAGGCCTTCGAGCCGCAGATCATCGTCACCCAGTGCGGCTGCGACGCCCACCACGAGGACCCGCTCGCCGACCTGGCGCTCACCGTCGACGGCCAGCGAGCCAGCTACAAGGCCATGCACGAGCTCGCCCACCAGCTCTGCGACGGCCGCTGGATCGCCCTGGGCGGCGGTGGCTACGGACTGGTGCGCTGCGTGCCCCGCGCCTGGACCCACCTGCTCGCCGAGGTCAGCGGCACCCCGCTGGACCCCGCGACCGAGATCCCCGAGTCGTGGCGGGACGACGTCGTCCGCCGGGGCCTGCGCGCGCGCCCGCCCACGCACATGACCGAGGGCGGGTACACCGGCTTCTCCCGGTGGGACACCTTCACCGAGTCCCGCGTGGACCGGGCGATCATGCGCACCCGCCGCGCCGCCTTCCCCTACTTCGGCCTCGACCCGGACGACCCCCGTGACTGAGCAGACGACGCCTGAGGAGGTCCCGCCGCCGCCGCCGGGCTGGGAGGCCGACATCGTGGCCGCCGACGGCGGGACGGTGCACCTGCGCCCGATCTGCCCGGACGACGCCGAGGGCCTGACCGGGCTGATGGAGCGCAGCAGCGACCAGACCCGCTACTACCGCTTCTTCGGCCCCATGAAGCGGCTCTCGGACAGGGACCTGCACCGCTTCACCCACGTCGACCACGACAAGCGGGTGGCGTTCGTGGTGCTCCTCGGGGAGCAGGTCATCGCGGTGGGCCGCTACGACCGGTACCCCGGCACCGACGACGCCGAGGTGGCCTTCCTGGTGGAGGACGCGCACCAGGGGCGCGGTCTGGGCTCGGTGCTGCTGGAGCACCTGGCCGCCGCCGGCCGGGAGCGGGGCATCCGTCGCTTCGTCGCCGAGGTGCTGGCCCAGAACAGCAAGATGGTCCGGGTCTTCCGCGACGCCGGGTACAAGCCGGAGCGCTCCTACGAGGACGGCGTCGTCCACCTGACCTTCCCGATCGAGCAGACCGAGGACGCCCTCGCCGTCGCCTACGAGCGGGAGCAGCGCAGCGAGTCGCGCTCGATCGCCCGCCTGCTCACCCCGTCCTCGGTCGCCGTCGTCGGCGCCAGCAACGACGAGGGCAAGCTCGGCAACGCCCTGCTCCGGCACCTGCTCGACTACGGCTTCGCCGGACCGGTCTACCCGGTGAACCCGGGTGCCCGTCACGTCCGGGGCGTGCCCGCCTACGCCGACATCGAGTCGATCCCCGACGACGTCGACCTCGCGATCCTCGCGGTGCCCGCCGACGAGGTGGCCCGCGTGGTCGAGGCCTGCCGCCGCAAGCGGGTGCGCGGGCTGGTGGCCGTCTCCGGTGGCTTCGGCGAAGCCGGCCCCGAAGGGCGCGCCCGCGAACGCGAGCTCGTCGCCGCCGCCCGGGCCTCGGGCATGCGCGTGGTCGGCCCCAACTGCCTCGGCATCGTGAACACCGCGCCCGACGTGCGGCTGAACGCCAGCCTCGCGCCGATGGTGCCCGGTCGCGGGCGGGTGGGGTTCTTCGCCCAGTCCGGGTCGCTCGGCGTCGCGCTGCTCGAGCGGGCCCGCAGCCGCAACCTCGGGCTCTCCTCCTTCGTGTCCGCCGGCAACCGCGCCGACGTGAGCGGCAACGACCTGCTGCAGTACTGGGCCACCGATCCCGGCACCGAGGTGGTGCTGCTGCACCTGGAGAGCTTCGGCAACCCCCGCAAGTTCGCCCGGCTCGCCCGCACGGTCGGGCGCACCAAGCCGGTGGTGGCGGTGAAGAGCGGGCGGCACGTCCAGGTCACCCGCGGGCTCGCCGCCACCTCGGTCGCGGTGCCCGAGCAGTCCGTGGCGGCGCTGTTCGCCTCGGCCGGCGTCATCCGGGTGGAGACGGTGGCGCAGCTGTTCGACGTCGGCACGCTGCTGGCCCACCAGCCGCTGCCGGCCGGCCGCCGGGTGGCGGTGGTCGGCAACTCCACCGCGATCGGGTGGCTGGTGGCCGACGCCGTCCTCGAGGAGGGGCTGGAGCTCGCCCGCGCGGAGCCCGAGGACATCGGTGCGGGCGGCACGCCCGAGGACTTCAGCGCCGCGCTCCAGGCGGCGGTCGACGACGACGGCGTCGACGCGGTCGTCGCGGTCTTCCTCCCGCCGCTGATGGCCGGCTCCGCGGAGTTCGGCCCCGCCCTGCGCGAGGTGGCCCGGCGGTCGGCCAAGCCCATCGTGGCCAGCTTCCTCTCCACCGAGGGCGTGCCCGAGGAGCTGGCGGTCCTCGATGACGACGGCCTGCCCGGGCGCGGGTCGGTGCCGTCCTACTCCACGCCGGAGCGGGCGGTCATCTCGCTGGCCAAGGCCGTGGAGTACGCCGAGTGGCGGCGCCGGCCGGTCGGTGACGTCCCCGAGCTGCCCGACGTCGACGAGGCGGCGGCGCAGCGCATCGTCCGGGGGGTGCTGGCGGAGACGCCGGCGGGGCGCGAGCTGACCGACGAGGAGCTGCTGGCGCTGCTGGGGGCCTACGGAGTCCCGCTGCTCGGCACCCGGACCGTGACCGACGCCGAGGCGGCGGTGGCCGCCGCCGAGCAGGTCGGCTACCCGGTGGTCCTGAAGTCGACCGCCCCCTGGCTGCGGCACCGCTCCGACCTGGGTGGGGTGCGCCTGGACCTGGCGGACGCCGACGCGGTGCGGGCAGCCTTCGCGGCCATCCCGTCCGGCGACCCGGTGATCGTGCAGGAGATGGCCGCCCCCGGCGTGGCGACGGTCGTGGAGATCGTCGACGACCCGTCGTTCGGTGCGCTGGTGAGCTTCGGCGTCGGGGGAGTGGCCACCGAACTGCTCGGCGACCGCGCGTTCCGGACGCTGCCGCTGACCGACCTGGACGCCGCCGAGCTGGTCCGGGCGCCGCGGGCCTGGCCCCTGCTCGACGGCTGGCGCGGCTCCGAGCCGGTCGACACCGGCGCGCTCGAGGAGCTGCTGCTGCGGGTCGCTCGGCTGGCCGACGACCTGCCCGAGGTCCTGCGGCTGACCCTGGAGCCGGTGATCGTCGGGCCGCCGAACCCCTGGCACGGCGGGCGTTCGCTGGTGGTCGCCGGCGGGACCGCGCGCGTCGGCCCGCCCACCGCGCGCGTGGACCCCGGTCCCCGCCGGATGCGGAGCCCCGTCTAGCGGACGCACGACGGGCCGCCTCCCGGAGGAGGCGGCCCGTCGTGGTGGGGCTGTCAGGCCAGGTAGTCGCGGAGGGCGTCGGCGCGCTGCGGGTCGCGCAGCTTGGCCATCGTCTCGCGCTCGATCTGGCGGACCCGCTCGCGGGACAGACCGAACTGCTTGCCGATCTGCTCCAGGGTGCGGGGCTGAGCGCCGTCCAGCCCGAAGCGCAGGATGACGACGTCGCGCTCCCGCTCCTCGAGCGTGTCCAGCACGTGCCGGACGTCGCCCTTCATCATCTGGAAGGCGACCGCGTCCTCGGCGACCGCGGCGTCGGCGTCCTCGATGAAGTCACCCAGCCGGGACTCCTCGTCGGTGCCGACGGTCTGGTCCAGGCTCACCAGGTCGCGGCTGTACTCGAGGAGCTCGGTGATCCGGGCCTCGGGCATGTCCAGCTCGAGACCGAGCTCCTCGGCGGTGGGCTCCCGCTCGAGCTCCTGGTGCATGCGCCGGCGGGTGCGCACGACCTTGTTGACCTGCTCGGCCAGGTGGACGGGCAGCCGGATCGTCCGGCCGGAGTCCGCCATGGCGCGGGTGATGGCCTGGCGGATCCACCAGGTCGCGTAGGTCGAGAACTTGAAGCCCTTGGTGTAGTCGAACTTCTCGACCGCACGGATCAGGCCGACGTTCCCCTCCTGGATGAGGTCCAGGAACGTCATGCCGTGCCCGGTGTAGCGCTTGGCGACCGAGACGACGAGCCGCAGGTTGGCCTCCAGCAGGTGGGCCTTGGCGGCCTTGCCGTCGGTGGCCAGGATCTTGTAGTCGCGCTTGCGGGCGGCGGTGAGGTCCTTCTTCTCGCCCAGCAGCCGCTCGGCGTACAGACCGGCCTCGATTCGCTTGGCCAGCTCCACCTCCTGCTCGGCGGTGAGCAGCGCGGTCTTGCCGATGGTGTTCAGGTAGACGCGCACGAGGTCGGTGGAGACCAGACCGCTCGCGTCGGGCTCGCGGCGCGGGGAGCGCACGTCGAGCGTGTCGGTGGGGGAAGACTGCAGCAGCGTCACGATGGGTCTTCGTCCTTGCCTTGGATTCGGATGCATCCGCCGGGCATCGGTGGGCGACGGAAGGTCATCCAGGCGTTCGGCGGGGGATCGGCATCGGGGTCGCCGGCCGGTCCCGCCCTTCTCTGTCCGGTGTGGTACGCCCTGCACAACGGCCGCCGGGGTGCCTGGTGTTCCAGGAACCCGCCCTTCACAGGAAACCGGCAGGGAGTGTCTTCGGTCACCGTCCGGTACCCGGCCGTGACGAGTCCCAGACATGTGATTCGGACCGACGCGTCCGCCGAGGTCAGACCTCCAGGAGCAGGGTCATCGGGCCCTCGTTGACCGACGCGACGCGCATGCTGGCCCCGAACCGTCCGGTCGCGACGACGGCTCCGCGCCGGCGCAGCTCGGCCACGACCTCGTCGACCAGCGGCTCGGCCAGCTCGCCGGGGGCGGCGTCCTGCCACGACGGGCGCCGGCCCTTGCGGGTGTCGGCGTAGAGGGTGAACTGGCTGACCACCAGCACCGGCAGGCCCAGGTCGGCGGCCGACACCTGACCCTCCTCACCGGGGAAGATCCGCAGCTCGTGGATCTTCCGCGCCAGGGCGTGCGCTGCGGCGACGTCGTCGTGCCGGCCCACTCCGACCAGTGACAGCAACCCGGCGCCGATGTCGCCGACGACCTCGTCGTCGACGGTTACAGCGGCTGTACTGACTCGGCTCACGACGGCTCGCACCTGCGCATCCTCCAGCATCCACCCGGTGCGGCAGGATCTGCGGCATGCCGAACCTGACCATCGCCCAGGACCCGGCAGCCGACGAGCTGCTCAGCCGTGACCCGCTCGCGCTGCTGATCGGGATGCTGCTGGACCAGCAGTTCCCCATGGAGCGCGCCTTCGGTGCCCCGCGGCTGCTGGCCGACCGGCTCGGCGTGGACACGCTGTCGGCCGAGCGGATCGCGGCGATGGACCCCGAGGAGCTGGTGCGCGTCTTCCAGGGGCCGCCGGCGCTGCACCGCTACCCCGGGTCCATGGCCGGCCGCGCCCAGGAGGTCTGCCGCGCGCTCGTCGAGCAGTACGGCGGCGAGGTGACCGGCCTGTGGGCCGACGGGCCGACCGGTGCAGCGCTGCTGAAGCGGCTCAACGCGCTGCCCGGCTTCGGGACGCAGAAGTCGAAGATCTTCCTGGCGCTGCTCGGCAAGCAGTACGGGGTCACGCCGCCGGGCTGGCGCGAGGCCGCCGGCGACTACGGCACCGACGGCTCGCGACGCTCGGTCGCCGACATCACCGGCCCGCAGTCGCTGGTCGAGGTCCGGGCCTTCAAGCAGGAGCAGAAGCAGGCCGCGAAGGCGGCCCGCCAGGACCCGGCCGGCTGATCCGGCCGGCCCGCCGCCCGTCGCCGATCCGGTGGCACCATGGGAACGGTCCGGGAGCGCCTCCGAGCGACCCGGCCGGCAGAGGGAAGGTGCCCGTGGCCTCGAGCCAGCAGTCCCCGCGGTCACGCAGGTCGGAGCCGGTGCTCATCACCGGTGCCGCGCCGAGCATGGCCGACCAGCACGCGGCCCGGAAGCGGCGCTACGCGCTCACGATGCTCACCCGCACCATCGCCCTGATCCTGGCCGCCGTCTTCTACAAGGTCGTCTGGCTGATGATCATCTTCGTGATCCTGGGGACGGTCCTGCCGTGGGTCGCCGTGATGATGGCCAACGACCGGCCGCCGAAGAAGAAGACGGACGTGCGCAGCTACACGCCGCCGCCGGACCGGATGCTGGAGAACCCCGCGCGCTCGACGCGGATCATCGACGTCTGACCCGAGGTCTCGCCCCGGTGGCCGGCTCGTTGCTGCCATCATGGTCGGCATGAGCAGCAGCGACATCCTCGAGCGCCCGGACGTCCGCGACGCCGACACCGGCAACGCCGACGAGGTCTTCCACTACGTGCGGAAGAACAAGATCGCCGAGAGCGCCGTGATGGGCACGATGGTCGAGGCGCTGTGCGGCGAGGTCTTCCCGGTGACCAAGAGCCCGAAGCCCGGCAGCCCGGTGTGCCCGGCCTGCAAGGAGATCTACAACCAGCTCAAGAAGTAGGCGGCGTCACCGCAGGCCGAGCCGGCGCGCCTCCTCCTCGAGCTTGGCGGCGCGCCGCGCCCGCCGCCGGCGGTCGTGCCGGCTCAGCGGGGCCGGCCACCGCGCCTGGATGGTCGTGTTGAGCTCGGCGCCGAGCAGCACGGCCATGCCGAAGAAGAAGCAGAACAGCAGGGCGCCGATCGGAGCCGCGAGCGCGCCGTAGGGCAGCGCCGTGGTCAGGATGTCGCCGATGTAGGCGCGCAGCAGCGTGGCCGCCACCAGGAAGAAGCCGAGGGCGAGCAGCGCGCCGGGCAGGTGCCGGCGCCACGGCAGCCGGTGCGGCAGCACCACGTGGAAGAAGCTGGTCAGCGCCAGCAGCAGCCCGATCAGGACCACCGGCCAGTAGACGGCGTCGATGAGCATCCCGGTGGTCGCGCGCCAGTCCGGCGGTGCCAGCGAGACGAGCACCTCGCGGCCGAGCACCAGGAGCGGCAGCGTCAGCACCGCCATGACCATGCCGACGACGAACAGCCAGAGCGCCTTCAGCCGGGTCCGGATGGGCCCGCGCACGTCCCGCTGGTCGTAGGCGATGACGATCGTGTTCATGAACGTGGCGGTGGCCGAGGACCCCGCCCACAGGGACAGCAGGAAGCCGAGGCTGACCACGTCGAGGCGGCCGGAGCCGAGGATGTCGGCGAGGGTCGGCGCGACCAGGGAGTCGACCACGCCCGGGGTCAGCGCCTCCGCCGAGGCGGCCAGCAGGCGGTCCTCGATCTGGCGGACGGCCTCCCCGCCGATGACGTCGCCCAGGTAGCCCAGCGATCCGAGCAGCCCGATGAGCAGCGGCGGGATCGACAGGATCTGCCAGAACGCGGCCTCGGCCGACAGCCCGAGGATGCGGTCCTGCCACGCCTTGGCGACGGCCCGGCCGAGCACCTGCAGCGGGACGCGCAGGACCGCCGGCCAGCGCCGCATCCGGGACGGCGCCGGGAGCTCGGCGCGCGTGGCGCCGGAAGCCGCGAGGTCGTCGCCGGCCCGTGCGGGGTCCGTCCCGGCCGGTGCGGCCGGGCCGCTGGGCAGGACGGCGCTCACGACGACAGTGTGCACGTCGCGACGGCCGGGGCCGTCGCGCCGCTTCCCGACGCCGGCGGGCGCCGGGCGCGCGGGACCCGGTCAGGCGCCTCCGGAACGGCCGGGACGGCGACCGCCGGTGGACGACGGAGCCGCCGGCGGGGTGCCCTCGGGCGCGGGCGCCGTCGGGGCCGGGGGCGCGACGCACCGCAGCACCGCCTCGGCGGCGTACCGGGTGCGGAACTCCTCGCGCCTGATCTCCGAGCCGCTGCCCAGGTCGCGGAAGACCCGGGTGACGGTCACGTCGAAACCGCGCACGCCCGACTGCGGGATGCAGTTGTCACCCGCGGGCTTCTCGAGCACCGCCGGCTCCCGGAAGTTGGTCCGCGGGCCCTCGATGGCCTGGATCTCGTAGCGCTTGGTGCCGTAGAAGGTGACGGTGAGCGAGCCCGGCGTCCAGGCGGTGTCGACGTAGATGCCGGTGTCGGTGTCGTTGCGCCACTGCAGGTCGATCAGGCCCTCGTAGACCGTCGCCTCGCGGCCGGCGGGGTAGCGATCGATGTAGAAGCTGTGCGGCTTGTGGTAGACGTCCTCGAGGCCGGCGAAGAAGACCGCGTTGAACATCGTGGTGGCGAACTGGCTCACGCCGCCGCCCACGGCCTTGGACAGCTGACCGCCGCTGATGACCGTGGCCTCGACGTAGCCCTGCGCGGTCCCGCGCGGGCCGGTGTAGTCGTTCAGGCTGAAGGTCTCGCCCGGCAGGATCAGCGCGCCGTCCACCTCGGCCGCGGCCACCCGGATGTTGGTGCCGCTGACCGGGTTGCTGATGCGGGTCGTGAAGGTGCTGACCTGCTCCTTGATGCCCAGCGCCTGGGCCTCCTCGGTCGTCAGGTCGGCCGGGATCGGTCCCAGCTCGGCGGTGACCGTGCGCGGCGCGTCCGCGGTGAGCACGCCCAGCAGCTGCTCGGAGAGGTTCGCCGGGTCGATGCCGGTGCCCTCGACCGAGGGGATGACCGACACCGCCCCGCCGGAGACCTCGAAGCCCGCGTCCTTCGCCGGCGTGCCGAAGCGGCCGAGCTCGTCGCCGAGCGCACCCTGCAGCTTCGCCGGGTCGACGTCGACCGACAGCGTCCCGTCCTCGCCGGGGGTGAAGACGAGGGAGGCGGCGATCGCGGTCACCGGGACCTCCGCGGAGACGGCGCCGTCCTGGCTGACGATGCCCACCGGGGCCGACAGCGCGGGGGTGACCGTCTCGTCGAGCACCCGCTGCGCCTCGGCCTCGTCGACGGACACCTGCTCGACGTCGACGGGGAGCTCGATCGGGGTGGCGGGGTCCTGGCCGGCGGCGAGGGCGTCGAGGATCGCGTCGGCGGCGCCGTCACGGTCCAGGGTGCGCCCGTCCAGGGGCGGCACGACCGACGCCGTGGTGCCCTCGATCGCGATCGTCGCGTTCGCAGGCGCGCGGTCCACCTGCTCGCCCAGGGTGTCCATCTGGGCGGCCAGGGCGGTGTCCTCACCGGTGAGCACGGCGTCCACCGGCCGCTCGGTGAAGAAGCTGGTCAGCCGGGTCCAGGGGTTGAGGGGCTGGTCGTCCGCGGCGTCCACGGTCGCGTCGACGTCCAGCGCGATGCCTGCGGTCACCGGCGCGAAGGGGACCTCGACGTCGTCCGCGCGCACCTGGTGCTCGGCGGAGACGCGTTCGGCCAGCCGCTGCTCCAGCGTGGCCGCGGCCGAGGCGGGGGAGAGGCCGCCGATCTCGATCCCGGCCACCACCGTGGAGCGAGGGATGTCACCGGAGGAGATCGCCAGGTCGACGCCGTAGACCGCTGCCAGGACGGCCACCGCGCCCGCGGGCACCAGCACGGCCCTCCGGCGCCACCAGGGGCCGCGGGGACCCGTGGGCGCCTCCTGGGCGGGCGGAGGGACGTCGGCGGGGGAGGAGGTGCCCTCGCCGAGGGGTGGGACGACGGCGGTCCGGCCGGTGGCGTCGTCGTCGACCAGGTCGATCCGCTGGGTCTCGCCGTTCTGGAACTGCGCGGCGGCGGACGGCGCGGGGTCGGCCGCGGGAGCGGTCTCCACCGGCTCGGTCGGCGCGACCCCGGACACCGCCCGCTCGGGCGATGCCGGCGCGGGGGCTGCGGGCTCGGGGGCTGCGGGCTCGGGCGCTGCCTTCTCGGGCGCACCGCTCTGCCAGTCCCGGCTGACCGGGCGGGTGTCGTCGGGCTCCTCACCGAAGCCCTGCGCGGGCACCGACGGCGCCGAGCGCTGGCCGCCGCCGTCGGCTGGCATGCGGACGGTCTCGTCCGACGCCGGGTACTGCTGTGACATGGGGGCTTCCTCCGGTCGCCGCGTGCCGGGGGTCCCCGGAGACGACGGAGCCGCCGGCCCGACGCCCGCACGAGGCGGGGAGTCGGACGCGGCGGCGTCGTCAGGTGAGGCGGTCATCGCGGTCGCGACGATATCGCCTCTCTCACGCGGTCACGCGCTGCTCGCCCTCTGTGTCGATGATGTCGACGGCGATGTCGCGGAGCTTGCTCTCGTACTCCCGGGCGTGGTGCCCGCAGAACACGAGGTCGCTACCGCTGGCGAGCACGACACGGACCTTGGCCAGGGCGCCACAACGGTCGCAGTGGAAGGGCACGACCAGGTCGTCGGCGGCGGGGGTCGTCGTCAGCGTCTGGGTCATCTGGTCATCACTCGCTCTCTAACCGCACGGACCCGCGGCTGCGGATCGGCCTCCTGCACAGCGCCAGGATGACCCCTCGTGTTCCCGTTCCGGATGTGAAGGCCGCGGACTCGCCGAAAGAGATGAGTCCGTGACCGACGGTGCACCGCGGTCGGGTCCAGCAGGGGACGTCCTGGAGTCTTACGGGTGGTGCACGTACTGGTCGTCGTCGGAGCCCCGGGTGGGAGACCGGAACGACCGTCGGTCCTCTGCTGTCCTTGCCTCTCCCACGCTACGCCGTCTACCCGACAGGTGTCGGCCTACACCGCTCGTCACCCAACCGACACCATGTGCTGCCCCGTAAGGGGGACGTTCGTGAAAGCACCACGGCCAGGCGCGTCCCCCGGACGTGAGCGCCGCGTTCGTCCCGAGCGGGCCCCGGAGGGGTCCGCGCAGGGGCGAAGCAGCGGCTCAGCGCACGTGGGGGACGGCACCTGGCCGCGGTGACGTCCGGAGGACGTCAGTCGAGATAGTCCCGCAGGACCTGCGAGCGGCTGGGGTGCCGCAGCTTCGACATCGTCTTCGACTCGATCTGGCGGATCCGCTCGCGCGTCACGCCGTAGACCTGGCCGATCTCGTCGAGGGTGCGCGGCTGGCCGTCGGTGAGGCCGAACCGCAGCCGGACGACGCCGGCCTCCCGCTCGGAGAGGGTCTGCAGCACGCTGGTCAGCTGGTCCTGCATGAGGGTGAAGCTGACCGCGTCGACCGCCACGACGGCCTCCGAGTCCTCGATGAAGTCACCGAGCTGGCTGTCGCCCTCGTCGCCGATGGTCTGGTCGAGGCTGATGGGCTCCCGGGCGTACTGCTGGATCTCCAGCACCTTGTCCGGGGTGATGTCCATCTCCTTGGCCAGCTCCTCCGGGGTGGGCTCGCGGCCCAGGTCCTGGAGCAGCTCGCGCTGTATGCGGCCGAGCTTGTTGATGACCTCGACCATGTGCACCGGGATGCGGATGGTGCGGGCCTGGTCGGCCATGGCGCGGGTGATGGCCTGGCGGATCCACCACGTCGCGTAGGTCGAGAACTTGTAGCCCTTGGTGTAGTCGAACTTCTCGACCGCGCGGATCAGACCGAGGTTGCCCTCCTGGATCAGGTCCAGGAACGCCATGCCGCGGCCGGTGTAGCGCTTGGCCAGGGAGACGACGAGACGCAGGTTGGCCTCGAGCAGGTGGTTCTTGGCGCGCTCGCCGTCGCGGACGATCCAGTTGAGGTCGCGGCGCATCTGCGGCGACAGCTTCTGGTTCTCCTCCTCGACCTGGCGCAGGCGCTCGGAGCCGTAGAGACCGGCCTCGATCCGCTTGGCGAGGTCGACCTCCTCCTCGGCGTTGAGGAGCGCGACCTTGCCGATCTGCTTGAGGTAGGCGCGGACGGAGTCGGCCGAGGCGGTGAGCTCGGCGTCCTTGCGCGCCTGGCGCAGCGCCTCGGACTCCTCCTCCTCGTCCCACTCGAAGTCGCCGGAGGCGGCCTCCTCGGCGGCGGGCGCCTCGGCCTCGGGGCCGTCGGTACCCGCGACGACCGTCTCGTCCAGCTTGAGGCCCTCGGTGCCGGCGGCCACGACGGCGACGGTGGCACCGTCGGACGCGACGGCGGTGAGGACGGTGCCCTCGCCAGCGCTCGCGGACGGGGTGATCGCCGGCTTGGTGCGGCTCTTGGCGGCGGCGGTCTTGGCCGGGGCCTTCTTCCGAGCGGAAGCCGGCTCGGCGGCCGCCTTCTTGGCACGGGTACCGGTGGCGGCCGTCCTGGCGCGCGGGCTGGTGCTCGCGGCGGCTGCTTCCGGTGCTGGCTGGTCGGCGGGCACTCAGGTTCCTTCCCGTACTGGGTTCGTTCCCCGGGGGACCGTGTGGTCCGCGGGCAGCGGCTCCGGCCAGCGCCCCGGGCGGGGGAGGACCCGGCAGACCCGTGCGGCGTTTGGCCGCGAAGGGTGCAGGGGATCCCTCCCGGCTGGAAGGGCGACGGGCTGGGGCTTCACCATTGTAACGGCGTTTCCTGCCGAAACCATCGCCCCGGATCCAGGACCCTCGCTCCGACGGGGCGGGCCGGTCTGCCCCGCCCGGGTGAGGGGGGCTTGCTCAGGGGGCCAGTCGTTCCACGGCGGCCAGGGCGGCGCCCACGATCCCGGCGTCGTTCTGCAGCTCGGCCGGCACGACCGGCGTGCGCGTGCTCAGCAGGGGCACCCACTTGTGCGCCTTCCTGCTCACCCCGCCGCCCACGATGATCAGGTCGGGCCACAGGCCGGCCTCGAGCACGTCGAGGTAGCGGTCGACCCGCAGCGCCCACTCCGGGTAGCCGAGCTCCTCGCGCTCGCGAGCGGCGGCCGAGGCCCGCCGCTCGCCGTCCTCGCCGTCGACCTGGATGTGCCCGAACTCGGTGTTGGGCACCAGGCGCCCGTCGACGAACAGGGCGCTGCCGATGCCCGTCCCGAACGTGAGCATCAGCACCACGCCGCCACGGCCCCGGCCGGCGCCGTAGCGCATCTCGGCCAGGCCGGCGGCGTCGGCGTCGTTCAGCGTCTGCACCGAGCCGGCGATGCGCGCCTCCAGACCGGCGTCCACGTCGGTGCCGATCCAGCTCTTGTCGACGTTGGCGGCCGTGTGCGCCACGCCGGCCTTCATGACGCCGGGGAACGTGACGCCCACCTGACCGTCCCAGCCGAAGGACTCGACGATGGTGGCGACCACCCCGTAGACCGACTCCGGCAGCGAGGGCTGCGGCGTCTCGATCCGCACGCGCTCGCCGATCAGCCGTCCCTCGTCCAGGTCGACCAGGCACCCCTTGATGCCGCTGCCGCCGATGTCCACTCCGAAGCCCTGCACGCGGACACAGTAGTAGAAGGACCCCCTCGCCCCCCGCCGCTCGCAGGCGCTTAGCGGGCCCCTGCGAGGGGGCCGGTCGCTGAGGCACGATCGCCGTCATGACTTCGGAACCGGCGCCGTCCGAGCTGCTCGCGCTGGCCGTGTCGGCGGCCCGCGAGGCGGCCGCGCTCGTCGCCCGCGGGCGGGACGGCGCGGGTGAGCACGTCGGCACCAAGTCCAGCCCGGTCGACGTCGTCACGGCGGTCGACGCCGCCAGCGAGGAGCTGCTCGTCGGGCGGCTGCTGACCGCCCGCCCGGACGACGGCGTCCTGGGGGAGGAGGGCGCTGCGCGCGAGGGCACCAGCGGCGTCCGGTGGATCGTCGACCCCATCGACGGCACCGTGAACTTCCTGTACGACGTCCCGGCCTACGGCGTCTCGGTCGCCGCGGAGGTGCACGGCGTCGTCCGGGCGGGTGCGGTCCTCAACGTCGCCACCGGCGAGCTCTTCACCGCCGCGGCGGGGGAGGGGGCGTGGCTGTCCGCCCCGGGCCGCCCGCCGCGGCAGCTCCGCCCCGGGCGGCCGCCGTCGCTGGAGCAGACCCTCGTCGCGACCGGGTTCGGCTACCGGGTCGAGCAGCGTCGGGCCCAGGGTCTGGTCGTCGCCGAGCTGCTGCCGCGGGTGCGCGACATCCGGCGGTTCGGCAGCGCGGCCCTGGACCTCTGCGCGGTCGCCGCTAATCGGGTCGACGCCTACTTCGAGCTGGACCTCAACCCCTGGGACTTCGCCGCCGGAGCGCTCGTCGCCGCCGAGGCGGGTGCCGTGGTGACCGGGCTCCGGGAGGCGCCGGTGGGGGAGCCGATGGTGGTCGCCGTCGCGCCGTCGGTGGCCGGGGCGTTCCAGGACCTGGTGTCCGAGCTGCACCCGTGACCCGGGCGCGACCGGTCAGCAGCCGATCGGGGCGTCGGCGCCTTCCTCGATCGCGGCCGTGACCTCCTCGGGGGTGGCCAGCGCGGTGAAGTCCGGACCGAGCACCAGGTCGACCTCGGCCGTGGCGCGGGTGTCCTGGTGCTCGTTCACACCGGGCAGGTACGCCTCCATGAACCGGGCCTGGTCACGACCGCGGGAGCCGAACCGGACCTCGCCCACGCCCTCGACCTCCCGCTCGCTCCGGTCGTTGGCGACCTCGCCGACCGTGAACCCACGGGCGGCCAGGTCCTCCGACACGGTCTGGGCCAGGCCCGGCTCGTCGGTGGCGTTGTAGACGCGCACCGACACGGTTCCGGGGTCCAGCGCGGGCGGCGCCTCCTCCGCGCTCGCGCAGGCGGCGGCCTCCTCCGCCTGACGGGCGCGGTCCTGGCGGACGACGGTCCACCACACGGCGCCCGCAGCGACGGCCAGCACCAGCAGGAAGATCAGCGGCGGAAGCGGCCGGCGACCGCTCCGGGGGCGCACCGAGGGACGGGCGGCGGTGCGCTCGGTCACTGCGATCTCCTCGACGAGGTCCCGCGGGACGGTTGACGCCAGGAGCTTAGGGGCGCGGCGCGCTCCTAGATCGCACCGTCCTCCAGAGCGGCGCGTCCCAGCTCGACGCAGGGGCCGATCCGCTCGGCGTACCCGCTGGTGTCCTTGCCGGCCATCGCCCCGGCGGCCGAGCGGGCCAGGATCCCGGCGATGATGGCGGCGAACTTGAAGAAGGCGAACCCCACGTACCAGTTGAGGTCCGACAGGTCCGTGCCGGTGCGCGCCGCGTAGCGCTCGGCGACCTCGAGCCGGGTCGGGAAGCCGGGCAGCGTCGTCACCGGGCTGAGCGTCGAGGGACGGTGCTCCCCGGCCTCGGGCCAGTAGACGAACATCATCCCGATGTCGGTGAGCGGATCGCCCAGCGTCGACATCTCCCAGTCCAGGACGGCGCGGATGCGGCCGGGCTCGGACGGGTCGAGCAGGCAGTTGTCCAGGCGGTAGTCGCCGTGGGTGATCCCCGCCCGCGCGTTCGCGGGCACCGTGGCCGCCAGCCGGGCGGCCAGCGCGTCCAGGTCGGGGCGGTCGCGGTCGCGGGTGGCCTCCCACTGGGTGGTCCACCGGCGCACCTGGCGGGCCGCGAACCCCTCGGGCCGGCCGAAGTCGGCCAGGCCCACCGCGGCGGGGTCGACGGAGTGCAGGTCGGCCAGGGTGTCCACCAGGGCCTCACCGATGGCGCGGCGCTGCTCGGGGGCATCGGCGTACCCGGCCGGGAACTCGCTGACGACGTGGATCCCGACGACCCGCTCCATCACGTAGAACGGCGCACCGAGCACCGCGGGGTCGGTGCAGAGGTGCAGCGTGCGCGGCACCGGCACGGGTGTCGGGCCCAGCGCGGAGATCACCCGGTGCTCGCGGGCCATGTCGTGCGCGGTGGCCAGCACGGCCCCCGTCGGCGGGCGCCGGAGGATCACCGCGTCGTCCGCGTCGCCGTCGGCCGGGGTGACCACGTAGGTGAGGTTGGACATCCCCGCCGCGATCAGCTCGACGGTGACCGAACGCCATTTCTCGTGCCCCAGCGCCGAGGCCAGGTAAGGGCCCACGACGGCTGGATCGGCACCCGGGGAAGTCGCCACGGCGGCAGGGTAACCTCTGCGGCTCCGCCGCCCGCCCGACCGTTCGCGGGCCCCAGGTGTCACCTCTCCGGAGTCGGGCACAAACCGGGCCCCGTCGGCGTTGGGGGGCCTGCCGGTCCTCTGCGAGGAGGAGCGGCGGTGGAGAGAGCCCCAGCAGCGGGCCCGCCACACGAACCACTGGTCGCCCACCGGCGACCGGACCGACGACAGCGCCGCATCCGGCGCCGCGTCAGACGAACGGGCACGATGCCCGAGAAACCCGGAGGAGGGGCACACCCCATGGCCACCGACTACGACGCCCCGCGCCGCAACGAGACCGACGAGCTCGGCGAGGACTCGCTGGAGGAGCTCAAGGCGCGGCGCGCTGAGGCGCAGTCCTCCTCGGTCGACGTCGACGAGACCGACTTCAACGAGAACCTCGAGCTCCCCGGCGCCGACCTGTCCGGCGAGGAGCTCACCGTCCGCGTCCTGCCGAAGCAGGAGGACGAGTTCACCTGCTCGCGCTGCTTCCTCGTGCAGCACCGCAGCCGCCTGACCTCCACCAAGGGCAACCAGCACTTCTGCCGCGACTGCGCCTAGAAGGACCCCCGTGCCCCCCACCGCTCGCACGCTCGCGGCGGGGCCCTGCACGGGGGCCGTTCCGAGAAGGACCCCCGTGCCCCCCACCGCTCGCACGCTCGCGGCGGGGCCCTGCACGGGGGCCG
>NZ_QOHI01000021.1 GCF_003319095.1 Blastococcus sp. TBT05-19 | reverse complement strand
CTACGTGTCCACGCTGTTCGTCGTCCTCAAGGCGGCCCGGTACCTGGACGCGGCCGAGGAGGTCGAGTTCGGGGAGCTGCACCTGTTCCTCGGCCGCGACTTCGCGATCACCGTCCGGCACAGCGAGTCGCCGGACCTCTCGCGGGTGCGCCGCCGGCTGGAGAGCGAGCCGGCGCTGCTGGCCAAGGGCAGCGAGGCGGTGCTGTACGCGACGCTGGACGCCGTCGTCGACGGGTACCGCCCGGTGGTCGACGGGCTGGCCAACGACATTGACGAGATCGAGACCGAGGTCTTCCGCGGGGACCCCGGGGTCTCCCGCCGCATCTACGAGCTCTCGCAGGAGGTGCTGGAGTTCCAGCGGGCCGCCCAGCCGCTCACCGGGATCATCGCCGCGCTGACCGCCGGCTTCGACAAGTACGGGGTGGACGAGGAGCTGCGGGGCTACCTGCGCGACGTCGCCGACCACGTCATCCAGGCTGTCTCTTATACACATCTC
>NZ_QOHI01000005.1 GCF_003319095.1 Blastococcus sp. TBT05-19 | reverse complement strand
CCACGACTGCACGAGCCGCGGCACGGGGTATTACTTGGCACTGACTTTCGGCACGCTGTTGAGTTCTCAAGGAGCGGACGCGCAACAACTCGACCCTTCCGGGCTCCGTCACTGGCTGGATGTCCAATTCTACGCCGGTTTCCGGAGGCCCTCAAGGGCGGTGTCCGGTCCGGCGGCCCTCCCGGGCCGCGCGGCGCAGAGAGAAAGTTACACGGCCCTCCCGGCGGGGTCAAACCCGGGGGTCGGTGACGCCGGACACCCCCCGCCGGACCCGCCTCGGGCGGCTCAGCCGCCCTTGCGGACGCCCGCGATCGCGCGCCGTCCACGGCGCAGGACGAGCCACCCGCCGGGAAGCCAGGCGTCCTCCCCCGGCACCGCGTCGCCGTCGGTGACGCGCTCGTTGTTCAGGTACGCGCCGCCCTCCTTGACGGTGCGTCGGGCCTCGGACAGCGAGCTCACCAGGCCTGTCTGCTGGAGCAGTTGGGCGATCGTCGGCAGCTCGCCGTCGACGGTGGTGCTGCCGGCCTCCTGCAGCGCGGCCGTCAGCGTCCCGGCGTCCAGGGATGCCAGGTCCTCCCGCCCGAAGAGGGCCCGTCCGGCGGCCTCGGCCTGGCGGAGCTGGTCGGAACCGTGCACCAACCGGGTCAGCTCCTCGGCGAGCGCGCGCTGGACGGCTCGCGCGGCAGGGCGTTCCTCCGACTCGGCGATCAACCCGGCGATCTCCTCGGCCGGCCGCTCGGAGAACAGCGGGAGCCAGGTGCGGGCGTCGACGTCGTCGATGTTCAGCCAGTACTGGAAGAAGGCGTACGGCGACGTGAGGTCCGGGTCGAGCCAGACCGTCGCCCCCTCGGTCTTGCCGATCTTCTTCCCGTCGGCGGTAGTGATCAGCGGGGTCGCCAGGGCGTGCGTCGAGGCGCTGTTGGTCCGCCGCACCAGGTCGACGCCGGCGGTGATGTTGCCCCATTGGTCCGAGCCGCCGCTCTGGAGCGTGCAGCCGTGCCGCAGGAAGAGCTCGCGGAAGTCGTTGGCCTGCAGGATCTGGTAGCTGAACTCGGTGTAGCTGATCCCGGCCTCGCTGTTCAGCCGGGCCGACACCGCTTCCTTGGCCAGCATCTTGCCGACGCGGAAGTGCTTGCCGATGTCCCGGAGGAAGTCGATCGCCGAGAGCGGCGCCGTCCAGTCCAGGTTGTTCACGTAGATCGGCGGCCGCAGGCCCTGCTCCTGCGCGGGCAGGTCGAGGAACGGGGCGACCCGCTCCCGGATCCGCTCCACCCAGTCCGCGACGACCGACGGGTCGTTCAGCACCCGCTCCGACGTCGGCCGGGGGTCACCGATCAGGCCGGTGGCCCCGCCGACCAGGACGATCGGCTGGTGCCCGGCCCGCTGCAGCGCGCGGAGCACCATGAACTGCAGCAGGTGGCCGACGTGCAGGCTGGCCGCGGTGGGGTCGAACCCGCAGTAGTAGGTGACCGGGCCGGCGGCGAGGTGCTCCCGGAGGGCGGCCTCGTCCGTGCTCTGGGCGATCAGCCCGCGGCGGTGCAGTTCGTCGATCACGTCGGTCACGGGGAACCATCCTGCCCGGCCCGCCCGGGGCGCGGCCTGCCACCCGCCCGGAAGGCGCTCACCGACGGCGCGTCGGTCTCCCAGAACCGCCACGGCAGCTCGGTCGCCACGCTGATGCCCACGCGCGGGCCGGCCGAGACGGTCGACGGCGCCGTCCCCCGGTGCAGGCGCACGGAGGAGCCGGCGTCGAGCAGGTCGGTGTCCAGGTCGTCGCGCCCGATGCCCAGCGCCTGGGTCAGGCGGGCCGGACCACCGGCCAGGTCCCGGGGCGAACGGGCGGCCGGACGGCGGGAGCGGGCCAGCTCCTCCCCCACCACCACCTCTCCGGCGCGCATCAGCACCGCCTCGCCGTCGCCCTCGGGACCCACCACGACGTTGGCGCACCAGTGCACGCCGTAGGAGAAGTAGACGTAGAGCCGCCCCGGAGGGCCGAACATGATCGCCGCCCGCGGCGTGGGACCACGGTGCGAGTGGGCGGCCGGGTCCACCCCCGACCCCGAGTACGCCTCCACCTCCGTGAGCCGCAGCGCCACGGTGCCCTCCGGGCGGTCGGTCACCACCCAGCAGCCGAGCAGCGACCGCGCCACGACGTCGACCGGCCCGAGCAGGTCCTCCTCGCGCACGAGAGGACCCGGCTCGGGCCGGGGGGACGACGACATGCTCAGAGGGCCGGCGCCACCGGCGACGACGACGCCCACTCGGCATGCTCGGTCGCCAGCGCCTTGAGCCCGGTCATCTGCTCGGCCACGCGC
Organism: Blastococcus sp. TBT05-19; assembly: GCF_003319095.1. Taxonomy (GTDB): domain Bacteria; phylum Actinomycetota; class Actinomycetes; order Mycobacteriales; family Geodermatophilaceae; genus Blastococcus. Next base: position 408,548 of record NZ_QOHI01000005.1, on the reverse strand, counting down.
ACCGGCGCCGTCCCCCCGCGGGTGCTGCGGGCCGCGAGCGCGCCGCTGACCGACAGCACCGACCGCACGTCGGGCGTCAGGCGCTCGTCGATGCCGGCGAGCTGGTCGTCGTCGAGCTGGTCGAGCTCGAGCCCGGCCTCCTCGCAGTAGGCGACCATCGCCCCGCTGATCTCGTGCGCGGACCGGAACGGCACGCCCTGGCGGACCAGCCACTCGGCGACGTCGGTGGCCAGCGCGAAGCCCTGGGGGGCGGCGGCCTCGAGCACCTCCGGGCGCAGCGTCAGGGTCGCCATCATCCCGGTGACCGCGGGCAGCAGGAGGAGCAGCTGCTCCATGGAGTCGAAGACCGGCTCCTTGTCCTCCTGCAGGTCGCGGTCGTAGGCCAGCGGAAGGCCCTTGAGCATCGTGAGGATGCCGGTGAGGTTGCCGACGAACCGGCCGGACTTGCCGCGGGCCAGCTCGGCGATGTCGGGGTTCTTCTTCTGCGGCATGATCGACGACCCGGTGGCCCAGGCGTCGTCGAGGCGGGCCCAGCCGAACTCGGTCGACGTCCAGAGCACGACCTCCTCCCCCAGCCGGGAGAGGTGCACGCCGAGCAGCGCGGCGGCGAAGCAGAACTCGGCGGCGAAGTCGCGGTCGCTGACGCCGTCGATCGAGTTCTCCGACGCCCGGTCGAAGCCGAGCTCGGCGGCGACGGCGTCGGGGTCCAGCGGCAGCGAGGAGCCAGCCAGCGCGCCCGAGCCGTAGGGGCTCACCGCCGCGCGGCGGTCCCAGTCACGGAGCCGGTCGACGTCGCGGGCGATCGAGTGCGCGTGCGCCAGGAGCTGGTGGGCGATGAGCACCGGCTGGGCGTGCTGGAGGTGGGTCATGCCCGGCGCGGCGACGTCCTGGTAGCGCTCGGCCAGGCCCAGCAGCGCGAACTCCAGCGAGGACAGCTCGCCCACCAGCGTGCGCACGTGGTGGCGCAGGTAGAGCCGCAGGTCGGTGGCGATCTGGTCGTTGCGGCTGCGGCCGGCGCGCAGCTTGCCGCCGAGCGCGCCGAGCTTCTCGGTCAGGCCGCGCTCGAGGGCCTCGTGCACGTCCTCGTCGGAGTCGATCGCGGTGAAGGTGCCGTCGGCGACCTCGGTGGAGAGCGCGCGGAGGGCACCGAGCATCTGCTCGAGCTCGTCGTCGGCGAGCAGGCCGGCGCGGTGCAGCACCCGGGCGTGGGCCCGGGAGCCGGCCAGGTCGAAGGGCGCGAGCTGCCAGTCGAAGTGCGTGGACTTGCTCAGCGCCGCCATCGCCGGCGACGGGCCGCCACCGAACCGTCCGCCCCAGAGCCGGGTCTGCGATCCAGGTGCGGTGCTCACGTGCCGGGTTCCTCTTCCAGGTCGGCGCTCAGTTCGGGGTAGACGGCCGGCGTGCGCTGCGCGAGCGCCCGCAGCCGGTCGGCCAGGGCGGGCCCGCCGTCGGGGGCCCGGGAGACGACCAGCAGAGTGTCGTCCCCCGCGATCGTGCCCAGCACATCGGGGAGGCCCACCTTGTCCAGGGCGGACGCCAGGAACTGCGCCGCACCGGGCGGGGTGCGCAGCACGGCGAGGTTGGCGCTGCCCTCCGCGCTCGTGAGCAGGTCGGCCAGCAGCCGGGTCAGCCGCGCCGGGGCGGCCTGGGCCGGTCTCAGCGGGGCGTTCTCCGGTGGGACGACGTAGGACGCCGGGGCGCCGTCGGAGCCGCGCAGCTTCACCGCGCCGAGCTCCTCCAGGTCGCGGGACAGCGTGGCCTGGGTGACCTCGATGCCCGACTCGGCCAGGAGGGCGGCGAGCTGGGTCTGGGAGCTGACCGGCTGCGCCTCGATCAGGCCGCGGATGCGGGCCTGGCGGGCGGACCGTCCGACGGCGGAGGTCACGACCGCTCCAGCAACCAGAGGAGCAGCGCCTTCTGGGCGTGCAGCCGGTTCTCCGCCTCGTCCCAGACCGCGCTCTGCGGACCGTCGATGACGTCGGCGGCGATCTCCTTGCCCCGGTACGCGGGCAGGCAGTGCAGGACGACGGCGTCGTCGGCGGCCCGCTCGAGTGCCGCCTCGTCCACCGCGTAGGGCAGGAAGGGTGCGATGCGGGTGTCGTACTCGCCCTCCTGCCCCATGGAGACCCAGGTGTCGGTGACGAGCACGTCGGCGCCGTCGGCCGCGGCCTCGGCGTCGGCGGTCCAGCCGACCGAGCCGCCGGTCTCCCGGGCGATCTCCTCGGCCCGCTTCAGCACCTGCGGATCGGGCTGGAAGGTCTCCGGCGAGCCGATCCGCACGTGCATCCCGGCCGTCGCGCCGCCGAGCAGGTAGGAGTGCGCCATGTTGTTGGCGCCGTCGCCGAGGTAGGTCATGGACCGGCCGGCCAGCGAACCCTTGTGCTCGATGATCGTCTGGAGGTCGGCCAGGATCTGGCAGGGGTGGTACTCGTCGGTCAGGGCGTTGACCACCGGCACCCGGCTGACCCGGGCCATCGCGTCGATCCGCTCCTGGCCGAAGGTGCGCCACACGATGGCAGCGACCTGGCGGTCGAGCACCCGGGCGGTGTCCTCCACCGACTCGCCGCGGCCCAGCTGGCTGCTGCCGGCGTCGACGACCAGCGGGTAGCCGCCGAGCTCGGTGACCCCCACGGAGAACGACACCCGGGTGCGGGTCGAGGGCTTGTCGAAGAGCACGGCGACCGGGCGCGGGGTGCCGTTCGCCGCGCGCAGCGGGGTGGGCGCCTCGGCGCTCCCGCGGCCCGCCTTGAGCGCCGCCGCCAGGGCGAGCACCTCGGCCTGCTCGGCCGGGGTGAGGTCGTCGTCCTTGAGGAAGTGCCGGGTCACTGCTGGGTCTCCAGTGCGGTGTTGGATGGCTCGACTCCGGGCTCGTTCCGCTCCTCGGTCGCTGGCGCTCCCTGCGATGCTCGCTCCCCCGTCGTCATCGCGGGGTCGAGGGCCGCAGGGAGCGCCGCGACGAACGCGTCGACCTGGGCGTCGGTGAGGACGAGGGGCGGGGCGAGCCGGATGACGCCCGGAGCCACGGCGTTGACGAGGAAGCCGGCCTCGCGGAGGTTCGCCTCCACCTGCACTGCGACGTCGGCGGTGAGGACGACGCCGAGCAGCGCGCCCCGCCCCCGGACGCCGCTGATGCCGGCGTGGCCGAGCGCCTCGATGCCGGTGGTGAACCGGTGCTCGATCTCCTTGGCGCGCTCGAGCAGGCCCTCGTCGCGGATGACGTCGAGGACGGCGAGAGCGGCCGCGGCGGCGATCGGGTTGCCGCCGAAGGTGGAGCCGTGGGACCCCGCCGTGAGCAGGTCCGCCGCCTCGCCGAAGGCGAGCATCGCGCCGATCGGCAGGCCGCCGCCGAGGGCCTTGGCCAGGGTGATGACGTCGGGGTGCAGGCCCTCGGCCTGGTGCGCGAACCAGTGCCCGGTGCGGCCGATGCCGGTCTGCACCTCGTCGAGGGCGAAGAGCGCGCCGGCGTCCGACGCGGTGCGGGCGGCCGACGCCAGGTAGCCGGCGGGGGCGGGCAGCACGCCGCCTTCCCCCAGCATCGGCTCGAGCAGCACCATCGCGGTCTGCTCGGAGACGGCGCCGGTCAGCGCGTCGGCGTCGCCGTAGGGCACGTAGGAGACGCCTCCGGGCAGCGGCGCGAAGGCGGCGGCCTTGGACGGCTGGCCGGTCAGGGCCAGCGCGCCCATGGTGCGGCCGTGGAAGGCCCCCTCGGCGGTGATGACCTGGGGGCGGCCGGTGAGCCGGCTGACCTTGAACGCCGCCTCGTTGGCCTCGGCACCGGAGTTGCAGAAGAAGACCCGCCCGGGACGGCCGGCCAGCTCCAGCAGCCGCTCCGCGAGCAGCACCCCCAGCTCGTGCATGGCCAGGTTGGAGACGTGCCCGAGCTTCCCGGCCTGGGTGGTGATGGCCTCGACGACCTTGGGGTGGGCGTGGCCGAGGATCGTCGTCGCGATGCCACCGAGCAGGTCGGTGTACTCGCGGCCGTCGACGTCGGTGACCGTCGCCCCGGTGCCGGAGGCGAGCGCGACCGGCGGCGCCTTGTAGTTGTTCATCATCACCGCCGACCAGCGGCGGGCCAGCTCCTCTGTGTGCGTCATCGTGCTGTGCCCTCCTTCTGGTCCTTCGCCGGGACGACCATCGTCCCGGTGCCCTCGGTGGTGAACGTCTCCAGCAGCAGCGCGTGCGGGGTGCGGCCGTCGACGACGGTCGCCCGCTTCACGCCGCCCTCGACCGCCCGCAGGCAGGCGGCCATCTTCGGGATCATCCCGGCGTCCAGGGTGGGCAGGATCGTGGCCAGCTCGGTGGCGTCGATCTGCTGGACGAGGGAGTCGCGGTCGGGCCAGCTGGCGTAGAGGCCCTCGACGTCGGTGAGGACGACCATCTTCACCGCGCCGAGCGCCGCCGCCAGGGCCGCCGCGGCGGTGTCGGCGTTGACGTTGTGCACGACGCCGTCGGCGTCCGGCGCGACGCTGGCGACCACCGGGATGTGCCCGGCCTCGAGCAGCGCCGTGACCGGGGTGGTGTCGACCGCGACGACGTCGCCGACCAGGCCGACGTCGACCGGCTCGCCGTCCACGACCGCCTGCGTGCGGGCGGCGGTGAACAGCCCGCCGTCCTCACCGGAGAGGTGCACGGCCATCGGGCCGTGCTGGTTGATCAGGCCGACGATGTCGGGACCGACCTGGCCGGTGAGCACCATCCGGACGACGTCGATGGTCTCGGGGGTGGTGACCCGCAGGCCGCCCCGGAACTCGCTGGCGATGCCGAGCTTGGTCAGCATGGCGCTGATCTGCGGCCCGCCGCCGTGCACGACGACCGGGAGGATGCCGCAGGTCCGCAGGAACACCATGTCCTCGGCGAAGGCCCGGCGGCAGGCGTCGTCGACCATGGCGTGGCCGCCGTACTTGATGACGACGACGTTGCCGTGGAACTCCTTGAGCCACGGCAGCGCACCGGTGAGGACGGCGACCTTGGCGGCGTCGCCCTCGGGGTCGTGCGTGCGCATGACCCGGTGCGTGCCGACGGTGCGCGGCAGCCTCGGCGGCGGGGCGGGCTCGTCGACCCGGACGTTCGGCGGGGTCGGGTCCTGGGGTGCGGTGCTCATGTCGAGTAGGCCGAGTTCTCGTGCACGTAGGCGATGGACAGGTCGTTGGTCCAGACGGTGGCCTGCTCGGCGCCGGCCCGGAGGTCGACGTCGATGGTGATCTCGCGGCCGGTGAGGTCGACGCCCTCGCGGGGGTCGCCGATCGAGCCGTTCCGGCAGACGGTGACGCCGTTGATCGTCACGTCGACCTGGTCGGCCTCGAAGGCGGCGTCGGTGGTGCCGATGGCGGCGAGCACCCGGCCCCAGTTGGGGTCGTTGCCGAACAGCGCCGTCTTCAGCAGGTTGTTGCGGGCGCAGGCCCGGCCGGCGGTGAGCGCGTCCTCGACGCTGGCCGCGTTGCGGACCGTGATCGCGATGTCCTTGGTCGAGCCCTCCGCGTCGGCCAGCAGCTGCATGGCCAGGTCGGTGCACGCGGCGGTGAGGGCCTCGGTGAGCTCCTCCTCGGTGGGCGTCACGCCGGCGGCGCCGTTGGCCATCACGAGCACCGTGTCGTTGGTCGACAGGCACCCGTCGGAGTCGACCCGCTCGAAGCTGACCGCGGTGGCCGCCTTCAGCGCGCGCTGCAGCACGTCCGGGTCGGCCGTGGCGTCGGTGGTGACGACGACGAGCATCGTGGCCAGGCTGGGGGCGAGCATGCCCGCGCCCTTGGCCATGCCCCCGACGGTCCAGCCGTCCCGCTGCTGCGTCGTCGTCTTCGGCACGCTGTCGGTGGTCATGATCGCGCGGGCGGCGTCGGGGCCGCCGTCCTCGCTGAGCGCGGCGACCGCCTCCGTGACGCCGGCGGTCAGCTTGTCCATGGGCAGCCGCACGCCGATCAGGCCGGTGCTCGCGACGGCGACGTCGATCGCGCCGATCTCCAGCGCGGCCGCCGCGTGCTCGGCGGTGGCGTGCGTGTCCTGGAAGCCCTCGGGCCCGGTGCAGGCGTTGGCCCCGCCGGAGTTGAGGACGACGGCGCGCGCCCGCTGCCCGGCGAGCACCTGACGGCTCCACTGCACGGGGGCGGCCGGGAACCGGTTCGTGGTGAAGACGGCGGCCGCGGCGTCCTCCGGTCCGGTGTTCAGGACGACGGCGACGTCGGGGTCGCCGGAGGACTTGAGCCCCGCGGCGACACCGGCCGCGGAGAAGCCCTTCGGGGCGGTCGTGCTCATGGTGCTACTCCTACGAGCGGGAGGCCGGTGGTCTCGGGCAGGCCCAGGGCGACGTTGGCGCACTGGACCGCCGCTCCCCCGGTGCCCTTGGTGAGGTTGTCGACGGCGGCCACGACGACCAGCCGGTTCGCGTCGGCGTCGACGGCGATCTGCAGCGCGACGGTGTTGGCGCCCAGCACCTGGGCCGTGGTGGGCCACTGGCCCTCGGGCAGCAGGTGCACGAACGGTTCGTCGCCGTAGGCCGTGGCGTAGGCGGCGCGGGCGGCCTCGGCGTCGATGCCGGGCAAGAGCCTCGCCGAGCAGGTGGCGAGGATGCCCCGGCTCATCGGCACGAGCGTCGGGGTGAAGCTGACGCCGACGTCGTGCCCGGCGACCTGCGAGAGCCCCTGGATCATCTCGGGGGTGTGCCGGTGCACTCCCCCGACGCCGTAGGCGCTGGCCGCGCCCATGACCTCGCTGCCGAGCAGGTGCGGCTTCGGCGACTTGCCCGCGCCGGAGGTGCCGCTGGCGGCGACCACGACGACGTCGGGCTCGATCAGCCCGGCGGCCAGGGCCGGGGCCATCGCGAGGGTGACCGAGGTCGGGTAGCAGCCGGGGACGGCGATGCGCGTGGCACCGGCGAGCTTCTCCCGCTGGCCGGGCAGCTCCGGGAGCCCGTACGGCCAGGTGCCGGCGTGCACGCCGCCGTACCAGCGGGCCCAGGCGGCGGGGTCGCCCAGCCGGTGGTCGGCGCCGCAGTCGATGACCAGCGTCTCGGCGGGCAGCTGGTCGGCGATCGCCGCGGACTCACCGTGCGGCAGGGCCAGGACGACGACGTCGTAGCCGGCCAGGCTCGCCGCGTCGCTGGGCTGGACGGTCATCTCGGCGAAGGGCAGGAGGTGGGGCTGCAGCTCGCCCAGGCGTCGGCCGGCGCTCGAGTTGGCATGCACCCCGGCCAGCCGGAGATTCGGGTGCCCGGCCAGGAGCCGGCACACCTCACCTCCCGCGTACCCGGTGGCGCCGGTGACCCCGACCGTCCACGTCTGCGCGTCCACGATGCATGACCATACACGGACGTGCATGAACGTTCATACCGGGTTTCCCAGCCGTCTGGCAGCGACCGGACGCGAAACTGTCAGCACCTCCGGGCACTGTCAGCGCTGTCCGGCGACGCACGCCGGACGGGAGGAGCCCGCTGTGCAGATCACCGAGCCGTTCGGCGCCATCGACCTCGTCGACGAGGAGGCCGGCCCCGTGCTGCGGCTGCGCGGTGAGGTCGACTCCGCGGTGGTCGCGCGGTGGGACGCCTCCGGGCAGCGGCACGGCGGGGCGGTCGCCGTCGACGCGTCCGCCGCCACCTTCCTCGACTGCCGCGGTCTGCGGCTCGTGGTCCGGGAGACCGAGGCGGCCCGCCGGGCGGGCCGGATCCCCGAGCTCCGCCGCCCGTCGAACCCGGTGCGCCGGCTGGTCGACATCGCCGGCGCCACCCCGCTCTTCGCGACCGTCGCCTGACTCAACAGGCCGGTGACCGCCACGGGACCAGCGGGGCGTCCGCCCGCACGTACAGCGGGTGGCGCGGTTCCCCGCCGGCGGTGGTGCCCAGGCACATCGGCTCCAAGAGGAGCGGCGCCACCTGAACAGACCGGCCGCGCCAGGAGCCGTGGCTGCCCCACGCGGCGACGGTCGAGGCACCGGCGCCGGTCAGGATGCGCAGGGCGTCGTCCCCCGCCGGGCCGACCGGATCGGCCGCCATGCGGATCGACCTCGGATCGGTGTGCCGGAAGGCGAACAGGTTCACGATCAGCAGGCCGGTGGCGCCCAACTCCCGGGACCGGCCGATGCACCGGTCCAGCGTCGGACGGCGTCGCTTCTCGGTGTCACCCGTCGCGGGGTTCAGCAGCACCCAGACGACCGTGGACGCGAGGTCCTCCTCCCCCCACCAGCGCCCGAAGGCGTAGCGGAACACCAGATCCGGCGAGTACAGGTACCGCTCGGGCAGGCCGTCGGGCGACGTGCCCGAGCGGTCCTCCAGCCCGTGCTCGCTCGCGAGCGATGCGAACGGATCGGTCACGGCGTGCCGCTCAGCCCAGTGGGTCCGCGTCGCCGTAGGGGCGCAGGCGGAGCTGCCGGGCGGCGTCCTCGGGCGTGGTCGACCGGAGCACGTCGAGGTCGTCCTTGCCCGCCCGCACGAAGCGGCCCGACCACTGGTCGAGCTCACCGGCGGCGATGGCCGCGACGATCTCGACCACGGCCTCCGGCGGCGTCCAGTCCGTGAAGCCCTCCCACTTGTGCATGGAGCGGGTCATCGGGGTGTCGACGACGCCGGGCGCGACGTCGAACGCGCGGACGTCGGAGCCCTCGAGCCCCGCCACCAGCGCCTCGGTCAGCCGCATGAGACCGGTCTTCGCGACCGAGTAGGCGGAGTAGTCCGGCTCGGCCCGGGTGCTCATCCCGCTGGCCAGGTTCACCACCCGGCCGCGGTTGCGCAGCACCATCCACGGCACGACGTTGCGGATGGTCAGCTGCGCGCCCCGGATGTGGCTGGAGACGACGTCCCACCACTGGTCGGCGTCGGCCTCCCAGATCGGCACCTCGTACTCGTCGATCAGCCCGGCGTTGTTGACCAGCAGGTCGATCTGGCCGAGCTTCTCGACCACCTCGGCGACAGCAGCTTCGACCGACGCCCGGTCGGTGACGTCCGCGGCCACGGCGAGGGTGCGGGCGCCGGTGGCCGCCGCGACCCCGTCCATCGCCGTCCGCAGCCGGTCGCCGTCTCGGGCGAGACCGGCCACCGCCATGCCACGGGCGGCCAGCCCCTCGGCGAGGTGCCGTCCGATCCCGGTGGACGCCCCGGTGACGAGGGCGACGCCCTCAGGCACGCAGCGCCGCCCCGGTCGCGGCGGTCACAGCGGCCAGCGCCGCGTCGCGCACCGCGGCCGCCTCCTCGCCGGTGAGCGTCCGGTCCGGCGCCCGCAGCGTCAGCGCGTAGGCCAGCGAGCGGGAGCCCGCCGGCACCGGCGCACCGGTGTAGACGTCGAAGAGCCGGATCGCCTCCAGCAGCTCCCCCGCGCCGTCGGCCAGCGCGTCGGCGACCCGGGCCGCGGGGACGTCGTCGGCCACCACCAGCGCCAGGTCGATGAGCACCGGCGGGAAGGTGGAGATCGGCGGCGCCTGCGGCACGCCCGGCGCCGGGAACGCGTCGGCGTCCAGCTCCATGACCGAGGTGCGCGGCGGCAGGCCCAGGGTCTCGCAGACCTTCGGGTGCAGCTCGCCGGCGTGCCCGACGACCCGGCCGTCGACGAGCAGCTCGGCGCAACGGCCGGGGTGCCACGGCGCCCGCTCCCCCGCGCGCACGGTCAGCTCGGCACCGGCGGCCTGCGCCACGGTGCGGGCGGCCTGCACGGCGTCGGCCCACTCGGCCGCACGGCCGGGGCCCCACCAGCCGCGCGGCTCGCGCTGCCCGGTGATCGCCACGGCCACGTGCCACGGCTGGGCCGGCACCGCGCCGAGCAGCGCGGCGAGCGTGGCGTCGTCCGGACGGCGGTCGACGCCCGGCAGCGGCGCGGCCGGGCGCTCGCCCCCGGGGAAGACCGCCCCGTGCTCGAAGAGGGCGACGTCGCGCTGCCCGCGGGCCAGGTTGCGCGCCAGGGAGGCGAGCAGGCCGGGCAGCAGCGTGGTCCGCAGCGCCGGGGCCTCCTCCGACAGCGGGTTGCGCACGGTGTTGACCCGGCGGCGGTCGTCGTCGGCGGGCAGGCCGAGCGCGTCGAGCTGCGGCGTCCCGATGAAGGGGAAGGCGGGGGCCTCGGTGTAGCCGGCGTCGGCCAGGGCGCGGCCGATGCTGCGCCGGCGGCGCTGCCGCTCGGTCAGCCCCCGCCCGGGCGGGGCGGTCGGCAGGATCGAGGGGATCTCGTCGAACCCGCGGAAGCGCACGACCTCCTCGACCAGGTCGGCCGGCTCCACCAGGTCGCCCCGCCAGGTCGGCGGGAACACCCGGAGGGTCTCCCCCGTGCCCTCGACGGTCGCGCCGATCGCCTCCAGCGCGTCGATCACCTGGGCGCGGGTGTAGTCCACCCCGGCGATCCGGCCGGGGAGGTCGGCGTCGAGCGCGACGGGCTGCCGCGGCGTCCGGGTGTCGACGTCGACCGGCGCGCCGACGACGCGGGCGCCGCCGTGCTCGACGAGCAGCGCTGCCGCGCGGGCCAAGGCGACGACGGTGACCTCCGGGTCGGTGCCGCGCTCGAAGCGCTTGCCGGCTTCGCTGGGCAGCCGGTGCCGGCGGACCCCGCGGGAGATGCCGGTCTGCTCCCAGTGCGCGGCCTCCAGCAAGACCGCGGTGGTGGAGTCGCCGATCTCGGTCGATGCGCCGCCCATGACACCGGCCATGCCGATCGGACCCGACTCGTCGGTGATCAGCAGGTCGTCGTCGGTCAGCGCGCGGTCGGCGCCGTCCAGGGTGGTGAGCCGCTCCCCCGCCGTCGCCTTCCGGACCGTGATCGGCCCGCGCACGGTGGCGCGGTCGAAGGCGTGCATGGGCTGGCCGAGCTCGAGCATCACGTAGTTCGTGACGTCGACGGCCAGCGAGATGCTGCGGACGCCGCACTGGGCGAGCCGCTGCCGCAGCGCCCACGGGCTGGGCGCCGCCGGGTCGAGGTCCTCCAGCGCGAGCATGGAGAAGCGGTCGCACCGATCGGCGTCGGCGACGGTCACGTCCCACGCGGGGGCGCCGGACCAGTCCGGTAGGGGCAGGTCGGCCGGGTCGCGCCAGGGGACGCCGAGGACGCCGGCCAGGTCGCGGGCGATGCCGCGCATCGACATGGCGTAGCCGCGGTCGGGGGTCACGTCGAGGTCGAACACGACGTCGTCCAGGCCCAGCACGTCGGCGGCCGGGGTGCCCGGCACGAAGCCGTCCTGCCCCAGCACGAGGATGCCGGCGTAGTCCTCGCCGATGCCGAGCTCGCGGACCGAGCAGATCATCCCGTCGGACACGTGGTCGTAGGTCTTCCGCGCGGCGATGGCGAAGTCGCCGGGCAGCACGGCACCGGGCAGGGCCGCGACCACGAGGTCGCCGACGGCGAAGTTGCGGGCGCCGCAGACGATGCCCCTCGGGGCGTCCTCGCCGACGTCCACCTGCGTGTAGCGGATCGGCTTCTTGAAGCCGGTCAGCTCCTCGATCTCCAGGACGCGGCCGACGACGAGCGGACCGGTGGTGGCCGGCGGGCGGACGATCTCCTCCACCTCGAAGCCCAGCCGCACGAAGGCGGTGTCGAGCTCCTCGACGGAGATGCCCGCCGGGAGGTCGACGAGCTCGGACAGCCAGCTGACGGGGACCTTCACTGCTCGACTCCGAAGACAGAGGTGAAACGGACGTCGGCCTCGGCGATGTCGTGCATGTCCGACACCGCGGAGCGGAACTGCAGCGCCCGCTCGATGCCCATGCCGAACGCGAAGCCGGAGTAGACGTCGGGGTCGATGCCGCAGGCGCGCAGCACCCGCGGGTTGACCATCCCGCAGCCGCCCCACTCGACCCACTGCGGGCCGTCGCGGTGCTCGGGGAACCAGACGTCGAACTCCGCCGAGGGCTCGGTGAACGGGAAGAAGTGCGGGCGCCACCGGGTGCGGGCCTCCGCGCCGAACAGCTGCCGGGCCAGGTGGTCCAGGGTGCCGCGCAGGTGGGCCATCGTCAGTCCCTTGTCGACGGCGAGGCCCTCGACCTGGTGGAACACCGGCAGGTGCGTCGCGTCCAGCTCGTCGGTCCGGTAGACCCGGCCCGGGGCGACGACGTAGATCGGCGGCTGCCGGTCGAGCATCGTGCGCGCCTGCACCGGGCTGGTGTGCGTGCGCAGCACGAGGCCGGAGTCCTCGGGCGCGACGAAGAAGGTGTCCATCATCGACCGCGACGGGTGGTCGGGGCCGATGTTGAGCGCGTCGAAGTTCAGCCACTCGGCCTCGAGCTCCGGGCCGTCGGCGACCTCGTAGCCCATGCCCACGAAGATGTCGGCGATCCGGTCGGTCAGCGTCGTCAGCGGATGACGGGCGCCGCGCGGGGTGCGGTCCCACGGCAGCGTGACGTCGACCCGCTCCTCGGCCAGGACCCGGGCGTCGCGCTCGGCCTCCAGCTGCTCCAGCCGCTCGGCGTAGAACCTCTTGAGGTCGCCGAGCACGCTGTTCAGCCGCTTGCCGGCGTCGGAACGGGCCGCCGGCGGCAGCGCACCCAGCTCGCGGCGGGCCAGCAGCAGCGGCGCGCGGTCACCGAGGTGCTCGGGCCGGACGGCGGCCAGCTGCTCCAGGTCGGCGGCGTTCGAGAAGGCCCCGACGCCGAGGGCGAGCGCGTCGTCCAGGGCCTCCTGGGACAGCGCGGCGACCTGCTTCGGGTCGTAGGGATCGTTGGCGCCAGACACGGGGAGCCATTCTGCCCGTCCCGCCGCCCGGCCCGCGCCTGGGTTCCGCTGCGAGGATGCGGCGGGTCGCCGTCGTCGCCGTCCTCCCTCACCGTGAGGGGTCCTCCCTCACCGCCGACCGCGAGGGAGGACCCGGGATGATCAGGTGACCTGATCGACAGCGGGAGGTGCGGGTGGCGGTCGTGCTGGCCCTGGCGTCGGCCGTCGTCTACGGGGCGTCGGACTTCCTGGGTGGCCTGGCCAGCCGCCGGGCCACCGTGTTCGCCGTCGTCGCCCTCTCGCAGGTCGCCGGCCTGACCGCCCTGCTGGTGCTGCTGCCCTGGGTCGGCGGACCGGTGACCACCGCCGACCTCGGCTGGGGGGCGGCGGCCGGGCTCACCGGTTCCACCGGCCTGCTGGTCTTCTTCCGCGCGCTCGCCGGCGGCGTCATGAGCGTCATCGCGCCGGTCACCGCCGTCACCGCCGCCGCGGTGCCCGTGCTGGTGGGCCTGCTCGGCGGGGACCGGATCGGCCCGGCGGCGGCCGGCGGGATCGCGCTCGCCCTCGTCGCCGTCGTCCTCGTGTCGGCCGAGAGCGGGCTGCGGGCGCTGCGCGCGGTCCGCCCGGCCGGCCTGCTCCCCGCGCTGGCAGCCGGCGCCGCCTTCGGGCTCTTCTTCGTCCTGCTGGACCGGACGTCGGCCGACGCCGGGCTCACGCCGCTGGTCGCGGCCCGCACCGCGTCGGTGGCCATGGTGCTGCTGGTCGCCCTCGCCGCGCGCCGGTCGGTACGACCGACGCGGGCGGCACTGCCGCTGATCGTCGCCTCCGGCGTCGGTGACATGGCCGCCAACGGGCTGTTCCTCCTCGCCACGCAGGCCGGCGACCCGCTCGCCATCACCGGCGTGCTGTCCTCGCTGTACCCGGTGAGCACCGTGGTCCTCGCGCAGCTCGTCCTCCGGGAGCGGCTGGTGCCCGCCCAGATCAGCGGTCTGGCGGCCGCTGCGGCCGCCGTCGTCCTGATCACGCTGCCCGGCTGATCTCCCCCTTCGGGGGGTGCCGTCCCGGTTCGGCTCCGGTTCGCCGACCCGGCGGTCGATGCCGGATCCGTGGACCACGTGCGCCCGGAACCCGACGCTTCCCTCACCGCTGCCCTCGACGAGGCGCTGCGCCCCGGTGGGGTGCGCAGCGTCTTCCAGCCGATCGTCGAGCTCGACACGGGCCGGGTGGTCGCGCACGAGGCGCTGGCCCGCGGGCCGGAGGGCCCGCTGCACCGCCCCGACCACCTCTTCGCCGCGGCCCGCGCCGCCGGCCGCCTGGCCGAGCTGGACGGCGCCTGCCGCGTCGCCGCCTTCGAGGGCGCGAGCCGGCACGGCATCGCGGCTCCGCTGGCGCTGTTCGTCAACGTGGAGCCCGAGGTCCTCGACACCGCGCCGCTGGACGAGCTGCTGGCCATCGCCGACGCCGCCCCGGGTCGGCTGCGCGTGGTCCTGGAGATCACCGAGCGCGCCATCGCCGCCCGCCCCGCCGAGCTGCTGCGCACCGTGGCCCGGGTGCGGGAGCTGGGCTGGGGCATCGCGCTGGACGACGTCGGCGCCGACCCCATGTCGCTGGCGTTCATGCCGCTGCTGCGCCCCGACGTCGTGAAGCTGGACCTGCGGCTGGTGCAGGAGCGCCCCGGCCCGGCCATCGCGCAGATCATGAACGCGGTGAACGCCTACGCCCAGACGACCGGCGCCGCCGTGCTCGCCGAGGGCATCGAGGACGACCGGCACCTGGCGATGGCCCACGCGCTCGGCGCCACCCTCGGCCAGGGCTGGCTGTTCGGCCGGCCGTCGGACGCGCCGGCCACCGACCGTCCGGCCGGCGCGCTGCCCGCACCCACCGACGACGACACGACCGGCCCGGCCGACTCGCCGTTCTCCTGCCTCCCCGAGGGGACGGTGCTGCGCCGCGCGCCCAAGAGCCTGCTGATCGAGCTGAGCAAGCAGCTCGAGCGCGAGGCCATGCGGCTGGGGAAGACCTGCGTCGTCGCGGCCACGTTCCAGGAGGCCCGTCACTTCACGCCGTCGACCACCCAGCGGTACCGCGACCTGGTCGAGCGCACCGGCTTCGTCTGCGCGCTGGGCGAGGGGCTGCCCGTCGAGCCCCTCCCCGGCCTGCGCGGCACCGACCTGTCCCCGAGCGACCCCGTCCGCGGCGAGTGGGACGTCGTCGTGCTCGCCCCGCACTTCAGCGTCGCCCTGCTGGCCCGTGACCTCGGCACCACAGGCCCCGACCTGGAGCGCCAGTTCGAGTACGCGCTGACCTACGACCGCGACGTCGCCGTCCGGGCCGCGCGCAGCCTGCTCGACCGGGTCGCTCCCGGGGCGACCCGCGCGCCGTCGGCTCCGGTCGTCCGACCGGCGACCTCCGCCGCCACCACCGTGGACCCCTACGTCGCGCAGCTGCTCGGCGACAACGCGATCGTCCGCCGGGCGCTGGACGCCACGCCCAGCGGTGTCTGCCTGGTCGACGTGCGGCTGCCCGACCAGCCGATGGTCTACGTCAACGCCGCCTTCGAGCGGCTCGCGGGCCTGCCTCGCGAGGAGCTGATCGGCCGCAACTGCCGCTTCCTGCAGGGGCCGGACACCGACCCCGCCGCCGTCGCCCGCATCCGCGACGCGATCGCCGCCGGCGAGGAGTCCCGCGAGGTGCTGCTCAACGTGCGCGGCCCCGGGCGGACCCCCTGGTTCAACGAGCTGCACCTGGCGCCGGTGTTCGACGACTCCGGCGCGCTCGTGCAGTACATCGGCGTCCAGGTCGACGTCACCGAGCGCATCGAGGCCGAGCGGGCGCTGCAGCGGGAGCGGGACCGGGGCCTGAGCTACCTGGCCCAGATCCAGGAGCTGGCGGTCACCGACCCGCTGACCGGGCTGCCCACCCGCGAGCACGTGCAGCGCCAGGTGGAGACCGCGCTGTGGAACGCCCGGGCGACCGGTGACGCCGTCGGGCTGCTCGTCCTGGCCGTGCAGGGGCACGGTGAGATCGAGAGCCAGCACGGGCCGGCCGCGGCGGAGGCGCTCATGCGCACCACCACCGAGCGGCTGCGGAGCCGGCTGCGGCGCGGCGACCTGGTGGCGCGCTGGACCCGCGACTCGTTCGCCGTCGTGCTGCCCGACCTGGCCGCGGAATCGGCGCGCGTGGAGGTCGACCGGGTCCTCGAGGACCTCGGCACCGCGGTGCGCGGACCCGTGGTGGTGGAAGGCACCCCGACCGTGCTCTCCGTCAGCGTGGGTGCTGCCCGCTTCCCCGCCGACGCCGACGACGTGGCCGGGCTGCTCGCCGTCGCCGACCGTGCGGCCGGACGCGCACCGGCGCGCTGACCCTCAGCGCCCGGCGCCGTCGAGCAGCTCGACCGGGAACGGCGGGCGCCCGACCCCGGTGACCCGGGTGTTGCCCCAGGGGTCGGTCTCGGTGGCTTCGGCGACCGAGCTGCCGTGCGGCGTGGTGATCTCCAGCCGGGTCCGGGGCGAGGCCTGCACGGCCACCCGCCCGGACCAGACGACCGAACCGGCGAGCGGGTCGAAACGCGCGCCGAGGGCGGCGCGCGCGGTGCTGGTCACGCCGTCGACCACGACGGTGACCTCGCCCTCGTAGCCCTCGGGCTCCTCGTGCTCGCTCATGGCGCTCCCCTCGGTCAGCTCTCTCCCCGATCAGCCACGGGGCGGGAGCAGCGTGCCCAGACCGCCGTCGGCCAGGGCCGTCAGCTGCTCGATCAGGTCGGCGGCCGGGACGGTGCGCGCCACCGACCACCAGTGCGACGCCAGCTGCACCATCCCGACGACGCCGTAGGCCCACGTCATGGCCCCCTCGGGGGGCCGGCCGGCCTCGATCAGCCGGGCGCGGATGAGCCCACCCAGTGCGGTGGCGACGGCGTGCTCCGTGGCGGCGACGAGATCGGCGCGGCCGGCGCGGCCGGTCTGCGCGTAGGCGAACCGGTAGAGCGCGGGCTCGTCCTCGATGAGGGAGACGAAGGCGGCGATGACCGCCCGCAGCTGCTCCCGGTCGTCGGCCCGGTCGACCGCCAGCTCACCCATGAGCCGCGGCAGCAGGATCGCCTGCGAGATGCGCTCGAGGACGGCGTCGATCAGCTCGTCCTTGTCGCTGAAGTACCGGTAGATGACGGTCTTCGAGACACCGGCGCTGCGCGCGACGTCGTCGACGGAGAAGTCCGGGCCGACCAGCCGCACCGCGGCCACCGCGGCGCCGACCAGCTCCTCGCGGCGTGCGCGGCGGTGCTCGGTCCAGCGCGAGCGTCGCCCGTCGGGCGACGGCGGTGGCGCCGACACGCCCGGGGACTCGACCACCCGTTGCATGTGATCCAAGGTAACAGCTACCTTTCGTTGCGGTACTCGTTCGACGTCCTGGGGAGCCCGCCGATGACCACCATCCTTCCGTCCCGCCCGAGTCGCTCGACGACCAAGGCTCCCGTCGACCGCCAGGCGCTGTCCTCGAGGCTGCTGGGATCGGCTGCCAAGAAGTCCTACGACCCGGTGGTCGAGATCGACTGGACGGCGCCGATCCCCGACGACCTCTACGGTCTGTCACCCGAGTGGTCCACGCTGTACGGCACGCCGTTGTGGGACTCGCTCGACCACTCCCAGCGGGTCACGCTGACCATCCACGAGTACTGCTCGATCTCCGGGATCGGCATCTGGTTCGAGCACCTGCTCATGCAGCTCGTGCTGCGCGACATCTACGGCGACGACCCGGCCCAGCCGCACGTGCAGTGGGCGCTCACCGAGATCGCCGACGAGTGCCGGCACTCGGTCATGTTCGCGCGGACGGCGCAGACCTTCGGGGCGCCGTCCTACGGGCCGCCGTCGTCGCTGCTGAAGCTGGGCAAGGGGTACGCCAAGCGGGCCGACGGCCCGGCCGCGTACGCCGCGATCCTGGTGGCCGAGGAGATCCTCGACATCTTCCAGCGCGACCTCATGAAGGACGAGCGGGTGCAGCCGCTGACCCGCGCCACGAGCCAGATCCACGTGGTGGAGGAGGCGCGGCACATGCGCTTCGCCCGCGAGGAGGTCGCCCGTCGCACCCCGGAGCTCTCGTTCCTGCAGCTGCGCCGGCACCGGACGATGGTGGCGGCGTGCGCGGCCATCGTCGCGGAGAACCTCGTGCAGCCGCAGGTCTACGCGGCGGTGGGGCTGGACCCGAGGACCGCTCGCGCCGCGGCGCGCGGCAACCAGCACTACCGCGCGAAGCTCAAGGACTCCTCCGCCGGGCTGGTGGCCTTCCTGCGCGAGGTGGGCCTCATCGGCGGGCCCTCGGAGCGGCTCTGGAAGCGCGCCGGACTCGTCTGAGCGCATCCGTCAGGCATCCTCACCGGCATGCCCCGACCACCTCGCCGCGTCGTGCTGCCGCACGAGGAGTGGCGGCAGCTCGGCGCATCGACCCGGCGCCGGGTCCGGGCGGCCGCCCGCCGAGGTCGCAGCCACCCCGACCCCTACGTCGCTGCGGTGGCCCACGCCTGGGCGCAGGAAGTGGTCCGGTTGTCCGGGCGCTCGGCCCCCACACCGACCGGCATCGCGGGAACCGTGCTCGGCGTCGCCGTCATCCTCGCGATCGCCGCGTTCCTGGACGTCTCGCCCGGCGGATCCAGCGGGTACTCGTGGCGGGAGCGCCGGCTGGCGCGACGCATCCTGGCGCTGCCCCCGGTCTGAGCGCCGGGGCGCCGCTCAGCCCTGGGCGAGCTGGGTGGTGTAGAGGCAGATCGCCGCGGCGGCGGCCAGGTTGAGGCTCTCGGCCCGGCCCCGCATCGGGATCCGCACCCGCGCGTCGGCGAGGGCCGCCAGCTCCGCCGGCACACCGCGGGCCTCGTTGCCGAAGAGCCACAGGACGGGCCCGGACAGCTGCGGACCCAGCTCGTCGAGGGATGCCTCTCCCCCGCCGTCGGCAGCCAGCACGGTCACCCCGGCGGTCCGCAGCGCGGGCAGCAGCGTCTCCAGCGGCGCTCCGCGGACGACGTCGACGTGGAAGACGCTGCCGGCGCTGGAGCGGACGGCCTTGCCGCCGTACGGGTCGGCCGATCCGGCACCGAACACGACCGCGCCGGCGCCGCACGCGTCGGCGGTGCGCAGCACGGTGCCGGCGTTGCCCGGGTCGGCGAGCTCCGCGAGGGCCACCGACAGCCGGGGCGGCGCGGGGACCAGGGTCTCGGCCGGGACGTCGCGCAGCTCGCAGACGGCGACCAGCCCCTGCGGCGTCACGGTCTCCGACAGCCCGGCGGCGGCCCTCTCGGTGACCAGCCGGACGGGGACCGACGTCGCGGCCAGCAGGTCGTGGTGGGCGGTGGCAGCCGCCTCGGTGGCGAGGACCTCGCGCACACCGTCGGGGTCGGCGAGCGCCTCGACGACGGCCTGACGCCCCTCGGCGAGGAAGAGCCCGGCGGCGTCCCGTCCGGCCCGACGGGTGAGCTTGCGCGCGGCGACGATCCGGCCGGAGCGCTCGGTCAGCAGCTCGGTCACGGCTCTCCCTTCCTCGGCCCGGACAGACGGGGACGCCGCCGGCGCCGGCCACGCGGGACCGGTCGCCGACGGCGTCTCGTGGTTCAGGCTCAGACGGCCTGGGCGCCGGTCGCCTGCGGGTTCGCGGCGAGCGCGGCCCGGGCGGACTCGACGAGCGTGGCGAAGGCCGCCGGCTCGTTGACGGCCAGCTCGGCCAGGACACGACGGTCCAGCTCGATGCCGGCCAGCTTGAGGCCCTGCATGAACCGGTTGTAGGTCATGTCGTTCAGCCGCGCGGCGGCGTTGATGCGGGTGATCCACAGCTTGCGGAAGTCACCCTTGCGCACCTTGCGGTCGCGGTAGTTGTAGGTCGCGGAGTGGAGGATCTGCTCCT
Organism: Blastococcus sp. TBT05-19; assembly: GCF_003319095.1. GTDB lineage: Bacteria > Actinomycetota > Actinomycetes > Mycobacteriales > Geodermatophilaceae > Blastococcus. Next base: position 389,061 of record NZ_QOHI01000005.1, on the reverse strand, counting down.
TGGCCTTGCGGTAGAGCCGCGAGCGCTGGCCGCGGTAACCGCTGGCCTGCTCGAGAACGCTACGACGCTTCTTCTGGGCGTTGACCGCCCGCTTCACGCGTGCCACGTGAGAGCTCCTGTCTTCTCGTCAGTAAAGGGCGGTCAGAGACCGAGCAGCTTCTTCATCCGCGGCGCGTCGGCCTTGGACAGAACGCCGATCCCGCTCACGCGGCGCTTGCGGCCCGAGGACTTCACCTCGAACTTGTGCTGGTTGTTGGTGTGCTCGCGGACGAGCTTCCCGGAGCCCGTCACGCGCACGCGCTTGGCCGTGCCCTTGTGGGTCTTCTGCTTCGGCATGTCCCTCGTCCTGTTCGTCTGTCGTACGTCGTGGGCCCTGCGGGAGGGGTGGTTCTCAGGCGCTGGGCGCCTGCTCCTCGGGCTGCTCGTTCTTCTCCGCACGGGCCTTGGCGGACTGCGCGGCGGCCTGCGCCTGCTGCTGCAGCGCCTGCGCGTTCTTGTGCGGAGCGATCACCATGACCATGTTCCGGCCGTCCTGCTTCGGGTTGGACTCGACGACGCCCAGCTCGGACACGTCGCCGGCCAGCCGCTGCAGCAGGCGGTAGCCCATCTCCGGGCGCGACTGCTCGCGGCCGCGGAACATCACGGTGATCTTGACCTTGTCGCCGCCCTTGAGGAAGCGCTCGACGTGGCCCTTCTTGGTCTCGTAGTCGTGCGGGTCGATCTTCAGACGCAGCCGCATCTCTTTGATGACGGTGAGCGCCTGGTTGCGCCGGGACTCACGCGCCTTCTGGGCGGCCTCGTACTTGAACTTCCCGTAGTCCATGAGCTTGGCGACGGGCGGCCGGGCCATGGGAGCGACCTCGACGAGGTCGAGCTCGGAGTCCTGGGCCAGGCGCAGCGCTTCGCCGATCGACACGATGCCGACCTGCTCGCCCTCGGGTCCGACGAGGCGGACCTCGGGGACACGGATGCGGTCGTTGATGCGGGGCTCGGTGATGGCCTCTCCTCTGCTGCTGCATGGGAGGAGTCGCTGGCCCACCCGGGCGCCGACAGACGTGAGGCCCCGTGAGCGTCTGCTCACGGGGCCCACTCGCCGGTGGCGCACGACCCGTCAGGGTGCGTGCGCACGCGAGCACCGACCTGGGTCGGTTCTCGCGATCCGGGACCTGGGCGCCCAGGGGGCGTCAGGTGGGAGCGGGCTCCTCTTGGTTTCGGCGGCCCGGGGCGGGGCCGCCAAGTGGTTCGCGCGCCTCGATGTAGCGGGGAGGCACGCCCACTCTACAGCCTGTTCACCGCGCGCGGCATTCCCACCCCTGGTGACGGACTGGAACGGCCCCGCTGCAGGGACCCGCCGTGAGCCTGCGAACGGTGGGGGGCAGCGGGGTCCTTCTTCAGTCGTCGTAGAGCAGCGGCGGGCGCACCGGGTCCTTCGCCCGCGCCGCGGCGTGCAGGGCGCGCAGCCCCTCGACCCCGGTCACGGCGCTCTCGCCGTCGAAGGACTGCAGGCCCAGCAACGAGACCTCGTCCCCGTTCTCCAGCCGCAGCGCGCCCCAGTACGACGACCGGTCGAAGCGCACCGCGCGCACCGCGGTCCAGGGCAGCGCGTGGTGCACGAGGACGTTGCGGATCCGGACGCCGTCGGCGTCGGCGTCCACGCGGGACCGGCCGAGGAACAGCACCCCGGCGGCGAGCACCAGTCCGAGACCGGCGATGGCGACCTGGTCGACGACGCCGTAGTCGACCACCGTGTTCGTCGTCGAGGGCAGCGAGAGCGCCACCAGCCCCATCACCACCGCGACGACCACGGCCAGGACGGCGAGCACCAGCCGCAGGCGACGCGGGACGATCGACACCGACGCGGGGACCTGGGGACCGGGCACGCGGCCATCCTCCCAGCCGGACCGACGACGGCGACGGCGACTGGCAGAGTGCCGGGACGTGGAGATCACCGGCACCGTCCAGCACGAGGCGTGGCAGAGCCGCACCCTCCCCCCGGTCGAGCAGCTGCGTCCCGACCTCTGGTCGATCCCGGTCCCGATCCCGCACAACCCGCTGCGCTACGTCAGCACGTACGCCTTCGCCCTCGACGGCGGCGGTCTCGGGCTGATCGACACCGGCTGGGAGAGCGAGGAGGGCTGGCAGGCGCTGACCGAGGGGCTCGCCTCGATCGGCGGTGGGATCGACGACCTGAGGGGTGTGCTGGTCACCCACCTGCACTTCGACCACCTGGGCCTGGCCGCCCGTGTCCGCGAGGCCAGCGGCGCGTGGATCGCGATGCACCCGGCCGACGTCGACGTCGTCCGACGGCTGACCACGACCGAGGCCCAGGCGTCCGTCGACGCGGAGGTGGCGTTCCTCGTCAGCCTGGGTGCCCCGCGCGAGGAGGCGCTCAGCGACGTCGGCGGCGCGGAGAACCTGTCCGGCTTCCACCGCATGGCCGTGGCCGACCGGCTGCTCGAGGACGGCGAGCACGCCGACTTCCCCGGCTGGCACCTGCGGGCCGTGCACACCCCCGGCCACACCCCGGGCCACCTGTGCTTCGCCGAGGAGCGCACCGGGCTTTTCTTCTCCGGCGACCACGTGCTGCCGCGGATCAGCCCCAACATCTCCAGCGGGCCGAACTCCGGGCCTGACGGGAACCCGCTGGGCGACTTCATGACCTCGCTGCAGGCGGTGCGCGACCTCGAGGCCACCGAGGTGCTCCCGGCGCACGAGTGGCGCTTCCGGGGCCTGGCCGACCGCGTCGACTCGCTGACCGAGCACCACGAGCGCCGGCTCACCGAGCTGCTCGACGCCATCCGCGCGCACCCGCACGCCACCCCGTGGGACCTGGCCTCGCACCTCACCTGGTCGCGGCCGTGGGAGCAGTACGCGCGCCGGATGCGGATCTTCGCGGTGACCGAGACCAACGCGCACGTGCGGCTGCTGGCCCGGCGCGGCCTCGTGGTGAGCAGCGGCGGACCCGTGCCGACGTGGACGGCGGCGGTCCGCTGAGCACGGCCGCCCTCGCAGGCCGGGTGCGCACCGTTCCCCCGCGCCTGGGCGGCACCCGGCTGGTGTGCGTCGACGGCCCGGCCGGCTCGGGGAAGACGACGCTTGCCGGCCGGCTCGCCGACGTGCTGGGGCCGGACGCCGTCGTCGTCCACATGGACGACCTCTACGCCGGCTGGACGCTCACCGGGGCGGTCGCGCGGCTCTCCGCCGGCGTGCTCGGCCCCCTGGCAGCGGGACGGGCGGGGGCCTACCACCGCTACGACTGGGCGGCGGGGCGGTTCTCCCCCGAGCCGACGCCGGTGCCCGTGCCCGGCGTGCTGGTCGTGGAGGGGTGCGGCAGCGCCTCGCGTCCGGCCGACCCGTGGGCGAGCCTGCGCGTGTGGGTGGAGGCCGACGCCGGGCTGCGGCTGGCCCGCGGGCTCGCGCGGGACGGCGAGCACCTCGCGACCGAGTGGCACCGGTGGCAGCGCACCGAGGCGGCGCACTTCGCGGCGGACGGCACCCGGGACCGGGCCGACGTCGTCGTCGACGGCGGGGCGTGACTCCGCTCACCCGCACGCGGGCGGCAGGCCCGGGGACACACGCCGGTAACCCGGATCGCCCACCATGGGGGACGACCGCTGGCGAGGGGGACACGTGACCGACACCGTCCAGGAACCGACGACCGGGGTGCTGCCGCTCGCCGGGTACACCGTCGCGGTGACCGCGGCCCGGCGTGCCGAGGAGCTGGGCGCACTGCTGGACCGCCGCGGGGCGCGCGTCGTCCACGCACCCGCCATCCGGATCGTCCCGCTCTCCGACGACACCGAGCTCGTGGCGGCGACCCGGCGGGTGCTCGAGGCGCCGGTCGACCTGGTGGTCGCGACCACCGGCGTCGGGTTCCGCGGCTGGCTGGAGGCCTGCGACGCCTGGGACCTGCCGCTGGTGCAGCACCTGACCGGCGCCCGGGTGCTCGCTCGCGGCCCCAAGGCGCGCGGCGCCATCCGCGGAGGTGGGCTGGTCGACGCCTGGTCCCCCGAGTCGGAGTCCTCCGCCGAGGTGCTCGACCACCTGCTGTCGGGCGCCGAGGGACCGCTGGAGGGCCGGCGGATCGCCGTCCAGCTGCACGGCGACCCGCTGCCGGAGCTGGTCTCGGGGCTGCGGGAGGCCGGCGCCGACGTGCTGACCGTCCCGGTCTACCGCTGGGTGCTCCCCGAGGACGTCGGCCCGGTGCGCCGGCTGGTCGCCACCGTGGTGGCCGGCGGGGTCGACGCGGTCACGTTCACCAGCGCACCGGCCGCGGCGAGCCTGCTGCAGGTCGCCGAGGAGCTGGGCCGGCGCGAGGCGCTGGTCGCGGCCCTGCAGGAGCGGGTGCTCGCCGTCGCCGTCGGCCAGGTGACCGCCGGGCCGCTGGACGCCGCGGGCATCCCGAGCGTCCGGCCCGAGCGGTCCCGGCTCGGCGCGCTGGCCCGCGAGGTCGTGGCCCGCCTGCCGGAGCGCGACCCGGTGCTGACCATCGGACCGCACACGCTCCAGGTGCGGGGGCACGCCGCCGTCGTCGACGACCGCCTGGTGGAGCTCCCCCCGGGATCGGTCGCGGTGCTGCGGGAACTCGTCCGCCGGCCCGGGCACGTCGTCGGCCGCCCGGAGCTGGTCGCCGCGCTCCCGGGCGGCGGTGACGGGCACGCGGTGGAGATGGCGGTGACCCGGCTGCGCGCGGCACTCGCGGTACCGCTGGTCGAGACGGTGGTGAAGCGGGGCTACCGGCTCAAGGTCTGAGGTCCCGCCGCATCAGGATGCGCGGGAACCCGTTGATCACCGAGCCGGTGTCGGCGACCTTGACGAAGCCGGCCCGCTCGAACAGCGCCCGGGTGCCCACGTAGGCCATCGTGAGGTCGACCCTCGCGCCGTCGTTGTCGACCGGGTACGCCTCCACCGCCGGGGCGCCGTGGGTCCGGGCGAACTCCACGGCGCCGGCCACGAGCGGGTGCGAGATGCCCCGCTTGCGGTGCCCGGGGCGCACGCGGACGCACCAGAGCGACCAGACGTCGAGGTCGTCGACGTGCGGGATCCTCCGGTTGGTCGCGAAGGTCGTGCCGGCGCGCGGGTGCACGGCGGCCCAGCCGACCGGCTCGCCGTCGTCGTAGGCGAGCACTCCCAACGGCAGGTCCTCCCGGACGAGCTGCCGCACCCGCTCCCCCCGTGCGGCACCGGTCAGCGCGCGGTTGTCCTTCGAGCCGATCCGGTAGCTCAGGCACCAGCAGACGTTGGCGTCGGGCCGCTTCGGGCCTACCAGCGCGGCGACGTCGTGGAAGTTCCTCGCAGGCCACACCTCGATCGCCATGGCCGCATCGTGGCAGGTGGAGCGGGCGTGAGGACGATCAGGAGACCTGATCGTCCCGGGTCCTCCCTCGTGGTCGACGGTGAGGGAGGACCCCGAACGGTGAGGGACGTCGGCCTCAGACGCGGCCCAGCGCGCGACCGGGGCGCAGGTAGACCGCCCAGGTGATCGCCACGCAGACGACGTAGAAGGCGATGAACACCAGGTAGGCCGAGTCGCCGGTACCCGTGGTCATGAACGACTGCCGGAACGCCAGGTTCACCAGCACTCCCCCGAAGGCGCCGACCGCCCCCGCGATGCCGATCAGCGCACCGGACATCCGCAGCGCACGCCGGTCCGCGGCCTCGGCGTCGCCGCCCTGGGCCACCGACTGCAGCGCCTGCGACCGGAAGATCGCCGGGATCATCTTGTAGGTCGAGCCGTTGCCGACCCCGCTGAGCACGAAGAGCGCAACGAAGCCGACGACGAACAGCGGCAGGGACCCCAGCTGGCTCGCCGTCCACACCACCAGCGCGCCGAGCGCCATCGCGACGAAGGTCCAGCAGGTGATGAGCGCACCGCCGAACCGGTCGGCCAGCGAGCCACCGAGCGGTCGGATGAGCGAGCCGAGCAGCGGGCCGAGCCAGGTGAGCGAGGCGGCGGCCAGCGGCGTCGCGAAGGACTCGGTGAACTGGTTCTGCAGCACCTGCCCGAAGGCGAACCCGAAGCCGATGAACGAGCCGAAGGTGCCGATGTACAGGAACGACATGATCCAGGTGTGCGGCTCGTGGGTGGCCTCGCGCATGGCCCGCGGCTGGTTGCGCGCCATCGTCAGGTTGTCCATGAGCAGGGCCGCGCCGACGGCCGCCGCCACGATCAGCGGGATGTAGATCCAGAGGATCAGCCGCGGGTGCGCCGCCCCGGCGGTGGCCAGCACGAGCAGCCCGACGAGCTGGACGACGGGGACGCCCAGGTTGCCGCCACCGGCGTTCAGTCCGAGCGCCCAGCCCTTGAGCCGGTCGGGGTAGAACGCGTTGATGTTGGCCATCGAGCTGGCGAAGTTGCCGCCACCGACGCCGGCCAGGCAGGCGACGAGCAGCAGGGTGCCGAAGTCGACGCCGGGTTCCAGCACGATCGCCGTCGCGACGGTGGGCACCAGCAGCAGCGCGGCGCTGACGATGGTCCAGTTCCGGCCGCCGAAGCGGGCGACGGCGAAGGTGTAGGGCAGCCGCACGAAGGCACCCAGCGCGGTCGGCAGCGCGGTGAGCAGGAACTTGCCGGCCGGGTCGATCCCGAAGACCGGCTCGGGCAGGAAGAGCACGAGCACCGGCCACAGGCTCCAGATGGAGAAGCCGACGTGCTCGGAGAACACCGAGAAGAACAGGTTGCGCCGGGCGACCGTCCTCCCCGTCGACTCCCAGAACTCCGGCTCCTCGGGGCGCCAGTCGTCGATCCAGCGGCCTGACCGCACCGGGGGTGCGGCCGGGATCGTCGTGGTCGTGGACGGCGGACGGGTGGGGGCGGCCATGGCGACGACGGTGACGGGCGGGCGTTTCCCCGGTGTCGCCGTCGGGGTGAACTCCTGTTCCGTTCCGCTCACCGCGCGTGCCCCGCTGTGGTGAGGCCTCCGGTCACCGGCGTGCACGAGCGCACCAGGACCGGCGAAGATCAGCGGGTGACAGCCGCCGAGGAGTCAGCCGTCGAGGAGCGCCCCGCCGAGACGCCGACGGGCGGCCGCGCCCTCATCGAGTCCGGCACCCCGGTGGCCGGCTCGATGAGCCAGGCGGCCGCGACCGTCGTCTTCGAGCCGGCGGCCGCGCGGGTGCAGGTGAACCCGCGCTTCGCCGGGGCGCTGCGCACCGTGGCCGACGACGTCGCGGAGCTGACCGGCCGGGAGCGGGTGCGGGCCGGCGCCGCGCTGGCCTTCGCCGTCGAGTACGCGGCGACGGTGCACCGGAACGGCCGCGCGGTCCGCACCGACCGGTTCTTCACACCCCGCCCCGGCAGCCGGCCGCTGGTCGAGGAGCTGGCCGAGTCCGTCGTCGCCGCGGCTCGGCGGTCGACCGACGAGCGGCGGGTGCGCCACCTCGGCTACCTGCTGGCCGAGGTCGCCGTGTCCCCGGACATCGACGCCGAGCTGGTCGGCCGCGGGCTCCGGCTGGCCGAGGAGCTCAGCTGGCGGCAGCTCGCGCTGCTGGCCGCGGTCGGACGGCGCGAGCGCGTGCCGCTGCCCATGAGCCCGCTCGAGGACGACCCCCGCGGCTGGACCGCGTGGGGCGCCTCCGAGGACGTCGCCGACCTGCAGCGCAGCGGCCTGCTCGACCCGCCGCCCGCCCAGCCCCGCCCGGGCGGCGCCGCGCTCCCGCGCCTGCGCCCGGCCGACCTGCGGCTGACCCGCCGGGGCGTGCTCGTGCACCGGCTGCTGGTCCTCGAGGTGCTGCGCGACGAGGCGGTCGCCGCCGCCCTGGCCGACCTGGGTCTGCCCCGCTCCTAGCGGCGGCGCGCCACCAGCACCGTGTCGGGCACCGTGTTGCCGGTGCGCTCGGCGGCCCCGGGGTCGCGTTCCCGGATCTCGGTGACGACGTCCCAATCCCCGGGCGCGAGCTCCGCCGCGACCTCCTCGGCCGTGTAGAGCGCTCCCGGCTCGTGCGCGTGGTGCTGCCCGTGCCCCCAGTGGTCGCCGATCAGGTGGCCGACCACCAGCAGCGTGCCGCCCGGCGCCACGGCGGCCGCGAGCCCCCGGAGCATCCGCGAGCGGTCGGACCAGGTGGCGTGCAGGTAGTGCGCCGTGACCAGGTCGTACGCGCCCGCCGGCGGGGTCCAGGCGTCCAGGTCCTCGTGCAGCCACTCGATCCGGTCGGCCAGCTCCAGCTCGGCCGCCTTGGCCGCACCCCGCTCCAGCGCCACCGGCGAGAAGTCGACGGCGGTGACCCGCCACCCCCGCGACGCCAGCCAGAGCGCGTCGCCGCCCTCGCCGGCGCCGGCGTCCAGCGCGGAACCGGGTGCCAGGTCGGTGGCCTCGACGACGAGCTGCCGGTTAGGCCGCCCGGTCCAGATGGCCGGCGCCGAGCGGTAGAGCTCGTCGTAGGACTCCCGGGTGACCACGGGCTGCCGGGCCGCGCCGTGCTCGTGCTGGTGCTCGCTCATGCCGCCACGCTCCGCTTCCCGGCCACCGCGCGCGCGGTGTCCTCCTCGATCAGGTCGGCGTTGATCATCGCTCCGGCCTTCAGCCCCTGTGCCGCCGCGGCGATCACCTGCGCGCTCATGTCGGCGACGTTCCCGGCCACCCAGAGGCCGGGGACCTCGGTGCGCCCGGTCGGGTCGGCCTGCAGGTTGCTGCCCACGACCGCGCCGTTGATCTCCATCGGCACCGGGACCGCGCCCAGCCCCGCGACCAGGTCGGCGTTGGCCGTGAACCGGGGGGTGACGACGACGGCGTCGCGCGCCACCAGCTCACCGGAGGTCAGGCGCACGTCGGCTCCGCCCTCGAGCCCGGCCACCTCGTCCCGCACGACGCGGACCCCGCGGGCCGCCAGCTGCTCGAGCTCCTCGTCGGTCGGCTCGGCACCGGTGTGCACGAAGAGGACGACGTCGTCGGTCCACTGGCGCCACATCTTCGCCGCGTGCACGCCCATCACGCCGGTGCTCACGATGCCGACGGCGCTGTCGCGCGCCTCCCAGCCGTGGCAGTACGGGCAGTGCAGCACCGTGTTCCCCCACCGCTCCGCCACTCCGGGGAGGTCGGGCAGTTCGTCGGTCAGCCCGGTGGCCAGCAGCACCCGGCGGGCGCGCACCTGCTCGTCGTCGACGTCGAGGACGAAGCCGTCGTCCTCGCGACGCACGGCGGTGACCCGTCCTCCGCGCACGGTGGCGCCGTAGCCCTCCGCCTCACCCCGTGCGATGTCGTACAGCTCGGCGGGCGGGGTGCCCTCCCGCCCGAGGTAGTTGTGCACGTGCCCGGCCGGTGCGTTGCGGGGAACGCCTGCGTCCACCACCAGCACGCTGCGCCGGGCGCGGGCCAGGGTGAGCGCTCCGCTCAGCCCCGCCGCGCCGCCTCCGATGACCACCACGTCGTACCGCTCGTCCATGGCGCCCACTGTGGTCCCGGACGGCCAGCTCTAGCAACTGTCATTGCCGAAGTGGCAAACTGGTCCCGTGACCGACGACGACGTCCTGCAGAACGTGGGCCCGCGCCTGCGCGCCCTCCGCCAGGAGAACGGCGCCACCCTCACCGACCTCTCCGCGACGACCGGCATCTCGGTGAGCACGCTGTCGCGGCTGGAGTCGGGGCAGCGGCGGCCCACGCTGGAGCTGCTGCTCCCGCTGGCCCGCGCGCACGGCGTGGCCCTGGACGACCTGGTCGACGTCCCGGCCCCGGCGGACCCGCGGGTGCACGGGCGGCCGATCGAGCGCGACGGCGCCACGATGGTGCCCCTGACCAAGCAGTCCGGCGGTCTCCAGGCCTACAAGTACGTGTGGCCGCCGCGGTGGCGGGCGGGCAACACCGAGCAGCAGGTGCACGACGGCTACGAGTGGCTGTACGTGCTCTCCGGGCGCGTGCGGCTCCTGCTGGGCCCGCGCGACTTCGTGCTGGGCAGCGGCGAGGTGGTGGAGTTCGACACCCGTGTGCCGCACGCCTTCTCCAACCCGTTCCCCGAGCCCGCGGAGGCGCTGGTGCTGTTCGGTCCGCAGGGCGAGCGCATGCACGTGCGCGCCCGCCCGCGGGACCGCTGAGCCACCGGCACCCGTCGTTACCGTTTCGTTGCCTCGAGCTGTCATCCTTCGCTCCCTCGGCCGTCGCACCGGCCGGGGCGGCCGAAGGAGCGCGCATGCCGAAGAGCCAGGCCCGTCCGTCGGAGAGCGCGTCGGTCGTCGCCGCCCGCCAGCTGGCCGAGGAGGCCCAGCGACGCCGGAAGCTGCTGGCCGACCTGCGTCGTCGGCACCGGCCCAAGGACCTCCCGGCCGTTCCGCCGCCGCCAAGCGCGTGACCGTCGCCTGCATCGCGTCGGTGCTCGCGGGGCTGGTCCTGGTCTCGGGCTGCGCCGGCGGGACCGTCTGCTCCGCGGTCGGCTGGTCCAACGAGCTGGTCGTCGAGTTCGCCGACGGATGGCCGGCCGTCGAGGGCGGCGTGACGATCGAGTGCGAGCCCGCCTGCTACACCGACCCACTCGTGGATGCCGAGACGGCGACGGTCGACCCGGCCGACGGCGGAGCGGCCGGCGCGCTGCTCGACATGTCCACCCCGGACTCCGTCGTCGTCCGCGTGCTCGGGCCCGACGGCACACGGCTGACCGAGCTCGAGGCCGAGCTGGAGTGGCGCCGCGTCGGCGGGACCGAGGAGTGCGGCGGGCCGCACGAGGCGACCGTCGTCGTCCCGGCGCCCTGAGGGATCAGGCCGAGCGCGCGTAGGCCGCCGGCGTGGTCGCCAGCATCCGGCGGAAGTGCCGGGTCAGGTGTGCCTGGTCGTGGAAGCCGGACGCCGTCGCCACCTCGGCGGCCGGGAGGCCGTCGAGCAGCAGCCGCCGGGCCAGGTCGATCCGCCGGCCGGTGAGGTAGCGGTGCGGCGGCAGCCCGTGCCGGGAGGTGAACGCCCGCACCAGGTGCGTCGAGGAGACGCCCAGGTGCGCGGCCGCGACGGAGAGGTCGAGGCCCTCGACGAGGCGGGTGTCCAGCAGCTCGCGCAGGGCGTCGGCGACCCGGGCGTTCCGTGCCGGAGGAGCGGGGCGGACGGCGGAGTCCAGGTGCTGCGCCAGCCGCTCGACCACGAAGGCCAGCCGGCTCTGCGCCTCGAGCTCCTCCGCTCGCGGTGCCAGCGCGCCGTGCAGCCGGGAGACCCGGTCGCGCAGCTCCCGGTCGGCGAACTCGGGCCGGTCCACCGCCCGCCCGACCCGGTCGGCCCCCAGGACCGCCGGCTCCAGGTAGAGCACCCGCTTGCGGAAGCCGCCGGGGAACTGGGACCGCCCGTCGTGCGGCACCCCGGGCGGGAGCAGGGTCACCACGTCCCGGGAGGCGCCGTGCGCGTGCCGGTCGAGGTCGTAGCGGACCGCGCCGGCGTCGACCAGGAGCAGCGTCCATCCGTCGTGGGTGTGCGCCGGGTAGGCGTGGTCGGTGAACCGGGCGTGCAGCACCTCGGTGAGCCCCGGCACCGGTGGGCGCCAGGCCACCACCTCGGCCGGGCCGGTCACGTCAGGAACGTACAAGACCAGCGGGGCGCGCGGCGGCCACCCTGACCACCGTGACGACCGCGGAGAGCCCCCAGCAGGAGACCCCCGTCCCCGGCGAGTCCGGACCGCCCTGGCCGACGAAGGTCGTCGTCCTGCTCCGCGAGGGGCTGCTCCCGTGGCAGGAGCTCAACGTCACCGCCTTCCTGGCGAGCGCCGTGGCCGCCGCCGTGCCGGAGCTGATCGGCAGGCCCTACGAGGACGCCGACGGCACCCGCTACCTGGCGATGATCCGCCAGCCGGTGCTGGTGATGAGCGGCCCGGCCGACGTGCTGGCGGCGGCCCGCGAGCGGGCGCTCCAGCGTGGTCTGCCGACGTCGCTGTTCACCGCGGACCTGTTCGCCACCGGCGGCGACGCCGAGAACCGCGCGGCTGTGCGGGCGGTGCGCGGCGCGGACCTCGACCTGGTCGGGATCGCCGTGCACGGGCCGAAGAACGGCGTCGACAAGGTGGTGAAGGGCGCCCGCATGCACCTGTAAATCCAAACACCGGCTGCACTGCATGACTGTGCCATTGCGCCGGTGGTCAGCCTACTTGCTTTATCCAATCCTGAAGGTACAAACGTATGCGTATCATTTCCCGCTCGTCAAGAGTGTTGCTGTGGGCGATGACGTTGCGAGAAAGCTCGAGCTCGCCAATACGGCTCAGCACCCAGTTCTGATCCGGGAAGAGATCCTCGAAGTCGGGCCAGTTGTTCTGAAGAAGAGATCTCAAGTCGCCGAAATCCGTATAGTAGATCGCATGAGCACCTCGCGCGACATGCCAACGATTAGCCCCTTCTTTATCTCGCCGATCTTCCACTTTCTTTCGAAGAGCACTACTCGCCTTGACATCCCACCACTCCGCGCCATGGAGTTCGCTGAGACGGTCATTGATCAACTCGCGCACTGCGTTCTCGAGGCAGAAGAAGGCAAGATAAGCCGGCAGGCTTGCCATTGCTGACGAGCGAATACTCGACGAGAAGTCCTCGATGGGCAACACGCGCTGGGTCGCCCTCTCGTCGGTAGAGGAGCGTAAGGCGAAACCCTCCGACTCGAAGCGATCAACCAACTCCTCTGCCGAGAGAGCCCGGAACAACCACTCTCGAACCTTCCCGTTAATCAATCAGTTCCGCCTTGAGGGCACGAAAGATCGCGGTGTATACGGACACATCGGACGTCGACGGCAGATGGATATGCACGTCATGGTGCAGACTCAGCCCTGCGGCTGCCACCACGCGATCGACGGCATCCTCACTCGGCGTCACCGGGGGGACGCTTTGCTCCTTCGGCTCTTGAGTAGCCGCATCAGACGGAACACCGGCTGCCGTCGTCCAATCGGCCATGTCTGCCAGAACCTTGAAAGTGGTGGCCATTTTCTTGGCCGCAGCTTCCCCCTTCCCGGAAGCGCTCTTGAACAGCTCCGTAAGTTGCGAATGCGACCTTTCGTTGGCGGCTTGGTCTACCAGGAACAAATCCGCCCAGCCGTCCCTAAGTCCCATAGCGACCGCACGACCACTTCGACTGCCGTTTCGGAAATCGTTGTATCGATCTGTCGGGACGCCATCCGGCGTAAGAAATCCAAGCCCCTTCAGGACGCCGATGACGGGCCGATCGGTCGAGCTGCTGAAGCCGAGACTCTTCAAGAAGTCGAGTGTGAATTTGGGTGGGGTGCCAGCGCCGCCCACCCGCTCCAGGATCGACTTCAGATTCTTCGACGAGGTCATGTAGGCGAAATCGCCTGGCATCCGTCCTCCACTAGTCCGGCGCACACTAGACCAAGGAGCGTCCCAGACCGCAAGCGGTTGGGTGATGCGTGACTTCAGGCGATCGAGTCGCTCAGGAGCCCGGTCGAGGGCACCTCAGAGGGTGACCACGAGGTCGCCGTCCACCTCCCGCACCGGGAACACCCGGACCGGTGCCGCACCGCTGGTCGAGGCCCCGTCGGACCACCGGTAGGCGTACTGGTGCAGCGGGCAGACCAGCACGTCCACGTCGGACTGCCCGTCGGCCAGCGGTCCCCCGGCGTGCGGGCAGGCCGCCTGCGTGGCGTGCAGCGAGCCGTCGCGCAGCCGGAAGACCGCGACCTGCTCCCCGCCGGCGACAAAGGCCCGCCCCTCCCCCGGCGGCACGTCCTCCACCCGTCCCACGACCACACCGGTCGCGGTCGCGACGTCGGTGACGCTCATCGGACCGGCACCGCCGGCAGCTCGACGAGCGGCAGGGAGGTGCGGAACTGTCCGGGCGTGGCCGGCTCCTCCGCGTCCTGGCCCCACGGGTCGCGGTAGGCGTCGATCGAGCGCTGCATGCCGGCGTCGAGGTCGGCGCAGATGCCCTCGCTGTCCTCCAGCAGCAGCTGCTTGATCTTCTCCAGCCCGATGCGGGGCACGAAGTCGTAGGTGCGCTCCAGCCAGTTGGCGTTCTCCCGGTAGTACTGCATGAACCGCCCGGCCAGCGTCATGACCGCGTCCCGGCCCTCGACGGTGGCCAGCAGGTCGCCCTTGCGCACCGAGGCGCCGGCCGCGCCCCCCACGTAGACCTCCCACTTGCCGCCGCCGACGGCCACGACGCCGACGTCCTTCACGTAGGCCTCCGCGCAGTTGCGCGGGCACCCCACCACGGCGAGCTTCATCTTCGCCGGGCTCTCGATGCCCTGGAACCGGGTCTCGAGGTCGATGCCGAGCTGGGTGGAGTCGTCGAGGCCGAAGCGGCAGAAGTCCGAGCCGACGCAGGTCTTCACCGTGCGGAAGCTCTTGCCGTAGGCGTATCCCGACGGCATGCCGAGGTCGTTCCACATGGCCGGCAGGTCCTCCTTGCGCACGCCGAGCAGGTCGATCCGCTGGCCGCCGGTCACCTTCACCATCGGGACCTCGTACTTCTCGGCGACGTCGGCGATCCTCCGCAGCTGCGCGGGCGTCGTCACCCCGCCCTTCATCTGCGGGACGACGGAGAACGTGCCGTCGCGCTGGATGTTGCCGTGGACCCGGTCGTTGATGAACTCGGCGTCCTTCTCCGGGACGTGATCGGAGCCCCAGATCATCTTGAGCAGCGAGGTCAGGCCCATCTTCGACCTCGCGTCGTCCTTGCCGTCCGGTGCCAGCTTCGCGAAGACGGCGGAGACGCTGCGCAGGTCGTGCTCGCGGATGGCGCGGATCAGCTCGGGCTTGGGCATCGGGACGCCCGGCACGTACCAGGAGGCGGCGGGGTCCTCGGCGAGGTCGCCGTCGGCGGCCCACTCGACGATCTGCTTGACCAGCGACTTGCAGGAGCCGCAGCCCTTGCCGGCGCGGGTGCGGTCCATGACCTCCCCGACGCTGCCGCAGCCACTGGCCACCGCGCCGCAGATGTCGCCCTTCGACACCCCGTTGCAGTTGCAGACCTGCGAGTCGGCGGGCATCTCGGCCACCCCGACCTCCTCCGCCCCGTCGGAGAGGTCGACCAGCAGCCGGATCCGCTCCTCGGGCAGCGGGGCGCCGCGGTCGAAGGCCTGGGTGAGGAAGGCGACCTTGCGGGTGTCGCCGAGCAGCGTCGCGCCGACGAGCCGGTCGTCGCGGATGACCACCGAGAGGTGCACCCCGCGCTTCGGCTCGGAGATCACCAGGAACTCGTCGTCGTCCCGCTCGGGGGTGCTGGTGCCCATGGTGGCGACGTCGACCCCGGCGACCTTGAGCTTGGTCGCCGTCCGGCTGCCGGTGTACTCGGCGTCGGGGTCGGTCCCGGTCAGGACGTCGGCCAGCACCTTCGCGTGCTCCCAGGCAGGTGCCACCAGGCCGTAGACAGAGCCGCGGTGCTGGGCGCACTCGCCGATCGCGTAGACGTCGGCGTCGTCGGTGCGCAGCTGGTCGTCCACGACGATCGCCCGCTCGACCTCCAGGCCCGACCGGACGGCGACGTCGGTGTGCGGGCGGACCCCGGCGGCGACGACGAGCAGGTCGCAGTCGAGCCGCCGGCCGTCCTCGAGCACCACGCCCTCGACGTGCCCGGTGCCGAGCACCTCGGTGGCGAGCACGTCGAGGTGCACGGTGATGCCCAAGGCCTCGACGCTCCGCTCGAGGATGCTGCCGGCCTCCCGGGACAGCTGGGCGTTCATCAGCCACGGCATCGCGTGCACGAGCTCGACCTGCAACCCGTGGCCCTGCAGCGCGCGGGCCGCCTCCAGGCCGAGCAAGCCGCCGCCCATCACGACCGCCCGCGTGCAGCGACCGGTGGCCTCGAGCATCGCCCGGGTCTCGTCGATCGTTCGGAAGCCGTAGACGCCGCCGAGCAGCTCGCCGTCGGCGGTCCGGACGCCGTTCATGGGCGGGATGAACGAGTAGCTGCCGGTGGCCAGGACCAGGTGGTCGTAGGCGGTGACGCTGCCGTCGGCTGCGTGCACCTGCTTGGCGGCGGTGTCGATCCGCTGCACCCGGACGCCGGCTCGCAGGTCGATGCCGTTGTCGGCGTACCAGTCGTGGGAGTTGAGCACGATGTCGTCCTCGTGCGACTCCCCCGCCAGCACCGGCGAGAGCATGATCCGGTTGTAGTTGCCGTGCGGCTCGTCGCCGAAGACGGTGATTCGGAACTGCTCGCCGCCGCCGCGTTCGAGGACCTCCTCCACGAAGCGGGCGCCGGCCATGCCGTTGCCGACGACGACGAGGCGGCCGCGGGGATCGAGCTCCTCGTCGAGGTGCAGGGTGCTGGCGCCGGCGAGGCGGGCTCCGAGGATCGCAGTCATCAGACCTCCACCAGACCCAGGTCGACCACGATCTCGCCGACGACGCCCTCGGGCGCCGCCGCGTGCAGCTCCACCACCGAGCCGCCCGGCAGGTCCTCGACCACCCGGAGCGGCACGTGCGTGTCGGCCTTCGCCCCGATCGGGAACCAGCGCACCGGCTCGCCGTCGCGCACCAGCAGCACGTAGACCAGCTCCGCGGTCGCGTTCCCGCCGCGGAAGTACAGCGCCTGCGCGCTGCAGCCGGCGGGCACCGTGTAGCGCAGGGCCGGGTCGACGGGGCCGGGCTTGGCCAGCCCGTCGCCGGTGATCGGGAAGACGCCTTGCAGGAAGCGGGGTGTGCTCTTCACGGTGCTCCTCTTCCGGGTGGGACGGCGGGGTTCGCGGGCGGTCGGTGAGGCGTGGTCGCGGGGGTGCGGCTGGGTCGCCGCGGGCGGTGGCGGGACGCGTTCCTCGGGGCCGCCGACACGGGAGACGGCGACCGCGCAGACCTTGAAGGCGGGCATCTTCGACGTCGGGTCGAGCGCGTCGGCGTCGGTGAGCGCGTTGGCGCTGGCGCCGCCGCCCCAGTGGAAGGGCACGAAGACGACGTCGGGCCGGATGGTGTCGGTGACCTGCGCGTGGAAGCGGGCGCGCCCGCGGCGGGTGGCGAGCTCGACGGCGTCGTCCTGCTGGATGCCGAGCCGGCGGGCGAGGTCGGGGTGCAGCTCGGCCCGCGGCGTGGGCGCGACCATCTGCAGGCTGCGCGACCGCCGGGTCTGGGTGCCCGACTGGTACTGCGCCAGGACGCGGCCGGTGGTGAGCACGAGCGGGTACTCGGCGTCGGGCCGCTCGGAGGCTTCGACGTGCTCGACCCGGACGAAGCGGGCCCGGCCGTCCGGGGTGGCGAACCGCTCGGTGAACAGCCGGGGCGTGCCGGGGTGGGTGTCGCCGGGACAGGGCCAGAAGACTCCCTGCTCCTCGTCGATCCGCCGGTAGCTGATCCCGGAGTAGTCGGCGGTGCCACCCGCGCTGGCCCGGCGGAGCTCCTCGAAGACCGTCTCCGGGTCGCCGCTGAAGCCGGTCGCCCCGAGCCGATCGGCGAGGACGGCGAGCAGCTGCAGGTCGTCGGAGACGCCGATCGGCGGATCCAGCGCGCGCCGCCGGCGGATCACCCGGCCCTCGAGGTTGGTCATCGTCCCTGCCTCCTCCGCCCACATGGCGCTGGGCAGGACGACGTCGGCGAGCTCAGCGGTCTCGGAGAGGAAGAAGTCGCTGACAGCGAGGAAGTCGAGGTCCCGCAGCCGGCTGATCACCCGGCGGGCGTCGGGGGCGCTCACGGCGACGTTGGACGCCAGGACCAGCAGCGTGCGCACCCCGCCGTCGGTGCCGAGCGCGTCGAGCAGCTCGAAGGCGCTCTTCCCCGGCATCGGCAGGTCGTCGGGGTCGACGCCCCAGACGGCGGCGACGTGCGCGCGGGCCGCGGGGTCGGCCAGCGACCGGTAGCCGGGCAGCTGGTCGGCCTTCTGCCCGTGCTCGCGGCCGCCCTGCCCGTTGCCCTGGCCGGTGACGGTGCCCCAGCCGCTCCCCCGCCGTCCGGGTAGGCCGAGGGCCAGCGCGAGGTTGATCCACGCCTGCGCGGTGTCGGTGCCGCTGCGGTGCTGCTCCGCGCCGCGGGCGGTGAGGATCATGGCCGTGTCCGCGCGGGCCAGGGCGAACACCGTGCGCCGCTGGTCGGCGACCGGCACGCCGGTGAGCCGCTCGACGCGGTCGGGCCAGTAGGCGGCCACACCGGCCTTGACCGCGTCGAACCCGGTGGTGCGTTCCGCCACGTACTGGTCGTCCACCAGCCCCTCGGCGAGGGCGATGTGCAGCAGGCCGTTGGCGAGCGCGAGGTCGGTGCCGGGCAGCGGCTGCAGGTGCAGCCCGGCGTTCCGGGCGGTCGCGGTGCGCCGCGGATCGACGACGACGTGCTGCGCACCGCGCTCGCGCCCGGCGTCGAACCACTGCATCACCGGCGGCATGGTGTCGGCCGGGTTGCTGCCCACCAGCACGACGACGTCGGCCTCGGCGATGTCGCTGAGCGGGAACGGCAGGCCGCGGTCCAGGCCGAACGCGCGGTTCGCCGCGCCCGCGGCCGAGGACATGCAGAACCGGCCGTTGTAGTCGATGGCGGACGTGCGCAGCGCGACCCGGGCGAACTTGCCGAACTGGTAGGCCTGCTCGTTGGTCAGCGACCCACCGCCGAAGCAGCCGACGGCGTCGCGGCCGTGTGCGGCCTGGGTGCGCCCGATCGCCTCGACCAGCCGGCCGAGCGCGTCCTCCCAGGTGCTCTCCACCAGCGGGCTGGTGCGATCGCCGGGGACGGCCCGGACCAGCGGGCGGGTGAGCCGCTCGGGGTGGTCGAGCAGCTCGGTGGCGGACCAGCCCTTGGAGCAGAGGCCGCCGCGGTTGGTCGGGAAGTCCAGCGGCACGAGGGTCGCCGGCCGGTCGCCGGCGGTCACGGCCATCCCGCACTGCAGCGAGCAGTAGGGGCAGTGCGTGCTCGTCGTCCGCGTGCCCCGGGCGCCGGGGACGGCGGTCGGCGGCGTGGCGGGAGCGGGCACGGGGACGAGAGTGCGTCGCCGTCGTTTCCCGTCGTCGACCCGGGCGTCACGCTTGCGTTCCGTTCACCTCACAACGGGCCGGGTGCACCTGTGCGGTGCCGGCCGCGCAGGATGTGCCGACGACGCGTCGATGCGGAGGGCAGCCATGACCGAGCCGGACCAGTCCGCCGACCCCGACAGCCCGGAAGGCCGCGGCGGTGCCGCCAGCGTGATGCCGGCCGCTCCGCCCGGTTCGGGGCGGGGTTCCCTCGACCGGCGCAGGATTCTCGGCGCCGCCATCGAGTACATCGACGAGAACGGCCTGAACGCGCTGACCATGCGCCGCCTCGGCGCCCACCTCGGGGTGGAGGCCATGGCCCTCTACCGCTACCTGCCCGGGCGCGAGCAGCTGCTCGACGGGGTGGTGGAGTCGGTCATCGACGAGCTGTACGGCGACCCCGACGTGCACCTGGCCGCCGCGCACGGGTGGCAGGACTACCTGCAGCGTCTCGCCCACGGCGTCCGGCGGATCGCGCTGGCCCATCCCGAGGTGTTCCCGCTCGTGGCCACCCGGCCCCCTGCCGCCCCCTGGGTCCGGCCGCCGCTGCGGAGCCTGCGCTGGGTGGAGTCCTTCCTCGACGCGCTCATCGACAGCGGCTTCACCGAGGAGTCGGCGGTCGCCGCGTACCGGGCCTACTCGAGCTTCCTGCTCGGGCACCTGCTGCTGGAGGTCTCGCAGAAGGGCGTGAAGATCAGCCCGCGGGACGAGCCCGAAGGTGTGCCGGAGGCGATCGAGGGAACGGACCTCGGGAACTACCCGACGGTCGTCCGCCTGGAGGGGCTGCTCTCCCTGGACGAGTCGGCGGCAGAGTTCGAGGAGGCGCTGGAGAACCTCCTCGAGCGGCTCGAGGTGGTCCTGCGTGAGGGCCGGTCGCCGCGTCGCGGGGATGCGCGAGCCTAAACGCCGCTGCCTCTGTTTACAGCGTAAATCGCCGGGCATGGCCTGGAACGGCGCGCGACCGGGAGGACGTCCCGGCAACGCGACCGCCGTCCAGTCCTTCACCCCGCGAGGAGCGCACGTGATCACCGAACAGCAGATCAGCACCGTCATCGGCAGCACCGCCGTCGGCCGCGACGGCAAGCTCGGCACCGTCGGCGAGGTCTACCTCGACGACGAGACCGGCCGTCCCGAGTGGGCGACCGTGCGCACCGGCCTCTTCGGCACCAAGGAGGCCTTCGTCCCGCTCGCCCAGGCCGACATCACCGGCGACGAGCTGCGTCTGCCCTACGACAAGGACAAGGTCAAGAACGCTCCGCACATGGACTCCGAGGGGCATCTCTCGCCGACCGAGGAGTCCGAGCTCTACCGCTACTACGGCCTCGAGGGCGGCACCGGCCCGACGACCGACACCACGACGGCGCACACCACGACCGGCACCGACCACCCGGGCACCGTCGGCCACGACACCTCCAGGCCCACCACCGACAACGCCATGACGCGGTCGGAGGAGCACCTCAACGTGGGCACCCGCTCCGAGGAGGTCGGCCGCGCCCGGCTGCGCAAGTACGTGGTGAGCGAGAACGTCACCGAGACCGTGCCCGTGGCCCGCGAGGAGGTCCGCGTCGAGCGCGAGCCGATCACCGACGCCAACGTGGGCAACGCCCTCGACGGCCCGGCCATCTCCGAGGAGGAGCACGAGGTCACGCTGCACGCCGAGCGTCCCGTGGTCGAGAAGGAGGCCGTCCCGGTCGAGCGGGTCCGCCTGGACACCCAGACCGTCACCGAGCAGGCGACGGTCAACGAGGAGGTCCGCAAGGAGCAGATCGAGTTCGACGCCGACGACGTGAACCGCCGCCGCTGACCTCTGCACCCCCTGCTCCACCCCCGATCGACGAGGAGAACCACCTCCATGTCCGCAGCAGGATCCGACGGAGCGCACGCCACCCGTGGCGCCGCCCGTGACGCGCTCGACGCGCAGCACTCCCGCTACGGCGGCATCAAGTGGGGCGCCGCGTTCTTCGGCTGGCTCTCCGCCAACGGTCTCGCCGTGCTGCTCGTCGCGCTGCTCAGCGCCGCCGGCGTGGCCATCGGCCTGACCCAGGGCGTCCCGTCCACCGACGAGGCCACGCAGGAGGCCAGCACCATCGGCATCGTCGGCGGCGTCGTCCTGCTGGTGATCCTCTTCCTGGCCTACCTGGCCGGTGGCTACGTCGCCGGCCGGATGTCCCGCTTCGACGGGGCCCGCCAGGGCATCGCCGTGTGGGTCATCGGCCTGCTCGTGGTGATCGCCCTCGCGGTCGCCGGGCTGGTGTTCGGATCGCAGTACAACGTGCTGCAGCAGCTCAACCTGCCCCGCATCCCGATCGACGAGGGCACCGCGACGACTGGCGGGATCATCGCCCTGGTGGCGGTCCTGCTCGTCACGCTGCTCGGCGCCGTCCTCGGCGGCAAGCTCGGTGAGCGTTTCCACCGCAAGGTGGACCGCGCCGGTCTCGCCGTCTAGGCATCCGCACCCCCGACGGGGGCCGTCCCTTCCCGGGGCGGCCCCCGTCCGCGTGCGCGGGCCGTGGTCGAATGCCCGCGTGACACCTCCCGGCCCGACCGTCCGGCGGATCGACGACCCGGACGAGCCCGGCCCCGACGTGCGGGTGGCCGAGGCGCGCGAAGTCCCGGCGATCGCCGCCACCCTCACCGTCGCCCTGGCCGACTCCCGCTGGACCCGCTGGGCGCTGCCCGACGACGGGCGCATGCAGCGGCTCACCCGCCTGCACGAGCTGGACGCCGCCCACCGCGGGGTCGCCACCGGCACGGCATGGGTCACCGAGGACCTGGACGCCGTCTCGGTCTGGGAGCCGCCGGCCGGGGCCGAGGGCACCCGCCCGCTGCCGGACGACGTGCGGCGCGCGCTGTCCCAGGAGCTCCCCTACCTGGGCCAGGGCCGTGCGCGGGTCGTCGCCGAGACCGAGGCGCTGGTCACCGCCGCGCTGCCCGACGCGCCGCACTGGCGGCTGCGGCACCTGGGCGTCCGGCCGTCGTCCCGCCGTCGGGGGCTCGCCGCCGCCGTCCTGGCGCCGGTGCTGGTGCGCTGCGACGCCGAGCGGACGCCGGCCGCCGCCGCGGTGTTCGGCTGGGCGAACGTGCGCTTCCTGCGCGGTTTCGGTTTCCAGGTCACCGAGACCACCCGCACCACCGACGACGAGCTCCCCCTGTGGGTGCTCGTGCGCGAACCGCTGTCCCTCAGCTAGCTTCCGGAGGACCCGTGCCCAGCCCCGTCAGCCGCGCGCTGCCCCCGCTGTTCCGCCTGCTCGGCTTCCGGCGGGAGTTCGACTCCCCCGAGGCGCTGCTGAAGGGTGTGCAGGAGCGGCTGCTGCGGCCGGTCGCCTACGGACCGCCGCGCGGCCTCCGCTCGGTGCGGATCGAGCGGGACGTGGACAACGGGACCGGCTGGCCGGTCTACCGCGTGCTGCCCCGGGACCGGACGCCGACCGGTGCGGCGGTGTACGTGCACGGTGGCGCCTGGGTCAACCAGATCCACCCCCTGCACTGGCGGCTCGTCGCCGGGCTCGTCGCGCGCAGCGGGGTCGCGATCACCGTGCCGATCTACCCCCTCGCGCCGATGGGGACGGCGGCGGTCGTGGTGCCCGCCGTGGCCGACCTGATCGCCGGTCTCGTCGACCGCTCCGGCGCGGAGCGGGTCTCCGTGCTGGGCGATTCGGCCGGCGGCCAGATCGCGCTCTCCGCGGCGCTGCTGCTGCGCGACCGGGGGGTGCCGCCGCTGCACGGGACGGTGCTCATCTCCCCCGCGGTGGACCTCACGCTGGCCAACCCGGAGATGGACGCCGTCGAGCGCACCGACCCCTGGCTGGCCCGCGCCGGCACGCACGCGGCGATCGACCTCTGGCGTGGTGACCTGTCGCGCACCGACCCCGTGGTCAGCCCGCTCTTCGGGGACCTGACCGGCCTCGGTCCGATCACCGTGTTCAGCGGCACCCGCGACATCACCAGCCCGGACACCCGGCTCCTGGTCACGCGAGCCCGGGCCGCCGGCGTGCAGGTCGACCACCACGAGGAGGAGGGCCTGGTGCACGTGCACCCGCTCCTGCCGGTACCGGAGGGGAAGCGCGCCCGGCAGGCGATCGTCGACGTCCTCACCGGCTGAGGCGACGCACCGTGCATCCGGAGCAGCGTGCGACCCGCGCGGCCTACGACGCCGTCGCCGAGGACTACGCGGCCCTCCTGCGCGACGAGCTGGCCACGAAGCCGCTGGACCGGGCTCTGCTGGCGGCCTTCGCCGAACTGGTCGCCGACGCTCCGGTGCTCGACGCCGGCTGCGGTCCGGGGCGGGTGGCCGGCCATCTCGCATCCCTCGGCCTCCACGTCACCGGCATCGACCTCTCTCCGGGGATGGTGGCCGTCGCCCGTCGCGATCACCCGGCGATCAGGTTCGACGTCGGGTCGCTGACCGCCCTGGGCTTCCCGGACGCGTCGTTCGGAGGGGTCCTCGCCTGGTACTCGCTCATCCACCTCCCCCCGGACCAGCTGCGCCTGGCCCTCGAGGAGCTGGCCCGGGTGCTGCGGCCCGGCGGCTGCCTGCTGACCGCCTTCCAGGTGGGCGACGGCAAGGTGCGTCTGGACAAGCCCTACGGACACGACGTGGACCTGCACGCCTACCGGCTGGACCCCGACCAGCTCGCGCAGCTCTCGGCCGACGCCGGACTGGCTGTCGTCGCCAGGACCCTCCGGGAGCCGGAGGGATGGGAGCGGACAGCTCAGGCCTACCTGCTGGCGCGCCGCCGGGGCTGATCGTCCCGGGATCCGTCCCGCGGACCGGTCTCCGAGGGGGCCCGCCACCAGCGGGCCACCATGACCGCGGTCGCCAGCGTGGACAGCGTCGCCAGGACGGTCAGGTAGAGCGTCCGGACGTCGACTCCCTCGTCCACGCGGTCGGCTCCGTCCGCGAACAGGGCCGTGGAGATCGGGACGGCGAGCCACAGCGCGGCGGACACCACGGCGACGACGAGCGCCGTCCGGCGTTGGCGGGAGTTCACCGGGCCAGCATGGCTGCGGGCACGCCCGCACGTCACGGAACCGGGCCGTCTACCGCCCGAACCGGCTCAGGAAGGTGTCCACCGCCTCCCGCGCCACGGTCGCCAGGGCCTCCTCGTCGTAGGCCGGCGCACCCGCCTGGAGCGTGAGCCGGTTCAAGGGTGCGCCGAGCACCAACCAGGTGAACTGCTCGGCGGCGACGTCCGGAGCCCCGATCGTCAGCGCCCCGCGGGCCGCCAGCTCGGCCAGGGCACCGGCGAGGAGGCGCTGGTTGCGATCCCAGCTCCGGGCGACGTAGTCGGCCGCCACCTCCGGGAAGGATTCGGCCTCCGCCGCGACGAGGGTGCGCATCTGCCGGACGGGCGCGCTCAGCACTCCGGCCTGGAGCGTGCCCGCCAGCCGGAGCAGGCCTTCGCGGACCGACGGGGCGTCGAGGAGCGCCTGGGTGTGCGGGCGCATCGCGTCGTGCCCCCGGTCGACCCAGTCGCGGACGACCGCCGCGAACAGGTCGTCCTTCGACGCGTACTGCCGGTACAGCGTCTGCTTGGAGATCCGCGCCCGGGCGGCGACCGCATCCATCGTCGTCCCGGCGAACCCCTGCGCGAGGAACGCCTGCCGCGCGATCTCCAGGAGCTCCCCACCGGTGCTGCCGCCCGGACGGCCGGGCCCGCGTCGCGCTGTCCCGGCCGTCGTCACGCGGAAACAGTACTGGACAGTACGCGGGATCAGGAATAGCGTACCGGTACGTACTCAATAGGAGTGGTCATGGTCGCAGTGGCAGTCGTCGTCGCATCCGTCCTCGCCTTCGTGGCCAGCTCCGTCTACTACGCGGTGACCGCCCCGATCGAGAGCCGCATCCTCGGCGATCGCGCCCTCGACCGCGGGCGCCCAGCCCCGTGGAAGGTCGCCGCCGAGCTGCTGCGCACCGCCGTGGTGGCCGGCGTCTTCGCCGGGATCGCCGAGCGGGCCGATCTGCTCTCCCTGCCGGGGTGCCTGCTCCTCGCGCTCGTCCTGTGGGTCGGCTTCCCCGCCGTCCTGCTCACCGGCTCCGTCACCTGGGAGAAGGTGCCGCCCGTGACGGCGGCCATGCACGCCGGCGACTGGCTGCTCAAGCTCCTTCTGATCGGCGCCGTCGTCGGCGCGCTGCAGTGATCGACCGCAACACCCACCGGAGAGGACATCGACCATGACCCCCACCGCGCACGGCACCGGACCGCTCGACCGGTGCTTCACCGCAGTCCTGGAGAAGAGCGACGCCGAGGGCGGCTGGACCTACGTCGTGATGCCCGGCTCCGCGGAGTTCTTCGGCACGCGCGGGCTGGTCAAGGTCGCCGGGACCATCGACGACGAACCGTTCACCAGCTCGTTCATGGCTCTCGGCGACGGGAGGCACAAGCTGCCCGTCGCCGCGAAGATCCGCCGGGCCATCAGCAAGAGCGCCGGCGACACGGTCACGGTGCGGCTGGAGGCCCGGCTCTCCTGAGCCGATGACTTCCCGCTCGCCCGGCGGTCGTACCCGGCATGACCGACGCAGCTCCGCTGGATCTCACGTTCACCGCGCCCATCGAGAAGGACGGCGCCTTCCCGACCTACCTCGTGGTGCCCGACTCGGCCGAGGCCCTCGGCACCCGGCGCGCGGTCAAGGTGACCGGGACCGCCGACGGGCACGCCTTCGCCGCGACATTGATGCCGTCGGGCAGCGGACCGCACTGGCTGCCGCTGCGGGCCGCGATCTGCACGGCCATCGGCAAGGCCCGGGCGGGTGAGCAGGTGACCGTCCACCTGCAGCAGCGGCTCAGCTAGTCCCAGGACCCGCGCTGCTTCTTGAGCTGGCCGCGCTGCTTCTTCGCCTGGATGCGGCGCTCCTGCGAACCCTTCGTCGGCTTGGTGCGCCGACGGGAGGGCGGCGGGGGCGCCAGCGCGGCGCGCAGCACGGCGGCCATCCGCTCGCGGGCGGCCTGCCGGTTGCGCAGCTGCTGACGGTGCTCGCTGGCCGCGATGGTCAGCACGCCGTCCACCAGCCGGGACCCGAGCCGCCCGGCCAGGCGCTGCTGCTGGTGCTCGCTCAGGCCCGGCAGGTCCAGCGGCCGCACCGAGAGCTCGACGCGCGAGTCGGCGGTGTTGACGCCCTGCCCGCCCGGCCCCGACGACCGGGAGAACCGCCACGACAGGACACCCGCGGGCACGACGAGGGACCCGGTGACGGGCAGGTCACCGGAGGCATCGTCGACGGCGGGCACCCGCCCAGTCTGGACGACGCGGATCACGCCCCGGCGTGGAGCGGGCTCGGCGCCAGGTGCTCGGCGGTCCAGCCGGGCACCGACCCGGCCCACTCGACCCGTTCCTCGGGGTGCACGCCTCGCAGGATCCGCCGCCAGGTGAGCGCGCGCTGCAGCGGACCGACGCGCAGTGCCAGGTCGCACAGCTGGCGCAGCTCCGCGACCGTCCCGAAGTCCAGCCACTGGTCGAGGTAGGCGTCCCGAAGCCGCACCAGCGCCGGGTCGCCGTCCGGCAGGTCCAGCACCCGGGCCGCGAAGCGCAGCGTCACCAGCAGGACGAGGAACGGGTGCGACACGGAGGCGTCGCCCCAGTCGAAGAAGCGGTGCCGGCCATCGGCGACGAAGACGTTCGCGTCGTGCAGGTCGTCGTGCTGCACCGACGCCGGCACGCTGCCGTCGGCCAGCTCCCGGCACGCCCGCGCGTAGGCGCCCAGGTCGACGACCACCCGCTCGCGCACCTCCGGGGCGATCGCATCGGGCCGGCCGACCTCCAGCGCGTCGTCGTCGGCGAGCAGGTCCGCGACCAGCCCGGGCAGCCGCTCGGGCCGGTGGTCGGGCACGCCGAGGCCCACCAGCTCGTCGGCGTGGGGTGCGACCGCGACCTGCAGGCGGGCGTGGTCGACCAGCATGGCCTCCCAGGCGGCGAGGTCGCCCGAGCCCGCCTCGCGCAGCGTCCGGCCACCGTCGGGCATCAGGAGGAGCCGCCGCGCCGGCTCGACCGCCAGCGGCACCAGGACGTGCTCGGGCACCCAGCGGCCGAGCGCCCCGGCGAGCACCGGCTCCTGCGCCGAACCGGACCCGACCGACTTGAGCCAGACCGAGTCCCCTCCCCTCAGCGGGAGCCGGAACGCGGTCGACCAGGACCGCACGTGCGGCTGCTCCGGCTCCCCGTCGGACACCAGGCCGGCGCGGTCCAGCTGCTCGAGGGCCCACGCCAGGGCAGCGCTCCGCCAGTCGGCGTCCTGCCACGTGCGCACGCCGGTGGTGGTCACCGGCAGACGATAGGAGGAACCCGCCTCGACCTCGAAGCGCTTTTCAGGCCGGGGCCGGGTCGTGCCCTCCGGCCGCACCGGGACGGCAGCGCACGAGACGGCGCACGGTGAGCCACGAGCCGCGCAGGGCGCCGTGGGCCTCCAGCGCCTCGATGGCGTACGCCGAGCAGGTGGGCGTGAACCGGCAGCACGGGCGCCGCTCCGGGCTGATCTCGCGCTGGTAGCAGCGGACGGCGGCCACGAGCCGGGCCGCTGCCCCGGTGCCGTGCTGCCCGGCGCGGATCGCCGGCATCGCCCGTGGCGCCATCAGCACCAGCTCCATGCCGCAGCCCACCGCGTTGGCCAGGCAGCACCCGGTGTTGAGGAACAGCAGGTCCCGCAGGCACGAGTCGTCGCCCCGCCGGTGGCCGTAGCGGCGCGGCGGGCCGTACCCGCGCCCGTAGTGGCCGGCGTAGTGGCCGCGGTAGCCGCCTCGCCGGGGGCGTCGACGCCGGGGACCCCAGCCACCGCTCCAGATGACGACCATGACCGGCGAGGTACCGCGGGATGATGGCGCCCATGCGTGATCTCGCCGCGGCCCTCGCCGCCGGTCCCCTCCTGCTGGACGGCGGGCTGTCCACCGAGCTCGAGGCCCGCGGGCATGACGTCTCCTCCGCCCTGTGGTCCGCGCGCCTGCTCCGCGACGACCCGGCCGCCGTCGTCGCCGCGCACGCGGCCTTCGCCGCGGCCGGCGCCCAGGTGGCGACGACGGCCAGCTACCAGGCCACGGTCGAGGGCTACGCCGCCTTCGGCATCGACGCCCGGGAGGCGCGGAGGCTCATCGCCTCGTCGGTGGCGCTCGCCCGGGAGGGGGCGCCGCAGGGCTGGGTCGCGGGGTCGGTCGGCCCGTACGGGGCGATGCTGGCCGACGGTTCCGAGTACACCGGCGGCTACGTGTCCTCCACGTCCGTGGCGGAGCTGCGCGCGTTCCACCGGCCGCGCATGGAGCTGCTCGCCGAGGCGGGCGCCGACGTGCTGGCCTGCGAGACGGTTCCCGCGGCAGCCGAGGTCGAGGCGCTGCTGCTGGAGGCCCAGGCGCTCGGCGTGCCGGTCTGGCTCTCGCTCACCGCGGTCGTGGACGACGACGGGGTCGCCCGCACGCGGCGGGGTGAGCGGGCCGACGACGTGTGCGCGATGACGGCAGGCGTCGACGAGGTGGTCGCCGTCGGGGTGAACTGCACCGCGCCGGACGCCGTGCTGCCGGCGGTGCGTGCCGCCGCGACGAGCGGGAAGCCCGTCGTCGTCTACCCCAACAGCGGCGAGACGTGGGACGCCGCCGCCCGCCGGTGGACCGGTGCGCCGGGGATCGACCCGGCCGCCGTCCCCGGCTGGCTGGCCGAGGGCGCCCGGCTGGTGGGTGGGTGCTGCCGCGTCCGCCCGGACGACGTCGCGCGGATCGCAGCGATCCTGAGGTGATGGAACGGCCCCGGTGCAGGGCCCCGCCGCGAGCCTGCGAGCGGTGGGGGGCACCGGGGTCCTTACAGGATCGGCTTCCCGCCGGTGACGGCGATGCGGGCGCCCGACACGTAGGACGCCTCGTCGCTGGCCAGCAGCACGTAGACCGGCGCGAGCTCGGCCGGCTGCCCGGCACGGCCCAGCGGAGCCTGCTGGCCGAACGTCTCCACCTTCTCCTCCGGCATCGTCGCCGGGATCAGCGGCGTCCAGACCGGGCCCGGTGCCACGCTGTTGGCGCGGATGCCCTTCTCCGCGTACATCTGCGCGAGCGACGCGGTGAAGTTGGCGATGGCCCCCTTGGTCATCGCGTAGGGCGCGAGGTCGGGGCTCGGGGTGTCGGAGTTCACCGACGAGGAGTTGATGATCGAGGCGCCCGGCTGCATGTGCGGGATCGCGTCCTTGGTGAGCGTGAACATCGCCGAGAGGTTCACCGCGAGGGTGTGGTCCCACTCCTCGTCCGACACCTCGTCCAGGGTCGGGTGGCTCATCTGGAACGCGGCGTTGTTGACCAGGATGTCGACCTTGCCGAACTCCTCGACCGCCTTCGGGATGATCGTCTTGCAGTGCGCGCGGTCGGAGATGTCACCGGGGACCAGGACGCACTTCCGTCCAGCCCGCTCGACGTACGACGCGGTGTCCTGCGCGTCCTCGTGCTCGTCGAGGTAGGAGATCAGGACGTCGGCGCCCTCGCGGGCGAAGGCGATGGCGACGGCGCGGCCGATACCGCTGTCGCCACCGGTGATGACGGCGGCCTTGCCGGTGAGGCGGCCGTGCCCCTGGTAGCTCTCCTCGCCGTGGTCCGGCTTGGGGGTCATCTCCCCCAGCGTGCCGGGAACGCTCTGCTGCTGAACGGGCTGGCTCTCGGGGCGGGGCGACGACATGGCTCTCCTCCGGTGCGTCCACGACTGCGGCGCGGTCGTCTCCCGCGTCTCGTCGTCCGCCCGCTACCCGGTCAGGAGAGGAGGGAACCTGCGTGCTCGGAGGTCAGGCGGCCCGGGCAGCCGGGGCGGACGCCCCACCGGCGGTCGGCATCCAGCGCATCTCGAGCCGACGACGACCTGCGGCGTCCACGACGGGCACCCAACGGCACTCCGGGCAGTCCTTGATTCCACGCATCGTCGCGCCACCTTCCGTTCACTTGTTGTTCACCTTACTCTCCGCCATCGGCGAGCGTGATGCGCATCATGAGGTTCCGTTACCGTTCCGTTATGGACACGGTGCGAGCGGCCGGTTCGCAGGAAGCGGAGGGCCGTCGGGCACGCTGTTGCCCACGATGACCACTCCCCTGCTCGCCGACCCGGGCGATCTCGCCGCCCTGCGCAAGCTCGGCGACGACGCCGACGAGCTGTTCGCCTCCTTCGCCGCCTGGGCCGAGTCGAACGGCACCGTGCTGTACCCGGCGCAGGAGGAGGCGCTGATCGAGCTGGTCAGCGGCGCGAACGTCGTCCTCGCGACCCCGACCGGCTCGGGCAAGTCGCTGGTGGCCACCGGGGCCCAGTACGCGGCGCTGGCCGCGGGCCGGCGCAGCTACTACACCGCCCCGATCAAGGCGCTGGTCAGCGAGAAGTTCTTCGCGCTCTGCGGGGTGTTCGGCGCGGCCAACGTCGGCATGCTCACCGGTGACGCGTCGGTCAACCCCGGGGCGCCCATCATCGCCTGCACCGCGGAGGTGCTGGCCAACATCGCGCTGCGCGAGGGTGCCGACGCCGACATCGGCCTCGTGGTGATGGACGAGTTCCACTTCTACGGCGACCCCGACCGCGGCTGGGCCTGGCAGGTGCCGCTGCTCGAGCTGCCGAGAGCGCAGTTCCTCCTGATGAGCGCCACGCTCGGCGACGTCACGTTCCTGCGCGAGGACCTGACCCGCCGCACCGGCCGGCCGACGGCGCTGGTCGCCAACGCCGAGCGCCCGGTGCCGCTGCACCACTACTACGCGACGACGCCGATGCACGAGACGATCCAGGAGCTCCTGGACACCCAGCAGGCCCCGGTCTACGTCGTCCACTTCACCCAGGCCTCCGCGCTCGAGCGTGCGCAGGCCCTGATGAGCGTGAACGTGGCGACCAAGGAGCAGAAGGCCGCGATCGCCGATCTGATCGGCGGCTTCCGCTTCTCGTCGGCCTTCGGGACGACGCTGTCCCGGCTGGTCCGCCACGGCATCGGCGTCCACCACGCCGGGATGCTGCCCAAGTACCGGCGGCTGGTGGAGCAGCTGGCCCAGGCCGGGCTGCTCAAGGTCATCTGCGGCACCGACACACTCGGCGTCGGCATCAACGTGCCGATCCGCACCGTCGTCTTCTCGGCCCTCTCCAAGTACGACGGCACCCGCACCCGGCTGCTCCAGGTGCGCGAGTTCCACCAGATCGCCGGCCGCGCCGGGCGCGCGGGCTACGACACCGCGGGCACCGTGGTCGTCCAGGCGCCGGAGCACGAGGTCGAGAACCTCAAGATGTTCGCCAAGGTCTCCGACGACCCGAAGAAGCGCCGCAAGCTGGTGCGCAAGAAGGCGCCCGAGGGCATGGTGCCGTGGTCCGAGGCGACCATGAACCGGCTGGTCGAGGGCGAGCCGGAGAAGCTGACCAGCCACATGCGCGTCTCGACGGCGATGGTGCTCGACGTCGTCGACCGGCCCGGCGACCCGTTCGTGGCCATGCGCCGGCTGCTCACGGAGAACCACGAGCCGCGCAAGAGGCAGCTGCGGCTGATCCGCGAGGCGATCGGCATCGCGCGGTCGCTGCTGCAGGCCGGCGTCCTGGAGCGACTGGGCGAGCCCGAGCCCGACGGGCGCCGCTACGACCTGACCCTCGACCTCCCGCCGGACTTCGCTCTCAACCAGCCGCTGTCGACGTTCGCGCTGGCCGCGATCGACCTGCTGGACGCCGAGAGCGACACCTACGCGCTCGACGTCGTCTCGGTCATCGAGGCGACCCTCGACGACCCGCGGCAGATCCTGTCGGCCCAGCTGAACAAGGCCAAGGGCGAGGCGGTGGCCCAGATGAAGGCCGAGGGGATCGAGTACGACGAGCGGATGGAGCTGCTGGAGGAGGTCACCTACCCCAAGCCGCTCGAGGAGCTCCTCTCGCACGCCTTCGAGATCTACCGGCAGACCAACCCGTGGGCGGCCGACGCGATGCTGTCGCCGAAGGCCGTCGTCCGGGAGATGTGGGAGCGGGCGTTCACCTTCCGGGAGTTCGTGAACACCTACGGGCTGACCCGGTCCGAGGGCGCGGTGCTGCGCTACCTCTCCGACGCGTTCAAGGCGCTGCGCTCGGGAGTCCCGGCGTCGGCCCGCACCGAGGAGGTTACCGACCTGGTCGAGTGGCTGGGCGAGCTGGTGCGCCAGGTCGACTCCTCGCTGCTCGACGAGTGGGAGGCGCTGACCAACCC
This sequence comes from Blastococcus sp. TBT05-19, assembly GCF_003319095.1. Classification (GTDB taxonomy): domain Bacteria; phylum Actinomycetota; class Actinomycetes; order Mycobacteriales; family Geodermatophilaceae; genus Blastococcus. The sequence continues at coordinate 357,095 of NZ_QOHI01000005.1, read as the reverse complement.
GGACGACGGCCCGGTCGCGGAGGTCGCCGTGCCGGCGCGGCCCCGGCCGCTCACCGGGAACGAGCGGGCGTTCACCGCGATGGTGCGCAACGCGCTCTTCCGCCGGGTCGAGCTGTGGGCGCGGCGGCTCTGGTACGACCTGGGCGAGCTGGACAAGAGCTCGGGCTGGGACGCCGACCGCTGGGAGCCGGTGGTGCGCGGGTACTTCGAGGAGCACGCCGAGGTCAACACCGGGAGCGACGCCCGCGGCCCCGCCCTGCTGATCTGGGACAGGTCCGAGCCCGGCGTCTGGAAGGTCCGGCAGATCCTCGACGACCCAGAGGGCGACCACGACTGGGGCTTCGACGTCGAGGTGGACCTGGAGGCCTCCGACGAGGAGGGCGCGGCGGTGATCCGGCTGGTCGACGCCGGCCGCAAGGACTGAGGTGCGGCACCTGACAACCGCCCGGCTGCTCCTCGACGCCGTCGTCCCCGAGGACCTGGACGAGCACTTTGCGCTGATGAGCGACCCGGGCGTCTGGGCGCACCTGCCCTCGGGCCGGCACACCACGCCCGAGCGGACGGCGGAGGCGATCCAGCACTCGGTCGGCCACTGGTCGCGTGACGGGCTGGGCTACTGGACGGCCCGGCTGCGGTCGGACCTCCCCGCCGCCGGTCTGGACGCCGGGGCGATGGTCGGCACCGGCGGCTGCGCGGTCCGGGTCGGGACAGATTGGTGGAACCTCTACTACCGGTTCACGCCGCCGGCCTGGGGCCACGGCCTGGCCGCAGAGCTCGTGGGCGCGGCGCTGGACGCCGCGCACGCCGTCCGCCCCGAGCTACCGGTGATCGCCTACCTGCTGGAGCACAACGTGGAGTCGCGCGGACGGGCCGAGCGCTCGGGCCTGTCGCTGGTCTGGCGCGGACCGGACGCCGGCAACCCCGACCCTGACGCCGTCCGGCTGGTCTACACCGACCGCTCGCTGGACGACGGGCTGCTCGACCGCGTCGTCGCCACCGTCTGACGATTCCGCCGCCACGCCAGGCTGATGCGGACGAGCCAGATCGCCGAGGTCAGCGCCAGCAGCCCGGAGATGAACTGCTGCCCGCCGTCGCCGTCGATCGTCGCCTGCACCAGGGAAAAGGACGCGACCCCGAGGACGACCGTGTGGAGCACCAGGTCGAACACCCCGAAAGGGCGTAGCCACGAGCCGGACACCCCCGCACCATAGGGCGGCACGCGTACCGCGGGAACGCCTGTCCCCCGTGCGGAGTTGTCACCTGGCGTCGGGCTTCACCCGCGCACGCGTGCTGCCGATGGAACCCGTGGACAGATCGACACCCGAGGAGGGGCGATGAACTTCCTGCGCCAGCTGCAGGCCGAGCGACCCGCGCTCTTCTGGATCGTCATGCTGCTCGGCTTCTTCGTCGCCTTCCAGCTGATCATCTTCGTGGCCGCGCTGATCCTGGGGCCGTTCGGACTCCCGGGCTGGGCACCGCTGGCCCTGGTCGTAGTCGTCCTCGTGGTCATCGCCCGCCGGCAGCAGCGCTAGCCCGCATCAGCTGGGCAGCACCTTGCCGGGGTTCATCAGGCCCGCGGGGTCGAGCAGCTCCTTGACCCCGCGCATCAGCTGCAGCGCGACCGGGTCCTTGTAGTCGGCCACGATCTCCCGCTTGCTCTGCCCGAGTCCGTGCTCGGCGCTGATGCTGCCGTCGAAGCGCGCAGTCCCGTCGTAGACGATCCGCGCGAGCTCGTCCGCACGGACCCGGAACTCCTCGTCGTCGGCACCGACGGGCTTGCTCAGGTTGTAGTGCAGGTTGCCGTCGCCGATGTGCCCGTAGACGACCAGCCGGATACCCGGGACGGCGGCGGCCAGCGCACGGTCGGTCTCCGCCACGAAGGCGGCGATGCTGCTCACCGGCACCGTGACGTCGTGCTTGAGGCTCGGCCCCTCGTGGTTCTGCGCTTCGGAGATCCCCTCCCGCAGCGACCAGAGGCCCGCGATCTGCGCCGACCCGGAGGCGACGACGGCGTCGAGGGCGAGTTCTCGCTCGAACGCCTCCCCCAGCGCTGACTCCAGCAGTCCGTCGAGCCCGGCGTCGGCCAGCGTGTCGCCCAGCTCGACGAGCGCGTACCAGGGGTGCGGCGAAGCGAAGGGGTCGCGGGCCCCGGCGACGTGGCGGAGCACGACCTCGACGCTCTGGCGGGACATGGCCTCGAAGGCGGTCACCCGGTCGCCGACCAGCGTGCGGAGAACTCCGAGCAGGTCGACCGCGGCCTGCGCCGACGGCAGCGCGACCCACGCCGTCGCCCGGCCGTGCAGCGCCGGGTACAGCTTCAGCACGGCCGCGGTGACGACACCGAGCGTGCCCTCCGCCCCGATGAACAGGTGCTTCAGGTCGTACCCGGTGTTGTCCTTCCGCAGCTTCTCCAGCCCGTTCCACACCCGCCCGTCGGGCAGGACGACCTCGAGGCCCAGGGTGAGGTCGCGCATGGTCCCGTAGCGGAGCACCGCGGTTCCGCCGGCGTTGGTGGAGAGGTTGCCGCCGACCGTGCAGCTGGCCTCCGCGCCGAGCGACAGCGGGAACAGCCGGTCGACGGCCGCCGCGGCCTCCTGCACCTGCTGCAGCACGACACCGGCCTCGACGGTGATGGTCTGGTTCACCGGATCCACCTCGCGGATGCGCCGCAGCCGGGTCAGCGAGAGCACGACCTCCTGGCCCGAGGAGTCGGGGACGGCGCCGCCGCACAGGCCGGTGTTGCCGCCCTGCGGGACGAGGGCGATCCCGGCGTCCCGGCACAGGGTCACGACGCCGGCGACCTCCTCCGCCGTCGACGGGCGGACCACGACCGACGCCGTCCCCCGGTAGGCGCCCCGCCAGTCGGTGAGGTAGCCGGCCAGCTGATCGGGGTCGGTGACCAGCCCGGCATCGCCGACCACCTCCCGGAGCGATGCCAGGAGTTCGGGTGTCACGAGCGGCCCTCCCCGTCCGGGCCGAGGCCCAGGACGCGGCGCGCCATGTGCGTGCGTGCGGTCAGGTCGGCGAGGTCGGACCGGTTCCCGGCGATCTCGGCCAGCCGCGCCGACCACCCCGCCATCCGGCCGGGGAAGCCGGCCGCGAGCACGTCGACCATCGTCGCCACCGCCGTCGAGGCGCCCGGGGAGGCGCCGAGGAGAGCGGTGAGCGATCCGCCCGCGGAGCTGACCAGCTCGGTGCCGAAGCCGACCATGGCGCCGCGGCGGGCTCCGGTCATCTTCAGCACCTGCACCCGCTGGCCCGCGGTGACCAGCTCCCAGTCCCCGGGATCGACGGTCGGCACGAAGGTGCGCAGCGCCGTCGTCCGGGCCCGGGACGTCTGGGCGACCTGCCGGACCAGGTAGGCCATGAGGGACCGGTTGTCCCGCGCCGACGCCGCCAGGACGCCTACGTTGCCCGGGCGCACCGACCGCAGCAGATCGCTGCGCCGCCCGGTGCGGAGGAAGCGCGGCGAGAACGCGGCGAACGGCCCGAACACCAGGTGCTCGCGCCCGTCGACGGTGCGGTGGTCGAGGTGCGGTACCGAGATCGTCGGCGCGCCGGGGTCGGCGTGGCCGTAGACCTTGGCCCGGTGCGCGGCGACCAGGTCGGCCCGCGCGGTCCGGAGGAACTGCCCGCTGATCGGGAAGGCGCCGTAGCGGCGCACCTCCGGGACCCCGGCCCGCTGCAGCAGCGGCAGCGTGCCCCCGCCCGCGCCGACGAACACGTTCGGCGCCCGCAGCCGGCTGTCCTCGCCGGTCGTGCGGACCCGCACGTCGAGCGTCCAGCCGCTGCCGCTCCGGCGCATCGCCCGAACCTCGTGCCCGAGCGCCACGGTGCCGCCGCGCGATCGCAGCGCGGCGAGCAGCCGCCGGGTCAGGACGCCGAAGCCGACGTCGGTGCCGCGCGCCGACCGGGTGACCGCGACCTCCTCCCCCGCGTTCCGGCCGTCGAACATCAGCGGCAGCCAGTCGCGCAGCACGGCCGGGTCGTCGCTGAACTCCTGGTCGGCGAACAGCGGGTGACCGCGCAGACCCTCGTACCGGCCGCGGAGGTGGGCCACGCCGTCGGGACCCCGCCCGAAGCCCGAGTGCGGGACCGACCGGACGAAGTCCCGCGGTGAGCCGAGCACCCCCGCGGCGGCGAGGTGCGCCCAGAACAGCAGGGAGGCGGAGAACTGCTCGCCGATCTCCACGGCCCGGGAGACGTCGACGGAACCGTCGGGCCGCCGGGGGGTGTAGTTGAACTCGCAGAGCCCGGCGTGCCCGGTGCCCGCGTTGTTCCAGGCGCTGGAGCTCTCCAGGCCCGCCTCGTCCAGCCGCTCCACGACGGCGATCCGCCAGCCCGGCTCGAGCTCGCTCAGCAGCATCCCGAGCGTCGCGCTCATGACCCCGCCCCCGATCAGGACGGCGTCGAACTCCTCGGTCATCGATCCCCTCTCACCCGAGCACCACGGCGATGCCGACGAGCACCGGGACGGACAGCAGGGTGCTCAGCAGGATCACGTCGCGGGCCAGCAGCGTGCCGCGGTCGTAGGTCGCCGCGTACACGAAGACGTTCTGCGCGGTCGGCAGCGCCGAGGTCACCGTGACGGCCAGCAGCGCGACGCCGTCGAGCCCCGCGACCCAGCGGCCCAGCGCGTAGGCGACCGCCGGCATCGCCACGGTCTTCAGCGCGACCGCCAGCCAGACCTGGCCGGCGAGCGGACCGGCGGCCGGCCGGGGCGCCCCGTGCAGGCTCATCCCGTAGGCCAGCAGCGCGGCCGGTACCGCCAGCCCCGCGATCAGCTCGACCGGTTCGAGCACGAGCGGCGGCAGCTCCGTCCCGCTGGCGGCCAGCAGCAGGCCCAGCGCGCAGCCGATCACGACCGGCGTCCGGAGCGGCTGGAGGAGCAGCTGCCACCTGCTCGTCGCCGGCCCGCCCGCCCGCGAGCGGGCCAGCACCGCCAGCCCGACCGGAGCCATCACCAGCACCTGGAAGAGCAGCACCGGGGCCACGTACGCGGCGTCCCCGAGGATGTAGACCGACACCGGGATCCCGAGGTTCCCGGCGTTGACGTACGACGCCGACAGCGCGCCGGTCGCCAGCTCGGCGGCCGGCAGGCGCCACCGCCACCACGCGAGCGCGACGTGCAGCAGCGCGACGAAAACCGCGCTGCCCGCCGTCCCGATCAGGGCGAACGACAGCACGGCGTGGGTGTCGGCCCGCCCGAGGGTGAGGAAGAGCAGCGCCGGGGTGGCGACGAAGAACGACAGCCGGGACAGGATGCCCGTGGCCTCGGGCCCGAGCACGCCGGTGCGGCCCACCACCCAGCCGACGGCGATGACCGCGGCGAGGGCGACGAACCCGCCCAGCACACCGGTCACCGGGAGAGTTCCGCCTCCACCGCGCGCACGAGGTTCGCCGCCGCGGCGGGCGCCTGGGGCAGGAACAGGCTTGGCTCCGTGAGCTCGAGCTCCAGCACCACCGGCCGGCCGGCGCCGTCCTCGACCAGGTCGATCCGGGCGTACAGCGGTGGGCTCGTCACGCCGACCAGCCCGGGGACCGCGTCGAGGACCGCCGTGGCGAGCTGGCGCTGAGCGTCCGTGGGGGTCGTCGGGGCCAGGTCACCTCGGCTGTCCCGGTCCTGCCGCACGCCCTCGCCGCGGGCCAGCAGCGGCCCCTTGCGCACGGCGTGGGACAGCCGCCCGCCGATGAACAGCAGCGCGGTCTCCCCGACGTCGTCGACGCTGGCCAGGTACGGCTGCACCATCGCCGTCCGGCCGGCGCCGGTCAGCGACGAGGAGTGCGCCAGCGCCTCCTCCGGGGTGGTCCAGCGGGCGGTGTCGCGCGATCCGGCCGAGACCGACGGCTTGACCACCCACTCCCCCGCCTCTGGCAGGTCATCGGCGCCGGCCGGGTCCCACACCGTCGGCACGACCGGCAGACCGGCCCGCTCGAGCTCGCGCACGTAGGTCTTGTCGGTGTTCCAGCGCAGCACCTCGGCGGGATTGCGCAGCCGCGGGACCGAGCCCGCCCAGCCGAGGAACTCCTCCAGCCGCCACGCGTAGTCCCAGCACGACCGGACGACGACGAGGTCGTAGGCCGACCAGTCGACGGCGCCGTCGTCCCAGCGGACGAGGTCCACGCCGACGCCCGCGTCCGCCAGCGCGGCGGAGGCGAGCGGCAGGTCGGGGTCGACCCGCAGCCCGCGCTCCGAGGCGACCAGCGCGACGCGCTCAGCCACGGGCGGTCTGCAGCGTCCCGTCGACCCGGCGCGGGATGCCCTGGAAGTCGTCGGTCAGCTCCTCGGGCAGCACCTCGGCGGGGGCTCCCTGCCACGTCACCGGCCGCAGGAAGCGGCGGATCGCGGAGGTTCCCACCGAGGTGTGCTGGGAGTTGGTGGACGGCCACGGACCGCCGTGGTGCTGGGCCCAGGAGACGGCCACGCCGGTCGGGTAGGCGTCGTAGACGATGCGCCCGGCACGGGTGCGCAGCTCCTGCGATACGGCGAGCGGGAGGTCGGTCTCGCCCTGCCCGCGCAGGATCGTCGCGGTGAGCGACGACGGCATGAGCTCCAGCGCCGAGAAGAGGGACTTCTCGTCGTCGTAGCGGGCCACCACGCTGACCGGGCCGAAGCACTCCTCGGTCACCTCGTGCGGCAGCTCGGCCGCGGACGTGGTGAGCAGCAGGGGCGTGGCCTGGAAGCCGGGGCCCTCCGCGCTGCTGCCCTGCGCCACGGTCTCGACGCCGGGCAGGTCGGCGAGGCCCGAGGAGATCCGCCCGAACGAGCCGGCGATGCCCTCGTTCAGCAGCACCTGGGGAGCTGCGGCGCGGACGGCCTCGGCCATCGCGTCGAGGACGGCGTCCCCCTCGGGGCCGGTCGGGACGAAGGCCAGCCCGGGCTTGGTGCAGAACTGGCCGGCGCCCAGGGTGAAGGAGCCGACGAGCTCGGTGCCGATCTGCGCGCCGCGCTCGGCGGCGGCGTCCGGGGTCACGACGACGGGGTTGAGGCTGGAGAGCTCACCGAAGAACGGGATGGGGTCGGGCCGCTGCTCGATGATCGCCAGCAGCGCCTTGCCACCGTTGACGCTGCCGGTGAAGCCGACGGCGCGGATCGCGGGATGGGCGACGAGGTCCGCGCCGGCCTGGAGCCCGTGGACGAGGCCGAGCGTCCCCTCGGGCGCACCCGCCGCACGGCACGCCTCGGCCATCAGCTCGAAGACGAGCTGGGAGGTCGCGGGGTGCGACCCGTGCGCCTTCACCACGACCGGCGAGCCGGCGGCCAGCGCCGAGGCGGTGTCGCCTCCGGGCACCGAGAACGCGAGCGGGAAGTTGCTGGCGCCGAACACGGCGACCGGGCCGATGGGGACCAGCATGCGGCGGAGGTCCGGCCGGGGGCCCATCGGCGTCTGGCCGGCGTGGTCGATCGTCGCCTCCAGGTAGCTGCCCTCCTCGAGGACCTCGGCGAAGAGGCGCAGCTGGTAGGTGGTCCGGGTCAGCTCGCCGTTCAGCCGGGTCGGCCCGAGCCCGGTCTCCCGGTCGGCAACGGCGACGACGTCGTCCCGGCGGGCCTCGAGCGCGTCGGCCAGGGCACGGAGCAGGCCGGCCCGGCCGGCGCGGCCCATGCCGTCGAGCGCGGGGGCCGCCTGCAGGGCAGCGGCCACGAGCCGGTCCACCTCTGCGGTGGTCGTCTCCTGGGCCACGACCTCGACCGTCTCGCCGGTGCGGGGATCGATGCTGACGACGTCCACGTGGTTCTCCTCTGGAAGGGGGGTCAGTGCGGCGCGTCGACGTGGACGCGGTCCACGGTCCAGGCGCGCGCCTGCTCGGTCAGGGTGACACCGAGGCCGGGCCGGTCGGAGAGGTGCATCCGCCCGTCGCGGGTCTCGAGCCGCTCGTTGAACAGCGGGTGCAGCCAGTCGAAGTGCTCGACCCAGGGCTCGATCGGGTAGGCGGCGGCCAGGTGGGCGTGGATCTCCATGGCGAAGTGCGGCGCCAACCCGAGGTTGCGGTGCTCGGCCAGCGTCGCCAGCTTGAGGAACTGGGTGATCCCGCCGACGCGGGGGGCGTCGGGCTGCAGGATGTCGACCGCCCCCTGCCGGATGAGCTCGTAGTGCTCGGCGACGCTGGTCAGCATCTCACCGGTGGCGATGGCGGTGTCGAGGGAGCGGGCGAGCTGGGCGTGCCCCTCGGCGTCGTAGGCATCGAGGGGCTCCTCGATCCAGACCAGGTCGAACTCCTCGAGCCGGCGGCTGACCCGCATGGCGGTGGACCGGTCCCACTGCTGGTTGGCGTCCACCATGAGCGGCACCCCGTCGCCGAGGTGCTCGCGCACCGCGCGCACCCGGCGCAGGTCCTCCGCCGAGTCCGGCAGCCCGACCTTGATCTTGATGCCGCCGACGCCGTTCTCCAGCGTCCGTGTGGCGTTGTCCTTCACCTGCTCGATCGACTCGTGCAGGAACCCGCCGGAGGTGTTGTAGCAGCGCACCGAGTCGCGGTGGGCGCCCAGCAGCTTGGCCAGCGGCAGGCCGGCGCGCTTGGCCTTGAGGTCCCACAGGGCGACGTCGAGAGCCGCGATCGCCTGGGTCGACGCGCCGCTGCGCCCCACCGACGCACCGGCCCAGACCAGCTTGGTCCAGAGCCGGGCGATGTCGCTGGGGTCCTCACCGATGAGGTCCGGCGCGACCTCCCGCGCGTGGGCGAACTGGGCCGGGCCACCGGCCCGCTTGGAGTAGCTGAAGCCGATGCCCTCGAAGCCCGCCTCGGTGCGGATCTCGGCGAAGAGGAACGCGACCTCGGTCATGGCCCGCTGCCGGCCGGTGAACACCTTCGCGTCGCTGATCGGGTTCGGCAGCGGCAGCGTGACCGACGACAGGGTCACCTGCTCGATGCGGTCGAGCACGGCGGGCGGCGTGGTCATGTCGTCTCCAGGAGGTGGGGGGTCAGCGGACGAGGCAGGGGCGCTTGGGGTCGAACTGCCACCCGGGCACCAGGTACTGCATGGCGACGGCGTCGTCGCGCGCGCCGAGGCCGTGCTCGAGGTAGAGCTGGTGGGCCTTGTCGAGGGCGTCCCGGTCGAGCTCCACCCCGAGACCCGGAGCGGCCGGCACCGCGATGGCGCCGTCGCGGATCTGCAGCGGCTCCGTCGTCAGCGGCTGCCCGTCCTGCCAGATCCAGTGGGTGTCCAGCGCGGTGATCTCCCCCGGGGCGGCGGCACCGACCTGCGTGAACATCGCCAGGGAGATGTCGAAGTGGTTGTTGGAGTGCGAGCCCCACGTCAGCCCGAAGTCCGCGCACAGCTGCGCGACGCGGACCGAGCCGCGCATCGTCCAGAAGTGCGGGTCGGCCAGCGGGATGTCGACGGCGTTGGTGCGGACGGCGTGCGCCATCTGCCGCCAATCGGTGGCGATCATGTTGGTGGCGGTCTGCAGCCCCGTGGCCCGCTTGAACTCGGCCATCACCTCGCGACCGGAGAACCCCCCCTCCGCGCCCACCGGGTCCTCGGCGTAGGCGAGGACGTCACCCAGATCGCGGCACAGGGCGATCGCGTCGGCGAGCAGCCAGCCGCCGTTGGGGTCGAGCGTGATGCGCGCGTCCGGGAACCGCTCGGCCAGCGCCCGGACGGCGGCGACCTCCTGCTCGCCGGGCAGCACACCGCCCTTGAGCTTGAAGTCGGAGAAGCCGTAGCGGGCCCGCGCCGCCTCGGCCAGCGCGACGACCGCCTCGGGGGTCATCGCCTCCTCACGGCGCAGCCGTTCCCAGTCGTCGGCGGGGTCGGTCTCGGCGAGGTAGGGCAGGTCGGTCGCCGTCCGGTCCCCGACGTAGAACAGGTAGCCGAGCATCGGCACGCTGTCGCGCTGCCGGCCCTCGCCGAGGAGCTCGGCGACGGGGACGCCGAGGTGCTGGCCGAGCAGGTCGAGCAGTGCGGACTCCAGCGCGGTGACGGCGTGGATCGTCGTGCGGAGGTCGAAGGTCTGCTGCCCGCGGCCCCCGGCGTCGCGGTCGGCGAAGGTGGCCGCGACCGACCGCAGCAGCCGCCCGTGGCGGGCCACCGGCTGCCCGACGAGCAGCGCCCCGGCGTCCTCGACGGTGCGCCGGATGGCCTCGCCCCCGGGCACCTCGCCGAGCCCGGTCCGGCCCTCGGAGTCGGTGACGATGGCGATGTTGCGGGTGAAGAAGGGCCCGTGCGCGCCGCTGAGGTTCAGCAGCATGCTGTCGTACCCCGCGACGGGGACCACCTCGACGGTGGCGACGGTCGGCGTGCGGCCGGTCATGCTGTCCTCCAGTGGGTGGGTGCCGGCCTCAGGAGACCTTGGAGACCAGGGTCGTGAGCTCCGAGAGCTCGGCCTCGGTCAGGTCGGTCAGCGGCGGGCGGACCCGGCCGCCGTCGCGGCCCACCGCAGTCAGCCCCGCCTTCACGATGGACACCGCGTAGCCGCGCTGCCGGTCGCGGATGTCGAGGTAGGGGATCACGAAGTCGCTCAGCATCTGGTAGACCGCCGTCCGGTCCTGGGCGCGGACGGCGGCGTAGAAGCGCAGCGCGAACTCGGGCAGGAAGTTGTACAGCGCCGACGAGTACGTGCTCACGCCCAGCTGCAGCAGCGGGAGGGCGAAGGTCTCCGCCGTCGGGAGGCCGCCGACGTAGATGAGGCGGTCGCCGACCTTGGCGTAGGTCCGGGTCATCTGCTCGATGTCGCCGACGCCGTCCTTGAGCCCGATCAGCGTGGGGTTGCGGTCCGCCGCCTCGGCGACCGTGGTGTCGACGAGCACGGCGTTGGCCCGGCTGTAGACGATGACCCCGAGGTCGGTCGCGCTGCACACCGCGCTGATGTGCTCCACGAGCCCGGCCTGGCTGGCCTCCGTCAGGTACGGGGGGAACAGCAGCAGGCCCGAGGCCCCGGCGGTCTGCGCTGCCTGCGCCTGGGCCACCGCCTGCGCGGTGCTGCCGGTGGCGGGCGCGAGCACCGGGACGCGGTCGCCGGACTCCTGCACCGCGATCCGCAGGACCCGGTCGATCTCCTCGGAGGTCAGGGAGAACCCCTCCCCCGTGCCGCCGGCGGCGAACAGACCGGCGACGTCGAAGCTCGACTGCCAGGCCAGGTGCTCGCGGTAGCGCGCCTCGTCCACCCGGAGGTCGGCGTCGAAGTGCGTGACGGGGAAGGAGAGCAGGCCGGACTTCAGACGGTCGGCGAGAGCGTCAGGGGGCAACAGCGTCACGGAGATCAGGTCCTCGGGTCCGACGGGTCCGCTGCGCGCGACGGGTGTCGTCGAGGGCACGAGCGGTGGTCGGCGTCACCGTAGGAAGATCCGTCGATGCCTGTCCAAGAGTTGTTTCGCATCGAACGATGCCGTCACGGCATGACCGACCAGGCGTCAGAACGAGACCGTGCTGCGCTCCAGCAGCTCCAGCACCCTCGCCAGCGCGGGGTTGTGGGAGTCCCGCGCCCAGAGGAGGTGCAGCTCGACCGGCTCGGCCACCGCGGTGCTCAGCCGGACGAAGCCCACCCCCTCGATCGGCAGCCGGGCCGCGGAGGCAGGCACGAAGGCGACCCCCCGGCCCGCCGCGACCAGCCACAGCATGGTGAGCACCTGGCTCACGGTGTGCACGGCGTTCTGCGACGCCGCGGGGACCAGGCTGACCACCAGGTCGTAGAAGTAGCGCGCCCGCGTCGGCGAGTGCATGACCACCGGCTCGGTCGCGAGATCGGCCGCGACCGCGTCCCGGTCCAGCGAGAGGAGCCGGTGGCCCGCCGGAACGGCGACGAGGAGCGCCTCGCGGTGCAGCAGGCGGGAGCCGAACGCCTCCTCGTCGAACGGGGGCCGGGCGAGACCGAGGTCGATCTCCTCGTTCAGCAGGCCGGCCACCTGCTCGCGCGTGACCATCTCCTCGAGGTCGATCGCGATGTCGGGCAGGGCGGCGCCGACCTCGTTGAGCAGCAGCCCGAGCGTTCCGTAGGTGGACGCGGCGGTGAACCCGATGCGCACCACGCCGTGCGATCCCGAGGACACCCGCCGGGCCAGTTCCGGCGCGGTGTCGGCCAGGGAGAGCAGCCGCCGCGCCTCCCCCAGGAACACCTCGCCGGCGGCCGTCAGCTGCACCCGGCGGTTGTCGCGCTCCAGCAACTGGGCGCCCACGGCACGCTCGAGCTTCTGGATCTGGCGGCTCAGCGGCGGTTGGGTCATCTTCAGCCGCGCCGCCGCTCGGCCGAAGTGCAGCTCCTCGGCGACGGCCAGGAAGCCGCGCAGCTGTTCCAGGGTGAACGCCATGCCCGCAGGGTATCAATCCATGCCTGATTGATCTTGGACACGCATGGTCGAGCCTCCTTACGCTCCCGTCGTCCGCTGGCCGAGTGACGCCGTTCACAGAGCCCACCCCAGCTCAGAGCTGCTCGCAGAGGAGACCGACATGACCACCAACCACCGAGTGCGCCGCTGGGCGACGGCCGGTGCCGGGCTCACCCTGGCCCTCTCCCTCGCCGCCTGCGGCGGCAACGTCGGGGGCGGGTCGGCCGAGGGCGAGGACTTCCCCGGCGACGAGCCGATCACGATCCTCGTCGGTCAGGACGCGGGCGGGAGCACCGACCTGATCGCCCGCGAGCTGGCCGAGGGCGTCTCCGACGAGCTCGGCGTCCCCGTCACCGTGGAGAACAAGCCGGGCGCCAACGGCGCCCTGGCCGCCCAGGAGCTGGCCGGCGAGGACGCCGACGGGCACACCCTGATGGTCTACAACGGCAGCCTGGCCTACATCACGCCGCTGGCGAACGAGGATGCGCCCGACATCGCCGACTACGAGATCGTCACCGGCATCTCGCTCGACGACTACGTGCTGGTCACCGCGCCCGACTCCGGCTTCTCCACGGTCGAGGACCTCGCCGCGGCCGGCCGGCCGATCACCTTCGGCACGACGGGTGTCGGCACCGGCAGCCAGCTCTCCCAGGAGCTGCTCTTCGCCCAGGCCGACATCGACGCCACGGCGGTTCCCTTCGACGGCGGCTCGCCCACGCTGACCGCCGTGCTGGGCGGGCAGGTGGACGTCGGTTCCATCCAGCTCGGCGAGGCCCTCGAGCAGATCGAGGCCGGCGAGCTCGACGCCATCGTCACCTTCGCCGAGGAGCGCCCGAGCTTCCTCTCCGACGTCCCGACCGCGGTCGAGGCCGGCTACGACGTGCCCGTCCAGCAGTCGCGCGCGGTCTTCGCCCCCAAGGACACCCCGGACGAGGTCCTGGAGGCCCTGCGCAGCGCCTTCGAGGTCGCGTTCGAGGACGAGGGCTACCAGGCCTTCAACGAGGAGAACGCCCTGACCGCGAACCAGGTCGACGGCGACGAGATCCGCGAGACCTGGACCAGCAACCTCGACGAGTACCGGTCGGTGGTCGAGGAGTTCGGCATCGACCTCGGTGGAGACCAGTGACGTCTGCGCACGACGGGGCGCACACCCCGGGGAGCCCCGGCGGCCGCACGGCCGCCGGGGCCTCCCCCCAGGGGGGCGTCGACCACGTCCCCTCGACGCTCCACGACCTCGAGGACGCCGTCCACCGGCTCGAGGCCGAGGCGGAGCACCGCCCGCCGCCCGCCGGCCCGGCCACCAACCTCGTCGTGGCGCTGCTCGTCGTCGCGCTGGGCGTGGCCGCTCTGGTCGGCTCGACGGAACTGGGCGCCGGGAGCGCGCGCACCCCGGGGCCGGGCACCTGGCCGCTGATCCTGGGCGTCCTGCTCGTGGTGCTGGGCATCGGCCTCGCCGTCGTCGCCCGGCGGACCTCCGATGCCGAGCGGTTCAGCCCGGCCACCTGGAGCGTCCTCGCCGGCCTCGCGACCATGGTGGCCTTCGTCGCCGTCATCGGGTTCATCGGCTTCGAGATCCCCGCCGCACTGCTCTGCTTCGTCTGGCTGCGCTTCCTCGGGGGCGAGGGCTGGCGGACCTCGGTCCTCGTCAGCCTGGGCGTGGTGATCGCCTTCTACCTCATCTTCGTGGCGGCCCTCTCGGTCCCCATCCCGCACCTGTTCTGAGGAGAGTCCGTTGGACTTCGCCCCGGTGCTCGACGGCTTCGCCGTCGTCCTGGAACCGACCAACCTGCTCTACTGCCTGATCGGCGTCGTCGTCGGCATGCTCGTCGGTGTGCTGCCGGGGCTCGGTCCCGCGGCCACCATCGCGATCCTGCTGCCGATCACGATCGGCATCGAGCCGGTGACGGCGATCATCATGCTCGCCGGGATCTTCTACGGCGCCCAGTACGGCGGCACCATCACCTCCGTCCTGCTCAAGCTGCCCGGCGAGGCCTCCTCGGTGGTCACGGTCTTCGACGGCCACGCCCTCGCCCGGCAGGGCAAGGCCGGCACGGCGCTCGGCATCGCGGCGATCGGCTCCTTCATCGGCGGCACCGTCTCCATCGTCGCCCTGACGTTCCTCGCACCGCTCGTCGCCGGCTTCGCGCTGGACTTCGGCCCGCCGGAGTACACGGCGCTGGCCCTCCTCGGCATCCTGCTCGTGGCCACGGTGAGCGGCGGCAGCCGGCTCAAGGCGGTGATCGCGGCCTGCGTCGGCCTCCTGCTGGCCACCGTCGGCCGGGACATGTTCACCGGCGGGGAGCGGTTCACCTTCGGCAACCTCGACCTCGCCGACGGCCTGGACTTCGTGCCGATCGCCATGGGCCTGTTCGGCCTCGGCGAGATCCTCTACAACCTGGAGGAGCGGCACACCGCGGCGGCGGCGCCGGCCCGGATCGCCAATGTCTGGCCCTCCCGCAGCGACCTGAAGCAGTCCTCCGGGGCCATCGGCCGCGGTTCGGTCCTCGGCTTTCTCCTCGGCATCCTCCCGGGCGGTGGCGCCACGCTCTCCTCGCTGGCGGCCTACGCGGTGGAGAAGCGGCGCTCGAAGTCCCCGGAGCGGTTCGGCAACGGCGCGGTCGAGGGCGTGGCCGGCCCCGAGACGGCGAACAACGCCGCCGCGACGTCGTCCTTCATCCCCCTGCTCACTCTGGGCATCCCGGCGAACGCCACGATGGCGGTGATCTACGGCGCCCTGCTCGTCCAGGGCGTCAACGTCGGGCCCCGGCTGGTCGACGACGACCCGGAGCTCTTCTGGGGTGTCGTCAACTCCATGTACATCGGCAACATCCTGCTGCTGATCATGAGCATCCCGCTGGTGGGCCTGTTCGTGCGGATCCTGCGGGTGCGCCCGGCGATCCTCGCCCCCATCACCGTGCTCATCACGCTGGTCGGCGTCTACACCGTCAACAACAGCGTGTTCGACATCGTGCTGGTCATCGTCTTCGGCCTGCTCGGCTACCTGATGAAGAAGGCCGGCTTCGACCCCGGGCCGTTGCTGCTGGCCTTCGTCCTCGGCTCGCTGCTCGAGGACTCGCTGCGCCGGTCGCTGCTGATCTTCGACGGCGACGCCTTCGCGTTCTTCACCCGGCCGATCTCCGGGACGCTGCTGGCCGTCTTCCTGCTGGTGGTGCTCTACCCGGTGATCCGCAGCGCCCTCACCCGCCGGCGGTCCGCCGAGCGCCCGATCGATTCCAAGGAGCTGGTATGACCGTCCTGGTCGGCTACGTGCCCACGCCGGAGGGGGACGCCGCGTTCTCCGCCGCCCTCGAGGAGGCGCGCCGCCGGGCCGAGCCGCTGCTGGTCCTCAACTCCCCGCGCGGAGGCGCCGCGGTCAGCACCGCCGTCGCCCCCGAGGCAGCCGTCCAGCGGATGCACGAGCGGGCCGGCGACCTCGGCGTGACCCTGGAGCTCCGGCAGGAGGCGCACTCCGGTGACGCCGCCGACGAGGTGCTCCGGACGGCGCGGGAGGTCGACGCGTCGGTGATCGTCATCGGGATGCGCAAGCGCTCCCCCGTGGGGAAGCTGCTCATGGGCAGCAGCGCGCAGCGGATCCTGCTCGACGCCGACCGCCCGGTGCTGGCCGTGAAGCCCTGAGGTCGTCGCGCCACGGGCCGGCGTGACCAGATAGACACGCCCCGTCCGGGCCGGCGGCCGCCCGACGTGCCAGGCTCGACGGCGATGCCCGCATGACCGGCTGGGAGATGCTCGCGGTGGGTGCCGCCGGGGTGGCGGCCGGAGGGATCAACGCCGTCGTCGGCTCGGGCACGCTGGTCAGCTTCCCGGTGCTGCTGGCCGTCGGGCTGCCGCCCCTGCCGGCGACGATCAGCAACTCGCTCGGCCTCATCGCCGGGAACCTCAGCGGCTCCATCGGGTACCGCCGGGAGCTGCGCGGCCAGCGGCCGCTGCTGCTGCGGCTGCTCCCGGCGTCGGTCCTCGGCGCGCTCACCGGCGCCTTCCTCCTCCTGCACCTGCCACCGGAGACCTTCGAGGCGGTCGTCCCGGTCCTGATCGGCATCGCCGTCGTCCTCGTCGCCGTCCAGCCGCTCCTGCAGCGCCGGCTCCGGTCCGGCGCCGGGGACGAGCCCGCCCCGCCCGTGCGCGGTCGCCGCCTCGCGGCGCTCCTGGCCGGCGCCTACGCGACCGGTACCTACGGTGGCTACTTCGCGGCCAGCCAGGGCGTGCTGCAGATCGGGATCTTCGGGCTGGTGCTGCGCGAGTCGCTGCAGCGCCTCAACGCCCTGAAGAACGTGCTGACCCTCACCGTCAACACCGTGGCCGCCGGGGCCTACGTCGTCGTCGCCACCGACCGGATCGACTGGGTGGCGGCGGGGCTGCTGGCCGTGGGCTCGCTGGTCGGCGGGGCGGTGAGCTCCCGGTACGGCCGGCGGCTGCCCGCCCCGGTCCTGCGCGCCGCGATCGTGGTGCTCGGCGTCGTCGCCATCGTGGTCCTGGTGACCGGATGAGCGTCGTGGAGTTCGGGTTCCTGGTGCTGGCCGGGATCGGCGCGGGGCTGACCGGGAGCATCGCCGGCCTGGCCTCCCTGATCAGCTATCCCGCGCTGCTGGCCGCCGGTCTCCCGCCGGTGACCGCCAACGTCACCAACACGGCCGCGCTGGTCACCGTGGGCATCGGGTCGGTCAGCGCCTCGCGGCCGGAGCTGCGGGGCCAGGGCCGGCGGCTGCTGCCGCTGGCGGTCGCGGCGGTGCTCGGCGGGGTCGCGGGCGCAGCCCTGCTCCTGCTGACCCCCACGGAGGCCTTCGAGCGGATCGTCCCGTGGCTGATCGGCGGCGCCTCGCTGGCGATCCTGGTCCAGCGGCCACCGCGCGAGCTCGCCGCCGAGGCGGCAGCGGCGTTCGCGGGGCGGCCGCACCGAGACCCCCGGTGGCTCCCGCTCGTGGTGTTCGCGATCTCGATCTACGGCGGCTACTTCGGCGCCGCAGCGGGCGTCCTCATGCTGGCCGCGTTCCTGCTCACGACGGGCGAGCCGCTCGCGCGCAGCAACGCCATGCGCAACGTGATCCTCGGGGTGGCCAACACGGTCGCCGCGATCGGCTTCGTCCTGTTCGCCTCGGTCGCGTGGTCCGCGGCGGTGCCGCTGGCGCTGGGGCTGTTCCTGGGTTCGCTGCTCGGGCCCCGCATCGTCCGCCGGGCGCCGCAGGCGGCGCTGCGCCGGATCATCGCGCTGGCCGGACTGGGCCTCGCGATCCACCTCGGGATCCAGGCCTACTTCTGACCGGGCTCCGTCCCGGCGCCCTGCGGGCGCCGGGACGGGGCGGGCTACCGGCCGACGTAGGCGGCGAGCACCAGGACGACGACGCCGACCAGCAGCAGCAGCCGGGCCGGGGTCAGGCCGTTGACCAGGTCGGCCGTGGCCTCGACCCACTGCGGGCGGACACCCGCGTCGCGGGAGCGCTGCCGGACGATGCGGACCTCGTCGGCCAGCAGCGTGCCGGCCGTGCCCATGACCCCGAGCCCGAGCACCACGAAGACCAGGGCCAGCCGCTGCTCGAAGCTCTCGGCGACGCCGCCCAGGATCGCGGCCACGATCCCGCCGACCACCAGCCCGAGCAGGCCACCGGCCACGGGCGCCCAGGGGCCCATGACCGTCAGGGGTCCGCGGCGCGGCATCCGGGGCGCCGGCCGCACGGTGACCGGGGAGGTCCCGTGCACCTCGGGCGGCAGGTCGCCGCCGGTCGCCGCGGCAGCGGCCGGTGACGGCGTGACCAGCGTGTCCGCCGGGGGCGGCGGTGGCGTGCCGGTGGGCCGGACCACCGGGATCTCGGCGGTCCCGGGACCGCTGGACGTGCTTCCGTTGCGTTCACTCATGACTCGATCACCTCGCCCGCCACGCTAGGCGCAGGCCTCCCACCGGTCCGGGACGCCGCCCCGGCGGGGTGCGCACGCTGCGTGATGCCGCGCCGGGCGACGGCGCAGGTCACACCAGCCGGCGGCTGTCCTGCGCCACGACCCGCAGCCATCGGTAGCCGTAGCCGCCCAGCGCGATCTCCGCGACCCCGCGGTCGGAGACGGGGACCTCGCCCGGCTGCAGCAGGTCGACGAGCCGGTGGGAGTCGTCGCAGCCCTCCAGCGTCAGAGGCACGGTCCGTGGCTCGGGACCGAGGTTGTGCGCGGCCACCAGCGCGCCGTCGTCCCAGGTGCACAGGTGCGCGAGCACCTCCGGGCACGGCTGCTCCAGCACCGTGAACCCGCCCCAGCCGAGCTCGGGGGACTCCCGGTACCGGCGGATCAGCAGCTTCATGAACGACAGCAGCGAGTCGGGGTCGTTGCGCTGGTCGGCGACGTTGACGTACTCGGGCGCGAAGCCACCGGTGACCACCGGCCCGGGCAGCTTGCGCGGCTCGGCGGGCGAGAACCCGCCGTTGCGGCCTGACGTCCACTGCATCGGCGTCCGGACGGCGAGGCGACCCTCGGCCTCGAGGTCCTCCCCCATCCCGATCTCCTCGCCGTAGAAGAGCACCGGGGTGCCCGGCAGCGAGAACAGCAGGCTGTAGACCATGCGCACCCGCCGCGGGTCGCCGTCCAGCATCGGTGGGAGCCGCCGCCGGAGCCCGCGCCCGTACACCTGCATCCGCTCCTCGGGCCCGAACGCGGCGAAGACCTCGGCGCGCTCCTCGTCGGAGAGCTTGTCGAGGGTCAGCTCGTCGTGGTTGCGCACGAACGTGGCCCACTGCGAGTCCGGGTTCAGCGCGGGCCGGCCCTCGAGCGCGGCCGCGAGGGGGCCGGCGTCCCCGCGGGCCAGCGCCAGGTACATCGCCTGCATGCCGACGAAGTCGAACTGCATGGTGAGCTCGTCGCCGTCGGTGCCGCCGAAGAACTCCAGCTGCTGCTCGTAGGGCAGGTTCACCTCGCCCAGCAGGACCCCGCTCCCCGAGCGCCGGCCGACCAGCGCCCGCAGGTCGCGCAGGTAGTGGTGCGGGTCGGGCAACGCCCCGCTGTCGGCCTGCTGCGTCTCCAGGAAGAAGGGGACGGCGTCCACGCGGAAACCCGACAGCCCCAGCTGCAGCCAGAAGCCCATGATCTTGGCGACCTCGTCACGGACCAGCGGGTTCGTGACGTTCAGGTCGGGCTGCTCCTTGTAGAACTTGTGCAGGTACCACTCCCCCGTCTTCTCCGACAGCGTCCAGATGCTGTCCTCCTGGTCGGGGAAGACGACCTGGTCGGAGGTGTCCGGCGGCGGGTCGGACCGCCAGACGTAGAAATCGCGGTACGGGGAGTCCTTCGACTGCTCGGCCGACCGGAACCACGGGTGCTTGCGCGAGGTGTGGTTGACGACGAGGTCGGCGATCACCCGCATGCCGCGGTCGTTGGCCGTGCGGATGACCTCCACGAGGTCGCCGTGGGTGCCGAGACGGGGGTCCACGCCGTAGAAGTCGGTGATGTCGTAGCCGTCGTCGCGCTCGGCGGTCGGGTAGAAGGGCATCAGCCACAGGCAGGTGACGCCGAGGTCGGCGAGGTGGTCGATCCGCTGCGCGAGACCGGCGAAGTCACCGATCCCGTCGGCGTTCCAGTCCATGAAGGTCTCGACGTCGAGGCAGTACACGACGGCGTTCTTCCACCACAGGTCGCTGGTGTCGGTGATCCTCACCGCGGCACCGCCACGGCGGGGGCCGGGACGGTGACACCGAGCTGCGGCAGCACGTGGCTGCCGAACGCGTCGAGGAACGCCTGCTGCTCGACCCCGACGTGGTGCAGGTAGATCTGGTCGAACCCGAGCTCCACGTACTCCTGCAGCCAGGCCGTGTGCTGACCGAGGTCGGCCGAGACGCGCACCGCCTCGGTCACGTCCTCGGGCGCCACGTGCGCGCTGGCCTGCTCGAACGCCTCGGGGCTGTCGAGGTCCCAGCACAGGGGTGGCGGGAAGACGTTGCTGCGCCACTGGTCGTGGGCCATGCCCAGCGCCTTGGCCGGGTCGGGGTCCCAGGAGACGTGCACCTGCAGCGCGAGCGTGCCCCGGCCGCCGGCGTCCCGGTAGGCGGCGATCATCTCGCGCAGCTTGTCGTGCGGCTGGTTGATGGTCACCAGCCCGTCGGCCCAGTCCGCCCCGTTGCGGGCGGTGGCCACGCTGACCGCGGGGGCGATGAGGGCCGGGGACTGCTCGGGGAGCGTGTAGACCTTGGCCCGGTCGACGGTCACCAGACCGTCGTGGCTGACCTCCTCCCCTGCCAGCAGCGCCCGGATGACGTCGACGCACTCGCGCAGGCGGGCGTCGCGGAGCTCCTTGCGCGGCCACTTGTCGCCGGTCACGTGCTCGTTCATCGCCTCGCCGCTGCCCAGCGCGACCCAGAACCGGCCGGGGAACATCGCGCCCAGGGTCGCGATCGCCTGGGCGATGATCACCGGGTGGTAGCGCTGGCCGGGCGCGTTCACGGCGCCGAAGGGCAGCGACGTCGTCGCCAGTGCGGCACCCAGCCACGACCAGGCGAAGCCGGACTCCCCCTGGCGCGGGTTCCACGGCGTCAGGTGGTCCGAGCACATCGCGGCGGTGAAGCCGACCTCCTCGGCGTGCTGGACGGCGCGCAGCAGCGCCGCGGGGTGGACCTGCTCGTGGGAGTTGTGGAACCCGATCACCGGCATGGGTCCATGCCTACGGTCAGCGGGCGGTCAGCGCCAGTCGCACCCCGAACCCGATCAGCGTCATGCCGGTGAGGCCGTCGATCACCCGCACCGTGCGGGGCCGCCGGAGCCACCGGCCGAACGCCGCCGCCAGGCCGATGAGCGCCGCGAACCAGACCACGGACAGCGCCGCGTGCACCCCGGCGAGCAGCAGCCCGCCCAGCAGCGGGTCGCTCCCGACGGGGAGGAACTGCGGCAGCAGCGCCGCGTAGAACACGCCGACCTTCGGGTTCAGCAGGTTCGTGGCCAGCCCCGTCCGGGCGGCCCGCCACGACGAGCCGGCGCCGCCCTCCAGCTGGTCCGGAACCGTGCCACGCCGGGTGGCCCGCAGGACCAGGAGCACGCCGAGGCCGACCAGGTAGGCCGCCCCGGCGAAGCGGAGCACGTCGTAGGCCAGCTGCGATGCAGCGAGCAGGGCCGAGATCCCGACCGCCGCGGCGGCACCCCAGACGAACAGTCCGGCGACGATCCCCGCCGCCGTGGCGGCCGCCTCCCGGCGGCCCCGGGTGAGCGCGGCGCGCAGGACGAGTGCGGTGTCCAGGCCCGGGGTCACGGTGAGCGCCGCGGCGACGACGGCGAAGCCCAGCACGGCGGAGGTCACGGGCCCATCCTCCTCTCCCGCACCTTCCACCGGCCTGGACCAGCGGAGATGTCGTACCCCGGTCCTAGCGTGCAGGCATGCCCCGCGTCTCCGGCTCCTCGACCCTCGAGGGCGTGCTGGTCGACTGGTCGCTGGACCAGCCGGTCAGGCCATCGGGGCTGCCGGTGGGGCTGCTGTCGCAGGAGCAGGCCGCCGCGGAGCTGGTGCGCCACCAGCGACGGCAGGCCATGGCCGCCGCCTACGAGGCGGAGCTGGTCCTGCGGATGGCCGAGCTGACCAGCGACGAGTTCGATCCGGGACCGGGCAGCCCGGGAGGCCGCTCCGCCCGGTGGGCGGACGGCAAGGACACGGCGGGGGTGAGCGAGTTCTTCACCGGGGAGCTCGCGCTGGTGCTCAACCGCGGCCGCGGCACGGCCGCCCACCTGCACTCCCGCGCACTGGTGTGGCGGGAGAAGCTGCCCGCCACCTTCGCCGCCCTGGCCTCCGGTGAGCTCGACGTGGCGCGGGCGGCGGCGCTGGCCGACGTGCTCGGCCACACCGCTGCCGAGCTGGCGCGGGTGATCGAGGCGCGACTGCTGCCCGAGGCGGTCGATCTGTCCGTGGCCCGGCTGCGGGCCCGGGCGCTGGAACTCCTGCTGTCCCTGGACGCCGCGGCCGCGGAGGAACGCCGGCAGCAGGCGGAGAAGTCCGCCGACGTGTTCCTGCAGCCCGTCCAGGACGGGATGGCCACGCTCGGCGCCGAGCTGCCCGCGGACGAGGCCGCCGAGGGCTACGCGATGATCGACGCCCTCGCCCGGATGGCCAAGGCCGACGGCGACGACCGCCCCATCGCCCAGCTCCGCACCGAGCTGTTCTCGCTGCTGCTGCGTCGCCCCGGCGGGGCCGACCAGCCACCGGTCGCCGCGCACCTGACCATCACCGCCACCCTGGATTGCCTCACCGGGGCCTCGACATCACCGGGGTGGGTGAACGGTCTGGTCATCACGGCTGCGCAGGTGCGCGAACTGCTCGCCCGGATCGGCGCGCTCGGCGTGCAGGACCCACCGGCCGGCGGGCTCACCTTCGCCCTCACCGACGCCGACGGCCGGCTGCTGGCCACCACGACCGTCGCCGAGCTGCTGCGGCTGGCCAAGGCCGGCTGCCCCGAGCACCCCGACGGCGCGTGCGGGTGCCCGGTGCTCAGCGCGCCGCCCGCCACCGCGGCCTACGCGCACACGGACCGGCAGGAGCGGTTCGTGACGACCCGCGACCGCGCCTGCCGGATGCCCGGCTGCGGGCAGCGCGTCGGCTGGACCGACCTCGACCACGTCGTCCCGCACGCCTGCGACGGCGCGACGACGTGCACCAACCTGTGCTGTCTGTGCCGCTCCCACCACCGCCTCAAGACCTTCGCCCGCGGCTGGCGCTTCGTCATGGATCCCGACGGCACCCTGCACGTCACCACGCCGTCGGGGATCACCCGCACGACCCGCCCACCCGGCCTGCGCCCACCACCGCCACGACCACCCGACCCGGCACCACCGCAGGGGCGAGGGACACCCAGACGGTTCGGGATCCTGGAGCTCCTGCGGCGCCCGCCGGCGACGCCACCCGGCACCGGATCGGACGGCGACCCGCCCCTCTTCTAGCGCCCCTCCACACTGGACGCGTGCTGCCACCGCCCGGAACACCGGGGACCGACCTGCCCGTGCGGGCGGCCCTCCCCGAGCTGGCCGACGCCCTGGCGAGCCGCGGCACCGCCGTCCTCGTTGCTCCGCCGGGAACCGGGAAGACGACGCTGGTGCCCCTCGCGCTGGCCGGCGAGGTTCCCGGGCGCATCGTCGTCGCCGAGCCGCGCCGGGTGGCCGCACGGGCCGCCGCCCGGCGGATGGCCGCGCTGCTGGGCGAGCCGGTGGGCGGCCAGGTCGGCTACAGCGTCCGCGGCGACAGCCGGCGCAGCGACGCGACCCGCATCGAGGTGGTCACCACCGGTCTGCTGGTCCGCCGGCTGCAGGCCGATCCGGAGCTGCCCGGCGTCGACGCCGTCGTGCTCGACGAGTGCCACGAACGGCACCTGGACACCGACCTGGCCCTCGCCTTCTGCCTCGACGCCCGCGGCGCGCTGCGGCCCGACCTCCGGCTGCTCGCCATGTCGGCGACCGCCCAGGCGCAGCGGCTCGCCGCGCTGCTCGGCGGCGACGACGGTCCGGCACCGGTCGTCGAGGCGGCCGGCGTGCTGCACGAGGTCGACGTGGCGTGGGCACCGGCGACCGGCCCGATCGACCCGCCGCACGGCCTGCGGGTCGATCCGCGGCTGCTCGACCACGTCGCCGCCACCGTCCGCCGGGCGCTGGCGGAACGGCCCGGCGATCTCCTCGTCTTCCTCCCCGGCGCCGGCGAGATCGGCACCGTCGCCGGGCGGCTGCACGGCGTCGGCGCCGACGTGCTCCCCCTGCACGGCCGGCTCCCCGCCGCGGCGCAGGACGCCGCCCTCCGGTCCGGGCCGAACCGCCGGGTGGTCCTGGCCACCGCGCTGGCGGAGAGCAGCCTGACCGTGCCGGGCGTCCGCGTCGTCGTCGACGCCGGGCTCTCCCGGGTGCCGCGGGCCGATCTGGCCCGCGGCCTGGGATCGCTGGTCACCGTCCGCGCCTCGCGGGCGGCGGTCACCCAGCGCGCCGGCCGGGCCGGTCGGGAGGGGCCGGGCGCCGTGTACCGCTGCTGGACCGCGGCGGAGCAGGACCGCCTGCCCCCGCACGACGAGCCGGAGGTGAGCACCGCGGACCTCACGGCATTCGCCCTGGAGCTCGCCTGCTGGGGAGCGCCCGGAGGCCAGGGGCTGGCGCTGCTCGACCCTCCCCCGCGTGCGGCGGTGCTCGTCGCCGAGGAGACCCTGCGCAGCCTCGGGGCGGTCGACGACGACGGCCGCGCGACCGCTCGCGGGCGGGCGCTGACCGCGATGGGGGTGCATCCGCGGCTGGCCCGCGCCCTGCTCGACGGCGCGCCGCGGGTCGGCCGTCGCCGGGCGGCCGAGATCGTGGCGCTCCTGTCGGCCGACCTGCCGGTGCGTGGCGACGACCTCACCGCCACCTGGCGCGGCCTGCGCTCCGGCGCCGACCGCGGTGCCACCGCCCGCTGGCGGGAGGAGGCCGACCGGCTCCAGCGCGCCGTCGCCGACGCTCCGGTCCTCCCGCTCCCCGACGACACCGCCGCCGGCCTGGTGGTCGGCCTGGCCCACCCCGAGCGGCTGGCCCGGCGCCGGTCGGGCAGCGCCGGCACCTACCTCATGGCCGCGGGGACCGGCGCCGAACTGGCTCCCGGGACGGCGCTGACGGGCGCCCCCTGGCTGGCGATCGCCGTGGCCGACCGGGCCCCGGGCCGCCGCGACGCCCGGGTGCGGTCGGCGGTCGCGGTCGACGAGGCGACCGCGCTGGAGGCCGGCGCCGCCCTGCACTCCGACGGCGACCAGGTCCGATGGCGCGACGGCGACGTCTCCTGCACCCGCGTGGAGCGGCTGGGGGCCGTCGTCCTGACCGAGCGGCTCCTGCCCGACCCGGACCCGGCCGATGTCGCCGCCGCCGTCGCCGAGGGCCTGCGGAGCGAGGGGCTGGGGCTGCTGCGCTGGACGCCCGCCGCGGTCGCGCTGCGGGCGCGGCTCGCGGCCGCGCGCGCCGGGCTCGGGGACCCCTGGCCGGCGGTCGACGACGAGGTCCTGCTGTCCGCCGTCGACGTGTCCGGGGCACGCAGCCGCGCCGACCTCGCCCGCGTGGACGTCGTCGCGGCGCTGCGCGCCCTGGTGCCGTGGGAGATCGCCGGCCGGCTGGACGACGTCGTCCCCGAGCGGGTCGAGGTCCCGACCGGCTCCCTGATCCGGGTCGACTACTCCGACCCCGCCGTTCCCACCCTCTCGGTGCGGGTGCAGGAGGTGTTCGGCTGGGCGCGGGCACCGCTGGTCGCCGGTCGGCCGCTCCGGTTGCAGCTCCTCTCCCCCGCCCAGCGGGTCGTCGCCACGACCGCGGACCTCGCCGGCTTCTGGACGACCGGCTATCCGGCGGTCCGCAGCGAGCTGCGCGGCCGCTACCCCCGGCACCCCTGGCCCGAGGACCCGGCAGTGGCACCCGCCACGAAGCGGGCGAAGCCACGATCCTGAGGCTGCAGGCTCGCGCCCGCCCGGCGAGGATCGACCGGTGACACCGAAGCCGACGACAGACGACCGGGGTATCGATGCGAGCTGGCTGGACGCGCTCGACGAGGAGCACCAGGTAGCCCAGGAGACCATCGACACGTTGCGGGAGGTCATCGGCGAACCACCCGCCGACCTCGAGGACCGGGCGCCGATCGTCGCCCGGCCCGGCGACGCGCTGGAGGTCGACGAGGCCACCGTCGTCTGCGAGGACGGCGAGGTCCGGCAGATCGACGGCCACCTGCCCGCCGACTTCCCGCTCGGCTACCACTGGCTGCAGTCCGCCGAGGGACGACGACGCCGGCTCATCGTCTCCCCCGGCCGCTGCTGGCTGCCCGAGGACCGGGCGTGGGGCTGGGCGGTGCAGCTCTACGCCGCGCGCAGCCGCGCCAGCTGGGGCATCGGCGACCTGGCCGACCTGCGCAGCATCCGGCGCATGGCCGAGGACCAGGGCGCGGGCTTCGTGCTCATCAACCCGCTGCACGCCGTCGCCCCCATCGAGCAGCAGGAGGCGAGCCCCTACCTGCCGGCGACCCGGCGCTTCCGCAACCCGGTCTACCTGCGGGTGGACGAGGTGCCCGGGGCCGAGAAGGTGGACCTCGAGGAGGACGCCGGCCGCGCGCTGTCCGAGGGCCCGCTGATCGACCGCGACGCCATCTGGGCCCGCAAGCGCGAGGTGCTGATGCGGATCTTCTTCGCCCACGGCGGCGGCGAGGCCTTCGCCCGCTGGCGGGAGGAGCAGGGGCAGACGCTGCAGGACTGGGCGACCTGGGCGGCCATCACCGAGGAGCACGGCGCGGACTGGCACACCTGGCCCGAGGAGCTGCGCCGACCCGACGGGTCGGCGCCGGCCGCCTACCGGGAGCAGCACGGCGCCGTCGTCGCGTTCCACGCCTGGCTGCAGTGGGCGCTGGACCTGCAGTTCACCGCGGCCACCGGCGAT
Organism: Blastococcus sp. TBT05-19; assembly: GCF_003319095.1. Classification (GTDB taxonomy): domain Bacteria; phylum Actinomycetota; class Actinomycetes; order Mycobacteriales; family Geodermatophilaceae; genus Blastococcus. The sequence continues at coordinate 330,452 of NZ_QOHI01000005.1, read as the reverse complement.
CTGACCGTGATCCAGGACCTGCCGATCGGCTTCGCCGGCGGCGGGGCCGACGCCTGGGCCTGGCAGGAGGTGCTGGCCGACGGCGTGAGCGTCGGCGCACCGCCGGACGCGTTCAACTCCGCCGGCCAGGACTGGGGTTCCCCGCCGCTGATCCCGTGGCGGCTCCGCGACGCCGACTACGAGCCGTTCATCCAGTCGATCCGCGCCACCATGGCCGGCGCCGGAGGCCTGCGGATCGACCACGTCATGGGCCTGTTCCGCCTCTGGTGGGTGCCGGCCGGCGGCAGCGCGGCCGACGGCGCCTACGTGCGCTATCCGGCCGAGGACCTGCTGAACATCGTCGCCCTGGAGAGCCACCGGGCGCAGGCGCTCGTGGTCGGCGAGGACCTCGGCACCGTCGAGGAGGGCGTGCGCGAGGCCATGGCCGAGCACGGCGTGCTCTCCTACCGGCTGCTCTGGTTCGAGGACGACGCCCCGGCGGAGTGGCCTGCCGAGGCGATGGCCGCGATCACGACCCACGACCTGCCCACCGTGGCCGGGCTGTGGACCGAGGCCGACGTGGACGAGCAGCGCGAGCACGGCACGGGCACCGACGAGGAGCTGGAGCGCGGCCGCGGCTCGCTGCTCGCGCACCTGCCCGGGCTGTCCGACGACGCGTCGGTGGAGCAGGCGGTGCAGCGAGCGCACGAGCTGCTCGGCCAGGCGCCCTCGCTGCTGCTGTCGGCCACCCTGGACGACGCCGTCGGCGAGCAGCGCCGGCCGAACATGCCCGGCGCCGACCAGCGGCCGAACTGGTCGCTGCCGCTGCCGGTCCTGGTCGAGGACCTGCCGGGGCACGCTCTGCTGCAGACGGTGGCGAAGACCCTGGCCGACGGGCTCACCGCCGGCTGACGCGACGCCCGTCCGCTCGCGAGCGGGCGGAGAACGACCGGAGGCCGGCCCCCGTGCGGGAGCCGGCCTCCGGCCGTTCGTGCTGTCGTGCGGTCAGTCGGCGGTCTGCCGACGTCGGCGCGCGATCACCAGGGACGCGGCCCCGGCGGCGGTGAGCAGCCCGGCCAGGCCGATCAGCCCGCCGATCTCGGCGCCGGTGTAGGCCAGCGCCTCACCGCCGCTGCGACCACCGGCCGGAGCGGGGACCTTGCCGCCGTGACCGGCGGGGGTACCGCTGCCCGGGGGCGTGACGCCCGCGGCCGGAGGGGTGCCACCCGTGGCCGGAGGCGTACCGCCGTTGCCCGGAGGCGTGCCATCGCTGCCCGGGAGGGTCCCGCCGTCGCCGTCGCCGTCGCCACCGTCACCGTCACCGGTGCCACCGTCGCCGTCGCCACCACCGGTGCCACCGTCGCCGTCGCCACCACCGGTGCCACCATCGCCACCGTCGCCGGTACCGCCGTCGCCGTTGCCATCACCGGTGCCGCCGTCGCCACCGTCGCCGCCGTCGCCACCGTCGCCGTCACCCGGCGGCGGGCAGACCCCGGCCGGGGCCTCGGTGGTGTGGTCGGCCGCCGGCGGGCTCACCGGGGAGTTCGCCCGGAAGTAGGCGACCAGCGCGTCGACGTCCAGCGGACCGGTGGTGTCGGCGCCCGCCGCGAAGGTGGTGAAGGAGTCACCACCCCCGATGAGGAAGGAGTTCGCCGCCACCCGGTAGTCCGCCGCCGGGTCGATCATCTCGCCGTCGAGCATGATCGAGCAGGCGTCCACGCGGTCCCCGTAGGCCCGACTCAGGTCGTAGGAGTACGAGAACCCCTGCGAGGTCCCGAGGATCAGCTGGGACTTGCGCGGCCCGTCGAGCTGGAACTGCTCCTCCAGCAGCGCGTCGATCTCCGCCCCCGTCAGCGTGGTGGCGTTGATCGTGTTGCCGAACGGCTGGACGTTGAACAGCTCCCCGTAGGTCACCTCGCCGGCCAGGATGTTCGCTCGCGTCCCACCCGGGGCCTGGAACCCGATGACCGGGTTGCCGAACTGCTCGTCCTGGAGGGTCTCCAGCGCCACCTGGGCGATCAGGTTGTTGATCGGCGTCTCGGTGTCCCGGTCCGCGGAGGCGTTGGACGTGATGTCGGCCGTGGCCGACCCCACCACCTCGTTGCGGGCCTCGGCCGACTGGCCGACCCAGTAGTCGACGATCGCCTGGATCCCGGCGTCGGGGTTGTCGCGCAGGACCGGCACGTTGGTCGCGCCGTAGGTGTCGTCCCGCACGACGTCGCCGGTGACGCCGTCGACGGTGAACCGGAGGTCGGTCAGGAGCCGGCCGTAGAACCCGGCCTGCGTGACCAGCCGCTCGCCGCCCGCGTTGTCGGGCAGCAGGCAGTTGTACGCGGAGTGCGTGTGCGCGCTGATCACCAGGTCGACCGCGGGCAGCAGCTCCGCGTTGATGTCGACGATGGGTCCGGTCAGGTTCGTGCAGCCGTTGAAGTCACGGCCCTCCACGGTCCCGCCCTCGTGCACCAGCGCACCGATGGCCTGGATGCCCTGGGCCTGCAGCTCCAGCGTGTACCGGTTGATGGTGTCGGCCTCGTCGAGGAACTCGACGTCGGCGACACCGCCCGGGGTCACGATGCCCGGCGTGGTGTCGGTGACGACGCCGATGAGCGCCATCTTCTTGCCACCGCCCAGATCGAAGACCTGGTACGGCGGCAGCATCGGCTCACCGGTCGTGCTGTCGACGACGTTGGCGGCCAGGTACGGGAACTGGGTGCCCGCGAACGGGTCGCCCTGGCTGTCCTCGTAGCACCCGTCGTCACCGGGGGTCACGCCCTCGCAGGCGGTGACGTCGTCGGTGAACGTGCCGTCGGTGACGCCGGAGACGCGCCGCAGCTCGTCGGTCCCGCGGTCGTACTCGTGGTTGCCGACGACGGTGTTGACCAGGCCGAGGGCGTTCGCGACCTCGATGGTCGGCTCGTCCTTGAACACCGCCGACTCGAACGGCGAGGCGCCGATCAGGTCGCCGGCGCTGAGGAACAGCGAGTTGTCCGCGCTGCCCCCACCCGTGGTGAAGTCGCTCCGCTGCTCGGCCGCGGTGGAGGCCAGGTTGGCTGCGCCGCCGACCACGACGTTGCCGTCGTCCGCGTTGCCCGCGGTGCCGTCGGGCCCGGGGCCCTGCCCCGTGAACAGGAGGCTGTCGTTCCCGGTGGTCGGCGCGATCCGGCCGTGGAAGTCGTTGAACGACAGGATCTGCACCGGGATGTCGGCCGGCACGGCGAGGCCGCCGAGGTCGACGCCCAGCACCAGCGGGTCGTGGTCGCTGGAGCGGTACTGGTGGTCGTCGTACAGCCCCGGGGCACCGGTGTACTGGTAGGCGAAGGACTCGACCGCGTTGATGTTCCAGTGGGTCAGGTCCGTGACCTTGCCGGTCAGCTCCTCGGTGGCCATGGCGTGGTCCAGGGACCCCGACATGTCGTCGAAGACGTAGCTGTACCGGCCCTCGTCGAACTCCACGCCGAGGTCGGTCAGACCGGCGTCGCGGAGGATGACGATGGGGTCCTCCTCGGAGTAGGCGTTCAGGTCGCCGAGCGCCAGGACGTCGTCGTCACCCGTGCTGGTGCGCAGGTCCTCGACGAACGTCGCGAGGGCCTGGGCCTGACCGACCCGGTCGGGGTTGGACGCACCCTGGCCGTCGCCCTGGTCGGCGTTGGCGCCGCTGCCGCTGCCCTTGGACTTGAAGTGGTTGGCGACGACGGTGAACGTGTCGCCCTGCGCCTCGAAGGTCTGGGCGATGGGCTCGCGGGCGTTGTCGAAGTTCGTCTCGTCCACCAGACCGACCGGCTCGCCGACGGTCGTGACCGCCGCGGGCTGGTAGATGATCGCGTTGCGGATGACGTCGCGGTCGGTTCCGTGCAGCGCGGCCGGGAGCGGGACGTAGTCCCACTTGTCGGTGTCACCGGCGAACTCGTTCAGCCGGCTCACGAGGTCGGCGATCGCGGCGTCCGCGTCGCCCGGGGTGTAGCCCGTGGAGTCGGTGTCCTCGATCTCCATGAGCGTGACGACCTCGGCGCCGAGGCCGTCGATGGCCGTGACGATCTTGTCCGCCTGCTCCTCGAACTCCGCCGGGCTGGTCGCGCCGCGCGCGTCGGCCCCGGTGAGCGTGAGGAAGTAGTTCAGCACGTTGAAGGCGCCGATCTGGATGTCGCCGCCCACGTCCTGCGGCGACTCCTCACGGGTGTTCTGCGGCGCGAAGGTGCCCTCGGCCGAGCCGTCGGCGGGCTGCAGGCGCCACTGGTTGAAGCCGTGGCCCAGGACGAGCGGCGAACGGAAGTCCAGCGCGTCGCCGACCCGGACCGGGGTCTCCGGCGTCAGGTAGGGAGCCGTCGCCGGCGTGACCCGCGCGCTGGCGCCGTCGTCGAGGACGATGCGGCGCAGCGTGTTGTCGGCAGCGATGGCCTTCGCCGCGTCCGAGTTCGGCCGGGCCAGCTCGGTCGGCTGCACGAGCAGCCCACCCTCGGAGACCGTGAGCTCGCCGAAGCTGGTGAGGTCGAAGACCTCGCTGACCGTGAGCTCGTCGGCCGGGGCCACGCGCATGCCCTCGAGCCGCTCGCGGTCGGCGTCGGCGGCCGGCAGGTCGAGAGCGGCCGCGGCAGGGAGGTTCGCGGCGGTCCCCTCGGCGCACACCGCGACCCTGTCGTCGGCGGTGATCTGCGTCTGGCCACCGAACTCCGAGACGGCGCCGCTCACGGCGACGGTGTCGCCGAGATCGACCGCCGCGTTGCGGCTGAACACGAAGACGCCGTCGGAGGTGGCGGCGTCGCCGTCGCCGTCGGCGTCCTGCAGGTAGAAGCCGGAGAAGCCGGGCAGGTCACCCACGACGACGCCGCGGACGGTGACGGTCTGACCCGCCACCGGCGTCGTCGCGCCGGTGCCCTGGACCGCACCGATCTCGGTCGGGGTCGTCTCGCAGAGGCCGGCCGGCGGCTGCGGCGGGTCGGGCTGCTGCGCTGCGCCGCCGTTGACCGCACCTCGGGTGCTGGTGGCCGGGCCGGACCAGACGAGCGCGTCGCGCCCGGCGTCGTAGGCCCGCGACAGGGACTGGCCCTCGGGGACACCGTTCTCGGCCACCCCGATGTCCGTGCTCGTCATGCCGGCGGCCGGACCGTTGGCGGCGGTGAGGACGCCCTCGTAGGAGAGGAACTCGAGCACCGTCCCGTTGCTCACCAGGGCGATGGCGTCCGGGCCGTTCTGGATGCCGTCGACCGGGTAGTCGAGGACGGCGACGGCGGGCGAGCCCGCGGGCGCGGTGACGTCCGGGAAGGCGTCGGTGTCGTAGGTGATGGCCGCCGCGGCCGCCGCGGCGTTGTTCCCACCGTTGTAGAGGACGGCCGACAGGCCCGCCGTGCTCGTGCCGGCCGGGATCTGGACCTCGATGAACTCACCGGTGTCGCCGCCGGCGTCGTCGTAGTGGATCTCGGAGATGAACGGCGCCGTCGGCGGCGCCGCGGAGGCGGTGAGCGGCATGCCCACGACCGCGACGGAGGCGGCGGTGGTGCCGAGGGCGGCACGGCGCACGAACGCGCGAGCGGCGCGTCGACGCGAGGTGGTGCCGGGGTGTTCGAGCACGCGGGGTTCCTTCCGGGTGACGAGCTGACCGCCGGAACCTAAGAGCGGTGTGTGACTGACGGGTAACGAGCTGGCCACGTCTCGGGCCGGGTCGCGTGTCGATCCGCCCGCGCAGTTCGCCTGTCGTGGTACGTCGCTCACGAAGAGCGACGGCTCGACGGTCGGCGAGGTCGTTACTTAGACGAAGGAACTGCCGGCCACCAGCGTTCACCGATGTGCGGAACATCACGTTCGCGCGAAGGCCGACACGCGGGCCCGCCCGTTCGAACGCATGTTCGGAACTCGTGCAAGACTCGGTCGTGGCCGGAGGGATGAACCGAGGGAGATCGGGGCGCTCGCTGGGTGACCGCGCGGCCAGCTCCGGCATCCCCGTCGACCGGGCGCCCGACCCCGCGCCCGCTGCCGACGACGAGGGCCGGCACTGCTGGGTCCGGGACCCGCCGGAGACGCCCGGCACCTGGCCGGGCCTGCTCGTGGAGTGGCGCCGGGGCGACGACGGCTGGCAGGGCCGGGTGGTCTACACCGTCCCGCGTGCGCGCGGCCCCGTCCTGGTCGAGGCCTGGCTGCCGGCGGCCCGGCTGGAACCGCGGTGATCGCCGTCCCGGTTAACCGGGGCGGCCCCGGGCTATGGGTCGGGGATGACTGAGCCACAGGACCGACCCACCCTCGACGACGTCATCGAGCCCCAGGAGCAGGCGCCCCGCGACCGCCACGAGCACGCGAAGGACCCGCACCTCAGCGACGAGGCCCTCGAGCACCGCACCGAGCACGAGCGCCAGGCCGTCGGCTCCGACGACGCCAACCCCGCCGGCGCCGACCAGCACTCGGCCACCGACTGAGCGAGGAGCTCGTCCGCGCCACCCGGCTGACGGCGGAGGACGTGGCCTGCTGGCTGCTGAAGTCCTCCGTCGTCCCCGGGGTCCTCGCGTCCGCCTGGGAGCCCGGCGAGGAGCTGGCCCTGCACCGGTGCGTGCGGCCCTCCTACCGGCTCGGCCTGATGGCGGCCGGCCGGCCGTGCGTCCTCTGGGTGAGCGGCCGCGACCGGCCCGGGGTGCACGCGCTGGGCACCGTCTCCGGCGAGGTAGAGGACCGGGACGGGCAGCCCGCGGTCCCCGTCCGGCTCCGCCTGCTGGCCGAGCCGATCGACCGGTCCGAGCTGCTGGCCGACCCCGCCTTCCGCGACGCCGAGGTGCTGCGCATGCCGGCCGGCAGCAACCCCTCGTGGCTGAGCGCCGGCCAGTACGACGCCGTCCTGTCCAGGGTCGCGCAGGACGGTTTGGGACCATGGCTCCCGTGACTTTCGCCCGCCTCCGCTGGGGCGCCCTCGTGTGGCTGCTGACCCTGCAGTTCTTCGTGCTGGAGACGGTCGCCGAGGCCCGCTACGCCGCGCCGTACTCGCGCATCGACGACGTCATCAGCGCCCTCGGGGCCGCCGACTCCCCCGGCCGCGCCCTGATGAACGCCTCGTTCGTCGTGCAGGCCGCGCTCATCCTGGGCGGCGCCCTGCTCCTGCGTCCGGCCCTGCGCGGCGCCGCCGGCCGGGCGGCCCTGCTGCTGCTCGGGGCGGCGGCGCTCGGCACCCTCCTGGTGGGCGTCTTCCCCCTCGACGGCAACGGCACGATGCACGCCATCGGCGCGGTGCTGTACTTCGTCGGCGGCGGGCTCGGCCTGATCGCGCTGGCCTACGCCGTGCGCCCGCGCTCGGAGGCGCTGGGGACCAGCGTGGTCCTGCTGGGCATCGTGGCCACGGCGGCGACCATCTTCTTCCTGGCCGGTGTCACCAGCTACCTCGGCGAGGGCGGCACCGAGCGGGCGGCCGCCTATCCCCTGCCGATCGCCCTGGCCCTCACCGGCGTCGTGCTCGCTCTGACCGCCGGCCGAGGCGATCGGCCGAGCGCGGGCGCGGAGCTCCGTGCCGAACGCGCGGAGCAGGAGGCGCGCCGCGCCGAGCAGGCACGGGTCCGGGACGCGGCGCTCGAGGCTGCCGCCCAGCGGTCCGACGGGCCCGACATCGACCCCGACGACCCATGGGCGCCCACCCCCCGGCGACGCTGAACCCGGCAGGTCAGCCGACCGGCGCCTCCGCGGCCGGCTCGACCCGGCGGCGGCTCCGCGTCCGGGAGACCGCGACCCCCAGCAGGCAGACCGCGCCACCCACGAGCGCGAGGGCCGGCGGCGCCTCGCCCAGCAGCAGCCAGCCGAGGAGGATCACCAGCGGCGGGACCAGGTACGTCGTCACCCCCAGCCGTCCGGCGTCCATCCGGGACAGCGCGTAGGCCCACGTGCTGAAGGCCAGGGCGGTGGGCACGACGCCGAGGTAGACCATGCCGGCGACCGACGACCCGGGCGCCCGCTGCAGCTCGCCGGCCAGGGCCCCCGCCCACGGCAGGCAGCAGACAGTCCCGATGGCGCACGCGGTGAAGGTGACCTGCAGCCCCGGCAGCCGGCCCAGCAGCGGCTTCTGGGCGACGACGCCGATCGCGTAGGTCAGCGCGGCCACCAGGCACAGCAGCACCCCGAGCAGGTCGGCACCCGCGCCGCGGGTCGCCAGGCCGATCAGCAGGACCCCGCCGAAGGCGACCGCGATGCCCAGGACCAGCGGCCGCGGGAAGCCCTCGCCCAGCCAGAGCCCGGCGAACAGGGCGATCAGGATGGGCCCGATGTTGACCAGCATCGCCGTCGTCCCGGCGTCGAGGTGCTGCTCGGCGGCGTTGAGCGCCACGTTGTAGATGCCGAACCAGCCGACCCCGCACACCGCGAGCAGGCGCCAGTCGGCCGGCGCCGGCCGCACCCAGCCCCGCCGGCTGAGGAGCAGGCCGAGAACCAGCGTGCCGATGAGCAGCCGCCCCAGGGCCAGCGCGCCGGGCGAGAGGTCGTCCCCCACGGCCCGGATGGCGACGAACGCCGAGGCCCAGGCCAGGACGGTGACGACGACGGCGAGGAAGGTGCGGGGATCGGGGACGGCGGTGCGGGGCGAGCTCACGGACGGACAGTAGAAGACGGGGACGACCCTCGTCCGGCGCTTTCCGGACACCGCGTCAGCGAGGCGGTCCTCGCTCGGAGAGTGGCAGGAACGCTGCGTCCGCTCAGGCCGGCAGCGGCGTGGCGGCCAGGTACTGCGCCCAGGTGGTGCTCCCCCGCGCCCCGCGCTCCGGCACCGCGGCGCCGTCGCGCATGGCCGCGCCGAGCCGGCCCGGGACAGGCGTGGACAGCACCCGGGCGGAGGGGGCGCGCACCGCGGCCCACGCCCGGGCCAGGTCGCCCACCGAGTGCTCCTCGGGGCCGCCGAACTCCACCACCCCGCCGGCGGGCTCCGCGGACGCGAGCCGCACCAGGTGGGCGGCCGCGTCGTCGACGTCGACCGGTGAGACCCGCCAGCCCATCGGGACCGGCAGCAGCGGCCCGCGCCGGGTCGTCTCGAGCAGCTCGTCGGCGAACTCGTGGAACTGGGTGATGCGCACCAGGGTCACCGGCAGCCGCGAGGCCAGCAGCACCTGCTCGGCGGCGTACTTGGCGCGGTAGTAGTTCAGCGGGATCCGGTCGATGCCCACGATCGAGACGTGGACCAGGTGCCGGAGGCGGTCGCGGTCCACCGCCTCCACCAGACGGCGGGTGCCGGCGACGTCGACCTCCCAGGGGTTGCCCCGCGGGTCGCTGGCCGCGTGCACGACGACCTCCGCCCCGGCCAGCGCGCCCGCCAGGTCGAAGCCGGTGGCGAGGTCGCCCCGGACGCCGCCGGGCCCGGTCCCCCGCCGCGACATCTGCCGGACGGAGTGCCCGGCCTCCGACAGCCGGGGAACGAGCCGGCGGCCCAGCCGTCCGGTGGCACCGGTCACGAGAACGTCCACGCGCGCAGTCTGCCGCTCCCCGCCCTCGCCGCACAGCAGGAGCCCCGGCAGCATGTCGGCGTGGCCCCGGGAGTGCGTGCCGTCCTGTTCGACTGGCGGGGAACGCTGGCCTGCACCCTCGACGAGCAGGAGTGGGTGTCGACGGCGCTGCGCCGCCTGGGCCGCCCGGTGGAGGCCGACGGCGTGGCGGAGCTGGGGACGGCGCTGCGGGCGGCCGAGGACGACCTCGACGGGCCGGGGGTCGACAGCGACGCGGACCTGCACCGGCGCACCTACGCCGAGGTGTTCCGGCGGATCGGGCTGGACGACGACCTGGCCGCGGCGCTGTACGCCGTCGAGTCCGATCCGCTGCTCAACCCCTTCGCCGACGACGTCGCCGACGTGCTGGGCCGGTTGCGCGACGCCGGGGTGCGGATCGGCGTGGTGAGCGACGTGCACGTCGACATCCGCCCGGCCTTCGCGGCGGCCGGGCTGGCGGAACTCGTCGACGCCTTCACCTTGTCCGCGGAGCAGGGGATGCAGAAGCCGGACCCGCGGATGTTCACCCGCACCCTCGACGTCCTCGGTGCCGCACCCGCGGAGGCGCTGATGGTCGGTGACCGCTCCGGCCCTGACGGCGGCGCTGTCGAGGCCGGGATCCCGACGCTCCTGCTCCCGCCGCTGCGCGGGCCGCAGGACCGCCGGCTGGACCGGGTGCCCGCGCTCTGCGGGCTCAGCGCTCCTGGTCGGTGGGGCGGACCAGCACCTCGTTGACCGCGACGTGCGGCGGCTGGGAGACGACGTAGAGGACCGCGCGGGCGATGTCGTCGGCCTCGAGGGCCCGCATGTCGGTGTACATCTTCTGCGAGGCGGTCTTCGCGGCGGGCTGGGTGATGTGGTCGGTCAGCTCGGTCGTGACCGCGCCCGGCTCGACCAGGCTCACCCGCACGCCGCGACCGGTGACCTCCTGGCGGAGGGACTCGCTGAAGGCGTTCACCGCCCACTTGCTCGCGTTGTAGACGCCGGCGCCCTTGCGGGCGGTCCGCCCGGCCACGCTGGACATGTTCACGATGTCCCCGCTGCCCTGCTCGACCATCCCGTCGAGGGCCGCGTGCGTCATGTACATGACGCCCAGCACGTTGGTGGAGAGCATCCGGCGCCAGTCCTCGGGGTCGGCTCCCACGATCGTGCCGAGCAGCATGACCCCGGCGTTGTTGACCAGGACGTCGAGGCCGCCCAGCTCCTCGCGCGTGCGGCGGACGGCGCCGGCGCAGGACTGCTCGTCGGTGACGTCGAGGTCGAGCGGGAGCACGGTGGCCCCGCTGTCGCGCAGCCGGCCGGCCAGGGCCTCCAGCCGGTCCTTCCGGCGGGCCCCGATCGCGACGGCGGCGCCCGCAGCGGCCAGGGCGACGGCGGTCGCCTCGCCGATCCCCGACGACGCACCGGTCACCAGGGCGACCTTGCCGGACAGGGGGCGTGCGGCCTCGCTCATGCGGATCTCCTCCCGCGCCGCACCGCGCGACGCACCCTCCCCACCCTGCCCGCGATCAGGCCGGGCCGCCGTCCGGGGCGGGGAGGACGACGCCGAACCCGTGCAGGGCCAGCCGCAGGAGCACCGGACCGGGCCGCAGCAGGTCGGCCACCCGCTCGGCGCTCGCCGTCTCCAGCTGCGCCACCCGGAGGGCGTGGTCCGCGGGGCCGGCCAGCCGGGCGGCGTTCAGCACGCCGGCGTTCAGCCACACCCGGCGCCGCGACTCGCGGAGGAAGCGGACGGCGGCCAGCCGGTTGGCCGGGGTGAGCAGCCGGTCCAGGACGGTGCGGGTGCCGCCCGCCCGGCGGAGCGCGAGGTCCTCCTCCCCCACCCTGCGGGCGAGGATGCCGTCGATCCGCCCGTGGTCGCGGTGCCGCCGGGCGAGCACCTCCGCATCCGCGAAGTCGTCGGGCGGGATCACCTCGACCAGGGAGCGCGGCAGGTCGTAGTTGATGTGCGCGTTCATGCCCAGCAGCACGTGCGCCTCGGGCCGCAGCTGCGGATCGGCGCCGAAGGCCCGCCGCCACGGCGCGGGCGCCGAGGCGGGGTCGGCCCGGTGCGCCTCGAGCGCGTCGAGGTAGCGGTCGGCGAAGTCGACGTCCCAACGGGCCACCCAGTCGGCGTCCTCGAACCGGCCCTCGTCGAGCGCGGCGGACACCGCCCGGGTGGTGCGCAGGTAGGTGCCCAGGAAGAAGCGGGCCGGGTCCCGGGCCCGCTCCAGCTCGCCGGCGAGCGCCGCCATGCGCTCGACGAGCGCGTGCACCGGCGAGCCCATGCGCTAGATCAGGGAGTCGAATCCGTCGTCGGCCAGGAGCCCGGCGTCCAGCGGCGGGCGGTGCGGCTGGTCGAGCCCCCGCATGCGCGCGGCGTGCAGGGCCAGCAGCAGGTTGAGCCGCAGGTTCGGATCGGTGGTGAACGGGCCGAGCATCCGCTCCAGCTTGCCGATCCGGTAGCGCATCGTGTTGTAGTGGAAGTGCAGCCGGCGGGCCGACTCGGCGACGTTGAGGTTGGTCTCCAGCAGCACCCGCAGCGTCTCCCGCAGGTCGGCGGAGTCCGCGTCGACGGCGTCGGCCAGCGAGCCGAGGACCTCGTCGACGTAGGAGCGCAGCTCGCTGCTGTCGGGGATGAGCGACAGCAGGCGGAAGACGCCCAGCTCGTCGAAGTGGGTGACCGAGCCGCCGTGGATCTCCTGCCCGACCCCGAGGGCCCGCTGGGCCTGCCGGTGGGCCTCCGCCAGCTCGGACAACGACCCCGCCGGGCGCCCGATGCCGGTGCCGAGGAGCCGGCCCATCCGGCGCAGCCGGCCGTTGACCCGTGAGGTCACCGCCGAGACCATCGCGGAGAGCTCCTCGGGCGTGCGCCCGTCCAGCGGCAGCAGCGTGACGATCTCGGTGGCCAGGCCGGCGACCGCGGCACCGGCGACCTCGGACTCCAGGGCGGCACGCCAGCCGTCGGCGAGCCGGTCGAGGACGTCGAGGGCGCGGGTCGGGTCGGCAGCGGCCTCGGGGGCGATCTCGGTGGCGGTGACCAGGACCGCGACCGTGCCCTCCAGCCGCCAGCCGAACGAGCGGGTGTGCGCGAGGGTCCGCTCGGTGTGGCCGACGGCGCCGCCCACGAGCCGGCGCACCAGGTCGCCCTGGAACCGCAGCTCGACCGAGTGGACCGCCTGCAGCCGGATCACCGAGAGCGCGGCGATGACCGCGGCCCGCTCCAGCACACCACCGGCCCCCACCATCATCGCGCCGGTCCGGTGCACCGCGACCAGCCAGCCGTGCCGCTGGTCGCCGGCCATGATCGGGGCGACGGCGTACTCGCCCACCCCACCGGGTAGCTGGTGGTGGCCGGGCACCAGCAGGATGCCGTCGGCCGGGGACAGGTCGGCGTCGGCCAGCACGTCGGCCGGGGTGACCACCGTCTGGTCGGCGCGGACGCCGGAGAGCCGCCGGGACGGGGTCAGCTCGGCGAGCGCGTCGTCGGCGGCGGCGTCGAGCAGCCAGAGCCAGTCGCTGATCTCCTCGACGTCGGCCGCGGGGCCCGCGCTGGTGACGATCTCGCGGTCCGGGCCCAGGCCCAGCACCGCGGCGCCGTCGAGGATGACGGCCAGCCGGTGGGAGACCTCCGCGAGGCCACCCCCGGTGAGCGCGACCTCGGTGAAGGCGTCGTCCATGCGCGAGGAGAGCGCCAGCGCCTCGCCCTGCTTGGCCACGACCGTCCCGAGCACGGCGGACACGACCTCGTCCAGCCGCGCGCCCGGGGGCAGCGCCAGGACCGGCAGACCGCGCCGGTCGGCCTCGGCGAGCACCTCGGCGGGCAGCGGTGCCGGCCCGTCGGTGCGCCGGAAGGCCAGGGCCGCGGTACCGACGAGGTCGAGCCGCTCGACCAGCGCGCGGCAGCTGGCGGGATCCGCCGGCGGGAGGCGGGCGCCGAGCACGACCAGGACGTCGGGGCCGGCGGCCGCGAGGGGCTCGGCGGGGTCGTCGACGACCATGTGCCGGACGACCCGGGCCAGGCCCGTCGACCCGGCGGCGACCGTGGTCCCGGCCAGCGCGGGCAGGTCCAGCGCCTCCTCGACGCTCAGGCCCATCCGCTGCTGCCAGCTCGTCCGCTCGTCGCGGACCTCCGGTCGCGGCGACTCGTCGACGGCCCAGTTGCGACGGAACGGGAGGGTTCCATTACTCCGCGTGGAGGTGGCCAGCGGCGCGTCACTCTGGGTCACGAGGTGTGTTCCTTCCGGTCGTCATCCAGGGTGCCACACCTGGGGATCATGTCAGGTGTCCCTGGACGCCGAGACCCATTCTTGGCGAGATCCGCCATAAGAGGGCGTGCGACGCGCCGCTTAGGTTCGACCCGTTCCGCCCGCCCGATGGATCGTAAGCGCTCCCCCCGGGGCCGCGCCCACCCTCCCCGCGAGCGGCCGGATCGAGCGGCAGGGGGCCGACCCACCGGCCTTCTCCGTCCCGTCGGGTGGAGGCAGCAATGCGCGCGATCGACGACACCACGGTCCGGACCGGCACGAGCGAGCCGGTCGAGCTCCGCGGCCGGGCAGCACGCGCAGGCGTGCCGACCATCCCGCTTCCCCGCGAGCAGGCACGGGCCGCTGCCCGCACCGCGCGGCCGGCGAAGGTCGCCACCGCGGTGCCCGCGGCCGCGAGCACCGGCGTCGCCGCGCTGCTCCGCGGGCCCGTGCGCCAGGCGCGCGTGCTCCTCAGCACCCCGACCGCCGTCTACCTGCAGCTCGCCGGCGAGCGGACCGGCACCGAGGTCGTCGGCATCCTGACCAGCGACGCCGTCCGGCTGCCGCTCGGCTGCGTCCTCTTCCGGCCCAGCAACGGGCGGCCGCTGGTGGCGCTGCCCCCGGGCGCGCCCGCGGAGGTCGGCGGCGGACGGATGGTCGTGGGGGACGTCGCCGTCAGCGCGGCGGCCTGGTGGGACCCCCGTCCGCGGCTGCCCGGCGGCCGCCCGGCGCTCCTCCCCGAGGGCGTCCGGCAGCTGCGCAACACCCTCTACGGCGAGGGCGTGCCGCACAGCTCCTTCACGCTCCCCGGGCTGCCCACCGGCCCCGGTGGACCGCTGGCCGCGCTGCGCGGCGCCGTCCGCCGGGCCGACCTGGAGGCCGCGCTCCGCACCGCCACCCGCCTGATCGGCTCCGGCCCGGGGCTCACACCCGCCGGGGACGACGTCATGGCGGGCACGATCGCGGGGCTCGTGCTGCTCGGTCACCCCTCGGCGGCGCGCTTCGCGGCCGGCGTGTGCGGCCTGGCCGCCGGGCGGACGACCGAGCTGTCGGCGGCGCTGCTCCGGCACGCCGCCGCCGGCCGCGTGAGCGCCGAGTACGGCGCGGTCCTGCGCGGGCTCGTCGGCGAGCGTCCCCTGGCGCCCGCCGTGGACCGGCTGCTCGCCGGCGGTGCCACCAGCGGGCGGGCCACGGCGCTCGGGTTGTGCACGGCCATCGACCTCGTGGAGCGCACCACCCGGCGCTGACCGCTCAGCCCAGGGGGTCGGTGACCCCCACCGGGATCGGCAGCACCGGGCCGAACGCGTCCCACTGGGAGATGCGGCAGCCGTCGGTGCGGGACAGCTCGAGCTCGACCGGCTCACCGGCCCAGCGGCCGGTGATGCGGGCGGTCTGGGCACCGCCGTACTGCTCGGTGCACATGAGGTCGTCGGCCAGCGGGGCGAACGGCTCGGTCATGCCCGCGAGGTGGTCGCACGCCGCCTGGGCCTGCGGGTGGCTGCCCTCGACGAAGCCGGCGCAGACCAGCGTCCAGGACTCCGGCGGCGTGCCGTCGCCCCGGTCGACGTCGATCCGCAGGTCGTTCTGCGTCTGCTCGATGCCGGCGACCGTGCCCGGGTCCCCGGACGGAGAGGGAGAGGCGGCGTCCCCGGCCGCCTCGGAGCCGCACGCGGTCAGGGCGAGCACCGCGAGGAGGAGCGAGGTGCGGCGCACGGGGTCCCCTCTCAGATGCGGGAGGCGTGGATGCTGGTGACGAGGATGGCACGCGCCCCGAGCTCCCAGAGCTCGTCCATGACGCGGTTCGTCTCGGCCTTGGCCACCATCGCGCGGACCGCCGACCAGCCGGGGGTCTGCAGCGGGCTGACCGTGGGGCCCTCGATGCCCGGGGTCATCGCGGTCGCCTGCGCCAGCAGCTCGTTCGGGCAGTCGTAGTCGAGCATCACGTACTGCCGGGCCACGAGGACACCGCGCAGCCGGCGGCGCAGCTGGGCGACGGCCGGGATCTCCTCGGCGCCCTCGCGGCGGACCATGATCGCCTCGCTGGCGAGCACCGGCTCGCCGATGATGTGCAGCCCCGCCGCGCGCAGCGTCGTCCCGGTCTCGACGACGTCGCAGACGGCCTCGGCCACACCCAGCCGGCAGGCGGTCTCCACCGCGCCGTCGAGCTTGACGACGTCGGCCTTGATGCCGGACTCGGCGAGGTAGCGCTGCAGGACCACCGGGTAGGCGGTGGCGATCCGCTTCCCGGCCAGCTGCTCGACCTGCTCGATGCCCGACTCGAGCGGGCTGGCGAAGCGGAACGACGAGCGGCCGAAGCCCAGCGGCATGTCCTCGACCGCGGCCGGTCCCTCGCCGTCGGCGGGCGCGGTCTCCAGCAGCATGTCGCGGCCGGTGATGCCGACGTCGAGCGTGCCGGCGGCGACGTAGACGGCGATGTCGCGGGGCCGGAGGTAGAAGAACTCGGTGTCGTTCTCCGGGTCGTAGACCGCGAGGTCCTTGGTGCTGCGCCGCTGGCGGTAGCCGCTCTCCTCGAGCATCTCCGCGGCGGGCTCGCTCAGGACGCCCTTGTTCGGCACGGCGACGCGCAGCACGCGACGGTCTCCTTCGGTCACAGGTGGGTGTAGACGTCGTCGAGGGTCAGCCCGCGCGCCAGCATGAGCACCTGCACCCGGTAGAGGAGCTGGCTGATCTCCTCGGCCGTGCGCTCCTCCCCCTCGTGCTCGGCGGCCATCCAGGACTCGGCGGCCTCCTCGACGACCTTCTTGCCGGCGGCGTGCACGCCGTCGCGGACGGCCGAGACGGTGCCGGACGACGGGTCGCCGTCGGCCACCTTGGCGGAGAGCTCCGCGAAGAGGCTGTCGAAGGTCTTCACGCCCTGCCTCCCGGTCCGGCGGCGAAGCCGGTCTGCCGCTGGGGCGTCCGCAGCTCGCGGAGCACGAGGGCGGTCTGCAGCGCGGCGATCGTGGCCTCCCACCCCTTGTCCTCCGCGGAGCCGGGCAGGCCCGCGCGGTCGCGCGCCTGCTGCTCGTCGTTCGTGGTGAGGACCCCGTTGCCGACCGGCTTGCCGGCGTCGAGGGCCACGCGGGTGAGCCCCGCGGTGAACGAGTCGCAGACGTACTCGAAGTGCGGGGTCCCGCCGCGGATGACGACGCCGAGGGCGACGACGGCGTCGTGCCGCTCGGCCAGCGCCTGGGCGACGACGGGCAGCTCGATGGCGCCCGGGACCCGGACGACGGTCGGCGCGGCGACGCCGGACGCCGCGGCCGCGGCCAGCGCGCGGTCCAGCAGCGTGCCGGTGAGCTCGGCGTGCCAGGTGGTCGCGACGATGCCCAGGGTCAGGCCGGTGGCGTCGACGGGCTGCGCCTCGGGTGCGCCGGCGCCGCTCACGCCGGCTGCTCGTTCTGGCCCAGCGGCACGTCGGTGCCGGGCACGGTCGTGGCTCCGGGGGCGTCGGCCGGTCCGGACTCGGTCTCCGGCTCGATGATGTCGAGCAGGTGACCCATCCGGTCGCGCTTGGTCCGCAGGTAGCCGAGGTTCTCGGCGGTCACGTGGCTGGGCAACGGCACGCGGCCGAGCACGCGCAGGCCGTAGCCCTCGAGCCCGGCGCGCTTGGCCGGGTTGTTGGTCAGCAGCCGCATGGTGTGGATGCCGAGGTCCACCAGGATCTGCGCGCCGGTGCCGTAGTCGCGGGCGTCGGCGGGCAGGCCGAGGTCGAGGTTGGCGTCGACGGTGTCGGCGCCCATGTCCTGCAGCTGGTAGGCCTGCAGCTTGTGCAGCAGGCCGATGCCCCGGCCCTCGTGCCCGCGGATGTAGAGGACGACGCCGCGCCCCTCCTGCGCGACGGCGGCCAGCGCGGCCTGCAGCTGCGGACCGCAGTCGCAGCGCAGCGAGCCGAACACGTCGCCGGTGAGGCACTCGGAGTGCACGCGGACGAGGACGTCGTCGCCCTCGCCGATGTCGCCGTACACGAAGGCGACGTGCTCGCGCTCGTCGTAGGAGCTGCGGTAGCCGACCGCGGTGAAGGTGCCCGGCGCCAGCGGCACGATCGCCTCGGCGACGCGCTCGACCAGCTTGTCGAAGCGCTTGCGGTAGGCGATGAGGTCGGCGATCGAGATCAGGCAGAGGTCGTGCTCGTCGGCGAAGACCCGCAGCTCCTCGGCGCGGGCCATGCCGACGGGGTCCTTCTCGCTGACGATCTCGCAGAGCACGCCCGAGGGGCGCAGGCCGGCGAGCAGGGCCAGGTCGACCGACGCCTCGGTGTGCCCGGGGCGCCGGAGCACGCCGCCGTCCCGCGCCCGCAGCGGCACCACGTGCCCGGGGCGGGCGAGGTCGGCCGAGGTGGTCTCCGCGGCGGCCAGCGTGCGGATGGTGTGCGCACGGTCCGACGCCGAGATGCCGGTGGTCACGCCCTCGCGGGCGTCGACGGTGACGGTGTAGGCCGTGCCGAGGCGGTCCTGGTTCACCCGGTGCATCGGGGGCAGGTCGAGCCGGTCGGCGTCGGACTCGGTCACGGCCACGCAGATGTAGCCGGAGGTGTACCGGACCATGAAGGCGACGAGCTCGGGGGTGGCGAGCTCGGCGGCGAAGATCAGGTCGCCCTCGTTCTCGCGGTCCTCGTCGTCGATCACGACGACCGGCTTGCCGCTCTTGATGTCGGCGAGGGCGGCCTCGATGGAGTCCAGCCGGGTGACGGGCGCGCTCACGAGCGGGCCCCCAGCAGACGCTCCACGTACTTGGCGATCACGTCGACCTCCAGGTTGACGGGCTCCCCCGTGGCGCGCGCGCCGAGCGTGGTCTCGCGGAGGGTGGTGGGGATGAGGCTGACCTCGAACCAGGGCTCGGGGTGGTCCAGGGCGCTGACCGCGCTGACGGTCAGCGAGACGCCGTCGACGGCGATGGAGCCCTTCTCGACGACGTAGCGGCCGAGCTCGACGGGCAGGCCGATGCGGACGACCTCCCAGTGCTCGCCCGGCGTGCGGGACACGATCGAGCCGACGCCGTCGACGTGGCCCTGCATCAGGTGGCCGCCGAGCCGGGTGTGCGGGCTGACGGCGCGCTCGAGGTTGACCGGCGCGCCCTCGACGACCGCGCCCAACGAGCTGCGGCGCAGGGTCTCGGCCATGACGTCGGTGGTCCAGACGCCGCTGCCGTCGTCCTCGGGCGTGACGCCGGTGACGGTCAGGCAGACGCCGTTGACGGCGATCGAGTCGCCGAGCGAGACGTCGGTGAGGACCGTGCTCGCGCGGATGCTGAGGACGGCGGAGTCGCCCTGGTCCTCGCGAGCGGCCAGGGTGCCCACCTCTTCGACGATGCCGGTGAACACCTCAGCTCCCTCCGTCCGATGAGTCCCCGCTGGTGCGGGTGCCCCCACCAGTGTGCCGGGTGGGGTGCAGCCGGATCTGCACGTCCCCGCCCAGGGGGGTGAGAGCGACGACCGAGAAGGACAGCGCCGAGCCGATGCCGCTGATTCCCAGGTCACCCACGAGGGAGGGGCCGGCGCCCAGGAGCTTCGGTGCGAGGTGCACGACGGCCTCGTCCACCAGCCCCTCGCGGAGGAAGGCCGCGGCCAGCGTGGGGCCGCCCTCGAGCAGCACCCGGCGCACATCGCGTGCGAACAGCTCGGCCAGCAGCTCGGCCGCGCCGTCGGCGCGGCTGACCAGGGTGGGGGCGGCGTCGTCGAGCACCCGCGCGGTGGCGGGCAGGCGACCGGACCGGTCGACGACCACCCGCAGCGGCTGCCGGTCGGCGTCCCGGCCGTCGGAGTCGCGGACGGTCAGCTGCGGGTCGTCGGTGAGCGCGGTGCCCGAGCCGACGACGACGGCGTCGCAGCCGGCCCGGATGCGGTGCACCTCGGCGCGGGCCTCGGGGCCGGTGATCCACCGGCTGCTGCCGTCGGCGGCGGCGACCCGCCCGTCGAGGGTGGCCGCCACCTTCCAGATGACGTAGGGCCGCTGCTCGCGCACGCCGGTCAGCCAGCCGGCGAGGGCGCCGCGCTCCGCCGCTTCCTGCTCGACCCCGACGACGACGTCGACCCCGGCGGCGCGCAGGCGGTCCGCTCCCCCACCGGCGAGCTCGGTCGGCTCCGGGACGGCGACGACGACGCGGGCGACGCCGGCGGCGAGCAGCGCGTCGGCGCACGGGCCGGTGCGGCCGGTGTGCGCGCACGGCTCGAGGGTGACGACGGCGGTGCCGCCGCGGGCGCGCTCGCCGGCCTGGTCCAGGGCGACCACCTCGGCGTGCGGACCGCCCGGCGGGTTCGTGGCCCCCTCGCCGACGATCGAGCCGTCCGCGGCCAGGACCACCGCGCCCACGGCCGGGTTCGGGCTGGTCGTGCCGAGCGCGGACTCGCCCAGCTCGCGGGCGCGGGCCATCCCCCGCAGCTCGGCGTCGGTGGCGGTCACGCCGGCCGCGCCGCGGCCGCCTGCGCCCGGAGCGCGGCGATGGCGGCGGCGGGGTCCTCGGCGCCGTAGACGGCGGAGCCCGCGACGAACATGTCGACGCCGGCCTCGGCGGCCTGCTCGATGGTGTCGGCGTTGATGCCGCCGTCGATCTCGACCAGCAGGGTGAGCTCGCCGCTGTCGACCAGCCGGCGGGCCTCGCGCACCTTGGGCAGCACGTCGGCGATGAACGACTGGCCGCCGAAGCCCGGCTCGACGCTCATGACCAGCAGGGTGTCGAAGTCGCGGAGCAGCTCGAGGTGGTCCTCCAGCGGGGTGCCGGGCTTGATCGCCAGGCCGGCCAGCGCCCCGGCGGCGCGGATGTCGCGGGCCACGGCGCGGGCGTCGCGGCAGGCCTCGACGTGCACGGTGACGTTGCGGGCGCCGGCCTCGGCGTACCCGGGGGCCCAGCGCTCCGGGTCCTCGATCATCAGGTGGCAGTCCAGCGGGACCGGGCTGACCCGCTGGATCGCCTCGACGACCGGCAGGCCCAGGGTCAGGTTCGGCACGAAGTGCGCGTCCATGACGTCGACGTGCAGCCAGTCGGCGTCGGCCACCCGCGCCACCTCGTCGGCGAGGCGGGCGAAGTCCGCGGACAGCAGGCTGGGCGCGATCATCGGTTCCCGGGGCACGTCCGCCGAGTCTAGGTGTCACCCGACCGGAGAATTCACGGCTGCTCGGGAGCCCGGACGCTTCGGGCGCCCTAGCCTGCGCACATGACCGAGACGGATGGGTCCGCCGAGGTTGCCGACCTGGAGGCCGCCGACGTCGACGTCGTCGCCCGCGATCTCGCCCGGCGCGACACGCACCACCTCGCGGTCGCACTGCCGTCCTACGCCGTCGGCTTCGCACTGCTGCGCTTCGACCCGGCCCGGTGGACCGCGGTGGGGTGGGCCGGCATCGCTGCCGGCGTGCTCGTCGGAGTGACCCTGATCGTCGCCGTTCTCCGGCTCGGCAGCGGCACGGAGGGGCGACGCCGTCGGTACCTGGTGGAGCACGCTGTCCTCCACCACCTCGATCCCGGTCCGGGCCGGCGGGCAGCGGCTGACCACCGTGCGCGAGACATGGCTCGGGGGGGCTGGCTCCTGGTGATGTGGCCGGCCCTCCTGGCGGTGCAGGCTGCCTCGGGCGACTTCGACCAGCCGGTCGCGGCCGGGTTCGGCATCGCGCTGTTCGGGATCACGCTGGCCTCTCTGGTTCCGTACACAGTCCGCCGGTGGCGGGCAGGACGCCGCTGGCTGGCCGACCCGCCGGGACCGCCGCGCGACTGACCAGGGGTTCGCGTGTCCGTCGTGCGCGACCGGGTAGGGCCCCAGCCATGGCTTCCGACACCCCTTCGCGCTACGACGGCTTCGACCGGATGCCCATCGCCGGCACTTGGCGCCCGGGCAGCTCCGAGAAGACCGCGACCGACACCGACCCCTACACCGGCGAGACGCTGACCGAGATCCGGCTCGCGAACGCCGACGACCTCGACCAGGCCTACGCCAAGGCGAAGGAGGCACAGCGGGACTGGGCCGGCCGGCTGCCCAGCGAGCGCGCCGAGGTGATGCGCCGTGCCGCCCGGATCATGGAGGCGCGCAAGGACGAGATCGTCGACTGGCACATCCGGGAGAGCGGGGCCGCCGCACCGGCCGCCGAGTTCGAGTACGCCATCACGCTGCGCGACTTCCACGAGGCGTCGTCCTACCCCTACCGGGTCGAGGGCCGGATCCTGCCCGCCGACATCGAGGGCAAGGAGAGCCGCGTCTACCGCCGTCCGGTGGGCGTGGTCGCCGTCATCAGCCCCTGGAACGTGCCGATGCACCTCTCCAACCGCTCGGTCGCCCCGGCGCTGGCGCTGGGCAACGCCGTCGTCCTCAAGCCGGCGGGCGACACCCCGGTGACCGGCGGCCTGCTGCTGGCCAAGGTCTACGAGGAGGCCGGCCTGCCCGAGGGGCTGCTGTCGGTCGTCATCGGCTCGGGCAGCGAGATCGGCGACGCAATCGTGTCGCACCCGACGCCGCGGGTCGTCTCCTTCACCGGGTCGACGCCGGTGGGCAAGGGCATCGCGGAGAAGGCCGGGCTGAAGAAGCTCTCGCTGGAGCTCGGCGGCAACGGCCCGCTCGTCGTCCTGGACGACGCCGACCTCGGCTACGCGGTGGACGCGGCGATCTTCGGGAAGTTCTTCCACCAGGGCCAGGTCTGCATGATCACCAACCGGATCGTGGTAGACGACTCGGTGCACGACGAGTTCGTGGAGCGCTTCGTTGAGCGGGCCCGCTCGCTCAAGGCCGGCAACCCGCAGGAGTCCGACACCGTGATCGGGCCGATCATCAACGCCAAGCAGCTCGAGGGCATCCAGGAGAAGATCTCCGCCGCGCTCGACGACGGCGCGCAGCAGCTGCTCGGCGGCGACCCCACCGGCCCGATCGGCTCGGTGCTGCCGCCGCACGTGCTGCTCGGGGACAACCAGGTCGCCAGCGCGCGTCAGGAGATGTTCGGGCCCGTGGTCACGATCATCCGAGCGCGCGACGAGGACGACGCCCTCGCGATCGCCAACGACACTGAGTACGGGCTGTCGAGCGCCGTCTTCACCGAGGACACGCTGCGAGGTGTGCAGTTCGCGCTACGGGTCGAGGCCGGCATGACGCACGTCAACGACTCACCGCTCAACGACGAGAACAACACCGCGTTCGGCGGCGAGAAGGAGTCGGGCCTGGGCCGGTTCGGTGGCGAGTGGGCGATCGAGGAGTTCACCACCGACCACTGGGTGAGCGTCCAGCACACCAAGCGGAAGTTCCCCTTCTGAGGGTTCTCAGCAACGTGCGCTGAGGGCGGGTTCTGGCGCGCGGGACCCGCCCTCGGTGCACATCACCACCCGGCCGGCAGGTCCTAGCGGGTGCGGCGGAGAAGCGCCATGAACATCGCGTCGGTGCCGTGCCGGTGCGGCCACAGCTGCGCGTGGTCCCCGCGCGCGATGCCGGGCACCTCCGGGAACAGCGGCGCGACCGGCAGAACCTCGACGTCGTCGCGGCGGGCCGCCGCGTCCACGACGTCGACGGTCTCGGCGGTGTGCGGCGAGCAGGTCACGTAGGCGACGACGCCGCCCACCCGCACCGAGCGCAGCGCGCTGTCCAGCAGCTGCGCCTGCAGCTCGGCCAGCGGCTCGACGTCCTCGGCGGTGCGCCGCCACCGCACCTCGGGCCGACGGCGCAGCGCGCCCAGCCCGGTGCACGGCGCGTCGAGCAGCACGCGGTCGAACGAGCCCGGCTGCCACGGCGGCCGGGTGCCGTCGGCGGCGAGCACCTCGGTGTCCTTCTCGTCCCGCAGCGCCTGGCGCACCAGGTCGGCGCGGTGCGGCGCGCGGTCGGCGGCGGTGAGCCGGACCCCCTCGGGACGCGTGGCGGCCAGCAACCCGGACTTGCCACCGGGACCGGCGCACATGTCCAGCCACGCGGTGTCCGACCCCTCGAGCGGGGCCCGGGTGAGCAGCAGCGCGGCGAGCTGGCTGCCCTCGTCCTGGACGGCCGCCTTCCCGGTGCGCACCGAGGCCAGCCGGCCGGGGTCTCCCCCACCGAGGCGCACGGCGTGCGGCGACCACGGGCCGGGCTCCCCACCGGACTCGGTCAGCAGCTCCTCGCGCGACGTGCGGCGGGCCACCAGGTGCACCTCGGGCGCCTCGTCGTCGGCGAGCAGCGCGGGCTCGAGCTCGTCGTCACCCCCGAGGGCCTCCCGCCAGGCCCGAACAATCCACTCCGGGTGGTCGGTCGTCAGTGCCAGCCGCTGGTCGCCGTCGGCACCCAAAGCCTCCAGCCACGCCGCCCGGTCCCCGCCGGCGGCGACCTTGCGCAGCACCGCGTTGACCAGGCCCGCGGCGCCGGGACCGACGATCGCGCGGGTCAGGTCGACGGTGGTGTCCACGGCCGCGTGCGCCGGCACCCGCAGGTCGATGATCTGGTAGGCGCCCAGCCGCAGCAGGTCGAGCACCCGCGGGTCGAGCTCCGCGAGCGGCCGGGAGACCAGGCCGGTGAGGATCGCGTCCAGGGTGCCCGTGGCGCGCAGCGCGCCGTAGGCCAGCTGGGTGGTGAAGGCGGCGTCGCGCTCGTCCAGCTTCCGCTCGCGCAGCAGCTGGGGCAGCAGCAGGTTGGCGAACGCCTCCCGCGAGGAGACGGCGTCGAGCACGTCGTAGGCGGTCAGCCGCGCGCCGTCGAGCACCGGACGGCGGGCGGCCGGGTGGCGGCGAGGGCCACGACGGGACGGAGGGCGGGTCACTCGCCCACCTTCTCGCCGGCCGCCGGGCGTGCGCCGCGGGCCCAGTCGGCGGCGGGGAGCATCTTCTTGCCGGCCGGCTGCACCTGGGTGAGCCGGACGGCGCCGTTGCCCGCGCCCACGAGCACCGAACCTGCGTCGACCAGTACCTCGCCCGGGGTCAACGACGGGCCGTCGGTCACCAGCTCGACCGGGCCCACGCGCAGGCGCTCACCGCGCCACGTCGTCCAGGCGCCGGGAGCGGGCGTCACCCCGCGGATGCGCCGGTCGACCACGTACGCGGGGAGCGCCCAGTCGATGCGCGCGTCCGCCGTCTCCACCTTGGGCGCCAGGCTGATCCCGTCGGCCGGCTGGGGCCGCGGCTCCAACGCCCCGGCCTCGATGCCGTCCAGGGTCGCGACCAGGAGGCCGGCGCCGCTGACGGCGAGCCGGTCGAGCAGGTCGCCGGCGGTGTCGCGCGGACGGATCTCCTCGGTGAGGGTGCCGAAGACGGGGCCGGTGTCCAGGCCGGCCTCCAGCAGGAACGTGGAGGCACCGGTCACCTCGTCGCCGGCCATGACCGCGTGCTGCACGGGCGCGGCTCCGCGCCAGGCCGGCAGCAGCGAGAAGTGCAGGTTGACCCAGCCGTGCCGCGGCAGGTCGAGCGCCGCACGGGGCACCAGGGCGCCGTAGGCCACGACCGGCGCGCAGTCGACGGCGAGGTCGGCCAGCTGCTCGAGGAACTCCGGCTCTCGTGGCGAGCGCGGCTGGAGCACGGGGATGCCGGCCTCGTCGGCGCGTTCGGCGACCGGCGAGCGGCTGACCTTCCGGCCGCGGCCGGAGCGGGCATCGGGCCGGGTGAGCACGGCCACGACCTCGTGGCCGGAGGCGATCAGCGCGTCGAGCGAGGGGACGGCCGGGGCCGGCGTGCCGGCGAACAGGAGCCTCAGTGGGGGCTCACCTCCACGCGCGGGAGCCAGGCACCCATGCCCGACCACTCGGTCGCCTCGATCGCGGCCAGCGCGGCCTCGCGCGCCTGCGGGTCGAGGCGGTCGACGAACAGCACGCCGTCGAGGTGGTCGGTTTCGTGCTGCACCGCGCGGGCCAGCAGGTGCGAGCCCTCCACGCGGACCGGCTCACCGTGCATGTTCCAGCCGGTCGCGGCGACGTAGAGGTGCCGGCGGCAGTCGAAGCGCAGGTCCGGGATCGACAGGCAGCCCTCGGGGCCCTCCTCGGTCTCGTCCCCGATCGGCGTGACGTCGGGGTTGACCAGGTGGCCGACCTCGCCGTCGACGAACCAGGTGAAGACCCGGAGACCCACGCCTATCTGCGGAGCGGCCAGCCCGGCCCCGCCGGCGGCGTGCATGGTGTCGGTCAGGTCCGCGACGAGCTGCTGCAGCTCCTTGTCGAAGTCGACGACCGGGGCGGCGGGCCGGTGCAGCACCGGGTCGCCGAACAGCCGGATGGGGGTCACGCTCACCGCACGATCGTAGGCGGGGCTCCCGCACCGCCTTCCGCCAGCGCGATGCGCACGGCTGCGGCCACGTGCAGCGCCGTGGTGGGGAAGGTCGGGACGTCGACGTCGTCCGGCCCGATGAGCAGCTCGATCTCGGTGCACCCGAGCACCACGCCCTGCGCCCCGCGCGCGACCAGCCGGTCGACCACCTCGCGGTAGGCGGTGCGCGACTCCTCCCGGGCGACGCCCAGCACCAGCTCCTCGTAGATGACCCGGTGGACCAGCTCGCGATCGGCGTCGTCCGGCACCAGGACCTCCAGCCCCGCACCCGACAGGCGGTCGACGAGGAACGGCTGCTCCATCGTGTAGCGGGTGCCGAGCAGGCCGATCCGGGTGAGCCCGGCGGCGGTGATCGCCTCGGCGGTGCTGTCGCCGATGTGCAGCAGCGGCACGTCCAGCCCGGCGGTCACCGCGTCGGCGACCACGTGCATGGTGTTGGTGCACAGGACGACGAGGTCCGCTCCGGCCGCCTGCAGCGCCCGGGCGTCGGCGGCGAGGAGCTCACCGGCACGCGCCCAGTCGCCGGCGGCCTGCAGGCGCGCGATCTCCGCGAAGTCCACCGACAGCAGCACGCAGCGGGCGGAGTGCAGGCCGCCGAGCCGCTCGCGCACCGACTCGTTCAGCAACCGGTAGTAGAGAGCGCTGCTCTCCCAGCTCATCCCGCCCAGCAGGCCGATCGTCTTCACGGCCGTGATCCTGGCACCGCACCCGGGCGGTGTTGGGCCGCCCGGGCGCGGGGGTCACTCCGAGAGCGTGACTGCCGACTTCGCGACCTCGAGGTGCTGGCCCTGGCCGTCGAGCATCGCGGCCCCCTCCGCGTCGTCCACCCCGACCTGCGCGGCGAACCCGCCGGCGTGCGCGACGACGGTGCCCTGGAAGTCGACGCTGTCGCCCTCGGTGACCTGGTACGGGGACTCCCCCGCCTCGCCGGTGAGCTGGACCCACACCCGCTCGGTCTCGGACGTGCCGACCCAGAAGCCCTCGTCAGCGGGCACGGACAGCACCTGCACGGCGGTACCGGTCACCGGCTGCCCGGTCACCCCCGCGAGCGCGGCCGGGCCGTCGGCGCCGGCGGCCAGCTCAAGCACGGACCGGCCGTCCGCCGTCCGGATCTGACCGGCACCGGCCGCCGTGCCGCCGCCCGCCGACGGGCTCGCGGTGGCGGAGCCGCCGGTGGCGCCGCCCGTGGCCTCGGAGGTCGAGGACGAGCTGCTCCCACCCGTCGACGAGGCGGGGTCGCGGTCAGCGTCGTCGGAGCCGCACTGGCTGAGCAGCAGCGCGACGAGGAGCAGGATCGCCAGCAGGGCTGCCCCGAGGAGCAGGCCCCTGCGCCGTCCGCCTCCTCGGTTCCCGCCGCCGACGGGGGTGGCGCCGACAGGACGGGCGGGCTCGGACGGACGTGCTGCAGTCACTCGGGTGCTCCTCGGTCGGTGTACGCGCGCTCCCGCTCGGGAGAAGGGAGCCGGTAGCCGAGCCCCCGACGCGCACACTTACGTTGTAAACGGGCGCTAGACCAGGTCGAGCGGGTCCAGCTGCACGCGGACGTGCTCCGGCACCTTCTTCGCGCTGCGCACCCCCTGGACCGCGGCGAGCGCGTGCGCGAGCGCCGCGCCCGAGGCCCGCGGCACGCGCACCAGGTAGCGCTCGCGCTCCCCCTCCTGCCCCGGTCGCGGCCGCTCGGGCACCGGGCCGAGCAAATCGGCGTCCTCGGGCAACCGCAGCGCGGCGAGGAACTCGGCCAGCGCCGCGGGCGACGCGGTCAGCGAGGCCATCCGGGTCACCGGCGGGAACCCCAGCTCGCGCCGGTCGGCCACCTCGCGCTCGGCCAACCAGGCCGGGTCCCAGCGCACCAGCGCCTGGACGACGGGGTGGGCGGCGTCGGCGGCCACGATCACCTGACCCCCCGCCGAGGCGGGGCGCACGAGGGCCGCCGCGTTCATCCAGCGCCGCATCGCCTCCTCCCCCGCGCGCAGGTCCGCCCGGCCCAGCAGCGCCCAGGAGTCGAGCAGCAGGGCCGCGCCGTACCCGCCGTCGGCCACGGGTTCCGCGCCCGGGGTGGCGACAACGAGCGCCGGCCCGGCCGGCACGGTGTCCAGCACGCCGGTGGTGCTGCCGGAGGTCCGCACCACGGCCCCCGGGAAGGCGCGCGCCAGCTCCTCGGCGGTCCGGCTCTCCCCGATCACCGCGGCCCGCAGCTTCGTGCCGAGGCAGTGCGGGCAGTCGAAGGTCGCCGCCGGCCGGGCGCACCAGCGGCAGGCCGGGATGCGGCTGCCCCCGGGACCCGGTCTCGGCGAGATGCCCAGCGGACCCGAGCAGTGCGCGCAGCGGGCCGGCGCCCGGCACCGCGCGCACGACAGCGAGGGCACGTAGCCCCGCCGCGGCACCTGCACCAGCACCGGGGCGCCGTCGGCCAGGGCCTTGCGCGCGGCCGTGTGCGCGAGGGACGGCAGCCGCGCCGAACGCGCGGCGGGGTCGCGGGCCAGCTCGAAGTCGTCGCCCAGCGCCTGCACCCGTGGCGCGGCGGCCCGCAGCGCGGCCCGGTCCGCGACCAGCTCGTGAGCCCAGCCGGACTCGACCAGGACGGCGGCCTCAGCGGTGCGGGACGTCCCCGCGACCACCGCCGCGCACGAGTCCAGCCACGCGCGCTGCACCAGCACGTCGCGGGCGTGCGGGTAGGGCGCGTGCTCGTCGGCGTGCAGGTCGTCGCCGTCGTCCCAGATCACCACGAGCCCGAGGTCGCGCACCGGGGCGAACATCGCCGCCCGGGTGCCGAGGACCACCTGGGCGGCACCGCGGGAGGCGGCGAGGAAGCGGCGGTAGCGCTTCTCGGGCGAGTCGTCGGCGCGCAGCACGGTGAACGAGTGCTCGGGCAGCAGCTGCTCCGCCGCCGCCGTCAGCCGGTCGAGGTCCCTGCCGTCGGGGACGACGACCAGCGACCCCCGCCGTCCGGACAGCGTGGCCCGGCACAGCTCCACCAGCCGGGTCGGCCAGTCCTCCCCCGGCAGCGCGGTCCACACCGCCCGGGCGGGGCGGCCCTCCGCGAGCGCGGTGAGCAGCGCCGGGCCGGCCGGGTAGCGGGCGAAGCCGGCGGGGTCGGGCGCCTCCGGCAGCGCCGCCGGCGTGGGCGCCTCCCGCTTCTCCGCGGCGGCGCGGCGCGGGGGCAGGGCCAGTCGCAGGACGTCGCTGGCCGTGCCGGCGTACCGGTCGGCGACGGCGCGGACCAGGCGCGCGACCTGCGGGGTGAGCACCGGCTCGCCCGAGGGGACGTGCGAGAGGGGCTGCAGCGTGCCGGCGAAGTCGGTCGTGTCGGCGAGCTCCCACACCACGCCGTCGACCAGCCGGCCGTGGAAGCGCACCCGCACCCGGCAGCCGGCCTGCACGGTGTCGGCGAACTTCTCCGGGACGGCGTAGTCGAAGGGCCGGTCCAGGTGCGCGAGCGGCACGTCCACCACCACCCGCGCCACCACCGGGGCGGGGGCGGCGGGGGCGTCTGGCACGTCGGAGAACGCTACCCAGGGGCTGCGACAGAGTGCGCGGACCTCAGCCGTCCGTGCCGCGCTCGATCCCCAGGCTGGCCAGCAGGTCCTCGTGGAACTGGATCCACAGCAGGTGCAGCGAGTCCTGCTCGGGTGCGTCGACCCAGCGCCGCTCCCCCGCCTGGACCCGTCGGAGCGCCGCCGAGTAGCGCTGCCCGTAGCCGTCGAAGCGCTCCAGCCGGTCGGCCAGCTCCGCGCACAGCGCGACGAAGCTCCGCTCCACCGAGCTCAGCGTGCGGAGCACGCGTTCGTCCCAGCGCCAGTCGGTGTGGTCGTTGGCGGCCATCGGGTCCAGCCGGTCGGGGCGGATCTGCCAGTCGGTGCAGGCCGCCCCGAACCGCCGGTTCAGCGGCCGGAAGCGGGCGTGCACGTCCTGGACCGCCGGCCGGGCGCCCACCAGGTCGAGCTCACTGGCCAGTCGCCGCTCCCCCTCGGCCCGTCCGGCGTCGGTCAGCGACCAGCCGGAGCTGCCGCCGAAGGACGTCTGCTGCGCCCACCCCCGCGCCTCGGCGTCGAGCAGCGCCTCCTCCACGGCCGCGCGGTCCAGGCGCCACCGCCCGGCGATGCGACCCGGCGTCGGGAAGCCGAGCACCCGCACGCCGTGCAGGGCGAGGTCCTCGAGCGCCGACGGGTGGGCTCTCACCCGCGTCCGTCCAGCCGGCCGCTCACGCGGTCGAAGCGCTGTTGAGCGGCCTGCGGCGAGCTCAGCCCGAGCGCTGCGGAGATCCTCGACCAGGACAGCCCCGCCGCCCGGGCGGTGAGCAGGACCCCGGCCTCCAGCTCGTCGGCCTCCGCCCGGACGGCCGGCAGCAGCGCGAGCGCGGCCAGGACCGTGTCACGGTCCGGGGAGCCGTCGGCGGCCCGCCACAGGGCGAACCGGACGAGCTCGGAGGCCGCCGGCGGCTGGGCGCCGCGCGACCAGGGTGGCCGTGGCAGCGCGTCGCCACCGGCGGCGAGCAGGCTCCCCCGGGCGTCGGCCTCGCGCGCGGCACGGGCCTGGTCGTCGTCATGGGGTGCCATGACGACCAGGCTGCTGCTTCAACGGACCGTTGTCAACGATCCGTTGAAGAGTCAGACGGCCGCGCGCAGGGCCTCGACGCGGTCCAGGCGCTCCCAGGGCAGGTCCAGGTCGGACCGGCCGAAGTGGCCGTAGGCGGCGGTCGGGGCGTAGATCGGCCGCAGCAGGTCCAGGTCGCGCACGATCGCGCCCGGACGCAGGTCGAACACCGAGGTGATCGCCTTCTCCAGCGCCTCGTCGGCCACCTTCCCGGTGCCGAACGTCTCGACGAACAGGCCGACCGGGTGGGCCGCCCCGATCGCGTAGGCGACCTGCACCTCGCAGCGCTTGGCCAGGCCCGCGGCGACGACGTTCTTGGCGACCCAGCGCATGGCGTAGGCGCCCGAGCGGTCGACCTTCGACGGGTCCTTCCCGGAGAACGCACCGCCGCCGTGCCGCGCCATGCCGCCGTAGGTGTCGACGATGATCTTGCGGCCGGTGAGCCCGGCGTCGCCCATCGGACCACCGATGACGAACTTGCCGGTCGGGTTGACCAGCAGGCGGTGGCCGGTCGTCGGCAGGCCGAGGGCCGCCAGCTCCGGCTCGACCACGAGCTCCTCGATGTCGGGGGTCAGCAGCGTCTCGATCGAGATGTCCTCGGCGTGCTGGGAGGAGACCACCACGGTGTCGACGGCGACCGGCCGGTCGTCCTCGTAGACCACCGTGACCTGCGTCTTGCCGTCGGGCCGCAGGTAGGGCACCGAGCCGTCCTTGCGCACGGCCGACAACCGGCGGGACAGCCGGTGGGCCAGCGCGATGGGCAGCGGCATGAGCTCGGGGGTCTCGTCGGTGGCGTAGCCGAACATCAGGCCCTGGTCACCGGCGCCCTGGCGCTCGATCTCGTCGTCGGCCGAACCGGAGGTCCGCGCCTCGTAGGCGGTGTCGACGCCCTGGGCGATGTCCGGCGACTGGGCGCCGATGGAG
Source organism: Blastococcus sp. TBT05-19 (assembly GCF_003319095.1). Lineage (GTDB taxonomy): Bacteria > Actinomycetota > Actinomycetes > Mycobacteriales > Geodermatophilaceae > Blastococcus. The sequence goes on along the minus strand of NZ_QOHI01000005.1, from coordinate 299,116 downwards.
ACGCTGACACCGCAGGACGCGCCGTCGAACCCCTTGCGGGAGGAGTCGTAGCCGATGCGCAGCACCGTCTCGCGCACGATCGCCGGGATGTCGACGTACCCGGCCGTCGTGACCTCGCCGGCGATGTGCACCTGACCGGTGGTGATGAGGGTCTCGACCGCGACCCGGCTGCGCGGGTCCTGGGCCAGCATCGCGTCCAGGATCGAGTCGCTGATCTGGTCGGCGATCTTGTCCGGGTGGCCCTCGGTCACCGACTCGGACGTGAAGAGGCGGCGTGGCACTCGGTACTCCCTGGGATCGGCGGCGCTGACGGGGACTGCGGGTGCGCACGTTACCGGCGGGGGGCGACGGGAGGCGCCCCGGAGTGCTCTCAGCCCTCGGCGGGCGTACCGAGCCGGCTGCTGACCGCGGTCCAGATCCCGGCGGCGACGGCGTCCTTGGCGCCCGGCGGCACCTCGGTGGCGGACCCGTCGGACGCGAGCACGACGACCGCGTTCTCGGCGCGGCCGAAGACCTGCCCGCCCGAGACGTCGTTGACCACGAGCAGGTCGCTGCCCTTGCGGGCGAGCTTGGCGCGGGCGTGGGCGAGCACGTCGCCGTCGGCGTCGCCGGTCTCGGCGGCGAAGCCGACGACGAGCTGACCCGGCGTCCGCTTCGTGACCAGCTCGGCCAGCACATCGGGGTTGCGCACCAGCGGGATCGAGTCCGGCTCGCTGGCCGAGCCCTTCTTCATCTTGGTGGTGGCAACCTCGGCCGGGCGGAAGTCGGCGACAGCGGCGCTCATCACGACCACGTCGGCGTCCACCGACTCCGCCAGCATCGCGGCGCGCAGCTCCTCGGCGGTGCCTACGGGCACGACGCGGACGCCGAACGGCGCCGGGAGCTCGACGTTGGCCGCCACCAGGACGACGTCGGCGCCCCGGGCGGCGGCGACGCGGGCCAGCGCCCAGCCCTGCTTGCCCGAGGAGCGGTTGCCCAGGTAGCGCACCGGGTCCAGCGGCTCGCGGGTGCCACCGGCGCTGACGACGACCCGGCGTCCGGTCAGGTCCTGGGCGAGCGCGTCCGCGCCGTGCTCGAGCACGACCGCGGCGAGGGCCGCGATGTCGGCGGGCTCGGGCAGCCGCCCCGGACCGGAGTCGGGACCGGTCAGCCGGCCGACCGCCGGGGGCAGGACGACCGAACCGCGGCGTCGCAGCGTCGCGACGTTCTCCTGCGTGGCCGGGTGCAGCCACATCTCGGTGTGCATCGCGGGGACGAAGACCACCGGGCAGTGCGCGGTGAGCAGCGTGGCGGTGAGCAGGTCGTCGGCGCGCCCCGTCGCCGCGCGGGCGAGCAGGTCGGCGGTTGCCGGGGCGACGACGACGAGGTCGGCCTCCTGGCCGATCCGCACGTGCGCGACCTCGGGCACGTCGGTCCAGACGTCGGTGCTCACCGGGTTGCCCGACAGCGCCTCGAAGGTGGCGGCGCCGACGAAGTGCAGCGCGCTGGGGGTGGGGACGACGCGCACGTCGTGCCCCGACTCGGTGAACGCGCGCAGCAGCAGCGCGGCCTTGTAGGCGGCGACGCCACCGCTGACGCCCAGCACGATGCGGCTCATCCCGCCATCATCCCGCAGACACGACGACGCCCCCAGCACAGGCCGGGGGCGTCGTCATCAGTTCCAGTGACGTGCTGGAACGGCCCTGCTGCAGGGACCCACCGCGAGCGGAGCGAGTGGTGGGGGGCAGCGGGGTCCTTCTTTAGTTCTCGCCGGCGGTGTGGGCCAGCAGGCCCTCGTTGATCTCGCGCAGCGCGATCGACAGGGGCTTCTCCTGCGGAGCGGTGTCGACCAGCGGGCCGACGTACTCGAGCAGGCCCTCGGAGAGCTGGCTGTAGTAGGCGTTGATCTGGCGCGCGCGCTTGGCGGCGAAGATAACCAGGCCGTACTTGCTGGTGGTGCGCTCGAGCAGCTCGTCGATCGGCGGGTTGGTGATGCCCTCGGGGGCGGGTGCGACTCCGGACACGGGCGGGCGTGCTCCTTCAATCTCGAGATGCGCGCCCGTGCACTGGCAGGTCGGGCGACGGCGCAGTCAGCAATCCTACCAACTCGTCGGCGGCGCGGGCCACGTCGTCGTTGACGACCACCACGTCGAACTCCCCGGAGGAGTCCAGCTCGGCCTGCGCGATGCGCAACCGCTCGGACTGGACGTCGGCCGACTCGGAGCCCCGACCGGCCAGCCGGCTGACCAGATCGGCCCACGACGGCGGGGCCAGGAAGACCAGCTGGGCCTCCGGCGCCCGGGCCCGGACCTGCCGGGCGCCCTGCAGCTCGATCTCCAGCAGCGCCGGACGACCCGAGGCCAGCTGGACCCGGACCGGCTCGACCGGGGTGCCGTACCGGTTGCCGGCGTAGGCGGCCCACTCCAGCAGCCCGTCGGTGGCGATCAGCCGGTCGAACTCCTCGTCGCTCACGAAGTGGTAGTGCGCACCGTCCACCTCACCGGACCGGGGACGACGAGTGGTGACCGACACCGACACCCACACATCGGGGTGCCGGCGCCGGACCTCGGCGACGACCGTGCCCTTGCCGACCCCGGAGGGCCCCGAGAGAACGGTCAGTCGTGCCGGTGTCGCTGCTGCCACTCGTCGTCCTCGCCCGGTCGTGCGTGCGTCCTCGGCCCGGGTCAGACGACCTGGTCGCCGCCGAACTCGGACTCCAGCGCACGGCGCTGGTTGGCGCCCAGACCCCGCACGCGACGCGTCGGGGAGATCTCCAGGCGTTCCATGATCTTCGCAGCCCGGGCCTTGCCGACTCCTGGCAGGGACTCCAGGACGGCGGAGACGCGCATCTTGCCGATCACCTCGTCGGTCTCGCCCTGCTTGAGGACGTCACCGACCGTCGCGCCCTTGCTCTTCAGCCGCTCGCGGAGCTCGGCCCGCGCCTTCCGGGCGGCGGCGGCCTTCTCCAGTGCTGCTGCACGTTGTTCCGGGGACAGGTCAGGGAGGGGCATGGTGCAACCCAATCGTGTCGACGTCGGCCAGGAGGCCGACCGTGTTTCCGCTGGTACTGAGGTCGTGCAACGTGCTTCCGGAAGCGTGTCCGCCACCTGGGATTCCGGCAAATTCGCAGGTCAATGCCCCGCGGACCGACAGGGTGTCGATTGCGGCGTGTCGCCGTCGGCACGCAGGCATCAGAATCGGTCACGCAGCGTGATTCACCCTGTTCAGGGACGAAGTCGGCCGTTCCGGTATCGGAACGCGCTCGACGAGCCGCGCCGGCTCCTCATCCCGACACGCCGAGGATCCGACACGCCGTGAGCCCGCCTGGGACGCCGAGCTCAGGCGGCCAGCGCCTCGGCCCAGCGCTCGGCCGCGGTCCGCAGCGCGGCCGGTTCGGGCCCGGCGCCGAGCACGTCGCGGGACACGGTGGGGACGACCGCCGTCCCCGCGCCGAACAGCCGCCGCAGGTCGCTGACGGTCCCGCCCTGGGCGCCGAGCCCCGGCGCGAGCACCGGGCCGCGCAGGGCGGTCAGGTCCACGTCCAGCTCGGGCAGCGTGGCACCGACGACGATGCCGAACGAGCCCAGGGAGGGGCCGAAGCCGGCGGCCGCACCGGCCGGGTTCCAGCCGCCCACCGTGTCGACGACGGCCTGCGCGACGCTGCGGTCGCCCACCCGCGCGTGCTGGAAGGTCGCCGCGTCCGGGTTGGACGTTCGGGCCAGCACGAACAGGCCGCCGCCGGAGCGCTCCGCGGTGCTCACCGCCGGCGCCAGCGACTCCGGCCCGAGGTAGGGGCTGACGGTCATCGCGTCGACCTGCATCGGGTGCCCGGCGCGCAGGTAGTCGGCGTAGGCGGCCATGGTCGAGCCGATGTCGCCGCGCTTGGCGTCCAGCAGGACCAGCGCCCCGGCGGACCGGAAGGCGACCACGGCCTCCTCCAGGACGGCGAGACCGCGGGACCCGAAGCGCTCGTAGAAGGCCATCTGCGGCTTGACCACCGACACCGAGCCGGCCAGCGCCTCGACCACGGCGTCGGTGAACCGGCGGAGCCCGTCGAGGTCGTCCCCGACGCCCCAGCCGACCAGCAGCTCCCGGTGCGGGTCCAGGCCCACGCACAGCGGCCCGCGGTCGGCCACCGCCTCGGCCAGGCGCCGTCCGAAGGGGTGCTCGGTCACAAGGTCTCTCCCAGCTCGGTGATGCACTTCTGCGCGAGGAGCGGATCGGCGAACGCGCCGGCGGCGGACTGGACCGCACCGGCACCGGCGGCGATGAGCGCCTCGAACGACGTCGGGTCGGTCACCCCGCCCATCGCGAGGACGTCGAACCGCGCGCCGCCCGCGTCCCGCAGGGCGACCAGCCGGCGGGTGAAGTCCAGCGCGGGGTCGCGCACGGCGATGCCGGAGAGCCCGGCCAGCTCGCGCCCGGGGAACGTGGCCGAGCCGTCGCTGCGCCGCACCCGGCTCTGCACGGTGTTGATGCCGGCGATGCCGTCGACCAGCGGGGCCAGCCGCGGCACGAGCGCGGACAGCCGCTGCTCGTCGAGCCAGGAGAGCTTCGCGACCAGGCCGGTGCGGTCGTCCAGCGACCGGCGGACGTGCTCGACGACCGCGACGGTGGCGTCGGCGTCCAGGCACAGCGGCGGCTTCACCCCCGACGTGCTGAGCGTGTTCGGGCAGGAGAGGTTCAGCTCGACCACGGTGGCCCCGGCCTCCTGGGCCATCAGCGCGGTGCGGGCGAAGTCCGCCGCGAGGTCCTCGCCCTCCCCCATGACGCTGACCAGCAGGAGCTGCTCGTCGCCCACGGCCGCGAGCGCCCGCGAGAGGTCGGCCATCCACTCCGCCGGCTCCGGGGAGGGCACGCCGAACGAGTTGACGCTGCTGATCGCCGCTGACCCGGGCGCCGCCCAGTCCCAGGGGTCCGCGACGACGTCGGCGTCGGCCCCCGGGGCCAGGCTGGCCGTCTCCCGCGCGGCGACGACCCAGTTGGGCTGCTCGTTGGGCGGGTGGGCCCGGCCGCGCACGGTCTTGTAGGTCAGCACGTTCCAGCCGTTGGCGACGTTGTGCCGCACCCACGCCTCGCTGCCGTTGAGCACGCAGGCCGGGATGCCGATCGGGAAACCGACCGTGCGGCCGAGCAGCGGCCAGCGGCGGCGGGTGGTGGGCCGCTCCGGCAACCGGGGGCCCAGCGGTCGGGCCAGGTTGTCCCGGAAGGAGCCCAGGACGTCGTAGGCCGGGCTGAGCACGCCGTGGGCGGCGAGCAGGTCGGCGTGCCCGGCGACGTACAGCACCCGGGTCAGCAGCGGCAGGTCGCCGTCCCCCGTCTCGCCGGACGCCAGGCGCCCGGCGAGACCGGCGACGTCAGCTGCCAGCCGGTCCAGCTCCTCCTGCGGCGGCCGGCCGAACCGGGTGATCCCGGCGAGGAACGCCGCGGGCAGCCCGTCGACCAGCCCGCGGCCGACGAGCTCGTCCCGCAGCGTCCGGACGGCCTCCGTCACGGGCGGGGCCCGGCGAGCGCCGCGTGGACCTCCTGCAGGCTCCGCACCCCGATGCCGCCCTGGCGCAGCGCCTCGATCCCCTGCACCGCGGCGGCCATGCCCTGCACCGTGGTGATGCACGGGATGCCGGCGCTCACGGCCGCGGTGCGGATCTCGTAGCCGTCCAGCCGCGGGCCGCTGTTGCCCGGGGCGCCGAACGGGGTGTTGAACACCAGGTCGACGTCGCCGGCCTGGATGCGCTCGACCACGTTGCCCGGGCCCTCGCTGAACTTGCCGACCACCTCGGCGGCGACGCCGTGGCGGCGCAGCACCTGCGCGGTGCCGGTGGTCGCCAGCAGCGTGAAGCCGAGGTCGGCCAGCCGCTTGATCGGGAAGACCGCCGAGCGCTTGTCCCGGTTGGCCAGCGAGACGAAGACGGTGCCCTCGGTCGGCAGCGAGCCGTACGCGGCGGCCTGCGACTTCGCGAAGGCGGTGCCGAACCCGGCGTCCAGGCCCATGACCTCGCCGGTGGACTTCATCTCCGGGGACAGCACGGTGTCGACGCCGTAGCCCTCGACGGTGCGGAAGCGGTGGAACGGCAGGACCGCCTCCTTGACCGCGATGGGGGCGTGGTCGGGGAGGTCGGTGCCGTCCCCGGTGGCCGGCAGGACCCCGGCGGCCCGCAGGTCGGCGATGGACTCCCCCACCGCGACGCGGGCGGCGGCCTTGGCCAGCTGGACCGCCGTCGCCTTGGAGACGAACGGGACCGTGCGGCTGGCCCGCGGGTTGGCCTCGATCACGTAGAGGATGTCGTCCTTGATCGCGTACTGGACGTTCATCAGCCCGCACACGCCGATCCGCTCGGCCAGCTTCTCGGTGGCGCTGCGGATCTTGAGCAGGTCCGCCGAGCCGAGGGTGATCGGCGGCAGCGCGCACGCCGAGTCGCCGGAGTGGATGCCGGCCTCCTCGATGTGCTCCATGACGCCGCCGAGGTAGAGGTCGGCGCCGTCGTAGAGGGCGTCCACGTCGATCTCGACGGCGTCCTCCAGGAACCGGTCGACCAGCACCGGGTGCGCGGCGCTGACGTCGGTCGCCTTGGCGATGTAGGCCTCGAGCGTGGCGTCGTCGTAGACGATCTCCATGCCGCGGCCGCCCAGCACGTAGGAGGGGCGCACCAGCACCGGGTAGCCGATGGAGCTGGCGATCTGGTGCGCCTCGGCGAACGTCGTCGCCGTGCCGTGCTTGGGCGCGAGCAGCCCGGTGTCGGCGAGCACGCGGGAGAAGGCCCCGCGGTGCTCGGCGTCGTCGATGGCCTCCGGCGAGGTGCCCAGCACCGGGACGCCGGCGTCCTTGAGCCGCTGGGCCAGGCCCAGCGGGGTCTGGCCGCCCAGGGTGCAGATGACCCCGGCCACCGGGCCGGCCGCGCGCTCGGCCTCGACGACCTCGAGCACGTCCTCGAAGGTGAGCGGCTCGAAGTAGAGCCGGTCGGCGGTGTCGTAGTCGGTGGAGACGGTCTCGGGGTTGCAGTTGACCATCACCGCCTCGTAGCCGGCGTCCTGCAGCGCCATGACGGCGTGCACGCAGGAGTAGTCGAACTCGATGCCCTGACCGATCCGGTTCGGCCCGGAGCCGAGGATCAGCACGGCCTCCTTCTCGCGCGGCTGCACCTCGGTCTCCTCGTCGTAGGAGGAGTAGTGGTACGGCGTGCGGGCGGCGAACTCGGCGGCGCAGGTGTCGACCGTCTTGTAGACCGGGCGGACGCCGAGACGCCAGCGCAGCGCCCGGACGCCGTCCTCACCGGCGAGCTCGGGGCGCAGGGCCGCGATCTGCCGGTCGGAGAGGCCGTGCCGCTTGGCCCGGCGCAGCAGCGCGGCGCTCAGCGACGGGGTCTCGCGGACCTCCTCGGCCACCTCCTGGACCAGCGCGATCTGGTCGACGAACCACGGGTCGAACCCGCTGGCCTCGGCCACCTGCTCGACGGTGGCGCCGGCCGCGAGCGCGGCCTCCGCGGTGTAGAGCCGGCCGTCGACCGGGGTGCGGAGCGCCTCGAGCAGCTCCTCGGCCGACCGGGTCTCCGCCGGCGTCGTCCAGAAGCCGGAGGCCTTGGTCTCGGTCGACCGCATCGCCTTGCCCAGCGCCTCGGCGAAGTTGCGGCCCATCGACATGACCTCGCCGACGCTCTTCATCGTCGTGGTCAGCCGCGGGTCGGCGCCGGGGAACTTCTCGAAGGCGAACCGCGGGATCTTCACGACGACGTAGTCCAGCGTCGGCTCGAACGCGGCCGGGGTGACGCCGGTGATGTCGTTGGTGATCTCGTCGAGGGTGTAGCCGATGGCGAGCTTCGCCGCGATCTTGGCGATCGGGAAGCCGGTGGCCTTGGACGCCAGCGCGCTGGACCGGGAGACCCGCGGGTTCATCTCGATGACGACCAGGCGCCCGTCGGCCGGGTTCACCGCGAACTGGATGTTGCAGCCGCCGGTGTCCACGCCGACCTCGCGCAGCACCGCGATGCCGACGTCGCGCATCCGCTGGTACTCGACGTCGGTGAGGGTCATCGCGGGGGCGACGGTCACCGAGTCGCCGGTGTGCACGCCCATCGCGTCGATGTTCTCGATCGAGCAGATGACGACGACGTTGTCGCTGCGGTCGCGCATGAGCTCGAGCTCGTACTCCTTCCAGCCGAGCACCGACTCCTCGATGAGGACGGTGCCGACCGGGGAGTCGGCGAGGCCGTGCGAGGCCATGCGGCGCAGCATCGGCTCGTCGGTGGCGAAGCCGGACCCGAGCCCGCCCATGGTGAAGCTGGGCCGGATGACGACCGGGTAGCCGACCTCCTCGGCGGTCTCGATCGCCTCCTCGACGGTCGAGCAGACCCGCGAGCGGGGGGCGTCGGCGCCGATCGAGCGGACGATGTCCTTGAACTTCTGCCGGTCCTCGCCGCGGTTGATCGCGTCGACGTCGGCACCGATCAGCTGGACGCCGTACTTCTCCAGGACCCCGTTCTCGAAGAGGCCGATCGCGATGTTGAGCGCCGTCTGCCCGCCCAGGGTCGCCAGCAGCGCGTCGGGCCGCTCCTTGGCGATGACCTTCTCGACGAACTCGGGCGTCAGCGGCTCGACGTAGGTGGCGTCGGCGATGTCGGGGTCGGTCATGATCGTGGCCGGGTTGCTGTTGACCAGGCTGACCCGCAGGCCCTCGGCCCGCAGCACGCGGCAGGCCTGGGTGCCGGAGTAGTCGAACTCCGCGGCCTGACCGATGAGGATCGGCCCGGAGCCGATGACCATGACGTGCTGGATGTCGGTGCGCTTGGGCATCAGGCGTTCTCCCCGGTGGTGTGCTCGACGACCGGGGCGGGCCCGCCGGCGTGCACCTCGTGCGACCGGGCCTCCTCCATCAGGTCGACGAAGCGCTGGAACAGCGGTGCGGCGTCGTGCGGGCCGGCGGCGGACTCGGGGTGGAACTGCACGCTGAACGCGGGCACCTCCAGGCAGCGCAGGCCCTCGACGACGTCGTCGTTGAGGCCGACGTGGCTGACCTCGACCTGGCCGTAGGGGGTGTCGGTGGGCCGGTCCAGCGGCGCGTCGACCGCGAAGCCGTGGTTGTGGCTGGTCACGCGGACGGTGCCGCTGACCCGGTCGAGCACCGGCTGGTTCAGGCCGCGGTGGCCGAACTGCAGCTTGTAGGTGCCCAGGCCCAGCGCCCGGCCGAGGATCTGGTTGCCGAAGCAGATGCCGAACAGCGGCCGGCGTGCGTCGAGCACGCCCTTGACCGCCTCGACCGCGTAGTCGGCGGCGGCCGGGTCGCCCGGCCCGTTGGAGAGGAACACGCCGTCCGGCCCGGCCGCGAGCAGCTCCTCGGCGGTGGCGGTGGAGGGCAGCACGTGCGTCTCCACGCCGAGCTCGGCGAGGTGCCGCGGGGTGGCGGTCTTGATGCCGAGGTCGAGCGCGGCGATGGTGAACCGCTTCTCCCCCACCGCCGGGACGACGTAGGCCTCGGTCGTGCTCACCGTGGGCGCGAGGTCCGCGCCCGTCATGCCCTCGGCGGCGGTGACCCGGGCCAGCAGCTCGTCGGCGGAGAGCTCGGTGCTGATGCCGGCGCGCATCGCGCCCCGGTCGCGCAGGTGCCGGGTGAGCGCGCGGGTGTCGATGCCGCTGATGCCGACGACGCCCTGGGCGATGAGCTCGTCGTCCAAGCTGCCGGTGGCCCGCCAGTTGGCCGGGCGGCGGGCGGGGTCGCGCACGACGAAGCCCGCGACCCACATCCGGCTGCTCTCGTCGTCCTCGTCGTTGACCCCCGTGTTGCCGATGTGGGGTGCGGTCATGGCGACGATCTGCCCGGCGTAGCTCGGGTCGGTCAGCGTCTCCTGGTAGCCGGTCATGCCGGTGGCGAAGACCGCCTCGCCGACCGTCGTCCCGGTCGCGCCGTAGGACTCGCCCCGGAACGTGCGCCCGTCCTCGAGGACGAGCAGAGCCTCACTCACTTGACTGCCTTTCCGTCCAGAACGGTCGGCGTCCCCCGGAGGAACGTCGCGACCACCCGGCCGGGGAGCTCCCGGCCGGCATAGGGGCTGTTGCGGCTGCGGCTGGCCAGCGCCGCGGGGTCGACCGTCGAGCGCGTGGTGGGGTCCACCAGCACCAGGTTGGCCGGCTCGCCGGGGGCGATGGGACGACCGTGCCCGTCCAGGCGGCCGATCGCCGCGGGCCGGACCGACATCCGGTCGGCGACCCCGGCCCAGTCGAGGCGGCCCGGCTCGACCATCGTCTCGATCACCACCGAGAGCGCCTGCTCCAGCCCGAGCATGCCGGGCCGGGCCGAGGCCCACTCGCTCTCCTTGTCCTCCACCGCGTGCGGGGCGTGGTCGGTGCCGACGGCGTCGATCGTGCCGTCGGCCAACCCGAGCCTCAACGCGACCACATCCACGTCCGTCCGGAGCGGCGGGTTCACCTTGAACACCGGGTCGTAGGACTCGGCGCACTCGTCGGTGAGCATCAGGTGGTGCGGGGTGACCTCGGCGGTCACCTGCACGCCGCGCGACTTGGCCCAGCGGAGGATCTCCACGGAGCCGGCGGTCGAGACGTGGCAGACGTGCAGCCGCGCGCCGACGTGCTCGGCCAGCAGCACGTCGCGGGCGATGATCGCCTCCTCGGCGGCGGCCGGCCAGCCGGTGAGGCCGAGCCGCGCCGAGCGGTCGCCCTCGTGCATCTGGGCGCCCACGGTCAGCCGGGGCTCCTCCGCGTGCTGGGCGACGACGCCGTCGAAGGCCTTCACGTACTCCAGCGCCCGCCGCATGAGCGCCGGGTCGGAGACGCAGTGCCCGTCGTCGGAGAACACCCGCACGCGGGCGGCGGAGTCGGCCATCGCGCCGAGCTCGGCCAGCCGCTCCCCCGCGAGGCCCACCGTCACCGCGCCGACCGGGACGACGTCGACCAGGCCCGCCTCCTGGCCCAGCCGCCACACCTGCTCGACGACGCCGGCGGTGTCGGCGACCGGGTCGGTGTTGGCCATCGCGTGCACCGCGGTGAACCCGCCGAGCGCCGCCGCGCGGCTGCCGGTCTCGACGGTCTCGGCGTCCTCGCGGCCGGGCTCGCGCAGGTGCGTGTGCAGGTCGACCAGGCCCGGGAGCGCGATCAGCCCGTCCGCCTCGACGACCTCGGCGCCGGTGGCGCTCAGCGAGTCGCCGATCGCGGCGATCCGGCCGTCTTTCACCAGGATGTCGACGGCGTCGCCACCGAGGGGCTTCGCGCCCTTGATCAGGTAGTTCGTCACTGGGGCGAGCCTCCGAGCAGCAGGTACAGGACGGCCATCCGGGTCGAGACCCCGTTGGCGACCTGCTCGACGATCGTGGAGCGGACGGAGTCGGCCACCTCGGCGGCGATCTCCATGCCGCGGTTCATGGGCCCCGGGTGCATGACGATGGCGTCGTCGGGCAGGGCGGCCATCCGGCGGGCGTCCAGGCCGTAGCGGCGGCTGTACTCGCGGGCGCTGGGGAAGAACGAGGCGTTCATCCGCTCCCCCTGCACGCGCAGCATCATCACGACGTCGCTCTTGGGCAGCACCGCGTCCAGGTCGTAGCCGACCTCGGCCGGCCAGCTGCCCACGCCCACCGGGAGCAGCGTGGGCGGCGCGACCAGGGTCACCTCCGCGCCCAGGGTGTGCAGCAGACGGACGTTGGAGCGGGCCACGCGGCTGTGCAGGACGTCGCCGACGATCGTCACCCGCACGCCCTCGAGCCGGCCGAGCCGGTGGCGGATCGTGTACGCGTCGAGCAGCGCCTGCGTGGGGTGCTCGTGGGTGCCGTCACCGGCGTTGACCACGCTGCCCTTGACCCAGGAGGCCAGCCGGTGCGGGGCCCCGGAGGCGGAGTGGCGGACGACGACGCCGTCGGCGCCCATGGCCTCCAGCGTCAGCGCGGTGTCCTTGAGGCTCTCGCCCTTGGAGACGCTGCTGCCCTTGGCCGAGAAGTTGATGACGTCGGCCGACAGCCGCTTGGCCGCCAGCTCGAAGGAGATCCGGGTGCGGGTCGAGTCCTCGTAGAAGAGGTTCACCACGGTGCGCCCGCGCAGGGTGGGCAGCTTCTTGACCTCGCGGCCGGCCAGGGCCTGCTCGATCTGCGCCGCGGTGTCGAGCACCAGCGTCGCGTCGTCCCGGTCCAGGTCGGCGGCCTCCAGCAGGTGGCGCTTCACCGTGCCCCCTCCTCCACGAGCACCTCGTCGGTGCCGTCGATCTCCGCCAGGTGCACCCGCACCTGCTGCGACCGCGACGTCGGGACGTTCTTGCCCACGTAGTCGGCCCGGATCGGCAGCTCGCGGTGGCCCCGGTCGACGAGCACGGCCAGCTGGACCGCCTGGGGGCGGCCCAGGTCGCGCAGCGCGTCCAGCGCCGCGCGCACCGACCGGCCGGAGAACAGGACGTCGTCGACCAGGACCACCAGCCGGTCGTCGATGCCGCCGTCGGGGAGCACCGTGGACTCCAGCGCCCGGACCCCGCGCAGCCGCAGGTCGTCGCGGTAGAGCGTGATGTCGACCGTGCCGACGTCGACCGACACCCCGGAGAAGGCCTCGATGCGGGCGGCGAGGCGGCGGGCCAGCGGGGCACCGCGGGTGGGGATGCCGACCAGCACGAGCTGCGGGAGGCCGTCAGCGGCCGTGGCGGCGCGCTCGATGAGCTGGTGCGCGATCCGGTCGACGACGCGGGCGACGTCGGCGGCGGAGAGCAGGGCAGGCTGGGGCGTGCGGGCCATCAGGCCTCCTTCCCCGCCTCACTGGACGGGTCGTTAAAGGAGTGGTCGGACCGGCTGCGACGGTACTGCACCCGGCCCCCGCGACCGCCGCCGGGCCAGGGCGTACGCGCGTCCGGCCACGGTCCGTGGCGGCGCGCTCACCCCCCTCGCGGGTGAGCAGGCCGCCTGTTGTGATCCAGGCTCGGCCAGTACGCTGCGTGACGACCAGCACCCATCCGAGACGACGGACAGTGAGCAGACGCAGATGAGCACCGACTACTCACGGGCCCTCGGCGCCCGGCTCCGCGCGATCCGCAACCAGCAGGGCCTGTCCCTCCAGGGCGTGGAGGACAAGTCGCACGGCCGCTGGAAGGCGGTCGTCGTCGGGTCCTACGAACGTGGCGACCGCGCGGTCACCGTGCAGCGCCTGTCGGAGCTCGCCGTCTTCTACGGCGTGCCGGTCTCCGAGCTGCTGCCCGACCCGCGGCCCAGCTCCGCGGTGACCTCGACCAACAAGATCGTGCTGAACCTCGAGTCGCTGGGGTCGCTGCCCGCCGACGAGGCCGGCCCGCTCGCGCGCTACGCCTCGACCATCCAGGCGCAGCGGCACGACTACAACGGCAAGGTCCTCTCCATCCGCGCCGAGGACCTCAAGTCGCTGGCGATCATCTACGACATGAGCCCCGACGAGCTCACCTCGCGGCTGATCGAGTGGGGCGTCCTGTCCCCCGGCATGGAGGGCATCGTCGGCTCCGGTGGCGACGACGACCTCGAGGAGGACGTCGACGACTCCTGGGGCGACCGCCGGCGCTCGCCGCGCTGATCCGCTGACCGAGGGCCCCTGCCGCACGACGCGGCGGGGGCCCTTCCTCGTTCCCGGCTCCGCTCCGACACGCGCGCCGGACGCTGTCCCCGGCTCGGCCGTTGTGCCAGGGTGCTCGCACTCCGGGCCGCGTGCCCGCTGCTGAGGAGGACAGGCATGCCGGCAGTGGAGATGGTGGGCGTCTCGAAGACGTACCGCCGACGGGGCGGTCAGCCGTTCCGCGCGCTCGACGACCTGCACATGACCGTGCAGTCCGGCGGCGTGCACGGCCTGCTCGGGCCGAACGGCTCGGGCAAGACGACGTCGATCCGCGTGCTGCTGGGCCTGGTGCGCCCCGACGCCGGCGCCGGGCAGATGCGGCTGCTCGACCGCCCCGTGCCCGCGGAGCTGGGCGGCGTGATCGCCGACGTCGGGGCGCTGGTCGAGACCCCGCTCTTCTCCCCGGGGCTCTCCGGCCGGATGAACCTGCGGCTGCTGGCCGAGGCCGCGGGCGTCTCCCGTGCCCGGATCGAGGAGTGCCTGGACCTCGTCGACCTGCGCGACCGCGCCGGCGACCGGTTCAAGGGCTACTCGCTCGGCATGAAGCAGCGGCTCGGCATCGCGGCCGCCCTGCTCAAGGCGCCGCGGCTGCTGATCCTCGACGAGCCGAGCAACGGGCTGGACCCGGCCGGGATCAAGGACGTGCGCGAGCTCGTCCGGCGGCTCGGCCACGACGGCCGCACCACGGTGCTGGTCAGCTCGCACCTGCTCGGCGAGGTGCAGCAGATGTGCGACTCGGTCACGATCCTCGCCCGCGGCCGCCAGGTCGCCTCCGGCCCGGTGGCCCAGGTGCTGTCCCGCGCCGGCACGGGCGACGTCCGCGTGGGCGTGCCGGATCCCGCGGCTGCGGCCGCGGTCCTCGCCGCCGCCGGCTACTCCGTCTCCCCCGCCCCGGACGGCCAGGTGCTCGTGCACGGCTCGCCCGCTCCCGGCGCCATCACCCGCGTGCTCGCCGAGCACGGCCACTACGTCGAGGAGCTGGTCCGCGTGACCCCCGACCTGGAGAGCGCGTTCCTCGCCATCACCGGGGCGCAGGCGTGAGCGCGGCTACCCAGCAGCCGAAGGCGCCGGCCGGGCCCGAGGGCGACCGGCGCGGCGGCAGCCTGCTGCGCAGCGAGCTCCTCCGGTTCACCACGCGCCGGTTCATCCAGGTGCTCCTCGGCCTGGCCGTCCTCGGCTGGCTCGGCGCCATCGGCATCGGTCTGGCCTCCTTCGACCACCCCACGGAGGCCGACTACGCCGTCGCGCAGGAGACCTTCGAGCAGGCGCGCGAGGACGACGAGCAGTGGCGGGAGGAGTGCGCCGCGCAGGCCGAGGAGGCCGGGCAGGCGGTCGACGACTTCTGCGGCCCGCCGATGACGGTGGAGGACTTCCTCCAGGTGCAGCCGTTCGACCTGGCCTCGAACGCAACCCCCGGGACGATGGGCTTCGCCGCCGCGGCCTCGGTGCTGGCCTTCCTGGTGGGCGCCACCTGGATCGGCGCCGAGTGGTCGAACCGGTCGATCGTGGCGCTGCTGTTCTGGGTGCCGAACCGGCTCACGGTCATGGGCGCCAAGGTCGTCGTCCTGGCGCTCGCCGCCGCGGTCATCGGTGCCGCGGCCCAGGCTGCCTGGCTGCTGATGGCCTGGATCCTGGACTCCGCGGCCGGCTCGGGCCGCGAGCTGCCCGACGGGTTCTGGGACGAGCTGCTGGCGGCGCAGGGACGCGCGGTCGTGCTCACCGTGCTGATCGCCCTGCTCGGCTTCGGGCTGGCCAACCTCACCCGGAACACCGGCGCGGCGCTGGGCGTCGCCTTCGTCTACTTCGCGATCCTGGAGAGCGCGCTGCGGGGCTTCGTGGGGCTGTCGGCCGACCGCTGGAGCCTGCTGGTGAACGCCGTCGCCCTCGTGCTCCCGGGTGGGACCCGGATCTACGACTACTCGACCGACTTCGCCACCGAGCCGCCGTCCTACCTGGTCACCAACCTGCACGGTGGGCTGGTCGTCGGCCTGTACGTCGCGGTGGTCGTCGGGATCGGCACCTGGCTGTTCGCCCGCCGCGACCTGCACTGAGCCGCTAGGCCGTGGGCACCTCGGCGGCGAGGATCGCGCCCAGCACGCCGTTGACGTACTTCGGCGACTCGTCGGTGGACAGCGCCTTCGCCAGCTCCACGGCCTCGTCGATGACCACGGCGTCGGGCACGTCGTCGACCCACAGCAGCTCGTAGGTCGCCATCCGCAGGATCGCGCGGTCGACGTCGGGCAGCCGGTCCAGGGACCAGCCCGCGGTGTGGGTCTCGATCAGCTCGTCGATGCGGCCCGCGTGCTCCGCGACACCCTCGACCAGCCGGACGGAGTGCTCGGGCACCGGCGGGTTGCCGTCGGCGACCCGCTCGGCGAGCAGCTCCAGCCGCGCCCGGCCGCGGACGTCGGCCTCGTAGAGGACGTCGACCGCGCGCTTGCGGGCCTTCGTGCGTGCAGCCATGGAGTGGTCCGGGCGATCAGTTGACGCGGCCGAGGTACCGGCCGTCGCGGGTGTCGACCTTGAGCTTCTCGCCGGTGGAGATGAACAGCGGCACCTGGATCTGCGCGCCGGTCTCCAGGGTGGCGGGCTTGGTCCCGCCGGTGGAGCGGTCGCCCTGCAGGCCCGGGTCGGTGTGCTCGACGACGAGCTCCATGGTCACCGGCAGCTCGACGTAGAGCGCGGTGCCGTCGTGCATCGCGACGGTGACCTCGGTGTTGTCGAGGAGGTAGTCCGCGCCGCCGCCGACGGTCTGGGCCGGCACGTAGATCTGGTCGAACGTGTCGCCGTCCATGAAGACGAAGTCGGTGCCCTCCTTGTACAGGTAGGTCATGTTCCGCTTGTCGACGGTGGCGGTCTCGACCTTCGTGCCGGCGTTGAAGGTCTTGTCCACGACCTTGCCCGAGAGCACGTTCTTCAGCGTGGTGCGCACGAAGGCGCCGCCCTTGCCGGGCTTCACGTGCTGGAAGTCGGTGACGGTCCAGAGCTGGCCGTCCAGGTTGAGGACGATGCCGTTCTTCAGGTCGTTGGTGGTAGCCATCTAGAGAACCAGCAGTTCCTTGCTCGTGAGGGTCAACAACTCGGGCGCGTCGTCCGTGACGATCAGGGTGTCCTCGATCCGGACACCACCGTGCCCCGGGAGGTACACCCCCGGCTCGACGGTGACGGCCATGCCGGCGGCCAGACTACCCGCGCCCAGCTGACCGATGCCCGGCGCCTCGTGGATCTCCAGCCCGACGCCGTGCCCGAGACCGTGCGTGAAGTGCTCCCCGTGGCCGGCGGCGACGATGACGTCGCGGGCAGCGGAGTCCACGGCGACGACGTCCGCGCCGACCGCGAGGGCCGCCCGGCCGGCTGCCTGCGACTCGGCGACGAGGGCGTAGATCTCGCGCTGCCAGTCGGCGGCGTGCCCCAGCACGAGGGTGCGGGTCATGTCGGAGTGGTACCCGTCGACGGTCGCGCCGAAGTCCAGCTTGAGGAAGTCGCCGTCGGCCAGGACCGTCGCGTCGGGCCGGTGGTGCGGGATCGCGGAGTTCGCGCCGGTGGCGACGATCGTCTCGAACGACGGCGCCTCGGCCCCCAGCGCCAGCATCCGGGCGTCGAGCTCACGGCCCACCTGCAGCTCGGTGCGGCCGGGGCGGAGCGCCCCCTCGGCGGCGAGCTCGGCCAGCGCCTGGTCGGCGACCGCGCACGCCCGGCGCAGCGCCTCGATCTCGCCGTCGTCCTTGATCGCCCGCTGGGCCTCGACGGCGCGGCGGACCGAGGCCAGCTCCGGCACCGTGCCCCCGGCGGCGGCGTCGGTGAGCACCCGCTCCAGGCCGTGCAGCCCGTCGACCGTGAGGTCGTGGGACTCATAGCCGATCCGCCGGGCGGGCGGGCTACCTGGACGAGAGCGCACCGCCTCCCGGGCCAGCGCGGGCACGGTCGCCCGGTCGACGAGCAGCTCCACGTCGGGCACCTGCGTGCCGGCCTGGGTCGTGTAGCGGCCGTCGGTGCCGAACAGGTCCCCGCCGTCGGTGCGCACGAGAAGCGCCCCGTTGGAGCCGGTGAAGCCGGTCAGGTACCGCACGTTCACCAGGTTGGTGACCAGGACGGCGTCCAGCCCGCGCTCGGCGGCCGTGGCCCGCAGCGCGTCCCGGCGCGCCCTGCTCACGAGAGGCCCTTCAGCACCAGCCACTGCAGCGCCAGCACGTACCCACCGACCCCGAGCCCGGCGATGACGCCGTCGGCCGCACGGGAGACGTAGGAGTGCTGCCGAAACTCCTCGCGCCGGTGGATGTTGCTGATGTGCACCTCGACGACGGGCGCTGTCACCGCAGCGATCGCGTCGTGCAGCACCACGGAGGTGTGCGTCCAGCCGCCGGGGTTCACCACGACCGGGTCGCCGGAGTCGGTGGCCTCGTGGATCCAGCGGAGCAGCTGGCCCTCGTCGTCGGTCTGGCGCACCAGCACCTCGACGCCGAGCTCGCGGGCGGCGGTCTCCAACAGCTCCACCAGTTCCGCGTAGGTCGTCGTCCCGTAGATCTCGGGCTCGCGCGTGCCGAGCCGTCCGAGGTTGGCGCCGTTGAGGACGTGGATGGTCATGGGTGGTCTCCAGATACGGCGGCCCATGCGGCGTCGAGCCAGGCCTGGTCGGGGTCGGTCAGGATCCGGGGGCTGCCGAGCCCGTCGAGGACGACGAAGCGCAGCGACGCGCCGCGGGCCTTCTTGTCCACGCGCATCACCTGCTGCAGCCGGTCCCAGTCCCCGGAGTAGGTCGTGGGCAGCCCCATGGCCGCGACCAGGTCGCGGTGCCGGGCCACCTCGTCCGGGGTCAGCAGCCCGGCCTCGCCGGCGAGCGACGCGGCGAAGACCAGGCCGACGGCGACGGCCTCGCCGTGCCGCCAGCCGAAGTCCTCGATCCGCTCGATGGCGTGGCCGAGGGTGTGGCCGTAGTTGAGGAACTCGCGCACACCGGTGTCGAGCAGGTCCTCCCCCACCGCCCGGGCCTTGACCCGCACCGCGCGCTCGATGAGCTCCTCGGTGTCGGCGCGACCGGTGGGATCGGCGTCGAGCAGCTCGAGGATGCGGCCGTCGGTGATGAAGCCGCACTTGACGACCTCGGCCATGCCGGAGCGGAACTCCGCGTCGGGCAGGCCGGCCAGCAGGTCGGTGTCGGCGAGCACGGCGGCCGGTGGGTGGAAGGCGCCGACGAGGTTCTTGCCGGCCGCGGTGTTGATGCCGGTCTTGCCACCGACCGCGGCGTCGACCATGCCGAGCAGGCTGGTGGGCACCTGGACGACGCGGATGCCCCGGGTCCAGGTGGCGGCCAGGAAGCCGGCCAGGTCGGTGACCGCTCCCCCGCCGATGCCGACGACGGCGTCGGAGCGGGTCAGCCCGAGCCGGCCGAACTCCTCCCACACCTCGGCGGCGACCTGCGCGGTCTTCGCCGCCTCGCCGTCGGGGACGACGACCGCCTCGGCGGCGACCCCGGCGGTCTGCAGGACCTCGACGGCGGACCCCGCCGCCGCGGCCAGCGGCGCGGAGTGGACGACGACCACCTTCGGCGTGCCGGCCAGCACGAGCGAGAGCTCGGTCTGCGCGCCGGCGCCGATGACGACCTCGTAGGGCTGCTCCCCGGCCACGGGGACGCGGCGGGTCACCGGCCCACCTCCGGGGTCAGGACGGCGAGCACCTCGGCGACGACCTCCTCCGGTGTGCGCCCCGCGGTGTGCACCCGCTGGGTGGCCACCTCCGCGTACATGGGGGCGCGTTCCTCCAGCATGGTGCGCAGCATCGCGCGCGGGTTGACCGCCAGCAGCGGCCGGTCCCGGGAGAGCCCGACCCGGCGGGCGGCCGACGCGACGTCGACGTCCAGCCAGACCACGGCGCCGCCGGACCGGCCGTGGGCGACGAGCAGCTCCCGGGTCGCGGGACTGGTCACCGCGCCCCCGCCGAGCGCCAGCACGCCGGCGTGCTCGCCGAGCGCCCGGGCGACGGCCTTCTCCTCGAGCGCGCGGAAGTACGGCTCGCCCTGCTGCACGAACAGGTCGGCGATCGTCGTCCTGGTCTCGGCCTCGACGTCGCGGTCGGTGTCGCGGAACGGCAGCCCGTGGGCCTCGGCCACGGCGGTGCCGACCGTCGTCTTGCCCGCCGACGGCGGGCCGACGAGGACCAGGGCCGGACCGCTCACCGGTAGGGCAGCGCGTCGAGGTAGGCCTGGACGTTGCGCCGCGTCTCGGCGACGGAGTCGCCGCCGAACTTCTCGAGCACCGCGTCGGCGAGGACCAGCGCGACCATCGCCTCCATGACGACGCTGCCGCGGGGCACCGCGCACGCGTCGCTGCGCTGGTTGATCGCGACCGCGGCCTCGCCGGTGGCCACGTCGACGGTCTGCAGGGCGCGGGGCACGGTGCTGATCGGCTTCATGGCCGCCCGCACGCGCACGACCTCGCCGTTGGTCATGCCGCCCTCGATGCCGCCCGCGCGGTCGGTGAGGCGCTGGATGCGGCCGCCGGTGGTGACGATCTCGTCGTGCGCCACCGAGCCGCGGCGGCGGGCGGTCTCCAGCCCGTCGCCGACCTCGACGGCCTTCACCGACTGGACGCCCATGAGCGCTCCGGCCAGCCGCGCGTCGAGGCGGCGGTCCCAGTGCACGTGGCTGCCCAGACCCGGCGGCAGGCCGTGCACCACCACCTCGATGACGCCGCCGAGGGTGTCACCGGTCTTGCGGGCGTCGTCGATCTCGGCGGTCATCCGCTCGCTGGTGGCGGGGTCGGCGCAGCGCACCGGGTCCTCGTCCAGGCGCGGGTTGTCCTCCGGGCCGGGCACGATGCCGTCGGGGGCGACCACCGGGCCGATGCCGACCACGTGGCTGACCACGGCGGCGCCGACGGCCTGGCGGAGGAACGCCTGGGCGATCGCGCCCAGGGCGACCCGGGCCGCGGTCTCCCGGGCGCTGGCCCGCTCCAGGACCGGCCGGGCGTCGTCGAAGCCGTACTTCTGCATGCCGGCCAGGTCGGCGTGCCCGGGCCGCGGCCGGGTGAGCGGCGCGTTGCGGGCCTGACCGGCGAGCACCTCGGCGTCGACCGGGTCGGCGGCCATGACGGTCTGCCACTTGGGCCACTCGGTGTTGCCCACCTGGACGGCGATCGGCCCGCCCTGGGTGCGGCCGTGCCGGACGCCCCCGGTCAGGGTGACGACGTCCTGCTCGAAGGACATGCGGGCACCCCGGCCGTGCCCCAGCCGGCGGCGCGCCAGCTGGAGGTCGAGGTCGGAGGTCTGGACCTCGACCCCGGCCGGGAGTCCTTCGAGGATGGCGGTGAGCTGCTGGCCGTGCGACTCACCGGCGGTCAGCCAGCGCAACATGCGGGCGATTGTGCCGTACGGCTCCCCCGGGCCCGGGAGCACGGGTCACCCGGGCGGGACGGCGCCGATCGCGAGGGCAAGGACCGCACCGGCGAGCAGCGGCGGACCGAAGGGCACGGTGCTGCGCCAGCCCGCCCGGCCGGTCGTCACCAGCAGCACCGACACCGCCGCACCGACGAGCAGGCCGAGGAAGATCCCGGCCAGGAGGACGCCCCAGCCGAACCAGCCCAGGACCAGCCCCAGCAGGCCGAGGAGCTTGACGTCGCCGAAGCCGAGCGCGGCCGGTGAGACCGCGGCCGCGCCGGCCGGGACCGCGAAGGCGGCGGCCCCAGCGAGCGCCGCGCGGACCAGCGCCTCCCAGGTGCCGAGCACGGCGGCGTCCACGACCGCGGCCAGGACGAAGACGCCGGCCGCGGGCAGGAGCACCCGGTCGGGCAGCCGGTGGACGGCCAGGTCGACCCCGCCCAGGACGACGGCCGCGCCGGCCACCCAGAGCAGCCCGCCGGTGATCGGGCGGACGCCGCCGAACAGAGCGGCGGCGCAGAGCAGCCCCGCGGTGAGCGCGGTGACCACCACGTCGCGGCGCGGTGCGGCGGCGGCCCGGGCCGCGAGGCGACCGGCGGTCCGGGACAGCCACGGACCCAGCGCGAGCCCGAGCAGCACCGCGGCTCCGGCGAGCACCGGGCGGGAGACGTCCATGCCCGCGTCAGCGACCGGGGAGCGCCGCGTCCAGGGCCGCGCGCATCGCGGCGATCGGGGCCTGCATCCCGGTCATGAGCTCGACCTGCTCGGTGGCCTGCCAGAACAGGACCTCCAGGCCGCCGATCACGGTGCCGCCGGCCGCCGAGACGCGCTCCGCCAGCGGCGTCGGCCAGGGCGCGTAGAGGACGTCGAGCACGGTCTGCCCGGCCTGCCAGTCCAGCGCCGCGACGGCGGGCTGGCCGTCCACGGGCACGGTGCTGATCACGACCGGAGCGGCCACCCGGGCGCCGTCCAGCGACCGCACGGTGGCCGCCACCCCCAGGGTCTCGAGCACCCGGACGACGTCACCGGCACGACGCGGGTCGCGCACCACGACGTCCACCTCGCGCGCGCCGAGGGAGGCCAGCGCGACCGCGGCCGCGGTCGCCGTGCCACCGGCGCCCAGGATCACCGCGCGGGGAGCGGACTCCACGCCGGCCAGCTGCAGGGCCATGCCGATGCCGGCGACGTCGGTGTTGTGCGCGCGCCAGCCGGCATCGGTGCGGACCAGGGTGTTCGCCGCCCCCAGCAGGGCCGGCAGCGGCTCGACCCGGTCGGCGACCTCCACGGCCATCTGCTTGTTCGGCATGGTGACCGAGAAGCCCCGCCACTCGGGGCCGAGCCCGGCCAGCAGCTCGGCCAGGTCCTCGGGCCCGAGATCGAGGGCGTCGTAGGTCCAGTCCGTCAGCCCCAGCGCGGCGTAGGCCGCACGGTGCAGCAGCGGGGAGAGCGAGTGGGACACCGGCCGCCCGAGGACGGCGGCCCTCATCCCTCGGGGTTCTCCGCCAGCCACTGCCGGAACAGCAGCACGTTCCGGTCGTGCTCCGCCTTGGTCGCCGCGAACCGCGTGTCGCCGGTGTCGGGGTCGACGACCACGAAGAAGCGCCAGTCACCCTCGGCCGGGGCGAGCACCGCGCGCAGGGCGTCCTCGCCCGGGTTGCTGATGGCGCCCGGGGGGAGGCCGGTGTGGACGTAGGTGTTGTACTCCGACGGGTTGGCCCGGTCGGCGGCCGTCGTCGTGATGCCGCCCTTGCCGTTGGCGTAGTTGACCGTTGTGTCCAGCTGCAGCGGCATGCCGTCGGCGAGCCGGTTCTCCAGCACCCGGGCGACCTTCGCCATGTCCTCGGCGCCGGCGGCCTCGGCCTGCACGATGCTGGCCTTGGTGATCCAGGTGAGGCGCTCGGCCTCCGGGACGCCGAGGCCGTCGAAGGCCTGCTCGGCCCGCGCCACCATCGCGCTCAGCATGTCGACGGCGGTGTCACCGGGCTCGAAGTCGTAGGTCGCCGGGAAGAGGAAGCCCTCGAGCTTGCCGTCGGCGTAGGGCGGCAGGCCGATCGCGGCCGGGTCGCCGGCCGCGGCCTGGAGCTCCTCGAGCGGGGTGCCGGTGTCCCCCGCGAGGCGGGCCAGCACCTGCACGACGGTGAGACCCTCGCGCAGCGTGACGCGCGAGACCTGGCGGGACGCGGGGTCCAGCAGCAGGTCCAGGGCCGACGCGCCGCTCATCTGCAGCCGGAGCGTGTAGACACCGGGCTGGATGCCGGTGGCGTCGGGGTTGTCCTTGGCTGCGCTGACGAACGGGCCGGTGGAGGCGACGACGTCGGCCTCGTCGAGGGTCCGGGCGATGTCGCTGAGCGTGTCGCCGGAGTTGACCCGGATGTCGACGCTGCCGGTCCCCGCGCCGGAGTAGTCCTGGGCGGTCGGGTCCAGCAGGCCGAGCAGCCGCTGGCCGCCCAGCACGATGCCCGCGACGATGGCGCCGAGCACCAGGAGGGCGAGCAGCACCGCGAACGGACGACGGCGACGGCGACGGCGTGCCCGGTCGGTGCGCGGGTCGTACGGGGCGACCGGGATCTCGTCGTCGGTCAGCGGACCGTCGGTCTCCCCCGCCAGCTCGTCCTCGCCGGGGAAGAGGTCCTCGTGCCGGTCGTGATCCTGCTGGGCCTCGGGCTGCTGCTCGGGCAGCGCCACGGTGGCCGGGTGCTCGACGGCGGGCCCGGTGCGCCGGGACCGACGGAGACCGCGGCGCCGGGGGGACTCCTCGTCGACGTTCGCCCCGATCACGTCGAGGGCGCCGGTCTCCTCCTCCCACGACGCGGGGTGCGCGTCCGGGAGGTCGTCGGGGGCGGCGTCGCCGGGTCGGCCCCCGACCCGCGGCGTGGCCACGGTCGGGTCGTCGCCGGATCCGGCGGAGCCCTGGGCCATGCGGTCCCAGATGCCGGTCGGCATCGGGGGCAGCGGGCCCGAGGGGTGCTGCCGGCCGAAGCCGTGCGGGTCGGGGCGGCCGGTCTGCGGGTGGTCCGGGTGGTCGGTGGACCCGTAGGCCCACCAGTCCGGCTCCACGAGCGGTCCGGTCGCGTCCGCGCCGCGGTCGATCAGGCCGGATCCGGGACGGACCCCACCCCGGTCGGCGGGGCGCGGCGGACGGACGGGTGAGCCCGGCGGGTAGCTGCCGCCGGTGGGGGTGCCGGGACCGGTCCACATGGACGCGGGGACCCCACCGGTCGAGTCGTCGGAGGAGTGCCTCCCCCGACGCGGCGGCCCGCCGGGCGCGCTCACGCGGGCGACCGTCGGCTGTCGAGGTACTGCTGCAGGATGACCACGGCGGCCGCCTGGTCGATCACCGGGCGCGAGCGGCGGCTGTCGATGCCACCCTCGCGGAGGTGACTGGCTGCGGTCACGGTGGAGAGCCTCTCGTCGATCATCTGGACCGGCACATCCGCTATGCGGTCGGCCAGTTCCTGAGCGTAGTTGCCCGCATCGACGGCCGACGCGCTCGACGCACCTGACAGATGCCTCGGCTCTCCCACCACCACCTCGGTCACCTCGTGTTCCACGACCAGGGCCACGAGACGGTCCAGATCCGCGCCGCTCTTGGCCCGGTTGAGCGTCTCCAGCGGGCTGGCCAGGGTGCCGGTCGGGTCCGACAGCGCCACGCCCACGCGCACCGTGCCGACGTCGATGCCGAGCACCCGGCCGGGTGGCGCGCCCGCCCCGGACCGGCGCGGCGGCACCTTGAGGTGCTGCGGCCAGCCGCCGGACAGGTCGATCTCCGTCGTCTCGTGCTTCACCGGGGGGAAGCCCTGGCGGAGATCGATCTCGGTGGTCGGGTGGTAGGTCGGCTGCTCGCCGGTGGACGGCCGAGGCCGCGCCGGGGGCACGGCCGGCAGCGACCGGCGCTTCCTCCCGACGGGACCGGTGTCCCCCGGGTTCTGCCCGAAGTCGGACTCGGTACCGCGCTCGTCGGAGCTCCCCACGGTGCTCACCTCCCACTGGCGGCCGCAACCGCCTGTTCGCCGGCCTGCAGTCCCGCGGGGATCCCCGCGGGATCGGTGCCGCCCCCCTGGGCGACGTCGGACTTGCCGCCTCCACGGCCACCGACAGGGGCCGAAGCCGCCTTGAGGACGTCGTTGGCCGACAGCCCCTGAGCGACCGCGGCCGGGTTGAGCGCCGCCACCAGTGCCACCTTGCCACCGGACTCCGATGCCAGCAGCACGACCGACGGCTTGTCTGCGGCCAGACGGCCGCGGACGTCGAGGGCGAGCGTGCGGAGGTCGCCGCCCCCCAGGCCCGCCGGGGAGCCGGTGACGACGGCGACGCCGCCCACGTCCTTCGCGGAGCCGGCGAGCTGGCCCGCGGCGGCCAGCGTCTGCTGACCGCGCAGGTCCGCGAGCTCGCGGTCCAGGTCCCGGAGCCGGGCGACCATGCCGCTCACCCGCTCGACCAGCCCGTCCTGGGGCGCCTTGAGCAGCTCGGCCAGCTGGCGCACCAGGTCGCGCTCGCGGGCCAGGTAGCGGAAGCCCTCCAGGCCCACGACCGCCTCGACGCGCCGGGACCCCGAGCCCACCGAGGACTCACCGGTCAGCGCCAGCGTGCCGATCTGGGAGCTGCCGCGCACGTGCGTGCCACCGCAGAGCTCGCGCGACCAGGGGCCGCCGATCTCGACGACGCGCACCTGCTCGCCGTAGGTCTCGCCGAAGAGCGCGATCGCGCCGAACGCCTTCGCCTCGGGCAGCGTCATGTACGAGGCGGTCACCTTGTGGTCGGCCCGGACGGCGGCGTTGGCGACGTCCTCGATGTCGGTGCGCTGCTGGGCGGTGAGCGCGCCCTGCCAGGCGAAGTCCAGGCGCAGGTAGCCGGGCCGGTTGTAGGACCCGGACTGCAGGGCCTGCGGGCCGAGGACCTCGCGCAGCGCGGCGTGCACCACGTGGGTGCCCGAGTGCGCCTGGCAGGCCGACAGCCGCCACTCGTAGTCCACCTCGGCGGTGAGCTCCACGTCCTGGCGGAGCTCGCCCTCGAGCACGCGGATCTGGTGGGCCACGAGGCCCTTGACCGGGCGCTGCACGTCGATGACCTCGGCGCGGCCGCCGTCCCAGGTGAGGATCCCGGCGTCGGCCACCTGGCCACCGGACTCCGCGTAGAACGGGGTGCGGTCGAGGACCACGCGGACGATGTCGCCCTGCGCCGCAACCTCCGGCCCCTCCTCGTCGGCGACCAGCGCCAGCACCCGGGAATCGGTGCGCAGGGTGTCGTAGGCCCGCCAGTCGGTGGGGCCGTGCTCGGCCAGCAGCCGGCGGTAGGCCAGGACGTCGACCGACCCGGTGCGCTTGGCCCGGGCGTCGGCCCGGGCGCGGTCGCGCTGCTCCTTCATGAGGGCGCGGAAGCCGTCCTCGTCGACGGTCACGCCCTGCTCGGCGGCCATCTCCAAGGTCACGTCGATCGGGAAGCCGTAGGTGTCGTGCAGGGAGAAGGCCTGCGCGCCGCTCAGCGTGGGGGTGCCGGCCTGCTTGGCCGTGGCCACCGCGGTGTCGAACAGCGCCGTGCCGGAGGTGAGGGTGCGGCGGAAGGCCTCCTCCTCGGCGTAGGCGACGCTCGAGATCCGGGCGAAGTCGGTCTCCAGCTCGGGGTAGCTGGCCTTCATGGCCTCCTTGGAGACCGGCAGGAGCTCGGGCAGCGTGGCGTCGTCGACACCGAGCAGCTTCATCGAGCGGACGGCGCGGCGCAGCAGCCGGCGGAGGATGTAGCCGCGGCCCTCGTTGCCGGGGGTGACGCCGTCGCCGATGAGCATCAGCCCGCTGCGCACGTGGTCGGCGACCACGCGCAGCCGCACGTCGTTCGTGTGTCCTTCCCGCCCACCCGAGCCGTACGTGACCCCGGCGAGCTCGGCGGCCCGGCGCAGCACCGGCGCGACCTCGTCGATCTCGTACATGTTGTCGACGCCCTGCAGCAGGTAGGCCACGCGCTCGAGGCCCATGCCAGTGTCGATGTTCTTGTTGGGCAGCTCGCCGACGACCGTGAACTCCTCCTTGCTGCGGACGTCGGTGAGCTCGTACTGCATGAAGACGAGGTTCCAGATCTCCAGGAACCGGTCACCGGCGGTGTCGACCAGCGGGCCGCCGTCGGGGCCGAACTGCGGACCGCGGTCGAAGTAGATCTCCGAGCACGGACCACCGGGGCCGGGCGCCCCGGTGTGCCAGTAGTTGTCCTTCTTGCCCAGCCGCTGGATGCGCTCGGCCGGGAGGCCGGCGATGCGCTGCCAGGCCTCGGCGGCCTCGTCGTCGTCCAGGTAGACGGTGACCCAGAGGCGCTCCGGGTCGAACCCGAGCCCCCCGCCCTCGACGGACCCGGTGAGCAGCTCCCAGGCGTTCTGGATCGCGCCTTCCTTGAAGTAGTCGCCGAAGGAGAAGTTGCCGTTCATCTGGAAGAACGTGCCGTGGCGGGTGGTCTTGCCCACCTCCTCGATGTCGAGGGTGCGCACGCACTTCTGCACGCTCGTGGCCCGCGGGAACGGCGCGGGCTCGCGGCCGGTCAGGTACGGGATGAACGGCACCATGCCGGCCACGGTGAACAGCAGCGACGGGTCCGGGGAGACCAGCGAGGCGCTGGGGACGACGGTGTGGCCGCGCTGCTCGAAGTGCTGCAGGAAGCGGCGGCGGATCTCGGCGGTCTGCATCGGCGATCTACTCGGTTCTACGGGACCGGGGGCGGTGGGCGCCCCCGGCCGGGGGGATCAGGAGTCGGCGGCGTGCGCGCCGCGGCGCAGGGCGGCGGCGTCGCCCGCCTCGGGCAGCGGCGCGTCCAGGCCGGTGCCCGCGCGCAGCTCGAGCTCCCGCTCGGACATGGCGTCGCGGACGTCGGCGCCGAAGTCACCGATCGCGTCGGCGACGTCGCGCAGCCCGGCGGCGATGGAGGCGCCGATGCCGGCGGGGGTCATCTTCTCGGCCGCGGCGGACAGCTTGCGGACGACGAGCGCGCCGATGGTGATGCCCATGGCCAGCCAGAAGAGCCGGCGCATCAGGCGGCCCGCCGGGCGGAACGGCGGGCGCGGCGCTCGGCCTTGTCGCGGGCCGCGGCGTCGGCGAGGGCCTGCCCCTCGCGCTTCTTGCGGGTCGCGCTGCGCACGCCGTAGCTGAAGGCGGCCACCTTGATCAGCGGGCTGCCCAGGGTGGCGGCGACGACGCTGGTGAGGGCGGCGACGTTGCTCGAGACGTTGGCGGCGTTGCCGGTGATGTCGTCGACCCGCTCCAGGTTGCTGTTCACGTGCGCGACGGTCGTGCCGGCCTGGCTCAGGATCGGCGCGCTCTGCTCACGGACCTGGCGGATGGTCAGGGTGGTCTCGTCGAGCGTCCGGCCGAGCTTGAGCAGCGGGACGGCGACCAGCACCACCAGCAGCACCAGGGCCCCGGCTGCGACCAGCCCGGCGATCTCTCCTACGGACACGCGTGCTCCTGTTCTCAGGGGGTTCAGCGCCGGGAGCGGCTTTCCGGCCTCGTCACCCTAGTCGCGGGTGCGCGTGCGCCGGATGATCGCCCGCAGCTTGGCCAGCCGCTCCCCCAGCCGGGCCTCCGCCCCGCGGTTGGTCGGCCGGTAGTAGTCCTTGCCGACGAGGGCGTCCGGCAGGTACTGCTGCGGCACGACGCCGTCGGGGTGGGAGTGCGGGTAGACGTAGGTCTTCCCGTGCCCGAGCTTCTTCGCCCCGCCGTAGTGGGCGTCGCGCAGGCCGGGCGGCACCGGGCCGGCGAGCCCCGCCCGGACGTCGGCGACCGACTCCCCCATCGCCGCGGTGACCGCGTTCGACTTGGGCGCGGTCGCCAGGTGGACGACGGCCTGCGCCAGCGGGAAGTGGCCCTCGGGCATGCCGATGAAGGCGACCGCGTCGGCGACGGCGACGGCGGTGAGCAGCGCGGTGGGGTCGGCCATGCCGATGTCCTCGCTGGCGGAGATGACCAGCCGCCGGGCGATGAAGCGCGGGTCCTCCCCCGCCTCCACCATGCGGGCCAGGTAGTGGAGGGCGGCGTCGACGTCGCTGCCCCGGATCGACTTGATCAGCGCGCTGGCGACGTCGTAGTGCATGTCGCCCTGGCGGTCGTAGCGGACGGCCGCCTGCGCCACCGCCGTCTCCAGGGTCGCGAGGTCGATCTCGGTCGCGCCGACGGCCTTGGCCGCCCCCGCGCCGGACTCCAGCGCGGTCAGCGACTTGCGCCCGTCGCCGCCGGCGATGCGGATGAGGTGCTCCTCCGCCTCGTCGGTGAGCGTGAACTCGCCGTCCAGCCCGCGCTCGCTGGCCAGGGCGCGGCGCAGCAGCGTACGGACGTCGTCGTCGGTGAGCGGCTGCAGCGCGAGCACCAGGCTGCGGGAGAGCAGCGGGCTGACCACGGAGAAGAACGGGTTCTCGGTGGTCGCCGCGATGAGGCTCACGATCCGGTCCTCGACCGCGGACAGCAGGCTGTCCTGCTGGGTCTTGGAGAAGCGGTGCACCTCGTCGATGAACAGCACGGTGCGCCGGCCGGCGTACGTCAGCTCCTGCTTGGCGCTGGAGATGACCGCCCGGACCTCCTTGACGCCGGAGTCCAGGGCGGAGAGCTGCACGAACTGGCGCTTGGTGGCCAGCGAGATGACGTGGGCGAGCGTGGTCTTGCCGGTGCCGGGCGGGCCGTAGAGCACCAGCGACATCGGCTCGTCGGACTCGACCAGCCGGCGCAGCGGGGCGCGGTCGCCCAGCAGGTGCTGCTGCCCGACGACCTCCTCCAGCGAGCGGGGCCGCATGCGCACGGCCAGCGGCGCCCCCGGGTCGACGGCGGCGGGCCCGTCGTCCGGGGCGTCGAACAGGGAGGTCACGGTTCCTGACGCTACCTGCGGGGCACGACGTCACCCATGCAGCAGCGACGCATCGGGGACGTGACCGTGAGCTCCATCGGGCTGGGCGCGATGCCCCTGTCCACGAAGGATCCCCGCCCCGCCGACGACGACGCCGTCGCGGTGGTGCACGCGGCGCTCGACGCCGGCGTGACCCTGATCGACACCGCCGACGCCTACTCCCGCGACGAGGCCGAGTTCGGGCACAACGAGTCGCTGGTGGCCCGGGCGCTGGCGTCGGCCGGGTCGCCCGACGTCCTGGTGGCGACGAAGGGCGGGCACACCCGGCGCGGCACCGACTGGGACCTCGACGGGTCGCCTGCCTACCTGCGCGCGGCCTGCGAGGCGTCGCTGCGCCGGCTCGGCGTGGACGCCATCGGGCTGTACCAGTTCCACCGGCCCGACCCGTCGACGCCGTGGGAGGACTCGATGGGCGCGCTGCGGGAGCTGGCCGACGACGGGCTGGTGCGGATGGTCGGGATCTCCAACGCCGACATCGCCCAGATCGACGCCGCGCGGGCCATCGTGGGCGACGCCCTGGTCAGCGTGCAGAACCAGTTCTCCCCCGGCTGGCGGTCCTCCGCCGACGAGCTCGCGCACTGCGCCGCGACCGGGCTGGCCTTCCTGCCGTGGAGCCCCTTCGGCGGGGTGGGCGCGGCCGGCTCGCTGGACTCCACCGCCCCGGCGTTCGCGGAGGTGGCCGAGGAGCTCGGGGTGTCGGTCTACCAGGTGACGCTGGCCTGGCACCTCGCGCAGAGCGACACCGTCGTCCCCATCCCGGGCGCCTCGCGGCCGGCCTCGATCGTCGATTCCGCCGCCGCGGCCGACCTGCGCCTCTCCCCCGAGCAGCTCGCCCGCCTCGACCCGGTCTGACGCTCCCTCGGGATTGATCATCGGGTGTACGCACGATGTCCGCGTGGCGCGGGTGCGACGCGCCGGCCGCCCGTGCACGCATCCGATGATCGACGGGGAGAGGACGCCATCCACATGCGGTAGCCGCATCCACAAGTGACGGCGGCGCGCGCCGACGCCCCCGCCCACCCCGCAGCCTCACCAGATGGAGGAGATCCCGCTCGGCAGCTCGTACACCTGGTCGCAGGCGCGGGCCGCCGGCGTCACCCGGCGGCAGATCGCCGAGGACGGCGTCCGGCTGAGCCGGGGGCTCTACATCAGCAGCGCCGTCGAGAGCAGCCTGCCGCTGCGGTGCGCGGCCTGGGCCCGGGTCCTCCCACCTGACGCGGTCTTCGGTCTGGGCACCGCCGCTGCCCTGTACGGCCTGCGCGGCGAGCCCTCGGAGACGCACGTCGTCCTCACCCCCCGGCGGGTCCTGCCGCAGCGCGCAGGACTCGTCGCGCACTCCCGCGCACTGCAGACGGAGGACCGCGTGGACCTCGGCGGCGTGCCGGTCACGTCCGGGGCGCAGACGTTCCTCGACATGGCCGGGCTGCTGCACCCGGCCGATCTGCTGGTCCTCGGGGACGGGCTGATGCGCACCGGGCGGCTGCGTGCCGACGACCTGATCCGGCGGCTGGCCCGCGCCGACCGGGTGCGCGGCGTGGCACGAGCACGCGAGTGGGCACCGAGGCTCACGGAGCACGCGGGCTCACCGCGCGAGAGTCTCGTCCGGTACTGGCTCCTGACCAGCGACCTGCCGGAGCCCGAGGTCCAGGTGCCGCTGTGGGACCGACGCGGGCGCGAGGTCGCGCACGCCGACCTGGGGTACCCGCGGTGGAAGGTGGCGCTGGAGTACGAAGGCCGCCAGCACGCCGACATCGAGCAGTTCGGCCGCGACGTCGACCGCTACTCCCTGATGGCCGCAGACGGCTGGCTCGTGCTGAGGTTCGCCGCCCGTCACGGTCGGCGGGCCGTCGTCGAGCGGACCCGACGGGCGCTGCTCAGCCGCGGGTGGCGCGAACCCCGCGGCTGAGCAGTGGGAGCCCTACTCGTCGAAGACGAGCGACGGGGTGTCCTGGCGGAGCGTCTCGCCCCGGAAGAACGCCGGGTGCTTGGCCCGCCAGACGAACATCAGGACGACGCCGAGCAGCAGCAGCCCGATGCCGATGACGAACACGCTGCCCAGGCCGAACACCGACGAGCCGGTGCCGTACGCCGGGTCGAGGGTGTCGATCGCCGTCTGCACGAATACCGCGGTGAGCATGAGGGCGCCCAGCAGCGGGAGGATGCCCTTGAACACCAGGTCCCGAGCGCTGCGGGTGAGCTCCCGCCGGAAGTACCAGACGCAGGCGTAGGCGGTCAGGCCGTAGTAGAAGCAGATCATCAGGCCGAGCGCGTAGATGGTGTCGATGAGGACGTTCTCGCTGATGAGGGTCATCCCGACGTAGAAGATCGCGGTCCCCGCACCGGCGGTCAGGGTCGCCGTCGACGGCGTCAGGAAGCGCGGGTGCACGTTCCCGAACCGGCTCGGGATCGCGCCGTAGGTCCCCATCGCCAGCATCGTGCGGGCCGGCGGCAGGAACGTCGTCTGCAGGGAGGACGCGGAGCTGGCCACGACGGCCAGGAAGAGCAGGAACGCCAGACCGGCGCCCATCACCGGGTCGGCCAGCGCCGCGAAGACGTCGGCCCCGGTCTCCTCGTTGCCCAGGCCCGTGCCCTCCTCGCCGATACCGGCGTACATCTGCACCGCGATGGCCACGATCAGGTAGGTCATCACGATGACCGCCATGCACAGCAGCGCCGCGCGGCCGGGGGTGCGGGCGCTGCCGGCGGTCTCCTCGTTCACCGTGAGGCAGGTGTCCCAGCCCCAGTAGATGAACAGGGAGAGGGAGAGCCCCGCGGTGAACGCGCTGAACGAGTCGATGGCGGTGGGGTCCAGCCACGACAGCTCGAAGGGGATGCTGGCGGGCGCGGAGTCCATCTTGGTGAAGGCGAGGACCACGAAGAGCGCGAGGACCGCCAGCTGGAAGCCGACCAGCACGTACTGGACGCGCTTGGTGGTCTGCACGCCGCGGTAGGCGATCCAGGTGGCGAGCGCGACGAACGCGACGCAGGTGAGGACGTTGACCAGCTTGTTGCCGCCCAGCTCCCCCACCGCCACGGAGCCGGTGAGCTCCCCGAGCAGCAGGTAGAAGAAGGAGACGGCGACACCCGCCAGGCTGGAGAGCACGATGATCGTCGCCAGCAGGGCTCCCCAGCCGGCCATCCAGCCGACGTAGGGGTTGAAGGCCTTGGTCGCCCAGGTGAAGGACGTGCCGCAGTCGGGAGCGACGCGGTTCAGCTCCCGGTAGCCGTAGGCGACCAGCAGCATCGGCAGGAAGCCGGCCAGGAAGATCGCCGGCATCTGCAGGCCGACCTCGGTGACGGTGGGACCGAGAGTGACGGTCAGCGCGTAGACCGGCGCGATGCTCGAGATGCCGAGGACGACGCTGGCGGTCAGACCCACCGAGTTCTTCGACAGGCCCTTCGCCCGCAGGTCGGTGCGCCCCGTGGTGGCGCCCTGGTCCAGGGTCATGCAGTCCTCCTCGTCGCGCCGGTGCGGCGCGCGTCCGGTGCCGGCGTGTGCGCCGGGTCACAATGAAGCCAGCCAGTCGCCCGCCCGTGGGGGAAGACGCCGCCCCGTACACCGCCCGTCGACGGCGTCGACAGTTCGGCACGGAGGTCGGATCGCGGATCCCGGCGCTGGGAGGATGCACGACAACTGTTTCCTGCGCGTATCGCGTCGGGAAGATCGTTATCCGTCGGATACCTGCAACCGGGGTGCGGCGCGAGCGCGAGCGGCTCGCTGCTGCCGTCGTCGACGGCGCAACGGCCCCGGAACCGGGGATGTCGACCCTGGTGTCGAAGGTTTCCGTGGCATATGGTGCTCCGAACCACTGATTCCGTTGCAGTCCAGACGGGCCGAGCGCTCAGGCTGGACCCGCACGGCGGAGATCGCTGTACGACACCACCCCGGAGAACTCCTCATGACCGAGTCCGCGCCCTCGTGCCACAGCGCCGGCAGCTCCGCCGGCAGGTCCGCGACCGCCGGCACCCCGCACCCGCTGGACCCGCTGACCGCCGACGAGTTCCGCGCCGCCGCCGCGATCCTGCGCCGCGACAAGGCCGTCGACGAGCGCTGGCGGTTCGCCGCCATCGAGCTGCGCGAGCCGGCCAAGGACGTCGTCCGCTCCTTCCGGACCGGTGACCCCATCCGCCGCGACGCCCGGGTCACCCTGTGGAGCCGCGACGACGGTCTCACCTACAAGGCGGTCGTCTCCCTCACCGACGACACCGTGCTCTCCTGGGAGTCCGTGCCCGGCCAGCAGGCGAACATGACGGTGGACGAGTTCCACGAGGCGCACGAGGTCCTCATCCGGCACCCCGACGTCATCGCCGCCCTGAGCAAGCGCGGGATCACCGACCTGGACCTGGTCCTGATCGACACCTGGGCCTACGGGCACTCGCTGATCCCGCAGGAGTTCCAGGACCGGCGGGTCGGCTGGACCGACGTCTGGCGCCGCTCCCACCCGAACGGCAACCCGTTCACCAACCACGTCGCCGGGCTGCACTTCATCATCGACCTGAACTCGATGGAGCTGCTGCAGATCGAGGACAACGACCCGACGCCGCCCGGTGACGTGATGGGCGAGTACGTGCCCGCCCTGGTTCCCGGGCAGCAGCTGCGCACCGACGTCAAGCCGCTGGAGATCACCCAGCCCGAGGGCCCGTCGTTCACCCTCGACGGCCACGAGCTGCGCTGGCAGAAGTGGACGATGCGGCTGGGCTTCAACTACCGCGAGGGCCTGGTCATCCACCGGGTGGAGTACGACGGCCGCCCGATCGCCCACCGCATGTCCTTCGCCGAGATGGTCGTCCCCTACCGCGACCCCAGCCCCGACCACCACCGGCGGACCGCCTTCGACATCGGCGAGTGGGGCCTCGGCTTCATGACGACGTCGCTCAAGCTCGGCTGCGACTGCCTCGGCGACATCACCTACGTCGACGCCGTCCTGCACGACACCCGCGCCGAGCCGTACACCATCGAGAACGCCATCTGCCTCCACGAGGAGGACGACGGGGTGCTCTGGAAGCACGTCGACGACAACGCCGGGGCGGAGGTCCGCCGGTCGCGCCGCATGGTCGTCTCGTTCCACGCGACGGTGTCCAACTACGAGTACCTGACGTACTGGCGCTTCTACCAGGACGGCACGATCGAGTGCGAGGTGCGCGCCACCGGGATCATGGTGACCAGCGCCTACGACGAGACGCCGCCGGCGTACGGCACCGTCGTCGACGACCGCACCTACGCGCCGGTCCACCAGCACTTCGTCGTCGCCCGGCTCGACATGGAGGTCGACGGCCCGGAGAACACGCTCGTCGTCACCGAGAGCGAGGCGCTGCCGGTCTCGGAGGAGAACCCCTACGGCCTCGCCGTCGTCACCCGCAGCCGCCCGGTGGAGAGCGAGTCCGAGGGGCGGCTCGACGTCGACTTCGCCACCCAGCGCTCGTTCAAGGTGGTCAACCGGACCAAGCCGAACCGCCTCGGGACGGCGCCGGGCTACAAGCTGTACCCGACCTCGGCCATCCCCTCCCTGGCCGACCCGAGCGCGCCGTTCCGGCAGCGGGCGCAGGTCATCGACCACCCGGTCTGGGTCAGCCGCTTCGACGAGGAGGAGCGCTGGCCCTCCGGCGAGTTCTGCAACCAGAGCCGCGAGGACCTCGGCCTGCCGGAGTGGCAGAAGGCCGACCGCCCGCTGGTCGACACCGACATCGTGCTGTGGCACGTGTTCGGCATCCACCACGTGCCCCGGCCCGAGGACTGGCCGGTCATGCCGGTCGACGTCTTCTCCTTCGAGCTCAAGCCGGTCGGGTTCTTCGACCGGAACCCCGCGCTCGACGTGCCGCCGGCCCCGGGCCGCTGCCACTGATGGAGCCCCTGGGGGCGGCGGCCCTGCCGCGGTTCCTGTCGCGCAGCGCGGCGGGGGCCGCGGCGGGGTGCGCCGCCGTGCACGGGCTGGCGCTCGCGGCGGCACCGCACCCGGGTGCGGCAGCGACCCTGCTGCTGGTGGCGGCCTGCCTGCTCTGCGCGGTGCACCTGTTCCGGCTTCCGTCGCCGGCGGCGTGGGCGCTGCACGTCTTCCTGACGACGGCGATGCTGGCCGCCCACCCCCCGCTGGCGACCGCTCACCACGCGGCGTCCGGCCTGTCGGCATGGGCGGGGCCGGTGGCCGGGGTGCTGGCCGTGGCCGCCCTGCTGCTGGCTGCCGTGCGCGCTCTCGGCGCCCTGCGCGGACCCGTTCCGGCCTGAACGCCGACGCCCTGGCCGCTGCGGAGGGTCACCACCGCTTCCCGTCCGCACCGCGGGCGGCCTGAGGAAGAGCGGGTCTACGGCCTATGGAGCTGGAAGCGCGCCCCTACCCTGACGCCATGGTTGAGCGAGAGGTCGGCAAGCTGTCAGTCTGGCGCTGGTTCGGCCGCGACCGGGTCTCGCTCCACGACCTCGAGTACCTCGTGGCCGCCAGCTCACGGCATGACTGGCGAGAGACGGTCCTCCGGATGCGCCTGCCCGACTGGAAGAAGGCGGGCACGGTCAAGGGAAGCGATCCGTGCTTCGCCGTCGCCGCCGCCGAGCCAGGTCGCGCCTTCTGGCGCGAACTCGGTGAGGGAACGGAATGGCGGGACGAAGCCGCGCTCGAGGAGTTGCGGCGTACGTCGACCGTTCGAGAACTGAGCGCTGGGCGTTACTCCGAGCCGGTGCACCGACCTGCCCCGCGCTGAACGAGCGACGGTGCGGAGGTAGCCCCGAGGGGGCCGCCCCGGGGCGCGAGTGTCGACACGAGTTCGAGCACAGAAACTGTCGTACCTCGAACGTATGTTCGTCCCATGTCAGCAGCGGTGGCCGAGCGCTCGTCCCTCGAAGGTGCGCTGGTCGGCTGGCTGCTGGAGCAGGCGCCGACCAGTGCCAGGTTGCCCCTGGGAGTGCTGACAAAGGCGGAGAAGGCCGCCGAGCTGCAGCGGCTGCAGGCCCGCAAGGCCATGGACGCCGCCTACGAGGCCGAGCTCGTGCTGGGTCTGGCGGACGACACCCCCGACACCCTCGATCCGGCGCCGGACCAGCCCGGCGCCCGCAAGGGCTCGTGGGCACCGGACACCGAGCTCCCCGGGGTCTCGCAGTTCTTCACCAGCGAACTGGCGACGGTGCTCAACTGCGGCCGCGGCGCCGCCTCGCACCTGGCGCACCGGGCCTGGACCTACAGAGAGAACCTGCCCGCCACCTGGGCGGCACTGGCCGAAGGCAGGCTGGACGAGCCCCGCGCCAGGACGCTCGCCGACGTCCTGCAGCACACCTCACCGGCCCTGGCGCGGCAGGTCGAGGCGCGACTGCTGCCCGGAGCGACGGGCCTGTCCCGCGGGCGGCTCCGCGCCCGCGCGCTGGAACTCCTGCTGGAGCTGGACGCCGACGCCGTCGACACCCGCCGCAAGGAGGCCCGGCGGCAGGCCGACGTGCGCAGCTACCCCTCGCACCTGGAGGGCATGGCGACCCTGGCCGCCGAGCTGCCCGCCGACGAGGCCGCCGAAGGCATGGACCTGATCGACCAGCTGGCCCGGATGGCCAAGGCCGACGGTGACCCGCGGCCCATCGGCCAGATCCGCAGCGAGGTCTTCTCCCTGCTGATCCGCCGGCCGGCCGACCGCCTGCTCCCGGGCGTCACGGCGAACGTGACGGTCACTGCGGCCTTGGACGCGCTCGAGGGCACCTCCGCCACGCCGGGATCGGTCGACGGCCTGCCCATCACCGCGGCGCACGTCCGCGCGCTGCTGCAGCGGATCGGGGCGCTGGGCCAGCACACCCCCGAGGGCGGCTCCCTGCGCTTCGCGATCACCGATGCCGACGGGCGGCTGCTCGCCACCGCGACGCCGGAGCAGCTGGAGCGGCTGGCCCGCAGGGACTGCGCCACCCACGAGGACGACTGCGGGTGCGCCGTCCTGGGCCGGCCGGAGGCGAGCAGCGGCTACTCCCCCACCAGAACGCAGGAAGCGTTCGTCACCACCCGCGACCGGACCTGCCGCTTCCCGAACTGCGGGCAGCGAGCGGCCTGGGCGGACCTCGACCACGTCGTCCCCCACGGCTGCGGTGGTGCCACCGACTGCGCCAACCTGTGCTGCCTGTGCCGCAGCCACCACCGGCTGAAGACCTTCGCCCGCGGCTGGCGGTTCGAGATGACCGCCGACGGCGTGCTCCACGTCACCACCCCGTCCGGCGTTACCCGCACCACGCGCCCACCGGGGATGCGCAGCCCTGCACCGGAGCCGGAGGCGAAGGAGACGCCGACCGACACCGCGGATCCGGACCCGCCGCCCTTCTGACGCACCAGCGCCGAGAAGTCAGTCCTCGGGCAGCCGCACCGGCGCGAGCTCGTCGAACAGGTCGCCGGGGCCGGGGTTGTCCGGATGCGTGCGCCCACCGAGGTGGTTCACGACGCCCCACACCGCGTTGAGCGCCGTCTGCACCGCACCCTCCGCCCAGCCGGCGGTCCAGGAGATGTCGTCGCCGGCGAGGAACAGGCCGCGGTAGCGCTCCGGCAGGTCGTCCTGCACGAAGTGGGTGAACAGCCGCCGCTGGTACCGGTAGTGGCCGGGCAGGTTGGCCTTGAAGGCGCCCATGTAGTCGCGCTCGGACTCCCAGGACACCGTGACCGGCGAGGCGATGATGTGCCGACGCAGGTCGACGTCGGGGTAGATCTCGCGCAGCGAGCTGAGCATGACCTCCATGCGCTCGGTCGCCGACAGCGGCAGCCACTTGAGCGAGTCGTCGGCCCACGTGTAGCTGAGGCAGATCAGCCCCGGCTTCCCCTCGCCCTGGTCGAGCAGGTAGGTGCCGCGGGTCATCCGGTCGGTCAGCGTCATGCTCATCCGGTGCCGCCCGGTCGCGGGGTCGACGTCCTTCCAGAACGGCCGGTCGACCAGGCAGAACAGCTTCGTCGAGCCCATGTAGTGGGTGCGCTCGATCGCGGTCCAGTGGTCGATCGGGAACAGCGCCTCGTCGCAGGCGATCCGCGAGAGCAGGTTCCAGCTCTGCGCGGTGAACACCGCGGCCCGGAAGGTGCGGATGCCGCCGTCGGCATCGGTGACCGTGAGGTGGTTCGGCTCGGTGCGGTGCAGCCGGGTCACCGCGGGCAGCGGCCGGCCGCCGGGGTGCAGCGAGGCGAGGCTGGTGCCCGCCGGCCAGTGCGCCGGTGCCGCGGCCCCGCTCTCCCACAGCCGCACCGGCACCTGCTGGCAGCCGCCTTCGATGGACAGGTGGTCGTCGTCGGCCGCGGTGAAGACCACCCGCAGGATCTCCAGCATCGAGTTCGGGTAGTCGGTGTCCCAGCCCCCGGTGCCGAACCCGACCTGGCCGAACACCTCGCGGTGCCGGAACGAGGCGAACGCCGGCGACGCGGCGAGGAACCCGTAGAAGGTGGTGTCGTCGAGCCGCTCGACCAGGTCGTCCCAGATCGCCTTGATGGCCGTGACGTCGCGGTCGCGGATAGCGGCCTGCATCTCCTCCAGGCGCGCGCTGCTCACCAGCGTCTCGTGCCAGGCGTCGGCCACCTCGCGGTAGAGCGGCGGCAGGTCGTCGAGGGTGCGCGCGTAGTGCGTCTCGCCCTTGAGGTCGACGACGGTGCTGGGGGTGTCCACGTCGAGCGGGTTCGGGAAGCGCGTCGTCGACAGCCCCAGCCCGCGCACGTAGTGGAAGAAGCTGGTCGACGACGGCGGGAAGCGCATCGCGCCCATCTCGGCCACCACGCCGGGGTGCCCTTCGAACTCCAGCGAGCGCAGCCGCCCACCGATCTCGTGCGCCTCGTAGACGACCGGCCGCAGTCCCAGCTTCATCAGCTCGTGCGCGGTCACGATGCCCGACAGGCCACCACCGATGACCGCCACCTCGGTGCCGTGCTCCGCCTCGGGGACCTCGCCCAGCCCGGCGGGGTGGGCCAGCCAGTCGTCGTAGGCGAAGGGGAAGTCGGGGCCGAACATCGTCAGCGGGCGGGCCGGCCGCGCCTGGCCCGGCTCGTGGGCGTTGACCGGGATGGCGGAGGTCATGCGCGGTTCTCCGGGAGGTAGAGCTCGGGACGGCGGTCGGCCAGGTGGGTGTTCACCCGGCGGGAGGCGGTGAGGACGGCGGGGTCGACGTCGGCCACGACCAGCTCCTCGCCCCGCCCGGCCCGGGCGAGCTCGGTGCCGTCGGGGGCGATGACGCAGCTGGCGCCGCAGTAGACGAACTCGCCCTCGCTCCCGGTGCGGTTGGCGTAGGCCACGAAGAGCTGGCTCTCGTAGGCCCGGGCGGATACCAGCACGGTGCCGACGTGGCCGTAGGGATCCATCAGCCCGGTGGGGACGACGAGCAGCTCCGTGCCGGCCAGCGCGTGCGCCCGCACCGCCTCGGGGAACTCGACGTCGTAGCAGATCAGCACCCCCACGACGAGGCCGTCGAGCTCGAACTGCACCACGCCCACGTCACCGGGGACGAAGGCGTCGTGGTCGACGTCGCCGTACAGGTGGGCCTTGGCGTAGGAGGCCAACCGGGTCCCGTCGCGGTCGATCACCACGACGGTGTTGGCGATGCCGGCCGCAC
This sequence comes from Blastococcus sp. TBT05-19, assembly GCF_003319095.1. Classification (GTDB taxonomy): domain Bacteria; phylum Actinomycetota; class Actinomycetes; order Mycobacteriales; family Geodermatophilaceae; genus Blastococcus. The sequence goes on along the minus strand of NZ_QOHI01000005.1, from coordinate 258,807 downwards.
CCCGCACCGGGAGCCCGGCCGCGATCGCGAGGCCGTGCTCGGCGGCGATCGCGGCGACCCGGTCGGTCAGCGGACCGTGCTCGGGCTCCGCCAGCTCCGCCACCCGGTCGGCGCCGATCGCGTAGCCGGTCAGCGACATCTCGGGCGTGACGAGCAGCCGTGCCCCGGCGGCGGCCGCCCGACCGGCCGCGTCCGCGACAGCGGCCAGTGCGGCCTCGGGGTCCGGCGTGAGCGCGGGGCCCTGCAGCAGTGCGATGCGCACGGTCTCCTCCTGGGGTCGCAGGCAGCTTCACCGCGGGGTTGATCCCTTGTCAACCACCGTTTCCTAGACGGGTGCGCGACCGGCCGCGAGGGCGGGGGCGAAGACCCAGAGCACCCGCGTGGTGCCGGTCGTGCGCAGCGAGCGGAAGCCGTGCTCGAGGCCCGGCGAGAAGGTGAAGGCGTCCCCGGTGCCGAGCACCGTCGCCGCTCCGCCCACGGTCACCTCGAGATCGCCCTCCACGACGAAGACGAACTCGACCTCCGCCTCGAGGGCGTAGGACTCCTCCCCGCTGCCGCCACCCGGTGCGATCTCGGACAGGATCGCCTGCACCCGCCGCTCGCCCGAGGGCGTGAGCAGGTACTCCGCGAGCCCGCGCCCACCGAAGGCGATGGGGGGATAGCTCCCGGTCCGCACCGCCTCACCGCCGGACGGCGCCTCGAACAGGCTCGCCGGCGAGATGCCGAGCGCGGCGCAGACCCGCACGAGGGCCGCGACCGAGGCGCTGGTCTGGTCGCGCTCGAGCTTGCTGAGGAACCCCTTGGTCAGGCCGCTGGCGTCGGCCACGTCGGTGAGGGTGAGCCGGCGCGCCTGGCGGACGGCCTTGAGCCGGCCGCCGATCTGCGGCGTCCCCGCCTCGGGCACTGCCTCCATCGCCACCTCCCCGGTCTCCTGCGGACAGTAGTTGCCGACGGGTCGTTGACAAATGGGAAACACGAGTTGACAGTGACGATCGACCCGGACGGGGCATCCCCCGCCCTCGCACCGCCCGAAGCCAGGAGACGCCCGTGCAGGAGCAGCCGCCGATCGGCCCCGTCGACGCCACGCGGGTCCCCCGCTACGCCGGCCCGGCCACCTTCGCGCGGCTGCCGCGCCTGGACGAGGTGTCCCGTGCCGACGTCGCCGTCCTCGGCGTCCCGTTCGACACCGGCGTCAGCTACCGGCCGGGCGCCCGGTTCGGCCCCGGTCACGTGCGGGCCGGCTCCAAGCTGCTTCGCCCCTACAACCCGGCGCTCGACGCCACGCCCTTCGGCACCCAGCAGGTGGCCGACGCCGGCGACATCGGCGTCAACCCGTTCGACATCGGCGAGGCGATCGAGACCATCGACCGCGAGGTGACCGCGCTGCGCTCCGACGGTGCCCAGCTGCTCACCCTCGGCGGCGACCACACCATCGCCCTGCCCATCCTGCGGTCGCTCGCCCGCGACCACGGCCCGGTGGCGGTCCTGCACTTCGACGCCCACCTCGACACCTGGGACACCTACTTCGGCGCGCCGTACACGCACGGCACCCCGTTCCGCCGCGCCAGCGAGGAGGGGCTCATCGACATGGAGCGCTCGCTGCACATGGGCATCCGCGGCCCGCTGTACAGCAAGCAGGACCTCGAGGACGACGCCGTCCTGGGCTTCCAGGTGATCCGCTCCGACGACTACGAGGTCGACGGCGTGCGCAGCATCGTCGAGCGCATGCGGGCCCGGCTCGCCGGCGGGCCGGTCTACGTGTCGGTCGACATCGACGTCCTCGACCCCGCGCACGCCCCGGGCACCGGCACCCCGGAGGCCGGTGGCCTCACCAGCCGCGAGCTGCTCAACACCCTGCGCGGGCTGGTCGGCCTGGACATCGTCGGCGCCGACATCGTCGAGGTGGCCCCGGCCTACGACCACGCCGAGCTGACCGGCATCGCCGCGGCGCACGTCGGCTACGAGCTGCTGTCGGTCCTGGCCCTCAACCGGGCCTGAACCCGGGCGTCAGAGCCCGGCGTCGGCCTGCGTGGACCCCTGCGGACCGCGGGTGCCCCAGGCGTAGGTCTGCTTGGCCAGACCCAGGTAGAGGTGGGTCTCGGTGGACTCGACGCCGTCGACCGCACGGATGCGGGCGACGACGTCGAGCAGCTGGTCGTCGTCCTCGCAGACCACCTCGACCAGCAGGTCGACCGAGCCCGCGGTGATGACGACGTAGTCGACCTCGGAGAAGGCGGCGATCTTCTCGGCCGCGATCCGGGCGTCCTGGCTGGTGCGGACGCCGACCATCGCCTGGCGCGAGAAGCCGACCTGCAGCGGATCGGTGACGCCGACGATCTGCATGACGCCGGCGTCGAGCAGCCGCTGCACGCGCTGGCGGACGGCGGCCTCCGACAGGCCGACGGCCGCGGCGATCCGGGCGTAGGGGCGGCGCCCGTCCTCCTGCAGCTGCTCGATGATCGCCCGCGAGACGTCGTCCAGCACGAACTGCCGGCGCATCGTCACCCGGGCCTCCCGCCTCGATCTCGTGGTCCCGGCGGCTCCGGGCCCAGGCATCGTAACGACCGGCCCGGGCCCGGGGCGCCCTCCTTCCGGGGGAGCCTCAGCCGAGACCCGCCACGAGGCGGCGCAGCTCGGCCGTCACCACGCAGGCCCGGCCCAGGACGTCGTCGGAGGCGGATAGGGCCTGCTCCCGCACGGCGGTGAAGCGGCTCAGCGCCGCCGCGTGCCGCTCGGTGAAGGCGACCGCGTCCCCGCCGGCGTCCCGGATCAGTGCGCCCACGAGCGCCCACCGCAGCCGGTCGGCCTCGTCGCGCAGCGCCGCACGGGCCGCAACCGACCAGTGCGAGATGCCGGCCTGCTCCACGGTCCACGTCCGGACCCGCGCCATGCCCAGCAGCTCCTCCACCGCGGCGTCGGCCTCGACGACCCGGCTGACCGGCGCCCCGGTGGCCCGGACGACCCCGGCCAGGTCGACCAGGTCGGCCCGGACGGCGGCGAGCGCCAGCCGCTCCGCCAGCTCGGCGCCTGCTCCGGCGGCAGTCAGCTCGGCCCGCAGCGTGCGGGCGCGGTTCCCGGCGGCTCCCGGGCGGGCCAGCCAGCCCGCCGGGTCCAGCTCGTCGCCGACGGCGGCCAGCGCGGCCGCTGCCGCGGAGAGCGCCGCGGGCTCGGGGTGGTCGTGCAGCAGCCGGTCGGCCACCCGCTCGGTCACCGCCTGCAGCTCCGGCAGCGCCAGCCGCTCCACGGCCAGGGGCACCTCCGCGCCGACCAGGGCCCACACCGGGTCCAGGTCCAGCACCCGGGTGGCGACGGTGTACGCGCGCACCGCCACGGACGTGGGGACGCCGTGCCGCTCCTCCAGCCGGAGCAAGAAGCCCGGACCCACCCGGTTGACCAGGTCGTTGGCCAGCTGGGTGGCGGTGATCTCCCGGGCCAGCGGATGGGCGGCCACCCGGTCGGGCCAGCGCTGCCGCACCGCGCGGGGGAAGTACGCGGCGAGCACACCGGCCACCGACGGGTCCTCGGGCAGGTCGCTCGCCAGAAGCTCCTCGCGCACCAGGTTCTTGGAGTGCGCGAGCAGCACGGCGGCCTCCGGGCGGGTCAGACCGGCACCGGCCTGGCGCAGCCGCTCCACCTCGGCCTCCGAGGGCAGCACCTCGAGGTCGCGGTCCAGCCCGCGCCGCTCGAGGTCGCCGATCAGCTGGGCGTGCCGGTCGAGCAGGAACGGCGCCTGGGCCGCGCACACCGACAGCGCCCGGGCCTGCAGCGCGTTGTCGGCCAGCACCGCCTCGGCCACCTCGTCCTCGACCGCGCGCAGCACGGCGTCGCGGTCGGCGCGGGGCACGCCGGACAGCAGGATCTTGAGGTTGACCTCGCGGTCGGAGGTGTCGACGCCAGCGGAGTTGTCGATGAAGTCGGTGTTGAGCGCGACCCCGGCCCGGGCCGCGGCGATGCGGGCGCGCTGGGTCAGGCCCAGGTTGCCGCCCTCCCCCACCACCCGGCAGCGCAGCTCCTCGGCGGTCACGCGGACCGCGTCGTTGGCCCGGTCGCCCACCTGCGCGTCGGTCTCCGCCGCCGCCCGGACGTAGGTGCCGATGCCGCCGTTCCACAGCAGGTCGACCGGCGCCCGCAGCACCGCCCGCACCAGCTCGGCCGGCGACAGCTCCTCGGCGTCCACGCCCAGCCGGGCACGCACCTGCGGCGAGAGCGGCACGCTCTTGGCGTCCCGCCGGTGCACGCCACCCCCGGGCGACAACGCCGCGCGGTCGTAGTCGTCCCACGACGAGCCCGGCGCGGCGAACAGCCGCCGCCGCTCGGCCGCGGAGCGCACCGGGTCCGGATCGGGGTCGAGGAACACGTGCCGGTGGTCGAAGGCGGCCACGAGCCGCAGCTCGTCGGAGAGCAGCATCCCGTTGCCGAACACGTCGCCGGACATGTCGCCGATGCCCACGGCGGTCAGCGGTCCGTCGGGGTCGGTGCCCAGCTCGCGCAGGTGCCGGCGCACCGACACCCACGCGCCGCGCGCGGTGATGCCCATGGCCTTGTGGTCGTAGCCGCTCGAGCCCCCGGAGGCGAAGGCGTCGCCCAGCCAGAAACCGCGCCGCTCGGACACCTCGTTGGCCAGGTCGGAGAAGGTCGCCGTCCCCTTGTCCGCGGCCACCACCAGGTACGGGTCCGGGCCGTCGTGCACCACCGTGCGGGCGGGGTGGACCACGGCGTCGCCGTCGCGGTCGTCGGTGACGTCGAGCAGGGCGCCGACGAAGGTGCGGTAGGCGTCGGCCACCCGGGCCTGCACGGTCGCGCGGTCGAGCTCGCGCAGGTCGCCGCGGACGACGAAGGCGCCCTTGGCCCCGGCCGGCACGATCACCGCGTTCTTGACCATCTGCGCCTTGACCAGGCCGAGCACCTCGGTGCGGAAGTCCTCCGGGCGCTCGGACCAGCGCAGCCCGCCCCGGGCGACGCGGGCACCCCGCAGGTGCAGCCCCTCCATCCGCGGCGAGCAGACGAAGGTCTCCACCTCCGGCCGCGGTGCCGGCAGCAGGTCGAGCCCGGCGGAGGCGATCTTCAGGGCGAGGGCCGGCCGCGGCGCCCCGTGCTCGTCCACCTGGTACCGGTTGGTGCGCACGACGGCGGCGAGCACGTCGCGCAGACCGCGGAGGATGCGGTCCTCGTCCAGGCTGGTGGTGCGGCCGAGCAGCTCGGCCAGGTGGTCGGCCGCGGAGGCCGCCACCGCCGGGTCGGCGGCGTCGGGGTCGTGCCGGGCCGCGAAGGAGGCCAGCAGCGCCCGGGCGAACTCCGGGGCGGCGAGGACGGTCTGCTCGACGTAGCCCCGGGACAGGCCCAGGCCGACCTGCGCGAGGTAGCGGCAGGCGGCGCGGAGCACGGCGACGTCGCCCACCGGCAGGCCCGCCCCGACGGTCAGCCGGGAGAGCCCGTCGAGCTCGGTCTCCCCCGCCCACGCCGCGGCGAGCGCCTGCTCCAGGCGGGGCAGCGCGGTGGCCGCCGCCGTGCCGGCCGGGAGGAGCAGCTCCAGCCGGGTGGCAGGCGCGCCCTCGTCCCCCGGGACGGCGACGGCGTCGGCCACGCGCACGCCGAGCCGGTCGAACACGGGCACGACGTCGGCCAGCAGCGGACGCTCGGCGGGCCAGGTGACCAGACCGCCCACCCGGCCCTCGCCGGCCGCTGCCCCGGGGCGCAGGGTCAGCCGGCGGCGGGCGGTCGGGGCGCTCACCGCGCGACGTGCGCGTCGAACGCGGCGTCGAGGACGTCGAGCCCCTCGAGGAGCAGCTCCTGCCCGATGACGAGCGGGGGCAGGAAGCGCAGCACGTTGCCGAACGTGCCGGCGGTGAGGGTGATGACGCCCTCGGCGTGGCAGGCCTTGTTGACCGCGGCGGTCAGCGCGGCGTCGGGCTCGGTCGTCCCGGGCTTCACCACCTCGACGGCGAGCATGGCGCCGCGACCGCGGACGTCGCCGATCACGCCGGTGCGCTCCGCGAGCGCGTGCAGCCGTGGCAGCATGGTGGCCTCGATGGCCCGGGCGGCGCCGGCCAGGTCCTGCTCGCGCATGACGCGGATGCTGGCCAGCGCGGCGGCGCAGGAGACGGGGTTGCCGCCGTAGGTGCCGCCGAGGCCTCCGGTGTGGACGGCGTCCATCAGCTCGGCGCGACCGGTGAGCCCGGCCAGCGGCATGCCGGCGGCGATGCCCTTGGCCGTGGTGATCAGGTCGGGGACGACCTGCTCGTGCTCGGAGGCGAACCACGCGCCGGTGCGGCAGAAGCCGGTCTGCACCTCGTCGGCGATGAACACCGCGCCCGACCGGCGGCACCACTCGGCCAGCGCCGGCAGGAAGCCCGGCGCCGGGACGACGAAGCCGCCCTCGCCCTGGATGGGCTCGATGAGCACGGCGGCGACGTTCTGCGCGCCGATCTGCGTCTCGATCATCGAGAAGGCGCGCTCGGCGGCCTGCTCGCCGGTGAGGCCCGGCTCGTCCCGGAACGGGTAGGACATCGGCACCCGGTAGACCTCGCCGGCGAACGGCCCGAAACCGTGCTTGTAGGGCATGTTCTTCGCCGTCAGCGCCATCGTCAGGTTGGTGCGCCCGTGGTAGGCGTGGTCGAAGACGACGACGGCCGAGCGGCCGGTGGCGACCCGCGCGACCTTGACGGCGTTCTCCACGGCCTCCGCGCCGGTGTTGAACAGCGCCGAGCGCTTCTCGTGGTCGCCCGGGGTGAGCCGGTCGAGCTCCTCGGCGACGGCGACGTAGCCCTCGTAGGGACCGACCATGAAGCAGGTGTGCAGGAAGGAGGCGGCCTGCGCCTGGATGGCCGCGACGACCTCGGGCTGCGCGTGCCCGACGTTGGTGACGGCGATGCCCGAGCCCAGGTCGATGAGGGAGTTGCCGTCGACGTCGACGATCACCCCGCCGGCCGCCCGCTCGACGTAGACCGGGAGGGTGCTGCCCACGGCCGAGGTGACGGCGGCGGACCGCCGGGCGGCGAGCTCGCGTGAACGGGGGCCGGGCAGCTCGGTGACCAGTCGCCGCTCCTGGGCGACGGTCTCGGTGCCGGTGAGCAGGTCGGTCATCGCTGTCTCCTCGTGGGGCCGCCTCCCCCGACGGGGGATGTCCGCGTCCCCAAGGATCCGTGGCGCAGGTCTCCACCGGTACCTTCCGGAGTGGCACTCCCGGGTCGGCCGGGTGTCCAGATCGTCGTCGGAGGAGGGCCCGCGTGCCGGTCAGCGTCGCCACCCTGCTGGACACCACCTCCCTCGGCCTGGTCCTGCACACGCGCCGGGCGCCGGTCGACCGCCCCGTGTCCTGGGTGCACGTGAGCGAGCTGCCCGATCCCGCCCCCTTCCTCGAGGGCGGCGAGCTGCTGCTGACCACCGGCCTCGCGCTCGCCCCGGAGGACACCGCCGGCTACGTGCGCCGGCTCGCCGCGGCCGGGGTCGTCGGCCTGGGCCTGGGCACCGGCCTCAGCCACGCCGAGGTCCCCGCCGACCTGGTCGCCGCGGCCGACGAGCACGGCCTGGCCGTCCTCGAGGTGCCGCGGCAGACACCGTTCATCGCCCTGACCCGCACCGTGTCCAGCGCGCTCGCGGCCGAGGAGTACGCGGCGGTCAGCCGCACCTCGACCGTGCAGCGCGAGCTGACCCGCGCCGCGGTGGCCCCCGGCGCCCCCGGCACGGTCGTCGACCGGCTGGCCCGGCACCTCGGCGGCTGGGCGCTGCTGCTCGACGCCGCCGGGACGCCGCTGGAGTCCGCGCCCGCCTCGGCCCGGGGACGCGCCGGCGCCCTGACCGCCGCCGTCGACCGCCTCCGCACCGCCCGGCCCCCCGCCGGCGCGGCCCTCACCCAGCCCGGCGAGACCGTGCTGCTGCAGTCGCTGGGCACCGGGTCCCGGGTGCGCGGGTTCCTGGCCGTCGGGCGCCCCGGCCCCTTCCCCGCGGGTGACCGGCACGTGGTCAACGCGGCCGCCCTCCTGCTCACCCTGCGCCTGGAGCAGTCACGCGCGCTGGACAACGGCACCGCGGCGCTGCGGGCGGCCATCCTCCAGCTGCTGCTCGCCGGGCAGATCGGCGCGGCCGCCCCGGTCGTGGCGGCGCTGGGCGAGGAGCTCCCGGACGAGCCGGTGCTGACCCTCACCGTGCTCGGCAGCCCGGAGCAGCGGGCGACGGCGGTCGACGTGGTGTCCGACGCGGCCGCCGACGTCCGGCGGCCCGCGCTCGCCGCCGAGCTCGACGACGCCCTCGTCGTCCTGGTCCCGGCCGACGGGCCGCTCGCCGCGCGGCTGACCGTGCTGCCAGACCGCGTGCCCGGCGTCGTCGTCGGCAGCGCACCGCCGGTGCCGTGGGCCCGCCTGCGCGACGGGGTCCGGCAGGCCCGGCAGGCGGCCGAGCACGCGCGGGCCGCGGGCCGGCCGGCCACCGCGTTCACCGACCTCGCCGGGCAGGGGCTGTCGGCGCTGCTGGACCCGCAGGCGACGGCCGCCTTCGCCGAGGCGGCGCTGGCCCCGCTGGTGGCCGCCGACCGCGCCGGCCCGGGCGACCTGGTCGAGTCGCTGCGCATCTGGCTGGCCGCGCACGGCCAGTGGGAGCCGGCCGCGGCGCGCCTGGGCGTGCACCGGCACACGCTGCGCAAGCGGATCCGGCGGGCCGAGGAGCTGCTCGGCCGCGACCTGGACTCCCCCGGCGCCCGCGCCGAGCTGTGGCTGGCGCTGCACTCGCCGACCGGCTGACGACGCGACCGGCCCGGTCCACCGTGCGGTGGGCCGGGCCGGTTGCGCTCCGCCGCCTCAGGCGAAGGCGGGCATCACCTCGTCGTGCAGCAGCCGCAGCTGCTCCTCCACCGTCGCGACACCGGGGATCTCCCGACCCGTGAAGGTCTTGACGATCGAGGCGTCGGTGATGGCGGCCACGACGTGGTTGACCCCGGCCGGCTCGATCTCCTTGATCTTCGCGGTGACCTCCTCCGGGGTGCCGGCGAAGGAGAGCTTGTCCGCGAGCTCCGGGCTGGTCAGCTCGATGCCCCGGGCCAGGTCCCCGCCGCCGATCGCGTCGATGATCGGCTTGAGCTCCGCCGGGTCGACCCCGTTGCGCTCCAGCTGCTCGGCCGGCATGGAGGAGGCGTAGATGCCGACCATGCTGCGCGCCGCGTCCTTCGCGGCGGCGGAGTCGCGCCCGACCGCGAGGACCACCCAGGCGCCGAAGTCCAGCGTCGTCCAGTCCTTGCCGGCCCGCTCGGCGCCGATCCGCAGGTGCTCGGCGGCGTAGTCGTAGGCCTCGCGGGTGTAGCTGAGCGCGTGGTGGCAGCCGTCGGAGTGCTCGGCCGCCGCCTCGAACGACTTCGGCCCGCGCATCGCGCCCATCTTCACCGGCAGCCGCTCCTGGACCGGCCGGGCGAAGGTGAACAGCCCGTCGTAGGAGAAGAACTCCCCGTCGCGGGTGATCGCCCCCTCGTCGAGGAAGGTGCGGACCACGCCCACCGCCTCGATCACCCGGGACAGCGGCTTGGTCTTCGTCCAGTCCATCTTGTACTGGGCGAGCAGCCCGAAGTTGCCGCTGGAGAGGACCACCTCGGCGCGGCCGCCGGTGAGCTCGTCGAGGGTGGCCGCGGCCTGGGCGATGAGCGTCGGCTCCCGCAGGGTCACCGGCGAGACGCTGGGCCCCATGCGGACGCGCGAGGTCCTCGCCGCGGCCGCGGCGAAGAGCAGCCACAGGTCCTTGTGCCAGGTCTCGTCGGCGGCGTACACCGCGTAGAAGCCCAGCTCGTCGGCCAGCTGGATGGCGGCCAGCGACTCCTCGAGCGAGTAGTCGGGCAACATCGCGTAGCTGAACCTCATCGGATCTCCTCCCGGGCCGCGACGCCGGTGCCGCGGCGGATCTGCTGCAACTGGTGGGCCACCTCGCGGGCGTCGCCCTCGGGGATGTCGGCAGAATGCCGGTCCGGGCGGGCGATGACCAGGTACAGCAGCCCGGTCCCCGCGACGACGGCCAGCCCGATCGCGACGATCCACCGGTCGACGAAGGTCTCGGTACCGGGCGCGGGCTTGAGCAGCAGGATGATGGCGAAGACGCCGTACGCCAGGGCCAGGACGTTGACGACCAGGCCCGCGTTGCCGAGGTTCCACAGGCCGGCGGGCCGCCAGCCCTTGAGCCGCTGCCGCAGCGCCGCCAGCACCACGGCCTGGAACGACACGTAGATGCCGAGCACCGCGAAGGCGGTCACCCGGGCCAGGACGCCCTCCTGGAAGTAGACGAACAGCGCGATGAGCACCGGGACGACGCACACGACGAGCAGCGCGTTGGTCGGGACCGCGTGCCGCGACGAGACGTGGGACAGCCAGCCGCTGGCCGGGAGCATGCGGTCGCGGGCGAAGGCGTAGAGCAGCCGGCTGCCGGCCGCCTGGAGGGACAGCACGCAGGAGAGGAACGCGATGACGATGACGACCAGGAACACCTTCGACCCCGCCGTCCCGAGCGAGCTCTGCAGGATCGAGGGGATCGGGTCGGCGTCCTCCCCGGCGATGATCGCCGGCAGGTCGGGGGCGGCCAGCACGTAGCCGGCGTAGGAGAGGAAGCCGGAGACGCCGCCGACGAGGATGGTGAGGATCATCGCGCGCGGGATCTGCCGGGCGGGGTCGGCGACCTCCTCCGCCACGTCCCCGCAGGCCTCGAAGCCGTAGAAGAGGAACAACCCGGACAACGACGCGGCCAGGAAGACCCCGAGGTAGCCCTCGCCGCCGCCGGCACCCATCGAGTCGAAGAAGACCGAGAACGGCTGCTCGCGGCGGAACAGCAGGAGGAACAGGCCCAGCGCGATGACGCCGACCAGCTCGGCGGCCAGACCCAGCTGCGCGATCCGGGCGAGCGTGCGGGTGCCGCTGTAGTTGACGGCGAAGGCGATCACGAGCAGCGCCACCGCGGTGCCGAGCACCACGCCCGGCGTCGCCTTCATGTCGAAGAGGGCGGCGACGAAACCGCCGCCGAACTCGGCGACGGCGGTGATGGTCACGATGACCGCCCAGATGTAGATCCAGGAGACCAGCCAGGCGTAGCGCCGGTTCCACAGCCGCCGCGTCCACGGGTAGATGCCCCCGGCCAGCGGGTACTGCGACACCACCTCGCCGAAGACCAGCGAGACCAGCAGCTGGCCGGCGCCGACGATGACGATCCACCAGATCGACGGCGGCCCTCCGATGGAGAGGCTGTAGGCGAACAGGGAGTAGACCCCGACCAGCGGCGACAGGTAGGTGAAGCCGAGGGCCATGTTGGCCCACAGGCCCATGCTGCGCTCGAACTCCCCGGAGTACCCGAGAGCGGCGAGCTGGACGTCGTCGTCGTTGGCACCGGCATGCGTTCCGGGTGGCGTCACGGGGTTCTCCTCGGAGGCGCGGAGCGGGCGGATCGACGACGTCGATGTGCCCGCGGTCACAGGGTCCGGGAAAACCTATAGATGCAGAGTTCAGAGGACAAGAGGCTCCGGCGCGGGTTCCGCGCGGCCCGGTCGGCCGGTCAGCGCGCCGCGTCGGCGCCCTCGGCCACCAGGAGCCGCCACGGCGTGCCCGGGACCTCGACCGCGCCGGACGCCGGCGTGCCGGGCGGCAGCAGCTCCCCCACCAGCCGGCGGGGATCGGTGGACAGCACCACCCGGTCCTCGTCGTTGAGCAGCAGGAACGGCGCGGGTGGCCGGCCCAGGCCGTGCAGGAGGTGGGTCTCGAAGCGGCGCACCGGGACGTCGGCCCCGACCACGCCGACGAACTCGCCGTCGACCTCGACCGGCTCGGTCAGCGTGAGCAGGTACCGCCCGGTCCCGTGCACGTCGACGTAGGGCCCGACGACGTGCCGCCGCCCCGTGCGGCGCGGGACCTCGAACCACGCACTGGAGGTGTAGTCGTAGTAGCCCATGCTCGTCGGCCGCAGGTCGGGCTCCAGCGTGCGCAGCCGGCTGTCGCCCTGGTCGAGCTGCCACCACTCCAGCCGCAGCGGCAGCCGCCGCTCGGGGCGGGGCGCGACCACGAGGCCGAGGCCGACGGCGAGCTGCCCGCGCTCGAGGAGCAGATCGGGTACGTCGTCGGCGAGCACGGGCGCCCCGGTCGCGAACCCCTCCCGGGCCAGCGGCCGCAGGGCCGCCTCCCGCACCGCGGCCACGGTGGCGAAGACCCGTTCGACCACCCCAGCGACGGCACCGCCCACCCGCGCCGCCTCGTCGTCGGCCGGGCGGCTCACGAGACCTCCCGTCCGCCGAAGGCCCCGCCGGCCTCCATCGAACCGAGCAGCAGCTCGATCGACCACAGGGTGCGGGTCTCGATGTGCTGCTCGGTCAGCGCCCGGGCACGCGCCGGGTCACGGGCGTCGATCGCGTCCACGACGGCGCGGTGGCCGGCGACGATGGTGTCGAGCAGCTCGGGCGCGTGGGCCGGCGGCCAGGGCAGCTGCCCCAGCTCGAGGTGGAGGTCCATCTCCTGCATGGTGAGGCGCACCGACTGCGCGCAGGCGGCCAGCTCGATGTAGTACCGGCCCTCGGCCCGGCGCTGCTCGGTCACGGACCCGGAGCGCGCCAGGCGGTCGACGATGTCGCGCAGGCGGGCGATCTCGGTGCGCGACGCCCGGGACGCCGCGAGCCGCGCGGCGGCCGAGGCCACCGCGCCGTGGATGTCACCGAGCTCGCGCAGGTCGGTCGTCCCGAGCTCCGACAGGCGCTCCTCCGCCAGCTCGGCGAGGACGTCGTCGCGCGCCTGGACGAAGCTCCCGCCACCCCGGCCCCGGCGGGTCGCCACGAGCCCGAGCTTGCGGAGCTCGGCCAGCGCCTCGCGCAGCGTCATGGTCGAGACGTTGAGCATCGTGGCGAGGTCGGTCTCGGTCGGCAGCTGCTCGCCGTCGCCCAGGAGACCCAGCGCGATGGCGCTCCCGACCCGCCGCACGACGGCCTCGCTGCGCAGCGCGCCGTCGTCGAGCGGGGCGAAGACCGCCCGCCGGGCGTCACCGCTGAGCAGTTGCACGCTCGCCTCCTGGGACCGGGATGCCTCGGATTGTGGCACCACGGTCCCGGCGAGTTAACCGTTGATTCCATAGGTTTTGCCGGATACGGTGACGCCCGTCCCACCCATCCTGTGACGAGGAGCACGCAGTGACACAGGTAGAGCCCGATCGGGCGGCCGGGGCGACCCCTCCGGTCCCCGTCTCCATCGACGCCCTCTCGGAACCGTTCACCCCCGGCGCCCCGTCCAACGCGCCCGAGCTGGCGGACTACCCGGAGCTGCTCGCCGGCCCGGTCCCCCCGCCGGTGCAGGACCCGAAGACGGCCGCGTTCGTGGAGCAGTGGCGCAACACGTCGTACAACTGCTTCTCCTCGGGCCACAAGTTCTGCCGCGAGGTCTGCCCGGTCACCCAGGTCGAGCGCAACGAGTCGTGGACGCCCACCGCCTTCCACGCCAACGTCGTGGCCATGGAGCGCGGCGAGCTCGAGATCGCCGACATCGCCGCGGACTACGTCAACTGCACCCAGTGCGGTGCGTGCGAGCTGCGCTGCCCCAACACGCTCTTCACCGGTGACTTCTACCGGTTCCGCACCCGCACGGTCGACGTCGTCAAGGCGGTGCGCTCCCTCGCAGTGGAGAGCGGCGTGCACCAGCCGAACTGGCAGAGCTGGAACGAGCGCACCGACCTGCGCACGCACGAGCCGGTCCTCGGCGACACCCCGGTCAACCAGGACAAGGTGCGCGACTGGGCCGAGGGGCTCGACATCCCGATCGGCGGGGAGACGGTCCTCTTCGTCGACTGCGAGGCGGCCTTCTACCGGACCTCGGTGCCGCGCGCGGTCGCGCAGATGCTGCAGATGGGCGGCTACGAGTTCGGCCTCATGGAGGACCAGTGGTGCTGCGGCGGCCCGGCCGCCGAGATGGGCTACGCCGAGCAGGCCCAGCGCTTCGCCCGGCACAACCTGGACAACTGGCGGAAGACCGGCACCAAGCGGCTGCTGGTGCTCGACCCGCACGACTACATCAGCTTCACCGAGGACTACCCGAAGTACTTCGGCGAGGAGTTCGACATCGAGGTCGTCCTCGTCATCGAGGTGCTCGCCCAGCTGCTGCGCGCGGGCAAGCTGACCCCCTCGGTCCCGGTCGACCGCGCGATCACCTACCACGACCCGTGCCGGCTCAACAAGCGCAAGGGCATCTGGGCCGAGCCGCGGGAGCTGCTGCGCGCCATCCCGGGCCTGCACTTCTCGGACGTCGACCGGGTCACCCAGTGGTCCTACTGCTCCGGCGGTGGTGGCGGTCTGCCGATCGAGAAGCCGGAGCTCACCGCCAAGATCAGCGCGATGCGGCTGGAGCGGGCCGCCGAGCTCGACGTCGACACCCTCGTCAGCGCCTGCCCGTGGTCGGAGCGGCCGCTGTCGGAGGCCGGCGACGCCGAGGACATCGACGTGGTCGACCTGCACGAGCTGTTCGCCCAGTCGCTCGGCATCACCGTCGGCGGCTCGCGCGGGGAGGTCGGCGACCGCCGGCTGGCCCAGGAGCGCACCGGCGTCCCCGGCCGCGCGCGGCGCGAGCGCGGCAGCAGCCGCGGCGGCTGCGGCGGAGGCGGCGGGGGCTGCGGCGGCGGGTGCGGGAACGGCTCCGGCGGCTGCGGGTGCGGAGGGCACTGACATGACGATCACCGAGCCGATCGGCACCGCGCCGTTCACCACCGAGCCCCTCAGCGACGACCGCCTGGACGCCCTGGTGCGGGCGCTGCGACCGGTCCTCGCCGACGACCAGATCCTCCTGGCCAAGACCGACCGCTACAACCGCGCCCGCGTCCCGGCACCCTTCCCGGTGCACCGGTGGTCCGAGCGCGTGCCCGACGTCGTGGTCATGCCGACCTCCACCGAGCAGGTGGCAGCGGTCGTGAAGATCGCCAACGAGATGCGGATCCCCGTCGTCCCGCGCGACGGCGGGACCGGCCTGACCGACGGGGCGGTGCCGCACCGCCGCGGCATCGTCGTCGACGTCAAGAAGATGAACCAGATCTTCGAGCTCGACCTGCTCAACCGCACGGTCACCGTCGGGACCGGCATCAGCATGATGAAGCTCAACGAGCGCCTGGCCAAGCACGGGCTGTTCTACCCGGACGACCCGGCGAGCTACCCGTGCTCGCTGGTGGGCGGGCGCATCGGCACCAGCGGCTGGTCGCTCATCGGCTCCCGGTACGGGCACACCCGCGACCTGGTGCTGAGCTTCGACCACGTGCTGCCCACCGGCGACGTCCTGCACGTCGGCGACGGCATCGGCCGGAAGATCAGCAAGTCCTCGAGCGGCTACCAGCTCAAGCACCTGTTCATGGGCCACCAGGGCACGCTGGGCATCGCGACCAAGGCGACGCTCAAGCTCTTCCCCAAGCCCGAGGCCGAGCTCTCGCCGTTCTGGGCGTTCGACAACTACGAGGACGCGCACGCCTGCACCGGGGCGCTGGCCCGGGCGGGGGTGGCGACCTTCGCCGGCGCCGTCCTCTTCGACGAGCACAAGGTCGCCTACCTGCGCCGCGACGACGAGGCCTACATCCCGCAGCCCGCCGACGTCCGCGCGCTGGTCTGCTCGGTCATGTACGGCTACGAGGACGAGGTCCGGGCCGGCGGCAAGCGGCTGTTCCGCATCGCCAAGGAGCACGGCGCGCGCTACCTCGGCGACGAGATCTCCGAGGGCGACTGGGCGGCCCGGCACGACCGGTACGCCACCCCGCTGCACGGGCGGACCAAGGACGGCCAGGTCATCCCGATGTCGTGGCACTGCGAGGACGCCGCGGTCAACTTCACCAGCGTTCCGGCGGTCAGCCGCGCCTGGCACGAGATCCTGGCCGACCTCCGCCGGAAGTCCGACGTCTTCGACGACTGGGGGATGTTCGCCTACACGTCGGCGAACACGGGGGTCGACTACCTGACCGAGATCGACGTCGGCATCTGGGAGCAGCGCCTGGACGACAAGGCCTGGGCGGCGTGGGTGGACGCCAAGCGGGCCATCGGCGCGGTGGCCCTCGCCCACGGCGGCTCGATGAGCGCCTGCCACGGCTCCTGCCGCGAGGGCGAGGTCGACCTGGTGCCGCAGGAGCTCGGCCGCGGCTTCGACGTGATGCTCGACGTGAAGCGGTCGCTGGACCCGAACAACATCATGAACCCCGGCAAGTACCTGCTGGACCGCGCGTACGGGAGGGACACGACCGATGAGAACCGATGACCAGCCGACCGGTCCGGCCGCGACCGCGCCGTACCGGTTCGCCGAGCAGCACACCCCGCCGGAGCCGGTGCGGGTGAGCGAGGTGGCGCAGACGACCTTCGAGCACGTCTACGAGGTCGATCCGCGGCTCATGGAGGTGCACGTCCTGCAGCAGGTGTTCCCCAACTGGGACACGCTCCGGATCATGCGCAGCCGGGGGGACCACCTCGCCTGGATGCACGCGCACTTCGCCGAGAAGGTCGTCGCCGGCTCGGAGATCCTGGCCGAGATCGAGCGCGAGCAGGCTCCGACGCCGCCGCCGCGGTAGCTCGATCCCGTCGAACGCGGCGAGGCCCCGGTCCAGGTGGACCGGGGCCTCGTCGTTCCGGGCGGCGTCAGCCCACCGTGCGGATGAGCTTCTTGTTCACGAACTCGTCCATGCCCAGCCGGCCCAGCTCGCGGCCGAAGCCGGAGCGCTTCGTCCCCCCGAACGGCAGCTCCGGGCCCTCGGCGCCGACCCCGTTGATGAACACCATGCCGGTGTCCAGCGCGTCGGCGACCCGCAGGGCCTGCTCCGGATCGGTGGTGAACACGTAGGAGCCGAGGCCGTACGGCGTGTCGTTGGCCAGCTCGATCGCCGCCGCCTCGTCGGCGACGCGGTACACCTGGGCCACGGGGCCGAACAGCTCCTGGGAGTAGACCTCGTTGTCCGGGCGCACGTCGGTGAGGACCCCGGCCGGGAAGTAAGCGCCGTCGCGCTCGCCGGTGACCGCCAGCCGGGCACCCTGGGCCACCGCCCGGTCCACCTGCTCGCCGAGGTTCGCCGCGGCCCGCGGCGAGGAGAGCGGAGCCGCCGGGCCCGCCGCCAGCAGCAGCTCCGAGAACGCCGCGACGAAGTCGTCGTACAGCGCGTCGAGGACGATGATCCGCTTCGCCGCGTTGCAGGCCTGGCCGGTGTTCTCCATGCGCGCCGCCACGGCCGCTTCCGCGGTCGCCCTGACGTCGTCGGTGCTGAGGACGATGAACGGGTCGGACCCACCGAGCTCGAGCACCACCTTCTTCAGGTGGCGGCCGGCGATGGAGGCCACGGCCTCGCCGGCCCGCTCCGACCCGGTCAGCGAGACACCGCGCACGCTGGGTGCGGCGATGATCGTCTCGACCTGCTCGTTGCTGGCGTAGATGTTGACGTACACGCCCTCGGGCGCCCCGGCGTCGCGGAAGATCTGCGCGATGGCGGCGGCCGATTCCGGGCACTGCGGCGCGTGCTTGAGCAGCACGGTGTTGCCGGTGACCAGGTTCGGGGCCGCGAAGCGGGCGACCTGGTAGTAGGGGAAGTTCCACGGCATGATGCCGAGGATCGTGCCGACGGAGGCGCGCCGGATCAGGGCGGTGCCCTCCCCCGAGGTCACCTCGATCTGCTCGTCGGCGAGGAACTCCTCGGCGTTGTCGGCGTAGTACTGGAAGATCGAGGCGGCGTACTCCACCTCGCCGACGCCCTCCTCGTGCGGCTTGCCCATCTCGCGCTCGATGATCCGCGCCAGCTCGTCGGCCCGCTCCAGGTGGAGCTCGCCCACCCGCCGCACGACCGCGGCCCGCTCGGCCGGCGTCGTGCGGCCCCAGCTCCGGTGCGCCTCCGCGGCAGCAGCCACGGCCTGGGCGATCTCCTCGTCGGTCGCGACGGGGAAGGTCGCGACGGTCTCCCCGGTCCGCGGATCCAGCACTGCGTAGTCCATGGTGTTCCTCTCCGTCGGTGTTCCTCGGTGGTCCAGGTGCGGCTGGTGGGAAGTCTCCTCGCCTCCCCCTGCGGCGAACCCTGCCAGGGCCGCCACTGCTGCGACGAGGCCCCGGTCCGATCGGACCGGGGCCTCGCTGCGTCCCGGCCACCCCGAGATCATCAGAGGCGGCCGGGGAGCCTTCAGACGGCGATGCCGGTCAGGACCAGCACGCGCTCCTCGGTGAGGTCCTCCATCGCGGCGTGCACGCCCTCGCGGCCGGTGCCGGAGTCCTTCAGCCCGCCGTAGGGCATCTGGTCGGCGCGGTAGCTCGGCACGTCGCCGATGATCACCCCGCCGACCTCGAGCTCCTGGGCGGCCCGGAACGCCAGCTGCAGGTCGCGGGTGAACACGCCCGCCTGCAGGCCGAACCGGCTGTCGTTGACCCGGGCGAACGCCTCGTCCACGGAGTCCACCGTCTCCAGCACGACGACCGGGCCGAAGACCTCCTCGCAGGAGACCTTCACGTGGGCCGGGACGTCAGCGAGCACGGTCGGTGCGTACGAGGAGCCCTCCCGGGTGCCACCGGTGAGCACCGTGGCGCCGGCGGCGACGGCCTCATCCACCCAGCTCTCGACCCGGCGGGCCGCCTGCTCGTCGATCAGCGGGCCCACGTCGGTGGCAGCGTCGGTCGGGTCACCGGTGACCAGCTTGCCGACCGTCTCGACCACGCGGTCGGCCAGCGCGCCGGCGACGTCGCGGTGGGCGAAGACCCGCTGCACGGAGACGCAGGACTGCCCGGCCTGGTACATCGCGAAGGTCGCGATGCGGGTCGCGGCCCAGTCCAGGGCTGCGTCGTCCTGGTCGGGGGCGACGACGACCGCCGCGTTCCCGCCGAGCTCCAGCGTCACGTGCTTGCGCGGGGCGGACTCGCGGATGGACCAACCCACCGGCACCGACCCGGTGAAGGAGACGACCGGGAGCCGGGGGTCGCGCACGAGCTCGGCGGCGACCTCGTTGGGCACCGGCAGCACCGACCAGGAGCCGGCCGGCAGGTCGGTCTCGGCGAGGATCTCCCCGAGCAGCAGCGCGCTCAGCGGCGTGGCCGGGGCGGGCTTGAGCACGATCGGGGCGCCGACCGCGATCGCGGGGGCCACCTTGTGGGCCACCAGGTTCAGCGGGAAGTTGAACGGCGCGATGCCCAGGACCGGGCCGCGCGGGGCTCGCCGGACCAGCGCCATGCGGCCGGTCGCCGCCGGGTCGGTGTCCAGGCGCTGCAGCGACCCCGACCAGCGGCGGGCCTCCTCGGCCCCCCACCGGAACGTCGAGACGGCGCGGGTGACCTCCAGCCGCGACCACTTGAGCGGCTTGCCCGACTCCGCCGTGATCAGCGCGGCGATCTCCTCGGACCGCTCGGCGAGCCGGCGGGACACGTGGTCGAGAGCCGCGGCGCGCACGTGCGCGGGCGTGGCGGCGCAGACGGCGCGGGCACCGTCGGCCGCGGCGACGGCGGCCTCCACGTCCTCGGCGGTGGCGTTGGTCGTGCGGCCCGCGAGGGCGCCGTCGAAGGGTGAGCGCACCTCCAGCACGTCGGTGCCGGTCGCCGCCCGGCCCGCGATCCAGTACGGGGTGGTGGTCATGGGTCCTCCTCGGGGTCTGCGGCTGCAGCCTGCACCGCGTCGACCGGGCCCGGGTATGGACGAACTGTCCATGCTGCGCGGAGGCACGCTCCCGTCCGGCACGCCTTCAGCCGACCGGGTCCTCCCGGAGCAGCGCGGCCAGGCCGCGCTCGAAACCGTCGTCGTCCACCGCGGTGAGGTCGGGAGAACCGGCGAGAGCGGCAGCCAGGGACGGGTAGCGCTCCGCGTACTCCCCCGGCGGCCGGATGAAGCCCGCGGTGAAGGGGACGAGCGCGGACCCCAGGACGAGGTAGTCGATCGACGCGAGCAGCTGGAGGGCCCGCTCGGGCGACCAGCCCGCACGCAGCAGCGCGGCCAGTGCCGCGTCGTAGGCGTGGAGCGCCTGGGCGGTCTCCACCGCCTCCCGCGCGACGAGCGACAGCACCTCGGGGTGGGCCCGGAAGGCCTGGCGGTAGCTGCGGGCGAACGCCGTGATCCCCCGGCGCCAGTCCGGGTCGTCCAGGCAGCCCGTGTCGATCTCCTCGTCGATGAGCTCGACGACGGCGTCCAGGATCTCGTCCTTGGACCGGACGTGGTTGTAGAGCGACGGCGACCGGACGCCGAGCCGTGCGGCGAGGTGTCGCACGGTGAGCGCTCCGACACCTTCCTCGTCGATGATCGCCAGCGCCGTGCGCGCGATGTCCTCGCGCGTGAGCACGAGGTCCGACCGCCGTCCCACGTCCACCTCCGGATCTGCCCGCGACCGCGATCGGCCGGCCCTCTTCCCACGACGCCGGTGTGACGCTAGTCTCCGCCGTTAACTAGCGCCGCTAGTTAACCGGGCACCACCCCTTCGGGAGGACCACGATGACCGACGACTTCGAGCGAGAGCTGCAGGCACGGCTGGCGGTGATCGAGGACCCGGGGTACGTCGACCCTGCCCGGGCCGACCTGCCGGCCCGGGACATCGTCCTGCTCGTGGTGCTCGGGGCCCTGCTGGTCCTCGCGATGATCGTGTGGAGCTACCCGGCATGAGCGAGGGACTGCGCACCCAGCCCGCCTCCGCGCCGGTCGGCGGCGACGCCGGCACCAGCGACCTGCCCACGCTCGCCTCCGAGCGGATCTGGGGCTTCTGGTCGTTCACCTCGGTCAACATCGGGCTGGCCATCGCCACGTGGGCGTTCCTGAGCGGAGGCACCCTCGCCGTCTTCGTCGGCGCCGAGACCGCCATCGCCGCGAGCGTCATCGGCAACCTCATAGGCGTCGTCCTCGTGTCGCTGACGACCTGCATCCCGTCGGCCAAGTACGGCCTGGAGCAGTACACGGCGCTGCGCAGCGTCTTCGGGGGCAACGGCTCGCGCGCCCTCGTCCTGGTGCTCTTCCCCCTGGCGGCCGCCGGCTGGAACGCGATCCTCGCGATCATGTTCGGCCGGGCCATCGTGAACGTCAGCAACTCGACCTTCGGCACCGACTTCGGCCCCGAGGGCGGGATGGTGATCGCCGCGGCGCTGTTCGCGATCCTGATCTCCTGGCTGCTGCTGGTGAAGGGGCCGGTCAGCATCGAGTGGGTCAACAAGTTCGTCGCGCCCGCCCTCGTGGTCGTCATCGTGGTCATGCTCGTGGCGCTCCTCACCGAGCACTCGTGGGCCGACCTGCTCGCCGCCGAGCCCCTGGCCCCCTTCGGCGACCCCGGGCTCGACTGGATGATCGCGCTCGAGCTGAGCCTCGGTGTGGGCTTCTCCTGGTGGACGATCATGGGCAACCTCGCCCGGCTCACCACCACGCAGCGGGCGGCGTTCTGGCCCAACCTGCTGGGGCTCTTCCTGGCCAGCGTCGTGGCCGGCGTGGTCGGCTCGTTCGCCGCCCTGGTCCTCGGTGACTCCGACCCGACGGTGTGGATGGTGCCGCTCGGCGGAGCCGTGCTCGGCGTCATCGCGCTGGTGTTCGTCGGCTTCGCCAACGTGACCAGCATGGTCGGGCAGACCTACTCGGGCAGCCTGGCGATCCGCCGGGCGGGCGGCGCGCCCACCCGTCGGCTCCCGTGGCCGGTGCTCGCCGCCCTGCTGTTCGCCCCCGCGGCGGCCGTCGTCTTCTGGCCCGGTGCCATCTACGACAACTACTTCAAGTTCCTGGCCTGGGTGTCGCTGGTCCTCGCCCCGCTGTGCGCCGTCTACTTCGTCGACTTCTTCCTGCTCCGGAAGCGGACCCTGCACGTCCGGGGCCTGTACGAGCCCGAAGGGGTCTCCCGCTACAGCTTCTGGCGGGGGGTCAACCCGTTCGCCTTCCTGGCCGTGGCGGCCGGAGCGGCGACCTACTACGTGCTGCTCGACCCGATCACCTTCGAGTCCGCGGCCGCGTTCCGCTACACCACGGCGACGCTGCCGGCCTTCCTCGTCACCGGCGTCGTCCACTACGTCCTGACCCGCCTCGTCGTCGCCCCGTCCGGAAAGGGTGGCTATGACCACCGCGCACGCTGACCGCACCACGATCTACCGCGGCGCCGCCGTCTTCACCGGGGCGGACTCCCCGCCCGCCGAGGCCCTCGTCGTCCGGGGCGACCGGCTGCTGCACGTGGGCTCGGAGGTCGGCGCGCGGGAGGCCGCGGGCGCCGGTGCCGAGGTGGTGGAGCTGTCCGGCGGGCTCGTCGTCCCGGGCTTCGTCGACGCCCACACGCACGTCCTCATGACCGGGGACGCGCTCACCCGGGTGCACCTGCGGGACGCCCCCGACCTCGGGACGATCCAGCGGCGGATCGCCGACTGGGCCGCGGCGAACCCGGAGGCGCCTCGCGTCCTGGGCCAGGGCTGGCTGTTCTCCGCGGTGCCGGACGGCCGCCCGACGCGGGCGATGCTCGACGCGGTCTGCCCGGACCGGCCCGTCTACCTCGACGCGAACGACTACCACTCCGTGTGGGTCAACAGCCGGGCGCTCGAGGAGCTCGGCATCACGCGGGACACCGCGGACCCGGTCGGGGGGACGATCGCCCGGGACCCGGTCACCGGAGAGCCCACCGGGCACATCGACGAGACGGCGATGAGCGAGATCGTCTGGCCCTTCCTGGCGGCGCAGCGCACCGACGCGGACCGGGACCGGCACTTCGACGCGGCCATGACTGCGTACGCGTCCAACGGGATCACCGGCGTGATCGACATGGCCGTGGACGAGCACGGGCTGGCGGCGATGGCGCGCGCCCAGGCTGCCGGCCGCCTCCCGGTCCGCATCGTCGGGCACTGGTTCATGGACCGTCCCGGGGACACCGCGCAGCACCTCGCCCAGGTGGCGACGGCCGCCCGCCTGGCGCAGGAGCACCGCTCCCCCCGGCTGCGGATGGCCGGCGTGAAGTTCGTGGTGGACGGCGTCATCGACGGGTGCACGGCCGCGCTCACCGCGCCGTACGCCAACGGCGCCGCCCCCGAGCCGATCTGGGACCTCGAGACCCTCGCGCCCGCGGTGGTGGCGGCCGACGCCGCCGGGCTGCAGATCGCCGTCCACGCCATCGGCGACCAGGCCGCGCGCATCGCGCTGGACGCGCTCGAGGCCGCCGTCGACCGGAACGGGGACCGGCCGCGGCGGCACCGGATCGAGCACCTGGAGTACGTCGACCCGGCCGACGTGCCGCGCCTGGGCCGGCTCGGCATCACCGCCTCGATGCAGCCGGTCCACGCCGACCCCGCCGTCCAGGACAACTGGCGCGCGATGCTCGGTGACGACCGGGTGGAGCGCGGCTACGCCTGGCCGGAGTTCGCCGAGACCGGGGCGCGGCTGGCGTTCGGCACCGACGCGCCCACGGCTCCGCACTCGCCGCTGCGCAACCTGTACATCGCCGCGACCCGCCGCTCGGCCCTCGACCCCTCGCTGCCGCCGAACATCCCCCGCTTCGCGCTCCCGCTGGCCGACGCCCTCCGCCACGCGACCTACGACGCGGCCTGGTCGTGCACCGCCGAGCACGAGCGCGGGGTCCTCTCCCCCGGCCGGCTGGCCGACTTCGCCGTCCTCGACCGGAACCCCTTCGTCGACGGCGTCGACTCGCTGCTCGAGGCGCGGGTGACGCGCACCGTCACCGGCGGGGTGCCCACCTACTGCGGCGGGTGAGGCGCGGTCAGCGACCCAGGACGTCTTCCAGGGCGGCCAGGACGAGCGCCACCCTGTCGGGGGCGGCGTTGGGGCCCATCAGCCCGATCCGCCAGACGGTCGAGGCGTAGGCCCCGGCACCCGTGCCGATCTCCAGGTCGTAGCGCTCCAGCAGCTCCTTGCGCACGGCCGCCGGGTCGACGCCGTCGGGCACCTTGACCGTGGTGAGCTCGGGCAGCCGGTGCCCCTCGGCGGCGAAGAGCTCCAGGCCCATCGCCTCGAGGCCCTCGTGGAGCAGCCGGCCGGCCTCGGCGTGCCGGGCGTGGACGGCGTCCAGCCCCTCCTCGAGGATCCGGCCGAGCCCGGCGTGCAGCGACACGACCATGCCGGTCGGTGCCGTGTGGTGGTAGGTGCGGCCACCGGACCCGGCGGCCTCGCCGGCGTAGCCGCCGAGCATGCCCAGGTCGAGGTACCAGCTCTGCGGCTTCTCGATCCGGCGCTCCCAGGCGCGGTCGGAGATCGTGAAGGGCGCGAGCCCCGGCGGCACGCCCAGGCACTTCTGCGAACCGGCGTAGGCGAGGTCCACGCCCCACTCGTCCAGCCGCACCGGGATGCCGCCGAGCGAGGTGACGCAGTCGGCGAGCAGCAGCGCGTCGCCCTTGCCCGCGGCCAGCGGCTCCAGGTCCGAGCGCACACCGGTGGAGGTCTCGGCGTGCACGGCGGCGATCAGCTTCGGGGACGGGTGCGCGGCCAGCACGCGCTCGGCGTCGACCGGCTGCCCCCACTCGTGCTCGACGGCGACGACCTCGGCCCCGCACCGGGCGGCGACGTCGGTCATCCGCTGCCCGAACAGCCCGTTCACCGCGACGACGACGACGTCGCCCGGGCCCACGGTGTTGACGAACGCCGCCTCCATGCCCGCCGACCCCGTCGCCGACAGCGGCAGGGTGCGCCGGTTCGCCGTGCCGAACACCTGGCGGAGCCGGTCGGAGGTCTCGTCCAGCACCTCCAGGAACAGCGGATCGAGGTGCCCGAGCAGCGGGAGACCGAGCGCGGCGGTCGCCTCCGGATAGGGATTGGACGGGCCGGGACCGAGCAGGGTGCGTGCGCGCAGCGGCATGACCAGCAAACTACCGGCGTGACTGCTGACCAGCCGGGTGAGCTCGACCGCGACGCGGCCTCGGCCCTGTGGCGCGACTACGTCGCCTCGCTCCCCTCCCCGCCCCTCGACGAACCCGCCGTGGAGCGCTTCGGCGACAGCGCCGCGCTGGCCGACGAGCTCATCGGCCTCGTGCTCGCCGGCACGAAGCGGGCGACCGCGGGCCTGGTCGCGGACTTCGCCGCGAACGGCGAGCCGCTGCCCCGGATCGGCGGCCACTGGGTCGCCTGCGACGGCGCCGGGGTGCCGCGGTGCGTGCTGCGGTCGACCGAGCTCCGCCTCGGCCCGCTGGACAGCGTCGACGTGGCGTTCGCCTGGGACGAGGGCGAGGGCGACCGCTCCCGCGCCGGGTGGCTGGACGGGCACGAGCGGTACTTCCGCCGCACGCAGGCCGCGCGCGGGCAGGAGTGGACCGACGACCTCGAGGTGGTCTTCGAACGCTTCCGCGTCGTCTGGCCCCCCGAGGTCGCCGACCGGGACTAGCCCTTCGTCGGGTCGGAGGCCCCCGGCGCCCCGGGCTGACCGGGCAGCGCCGGCTCCTCGGGCTTCGCGTCGATGCCGGCCTCCTTGCGCTGGGCCTCGGTGATCGGCGTCGGCGCGCCGGTGAGCGGGTCGAACCCGGCACCGGTCTTCGGGAAGGCGATGACCTCGCGGATCGACTCGACGCCGGACAGCAGCGCCGACAGGCGGTCCCAGCCCAGCGCGGCACCGGCGTGCGGCGGCGGGCCGTAGGCGAACGCCTCGAGGAAGAAGCCGAAGCGCTCGCGGGCCTCCTCGCGGGACATGCCGAGGGTCTCGAACACCCGCTCCTGCAGGTCGGCGTCGTGGATGCGGACCGAGCCGCTCATGACCTCGTTGCCGTTGATCACCATGTCGTAGGCGTCGGACAGCGCCGCGCCCTTGTCCTCGGCGAACCGGTCGCGCCACTCGGGCGTGGGCGAGGTGAACGGGTGGTGCATGAAGGTCCAGTCGCCGTCCTCGGTCTCCTCGAACATCGGGAAGTCGACGACGAAGAGGAACGACCACGAGCCGGGCTCGATCAGCTCCAGGCGCTTGGCGATCTCGTTGCGGGCCGCGCCGAGCAGCTCCTGCGACGAGCGGCGCTGACCGGCGGCGAAGAAGACGCAGTCGCCGGGCGCAGCACCCACGGCCTCGACCAGGCCCTCGCGCTCGGCGTCGGAGATGTTCTTGGCCACCGGGCCGCCGAGCGTGCCGTCCTCGGCGATGGTCACGTAGGCCAGGCCCTTGGCACCGCGCGACTTGGCCCAGTCCTGCCAGGCGTCGAACGCGCGCCGCGGCTGCGAACCACCGCCGGGCATGACGACGGCGCCGACGTAGGGCGACTGGAACACCCGGAACGGGGTGGCGGCGAAGTACTCGGTCAGCTCGGTCAGCTCGATGCCGAAGCGCAGGTCGGGCTTGTCGGAGCCGAAGCGGTCCATCGCCTCGCGGTAGGTCATCCGCGGGATCTCGGGCACCTCGTAGGAGGCCAGCTCGCGCCACAGGTTGCGGACGACGTCCTCGGCGACGGCCAGCACGTCGTCGCGCTCGACGAAGCTCATCTCGAAGTCGAGCTGGGTGAACTCCGGCTGCCGGTCGGCGCGGAAGTCCTCGTCGCGGAAGGCGCGGGCGATCTGGTAGTACCGCTCCAGCCCGCCGATCATGAGCAGCTGCTTGAACAGCTGCGGCGACTGCGGCAGCGCGTACCACTTGCCCTGCTGCAGGCGGACCGGCACCAGGAAGTCGCGGGCGCCCTCGGGGGTGGACCGGGTCAGGATGGGCGTCTCGACCTCGGTGAAGCCGTGCCCGGCCATGACGCTGCGGGCGATCCGGCTGATCTCCGAGCGCAGGCGCATGGCCTTGGCCGGGCCCTGCCGGCGCAGGTCGAGGTAGCGGTACCTGTACCGGACGTCGTCGGACGCCGCCTGGTCGGTCTCGATCGGGAACGGCAGCGGCGCCGAGGCCGACAGCACCTGGAGCGAGGAGGTGGCGACCTCGATCTCGCCGGTGGGCAGCTCCGGGTTCTCGTTGCCCTCCGGGCGGGTGCGCACCTCACCGGTCACGAGCACGCAGTACTCGTTGCGCAGGTGGTGGGCCTCCTCCTCGCGGACGACGACCTGCACGTACCCGGAGGCGTCGCGCAGGTCGAGGAAGACCACGCCGCCGTGGTCGCGGCGGCGGGCGACCCAGCCGGCGAGGGTGACGGTGGTTCCGGCGTCGGATGCGCGGAGCGCGCCGGCGTCGTGGGTGCGAAGCACAGGAGGAGCCTTTCGAAAGGGCGGTGGGTTACCAGCGGTCGTGCACGTGCGCGCGGATGCGCTCGTCGTACAGCCGCTCGAGGTCGGAGAGCTCGGTGTCGGTGAGCGCCGGGAGCGCTGCCGCGTCGACGTTCCCGCCGACGTGCCCGACCTTGCTGGCGCCGGGGATGACCGAGGTGACGCCGGGCTGGTCGATGACCCAGCGCAGGGCGACCTGGCTGGGAACCCGATTGCCGGCGATGTCGACGAAGTCGCGGGCGGCGGCCACCCCGACGTCGTAGGGCACGCCCGCGAACGTCTCGCCGACGTCGAAGGCCTCGCCGTTGCGGTTGAAGTTCCGGTGGTCGTCGGCGGCGAACTCGGTGTGCTCGCTGAACCGGCCGGTGAGCAGGCCGCTGGCCAGCGGGACGCGGGCGAGGATGCCGACCCCGGCGCGCTGGGCGGCGGGCAGCAGCTCCTCCAGCGGCTTGCGCCGGAAGACGTTGAGGATGACCTGGATCGTGGCCACGCCCTCGTGCTGCAGCGCGGTCAGCCCCTCCTCGACCGTCTCCACCGAGACGCCGTACGCGGCGATGGCGCCGTCCGCGACGAACGAGTCCAGCGCGTCGTAGACCCGCTGGTCGGAGTAGACCGCGGGCGGCGGGCAGTGCAGCTGGACCAGGTCGAGGGTGTCGACGCCGAGGTTGCGGCGGGACCGGTCGATCCACGCGCGCAGGTTCTCGGGCGTGTACTGGTCGGCCTCGAACGGATCGGCCCGGCGCCCGGCCTTGGTCGCGACGAACGGCCGCTTGGACCGCGTCGCGAGCGCCTTGCGGATCCGCTCCTCGGAACGGCCGTCGCCGTAGACGTCGGCGGTGTCGAGCAGGGTCACCCCGGCGTCGAGCGCCGTCTCCAGGATCGTCAGCGCCGTCTCGTCGTCGACGCTGCCCCAGTCGCCGCCCAGCTGCCAGGTGCCCAGGCCGATCACGCTGACGTCGGCCCCGGTCCGCCCGAGCGGTCGCTGCTCCATCGAGGAACTCACCTCTCCACACTCGCACGCAGCCGGTCGAACAGCTCACCCACGGGGACGGCGACCTGCTCGCCGGTGCGCAGATCCTTGAGCTGACCGACCCCCTCGGCCAGGTCGCGCTCGCCGATGACGAGCACGTGCGAGGCCCCGGAGCGGTCGGCCGCCTTCATCGAGCCCTTGAGCCCGCGGTCGCCGTAGACGGTGTCGGCGGAGACCCCGGCCTGGCGCAGCTGCCCGACCAGCGTCACGGCGAGCCGCTTGGCCTCGGCCCCCAGCGGGACGACGAACGCCTGCACGCCCGGGGTCGCCCCGACGTCGAGGCCCTCGGCCTGCACCGCGAGCAGCGTCCGGTCGACGCCGACGGCGTAGCCGATGCCCGAGAGGTCCGGGCCGCCGAGCGCGGCCGACAGCCCGTCGTAGCGGCCGCCACCACCGATCGCCGACTGCGCGCCCAGGCCGGAGTGGATGAACTCGAACGTCGTCTTCGTGTAGTAGTCCAGCCCGCGCACGAGCCGAGGCGCCTCGGTCCAGGTGACGCCGAGGTCGGTCAGGTGCTGGCGGACGGCGTCGTAGTGCGCCTTGGTCGAGTCCGAGAGGTGGTCGACCATCAGCGGGGCGTCGCCGAGCTGGGCCTGCACCTCGGGCCGCTTGTCGTCGAGCACGCGCAGCGGGTTGATGGCCGCGCGGCGCCGGGTCTCCTCGTCGAGGTCCAGCTTGTCCAGGTAGGCCACGAGCAGCTCGCGGTACTGCGGCCGGCAGGTGGCATCGCCGAGCGAGGTCAGGAGCAGCTCGAAGTCGGTGAGCCCGAGGTCGCGGAAGCCCTGCACGCCCAGGGCGACGACCTCGGCGTCCAGCGCCGGGTCGTCGGTGCCGAGGGCCTCCATGTCGACCTGGGTGAAGTGCCGGTAGCGGCCGGCCTGCGGGCGCTCGTAGCGGAAGGCCGAGCCGACCGTCCAGAGCTTCACCGGCAACGCGCCGTCGTGCAGGCGGTGCTCGATGAACGCGCGCATCAGGCCGGCGGTGAGCTCCGGGCGCAGGGTCAGCGAACGGCCTCCCCTGTCCTCGAAGGTGTACATCTCCTTGGTCACGACGTCGGTGGACTCACCGACGCCGCGGGAGAAGACGGCGGTGTCCTCGAACACCGGCGTCTCGACGTAGCCGTAGCCCGCCCGCCGCAGCGGCGCGGTCAGGGTGTCGCGGACGGCGAGGAAGCGCGCGGAGTCCGGGGGCAGGGTGTCGAACGTGCCCTTGGGGGCGGTCATGCCGGCCATTCAGAGACCACGGCCCTTCGGTGCGGAGGCGGCTTCGGCCAGGTAGGGGTTGGTCGCGCGCTCGCGGCCGATCGTCGTCGCCGGGCCGTGGCCGGGCAGCACGACCGTCTCGTCGTCCAGCGGCAGGACGACGTCGCGCAGCGAGCGCAGCATGTCGTCCCACGAGCCGCCGGGCAGGTCGACCCGGCCCACGGAGCCGGCGAACAGCACGTCGCCGGCCAGCAGTCCGGGGGCCTCGCCGAGGTCGACGGAGAACATGACCGAGCCCTGCGTGTGCCCCGGCGCGTGCCGCACGGTCAGGTCGACCCCGGCCAGGGAGAGCACGGCGCCGTCGTCCAGCGACTTCACGTCCGACGGGTCGGGCAGCCGGACGCCGGTGATCAGCGGGGCGAGCTGGGGGCCGTGCCACTTCGCGGGGTCGGACAGCATCCCGAAGTCCTTCGGGTGCAGGTACGCGGGGATGTCGTAGCCGTCGCAGACCGGCAGCACGGAGAACGTGTGGTCCAGGTGCCCGTGGGTGAGCACGACGGCGACCGGCTTGAGGCCGTCCTCGGCCAGCATGCGGGCCAGGGGCTCGACGGCGTCCATGCCGGGGTCGACGACGACGCACTCCTGCCCCGGCCCGGAGGCGACGGCGTAGCAGTTGGTGCCGAACGCGCCGGCGGGGAACGAGCGGATGAGCACCCGTGCAGGTTACGCGGGCGTGCCGACGCTCCCCGGTGCTGCCAGGGAGCGCCCAGCCCCGCCACCTAGACTCCGTCCCCGAACAGCGGATCTCGGCCGTTCTCCCGGCCGCGCGTCCCGCACCCCCGCATGCCCGAGGAGTTCGCACCCGTGTCCACGAACAAGCAGCGGCGCCAGGCCGCGCAGCGCCACCTCCAGCGCCAGCTGGAGCGCCGCGCCGACCAGGCGAAGAAGCGCCGTCGCAACCTGGGCATCCTCCTCACCGCGCTCGCCGCCGTCGTGGTCGTCGGCGCCGCGCTGCTGATCACCGGCGTCCTCGGTGGCGACGACGAGCCCGACGACCAGGCCGCCGCCCCCTCCTCCTCGCCGGCGGCGACGTCGCCCGCGGCGCGCACGACGAACCCCGACGGCACGGTCAGCTGCGAGTACGTGCCCGACGAGAGCGGCAACCCCGACCTCAAGGACGTCGGCCTCCCGCCCACGCCCGAGGCGACGCCGACGCAGGGCACCGCGACCCTGCTGATGGCCACCGACCAGGGCGACCTGACGCTGACCCTGGACCGCGCCAAGGCGCCGTGCGCGGCGGCGAGCTTCGTGCACCTCACCGACGTCGGCTTCTACGACGACACCCCCTGCCACCGGCTGGTGACCCAGGAATCGTTCGGTCTGCTGCAGTGCGGTGACCCGACCGGCAAGGGCTCGGGCGGGCCGTCCTACAAGTACGCCGAGGAGGTCACGCCGGAGACGACCTACCCGCGCGGGACCATCGCGATGGCCAAGACCGCCGCACCCGGCTCCACCGGCGGGCAGTTCTTCCTCACCTACACCGACGTCACGCTGCCGCCGCAGTACACGGTGGTCGGCACCATCGACGAGGCCGGCCTGGCCGTGCTCGAGAAGGTCGCCGCGGGCGGCGTGCAGGGCGTCGAGGGCCCCGGCGACGGCGCCCCGAACATCCCGGTCCAGATCACCGACATGTCCGTCGTCTGACCTGAATCGCCCCTCACGAGAGCGCCGGTTCCCCTCGGGGACCGGCGCTCTCGTCGCTCCGGGGGGTGAAGCGCTCCCCACACCGCGGGGCCATTGCAAGATCCGTTACGGTGCTGGCCCCATGTCCACCGTCACCGTCTACCGCGAGTACGGCGCCCCGCTCGTCAGCCGCATGCAGGTGTTCGTCGACGGGAACCGGGTGGCCGCCCTCCGCAGCGAGAGCAGCGTCGACATCACGATGGAAGAGGGGCGATACACGGTCCACGTCGCCCTGTGGCCGCAGGCCAGCGCGCCCCTCGATCTCGATCTCTCCGCCGACGACCGGGTGACGCTGCGAGCCCGGGTGGGTCTGCGTGCGAACACGTTCGCCGCCCTCTTCCGCCGCCCTGACCGAGCTCTGGATCTCGATGTGGTGGCCGGTCGCCCACGGATGCCCGCCGGACGCACCGAGCAGATCGACATCCGGCGCGACTGAGAGCCCCACGACGTTCCCAGCCCTCAGGGTCGCACCGCGGGACCTAGGCGGTGACGCGCTCGACGTCGAAGACGCCGTCCACGTTGCGCACGGTCTGCAGCACCGCGCCGAGGTGCGCGGGGTCGGCCAGCTCGAAGGTGAACCGGCTGATCGCGACGCGGTCGCGGCTGGTCTGCACCGACGCGGACAGGATGTTCACCCGCTCGTCGGCCAGCGCCTTGGTCACGTCGGACAGCAGCCGGTGCCGGTCCAGCGCCTCGACCTGGATCGCGACCAGGAACATCGCGCCCTGCTGGTTGCCCCACTCGACCTCGACGAGCCGCTCGGGCTTGCTCTGCAGGTCAGCGGCGTTGGTGCAGTCGGTGCGGTGCACGCTCACGCCACCCCCGCGGGTGACGAACCCGAGGATCGCGTCCCCCGGCACGGGGGTGCAGCACTTCGCGAGCTTGGCCCACACGTCGGTCATGCCGTGCACGACGACGCCCGGATCGCCGCTGCCGCGCCGCGGCGAGGACCGCCGGGTCGGGATCGCGGTCTCGGCGATGTCCTCGGTGGCGCCCTCGCTGCCGCCGAGCGCCACCATCAGCTTCTCGACGACCGAGGCGGCCGAGAGGTGGTTCTCTCCCACCGCCGCGTAGAGCGCGGTGACGTCGGCGAAGCGCAGGTCCTTGGCGAGCGTGGACAGCGCCTCGCCGCCGAGCAGCCGCTGCAGCGGGAGCCCGGCCTTGCGCATGGCGCGGGTCAGGGCCTCCTTGCCGGCCTCGACGGCGTCCTCGCGGCGCTCCTTGGTGAACCACTGGCGGATCTTGGTGCGTGCCCGGGACGACCCGACGAACGACAGCCAGTCCTTCGACGGGCCGGCGGTCGGCGACTTGGAGGTGAAGATCTCGACGACGTCCCCGTTGGTGAGCTTGCTGTCCAGCGACACCAGCGAGCCGTTCACGCGGGCGCCGATCGTCCGGTAGCCGACCTCGGTGTGCACCGCGAAGGCGAAGTCCACCGGCGTCGACTCGCCGGGCAGGCTGACCACGTCGCCCTTCGGCGTGAAGACGAAGACCTCCTGCGGACCGAGGTCGTACCGCAGCGTCTCCAGGAACTCGCCGGGCTCCTGCGCCTCGCGCTGCCAGTCCAGCAGCTGGCGCAGCCACAGCATGTCGTCGGGCGAGCCGGCCTTGACCGGGGCACCGAACTCACCGGCGCTGGGCTTGCCGCCGACCCGCGCCTTCTCCTTGTACTTCCAGTGCGCGGCGATGCCGAACTCCGCGGTGCGGTGCATGTCGTGCGTGCGGATCTGCAGCTCGACCGGCTTGCCCTGCGGGCCGATCACCGTCGTGTGCAGCGACTGGTACATGTTGAACTTCGGCATGGCCACGAAGTCCTTGAAGCGGCCCGGCACCGGCTGCCAGTGCGCGTGCATGATGCCGAGTGCCGCGTAGCAGTCGCGCACCGAGTCCACCAGGATGCGGATGCCGACGAGGTCCCAGATGTCGGTGAAGTCGCGGCCGCGCACGATCATCTTCTGGTAGATCGAGTAGTAGTGCTTGGGCCGGCCGGTCACGGCCGCCTCGATCTTCGCGGC
This sequence comes from Blastococcus sp. TBT05-19, assembly GCF_003319095.1. Classification (GTDB taxonomy): domain Bacteria; phylum Actinomycetota; class Actinomycetes; order Mycobacteriales; family Geodermatophilaceae; genus Blastococcus. The sequence goes on along the minus strand of NZ_QOHI01000005.1, from coordinate 225,790 downwards.
CTTGAGCTGCTCGGTCACCTGCGAGGTGACCTCGGCGATGAACGTGTCGCGGGACGGCGCGCGCTCGGCCACCAGCCGCACGATCTCGTCGTAGCGCTTCGGGTACAGCGTGGCGAACGCGAGGTCCTCGAGCTCCCACTTGATGGTGTTCATACCCAGCCGGTGGGCCAGCGGGGCGAGGATCTCCAGCGTCTCGCGCGCCTTCTTCTCCTGCTTCTCGGGCGGGAGGAAGCGCAGCGTGCGCATGTTGTGCAGCCGGTCGGCCAGCTTGATGACCAGTACCCGCGGGTCGCGGGCCATCGCCACGATCATCTTGCGGATCGTCTCGGCCTGGGCGGCGTCACCCAGCTTGACCCGGTCGATCTTGGTGACGCCGTCGACCAGGTGCGCCACCTCCGAGCCGAAGTCGGTGGTGATCGTCTCGAGCGTGACGCCGGTGTCCTCGACGGTGTCGTGCAGCAGGGCCGCGATCAGCGTCGTGGTGTCCATCCCGAGCCCGGCCAGCACCGTGGAGACGGCGAGCGGGTGGGTGATGTAGGGGTCGCCGCTCTTGCGCTTCTGGCTGCTGTGCGCCGCCTCGGCCACGTCGTAGGCGCGCTGCAGCAGTGCGAGGTCGGCCTTCGGGTGGCTCTGCCGGTGCAGCGCTGCCAGCGGCTCGAGCACCGGGCGCACCAGCGTGCTCCGCTGCCCGGCGACGATCCGGCGGGCGAGCCGGTCGCGCACGCGGCGGCGGGGTGCACCGGAGTCCGGGTCGACGGGCTCGGCGCCGACGTCGTCGGGGCGGCGGACCACCGGGCGCTCCGGGAGCGGGTGCCGGGTGGGCGTCCCGCCGTCGGGCGCCACCGCGCCCTCCGCCGCACCGGTCTCCACCGCGCCGGGCCGCGCGGGAGCCGCGTCAGCGGCTACTTCGGAGGCCACGGCTGCTCCCACGGGTTTCGAGGAGGGGGGACCCTCCCCATGCTAGCCGGACGGCGTGTCCCGTCGCCGGGCGCGCCGGACGCGCCTCACCCGGCTAGGTGGTCCAGAGCGCGTGCACCGCGTGCGGCACCAACCGCTCCCGGCCGCCCAGGGCGGTGAGCTCCACGACGACGGCCACCGCGGTGACGATCCCGCCGAGCTGCTCGACCAGCGAGACGGCCGCGACGAGCGTGCCGCCGGTGGCCAGCACGTCGTCGACCACCAGCACGCGCTGACCGGGCCGGATCGAGTCGGTGTGCAGCTCGAGCGTGGCGCTGCCGTACTCGAGGGCGTAGTCCGCCGCGATCCGCTCGCGCGGGAGCTTGCCGGCCTTGCGGACCGGGACCACGCCGACGCCCGCGTCGAGCGCGATGGCGGCGGCCAGCAGGAAGCCGCGGGCCTCCACGCCGACGACGACGTCGAAGGCTCGCTCCCCCGCCGTGGAGCCCGCGAGCGCCGCCGCCCGCGGATCGGACTCCTGCGGTGCGGCCAGGCCCTCGACGACCCGGCGGAAGGCCGGGCCGTCGGCGAACACCGGCGTGAGGTCCCGGAACAGGACCCCGGGTTCGGGGTGGTCCGGGACGTCGACGGTGAGGCTCGCGATGAGCTCGTCGAGCGGCTGCACGGTCGGGTCGGTCACCGGCGGCGCTTGCCGGGGCGCTGCGGACGCGCGCCGGGCCGCGGCGCGGCGGTGGAACCGGCGGCCCGCTCCGGCCGCACCGAGGCCGGCGACTCGACGACGACGTCGGCGTCCACCGTCTCCGGCAGCTCGGCCACCGCCACCCCGCCGCCGCTGCTCCGGCGCCGGCGCGCGCTGGCGACCGGCCCGGCGGGGGCCCCGCCGGTGCGGGCGGCCGTGGAACGGCGGGCCTGCACCCTCCGCCGGAGCGCCTGCACCTCGGGCTCGCGCTCCTTGAGGTCGGCCACGATCGGCGTCGCCAGGACGATCGACGAGTACGTGCCCGCGGCCAGGCCGACGAACAGCACCAGGGCGAGGTCCTTGAGCGTGCCGACGCCGAGCAGACCGGCGCCCACGAAGAGCAGCCCGGCCACCGGCAGCAGCGCGATGATCGAGGTGTTGATCGAGCGCATGAGGGTCTGGTTGACCGCCAGGTTGGCCGCCTCGCCCCAGGTCATGCGGGCGGACTTGTCCAGGTCCTTCACGTTCTCGTCGACCTTGTCGAAGACGACGACGGTGTCGTAGAGCGAGAAGCCGAGGATGGTCAGGAAGCCGATGACCGTGGACGGTGTGACCTCGAAACCGATCAGCGCGTACACGCCGGCGGTCACGACGATGTCGTGGGCCAGGGCGGCCATGGCCCCGATGGCCATCTTCGGCTGGAAGCGCACGGCGAGGAACAGCACCACGGCGACCAGGAAGACGGCCAGGGCGACCAGCGCCTGGTCGGTGATGTCCCGGCCCCACTCGGCGCTGACGGCCTCGGGGCTGACCTCGTCCGGGGCGATGCCGACGGCGTCCGCGAGAGCCTCGACGACCGCGCGCTCGCCGTCGTTGTCCAGCGCCTCCGTGCGCACCAGCAGCGTGTTGCCCCCGACGACCTGGGCGGTGGCCACCTCGGCGCCGGCGTCCTCGGCCGCGGACCGGGCGTCGGACAGCTGCTGCTCGGTACCGGGCAGCCGGAAGCTGTTGCCGCCCTCGAAGTCGATGCCGAAGTTGAAGCCGCGGAACACCATCGAGGCGATGCACAGGATCATCACCACGGCGGTGATCTTGTAGATCAGCCGGCTGCGGCCGACGACGTCCAACCCGGCCTCGCCGTTGTAGAGCCGGGAGCTGAGGCGGGCACGGGGTCGCGAGGCGGCCGTCGACTCGGCCTCGCCGCCGGGGTCCTGCGGCAGACCGGCATCGGCGAGGGCGTCCTCGCCGGCGCCGACGGGGGCGTCCACCGGCGTCGGCTCTCCCTGGTCGGTCGGGCGGGTCATGAGGTGCTCCTGTCGGTGCGGCCGGCTCCGGCACCGGCCAGCTCGCGCGTGCGCGCCGGCTTCTCCGCGCGGCGGGTGTGCTCCACCTGGCCCAGACCGGAGAACCGGTTGCTGCCGAACGACTTGATCCGGGACAGCACGGCCATGAGCGGGTGGGTGAAGAGGAAGACGACGATCAGGTCCAGCACGGTGGACATGCCGAGGGTGAACGCGAAGCCCTTCACGTCACCGATCGCCAGCACGTAGAGGATCGCCGCCGCGAGGAAGCTGACCGCGTCCGCGGAGAGGATCGTCCGGCGGGCGCGGACCCAGGCACGCGGCACGGCGGACCGCAGCGACCGGCCCTCCCGGATCTCGTCCTTCAACCGTTCGAAGTAGACGACGAACGAGTCGGCCGTGATGCCGATCGACACGATGAACCCGGCGATGCCGGCGAGGCTGAGCGTGAAGCCGATCTCACGGCCGAGCAGGATCAGGCAGCCGTAGACCACCACCGCCGACAGCACGAGGCTGGCGATCATGACCAGGCCGAGGAGCCGGTAGTAGAACAGCGCGTAGAGGAAGACCAGCGCGATGCCGAGGGCGCCGGCGATGAGGCCGGCCCGCAGCTGCTCCTCCCCCAGCTCGGTGGAGATCGACTGCGCCGTGGCCTGGGTGAAGGTGAGCGGGAGCGCGCCGTACTTCAGCTGGTTGGCGAGCTCCTCCGCCGACTCCTGGTCGAACTGCCCCGTGATGGTGGTCTGCCCGTTGATGGCGCCCTGGATGGTGGGTGCGGAGATGACCCGTCCGTCGAGGGTGAAGGCGACGTTCTTGCCGACGTTCGCGGCGGTGTAGGCCGCCCAGGTCTCGCGCCCCTGGGACTTGAAGTCCAGCAGGACGACCCAGCGGCCGTCGGTGGCGTCGGTCGCGGCACTGGCGTCGTCGATCTCGGTGCCCTCGATGATCGTGGGCCCGAGCAGGTACTTCGCGGTGCCGTCCTCGGTGCAGGCCGCGACGTGGTCGCCGGGACGAGAGGTCTCACCGGTGACGTTCTCCGCGTCGCAGGTGAGCGTCGCGTACTCCGCGGACGCCTCCTCCAGCGTCACGGCGGGCGCGTCCGGGTCGGGCAGCGCCGGGTCCTCGACGGCCCCCTCGTCGTCGGTCGGCGTGGCGGGAGCGGCGGACTCCTCGGCGGACTCGCCCTCGGCCGTCCCGTCGGCGGTCTCGGCGCCGTCGGTCGGCTCGGCACCGTCCGTCGGCTCGGCGTCGGCACCCTCCTCGGCGGCCGGGTCCTCGGCCGGCGGGGCCGCGGGCTCCGGTCCGGAGAGGACCGGGCGGAAGCGCAGCTGCGCGGTGGCACCGAGCTCGCGCGCCTGCTCGCCGTCCTCACCCGGGACGGAGATGACGATGTTGGAGTCGCCCTCGGTGACCACCTCGGCCTCGGCGACGCCGAGGCCGTTGACCCGCTGCTCGATGATCCGGCGGGCCAGCTCCAGGTCCTCCTGGGCCGGCGCCTGGCCGTCGGGCGTGCGGGCGGTCAGCGTGACGGTGGTGCCGCCGCGCAGGTCGAGCCCGAGCTGAGGGGTGCGGGTGTCGCCGACGAAGAAGACCAGCCCGTAGATGAGGGCGATGATCGCGATGAAGGCGGCGAAGTAGCCCCTCGCCGGGGCCGGGCGGTTGGCCACGGGGGTTCTCCTGGGTCAGACGGTGCCGTCGGCCGGGCGGGCCGGGTCCTCGGCCACCACCGTCGGCTCGGCAGGACGGCGCACCTCGAGGATCGCCTGGCGGATGAAGGTCACGACGACGCCGGGAGCGATCTCCAGGTCGACCGTGGTGTCACCCAGCTTGGCGACCGTCCCGTGCAGGCCGCTGGTGGTCATGACCGGCGTGCCGATCTCCAGCGAGGCCTGCATCGCGGCGGCCTGCTCCTGCATGCGCTTGCGCTGCCGGGCCGGCAGCACGAGCAGCACCACGAGCATGACGGCCAGGAGGATGAACGGGAAGAACTGCTCCACGACAGGTGTGCCTCTCTACCGCGTCGCTCGACCGCGGTGGGTGCGGTCCACGGGGGATCCGCTCGGGTACGTCGGCACCGGCGCGCGCGGCGACCAGGCGGGACGCGCACGGCCCGGCCTGCGAGTTGCGCGCCAGCGCTCCGGAGTCTAGGCGTCGAAGAGGGCTTCTGACGACGACCCCGGGACCTGTGGTTCTGCTGTGACCCGGCCGAGGGGGATCCCGCCGCGCGGGAGGGGCTGCCCGAGGTGCTGCCAGGCCGCCTCGGTGGCCACGCGGCCGCGCGGGGTGCGGGCCAGCAGCCCGGCTCGCACCAGGAACGGCTCGCACACCTCCTCGACGGTGTGCGGCTCCTCCCCCACGGCCACGGCCAGCGTCGCGACGCCGACCGGTCCGCCGCCGAACTTCACGACCAGCGCCTCCAGGACGGCGCGGTCGAGCCGGTCCAGGCCCAGGTGGTCGACGTCGTAGAGCGCGAGCGCGGCCTCGGCGACCTCGCGGGTGACCCGGCCGTCGGCCTCCACCTCGGCGTAGTCGCGCACGCGGCGCAGCAACCGGTTGGCGATCCGTGGTGTGCCGCGGGAGCGCCCGGCGATCTCGGCGGACCCCTCGGGCGTGAGCTCGACCCCGAGCAGGTCGGCGCTGCGGGCGAGGACCCGCTCCAGCTCCGCCGGCTCGTAGAACTCCATCTGCCCCACGAAGCCGAACCGGTCGCGCAGCGGGCCGGTCAGCAGGCCGGCGCGGGTGGTGGCGCCGACGAGCGTGAAGGGGTTGATCTCCAGCGGGATGGCGGTCGCCCCCGGCCCCTTGCCGACGACGACGTCGACCCGGAAGTCCTCCATCGCCATGTACAGCAGTTCCTCGGCGGGCCGGGCGATGCGGTGGATCTCGTCGATGAACAGCACGTCGCCGGGCGCGAGGTTGGAGAGCATCGCCGCGAGGTCGCCGGAGCGCTCGATGGCCGGGCCGCTGGTGATCTTCACCGAGGTGCCCAGCTCCGAGCCGATGATGAGCGCGAGGCTGGTCTTGCCCAGCCCGGGCGGGCCGGAGAGCAGCACGTGGTCGGGCGTCCTCCCCCGGCGCTTCGCCCCCTCGAGGACGAGCGCGAGCTGCCGGGCCACCTTGGGCTGGCCGATGAAGTCGTGCAGCGAGTGCGGCCGCAGGGCCGACTCGACCACCCGCTCCTCGTCGCCGGCCTGCGGCTGGACGCCCCAGTCCTGCCCGGTGCCGGCGGCGAGCTCGCCGGTCAGCGACCGGTCGAACGGCGCGCTCATGCCCTACCCAGCAGCTGCAGCGCCTGGCGCAGCAGGACGGCGATCTGCGCCGAGCCGGTCGCGGCGATCTGCTCCTCGGCCACCGGCTCGAGCTGCCCCAGCGCCCCGTCGGCCTCCTTGGCCGACCAGCCGAGCGAGACGAGCGCAGCAGTCAGCTGGTCCCGCCACGGCGCGACCGGCGTCACCGCGGGCAGACCCGACGGCGCGTCGAGCTGGGTGTCGGTCGTGGTGGAGCCCAGCCGGTCGCGGAGCTCCAGGACCAGCCGCTCGGCGCCCTTCTTGCCGATGCCGGGCACCTGCATGAGGGCCTTGAGGTCGCCCATGGTCACCGCGCGGCGGATCTCCCGCGGGGGGTGGATGGCGAGGACCGCCTGGGCGAGCCGCGGGCCGACGCCGTTCGCCGTCTGCAGCAGCTCGAACAGCTGCCGCTCGTCGTCGTCGGCGAAGCCGTAGAGGGTGAGCGAGTCCTCGCGCACCACGAGGCTGGTGGCCAGGCGGGCGGGCTCCCCGACCTGCAGCCGGGCGATGGTGCCGGGCGTGCACTGCACCGCCAGGCCGACGCCGCCGACCTCCACCACCGCGCCGTCGGGGCCGACCGCGGCCACCCGGCCGTTGACCGAGGCGATCATCGGGCCGCCACCCCCTGCCAGCGGGGCAGCGTGCGCTGGACGACGGGGGCGCCGATGCCGCCGGCGATCGCTGCCGACCGCAGCCGCTGCTGGGCCGGGCCGCGCCAGGCGTGGCACACCGCGAGCGCCAGGGCGTCCGCGGCGTCGGCGGGCTTCGGGGCGGTGGCGAGCCCGAGCACGCGGGTGACCATCACGGTGACCTGCTCCTTGTCCGCGCGGCCGTTGCCGGAGATGGCGGCCTTGACCTCGCTCGGCGTGTGCCAGGCGACCGGGCGGTCGGCCTGCGCCGCGGCCAGCGCCGCGACGCCGGCCGCCTGCGCGGTGCCGGTGGCGGTGCCCTTGTTGTTCTGGGTGAAGACGCGCTCGATGGCGACGACGTCGGGCCGGTGCTCGCGCAGCAGCGCCGTCACCGCGGTGTGCAGCTCCAGCAGCCGCAGCTCCAGGTCCAGCTCCGGCATCGTGCGGACGACGCCCACGCCGATCGCCGTCGGACGGGCACCGGGGCGCCCGTCGACCACGCCCCACCCGCACCGGGTGAGGCCCGGGTCGATACCGAGCACCCGCATGGTCACGCTCCCGTCAGCCGAACGCTTGTTCGACCGAGGCTAACCTCCGGCACCCCCACCGGGGCGCCGACACGCCCTCAGGCGTCGGCGGCGACCTTCTCCATGACCTCGTCGGAGACGTCGTAGTTCGCGTAGACGTTCTGCACGTCGTCGAGGTCCTCGAGCGCGTCGATCAGCTTGAACACCTTCGCCGCGCCGTCCTCGTCCAGCTCCACCTGCACGCTGGGGACGAAGCCCATGTCGGCCGAGTCGTACTCGATGCCGGCCTCCTGCAGCGCGGTGCGCACGGCGACCATGTCGCCGGGCTCGCTGACGACCTCGAAGGTGTCGCCCAGGTCGCGGACCTCCTCGGCACCGGCGTCCAGGACGGCCATCAGCACGTCGTCCTCGGTGTGGCCCGCGGCCGGCACGACGACGACGCCCTTGCGGGAGAACAGGTAGGAGACCGAGCCCGGGTCGGCCATCGTGCCGCCGTTGCGGGTCATGGCGGTGCGCACCTCCATGGCCGAGCGGTTCTTGTTGTCCGTGAGGCACTCGATCAGCACCGCGACACCACCGGCGGCGTAGCCCTCGTAGGTGATGCCCTGGTAGTCGACACCGCCGGCCTCGAGGCCACCGCCGCGCTTGACCGCGCGGTCGATGTTGTCGTTGGGCACCGAGCTCTTCTTCGCCTTCTGGACGGCGTCGTAGAGCGTCGGGTTGCCGGACAGGTCGGCGCCGCCGGTGCGGGCCGCGACCTCGATGTTCTTGATCAGCTTGGCGAAGAGCTTGCCGCGCTTGGCGTCGATCCCGGCCTTCTTGTGCTTGGTCGTCGCCCACTTGGAGTGGCCACTCACGGCTCTTCCCTCTCTGCGTCGGCCAGGTGACGGCGCACGATGTCGACGAACAGCGCGTGCACCCGGCGGTCCCCGGTCAGTTCCGGGTGGAAGCTGGTGGCCACCACGTTGCGCTGGCGGACCGCGACGATCCTACCGTCGGCCGGCCCGCCCTCGACCCGGCCGAGCACCTCCACGCCCTCGGCGGCCTCCTCCACCCACGGCGCGCGGATGAAGACCGCCTGCAGGGGCGGGCCGTCGAGCCCGGCGAAGCGCACCGTCGACTCGAAGGAGTCCGCCTGCCGACCGAAGGCGTTGCGCCGCACGGTGACGTCCAGGCCGCCCACCGTCGGCTGCTCCGGCGGGGCGTCCAGCAGCCGGTCGGCCAGCAGGATCATCCCCGCGCAGGTGCCGTACGCGGGCAGCCCGGAGCGGACCGCCTCGCGCAGCGGTCCCAGCAGCCCGAAGCGGGTGGCCAGCTTGCCCATGGTGGTCGACTCACCACCGGGGACGACGATGCCGTCCAGCCCGGCCAGCTCCTCGGGCCGGCGCACCGCACGGACCTCGGCGCCCTCGGCCTGCAACGCGGCCAGGTGCTCCCGGACGTCGCCCTGCAGCGCCAGCACCCCGATGACGGGGCTGCTCACCACCCGCGGGTGGCGTAGCGCTCGCTCTCCGGCAGCGTCGCGACGTTGATGCCGACCATCGGCTCGCCCAGGCCCCGCGACACCTTGGCGATGACGTCGGGGTCGTCGAAGAAGGTGGTGGCCTGCACGATGGCCGCCGCGCGCTGGGCCGGGTCACCGGACTTGAAGATGCCCGAGCCGACGAAGACGCCCTCGGCACCCAGCTGCATCATCATCGCGGCGTCGGCCGGGGTGGCCAGGCCGCCCGCGGTGAAGAGCACGACCGGCAGCTTGCCCAGCCGCGCCACCTCCTGGACGAGCTCGACCGGTGCGCGCAGCTCCTTGGCGGCGACGAAGAGCTCGGTCTCGTCCAGGGTGGTCAGCCGGCGGATGCCCGCCCGCAGCGCCCGCATGTGCCGGGTGGCCTCGACGACGTTGCCGGTGCCGGCCTCGCCCTTGGAGCGGATCATGGCCGCGCCCTCGGAGATGCGGCGCAGCGCCTCGCCCAGGTCGGTGGCCCCGCAGACGAAGGGCACCGTGAAGGCGTGCTTCTCGATGTGGTGGGCCTCGTCGGCCGGGGTCAGGACCTCGGACTCGTCGATGTAGTCGACGCCGAGGGACTGCAGGACCTGCGCCTCGACGAAGTGGCCGATGCGCGCCTTGGCCATCACGGGGATGGAGACCGCGTCGATGATCCCCTGGATCATGTCGGGGTCGCTCATCCGCGCGATGCCGCCCTGGGCCCGGATGTCGGCCGGCACCCGCTCGAGGGCCATGACGGCGACCGCGCCGGCGTCCTCGGCGATGCGTGCCTGCTCGGGGGTGACGACGTCCATGATGACGCCGCCCTTGAGCTGCTCGGCCATGCCGCGCTTCACCCGGTCGGTCCCGGTCGTCGGTTCCGGCTGGTCCTGCTGCGCTGCCACGGGTGTCCGCCTTCGGTCGACGCGATCAGTGGTGCGCAACGATACGGCGGTCAGCGCGCGGACCGGCCGGCCGGGTCCACCTCCCGGATGCCGGCGCCGAGCCGGTCGTCGATGTCGAAGTAGCGCGGCAGCGGCCGCGAGCGGTGCAGCCGCAGCCACCGGGCGAACCGGCGGCCGCGCAGCTCGCGGGTGTCGCGGACGGCGTCGTTGTAGAAGCGGCGGGCCAGGGCGACGCGGGTGAGCGTGCCCGCCAGGTCGGTGCGCAGGCCGTTCGGCACCCCGGGCAGGTCGGCGGGGAGCTCGCGCAACTCCCGCCCCAGCGCGTTCTCCGCCAGCTCGCGGTCGCCCGGGTGCGCGGCCCGCGCCTGCGCCGCCGCCGTCGCCAGGCGCTCGGCCGTGCGCTCCCCCAGCGCGGCCGGGTGGTTGCGCGCGAGCTCCTCGGCGAGACCCGCCCGCCGTCGCAGCTGGGCCTCCAGGGCCGCCTCCGCACGCCGCATCCGCTGGTCCAGCCGGCGCAGGCGGGTCAGCGTCCACCCCGTCCACGCGGCGAGCAGCACGAGGACGCCGGCGGCGATCAGCACCCACAGCTCGGACGTCACGGTCGTCGAGGCTAGCGGCGGCGCGGGCGGATGCGGGGAGGTCGCGCCGCGGTTCCGGTCGGCGGCACGCCCGGGACGACGTCGTCCGGGCCCACCGTGACCGCCCCGCCACCCGCGGGCACCACCGTCTCGTAGACGGCGAGGATCCGCCGGGCCAGCACCTGCCAGTCGTACTGCGCGGCCAGCCGCGAGCCGCGGGCGGACAGCTCGGCCCGGCGCTCCGGATCGCCGAGCAGCTCCGACAGCGCCCGGCCCAGGGCCGCCGGGTCGTCGCGCCGCACGACGACCCCCGCCGTCCCGCCGTCGAGCACGCGGACGAAGGCGTCGAGGTCGCTGGCGACGACCGGCGCCCCGGCGGCCATCGCCTCGATGAGGATCACGCCGAAGGACTCGCCGAGCAGGTTCGGCGCGCAGTAGACGTCGACGCTCCGCAGCAGCGCCGCCTTGTCGGCCTCGGACACCTCGCCCAGCAGCGTCACGTGCGGGCAGAGGTCGTCGCCCACCATGCGCTCCAGCTCCTCGGCGTCGCCGCGCCCGGCGATCAGCAGGCGTGCGTCGGGGTGGTCGCGGACGACCGTGCGCATCGCCGTCAGCAGGACGGGGAGGCCCTTGCGCGGCTCGTCGAAGCGGCCGACGAAGCCGACGGTCGGGCCCTCGGCGCCCCGCGGGCGGCCGGTGAGCGTGGGGCCCTCGGCGAAGAAGCCGACGTGCACCCCGTTGGGGATGATCACCGCGTCGCCGCCCAGGTGCTCGACCTGCACGCGGCGGGCGAAATCCGAGACGGCGATCCGCCCGGCGATGCGCTCGAGCCACGGGCGCACGGCCGGCCCGAGCACCACCAGCATCTTCGAGCGCGTGGTGGCGGTGTGGAAGGTCGCCACGATCGGGCCGCGGGCGAGCATGCACACCAGCAGCGACACCGACGGCGACGACGGCTCGTGCACGTGGACGACGTCGAACCGCCCCTCCCGCAGCCAGCGGCGCACCCGCGCGGCCGAGACCGGGCCGAACTGCACGCTGGCCATCGAGCCGTTGTACGGGACCGGCACGGTGCGGCCGGCGAAGGTGATGGAGGGGTCGGTGATCGACTCCTCGCGCTCGGCGGGGGTCAGCACCTCGACGTGGTGCCCCATCCCGCGGAGCGTCTCGGCCAGGTCGCGCACGTGGTACTGGACGCCCCCGGGGACGTCCCACCGGTACGGGGAGACCAGGCCGATGCGCATCAGGCCGGGCCCCGCCGCGCGGACCGTGGCTCGTCGGCCGGGACGTCGGCCCAGATGCGGCCGAGCATGTGCCAGTCCTCCGGGCGCTCGGCGATCGACTCGGTGAAGGCGTCCGCCACGGCCTGCATCGCCGTCGGCACGGCGTCGCGCGGGTCGGCGCCGCCGGTGACGGGCACCTCGGGGTGCACCTTGAGCTGCCAGCCGCGCTCGGTGAAGCGGCAGACCACCGGGTGCAGCGAGGCGCCGGTCTCCACGGCGAGCTGCGCGGCACCGCCGGGCATCCGGGCGGGCCGGCCGAAGAACGTCACCGGCACGCCGCCGGCGCCGAGGTTGCGGTCGACCAGCAGGCACGCCGAGCCGCCGTCGGCCAGCCAGTCGCGCAGCACGTCGGAGCTCGGCCGCGGCCCGCCGGTGAGCGGCACGACCCGCATCCCGAGGGTCTCGCGGTAGTCGAGGAAACGCCGGTACAGGGACTCCGGCTTCAGCCGCTCGGCGACGGTCATGAACGGGCCGCCCAGCCAGTCGATGAACCAGACCCCGGCGGCGTCCCAGTTGCCGCTGTGCGGCAGGGCGAGGACCACTCCCCTGCCGGCGGCACGGGCCTCCTCCAGGTGCTCGATCCCGGGGACGGTGGTGCCGGCGAGGATCCGGTCGACGCCGAGGGTGGGCAGCCGGAACGCCTCCTGCCAGTACCGGGCGTAGGAGCGCATGGCCGCAGCCGTGAGGTCGTCGAGCTCGGCCTCGGTCAGCGCTCCCCCGGTGACCACCCGGAGGTTGGCCCGCAGCCGGCGGACGCCGGCGCCCTCGCGGCCGGCGGCCCAGTCGCCCGCCCGGTCGAACAGCCCGCGCGCGGCGGGCTCGGGCAGCATCCGCACCGCCCGCCAGCCGGCGGCGTACCCGGCGTCGGCGGCCCGGCCCAGGAGCCGTTCGCGACGGCTCACGAGGCGATCCGCGCGCCGGCTGCCGCCCGCTTCACCGCCAGGACCCGCTGCGCCACGGTGACCGCGCTGCCGGCCAGCAGCACCCACAGGGCGACGTGCAGCGAGTACGGGATGCCCAGGCCGGTGAACCCGGTGCCCACGAGGACGATGATCAGCCGCTCGGTGCGCTCGACGATGCCGACGTCGCACGACAGGCCGACGCCCTCGGCCCGCGCCTTGATGTAGCTGGTCAGGACGCCGAGCACGAGGCAGATCAGCGACAACGCGACGATGAGCCGGTTGTCGCCACCGCCGGAGAACCACCACGCCAGCGCGCCGAAGATGGCGGCGTCCGCGGCCCGGTCGCCGACGGAGTCCAGGACCGCGCCGAACACCGAGCCGCCGCCGCGCAGCCGGGCCAGCGCCCCGTCGAGCATGTCCAGCATCACGAACATCCAGACGGCGAAGGCACCCCAGAACAGGGAGCCCGAGCCGATGAGGAACACCGCGGAGACGACCGCGCCCACCGTGCCGGTGATCGTCACCATGTCCGGGGTGACGCCGATGCGGTCCAGCCGGGTGACGATCGGGTTCACCACCTTGGCGACGGCCGGGCGGGCGTTGACGCCGAGCACGTCAGGTCTCCCGCACCGGGGCCGCGCGGTCCGACCACGCGGCGGCGAGCAGGTCGCGAGTCTCGCGCAGCACCTGCGGGAGCACCCGGGTGAGCCCGACCACCGGCATGAAGTTGGTGTCGCCGCCCCAGCGGGGCACGGCGTGCTGGTGCAGGTGGTCGGCGATGCCGGCCCCGGCCACGGACCCCTGGTTCATGCCGATGTTGAAGCCGTGCGCGCCGGCGACGGCCCGGATCGTGCGCATCGCCGTCTGGGTGAAGGCACCGAGCTCGGCGACCTCCTCGACCGTGAGGTCGGTGTAGTCGGGCACGTGCCGGTACGGGACCAGCATCAGGTGGCCGGCGTTGTACGGGTAGAGGTTCAGCACCGCGAACACCGTCGACCCGCGGGCCACGATCAGACCGTCCTCGTCGCTCATCGCCGGGATGAGGCAGAACGGGCAGTCGTGGTCGCCGGTCGGCTTGTTCTCGCCCCGGATGTAGGCCATCCGGTACGGCGTCCAGAGGTGCTCGAAGGCCGCGCCCGGTCCGTCGTCGGGCGTCATCCGGCGGTCTCCGCGGTGGGGTCGGCGTTGTTCCGCGCCGCGACCCAGGCCGCGATCTCCTCGACCGCGGCGTCGACCGGCACGCCGTTGCGCTGGCTGCCGTCGCGGAACCGGAAGGAGACCGCACCCGCCTCGGCGTCGGTCGCGCCGGCGATGAGCACGAACGGCACCTTCTGCTTGCTGGCGGTGCGGATCTTCTTCTGCATCCGGTCGTCGGAGTCGTCGAGCTCGAACCGCAGGCCGCGCGCCCGGAGCTTCAGCGCGACGTCGCGCAGGTAGGGCACCTGCTCGTCGGTGACCGGGATGCCGACGGCCTGGACCGGGGCCAGCCAGGCCGGGAAGGCGCCGGCGTAGTGCTCGGTGAGCACGCCGAAGAACCGCTCGATCGAGCCGAACTTGGCCGAGTGGATCATCACCGGCTGCTGGCGGGTGCCGTCGGCGGCGCTGAACTCCAGGCCGAAGCGCTCTGGCTGGTTGAAGTCGTACTGGATGGTCGACATCTGCCAGGTGCGACCGATCGCGTCGCGCGCCTGCACCGAGATCTTCGGGCCGTAGAACGCCGCGCCCCCGGGGTCGGGGACGAGCTCCAGCCCGGTCTCGCGGGCGGCGTCCTCGAGCACGCCGGTCGCGACCGCCCACTGCTCCTCGGAGCCGATGAACTTGGACCGCTTCTCCGGGTCGTCGCCGCGGGTGGAGAGCTCCAGGTAGTAGTCGTCGAGCCCGAAGTCGCGCAGCAGGCTGAGCACGAAGTTCAGCAGGTGCCGGATCTCGCCGGGCGCCTGCTCCGGGGTGACGTAGCTGTGCGAGTCGTCCTGGGTGAGACCGCGCACGCGGGTCAGGCCGTGCACGACGCCGGACTTCTCGTACCGGTAGACGGTGCCGAACTCGAAGAACCGCAGCGGCAGCTCGCGGTAGGACCGCCCTCGCGACCGGAAGATCAGGTTGTGCCCCGGGCAGTTCATGGCCTTGAGCCGGTACTCGCTGTTCTCCAGCTCCATGCCGGGGAACATCGTGTCGGCGTAGTACGGCAGGTGGCCCGAGGTCTCGAACAGCCCGCTCTTGGAGATGTGCGGGGTGCCGACGTAGTCGAAGCCCTCCTCGATGTGGCGGGCGCGGACGTAGTCCTCCATCTCCCGCTTCACCACACCGCCCTTGGGGTGGAAGACGACCAGGCCGGAGCCGATCTCGTCGGGGAAGCTGAACAGGTCGAGCTCCGCGCCGAGCCGGCGGTGGTCGCGGCGCTCGGCCTCGGCCAGGTGCTCGAGGTAGGCCTTGTGCGCGTCCTTGCTCTCCCAGGCGGTGCCGTACACCCGCTGCAGCTGGGGGTTCTTCTCGCTGCCGCGCCAGTAGGCCGCCGCCGACCGGGTGAGGCTGAACGCCGGGATGCCCGAGGTGCGCGGCAGGTGCGGGCCGCGGCACAGGTCGGTCCAGACCCGGTCGCCGGTGCGGGCGTCGAGGTTGTCGTACATGGTCAGCTGCGCGCCGCCGACCTCCACGTCGGCGCCCTCCGCATCGCCGGCACCGCCCTTGAGGCCGATCAGCTCCAGCTTGTACGGCTCGTGCGCGAGCTCGGCCTGCGCGTCGGCGTCGCTGATCTCGCGGCGGGAGAAGTTCTGCCCGGCCCGCACGATCTCGGTCATCTTCTTCTCGAGGGCCTGCAGGTCCTCGGGGGTGAAGGGCCGCTCCGGGTCGAAGTCGTAGTAGAAGCCGTTCTCGACCGGCGGGCCGATGCCCAGGCGGGTGCCCGGGAAGAGCTCCTGCACGGCCTGCGCGAGCACGTGCGCGGCCGAGTGCCGGATGACGGCGCGCCCCTCGGCGCTGGCCGCGGGGACCGGGTCCACCTCGGCGTCGGCGTCAGGGGTCCAGGCCAGGTCCTTGAGGTCACCGGAGGCCAGGTCGCGGACGACGACGGCGCCGTCGGGTCCCTTGAGCGGGACCCCGGCGTCCTTGAGGGCCTGCTGCGCCGTCGTCCCGGCCGGCACCCGGATCGGGGAGACGGCGGTCGGCGAGGGCGGGGTGGACACGGGAGCTCCCAGGGGTCGGCACGGCATCGGGGTGCCCGGCCGAGGCCGGTCACCGGCCCCCGAGCCTAGTGCGCTCCCCTGCTCACCCCGGGACGTCGTCCGGCTGGAGGTGGACGACGTCACCGACGGCGATCGCGCCCGGGCGCCGCACCTCGGCGTACACGCCCAGGCAGTGCTTCGGCGTCCGGGTCACCCGCAGCTCGGCGTCCCCGATGCGGACGACCCGGCCGACCCACGTGCGCTCGTCGCCGTCGGGCAGGTCCAGCAGCACGTTGGCGCGCGGGTCGTCGGCGGAGCAGCCCTCGGGGACGTCGCCGGCGGCGGCCCGGTCGATCGCCTGGCGGGAGACGAGGTGCACCGCCGCGGCGTCGACCTGCGGGCTCTCGCTCGCCGCCAGCCGCACGGGCCGCCCCAGCACCTCGGCGAGGGTGATCGTGTCGGCCTCGGCGTCGCCGGTGGCCACGACCTGGCGCAGCTCGGGCGTGGTCTTCACCGTGACCGGTTCGCCGGTGCCGGCGTCGACGACCGCGTGGGCCCGATCGCCCCGCAGCCCGGCGGGCTCCACCTCGGCCCGCGGGACGGCCCGGCCGGCCAGGGACTTCACCGGGTACACCGAGATCGAGGCCACCGAACCCACCGCGTCGCTCACCGCACCCACGCTACGGGCAGCCGAGCGGCGCAGCCGGCGCAGCTGCGCGTCGAGGTAGGGCCGGGCGCGACGCTGCCCGCCCGAGGTGGCGATGGCGGCCTCGAGCGCCTCGAGCGCCCGCACCAGCCGCGCCGGGTCGGCCGGCCAGCCACGCCCCAGGCACTCCTCGAGCCACTCGACCGGGGTGCGGTGCCCGCGTTCGGCGTTGCAGCGCCGGCAGGCGGCCACCTCGTTGGCCAGCCAGGAGGGGCCGCCCTTCACCCGCGGCACCACGTGCTCGGTGCTCGGCTGCACGAGCGCCGAGAACTCGCGGCCGCACCAGATGCAGGTGGGCCCGTCCCGGTCGAGGACCAGCCGCAGCCTGGCCGCGCGGTCCGGTCGGGCGCTCACCGGTCCCATGGTCCCCGCGAAGCCCGGCCGGCGCTTCACCGACCGACGCCGACCGCTCACACCTCGTCCCGGATCGCGCGCGAGCGCCGGCGCATCGTAAGTGGGAGAAGCCGATCCCGCCCGTCGATCACCGGGTCGCAGCACTGTGCCCTCCTCCGCGGCGCGGCACCCGGCCGTCCGCA
Organism: Blastococcus sp. TBT05-19; assembly: GCF_003319095.1. GTDB lineage: Bacteria > Actinomycetota > Actinomycetes > Mycobacteriales > Geodermatophilaceae > Blastococcus. Next base: position 208,895 of record NZ_QOHI01000005.1, on the reverse strand, counting down.
GGCAGAGAGGTGGAACGGCGATGCACACGAGCACGAGCACGACGATCCGTCGATGGGCGGCGGGCGGCGCCACGGCGGTGCTGCTGGCCGCCCTCCCGGCCTGCGGATCCGACGGAGGAACGGACGAGGCGGGCGGGGAGAGCCCGGCGTCGACCAGCGCCGCCGGTGACGTCGAGGCGTTCTGCGCCGCGGCCGTCGAGGCGGAGTCGATGGCGAGCCAGGGACCCGCCGTGGACTTCGAGACCGCGTCCCCGGAGGAGATCCAGGCCGCGGTGACCGAGTTCGGCGCGCGGCTGGAGCCTTCCCTGAAGGAGGTGGAGGACACCGCACCGGACGAGGTCCGCGACGACGTCGAGACGCTCACCGGGATGATCCGCCAGATGCTCGAGACCGGGGACGACACCCTGATGGACAGCGAGGAGGCCCGGTCCGCCGACGCCGGCATCGACGACTACATGCTCGACTCCTGCGGCTACGAGCAGATCGAGGCGACCGCGGTCGACTACGAGTTCGAGGGCATCCCGGACACCGTCCCGGGCGGCACCGTCGCGGTCACGTTCGCCAACGAGGGCGAGGAGATGCACGAGATCGGCATCGCTCGGATCAACGACGGCGTCACCGCCTCGGCCGAGGAGCTGCTGGCGATGCCGGAGGAGCAGGCCATGACGATGGCGACCTTCACCGGGGGCGCGTTCGCCCCGCCCGGCGGGTCCGACACCACGTTCCTGGAGCTGCAGCCGGGTCGCTACGCCGCCATCTGCTTCGTCCCGCAGGGGACGACGGACATGGAGACGATGGCGGAGGGCGCGCCGCACTTCACCCTCGGCATGGTCAGCGAGTTCACCGTCGAGTGAGGGACGGCCGACGGGTGGCGGAGGACGCATCCCTGACCCGGCGCGGGTTCCTCGCCCTGGGGGCTGGGCTCGCGGTCGCGGCCGGGTGCCGCGGCGGTGGCGGCGGCGCCACCGCCGCCGCGGCACTCCCCCTGCAGCCCGGGCCGATGACCCTCGACCTGGCCGGCTCCGAGGTGGCCACCTGGGGGTACGGCACGGTTCCCGGCCCGGAGATCCGGCTCCGGGCCGGCGACGTGCTGCGGGTCCGGCTCGACAACGGCCTGCCGGAGGGGACCACGGTCCACTGGCACGGGCTGGCGCCGCCGAACGCCATGGACGGCGTCCCCCGCGTGACCCAGGTCCCCGTCGAGCCGGGCGGCACCTTCCTGTACGAGTTCCGCACCCCCGTCGCGGGGTCGTTCATGTACCACGCCCACGTGGGCGTCCAGCTCGACCGCGGGCTCTACGGGCCGCTGGTGGTGGAGCCCCGCGACGAGCCGCTCTCCTACGACCGCGAGTACGTCCTGATGCTCGACGACTGGGCCGACGGCGTCGAGGAGACGGGGCCGCACACCGACCACGGCGGGGTGCCGGCCGAGTCCGCCGTCGACCCCGGCCCGGCGACGGTCTCCTTCGGTGGTCGCACGTACCCGCTGGTCCTCGTGAACGGGCACCCCCCGGACGACCCACCGGTCCTGGAGGGCAGGCCGGGCGACCGCCTGCGGCTGCGGGTGATGAACGTGGCCGCGGACACCGGCTTCCGGTTCGCCGTGGCCGGGCACCCGCTCACCGTCACGCACACCGACGGCATGCCGGTGGAGCCGGTCACGGTCGACGTGCTGCGGCTGGGCATGGGCGAGCGCTACGACGTCCTGGTGGAGCTGGGCCGGCGCGACGGCGCCTGGCAGATCGGGGTCGCGCCCGAGGGGCGGCGCGGGTGGGGCCGGGCGGTGCTGCGCTACACCGGCAGCCCGGCGTCGTCCGCTCCGCCGGTCACCGCCTGGCCCGCGGAGCTGGACGGCCGGCCCGCCGAGCACGCCGACCTGCTCGCCGTCGAGCCGCTGGCCCTGCCCCCGGGGCGGCCGGACCGGGTGTTCGACCTGACCCTCGACGGCACCGAGATCGGCGGTCAGAGCTATCCCGACGCCGACCCGCTGACGGTCGCCGAGGGCGAGTGGGTGCGGCTGGTCCTGCGCAACACCGGCGCGAAGTGGCATCCCATGCACCTGCACGGGCACCACTTCCAGGTGCTGACGCCGTCGGGCCGCGGACCGGTGAAGGACACCGTCGCCGTGCCGGCCAGGGGCGGCGTGGTGACGTTCGACTTCCTGGCCACCAACCCCGGGAAGTGGCTGTTCCACTGCCACAACCACCACCACATGGAGGACGGCATGGTCCGCCTGGTGCGCTACGGGAGCGCCTGACCTCCGAACGACGAGAGGCCCGGTCCGCGGACCGGGCCTCTCGTGCTGGTGGGCGATACTGGGTTCGAACCAGTGACCTCTTCGGTGTGAACGAAGCGCTCTACCACTGAGCCAATCGCCCGTTGCGCGACTGATTGTGCCAGACGCTCATCGCCAGAGCGGAACCCACCCCGGCACCCAGCCGGGCACTCCCATGACGTGCAGCGTGACCACCAGGACGCCGTAGACGAACGCCGCCGTGGCGAGGCCGAGGAGCAGCCGGACCCACACCGGCTGGCCGGTCACCCAGTCGGTCCAGCGCTTGACGTGGTGCTTGGTGAACTCGAGCAGCCGCTCGGCCCAGGTGAACTCCGTCGCCAGCACGAACAGACCCGCGATGACGGTGAGCCAGCCCGGACCGGGCAGCGGGATGGTGACCAGGCCGACCGCGACGATCAGGCCGCCGACGATCCCGACCCCCACCCGGTAGCCGTGGTTGAGGCTGCGCGTGGCCGCGAGACGCCTGCGCCAGCGCGCCTGGGCCACGCGCTCGCGCAGGCTGTGCACCTCGTCGGCGTCGTACCGCGCCCGGCGCTCGTCGGCGGTCTCCCCGCGCGGGTGCGCGGTGGAGGTCGACTTCGCCGTCGTGTCCGATCCGCTCAGCTGGACACCTCCCCGCTCGCGACGACCCCCGACGGTTCTGCCGGAGCCTGGCGACCGGGCTCGATGCTGATGCCGTAGCCGAGGAACTCGTCGAGTCCGGTCGCACCGGAGCCTACGGTTTCGACGGCGATCTGCGACCGTTCGACGTCGAACGTGCCCAGAGCCACCGGCGCGCCCTTGCCCAGGCCCCAGAGGACGTAGGTCTCGGCGGACACGTCGTTGAGCTCGAGCCCTTCGGTGACGACGTGCGCGACACCGTCGCGGGCGACCAGCGTGGCCAGCCGCTGGTCCTCGCTGGTCAGCGGGACGACGACGGACTGCCCGGGGCGGGTGAGCTCGGCGACGACCGCCTCCTGCGCCGCCACCGTGGCCTGCAGCTCCTCGCGGGACTGGCTGAGCACCACGGTCCAGGTGCCGAGGCCGACCACCGCGGCCACGGCGGCCGCCACGAGCACCCGGCCGAGGGCCCGGGACCGGGGGGCGGGCAGCTCCGGGACCGGGACCGGGCCGGTGCTCTCGCCCTCGCTCGCAGAAGCCGGCGGAGCCGGCGGAGCCGGCGGTGCCGCCGGCGGGGGCAGCTGCTCGGTGGACCCGACCGCGGCGCTCAGGCGGGACCGGAGCTCGGGCGAGGGCTCGGCCGACGGGAGGTCGTAGGCCATGGCCGCCATCACCTCGGCGGTCTCCGCCACGGTGCGCGCACAGCGCTCGCAGCCGGGCAGGTGACGGGCGAAGGCCGCCTCGTCGTCGGGCTCCAGCGCGTGCAGCGCCCAACCCACGGCCAGCTCGTCGAAAGCGTGCTCCCCGGTCATCGTGCCGTCCCGTCCGAGGACGGGTTGCCGGACAGCGCGCTGCCACCCTGGCCCGACGACCCGCCCAGTTCTGTCTTCAGCCGGCGCATGCCGGCCAGCATCCGTGTCTTGACGGTGCCGAGAGGTGTGCCGGTGAGGGCCGCCACCTCCCGCTGCGTGTACCCGCCGTAGTAGGCCAGCGTGAGCGCCTCGCGCTGGGCGGCGGGCAGCTCGCCGAGGGCGGCGCGCACCTCGTCGGCGACGACCCGCGCCCAGGCGTCGTCCTCGACGTCGCGGGTCGCGGTGGGCGCGTCCAGCACCGCCTCGTCCTCCGCCCGTGCCTGGCGCCGCCGCTGCGACTCCTCACGTCGCACGGCGTCGACGGCCTTGTGGTGGACGACGGCCAGGAGCCAGGAGGCGAAACTGCCCCGGGCCGCGTCGTAGGCCCACGGGTCGCGCCAGACGCCGAGGAACACGTCCTGCAGCACGTCCTCGGCCAGGCCGTCGTCCGTGAGGATCCTGCGCGCCAGCGCGAAGGCGGGACGGCGGAAGCGCTCGTACAGGTCGTCGACGGCTCCGCGTTCACCGGCACGGATGCGACGGAGGATCTCGACGTCGCCGACGCCCTCCTCCGAACGGCGCACCGGTCGACTCACGACTCCCATGGTCACACGGGGCGTTCGCATCGTCCCAGCACATCGGTTCGCTGTGACGGATGTGGCGGATGTGGCGGATGTGGCGGTTGTGACGAGCGGGACGCGCTGTGTGTCAGGACGTCACTTTTCGGACCACCCGTCGTTGACCGGACATGACGAGCCGATGGACCCCCGGTCACATCACACCCATCACTCTTCAGCTGGTCGGCCCGCAGTCGTGGACCGAGGTCCCCGCGCTGCTCTGCTACGACCAGTCGGACCCGTTCGCGGTCCGCATCGCCTTCGGCGAGGCCGGCGAGCAGGACGACGAGGGCATCGCCTGGCTGGTGGCACGCGAGCTCCTGCAGGCAGGCCTCGAGCACCCCACCGGCGACGGCGACGTGCGCATCTGGCCGGCCCAGGCCAGCACCGACGTGCTGTTCCTCCACCTGCGCGCACCCTCGGGCGAGGCGCTGTTCGAGCTGTCCCGCGCCACCGTTGCCGCCTTCCTGCGGCACACCGAGGCCCTGGTCCCCTCCGGTTCGGAGAGCGCCCTGCTGGGCCTCGACCAGGAGCTGGACGCCCTCCTGTCCAACGGCGGACCGGACGCGACGGGCCGCTGACCTGCGGGAACGCACCGTCGGCACCCTGCGGGGGGAAGCGCGGAGACCCCCCCTTCAAACCCCCTCCGGGCGTCGGTTAGAGTTCTTTCTCGTAACGCGGATGTGGCTCAGTGGTAGAGCATCACCTTGCCAAGGTGAGGGTCGCGGGTTCGAATCCCGTCATCCGCTCGGAACCTCGGGGGCCGGTCGAGAGACCGGCTCCCGCGTGCGGTGGAGTGGCCGAGAGGCGAGGCAACGGCCTGCAAAGCCGTCTACACGGGTTCAAATCCCGTCTCCACCTCGTCTCCTCCGGAGTACGAGCGCGGAGGAGGGTCCGGTCGCGAGGCCGGAACGGGCGATTGGCGCAGCGGTAGCGCGCTTCCCTGACACGGAAGAGGTCACTGGTTCGATCCCAGTATCGCCCACCACGAAGAGCCCCAGGTCCGATGACCTGGGGCTCTCGTCGTCCCGGGGGCCCGGCGGGCCGGCCGGTCACCCCGCCTTCGGGGCCACCCGCTCGGCCCAGAACCGCTGCACCTGCTCGGCCAGCTGGTCGGGGGTCCCGCTGTTGTCGAGCACCACGTCGGCTGCCGCGCGGCGCTGCTCGTCGGAGGCCTGCGCCGCGATCCGGGCGCGGGCGTCCGCCTCGGTGAGGCCGCGGTCGATCAGCCGCGCCACCCGGGTCTCGGGATCGGCCTCGACGACGAGCACGAGGTCGTAGGAGCCTGCCTGCCCGGTCTCCACCAGCAGCGGGACGTCGTTGACCACCACGGCGTCCGGCGGCACGGCGGCGACCAGCTCCCTGGACCGCTGCCGCACCAGCGGGTGGACGATCGCGTCCAGCCGGGCGCGCGCGTCCGCGTCGGCGAACACGATCGCGGCCAGCGCCGCCCGGTCCAGCGCGCCGTCCGGGCTCAGCACACCCGCCCCGAATTCCGTCACGACGGCAGCGAGGCCGGGAGTGCCCGGCTCCAGCACCTCGCGCGCGATGCGGTCGGCATCGACCACCGTCGCGCCCCGCGCCGCCAGGAGGGTCGACACCGTGCTCTTGCCCGAGCCGATGCCCCCGGTCAGTCCGATCGTCAGCACGCACGGACAGTAGCGACCGTCCCGCGGAGATCACGGGGCGGTAACACCCGTCCCGCACGCCCGGCGCGTCGCAGTAGTCACACGAGCCCCACCACTAACGTTCGTCCTGGCGATCTTCCCCGCCGAGAGAGGCAGAACGAACATGTCCGGTCACACGCCCGCTGCATCCCCGTCGACCCGAGCCGCCCGTCGTGGCGCCGGACGGCACCGGCTCGGCGCCCCCACCGGTGTGCGTTGCGCCGACATCCCCGCGGTCCGCGACCGCATGCAGTTCCAGCGGCCGGCCGTGGCCCACCGCAGCTCGCTGCTGCGCTGGATGTTCTCCACGCCCACCACCGGGCGCCACACCTGGAGCTTCCTCGCGGGCTCCGGCGGACGCCCGCGCACGGCGTTCGCCATCATCCTCAGCCTCTGACGGAGCCCGCCGCGCCCCGGAGGCTGCGGCGGTCCGGCTGACGCCCTGCGGCACCTTCGCGTGCCGCGCTGTGCGGTGCAGTGCCGAAGGGCCCGTGGACGTCGTCCACGGGCCCTTCGGCGTGCTCCGCCCCGCTGCGGGAACGGCAGAGGCCCAGGACCCGTGCGGGTCCTGGGCCTCCGACGTGCAGAGCTGGCGGGTCAGACCCTCAGGTCACTCGCCGCCGGCCAGCTTGGCGCGGAGCGCCGCGAGCGCCTCGTCGCTGGCCAGGGTGCCACCGGTGCTGGCCGGGGCGTCCGAGCCGGCGGCGTCGTCGCTGGAGTAGCTGCCACCGGCAGCCGCCTCGGCGTCGGCCTCCTTGGCGGCCGCGATCTGCTTGCGGTGCGCCTCGAAGCGGGCCTGGGCCTCGGCGTACTGCCGCTCCCACGTCTCGCGGGCCTCGTCGTAGCCCTCGAGCCACTCGCCGGTCTCCGGGTCGAAGCCCTCGGGGTAGATGTAGTTGCCCTGCTCGTCGTAGGACGCCGACATGCCGTAGGCGGCCGGGTCGAACTGGTCCTCCTCGCCGACGACGCCCTCGTTGGCCTGCTTGAGCGAGAGCGAGATGCGGCGGCGGTCCAGGTCGATGTCGATGACCTTGACCAGGATCTCGTCGCCGACCTGCACGACCTGCTCCGGGATCTCCACGTGGCGCTCGGCCAGCTCGGAGATGTGGACCAGGCCCTCGATGCCCTCGTCGACGCGCACGAACGCACCGAAGGGAACCAGCTTGGTGACCTTGCCGGGGACGACCTGCCCGATCTGGTGGGTGCGGGCGAACTGACGCCACGGGTCCTCCTGCGTCGCCTTCAGCGACAGGGAGACCCGCTCGCGGTCCAGGTCGACGTCGAGGACCTCGACCGTGACCTCCTGGCCCACCTCGACGACCTCGGAGGGGTGGTCGATGTGCTTCCAGGACAGCTCGGAGACGTGCACGAGGCCGTCCACGCCACCCAGGTCGACGAACGCACCGAAGTTGACGATCGAGGAGACGACACCCGAGCGCACCTGGCCCTTGGCGAGCTTGTTGAGGAACTCGCTGCGGACCTCGGACTGCGTCTGCTCCAGCCACTGACGACGGGAGAGCACGACGTTGTTGCGGTTCTTGTCGAGCTCGATGATCTTGGCCTCGAGCTCGCGGCCCACGTAGGGCTGCAGGTCGCGCACGCGGCGCATCTCGACCAGCGAGGCCGGGAGGAAGCCGCGGAGGCCGATGTCCAGGATGAGACCACCCTTGACGACCTCGATGACGGTGCCGGTGACGACCTCGTCGGCTTCCTTCTTCGCCTCGATCGTGCCCCAGGCGCGCTCGTACTGGGCGCGCTTCTTGGAGAGGATCAGCCGGCCTTCCTTGTCCTCCTTCTGGAGAACCAGGGCTTCCACCTCGTCGCCGACCTTGACGACCTCGTTGGGGTCGACGTCGTGCTTGATGGAGAGCTCGCGCGAGGGGATGACGCCCTCGGTCTTGTAGCCGATGTCCAGCAGCACCTCGTCCCGGTCGACCTTGACGATGACGCCCTCGACGATGTCGCCATCGTTGAAGTACTTGATCGTCGCGTCGATGGCGGCGAGGAAGTCCTCGGCGCTGCCGATGTCGTTGACGGCGACCTGGGGGGTGCTGGAAGGACGGACCTGGGTGGAGGTCATGTGGTTGGTAGCTCCGGACGGGGAATGCGTAGGGACAGGACACCCACGGCCGCACGACCGCGGGGAGGAACAGCGGGAAAGAACCGGCGCGGCCCGTCCCACGAGAGGGGGAGGACACGTCAGACCTCTGGCGCCCCTCCATGGTACGGACGCCGGGACGGCGCGGTCCACCTGGGTGGAACCGGCCCCCTCCCGGGGCGGCGTGTCACGATCGGCGTGTCATGACCCTCCCCCCGCACCCGTCCCCCCTGCCGCTCGCCGGTGACGGCTACCCGGCCGCGGGCGGTGTCGCCCGCCGCCCCGTGGGGGGCGCGGAATCGGTCCGCGCCAACCGCGCCTGGTGGGACGCCGCGGCGCCGGCGTACCTCGACGAGCACGGCTCCGACCTGGGTGACGCGGACTTCCTCTGGTGCCCCGAGGGCCTGCGGGAGGCCGATGCCCGCCTGCTCGGGGACGTCGCCGGCCGGCGGGTGCTCGAGATCGGCTGCGGCTCCGCTCCGTGCGCCCGCTGGCTGCGCACCGCCGGTGCCGACGTCGTGGCGCTCGACCTGTCCGGCGGCATGCTGGCCCGGGCGGCGGAGCTCAACCGCGCCACCGGCATCGCCGTCCCCCTGCTGCAGGCCGATGCCGGTGCGCTCCCGCTGGCCGACGCGAGCGTCGACGTCGCCTGCTCGGCGTTCGGCGGCCTGCCGTTCGTGGCCGACGTCGAGGGGGCGCTCCGCGAGGTCACGCGGGTGCTGCGGCCGGGCGGGCGCTTCGTGGCGTCGGTGAACCACCCGATGCGCTGGCCGTTCCCCGACTCCCCCGACCCCGAGGACCTGCGGATCGTCTCCTCCTACTTCGACCGCACCCCGTACGTGGAGACCGACGACGCCGGCCGGACGGTCTACGTGGAGCACCACCGGACGGTCGGCGACTGGGTGCGGGCCGTCGTCGGGGCCGGGCTCGTGCTCGAGGACCTGGTCGAGCCGAAATGGACCCCGGGCCGCACGGAGAACTGGGGGCAGTGGTCACCGGAGCGCGGCGCGCTCGTGCCCGGCACCCTGGTCCTGGTCTGCCGGCGACCCTGAACCTCTGGTCGAGCCTCAGACCGCCAGCCGCTGCAGCCACTGGTCCACGGGCGGATGGCTCACCAGACGTCCCCGGCGCGCCAGTCGCAGGTGAGCTCGCCGCGGCGGTCCAGCGGCAGCGGCCCGGGCAGCACGAACACCGACCCGTCGTCCTCCGGGGTGCGGCGGATGCCCTCGGGGGCGAGCACCGAGGTCGGCCCCTCCCAGAGCAGCCACCCGCGGGCGGCGTACAGGCCGATCCCGTCCTCCGACGCGCTGAGGGCGCCGAGGTCGTGATCGGTGCGGACGATCTCCTCCAGGGCGTCCATCACCGCCGTCGCGATGCCCTGCCGGCGACGGTCCGGCACGACCGCGACGGCTTCGACGTAGCCGGCGCGCAGCGTCCGGCCACCGTGCCGCAGCTGCCGCCGGACCACCGCACCGTGGCCGATCAGCCGGCCCTCGTCGTGCACCAGGGCGTGCATCCCGCCCAGGGCGTGGGCGAAGTCCTCGTCGGCGAAGTCGCCGGCGAACGCCCGGTCCAGCAGCGCGCGGATCTCCAGGTGCTCGACGTCGTCGAGGTCGGCCGTGCGCCGGACGACGGTCGTCGGCACGGCTCAGCCCCCGACCAGGGCGCGGGCATACCGGCGTCGGTACCAGCGCTGGGCGATCAGCACACCGGGGAACGCCAGGCGCCACCGACCGGCACCAGGCGCGGTCACCGACCGGAGCGTCAGCCGGACGTCCCCGTCGTCGCCGCGGTGCAGCACGAAGGCCTCCTCGCCCGAGACCGGGTGCCCCTCGAGAGTGCCGTAGGCGAACCCGCAGCGGTCCGGCCGGTCCACGACCGCGACCACCCGGGCGGGCTCACGGATGCGCAGGGGCCCGACCGAGGCCACGAGCCAGTAGTCGGCGCCGCCCCGCACACCGGGCCCGGACCCCGACGCAGGCTCGACCGCGAAGCCGCTGCGGGTCTTCACGCCCCACGACAGCAGCGCCGCTCGCGCGTGCACCCAGCACTCGTCACCCCTGCCGACGAGCACGGACCGCTCGTACGCGCGGCGCCCCGCAGGCGCCGACGACACCGCGTCCCCGGGCGCCGTGACGCCGGCCGGCCCGTAGGTCAGCCTCCGGTCAGCGAGGCCGGTCGACGCCATCCTCAGTGCGCGGCGTCGTCCCAGGTGCGGCCGAAGCCGACCGAGACCTCGAGCGGGACGGACAGGTCGGCGGCGCCGGCCATCTCGCGGCGCACGAGCGCCTCCAGGGCCTCCCTCTCCCCCGGTGCCACCTCGAGCACGAGCTCGTCGTGCACCTGGAGCAGCATCCGGGAGCTGAGCCCCTCGGCCGCGATGGCCTTCTCCACGTTGAGCATCGCGACCTTGATGACGTCGGCGGCCGAGCCCTGGATGGGTGCGTTGAGGGCCATGCGCTCGGCCATCTGCCGGCGCTGGCCGTTGTCGCTGGTCAGGTCGGGCAGGTAGCGCCGCCGGCCCAGCGTCGTCTCGGTGTAGCCGGTCTGCCGCGCGTCGTCCACGACGCTGTCCAGGTAGTCGCGGATCCCGCCGAAGCGCTCGAAGTAGGCGTGCATCTGCTCGCGCGCCTCCTCGACGGAGATGCGCAGCTGCCCGGACAGCCCGTAGGCGGAGAGCCCGTACGCCAGCCCGTAGCTCATCGCCTTGATCCGGCGGCGCATCTCCGGGTCGACCTCCTCGATCGGGATGCCGAACGCCCGGGAGGCGACGAAGGAGTGCAGGTCCTCCCCCGAGGTGAACGCCTCGATCAGCCCCGCGTCGCTGGAGAGGTGCGCCATGATCCGCATCTCGATCTGGCTGTAGTCCGCCGTCATCAGGGACTCGTAGCCGGTGCCTACGACGAAGGCCTGCCGGATGCGGCGCCCCTCGGCGGTGCGGATCGGGATGTTCTGCAGGTTGGGGTCGGTAGAGGACAGCCGCCCGGTCGCCGCGATGGTCTGCTGGTACGTCGTGTGGATGCGCCCGGCGTCGTCGACCATCGGGATGAGCCCGTCGATGACGGTGCGCAGCCGGGAGACGTCGCGGTGGCGGAGCAGGTGCTCCATGAACGGGTGCCCGGTCTGCTCGAACAGCCAGGTGAGCGCGTCGGCGTCGGTCGTGTAGCCGGTCTTGTTCTTCTTCGTCTTGGGCAGGCCCAGCTCGTCGAAGATGACCGCCTGCAGCTGCTTGGGCGATCCGAGGTTCACCTCGCGGCCGATGACGGCGTAGCACTCGGCGGCCGCCGCGGCGACGGCGTCGGAGAACTCCTTCTGCAGGTCGTGCAGGAAGTCCAGGTCGGCGGCGATGCCCCGGTGCTCCATCGAGGCGAGCACCCGGGTCAGCGGCAGCTCGATCCCACCGAGCAGGTGGGCGCCGCCCTTCTGGCCGAGCACCTGCTCGAGGGCGTCGGAGAGGTCGTTGACCGCCACGGCCTTGAGCACGTCGGCCTTCGCGGCCTCCGCGGCGACGTCGTCCTCGGTGGGGCCGAGCCCGTCGAGGGTGAGCTGCCCCTCCGGCTCGGCGGCGTCCTTGAGCTCGCGGCGCAGGTAGCGCACCGCGAGGTCGCCGAGGTCGAAGGACCGCTGTCCGGGCAGCGCCAGGTAGGCGGCCAGCGCGGTGTCGCTGACCACGCCGGCCAGGTCCCAGCCGCGCGCCCAGATCGCCAGCAGCGGGCCCTTGACCTCGTGGACGACCTTGGGCCGGTCGGCGTCGGCGAGCCAGGCGGCCAGCGCCTGCTCGTCGGCGACGTCGAGATCCGGGCCGAGGTCGAGTAAGGCGGTGTGGTCGTCGGCCGCCGCCAGCGCCATGCCGGTCAGCTCGCCCGTGCCACGCCCCCAGGTGCCGCGGAAGATCACGCCGGTGTTGCCGGTGCGGGCGTGCGCGTCCAGCCAGGCGCCGAGCTCGCCGGCGGCCACCTCGTCGACGGAGACGTCGAAGCCGCCCTCGACCTCGGGCTCGGCGCTGGTCAGCGTGGCGAAGAGCCTCTCGCGCAGCACGCGGAACTGCAGGTTGTCGAAGAGGGTGTGCACCTCGTTGCGGTCCCAGGCCTGGACGGCGAGGTCCTGCGGGCCGATCTCGAGCGGGACGGCGCGGTCGAGCTCGGTGAGCCGCCGGTTCTGCAGCACCGAGGAGAGGTGCTCGCGCAGCTTCTCCCCCACCTTGCCCTTGACCGTGTCGACCTGGTCGACCAGCGCGTCGAGGGAGCCGTACTCGCGCACCCACTTGGCGGCGGTCTTCTCCCCCACGCTCGGGATGCTGGGCAGGTTGTCGCTCGGGTCCCCCCGCAGCGCGGCGAAGTCGGGGTACTGCGCGGGCGTGAGGTTGTACTTGGCCTCGACCTCGCCCGGTGTGAAGCGGGTCATCTCCGAGACGCCCTTGCGCGGGTAGAGCACGGTGACGTGGTCGTTCACCAGCTGCAGCGCGTCGCGGTCGCCGGTGGCGATGAGCACGTCCATGCCCTGCTCGACGGCCTGCACGGTGAGGGTGGCGATCACGTCGTCGGCCTCGTACCCCTCGGCGGTGATGACCGGCACGCGCAGGGCGCCGAGGACCTCCTGCACGAGGCTCACCTGGCCGCGGAAGTCCGTCGGGCTCTCGGCGCGGTTCGCCTTGTACTCGGCGTAGATCTCGCTGCGGAAGGTCTTGCGGCCCACGTCGAAGGCCACGGCGAGGTGGGTGGGCTGCTCGTCGCGCAGGATGTTGATGAGCATCGACGTGAAGCCGTAGACGGCGTTCGTCGGCTGACCCGTCGTGGTCGAGAAGTTCTCCACCGGGAGCGCGAAGAACGCCCGGTAGGCCAGCGAGTGCCCGTCGAGGAGCAGCAGCCGGGGACGCGTCCCGGGAGTAGTCGGGGCGGCGGGCGCGGAGGTGGCAACCGGAGCGGACATCGTCGCCGATCGTAGGTGCACCCACCGACGGTCAGGACGCCCCCGAACGCTGGCTACGGTGCCGGGATGAGCACCCCTCCCCCGGACTGGCTGCCCGACGGGGTCAGCAGCCCCCTCGACGACAAGCTCGGCGTGCAGATCATCGACTGGAACCCCGACCGGATGGTCGCGACGATGCCGGTGTCCGGCAACGAGCAGCCGTTCGGCCTCCTGCACGGGGGCGCCACGTGCACGCTGGTCGAGACGATCGGCTCCATGGCGGCCGCGGTCGGGGCCGGCCCCGACAAGCAGGTCGTGGGCATCGAGCTCAACGCCAGCTACCTGCGAGCCGCGACGTCGGGGACCGTGACCGCCGTCTGCACCCCGGTGCGGAGGGGCAGGACCCTGTCGACGTTCGTCATCGAGATCACCGACGACCGCGGCCGGCAGACGGCCACGGCCCGGCTGACCTGCATGACGCTGAACGCCTCGAAGAAGGTGTGACACCTCGTCAGCCCCACCCGGCGCGACCCGCGAACCCGCCTCCCACCTGCTGGGATGACGCAGATGGACCGCCCGAATCCGGAGCGTGACGCCGTCGGCGTGTCGCGGAAAGGTCACAGCTCAGCACGCGGCAACGGCGCCGACGCAGAACCGGGTTAGGGTCCGACCTCAATTCATCGTCTGGGAGGTCGAGTGACGCACGCGGGAAACCGTGCCCGCCGGCATGGTCGACGAGCGGGAACCCTGCGTTCCCTGCCGCGACTGCGAGGCCGGGGCCGGCCGATCGAGGCGTCGCGTGTCGTCGTCCGGTTGCTGCTGGTCCTGACGTTCGGGCTCGGCCTGGCCGCCTTCAGCCCGGGCATCGCCTCGGCCGAGGGCGAGCAGGTCGCCGGCACGCTGCAGACCAGCCGGAGCGGCCCCATCGAGGGCATCGCGGTCACGGTCACCACGGCTGCCGGTGAGGACGTCGACGAGGTCGAGACCGACGAGGACGGCCGCTGGTCGGTGGACCTGCCCGGTCCCGGTCAGTACACGGTCGCCATCGACGCCGACGACCTCCCCGACGGCGTCGAGCTCGCCGGCGAGGCCAGTCGCACCGTCACCGTCGACGAGGGGCGCCGCCAGGCGGTCATCATCGGCCTCGAGGACGGCAGCCGCGGCTCCGGTGGCGGCACCGTCAAGGCCGTCCAGCTGCTGGTCGACGGCATCCGCTTCGGTCTGCTGATCGCCATGGCCGCCGTCGGCCTCTCCCTGATCTTCGGGACGACGGGCCTGACCAACTTCGCGCACGGCGAGCTGGTCACGATCGGCGCGGTCGCCGCCTGGTACATCAACGTCTCGGGCGGCGTGAACCTGATCGTCGCCACGATCCTGGCGATGATCGTGGGAGCCGCGGTCGGCGCGCTGAACGAGCTGGGCCTCTGGCGGCCGCTGCGCCGGCGCGGTACCGGCCTGATCGCCGCGCTGGTCGTCTCGATCGGTCTGTCGCTGCTGCTGCGCTACCTGATCCAGATCGTGTACGGCGGCCGCTCCAGCCCCTACCAGGGCTTCCAGGGCGGGCGCGCGGTCAACTACGGCTTCTTCACGATGACCAACGCCGACCTCGCGTCGGTGATCATCTCCGTCGTCGTCCTCGTCCTCGTGGCCGTGATGCTGCAGCGGACGAAGATCGGCAAGGCCATGCGGGCCGTCGCCGACAACCGCGACCTGGCCGCGTCGTCGGGCATCGACGTCAACCGCGTCATCCTGGTCGTCTGGATGATGGGTGGCGCGCTGGCCGCGCTCGGCGGCGTGCTGCTCGGCCTGTCCGACCAGGTGCAGTGGGACATGGGCTTCCGCCTGCTGCTCCTGATGTTCGCCGGTGTCACCCTGGGTGGCCTCGGCACCGCGTACGGCGCCCTCGTGGGCAGCCTGATCGTGGGTGTGTTCGTGCAGATGTCGACCCTCGTCATCCCGAATGACGTGAAGTACGTCGGAGGGCTGCTGCTCTTGATCGTCATCCTCGTCATCCGACCCCAGGGCATCCTGGGCAGCCGCGCACGGATCGGCTGACCCATGGCCGACCTCCTCAACGCCCTGGCCGTCGCGGGCAAGTCCGCGCTCGGCTTCCAGGCGATCTTCTTCGCGCTGCTGGCCATCGGCATCAACGTGCAGTTCGGCTACGCCGGCCTGCTCAACTTCGGCCAGATCGCGTTCGCGCTGCTCGGCGGGTTCGGCATCGCCATCTCCGTCAGCCAGTGGGGCCTGCCCTTCTGGGTCGGCGTCCTGGTGGGCCTGCTGGCCGCCGTCGTCCTCGCGCTCCTCCTGGGTCTGCCGACCCTGCGGCTGCGCGCGGACTACCTGGCCATCGCGACCATCGCGACCGCCGAAGGACTGCGGCTGCTGTTCCGGTCGGTGTCGGCGACGCCGGTCACCAACGGCACGCGCGGTCTGTCGGCCTTCAACGGCGACTTCATCGCCCTGGCGCCGTGGAACACCTCGCAGCGCTACTCGATCCTCGGGACCAGCTGGTCCGGCGGCGAGCTGTGGGTGGCCCTGGTCGGCTGGATCCTGGTGATCCTGGGCAGCCTGCTGGTCTTCCTCCTCATGCGCAGCCCCTGGGGCCGCGTGGTGAAGTCGATCCGCGAGGACGAGGACGCCGTCCGCGCCCTGGGCAAGAACGTCTACGTCTACAAGATGCAGGCGCTGGTGCTCGGCGGTGTCTTCGGCGCCCTCGGCGGCATGGTCTACGCGGTGGGCACCGGCTCGGCCGTCCCGGACCAGTACCAGAACGCGAACACGTTCCTGGCCTACGCCGCCCTCATCCTCGGCGGGGCCGCGCGGGTGCTGGGGCCGGTCGTCGGCGCCATGATCCTGCTGTTCATCCTGCAGTTCGCCGACACGGGCCTGCGCCTGCTGATCAGCAACGGGATCATCCCCGAGGACCTGCTGTCCTCCACCGACGTCGCGCAGATCCGCTTCGTCCTCGTCGGTCTGGGCCTGATGCTGCTGCTGATCTTCCGCCCCCAGGGCATCTTCGGTGATCGACGAGAGGTGATGCTCGATGCCCGCTGACCCGATCCCGCACGGTGCCACGGCCGCCGGCGCAGGCACGACCGGCGGCGCCCCCCAGCGCCTGGCGCAGGCGGCGCTGCGCGACCTCCCGTGGGAGGTCGGCGTCGCCAAGCCCGACGCCGCCGTGGTCGTCGACGGCATCACGCGCACGTTCGGCGGTCTGACGGCCGTCTCGGTGGACCACCTGGAGATCCAGCGCGGCGGCATCACCGGGCTCATCGGGCCCAACGGCGCCGGCAAGACGACGCTGTTCAACCTGCTGACCGGGTTCGACCAGCCCGACACCGGCACCTGGTCGTTCAACGGCAGGTCGCTGGGCAAGCTGGCCCCCCACCAGGTCGCGCGGCTCGGCGTCGTCCGGACCTTCCAGCTCACCAAGGCGCTGTCCCGGCTCACCGTGCTGCAGAACATGCTGCTCGGCGCCCAGGGGCAGCGCGGCGAGAGCTTCCTCCGCGCGCTGGTGCCGGGCACCTGGCGCGCTCAGGAGAAGGCCAACACCGAGAAGGCCATGGAGCTGCTCCGGCGGTTCAAGCTGGATGCGAAGAAGGACGACTTCGCCGGCACGCTGTCCGGTGGCCAGCGCAAGCTGCTGGAGATGGCCCGCGCGCTCATGAGCGACCCGCAGGTGGTCATGCTCGACGAGCCGATGGCCGGCGTGAACCCCGCGCTCACGCAGAGCCTGCTCGGGCACGTCAAGGACCTCCGCGAGGAGGGCATGACGGTCATCTTCGTCGAGCACGACATGGACGTGGTCCGCGACATCAGCGACTGGGTCGTCGTCATGGCGGCCGGCAAGGTCATCGCCGAGGGCCCGCCGGAGTCGATCAGCCAGAACAGGGCCGTGGTCGACGCCTACCTCGGCGCCCACCACGACGCCCCGCTCACCGTCGAGGACGAGGACCGGGTGCTGGCCGAGGTCGAGGCGCAGATCGCCCGTGAGGAGAGCCGGGACGAGCCGGGCTCCTCCGACAGCAGTGAGGGGACGGGCCGATGAGCGAGCCGGTGTTCGAGGTCGACGAGTCCGGCGAGGGCCTGACCCGCGCCGAGACGGTGGAGAGCACGGAGCTCTCCCCCGCCGAGAAGGCAGCGACCCGCGAGGAGCACGTGCGGCTGGCCGAGGGCGCGCTGGTGCGCGCCGACGACCTGGTGGCCGGCTACGTGCCGGGCGTGAACATCCTCCGCGGCTGCGACTTCTACCTGCAGGAGGGCGAGCTCGTCGGCATCATCGGCCCCAACGGTGCCGGCAAGTCGACGCTGCTCAAGACGCTGTTCGGCCTCATCCCGGTGCGATCGGGCTCGGTGACCCTGCGCGGGGAGAGCATCACCTCCGCGCCGGCGCACCGCCTGGTCTCGCTGGGTGTCGGCTACGTCCCGCAGAACAACAACGTGTTCCCCTCGCTCACCATCGAGGAGAACATGCAGATGGGCGTCTACCTGCGGCCGAAGACCTTCAAGGAGCGGTTCGACTACGTCATCGACCTGTTCCCGCTGCTCGGCGAGCGGCGCAAGGGCAAGGCCGGGGCGCTCTCCGGTGGCGAGCGCCAGATGGTGGCCATGGGCCGCGCGCTGATGATGGACCCGTCGGTGCTGCTGCTCGACGAGCCGTCGGCCGGCCTCTCCCCCGCCTACCAGGACGAGGTCTTCATCCGCTGCCGGCGGATCAACGCCACGGGTGTCTCGATCATCATGGTCGAGCAGAACGCCCGCCGGTGCCTGCAGATCTGCGACCGCGGCTACGTGCTCGACCAGGGCCGCAACGCCTACACCGACACAGGCGCGTCGCTGATGAACGACCCCAAGGTCATCGAGCTCTACCTGGGCACGCTGGCCAAGGCCCACTAGCCCACCGCTCGTCCCGCCGCAGCGCCGGTCCCCGCCAGGGGGCCGGCGCTGTCGCGTTCGCGGGCGCCGAGCCGGCGGCCACCCCTGCCGGCGTCGTCCCTGCACGCGTCGTCCCGGCGCCCGGAACGGCGCTCAGAGGGACACCGCTCGGCCCTGACGCGCTGGCCCAGGCGACCCCGGCCGGCGTGGTCCCTGCATGCGTCATTCCGGCGACCGGAATGGCGCTCGGAGGGACATCGCTCCGCCCGCGACGCCCCGAGCAGCCGGCGTCGGGTGGCGACCGGTTCCGGTGGCTGGCCCAGGCAACCCCGGCCGGCGAAGTCCCTGCATGCGTCGTTCCGGCGCCAGGAACGGCGCTCGGAGGGACATCGCTCCGCCCACACCGCTTCTGCAGCCGGGGTCGGTCGGCACGGAAACGGCGTCGTGCCCCGGACAGCACTGTGGCCCGGCACCCAGTGGGTGCCGGGCCACAGTGTGTGGCTCCTACCGGGTCACGACCCGGTAGCGGGGATCAACGCTGCGGGCCGACGCCGTTGGAGTTGAGACCCTCGAGGATCCGCGAGGACTCCTCGAAGCCGATGACCACGATCGCGTCGGGGTTGAACTCGACCATCTCCTGGACCTCGGAGTCGAAGTTCGCCGCCTGCGGGTCGTAGGTGATGCTGACGATGTCGTCCTCGGAGAGGCCGGCCTCGACCAGGTTGTTCAGCGTGTTCTCCGCCAGACCCGTGCCGTACGGGTCGTTGAGGGCGAGGATGCCGACCGTGTTGTTGCCGTCCTCGATGATCAGGTCGGCCAGGGCGCGAGCCTGCAGCGTGTCCGGCGGAGCCGTACGGAAGTACAGGCCGTTGTCGTTGTAGGTCGTGAACTGGTCCGACGTGTTGGCCGGCGAGATCTGCATGACGCCGGCCTGCGTGATGGCGTCGATGACGGTGAGGCTCACGCCGGAGGACGCGGCGCCCACGATCGCGTTGACGCCGGCCTGCAGCAGGCGGTCGACGGTCTGGGTGGCCGTGTCGGTCGAGGCGTCACCGGAGTCACCCTCGACGAGCTGCACCGGAGCACCCAGCACGCCGCCGGCGGCGTTGATGTCCTGGACGGCGAGCTTGGCACCGGCGACCTCGGGCGGGCCGAGGAACGCGAGGTTGCCGGTCAGCGGGAGCAGCGTCCCGATGATCAGCGGGCCACCCGTGGTCGCGGTCGGGACCGGAGCCGGGCCCTCGTCGGTGGCGGCGTTGGCCTCGTCGCCGGAGATCACGAACTCCGTGGCGTCGTCGTCGAGGGTGTTGTCCTCACCGAACTGCAGGATGCCGAAGCTGGCCTCGGCCGGCTCACCGGCGTCGGCGAAGCTCAGCGGACCGGAGGCACCGTCGTAGTCGACGTTGCCGCCGCTGGCCAGGATCTCGGCGCAGGCGGCGAAGTCGGTGCAGGCCTCGCCACCGAAGGTGAGGCCGTTGACGTAGGGCGCGAACGCCGTGGCCTGGTTGCTACCGGCGGCCTGGGCTGCCAGCGCCGTCAGGACGACCGCGTCGTAGGTCTCACCGGCGTAGTTGTAGTCCTGCAGGTTGGGGTCGACCTCGAGCAGCCGGTCCTTGAAGTCCTGCGACAGGTCGGTGAGCGGCGTGGTGCCCCGCATCCCCGCGAGCGCGCCCTCCTCGGAGAAGTCCTCACCGAGGGCGTTACCCATGTTGCCGTCGGTGCCGTAGACGTTGACCTGCTTCTCGCCGCTGTCGCCGCTGTCGGCGTTGTCGCTGCCGCCGCCGTCGCCGCCGCCACAGGCGGTCAGGGCGAGGAGGGCGGCACCGGTCACGGCGATGCCTCGGGCAGTTGTGCCAGTGCGCATCAAGTAGCTCCCAGTGTCATCTGACAGACGTCGGGCGCGCCTCGTCAGGAGGGTCCGGTCGGGAGGCGCCCGATCAGTGGGCAGAACCTAGCTTCCGTTGGGCGGGAACTGACCCGACGCCGGACGGACCGTGATGAGGTCGTGATCTCACTGCCCCAGGGTGGGACGAAGTTGCACGCAGCGTCACGCCAACGATGCGGAGTGCTCTGACAGGCCCCGTACAGGTTGGCTCGGCCCCGCTCAGACCGACGCGTCGCCGACCGCTGTACCGGCCAGGATCGCCTCCGCGAGCGCCTTCATGCTGGTGCGCTGGTTCATCGCCGTGCGCTGGATCCAGCGGAACGCCTCGGCCTCGGACATCCCCTGGTCGGCCATCACCCGGCCCTTCGCCTGCTCCACGACCTTGCGGGTCTCCAGGCGCTCCTCGAGCGTGCGGACCTCGCCGTCCAGCGCCGTCATCTCCGCGAAGCGGCCGCGGGCCACCTCGATGGCGGGGACCAGGTCGTTCTTCGAGAACGGCTTGACCAGGTAGGCCATGGCCCCGGCGTCACGTGCCCGCTCCACGAGCTCGCGCTGGCTGAAGGCGGTGAGCACGATGACCGGCGCGATGCGGGCCGAGGCGATCTGCTCGGCGGCGGACAGCCCGTCCAGCACCGGCATCTGGATGTCGAGGATGACCAGGTCCGGCTGCAGCTCCTGCGCACGGTCGACGGCCTGCTGACCGTCGCCGACCTCTGCGACGACGTTGTAGCCCTCCTCCTCCAGCATCTCCTTGAGGTCGAGACGGATCAGCGCCTCGTCCTCGGCGATCAGAACGCGGATCGGGTCGCTGCTCACGGGGCAGGAGCCTATCGGCGTCGGGTCCCGGGCACCGCCCCGATAGGCTGCCCCGGCGCCGGTCGCACCCGGCACGCCCCCGTACCCCAATCGGCAGAGGGAGCGGATTCAAAACCCGCGCAGTGTGCGTTCGAGTCGCACCGGGGGCACCGCGGTCTCGCTAGCCTGCGGCGCATGCCGTCCGACCTGTCGCCGCGTCTCGCGGCAGTCGTCGAGGCCCTGCCGCTGCGCCCCGGCTCGCGCGTCCTCGAGATCGGCTGCGGACCGGGGGCCGCCGCCCGCGCGATCGCCCGGCGGCTGCGTACCGGCCACGTCCTGGGCATCGACCGGTCGGCCGCGGCCATCGACCAGGCCCGCGCCGCCGCTGCCGACCTGCTCGCCGCGGGGCGGTTGCGGTTCCGCCGGATCGCGGCGGAGGACTTCGTCCTCGAGGACGGGGACCAGGCCTTCGACGTCGTCCTCGCCGTCCGCGTGGGCGCCCTGGACGGACGCCACCCCGAGGCGGGGGCACGGGTGCTCCGACGCCTCGGCGCCGCCACGACGCCCGCTGCCCGGTTGTTCGTGGACGGCGGCACGCCGCTGCGGGAGCTCCCGATCCCCCGACCCTGATCCGGGAGGACGGCGCGGACGGGACCGCCCGGAAGGGGCGGCACCCACCCAATACGGTGGACCCCGTGACCGAGCCCGTTCCGCACATGACCCCCGAGCAGTTCCGGCGCCACGGCCACGAGGTGGTCGACTGGATCGCCGACTACTGGACGCGGATCGGCTCGTTCCCCGTGCGCTCCCAGGTCTCCCCCGGCGACGTCCGCGCCGGGCTGCCGGCGTCCGCCCCGGAGCAGGGCGAGTCCTTCGACGCGATCCTGGGCGACCTCGACCGCGTCGTGCTGCCCGGCGTCACGCACTGGCAGCACCCCGGCTTCTTCGGCTACTTCCCGGCCAACACCTCCGGCCCCTCGGTGCTCGGCGACCTGGTGTCCGCGGGGCTCGGCGTGCAGGGCATGTCGTGGGTGACCAGCCCCGCCGCGACCGAGCTCGAGCAGCACGTCATGGACTGGCTGGCCGATCTGATGGGGCTGCCGGAGTCCTTCCGCTCCACGGGCACCGGTGGCGGCGTCGTCCAGGACTCCAGCTCCGGGGCCAACCTCGTCGCGCTGCTCGCGGCCCTGCACCGGGCCTCCGGCGGCGCCACCGTCCGCCACGGCGTGGAGCCCGAGCGCGCCACGGTCTACGTGTCGCGCGAGACGCACTCCTCCATGGAGAAGGCCGTGCGGATCGCCGGGCTGGGCACCGACGCCGTCCGCATCGTCGAGGTCGACGGCGACCTCGCCATGGACCCGGTCGCGCTGGCCGCCCGCATCGAGCGCGACGTCGCCCGGGGGTACCGCCCGGTCCTGGTCTGCGCGACGGTCGGCACCACGTCCACCACCGCGGTGGACCCGCTCGCGGCGATCGGCCCGATCTGCCAGAAGTTCGGCGTCTGGCTGCACGTCGACGCCGCGTACGCCGGCGTGAGCGCGCTCGTCCCGGAGCTGCGCGAGCTGCAGGCCGGGGTCGAGTGGGCCGACAGCTACACGACCGACGCGCACAAGTGGTTGCTCACCGGCTTCGACGCCACCCTCTTCTGGGTCGCCGACCGGGCCGCCCTCACCGGGGCGCTGGCGATCCTCCCCGAGTACCTCCGCAACGCCGCCACCGACGCCGGTGCCGTGGTCGACTTCCGCGACTGGCAGATCCCGCTGGGCCGGCGCTTCCGCGCCCTCAAGCTGTGGTTCGTGCTGCGCTGGTACGGCGCCGAGGGCCTGCGCGCGCACATCCGGGGCCACGTGGCCCTCGCCCAGGAGCTCGCCGGCTGGGCCGCCGCCGACGAGCGCTTCGACGTCGTCGCGCCGCACCCGCTGTCGCTGGTCTGCCTCAAGCCCCGCTGGCCCGAGGGCGTGGACGCCGACGTCGCCACCATGACGCTGCTGGACCGGCTCAACGACGGCGGCGAGGTGTTCCTCACCCACACCACCGTCGAGCGGCAGCCGGTCCTCCGCGTGGCGGTGGGCTCCCCCGCCACGACCCGCGCCCACGTCGAGCGCGTCTGGGCACTGCTCGTCGAGGGCCACGACTGGCTCGCCGCCGACTTCGCCGCGCAGGCCGCCGAGCAGGCCGCGGCGCGCGCTGCCGAGCGCGAGCGGGCCGAGCAGGAGCGGGCCGAGCAGGAGCGCGCGCAGGGCCAGGCCCCCGAGGAGGTCGGCGACCCCGCCTGACGGCGGGACGGCCGCCTCAGTCGTCGGCGGAGCGGATGAGGCCCTCCTGGGCCACCGTCGCGACGTGCGTCCCGTCGGCGGACCAGATCTTGCCGAGGCACAGCGCCCGCCCGGCGGAGGCGGCCGGGCTGTCGGTCTCGTAGAGGAGCCAGTCGTCGGCCCGCACCGGCTGGTGGAACCAGACGGCGTGGTCCAGGCTCGCCCCGGCGAAGTCGGGCCAGCCGCCACCGAGGCGGGCGAAGCCGGCCGACAGCAACGTCAGGTCGCTGACGAACGTCAGGGCGGCCGCGTGCACCGCCGGGTCGTCGCCGAGGTTGCCCGCCACCCGGAACCAGGTCTGGGTCTCGGTGTGCGGCGGCGACTTCGGCGGTGCCGAGAACGGGTCCTGCAGGAAGCGCTGCTCGACCACGTTCCCCATCGCCGACATCCACGCGGCCTTGTCCCCGTGCCGGGCGACGACGTCGGCCGTGCCGAGCGCGTCCTCGGGCGCGGGGACCACCGGCATCGGGGCGCTGTGCTCGGCGACCGGCTGCTCGCCGGCGTGGAAGTCGGCGGTCAGGGCGAAGATCGCCACCTCCTCGCCCTTGCGCTCCTGCCAGGCCACCACGCGGCGGGTCGTGAAGGACCGCCCGTCGCGGATCCGGTCGACGGCGTAGCGGATCTCGGCGAACGGGTCGCCGGGACGGAGGAAGTAGGCGTGCAGCGAGTGCACGCCCCGGTCGGACGGGACGGTGCGGCCGGCGGCGACCAGTGCCTGCCCGGCGACCTGGCCGCCGAAGATCCGCTGCCGCTCGGTGCTCGGGGTCTTGCCGACGAAGACGTCGGTGTCGCGCTCCTCGAGATCGAGGACGGCCATCAGCGCGGCCGCCTGGCTGTCGCCCCGTCCGCCGCTCACGAGTCGGTCCCCACCTCGTGCACGCGGATCAGGTTGGTCGACCCGACGGTGTTCGGCGGGCTGCCGGCCACGACGACGACGCGGTCGCCGACCTTGAGCCGGCCGATGGACAGCAGCGAGAAGTCCACCTGCTCCACCATGTCGTCGGTGTGCTCGACGGCGGGCACCAGGAAGGTCTCCACGCCCCAGGAGAGCGCCAGCTGGCTGCGCACCCGGGCGTCGACGGTGAAGGCCAGCAGCGGCTGCCGGGGGTGCAGCGCGGCGAGCCGGCGGGCGGTCTCGCCGGTCTGGGTGAAGGTGGCCAGCGCCTTGACGTCGAGGGACTCGCCGATGTCGCGCGCGGCCCGGACGATGGCACCGGAACGGGAGCGGGACATCCGAGCCACCTCGGGCACCCGCAGGTGGTCGCTCTCGACGGCGTCGATGATCCGCTCCATCGTGCGCACCGCGCCGATCGGGTACGCGCCGACCGAGGTCTCGCCGGAGAGCATGACCGCGTCGGCACCGTCGAGGACGGCGTTGGCGACGTCGGAGGCCTCGGCGCGGGTGGGCCGCGAGTTGGTGATCATCGACTCGAGCATCTGGGTGGCGACGATGACCGGCTTGTTGCGCTCGCGGGCGGCCTGGATGGCGCGCTTCTGCACCAGCGGCACCTGCTCGAGCGGGAGCTCCACGCCCAGATCGCCGCGGGCGACCATGATCCCGTCGAAGGCCTCGACGATGGCGTCCAGGTTGCGGACCGCCTCGGGCTTCTCCAGCTTGGCGATCACGGGGACGTAGATGTCCTCCTGCCGCATGATGTCGCGGACCAGCGCGACGTCGGTGGGCGAGCGCACGAAGGACAGCGCGATGAAGTCCACGCCGAGGTTCAGCGCGAAGCGGAGATCCTCCTCGTCCTTGTCCGACAGAGCCGGCACGCTGACCGCGACCCCGGGCAACGACAGGCCCTTGTTGTTCGAGACCTTCCCGCCCTCGACGACGAGGCAGAAGACGTCGGGGCCGTCGACCCGCACGACGCTCAGCGAGAGGTTGCCGTCGTCGACGAGCAGCCGGTCGCCGACCTTCACGTCGTTGGCGAGGTTCTTGTAGGTCGTGGAGACGCGCTCGGCGGTGCCGGCGACGTCCTCGACGGTGATGCAGACCTGGCTGCCGGTGACCCAGGTGACCGGTCCGTCGGCGAAGGTGCCGAGGCGGATCTTCGGGCCCTGGAGGTCGGCCAGCACGGCGACCGCGTGGCCCGTGGCGTCCGACGCCGCCCGGACCAGCCGGTAGGCGTTGGCGTGGTGCTCGTGGGCCCCGTGGCTGAAGTTCAGCCGGGCGACGTCCATCCCGGACTCGACGAGGGCCATGACCTGCTCCGGGGAGCTGGTGGCGGGTCCGAGGGTGCAGACGATCTTGGCGCGGCGGGACATGGCCATAAAGCTAGTGCCACGACGAACCGCACGGCGGAGCGACCCGGGGCCGGGACCCTCCCGATCGGGGTTACCGATCAGTAGGCCCGGCCCCGGGTGCTCAGCGGAGCGCGACCGCCGTCGGCGTGACCGGGCGGGGCAGCATGGAGGTGCCCGTGAGCCAGGTGTCGACCGAGGCCGCGGCGGCGCGGCCCTCGGCGATGGCCCACACGATGAGCGACTGACCGCGGCCCATGTCCCCGGCCACGAACACCCCGGGCACGGAGGACATGAACTCCCCGTCGCGGGTGACGTTGCCGCGGCCGTCGACCTCGGCCCCGAGGGTGTCGACCAGCCCCTCGGTCTGCGCACCGGTGAAGCCCATGGCCAGGAAGACCAGGTCCGCGGGCAGCTCGCGCTCGCTGCCCTCGATCTTCTGGAACCGGCCGTCGACCCGCTCCACGTCGTGCAGCAGCAGCGCCCGCACGTTGCCGTCCCCATCGCCCAGGAAGCGCTCGGTGTTGACCGAGTACAGGCGCTCGCCACCCTCCTCGTGCGCGCTGGAGACGCGCATGATCATCGGGTAGGTGGGCCACGGGTTGCTGCCCTGGTCCCGGCGGTCCGGCGGCGAGGGCATGATCTCCAGCTGCGTGACCGAGGCCGCACCCTGGCGGTGGGAGGTGCCGAGGCAGTCCGCGCCGGTGTCACCGCCACCGATGATCACCACGTGCTTGCCCTTGGCGTCGATCGGCGGCTCGTCGAGCTCGCCCAGCGCCTGCCGGTTGCCGTAGGGCAGGTACTCCATGGCCAGGTGGATTCCGGCCAGCTCCCGCCCGGGGGCCGGGAGGTCGCGGCCGATCGTCGCGCCACCGGCGAGCACCACGGCGTCGAAGTCGCCGCGCAGCTGCTCGACCGACAGGTCGGCCTCGGCACCGCCACCGACCTCGACGCCGGTGACGAACCGGGTGCCCTCGGCGCGCATCTGGTCCAGCCGCCGATCCAGGACGGACTTCTCCATCTTGAACTCGGGGATGCCGTAGCGGAGGAGGCCGCCGATCCTGTCCGCCCGCTCGAACACCGTCACGTCGTGCCCGGCGCGGGTGAGCTGCTGGGCGGCGGCCAGCCCGGCCGGCCCCGAGCCGACGACGGCGATCTTCTTGCCGGTGCGCTCGGCGGGGGTCTGGGGGGTCACCCAGCCCTCGTCCCAGGCGCGGTCGATGATCTCCCACTCGATCTGCTTGATCGTGACCGGCGACTCCTGCAGGTTCAGCACGCAGGAGCCCTCGCACGGGGCGGGGCAGAGCTTCCCGGTGAACTCCGGGAAGTTGTTCGTCGCGTGCAGCCGCTCGATGGCGTCCTGCCAGTCGTCGCGGCGGGCGAGGTCGTTCCACTCCGGGATCAGGTTCGCCACCGGGCAGGCGTGGTGGCAGAACGGGATGCCGCAGTCCATGCAGCGGGCGGCCTGGGTGCGCACCTCCGCCGTCGGGAACAACGGGTCCTCGCCGTTCTCCCGCCGGGAGTAGACGTCCTTCCAGTCCATGAGCCGGAGCTCGACCGGACGGCGCGGCGGCAGCGCGCGGTCGTACTTCAGGAAACCGGTCTGGTCAGCCACGTGCCGCCTCCATCACTGCTCGGTCCACATCGATCCCCGCGGCCTCGGCGGCGCGCCGGGCCTCCATCGCCCGCCGGTAGTCCCGGGGCATGATCACGCTGAACTGCTCCGACCAGCGGCCCCAGTCGGCGAGCAGCGCGTGGGCCACCGTCGACTCGGTGTCGGCGGCGTAGCGCACCAGCACGTCGCGCAGCCACTGCGAGGACTCCCCGTCCAGCGGCTCGACGTCGACCATCTCGGTGTTGACCCGGTGCTTGGCCAGGTCGAGCACGTAGCCGATCCCGCCGGACATGCCGGCGGCGATGTTGCGGCCGGTCGGGCCGAGGATCACCGCGCTGCCGCCGGTCATGTACTCCAGCGCGTGGTCGCCCACGCCCTCGACGACGGCCAGCGCCCCGGAGTTGCGGACGCAGAACCGCTCCCCCACGCGGCCGCGCAGGAAGATCTCCCCGCGCGTGGCGCCGTAGCCGATGACGTTGCCGGCGATGACGTTGTCCTCCGCCAGGAACGACGCCTCGCGCGCCGGCCGGACGATGATCCGCCCGCCCGACAGGCCCTTGCCGACGTAGTCGTTGGCGTCGCCGAACAGCCGCATGGTGATGCCGCGCGGCACGAAGGCGCCGAACGACTGCCCGGCCGACCCGCCGAAGGTGAGGTCGATCGTGCCGTCGGGCAGGCCCTCGCCACCGAAGCGGCGGGTGACCATCGAGCCCAGCATCGTGCCGACGGTGCGGTTGACGTTGCGCACCGGCAGCTCGAGGCTCACCGGCCGCGCGTCGAGCAGCGCGCCTTCGCACAGCTGGATCAGGGTCTGGTCCAGGGCGACGTCGAGACCGTGGTCCTGGCCGCGCACCCGGCGCAGCGGGGCACCCTCGGGCAGCTCCGGGACGACGAGCACCGGCGAGAGGTCCAGCCCCTGCGCCTTCCAGTGGCCGACCGCCTTGCGGGTGTCCAGCAGCTCGGCGTGGCCCACGGCCTCGTCGATCGACCGGAAGCCCAGCTCGGCGAGGTAGCCGCGCACCTGCTCGGCCAGGAACTCGAAGAACGTGACGACGAACTCCGGCTGCCCGGTGAACCGCTTGCGCAGCTCCGGGTTCTGCGTGGCGACGCCAACCGGGCAGGTGTCCAGGTGGCAGACGCGCATCATCACGCAGCCCGACACCACCAGCGGCGCGGTCGCGAAGCCGAACTCCTCGGCGCCCAGCAGCGCGGCCACGATGACGTCGCGGCCGGTCTTCATCTGCCCGTCGACCTGCACGGTGATCCGGTCGCGCAGCCCGTTGGCGAGCAGCGTCTGCTGGGTCTCGGCCAGCCCCAGCTCCCACGGGGAGCCGGCGTGCTTGAGCGAGGTCAGCGGAGCGGCACCGGTGCCGCCGTCGAACCCGGAGATCAGGACGACGTCGGCGTGCGCCTTGCTCACCCCGGCCGCGACCGTGCCGACACCGACCTCGGCCACCAGCTTCACGTGCACCCGCGCCGCGTCGTTCGCGTTCTTGAGGTCGTGGATGAGCTGCTTGAGGTCCTCGATCGAGTAGATGTCGTGGTGCGGCGGCGGGCTGATCAGGCCGACGCCCGGCGTGGAGTGCCGGGTGCGGGCCACCCACGGGTAGACCTTGCCGCCGGGCAGCTGCCCGCCCTCGCCGGGCTTCGCGCCCTGCGCCATCTTGATCTGGATGTCGTCGGCGTTGACCAGGTACTCGCTGGTGACGCCGAACCGGCCCGAGGCCACCTGCTTGATCGCCGAGCGGCGCAGGTCGCCGTTGGGGTCGGGCGTGAAGCGGTCGGGGTCCTCACCGCCCTCGCCGGTGTTGGACCGGCCGCCGAGCCGGTTCATGGCGATGGCGAGCGTCTCGTGGGCCTCCTGCGAGATCGAGCCGTAGCTCATCGCGCCGGTGTTGAACCGCTTGACGATCTCGCTGGCCGGCTCGACCTCGTCGATCGGCACCGGCGGGCGCACGCCGGTCCGCAGCGCGAAGAGGCCGCGCAGCGTGGCGGCGTCCTCGGACAGCTGGTCGACCGTCTGCGTGTACTTCTCGAAGACGTCGTACTGCCGCGAGCGGGTGGCGTGCTGGAGCAGGAACACCGTCTCGGGGTTGAACAGGTGCACCTCGCCCTCGCGGCGCCACTGGTACTCGCCGCCGGTCTCCAGCCGCCGGTGCGCACGCTCGGTGGGGTTCTCCGGGTAGGCGCGGCGGTGGCGCAGCGCCACCTCCTCGGCGAGCACGTCGATGCCGACGCCGCCCAGCGGGGCCGAGGTGCCGGTGAAGTACTCGTCGACGAGCTCCTTGGACAGGCCGACGGCCTCGAAGATCTGGGCCATCGTGTACGAGCCGACGGTGCTGATGCCCATCTTGCTCATGACCTTGAGGACGCCCTTGCCGAGCGCCTTGACCACGTTGCGCACCGCCTGCGCCGGCTCGATGCCGGTCAGCTCGCCGTCGCGGATGAGGTCCTCGATCGACTCGAAGGCCAGGTACGGGTTGACCGCGGCCGCGCCGTAGCCCAGCAGCAGCGCGACGTGGTGCACCTCGCGGCAGTCGCCGGACTCGACGACGAGACCGACCTCCATGCGGGTCTTCTCGCGCACCAGGTGGTGGTGCACCGCGGCGGTCATCAGCAGCGAGGGGATCGGGGCGCGCTGCTCGTCGCAGTCGCGGTCGGACAGCACGATGATCCGCGCGCCGGCGGCGATGGCCTTGGAGACCTTGGTCCGCAGCTGCTCGACCGCCTCCGCCAGCGCCGTCCCGCCGCCGTTGACGTCGAAGTGGCCGGTGATCCGGACGGCGGCGAAGCCGGGCAGGTCGCCGTCGTCGTCCATGTGCAGGATCTTGGCCAGCTCGTCGTTGTCGATGACCGGGAACGGCAGGTGGACCTGCCGGCAGGACGCCGGGGACGCCGTCAGCAGGTTCTGCTCGGGCCCGAAGGTGCGGCCGAGGCTGGTGACCAGCTCCTCGCGGATGGCGTCCAGCGGGGGGTTGGTGACCTGGGCGAACAGCTGCCCGAAGTAGTCGTAGAGCAGCCGCGACCGGTCCGACAGCGCCGCGATCGGGGTGTCGGTGCCCATGGAGCCGATCGGCTCGGCGGCGCTGGCCGCCATCGGCGTGATGAGCAGGCGCAGGTCCTCCTCGGTGTAGCCGAAGAGCAGCTGCCGGCGGACGACGGACTCGTGGCTGGGCCGCGAGCGACGGCGCTCGGGCAGCGAGGGCAGGTGCACCAGGCCCGCGTGCAGCCAGTCCTCGTAGGGGTTCTCGGCGGCCAGGGCGCCCTTGACGTCCTCGTCGGAGACGATCCGGCCGGAGGCGGTGTCGACGAGGAACATGCGGCCCGGCTGCAGCCGGCCCTTGGCGACGATGTCGGCGGCCGGGATGTCCAGGACGCCGACCTCGCTGGCCATGACGACCAGGTCGTCCTTCGTGTGCCACCAGCGGCCCGGGCGCAGACCGTTGCGGTCCAGGACCGCGCCGATCAGCGTGCCGTCGGTGAAGCAGACCGCGGCCGGCCCGTCCCACGGCTCCATGATCGAGGAGTGGAACCGGTAGAAGGCCCGGCGGGCCGGGTCCATCTCGTCGTGGTTCTCCCACGCCTCCGGGATCATCATCAGCACCGCGTGCGGCAGCGAGCGGCCCGACAGGTGCAGCAGCTCGAGCACCTCGTCGAAGGTCGCCGAGTCGCTGAAGTCGCTGGCGGTGACCGGGAAGATCCGGTCCAGGCCCAGCTCGCTCGCCGGGCCGGCGGGGCCGTCGAACAGCTCCGTGGAGAGCTTGGCCTCGCGGGCCCGCATGCGGTTGCGGTTGCCCTTGATCGTGTTGATCTCGCCGTTGTGCGCGATGAAGCGGAAGGGGTGCGCCAGCGGCCAGCTCGGGAAGGTGTTGGTCGAGAAGCGGCTGTGCACCAGCGCGATCGCCGACTCGTAGCGCTCGTCGCGCAGGTCGGGGAAGAACAGCGGCAGCTGGTCGGTGGTCAGCATGCCCTTGTAGGTGATGGTGCGGGACGACAGCGAGGCGATGTACAGCGAGCTGCCCGCGTCGACCGCGGCCCGCTCGGCCCGCTTGCGCAGGACGAAGGAGCGCCGCTCCAGCCGGGTGACGCCGTGGCACTCGACGTTGCCGCCGAAGGCGCTCGCGTCGGCCCGGCCGCCCATCGTCTCGGCGACGAACAGCTGGGCGAAGTGCGGCATGACCGCGCGCGCGGTCGGGCCGAGGTCGGCGCCGTCGGGGTCGACCGGCACGTCGCGCCAGCCGAGGACGGCCAGCCCCTCCTCCTCGGCGAGCCGGGCGACGTCGGCGATCCGGCCGGCGCGCTCGTCGGCGTCGACCGGCATGAAGGCGATGCCGACGGCGTACTCGCCCAGCGGCGGCAGGTCGAAGTCGACGCTCGCCCGCAGCAGCGCGTCGGGGACCTGGGTGAGGATGCCGGCGCCGTCGCCGGAGTTGGGCTCGGCACCGGCGGCACCGCGGTGGTCGAGGTTGTGCAGCGCCGTCAGACCGGCCTGCACGATGCGGCGGCTGCGGCGGCCGCGGGCGTCGGCCACGAAGGCCACGCCGCAGGCGTCCTTGTCGTTGGCCGGGTCGTAGAGGCCGTGCGCGGCGGGCACGGCGGAGAACGGGACAGCCGAACCGCTGCGGCGCTGGGCGCCGTCGGTGGTGGGGGCGGGAAGGTCGGTCACGGTCACTCCCGTCGTCGGCGCACCGTCGGCCCCTCGGCGGGAGGGGCAGACGGGGGCGGAGGCCCGGCCGGGGTCGAAGGCGGCGGAGAAGGCGGCACGTGCGGAGCGCAGGAGATCGGCCGGACACAGTGCCCCGGACGAATCTGCGCGTGCGAGCTCAGCGGGATGGTGTCGCCGAGCCGTCGTCCGCGGGGCGACGCTGGCCCGGTTCCGACACTACGACCCGGCCAGGATCGCTGGCGAGTCAGACGAGAGGGTACACAGCCGTAACACGCAACAGACATGATGGAAGCCACGCCGCGCCAGGGTGGCCGGATCGGCGCGATCCCTGGCCGGGACGGCGATCCCGGGGGTCGTTCAGGACGGCGGGGAGTCCTCGTGATCGTTCTCACGCGCCGCGGCCGGAGCGGCCGGAGCACGGCGTGCGACCTCCTCGTCGCGGCGCTGCCGGGCCACGTCCGACCGGTCGACCACCTCGCGCGGGCGGCCGCGCTGCCAGAAGAAGTAGGCCACCGCCAGCAGCCCGACGACGACCGAGGTGAAGACGTTGATCCGCACCCCGAAGAACGTCTCGGCCGGGTCGGTGCGCAGCAGCTCGATCCAGAGCCGGCCGGCGCAGTAGGTGGCCACGTACAGCGCGAAGGCCCGGCCGTGGCCGAGCCGGAACCGCCGGTCGGCCCAGATGACCAGCACGGCGGCCGCGAGGTTCCACAGCAGCTCGTAGAGGAACGTCGGGTGGAAGGTGCCCAGGAGCAGCGGCTGGCCGTCGGGGCCGAGGACCGCGCGGCCGCCGTCCCACTCGTAGATGTCCAGCGCCCAGGGCAGGTCGGTGGGCCCGCCGTAGAGCTCGTTGTTGAACCAGTTGCCGAGCCGGCCGACGGCCTGGGCCACGAGCAGGCCGGGCGCGAGGGCGTCGGCGAACGCGGGCAGCGGGATGCCGCGGCGCCGGCAGGCGATCCACGCCCCGACCCCGCCGAGGGCGATCGCCCCCCAGATGCCGAGGCCGCCCTCCCAGATGGCGAAGGCGCGCAGCGGTTCGCCGCCCTCGCCGAAGTAGGGCCGCGGGCTGGAGATGACGTGGTAGATCCGGCCGCCGATGATGCCGAAGGGCACGGCCCAGACGGCGATGTCCAGGACGTCGCCGGGCGCTCCCCCACGGGCCACCCAGCGCCGCTCGGTGAGCACGATGGCGGCGATGATGCCGGCGACGATGCACAGCGCGTAGGCGCGCAGCGGGAACGGGCCGAGCTCCCAGACGCCCTGCGTCGGGCTCGGGATGGAGGCGAGGACGGTCACGCCCGCACCCCCGCGCTGCGCACGCCGCGGGCGAGGTCCTCGGTGAGCGCGCGGACGCCGTCGGCGCCCCGCCCCTCGAGCATCTCGCGCACGTAGGCCGAGCCGACGATGACCCCGTCGGCGTAGGCGGCGATCTCCGCGGCCTGGTCGCCGTTGGAGACGCCGAGGCCCACGCACAGCGCGATGTCCGGCCGCGCCTCCCGGGTGCGCGCCACCAGCCTCTGCGCCGCGTCGCTCACGGTGGCGCGGGCGCCGGTGACGCCCATGGTGGAGGCGACGTACACGAAGCCCCGGCTCGCCGCGGTCGTCGAGCGCAGCCGGGCGTCGGTGGACGACGGCGCGACGAGGAAGACCCGGTCCAGGCCCGCCCGCTCGCTGGCGGCGATCCACTCGCCCGCTTCCTCGGGGATGAGGTCCGGGGTGATGAGCCCCGCTCCCCCGGCGGCGTCCAGGTCGGTGGCGAACCGCTCGACGCCGTAGCGCTCGATCGGGTTCCAGTACGTCATGACCACCGGGACGGCGCCGGCGTCGGCCACCGCGCGCACGGCCCGCAGGACGTCGGGGATGCCGACACCCGCGCGCACGGCGACGTCGACGGCCTCCTGGATGACGGGGCCGTCGATGCCCGGGTCGCTGTAGGGGACGCCGATCTCGATGGCGTCGGCGCCGGCCTCGACGGCGGCGACCATCGCGTCGATCGAGGTGTCGACGTCGGGATAGCCGACCGGCAGGTAGGCGATCAGCGCGGCCCGCCCCTCGGCCTTCGCCGCGTCGATGCGCTCGGCCAGCTTGCTGGTGGTCACGCCTGCTCCCCCGCGTCCGGGCCGGCGACGGCCTCGTCGTTGCTGACCGCGCCCTCGGTGGGCTGCTGGTCGGTGTCCAGGCCGGGGCCCGGGTCGACCTCCTCGCGGTCGCCCAGCCCGAACCACCGGGACGCCGTCTCCACGTCCTTGTCGCCGCGGCCGGAGAGGTTGACCAGGAGCATCGCGTCGGGACCGAGCTCCCGGCCGAGCTTCATCGCGCCGGCCAGGGCGTGCGCGGACTCGATCGCCGGGATGATGCCCTCGGTGCGGCAGAGCAGCGCGAACGCCTCCATCGCCTCGGCGTCGGTGATCGGCCGGTACTCGGCGCGGCCGATGTCGTTCAGGTAGGAGTGCTCGGGGCCGACACCCGGGTAGTCCAGGCCCGCGCTGATCGAGTGGGACTCGATGGTCTGGCCGTTGTGGTCCTGCAGCAGGTACGAGCGCGCCCCGTGCAGGACACCGGGGGTGCCGCCGGTGATGGTGGCCGCGTGCCGGCCGGTGTCGACGCCGTCGCCGCCGGCCTCCAGGCCGATCAGCCGGACGCCGTCGTCGGGCACGAAGGCGGTGAAGATGCCGATGGCGTTCGAGCCGCCGCCGACGCAGGCGAGGACGGCGTCGGGCAGCCGGCCCTCGCGCTCGAGCACCTGGCCGCGCGCCTCGTCGCCGATCACCCGCTGGAAGTCCCGGACCATGGCCGGGAACGGGTGCGGGCCGGCGACGGTGCCGAACACGTAGTTGGTGGTGTCGACGTTGGTGACCCAGTCGCGGAACGCCTCGTTGATCGCGTCCTTGAGGGTGCGGGAGCCGGTGGTCACCGGGATGACCTCCGCGCCGAGCAGCCGCATGCGGGCGACGTTGAGCGCCTGCCGGCGGGTGTCCTCCTCGCCCATGTAGACCGTGCAGGACAAGCCCATGAGCGCCGCGGCCGTCGCCGTCGCCACGCCGTGCTGCCCGGCGCCGGTCTCGGCGATGACCCGGGTCTTGCCGATGCGCTTGGTCAGCAGCGCCTGCCCCAGCACGTTGTTGATCTTGTGCGAGCCGGTGTGGTTCAGGTCCTCCCGCTTGAGCAGCACGCGGGCGCCACCGCAGTGCTCGGCGAACTTCGGCACCTCGGTCACCGGGCTGGGCCGGCCCGTGTAGTCGCGCTGCAGCCGGGCGAACTCCTCGAGGAACACCGGGTCCACGCGCATGGCCTCGTAGGCCTCGGTGAGGTCGTCGAGCGCGGCGATCAGCGCCTCGGGCACGAACCGGCCACCGAAGATGCCGAAGTGGCCCGTCGCGTCCGGCCAGCCCGGGCGCGCCGGGAGCGGGAGTTCTCCGGTCTGCGGGGGGCTGGTCGTCGTCATGCCGTCCAGCGTAGGGACCCGCCCGACCCCCACCGCTCGCAGGCTCTCGGAGTGCGCCCGAAAGGAGCGGCGATGTGCACGCGGGGCGCGATCGGCGCGCGGAGATGCGCCGTTCCCGCACAGTGCCCCGGGCGGGGCGGCGAGGTCAGCGGGTGGTGCGCGGGGTGGCCGGGTGCGAGCCGGCGGTGACCAGGTCGGCCACCGCCTGGCGGGCGTCCCCGGCGGTGACCAGGCCCTCGCCGACGAGCACCGCGTCGGCACCGGCGGCGGCGTAGCTGATCAGGTCGTGCGGGCCGCGCACGCCGGACTCGGCGACCTTGACGACCTCCGACGGCAGCCCGGGCGCGATCTTCTCGAACGTCGACCGGTCGACCTGCAGCGTGGTGAGGTCGCGGGCGTTGACGCCGATCACCGAGGCGCCGGCGTCCAGCGCGCGATCGGCCTCGGCCTCGGTGTGCACCTCGACCAGCGCGGTCATGCCGAGGGACTCGACCCGCTCCAGCAGGCCGGTCAGCACGTTCTGCTCCAGCGCCGCGACGATCAGCAGCACGACGTCGGCGCCGTAGGCCCGGGCCTCGTGCACCTGGTAGCTGCTGACGATGAAGTCCTTGCACAACACCGGGACGTCGACGACGGCGCGCACGGCGGCCAGGTCGGCGTGCGAGCCGCCGAAGCGGCGACCCTCGGTGAGCACGGAGATGACCCGGGCACCGCCCGCGGCGTACTGCGCGGCGAGCTCCGCGGGGTCGGCGATGTCGGCCAGGTCGCCCTTGGAGGGGCTGCGCCGCTTGACCTCGGCGATGACGCCGACGCCGGGGGCGCGCAGGGCGGCCAGCGCGTCGAGCGCGGGGCGGGCCGCCTGCGCGGCCGCCTTCACCTGGTCGAGCGGCCGGGCGGCCTCGCGGACGGCGAGGTCCTCGCGGACGCCGGCGACGATCTCGTCGAGAACGTTCACGACACCCCTGCCTCTCGCACGTCGAACCCCTCCCGGGCGGATGCGGCCCACTCTAGAAGGGGCGCCCGCGCGGCCCGGGGCGGGGGCCGGTGCCCCGGCTCCCGGCGGTTCCGCTATACGGCGGGGCCGGTCCGGGGCGCCGCACCCGGGTCGGCGGCGTCCTCGGTCGGGTCGTCGCCGCGGTCCAGCGCCTTCCAGGCCTCCTGCGCACGGTCCTCGTCGGTGCGCGGCGGCGCCGCGGCCGGGGTCCGCTCGTAGCGGCGTCCCATCCCCGGCCAGCTCCGTCCCCGCACGGTCGCCAGCAGGCCGGCG
Organism: Blastococcus sp. TBT05-19; assembly: GCF_003319095.1. Taxonomy (GTDB): domain Bacteria; phylum Actinomycetota; class Actinomycetes; order Mycobacteriales; family Geodermatophilaceae; genus Blastococcus. The sequence goes on along the minus strand of NZ_QOHI01000005.1, from coordinate 172,748 downwards.
GCCACGGCGAGCAGGGCGGCGACCAGCGTGAGCACCGGCCAGACCGGCGAGACGTCGACGGCGACCGAGGTGACGCTGCTGCCGCCGGCGCCCGGCAGGTCCGCCGCAGCGTCGGACACCCCTCCGGCGAGCACCCGCCCGGCCGACCACAGCAGGGCACCGCCGGCGACCGCGGTGAGCAGCCCCACGACGGCGCGGCCGGCGCCGCGCACGGCGAGCAGCGCGACGGCGGCGGCCAGGAGGACCAGCCCGGCCGCGGTGACCAGCGGGGCGGCGTCGCCGCCGGAGAGCGCGCCCTCGACCGGGGGCAGCGGTGCCCGGCGCTGCGCGGTCACGTCCGCCCAGCGCTGGCTCGCCGCGGACAGCGCGAGGGCCCCCGCGAGCGCGGCGCCCAGGACCGCCGTGGTCAGCTCGCGGCGACCGCTCACGGGAGCTCCCGCAGGCTCTCCGCCGTCGCGATCGCCGACAGCACGGCCCGCGCCTTGTGCCGGGTCTCGGCCTCCTCGGTCGCGGCGTCGCTGTCGGCCACGATCCCGGCTCCGGCCTGCACGTACGCCCGCCCCTGGTGCAGCACCGCGGTCCGGATCGCGATCGCCATGTCCATGTCACCGCTGGCGTCGACGTAGCCGACCGTGCCGGCGTAGAGCGCCCGCCGGGTCGGCTCCAGGGTCTCGATGATCGTCATGGCGCTCGGCTTGGGCGCGCCGGAGACGGTGCCCGCCGGGAAGGTCGCGTCGAACACGTCCAGCGCGTCGCACCCGGGGCTCACCTCGCCGGCGACGGTCGACACCAGGTGCATGACGTGGCTGTACAGCTCGACCCGCATGAAGTCGGGCACCTCGACGCTGCCCGGCACGCAGACCCGGCCGAGGTCGTTGCGGGCGAGGTCGACCAGCATCACGTGCTCGGCCCGCTCCTTGGGGTCGGCGAGCAGTCCCTCGGCCAGCCGCAGGTCCTCCTCCTCGGTGCCGCCCCGCGGCCGGGTGCCGGCGGGCGGGTGCACCACCGCGGAGCTGCCGGTCACCGTGACCAGCGCCTCCGGCGAGGAGCCGACGACGTCGAACGGCGTCTCCCGGCCCGCGAAGCGCAGCAGGTACATGTACGGCGAGGGGTTCGTCGCCCGCAGCACCCGGTAGAGGTCGAGGGCGTCGACGTCGGTCTCGAGCTCGAACCGCTGGGACAGCACCACCTGGAAGGCGTCGCCGGCGCGGATGTGCTCGCGCACCCGCTCGACGCCGTCCTCGAACACGCCGGCACCCAGGTTGCTGAGCACCGGCGGGGCGTCGGCCCGCTCGAACACCGCCACCGGCGGCGCCGTGGCGGTGGTGAGGGCGGCGGCCATGTCGTCGAGCCGGGCGACCGCGTCGTCGTACCCGCCCCCACCCCGCAGGGCGTTGGCGATGAGCAGCACCGAACCGTCGGTGTGGTCGAGCACCGCCAGGTCCGTCACCAGCATCATGGCCAGCTCGGGCATGCCGAGGTCGTCGGTGCTGGTGGCGGGCAGCCGCTCCAGGCGCCGGACGACGTCGTAACCCAGGTAGCCGACCAGCCCGCCGGTGAGCGGCGGCAGCCCCTCGGTCCGCGGCGAGCGCAGCCGTCGGGCCATCACCCGGACCGCGTCCAGCGGGTCGTCGGGCAGCTCGTCGGTCAGGCCGGGCACGTCCTCGCCCAGCCACTGCGTGCGGCCGTCCCGCTCGCTGAGCACGCCGGCGCTCCGGACGCCGACGAAGCTGTACCGCGCCCAGCGCTTGCCCTGCTCGGCCGACTCCAGCAGCACCGTGCCCGGCCGGTTGCCGGCCAGCGCCCGGTACACGCCGATCGCCGTCTGCCCGTCGGCCAGCAGCCGGCGGGTGACCGGGACGACCGTCGCATCGGCTGCCGCGAACTCCTCGCGGCTCGGGGTGGTCACGCCGAACCTCACGGCCGCACCCCCACGACGGCGGGGAGCTCGCGGAAGAAGCAGCTGCGCTCGCCGGTGTGGCAGGCGGCGCCCTCCTGGTCGACGAGCACCAGCAGCGCGTCGCCGTCGCAGTCCACGCGGACCTCGCGCACCCACTGCCGGTTGCCCGAGGTCTCGCCCTTCACCCAGTACTCCTGCCGGCTCCGCGACCAGTAGGTGGCCCGGCCGGTCTGGAGGGTGCGGCGCAGCGCCTCGTCGTCCATCCAGGCGACCATCAGCACCTCGAGGGTGTCGTGCTGCTGGACGACGGCGGCGACGAGCCCGGAGGGGTCGCGGCGCAGCAGCTCGGCGACCTGCGGGTCGAGAGCGGGCACGGCGGGCGGGACGGCGGACATGCCCGCCAGTCTGCCGTGCCCGCCGCTCAGCCCTGCGGGGCGGTGAACCACCTGCGGCCCGGGCCGAACAGTGCGAGCCCTAGCGCGACCAGCGGGAAGGCGGCGAAGAACAGCGCGAAGACGGCGAGCACGCCCCCGAGCTCCTCCACGCGGCCGAGGATCTCCTGCAGCCGCACCGCCCAGTAGACGGTGAGCAGCAGCTGCACCGCGTGCGCGCCGACCAGCACCAGCCAGGACAGCCGGACCCGACGGGTGAGGGCGAGGATGCCACCGACGACCAGCAGGACCACGGAGAGGACCTGCACGATCGTGAGCGTGGTCCCCATCTCCGCGAGCTCGTAGGCCTGGGTCGGCGCCCCGGTGGGGTTCTCCTCGATCGCGATGCCGGCGATCGAGGCGAAGAACCACACGTAGAACGACGCGATGAGGACCAGCGCGCCCTGGACGAAGGCCAGCACGGCGGCGCCGACGACCTGCCCGGGGCGGCCGGGCGGGCGCAGCGGGCCGAAGGGCAGCTGTCCGTAGGGCGGCATGCCGTACGGCTGCGCCCCGTACGGAGGCATGCCGTACGGCGGCGCCCCGTACGGCGGTATGCCGTACGGACCGGCGTAGGGCGGCGGCTGCCCGTACCCGGGCGGCGGCCCGTACGGGACCGGAGGCCGCGCCGTGGGCGGCGGCCCGGCGTACCCCGGCTCGGACGAGCTCGAGGGATCGGCCCAGGGATCCGTCACGGTGTCACCAGTTCGCTCCCGCGGTGCGCTCCGCTCCTCGCTCGTCCCTCGCTGCGATGCTCACGCCCCTGTCCGCTCACAGGGCCTCCGCCAGGGCCCGACCCGCCACCCTCCCGCTGAACAGGCACCCACCGAGGAAGGTGCCCTCCAGCGAGCGGTAGCCGTGCACGCCGCCACCGCCGAAGCCGGCCACCTCGCCCGCGGCGTACAGCCCGGGGAACACCTCGCCGCCGGGACGCAGGACGCGGCCGGACAGGTCGGTCTCCAGCCCGCCGAGCGTCTTGCGCGTGATGATGTTCAGCCGGACGGCGATCAGCGGCCCGGCCGCCGGGTCGAGCAGCCGGTGCGGCTGCGCGACCCGGATCAGCTTGTCGCCCAGGTAGTTGCGGGCGCCGCGCATGGCGGTGAGCTGCAGGTCCTTGGTGAACGCGTTGCCGACCTCGCGGTCACGCGCCACGACCTCCCGCTCCACCTGCTCGAGGGTCAGCGCCGGGGAGCCGCCGGTGATCCGGTTCATGCCGGCCACGAGCTCGGGCAGCGTGGGGGCGACGACGAAGTCCTCGCCGCGGTCCAGGAAGGCCTGCACCGGCGCGGCGATCCCGGCCCGCGCGCGGTTGATCAGCAGCCGGACGTCCTTGCCGGTGAGGTCGGGGTTCTGCTCGGAGCCCGAGAGGGCGAACTCCTTCTCCACGATCTTCTTCGTCGCGACGAACCACGTGTGCTCGTGGCCGGTCTGCCCGATGTGGGCAAGCGTGCCGAGGGTGTCGAAGCCGGGGAACAGCGGCACGGGCAGCCGCTGCCCGGTCGCGTCGAGCCACAGGGACGACGGCCCGGGCAGGATCCGGATGCCGTGCTGGGCCCAGACCGGCGAGTGGTTGGTGATCCCCTCGGTGTAGTGCCACATGCGGTCGCTGTTGACCATGCTCGCGCCGGCCGCCACGGTCGCCTGCTGCATCTGCCCGTCCACGTGCGCCGGGACGCCGGAGAGCATCCGCTGCGGCGCGGGCCCGAGCCGGGCCGGCCAGTTCTGGCGGACCAGCTCGTGGTTGCCGCCGATGCCGCCGGAGGTGACGACGACGGCCTGCGCGGCGAACTCGAACTCGCCGACCTCGGTGCGCGAGCTGGCCTCACCACGCGCGACGTCGCTGGGCTCGAGCACGGCGCCGCGCACACCGGTGACCGCGCCGTCGGTGACGACCAGCTCGGAGACGCGGTGCCGGAAGCGCAGCTGCACCAGGCCGCGCTCGGCGGCGTCCCGCACCCGCCGGGCGAAGGGCGCCACGATGCCGGGGCCGGTGCCCCAGACGATGTGGAAGCGCGGCACGGAGTTGCCGTGGCCGGTGGCGGTGTACCCGCCGCGCTCGGCCCAGCCGACGATCGGGAACAGGCCGATGCCCTGCGACCTCAGCCAGGAGCGCTTCTCCCCCGCCGCGAACTGCAGGTAGGCCTCGGCCCACTGCCGCGGCCAGTGGTCGGTGTCGCGGTCGAAGCCCGCGGTGCCGAACCAGTCCTGCCGGGCGAGCTCGAGGGAGTCGCGGACCCGCAGCCGCCGCTGCTCGGGCGAGTCGACGAGGAAGAGACCGCCGAAGGACCACCACGCCTGCCCGCCGAGGGACTGCTCGGGCTCCTGGTCGACGAAGATCACGCGCTTGCCGGCGTCGGCCAGTTCGGCGGTGGCGACCAGTCCGGCCAGCCCCGCACCCACAACGACGACGTCGGCCTCGAAGGCGGTGTTCGCGCTCACACCGCCGACGCTAGCGGGCACGCCGCGCGGCGCGCGTCCCCCCTGCCGGGCGAGTTCCCCGGGACGGGGTGCACCAGGCGCGCACCGGCGCACGCAGCGCCAGGACCAGGCTGTTCAGCGGGGCGACCGCCAGCAGCAGCGCGAGCGCCATGTCCCCGCCGGCGCCCAGCGCGCCGAAGAGGAACGCGACGAACAGGATGCCCAGGAACGGGACCAGCGAGGCGACCGCGAGCAGCGCCCAGCCGCCGCGCACGCCGCGCCAGACCAGCCCGGCCCCCAGCAGCACCGCCAGCGCGACCCCGGCGGGGACGGCGAGCAGCGGGCCCGCCTCCGGGTCACCCCGGAGCAGGAGCCAGCCGAGGTACAGGACCACGCCGGCAGTGAGCACCCCGAAGACGACGGCGTAGGGCACCAGGTCGGGGCGGCCGGCCGGCTCCTCGGCGCGGGCGAGCGGCGCGGCTCGGGGCGACCTGCGGGCGGCGGACGAGGGCACGACCGGAGCCTAGGACGGGACCTGCTCCTCGGTCAGCCACCTGCGCACCGACGGCGCCATCGCGGCCAGCGGTGCCAGCGCGGGACCGGCCAGCACCAGGACCGGCCAGGTCGCCTCCCCGTGGACCAGGCCCCGGTAGGCGAGCCAGCCCACGTAGGCGGTGACCACCGACCCGCCGAGGACCAGCACCCACCGGTCGCGCCGGGACAGCAGCCGCACCGCTCCCAGGCCCAGCAGGCAGGGCAGCACCACGAAGACGACGGCGAACAGCGGGACGTGCAGCACGACCAGCGCCGTGTACCCGAGCGTCAGCGGGACGGAGAGCAGGAAGAGCACGCCCGGCAGGACGCCGATCGACGCCCCCACGCCGGCCAGCAGGGCCATCGCGGGCGGCCACTCGTCCGACCGGGGCGCGACGGCGGGCTCAGCCACGTCGCCCCGCCGGCGGCGCCGTGGCCAGCCAGCGCCCGACGGACGGCATCAGCGCGAAGATCGGGGGCAGGGCGAACGGGGCGAGCAGCACGAGGAGGAACCACGGCCCGGGCTCCGAGCCGGTGACCAGCGGGACGAGGACCAGGGCTCCCCACCCGGCGGTGACGGGGAGGCCGGAGGCGAGCAGCAGGCGGCGCCCTCGCCGCCGCAGCAGCCGGAGCGCGCCCACCAGCTGCAGGACCGGGAGCGCCACGACGAGGGCGGCCACGGCGGCGGCGCACGCCAGGACCAGCGGCATCGGGAGGACCGGGCGCAGCGGGTCCACCACGCTCCCGCCCGCGTACAGCGCCGCGACGGGCGACACGGCCAGCAGCACCGCGGCCACCGCGACGCCGATGTACCCGGCGGTCTCCGCCCAGCCGGGGCGCGGCTCGGCCACCGGTCCGCCGGGCGGGGCCGGCGGTGCGGGCGGCCAGGCCGGCGAGGCGGTCACGGTCCGGAGGCTAGTGCCGATCCCCTCCTCCGCGGTTCCCCCGGACGACGGACGTCGCGCAGGTCAGGCGACCGGTTCGGGCTCCCCGGCCGAGGACCGGCGCCACGAGGCGTGCAGCCGGGCGTAGGGACCCTCGGCGTCGACCAGCTCGGCGTGCGAGCCGCGCTGGACGACGTGGCCGGCGTCGACCACCAGCACCTCGTCGGCCCGCTCGGCGGTCGACAGCCGGTGGGCGATGGTGAGCGTGGTCCGCCCGGCGGTGAGGGTGTCCAGCGCGCGGGTGAGCCGCTGCTCGGTGGCCGGGTCGACGGCGCTGGTGGCCTCGTCGAGCACCAGCAGGTGCGGATCGGCGACGTAGGCGCGGGCGACGGCGACCAGCTGCCGCTCCCCCGCCGACAGCGACTCACCGCGCTGGCCCACGGGGGTCAGGACGCCGGCGTCGAGCCCGTCGAGCCAGGACCGCAGCCCGAGCTCGTCGAAGGCGGCGGTGACCTCGTCGTCGGTCATCCCCGGCCGGCCGTAGCGCACGTTCTCGGCGATCGAGGCGTCGAAGAGGAAGCCGTCCTGCGGGACCATCACGACCCGGGAGCGCAGCGACGAGAACGCGACGTCGGTCAGCGGCACCCAGCCGTCGGCGTCCGAGCCGAGCAGGACCCGTCCGCCGGTGGGGTCCATGAGCCGGGTGACCAGCTTGGCGAAGGTCGTCTTGCCCGAGCCGGTCTCGCCGACGATCGCGACGCGGCGGCGGGGCTCGAGGGTGAGGTCGACGGCGTCCAGCGCCGCCCGGGCGGTCGGCGAGTACCGGAAGGTGACGTGCTCGAAGCGCACACCCAGCGGGCCGTCGGGCAGCTGCCGCGACCGGTCGGGATCGGCGACGGCGGGATCGCGGACGTCGGGCTCGGTGTCGAGCACGTCGAGGACCCGGCGGAAACCGGCGACCGCGTTCTGCGCCTCGTTGAGCACCTCGCTCGCGGTCTGGACCGGCGCCACGAACAGCGTGACGAGGAAGAGGAAGGCCACGAGGGTGCCGGCGGTGATGTCGCCGGCCAGGCCCAGCAGGACGCCGACGACCACGACCGCGGCGTTGGCCAGCGCGGCGACGAACTCACCGCTGACGAACACCGCGGCGGTGACCTTCTGCGCGTCGACCTGCGACCGGTAGTGCTTCGCGATCGCCGCGTCGAGGCGGGCCGCGGTGCGGGCCCGGACGCCGTAGGCACGCACCGTGGGGGCGCCGACGACGGATTCGGCGACGGCGGCCAGCACGTCGCCCACCCGGGTGCGGACCACGCCGTAGACGACGACCAGCCGGCGCGCGAAGGCCCGGATGGCGATGACCAGCGGCACGAAGCAGAGCAGCACCAGCAGGGTCAGCTGCCAGGAGTAGACGGCCATGACGACGGTGGCGACGAGCAGCTGCCCGAGGCTGACCAGCCCCAGGACACCGCCCCACTGCATGAACACCGAGAGCTGGTCGACGTCGCTGGTGACCCGGGAGACCAGCGAGCCGCGCCGCTCCCCCTGCTGGTGCAGCACCGACAGGTCGTGCACGTGCCGGAAGGCCCGCACCCGGAGGTTGGCCAGCGCGGTCTCCGTCGTCCGGAACAGCCGCACGTTCATCCGGTACACCGCGACGGCGGTGACCAGGACGACGAGGGCGCAGAGCAGCACCAGGGTGCGGACCAGGTCGAGGTCGGCGCCGTCGGGACCGTTCAGCCCGCGGTCGATGACCTGCTGGACGGCGATCGGGACGACGACGCGGCCGGTGGTGGCCAGCAGCGCGAGGGCGAAGGTCACGGGCAGCCCGCGCCGGAACTCGGGCATCATCCGCAGCCCCCGGCGCAGCGTCGCCATGCTGCCCTCGGTGCGCCCAGCGGTGGCGCTCACGCCGCCGCTCACGCCGGCACCGCGGCCTGCTGGTAGGCCCGCACCAGGGCGGCGTAGCCGGGCACGCGCGCCAGGAGCTCGTCGTGGGTGCCGCGGTCGACGGCGCGGCCGTCCTCGAACCACACCACCTCGTCGGCGAGCGCGATCGTGGCCTGGCGGTAGGCCACGACCACGACCGTCGCCGGCGTCTCGCTGCCGCGCAGCGCGTCGAGGATCCGCGCCTCGACGGCCGGGTCGACGGCGCTGGTGGCGTCGTCCAGGACGAGCAGCCGGGGCCGCCGGACGACGGCGCGGGCGAGCGCCAGCCGCTGGCGCTGGCCGCCCGACAGCGAGGCGCCCCGCTCCCCCACGCGCGTGTCGAGCCCGTCGGGCAGCGCGGAGACGAAGCCGTCGGCGGCGGCCACCCGGAGCGCGGCCCACACGTCGTCGTCGGAGAACGGGCCGCCGAGGGTGACGTTGTCGCGCACGGTGTCGTCGAAGAGGAACGCGCTCTGGGCCACGAACGCGGCCTGGTCGCTGACCTGGCCCTCGCGCAGCCGGCGCAGGTCGATGCCGTCGAGCAGCACCGTGCCGTCGGAGGGGTCGACGAGGCGCACGAGGAGGCCGGCGAGCGTGGACTTGCCCGAGCCGGTGGGCCCGACGACGGCGACGGTCCGGCCGGCCGGCACCTCGAAGGTCACCTCGTGCAGGGTCGGCCGCGCGGCGCCGTCGAAGGCGAACCCGACGTCGCGCAGCGCGACCGCGGCGGCGCCGTCGGGCGTGGCCGCGGCGTCGGGGCCGTGCGGGGTCTCCCCGGTCGCCTCGAGCACGGGGGTGACCCGGTCGAAGCCGGCCAGCGCGCGCGGCAGGTCGGCCAGCACCCAGCCGATGGCGCGGATCGGCAGCGCCAGCAGGGTGAACAGGTAGGCCACCGAGACCAGCTCGCCGGCGCCGGTGGAGCCGTCGGCCACCCGGCCGGCACCGATGAGCAGCACGGCGAGCGTGCCCAGGTTGGGCAGCGCCTCCATCATCGGGTCGAACAGCCCGCGCACCCGGCCGACCGCGACCAGCCCGTCGCGCAGCTGCTCGGTGCGCACGGCGAAGCGCTCGGTCTCGCTGTCCTCGCGGCCCAGGGTCTTCACCACCAGACCGGCGTCGAAGCTCTCGTGGGCGATCTCGCTGACCTCGGCGCGCAGCTGCTGCGCCCGCTGCATGCGCGGGCTCATGACCTGCGAGTAGACGACGTTGACGGCGAAGACCAGCGGGAAGACGACCAGGCCGACCACCGCCAGCAACGGGTCGGTGAGCACCAGCGCGACCGTGGTGATCGCGATCATCACCAGCGCGCCGCAGGCGAAGGGCAGCGGCGCGACGAAGAACCAGGCGGCCTCGACGTCGGAGTTCGCGTTGGACAGCAGCTGCCCGGTGGGGTGGCGCTGGTGCCAGGACAGCGGCAGCCGCAGGTACTGGCCGGTGACCCGTCGGCGGTAGTCGGCCTGCAGCCGGTAGCTCATGACGCCGGCGAACAACCGCCGGCCGAGGATGCCGACGATCTTCAGCAGGGCGACGCCGAGGATGGCCAGCGCCGCCAGGGTCAGCGCCGACGCGGTCGTGACGCCGTCGTCGAAGGAGGGCAGGAGCACCCGGTCGGTGACCTCGCCGATCACGTACGCGCTGGCGACGGTCATCGCGCCGTAGAGGCTGCTGGCCAGGAGCGCCAGGGTGAACATCCCCGGCTGCTCGCGGACGGCCCGGCCGATGTGGCGGAGCCCGCGCCGCACGACGGCGTCTCTGCGGCCTGGCACGGGACTCCTCGGGCTCGGTGGTGCGACCAGCATGCCAGGTTCGTTAGGCCTGCTAACTGCGCCCAACAGCGGCCCACCCCCGGTTCTTCCCCCCGGCCGCGTGTCGGCGTGATGCAGATCGCAACTTCTCGCCGGAACGCTCGTTGGGGTCGTCATGAGCAGAGCGTCCCTGGCTGTCGGCTGCGCCGCGTTCCTCGCCCTGGGCGTGGTCGCCCCGACCGGGGCGTCCGCCACCGGGGACGGGCGCGACCCCGCGGCCGGCTCGCTGCCCGCCGTCCCCAGCGGTGCGCGGCCGGGCCCCGACGTCCTGTACGCACCGGCGCCGGCCGCACCGCAGCTGGAGAACCGGGACGCGCGGTTCCGCGCCCAGCCGCTGCTGGTCTCCGGGCAGGAGGCCTACGTCCAGGGCGAGTACCTCTACCAGGACCACCTCTTCGACGACTACGGCGCCGACACGAACGGCCAGGGCGGCTCGTCGCTGTCCGAGCGGGCCGGTGACGTCACCTACCCGACCGACGCAGCGCGGTACGGCGGCAACGCCGCCGACCTGGTCGAGTTCCGCATCGCGCCGGAGCGCGACCGGGTGTCCTACCGGTTCACCCTCAACACGCTGCTCCAGCCCGACTCGACGATCATCGCCCTCGCGTTCGACACCGACCGCGACACCGCCACCGGCACCGCGACCCTGCCCGGGGACCCGGGAGCGCCGTTCCCCGGCACCGACGAGGTGATCACGGTGTGGGGTACGGGCGCAGAGCACGCCTCCTTCGCCGCCGACGGCGGTGCCGGGGCGACGACGCCGGTGGAGGTGCGCACGGACCTCGAGGCCAACCAGCTGACGGTCACCGTGCCCCGCACCACCAGCGACCCGCAGGGCACCTGGCGGGCGACGCTGGCCACCGGTCTCCACGACCGCGCCACCGGCGGCTGGCTGCGCCCCCAGGCGGTGGCCGACGCCGACTCCCCCGGCGGCGCCGGTCCGACGGACCCCGCGCCGAACGGGATCTTCAACCTGGGCTTCCGCTTCGACGAGCCGGTCACCGGGGCGAACACCCCACCGGACACGGCGCAGGCCCCGGTGCTGACCCGCGACGAGCCCACCCGGTACGCGCGCGACATCGACTTCGCCGCGCTCGCCGATAAGCGGGACCGCACCACCGTGCCGGCGACCGGCACGACGATCCGGATCTTCCCGAGCCGGCTGGACCTCGGCGAGGGCCGCGACCTGGAGGCGACCTTCCCGCAGTACCGCGGGCAGCTGCAGCCCTACAGCCTCTACGTGCCCAGCAGCTACCGGCCCGGCACCCGCACCGGGTTCACCCTCGCCCTGCACTCCCTGGGACAGCAGCACTGGCAGTACAACGGCTCGACGGGCATCCAGCAGATCGGCGAGGCCCGCGGGAACATCGTGGCCACCTCGCTCTCCCGCGGTCCGGACGGCTGGTACCAGCACGAGGCCGAGTACGACGTCTTCGAGATGTGGAACGACGTCGCCCGGCACTTCACGCTCGACCCGGACCGGACGGCGATCAGCGGCTACTCGATGGGCGGCTACGCCACCTACCGCCTCGGGACGCTGTACCCCGACCTCTTCGGCCGGGCCTTCTCCACCGTCGGCCCGCCCGGGGACGGCATCTGGGTGCCCCCGGCGCCGCCCACCGGTGGCATCGAGACGCTGTCCAACCTGTGGCTGGAGAACGCCCGCAACGTGCCCTACCTGAACGTCGCCGCCGGCGCCGACCAGCTGGTGCCGATCGTCGGCCCGCGGGCGCAGAACCTCGGCGCCCCCGAGGTCGGCGTGCGCGGCTTCGAGCAGCTGGGCTACCGCTACCGGTTCGCCGTCGTCCCTGGTGCCGAGCACTTCACCATCGCCCTGCGCAGCTACGACGTCCCGATGGCGACGGAGTTCCTGGGCGAGTCCCGCGTCGACCGGAACCCCCACCACGTCTCCCTCGGCTACGTGCCGGCCGCCGACGACGCCGCGCTCGGGCTGGTGCACGACCACGCCTACTGGGTGTCCGGGGTGCGGCCCGGATCCACCGCGCCCGGTGCCGGGTCCTCGGGCACGCAGCCGGCCAAGGCGCTGGTCGACGCCTTCAGCCACGGCTTCGGCCGCGGGGACGCGCCCAGCTCCCCCGGTACCGGCGCCGGTGTCGTCGGCGGCGCGCTGCCCTACACGGAGGTCAACCGCTCCTGGGGGCCGGAGCCGGCCATCCCGGTCGCCAACCGGCTGGACCTGCGGCTGGCCAACGTCGCGGACGCCACCCTCGACCTCGCCCGGGCACGGCTCGACCCGGGACGACAGCTCACGGTGACGACGGACGCCGACCGCGACGGCACGGTGCTGCTCGCCGGACGCTTCCCCGCCGGGACCCGCGTCCTGCGCGACGGCGTCCCGGTGTCCGCGCAGGCCGACGGCGCGGGTCTGGTCCTCCCGGTCGCGGCCGGCCGGCACACCTACACGATCGACCCGGCGGGCGGGACCGCCCCGGGGACGGTGGGCGGCGGGACCCCGGGCGACGGAGCCACGCCGGGCGGACCGACGTCGCCGGGCACCGGAGACGGCGGGCAGAGCACACCGCACCCGGACGGGAGCGGCGACGGCCTCGCCCTCAGGTACGACCGGACCAGGGAACCCGTCACGAACGCCGGCACCCGCGGCACCAGGGCCGGCGACCTGGCCTCCACCGGTAGCGAGCCCGGACCCCTCCTCGCGCTGGCGGGCCTGGCGATCGGCGCCGGGGCGGTGGCACTCGTGGCCGGTCGCCGCCGGCGGAGCACCACCGACTGAGGTGCCCCCCGCACCGCTGGGGTGGTCCGGCGGGCGGACGCGCCCGCGGGTAGCTTCGCCGGCGTGACGTCGTCCACGCCGCCGCTGGCCGTCCGCGAACGAGCCGCCCTCGCCGACCTGCTGGACGAGGTCGGCCCCGACGCCCGCACCTGCTGCGAGGGGTGGACCACCGCCCACCTCGCCGCCCACCTCGTCGTCCGCGACCGGCGGCCGGACGCACTGCCCGGCTACGGGCTGGAGATGCTCCCCGGCGGCGAGCGCCTGGCCTGGTGGTCGCACCGGCTGGAGGAACGGCTGCGCACCCGGACCTCCTACGCCGAGGTGGTCCAGCAGGTGCGCACCGGGCCGCCGGCGTGGTCGCCGATGGCCCTGCCAGCCGCGGCGAAGGTCTTCAACGTGGCCGAGTTCGCCATCCACCACGAGGACGTCCGGCGTGCCCAGCCGGGATGGGAGCCGCGGCTGCTCCCGCGGGAGGAGCAGGACCAGCTGTGGTCGGGGCTGGGTCTGCACGCCCGCCGCGCCGCCGGCCGCCGCGGGCTCGTGCTGCGCCGCAGCGACGCCCCCGGGGTCGAGAAGCGGCTGGGGGACGGCGGGCGCACGGTGACCGGCGAGCCGCTGGAGCTGATGCTGTGGGTCTCCGGCCGCCGCGACGTCGCCCGGGTCGCCGTCAGCTGACCGCGCCGCGGGGCGGCACCCGGAAAGTGCTCGTCGGGCCGGGCCCGCGGCGCTACCGTGCGCCCATGTACGTCGCCGACCACCGGTCCCCCGCCGGCTCCACCGCTCCCGCCGCCCAGCGGGTCCCCGCGGCGACCCGGTCGTCCGTCGCACCGCAGTGGACCGCCCCGCCGCGGCGGCGCCCGTCGGGGACCGCCGGCAAGGTGCTCGCCGTGGTCTTCGCCGTCGCCTGGCTGACCTGCCCGATGGTGGAGCCGATGCCGGTGGGCGACGTGCACTACCCGCTGTGGCAGCTGCCCATCGACCTGGCCACGCTCGCGACGATCGTCGGGGCGGTGGCGACCCTGTGGCGCGGCAGCCCGCGCGCACCGCACCACGGCATCGCGGCCGGCGTCATGATGGCGGTGATGACGATGGTGTGCCCGCTCGCCGGCCACGGCCCGACCGGCTGGTGGACCTGGGTCCAGGCGGCCATGTCGCTGTTCGTCATCCTGACCAGCGTCGCGCTCGTCCGGATCTGGCCGACCCTGAGGCGCCCCGTCAGCTGAGCGGGGTGTCGGCCTCCCGGCGGACCGGGACGCCGGCCGCCGCGAGGCCGGCCTTGACGTCGCCGACCCGCAGCTGGCCGAAGTGGAAGACGCTCGCGGCCAGCACCGCGTCGGCGCCGGCCTCCACGGCGGGCGGGAAGTGCTCGACCGCGCCCGCTCCCCCGCTGGCGATCAGCGGCACGGCGACCTCCCGGCGCACGAGCCGGACCAGGTCGGTGTCGAAGCCGGTGCGGGTGCCGTCGGCGTCCATGGAGTTGAGCAGGATCTCGCCGACCCCGAGCTCCGCGGCCTGCACGCACCACTCGACGGCGTCGCGCCCGGTGCCCCGCCGTCCGCCGTGGGTGGTGATCTCGAAGCCCGAGTCGGTGACGGCGCCGTCGCGGGTGCGCCGGGCGTCCAGCGAGAGCACGAGCACCTGGTTGCCGAAGCGGTGCGCGATCTCGGCGATGAGCTCCGGCCGGGCGACGGCGGCGGTGTTCACCGCGACCTTGTCGGCGCCGGCGCGCAGCAGCTTGTCCACGTCGTCGGCGCTGCGCACGCCCCCGCCCACGGTGAGCGGGATGAACACGCTCTCCGCGGTCCGGCGGACGACGTCGTAGGTGGTCTCGCGGTCGCCGGAGCTGGCGGTGATGTCGAGGAAGGTGAGCTCGTCGGCGCCCTCGGCGTCGTAGACCCGGGCCATCTCGACCGGGTCGCCGGCGTCGCGCAGGTCGACGAAGTTGACGCCCTTCACCACGCGCCCGTTGTCGACGTCGAGGCACGGGATGACGCGCACGGCGAGGCTCATGCCCCGGCCGCCCGCACCGCGTCGGCCTCGATCTCCACCAGCATCGCGGAGTCGATCAGCGCGGCCACCTGCACCATCGTGGTCGCGGGGCGGATGTCGCCGAACACCTCGCCGTGCGCCCGGCCCACGTCCTCCCAGCGCGCGATGTCGGTGACGTAGATCCGCGTGCGCACGACGTCGTTCAGCGTGAACCCGGCGCGCTCGAGGGCGTGCTCGACGTTCGCCAGCGCCTGGCGGGTCTGCGCGGCCGGGTCCCCGGGGTGGGCGACCTCGCCGTCGACCAGCGACGTCGTGCCGCTCACCCACGCGGTGTCGCCGCGGACGACCACCCGGCTGTACCCGACGACCGCCTCCCACGGGCTGCCGGAGCCCAGGCGGATCACGCTCACGCGAGCTCCTCGGTCACCCGCAGCGCCTCCGGCAGGGTGAAGGCACCGGCGTACAGGGCCTTGCCGACGATCGAGCCCTCGACGCCGATCGCGGTCAGCCCGGCCAGGGCGCGGATGTCCTCGAGCGAGCTGACCCCGCCCGAGGCGATCACCGGGCGCGGCGTGGCGGCGCAGACCTCCCGCAGCAGCTCCAGGTTCGGGCCCTTGAGGGTGCCGTCCTTGGTGATGTCGGTGACGACGTAGCGGGCGCAGCCCTCGGCGTCCAGGCGGGCGAGGGTCTCGTAGAGCTCGCCGCCCTCCTGGGTCCAGCCCCGGGCGGCCAGCCGGGTGCCGCGCACGTCGAGGCCGACGGCGATCCGGTCGCCGTGCTCGGCGATGGCGCGGGCGCACCAGTCGGGCGACTCCAGCGCGGCGGTGCCCAGGTTCACCCGGCGGCAGCCGGTGGCGAGGGCCGCCTCCAGCGAGGCGTCGTCCCGGATGCCGCCGGAGAGCTCGACGTCGACGTCCAGCTCACCCACGACCCGGGCCAGCAGCTCGCGGTTGCTGCCTCGGCCGAACGCTGCGTCGAGGTCGACCAGGTGCACCCACTCGGCGCCGTCGCGCTGCCACTGCAGAGCGGCCTCGAGGGGGTCGCCGTAGGAGGTCTCGCTCCCGGCCTCCCCCTGCACGAGACGGACGGCCTGGCCGTCGGCGACGTCGACGGCGGGGAGCAGCTGCAGCTTCGGCACGACGACCAGCGTAGGGAGCACGATGTCGGGGTGCTGCGGCGGCTGCTCCGGACGGCGCTCGCGCTCGCCCTCGTGTGTGCTGTGCTGGTGGGCCTGCTGTGGGCGCTCCAGCGCCGGTTGATCTACCTCCCCGCAGGCGGGCCGGTCCCCTCGGCCGCCGACGTCCTCCCCGGCGGCCGCGACGTCGAGCTGACCACCTCCGACGGGCTGCGGCTGGGCGCCTGGTTCTTCCCCGGTCCCGACGCCGACGCGCCGGCCGTCCTGTTCGCGGCGGGCAACGGCGGCAACCGCGAGCACCGCGTGCCGCTGGCCCGCGCGCTGGCCGCGGAGGGGCTCGCCGTCCTGCTCTTCGACTACCGCGGCTACGGAGGCAACCCCGGGAGTCCCGACGCCGACGGGCTGGCGCTCGACGTGCGAGCGGCGCGGGACTGGCTGGTCACCGAGGCCGCCGTGCCGCAGGAGCGGCTGGTCTACCTCGGCGAGAGCCTCGGCTGCGCCGTCGTCACCGAGCTGGCCCTCGAGCACCCGCCCGCGGGGCTGGTGCTGCGCTCGCCGTTCGTCGACCTCGCGGCCGTGGGTGCGGAGCACTACCCGTTCCTGCCGGTGGGGCTGCTGCTGCGCGACCGCTTCCCCGTCGCCGAGCAGGTCGCCCGCGTGCAGGTGCCGACGACGGTGCTGCTCGGCACCGCCGACACCATCGTGCCGCCGGAGCAGAGCCGCCGGGTCGCCGCGGCCGCCGGGCGGCTGCACGCCCTCGTCGAGGTGCCGGACGCCGGGCACAACGACCTCGTGCTCCTGGACGGGCCGGAGCTGGTCCGGGCCGTCACCGGGCTCGCTCCCCGCTGACCGGCGCAACCTGACCGCCGCCGTCTCGTTGTCCCGGTCGGGTGCGCGCCGGTGCGCGCCCGGTGAGGAGGGACGCTCGTGCGCCTGCCCCGGTTCCGCCTGCTCGTCCTGCTGGTCGCAGCGCTCCTCGCCGCCGGCGTGGGCTCCGCCTCCGCCACCCCGCACTCCGCGCCGGGCACCGGCGAGTTCGCGCCGCTGGACCAGCGCGGTCCCCGGCTGAGCGTGCCGACGGCGCAGCTCGACGCGGCGCTGCGCTGCAACGGCTCGCTGAGGGAGCCGGCCGCGGACCCGGTGCTTCTCGTCCCGGGCACGACGCTCACGCCCGAGGTGAACTTCGACTGGAACTACCTGCGGGCCTTCGACCAGGACGGCCGCCGCTGGTGCACCGTCACGCTCCCGCAGGACGCCACCGGCGACGTCCAGGTGGCCGGCGAGTACGTCGTCCACGCGCTGCGCACGATGAGCAGGGCCGCGCACCGCGACGTCGACGTCGTCGGGTTCAGCCAGGGCGGGATGGTGCCGCGCTGGGCGCTGCGCTTCTGGCCCGACACCCGCGAGCTCGTCGACGACCTCATCGGCCTGAGCCCCTCCAACCACGGCACCGTGGCCGCCGACCTCGCCTGCCAGCGGCCCTGCAACCCCTCGTTCCACCAGCAGGCCTCGCGGTCGCAGTTCATGCGGGCGCTCAACAGCGGCGCCGAGACGTTCGCCGGCATCGACTACACGGTCGCCTACACGAGCACCGACGAGGTGGTCGTGCCCAACGCGGGCCCGGCGGCCAGCTCGCCGCTGCGCACCGGGAACGGCCGGATCGCGAACATCGCGCTGCAGGAGGTCTGCCCCGGGCACGTGGCCGACCACTTCCAGATCGGCAGCTCGGACGCCGTGGGCTACGCGCTCGTGGTCGACGCGCTGGACCACGAGGGTCCGGCGGACCGGTCGCGCATCGACCCGCTCGTGTGCGCGCAGCCGTTCCAGCCGGGCGTGGACCCGGCGACGGGGCTGCAGGACTTCGCGGCGATGGTCGCCTACGCCGGCAACCCGGAGGGCAACGCGCCCGACCAGCCGGCCGAGCCGCCGCTGAGGCCCTACGTCTTCCGGCGCTGACGGCCGGCGAACTCCCCCGGCGTCATGGCCGTGACCCGCGCGAAGTCGCGGGTGAAGTGCGCCTGGTCGGCGTAGCCCAGCACCGCCGCGACCTCGCCGAGCCCCTCCGGCCCGGTCCGCAGCCGCTCGGCCGCCTCCTGCAGCCGGCGCCGCTGGATCAGCCACTTCGGCGTCAGCCCGAGCCGGCGGTGCACCAGCCGCTGCAGCGCCCGCTCGGACAGGCCGAAGCGCTCGCACACCTGGGCCACGCGGGTCACCTCGCGGTCGCCCTCCACGAACGCGACGACCTCGTTGACCAGCCGCCCGTCGTCGTCGACCGGCAGGAACGGCCGCAGCGCGTCCTCCATCGCCGTCATGGCGGACGCGTGCGCCTCCGCTGCGTGCGGATCGGGCGCCATCGCGGCGCGCACCCGCGCGGTCAGCCGGTCCCCCGCCTCCCCGAGGACGTCGGCCACGTCCACGAACCGGTCGGTGAAGGCGCTCATCGGGCCGCCGGCGACCAGCGCCCCGGCCGCCGGCGCGCACATCACCCCGACCGCCCAGCCGTCCCCGCTCAGCGTCGTCGTCGACAGCCCGGGCACGACGCCGTAGAACCGGGCGTAGTCCGGCGCGACGACGACGAGCGAGACCGGGTACTGCAGGACCCGCTGCGGCGCCTCCTGACCCGGCGGCACCGACCACACCGGGATCCAGAAGCGCTGCAGCAGGCCGTCGAACTCCGGCGCGGCCGGATACCGGTACATGACGTGCGAGGCGTCGCCGGGATCCTTGAGGTGGGCCCGCTCGACGGGGTCCATCCGCTGGGGGCTGTCGGGTTTCATCAAGACCGAGCCTGCCGCACGTCCCTAGCTTCTCCCGCATGACCCGGACAGCCACGCAGTTCGCCGCAGCCGACCGCCCGCTCACCGAGATCCTGGACGCCGTCCCCCGGGCCGGCTGGTCCCGGCCCTCCCCCTGCGAGGTCTGGTCCGCGGCGGACGTCGTCGGCCACCTGATCAGCACCCAGCGGGACTTCCTCACCACCCACGGGGTGGACCTGGGCGAGGCCCCCGACGTCGCCGCGGACCCCGCCGCCGCCTGGCGGGAGCACGCCCGCCGGGTGGCCGCGGCGCTGGCCGACGACGCCGCGCCGGCCCGGCAGTTCGACGGCTTCTTCGGGCCGACGACGGTGGGCGCGGCCTTCGAGCAGTTCTACGTGTGGGACATGGTCGTGCACCGGTGGGACGTCGCCCGCGCGGTGGGAGCCGACGCGGGGCTGACCGCCGACGAGCTCGACCGCATCGAGGCCGGCGCGGACAGCTTCGGCGAGGCGCTCTACATGGACGGCATCTGCCGGCCGGCCCCCGACGTGCCCGAGGGCGCCGGCCGGGAGGTCCGCGCGCTGGCCCGGCTCGGGCGGGCCGGCTGACCCGACGGCGCGGGTGACAGGCTGACCGCGTGGAGTTCGCCGACGTCGTCCGCCGTCGCCGCATGGTGCGCGACTACGACCCCGACCGCCCGGTCCCGGCCGAGGTGCGCGAGCGGCTGCTCGAGCACGCGATCCGGGCCCCTTCGGCCGGGTTCAGCCAGGGCTGGGCGTTCCTCGTCCTGGAGAGCCCCGAGGAGCGCGACCGGTTCTGGGCCGCCACGACCGGTAGCGGCGCACCCGACGGCTGGCTGACCCGCATGCGCCGGGCGCCGCTGCTGGTCGTGCCGCTGTCGAACAAGCAGGCCTACCTCGACCGCTACGCCCAGCCGGACAAGGGCTGGACCGACCGCGACGAGGCCCGCTGGCCGGTGCCCTACTGGGACGTCGACGCCGGCATGGCGTCGCTGCTGATGCTGCTCACCGCGGTCGACGAGGGGCTGGGCGCCTGCTTCTTCGGGGTGCCCGCGGAGCGGGTCGAGCCCTTCCGGCAGGCGTTCGGCGTGCCCGCGGAGTACCGCCCGGTCGGCTGCGTCTCGGTCGGCTACCCGGGCGCCGACGACCGCCGGTCCCCCTCGCTCAGGCGCGGCCGGCGCGGTGTCGAGGAGGTCGTGCACCGCGGCTCGTGGTGAGAGCGCGCTCATCGGCGTCTCATCGGGCGTTCACCGCGGCCAGCGAGGGTGGATGGGTGGACTCCGCTCTCGCTCCGCCGTCGTGGCCGCCGTCGTTGCAGGTGCTCCTCGGGGAGCCCGCCGTGGAGCTGTGGACCGCCGTCCTCGACCCGCTCGGTGGACGGCTGCGGAGCCTCACCGCGACCTCGGCGCACCTGCGCCCGAGCGGTGCGGCCACCGTGCGGCACGCCGCCGTGGTCGACTGGGCCGACGGACGCACCACGCGGGAGCACCTCGCGGCGACGACGGGCAGCGCGATCCCGCCGGGGGCCACCGTCGTCGAGGGCGAGGCAGCAGGTGGCCCGGTCACCGTCGGGTTGTGGCGCTGGCCGCTGGACCCCGGACTGCCCGCACTGGCCTGGGCGACCTCCGCGGCGGCCACTGCCCAGCGGCTGGGAGCACTCGGCCTCGACGCCGCGAGCGCCCGTCTGCGGCTGCGGGCCTACCGGCCCGGGCGACGCGCCGTGGTCGAGGTGCGGTCCCCCGCCGGCCGGTGGTTCCTCAAGGTGGTGCGGCCGTCGGCGGTGGCCCGGCTCGTGACCCGGCACGAGGCGCTGGCGTCGGTCGTCCCCGTGCCCCCGGCGCTGGCCTCCACCGACGACGGCGTCGTCGTGCTGCCCGGCCTGCCCGGCACCCCGATGCGGGCAGCCCTGGCCGGGGACCCCGCGCAGCTGCCGGACCCGGTTGCCCTCGAGGCGCTGCTCGACTCGCTGCCGCAGGTGGGCGCCGCCGAACCGCGGCGCCACCCGGGTGACCCCCTGCCCTCGGTGCGCACCCACGCGTCGGTGACCGCCGCGGTCTGCCCGTCGCTGGCCCCCCGGCTGGACCGGCTCGTCGAGGTGGTCGGCGCGGCCGCGGGGAGGCACCCCGTCGTCGCGGTGCACGGCGACTTCTACGAGGCGCAGCTGCTCGTGGACGCGGGCGCCGTGGTCGGGCTGCTGGACGTCGACACCGCCGGCCCCGGGGCGCGGATCGACGACTGGGCGACCCTCGTGGGGCACCTGGCCCTGCTCGAGCGGCTGGTCGACGACCCGGGCCCGGTCGCCCGGTACCGCGCCCGGGTGCAGGAGCTGCTCGCCGGGCGCTGGGCGGCCGGCGAGCTGGAGGCGCGGGTGGCGGGCGTGCTGGTCGGGCTGGCCACGGGGCCGTTCCGGGTGCAGCAGGCGGACTGGGTCACGGCGACGGAGGCGCGCGTGGCCCTCGCCGAGGAGTGGGCCACGGCTGCGATGAGGCCGGACTCATCCGCATGAGAGGGAGCTCATCGCCGTCTCCCGGAGGCCTCACCGGGCGTGGGGAGAGTGGATCTCGACAGCGCACCACCACCGTTCGAGGAGGAACTCCCATGACCCGCACCCCCGCCACCTGGAAGGTCGTCACCTTCGGCACCGCGCTCGCCGGGCTGGGCGCAGTCGGCGTCGGCGTGGCCACCGCCGACGACGGCGCGTCGACCTCCGCGCCGGCCGCCGTCTCCGTCGCTGCTCAGGACGCGCCGGGCAGCTCGCCCGACGTCGCCGCCGACGCCTCCCCGGAGAGCGCCGACAGCCCGGCCGAGAGCGCCGTCGACAGCCCCGACGCCTCGCCGGACACGGCCACCCCTGACGACGCGACCCCTGACGACGCCACCCCTGACGACGCCACCCCGGACGACGTCACCCCGGACACGGCCGACAGCCCCGGCGACGACTGAGCTCCCGGCCGCGACGGCCCCGGTCCCCTCGCGGGGCCGGGGCCGTCGCGGCGTTCAGGCGGCGATCAGCCGGTAGCCCATGCCGCGCACGGTCTCGATGCGGGACGCCCCGAGCTTCTTGCGCAGGTAGCGGACGTAGACGTCGACGACGTTGGAGCCTGGGTCGAAGTCGTAGCCCCACACCTGGCTGAGCAGCTGCTCGCGCGCCAGGACCTGCCCCGGATGGCGCAGGAAGGTCTCGGCGAGGGCGAACTCGCGGGCGGAGAGGTCGACGACCCGCCCGTCGACGCCGGCCCGCCGGGTGCGCAGGTCCAGGGACAGCCCTCCGGCGGTGAGCACCGTGACCTCCCCCGCGCGCGCGCCGGACAGTCGCAGCCGCACCCGCGCCAGCAGCTCCTCGAACCGGAACGGCTTGGCCATGTAGTCGTCCGCGCCGCCCTCGAGACCTGCCACGGTGTCCTGGACGCTGTCGCGCGCGGTCAGCACGATCACCGGCACGGGAACGCGCTCCGCGCGCAGGGCGCGCAGGACGGCGAACCCGTCGAGGACCGGCAGGCCGATGTCGAGGACCACGAGGTCGAACGCGCCGCTGCGGGCCCGGTCCAGCGCGGCCAGCCCGTCGTCCACGACGGTGGTCGTGAACCCGTTGGCCCTCAGGCCCTTCTCGACGAACGCAGCGATGCGCGGTTCGTCCTCGGCGATCAGCACCCGGCTCACCGGGGTCCTCCCTCGGTCGGTACGGGACGGGGGTCCAGCGGCGGGGTGGCGAGCGCCTCGTCCACGGTGCCGTCGACGCCGGCGGTCAGGTCCTCGGGGTAGGCGTTCCGCGGCGGCGCCGGGCGGGCCGGCAGGACGAGGGTGAACGTCGCGCCCTCCCCCGGCCTGCTGTGCAGCTCGACGGAGCCGCCGTGACCCGCGGCGATGGCCTGCACGATGGACAGCCCGAGCCCGGCGCCGTCGCTGCGCCGGGCGCCGGAGCTGCCCCGGGCGAAGCGCTCGAAGATCCGGTCCTGGTCGGCCGGCGCGATCCCCGGACCGGCGTCGTCCACCCAGACCAGCAGCCGGTCGCCGGACAGCCGGCTGCCGAGGGTGATCCGGTCGCCCGGCCGGGTGTGCTGGACGGCGTTGTCGGCGAGGGCGACGACGGCCTGCGCGAGCCGCTGCGGATCCAGCAGCAGGTCGGCACGGGCCACGCCGCCCAGCTGCCAGTCGCGCTCACCGAGCCGGCGCACGTTGCCGAAGACCTCCCGGGTGAGCGCCGCGACGTCGGCCGGTTGGACCCGCACGAACTCCGGCTGCTCGGCGCGGGCGAGCAGGAGCAGCTCGGAGACCATGCGGTTCATCCGCTCGAGCTCGTCGTCGACGAGGGCGACGGTCTGCCGGACGTCGCCGGGGTCCGCGGGGTCGAGCACCTCGAGGTGGCCGCGCACGATCGTGATGGGGGTGCGCAGCTCGTGGCCGGCGTCGTCGAGGAACCGGCGCTGGGCGGCC
Organism: Blastococcus sp. TBT05-19; assembly: GCF_003319095.1. Classification (GTDB taxonomy): domain Bacteria; phylum Actinomycetota; class Actinomycetes; order Mycobacteriales; family Geodermatophilaceae; genus Blastococcus. The sequence continues at coordinate 149,764 of NZ_QOHI01000005.1, read as the reverse complement.
ACACCGTTCTCCACGCGGTCGAGCATCGCGTTGACCGCCCGGGCGAGGTCGGTCAGCTCGTCGGCGGGGCGGCCCTCGACCGGGATGCGGCCGGAGAGGTCGGTCTCGGTGATGCCCTGCGCGGTGGTCGCCACCGCGCGGACCGGCGCGAGAACGCGACCGGCGACGACCCACGCACCCCCGGCCGCCAGGAGCGCGGTGACCGCCCCGACCCCGAGCATCAGCTGGGCGGTGTCGTCGGCAGCCTGGCGTTCCTGGTCGGCGAAGTAGGCGACGACGGCCACCCCGCGAGCGGGGTCTCCTTCGAGGTCCACCGGGACGGCGAGGTAGCGGACCTCACCGGCTCCGCTGGCGTACCGGCCGGCGGTGGGCTCGGAGGCCGACCCGACCAGCTCGGCGAAGTCGGCGTCCTCGCTGAGCAGCACCGGTGCCTCGATCCGGCTCTGGAAGCGGTACTCGCCGTCGACGTAGCCGAGGAACTTCTCGTTCGGCCTGGCGAGGTTGTAGGTGATCATCGTCTGCAGCACGTCGGAGACCGACTCGAACGGCCGGCCGGTGGCCGGATCGACGGTGCCCGCCACGATCCGCCGGAACTCCTCGACCTCGGCCTCCAGCGCCACGTCCATGCGCTCGTCGGTGGCCCGGACCAGCAGCCGCCAGGTGACCAGCGTGACCAACGCCAGTGCGAGCAGCACCAGGAGCAGGACCCAGCCGATGATCCGCGTCCGGGCGGCTCGGGGCGCCAGCCGGCTCCGCAGACGTCTCCGCGCTCCGGGCCTTGCCGTTCCCGGTTCAGTCGTCATCGTCGGCGTCGTCCTCGTCGTCGTCCTCGTCATCGTCGTCGTCGTCCAGCGGTGGTGGAGCGACGACGTCGGTGGCCGGTGCCGACGGCGGCGGCGTGGGTGCGCTCGTCGGCTCCGGGGGTGCCGGGTCGCTGGCGGTGGCGGGCACCGGGACCTCGATCGGCGGTGGCACCGACACCCCGCTCTCCGCGGAGGGGCGCAGCAGTGCCCACACGGTCCCGCCGGCGAGCAGGACGACGGCGAGCCCGGCCAGCAGGACGAGCACGAGACGGGGGCGCACGGCGCCCAGCCTGCACCGTCGCGGTGTCGGGGCGGTGAGAGCCGGATGAGAACTCTCTCATCCGGGTGGGCGGTCAGCCCACGTCGGTGACGGCGGTGACCAGCAGCAGGTCCGCGCCGTGGGTGCCGGCGACGTCGACGCCCTCGGGTCGCGGCTCGAAGCCGGGGAGCCCGGCCAGGCCGTCGCTGGCGTCGGTGGCGCGCAGCCGCACCGGCCCGTCGCCCTCGACGGTGAAGCCGGCCTGCAACCCGTCGGCCGGGGGCGCGTGGAAGGTGACCCGCAGCCGGTCCTCCCCCACCGCGTCCTCGGGCACCGCCCGGCCGCCGATGCGCCCGCGCACGACGGTTCCGGCGTCGACGGTGAGCTCGAGGTCGACGAGCCGGACGTCGTCGCGCCGCGGCGTGATCCGCACGGTGATCTCCCGGCGTCCTCCGACGACGTCGTCGGAGACGACCGTGACCTCCGGGGCGCTGAGCTCCGCGGCCTCGGCGGGCCCGGTCTGCACCTCGCGGCCGGCCAGGTAGGGGAAGTCCGCGCCCAGGCTGCCGGGTCCGTCGACGAAGCGGGCGGTCCACTCCCCCGGCGTCGTCTCGGTGCTCACCCACCGGGCCTCGCCGCGGTCGGTGTCGAGCACGTAGGCCAGCCGGCTGGGCACCGGGTGGGCGGCGTCGAAGCGGTCCACCGCGAGCCCCGTCAGCGCGCAGAAGGCGGCGACGACGAGCGCGGTGGCCGGTACCGCCGTGGCGGCGAGCCGGCTCCGCTGGTCGGGGTCGGGGAAGAGCAGCTCCGCGGCGGGCAGCAGGGCCAGGGCCGCGAGGACGACGACGACCGACGGCGCGAGCGCCTGGGAGAGCCCCAGCGCCGGGAAGAACAGCGCGGCGGTGGGCGCGAGCACGAGGACGGCGGCCGCACCGGTGAGCAGCGCCGCCAGGACGCGCACCGGCCCCGAGGGCGCCAGCGCGGCGACGAGGCCGGTGAGCGCACCGACCAGCGCCGGCCACGCCACGAGGTAGGAGCCGCCGGGCGCCACGGCGGCGAGCACCGCGGCTCCCGCGGCGAGCCAGACCAGCGCGCCCGCAGCCAGCGGCGCCGGGCCGATCCGGCGGCGCAGCAGCGCGTACCAGAGCAGCACCACGGCCAGGACGACGGCGACCGCGGCCAGCCGGAACCAGCCGGGCCGCCACGGGTCCAGCATCGTGGCGTAGCCCGGCCGCACGGCGACGAGCAGCGCCCACAGCCCCTGCGCGGCCAGCGGCGCCACGACCAGCGGCACGAGGGCGAGCAGCGCACCCGAGGCGGTGCGGCGCAGCGAGCTGGTGCCGCGTGCCCGGAGGGCGAGCACCAGGCCCGCGACGGCGACCAGCGCCGCGCCGGCGAGCGGCCACACCCAGGCGCCCGGGTACTGGACGAGCCGCCCGGGCAGCGGGAAGTAGGTGGCGTCCTCGCCGCCGGGCTCGGCCAGGGTGGCGAGGTCGCGGTCGCCCAGCGCGCGGGTCAGGGCCAGCGCGTTGTCGCCGAGGGCCTGCAGCGTGGCGCGGCTGAGCCGGTCGGGGGTGTCCTGCGGCGAGTGGTAGCCGGCGGCACCGTCGATGAAGGCGGTGTTCATGCCGGTGAAGTCGCCGTCGTCGAGCAGCACGCTGAAGTCGGTGTCGTTGGGCAGCGCGCGGTAGACCTCGACGGCGAAGCTGCTCGCCACGGGGTGCTCCGCGGCCGCCGCGAACGCATCGGCGAGACCGGCGTTGCCCCGCGACGTCTCAAACATGATCGGCGGGCCGCTCGTGCCGCGGGCCTCGAAGTTCAGCACCACCCCGCCGCCGGCCAGCGGGTGCGAGGCCGCGAAGGCCTCCGCGCCGCACAGGCAGGCCTCCTCGGCGTCGGTGAGCACGACGACGACGTCGTTGCGCGGCGCCGGCCCCGCCGTCAGCGCCCGGACGGACTCCAGCAGCGCGGCGACACCCGCGGCGTCGTCGGCCGCGCCCGGCCCGGCCTCGGCGGAGTCGTGGTGCGCCATCAGGTAGAGCCGGCCGGTGGGGTCGGTGCCGGGCAGGACGCCGACCACGTTCTGCACCCGCGCCATGCGGGTCTCCCCCGCGCCGCCCGCCCGGGCACCGACGGCCGTCTGCACCCGGGTGTCCAGGCCGAGCTCCGTCAGCGTGCCGACCAGCCCGTCGACGACGTCGGCGCTCTCCGGGCTGCCGGCGACGTGGACGCCGGCGGCGATCCGCTCGACGTGCGCGAACGCGCGCTCGGCGCTGAACTCACCGGCCGGGGCGTCGGCCGACCGCGGGTCCGGCGGCTGCAGCCCGAGCACGGTCCAGGCGGCCAGCGCCAGCAGGAGGACGACGGTGAGCAGGCCGGCCAGACGGCCCGGCCGGCGCCCGGTGCGGGCGGGACGCGGAGCGGGCACGCCGACCTCCAGGGCTGCGCCGGGACAGGACGCGGGAACCCTAGGTGAGCGGAGCCGTGGAGGCGGGGAGGCAGGCGCGCCCCCCCGGTGTCAGTCGAGCGTGCCCAGCCAGTTCGTGAGCAGCTGCGCGCCGGCGTCGCCGCTCTTCTCCGGGTGGAACTGGGTCGCCGAGAGGGCGGCGTTCTCCACGCCGGCGACGAACCGGTCGCCGTGCTCGGCCCAGGTCACCTTGGGCGGTGCGAGCGGACCGGTGGCGCCGTCCTCGGCGAGCGGGAACTCGCGGACGCCGTAGGAGTGCACGAAGTAGAAGCGCTCGTCCTCGAGGCCGGCGAACAGGGCGCTGCCCGGGGCGGCCTGGACGGTGTTCCAGCCCATGTGCGGCAGCACCGGGGCCTTGAGCTCCTCGACGACGCCGGGCCACTCGCCGCAGCCCTCGGCGTCCACGCCGTGCTCCACGCCGCGCTCGAAGAGGATCTGCATGCCGACGCAGATGCCGAGCACCGGCCGGCCGCCGGCGAGCCGTCGGCCGATGATCCGGCGGCCCTGGACGGCGTCCAGCCCGGTCATGCAGGCCGCGAAGGCACCGACGCCGGGCACGACGAGACCGTCGGCCGCCAGGGCGGTGTCCGCGTCGGAGGTCACCGTGACGTCGGCCCCGACCCGCTGCAGGGCCCGCTCCGCGGACCGCAGGTTGCCCGAGCCGTAGTCGAGGACTGCCACCTTCTTCACGCCTGCCACGCTACCGACCAGCGCGCGACGCCTGCGGCCTGTTCCCCCCGGGGCCGTGACGTGCACGACGGCAGCGATGCGCGATCGACCGGGTTGAAGCCGTCAGGCGTGCGCCACAAGTGTGGGCAGGCTGCTGACCTGAGGATTTGTGCTGCGAATGTCAGTTCACTCCGCTAGTATTCGTACATGCGTTCGACTGGTTCGGCGGCTCTGGAGGCGGCTCTCGACGAGCTGTCGTCCGAGCGGCTGGACGGTCTGTTCGGACCGGCACTCCTCGAGCGGGAGGCGCAGCTGATCGTCGCGGCGAACCGGCTGGCGGCCGAGCTGGCGAGGACGACGCGGCAGTGCGAGCTGGCCGGGGCGGCGGAGGTCGACGGCCAGGCCTCGATGAAGGCCTGGCTGCGAGGGCATGCGCGGTTCTCCGCCTCGGCGGCCAACGCGCTCGTCACCAACGGCCGAGCACTGCAGCACCTGCCGGTGCTGGCCGCGGCGGCCGGCGCCGGTGAGGTGAGCGCCGAAGCGGTCGCGGCGATCGCACCGGTGGCGGCGACCGGGAACCTGGAGGCGGCGGCCGAGCTGGGCGTTGACCTGGCCGAGATCGACCAGCTCCTCACCGACGTCGCACGCACCCAGTTCCACCCCGTCCTCCGCAAGGCTGTCGCCCACTACCTGGACCGGCTGGACCCCGACGGCACGGAGCCCGATCCCACCGAGCAGCGCTCCTTCACCCTGGTCAAGCACGCCGACGGCTCGTCCACCGGCCACTTCGAGCTCGACGCCGTGGGAACCGAGAAGGCGCAGGCGGCGATCGAGTCGATCGTGCAGGCCTCGCGGCCCGCCGGAGACACCCGCACCCGCGCCCAGCAGCAGGCGGACGCGTTCGTGCAGCTGTGCGACAACCAGCTGTCCGCCGGCACCCTCCCCACGCTGCGGACCATCAAGCCGCACGTCGTCGTGACGATCCCGCTGGAGGACCTCGTCGGCTCCGACACGAGCCCGGCGACCGCCGACCTCGGCTTCGGAGCCACGATCTCCGCCGCCGCGCCCGCTGGCTGGCCTGCGACGGCACCGTCACCCGCATCGTCGTCGGCCCCGAAGGCCAGCCCCTCGACCTCGGCCGAAGCCACCGCGTCGTCCCGCACCCGCTGCGCCGCGTGATCGAGCACCGCGACCACCACTGCGTCTTCGCCGGCTGCGACGCCCCCAGTCACTGGTGCGACGTCCACCACCTCATCCACTGGGCGCACGGCGGGGAAACCGAACCGGACAACCTCGCCTTGTTGTGCGAGCGCCACCACACCAAGGTCCACCACGGGTTCCGGATCGAACGACAACCCGACGGCCGATGGCGCACCTACCGGCCCGACGACACCGAGATCCTGGTTCTCCCCCGCATTCCCGACGAGACGGTGAGGACACGCGCCGGCTGAGCGGCTACCTGGGATCGGAGAGCGGATGCGCGATCCAGGACCGCCCGCACCGTCGGGTCGGCCGTCAGATCGCGAGGAAGCGCTGGTCCTCGGCCGCGCTCACACCATGCGGAGGACGCCCGAGGCGCTGGCCAGCAGCGCGGCGACCAGCAGGACCACGGCGAAGACCACCTGCGGGCCGGTCCGCCCCTTCGTGTCGGAGTCGGCGCGCCAGATGCTCCACGCGCCGCCCAGCAGGAACCCGCCCAGCACGAGCAGGACCAGTCCGAAGTCCACCGGTTACAGCGCGCCCTTGGTGGAGGGCACGTCGGTGACCCGCGGGTCGAGGGCGACGGCGACCCGCAGCGCGCGGGCCAGCGCCTTGAACTGCGCCTCCACGATGTGGTGGGCGTCCCGGCCCGCGTAGAGCACCCGTACGTGCAGGCTGATCCGCGCGTTGAACGCGAAGGACTCGAGCACGTGCTTGGTCAGGCTCGTCGGGTAGTCCGGCCCGATCATCGGCGTCATGTTCTCGGGCTCGGCGTGCACGAAGTACGGCCGGCCGGAGAGGTCCACGGCGGCCTGCGCCAGCACCTCGTCCATCGGGATGGTGGCGTCGCCGTAGCGGGTGATGCCCCGCTTGTCGCCCAGCGCCTCGGCGAACGCCTGCCCGAGGGCGATGGCGACGTCCTCCACGGTGTGGTGGGCGTCGATGTGCAGGTCGCCGTCGGCCCGGACCGACAGGTCGATGCCGCTGTGCTTGGACAGCGCCGTCAGCATGTGGTCGTAGAAGCCCACGCCGGTGCTGATGGAGCTGGTGCCGGTGCCGTCGAGGTCGAGCTCGACGACCAGCTTCGTCTCGCTGGTCTGTCGCTCGACGCGTGCGGTGCGGGTCATGGACGTCAGTCTCCCAGAGTCGTGCGGTGGTCCGGCGCGATCTCACCCAGCGCGGTGAGGAAGGCATCGGTCTCCGCAGGCGTCCCCGCGGTCACCCGGAGCCAGCCGGGCAGCCCGACGTCGCGCACGAGCACGCCCCGCTCCAGCAGCGCCCGCCAGGCGGAGGGCGCGTCGGCGAAGTGCCCGAAGAGCACGAAGTTGGCGTCGCTCGGCACGCTGCTCAGGCCCATGCCCGGCAGCGCGGCGACGATGCGGTCCCGCTGCTCCATGACCGCGGCCACGGTCGCGAGCAGCGCGTCGGTGTGCGCGAGCGCCGCCCGCGCCGCCGCCTGGGTGAGCGAGCTCAGGTGGTAGGGCAGCCGGACCAGCTGGATGGCGTCGACGACGGCGGGATCGGCGGCGAGGTAGCCCAGCCGCAGGCCGGCCATCCCGAACGCCTTGCTCATGGTGCGGCTGACGATCAGCCGGGGCCGGCCCGGCAGGAGGGTCAAGGCCGACGGCGTACCGGGGCGGGCGAACTCGGCGTAGGCCTCGTCGACGACGAGCACGCCGGACGTCGCCTCGTAGAGCGCCGCGACGGTGTCGAGGTCGACCGCGGTGCCGGTCGGGTTGTTCGGGCTGGTCACGAAGACGACGTCGGGCCGCACCTCGCGCACCTGGGCCACGGCGGCCGCGGTGTCGATGGTGAAGTCGGCGGCGCGGTGCCCGTCGACCCAGCCGCTGCCGGTGCCAGCCGAGATGATCGGGTGCATCGAGTACGAGGGCGTGAACCCCAGCGCGGTGCGCCCGGCACCGCCGAACGCCTGCAGGATCTGCTGCAGCACCTCGTTGGAGCCGTTGGCCGCCCACACCTGCGCGGGCTCGATCGGCTCCCCGCTGGTGCGGGTCAGGTACGCGGCGAGGTCCGCCCGCAGCTCCACGGCGTCCCGGTCGGGGTACCGGTTGAGCTCCAGCGCCGCGTGCCCGAGCGCCGCGCCGAGGTCGGCGAGCAGCTCGGTCGGCAGCGGGTGCGGGTTCTCGTTGGTGTTGAGCCGGTGGGTGGCGGGCAGCTGCGGGGCGCCGTAGGGCGTGCGGCCCCGCAGCTCCGGCCGCAGCGGGAGCTCGTCGAGCGAGGCCATCAGCCGCGCTGCCGGATCCGCACGGCAGCGGCGTGCGCGGGCAGGTCCTCGGCCCCGGCCAGGGCGTCGATGTGCGGTGCGACCTCGGCGAGGGCCCGCTCGTCGTACTCGACGACGTGGATGCCGCGCAGGAACGACTGCACGGACAGCCCGCTCTGGTGCCGTGCGCAGCCACCGGTGGGCAGCACGTGGTTGGAGCCGGCCGCGTAGTCGCCCAGCGACACCGGCGACCACGCGCCGACGAAGATCGCGCCGGCGTTGCGGACCCGCATCGCCACCTCGCGCGGGTTCCGCGTCTGGATCTCCAGGTGCTCGGCGGCGTAGGCGTCGACCACCCGCAGCCCCGCCTCGAGGTCGTCGACCAGCACGACGCCGGACTGGGAGCCGTCGAGCGCGGTGCTGATCCGGTCGGAGTGCTTGGTCGCCGCCACCTGGCCCGGCACCAGCGCGAGGACGGCGTCGGCGAGCTCCTCGCTCGTCGTCACCAGCACCGCGCCGGCCAGCGGGTCGTGCTCGGCCTGGCTGATCAGGTCGGCCGCGACGTGCGCGGGGTCGGCCGTCTCGTCGGCGAGGATCGCGACCTCGGTCGGGCCGGCCTCGGAGTCGATGCCGATCATCCCGCGCAGCAGCCGCTTGGCGGCGGTGACGTAGACGTTGCCGGGCCCGGTCACCATGTCGACCGGCTCGCAGGAGCCCGCGCCGTAGCCGAAGACGGCGACGGCCTGCGCCCCACCGACGGCGTACACCTCCGTGACGCCGAGCAGCGCGCACGCGGCCAGGACGCCGGGGTCGGGCAGGCCGCCGTTGTCGCGCTGCGGCGGCGAGGCCACGGCGATGGACTCGACGCCGGCGATCTGCGCGGGCACCACGTTCATGATCACGCTGGACAGCAGTGGCGCCAAACCACCGGGCACGTAGAGCCCGACGCGGCGGACCGGCAGCCAGCGCTCCATGACGGTGCCGCCGGGGACGACCTGCGTGGTGACGTCGGTGCGCCGCTGGTCGGCGTGCACGGTGCGGACCCGGGCGGTGGCCTCCTCCAGCGCCGCCCGCAGCGTCGGGTCGCACTCGGCCAGCGCCCGGTCCAGCGCCTCCTGCGGCACGGCGAAGTCCTCGGCGTCCACGCCGTCGATGCGGGCGGTGATCTCGCGCACCGCCTGGGCGCCGCGGACCCGCACGTCCTCGCACAGCGGGCGGACGGTGGCCAGCACCGAGTCGATGTCGGTGGCGGCCCGCGGCAGCAGCGAGGCGAGCTCGCGGACGCCGGGCAGGGCGTCTCCGCGCAGGTCGATGCGTGCGAGCACGGGGTGCCTCCGAGGTCTGGGCAGGGTGGTGCCGGGAGTTCTCAGGGTAGCCAGCGCTCCGGGGCCGATCCCGGCGCACCCGGGGCGGGCGCCCGGCCGGGGTGGTCGCGGGTCGTACGCTTGCCCGGATGGGTGAGCTGATCCCGCTGTTCCCGCTGGGGCGGCCACTGTTCCCCGGCGTGGTGCTGCCGCTGCAGATCTTCGAGCCCCGCTACCGCCGGTTGATGCGCGATCTGATGAGCCTGCCCGAGCACGGCGACCGCCGGTTCTTCGGCGTCGTCGCCATCCGGCAGGGCTGGGAGGTCGAGCGGGTGGCGCCGGCCGCGGCGCTCTACGACATCGGCTGCACCGCCCGGCTCCAGCGCGTCCAGCCGCAGCCCGACGGCGGGTTCCGCATCGTGACCGTCGGCGGGGAGCGCTTCCGGCTGCTCGACGTCGTCGTCGGCGACGACCCGCCCTACCTGCAGGCCGAGGTCGAGTGGCTCGCCGAGGAGGAGGCCGCCGAGGAGGCGGCCGGCGACGCCGAATCGGTGGCGGACGGCCCGACCCTCGGCCTGCCCGACGAGGTCGCCTCGTCGGTGGCGCGAGGCTCGCTGGACCTGCTCGCGCGGGGCGTCGGCGACCTGTTCACCCGGTACGTCGCGGAGGTCGCCATGCTCGGCGCGGGCACCCACGGCGACGGCGTGGAGGCGGCGGTGCGCCTGGCCGCCGCGTCCGACGACCCCGGTGCCTTGTCGTGGGTGGTCGCGTCGTCGGCCCTGCTCACCACCGAGGACCGGCAGGCGCTGCTCGCCGAGTCGGCGACCCGGCGGCGGCTCGCGGCGGAGTCCCGGTTGCTGCGCCGGGAGCTGACGCTGCTGCAGGAGCTCGGCGCCGTGCCGGCGCCGCTGGAGCAGTTCACGACCCCGATGACGGTGAACTGAGGAGTAGCCGTCGCAGGTTCGAGACATGCTGTGCCGATGGTCCCCGCCGTGGCGTCGTCGTCCGACCTGGTGGCTCGCTACGAGGCGGATGACGCCGAGGGCGTCCTGGCTGCCCTGCCCTCCTTGAGCGACGCCGTGCGAGCGGAGGCGTGGGAGCTCCTGCGCCGCCCGCTCTGCGCGGTTCCGGGACCCGAGGTCCTGCGCGGTGTCACCGAGGAGGCGTGGACGCGGCACGCGCGCACGCTCGCGGTGGTGGCGCTGGCCATCGGCCCCGCGGATGTCGTGCGCCGGGTGGGTTCCCGGGTCCTCGCCCCGGACTTCGAGTCCGACGTGGATCGTGTGCTCGCCTCGCGATCACACGGCTGGCGGGACGAGTTCACGGCCGCGACGCTGCGCTCCTTCGCGTCCGAGACCGAGGTGGCGCTGATGGGTCCGTTCTGGTCGCTGTGGTGGCAGCAGGTGCGTCAGCGGGAGCGCCGCGGTGTCCTGCACCCGGACCCGACCTCTGCCGACTACCTCGTGGTCATGGTCCGGGGGCTGCTGTTCACCGGCTCCGTCGTCGACGCCGTGACCGCCGACCCGGAGCTGGCCGAGCAGCGGATCTGGTCGCTGTTCGAGCCGGCGCCTGGCGTGCAGCGGGCGCTGCTCGGCGCCGAGAGGTTCTGGGACCAGGGCAACACGTGGCGGGTCGCCCTGGTGAGGCTGGCTCTGGCAGGAGTGCTCGATGCCACGCGGCTGCTCGACGCCGCCGCGTCGGCAGCGGCCGACGAGCGCATGGGCCGGGGGCACCGTGCCTGGTACCGGAAGATCCCGGGCCTCCTGGCCGATCCGGCCGCACTCCCAGCCCCTGCTGAGGGCGGCGGACCGCCGCTGGGCAACCAGCTGCACCGCTCCGCTGCGGACTAGCGACGGCCGAGCCCGTCGTCGGCGACGACCATCACGCAGATCAGGTAGCCCAGCAGGGCCGCGAACGACGTCGCGGCGAGCACCGGCAGCGACCCGAGCACCAGGCCGGTGGTGACCGTGCTGCCGACGTCGGTGATCTCGGCCTCGGTCGGCGGGCGCCGCAGCAGCTCGCCGAACTGCCAGGCGACCGCCGAGGCCAGGCAGCCACCGACGGAGAGCACCACGAGGGTCCCCACCCCGCGCCGGCTGCGGAGCAGCCAGGCACCGAACCCCACGACGAGGCCCAGCCCGAGCAGCACCAGCACCAGCACGGCGTCGGTGCCCGCCTGGACCTCGCCCACCCGCGCGCCCACGGGGACCGGTCCGTCGTCGGTGATGCGGTAGACGGCCTGCGGAGCCAGCAGCCACCAGAGCAGCCCTGCCGGGATGCCGGTCAGCGCGAAAGCCACCAGCAGCCCGATCCCGCCGCGCAGGTCCTGCACGACCTCGGGCCAGCCACGCCAGAAGGCGTGCGCGGACGGCGCCGGCAGCGGCGGGGCCTCCAACGGCGGCGTGCTCACCACCCCAGTGAACCCCGAGTTCCCGTCACCCGCCGTCAGCGGCCCCCTGCAGGGACCCGCGCCGAGCTGGCGAGGCCTGGGGGGCAGGGGGTCCTTCTTCAGAGCAGCGCCACGCTGGTCGGGCCGAGCAGGGCCTTGATGTCACCCATCAGCGCGGTGCTGGGGCGCACTCGCAGGCCCTGGTCCAGGCGCAGCACGGTCTCGCGGCTGCCGTTGACCAGCTTGAGCTGGACCTCCGTGGTGCCCGGGTGGCTGCCCAGCACCTCGCGGAGCCGCTCCACGACCGGCGGGGTGCACCGGGCGGCAGCCATCGACACCAGCACCGGACCGCGCGGGCCCTCGGTGAGCTCGGGCACGGTGACCTCGGAGCCGAACAGCGAGGGCTGGTCGTCGCGGCGGCTGATCCGCCCCTTGACCACCACGATCTGGTCGCGGACGACCTTCTCCGAGACCTCGACCCACGTCTTGGGGAAGAAGAGCACCTCGATGCCGGACTCGAGGTCCTCCACCGTGGCGATCGCCCAGGGCGCGCCCTGCTTGTTGGTGCGGGGCGAGACCGAGGTGAGGATGCCGGCGATGGTGACGTTGGCGCCGTCCTCCACTCCCCCGGCGTTGATCTCGGCGATCGGGGTGTCGGCGTGCGAGGTGAGCACGTGCTCGACGCCGTGCAGCGGGTGGTCGGAGACGTAGAGGCCGAGCATGTCGCGCTCGAACATCAGCCGCTCGCTCTTGGACCAGTCGGCGGTCGGGATGACGATGTTCAGCGCCCCGCCGAACGGGTCGTCGTCGCCGCCGTCGTCCCCGAAGCTGCCGAAGAGGTCGAACTGCCCCTCGGCCTCCTTGCGCTTGAGGCTCATCGCGGAGTCGACGGCCTGCGCGTGGATGGCGGCGATGCCCTGGCGGGAGTGGCCGAGGGAGTCGAAGGCGCCGGCCTTGGCGAGGGACTCGATGACCTTCTTGTTGCAGGCCACCGTGTCGATCTTGCGCATGAAGTCGGCGAAGTCCTTGAACGCGCCCTTCTCCTCGCGCGCCTTGACGATCGACTCCACGACGTTGGTGCCCACGTTGCGCACCGACGCCAGGCCGAAGCGGATGTCGGTGCCGACGGCCGTGAAGTCCCAGGAGGACTCGTTGACGTCCGGCGGGAGCACCTTGATGCCCATGCGGCGGCACTCGGCCAGGTAGATCGGCCGGCGGTCCTTGTCGTCCTGGACGCTGGTGAGCAGCCCGGCCATGTACTCGGCCGGGTAGTTCGCCTTGAGGTAGGCCGTCCAGTACGAGACCAGCCCGTAGGCGGCGGAGTGCGCCTTGTTGAACGCGTAGTCGGCGAACGGGACGAGGATGTCCCACAGCGTCTTGATGGCCGCGCCGGAGAAGCCGTTGGCCTTCATGCCGGCCTCGAAGCCGACGAACTCGGCGTCCAGGACCGACTTCTTCTTCTTGCCCATCGCGCGGCGCAGCAGGTCGGCCTTGCCGAGGGAGTACCCGGCGACCTTCTGCGCGATCGCCATGACCTGCTCCTGGTACACGATCAGGCCGTAGGTCTGGCCGAGGATCTCCTCGAGCGGCTCGGCGAGCTCGGGGTGGATCGGCGTGATCTCCTGCTGGCCGTTCTTGCGCAGCGCGTAGTTGGTGTGCGAGTTCGCACCCATCGGGCCGGGCCGGTAGAGCGCGCCGACGGCCGAGATGTCCTCGAAGTTGTCGGGGCGCATGAGGCGCAGCAGCGACCGCATCGGGCCGCCGTCGAACTGGAACACGCCCAGGGTGTCGCCGCGGGACAGCAGGGCGTAGGTGTTCGGGTCGGTGAGGTCCTTGCTGATCTCGTCCAGATCGACCGGCGGCTTGCCGTTGATCACGATGTTGCGCAGCGCGTCGTCGATCACCGTGAGGTTGCGCAGGCCCAGGAAGTCCATTTTCAGCAGGCCGAGCGTCTCGCAGGTCGGGTAGTCGAACTGCGTGATGATCGCGCCGTCGGCCTCGCGCCGCATGATCGGGATGCTGTCGATCAGCGGGTAGCGGCCGATGATGACGCCGGCGGCGTGCACGCCCCACTGCCGCTTCAGGCCCTCGAGCTTGCGCGCCTGGTCGACGACCTCGGCCGCGCCGGGGTCGGACTCGTAGCGGGCGCGGAACTCCGTGGCCTCCTTGTAGCGCGGGTGGGCCGGGTCGAAGACCCCCGACAGCGGGATGCCCTTGCCCATGACGTCCGGCGGCATGAGCTTGGTCAGCTCGTCGCCGATGGAGTAGGGCCGGTCGAGCACCCGGGCGGCGTCCTTGATCGCGGCCTTGGCCTTGATCGTGCCGTAGGTGACGATCTGGCTGACCCGCTCCTCGCCGTACTTCTGCGAGACGTACTGGATGACCTCGCCACGGCGGCGGTCGTCGAAGTCGATGTCGACATCGGGCATCGAGACGCGCTCGGGGTTGAGGAAGCGCTCGAAGATCAGGCCGTGCTGCAGCGGGTCGAGGTCGGTGATGCCCATGGCGAAGGCGGCCAGCGAACCGGCGGCCGAACCACGGCCCGGGCCGACGCGGATGCCGTTGTCCTTGGCCCAGTTGATGAAGTCGGCGACCACGAGGAAGTACCCCGGGAAGCCCATCTGGCAGATGATCCCGGTCTCGTAGTCGGCCTGCTTGCGGACGTGGTCCGGGATGCCGTTCGGGTAGCGCTTGTGCAGCCCGCGCTCGACCTCCTTGATGAACCAGGAGGTCTCGTCCTCCCCCGGCGGCAGGGGGAAGCGCGGCATGAGGTCGGCGCCCTCGGTGAACGTGACCTCGCACTGCTCGGCGACGAGCAGGGTGTTGTCGCAGGCCTCGCGGAGGTCACCGGTGAACAGCGCGCGCATCTCGGCGGCGGACTTCAGGTAGTAGCCGTCACCGTTGAAGCGGAAGCGGTTGGTCTCGTTCAGGCGTGAGCCGGTCTGGATGCACAGCAGGGCGTCGTGGGCGTCGGCGTCCTCCTTGTGCGTGTAGTGCAGGTCGTTCGTGGCCAGCAGCGGGATGCCGAGGTCCTTGGCGATGGACAGCAGCGCCGGGCGGGTCTTCTTCTCGATGGACAGCCCGTGGTCCATCAGCTCGGCGTAGAAGTTCTCGCGCCCGAAGATGTCCTGGAAGTCCGCGGCGGCCTGGCGCGCCTTGTCCTCCTTGCCGGCGCGCAGCCACATGTTCACCTCGCCCGAGGGGCAGCCGGTGGTGGCGATGAGGCCCTTGCCGTAGCGCTCCAGCAGGTCGCGGTCGAAGCGGGGCTTGCGGTACTGCCCCTCGAGGCTGGCCAGCGAGGAGATGCGGAAGAGGTTGTGCATGCCCTCCGTGGTGCGGGCGAGCAGCGTCATGTGGGTGTAGGCCGCCTTGCCCCGGTTGGAGCCGCCGTCACCCTCCTCGTCGATGAGGTTGTCGCCGAAGTCGAACGGCGCCCGGTCGAAACGCGAACCCGGGGTGTAGTAGCCCTCCATGCCGATGATCGGCTTCACGCCGGCGGCCCGGGCGTGCTTGTAGAAGTCGTAGGCGCCGAAGACGTTGCCGTGGTCGGTCATCGCCAGCGCCGGCATCCCCTGCTCGGCCGCGGCCTTGGTGACCTCGGGCAGCTTCGCGGCGCCGTCGAGCATCGAGTACTCGGTGTGCACGTGCAGGTGCACGAACGAGTCGGACGGGCTGCTCACAGTGGGTCTGTGCTCCTCACGGGTCGTGCGTGCCCGGCCGGCGTCACGCGGCGGGCGACCGGCGGGGAAGACCGGCGGTGCATGCGGGGGCGGCAGGCACCGGCGGGCCGGTGCGTCGATCCTCGCACTGGATGAGTTCTACGCCGAGGGTCCGACACGACGGATCTGCTCACACCCGGACCGCTCCGTCACAGCAGGCTCAGGGGAGCGCTCGCCGCATGGTGACGTGCGCGATGCCGGCCTCCTCGTAGACCTCGCCGACGGCGGTGTAGCCCTCGCGCTCGTAGAAGCGGCGGGCCGGCAGCTGGGCGTGCAGCTCCACCCCCGTGGCCCCGCGGGCGACGGCCTGGCGGTGCAGCTCGGCGAGCACCGCCGCGCCGTGCCCGCGGCCGCGCACCCCGGCGTCGGCGGCCATGCGGCCGATCCGGGCGACGGGTCCGTCCAGCAGCAGGCGTCCGGTGGCCACCACCCGCCCGGAGTCGTCGCGGCTGAGCACGTGGACGGCGGTGGCGTCGGCGTCGTCCTGCTCGATCTCGGGCGGCACGCCCTGCTCCTCGACGAACACCCGGGTGCGCAGCGCGGCGACCTCGGGCCGGTCCTGGGCGGTGGCGACGGCGGCGGTCGGGCGGGTCACGCGGTCTCCTCGGTGGGCAGGGCGCTGGCGGGGACGAGCAGGAAGCGCAGGTCGATCAGGGCGTGCAGCAGGACCGGCAGCAGCAGGGAGCCGGTGTCGAGGTACAGCAGCGCCATCACCCCACCCAGCACGCCGGTCGTCACGATGCCCGCGCGCCCCTGGTAGGCGTGCGCCAGCCCGAAGGCGACGCCGGCGACGAGCACCAGCACGGACGACGGCGCTCCCCCGACGACCGCCGTCACCACCGCGAGGAAGAACCCGCGGTAGAGCCACTCCTCGCACACCCCGGCGGTGATGCCGACGACGGTGAACAGCCGCCGCTCGTCGTCCGTCCTCGGCAGGAGCGCGAGCGTCGAGAGCCCGGGCGGCTCGGCGTGCCGCCCCTCCCCCGGCCGTCGCGCCGGGCGGGCCATCTCCAGCAGCGCCCCGGCGCGCAGCTGCCGGGTGGAGGCGACGACGAGCAGCAGCACGACGACCACCAGCGCCGAGGTGAACCAGCCCGGCCACCCCTGCGGCCAGCGCAGCCCGACCGCCCCGGCGGAGACGTCGGTGGCGAACAGCCAGACGATGAGGGCGAGCACCGCCAGACCCCACTCGAGCACCAGCAGCCGCCGGTAGAACGAGCGACGGGCGCCGGCGTCGGTGCGCAGCCGGCCCTCGAAGCGCCGGTGCAGGACGTGCCCGGCGACCGGCTCCCCCACGACCAGGTAGGCCGCGACCACGACCGCCGCCAGGGCCGCGGGCCCGAAGTCGGCGAGGGAGGCCGGCAGACCGGTCACCGGTGGTGGGTCAGGTCTCGGCGCGCAGGACTGCCAGCGCGCCGGCGAGGTCGGGCGGGTACTCGCTGGTGAACTCGACCCACTGCCCGTCGGCCGGGTGGGAGAAGCCGAGGCGCACCGCGTGCAGCCACTGGCGCGAGACGCCGAGGCGGGCGGCCAGGGTCGGGTCGGCGCCGTAGGTCATGTCGCCGACGCACGGGTGCCGCATGGCGGAGAAGTGCACCCGGATCTGGTGGGTGCGGCCGGTCTCCAGCTTGATGTCGACGAGGCTGGCGGCGGCGAATGCCTCCATCACCTCGTAGTGCGTCACCGACGGGCGGCCGCCCTGGACGACCGCGAACCGCCAGTCGTGCTTCGGGTGCCGGTCGATCGGTGCGTCGATGGTGCCGCGCGAGGGGTCGGGGTGGCCCTGGACGAGGGCGTTGTAGCCCTTCTCGACCGTGCGCTCCTTGAAGGCGGCCTTGAGCGCGGTGTACGCGCGCTCGCTCTTGGCGACCACCATGACCCCGGTCGTCGCGGCGTCCAGCCGGTGCACCACGCCCTGGCGCTCGGCCGCACCGGAGGTCGATACCCGGTAGCCGGCTGCGGCCAGACCACCGATCACGGTCGGCCCGTCCCAGCCGGGGCTCGGGTGCGCCGCGACGCCGACGGGCTTGTCCACGACCACGAGGTCGTCGTCGTCGTGCAGGATCGTCATGCCCTCGACCGGCTTGGGCGCCGCGGGCTCGCCCGGCGGGGGCGGCAGCTCGACCTCGAGCCAGCTGCCACCGGACAGCCGGTCGCCCTTGCCGCGCACCCGGCCGTCGACGACGACGAGCCCGGCGTCGGCCACCTCGGCGGCGGCGCTGCGGGTCAGGCCGAAGAGGCGGGAGAGCGCCTGGTCCACCCGCTGCCCCTCGAGGCCGTCGGGCACCGGAAGGGCCCGGTGCAGGCCAGGAGTGCTGATCACGGCACCCATTGTGCGGGTCGGGCGGGACCGGACGTCGCAGCCGTGCGTTACGCGGCGTCGTCCTCGCTGCTCCGCGTGCCGTCGAACTCGATGCCGCGCAGGGCCAGCAGCACGCCCAGGATGCCGCCGCAGACGATCGCGGAGTCGGCGATGTTGAAGACCGGCCACACCGAGCCGTCGGGTCCGAAGACCGACAGGAAGTCGACGACGCCGCCGCGCAGGAAGCCCGGGTCGCGGAAGATCCGGTCGACCAGGTTGCCCAGCGCCCCGCCGAGGACCAGCCCGAGCGCGACGGCCCAGCCGGTCGAGAACAGCCGCCGGGCGACGCGCACGATCACCACGGAGACGGCCACCGCGATCAGGGTGAGCACGACCGTGAACCCCTCGGCCAGCGAGAAGGCGGCCCCGGTGTTGCGCAGGTGGGTGAGGTACAGCGCCCCGCCGAGGGTGCGGATGTCCTCCCCCGGCGCGATCGTCGCGACGACGACCAGCTTGGTCACGAGGTCGGCGAGCAGCACGCCGGCGGCCAGCGCGAGCAGGAGCCGCGTGCGCGGACGACGCGGGTGCTCGACGGCGGCGGACGCGCCGGGAGAGCCGTCCACCGGTTCGGCGTGCTCGGTCAGGTCGGCTCCTCGGACGTCGCGGCACCGGTGGCGGGCGCACCGCCGGTGCCGACGACGATAGCCGCGGCCGCTGCCCGGCCGCGTTACGCGGCGCCGACGGCGGTCGCCCCGCCGCGCGAGCCGCTCTGACCGTCCTGCGCCCCGTCCTGCCGGCCGCGTGCGGCCTCGAGGTGCTCGAGCCGGTCCTCGGTGGCCTGCCGGGTCAGCTCCGCGCCGGCCTCGGCGTCCCGGGTGAGGTTCTCGCCCGAGTGCGGGTCGAAGACGTGGATCTTGCGGGTGTCCAGCCAGAACTCGGCCTCGCGCCCCTCCCGGATCCGGCTGGTCGAGTCGATGGAGACGATCGCCTGGGTGCGCAGCTCCTCGGAGTCCAGCTCGCGGGACAGCTCGCGCAGCTGCGCGGTGATCGACTCGGGCGCCTCGTAGGGGATGTAGGCGTACTGCGAGTCGCCCAGCCACTCGGTGACGTCGACCCTGGCCCGGAACACCGAGCCCACCGGCCGCTTGGCCTCGTCGACGAGCGAGGCGTCCTCGAAGTACTCCGGCCGGATGCCCACCAGCAGCAGGTCGCGGCCGGCGACCTTCGCGGCCCGCGCCTCGTCGAGCTCGATCGGCCCGAACGGCGTCATGAGGTTGTTGCCCTCGACGGTGGCCGGGAGGAAGTTCATCGGCGGCGAGCCGATGAACCCCGCGACGAACAGGTTGACCGGCTGCTCGTAGAGCTCCCGCGGCGAGGCGACCTGCTGGATCTTGCCCTTGCGCAGGACGCAGACCCGGTCGCCGAGGGTCATGGCCTCGGTCTGGTCGTGGGTGACGTAGACCGTGGTGATGCCCAGGCGCCGCTGCAGCCGCGAGATCTCCGTGCGCATCTGGCCGCGCAGCTTGGCGTCGAGGTTGGACAGCGGCTCGTCGAAGAGGAACGCCTCCGCCTGGCGCACGATCGCCCGGCCCATGGCGACGCGCTGGCGCTGACCACCGGAGAGGTTGGCGGGCTTGCGGTCGAGGTGGTCCTTGAGCTCGAGGACGTCGGAGGCCTCGATGACGCGGCGGCGCACCTCGTCGTCGGCCATCTTGCCCAGCCGCAGCGGGAAGGCGATGTTCTCGAACACCGTCATGTGCGGGTAGAGCGCGTAGTTCTGGAAGACCATCGACAGGTTCCGGTCGCGGGGCGCCTTGTCGTTGACCCGGGTGCCGCCGATGACCATGTCGCCGCTGGTGATGTCCTCCAGCCCGACGATCATCCGCAGCAGGGTCGACTTCCCGCAGCCGGAGGGGCCGACGAGGATCATGAACTCGCCGTCGGCGATGTCGAGGCTGACGTCGTTCACGGCCGGGTAGCCGTCGCCGTACTGCTTGACGATGTTCTTCATCTCGATGGAGGCCATCAGGAGTCGTCCCCTCGGAAGGTCGGAGCGGTGCTGAGTCGGGTGCCGGCGCTCATCGGGTCAGCCCTTGACCGCGCCGTTGGTGAGACCGGCGACGATGCGCCGCTGGAAGAGCAGGACCAGGACGACGACCGGGATCGTGACGATCACCGCGGCGGCGGCGATGGCCCCGGTCGGGTCCTCGAACTGCGAGGCGCCGGAGAACAGACCCAGCGCGGCGGGCACCGGCCGGGCGTTCTCCGTCGAGGTCAGCGAGATCCCGTAGACGAAGTCGTTCCAGGCGATGAAGAACGCGATGATCGCGGTGGTGAAGACGCCGGGAGCGGCCAGCGGCACGATCACCTTGCGGAACGCCTGCCAGGTGGTGGCGCCGTCGACCTGGGCGGCCTGCTCCATCTCCCAGGGGATCTCCCGGAAGAACGCCGACATCGTCCAGATCGAGATCGGGAGGGTCAGCGAGAGGTACGGGATGATCAGCCCCGGCCAGGTGTCGTACAGGCCGATCTGCCGCCACACGTTGAACAGCGGCGTCACGATCGAGATCACCGGGAAGATCGCCACCACCAGCGCGGTGGAGAGGACCAGCTTCTTGCCGGGGAAGTCGAGCCGGGCGATCGCGTAGGCGGCGAACATCGACAGCAGGCAGGAGATCGCGGTGGCGATCAGGCAGATCCCGAAGCTGTTGACCAGCGCCGGGAGGAACAGGTCGCTGGCATTCCCGGTCAGGATCAAGCTGTAGTTGTCCAGCACCGCCCCGTTGGGGAGGAAGTCGCCGGAGTTCAGGTCACCGGCGGACTTGAACGACAGCGCGACGATCCAGCCGATCGGGAACAGGCAGTAGACGACGATCGCCACGCCGCCGATCCACCACCAGATCTTCTCCTTGCGCGACATCAGCGCTCACCTCTCGCGGAAGCCAGGTCGACCTTGAAGCCCTTGATGAAGAGGGCGGCGATGAGCACGACGCTCAGGAAGAGCAGCACCGAGACCGCGGAGCCGAGGCCGATCTCCAGCCGCGAGATGGTCTGCCGGTAGGCCAGGAACGACACCGACTCGGTGTTGTTGGCCCCGCCGGTCATCACGAAGATGCTGTCGAAGACGCGGAAGGCGTCGAGCGTGCGGAACAGCAGGGCCACCATGATCGCGGCCTTCATGTTCGGCAGCGTCACCTTCGTCATCCGCTGCCACCAGGTGGCGCCGTCGACCTTCGCCGCCTCCTGCAGCACCTCCGGCACCTGGGCGAGGCCTGCGAGCAGCAGCAGCGAGATGAACGGCGTCGTCTTCCAGATCTCGGCCAGGCAGATCACCAGCAGCGACGTGCCGGTCTCGCCGAACCAGTCGGTGTCGGCCGAGACCCCCGGTATCCAGGCGAACCAGGAGTTCACGAACCCGGTGTTGATGTCGAAGGCGAACTGCCAGGCGAACGCCGAGACGACGGTGATGACGGCGTACGGGATGAGGATCGCCGCGCGCACCACCGGCCGGATGGACTTCAGCGCCTTGGACATGACCAGCGCCAGGCCGAAGCCGAGCACCAGCTCGACCGCCACGGTGATCACCGTGATCAGCAGCGTCACGCCGAGCGCCTGCCACCACAGCGTGTCGCTGAGGATGACGAGGTAGTTGTTCAGCCCGACGAACTCCCGGTTGGCGGGGTCGGTGAGCCGGTAGGAGAACAGCGACTCGTAGGTCGCCTGGAGGATCGGGTAGGCGGTCACCCCGAGCATCACCAGGAAGGCCGGGCCGGCGAGCAGCCAGCCGAGCTTGCGCTCGGACTTCGACCGGTCGCTGATCTTCCCGTGGGGCGCGGAGACCGGCTGGGTCTTCTCGACCGGGGGCAGCGTCGTCTGGGTCATCGGTCCGTCTCCCTCACAGCAGCTGGTCCCCTCGGAGCACCGCGCTGATCAGCTCGGCTGCGGCCTCGCCGGTGTTCTCGTCCACCGAGGCCGGCGGGTGGTACACCCGCTGGATGCCGCCGGAGACCTCGCTGTAGTACGGGGTCTGCGGTCGCGGCTTCGCCAGCTCCAGGGACTCCCGGATCACCGGCGCCTGCGGGAAGGACTCGAGCACCTCCGGGTCGTCGAAGACCTCCGCCTTCGACGCCGGGTTGCCGTCGTTCACGAAGTAGAACGCCTGGTTCTCCGCCGACGTGATGCACTCGGCGGCCTCGAGCGCGAGGTCGACGTCCGGGCTGAAGGCGCTGATGCCCAGGCTGATGCCGCCCAGCGGCGGAGCGGCCGGCTCGTCCGGGTCGACCCGCGGGTAGACCGCGGCGCCGTAGTCCTCCGGCACCGAGGCCTCCAGCGACCCCGCCTCGACGGCGCCCAGCGCGCGGGCGTAGACGAACGGGTAGTTGACCTGGAAGCCGCCGTTCTCGCTCTCGAACCCGGTGGCCGAGGCGTCCTCGTTCTCGGTGGAGAAGGCGGGGCTCGCCGCGTCGGAGGAGGCGACCAGGTTCATGACCTCGGCCGCGCGCGTCGCGGCGTCGGAGGTGAGACCCAGCTCGATGTCGGCCGGGTCCTCGGCGTTCTCCTCGATGATGGAGCCGCCGGCGGACTCGATGAGCGCGTTGAGCCACACGGTGAGCGACTCGGCCCGGGCGCCCTGGGCGCCGACGAGCTTCCCCTGCTCCTCGGCGGCCTGGACGATCTGCTCCCAGGTGACCGGCTCCTCCATGTCGAGGCCGGCCGCCTCGGCGACCGACTTGCGGTACCAGAGCACCTGCGTGTTCGCCCAGAACGGGACCGCGACGAGCTCGTCGTCCCAGGTGGCCCCTTCGATGGCTCCCTGGACGACACCCTCGGTCACCCGTTCGGCGACGTCCTCGGGGATCTCGGCGAGGAAGCCGGCCGCCGCGAACTCCGGGATGAAGGGCGGGTCGAGGCTCATGATGTCGATCGAGGTGTCGCTCGCGGCGAGGCGGCGGACCAGCTGCTCGCGCTGCCCGGCCGCGTCGCGCGGGAGCACCGCGGTGGAGATCCGGTAGCGGCCCTCGGCGGCGTCGGTGCAGCGCGCGGCCAGCTCGGCCTGCCCGCCGGAGTCGGGGTTGGTGTACCAGGTGAGCGTCGGCACCCCCCCGCTACCGCCGCCTCCGCAGGCCGCGAGGGTGGAGGCCAGGACGACGCCGGCCGCGGCGCCCGCGAGGCGCCGTGGCGCCCGGGATCGCGCGGGGCGGGCAGCCGTCGCCCGCCGCTCCGGCGGGTGCTGGCCAGGGATCTCAGTCACACGCATCGCCTCCGTTGGCGTCCGGTGAGCCGCATGATCTCGGCGTTCTCGGAGCGTGGTACCGCCGTCATTCGGTGTCAAACGGAAGGCCACGCGGCCGTGACCTCGTCGTCACCAACGCCGGCGTCAGGGGCCCCGTCAGCTGCGGCCGGCGATGACCGAGGGGGTGGTCAGCTCCTCGGGGGTGCCCGGCAGGACGGTGTCGAAGTAGGAGCGCGCGGCCTTCGTCGTCCCCACGTCCCGGCCGGCCTTCTCCGAGAGGAACCAGCGGTGCTCGAGCACCTCGTGGAAGACCTCGGCCGGCTCCAGCCGGCCGCGGAGCTCCTCGGGGACCGCGTCGACGACGGGCTGGTAGACCTCCGCCAGCCAGCGGTGACCGGCGATCGTCTCGGGCACCGGGTGCCCGGCCTTCTGCTCCAGGTACGCGCGGAAGGCGCGGACGTCGTTGAGCAGCCGCTGCGCCTGCCGTTCCTGGGCCTCCAGGCCGGTGAGCCGGAACAGCTCGCGCCGGTTGTGCCCGGGCTCGGCGACCCGGGTCTCCACCCGCAGCCGGGTGCCGCCGTCGGTGGTCTTCAGCTCCACCTCGCCGACGTCGAAGCCCAGCTCGTTGAGCCGCTGCAGCCGCTCGGCGACGCGGTAGCGCTGCTCGTCGCTGCGGAAGACCTCCTCCCGCGTCACCTCGTCCCACAGCGACTCGTAGCGCCGCGGCAGGCTGTCGGCCACCTCGATGGGGTCGATGTCCTCGGGCAGCAGACCACCGAACTGCAGGTCCATCAGCTCGGCACCGACGCGCTCGCGGGCCAGGTCGACGTCGTAGTTCCGCTGGCCGGGTGACAGCGACGGGTACCGCTCGGCGGTCTCCGCGTCGACCAGGTAGGCGGCGAAGGTGCCGGCGTCGAGGCGGAAGAGGGTGTTGGACAGCGAGCAGTCACCCCAGAAGACGCCGGCCAGGTGCAGGCGTACGAGCAGCACGACCATGGTGTCGAGCAGCTGGTCGGGCGACTGGTGCCCGCGCGGCCGGGAGAACAGCCAGCGGTAGGACATCGAGTACTCGAGGTAGCGGGTCACCAGGATCGCCGACTGGTCGTCGGGCCGGTCCACGCAGATGCCGAGCACCGAGACCGACGGCAGCCCCTCCCCCTCGAACTGGGCCAGCAGGGCGTACTCGTGCCGGGCCAGGCGCTCGTCGATCTCCTTGAGCGCGTAGACCCGGCCCTCGACGGCGACGAAGCGGACGACGTGCCGGGAGATGCCGCGCGAGGGGACGTCGAGCAGCAGCTCGTGGTCCCACTCCTCGAGCGGCTGGTCCCACGGCAGCGTCAGCAGGCCCGTCGCGTCCGCGGCCGGTGGCCGGAAGAGGTAGCGCATGGCGTTGCTCCGTGGGTCCCGGCACGGCGACCGCCGCCCGGTGCCGGTGCGATCACGATGCCACGCGTCGGTGCCGCTCGCCTGCAGACGCGTCGCGGTCAGAACCAGCTGCATGCGTTCCGGCCGGACCCTCGGCACGGGCCGGGGCGAGGGAGTGGATCGGCCATCGCCTCCCGCGTGTCCGCCACCTTTCTGCGGACCGGCCGAGGCTAGGGACTCCCGGCGGCATGCCTCTCGAGCTGCTCGTCCAGCAGCTTCTGGACGGCGTCGACATCGGTGGACCGCACGATCAGGATGCTCGGGCTGCTCACGCGGCTCCCGTCGCGACGGACGATCTGGAGCTGCGCGAACCCGGCCCAGGTGTTCCACTCCGGCCAGCGGTCCCCCGGCTCGACGTGCGCGCTCTCGACGTCCACCCACGCGTGCCTGCGGAAGATCCTCCCGAACCGCCGGAGCTGCAGACCGTCGTCCGCGAGGACGACGCAGACGGATC
Source organism: Blastococcus sp. TBT05-19 (assembly GCF_003319095.1). GTDB lineage: Bacteria > Actinomycetota > Actinomycetes > Mycobacteriales > Geodermatophilaceae > Blastococcus. The sequence continues at coordinate 125,316 of NZ_QOHI01000005.1, read as the reverse complement.
CCGGGATCAGTCGCCAGACGAGGGTTCTCGCTGCCGCGAAGAGCACGATGGTCACCCCCACGAAGAGACCGACTCCGAGCCCGTCCGGCTCTCCCGCTGCCGTGGCGATCGCCCCGCACGACACGGCGAGCACCGCCATGGGGCCGAAGACGTAGAACGGCCTCCACACCTCGCGCAGCTCCGGCGCGATGCGCAGCTCGTCGCGCCGGGCAGCCATCCCGCACCCTCCTCGCTCCCGGCACCAGGCGGGCGTCGTCGAGCCGTCCCGCGCTCGGCGGAACCTAGTCCGTCTCGTCGGGGCGGCCGGTCTCGCCGCGCCACATGGCCAGGCGGCCGGCGCGGCTGACCGCCCGCAGCCGGCGCTCGGCCTCGGCCCGCGAGCGCCGTGCCGACACCAGCAGCGCCTGGTCCCCGCGCATGAGCCGGGTGTTCTCGTCGGGCACGAACGACCGCCCCTGCCGCACGATCAGCACGACGGCGGCGTCCTCGGGCAGGCGCAGCTCGGGCAGGTACACGCCGTGCAGCCGCGATCCGGCCGGCACGGTCATCTGCATGAGCTCGGCGTCCAGCTCCTCCAGCGGCGCGGCCTCCACCTGGATCTCCCGCGGCGCCACGGGGGCGGCGATGCCCAGGCGCCGGGCCACCCAGGGCAGCGACCAGCCCTGCACCAGGGTGAAGACGACGACCAGCACGAACACGGTGTCGAAGACCCGCGTCGCTCCCGGCACCTGCGCGGTCAGCGGGAAGGTGGCGACGACGATCGGCACGGCGCCGCGCAGCCCCGCCCACGCGATGAACGCCTGCTGCCGGGCCGGGAAGCGGAACCACACGAGGCTGGCCAGCACCGACAGCGGCCGGGCGAGCAGCAGCAGCGCCCCGCCCACGACCAGCGCCGGGCCCACGGCCTCGGGCAGCCGCGAGGGCGACACCAGCAGCCCGAGCATGACGAACAGCCCGATCTGCGCGAGCGAGGCCATGCCCTCGGCGAAGCCGATGCTGGCCGAGCGGTGCGGCAGCGTGGCGTTGCCGAGGACGAGCCCGCAGAGGTAGACGGCGACGAAGCCCGAGGTGTGCAGCAACGAGGCGCCGGCGAAGGCGAGCACGCACAGCGCCAGCGTGGCCAGCGGGTAGAAGCCGGACAGCGGCAGGGCGACCCGGCGCAGCAGCTCCGCCCCGCCGAACCCGACCGCCAGCCCGAGCACCGCGCCGCCGACCAGCTCGGCCACGACCACGACCGGCACCGTCCACCAGGGGCCCGAGGCGCCCCCGATCAGCACGTCGGACAGGACGACGACGAGCAGGATCACCGGTGCGTCGTTGAGGCCGCTCTCGGTCTCCAGGGACGCGGCCAGCCGCCGGGGCAGCGGGAGCCGGCGCAGCGTGGCGAAGACGGCGGCGGCGTCGGTGGAGCTGATGACCGCAGCCACCAGCAGCGCGAAGGTCCACCCCCAGCCGAGCAGCCACACCGTCACGGCGGCGGTGACGCCGATGCTCACCACCACCCCGACCGTGGCCAGGCTCAGGCCCGGCCCGATGGCGCGGCGCACGTCGGCCCACCGGGTGGTCAGCCCACCCTCGGCGAGGATGACCAGCAGCGCGGCGACGCCGAGGGTCTGGGCCAGCGGGTAGTCCTCGAACTGCACGCCCAGGCCGCTCTCCCCCAGCGCCACGCCGAAGGCCAGGTAGAGCAGCAGGCTGGGGAGACCGAGCCGGTCGGCCAGGCGCAGCGCGACCGCCGCGAGCAGCACGACGACTGCGCCGACGGCGAGGGCCACCGTGACCGTCGTGTTCACCGAGCCCCCGCCATGGGGGCAGTCTCCCGTACCGGGTCGCACGCCGACGGGGACGCACCGGCGAACCCGTTTGCCGGTTCGGGGAGAATGGGCCCGTGAGCGCTCCCACCGGTCCCTTCGCCGCGCTGCCCCCGCAGGTCGACCTCCCCGCCCTCGAGCACCGCATCCTCGATCGGTGGGAGAGCGAGAAGGTCTTCGACCGGTCGCTGGAGGCCTCGCAGGGCCGGCCCCAGTGGAACGTGTACGAGGGCCCGCCGACCGCCAACGGCCGTCCCGGCACCCACCACATCGAGGCGCGCGCCTTCAAGGACGTCTTCCCCCGCTTCAAGACGATGCAGGGCTGGCACGTGCCCCGGCGCGGCGGCTGGGACTGCCACGGCCTGCCGGTGGAGATCGCCGTCGAGCAGCAGCTGGGCTTCGCGGGCAAGCCCGACATCGAGCGCTACGGCATCGCCGAGTTCAACGCCCGGTGCCGCGAGTCGGTGGAGAAGCACGTCGCGGACTTCGCCGACCTCACCCGCCGGATGGGCTACTGGGTCGACTTCTCCCAGGCCTACTGGACGATGGACCCCAGCTACATCGAGAGCGTCTGGTGGTCGCTCAAGCAGGTCCACGAGAAGGGCCTGCTGGTCGAGGACCACCGCGTGGCGCCCTACTGCCCGCGCTGCGGGACCGGGCTCTCCGACCACGAGGTCGCCCAGGGGTACGAGACGCTCACCGACCCGTCGGTGTACGTCCGCCTGCCGATCGTCGACGGCGCGTGGGCCGGCCGGGCCGACCTGCTGGTCTGGACGACGACGCCGTGGACCCTGCCGAGCAACACCGCCGTCGCCGTGAACCCCGAGGTCACCTACGTCGTCGCGCGCCCCGCCGGCACCGACGACGTGCCCGTGGTCGTCGCCGAGCCGCTGCTGGCCGCCGTCCTCGGTGAGGACGTCGAGGTGCTGGGTCGCGCCCTCGGCCGCGACTGGGAGCGCACCCACTACCAGCGGCCTTTCGAGCTGGTCGACTTCCCGGCCGGCGAGGACGCCCACTTCGTCGTCCTGGCCGAGTACGTCACCACCGACGACGGCACCGGGCTGGTGCACCAGTCCCCCGCGTTCGGCGCCGACGACCTCGCCGTGTGCCGCGGCTACGGCCTGCCGGTGGTCAACCCGATCGACACGACCGGCCACTTCCTGGCCGACGTCCCGCTGGTCGGCGGGCACTTCTTCAAGGCCGCCGACGCCGCGCTGGTCGAGGACCTGAAGGCGCGCGGGGTGCTGTTCCGCGAGATCCGGTACGAGCACAGCTACCCGCACTGCTGGCGCTGCCACACGCCGCTCATGTACTACGCGCTGCCGTCCTGGTACATCCGGACCAGCGCCATCAAGGGCCGGCTGCTCGCCGAGAACGAGAAGACCAACTGGTACCCGGAGAACATCAAGACCGGGCGCTACGGCGACTGGCTGAACAACAACGTCGACTGGGCGCTGTCCCGCGATCGGTACTGGGGCACCCCGCTGCCGGTCTGGCGCAACGAGGACGACCCGGCCCGCATGGTCGTCGTCGGCTCGCTGGCCGAGCTCTCGGAGCTGACCGGCCGCGACCTGTCCGACCTCGACCCGCACCGGCCGTTCATCGACGAGGTCACCTTCACGCTGCCCGGCGAGGCGGGGACCTACCGGCGCGTGCCGCAGGTGATCGACGCCTGGTACGACTCGGGCTCCATGCCCTTCGCCCAGTGGGGCGCGCCGTACCGCAACCAGGAGCAGTTCGAGGCCGCCTACCCGGCGCACTTCATCGCCGAGGCGATCGACCAGACCCGTGGCTGGTTCTACTCGCTCATGGCCGTCGGCACCCTGGTGTTCGAGCAGAGCTCCTACGAGAACGTGCTGTGCCTGGGCCACATCCTGGCCGAGGACGGCCGCAAGATGAGCAAGCACCTGGGCAACATCCTCGAGCCAATCCCGCTCATGGACCGGCACGGTGCCGACGCCGTCCGCTGGTTCATGCTGGCCGGCGGTTCGCCGTGGTCGGCCCGCCGGGTGGGCCACGAGACGCTGTCCGAGGTCGTCCGCAAGGTGCTGCTCACCTACTGGAACACCGCGAGCTTCTTCACCCTCTACGCCGAGACGAACGGCTGGGACCCGGCGTCGGCCCCCGCCCCGGCGCGCGCCGAGCGCCCGCTGCTGGACCGCTGGGCGCTGGCCGAGCTCGCCGCCGTCACCCGCGACGTCACCGCCGCCCTGGAGGAGTTCGACACCCAGGGCGCCGGGCGGATGCTCGCGCAGTTCGTCGACGACTTGTCCAACTGGTACGTCCGCCGCTCCCGCCGCCGCTTCTGGGACGGCGACCCCGCAGCCCTCGGCACGCTGCACGAGGTGCTCGACGGCCTCACCCGGCTCATGGCGCCGTTCACGCCGTTCGTCACCGACGAGGTGTGGGTCCGCGCCGTGGTCCCGGGCCGGGCCGGGGCGGGCGGGTCGGAGGTGCCGGACTCCGTGCACCTGGCCTCGTGGCCGGAGGTGGACACCGACGCGCTGGACGACACGCTGGTCGCGCAGATGACGCTGGTGCGCCGCCTGGTGGAGCTGGGCCGGTCGGCCCGCACCTCCGCCAAGGTGCGCACCCGCCAGCCGCTGGCCCGCGCCGTCGTGGCCGCGCCGTCGTGGTCGGCTCTCCCCCGCGACCTGGTCGCCGAGGTGGCCGACGAGCTCAACGTCACCGAGATCCTCGAGCTGGCCGCCGTCGGCGGTGACCTGGTCGACGTCAGCGTGAAGATCGACTTCCGGGCCGTCGGCCGCCGACTCGGCAAGCAGGTGCAGGCGGTCGCGCAGGCGGTCGCCGCCACCGACGCCGCGGCCCTGGTCGCCGACTACCGCGCGGGCACCGCGACCGTCGACGTCGACGGCACCCCGGTGGCGCTGGAGGACGGCGACCTGATCGTCACCGAGACGCCTCGCGAGGGCTGGACGGTGGCCAGCACCGGTGGGCTCACCGTGGCCCTGGACCTCACGCTCACCCCCGAGCTGGAGCGGGCCGGGCTGGTGCGCGAGGTGGTCCGCCTGGTGCAGGAGGCGCGGAAGAACTCCGGCCTCGAGGTCAGCGACCGGATCGAGCTCCGCTGGACCGCCGAGGGCGCGCTCGCCCAGGCGCTCGAGGAGCACGGCGAGCAGCTGGCCGGAGAGGTGCTGGCCGTCGCGGTGCACGCGGGCACGGCGGGCGACGGCGACGGCGTCGAGGGGCCCGAGGGCTCGCGGTTCTGGGTGACGAAGGCCTAGGGCCGGAGGCCCCTGGCGTCAGCGCCCGTTGCGGCTCGCGCGGGCCCGGCCGGCGATCGTCCGGTCGGGCCGGCACGCGGCGCATGGCGTGAAGCCGTCGGTGCGCGCCTCGTCCAGCGGCAGCGGGATGGTGGCCCGCGAGCCGACCCAGGAGCAGCCGGCCACGTGGTAGCGCGGGTGCTCGTCGACCACGAGCACCTCGTCCTTCAGGTCCACGATCATCAGCAGGTCGGTGACCTCGACCTCCTCGACCGGCGGGTCCACGACCGGGAGCGGCGGCTCGGGCTCCACCGCCACGGGTGCGGCCGGCTCCGGCGTGCTCGGGGCGCTGCCCGCGGCGACCGGCACCTGGGCCGGCTGGGCCGCCGCCTTCTGCGCCTTCGCCCGCGCCGCGATGTTCCGCCAGGCCACGACGAGGAGCCCAGCGGCGATGACGCAGGCCGCGACGCATCCCCAGAACAGCGCGTTCGCGCCGGTCGACAGCCCGGCCACGAACAGCGCGAGGCCCACCAGCACGAGGACTCCGGCAGCCAGGATCACGCCGCCACCTTAGGGGCGCACCGGGCAGGACCGCCTGTTCGACCGCCCGGAACGACGAGAGGGCCCCCGGAAGAGTTCGTCCGGGGGCCCTCTCGTGCGTGCGGTGTCAGGCGGGGGCGTGCTGGTTCTGCCGGCCCACCGTGGCGGGCTCCGCCGAGCTGCGGCTGTCCAGGTCGCGCAGGTGCGACTCGAGGAAGGACCGCAGACGCGTGCGGTACTCGCGCTCCATGGTGCGGAGCTCCTCGATCTTGCGCTCCAGGCTCGAGCGCTTCTCCTCGAGGGAGCCCATGGCCTCGACGTGCCGGCGCTCCGCGTCCTGCTCCAGGGCGGCGGCCTTCGCGCGCGCCTCGCGCTCCATGGTCTCGGAGCGGGTGCGGGCGTCGCCGATCATCGAGTCCGCGCGGTGCTTGGCCTCGGTGACCATCTGCTCGCTCTTGGCGCGCGCCTCGGTCATGAGCCGCTCGCTGTTGGTCTTGGCGCTGCCGAGCATCTGCTCGGCCTGCGTCTTGGCCTCGTTGACGTACCGGTCGGCCGTCTCGGTGGCCAGGGCCAGCATGCGGGAGGCGCGGGCGCTGTCGTCCTCGCGGGTCTGCTGCACCGGCGGTGCGGCGACGACCGGGGCGGGCGCGGGAGCCGGGGGCTCCGGCCGCTCCTCGGCGCGCGGAGCGGCGCCGCGGCCGGCCCCGGCGCGCAGCTCGTTGTTCTCCTCGATCAAGCGGGCCAGTTCGGCCTCGACGACGTCGAGGAAGGCGTCCACCTCGTCCTCGTCGTAGCCCCGCTTGCCGATGGGCGGCTTCTTGAAGACGACGTTGTGCACGTCGGCAGGCGTGAGTGGCATCTCAGGTCACCTCAGGTCGGACGGCGGGCACAGGGACGTTCTCTGACGAGCGGGACTGGAATCGCCCCGCGTCCCTACCCCGGAAGTACGGAGCGGTCACGCGGTGTTCGCCAGCCCGAGCGTGATGCTCCGGAGGATCACCACGGCGATCAGCAGCACCATAAACCCGAGGTCCAGTCGGATGGACCCCAGGTTCAGCGGCGGGATGACCTTGCGCAACGCCTTGAGCGGCGGGTCGGTGGTGGAGTAGACGACCTCGAGCCCGGCCGCGACCAGGCCGGACGGACGCCAGCTGCGCGCGAGCACCATCACCCAGTCCACGACGAACCGCGCGAAGAGCAGCACGAGGAAGACGAGCAGCACCGATGAGACGATCGACCAGAAGAGAGCCACAGTCCTCGTTCGTTCAGGGCACCTCCGGTGCCGCCTCCAGCGGTGTCACCGCTCCGCCACCGGTCAGGACTTGTCGCCGAACCCGCCTTCGCGGATCTTGGCCTTGTCCTCAGGGGTGACGGCGACGTCCTGCGGGCTGAGCAGGAACACCTTCGCCGTGACGCGCTCGATACTACCGCGCAGGCCGAAGCTCAGACCCGCGGCGAAGTCGACGAGCCGCTTCGCGTCGGCGTCGTCCATCTCCGTGAGGTTCATGATGACCGGCATGCCGTCGCGGAAGCGCTCGCCGATGGTGCGCGCCTCGTTGTACGTGCGCGGGTGCAGCGTGGTGATCCGGTAGGACTTCGCGGCCGCGGGCGTGGGCGCGGGGGCCGGCTCCGGCTCCGGGGCCACGACGGGCTCGCGGACGAGGGCCGCGGCGGCGCTCACCGGACCGGAGCTGTGCACCGGGGCGGAGCCGTGCGAGGCACCACCCAGGCGGGCGGCCGACGAACCGGAGGCCGTCGGGGCCAGGCCCAGCGTGCGGGGCGCGACCCGGCGCACCCCGATCGGCTCGGGGTCGCGGACGGGGGTCTCGGCCAGGGCCGGCTCCTCGTCGTACCCGGCGCGGGCGTAGTCGTCGGCGTACGCCGGGTCGGCGTAGTCGTCGTCGTAGCGGTCCTCGCCGTACCGGCCGTACCGGCCGTGGTCGAGATCGTCCGCGGACCGGGCGTCGTACCGGCCGTAGGCCCGGGTGTCGTCGTCCTCGACGAGCCCCAGGTAGATCCCCATCCTCCGCATGGCTCCAGCCATCGGACCTCCCCCTCTGCTGGTGTCCTCAGCGTCGCGTCTGCACGGTCGTCACATCGTTCCCAGGCGTTCGGGTCGCCTGCGGCCCGTGTGACTGCTGTGACTCGCGTGGCTGGTGTTCCTCGAACTCACCGCAGGGTAGGGCGCGCGCGCCGAACAACGCGGTACCGACACGCACGAGCGTGGCGCCGGCCGCGACCGCCGCCTCGAGGTCCCCGCTCATGCCGGCCGACAGCTCGCCGGCCTGCGGGTGGTCGTCGCGGACCCGCGCCGCGAGCGCTGCCAGCCGGTCGAAGGCGGCGGCCGGGTCGCCCTCGCGGGGAGCCACCGCCATCAGCCCGCGCAGCCGCAGGCCCGGCAGCCCGGCCACCGCGTCGCAGAGGGCCGGGACGTCGTCGGGCGCGGCGCCGCCGCGCGCCGCGGCCTCCCCCTCGGGGCCGCCCAGGTCGACCTGGACGAACACCTCGACGGGACCGTCCAGCTCCTGGCCGGCCCGGTCCAGGGTCGCGGCCAGCGCCTCGCGGTCGACCGAGTGGACGACCGCACCGGTCCGGGCCACCGCCGCCGCCTTGTTGCGCTGCAGCTGTCCGACGAAGTGCCACCGCAGGTCGACGCCGGACAGGTCCCGCGCCTTGCCCAGGAGTTCCTGCACGCGGTTCTCGCCGAAGTCGTGCTGGCCCGCGGCGGCGAGGGCGCGGACGTCGTCGGCGGGCCAGGTCTTGCTCACCGCGAGCAGCGCGACCCCGGCCGGATCACGACCGGCCGCCCGCGCGGCGGCGTCGATCCGGGCACGGACCGCGCGCAGGTTCTCCGCGAGGGTCATGGCGGCCATCCTGCCAAGGGCCTAGGGCCGCGCGTCCAGCCAGACGAGCCCGGCCTGGCGGCCGGTGACGCCCTCGCGGCGGTGCGAGTAGAGGGTGGGGTCCTCGGCGGTGCAGCGCGGGTCCTGGACGACCTCGGGGATGCCGGCCCTGCGGAGGATCTCGGCGATCCCGGCGCGCAGGTCCAGGCCCGGCGTGCCGGCCCGGGTGCGCACCGCCGCGGCGGGGGCGACGCGGGCGACGTCGGTCTGCATCTCCTCGGGCACCTCGTAGCACTCGCCGCAGACCGCGGGACCCAGGAGCGCGGTCACGTGCCGCGCCTTCGCGCCGAGGCTGGCCATCGCCGACAGCGTCGCCGGGACGACGCCCTTCCGCACGCCCTCGCGGCCGGCGTGCACGGCAGCGACGACGCCGGTGTCGTGGTCGGCCAGCAGCACCGGCACGCAGTCGGCGGCCAGCACGCCGAGCACCAGGCCCGGGGTGGCGGTGACCAGCGCGTCGGTGTCGGGCAGCGGACCGTCCTGCGGGCCGTCCACGATCGCGACGCCGGTGCCGTGCACCTGGGACATCCAGACCAGCCGGTCCTCCCCCACGCCCAGCTCCCGGGCCACGCGGGCCCGGTTCGCCGCCACGTCGGCCGGGTCGTCGCCGACGTGGTCGCCCAGGTTGAAGGAGTCGTACGGGGAACGAGAGCGGCCGCCCCGCCGGTCGGTGACGACCCTGCGGGGTCGCACCGCCGACGAGGCGGCCGTGTCGGTGCTCATGTAGGCGAAGCCTACGAGGTGACGCGCTCAGCCTTTGAGGAACTCCGGGATGTCCAGCTCTTCCTCGAAGTCCTCGTTCGACAGCGGGCGGCGGCCGTTGGCGGCCGGACCCGGGATCGGCGGGAGCGGCGGCACGGTGATGCCACCACCACCGGGACGCCCCGGCGTGCCCGACCCGCTGGTGGGGGCCGGCGCGAGCCGCTCCCCCGCCGGCGGGACCGACGACTGGGTCGCCTGCGGAGCCGCGGCGGGCACGGGTGCCGGCGGCGGCGTGGTCGCCACCGGCGGAGCCGCGACCGAACGGCGGTGCGTCGCGAACGGCGAGGCCGCCCCCGACGACGGCGCGGTGCTCGTCGCGCCGTCCTTGCGGGTGTTCGGCCGCCCGCCGTCGAAGCCGGCGGCGATGACCGTCACCCGCACCTCGTCACCCAGGGCGTCGTCGATGACGGCGCCGAAGATGATGTTGGCGTCCGGGTGCGCGGCGTCCGACACCAGCGAGGCGGCCTCGTTGATCTCGAACAGACCGAGGTCCGACCCACCGGAGATCGACAGCAGGACGCCGTGGGCGCCCTCCATCGAGGCCTCCAGCAGCGGGCTCGCGATGGCCTGCTCGGCGGCCAGCAGCGCACGGTTGTCACCGCGCGCGCTGCCGATGCCCATCAGGGCCGAGCCCGCACCGGACATGACCGACTTGACGTCGGCGAAGTCCAGGTTGATCAGACCCGGCGTGGTGATCAGGTCGGTGATGCCCTGGACGCCGGACAGCAGCACCTGGTCGGCGGTGCGGAAGGCGTCCATGACGCTCACGTTCCGGTCGCCCAGCTGCAGCAGCCGGTCGTTCGGGATCACGATCAGCGTGTCGCACTCGTTGCGCAGCTCGTCGATGCCCGACTCGGCCTGCACCGCGCGCCGCTTGCCCTCGAAGGCGAACGGGCGGGTGACGACGCCGATGGTCAGCGCTCCCAGCTTGCGAGCGATCGAGGCCACGACGGGGGCGCCACCGGTACCGGTGCCACCACCCTCGCCCGCGGTCACGAAGACCATGTCGGCCCCCTTGAGGACCTCCTCGATCTCCTCGCGGTGGTCCTCGGCGGCCTGGCGCCCCACGTCGGGCTGCGCGCCCGCACCGAGGCCCCGGGTCAGCTCGCGGCCGACGTCGAGCTTCACGTCGGCGTCGCTCATGAGCAGCGCCTGGGCGTCGGTGTTGATCGCGATGAACTCGACCCCCTTGAGGCCGACTTCGATCATGCGGTTGACCGCGTTCACCCCGCCGCCGCCGATGCCGACGACCTTGATGACCGCTAGATAGTTGTGCGGAGGTGTCATGCGGCGCTCCCCAACTGGACCCTCATCCTCAAGTTCAGCCTTACAGTTATGTCAACTCGTTGACGTGGAGAAAGCTAGGTGGGGTCACGGAGCGGTCACAAGCACCCCGTCCGGCTCGGCGTGTCGGTAGGCCCGGATCGCACCAGGCGCTCGCGACACGGTGGTCACATCTGCCTCACGAACCGTGACGACTCGCCCCCCGAACGTCTCATGCCGGGGTTCAGGGACGGCGGACGCGGGAGACGAGAAACATCCGTGAACAGATCGCGTGTCGGGCGTGTCGCGGGGACGGGCGTGTCGGTCGACGTGCTGGTCACGACCGCTGCGGAGGCGCGCGGCGACGCTGTGCCACCGGGCGCTGCGACACCCTCCGCCGCGGACCGCTAGCGGAGGACGACGGCGTCGGGCGCGCTGACGTCGATGACGGCGGCCGGGTCCAGCTCGCCGTCGCCGATCCGGTCGAGCAGCGCCACGACCACGCGGCCCTTGGTCGCGGAGTCCTCGGCGTCGCCCCAGCGGACGACCGTGCCGTCGCGCATCGTCAGCTCGATCGCGCGCGCATCGGGCACGGCCACCTGGGCGACGTCCTCGCGCAGGTCGCGGGGCAGCGTGCGGATGGCCGCGATGCCGGCCTGGGTGGCTGGGTCGTCGGTACCGGGCTCGGCCACCTCGAGGGGGACGACGCCGCGCGGCGGGTCCCCGGTCACGGTGTCGAAGAGGACGCCGTCGGCGTCCACGAGCGACCGCCGGCCGGGTTCCCCCACCACCGCCACGGGGACGCGCTCGGCGACGGTGATCACGATGCGGTCGGGCCAGCCCCGCGCCGCCTGCACCGATCGGATCTGGGGCAGCTGCGCCACGCGGTCCTCCACGGCGGCCACGTCGACGCGCAGCAGCGGCACGCCGTCGGGCACCCGCGCCACCTCGCGGACCTCCTCGGCGCTGAGCGTGCCGAGACCGTCGACCTGCACGGTGCGCACCGCCAGCACCGGCCCGAGCCAGAGCAGCCAGCCGATCAGGGCCAGGACGGTGAGCAGGGTGGCGGCCTGGAGCGAGCGCCGCTGCCGGGTGCCGAGCGCGCGGCGGTTGGGCAGCGGGGTGGCCCCGGCGCCGCGCCGCTCGGCAGGCCGGCGCCCGCCCCGCGTGCGGTCCCGGGTGGTGCGACCGGCGCGGTTCACCGTCCGGCGTCCGCCCCGTCGTCCGTCCCCGCCGTGCCCTCCGCGGCGTGCAGGGCGTCGAGGACCTCCGGGCCCACCATCGACACGTCGCCGGCGCCCATGGTCATGACCAGGTCACCCGGCCGCGCCCGCGCGGCCAGCGCCGGACCGGTGGCCGACCAGGACGGCTCGAACAGCACGCGGTCGGCCGGCAGCGGGACGGCGTCGGCGACCATCGCGCCGGTCACGCCGGGCACCGGGTCCTCGCGCGCGCCGTAGACGTCCATCACCACGACGTCGTCGGCCAGACCGAGCGCGACGCCGAAGGCCTGCGCGAACTCCTGGGTGCGGCTGTAGAGGTGCGGCTGGAAGGCGACCACCAGCCGCCCCTCCCCCGCGACCGCGCGGGCCGCGCGGAGCTGGGCTGCGACCTCGGTCGGGTGGTGGGCGTAGTCGTCGTAGACCCGCACCCCGCCGGCGACGCCCTTGAGCTCGAACCGGCGGTGGACGCCGCCGAAGCGGCCGAGCCCCTCGATCAGCGCGTCGGCCGGCAGGCCCAGCTCCAGGCCGGTGAGCAGCGCGGCCGCGCTGTTGCGCGCCATGTGCTCCCCCGGCACCTGGATGCGGACCCGGCCCAGCTCCGTGCCCTCGAGCACCGCCGTGTAGCTGGTGCCCTCGGCCGCGACGTCGAGGCCGGTGAGCCGCAGGTCGGCGTCCTCGGCGGTGCCGTAGGTGCGCACGCGGGCCGGCGTCGGCACGGTGCGCAGCCGCGCCGCCCCGGGGTCGTCGGCGCAGAGGACGACGAACCCGGCCGGGTCGACCGTCTGCAGGAAGCGGTCGAAGGCGGCCTCGACGGCGGCGAGGTCGCCGTAGTTGTCCAGGTGGTCGGCCTCGACGTTGGTGACGATCGCGCAGAAGGGCGAGAGCAGCAGGAAGGAGCGGTCGCTCTCGTCGGCCTCGGCCACGAAGACGTCGCCCTCGCCGGCGTGCGCGTTGCTGCCGGACTCGTTGAGCGTGCCGCCGATGGCGAAGGACGGGTCGACCCCGCACGCCTGCACCGCGACGGTGAGCATCGAGGTGGTCGAGGTCTTGCCGTGGGTGCCGGCCACGGCGATGCTCCGCCGTCCGGCCATCACCGCGGCGAGGGCGACCGCACGGGGCAGCACCCGCAGGCCCCGCTCGCGGGCGGCCACCAGCTCGGGGTTGTCCGGGCGGATCGCCGTGGACACCACCACGGTGTCGGCGTCGCCGACGTGCCCGCCCTCGTGCCCGAGCTCCACCCGCGCGCCGAGAGCGCGCAGGGCGAGCAGCGTCGGGCCGTCCCGGCGGTCGCTGCCGGAGACCCGCACCCCGCGGGCCAGCAGGATGCGGGCGATCCCGCTCATGCCGGCACCGCCGATGCCGATGAAGTGCACCGCGCCCAGCTCGGGCAGCGTGGGCACCGGTCCGGTCCAGGCCGCTACGTCGGAGGCGCTCACGAGGTCGTCACCCCGCAGACGATGTCAGCCAGGCGCTCGTCGGCGTCGGGCACCCCGGCCGCGGCGGCGTGCCGGGCCAGCCCGGCCAGCGCGGCGGGATCGGTGAGCAGCGGCAGCAGGGTGCCGGTGATCCACCCGGGGTCGAGGTCGGCGTCCTCCACCAGCAGCCCGCCGCCGGCCTCGATCACCGGCAGCGCGTTGCGGCGCTGCTCGCCGTTGCCGATGGGCAGCGGGACGAAGGCCGCGGGCAGCCCGACGGCCGACAGCTCGGCCACGGTCACCGCGCCGGAGCGGCAGAGCGCGAGGTCCGCGGCCGCGTAGGCGAGGTCCATGCGCTCCAGGTAGTCGACGACGACGTAGGGCGCGCGGCCGGCGGGCCGCTCGGGCACGACGACGCCGGTGTTCTTCGGCCCGCGGGCGTGCAGCACCTGCACCCCCGCCTCGGTCAGGGCGTCGGCAGCCGCGACGGCGGCCAGGTTGAGCGTGCGGGCGCCCTGCGAGCCGCCGAAGACCAGCAGCGTCGGCCGGTCGGCGTCCAGGCCGAACGCCTCCCGCGCCTCGGCCCGCAGGCCCGCGCGGTCGAGGGTGGAGATGCTGCGGCGCAGCGGCATGCCGACGTGCTCGCCGCGGTGCAGCGGGGTGCCGGGCACGGTGACCGCGACGCGGGCGGCGAGCCGCGCGCCGATGCGGTTGGCCAGCCCGGGCAGCGCGTTCTGCTCGTGCACCACGACCGGCACCTTCGCCCTGCGTGCGGCGAGGTAGGCCGGCAGCGCCACGTAGCCGCCGAAGCCCACGACGACGTCGGCCGCGACCTCGTCGAGCACCGCCCGGGTCTCGGCCACCGAGCGGAGCACGCGGCCGGGCACCCGGAGCAGGTCCGGGGTCGGCCGGCGCGGCAGCGGCACCGGCGGGATGAGCCGCAGGTCGTAGCCGCGCGCGGGGACCAGCCGGGTCTCCAGACCGCGCGCGGTGCCCAGGCAGGTGATCCGCAGGTCGGGCCCACCGCGGCGGCGCAGGGCGTCGGCGAGGGAGAGCATCGGCTCGATGTGCCCGGCGGTGCCACCGCCGGCCAGCACGACCGAGAGCGGGCCGCTCACCGGTTCCCACCCGGTCGCCGGCGCGGCGCGGGTGCACCGGTCCGGCTCGATCCCTCGCGCCGGGCGGTCTCGGAGCGGGCCGGGGAGCGGCGGGCCGCCGTCCCCCGGGCGTGCACGACGGTGCGCGCCCCACCGACCACTGGCTGCCCGGCGGCCGGCTCGTCGGGGAACCGCCGCGGCGGCAGCGGGTCGACGGCCGACGACGGCGCCGGCATCAGCAGCCGGGCCAGCCGGCTCCGGTCGGCGGTGCGGAGGTGCTCGACGGCGGCGGGCTCGGAGCAGGCGAACCGGACGAGCAACCCCACGATGAACAGCGTGAGGATCAGCGACGTGCCGCCGGCCGAGATCAGCGGCAGCGTCACACCGGTCACCGGCAGCATCCCCACCACGTAGCCCATGTTCATGGTCGCCTGGCCGATGAGCCACACGGTGATGGCGACGCTGGCCAGCTGGACGAACCGGTCGGCGGAGTTCCGCGCGATCCGGAAGCCGGCGTAGGCGAGCACGCCGTACAGGGTGACCACCACCAGGCAGCCGAGGAAACCCAGTTCCTCGCCGATGATCGCGAAGATGTAGTCCGACTCCGCCTCGGGGAGGATGTTCCACTTCATCGCGCTGTTGCCCAGCCCCACGCCCCAGAACCCGCCGGTGGCCAGCGCGTAGAAGCCGCGGATGGCCTGGAAGCCGGTGTTCGTGGGGTCGGCGAACGGGTCGAGGAACGCGGTGATGCGCTCCATCCGGTAGGGAGCCACGACCACCGCCAGGCCGACGAGGACGGCGCCGACGGCGGCGAACGCGCCGAACCAGCGCATGGGCAGCCCGCCGGCCCACAGCAGGCCGACCAGGACCAGGCCGAGGCTGACGACGCCGCCGAAGTCGGGCTCGAGGATGAGCAGCAGCGAGAGGACGCCGAACACCGGCAGCACCGGCACCAGCAGCGCCCGGGTGGTCATGTAGCGCTCGCGCAGCGCCAGCATGTGCGCGCCCCACAGCGCGAAGACGAGCTTGCCCAGCTCCGAGGGCTGGAAGTCGGTGACGCCCAGCGGGATCCACTGCCGGGCGCCGTTGCGCTGGATCCCGATGCCGGGGATCAGCACCAGCAGCAGGAGCGCGAAGACGACGACGAGGGCCTTCGGCGCGTGCCGGCGGACCAGGCCGACCGGCAGGCGCATGCCGACCACCATCGCGCCCACGCCGACGCAGGCCAGGACCAGCTGCTTGACGCCGGGCGCCCAGGCCGGCTGGTCGTCCAGCGCGGCCTCGATCGCCGACGCGCTGAACACCATGACCAGGCCGATGAGCAGCAGCAGGCCGGCCGAGCCGAGCACCAGGTGGGCGCTGGTCATGGGCCCGTCGAGCCAGGCGGGACCGGTCCAGCGACGGGTGGGTCGCGTCGGCCGCGGAGCGCGGGAGCCACCCCGGTCGGTGCGCGGGGAGCGCGGGCGGGCCTCGGTGCTGGTCATCAGCTCACCCCAGGGCCCGCACCGCGTCGGCGAAGGCCTCGCCGCGGTGGTGGTAGTCGCGGAAGACGTCCATGGAGGCCGCGGCCGGCGCCAGCAGGACGGTGTCGCCGGGGCGGGCCAGCTCCGCGGCCGCGGCGACGACGGCGGCCATCGTCGCCGCGGGGTCGGGCCGGGCGGCGTCCATCCGGCCATCGTCGCCGCTGGCCACCTCGACGACGGGCACCGACGGCGCGTGTCGCGCCATCGACCGGGCGATCTGGTCCCGGTCGCGGCCGAGCAGCACCACGCCGGCCAGCCGGGGGCCCACCGCCGCGACCAGCGGGTCGACGTCGGCGCCCTTGAGCAGGCCACCGGCGATCCAGACCACCCGCGGGTAGGCGGCCAGCGAGGCCCCGGCGGCGTGCGGGTTCGTCGCCTTGCTGTCGTCGACGTAGTCCACGCCGTCGACCGTGGCGACGAGGACGTTGCGGTGGGCGCCGCCGCGGAAGCCGGCCAGCCCGCGGGCGACCGCCTCGGACGGCACGCCGAGCGCCCGGGCCAGCGCGGCCGCGGCGAGCGCGTTGACCGTGTTGTGCGGTCCGGGTACCTGGAGCTCCGAGCGCTGGAGCATCACCTCGCCCGCGGGGTCGTCGGCGAAGGCCCTGTCCACCAGGGCACCGGAGCGCACTCCGAGCTGGCCGGGCGCCGGCTCGCCGAGCGTCACGGTGACCGGCCGGGCATGCCCCTCGACCAGGCGCGCGGCGACCGGGTCCCCGGCATCGGCGACAGCGACCGGCGAGCGCTCGATGATGCGGGCCTTGGCGTCGCGGTAGGCCGGGAAGGAACCGTGCCAGTCGGTGTGGTCGTCGGCCACGTTGAGCACCGCCGCGGCGGCCGGCGCCAGCGTCGAGGACCAGTGCAGCTGGAAGCTGGAGAGCTCCACGGCGACCGCGTCGAAGGCGGGGCTGCCGTCGTCGGCGCGGGCGGTGACCACCTCGACCAGCGGGCGGCCGACGTTGCCGGCCGCCACCGCGCGGCGGCCGGCCGCGAGCAGGATCGCCTCGAGCATCGTCACCGTGGTGGTCTTGCCGTTGGTGCCGGTGACGGCCAGCCACGGCGCGGGCGTGCCGTCGGGGCCGGGGATGCGCAGCCGCCAGGCGAGCTCGGGCTCCCCCACGACCTCGATGCCCCGCGCAGCGGCGTCGGCCAGCAGCGGGTTGTCCGGCCGCCAGCCGGGCGAGGTGACGACGAGGTCGACCTCCGCGGGTGCCCGGTCGACCGCGCCAAGCCACGTGGCGCCGGCGGCGGTCAGCTCGGCGACGGCCGGCACCTGCGCGGCGTCGGTGAGCAGGACGCGGGCCTGCTGGTCGAGCAGCACGCGGGCGGCCGCGACCCCGGAGACGCCGAGTCCGGCGACGAGGACGGTGCGGCCGGTCAGGTCCCCGCTCACAGTGCCCTCTGGTTCGCTCCCGCGGTGCGCTCCGCTCCTCGCTCGTTCCTCGCTGCGATGCTCACGCCCCTGTCCGCTCACAGGCCCACGAAGCTCAGCCAGTCGGCGTAGAACAGCCCCAGCCCGAAGGCGACCGCCATGCCGGTGACCAGCCAGAACCGGACGATGACGGTGCTCTCCGTCCAGCCGGCCAGCTCGAAGTGGTGGTGCAGCGGTGCCATGCGGAAGACCCGCCGGCGGGTGGCGCGGAAGAACGCCACCTGGATGACCACCGAGAGCGTGACGGCGACGAAGAGCCCGCCCAGGACGACGAGCAGCAGCTCCGTGCGGGTGACGATCGCGAGCCCCGCGATCAGACCACCGAGGGCCAGCGAGCCGGTGTCGCCCATGAAGATCCGCGCCGGGCTCGTGTTCCACCACAGGAAGCCCAGGCAGGCGCCCATCCCCGAGGCCGCGATGAGCGTGATGTCGAGCGGGTCGCGCACCGTGTAGCAGCCCTCGATCAGCTCGTTGGCGCAGTCGTGGGTGAACTGCCAGAACGAGATGACCACGTAGGAGGCCAGCACCATCGCCGAGGAACCGGCCGCGAGCCCGTCCAGCCCGTCGGTGAGGTTCACCGCGTTGGAGAACCCGGCGATGAAGAGGTAGGCGAGGATCACGAAGGCGATCGGGCCCAGGGCCAGCGGCGCGATGTCGCGGACGTAGGACACGGTGGTGGACGCCGGCGTGACGCCGTCGCGCGGGAAGTTGATCGCGAGCACCGCGAAGGTGACGCCGATGAGCAGCTGCCCGACCAGCTTGGCGGTCTTGTTCAGGCCGAGGCTGCGCCGGTGCCGGATCTTGAGGTAGTCGTCGAGGAACCCGACGGTGCCCATGCCGACCAGCAGGAAGAGCAGCAGCAGGCCGGTGGCGGTGAAGCCCCAGCCGGACTGGCCCACGAACACGAGGTGGGCGCCGACGTAGCCGAGCACCGTGGCGCCGACGATGACGGTGCCGCCCATCGTGGGCGTGCCCTTCTTCGACAGGTGGCTCTCGGGGCCGTCGTCCCGGATCTCCTGACCCATGCCCTGCCGCCGGAAGGCCCGGATGGCCAGCGGGGTGAGCAGGATGGAGACGATGAGGCCGACCGCGGCGGCGACCAGGATGCTCCTCACTGCCCGGCACCGCCCAGCAGGTCGGCCGCGAGCAGCTCCAGGCCGTAGGAGCGGCTGGCCTTCACGAGGACGACGTCCCCGGGGCGCAGCACCTCCGTCAGGAGCGCGAGGGCAGCGGCCCGGTCCGGCACGTGCACCGACTCCTCTCCTGCGCGCCGCCCCGCGGCGGTCGCACCTCCTGCAATGCCTACCGCATCGGTGCCGACGGCGATGACGACGTCGACCCCCGCGGAGACGGCGTCCCGCCCGAGCCGCTCGTGCTCGGCGGCGGCGTCCGGGCCGAGCTCTGCCATGCCGCCCAGCACCGCGATGCGGCGCTCCGCGGGCAGTCCGGCCAGCGCCGCGAGCGCGGCGCGCATCGACTCGGGGTTGGCGTTGTAGGCGTCGTTGACGATCGTCACGCCGTCGTCCCGGCGCGTGACCTCCATGCGCCAGCGGCTGCGCGGGCCGGCGGCCGACAGCGCGGCGGCCACCTCGGCCGGCGCCATCCCGGCGGCCAGCGCCGCGCCGGCGGCCGACAGCGCGTTGGCCACCTGGTGCTCGCCGACGACCTGCAGCTCGACCCGGTGCTCCTCCCCCGCGGTGACCAGCGTGAACCGGGGGCGGGCGGAGTCGTCGAGCGCGACGTCGGTGGCCCGGACGTCGGCGTCGGCGCCCCGGCCGGTCGCCAGGACGCGGGCCCGCGTGCGCGGGGCCATGCCGATGACCCGGGGGTCGTCGGCGTTGAGCACGGCGGTGCCGTCCTCGGGCAGCGCCTCGACCAGCTCGCCTTTGGCCTGCGCGATGACCTCGGCGCTGCCGAACTCGCCGAGGTGCGCCGAGCCGACGTTGAGGACGACGCCGATCTGCGGGCGGGCCACGCGGCACAGCCGGGCGATGTGCCCCGGCCCGCGCGCGCCCATCTCCAGCACCAGGTACCGGGTGCCCTCGTCGGCCGAGAGCACGGTCAGCGGCAGGCCGATGTCGTTGTTGTAGGAGCCGGGCGGGCTCACCGTGGGGCCGGCCGCGGCCAGCACCTGGCCGAGGAGGTCCTTGGTGGAGGTCTTGCCCGAGGAGCCGGTGATGCCGAGGGTGCGCAGACCGCCGTCGGTGAGCCGCGCGTGCACGGACGCGGCCAGCCGGCCCAGCGCGACGACGGGGTCCTCGACCACCACGCAGGGCAGCGCGGGATCGGGGCGGGTGACCAGCGCGGCGACCGCGCCCGAACCGGCCGCGGCGGCGAGGAAGTCGTGCCCGTCCACCCGCTCGCCGGGCACGGCGACGAACAGGTCGCCGGCGCCGACGGCACGCGAGTCGAGGGTGACCGCACCGGTGACGCGCGCGCCGGGGTCGCCCTCCAGGCGCCCACCGGTCGCCTCGGCGATCTCCGCCGCGGTGAGGGTGATCATGCCGGCGTCCCCGCGGCAGCGAGCAGTTCGCGGAGGACGTCGCGGTCGTCGAACGGGTGCACCGTCCCTGCGACCTCCTGACCGGTCTCGTGCCCCTTGCCCGCGACGAGCAGGGTGTCCCCCGCCCGGGCCAGCCGCACGGCCGCGGCGAGCGCGTCCCGGCGCCCGGCGACCTCGATGATCTCCGCTCGGAGCGCCTCCGGCACGTCGGAGGTCCCGGCCAGCATCGCGGCCCGGATGGTGGCGGGGTCCTCCGAGCGGGGGTTGTCGTCGGTCACCACGAGCACGTCGCTCCCCTCGGCGGCGGCCGCACCCATCCCGGGCCGCTTGCCCGCGTCCCGGTCCCCGCCGCACCCGAGCACGGTGATGAGGCGTCCGGGGGTGTCGGGCCGGAGGGCGGCCAGGGCGGTGCGGACGGCGTCGGGCGTGTGGGCGTAGTCGACGACCGCGACGAAGGGCTGGCCGGCGTCGACGGGCTCCATGCGGCCGGGGACCACGGTCTGCGCCACCCCGGTCAGGGCGTCGTCCACGGCGATCCCCACCCCGTCGAGCAGCGCGACGGCGAGCACCGCGTTGGCCACGTTGAACCGGCCGGGCAGCCGCACGCGGGCCGGCCAGGTGCGGCCGCCGGGGCCGGACAGCGTGAACGTGGACCCGCCGCCCGGCGCGGTGGCCACGTCGGAGGCGGTCCAGTCGGCGGCGGTGCCCTCGGTGCTGGACACCGTGACCGGGCGCCGGCCGGGCCGTGCGGCCAGCCGGCGGCCGTGCTCGTCGTCGACGTCGACCACCTCCACGGCGGCGCGGCCGTCGAAGAGCAGCGCCTTGGCCTGGAAGTAGTCCTCCATGTCGGCGTGGAAGTCGAGGTGGTCGCGGCCCAGGTTGGTGAACCCGGCGGCGGCGAACCGCACGCCGCCGACGCGGCCCATCACGAGGGCGTGGCTGGAGACCTCCATGACCACCGCGGACACCCCGTCGGCGGCCATGCCGGCCAGCAGGGCGTGCAGCGCGGGCGCCTCCGGCGTGGTCCGGACGCTGGGCAGCGCGGTCACCGAGCCGTCGGCGGCGCGGGTCTGGGTCCGGACCGTGCCGATCAGCCCGGTGGAGAGACCGGCCGCGGCGAGCCCGGCCTCGACCAGGTAGCTGGTCGTCGTCTTCCCGTTGGTCCCGGTGATGCCGAGGACGGTGAGCCGGGAGCTGGGCTCGCCGTACACGCGGTCGGCCACGGCGCCCAGCACCGCACGCGGGTCGTCGACCACGCACACCGGCAGCCCGGTCGCCACGGCGTCGTCCCGGCCGGTCGGGTCGGTCAGCAGCGCCACGGCGCCGCGCTCGACGGCGTCCGCGGCGTAGCGGACCCCGTGGGTGCGGGCGCCGGGCAGGGCTGCGTACAGGTCGCCGGGGCGGACCTCGTCCGAGGCGAGCGTGACGCCGGTGACGGCGGCTGCGGCAGCCGGACCGACCGGGTCGCCGACGAGGTCGGCCAGGTCGGCGAGGCGCAGCGTGGTCACGGGACTCCAATCTACCGGCGGGACGGTGCCGGACCGGCACGCGGAGGCTCGACCCGCGCGTCCGCGCGCGGGAAGGGGCAGCGGGGTCCGTCAGCCGGTGAGGTCGAAATCGGGGCGCGCGGTGCCGGAGGGCACGACGCCCTTCCCGGTGAGCGCCGCGCGCATGATGTCGGCGAACACGGGGGCGGCGACCTGCCCGCCCTCCGCGGAGCTGGTCGGCCGCTCCAGGTCGACGGCGACGACGTACTGCGGGTCGTCGGCCGGGGCGAACCCGACGAACGTGGTGATGTAGCCACCGCCGGCGTAGCTGCCGGTCTCGGGGTTGGCCCGCTGCGCCGTCCCGGTCTTGCCGGCCACGCGGAAGCCCTCGACCTGGGCCAGGGGCGCGGTGCCGCCGGGGCCGACGACGGCCTCCAGCATGTAGGCCAGCGAGTCGGCGGTGGCCTGGCTGACGACCCGGGTGCTCTCCGGCTCCGGGGCCGGCGTGACCCGCCCGCCGGGGCCGGTCACCGACTTCACGATCCGCGGCTCCACGCGCACGCCGCCGTTGGCCAGCGTCTGGTAGATCGAGGCCATCTGCAGCGTGGTCACCGAGACGCCCTGCCCGATCGGCACGTTGGCGGCGCGGCTGGCCGTCCACTCGTCGGAGTCCTGGAGGATGCCGCGGCTCTCACCGGGGAGCTCGACGCCCGTCGTCTCCCCCACGCCGAAGGCGCGCAGGTACTTCTCCAGCGTCGCGTCGCCGATCTCGCGCGCCAGCATGATCGTGCCGACGTTGCTGGACTTGGCGAGGATCCCGGTGACCGTCCAGTCGACCGGGGCGTGGTCGTGGGCGTCGGTGACGACGCGGTCGCCGGCCTGGATGTGCCCGTTGACCGAGAGGACCCGGTCCGGCGTCGCCTGCCCCTCCTCCACGGCGGCGGCGAGCGTGACGGCCTTCATGATCGAGCCCGGCTCGAAGACGTCGGAGACCACGGGGTTGCCGAGCAGGTCCGGGTCGGTGGTCGAGTAGGCGCCCGGGTCGTAGCCGGGGCAGGAGCCCATCGCCACGACCTCGCCGGTGCGCGCGTCCAGGACGACGGCGGAGGCCTGGGTGGTGGCGCCGTCGGAGCAGGCCTCGCCCAGCCGCTGGTCGGTGACGAACTGCAGGTCCTGGTCGAGGGTGAGGGTGACGTCGTGCCCGTCGGTGGCCGGCGTCGACTCGTCGATGCCCGAGGGGATCGGGTGCCCGCCGCTGCCCACCTCCACGATGCGCTGGCCGTCGGTGCCGGAGAGCTGCTCCTCGAAGGTGCGCTCGATGCCGGCCAGGCCCTCGCCCTCGCGGCCGACGAAGCCGACGACCTGGCCGCCGACCGCGCCGGCCGGGTAGAGCCGCTGGGGGTTGTCCTCGAGCACGATGCCGGGCAGCTCGAGCTCCTGCACGGCGTCGCTGGTCTCCGACGGCACCTGGGGGGCCAGGACGACGTAGCGGCCCTCGCGGGAGAGCTTCTCGGTCAGCTCGGGCACCGGGACGCCGAGCAGCGTGGTCAGGGCCAGCGCGGTGCGGCGCGGGTCCTCGACCACGGTCGGGTCGGCGACCACGCGGGAGGCGTCCACGGTGTAGGCCAGCGGGTTGCCGTCGCGGTCGAGCACCTGGCCGCGGAGCGCCGCGATCGTGTAGTCGCGCAGCCGGTCCTGCTCGGCGGCGCTGGCGTACGCGCTGCCGCTGATGCCCTGCACCACCACGAGGCGACCCACGACCAGCACGAGCAGGGCGATGAGGACCACCAGCCCCCACCGGTTGCGCCGGCCCCGCTGGTCCACCGAGAGCCCCGCACCCCGGGTGCGCCGGGTGCCGGGTGCCCGGCGGGAGACGAAAGGACCGGTGTCGGCCCGGCCGGGCGCGGTCGACCGGACGGCGCGGGATCCGCTGCCGGGCCCGCGGACGCTGTTCGGCACTGCTCAGTTCCCGCCCGGTACGCCTGCCGGCGGAGCGGGCTCCGGCGCGGGGGCGGGCTCGGGGGTGCCGCGCATCGCCGTCGCCTCGGGGCCGAGCACCAGGTAGCCGGCGACGCCCGCCGGCACGAGCCCGGCTGCTGCCGCCGCGGCGGCGACCGCGGCCGGCGTCTCACCCGAGACGACGTCCTGCTGCAGGCGCTGGACCTCCTGGGCCCGGGCGGCGTTGGCCTCGCGCGCCTTGCTGGCCTCGAGCGAGTCGACGGCGATGGCGGTGTTGAGCACCAGCAGACCCACGGTGGTGAGGCTGAGCATGAGCACGACGGCGAGGACGAAGGTCGCCTTGCGGGACAGCAGGGCGCCGCGTGCGCGACGGCGCGGGCGGGCGCCGACGGTCGGCACGAGCCGGAGCTCGGGGCGGGTGCTCGCGGCCCGGGGTGCCTTCGCCCCGGTGACCCGCGCGGAGGCGCTGCGCGGCGAGGCGGTCCGGGACGAGGCGACCCGGGACGACGCGGTCCGGGACGACGCGGTCCGGGTGGGGGTCGCCCGCGGCACCGCGGTGCGGACGGCGGTGGTGCGGACGGCGGCGGCGCGGCTCATGCGGCGCGCCGGATGCGCTCGGCGGCCCGGACCCGGGCGGAGGCGGCGCGCGGGTTGGCGGCGATCTCGGCCTCACCGGGCGCCTCTCCCCCGCGGGTCAGCAGGCGCAGGACGGGCCCGTGCTCGGGCAGCGGCACGGGCAGGCCCGGCGGTGTCCGGTCGGCCGCCTCGGCGGCGAGGGTCTGCTTCACGATCCGGTCCTCCAAGGAGTGGAAGGTGATGACCGCGACCCGGCCGCCCACGGCCAGGGCGTCGATCGCGGCGGGGAGGGCGCGCTCCAGCGCGCCGAGTTCGTCGTTGACCTCGATGCGCAGCGCCTGGAAGGTGCGCTTGGCGGGGTGGCCCCCGGTGCGGCGGGTGGCGGCGGGGATGGACTCGCGGACCAGCTCGGCCAGCCGCGCGGTGCCGGTGAACGGCTCGCGGGCCCGCTCCCGGTCGATGGCGCCGGCGATCCGGGAGGCGAAGCGCTCCTCGCCGTAGACGCGGAGCACCCGGGCCAGGTCCTTGGGCGGGTAGGTGTTGACCACCTCGGCGGCGGTCCGGCCGACGGTGGGGTCCATGCGCATGTCCAGCGGCGCGTCGGCGGAGTAGCTGAAGCCCCGGTCAGGGCGGTCGAGCTGGAGCGAGGAGACGCCGAGGTCGAACAGGACGCCCTGCACCTCGTCGATGCCGAGGCGGTCGAGCACGTCGGGCAGCTCGTCGAAGACGGCGGGGACGAGGGTGACGCGGTCGGCGTGACCGGCGGCCTCGATGCGGCGGGCGGCCTCGGCGCGGGCGTCGGGGTCGCGGTCCAGGCCGATCACGCGCAGACCCGGGTGGGCGTCGAGCATCGCGAGGGTGTGGCCGGCGAGGCCGAGGGTCGCGTCGACGAGGACGGCGCCGTCGGCGGCGCAGGAGGGGCCGAGGAGCTCGGTCACGCGCTCGAGGAGGACCGAGACGTGCACCGGGGACGCCGGGCCCTGGGCCTCGGGCGTTCCGGTGCTGCTCATCGTCTGCTGCCTCTCGAGGTGTCCGGGCGTTCCCCGCGATGGTGCCGCGCGCGGGGAGGCCTCGACGAGAGGCTGCGGTGCGCGCTGTGCGGGATCGGGCGGGTGGGGCGCAGGGGGCCGTGGGGGTGCGGTGGAGCGGGGTGGGGCCGGTGGAGCGGAATGGGGCCGGTGGAGCGGAGTGGGGCGCGGGAGGCCGGTCGGGGGTGGTCTCCGGCCCCGCGGGGTCCGCCTGGCGTCGGGGAAGAGCGTCAGGTGGCGTCCCGCGGGGCCGGTGGGGTCGTCCCCTGCCGGCAGGGCCCTCCGTCGAACCGGGCACGTCCTCCGCTGCGGGACCGAGCCGCGGGGAAGGCGGCTGGGGCCTGCGATCCGGTCGAGCCGCGGGGAAGGCGGCTCGAACGGGCGGCGCGGAGGCCGGTGGGGCGGGGAGGGCTCCCGGGATCACGACAGCGTCGGCATCCCCTCGCTCTCCATGTCGGCGTACGCGGCCTCCAGCTCGGCCACGTAGGCCTCCCAGTTGGCGGCGTCCCAGATCTCGAAGCGGGTGTCGACGCCGACCACGACCACGTCCCGGTCCAGCCCGGCGTACTCGCGCAGGCTGGCCGGGATGGTGATGCGGCCGGTCTTGTCGGGCTCGATCTCGACCATCGACCCGAAGCTCATGCGGGCGGCCATGCGCGCCCGGGCGGTGTCGGAGGGGGCCATGGCGGCCATCGCGGCGCTCTGCTCGGCGACCCGGGCCATGGTGAGGCCGTAGACGCAGCGCTCCTGGCCCTTCTTGATCACCATGCCGTCGGCCACCTGGTCGCGGAAGCGGACGGGGAGGGCGAGCCGGCCCTTCTCGTCGAGTCGCAACGGATAGCTGCCGACGAACACCGGATCACCCCCTGCATCGGTCCTCCCGTGGCCCCGCAGGCACCCCGGACGGTCCCTGCCTCTCCACCGGGCGCCACAGTAACCCACTGGCCCCCACCGGACACCACCTGAGGCCGTGTCGTGACCCACCGGCCCCACCTCGGCCCCCGCGTCGTCGCACGGAGGGCGGGCAGCTCACCGCAGCGCGATCACGACAGCCCGTCACCGCCGGTTCCCGACGTACGGTGGGAGGCGTGACGGAGACGACACGGGCCGCCGACGGGACGGCCGATCCGTCGGTCGACGTCGCCACCGAAGGTGCACGGATCGCGGCGAGCATCAGCCGTGTCGTCCAGGGCAAGCCGCACGTGGTGCGCCTGGCCCTGGTCGTCCTGCTCGCCGAGGGCCACCTGCTCATCGAGGACGTGCCCGGCGTCGGCAAGACCACGCTGGCCAAGGCCCTGGCCGCCTCGGTCGACGCCAGCGTGCGGCGCATCCAGTTCACGCCGGACCTGCTGCCGAGCGACGTCACGGGTGTGGCCGTCTACGACCAGGAGACCCGGGAGTTCGAGTTCAAGCCCGGCGCCGTCTTCGCCAACATCGTGGTCGCCGACGAGATCAACCGCGCCTCGCCCAAGACCCAGTCCGCGCTGCTGGAGTGCATGGAGGAGCGCCAGGTCACCGTCGACGGCGTCAGCTACGAGCTGGCCCGGCCGTTCCTGGTCATGGCCACCCAGAACCCGCTGGAGATGGAGGGCACCTACCCCCTCCCCGAGGCGCAGCGCGACCGGTTCACCGCCCGCGTCTCCATGGGCTACCCCGACCCCGCCGCCGAGCTGGCCATGCTCGACGACCGCGCGACCGCCGACCCGCTCGCCGGGCTGCGGCCGGTCGCCGACGCCGCGCTGGTGCGCTCGCTGGTGGAGGCGGTCGGCCGGTTGCACGTCTCCGAGGCGGTGCGCCGGTACGTGGTCTCGCTGGTGGAGGCCACCCGCCGCTCCCCCGACCTGCGCCTGGGCGCCTCCCCGCGCGCCGGGCTCCAGCTGCTGCGGGCCGCGCGGGCGTCGGCCGCCCTCGACGGCCGCGACCACGTGCTCCCCGACGACGTGCAGGCCCTCGCCGTGCCGGTGCTCGCCCACCGGCTGCTGCTGGGCAGCGAGGCCGCCGTCGGCCGTCGCAGCACCGAGCAGGTGGTGGCCCAGCTGCTCGCCTCCGTGCCCGTCCCCCGCGGGCGCTGAGGCGTGCGCGGGGTTCCCGGGCGGACGCTGTCCGCCCTCACCCCGCGCGGCCGCTGCCTGATCGGTGGCGGTCTCGCGCTCGGGCTGGTCGGGGCGTTCCTCGGCGAGCGGTCCCTGGTGCAGCTCGCCCTCTTCGTGCTCGTGCTGCCCCTCCTGGCGGCGCTGGGCGTGGCGCGCAGCCGGTTCCGGATCACCACCCGGCGGGCGACCAGGCCGGCGCGGGTGCCCCGCGGCACGCCGGCCGAGGTCCTCGTGGAGCTGGGCAGCACCGACACCCGGCGCGGCGGGCTGTGGCTGCTCACCGAGCGCGTCCCGGCGGCGCTGGGCCCCTCGCCCCGCTACACGGTGTCCGGGCTGCCGGCCGGCGCGACGACGCTGCTGCGCTACTCGGTCACCGGGCGGTTCCGCGGCCGCTACGAGCTGGGCCCGCTGCAGCTGCGCGTCGTCGACCCGTTCGGGCTGGTCGAGCGGTCGGCGTCGGGCACCGGCACCGCCCCGCTCGTCGTCGTCCCGCGGGTGCGGCCGCTGGGTCCCGGGGGCACCGGGGTCGAGCAGGGCCGCGGCAGCGAGGGCGTGCACCGCTCGATCGCCGCCCACGGCGAGGACGACGTCAGCGTGCGGGAGTACCGGCGGGGCGACGACCTGCGCAAGGTGCACTGGCGGGCGACCGCGCGCACCGGTGAGCTCATGGTGCGCATGGAGGAGCGGCCCTGGCACCCCCAGGGCACGCTGCTGCTCGACACCCGCTCCCGGGCGCACCTGGTCGCCCCGGCCCGGCTGGACGGCGTCGCGGTGCCCGGCCCGCCCGGCGACGACTGCCCGCCCGGCGACAGCCTGGAGTGGCTCGTGGAGGCGGCGGCCAGCATCGGCAGCACGCTGGCGCGCCGCGGATCGGTGGTCCGGGTCGTCACCGACGCCGGCGAGCTCACCCCCGCCTCCGGCCGGACCGGGCTCGGCTCCGAGGAGCTGCTCGACCGGCTGGCCACCGTCGGCCCGTCCCGGGTGGCGGACCTGCACGGCGCCGTCGAGACCGCGTGCCGGGCCGCCGGCGACGGCCCCCTGATCTGCCTGCTGGGCGCGGTGGGTCCCGACGACGTCGGGCTGCTCACCCAGCTGCGCCCGGGCACGGGCTCCGACATCGCCGTGCTGCTGGACGTGTCGGGCTGGGCGGCCCCCTCGGGCCGCGGCCGGGCCCGCGGCTCGGTCGCCCGGGACGCGCTCGCCGCCCAGCGGGACGACGCGGCGGCGCTGCTGACCGCGGCCGGCTGGCGGGTCGTCGTCGCCGGGGCCGGGCAGGGGGTCGCCGACGCCTGGGCGGCGGTCCCGGGCACGCCCGCGGGGGTGCCCGCGTGATCCGCGCCGACGTCCGCACCGCCTGCGCCGCCGCGCTCGCCACGCTGCTGGGCTCCGTCGCGCTCACCCCGGTCTTCACCTCGCGCGGCTGGTTGCCGCCCGCGATCGTCGTCGTCGGTGCCGTGCTGGCCGGGGGGCTGCTGCTGCGGGCGGCCGCGCGGCGGACGTCCCGCGGATCGGACCAGGAGCTGTCCGGGCCGTGGGCGGTCCTCGTGCCCGTCGGCCAGCTGGCCCTGGTGGTCTGCGCGCTCACCGCCCTCTTCGCCCCGGACGGCGCGATCGCCGGCCTGCTGCCGACGCCGATGAGCCTGGACGGGCTGGGCGGGGTGCTGGCCGACGGTGCGGCGGAGGTGCGGGAGCAGGCCACGCCGGCCCTTCCGCTGACCGGACTGCTGGCCCTCACCACCCTGTTCGTGGGCCTCGTGGCGATCGTGGTGGACCTCTTCGCGGTGACCGCGCGACGGGCGGCCGTGGCCGGGCTCGTCCTGCTGGTCCTCGTCTGCGTGCCGGTGGGCACGGTGACCGGCGGTATCGGGCTGCCGGCGCTGGTGGGTCCCGCCGTCGGGTTCGCCGTCCTCCTGTGGGCCGACCAGCGGCGCGTGCTCACCGGGCTGCACGGGTGGGCCGGAGGCGGCGGGGCCGCGGTGCGGATCGGCGCCGTCGCGCTGGCGGCCGGCATCCTGCTCGGCCCCCTCGTCCCGATCCAGCCCGAGGGCTCGTTCGGCACCGGCCTGGGCGGTGGGATCGGCGGCTCCACCGGGACGGCGCTGGACCCGGTGGCCGAGCTGCGCGGCGAGCTGAGCCGCCCCGAGCCGATCGACCTGCTGCGCGTCGACGCGTCCGTCGACGACCTGGGATACCTGCGGGCCGTGGCACTGGACCAGTACGACCCGGAGCAGGGCTGGACGCTGAGCAACCTCGACGGCGAGACGGCGGTGATCGAGCGCTACCCGCTCGCCCCGCTGGCGCCCCGCCAGCCCAGCCGCCCGGTGACCGCCGCGGTCGAGGTGCTCGAGCACGACGACCGGTTCCTCCCGGTGCCGACGTCGCCCCTCTCGGTGGAGGTGGACGGCGACACCGGCGACTGGCGTTTCGACGGGTCCACCGGAACGGTCTTCGGCCGCGACGTCACGACCGCGGAGGGGCGCTACCGCGTGACCGCCGCCGAACCGCGGCCCTCCGCCGAGCTGCTGGACCGCACCGCCCCGCTCCCCGAGGGCTCCGACCTGCAGGAGCGCTTCGGCAGCCTGCCCGAGCTGGACCCCTCGATCGGCGCGCTGACCGCCGAGCTCACCGCCGACGCGGCGACGCCGTACGAGCGGGTGCGCCGCATCCAGGACTACCTCACCGACCGGGCCAACGGGTTCACCTACAGCCTGTCGACCTCACCGGGGACGACGGGCGACGACCTCCTCGACTTCCTCCGGCTCAAGCGGGGCTACTGCGAGCAGTACGCGGGCGCCATGGCGGTGCTGGTGCGCCAGGCCGGGCTGCCCGCGCGGGTGGCCCTCGGTTACACCCCCGGCGAGGTCCAGCCCGACGGCACCCGCCTGATCACCAGCGACGACGCGCACGCCTGGGTCGAGGTCTTCTTCCAGGGCTCCGGCTGGGTGCCGTTCGACCCGACGCCGATCGCGATCGACCGGCGGGTCGCCCTGCCGTGGTCGCCGCGCGTCACCGACCGTCGCGAGGAGGTCGAGGAGGCCCCGGCCCCGTCCGCGCCGACCGAGGCGCCGCCGGTGGAGGTCCCGCGCGAGGACCGGGTGCCCGAGGCGGTGCCGCAGGCGCAGACGCCGCAGGAGGCGGCGGGCTCGCTGCGCCCGGTGCTGGTGACCGCCGGCGCGGTGGCCGGGGTCGCTGCGCTGCTGGCGCTGCCGGCCGGCCTGCGGCTGCTGCAGCGGCGCCGGCGGCTGGCCGGCGGGGACGCCGGCGGAGCGTGGGACGAGCTGCGGGCCGGCGCCACCGACCTCGGCATCCGGCTGGATCCGGCGTGGACGCCGCGCCGGGTGGCCGAGGAGCTGACCGCCGTCGCGCGCCCGGAGCCCGGCCTCGCGGAGGCGTTCAGCACCCTGGCCCGCGCCGAGGAGGCGGCCGCGTACGGCCCTCCGGGCAGCACCACCGACCCGCGGCTGCCCGAGGCGCTGCGGACGGCTCAGCACGCGCTGCTGGCCGCCCGGCCGCTGCCCCGGCGCCTGGGCGCGCGGCTGTGGCCGGCGTCGGTGCTGGACGGGGTGCGGGACGCGCTGCCACGGCGCCCCGGAACGGCACCGGCCGCCGTCCGGTGAGGACGGCGGCCGGGTGCTGGATCGCTGCTGCGGGCTACTGGTCGTAGCGGCGGCGGAAGCGCTCCTCGAGACGGTTCTTCATCGGCTGGCGGCCGCGGCCGCGGCTCCCGCGGCCGGTGGCGGAGGAGCCGCGCGGACCGGCGGGACCGGCCGGCTCGACCGCGCCGGTCGCCGAGCGGTAGTTCAGGACGCCGAGCGTGACCCCGCCGAACGCGACGAGGAAGCCCACCACGCCGAGGGCGACGGAGCCGGTGACGGGGCCTGCGACCAGGACGGCGAGGCCGACCAGGACCAGCAGGGCCCCGAGCTGCAGCTTGCGCCGGGCCTTGAGCCGGCGGTCACCGGTGCGGACCGACGAAGCGAACTTCGGATCGTCATCGACGAGGGCGCGCTCGATCTGCTCCAGCAGACGCTGCTCGTGCTCGGAGAGCGGCACGTCGACCTCCAAATGCCAGTTCCGTCGAAGGCTTCCTCCGACGGTGCCACCGAGGATACGAGCCGAATGCAGGCTGCGAAAGGCGACCGCACGGCGAGCCGTCGCGCGCGCTCGCCGATCACCCTTCGGAGGGGCCCTCCCGTCGCGTCTGCGCAGCTCAGCGGGGGGCGCTCCCGGGACGGCCCGATCGGTGCAGCAGGGTGGCCGGCCGGACCGCGCCCGCGCCGAACCGGCGGGCGGCGCGGTCGGCGGCGAGCTCGGCCTCCCGGCGGCCGTGCTCCCGGGCTCCGAGCTCCAGCTGCTGGGGGGTCTCGTCGGCGTCGACGAGCCGTTCGGCGCGCACCCCGACCAGCCGGATCCGGGCCCGGTCGAGCCCCAGGGCGTCGAAGAGGGCGCGCGCGGTGTCGTACAGGTCCTTGCCCACGTCGGTGGGGGTGCCGAGCGTGCGGCTGCGGGTGATCGTCGCGAAGTCGGCGAACCGCACCTTGATGCTCACCGTGCGGGTCAGGCAGCCCATCGAGCGCAACCGTCCCGCCGTGCGCTCGGACAGGTGCAGCAGCTCGCGGTGGATCACGGCAGGGTCGTCGACGTCGGTGGAGAAGGTCTCCTCCGCGCCGGTGGAGCGCTCCGGCTCGTCGGGGACCACCCGCCGCGGGTCGCGACCCCACGCCAGCTCGTGCAGGTGACTCCCGGCCGCGGCACCGAGCGCCCGCTGCAGCGTGCGCGCCGGGACGTGCGCCAGGTCGCCGACGGTGCGCAGCCCGAGCCGGGTCAGCGTCTCCTCGGTCCTGGGGCCCACCCCCCACAGGGCGCCCACCGGCAGGGGGTGCAGGAACCCCATGACCTCCGCCGGGCGGACGACGCGCATCCCGTCGGGCTTGGCGGAGGTGGAGGCGAGCTTGGCCACGAACTTGGTGCCGGCCACCCCGACCGAGCAGGTGATGCCCTGCTCGTCGTAGACCCGGGCACGGATGTACTCGCCGATCTCCGCGGCGTCCCCCAGCCGCCGCCCGGCCCCGGAGACGTCGAGGAACGCCTCGTCCAGGGAGAGCGGCTCGACCAGCGGGGTGATCGACCGGAACAGGGCCATGACCGAGCGGGACACCTCGGTGTAGAGCGCCATGTCCCCCGGCAGGACGGTCGCCGTCGGGCACAGCCGCAGCGCCCGGCCGGTGGGCATGGCCGCGTGCACGCCGTAGCGGCGGGCCTCGTAGGTGGCCGAGGTGACCACGCCCCGGTTGCCGGCCCCGCCGACGATCACCGGCGTGCCGGCCAGCTCCGGCCGCCGCCGCACCTCGACACTGGCGAAGAACGCGTCCATGTCGACGTGCAGGACGGTGCACCCCGTCGTCCGGTCCACCACTCCTCCTCGCTCGAACACGTGTTCGACACCGGATGGAGGGTAGCGCCCGCCCGGGCGCCGCACCGCGCGCCTCGCCGCGCAGGTCGGGCCGCAGGTGTGACTCCGCGATCTCCGAGGTAAGCAGCGCCCAGGGGCCGCCGTCCGGCGGCCCGGATCGACCCTGATCGGAGGAGCCATGGCTCTGGACGACGACATGACGACCGGTGACGGCGGCGCCGACGGCGGTGCTGACGGCGGCGCCCACGGCCCGGCCGACGGCAGCGCCGGCCCGGCCGACCACGGTGCGGCCGGCACGTCCGGCGGGCACGACGGCGGTGCGGACGGCGGCGCCGACGGTGGTGCCGACGGCGGCGCGGACTCGGGTGCGGACGGCGGCGCCGACGGCGGTGCCGACGGCGGCGCGGACGGTTCGGCCTGACCGAGGACCCGACCTCGCGGGGCGGGGCGGAGCAGCTGCTCCGCCCCGCCCTGCGGCGGTGCACCGACATGGCGCCGGAGGTCTTCGCCGCCGAGTACTGGGCCCGCCGGCCGCTGCTCACCCGTGCCGAGGACACCGGCAACTCCTTCACCGACCTGCTCGACCTGCCCGCGGTGGACGAGCTGCTGTCCCGCCGCGGGCTGCGCACGCCGTTCCTGCGGATCGCCAAGGACGGCGCCGTCGTCGACCCCAAGCGCTTCACGACCTCCGGTGGCGCCGGCGCCGAGATCGCCGACCAGGTCAGCTCGGACTCGGTGCTGCGGCTGTTCGCCGACGGCAGCACCGTGGTCCTGCAGGGCCTGCACCGGCTCTGGCCGCCGCTGATCGAGTTCGCCGACGCGCTCGCCGCCGACCTCGGCCACCCCACGCAGGTCAACGCCTACATCACGCCGCCGTCCTCCCGGGGGTTCAGCCCGCACTACGACGTCCACGACGTCTTCGTGCTGCAGGTGGCCGGCGAGAAGCACTGGACCATCCACGCGCCGGTGCTGCCCGACCCGCTGCGCACCCAGGTGTGGACCGACCGGGCCGACGAGGTGGCCGCCGCCGCGGAGCGGGAGCCGGTCATCGACGCCGTGCTGCGCCCGGGCGACGCGCTCTACCTGCCCCGCGGCTACCTGCACTCGGCGCGTGCGCTGGGTGAGATCAGCGCCCACCTGACCGTCGGCATCCACTCCGTCACCCGCTGGGCGGCCGCGGAGCAGGTGCTGGACCTCGTGCGCACCCTCGCCGCGGAGGACCGCTCGCTGCGCGGCTCGCTCCCCCTGGGCGTCGACCTGGCCGACCCGGACGTGGTCGCCGACGACGTCGCCGCCGTCGTCTCCTCCCTGAGGGAGTGGCTGGGCCGGGTCGACCCCGCCGAGGTGGCCGACCGCCTGCGCGCCCGGACGTGGGCGCAGGTGCGCCCCGAGCCGGTGGCGCCGCTGGCCCAGGCCACCGCGGCCGCGGCCCTCACCCCCGACACGGTGCTGCGCCTGCGCACCCGGCTGCGCTGCACCCTGCGCGACGGCGCGGACGGCGGGGTGCTGCTCATCGGCGGGCGGCGGACCCACTCCTTCGGTGCTCCGGAACGGCCCGCGCTGGCCGAGCTGATCGCCGTCGGCGAGCTGAAGGTCGGGGACCTGCCCGGGCTGGAGCCGGCCGAGCGGCTCGCGCTGGCCCGCCGGCTGGTGACGGAGTCGGTCGCCGTCGTCCCCGGCGCGGAGGCCGCGGGCCAGCCGCCCCTGCCGTGACCGCCCGACCGCCCGGCGGCGAGGACTTCTGCCGGACCGACGTCCCCGCCCGGCCGCTGGGCCGCCTCGACGCCGACCGCTGCTCGGTGCGGGCGCTCGCCCGAGCCGACTCCGGCATCGCCACCGCCGCCCCGCTGGACCGCTGGTTGCTGATCGAGCAGCCCGGTCCGTGGGGACGGCAGGCGCTGCCGCAGTCCCGGTTCGACGCCCGCGTGGCGCCGCTGCTGGCCGACCGGGCCGCGCGCGAGGGCGTGCGGGTGCTGCTGGTGCGCCGTCCCGGTGACCGGCTGGCCGACTCCGGCCGGCGGTGGGCCTACGCCGACAGCCGGCCCGGCCGGGAGGGGCTGTGGTGGTCGGTGCGGGAGTCCGACGCCGACCTGCTGACCGCCCCCTGGGACGGCTCGGTGGGCACGCCGGCCGCCGGCCGCACCTACCTGGTGTGCACCCACGGCGGGCACGACGCGTGCTGCGCGCTGCGCGGGCGGCCGCTGGCCCGCGCCCTGCCGACGACCGGCGCCGACGAGGTGTGGGAGTGCAGCCACCTCGGCGGTGACCGGTTCGCGGCGAACCTGCTCGTGCTGCCGCACGGCTTCTACTACGGCCAGGTGCCCGGCGACGGCGCGCTGGTGGTGGCCGCGCACGACCGCGCCCGGGTGGCACTGCCCTGGCTGCGGGGACGCGCCGGGCTGGCCGCGCCGGCGCAGGCGGCCCAGCACTACGCGCGCGAGGAGCTCGGGCTGCTCGGCGTCGACGACCTGCTGCCGCTGACGGTGACCGCCCTGGACTCCCCCGGCGACGGCGCGGAGCGCTGGGAGGTGGCGCTCGCCGGGCCCGAGGGGGACGTCGTCGTGGTCGTGGAGAGCCGGCCCTCGCCCGAGACCGTGCACCTGACCTGCCAGGCCGCCCGGCCGGGCCGGGTGCGCACCTGGCACCACCTCTCGCTGACCACCCGGCCGCGGGCCGGCGCCTAGGCCAGGCCGCGCCCCCGGGCCACCAGCAGCGGGATCGCGAGCTCGGTGGCGGTGAGGGACCCGTGGTAGGCCGCGAGCCGGCTGGGCCCGGGCTCGAGGCGCGGGGTCACCAGCGCCCAGGCCCCCCGCGCGAGCGCCACGACGTCGCCGAGGCGGGTGACGAGGGCGTCGTCGACCGGGCCGAAGATCCCGCTGGCGACCGCCTCGTCGCGCCCGACGACCCAGGCGCGGTCGCCGAGGACCCCGCGCCAGCGGTCCAGCACGTCGGCCTCGGCCCCCGGCTCGGCGTGCACGTAGCGGGCGCGCGGCTCGCCGGTGAGCAGCCGGACGCCGTCGGCGAGGTCGGGTTCCTCGTCGAGGTCGAACCGGGTGTGCGCCGGGACGTCGAGCATGCCGTGGTCGGCGGTGACGAGGAGGGCGGCGTCGTCGGGCAGGCCGTCGACGAGCTGGGCGACCAGCGCGTCGACCTGCTGCAGCTGCGACCGCCAGCTCGGGGAGTCGACGCCGCGGACGTGGCCGGTGAGGTCGAGCTCGGCGAGGTAGCCGTAGACCAGCGCGCGCGGGCCGGCGTCGAGCGCGGTGCGCATCAGGGCGGTGAGGTCGCCGGGGCCGACGCTGCCGGTGTAGTTCCCGCCGCGGTAGGCGGCCTCGGTGAGCCCCGAGCCGGCGTAGGCCCACGGTCCGACGGCGGTGACGGCGATCCCGTCCGCCGCGGCGCGCTGGAAGACGGTGGGCGCGGCCATCCAGTCGGCGGGGTCGGGGTCGTCGGCCCACTGGGTGTGGTTGAGGGTGCGCCCCTCCCCCGGTACCTCGGTGACGAAGCCGAGGACGCCGTGCCCACCCGGCGGCAGGCCGGTGGTCAGGGTGGTGAGGCTGACCGGGGTGGTGCTGGGGCACGGCGCGGACAGGTCACCGGCCGGGGTGCTCAGCGCGGCCAGGGTGGGCGCCAGGTCGGCGTGCGCGCGGATCAGGTCGGCGCCGAGCCCGTCGACGAGCAGGACGGCGACGCGGCGGGCGCCGTGCAGCGCGTCGGTCAGGCCCAGCGGGTCCGGGGGCAGGTCGCCGCGCAGCACCGGCGCCCCGAGCGCCGCGGCCGCACCGGGGAGGACGTCGGCGAGGCTGGCGGCGCCGTAGGCCGGCCGCTGC
Organism: Blastococcus sp. TBT05-19; assembly: GCF_003319095.1. Lineage (GTDB taxonomy): Bacteria > Actinomycetota > Actinomycetes > Mycobacteriales > Geodermatophilaceae > Blastococcus. The sequence continues at coordinate 89,237 of NZ_QOHI01000005.1, read as the reverse complement.
AGATCGGCCGGGAGGGTCACGGGCGGGTGGCCAGCAGGTGCAGCCCGGCCGCGATCTCCCGGTAGGGCGAGGTGCCGGCGAGCGCCAGCTCCAGGCTGCGGACGGCTGCCGCGTCGGCTCCGGAGGCGGCCTCGAGCAGGTCGGCGACGACGGAGACGCCGCGCCACTCGCCGGCGGTGAGGCCGGCCCCGTCGACGAGGACGAGGAGGTCGCCGTGGGTGAAGCGCCGGCGCCCGGCGCGACCGGTGACGGTCTCCTGGTCGCGGAGGACGGCGAGCGCCTCGGTCGGCTGCCCGGCGATGGCGCGGGCGAGCACACCGCCGGCACGGTTGGCGACCGCGAGGCTCACCTGGCCGCCCGGCCGCAGGGCGCCGGCGATCTCGCGGAGGGTGACCGCGGGGTCGTCGACGACCTCGAGCACGGAGTGGCACAGCGCCAGGTCGTAGCCGCCGTCGTCGTCGGCGAGCACCTCGTGCAGCAGGTCGCCGTCGCCCTGGACGCCCACGACCCGCTCGCCCACGCCGTCGGTCTGCGCACGGCGGGAGAGGGTGGCGAGGGCGTCGGCGCTGGGGTCGACGACGGTGACCGTGTGCCCGAGCCGGGCGAGCGGAACGGCGAACACGCCGCTCCCGCCACCGACGTCGAGGACCCGCAGCGGGGTGCCCGCGCCCACGAGCGGGTCGAGCGCGGCCCACACGGCGGCGGTGCGGACGGGCAGCTGGGCCGCGGTCGGCGAGGCGGGAACGGTCGGCACCCACCGGAGCCTAGTGGCGACGGCGCCGCCGCTCCCCCTCAGGCGGGGACGCTGTCGGCTGCCTGCCGGATGGCCTCGATGTCGATGCGGCGCATCTGGAACATCGCCTGGGCGGCGCGCTGGGCGCGCCCGGGGTCGGAGTCGCCGAGCAGGCTCATGAGCTCGGTGGGGATCACCTGCCACGAGACCCCGAACCGGTCCTTGAGCCAGCCGCACATGCTCTCCTCGCCGCCGTCGGTGAGCCGGTCCCAGTAGTGGTCGGCCTCCTCCTGGTCGGCGCACATGATCTGGAAGGAGATGGCTTCGCTGTGCGGGAACTGCGGCCCGCCGTTGAGCGCCACGTACTCCTGGCCGTCGAGGGTGAAGCTCACGGTCATCGCGGTGCCCTCGGGCATCGGCTGGTCGGGGCCGTAGCGGGTGACGTCGCCGATCGAGGAGTTCGGGAAGATCGAGGTGTAGTGCTCGGCGGCCTGCTCGGCCGTGCCGTCCATCCAGATGCAGGGGATCTGCTTGGGCATGGCGGTCTCCTTCGGGTGCCGGCCGGTGCCGGGCGCGGGACGTGCTGGTCATGGCTATCGACCGGGCAGCAGCCGTGAACTCATCGGTGCTCGCGGCGACGCGGAACGATGGTCCGGTCGATCAGAAGGGCGGCTCGTCCTCCGGGGGTTCCGGAGAGGCGGGCGCGGGCTCCAGGTGCCAGTAGTGGCCCGGCGGCCGCGTCACCCGGGTGACGCCGCTCGGTGTGGTGACGGTCAGGACCCCGTCGTCGTCCATGACGAACGACCACCCGGGTGCGAGGGTCTTGAGCCGGTGGTGCCGGCGGCACAGGCAGCAGAGGTTGTCGCAGGACGTCTCGCCGCCTTCGTCGTGCGGGACGACGTGGTCGAGGTCCACCCAGCCGGCACGCGACGAGCAGCCGGGCATCCGGCAGCGGTGGTCGCGTGCCCGGAGGAAGCGGCGTTGTGCCGGGGTCGGGCGGTAGCGGCCGGGCGCCTCGGGCTCGCCGAGCACGGCGCAACCGCAGTCGGCGCCGGCTCCACCGTGCTGCGGGCAGCCGCGGCGGACCAGGGCCTCCAGCTCGCGGCGGGTGACCGTCGCGCGCAGCCGTCCGGTGCCAGGATCGGTGAGGGCCAGGAGCATGCTGCCCCCGGTCGGCGCCTGCAGACCTCCGGGGCACAGCGCGTCGAGCTGCTCGAGCAGGTCGCGGAGGTCTGCTGCCGTGATCGGCCGGCCGTCGACCTCGCCGACGCCGACGCCATCGGCCAGGACCGGGAGCGGTGCCAGCACGGTCAGCTGGGCCGTGACCGGCGGGCGGCTGGTGTCCCAGGGCCGGAGCACGAGGGCCAGGAGAGCCTGCGCCCGCAGCAGACCGATCGGCGCAGCGGAGCCCGCCTCCTTCTCCAGGCGGGCCATGCGGTCCGCGGTGTCGTAGATGGCGGCGGCGGCCGGAGCCGGCAGGAAGACCGACAGCTCGGCCATCCCGTCGGGGGCCGGGCGAACGGTCACGTCGGCGGCCTTCGCGGCCCGGCGCCGGCGGTGCGCAGCCGCGAGCGGATCGCGGCGGGCCAGTTCGCGCTCCGCGAGGGCCCGGAGCCCCGTGACCGAGAGCTCCATGGCGCGCGGGAGGACCGCGGCTTCCACGGCGGCGAGGACTCCGGGCGCTGCGTCCTCGCCGCACGGACCGAGCTGCTGGGCGAGACCGCGGGCGCGCGGCCAGTCGAGGTGACCGTCGGCCAGCGCGGCCCAGGTCGCGGGCAGCAGGTGCACGAGGGTCAGCGCGTGCGTGGCCGTGGTGGTCGCCTGCGCGCGGGAGCAGCCGAGGACCTGGGCGAGCTCGTCGGGGAAGAACTCGCTGACGCCGCCCAGCCGGGCGAGGTCGGCGGCGGCGGGGCCGGTCCAGTGCTCGGCCGCCGCCCCGGGCGCGCCGGCGGGCAGGTCGGCGGTGGCGGGGCGGTCGGCCGCGAGCCCGGCTATCAGATCGGCCTCGTAGGCGGCGATCGCGGACTTCAGCTGCTGGATGCGGCCGAGCTCGTGCGCCTTCCCCTCGGGGCTGCGCACCGCCACCGGGAGGATCTCGGACAGCCGGGACGGCCGTCCGGGCGTGCCGGGGTGCGCGGGCAGCATCTCCGCCACCGCGAGCCCCACACCCCATCCCTCGAACATGACCCGAACCTACGGACGGGGTACGACACTTTCAGGCCTCCCAGCTGGGCTTTTCCGAAAGAGATCTGGCCGCACCGCCGGCCCCGTCCAGAGGCTCGTCCGGAGCCTGCGAGGGATGAGGAGGACGGGGTCCTTCTTCAGTGGCCGGAGCTGCCCGGGCTGGAGTGCCACAGCTTCCGGGGCGGACCGGCGGCCGCCCGGCGGGCGGCGGTCGCCGCGTCGTCGCCGGCCGGTTTGATGTCGGCGTACGGCGACATCCGGAAGCCGGTCGGGTGCACCAGCACCGGGCGCACCACCACCGGCCGGGGACCCCGCGACGCGGCCGCCCCGGCGATCGACTCCTCGGTGATCGCTCCGCCGTCCCCCACCCGCCCAGCCGCCATCTGATCGGCCACCTGCTCCAGCCCACCGGTCTCCCACGCCTCGTGCAGCGCCGGCAGCTCCCACGCCCCCGTCGCCCGCAGCGACATCCCGCGCGGGCCCGTGCGCCGCAGCACCCCGCGGATGACGAGCAGCCACGAGTGGAAGACCGTCGCCGCGTAGGGGCCCTGCGCGTCCTCGAAGAACGTCGAGTCGGTGCAGCCGCTGCTGTCGTCCAGGGTCACGAACACCACCCGGCGCCCGGAGCGGATCGGCGGTGTCTGGGTGGCGACCTTGACCCCGGCCACCAGCACCTCCGAGCCGCTGCGGCACCCGAGCAGCTCACCGGCCGGCACCGCGCCCAGCGCGGCGAGGAACGGCTTGTAGAAATCGATGACGTGCCGGCTGGCGTCCAGGCCGAGCACCTCCAGCTCGGCGCGCACCAGCTCGGCGTCGGTGAACTCGGGCAGCCCGCTGCCCTCCGCCCAGCTCGGCCCGACGGCGGCGCTCGCCGCGGCGGGGAGTTCCAGGCCGGGGAGCTCCAGGCCGGGGATCTCCGGAGCGGCGTCCTCCATCCCCATGAGGTCCAGGCTCAGCTGCCCGTCGGAGGTGGCCCGTGCCCCGCTGCGGCTCCACCGGTCCAGCTCGCTGATCTGCAGCAGCAGGTCGCGGCGGGTCACCTGACGGCGCCGCCGCGTCGGCCGGCCGGCCTCGCGGTCGCGCATCCCGAAGCCGTAGAGCGAGTCGAACCCGCCGGCCAGCACCAGCCGCTCCACCACCGGCCGGGACACCGACGCCCGCGACCAGAAGTCGGTCAGCGACCGGTACGGCTGCCCGTTGACGACCCTGGCCACCTCGTCGTCGGAGATGCCCTTCACGTCGGCCAGCGACAGCCGGATCCCGTACCCCGAGGGCTCGCGCATCGTCGCCGGCATCCACTCCGGACGACGCCAACCCTCACCCTCCCCCTCAGGGTCCGGGTCGAGCCGTTCGACGCGGTAGGTGGCACCGGAGGCGTTCACGTCCAGCCCGAGCACCCGGATGCCGAAGTTGCGGGCGTCGTCGAGGATCAGCCGCTTCGGGTACATGCCCGGGTCGTGGGTGAGCACCCCGGCCAGGAACGCCGCCGGGTGGTGGGTCTTCAGCCACGCCGACTGGTAGGTGGGCAGCGCGAACGCCGCCGCGTGCGCCTTGCAGAAGCCGAACGACCCGAAGGCCACCAGCACCTGCCAGACCTGCTCGGCGACCTCCACCGGGTACCCGGCGTCCAGGGCACGGGGCAGGAACCAGGTCCGCACCTCGGGGTGGGCGTCCTTCTCCCCCAGCGCCCGGCGCACCTCGTCGGCCTCGGCCAGCGTGCAGCCGGTCATCCGCGACACCACCTGGAGCACCTGCTCGTGGAAGACCACCACACCGGCGGTCTCGGCGAGCGCGAACTCGAGATCGGGGTGCGGGTACTCGGCGTCCCGCCAGCCGTTCCGGGCCATGAGGAACGGGGTCACCATGTCGCTCTTCACCGGCCCGGGCCGGAACAGCGAGATGTCGATGATGATGTCCTCGAACGATCGCGGGCCGAACTTGCCGACCAGCTCGCGCTGCCCCGGCGACTCGATCTGGAACATCCCGAGCGTGCGGGTCGAGCGGATCAGCTCGAACGTCGTCGGGTCGTCGCGCGGGACCGCGTCGATGTCCACCGTCTCGCCGTCGACCCGGGCCACCTCGTCGAGCGCGTGCGCGATCGCCGACTGCATCCGGATGCCCAGCAGGTCGAGCTTGAGCAGCCCGAGCTCCTCGACGTCGTCCTTGTCGAACTGGCTCATCGGGTAGCCGAGGTAGCTGCTCTCCACCGGTGTGCGGTCCAGCAGCGTGGCATCGGACAGCAGCACGCCGCACGGGTGCAGCGCGATGTGCCGGGGCAGCCCGTCGAGCCGGGACACCAGGTCGAACAGCAGGTCCAGGTCGCCGGTACCGCCGGCGCGCTTGGACCCGTAGCGGCTGGCCCGCAGCTCCGGGAGGTCCCGCAGCGCGGCGTGCACCTGGTTGGCCCGGATGTGCGGGAACGCCTTGGCGACGGCGTCGACCTCCGCCGGGGGCAGCCCCATCGCCGCGCCGACGTCGCGGATCGCGTGCCGCACCCGGTAGGTGTCCATCATCGAGATGCAGCTGACCCGGTCGGCGCCGAACCGGTCGATGACCGCGTCGTAGACCTCCATCCGGCGCGCGGATTCCACGTCGATGTCGATGTCGGGGAGCTGGTGGCGCAGCGGCGAGAGGAACCGCTCCATCAGCAGCCCGTACCGCAGCGGGTCGACGTCGGAGATGCCGAGCAGGTAGGTGACCAGGCTGCCGGCGCCGGAGCCCCGCGCCGCGGCCCGGACCCTCAAGCTCTTGATGAGGTCGACGACGTCGGCCACGGTGAGGAAGTAGGACGGGTAGCCGAGCTGCTCGATGACGGCGAGCTCGTCGTCCAGCCGCTGCCGCACCCGCACCGTGGGCGCCAGGCCGCGCCGGCCCATCCCCGCCTCGCACCGCCCCCGCAGCACCTGCGCGGAGGTCATCCCCCGCTCGGACGGCGTGGTGACGACGTCGAGCTCGGGATAGCGGACGCTGCCCACCCCCAGGTCGGCGACGACGTCGACGGCGCACTGCTCGGCCAGCCGCGCGGTGCGCTCGAGCAGCCGGAGTGCTGCGTCCCGGTCGGGACCCATCAGGTCCTCGGCGACCTCGGCCATCTCCTTGCCCGACTTCAGGTACCCCTCGGCCGTCGTGCGGTCGACGTTCCGCTGCCCGAGCGGGACCAACCGGCGGGCCGCGTCCAGGACGTCGGCGGTCGGCGCGTCCAGGGCGTCGACGTACCGGACGGCGTTGCTGAGGACGACGGGCACCTGGTGCTCGGCGGCGAACCGGAGCACCGCCTGCGCGCGCTGCCGGTCGCCCCGGCCGCGGTGGTGCACCACCTCCAGGGCCAGCCCCGGGCCGAAGACCGCCCGCCACGCGTCGAGCACGGCGAGGGCCTCGTCGGCCCGGCCGGCCAGCAGTGCCCGGCCCACCGGCGACCCCGGCCCCAGCAGCGGGGTCAGGCCCTCGGCGTGCTCGGCGGCGATGGCCAGCGAGCTCACCGGCTCGCCGCGGGTGCCGCGCAGGTGGGTGGCGCTGGTGAGCCGGCACAGCGACCGCCAGCCGGCGCCGTTCCGGGCCAGGAAGGTCACCCGGGGCAGCCGCGGGTCGACGCTCGCCCCGCCCCGCGCGGGAGACCGGCGGGCTCCCGGCGCACCGGATCGCGACCCGGCGGCCCGCGAGCGCGGCGACCGCGCGCCGTCGGCCGACCCGTCCAGGACACGGGCCAACGACGGCGGGAGGGTGGTGTCGAGCATGGGCGCCACCGCGAGGTCGACCCCGAAGATCGGCCGGATCCCGGCCGACCGGCACGCCAGCGCGAACTTCACCGAGCCGTAGAGCCCGTCCCGGTCGGTGAGGGCCAGGGCCGGCATGCCGTGCTCGGCAGCGCGGGCCACGAGGTCGGCGGGGTGGTTGGCCCCGTACCGCATGGAGTAGCCGGAGGCGACGTGCAGGTGGACGAAGGGGTCGCTCACCGCCGGGGAGGGACGACGTAGGGCCGCGGGTAGCGGGGTGGCTCGGACAGGGACCCGAACATGGACTCCACCACCGCGAGGAAGCCCCGGGCGTCGCGGACCAGGTCGTCGGCCTCCCGCTCGGTGACCGCGTGGGACAGCCCGGCCTCGGCGGCGGCCCGCTTGGCGGCCCCGGCGGCGAAGAAGGTGGCCCACTCCCCCAGCTCCGGGGCGACCTGACCGAGCAGGACCCAGGCGCTGCGCGGCCGGCGACGGCCGCCCTCAGGACGGGTGCGGGCGGCCAGCACCCCCGCGGCGGCCCGGAGCGCCGACAGGTGCGCGGTGGCGTAGCGGTCCCGCGGATCGGGAGCCGCGGCGGCCTCGGCCAGGCCGCGGTGCGCCTGGTCCAGCAGCGCCGCGGCCGCGGCGGGCAGGACGGGGGGCAGCGGCAGCTGGCCGGCCGGCACGGCTCGTGCGGCGCCCATCAGTCGTGCACCCGGACGAGCCACCAGCGGTTGCCCGCGGCGTCCCAGGTCAGGTCGTAGACCCCGGCGAAGCTCATCCGCGACCGCCCGGCCCGGACCGCCTCGACCCGCCACACCTCGCGAGGGGCCACCAGCTCGGCCGAGGCCCCGCCGACGGCGTCGTTCCCGCGCAGCCACCACGGCGCCGTCTCGACCCAGGAGTCGAGCATCTCGCCCACGACGTAGCGCGACTGCCCGCGCCAGAACTGCACCGGCCCGAGCGGCCCGCGCTCGACCTGCACCTCTTCGCCGGTCCGACCGACGACCTCACCGAGCACCCGGCTCATGACAGCCTCCCCACACCTCGCCCCGCGCCCACGCCCGACCCGGCGCCCACCGGCGGGGAAGAGCCGGGTGGAACGGGCCGCGCCTCGTTCGAACGCGTGTTCGAACGAGGTCAAGTAGACCGGAGCGCCCCGGCGTCGTCAAGCCGCGGCACGGCCCGGCGCGCCGCCGTCGGGGCGGTGGCAGGATCACCGCATGAGCCGACCACCGCACCCCCGGGTGGCCGCCGTCGCCCGTGCCCTCGCCGAGGCCGGCGCCGGGGGTGAGGTGCGCGTCCTCCCGGCCGAGGTGCGCACCGCCGCGGCCGCCGCCGCTGAGCTGGACGTGCCCGTCGGCGCGATCGTCAACAGCCTGGTGTTCCTCGCCGACGACGCGCCCGTCCTGATCCTCACCAGCGGCGCCCACCGGGTCGACGTCGACCGGGTCGCCACCCTGCTCGGCGTCCGCTCGCTGACCCCCGCGCCGGCCGAGGAGGTCCGCCGGCACACGGGCCAGCCCGTCGGCGGCGTCGCCCCGCTGGGGCACCCCGACCCGCTGGGCACCCTGGTCGACGTCGAGCTCGCCCGCCACGACCGGGTGTGGGCCGCCGCCGGTCACCCCGCGGCCGTCTTCCCCACCACCTACGACGAGCTGCTGCGCCTCACCGCCGGTACCCCCGTCGAGGTCGGCGCCGAGGTGGTGGCCCCGTGACCGGCACCCGCCCGGACACCCGCATCGTCGAGCTCCCCCCGCCGTGGATGCGGGAGAACATGCACGCGGTGCTGGCCATCTACGGGGCCGCGATGGGCTACGACCCCGGCGTCGTCGCCGGCCGCTACGGCTACGCGATCCAGCACACCGAGCGCCCCGGCTTCCGCGCCGTGGGTGCCTTCGCACAGACCCCCGAGGGCGAGCGCCTCGTCGGGTTCGGCTACGGCTACCTGATCGCGCCCGGGCAGTGGTGGCACGACCAGGTGCGCGCCGCGCTCGACCGCCGCACGGCGAAGAAGTGGCTGCCGGGCGCCTTCGAGGTGTGCGAGCTGCACGTCGACCCGGGCTCCCAGAGCCAGGGGCTCGGCCGCCGCCTGCTGCACGCGCTCGTCGACGTGCCGCACCCGGTCGCCCTGCTGTCCACGCCCGACGCCGACACGAAGGCCTTCCGGCTGTACCAGGCCGACGGCTTCGTCGACCTGGCCCGGAACTACCACTTCCCCGGCGACAGCCGCCCCTTCGCCATCCTCGGCACCAGGCTGCCGCTGCATCCGCGGGCGTCGTCGGCAGCGAACCCCCAGGCGTGACCACCGCGCAGAACTCCGCCGACGTCGTCGTGATCGGCTCCGGCCACAACGGGATGGTGGCCGCCTGCTACCTGGCGCGCGAAGGCCTCACCGTGGAGGTCGTCGAGTCCGACGACGTCCTGGGCGGCGCCGTCTCGACCGTCGAGCGCTGGCCCGGCGTCCAGGTCGACCGCGGCTCCAGCGCGCACGTGATCGTCCGGCACAGCGGCATCGTCGAGGAGCTCGACCTGGCCGCCTCCGGGCTGCGATACATCGACTGCGACCCCTGGGGCTTCGCCCCGGCACCGGACCCGGACGACGCCGGGCCCGAGGGCCGGCCGCTGGTCTTCTCCGTCGACCTGGACGCCACCTGCGCCTCCATCGAGGCCGCGTGCGGTCCGGACGACGCCGCCGCCTACCGGCGCTTCGTCGAGGTGTGGGGGCCGCGCAGCCGCGCCGTCGTCGCCTCCTTCGGCCGGGCTCCGAACGCCCGCGGTCTGATCGGGTCCTTCTGGCCGCTCGGCGCGCCCGCCGAGGGCCGCCCGCGCACCTCCGGCGGCGAGCTGGCCGCCGACTTCCTGGGCTCGGGCGACGCACTGCTGGACAAGTGGTTCACCAGCGAGCGGCTCAAGGCGGCGCTGGCCTGGTTCGGCGCCCAGTCCGGGCCGCCGATGTCGGAGCCCGGCACCGCGGCGATGGTCGGCTGGGTCGCGCTGCTGCACGACGTCCCGCCCGGTCACCCGGTCGGCGGCTCCGGCGGCCTGACCCGCGCCCTGCGCAGGCGGCTGGAGTCCGACGGCGGTCGGGTCGTCCTGGGCGACGGCGCCGAGCGGCTGCTGGTGGAGGACGGCCGGGTGACCGGTGTCCGCACCCGGTCCGGCCGCACCGTGCGCGCCGACGCCGTCGTCGCCGCCTGCTCCATCGACGTCACCCGGCGGCTGGCCGGGGACGACGCCCCGCCGGTGCTCGCCGAGGCCGCACCGCCGTTCGGCAACGGCTTCGGCCTGGTCGTGCGGGTCCTCACCGACGCCCTCCCCGCCTACCCCGGCGTCGATCCGGACCTGGCGCTGCACGGGCTCCAGCTGCTGTGCACCGACCGCGGGCAGCTGGCCGCCGCGCACGGCGACTGGGGCGCCGGCCGGGTGCCCCGCGAGCCGGTGCCGCTGGCGATGTCGTTCTCCGCGAGCGACGACACCCTGGCCCCGCCCGGACGGCACGTGGTCACCATCTGGGGGCAGTGGTACCCGTACGCGCTGGCCGGCGGTGGCGACTGGGACGCGATCGCCGACGTCGAGGCCCGCCGGCTGATCGACGCGGTGGACCGCTACGCGCCCGGCTTCGCCGCCTCGGTGCAGGAGACCTACGTGCAGACGCCGCTGGCGCTGGAGCGGGAGCTGTCACTGCCCCGCGGCAACGTGATGCACGTGGAGATGGGGCTGTCCAGCATGTTCGCCCTCCGGCCGGTGCCGGGGCTCTCCGGATACAAGGTGCCCGGCCTGCCCGGCCTGTACCTGGCCGGCGCCTCCACGCACCCCGGCGGCGGCGTGTCGGGCAACTCCGGGCGGTCGGCGGCCCGCGTGCTGCTCGCCGACCGCGGCCTCCTCCCCCGCGCCCGGGCCGCAGCGGGCAGGTCGCTGCGCCGCGTCGGCGGACGACTCGCACGGGCGCGGTCGTGATCCCGTTGATCGCCGCGTTCCCGCTGCCGCGCACCTGGACCGCCCGCCAGGTCGTGCCGGTGGTCCTGGCGCTGGCCCTCGTCGGCACGGCGATCGCCTATCCGCTCTCCGGGGGCGGCACGCGCGACGCGGTGAGCTGGGCGATCGTGCTGCTGGGCGCGGCGCTCTCGGTGGTGCACGCCTCGCTCAGCCGCGGCGTGCGCACCGGCGTCGCCGTCCTCGTGCTCGTCGGGGTCGTCTCGGTCGTGTTCGAGAGCATCGGCCTGGCCACCGGGTACCCCTACGGCAGCTACACCTACAGCGACACCCTGGGCCCCACCCTGCTCGGCGTCCCGTTCCTCGTGCCGCTGGCCTGGCTGATGATGGCCTGGCCGAGCTGGCTGCTGGCCGGGTACCTCGCCGACCGCCGGCCGGCGCGGATCGCCTGGGCGGCCGGGATCTTCGCCGCCTGGGACGTCGTCCTGGACCCGCAGATGGTGCAGGCCGGCTACTGGACCTGGGCGCACCCCACCCCGGGCCTGCCGGGCATCGACACCGTGCCCCTGACCAACCTGGCCGGCTGGCTGCTCGCGGGCGCGGTGCTCATGACGCTGCTCGACCTCCTGGTGGCGCGCACCGCGGGACCGCCCCGGATCGGCCCGGCGGCCCCGCTGCTCGCCCTGGCCTGGATGACCCTCGGCGGCGCGCTGGCGCACGCCGGCTGGCTGGACCTGCCGGGCTCGGCCGCCTGGGGCGCGGCGCTGGGGGTGGCGGTGCTGGTCGCGCTCGCCGTCCGGCACCGCCGATGAGCCGGCTCGTCCGCGGGCTGGCCGCGCTCGCCACCGCGGGCGCCGCGCACGCCGCCGTCAACACGGTCCTGCTGCGCCGCCCGCCCGCCGACCCGCCCCCGACGTCGCGGCCGGTCACGGTGGTGGTGCCGGTGCGCGACGAGGCCCGCCAGGTGGGCGCCTGCCTGACCGCGCTGCTCGACCAGCGGGGCGTGGACCGGCTCCGGGTGGTCGTGGTCGACGACGGGTCCACCGACGGCACCGGCGACGTCGTCCGCGCCGTGCACGACCACCGGGTGCGGCTGGTCACCGCTCCCCCGCCGCCGGAGGGCTGGCTCGGCAAACCGCACGCCTGCGCGGTCGGCGCCGCCGCCACCGACCGGCGGGACGGCGAGGTGCTGGTCTTCGTCGACGCCGACGTGCGCCTCTTCCCCGACGCGATCGCCGCCGCCGTGGCGCTGCTCGGCGACAGCGGCCTGGACCTGGTCTCGCCCTGGCCGCGCCCGCTGGCGGCCGGAGCCGCCGAGCGCCTGGTGCAGCCGCTGGCCCCCTGGCTCTGGACGACGACGCTGCCGCTGCGGCTCGCCGAGCGGTCGCCGCGCCCCTCGCTGGCCGCGGCGAACGGCCAGTTCCTCGTCGTCTCGCGGGAGGCCTACGAACGCGCGGGCGGCCACGCGGCCGTGCGCGGCGAGGTGCTGGAGGACATCGCGCTGCTGCGCGCGGTGAAGCGGGCCGGCGGGCGCGGTGGCCCGGTCGACGGGTCCCGGCTGGCCGCCTGCCGGATGTACGAGGGGTGGCCCCAGGTGCGCGCGGGCTACGGGAAGTCGCTGTGGGCCTCGGTCGGCGGCCGGCCCGCCGCCGGTCTGGCCGCCGCCGCCGCGCTCACCGCCGTCTACGTGGTGCCGCCGGTGGCCGCGCTCGGCGGATCGCGCGCCGGGCTGGTGGGCTACCTCGCCGGGGTCGCCGGCCGGCTGCTCAGCGCGCGGGCGTCGGGGAGCCGGGCCTGGCCGGACGCGCTGGCGCACCCGGTCTCGGTGCTGCTGCTGGACGTGCTCATGGTCGGGTCGGTGCGCGGCCGGCGCCGGGGCACCCTGCACTGGCGCGGACGGCCGGTCGCGCCGGCGCCTGCGCTCTCGGCGACGATGGAGCGGTGACCTCCCCCGATCCGTCCCGGCCGCGCACGTCGTTCGACCCCGCCGACATGGAGGTGCGCGCCTTCTACCGGGTGCTGAACTCCGTCGTCGTCCCGCGACCGATCGCCTGGGTGTGCAGCCGCTCGGCCGAGGGCGTGCACAACCTGGCGCCGCACTCCTTCTACACCGTGGCCTGCGTGGACCCGCCGATCGTGCAGTTCACCTCGGTCGGCCGGAAGGACTCGCTGCGCAACGTCGAGGCCACCGGCGAGTTCACGGTGAGCCTCACGCCCGAGGCGCTGTTCGAGCAGATCAACGCCACCGGCACCGACTTCCCGGCCGACCAGAGCGAGGCCGAGGCCACCGGCGTGCGGCTGGAGCCGGCCGAGAAGGTGAGCGCGCTGCGCGTGGCCGACTCACCGGTGACCGTGGAGTGCACGCTGCACTCCACGATGCGGCTGGGCGACAGCACCGTGGTGTTCGGCCGGGTCGTGCACGTGAGCGCGTGGACCGAGGCGGTGCGGGACGGCCGCCCCAGGATCGAGCACCTGCGCCCGCTGGCCCGGCTGGGCGGCAACGAGTGGTCCACGATCGGCGAGATCAAGGAGATCCCCCGCATCCCCTACCGCACGTGGGCCGCGGACCCCTCCATCGGCGAGCGGCTCCGGGGGGACTAACCCGGCAGGTGCGCGGCGACCTCGTCGGCGGCCTCGGCACCGAAGGCCTCGCCGAAGCGGGCGAGGAAGCTCTCCCGCGGCAGGTCGTACTCCTGGGTCCCGATGACCTCGACGGCGGCGGTGGCGACGGCGGAGCCGAGCTGGGTGGCCCGCTCCAGCGACAGGCCCCACATGCGCCCGGCGATGAACCCGGCACGCAGCGCGTCGCCGCCGCCGGTGGGCTCGACCGGCTTGGTCTCGGGGACCGCGATGACCTCGAGCGGCTCCTCGCCGGCCCGGCGGACCAGCACGCCGTCGGCCGCGCGGGTGGTCACCCAGCAGCCCACCCGGTCGAGCACCTCGTCGGCGGTCCAGCCGGTCTTCTGCAGCAGCAGCGCCGACTCGTACTCGTTGGTGAACAGCACCTCGGCGCCGGACACCAGCTCCATGATCATGTCGCCGGCGGCCCAGGCCAGCTGCTGGCTGGGGTCGGCGGCGAAGGCGAAGCCGCGGTCCCGGCACTCCTGGGTGTGCCGCACCATCGCGGTGGGGTCGTTGGGGCCGACGACGACGAGGTCGGGGGCACCGACCCGGCCGACCACGGGCGCGAGCTCGATCTGCGAGGCCTCGGCCATCGCGCCCGAGTAGAACGACGCGATCTGGTTGTTCGCCTGGTCGGTGGTGCACACGAAGCGCGCGGTGTGCTTCAGCTCCGACCAGTGCACGCTCCCGGTGTCCACCCCGTGCCGGCTCAGCCAGGCCTGGTAGTCGGCGAAGTCGCTGCCCACGGCGCCGACCAGGACCGGCGAGAGGCCGAGCAGGCCGAGCCCGTAGGCCATGTTCGCGCCGGCGCCGCCACGGTGCTGCACCAGGTCGTCGACCAGGAAGGACAGCGAGACGTTCTCCATCTGGCCCTCCACGAACTGCTCGGTGAACAGGCCGGGGAAGGTCATGAGGTGGTCGGTGGCGATGGAGCCGGTGACGACGACGGGCACGGGGGCGCTCCTGGAGAGGGTGGCGGGCGTCGGCGGCACGCGGTGCGGCTGCGATGGCCTGGGAGGGGGTCGGGGCACCGCACACCTTAGGAGCCGGGACCCGTCACCGGTCCCCCAGGTGACCGCTCAGTCCGGTGGAGGGACCGCGGCGTCGTCCGGGCCGCCCAGCTCACCGTGCAGCCACCGCCCCAGCTGGGCCGTGCCGAGGGCACCCAGCAGCGCGCCGACCGCGGCCCCGGCGGTGACCACCACGCGCACCGGGTCGAGGTCGGCCACGTCCAGGCCCGAGACCACCCCGGCGCCACCGAGCGTGAGGCCGGTCATCACCACCCGCGTGGGCCGCTCCCAGACCGAGATCGGGCCGGTGCGGCGCACGCCGGCCTGCCCGGCCCGAGCCCGCAGGTAGTCGGGCAGCCAGCACAGCGCCCCGAAGGTCACCGCCAGCCATCCGGGTGCACCGGCCGCCCACAGCGCCGCGGCGTAGGCGGCCTCGGTCAGCCGGTCGACGACGGAGTCGAGCACGTACCCCCGGCGGGACGCCCGTCCGGTACCGATGGCGAGCGCGCCGTCGAGGCTGTCGAGCAGCCCGGAGACGCCCACGAGCAGACCCGCGACCACGAGCCACGCACCGCCCGCGGCGGCCGGGCCGACCGCGGCCGCGGCGACGACGGCCCCGGCGGCGGTCGCGGCGGCCGGGGGCAGCGCGGCCAGCGGCCGGGCCAGGGTGTGGGCGATCGTCAGCCACCCGCGCACGAGCGGTGCGCTGGTGTCGGCCCCGCCGTGCCAGCGGGACCACGCGGCGAGGTACTCCTCCCGGTCGAGCACCGCGCCTCCTCCTCGTCGTACGCACCAGGGACAGTAGGCGGGTGCCCGCCGTCCTCCGGAGACCTCTCCTGCTGATCCTCGTGGTCGTGGCGCTGCTCGGCGCCGGAGTGGCGCTGCTGCTGCAGCGGAGCGGCGCGCCCGCGCCGGTCGGCGAGCCCGTCGTGGAGGAGCCCGGCCCGGTGCTGCTGGTCCCGGGCTACGGCGGGAGCGTGCAGAGCATGGAGCCGCTGGCCGCCCGGCTGCGGACCGAGGGGCGCGACGCGACCGTGGTCGCCTGGCCCGCTCCCGGGACCGGGGACCTGCGGGCCGTCGCCGACGCCCTGGACGACGCGGCGGAAGCGGCCCTCGACCGCACCGGCGCCGACAGCGTCGACGTCGTCGGCTACTCGGCCGGCGGCCTGGTCGCGCGGCTCTGGATCACCGACGGCAACGCCGACGTCGCCCGTCGCGTGGTGACCCTCGGGTCTCCGCACCACGGCACCGAGGTGGCCCAGTTCGCCGCCGCCTTCGCGCCGGACCGGTGCCCGGAGGCCTGCCGGCAGATGGTGCCGGGCAGCGACCTGATCGCCGGCCTGGGCACCGACGAGACCCCCGACGACGTCGGGTGGGTGTCGCTGTGGACCGACCAGGACACCGTGGTCACCCCGCCGGACTCCGCGCGGCTGGACGGTGCGCTGAACCTGACCGTGCAGTCGGTCTGCGCCGGCCGGCAGGTGAGCCACCTCCAGCTGCCCGGCGACCCGGTCGTCCAGGGCATCGTGCTCGCCTCGCTGGGCCCGGCGGACCCCGTCGCCCCCACGCCCGCGGACTGCGCGGCGCTCGACGGCTGAGGCCCGCGTGTCGGGATCGGGCATCCCGGGCAGGACGGGGGGCATGGCTGCTCCCCTGTCCGACGCCGTCGTCGTCGACGTCCTGCGCCGGGTCGACCGGCTGCTCACCCCGCTGGCCACCCGCCTCGGCCGCCCGCCGGCGCTGCCGCGGGGCGAGCGCGAGCGCTGGTGGGCCGACGAGGTCTCCAAGGTCGCCGCGGGCGTGTCCGCCGCACCCCGGTTCGCCGGCAAGCTCGCCGACCTGCTGCCGCTGCAGAACACGGTGGGAACGGCGGTCCAGTCGCTGGTCGTCCTCGGCGTCGCCGGCGAGCACGGCGTCGAGGCCCCGGCCGAGCGGGTGTCGGTGCTCGCGAAGGTGCTGCTCGACCGCGACCTGCCGGCCGAGCGGGTGACGCCGCTGCTGACCCGCAGCAAGGGCGCCTACGTCGAGGGCACGCTGGGCCCGCGGGAGGAGCGCACCGGCGTCTCGGGTGCGGCGAAGACGCTGTGGCGGGCCGCCCGGCTGCTGACCCGCATCGACGACGCCCTGGACGCCCGGCCGAAGGGGCGCTGGGGCGCCCGCGTGCTGTCCAACCTGCCGGTGGTCGGCCTCGCCGGGGGCTACCTGGCCGAACGCGAGGGGCTGCGCCGCGCGGCGGCGCGCACCGCCGACGTGCTGGAGGACACCGTCAGGGCGTGACGGCGTCCCCGGACCGGTCGACGAGGTTGGTGAACACCTCACGCGTCGCCGTCGACCGGTTCATGGTGATGAAGTGGATCCCGGGCACGCCCTCGTCGAGCAGCGTCCGGCACAGGTCGGTGGCCACCTCGACGCCGAGGTCGCGCACGGCGGCCTTGTCCTCCGGGCGGTCCCCGTCGAGGGCGGTGAACCGCTCCATCAGGTCCTCGGGGAACGCCTGACCGGAGAGCTGCACGATCCGGGCGATCTGCCGGACGTCGGTCACCGGCATGACCCCGGCCAGGATCGGCACCTCGCAGCCGTGCGCGGCCACCCGGTCGCGCAGCCGCAGGTAGTCCTCGGCCCGGAAGAACATCTGGGTGATCGCGAAGTCGGCGCCCGCCCGGCACTTGGCCACGAACTGCTGGACGTCGGAGTCGGGGTCGGGCGACCGCGGGTGCAGCTCCGGGAAGGCGGCGACGCCGACGGAGAAGTCACCCATCGACCGGATCAGCTCCACCAGCTCGGCGGCGTACTGCAGCCCCTCGGGGTGGGCGACCCAGTCCGCCTGCGGGTCCGCGCCGGGCGGGTCGCCGCGCAGCGCCAGGACGTTGCGGACGCCGGCCGCCACCAGCCGGCTCACGATGTGCCGGAGCTCGGCGATCGTGTGGTCGACGGCGGTCAGGTGCGCCAGCGGCGTCATCGTCGTCTCGGCGGCGATCCGCTCGGTCACCGCGAGCGTGCCCTCCCGGGTCGACCCGCCGGCGCCGTAGGTCACCGACACGAACGAGGGGCGCAGCCGCTCGAGCTCGCGCAGCGCCGTCCACAGCTGGGCCTCCCCCTCGGCCGACTTGGCGGGGAAGAACTCGAACGACCAGGTCGGGCCCTCGGTGGCCAGCAGCTCGCGCACGGTCCGGGTCACGGCACCCGAGGGTACGGGCGTCCCCGGGCGGGCCGGGCGGGCAGCTCCCGCGGACCGGCTGCATCCGGAGCCGGGCCGGCGGCAGAAGGAGGTCGAGGACCAGCAGCGGCGCGAGGACGAAGGAGATCGGCGATGGATCGGAGCACCGCAGTCAGCCCGCTCGGTGGGTGGGCCGCCACCGTGTTGGGCGATACTGGCCGCATGATCGCCGGGGCGCAGCACCGCCAGCCAGTCCGCCCCTCGTCCCCGCTGGCGGCAGCCGACCTCGACCGCGTGCGCGCCGCGGTCGCCGAGGCCCTCACCACGTTCCTGGACCAGCAGCGGGTCACCCTCGCCGCGATGGACGCCCGCCTCGCGCCGGTGGTCGACGAGGTGTGCGCCCTCGCCGAGGGCGGCAAGAAGCTCCGCCCGTCGTTCGCGTACTGGGGCTGGCGCGGAGCCCGCACCCAGGGGCAGGGCAGCGGCGAGGACGACGGCGACGTCCTGCGCGCGGTGGCCGCCCTGGAGTTCGTGCACGCCAGCGCCCTGGTGCACGACGACGTCATGGACGCCGCCGGCACCCGGCGCGGCCGGCCGACCACCCACGTCGGCTTCGCCGACAAGCACGCCGCCGAGTCCCTGGACGGCGACCGCGACCTGTTCGGCATCGGCGCCGCCATCCTCGTCGGCGACCTGGCCCTGGTCTGGTCCGACGAGATGCTGCGCTGCTCCGGGATCTCCGAGGCCGCGCTCGGCCGCGCCCGCGCGGTGTGGGACACGATGCGCACCGAGGTCACCGCCGGCCAGTACCTGGACCTGCTCCGCGCGGCCGGCGGGCTCCCCGGCCCCGACGGCGCCCTCACCGTCGCCCGCTACAAGAGCGCCGGCTACACCGTCCAGCGCCCGCTGCAGCTGGGGGTCGCCATCGCCGGCGGCGGCCCGGCCGTCGTGGAGGCCTGCACCGCGATCGGCCTGCCGCTGGGCGAGGCGTTCCAGCTGCGCGACGACGTCCTGGGCGTGTTCGGGGACCCGGCCGTCACCGGCAAGTCCGCCGACGACGACCTGCGCGAGGGCAAGCAGACCCTGCTCATCGCGCTGGCCGAGGAAGCCGCCGACGACGCCGGCCGCCGGCTGCTGGACGAGCTGCTCGGCGACCCGGACGCCAGCACCGCAGACTTCGACGCGCTGCGCGGGCTGCTGGTGTCCACCGGTGCGCGCGACCGCGTCGAGGAGCGGATCGCCCGCCGGACCGCCGAGGCCCGCGAGGCCATCGCCGAGGCCCCGATCGCCGACGACGCCCGGGCCGCGCTCGACGCGCTCGCGGTGGCCGCGACCACCCGCGCCGCCTGATGGTGCGCACCGTCCCGGGCCGCACCGACCGCGTCGTCGTCGTCGGTGCCGGGCTGGCCGGCCTCGGGGCGGCGCTGCGGCTGCGCGGCGCCGGGCGCGAGGTGACCGTCGTGGAGCGCGGCGAGGGCCCCGGCGGCCGCGCCGGGCGCGTCGAGCAGGACGGCTACGTGCTGGACACCGGCCCCTCGGTGTTCACCGCCCCTGAGGTCGTCGCCGACACGCTCGCCGCCGTCGGCGAGAAGCTCGAGGACCGGCTGGACCTGCGCCGGCTGGACACCAGCTACCGGGCGCAGTACGCCGACGGCACCACCCTGGACGTGCACGCCGACCCCGAGGCCTTCGCCGCCGAGGTGTCCGCGCTGTGCGGCCCGGCCGAGGCGGTGGCGCTGCGGCGGTACCTGGCCGACCTCGCCGAGCTCTACCGGCTGCAGCTGACCACCTTCATCGACCGCAACCTCGACTCCCCGCTGGACCTCGTCGGCCCGGAGCTGGTCCAGCTCGCCCGGCGCGGCGGCTTCGGCCGGCTGTCGCGGCACGTGGAGAAGTACTTCGCCGACGACCGGCTGCGGCGGCTGTTCAGCTTCCAGGCGCTCTACGCCGGGGTCTCGCCGTTCCGCGCCATCGCCGCCTACGCCGTCATCGCCCAGCTCGACATCGGCGCCGGCGTCTGGCACCCGACCGGCGGCATCGGCGCGGTGCCCCGGGCGCTGGCCGCGGCCGCCGCCGACGCGGGCGTCACCTTCCGCTACGGCGCCCCGGTCGCGGAGCTGGAGACCGGCGGCGGGCGGGTCGGTGCGGTGCGGCTGGCCGACGGCGAGCGGCTGCCCGCCGACGCCGTCGTCGTCACCACCGACGCCCCGCACGCGCTGGTGCCGGGCCTGCGCGGCCCGCGCCGGCCGGTCTACTCCCCCTCGTGCGTCGCCCTGCACGTCGGCGTGCGCACCGAGGTGCCGGGGCAGGCGCACCACACGATCAGCTTCGGCGACTCGTGGCGCGGCGTGTTCGCCGAGCTCACCCGGGACGGCCGCCCCATGAGCGATCCCAGCCTGCTGATCAGCATGCCGTCGGTGACCGACCGGTCGCTGGCCCCCGAGGGCGGCCAGGTGCTCAGCGTGGTGGCCCCCACCCCCAACCTGGACCGCCGCAGCGGCGGGAACCCCGACCTGGACTGGGACGCCCTGGCGCCCCGCTACCGCGACGAGCTGCTGGAGACGCTGGAGGCCCGCGGGTTCACCGGCCTCACCGG
The DNA here is from genome assembly GCF_003319095.1 of Blastococcus sp. TBT05-19. Lineage (GTDB taxonomy): Bacteria > Actinomycetota > Actinomycetes > Mycobacteriales > Geodermatophilaceae > Blastococcus. Next base: position 69,286 of record NZ_QOHI01000005.1, on the reverse strand, counting down.
CGCGATCGAGGTGGAGCACATGGACACCCCGCGCACCTGGGCCGACCAGGGCATGGCCGCCGGCACCCCGTTCGCGCTGGCGCACACCTTCGGGCAGACCGGGCCCTTCCGCCCCGCCACGCTGCCGCGGCGGGGACCGGAGAACGTGGTGCTGGCCGGGTCGTCGGTGCAGCCGGGCGTCGGCGTGCCGATGGTGCTGATCAGCGGCCGGCTGGCCGCGGAGAGGATCACCGGATGACGGCGGTCGACGACCGGCAGGCGCAGCTGTCCGCCGCCTACCGGCACTGCGCGGCGATCGCAGCCGAGCACGGCAAGAGCTACTTCCTCGCCACCCGCCTGCTCTCCCCCGACCGGCGGCCCGCGGTGCACGCGCTCTACGCCGCCGCCCGGGTCGCCGACGACTTCGTCGACCACCCCGGCGCCGACCCCGCGGGCGACCTGATGAGCTGGTCGAAGGCGCTCCTGGAGGAGCTGGAGGCCGGCTGGTCGGAGGACCCGGTACGGCTGGCGCTGGTGCACACCTACCGCCGCTACGACATCCCCCTCGAGCACCTGGTCGACTTCCTCGCCGCGATGACCAGCGATCTCACGGTCGCCGGCTATCCCACGATGGACGCCCTCGACCGGTACATGTGGGGCTCGGCGTCGGTCATCGGCCTGCAGGTGCTCCCCGTCCTCGGCACCGCACCCGGCGTCGCCCGCGAGGAGGCCGCGCCGCACGCGATCGCCCTGGGCGAGGCGTTCCAGCTGACCAACTTCCTCCGCGACGTCGGCGAGGACGTCGACCGCGGCCGGGTGTACCTGCCCGCCGACCTCATGGCCGCGCACGGGGTGACCCGCGAGCAGCTGGCCGAGAAGCGCTTCGACGACCGCTTCCGCGAGCTGATGCGCGAGATGGTGGCCGTGGTCCGCCGCCGCTACGACGACGCCGCGCCCGGCACCCCGATGCTCGCCCCGGAGTCCCGGGACTGCGTGCGCGCCGCCACCGACCTGTACGGCGGCATCCTCCAGGAGATCGAGCGGGCCGACTACCGGGTGCTCGACCGCCGGGTGTCGGTGTCCAAGCCGCGGCGCCTGGCGGTGTTCGCCCGCCGGTTGACCGCTGCCCAGCTCGCCAGGGTCAGGGTCACCATCGCGAACCCGAAGAGCAGGTCCTCCACCGGCGCGTAGGCGATCCGCGGGCCCCAGATCACCCGCTCGTCGTAGACCACGACCTCCAGGCCGGTGAGCACGCCGTTCATCAGCAGCTGGAACGTCACGATGATCGCGTAGGCCACCCAGAACACCGGCCGGGTGACCATGCGGGTGCGGTAGACGGCGAGGTCCACCACGAGGACGGCGACGACGGCGGTGACCGCCAGCGCGGAGTAGCTCATCGCTCGGCCTCCTCGGCGGGATAGCCGGCGTCCCACCCGGTCACGCGGCGCACCGCCTCCAGCGCCAGCACCGAGCACAGCGGGACGACGAGGAAGAACAGCACCTCCTCGACCGGGATCCCACCGGGCAGGCGGACGTCGAGGGTGCGGGTGGCCGAGTAGTCCCAATGCCCCTGCGCGATCGCGTAGAGCACCCAGACGACGAAGACGGCGAACTCCGGGACGACCGCCAGGAGCAGCCGCCGCCAGCGGGCGTAGACGCGCACCCGCAGGAGCAGCTCCAGCGGGGCGGTCACCACCAGGCAGCCGGCCAGCAGGCCCAGGTAGGTCAGCTGCTCCACGGCAGCACCTTCGGCACCGGGCCGCCGCGCGGATGCACGCGGGCTACAGCGCCAGGGCCTGGGCGCGGCGGGTGACCTCGGTGTGCCGGTTGTCGCGCAGCGCCTGCACCGGCGTCCCGGGCAGCGACTCGTCCTCGCGGAAGAGCCACTCGAAGGCCTCCTCGTCGGTGAACCGGCCGTCCTGCAGGACGGTCAGCAGACCGGCGAGGTGCTTGAGGACGACGCCGTCCTGGATGAAGTCCGCGGGGATCTTGCCGTTGCCGCTGCCGGGGACGGCCAGCAGCTTCCGGTCGCGCAGCAGCTGGCGGACCCGGTTCGGCGAGGTGCCGATCAGCTGGGCCACCTCCGCGGGGGTGAGCGTGTCCATAGAGTGCGAGCCTATGGCGACCGACAACGGGACCGACAGCCCGGTACCGCGCGAGCGGGTCCGCGCGGTGCACGAGATGACCCTTGACGCGCCGGGCCAGGAGCCGCCGTTCCTCGACCTGGCCCTGCTCGAGGCCCGGGCGCGCGACTCGCTGCCCCGCGCCGTCTTCGACTACTACGCCGGCGGCTCGGAGACCGAGACGACGATGCGCGAGGCGCCGGACTCCTGGCGGTCGTGGCGGCTGCGGCCCCGGGTGCTGCGCGGGGTCACCGCACCCCGGCTGGGCACCGAGCTGCTCGGCAGCGCCGTCGGCACCCCGATCGGCGTCGCCCCGTGGGCGTACCAGGGCATGGCGCACCCCGACGGCGAGCTGGCGACGGCACGCGCCGCGGTGGCCACCGGCGCCCTCATGACCGCCTCGACCAGCGCGACGCACACGCTGGAGGAGATCGTCGCGGAGACCGGGGACTCGCCCGCCTGGTTCCAGCTCTACCGGCTGCACTCCACCGCGCACACCGAGGACCTGGCCCGGCGCGCGGGCGACGCCGGCTACCGCGCGCTGGTCATGACCGTCGACGTGCCCCTGCTCGGGCGCCGGCACCGCGACCTGACCAACGCCTTCGCGCTGCCCGAGGGCCTGCGCATGGCCAACCACCCGGCCGCCGGGGACGAGCGGCCCGACCTCAGGGACCTGGCGACCGCCACCTGGACCTTCGACGACATCGCCCGGTTCGGCGAGGTGTCCGGGCTGCCGGTCGTCGTCAAGGGCGTGCTCCGCGGCGACGACGCCGTGCGCTGCGTGCAGGCCGGCGCGTCGGCGGTGTGGGTCTCCACGCACGGCGGCCGGCAGGCCGACCCGGCGATCGCCAGCGCGCACGCCCTCCCCGAGATCGTCGACGCCGTGGGCGACGACGCGGAGGTCTACGCCGACGGCGGCATCCGCACGGGGTCCGACGTGCTGACCGCCCTCGCGCTCGGGGCACGGGCGGTGTTCCTGGGCCGGCCGACCGCCTGGGGGCTGGCCGACGGCGGAGCCGATGGCGTCGCCCGCGTGCTCGCCGGGCTCACCGAGGAGCTGGCGCACATGATGGTGCTGTGCGGTCTCGAGGACGTCCGGTCGGTGCCCCGGGACTCGGTCCGAGCCGCGCGCTAGCCTGGTGCCGGGCTGTGACTGGCGCGTCGAGGTGGGCCACCACCGGGGAGCGGCCTGCACCACCACCGCCGTGCGCCTGGGCACCTACCCGTCGTCACGAGCAGGAGCCCTCATGACCGCCACGCCCCGCACCGCCCCCACCGCCGCCTTCGACGGCGCCGCCGCCTCGACCGCCTACCGCAGCGCGCTGGAGGTCATCGGCGCCGTCGAGCCCCGGGTGGCCGACGCCATCGGCGCCGAGCTCGCCGACCAGCGCGCCTCGCTCAAGCTGATCGCCAGCGAGAACTACGCGAGCCCCGCGGTGCTGCTCACCATGGGCAACTGGTTCAGCGACAAGTACGCCGAGGGCACCGTCGGGCACCGGTTCTACGCCGGCTGCCAGAACGTCGACACCGTCGAGGCGCTGGCCGCCGAGCACGCCCGCGAGCTCTTCGGCGCCTCGCACGCCTACGTCCAGCCGCACTCGGGCATCGACGCCAACCTGGTCGCCTTCTGGGCGGTGCTGGCCTCGCGGATCGAGTCGCCGGCGTTGGAGAAGGCGGGCGCGAAGCACGTCAACGACCTCTCGGAGTCCGGGTGGGCCGAGCTGCGCCGCGCCCTGGGCGACCAGCGGATGCTCGGCATGTCGCTGGACGCCGGCGGCCACCTGACCCACGGGTTCCGCCCGAACATCAGCGGCAAGATGTTCGAGCAGTCCTCCTACGGCACCGACCCGGGCACCGGGCTGCTGGACTACGACGCCGTCCGCGCCACCGCCCGGGAGTTCCGCCCGCTGATCCTCATGGCCGGCTACTCCGCCTACCCGCGCCGGGTGGACTTCGCGACGATGCGCGAGATCGCCGACGAGGTCGGCGCCACCCTCGTCGTCGACATGGCGCACTTCGCCGGCCTGGTCGCGGGCAAGGTGCTCACCGGCGACTTCGACCCGGTGCCGCACGCCCACGTGGTCACCAGCACCAGCCACAAGTCGCTGCGCGGCCCGCGCGGCGGGTTCGTCCTGGCCCAGCCGGAGTTCGCCGACGCCGTCGACCGCGGCTGCCCCATGGTGCTCGGCGGGCCGCTCCCCCACGTCATGGCCGCCAAGGCGGTCGCCTTCGCCGAGGCCCGGCAGCCGGCGTTCGCGGAGTACGCCCGGGCGATCGCGGACAACGCCGTGGCCCTGGCCGAGGGGCTGACCCGCCGCGGCGTCGAGCTGGTCACCGGCGGCACGGACAACCACCTGGCGCTGCTGGACGTGAGCGGCTTCGGCCTCACCGGGCGGCAGGCCGAGTCCGCGCTGCTGGACGCCGGGATCGTCACCAACCGCAACGCCGTGCCGGCCGACCCGAACGGCGCCTGGTACACCTCCGGCGTGCGCATCGGCACCCCGGCGCTGACGACCCGGGGCTTCGGGGCCGCGGAGTTCGACCGCGTGGCCGAGCTCATCGCCGACGTCCTGCGCGCCACCACCCCGGCCACGACGAGCGCGGGCGCGCCGTCGAAGGCGAAGTACGCGATCGCCGACGGCGTGGCGGACCGGACCCGCGCCGCCGCGGCCGAGCTGCTGGCCGAGCACCCGCTCTACCCGGGCCTGGACCTCGGCTGAGCCGCATGGGCGCGGGCACGGGCGTGACCCCCACCACGAGTTCATCCGCACCACGGGCCACGGCGGTCCCCCGTGCCGCGTGGTGGGGCACACCCGGGCCCCGGCGCTCCTACACTGAGTCGCTGTGGACACTGCCGTGACCGACCCCGTGGTCGGCCTCCTCCTCGAGGGGCGCTACCGCCTCGAGGAGCGGCTCGCGCGCGGCGGCATGTCCACCGTCTACGCGGCCACGGACCTCCGGCTGCACAAGACGGTCGCGGTCAAGGTCATGGCCGAGCACCTGGCCCACGACCCGACGTTCGTCGACCGGTTCACCCGCGAGGCGCGCGCCGCCGCCATGCTCAGCCACGCCAACGTGGTCGGGGTCAGCGACCAGGGCAGCGACCAGGGCCTGGTGTTCCTGGTCATGGAGCTCGTGCGCGGCCGCACCCTGCGCGACCTGCTGAGCGCCCGCGGGCGGCTGACCGTCGCCGAGGCCTTCGCGGTGCTGGAGCCGGTGCTCAGCGGCCTGACCGCCGCGCACCGGGCCGGCATCGTGCACCGCGACATCAAGCCCGAGAACGTCCTCATCGGCGTCGACGGCGTCGTCAAGGTGGCCGACTTCGGGCTCGCCCGCGCCGTCGTCGGCACCGGGCAGACCAGCCAGACCGGTGGCGTGCTCATCGGCACGGTCGCCTACCTCTCCCCCGAGCAGCTCGAGCGCGGCCGCGCCGACGCCCGCTCCGACATCTACGCCGCCGGCATCGTGCTCTACGAGATGCTCACCGGGCACCCGCCGTTCGGGGGTGACACGCCGCTGGCCGTGGCCTACCAGCACGTGCACCACGACGTCCCGGCCCCGTCGGCCGAGGTCCCGGGCCTCCCCTGGCAGGTCGACGACCTCGTCGCGCGCACCACCCGCCGCGATCCCGCCGGCCGGCCGATCGACGCCGGCGCGTTCCTCGCCGAGCTCTCCGACGTGCGCCGCGACCTCGGCATCGACCCGGTCCCGGTGCCCACCGGCCAGAGCGCCGGCCCCGGCACGCTGCGGCCGACCAACCGGCCCACCCGCCCGCGCCCCCACGACCGGCACCCGAGCAACCCGGGCACCGCGGTCCTGAACGGCCGCAACCCCGGCCGCGGCGGGCGCACGAGCATGCTGCCGGGCATGGGCGCCGGTCCCACCACCGACGTGCAGGGCCGCCGCCCCGCCCCCGCCCGCCCGCGTCCCGGCGTGCCCGACCACATCCGCAAGCGCCGGGCCCGGTTCGCCATCGCCGTCGTGGCGCTGCTGGCCGTCACCGCCGGCGCGATCGGCTGGTGGTTCGGCGAGGGGCGCTGGACGACGACGCCGGAGCTCGCGGGCAAGGACCAGGCGGCCGCGATCGACCTGCTGCAGAACGCCGGGCTCGACCCGGACTGCTGCGATGAGGTCTGGAGCGAGGACGTCCCCGCCGGCACCGTCCTGTCGACCGAGCCGGCGGCCGGCGCGGAGGTCATCCGCAGCACCGACGTGCGCCTCGTCGTCTCCAAGGGCAAGGAGCGCTACACGGTCTCCCCCGACCTCGTCTCGCTGCCCGTCGAGCAGGTGGAGACCCAGCTCGAGGACCTGCCGGTGCAGATCACCCGCGGCCAGGACTACGACAACCAGATCCCGCCGGGGCACGTGATCCGCTTCGACCCCGCCGCCGGCACCGAGCTCAAGCGCGACCAGGTCGTCACCGTCGTGGTCAGCCAGGGCCGGGCACCGGTCGCCGTCCCCGACGTCACCGGGCAGGCCCCCGACCAGGCCACCAAGATCCTCCAGGACCTCGGCTTCACCGTCGAGCGGATCGAGGACGGGCGCAGCGATGCGGTGGACAAGGGCGAGGTCATGGCGATCGCCCCCGGCCCCGCCGACGGCCGGATCCCCTTCGGCAGCACCGTGAAGATCCAGGTCTCCGCCGGGGTCCCGGTCGTCGCCGTCCCCGACGTCGTCGGGAAGACCGGCGACGAGGCGGCGCAGATCCTGCAGGCGGCCGGCCTCCAGGTGGAGGCGACCCGCTTCTTCGGCAACAAGGTGCTCCGGCAGACACCGGCGGCCGGCGAGCAGGTCGAGCGCGGCACCTCCGTCACCATCCTGCTCACCTTCGGATAGGCACCTCGCTCCGTGTCGAACAGCACTCCCGTGCCGCCCGTCGGGGCGCACATCCAGATCAAGGGCGGCCTGGCCAGGGGTGGGCTCGCCTACACCGACGCCGTCGCCGCCCGCGCCGTCCAGGTCTTCGTGGGCAACCCCCGCGGCTGGAAGCTGACCGACGGGGACCCGAAGCAGGACGCGCTGTTCACCGCCGGCTGCACCGAGCGGGGCGTGCCCTCGTTCATCCACACGCCGTTCCTGGTGAACGTCGGCTCCCCCACCGAGGCCACCGTCGAGCAGTCCGTCGCCTCCATCGCCCACAACCTGCGGCGGGGCGCCCAGCTCGGGTGCGAGGGCGTGGTGGTGCACGCCGGGTCCGCGGTCGGCGAGGACCGCTACGAGGACGCGCTCCGCCAGCTGCACGAGCGGCTGCTGCCGGTGCTCGACGCCGCCGACCCGGACGGGCCGCGGCTGCTGATCGAGCCCACGGCGGGCGGCGGCCGGGCGCTGGCGGCCACCGTCGAGGACCTCGGCCCCTACTTCGCCGCCCTGGAGCAGCACCCGCTGCTCGGCGTCTGCTTCGACACCTGCCACGCCTGGGCGGCCGGCCACGACCTGTCGGTCCCCGGCGGCATGAGCGCGACGCTCGACGCGCTGGAGACGACGGTCGGAGCCGGACGGCTGGGCCTGGTGCACGTCAACGACTCGCTGGACGCCTGCGGCTCCAAGCGCGACCGGCACACCACCATCGGCGAGGGCACGATCGGGTCGGGGCCCTACGGCACCGGCCCGTTCGCCGAGCTGGTCCGGCACCGCACCACGGCCGGCGTCGCCATGGTCGTGGAGACACCGAGCGAGCGCGACGGTGATCCGGGCGGCGGCCACGCGGCCGACATCAAGCTGCTGAACTCGCTGATCGGCGACCCGGTGGGCGACCTCCTCGCCTGAGCCCGGCGACACGCCCGGCTGCCCGCGAATCGCCGCGTCCACCTGCGTTCCGGTACGCGCCCATTCCGCCGACGGCCCCGGTGGGCTTCACTCTGCGCACCCGAGCCGCTGCAGCCAGCGGCCGACCGGTGAACGAGGAGAAGCCGTGCAGATCCGCAAGACCCTGGTGACCGGGGCCGTCGCCGCCCTCGCCGTCGGCACCACCGTCGGTACCGCCGCAGCCGCGCCCGCGCCGAACTCGGCCGTCGCCACCTACATCGTCACGCTCGAGCCGGGCGCCCTCCCGGGCCCGGCCGCCGAGCGCGCGGCACGGCTGGGCGGCTCGGTCCGCCACGTCTACGGCGCCGCGCTGAACGGCTACGCCGTCCAGCTGCCCGAGCGCGTCGCCGACCGGCTCGCGACCCTGCCCGGCGTCGTCTCCGTGGAGCGCGACGCCCCCGTCTCGGTGGCCGCGACCCAGGGATCGGCTCCGTGGGGGCTGGACCGCCTGGACCAGCGCACCCTCCCCCTGAGCGGCAGCTACACCTACACCGCCACCGGGGCCGGCGTCACCGCCTACGTCATCGACACCGGCATCCGCCTGGACCACGCCGACTTCGGCGGCCGGGCCGTCACCGGCTACGACGCCGTCGACGGCGGCAGCGCCGACGACTGCAACGGCCACGGCACGCACGTGGCCGGCACCGTCGGCGGAACCACCCTCGGCGTGGCCAAGGACGTCTCCCTCGTCGCGGTCCGCGTCCTCGACTGCGCCGGCTCCGGCACCAACGCCGGCGTCATCGCGGGCATCGACTGGGTGACCGCGCACCACCCGGCCGGCGCGCCCGCCGTGGCGAACATGAGCCTGGGCGGCGGGGCCAGCACCGCGGTGGACAGCGCGGTGCAGCGCTCCATCGCCGACGGCGTCACGTACGCGGTCGCGGCGGGCAACGGCAACGCCGCGGGCGTGCCGCAGAACGCCTGCAACTCCTCCCCCGCCCGGGTCTCCGCCGCGCTCACCGTGGGCGCCAGCGACCGCACCGACAGGCCGGCGTCCTTCAGCAACTACGGCAGCTGCGTGGACCTGTTCGCACCCGGCGTCGCGATCACCAGCGACTGGCACACCGGCGCGACCGCCACGAACACCATCAGCGGGACGTCGATGGCCACGCCGCACGTGGCGGGCGTCGCCGCGCTGTACCTGCAGGGCGTCCCGGCCGCGACGCCGTCGACGGTGGCCACGGTGATCCGCGCCGCGACCACCAAGGACGCGGTGCCGACCAAGAAGACGGCGAACAACGACCTGCTGTTCAGCGCCTACTGACCCCTCGGCCGGGCCCTCCGCCGTCCAGGGGGCCCGGCCCCCGGCCGTTCCGCGCCCGGGGCAGGATGACCGGATGCGCTTCCAGGTGGTGCCGGCGGCCTACGTGCTGCTGCGCCGGGTGGCGGACGGGGCGGAGCAGGTGCTGCTCCAGCTCCGGTCCGGTACCGGCTACATGGACGACCACTGGGCGGCAGCGGCCGCCGGGCACGTGGAGGCGGGCGAGTCGGTCTTCGAGGCGGCTGCCCGCGAGGCCGCGGAGGAGCTGGGCATCGCCATCGACCCGGCGGACCTGGTGCCGCTGTGCGCCATGCACCGGACCGTCGAGCCCCACGGTCCGGTCGACGAGCGGGTCGACTTCTTCCTCGAGTGCCGCCGGTGGACCGGGACGCCGCGGCGGGTGGAGGCCGGCAAGACCGCCGACCTGCGCTGGTTCGCCCTCGACGCGCTGCCCGCGCCCGTCGTCCCGCACGAGCTGCAGGTCATCGGCGCCCTGGCCGACGGCGCCGTGCCACCGATCGTCACGCACGGCTTCTGACCCGCGCGGGCGCGGTCCTCCGGGCGCGCATCCCGTGGCGCGGGATGCGCGGCCCGGGGGCCACGTGGTCCGGTCAGCGGTCCAGCAGGCCGTTCAGGACCTCGGCGGCGCGCTCGATGCCCGCCCGGTCGACGTCGAGGTGGGTGACGAGCCTGATGCGACGCGGGCTCACCTGCCCGACCAGCACGCCCTGCGCCTTGGCCGCCTCGGCGATCAGCGGTGCCGGCACGTCGTCGACCACGACCATGTTGGTCTCCACCGCCGCGGGATCCACGCCGAGCAGCTTCGCGAGCAGCTGCGCGTGCTCGTGGTCCTCGCCGAGCCGGGGCAGGTGGTGGTCCAGCGCGTACAGGCAGGCGGCGGCGAGCACGCCGACCTGGCGCATGCCGCCGCCGAGGCGCTTGCGCCACAGCCGCGCCTGTGCGATCCGCTCCGCGGACGCCACCAGCACCGATCCGACCGGCGTGCCGAGGCCCTTGGAGAAGCAGACGGAGGCGGTGTCGGCCAGCCGTCCGTAGGTGGCCAGGTCCACGCCGGAGGCGGCGGAGGCGTTCCAGATGCGAGCGCCGTCGAGGTGGACGGCGACGCCGGCCCCGCGGGACCAGTCCCACAGCTTCTCGAGCTCCCCGAGCGGCTGCACCCGACCGAAGCCGCGGTTGTGGGTGTTCTCCACGGCGATCGCGGCCGTGGCCGTCAGGTGCCAGTCGTCCCGGGGTCGCACCTGGGCGACGAGGGCGTCGGCGTCGAGCCGGCCCCGGTCGGAGACGACGGTGCGGGTGGAGATGCCGAAGATCGCGGCGGCGGCGCCCATCTCGTAGGTGACGACGTGGGCGTCGGCGTCGCAGAGGATCTCCTGGCCCGGCTCGCAGACCAGCCGCATCCCGATCTGGTTGCCCATGGTGCCGCTCGGCACGAACAGCGCGGCCTCGTGGCCGAACATCGCCGCCACGCGCTCCTCGAGCGCGCGGACCGCGGGGTCCTCGGCGTAGACGTCGTCGCCGACCTCGGCCTCGGCCATGGCCCGGCGCATGCCCTCGGTCGGCCGGGTGACGGTGTCCGAGCGGAGGTCGACCAGCCCCTCAGCCACGCAGCATCTCCGCGACGAGGAAGGCCAGCTCCAGCGACTGACCGGTGTTCAGCCGCGGGTCGCAGGCGGTCTCGTAGCGGCTGTTGAGGTCCTCGTCGCTGATCTCCATGGCGCCACCGAGGCACTCGGTCACGTCCTCACCGGTCAGCTCGACGTGGATGCCGCCGGGCCACGTGCCCAGCGCGCGGTGCACGTCGAAGAAGCCGAGGACCTCGTCGACGACGCGGTCGAAGTGCCGGGTCTTGTAACCGGTGGAGGACTCGTGGGTGTTGCCGTGCATCGGGTCGCACTGCCACACCACCTGGTGGCCGCTCGCGGTGACCTTCTCCACGATGCCCGGCAGTACGTCGCGGATCTTCCCGTTGCCCATGCGGCTGATCAGCGTGAGCTTGCCGGGCAGGTTGTCGGGGTCCAGCCGCTCGACGAGCTCGGTCGCCTGCTCCGGCGTCGTCGTCGGGCCGATCTTGACCCCGATCGGGTTGGCCAGCTTCGAGACGAACTCGATGTGCGCGCCGTCCATCTGCCGGGTGCGCTCCCCCACCCACACGAAGTGCGCGGAGAGCGCGTACGGGCGGCCCTCGTGCATGCGCAGCAGCGCCCGCTCGTAGTCGAGGATCAGCGCCTCGTGGGAGTTGTAGAGCTCCACCCCGCGCAGCGCGTCGGAGTCGATGCCGCAGGCCTTCATGAACGCCAGCGCGCGGTCGATCTCGCGGGCGATGACCTCGTAGCGCACCCCGGCCGGCGAGCTGGAGACGAAGTCCTTGTTCCAGTCGTGGACGGCGTGCAGGTCGGCCAGACCGCCCCGGGCGTAGGCCCGGATCATGTTCATCGCGGCTGCGGAGTTCGCGTAGGCGCGGACCAGCCGGTACGGGTCCGGGATCCGCTTCTCCAGCACCGGCTCCAGGTCGTTGACCATGTCACCGCGGTAGGAGGGCAGGCCGAGCGCGTCGGTGTCGGAGGACCGCGGCTTGGCGTACTGACCGGCGACGCGGCCCACCTTGACCACCGGGACGCTGGCGCCGTAGGTGAGGACCACGGCCATCTGCAGCAGCGTGCGCGTGGTGCTCTGCAGGTGCGGCTCGGTGTTGAGGTCGAAGGTCTCCGCGCAGTCGCCGCCCTGGAGCAGGAAGGCCTTCCCCCGGGCGACGTCGGCCAGCTGGGCGCGCAGCGCGTCGACCTCGGCCGGCGCGACGATCGGCGGGACCGTGGAGAGCGTCTGCAGCACCGCGTCGAGCGCGGCCCGGTCGGGCCACTGCGGCTGCTGGGCGATGGGCAGTTCCCGCCACCGGTCCAGGCCGGGCACCGGCTGCGCGGATTCGAGGAGACTCACGCCCTGAGGGTACGGCGCCCCTCCCCGGGCCCGGGGTGGCGCGTCCCACCCCGCCGTCCGGGGTCCTCCGGGGTGCCCACGCGGTGCCGTCGATGCACCACCGGCACCACCTGCCACATCTCATGACGAACGGATCACGAACGGTCGGTTCGGTTCCGGACGACGCCCGAGCTGCCGAGGAAACGGGGAGCAGCGGCGACGGACCGCTGCGGAGATCAGGAAGGGCCGACATGAGCGCGCCGAACCTGCCCACCTGGGCGCTCCCCTCCCACTGGGGTATCCGCACCAAGGTCGTGGCCCTCGCGGTCAGCAGCGTCGCGGTGACCGGCGTGGCCATGGGCGGTGTCAGCGCCTGGCAGAGCGGCCGCTTCGCCGACGACGCCGATCGCGACATGGCTGCCCTCGTCGAGGACGACATCAGCCGCGTGGCCGACGGCGTCTACGACGTCGTCGCGACCCAGGGCGCCTCGACCTCGGCCAAGGTCGACGCCGACCTCGCCGCCGCGCAGTACGTGCTGCAGCAGTCCGGCGGGTTCTCGATCGACCCGAACCCGCGCAACGGGCTCGTCGCCTGGGACGCCAAGAACCAGATGAACGGCGAGGTCACCCCGCTGGCCCTGCCGCGCGTCCTGATCGGCGGCCAGTGGCTGGGCAAGAACAGCGACGTCGCCGTCCCCACCCCGGTCGTGGACACGATCAAGACCATGGTCGGCGCGACCGTCACGATCTTCCAGAAGACCCCCGACGGGAGCTTCCTGCGGGTGGCCACGAACGTGCAGGCCGCCTCGGGCGCCCGCGCGATCGGCACCTACATCCCCGCGGTGAACCCCGACGGCAAGCCCAACCCCGTCGCCTCCACGGTGAGCAGCGGGCAGACCTACCGGGGCAACGCCCTCGTCGTCGACTCCTGGCTGGTGTCGGCGTACGCACCGCTGTTCGGCCCTGCCGGCGACGTCATCGGCGTGCTCTACGTCGGCCAGAAGCAGCAGAACCTCCCCGCTCTGCGCGAGAGCCTCGAGGCGACCGAGGTCGGCGACACCGGGCACGTGGAGGTCTACGGCGGCAGCGGCACGATCGCCGGCACCGTGCTCATCAGCCCGGAGGGCGCCCGCGACGGCGAGGCGATGCTCGAGGCGACCGACGCCGACGGCAAGCCCTACGTCAAGGAGATCGTCGAGGCCGCCGTGGCCCTGGAGCCCGGCGAGCAGGCCACCGTCCGCTACGTGGACCCCGAGGCCGGGCCCACGACCGCCCGCATCTCGTACTTCAAGCCCTGGGACTGGGTGCTCGTCACCAACGCCCGCGATGCCGACTTCACCGGCCCCAAGGAGGCGCTGGCCGACGGCCGTTCCTCCATGGTGTGGGCCATGGTCGTCGCCGCCGTCGTCATCGCCCTCCTCGGCGGCCTGATGGCCCAGTTCGTCGGACACCGGCTCACCAAGCCCCTGACCACGCTGCGGGACCGCATGGCCGAGATCGCCGACGGCGAGGGCGACCTGACCCAGCGCATGGACGACTCCCGCAACGACGAGGTCGGCCAGCTCTCCGGTGCGTTCAACAGGTTCGTGGAGAAGGTGGCCGCCACCGTGCGGGACATCCACCGCTGCGCGCAGGAAGTGGCCTCCTCGGCCGCGGGCGTCTCCACGGTGGCCGACGGCCTGGCCCAGCGCGCCTCGCGCAGCCGGGACCAGGCGCAGGACGCCCACGGCGTCGCGGCGGACATCAGCATGAGCGTCTCGTCGGCCGCGGCCGGCGCGGAGGAGATGGGCGCCTCGATCACCGAGATCGCCCGCAGCGCGGCCGAGGCCGCCGAGGTCGGCCGCCAGGCCGCCTCCCTCGCCGAGACCACCGAGACCACGATCGCCGCTCTGGGCGCGAGCTCGGCCGAGATCGGCGACGTCGTCAAGGTGATCTCCGGCGTGGCCGAGCAGACCAACCTGCTCGCGCTCAACGCCACCATCGAGGCCGCCCGCGCCGGTGACGCGGGCAAGGGCTTCGCCGTGGTCGCCAACGAGGTCAAGGAGCTCGCGCAGGAGGCCGCCAAGGCCAGCGAGGAGATCGCCCAGCGGGTGCAGGGCATCCAGTCCGAGACCACGGCGGCGGTGCGCTCCATCTCGCAGATCGCCGAGGTCGTCCGCTCGATCAACGACCACCAGACGACGATCGCCAGCGCCGTGGAGGAGCAGACCGCCACCACCCGGGAGCTCACCCGCAGCGTGGCCACGGCCGCCGAGGGCGCCGGCACGGTGACCACCACGCTCACCGCGGTGAGCCGGGACGCCGACGACAGCGCTGCCGACGTCGACCGCGCCCGGTCGGCGGCCCAGGAGCTCGACGGCCTGTCCCGCGAGCTCAACCGGCTGTTGTCGGTCTTCACCGTCTGACGGCTCGCACCGAACGGCACGAGGCCCCCTCCGGAAGTTCCGGAGGGGGCCTCGTCGCACGTCAGCCGGGAAGGTCTCGGCCGGTCCTGATGTACGGGGCCGGCGAGGCACCCCCGGCGGCGAGCCACGCGGCCACCCCCTGCGGGTCCCGGCGGGCGAGCTCGTCGAGCAGCAGCGCGCGCACCTCGGCGGCCTCGCCCCGGTGCCGGGGCGAGCGCAGGCGCTCCTCCGTGGCGAGCCACTGGCGGACCACCTCCTCGGTCGGCAGCGCGCCGAGCTCGGCGGCGTCCTCGGCCCGCGAGCCGCGCTCCGCCGCGGCGAGGGCGTCGGCCGCCACGAGCGACCCCACGACCAGCACCACCAGGACGACGGCGCCCCCCAGCCCGCCCAGCGCCGGCAGCGCGGCGCCGAACGGGACGGCCAGCACGCCGCCGGCGGCGACGTGGACGACGACCCGGCGCGAGCCCGGCTCCCGCGGGAACCCCGGGTCCGCGGACGCGACCGTGCCTGCCGCGAGCAGCCCCAGCGCGGGCGCGCCGAGGAGCATCACCGCCCACGGCGTGACCACCGCACCGAACATGGCGGTGGCGACGACGACGGTCCCGACCAGGACCCGCCCCGCCCGGACCGCGGCCCGCCGCGGCGTCGACCACCCCCCACGCGGTCCGGCGGTGCTCACGGGCCGCCGATCCGGCAGACCGCGGTGGCAGGGCAGCTACCCCGGTCCGGAAGGCCTCCGGGGAGGAGGGCGACGAGCAGGGAGGGCGGCACGGGTGCTCCGTCCGGTCGATGGTTCCGGTGATGGGCGACGGGGTGACCAGGAGCCAGGCCCTCGACCCGGTCCCAGCCGGGCGCCGTCTGCCGTCTGATGGGATCCGGAAGGCCGGGTCAGGTGCAGCCGCGGCCCCCGCCCGGGCGGCGACCGGCGCCGACGGCCGGCTGCCCCATCAGCGTGAGCAGCCGGTCGACGACGCGCGAGGCGTCGACCAGGACGACGTCGGGCTGGAGAGCCGGCGTCAGCCCGTGGGTGTCCACGAAGGACACCCCGGACAGGTCCACCGCGACGGTCCCCGGGCCGGATGAGCGCACGTGGTCGAGCACCGCCACGAAGAGCTCGCCGCCCACGACGTCCAGTTCCCCGGAGACGACCACGACCGGGCGCGGGTGGTCCCACTCGATGTCCAGGGCCAGTGCCGCCTGCGGTTGCTCCGGGGCCGATCGGACGCAGGTCTGCGACGGGACAAGGGCCGGTCGGCGGGTGGAGGCAGGAGCGGAACGGGCGCGGAACCGCGGGAGCGGGTGGGTGGTCCGTGGCATGAACCGACGCTAGGGCGGCCGGGACGTCGCCCGGCAGGCCTCGCCCCGGACGACTACCGCCCCGGCTCGTTGCCGGGACCCGGCAACGTCGGCGGGCGCCTCAGTCCCCGGACAGCGGTGTGGCGGGCCAGTCCAGCAGCCGCGCCCCGGTCACGGCCACCATCAGCGGGAGCTGGTCCGCCGGGTCGGCCGGGTCGTAGCCGGTGAGCTCCCGGACCCGCTGGAGGCGGTAGGTCACCGCCCGCACGCTCAGGTGCAGTCGACGGGCGGCCGACGCCGCGTTCCGGCCGTCGGCGAAGTAGGCCTCCACGGTCGTGACCAGCGGCTCGGGTCCGCCGCGGGCGTCCTCCAGCGGCCCGAGGACCGTGCCGACGAGATCGGAGATGGCCGCCTCGTCGCGCAGGAGGACCCGGTAGACGAGCATGTCGCGGGCGTGGACCACCCGCTCGGGCAGGTCGAGCCGTTCGGCCACCTCGAGGGCGTCGACGGCCTCGCGGTAGGACCGGAGGACGCCGCGGGGGCCCGGGTGCGACCGGCCCACGCCCACGCGCCAGTGCGGCCGCCGGGTCAACCGGGCCACGGCCGGACCCGCGGCCTCCGCGAGCGCGTGACGGTCCCCCTCATGGCCCTGAGCCGCGCCAGAGGCGATCACGCTGACCAGACGGCCGTCCTTGGCCGCGACCAGGAGGCCTCGGTCGCCGAACCGGAGCCGGGCCTCGTCCTCGAGCCACTTCGTCAGGTGCATGCCGGAGTCGGCGGGACGATCGGTGGTCGCCACCATCACGGTGTGGCTCCCGGCGAGAGCCAGTCCCAACCGCTCGGCCCGCTCCACCAGCGAACCGACCTCCGACCGGCCGGTCAGCAGGTCGTCGACGAACTCGCGGCGGAACGCCTCCTCCCGGCGGACCACCTCCCGCTGGGCTTCCTCGTGACCTGCCGCGAGGGCGGCGAGCGCCGTGTCGGCCGCCCGCCACACGGCCTCCCCCACCGTCACCAGTCCCGCCGGGTCCAGCTGGCGCCCGCGCGCGCCCGCGACCAGCTCCGGCAGCCGGGGCCAGAGACGGCGGGAGGCGCTCATGTAGAGGTCGACCAGCGCCGGGAGACCCACGCCCTGCTGCGCGGCCTCGGCCCCGAGGTCCCGGCAGTGCGCCTCCTCGGCGCGGGTGAGGCGCCGGTCGTGCACGGCGACGTCGACCAGGGCCGTCAGGTAGCCCCCGAGCAGGGACGTGGGCAGCCCGTGCTCGCGTGTCGCTGCGTCCCCGACCTCGACCACCACCGCCGACGGTGGGACCTCCAGGTTGCGGCGCACCTCCGCGAGTCTTCCGTCCGCATCGCTGCGCGGCGAGGGGTGTCCCCGTGGTGCGGTCAGCGTCCGGCCGACTCGATCGCGTTCCAGCGCGCCAGGTTGAAGCGGGCGTCGACCAGCGCGTCGTGCGTGCCCTGCGGCTTCGGCGGGAGCGCCGGCTGACCCCGGTCGTCCCAGCGCTGCCGCAGCTCGCGGGTGAACCGCGGGATCGGCCGCGGCAGGGCGGGCATCGCACCCCAGAGCTGGCACAGGGCGACGTGGTCGTAGGCGCCGAACCACGCCCACAGCTCGATCTCCTCACCCGGCCCGGTCAGGAAGGCCAGCAGGTCCTCGCGGATCCGCGCCCGGCTGCGCCAGGCCCTGTCCGCCGGCGACGGCAGCTGGTCGAGCACGTTGCGCCGCACCCACGGGATCGCCTTGCCGGGGTCGAACTCGGTGCTGACGGCGTAGAACTCGCGGCCGGTCTCGTCGACGACGCCGATCGAGACGAGGTCGATCGTCGTGCCGTCCTCGATGAACTCGGTGTCGTAGAAGAAGCGCCGGACGCTCATCCGTCCAACGTAGCGGCGTCGTCGGGCGGGCCCGGCTCCTGCCAGGTGTCCCGCACGGCGACCGCGTCCACCTCCACCAGCTGGTCGGGGTGCGCGAGGACGGTGACCCCGACCAGGGTGCTCGGCGCGAGGTGGGCACCCAGCGCCTCGCGCACGGCCTCGGCAGCGGCGAGCAGGTCGGCGCGGTCGGTGGTGGCCACGTACACCGTCGTCCTCAGGACGTCGCGCAGCGTGGCGCCGCCCGCCTCCAGGGCCGTGGCGAGGTTCGCCATCGCCCGGCGGGCCTGGCCGGCGACGTCGCCCACCGCCACGGTGCCGTCGTCGTCGAGCGGCGCGGCCCCGGCGGTGAAGACCATCCGGCCGGGATCGGTCACCGCCGCGCAGGCGTGGGGCGCGGGATGGGTCGGACCCGGCGGGCGCACGAGCTCGATGGTCACCGGCCGATCATGGGGCACCGGCGGTCCCGTGTCGTCCGGAGCCGCTCAGACCGGTGTGACCGGGGCCTGCTCCTCGGTGCCGTGCACGGCGCGGGCGCGGCGTGCGCGCTTGCGGTCCAGCCAGTGGATGACCGGCCCGGCCGTGACCCCGTGCAGGACCACGGAGCCGACGACCACGAGCACGGTCACCCGCCACAGCTGCTCGGCGCCGGGGATGTCGGCCTCGCTCAGCCCGTAGGCGAGGTAGTACAGCGAGCCGATGCCGCGGACGCCGAAGAACGACACGACCCAGCGCTCCCGGGACCCCGTCGAGCTGCGGACGAAGGCGAGCAGGCCGGTCAGCGGCCGGACCAGGAGGAGGAACGCCGCGGCGAGCGCGAACTCCCGCCAGCCGACGCCGGCCAGGATGCCGCGCGCCACCGCGCCGCCCACGAGCAGCAGGAGGACGACGGTGAGCAGCCGCTCGAGCTGCTCGACGTGGGCGTGCAGCACCTGGTGCCGGTCGTGCGCCCGCTCGGCGGCCCGGATGGTCAGGGCGCACACGAAGACGGCGACGAACCCGTAGCCCTCGATCACCTCGGCGACCCCGTAGGCGAGGAAGATCGCGCTCAGGGCGACGAACCCCTCGGCGCGCTCGGCCAGGTGCGCCCGCTCACCGGCCCGGGAGAAGAAGAGCCGGCGCAGGACCCAGCCCATCGCGGCGCCGGCACCCACGCCCGCGACCAGGCGCCAGACGACGTCGACCGCCAGCCACTCCCCCAGCCAGCCCGACGGCGCCAGGCCCGCGGCCGCCACCGCGATGGCCGCGTAGGTGAAGGGGAACGCCAGCCCGTCGTTGAGGCCGGCCTCCGAGGTGAGTGCGAAGCGCGCCTCGTCCTCGCTCTCCTCGTCGTCGGTGGGCTCCCCCACCTGGACCTCGGTGGCCAGGACCGGGTCGGTGGGCGCCAGCGCGGCTCCCAGCAGGAGCGCGGCGGCCGCGCCGAGGCCCAGCAGCCAGCCGCCCAGCAGCGCCGTGGCGAGCACGGTCAGGGGCATGGTCACCGCGAGCAACCGCCAGGTGGAGCCCCAGCCGCCCCAGCTGAGCGGGCGGTCCAGCGCGAGCCCGGCGCCCATGAGGCTCACGATCACGACGACCTCGGTGAGGTGCACCGCCGTCGTCCCGTGCTCGATCGGGTCCGGTGAGGGGAGGCCGGGGACCAGCGTGAACGCCAGCACGCCGAGTCCCACGAAGACCATCGGCATGGACAGCGGCGCCCGGCTGGTCAGCCGGGGCAGCAGCGCCGCGAGGAGGGTGGCGGCACCTGCTGCCGCGAAGGCGAGGCCAGTGGGTTCCACGCCTCAGCGCTGCCCGGGACTTGTCACCCCCGCAGTGTCCGGGACGCGCCCCGCCGCCGCCGGGCGACGGCGGGGCGTCCGGAACCGGTCAGGCGGCGCCCTTGGTGCGGTCGCCCACCGAGTTCGAGCCGAACTCGCGGCCGTCCAGCGCGGCGATGTCGCGCTCGAGCTGCGGCACCCGCTTGGCCGCGATCGCCATGGTGAGCTTCTCCGCGACGACGCCGGTGACCAGCTGGCGCAGCGCGGCGACCGTGCCGACCGAGCGCGGCACGAACACCCGGCGTCCGCGGGTCTCCAGGTTCTCGACCAGCGCCTCGGCGCACGCGTCCACGGAGGTGAAGGCACCCAGCGGGCCGGGGAGGGACCTGCGCGTCTCCTTGAAGGTCGGCAGCGCCTCCTCGGTGTCGCGGACCATGTCGGTGTCGATCCAGGTCGGGTGGGCGCTGGCCACGGTGACGCCGCGGTGGGCCACCTCGAGCCGCAGCGCGTCGCCGAAGCGCTCGACGCCGGCCTTGGACGCGCAGTAGGCGCTCATGCCCGGCAGCACGGTGAAGGCAGCGGCGGAGCTGATCAGCTGCACGTGACCCTTGCGCTTGGCGATCTCGGGCAGCGTCGCGTGCGCGGTGAGCATGGTGCCGATCAGGTTGACCTCGATCGTGCGCGCCAGGGCGTGCGCGGAGCTGGTCATGACGGTGGTCAGCGGCGCGATGCCCGCGTTGGCCACGACGATGTCGAGCCCGCCGAAGGTGTCGACCGTCCGCTGCACGGCGGCCGCGAGCGCCTCGGGGTCGGTGACGTCGGCCTCGACCCACAGGTGCTCGGGACCGAGCTCGTCGGCGACCCTGGCCAGCTCCTGCGGCTCCAGGCCGACCAGGGCCACCCGCGCGCCCCGGGCCGCGGCCTTGCGCGCCAGCGCGGCCCCGATCCCGCGGGCGGCGCCGGTGATGAAGACGGACTTCCCGGCCAGGGGCGTGCGCGTGCGCTTTCCGAATCCAGCCGCCATCGGGCTTCTCCTCCGGTTGTCGTCGCGCTCGAATTGAGCGCTGCTCACCAGCCGTTGTAGCTTGTTGAGCGTTGCTCAGCAAGCCGGAGGAGAGGAGCAGACCGAGGTGACCAGCACGATCGAGACGCGGGCCGTTCCCTCCCCGGGGGCGGCCGCGCAGCCGACCCGCGAGGTGCGCGTGGCGGTGATCGGCACGGGCTTCGCGGGCCTGGCCATGGGGATCAAGCTGCGGGAGCGCGGCGAGACCGACTTCGTGCTCCTGGAGCGGGCCGACGACGTCGGCGGCACCTGGCGCGACAACACCTACCCGGGCGCGGCCTGCGACGTGCAGTCGCACCTGTACTCGTACTCCTTCGCGCCGAACCCGGACTGGGGCCGGTCCTACTCCGAGCAGCCCGAGATCCAGGCCTACCTCCAGCGGACGGCCGCTCGGTACGGCGTGCGCGAGCACTGCGTGTTCGGCGCCGACGTGACCGCCGCCCGGTGGGACGAGGGCGAGCGCCGCTGGCACGTCACGACGACGGCCGGGAACTTCCGCGCCCGGGTGCTGATCTCCGCGGCCGGCGCGCTGGCCGACCCGACCTACCCCGCGATCCCGGGCATCGAGTCGTTCGAGGGCACGGTGATGCACTCGGCGCGCTGGGACTCCTCGCACGACATCAGCGGTGAGAAGGTCGCCGTCATCGGCACCGGCGCCTCGGCCATCCAGGTCGTGCCGGCGATCCAGCCGCAGGTGGAGAGCATCACCGTCTACCAGCGCACGCCGGCCTGGGTCGTGCCCCGCACCGACCACCCGGTGAAGCCCTGGGCCCGCCGGCTCTACCGGCTGCTGCCCGGCCTGCAGCGCGCCATCCGCGGGGTGCTCTACGCGTTCCGCGAGTTCCTCGTGCTCGGCATGGCCAAGCAGCGGATGTTCCTCAAGCCGGTCGGCGCGCTGGCCAAGGCCCACCTCGAGCGCCAGGTCCGCGACCCGAAGCTGCGCGAGGCGCTGACGCCGGACTACACCATCGGCTGCAAGCGCATCCTGATCAGCAACGACTACTTCCCCGCCGTCGCCGCCCCCAACGCCGAGCTGGTCACCGCCGGCATCGCGGAGATCCGGCCGCGCTCGATCGTGTCGGAGGACGGCATCGAGCGGCCGACCGACACCCTGGTCCTGGCCACCGGCTTCCACGTCACCGACCTGCCGATCGCGGAGAAGATCTGCGGTCGCGAGGGCCGCACCCTGGCCGAGGTGTGGGAGGAGGGGATGGTGACCAACCGCAGCGCCGCCGTCGCCGGCTTCCCGAACATGTTCCTGCTCGTCGGCCCGAACGTGGGCGTCGGCCACACGTCGATGGTCTACATGATCGAGTCGCAGGTCTCCTACGTCGACGACGCGCTGCGCACCATGGAGACCG
This sequence comes from Blastococcus sp. TBT05-19, assembly GCF_003319095.1. Taxonomy (GTDB): domain Bacteria; phylum Actinomycetota; class Actinomycetes; order Mycobacteriales; family Geodermatophilaceae; genus Blastococcus. Next base: position 47,430 of record NZ_QOHI01000005.1, on the reverse strand, counting down.
AGGACCTGGCCGTGCTCGAGACGACGCCGGAGGCCCAGGCCGCCTGGCGCGAGCTGATCGCGGAGAAGTCCAAGGGCACCGTGTGGCTCGCCGGCGGCTGCGCGAGCTGGTACCTGGACAAGCACGGGCACAACAGCACGCTGTGGCCCGACTTCACCTTCCGGTTCCGCAAGCTGACCAAGCAGCTCGACCGCGAGAACTACGTCGGCGTCCCCGCCGGGGCGCCCGCGAGCACGGAGGAGGCGGCATGACCGCGACGCTCACCCGCACCGTCTGCAAGCGCACCGCCGCGGTCACGACCCCCGACGGCGCCCAGCTGCACGCGACGGTCGAGGGCGCGGAGAACGCCCCGGTGACCGTCGTCCTGGCCCACGGCTGGACCTTGTCGCAGGCCGCGTGGGACGACGTCTCCACCCTGCTCTCCGACCGCGTCGCCGAGGGCGCCCTGCGCCTGGTCCGCTACGACCAGCGCGGGCACGGCCGCTCCACCTGGGGCGACACCGAGATCACCATCGACCAGCTGGGGAACGACCTGGCCGAGGTCATCGACCAGCTCGTGCCCGCGGGGCCGATCGTGCTCGGCGGCCACTCCATGGGCGGCATGACCATCATGTGCCTGGCCGCGGCGCGACCGGAGCTGTTCGGCGACCGCGTGCTCGGCGTCGCCCTGGTGGCGACCTCGGCCGGCGACCTGACTTCGGACCCGAGGTCCGCAGGCGGCCGGATGGCCAAGGTGCGGCCGGGGATGCTCTCCGCGCTGCTCGCCGGCGCCCGCGTGCTGGAGAAGCTGCGCAACCTCGTGCCGCCGACCTCCCCGCGGCACCAGAAGATGGTGCGCGGGCTGCTCTACGGCGCCGACGCCACCGACGAGATGGTGCTCGAGGGCGCGAAGATCATGCACGCCTCCACGCTGCGCTCCTTCTTCGAGTTCATGCCGGCCCTGGGCGACCACGACAAGCGCGAGGAGCTGGCGGCGCTGTCCCGCGTGCCGGTGGAGATCTTCGTCGGCGACAGCGACAAGCTGACGCCGGAGCGGCACGCCCGCCACCTGGCCGAGGTGCTGCCCGAGGCCCGGCTGCACCGCGCCGAGCGGACCGGGCACATGGTCACCCAGGAGCGCCCGCAGCTGGTCGTCGACGGCCTGCTCCGGCTGGTGCGCGAGGCCTCGGGCGGCGGGAGCGCGAACTGAGCGGCGCACCGTGACGGCGTCGTCCCGTCCCGCGCACCCGCGCGAGCGGCGCACGGCGGGCGACCGCCGGGCGCAGCTCGTGCAGATCGGGCTCGAGCTGCTGCCGACGACCCCGGTCCAGGAGCTCACGATCGACGAGGTCGCCCGCCGCGCCGGGATCAGCCGGAGCCTGCTGTTCCACTACTTCGCGAACAAGCGCGAGTACTACACCGCCGTCACGCGGGCGGCGGCCGACCTCCTGTGGGAGCACCTGCTCCCGGCTCCGGGCACCCCGCCGGAGGAGCAGGTCACCGGGATGCTCGACCGGTACGTGGGCTGGGTGGAGACCTTCCGCGAGTCCCACCTGGCGTTCGTGCGCGGTGCGGCGGGCGGCGACCCGTGGGTGTCGGAGGTCTACGCCGACACGCGTCGCCGGCTGGTCGAGGTCGCGCTGGCGGCGCTGGAGCTGCCCGACGACGCCCTGCGACGGCAGCTGGTCCTCGCCTGGTTCGCCTTCACCGAGGACCTCGTGGGCCAGTGGGTGCACGAGCCGACGACGACCCGCCCCGAGCTGCTCGACCTGCTGCGCGACGTGCTCCGCGGCCTCGTGGGCGACCGCCCCGCCCTGCTGCGCGCGGGCCGCTAGCCCGCGAGCGACGTGGGAGCGCGGTCGGCGGCCTCGGCGGCCGGCGGCTGCAGGGTCGCGATGGCCTCGTTCGCGCTGGCGCCGGTGGCGTCCATCGACTTCTTCACCGTGGCGCCGTAGACGTCGACGTACTCCTGGCCCGACAGCGTCATGATCTCGTACATGATCTCGTCGGTGATCGACCGCTCGACGAAGCGGTCACCGGCCAGGCCCTCGTAGCGGGAGAAGTCCAGCGGCTGCCCGAAGCGGACGCGCACCCGGGTGAGCTTCTTGCCGAAGGGCAGCTTGCGGGAGCTGTAGACCATGGCGACCGGGACGACGGGGACGCCGGTCTCCAGCGCCATCCGGGCCACGCCGATCTTGCCGCGGTAGAGCCGGCCGTCGGGCGAGCGGGTGCCCTCCGGGTAGATGCCCAGGAGCTTGCCGTCGCGCAGGGTGCGGATGCCGGTCTGGATGGCGTTCTCGGCCGCCGAGGCGCTGGAGCGGTCGATCGGGACCTGGCCGGCGCCGGTGAAGAACGCCCGCTGCAGGAAGCCCTTCACCCCCGTGCCGGTGAAGTACTCGGCCTTGGCCAGGAACGTGACCCGCCGCTTGAGCTGCATGGGCATGAACACCCAGTCGGCAGCCGACAGGTGGTTGCTCGCGAGGATCGCCGCGCCCGTCGCGGGCACGTTCTCGACGCCTTCGGCCGTGGGGCGGAAGACGACCCGCGCCGGCGGGCCGATCGCGACGAACTTGAGGAACCAGTAGAACAACACGCCTCCCTCGGGGACTGCCAGACTAGGGAGCCTGGGTCCCGGATCACAATCCGGTCCCCACCGTGACGTACCTGACACCCCGGCGTCCCGCCGGACGCCGAGGAGGAGAACCGTGCCCGGAACGACCCCCACCCCCGAGGTCATGCCAGGCGCCGAGGCGTTCGAGTTCCCCGGCGGGGACGGCCCCGACGGACGCACCGGGGTGCTGCTCGTCCACGGCTTCACCGGCACCCCGATGAGCATGCGTCCCTGGGGCGAGGCCCTGGCCGCGGAGGGCTTCGCCGTCAGCTGCCCGCTGCTGCCGGGGCACGGCACCCGCTGGCAGGACTGCAACGCCAGCACGCACGACCAGTGGACCGCCACGGTGGAGCGCGCCTTCGACGCCCTCGCCGCCCGCTGCGACCGCGTCTTCGTGGCCGGCCTCTCGATGGGCGGCACGCTCGCCACCCGGCTGGCCCAGGTCCGCCCCGACGACGTCGCCGGGCTGCTGCTGGTGAACCCCGCGCTGCTCACCCAGCGCCTCGACGCCAAGCTCCTGCCGCTGATCGCCCGGCTCACCGGCAGCTGGGCGCCGATCGCCAGCGACATCAAGAAGGCCGGTGTCACCGAGCTGGCCTACCCCAAGCTGCCCACGCGGGCGATGATGCAGCTGCGCGGCCTGTGGGCCCTCACCCGCGCCGACCTCGGCCGGGTGACCGCCCCGGTGATCGTCTTCCACAGCGCGGTGGACCACGTGGTCGAGCCGGTCAACAGCACGATCCTGCTGGCCGGGATCGGCAGCACGGACACCGAGGAGGTCGTCCTCCACGACAGCTACCACGTGGCGACCCTGGACAACGACGCTCCGCTGATCTTCTCCCGCTCGGCGGAGTGGATCCGGGCGCACGTCCGGGCGGGCGAGCCCGACACGCGGCCGGCCGAGCACCGGTGACCGATCGACGGGGACGGGGCCGCCGCGACAACGGCCTCGACGCGACGCTGTGGTTCCCCCTGCGCGACGTCGACCCGCGGGTCGGTGAGCACCTGCTCGACGTCCTGGAGGCGGTCGGCATCGCCGCCTACCTCGAGCCGTCGGCCGACGTCGGCCCCTACACCCGCGAGGTCTCGCTCCCCAGCCCGCCCTCGGACCGGCTCTTCGTCGACCGTTCGCGCCGCGAGGAGGCCCGCGGGGTGGTCGACCAGCACGCCGACGAGCACCCGGCCTCGCCTCGACCGGTGGCCCGGGCGCCCCGCCGCGAGGTGGACGAGGACGCCGAGTGGCAGCGGATCGTGGCCGCGTTCGAGGCCGAGCACGGCCGCACCGTCGTCGGCGAGCAGCCCTCGGATGCTCCTCCGCCGGTCCCGCACGAGGTCCCGGTCCTGGACCGCCCCGACGAGCACTACGAGCCGCCGACCCCGCCGCCGCTCCCCGTCCCGGCCCCGGCCGCCCTCTACGCCCTGCTGCTCGTGGCCGCCGGCGTGCTGCTCATCGGCGTCCCGTCGGTGCTGGGGCTGTCCGCCGACGTCGGCCTGGTGCTCGGCGTCGCCGTGGTGGCCGGCGGGGTCGCGATGCTCGTGGCGCGGATGCGCGACCGCTCCGACGACGGGGACGACGGCGCCGTCGTCTGAGGGCTGCTGCTCGACCCTCAGGCCTCGCCCTCGGCCACGGCCTTGCGCACCAGGTCGGCCGCACCGACGATGCCGGCCTGCGCGCCGAGCGCCGCCGCGACCACGCGCGGGCCGGGCCGGAACCCGCGACCGGGGAGGGCGCGGTCCAGCCGCTCGCGCGCCGGCCGCAGCACCATCTCGCCGAGCACGCTGACGCCACCGCCGATCACCACGACCTCGGGGTCGAGCACGGCGGCGAGGTCGGCGATGCCCTGCCCGAGCCAGTAGCCGACCTCGGTCACCAGCTCCAGGGCCAGCGGGTCGCCGTCGTAGGCGGCGCGGGCCACGTGCTCGCCGGTCAGCCGGTCGGGCTCGCAGTCCACGCGCTCCAGCAGCAGCGCCGCGGCGGCGGGCGAGGTGCGGGCCACCTCGCGGGCGGTCTGCCCGAGCGCGGTCCCGCTGGCGTACTGCTCCCAGCACCCCCGGTTGCCGCAGGCGCACAGCCGGCCGTCGGGGACGACGCGCATGTGCCCCCACTCCCCCGCCACCCCGTGCGAGCCGCGGCGCAACCGGCCGTCGAGGACGATCCCGCCGCCGATGCCGGTCCCGAGGGTGATCATCAGGGCGAGGTCGGAGCCCCGGGCCGCCCCGTAGCGGTACTCGGCCCAGGCGGCCGCGTCGGCGTCGTTGCCCACCCACAGCGGGCGCTGCAGCCGGGCGCCGAGGTCCTTGCGCAGGGTCGAGTTGCGCCACGCCAGGTGCGGGCTGAACAGCACCGTGTCGCCGGTGCGGTCGAACCACCCGGCGGCGCCGACCCCGACGCCCACGAGCTCGCCGTCGTGCCCGGCGGCCAGCTCCTCCACGACCGCGGCGATGGCGTCCTCGGTGTCGGTGACCGATGCGCCCGGCGTCGCGCGGCGGGCCGTCGCGAGGATGGTGCCGTCGGGGGCGACCAGGCCGCCGGCCACCTTGGTGCCACCGATGTCGATCCCGAGCGCGGGCAGGCTCCCCACGTCGTCGGTCACGCGATGTCGATCCGCTGCACCTCGGGCTCCTCGGCCGGCGCGCTCGGCTCCTCGGTCGCCCGCGGCCGGGAGGCGCCCGCGTCGGCCGCGAAGGCGCGCAGGGCGGCCGCTGCCGTCGTCAGGAGGTCGGCGACGGCCTCGGTGACCTCCGGCCGCTCGCCGCGGAGCACGGACGCGGCCTGGCACACCGGGCACCACGAGCAGTCGGGCGCGTGCCCGTCCGCCCCGGCGCCGGAGGCGTTCTCGGGGCCGCGGACGGCGTCGAGCAGGCGGCGGGCCTGGTCGACCCAGTCGGCACCGCTGGTCATGAGGTCCTCCCCTCGGCCGCCAGGAGGTCGGCCGGCCACTGCTGCGGATCCGGGCGGAAGCTGACCACGAGCCGCGCGGTGGCGGTGCCGGGGTCGGCGAGCCGCCCCCCGGTCACCTCGCACCGGCGCAGCAGCGAGTCCAGCCGCAGCGAGCGCCGATCCTCCCCTACGCCGACCACGAGGTCATCGCCCCACCGGGTCAGGGCGATCGCGCCGCGCTCGGCGAAGGGCAGCGGCACCGACAGCTCCCAGCCACCCTCGACCCGTCGCGGGGCGGGCGCGGCCGGTCCTCCGGAGGACGGCAGGTCCAGCCCGTCGAGCAGCGCGAGCGCAGCCGCTGCGTCGGCGGGCCCCTCCGGCGTCTCCCGCACCGCGTGCACGGGAGCCAGCTCGGCCAGCGCGCGGAGCGCCGCCTCCTGCGCGGCGGCGCGGTCCCGCCACCAGTCCTCCGGTCCTCCGGCGGGCAGCGCCCGGACGACGACGGCGGCGGGATCCAGCCCGTGCAGGCCGAGCACCGTGGTCGCGCGGCGCAGCGCGGCGGCGGCCGGGCCCCGGGCCTCGCCGGTCAGCCAGACCGCCGTCCCGGACGCGTCGGCCAGCCGGTCGCCGCGCAGCAGGCCTTCCAGGGCCGGCAGTGCGCCGATGACCGCGTCGACGGGGCCCGGGCGCACGGTGCCGGCCGAGACGCCCGCCGTCCGGACCGCGGCGAGGGCGCGGACCGAGGGCGGCAGCAGCTGGTCCAGCCACCAGCGCAGCGTCCCCGGGAGCGCGGCCAGGGCGAGCCCGTCCGCGAGCGGTCCGGCGTCGACCACCACGAGGTCGGCGTCGGCGGAGCCCAGGGCCGCCAGCATCGCCAGGTCGCCGGCGCCGGGCAGCGGCACGACGGAGGTGGCCGGGGGCAGCGTCAGGTGCGGGAGGAGCCCGGACAGCGTCCGCGCGTGCGCCGCCCACAGCTCCCCGACCGCCCGCGGACCGCCGACCGGGCGGACGGCGAGGTGCGGCTCGTCGTCCAGACCCGCCACCGGCGGTGTGCCGCGGGCGAGCAGCAGCGTGTCCCGGCCCGACCGGGCGGCCCGGAGCGCGGCGGCGGCGGCCACCGTCGAGGTGCCGGCCCCGCCGGGACCGGTGACGAGCAGGGTGCGCACGCCGCTCAGCTCTCGACGCGCTTCTTGAGCTCCTTGAGCGCGGTGTCGAGGATGACCTTCTCCGCCTTGCGCTTGATCATCCCGAGCATCGGGATGGAGAGGTCGATGGTGATCGCGTAGGTGACCTCGGTGCGCCCGTCGCTCTCGTTGAGGGTGTACGAGCCCTCCTGGCGGCGCTGCATCTGGCCCGTCACGAGGGTCCAGGAGACGCGGCGGTCGCCGTCCCAGGTGTACTCGAGGACGTAGTCGTCCTTGACCGCACCGGCGTCCAGCACGAAGTGGACGCGGCGGGCACGGCCGTCGTCCCCGGTCTCGGTGACCTCCACCTTCTTGGCGGCGGCCACCCACTGCGGATAGGCGGGGAAATCGGCGATCACGGCCATGACCTGGGCCGCAGGCGCCTCGACGACGATCGACTGGGTGGACTGGTCCGCCATGGCAGCAGGCTAGCCGCTCGCGGCGGACCCGGGAGTCCGGACTGTGGCCTCGGCTACTCCCCGGTAGGAAGAGCCGCTAGATTGACGCCGACGTCCCCAGGTGGGGTCGCGGGCGACGGTGCCCGGCGACGGCCGGGGAGGAGAGGACCGGGCGTGCGCGAGTTCAGCGTTCCAGCGACCTACGAAGTGGGGGCCGACGAGGCCCTGACCGACATGCTCACCGCCAACGTCGCCGACCACGGCGGCGAGGTGGGCCTGCGCCGCCAGGTGGACGGGCGGTGGACCGACGTCACGTGGAAGCAGTTCGGCGAGGAGGTGCGCGGCGCCGCCAAGGGGCTGATCGCCTCCGGCGTGGCCGCCGGCGACCGCGTGGCGCTGCAGGCGAAGACGCGGTACGAGTGGACCGTCCTCGACTTCGCCATCTGGACCGCGGGCGGCGTCGTCGTCCCGATCTACGAGACCTCCAGCGCCGACCAGGTCGCCTGGATCCTGTCCGACTCCGGCGCGACCGCCGCCGTCGTCGAGCGCGACGAGCACGCCGAGGCGATCGCCTCCGTGCGCGACCAGGCGCCGGACCTCAAGACCGTGCACGTCATCGAGGACGGTGCCCTCGAGCAGCTGACCGCGGCCGGCGCCGACGTCCCCGACAGCGAGCTCGACGCCCGCCGGGCCACGCTGAACGCCGAGAGCCTCGCGACGCTGATCTACACCAGCGGCACCACCGGCCGGCCCAAGGGCTGCGAGCTGACGCACGGCAACTTCCTGTTCGAGATCGGCAACGGCATCACGCTGCTCGACCGCTTCATGAGCGTGCAGGGCTCGCTGCTGCTGTTCATCCCGCTCGCGCACGTCCTGGCCCGCGTCCTGCAGGTCGGCGCGGTCAAGAACCGCACGATCATCGGGCACACGCCGGACGTGAAGAACCTGGTCGAGGACCTCGGCGAGTTCAAGCCGACCTTCGTCCTCGCCGTCCCCCGCGTGTTCGAGAAGGTCTTCAACCAGGCGAAGGCCAAGGCCGAGGGCGACGGCAAGGGCAAGATCTTCGACAAGGCCGCCCAGGTGGCCATCGACTGGTCCCGCGCCCAGGACACCGGCGGTGCCGGGCTGGGCCTGAAGGTCCAGCACGCGCTGTTCGACAAGCTGGTCTACGGCAAGCTCCGCGCCGCGCTGGGCGGCCGGTGCCTCGGTGCCATCTCCGGTGGGGCGCCGCTCGGCGAGCGGCTGGGCCACTTCTACCGCGGCATCGGCGTGACCGTCTTCGAGGGCTACGGCCTGACCGAGACCACCGCCGCCGCGTCGGTCAACCACGACGAGGCGCTGCGCATCGGCACCGTCGGTCGCCCGCTGCCCGGCGTGGAGTTCCGGATCGGCGAGGACGGCGAGGTGCTCATCAAGGGCGGCATCGTCATGCGCGGCTACTGGAAGAACGAGGACGCCACCAAGGAGGCGATCGACTCGGAGGGCTTCTTCCACACCGGTGACATCGGCGAGCTGGACAAGGACGGCTTCCTGAAGATCACCGGCCGCAAGAAGGAGATCCTGGTGACCGCCGGCGGCAAGAACGTCGCCCCGGCCGTCCTCGAGGACCGGCTCCGCGCCCACCGGCTGGTCAGCCAGTGCATCGTGGTCGGTGACCAGAAGCCCTTCATCGGCGCGCTGATCACCCTCGACGAGGAGGCCCTCCCGCAGTGGCTGGAGGGCAAGGGCAAGGACAAGAGCCTGACCGCCGAGCAGCTGCGCGAGGACCCCGACGTGAAGGCCGAGATCGAGTCCGCGGTCAAGGACGCCAACAAGGCGGTCTCGCAGGCCGAGGCGATCAAGAAGTACACGATCCTGGCCACGGACTTCACCGAGGACAACGGGATGCTGACCCCGAGCCTCAAGCTCAAGCGCAACGTCGTCATGAAGGAGTTCGGCTCCGAGGTGGAGAAGCTCTACACGCGCTGACCCACCACCACCGAGCCCCGTCCCGCGATCCGCGGGGCGGGGCTCAGTGCTTCTCGAGCAGCTCGGCGAAGGTGGCGGCGATCGAGGCCCAGGACCACCGCTCCTCCACCCAGGCCCGCCCCGCCGTCCCCATCGCCCGGGCCCGCGCCGGGTCGTCGAGCAGCCCTGACAGCGCCACCGCCACCGCCTCGGCCGACCGCGGGTCCACCACGAGGCCCGTGACGCCGTCCTGCACCGCCTCCGGTGCCCCGCCGGAGGTCCCGGCCACGACCGGGCGCCCGGTGGCCGCCGCCTCGAGGAACACCATGCCGAGGCCCTCGACGTCCAGTCCCCCGCGGCGGGTCCGGCAGGGCATGGCGAAGACGTCGCCGGCCGCGTAGTGCGCCGGCAGCTCGTCGTGCGGCACGGCGCCGGTCAGGACCACCGAGTCCTCCAGTGACCGGGAGGCCACCGCGCGGCGCAGCGCCCGCTCGTCCGGTCCGCCACCGACCAGGAGCAGCCGGGCCCCGGGGTGCCGGGCGAGCACGCGCGGCCAGGCGTGCACCAGCACGTCCTGGCCCTTGCGTGCCACCAGCCGGGAGACGCAGACGACGACCGGGGCGTCGCCCAGGCCCCACCGGCGCCGCACTCCGGTGCCGTCGACGTCAGGGGTGAACCGCTCGACGTCCACCCCGGGTGAGAGCTGGGCCAGCCGGGTGCGGCCGGCCAGCGCCGGGGCGAGGCGGTCCCGGGTGTACTCGCTGATGTAGGTGAGCACGTCGAGCCCGCCCGCGATCCGCTGCATCACCTGCCGGCTGCCGGGAAGGGCCACCCAGCCGGTCTCGTGACCGTGGGTGGCGCCCACCAGGTGCCGCACGCCGGCGGCCCGGAGCGTCGGCGCGAGCAGCCCCAAGGGCGCCGCGGCGCCGAAGAACGCGGTGTCGCAGCCGTGCCGCCGAGCCAGGTCCACGGCGGCCCGGGCGGTGGCGCGGGTGGGCAGCAGCATCCCGGTGGGGCGCCGGACGACCGGGTAGGGCAGCGCGGCGTCGTGCTCGGCCGACCCCGGGGAGTCCGACGCCAGCACGACCAGGGACTCCGGCGGACGGCGTTCCAGGAGCGCGGCGACGAACGTCTGGATCCCGCCCTGCCGCGGCGGGAAGTCGTTGGTGACCACCAGCGTGCGGCTCACCGCTGGTCCTCCAGGCGCTGCCAGTCCTCCGCCATGGCGATCCGCTGCGCGACGGTCGGATGGCTGCCGAAGAACCAGTGCCAGGCAGCGGGCGGGTCGGGGTCGCCGAGGTTGGTCGAGGCCAGACGCCGCTGCATGGCGATGAAGGCCTCCGGGTCGCGCGTCAGGTCGAGGGCGTGCACGTCGGCCCGCGCCTCGATCTGCCGGGAGACGACGTTCTGCACGGGGGTCCCCAGCAGCCCCCCGACGGTCACGAGGAAGAGCATCAGCGGGACGACCCGCGGATCGCCCGGGGAGTCGGCGCCGGCCCGCCGGAGCAGCGGCCCCCAGGACAGCAGCCAGCCGGCGAGGGCGGTGGCCGCCCCGGCGCCGAGCGCACCCATCAGCGTGCCGGTGAGCACGTCGTCGTTGGCCACGTGCCCGAGCTCGTGGGCGACGATGGACTCGATCTCGTCGTCGGGCAGCCGGTCGAGGAGCGTGTCGTAGACCACGACCCGCCTGGTGGAGCCGAAGCCGGACACGTACGCGTTGAGCGCCGTCGTGCGCCGCGAGGCGTCCGAGACGAGGACGTCGCGCACCGGCGTGCCGTTCTCCTCGGCCAGCGCGAGCAGGTCGCTGCGCAGCTCGCCGGCGGGCAGCGGCTCGAACCGGTTGAACGCCGGCTCGATGACCACCGGGTAGAGGAACGACCCCACGAACACCAGCCCGACGGCGGCCACGCCCGACCACGCCCACCAGGTGCGCGGGGCGCGCCGGATCAGCCAGAGCACCGCCAGCACCACCAGCGCGGTCAGCGCGGCGCTGATGGCCACCGAGACGACGACGTCGCGCAGCCAGAGCCCCCAGCTGCGCGTGGAGAGCCCGAACCGGTGGCGGACCACCTCGGCGTAGGCGGAGACCGGAAGGGTCACCAGCCGCCCGACGAGGATCAGCGCCGGGACGCCCAGCAGGACCTGCGCCCACCAGCGCCCGCCGACCCGGTCGCCGGCGGCGCGCAGCAGGCCGCTGCCGAGCCGGGTGAGGCCCAGCAGCGCCGACACCGCCAGGCCCAGCAGCAGCGACAGCAGGGACGCCGGCCGCAGGGCCGCGGCGAACGCCTCGGCACGGTCGAGCTGGGCGGCGGAGAGCCCGGCCGCGGGATCGGGTTCGGTGGACCCACCGGGCGGCTCCGGCAGCACGACCCACGGGGTGCGGACGGCGACGACGACCAGCGCGGCGATCCCGAGCGCGGCCGCCACCACGAGCGCGACGCGAGCGGCCGGTCGTGCTCCCGTGCTCACGCGGCGATCCTAGGAGGCGGCGTCCCCGGACCCCGCGACGCCGAAGGGCCGGCGCCCCCCGGAGGAGGCGCCGGCCCTTCGGGCGGTGCGATCAGCTGTCAGCCGGCGATGCGGCGGGCGTGCGTGAAGTCGCCCTTCATCGCGTTGAAGCTGGCCACCTTGACCGGCTGGCTGGAGGTCGAGGCGTGCACCATCTGGCCGTTGCCGATGTACATGGCGACGTGGCTGGTCGGTGAGTAGAAGAACAGCAGGTCACCCGGCTGGAGCGCGTTCGCCGGCACCGCCTGCCCCATGCCCGCCTGGCTCTTGCTCGAGTGCGGCAGGCTCACACCGGCCGCCGCGTACGCGTAGGAGGTCAGGCCCGAGCAGTCGAAGGCGTTCGGTCCGCCGGCGCCCCAGACGTAGGGGTCGCCGACCTGGGCCAGCGCCGTGTCGACCGCCTTCTGCGCCGCGGCGCTGGAGGCGACCACGCCGCTGGGCGCGGGCAGGGCCTCGCCGCCGCCGTGCGCCTGCGCCACGACCGCCTGCTGCGGTGCGCTGAGCGCGTCGTACTGGCGCTGGAACTCGGCGATCTGCCCCTCGAGCTCCTTCTGCTGGTCGGCGATCTCGTCGACCTGCTCCTGGGCCTCGGCGGCGGCGCGGTCGGCGGACTCGCGAGACTGCTCGGCGCCCTCGGCCACGACCGAGACCTCGGCGAGCACCTCGTTGGTGTAGCCGGCGATGGCGTCGAGCGTGCCCATCTGGGACACCAGGTCCTGGGCGGAGTTGCTGGTCAGCAGCACGTCGAAGTGCGAGGTGGCGCTGCCGGTGTAGGCGCTGCGGGCCAGCTGGCGGATCTGCCCGTCGAGGGCGTCGAGACGGCGCTGGGCCTCGTCGGCGGCCTCCTCGGCGGCGCGGGCCGCGTCCTGGTGGCCGGCGAGCAGCACGCGCGCCTCGTTGAGCTGCTCGGCGACGACCTCGAGCCGGTGCTCGGCGTCGGCGACCCGGGCGGCGGCCTGGTCGGCGGTGGTCGCGTCACCCGGGACGGCGGTGGCGGTGCCGGGGAGGACGGTCAGCGTCAGGGCGGCGGTGGCGCCGACCAGCAGGCTCGTGCGCAGCGGCCCGAAGCGGCGTCCACGAGCGGAGCCGGCCAGGCGATCGGTGTGGAGCTGTCCACGGGCGTGCGTCAGTGCGTGAGGGGTCGCCACGAGCGGCGGCTCTCCGTTTCTTCCTCTGCAACCGCCTACCGAGTTAGCTGACGGGTTCGGGCTGGGAAGACTGGCCCTATCCCCCGGACCGGCGAGCCGGCCGCGGAGGAACTCACCCCAGGACTGCGGTGGGTCCCCGGTTCACTCGGGCGCCGGTGCTGCGCGCCGTCCGTGATTCGGCGGTGTCTGGTCGAGGTCACCCCTCTGCGGGTGACGACCGCTCGACCGAACGGCGACGACCCTACGACCGTGATCCGGATGTGACAAACGGGGGCAGAGATTTTCGTGTGATGCACATCCCGGCTGCTCAGGCGCGCCTGCGCCGTGCTAAGGGCTCCCGCGTGTATGCGCCGGATCAGCCGATCCGGCGGTCACGAGGGGTCTCGCCGGACCCGTCGCGGTGCCGCAGGGGCGGCACCAGCCCGCACTCGGCCAGCGCCCGCACCGCACGCCGTTCCACGTCGTCGAACTCCACGACCACACCGGGCGGGGGGACGACGACGTCCTCCGCGGCGGCCTCGATCGGGGTCCCGGCCGTGATCTCCGCCGGGCCGACGCGCGGGCGCCCGGTCATCGGGACCACCACCGGGTCGACCCCCTGCCATCCCGGGGGCGCACCGAGCAGGACGGTGACCACGCAGTCGGCGCAGCCGGTACCCCGGGCGGTGCAGGTGTCGCAGTCGATCAGCATCGCTTCTTCTCCTCCGTGAGTCGTTCCGCACGGTAGGAGGGGCCACCGACAATTCCGGATCCGGACGGAGCGTCCGGCCCCGGCTCAGGTGCCGGCGTACTCCCAGTGCCAGGGCTCCTCGCGGCCGTTCCCGGGATCGGCCCAGGTCGGGTGCAGGTAGCCGAACCGGCCGGCGTTGGCGACCATCCAGGCGTACTGCGGCGTCCCGAACCGCTCGATGCCGCCGCACAGGTCGACGGCCAGACCCCAGCCGTGGTTGCTGGTGCCCGGGACGGCGGCCAGCGCCGGCTTCTGCCCGTACAGCCGCACCTGGCTGCCGTACGTGCGGTAGGAGTCGGTGATGCAGAGGGGACCGCCGAAGGCGGCGGCGTAGGCCTGCGACATCGCGCGGTAGGCGGCGGCGGCGTCGCAACGGAGGGTGTGCCCGGCCGCTCCCAGCGGGCACATCGCGCTGGGCGGGATGAGGCCGTTCGGGTACCCGCCCCAGGCACGCGCGCCGTCGTAGCTCGGGGGGTAGACGGTGTTGCCGCACTCCACGCGCAGCGCGCCCTCGGCCGGCTCCGGCACGGCGACGGCGGCCCGGGCGGGCAGGCTCGGGCGGCCGATGCCCAGCACCTGGTCACCCGGCAGCGTCCGCACCACCACCGCGCCGGCCCGTCCGTCGGCGGCCAGCATCGTGCGGGGGTCCAGGGCGATGCCCACGTGCCCGAGCCCGGACTCCGGGGTGCCCAGGAAGACCAGGTCACCGGGCAGCACGTCGGCCGGGGCCACCGGCGCGGTCGTGGCGAACAGCTCCCCCTGCGTGCCCGGCAGGGGGACGCCGGCCCGTCCGTAGACCGACTGCACCAGCGAGCCGCAGTCCCACGAGTCCGGACCGGCCGTGCCGGGGGCGTACGGCTTCCCGAGGGCCTCCATGGCCCCGCTGACCGCGGTCAGCGTCTCCGCGGGCAGCACGAGGACCGAGCTCGGCTGGGCGGGCTGCTGGGCAGCACCCGCCTGGGCACCGCCGCCGCTCGCGGCGACCGGCACCAGGGCGCCGGGCAGCCCCCGCTCCGGGGTGCGCAGCGCGGCGGCGGGCGTCGCGGCGAGACCCGCCGCGGCGAGCTGGTCGACGTAGGCGCGCCAGTTGGCCGCCGTCCGCTCGTTGACGTCGACCTGCTCGGCCTGCAGCTGCGCCAGCTGCCCGTCGACCACGTCGAGCGCCTCGTCCAGCTCCGCGGTGACGGCGTCGGCCGCCGCCTCCAGCTCGGCGACGCGGGCGCTCACCTCGTCGGCCCGCGCCGCGGCCCGGTCCAGGACGGCCTGGGCCCGCTGCTGCTCGTCCAGCGCGGCCCTGCGGTAGGTCTCGGCCACCGTGATGACCTGCGCCGCGTGCGAGTCGACGGCGTCCAGGAAGCCCATGGCGGACAGGACGTCGCCGGGGTCGCCGCTGCCGAGGAGCACGGTCAGCCGCGACAGCCCCCCGCCGTCGCGGTAGACGGCGGCGGCGTACCCGGCCACCGCCTGCTGGTGGACCGACAGCTCGCCCTGCTTGGCCGCGAGGACCGCGCGCGCCTCCTCGACGGCCCGCTGCGCCTCGGCCAGCTCCTCGCGGGCGGCCACGACCTCGTCCTGCTGCGCGCGCAGGTCGTCCTGCACCTCCGCGGCCTTGTCCTGCAGCCGGTCCAGGTCACGGCTGTCGAGCACGCCCGAGGTGCCACCGGGCTGGTCGCTGGGAGCTGCCGACGCCGTCGCCGGCGCGACCGCCAGGGCGACCGCCAGGGAGGCCACCGCGGCCAGCACGGCACGCCGGGCCGGCGGGACGGACGGGCGCGACCGGGAACGCGCGGGCATCGGGCCACCTTCACGACCGGACGGTCGCCCCCTGCGCGACCGTCACCAGCACGAATGGTGTCCTGCCCGCGCCAGGAGTGCCAGGCGGGAGCCCCCGCGAGCGGCTCCGACCCCCTGGACGGGGGACGCCGGGCCCGGCGCGCGTCCCCCGGACTGTCAGCACCCCGACCTAGCGTCCGCCGCGTGCCACCCTCCTCTCCCGCTGCGGGCTACCAGCAGGTCTCGATCGCGGAGCTCGGGACGCAGCTGTCCCAGGTCACCTTCGTCGTGGTCGACCTGGAGACGACCGGCGGCTCGCCCAAGGACAGCGCGATCACCGAGATCGGGGCCGTGAAGGTCCGCGGCGGCCAGGTCCTCGGGGAGTTCCAGACGCTGGTCGACCCCGGTCACGAGATCCCGCCCTACATCAGCGTGCTGACCGGCATCACGTCGACGATGGTCGCGACCGCGCCCCGCATCGACGCCGTCCTGCCGGCCTTCCTGGAGTTCGCGCGCGGCACGGTCATGGTCGCCCACAACGCCCCGTTCGACCTCGGCTTCCTCAAGGCCGCCTGCGCGGGGTCGGGCATCCCGTGGCCGGGACCGGCATCGGTCGACACCGCGGTCCTGGCCCGCCGGCTGCTCAGCCGCGACGAGGTGCCCAACTGCAAGCTCGGCACCCTCGCGCCGTACTTCTCCGCGACCACCTCCCCCACCCACCGGGCCCTCGACGACGCGCGGGCCACCGTCGACGTGCTGCACGGCCTGTTCGAGCGGCTCGGCCCCCTGGGCATCACGACCCTCGAGGAGCTGACCGGGCTCACCCGCCAGATCGACCCCGAGCGGCGGCGGAAGCGGCACCTGGCCGACGGCGTCCCCCACGGGCCGGGCGTCTACCTCTTCCGCGGCCCGCGCGACGAGCCGCTCTACGTCGGCACGTCCACCGATCTGCGCAGCCGGGTCCGGAGCTACTTCTCCTCCAGCGAGCAGCGCAGCCGGATCACCGAGATGGTCCGGCTGGCCCAGCGGATCGACACCGTCTCCTGCGCCCACGCCCTCGAGGCGGCCGTTCGGGAGCTCCGGCTGATCGCCGAGCACAAGCCCCGGTACAACCGGCGGTCCCGCTTCCCCGAGCGCACGCTGTGGGTGCGGCTCACCGAGGAGCCCTTCCCCCGGCTCTCCGTGGTGCGGCGCGTCCGGCCCGACGCCGGGGTGTTCCTCGGCCCCTTCCCCGACCGCCGGGCCGCCGACGCCGCCGTCGCGGCCGTCCACGAGGTCCTCCCCCTGCGCCAGTGCACCGTCCGGATCTCCCCGCGCACGCCCGGCAGCGCGTGCGCCCTCGCGGGCATGGGCCGGTGCGGCGCCCCGTGCACCGGCGCCCAGTCGGTCGACGAGTACGCCGACGTCGCCGCGGTCTTCGCCGCGGCCGTCACCTCCGACCCGCGGCCCCTCATGGCGCCGCTGCTGCACCGGGTGGAGCGCCTGGCCGCCGAGGAGCGCTACGAGGACGCCGCCGTGCTGCGCGACCGGATGGCGGTGCTGGTGCGGGCCGTCCGCCGCCGTCAGCGCCTGGAGTCCCTGGCCGCGGTGCCCGAGCTGGTGCTCGCCCGGCCCGACGGGTCGGGCGGCTGGGAGCTCTCGGTGGTCCGGTACGGCCGGCTGGTCGCCGCCGGCACCGCGCCGAGCGGCTCGACCGTCCGCCGCGTCCTCCCCGGCCTCCTCGCGACGGCGGAGACGCTGCCGGGCACCGACGGCGCCGCGACGACGTCGGTCGACGAGACCGAGCTCGTGCTGCGCTGGCTGGAGAAGCCCGGCACCCGGCTGGTCGAGCTCACGGGGACCCTGGCCAGCCCCGCGCCGGGGACCGGTGCCTACAGCGGCTTCCTGGGCCAGGTCGAGGCCGGTCGCGCCGGGCGCGACCCCTTCGCCGACGGCCGCTCGCTGGGGACCCGCGCCCGGCCGGAGCGGATAGCATCCCCGGCGTGATCACCGCCATCGTCATGATCGACGCCGCCACGGACTCGATCCCCGAGGTGGCCGGCGCGATCGCCGACCTCGACGGCGTCAGCGAGGTCTACTCCACCGCCGGCGAGGTCGACCTGATCGCGATCGTCCGGGTGCGGGAGTTCGAGCAGATCGCCGAGGTCGTCGCCGGCCGCATCAACAAGGTGCCCGGCGTGCTGGAGACCGAGACGCACATCGCGTTCCGGGCCTACTCCAAGCACGACCTCGAGGCCGCCTTCTCCATCGGCTTCGAGAGCGCCGACTAGCGGCTGCGCGCCGCCTGGCTGACCTCGACCCAGCGGTCGAGCAGCGCGGCAGCGCGCCCGTCGTCGACGGCCGCCGCGGCCCGCTGCAGCCCAGCGGCCAGGGCGTCGTGCAGCCGCACGTCCCGCTCGGCGAAGGCAGCCAGCGCCGCGGCCGCGTTCAGCAGCACCGCATCGCGGACCGGACCGCGCTCCCCGTCCACGACCCGGCGGAACACGTCGGCGTTGGCCCGCGCGTCGCCCCCGCGCAGCGCGTCCGGACCCGGGGTCCCGATGCCGAGCGCGGACGGATCGACCCGGTCGGCCACCACGCGCCCGTCCCGCACGACCCACACCGCGGACGTGGTGGCCGTCGTCAGCTCGTCGAGCCCGTCGTCCCCGCGGAAGACCAGGGCCCGGGTGCCGCGCACCGCCAGGACCTCGGCGAGGACCGGCGCCATGCGCGCGTTGGCGCAGCCGATCGCCGCGGCCACCGGTCGCGCCGGGTTGGTCAGCGGGCCGAGGAAGTTGAAGACCGTCGCGATGCCCATCTCCCGCCGGGCCGCCGCCGTGTGGCGGTAGCCGGGGTGGAAGACCGGCGCGAAGAAGAACCCGATGCCGGCCTCCCGCACGCAGCGCGCCACGGCCTCGGCCGGCAGGTCGATGACCACACCGAGGGCCTCGAGCACGTCCGCCGCCCCGGACGACGACGACGCGGCGCGGTTGCCGTGCTTGGCCACCGGCGCGCCCGCCGCCGCCGTCACCACCGCCGCCATCGTCGAGATGTTGACGGTGTGCGCGCCGTCGCCACCGGTGCCCACGATGTCGACGCAGTCCAGCGGCAGCTCCACCGCCGTCGCCTGCGCCACCATCTCGGTGGCGAGCCCGGCGACCTCCTGGGCCGACTCCCCCTTGGCACGCAGGGCCACGGCGAACCCGGCCACCTGCGCCGGGGTCGCCTCCCCGGTCATGATCTCGCGCATCGCCCAGCGGGTGTCCTCGGCGGTGAGGTCCTCCCCCGCGAGCAGGCGGTTGAGCAGTCCGGGCCAGGTGGGAGCGACGGCGGGCACCCGCGTCACGGGCGCACGGCCGTCCGCCGGGCGGGGCTGCGCAGCAGGTCGGCGATCACACCGGGGGCCACGAGCGGGTCGACCGGCAGCGGCAGCGTGGCCTCGGCGCGGGACCAGTGCGCCAGCCACCGGTCGGGCTGGCGCGCGATCAGCAGGCAGATCGCGGGCCGGTCGGCCACCTCGACCTCGAGCTGGCGCGCGAGCGCCATGCCGCCGGTCGGCTGGGCCTCGCCGTCCAGGACGCACAGGTCGATGCCGCCGGCGTCGACCGCGGACACGACCTCGGCCGCCGTGGAGCACTCCACCCAGGTGAGCGGGCCGACGTCGCTCGCCGGGCGACGGCCGACCGCGGTGCGGACGGCGTCCCGCACCTCGGGTCGGTGGCTGTAGAGCAGCACGGTGGCCGGTGCGGCGGAGTTCTCGGCGGCACTCACCCGCCCGAGACTAGTGCCCAGGGGCGTTCCCGCAGGCCAACACCTGCGAGTCGGTATCGAGCTGGTCACATCGGCGCCACGCCGTCGCCACCCGCAGTCGTGACCGGGGCCTGCCGATGCCATGATGACCCTCGTGACAACGGCCCCCGTGGCGAGCAGCACCTTCGACACCTCGCGGGTGCACTCCCTGACCCGACCGAACATGGTCAGCGTCGGCACGATCATCTGGCTCGCCAGTGAGCTGATGTTCTTCGCCGGCCTGTTCGCCATGTACTTCACCGCGCGAGCCCGGGCCACCGACGGGTGGCCGCCGGAGCCGACCGAGCTGAACCTGCCGTACGCCACGATCTTCACGGTGATCCTCGTGGCGTCGTCGTTCACCTGCCAGTTCGGCGTCTTCGCCGCCGAGCAGGGCAACGTCTACGGCCTCCGGCGCTGGTTCACCATCACCTTCGCGATGGGCCTGGTCTTCGTGCTCGCGCAGGCGAACGAGTACCGCGTCCTGGTCGTGGACCACGGGACGACGATCTCGTCGTCCACGTACGGCTCCGTCTTCTACCTGACGACGGGCTTCCACGCCCTCCACGTCATCGGCGGGCTCGTCGCCTTCGTCTACGTGCTCATCAGATCGACGATGGGCCGTTTCACGCCGGCACAGGCGACCTCGGCGATCGTGGTCTCCTACTACTGGCACTTCGTCGACGTCGTGTGGGTCGGGCTCTTCGCCACGATCTACCTGATCCGCTAGGGAACCGGTGTCCACCACGAACCCGCAGTCCGACGCCCCGACCGACGCTCCGGGCCGCCCGGTCGACCGGGCCCGCGCCCGCCGCCGGTCCAAGCAGCGCCGCCGCATCGCCAACGTCGCCGGCCTCATGGCGTCGCTGGTGCTCACCGGCTCGCTCTACTCGGTGTTCGCGCCGGCCCAGGCCGCTGACGACACCTCTGAGTCGGCCGCCGAGGCCGCGGGCCGCGAGCTGTACGAGCGCAGCTGCATCACCTGCCACGGCGAGAACCTCGAGGGCGAGCCGAACCGCGGCCCGTCGCTGATCGGCGTCGGCGAGGCCGCCGTCTACTTCCAGGTGCACACCGGGCGCATGCCGCTCGTGCGCCAGGAGGCCGACGCGCCCGACAAGCCGACCATCTTCTCCGACGAGGAGATCGACCAGCTGATGGCCTACATCCAGGCCAACGGCGGCGGCCCCACGCTGCCCTCGGGCAACCTGCGCGACGGCGACCTGGCCGAGGGCGGCGAGCTGTTCCGGCTCAACTGCGCCTCCTGCCACAACTTCGTCGGCGAGGGCGGCGCCCTCTCCTCCGGCAAGGCGGCCCCGAGCCTCGGGGACAGCAACGACCTCGAGATCTACACCGCGATGCTCAGCGGCCCGGAGAACATGCCGGTCTTCGGTGACAACCAGCTGACGCCGGAGGAGAAGCGCTCGATCATCAACTACGTCCAGACCATCAAGTCCCAGGCGGACCCCGGTGGTGCCGGCATCGGCCGCATCGGGCCGGTGGCCGAGGGCCTCGTCATCTGGATCGTCGGCATCGGCGCCCTGATGTTCGGAATCTTCTGGATGGGGAGCAAGGCGTGAACGCCCACGACACCCGCCCCGGTTCGTCCGGCGGCGCGGACACCCCCGGACCGCTGCACGGCGGCCCGGACGCGGACTACACCCCGGAGCAGCTCGCGGCCATGAGCCGCGAGGAGCTGGACCTCCTCGGGGCCCGGTACGACGGCGTGGAGGTCCTCCACGTCGACCCCGGCCCGGAGCCCGGCTCCCGCATGGAGAAGCGCGCCGTCCGCCAGGTCGGCTGGACCTTCGCCGGCGCGGGCATCTCCGCCTTCCTCTTCCTGGTCGTCTACGCCGGGTCGGGCTGGTTCCTCCCCGAGTGGAACTGGGCCACCGAGGGGACCACCTGGAGCGCCATGTTCAACCCGCTCCTGGGTCTGTTCATGGGTCTGGCCTTCACCCTCGCCGGCGTCGGCCTGGTGCTCTACACGAAGAAGCTGCTGCCGCACGAGACCGCGGTGCAGGACAAGCACGACGGCTCGCACTTCGACCGGGTGACCACGGGCGCCACGCTCGTCGGCGGTCTGCACAACAGCGGCCTGGCCCGGCGCAAGCTGCTCACCCGCTCGCTCGGCTTCATGGGCGCGGCGTTCGGTCTCATGCTCATCGCCCCGCTCGGCGGCCTGATCAAGAACCCGAACACGGGCAACCCGCTCGGCCGCACCAGCTGGGCCGAGGGCGTGCGCCTGCTGCGCGACGACGGCAGCCCGATCCGTCCCGGTGACCAGCAGCCCGGCTCCCTGGAGACGGTCTTCCCTGCCGTGCCGGGCGGGAACCTGCAGTCCGACGCCGCCACCATGCTGATCCGGCTCCGCCCGGAGCAGGTCGCCGCGGACCGGCCCAAGGAGGGCCAGGAGGACTTCGGCTACGGCGACTACGTCGCCTACTCCAAGATCTGCACGCACGCCGGTTGCCCGGTGTCGCTGTACGAGCAGGAGACCAGCCGGATCCTCTGCCCGTGCCACCAGTCGCAGTTCGACGTGACGCAGGGAGCCAAGCCGGTCTTCGGGCCCGCGACCCGCTCCCTGCCGCAGCTGCCCATCACCGTCGACGACGAGGGCTACTTCGTCGCCAGAAGTGACTACATTGAAGCGGTAGGACCCACCTACTGGAACCGGGAGCGCATCTGATGGCAGCTACCGCCACGGCGCCGGGCGCGCCGACCTCCCGGCTGGGCAAGGCCGCGACCGAGTTCGACGACCGGCTGATCGTCGCGGGCCCGGTGCGCCGCACGCTCAACAAGGTCTTCCCGGACCACTGGTCGTTCCTGCTGGGTGAGATCGCCCTCTACTCCTTCATCATCGCGCTGCTGTCGGGCACCTACCTGACGTTCTTCTTCGACGCGTCGATGGTCGAGGTCGCCTACGACGGCGAGTACGACCCGCTGCGCGGCACCGAGATGTCGGCGGCCTACGCCTCGGCGCTCGACCTGTCGTTCGACGTCCGCGGCGGCCTGTTCATGCGCCAGATGCACCACTGGGCGGCGCTGCTCTTCGTCGCCTCGATCGTGGTGCACCTGCTGCGCGTCTTCTTCACCGGCGCCTTCCGCCGGCCGCGCGAGACCAACTGGCTCATCGGCGTGGTCATGCTGGTGCTGGCGCTGCTCATGGGCGTCACCGGCTACACCCTCCCTGACGACCTGCTGTCGGGTACCGGGCTCCGCATCATCAGCGCGATCCTGCTGTCGATCCCCGTCATCGGGACCTGGGCGCACTTCGCCATCTTCAACGGCGACTTCGTCGGCACCGAGATCATCGGGCGCTTCTACATCGCCCACGTGCTGATCTTCCCGGCGATCCTGCTCGCCCTGATCGCGGTGCACCTGCTGATCCTGGTCAAGCAGAAGCACACCCAGTTCCCCGGCCCGGGCCGCACCGAGCACAACGTGGTCGGCAACCGGCTCTTCCCCACCTTCGCGGGCAAGGCCACCGGGCTGCTGCTGGTCGTCTTCGGCGTCTGCGCCGCTCTCGCGGGTCTCGTCCAGATCAACCCGATCTGGCTGTGGGGCCCGTACAACCCGGCGCAGGTCTCGGCGGCGTCGCAGCCGGACTGGTACATCGGCTTCCTCGACGGCTCGACCCGCATCTTCCCGGCCTGGGACATCAACCTCCCCGGTGACTACACGATCCCGGCGCTCTTCTGGCCGACCGTCGTCGTGGCCGGCGCGATGTTCACGGTGCTCGCGCTCTACCCGACGCTCGAGCGCAAGATCTCCGGCGACACGGCGCCGCACCACCTGCTGCAGCGTCCCCGCGACGTCCCCGTGCGCACGTCGCTCGGCGCGATGGCCCTGACGTTCTACTTCTGGCTGATGGTGGCCGGCGGCAACGACGTCATCGCCGACAAGTTCGACATCAGCCTGAACGCGATGACGTGGATCGGCCGGATCGGGGTCATCGTGCTCCCGCCGATCGTCTACGTGATCACGTACCGGATCTGCCTGGGCCTGCAGCAGCACGACCGCGAGGTCCTGGAGCACGGCATCGAGACCGGTGTCATCCGGCGGCTGCCGCACGGCGAGTTCATCGAGGTGCACCAGCCCCTCGGCCCGGTCGACGAGCACGGCCACGGCCAGCTGGCCTACGGCGGCGCTCCGGTGCCGAAGCGCATGAACCATGTCGGCGGCGCCCGCCGTGCGATCCGGGGCTTCTTCACGCCGATCGAGCAGCCGTCCGCGGTGGAGCTCGAGCTGCGTGAGCGCCGTGGCCTCCCGTCCGGCGAGACGACGCGGGAGCTCACCAGCTCCGGTCGCCCCTCCGACGGTGGTCGCCCGTCCGACGGCGGCCGGCCCTCCGACGGTGGTCGCCCGCAGGACGCGCGCGACTGATCGACAGCACTCCAGAAGGGCCCCGGTGGAATCCACCGGGGCCCTTCTGCACGTCCGGGTCTCCGTCGTCCGGCCCCGCTCGTCGGTCGCGGCCCACTCCCACGCAGCACGGCGCGCAGCACGGACCCGCGAACCCCTGACGGCACCCGCTGGACGACGCCGCCGGGAGCGCTCAGCCGGCGGGACGGCGGCCACCACCGCGCCTCGGGCCGCAGGTCGTGGCGGCGGACGGGGGCCGACATGAGGAGCGGCGGCCGGGCCACACCGTGTCACCGGCCCACGGCGGGGCTCCACCGGTCCGGCCCCCGACAGCGGGCGGGGGCGGCGACGCGGGCTCCGGGGAGCTGATGGCTCCTGGGGTGCCGCTGCCGCTCGTCGAGCGCCTCCGCGCCACGCAGGGGGGCTGGGACCACGCCCCCTCCACGGACGCGCCGCTGGAGCAGGTCAGCCCCGCTCATCGTGCGGCTGGCCGGGCACCTCCGGTCCGAGCTGCCCCGTCACCGCCTCGTCACCAGCACCCGCGGCGCCCCACGTCCCGTGGGGGGGTGCAGCGGCTGACCGGGGCGAGATGACCGACCGGCCGATCCGCCGCTGTACGGGACCTCCCCAGGTGGACCGCCCGAGGCCGGACCGCGACGAGCGGGACCGGGCCCCCGGTCCGGGGCTGCAGCCGGTACGTCCCTCTGCAGGCGGCCGGGCAGACGACGAGGGCCCCACCCGCCAGTGGCGGGTGGGGCCCTCGTCGACGATCCGAGCCGGTCAGCTCTGCGTTGCGTTCTGCCCCACGTAGAACTCGAAGAGCAGGCCGCCGACGGTGATCAGCAGCGCAGCGCCGGCGATCAGCATCAGCCAGAAGTAGAAGAAAGCGAGAGCCAGACCCATGAGCGCCGCGGACAGCGCCAGGCCGAACGGCCAGTAGCTGGCCGGCGGGAAGAAGCCGAGCTCACCCGCACCTTCGGCGATGTCGGCGTCCTTGCGGTCCTCGGGACGGGCGTCGATGCGCCGCGACACGAACCAGAAGAAGCCACCGATGAGGCCGGTCAGCCCACCCGACAGGGCGAGCGCCGTGGTGCCGATCGGCTCGCGGGACCACAGCCCGTACACCAGCGCGGCCACGATGCAGAACAACGTGATCAGGTTGAAGATCAGCGCCTCGACCTTCACGGCCGTGCCTCCTCGTGCGTGGCTCCCGTGCGGGGAGCGGGAGCGTCAGTCACCAGCGGACTGCTGCTGGTCGACGTTCTTGTTCTGTGCCAGGTCCAGCGGCGTGGTCGTGCCGGCGTCGCCGGGCTGACCGATCTCCTCGAGGGCCTCGTACGTGCCCAGGCCGGACTCGCGAGCGGCCAGGTAGGCGTCGTAGTCGTCACCCGAGACCGCGCGCACCTCGAAGTTCATGTACGCGTGGTAGGTGCCGCACAGCTCGGCGCAGCGGCCGACGTAGGCACCCTCCTCCTGGACGGTGACCTCGAAGACGTTGTCGCGGCCGTTCTCGTTGCCGGGGATCACGTCGAGCTTGAAGAGGAACTCGGGGACCCAGAACGAGTGGATGACGTCGGCGGACGCCACCTGGAACCGGATGGAGCGGTCGGTGGGCACCACCAGGATCGGGATCTGGGTGCTGCTGCCGACGGTGCTGACGGGCGTGCCGTCCTGCCCCTCGGTCTCCGGGTAGACGAACTCCCAGTTCCACTTGAACGCGTTGACCTGGATGGTCTCGTCCGGGTTCGCGCTGCGCTCCATCACCTTGTTCTGCGTCACCACGGTGTAGAAGAACAACCCGGCGATGATCACGAACGGGATGACCGTGAGCACGATCTCCAGCGGCAGGTTGTACGCCGTCTGCCGCGGCAGCTCGTCGCCCCGCTTCCGGTGACGGACCACGGAGTAGCCGATGAGCGCCCAGACGATGATGCCGACGATCAGGGCGGCGATGACCGACCCCGTCCACAGCTCACGCATGGCGGTGGCCTCTTCGGTGATGCCTTCCGGCCAACCGAAGCGCCAGAACTCGTTGTTCGGCATCTCGCATCCGGTGAGGGTCAGCACCCCCAGGAGACCGAGCGCGGCCAGCCGCGCGAGCCTGCTGCCTCGAGCCACTGCTCGCTGCCTCCTCGTCCTCCGCCCGGGTACCGGGCGGTCGTTCCAGCGGGTCCTCCACCGGTGTTCGGCGGCGTGCGTGCACGCCGATCACAGTGTGGGCCGAGACTAGCCGACCCGCCTGCGGGGCCGACCACCGGAGACGGTTGCGGCGGGTCGCAGCGGCCGGGACGGCCCGCGCGCCCCGCCTCCTCCCCCGCCGGGCCGCGAGCCGGACGGGGCGCACCGGGACGGCGGTTAGAGTCGGGTGCGTGTACACCCGGCTGCTGACCCCGAAGTGGGTGCTCCTGCACCTGCTCGTGGTCGCCCTGTTCGTCGCCACGTTCTTCCTCGGCTACTGGCAGTTCAGCAAGGCCGAGGCCGGCGGTGGCGCGGTCAACTGGAGCTACGCGCTGCAGTGGCCCCTCTACGGCTTCATGGGCGTGTGGTTCTACGTGCGCATGGTGCGCGACGAGCTCCGCCGCGACCCCGACGCCGACGACCCGGGCAGCGCGATCGTGCTGTACCAGCGGCCCCGGATCGACACCACGGGCGACCCCGAGCTCGCCGCCTACAACGCCTACCTCGCCGAGCTCAACGAGCGGGCGCTGGGACAGAGGAGCAGCAATGGCCGTTGAGCAGCCCACCCGCGCGGCCGGCCGCGACGTCCCCACCGCCCTGACCCGTTACCGGGTGATGGCCAACGTCGTCGGGGTGCTGCTCATCGCGCTGATCTTCGTCGCCGTGCCGCTCAAGCACCTCGGCGGCATCGACGGCCCGGTCGCGGTGCTGGGCACCGCGCACGGGTGGCTCTACGGCCTGTTCTTCCTCGCCACGGTCGACCTCGCCCTGCGCGCCCGGTGGACCGTCCAGGGCTTCCTGGTCACCGTCGTCGCCGGCACGGTCCCGTTCCTGTCCTTCTGGGCGGAGCGCCGGGCCACCCGGAAGACCCGCGCCGGCGAGCGCGTCTGACCGTCGCGGTCCCCCGCCCCCTCACGATCCCGGAGTCCCGCGCCTCATGTGTGGCCTGATCGCCTACTTCTCCACCGACGCCGACCGCGTCGACGACGGCACGGTCGACGCGGTGCGCGCGGCGCAGAACTGCGTCCGCCACCGCGGTCCCGACGAGAACGAGGCCTGGTGGGACACCCGGGCGGTGTTCGGGTTCAACCGGCTGTCCTTCATCGACATCGAGCACAGCCACCAGCCGATGCCCTACGCCGACGGCCGGTACCGGATCGTCTTCAACGGCGAGATCTACAACTACCTGGAGCTCCGCGAGGAGCTGAAGGCCGTCGGCGCCACGTTCGCCACCGAGGGCGACACCGAGGCGATCGTCGCGGGCTACCACCTGTGGGGCGAGGACGTCGTCCAGAAGCTGCGCGGCATGTTCGCCTTTCTCATCTGGGACACCCAGGAGAAGACGGTGTTCGGCGCCCGCGACCCGTTCGGCATCAAGCCCCTGTTCACCGCCCGGCTGGCCGACGGCGGGCTGGTCTTCAGCTCCGAGAAGAAGGCCGTGCTCGAGCTGCTGGGCGGCAGCGAGGCGGCGGGCGGGGTCGACGCCGCGTCCCTGCAGCACTACCTGACCCTGCAGTACGTGCCGGAGCCCGCCACGCTGCACCGTGGGATCCGCCGCATCGAGAGCGGCACCAGCTTCACCGTCGTCGACGGCGAGCTGACGACGAAGCGCTACTTCCACCCGTCCTTCCCGATCCGCCCGGTCGCGAAGGACGAGCAGCAGGCCCTCTACGACCGCATCGCCGACGTCCTCGACGACTCGGTGCGCGTGCACATGCGCGCCGACGTCACCGTCGGGTCGTTCCTCTCCGGTGGCATCGACTCCACGGCCATCGCGGCGCTGGCCAAGCGCTACAACCCGAAGCTGCTCACCTTCACGACCGGCTTCGAGCGCCAGGGCTTCTCCGAGATCGACGTCGCCGCCGAGTCCGCCGCCGCCATCGGCGTCGAGCACATCACCAAGGTGGTCACCCCGCAGGAGTTCGCCGAGTCGATCCCGCTGGTGGTCTGGTACCTCGACGACCCGGTCGCCGACCCCGCGCTCGTGCCGCTGTACTTCATCGCCCGCGAGGCCCGGAAGCACGTGAAGGTCGTGCTCTCCGGCGAAGGCGCCGACGAGCTGTTCGGCGGCTACAACATCTACCGCGAGCCGCTGTCGCTGGCGGCGTTCGAGAAGCTGCCGCGCGGCGTCCGCCGGGCCCTCGGCGCGCTGTCGACGAAGCTGCCCGACGGCATGCGCGGCAAGGACCTGCTGCGCCGCGGCTCGATCCCGCTGGAGCAGCGCTACTACGGCAACGCACGGCTCTTCCGCGACGACGAGCTCGGCTTCCTGCGCAGCCGCGACCCCGACCTCTCCCACGTGACGGTGACCCGGGAGCTGTACGAGCGCACCCGCGCGGCCGGGTACGACGACGTCACGGCCATGCAGTACGTGGACCTGTTCACCTGGCTGCGCGGGGACATCCTGGTCAAGGCCGACAAGATGACGATGGCCAACTCGCTGGAGCTGCGGGTGCCGTTCCTCGACCCCGAGGTCTTCCGGGTGGCGTCCACCATCCCGGTCGACCAGCGGGTGACCAAGGAGACGACGAAGTACGCGCTGCGGCGGGCGCTGGAGCAGATCGTGCCGGCGCACGTGCTGAACCGCCGCAAGCTGGGCTTCCCCGTGCCCACGCGGCACTGGCTGGCCGAGGACCTGCACGACTGGGCCCGGCAGGTCATCACCGACAGCGGCACCGACGAGTGGCTGGACAGGTCCCAGGTGCTGGCGATGCTCGACGCGCACCGGGACAACCAGCGGTCGGGCTCGCCGGTCGACTACTCGCGCAAGCTGTGGACGCTGCTGGTCTTCATGATCTGGCACGGCATCTTCGTCGAGGAGCGGATCCGGCCCGAGATCCCGGCGACGGTCTACCCCGTGCGGCTCTGACCGCCCGGGAACGCGACAGCGCCCGGTCCCCCGAGGGGGGACCGGGCGCTGCGTGCGTCTGGGATCAGCTGAACGAGTCGCCGCACGCGCAGGAGCTGCCCGCGTTGGGGTTGTCGATCGTGAAGCCCTGCTTCTCGATGCTGTCGACGAAGTCGATCGTCGCGCCGCCCAGGTACGGGCCGCTCATCCGGTCGACGATGACCTCGACGCCACCGAAGTCGTAGGTCTGGTCGCCGTCGAGGTACCGCTCGTCGAAGAAGAGCTGGTACCGCAGGCCGGAGCAACCGCCGGGCTGGACGGCGATGCGCAGCCGCAGGTCGTCACGACCCTCCTGGTCCAGCAGAGCCTTGACCTTGGCGGCCGCGGGGTCGCTGAGCACGACGCCGGTGGCCGCAGTGTCCTGCACCGTCATATTCCTGTCCTCTCCCTCCGAGGTGTCCGCGCACGCGCACTCCCTCGCGGACGAACGCCGCCGGGACGGCACCTCTTCCCGTGCTGCCCCCACTGTACGGCTCCGGGCGCGACCTCCGGGGGTGCGTTGCTCACACACGTAGACTCGCGCCCTGTGAAGCTCCGCCTGCCCGGCCGCCGTGACGCCGCCCCGACGCCCGACGCCAGCTCCGCCGATCCCGGCGAGCTCACCTCCGAGCTGCTCAAGACCGGCGGCAAGGGCCGTCCGACGCCCCGGCGCAGCGAGGCCCAGGGCCGCCGCCAGGGTCCGCCCCCGCCGCCGCCCACCACGCGCAAGGAGGCCTACAAGCGGATGCGCGAGCAGCAGGCGCTCCGCCGGGCCGAGACCCGCCAGGGCGCGGCCCGCGGCGACGACTCCTTCCTGCCCGCGCGCGACCGGGGTCCGGTCCGCAAGCTCGTGCGCGACGTCGTCGACGGCCGGCGCAACATCGGCAGCCTCTTCCTCGCCGTCGCCGCCGTCGCCCTCATCGGCACGTTCGTGCCGAGCCTCGCGGTGAAGGCCTACTCCAGCTTCGTGCTCTTCGGCTTCTTCGTCCTCCTGGTCATCGACTCGGTGGTGCTCGGTCGCAAGATCAAGCAGACCGTCCTCGCCCGCTTCCCCGACCAGGACCACCGGATGAAGGGCCTGGTCTGGTACGGCATCAGCCGCTCCACCATGATCCGCCGGTGGCGCTTCCCCAAGCCCGAGGTCTCCCTCGGCTCGAAGGCCTGAGCACCCGACCCGCGCCGGCGCGTTGATGCGCGTCACCCTGCTCGGCACCGGCGCCGCCGACGGCTGGCCCAACCCGTGGTGCACCTGCACGTCCTGCTCCGATGCCCGCGCGACCGGCCAGGCGCGGCGGCCCACCTCGGCCCTGCTCGACGGCGTGCTGCTGCTCGACCTCTCCCCCGCACCGCCGCCGGTCGAGGTCTGCCTCGCTGAGGTGCGCACGGTGCTGGTGACGCACGACCACCCCGACCACTGCGCTCCGCTGGCCCTGCTGGCCCGTCAGTGGGTGCGCCGCGACGAGCCGCTCACCGTGGCCGGGCCGGCACCGGTGCTCGACGCCGTCCGCCCGTGGCTCGGCCCCGGCGACCCGGTGGACCTCGTCGCGCTCGGGCCCGGGGACCGGCTCGACCGGCACGGGTACGCGGTCCGCGCCCTCGCCGCCGCGCACGAGGTGCCGACGGTGCTCTTCGACGTCACCGGCCCCGACGGGGGGCGGTTGCTCTACGCCACCGACACCGGTCCCCTGCCGGAGGGGACGGTGGAGGCCGCCCGCGGCGCCGCCTACGACGTCGTCCTGCTCGAGGAGACCTTCGGCGACCACGTCACCCACGGGACCGGCCACCTCGACCTGACGACGTTCCCCGCGCAGCTGGACCGGCTGCGCGCGGTCGGTGCGGTCACCGCAGCCACCGACGTCGTCGCCGTCCACCTGGGCCACCACAACCCACCGACCGCCGTGCTCGCCGGCCGGCTGGCCCGGCACGGCGCCCGCGTGGTCCCCGACGGGGCCGAGCTCGGGGGCGAGCGAGCGGTGGGGGGCGAGGGGTCCTTCCACTAACGTCGCGGTACGTGGAATTCAGACGCCTCGGCCGCTCCGGCCTGACCATCTCCGAGATCGCGTACGGCAACTGGCTCACCCACGGCGGGCAGGTGGAGGAGGACGCGGCCAACGCCTGCGTCCGGGCCGCCCTCGACGCCGGCATCACCACCTTCGACACCGCCGACGTCTACGCCGGCACGCGCGCCGAGACCGTGCTGGGCGAGGCCCTGGCCGGCGTGCGCCGCGAGTCGATCGAGCTGTTCACCAAGGTCTACTGGCCGACCGGCCCCGGGCAGAACGACCGCGGCCTCGGCCGCAAGCACGTCATCGAGAGCGCGCACGCCTCGCTGCGCCGGCTGCGGACCGACTACGTCGACCTGTACCAGGCGCACCGCTACGACACCACGGTGCCGCTCGAGGAGACGATGACCGCCTTCGCCGACCTGGTGCGGCAGGGCAAGGCGCTCTACATCGGCGTCTCGGAGTGGAACGCCGAGCAGATCGCCGCGGGCGCCGCGCTGGCCCGCGACCTCGGCATCCAGCTGATCAGCAACCAGCCGCAGTACTCGATGCTCTGGCGGGTCATCGAGCCCGAGGTGGTCCCGACGTCGGAGTCCGAGGGCATCTCCCAGATCGTCTGGTCGCCGCTGGCGCAGGGCATCCTCACCGGCAAGTACCGGCCCGGCGAGCAGCCCCCGGCCGACAGCCGCGCCGGCCACGCCGAGGCGGGCCAGTCGATGCAGCGGTTCATGCGCGACGACCTGCTCGCCCGCGTGCAGGACCTGCGCCCGATCGCCGAGGACCTGGGCCTGTCGATGGCCCAGCTGGCGCTGGCCTGGGTGCTCCAGAACGGGAACGTCGCCGCCGCGATCATCGGTGCGACCCGGCCGGAGCAGGTGCACGACAACGTGAAGGCCGCCGGGGTCACGCTGGACGACGACGTCCTCGCCCGGATCGACGAGGTCCTGGGCGACGCGGTCGAGCGCGACGCGAGCAAGACCGCCCGGGGATTCTGACCCGGGGCCGTGACCCTCGGGTTCTACCTGAGGGTCACGCCTCGGCGAGACCCATGCCGTAGACCTTCCGGTCCCCGTCGAAGAGGGTCACCGTGGCGACGCCGTTGTCGAGCAGCTCGCGCCAGTTCTCCCCGAGCCACGACTCGGCGTCGCCCTGGTTGTCCTCCTCCGGCACCTCCACACCGACCGCGGCGGGGTCCAGGGTCGAGCCGGACGGGTCCTCCAAGCGCCAGTGCCAGGTCATGGGCGCAGGTTAGCCGGGTGCGGGCGCCGTTGCCGCGATGTGATCCTGTCGCCGGTTTCCGGTCCGCCGGGGCGGGCATGGCAGTCCACCGACCCGCCTACCGGAGGACAGATGACCGCCACCCCCCAGCCCGCGACGGGCGCCACGCGCGCCCAGGCCCCGCCGCCCGACCCGGCCACCGCCTCGACCGGCGAGCTGATCGGTGCCCTCCCCGACCTCGTCACCCGGCTGGTGCGCGACGAGGTCCGCCTCGCGCAGGCGGAGGTCACGCAGAAGGCCAAGCGGCTGGGCATCGGCGCCGGTCTGTTCGGCGGGGCGGGCCTCCTCGCCGTCCTGGGGCTGGGGGCGCTGGTGACCGCCGCGATCCTCGGCCTGGCGAACGTCATGCCGGGCTGGCTGGCCGCGATCGTCGTCGCCGTCGTCCTCTTCCTCGTCGCCGGCGTGCTCGCCCTCGTCGGGAAGAAGGACGTGCAGCAGGCGGCCCCGCCGCTGCCGACCGAGACCCTCGCGAGCGTCCAGGAGGACATCGCCGCGGTGAAGCGCGGGGTCGGCCGATGAGCACGCCCGAGCCCACGGCCGACGGGCCCACCGACGTCGACGCGATCAAGGCCGACATCGACGCCACCCGCGAGCAGCTCGGCCGCACCGTCGACGAGCTCAGCCACCGGCTGGACGTCCCCGCCCGCACCAAGGAGAGTGCGCTCCGGGCGAAGGACACGGCGGTGGAGACCTACCGCGAGAGCCCGCCGCTCACCATCGCCGGCCTGCTGGCCGTCGCCGGGGTGATCGCCGGGATCGTCGTCCTGCGCAAGAAGCGCGCCGAGCGCGCCACGAGGAGGAGGAAGCGTTGAGCAAGGGAGCCAAGCTCGCCTACCGGCCCATCGGCCTGATCGGCGGCATCCTGGCCGGTTCGCTGAGCGGGCTGGTCTTCAAGCAGATCTGGAAGGCCGTCGCCAACGAGGACGACGCACCCTCGGCGCTGCAGAGCGAGTACCGGATGCGCGAGGTCGTGCTGGCCGCCGCCATCCAGGGTGCGATCTTCGCGGCGACGAAGGCCGCGATCGACCGCGCGGGCGCCCGGGGCTTCACCAAGCTCACCGGCGCCTGGCCCGGCGACTAGGTCGATGGCCGGCACGAAGCAGCACGAGAGCGCGGTCGAGCGGATCCGCCAGCGCGTCGAGGAGAAGGCCGCCCGCCGGGCCGCCGCCGCGGAGGCGGCCCGGAAGACCCGGCCCACGTCCGACGGCGACCGGCTGCCGGCCGACGCCCCCTCCCCCGCCGAGCTGCCCGGGATCCACGCGGAGAAGCCCACGCAGATCCCGTGGAGCGGCTGGAAGCAGATCGTCAAGCGCGCCTGGGCCGAGAACAGCGCCGACAACATGCCGATCATCGCCGGCGGCGTCGCGTTCTTCGCGTTCCTGTCGATCTTCCCGGCGCTCATCGCGATGATCTCGGTCTACGGCCTGGTGGCCTCCCCCGAGACCGTCGCCCGGCAGGTCGAGGACCTCTCCGCGCAGCTCCCCCAGGACGCCGCCGGGCTCATCGAGGACCAGCTCACCGCGATCGTCGCCAACAGCGGCAGCGCGCTGAGCATCAGCCTGGTCGTGTCCATCCTCGCCGCGCTGTGGAGCGCGTCGGGCGGGGTGGGCAACGTGATCACCGCCGTCAACATCGCCTACGACGAGGTCGAGGCGCGCGGCTTCGTCAAGCTGAAGCTGCTCTCGCTGGCCCTGACGCTCGGCGCGATCGTCTTCGTCCTGATCACCTTCACGCTGGTGGCCGTCGTCCCGGCCGTCCTGGAGGCGCTGCCGCTGGGCGTCGCCGGCACGATCCTGGCCCAGGTGGCCCGGTGGGTGCTGCTGCTGGCCGTGTTCGCCGGCGCCCTGTCGGTGCTGTACCGCCTCGCCCCCGACCGCGACTCCCCGCGGTTCAGCTGGGTGAGCCTGGGCGCCGTCGTGGTCACCGTCATCTGGGCGCTGGTCAGCGTCGGGTTCGCGGTCTACGTGGACAACTTCGGGTCCTACGACAAGACCTACGGCGCCATCGCCGGCGTCATCGTGCTGATGCTGTGGCTGTACCTGACCTGCTACCTGGTCCTGCTGGGCGCGGAGATCAACGCCGAGGCCGAGCACCAGACGGCGCGGGACACCACCGACGGCGACCCGGAGCCGATGGGCGACCGGGGCGCCGTCGTCGCCGACACCCTGCCCGAGTCGCCCGAGCCGGAGAAGGGCGCGAGCGACCCGACGAGGAAGTAGGGCCCGCCGGCTACCGCACGCGCGAGGGCACGAACGGCGGCTTGACCACCTCGACCGGCTGCGGCCGGCCGCGGACGTCGACGGAGAGCTCCGCGCCCTCGGCGATGCCGGCCGAGGCGTCCAGCAGGGCGAGGCCGATGCCGGTCTTGAGCGTGGGCGAGAAGGTGCCGCTGGTGGTCTCCCCCACCCGCTCCCCGGCGGCGTCGAGCACCGCCATGCCGGGGCGCGGGATGCCGCGCCCGGTGGACCGCAGGCCCCACAGCAGGCGGGCGGGGCCGGCCTCCTTCTCGGCCAGCAGCGCCTCGCGGCCCCAGAAGGCGGGCTTGCGCCAGCCGACCGCCCACCCGGCCCGGGCCTGCACCGGGGTGATGTCGCGGGACAGCTCGTGCCCGTGCAACGGGTAGCCCATCTCGGTGCGCAGGGTGTCGCGGGCGCCCAGCCCGCACGGACGGATGCCGAGGTCGGCCCCGGCCTCGAGCAGCGCGTCCCACAGCTCGGCGGCGCGGTCGGCCCCGACGAGCAGCTCGTAGCCGTGCTCGCCGGTGTAGCCGGTCCGGCAGACCGTCACCTCGGTGGCGCCCCCACCGGTGCCGGTCACGAAGGACATGTAGCCGATCTCCCCCGGCACGCCCAGCAGCTCCAGCACCTGCAGCGCACGCGGGCCCTGCACGGCGAGGACGGCGACCTCGGCGTGCCGGTCCTCGACGGTGACCCCGGCCGGGGCGGCGTCGGCCAGCCGGCCGAGCACCTCGGGGGCGTTCGCGGCGTTGGGCACCAGCAGCACGTCGTCGGGGCCGTGCAGGTAGACGATCAGGTCGTCCACGACCCCGCCGGCCTGCTGCTCCCCGTCCGGCACGCAGCAGAGCGTGTACTGCGCCTGACCACGGCCGATGCGGGACAGGTCGTTGGTCAGGCACGAGTCGAGGAACGCCGCCGCACCGGGACCGCGCACGGTCCCCGTCCCGAGGTGCGACACGTCGAACAGGCCGACGCCGGTGCGCACGGCCGCGTGCTCGGCGAGCACCCCGCCGCCGGCGTACTCGATGGGCATCGACCAGCCGCTGAAGTCGGCGAGCTTGGCCCCGGCCGCGAGGTGCCGGTCGTGCAGAGGGGAGGTCAGCGGGCTCACGGAGGCCAACGTAGTGACGACCCCGCCTCGCGGCTCGCCCGAGCCTGCGAGGGGTGAGGTGGACGGGGTCCTCTTACGATCTGTCGGTGCCACCGACGATCTCCGCCACCGACCAACCGCTCGAGAAGCTGACCGCCGACGCCGTCGTCGTCGCCGTCGGCAAGGGGCCCGACGGCCTGCTCCCGACCCCCGGGGCCGAGGCGGTCGACCGCCTCCTCGGCGGCCGGCTGTTCGCCGCCCTCGCCGACCTCGGCGCCAAGGGCGGTGAGGACGAGGTCACCCGCCTCCCCTCCTTCGGGCAGGGCCCGTTCCCCGTCGTCGCGGTCGCCGGGCTCGGCGCCCCGGACGCCGCCGGCGGCTACGCCCCCGAGGCGGTGCGCCGCGCCGCCGGTGCCGCCAGCCGGGCGCTGCGCGGACGCCGCTCGGTGATCACGCTGCTCGCCGCCGTGGGCGGGACCCCCGACGCCGACCGGCTGCACGCCGTCGGCGAGGGCTCGCTGCTCGGGGCCTACGAGTTCACCGCCTACAAGTCCGACCTGCCGGCGAACCGTCCGACGCCGCCGCAGGAGTTCACCGTCGTCGTCCCGGGCGCGGCCGCCGCCGAGAGCGCGCTGCGCCGGGTGCGCGCCGTCGCCGACGCCGTGGCCCTCGTGCGCGACCTGGTGAACACCCCGCCGAACGACCTCTTCCCCGCCGAGCTCGCCGCCCGCGGTGCCGCCGCCGGCGAGAAGCTCGGCCTGACCTCGGAGATCCTCGACGAGGACGCCCTCGCCGCCGGGAGCTACGGCGGGATCCTCGCCGTCGGTGGTGGGTCCTCCCGCAAGCCGCGGCTGCTGCGGCTCACCTACGTCGGCTCCGGCGCCCGCAAGAAGATCGCGCTCGTGGGCAAGGGCATCACCTTCGACAGCGGCGGCATCTCGATCAAGCCCGCCGCGAAGATGGAGGACATGAAGAGCGACATGGCCGGTGCCGCGGCCGTGATCGCCACCGTGTGCCTCGTCGCCCAGCTGGGCCTCCCGGTCGAGGTGACCGCCACCGTCCCGATCGCGGAGAACCTGCCCAGCGGGACCTCCTACCGCCCGGCCGACGTGGTGACCTTCCGCAACGGCAAGAAGGCCGAGATCACCAACACCGACGCCGAGGGTCGCGTGGTGCTCGCCGACGCGATCGCCCGCGCCGCCGAGGACGCCCCCGACGTGCTGCTCGAGACCTCGACCCTCACCGGCGCCCAGATGGTGGCGCTGGGCGGGCGGACCTCCGGCGTGATGGGCTCCGACGACCTGCGCGACGCGGTCGTCGCCGCAGCGTCGCGCAGCGGCGAGAGCATGTGGCCG
The DNA here is from genome assembly GCF_003319095.1 of Blastococcus sp. TBT05-19. Taxonomy (GTDB): domain Bacteria; phylum Actinomycetota; class Actinomycetes; order Mycobacteriales; family Geodermatophilaceae; genus Blastococcus. The sequence goes on along the minus strand of NZ_QOHI01000005.1, from coordinate 11,113 downwards.
ATGCCCCTGCCGCCCGAGCTGCGCCGCGGCCTGGACTCCACGGTGGCGGACTTCGTCAACGCCAACACCGACCGCCTCGGCGGCATGCTCGTCGGCGGTCACTTCCTGGCCGAGTTCGTGCCGGCCGGGCTGCCGTGGGTGCACATCGACATCGCCGGCCCGAGCTACAACACCGGCGGCCCGTGGGGCTACACGCCCAAGGGCGGCACCGGCGTCCCGGTGCGCACCCTGCTCGCGACCATCGAGGCGCTCATCTCGGAGTGACCTACCGGGACGGCCCCGCCCCTCGACGTCCACGGGGCGGGGCCGTCCTACCTCCCGCGGTACTCGCGCATGCGCTGCGGGTAGCCCGTCACCTGGGCGTCGTAGACCGGGATGGCGAGCTCCCGGGACAACCGCCGCGCGGTGCCGGGCCCGTCGATCCGCCGGCGGGTCCACTCCCCGTCCGCGGCGACCAGCACGATCGTCGTCTCGGTGACGGCGGTGCGCGGCTCCACGTAGCCCTCGACCCCGCGGCGGGTGCCGACGAAATCCTCCAGGTGCCGGAGGTCGGCCCGCTGGGACGCCCGGTCGAGGGTCGCGGCCCGGCCGTCCCCCTCGCCGCGCCGACGGCGCAACCAGCCGAACAGACCCACGCCCGCCTCCTACCGCTCCGGTCGTGATCACCACGACGCTCGCGAGAGAAACGGTGGTCCCGGCCGGCTCGTTCCCGGAGTGGCAGGATGGGGCCCAGCCCCCGCCCGCTCGAGCGGGGCCGCCGTCCTACGCACCTGAGGAGCACTCGTGAGCGCACCCGCCTCCCCCGCTGACCTGGTCATCCTCGGGGGTGGCTCCGGCGGGTACGCCGCGGCGTTCCGCGCCTCGGAGCTGGGCCTGAACGTCGTCCTGATCGAGAAGGACAAGGTCGGCGGCACCTGCCTGCACCGCGGCTGCATCCCCACCAAGGCGCTGCTGCACGCCGGCGAGGTCGCCGACCTGGCCCGCGAGGGCGAGCAGTTCGGCGTGAAGACGTCGCTGGCCGGCATCGACATGGACGGCGTCAACAGCTACAAGGACGGCGTCATCGCCAAGCTCTACAAGGGGCTGCAGGGCCTGGTGAAGGCCCGCAAGATCACCTACGTCGAGGGCGAGGGCCGGCTGACCTCCCCCACCACCGTCGAGGTGGACGGGCAGAGCTACGAGGGCAAGCACGTGCTGCTGGCCACCGGCTCCTACCCGCGGTCGCTGCCGGGTCTGGAGATCGACGGCACCCGGGTCATCACCAGCGACCACGCGCTCAACCTGGACCGGGTGCCCGCCTCGGCGATCATCCTCGGCGGCGGCGTCATCGGCTGCGAGTTCGCCAGCGCGTGGAAGTCCTTCGGCGTCGACGTCACCATCGTCGAGGCGCTCCCCCACCTCGTCCCGCTCGAGGACGAGGCCGCCTCCAAGCTGCTGGAGCGCGCCTTCCGCCGTCGCAAGATCGGCTTCGAGCTGGGCAGCCGCTTCTCCGGTGTGCAGAACACCGAGAACGGCGTGAAGGTCTCGCTGGAGAACGGCAAGGAGATCGAGGCCGAGCTGCTGCTCGTCGCCGTCGGCCGCGGCCCGGTCAGCCAGGGCCTCGGCTACGAGGAGGTCGGCGTCGCCATGGAGCGCGGCTACGTCCTCGTCGACGAGTACATGCAGACCAACATCCCCACGGTCTCCGCCGTCGGCGACCTCGTGCCCACCCTGCAGCTCGCGCACGTCGGGTTCGGCGAGGGCATCCTCGTCGCCGAGCGCGTCGCGGGCCTGGAGCCGGCGCCGATCGACTACGCCGGCGTCCCGCGGATCACCTACTCCGACCCCGAGGTCGCCTCGGTCGGGCTCACCGAGGCCCAGGCCAAGGAGCGCTACGGCGAGGTGAAGACCCTCACCTACGACCTGGCGGGCAACGGCCGCAGCCAGATCCTCAAGACGACCGGCGCGGTGAAGCTCATCCAGGCCCCCGACGGCCCGGTCGTCGGCATCCACATGGTGGGCAGCCGCGTCGGCGAGCTCATCGCCGAGGCGCAGCTCATCTACAACTGGGAGGCCGAGGCCGACGACGTCGCCAGCCTCATCCACCCGCACCCGACGCAGAGCGAGGCGCTCGGCGAGGCCCACCTGGCCCTCGCCGGCAAGCCCCTGCACGTGCACGGCTGATCCACCTACTCCCCCCATCCCGCGCCAGAAGGAGCACTGCCCCGATGCCGACGTCCGTCACCATGCCCGCCCTGGGCGAGAGCGTCACCGAGGGCACGGTCACCCGATGGCTCAAGCAGGAGGGTGAGCAGGTCGCAGTCGACGAGCCCCTCCTCGAGGTCTCGACCGACAAGGTCGACACCGAGATCCCGTCCCCGGCCGCCGGCGTCCTGACCAAGATCCTGGTCGCGGAGGACGAGACGGTCGAGGTCGGCGCCGAGCTGGCCGTCATCGGCGGCGAGGGCGACGGCGGCGGTGACGCGGGCGGCGGCGACGCTGCCTCCGCCGACGACGAGACCATGCCCGAGACCCCGGCCCAGCAGGTCGACGACGCCGGGGCCGAGCAGCAGGAGGAGCAGCCCGCGGCCGAGCCCGAGCCGGCGCCCGCCCAGAGCGGCGGCGACGGCGGTGGCTCCGGTGGCGGCGAGGGCACCCCGGTCACCATGCCGGCGCTGGGCGAGAGCGTCACCGAGGGCACCGTCACCCGCTGGCTCAAGGCCGTGGGCGACGAGATCACCGCCGACGAGCCGCTGCTCGAGGTGTCCACCGACAAGGTCGACACCGAGATCCCGGCGCCGGTCAGCGGCACCCTGCTCGAGATCACCGTGAACGAGGACGAGACCGTCGACGTCGGCGCCCAGCTCGCCGTCATCGGCAGCGGCTCGTCCGGCGGCGGCTCGGCCCCCGCCCCCCAGCAGGAGGCCCCGAAGCAGGAGGCCCCGAAGCAGGAGGCCCCGGCGGAGGAGAAGCCGCAGGCCGCGCCCGAGGCGAAGCCCGCCGCCCCGGCGCCCGCGACCTCCCAGCCCGGTGGCGACTACGGCGCCAGCGGCGCCCAGCCCGCCACCTCGCCCACCTCGGAGCCGGCCCCCCAGGTCGCGCCGCAGGCCCCGACACCCGGCTCCTCGGCACCCTCGGGTGACGGCGGCGGCCAGTACGTGACCCCGCTGGTGCGCCGCCTGGCCGCCGACCACGGCGTCGACCTCGCGAGCGTCTCGGGCACCGGCGTCGGTGGCCGCATCCGCAAGCAGGACGTCCTCGCCGCGGCGGAGAAGGCCTCGGCCCCGGCGGCTCCGGCGGCCTCCGCGCCGGCCGCCTCGGGCGGGGCCCGCACCCCGTCGCCGGCCGCGACCCCCGACACCTCGGTCCGCGGGCGCACCGAGAAGCTGTCCCGCCTCCGCGCCGTGATCGCGCGCCGCATGGTCGAGTCGCTGCAGGTCAGCGCCCAGCTCACCACCGTCGTCGAGGCCGACGTCACCAGGATCGCCCGGCTGCGGCAGAAGGCGAAGGGGGACTTCGAGTCCCGCGAGGGCGTCAAGCTCTCGTTCCTGCCGTTCTTCGCCAAGGCCTCGATCGAGGCCCTGAAGGCGCACCCGTCGGTGAACTCCTCCATCGACCAGGAAGCCGGCACGGTCACCTTCCACGACACCGAGAACCTCGGGATCGCGGTGGACACCGAGCGCGGCCTGCTCGTGCCGGTCATCCACGACGCCGGCGACCTCAGCATCGGCGGCATCGCCCGCAAGATCGCCGACCTGGCCGAGCGCACCCGCACCAACAAGGTGACGCCCGACGAGCTCGGTGGCGGCACGTTCACGCTGACCAACACCGGCAGCCGTGGCGCGCTGTTCGACACGCCGATCATCAACCAGCCGCAGGTCGCGATCCTCGGCGTCGGCTCGGTGGTGAAGCGCCCGGTCGTCGTCCAGGACGCCGACCTCGGCGAGGTCATCGCGATCCGGTCGATGGTCTACCTGGCCCTCACCTACGACCACCGGATCGTCGACGGCGCCGACGCCGCACGCTTCCTCACGACGGTGAAGGAGCGGCTCGAGGCAGGGCAGTTCGAGGGAGAACTCGGCCTCGCTTGATGCACGCCCGCTCGGGGCCCCGGTGACCACCGGGGCCCCGAGCCCGTTCCGGCCCCGCCACACCGCTCCCGGGAGTGCCGCATGAAGATCGCCGTGTCCGGTGCGTCCGGCTTCGTGGGCAGCGCGCTGCTCCCGGCCCTGCGCGAGGACGGCCACGAGGTCCTCCAGCTCGTCCGCCGCACGCCGCGCACCGCGGAGGAGCACCGCTGGGATCCCCGGCACCGCCGGATCGACGCCACGCTGCTCCACGACGTCGACGCGGTCGTGAACCTCGGCGGCGTCGGCGTCGGGGACCGACGCTGGACCGAGAAGCACAAGCGGGCCGTGCTCGACAGCCGCGTGGAGACGACGGCGACGCTCAGCCAGGCCCTCGCGGACGCGGCCGCCGCCGATCCGGACCGGCCACGGGTGCTGCTGAACGGCTCGGCCGTCGGCTTCTACGGTGACACCGGCGACCGGGTCGTCGACGAGACGGCGCCCGCCGGCGACGACTTCCTGGCCCACGTGTGCACCGAGTGGGAGGGCGCCACCGAGCCCGCCGCGCAGGCCGGCGTCCGGGTGGTCCGCCTCCGCACCGGGTTGGTGCTCGGGCCCGGTGGCCTGCTCAAGCAGCTCCTGCCGATCTTCCGGCTGGGGCTGGGCGGCCGGCTGGGCTCGGGGCGGCAGTACATGCCCTGGATCAGCCTGCGCGACGAGGTCGACGCGATCCGGTTCCTGCTGACCTCGCCCCTCGAGGGGCCGGTCAACCTCTCCGGGCCGGTACCGGTGACCAACGCCGAGTTCACCGCGGCGCTGGGCCGGGTCCTGCACCGGCCCGCCGTGCTGGTCGTCCCGCCGCCCGCGCTGTCGCTGGCGCTCGGGGAGTTCACCCGCGTCGGCGTGCTGGCCGGGCAGCGTGCCGTTCCGGCCGCGCTGACCGAGGCGGGCTTCCGGTTCACCCATCCCGACGTCGAGGCGGCCCTGCGCGCCGCGGTCGCCCGCGGCTGACGCTCAGCCGTTCCGGACGGCGGAGTCGATCCGCCAGCCCTCCGCCGTGCGCACCAGCACGAGCTGCACGACCGCGTCGGACCGGCCGGGCACCGTGCGCAGCACCGGGCCCTCCGGCCGGCCGGCCGGGACGACCAGGTAGTCCAGCCACCGGTCGGTGAGCCGCAGCTCGGCGCGCTCACCCGAGGCGCTCAGCACGGTCACGTCGCGCACCACCGGCGAGAAGCCGCTGAGCGCCTCTCCGGCAGCGGCGAGCGTGCGGGCGTGCTCCTCGTCGGGGGCCAGGAGCGCGCTGCCGGGCGCGTGCACGTCGCGCAGCGTCTCCGGCCCGGCGGCGCCGAACGCCGCTCCCCGCCGCGAGTACAGCTCCGCGACCACAGCCTGCCACTCCTCCGGGGTCGCCGGTGTGGAGGTCTCCGGGAGCCCCGCCGCCGGGATCTCGGCAGGCGGGGTCCCGACGGGCGGGGTCTCGGCGGGCGGGGTCTTGGCGGGCGGGGCCGGCGCTGGCGACGGCTTGGACGCCGGCGCCGCGGCGGCCGCCTCGGAGGGCTCCGCGGCCGCCGGCGCGTCGCCGGAACCCCAGCGGGTGCCGGCCCACGCGGTGAGGGACAGCGCGATCAGGACGGCCGCACCCACCAGCACGCCGCGCACCGCCCGGGGCGGGAGGAGCTGCCGGCGACGAGGGCCCTGGTCGGCGACCACGGGCACAGGGCGCGGCCGGCGCCCCGGCACCACGTGGGTCAGCGCCGTGCGCGCGTCCGGCCGGCCGGTGGAGCCGACCGGCGCCCCTGCACCCAGGACCACCGGCTCCGCGCGGCAGGCGTGCCGGAGGTCGAGGGCGAACTCCGCGGCGCTCCCCCGCTCGTGCGGCTCCGCTGCGAGCCCGCGCCGGACGACCGCGAGGAGCGGGGCCGGCACGTTCGGGGCCAGTTCCGCCAGGTCGGGCAGGTACCCCTCGGCGGCGACCGCCAGGGTGTCCTCCGGGGTGGCCGCGTTCCACGGGGAGATGCCGGTGAGCGCGTGGAAGGCGGCCGCGGCCACCCCGAACACGTCCGACGGCGGGCCCGGCACGCCCCCGCGGGCGACGACGGGGTCGACGTAGGCGGGCGTGACCTCCGCGGCGGCCGTCTCCCCCAGCACCCGGGCGACGCCGAGGTCGGTGAGCACCGGCCGCCCCTCGGCGGTGAAGAGGATGTTCCCGGGGGCGAGGTCACCGTGGACGACGCCGTGCGCGTGCGCGTGCGCGAGGGCGGAGGCCACCGGCGCCAGCGCGGTGACCACCTCGCCGGGCGCGAGCCGCCCGCGCCGGGCCAGCAGCGCCGCCAGGCTGCCGCCGGCGAGCAGGTCGAGCACCAGGGCGACCCGCGGCCCCCCTCCGCGCCGCGGCTGGTGCACCACCTCGTGCAGGCGCACCAGGTGCGGGTGGTCCAGCTCGCCCAGCAGCGCGGCCTCCCGCACCTGCCGGTCCGGGTCGCCCGCCACGAGCACCTTCACCGCCACCGGTCCACCGCCGCCCGACGGGACCGCGCGCCAGACCTCGCCGGACCCGCCGGCACCGAGCAGGGCCTGCAACGTGTAGCCGGGAACCGGGGGCGGCACGGGCGCGGGAGCGGACATGCAGGGCACCGTAGGACGAACCGGCCGACCGGCGTTCCGGTTGTCCACAGGCCCGGGCGGCCCGCCTCGCCGGCCCCGGTTACGGTCGGGCCGTGTCGATGCCCCAGCGCGCCGAGGTCGTCGTCGTCGGGGCGGGCCTCGCCGGGTTGTCCGCGGCGACGCGGCTGGCCGACGCCGGGATCGACGTCTCCGTGCTCGAGGCCTCGGGGCACGTCGGTGGCCGGGTGGCCAGCGAGCGCGTCGACGGCTTCGTCGTGGACCGCGGGTTCCAGGTCTTCAACACCGGCTACCCGCGTGCGGCCGACCTCGACCTCCCCGCGCTGCAGCTCGGCTTCTTCGAACGCGGTGCGGTGGTCCGGGAGGACGGTCGCGTGCACCGCGTCGTCGATCCGCGCCGCAGGCCCACCGGGGTGGTCGGCACCGCGACGACCCCGCTGGGATCGCTGCGCGAGAAGGCGGCGTTGGCCGGCTTCGCCCTCCGGGCCGGCTACGCGCCGGTCGCCCGCCTGCTCCGGGCACCGGAGACCACCGCCGAGGCCGCCCTCCGCTCGGCGGGGATCGGCGACGCGGCGCTGCAGCGCTTCCTCCGGCCCTTCCTGGCCGGGGTCCTGCTGGAGGACGAGCTGGCGACGTCCAGCCGGTACGTGGACCTGCTGTGGCGCAGCTTCGTCCGGGGCTCCACCGGGCTGCCCGCCGCGGGCATGCAGGCCATCGGGGAGCAGCTGGCCGGGCGCCTCCCCGCCGGCCGCGTGCGGCTGGGTACCCCGGTCCGCTCGGTGGGCCCGGGAGCGGTGACCACCGACGAGGGCACCTGGACCGCCCGCGCGGTCGTCGTCGCCACCGACCCGTCGACGGCGGCCCGGCTGCTCCCGTCCGTCGACGCCGCCGCGCCGCGCCGGGTGACCACGCACCTGCACGTGCTCCCGCAGTCACCGTGGCCCTCCCCGCTGCTGGTGCTCGGGCAGCCCGGCGGCCGGGTGGTCAACACCGCCGTCGTCTCCGACGCCCAGCCCCGGTACAGCCCCGACGGGCGGGCACTCGTCTCCAGCTCGACCCTGGTCCCGACGCGGGAGGCCGAGGTGCGGGCGGAGATCGCCGCCGCCCACGGCGTCTCGCCGTCGGACCTGGAGCACCTGACCACGGTCTCCGTCGCCGAGGCGCAGCCGGCCGCGGTCCCCCCGCTGCGGCTCCGTCGTCCGGTCGACCTGGGCGACGGCCTCTACGTCTGCGGGGACCACCGCGACACCCCGTCCATCCAGGGCGCGATGGCCAGCGGCGCCCGGGCGGCACGGGCGGTCCTCGCCGCCCTCGGCGCACCGACCGACGACCGGAGGAGCGGCTGATGCCCGCGACCGCACCCACGATCCTGGCCACCAGCATGGGCTTCGCCTCCCGCGGCCGGGGCCCTGCGGACTGGTCGCCCGGACCGGTGTTCGACCTGGCGTTCGAGCTCGCCGGGGCCCCGGACCGGCCGCGGCTCTGCTACCTCGGCACGGCCACCGGCGACGACCCGGCGCGCGTCGCCGGCGTCTACGGCGCGTTCGCCGGCAGCGACGTCCGGGTGAGCCACCTGAGCCTCTTCCCCATGCCCGCGGTCGGTGACCTGCGCGCCCACCTGCTCGCCCAGGACGTCGTCTGGGTCGGCGGCGGCAGCGTGGCCAACCTGCTCGCGGTGTGGCGGGTGCACGGGCTGGACGAGGTGTTCCGCGAGGTGTGGGAGGCCGGCGTCGTGCTGGCGGGCGTCTCGGCCGGGTCGCTGTGCTGGCACGTCGGGGGCACGACCGACTCCTTCGGGCCGGACCTGCGCCCGGTGACGAACGGGCTGGGGCTGATCCCGACCTCCAACGGCGTCCACCACGACTCCGAGGAGCAGCGCCGGCCGCTGTACCACCGGCTGGTCGCCGACGGCACGCTGCCCGCCGGTCACGCGACCGACGACGGCGCGGGTCTGGTCTACCGCGGCACCGAGCTGGTGGAGGCGGTCGCGGACCGCCCGGGAGCGGCCGCCTACCGGGTCGAGCGCGGCCCGGACGGCACCGCGATCGAGACCCGCGTCGAGCCGCGGCGTCTGCGGTGAGGGTCTGGAACGGCCCCCTGCAGGGGCCCGTCGCGAGCCTGCGAGCGATGGGGGGCAGGGGGTCCTTCAATTAGGCTTGCGGACGTGACGCTCGAGGTGCACCGGCTCGGCCTGGTCGACTACGAGGAGGCCTGGGCGCGGCAGCGGGAGCTGCACGCCCGGGTCGTGGCGGGCGAGGCCCCCGGCACCCTCCTCCTGCTGGAGCACCCGCCGGTCTACACCGCGGGCAAGCGCACCGAGCCGCACGAGCGACCCTTCGACGGCACCCCGGTCGTCGACGTCGACCGCGGCGGGAAGATCACTTGGCACGGCCCGGGGCAGCTCGTCGGCTACCCGATCGTGGCGCTGCCGGACCCGGTCGACGTCGTCGCCTACGTCCGCCGCCTCGAGGGCGCGCTCATCGAGGTGTGCGCGGGACTCGGCGTGGCCGCCGGCCGGGTCGAGGGCCGCAGCGGCGTCTGGCTGCCCGCGGACGAGCCCGGCTCCGGGAACCGACCCGAGCGCAAGGTGGCCGCCATCGGCATCCGGGTCGCCCGCGGCGTCACGATGCACGGCTTCGCGCTGAACTGCGACCCCGACCTGGGCTTCTTCGCCAACATGATCCCGTGCGGCATCCCCGACGCGGGGGTGACCTCGCTGTCGGCCGAGCTCGGCCGCGACGTCCCCGTGTCCGAGGCCATCGATCCGGTGGAGGCCGCGATGCGCGCCGTCCTCACCGCCGAGCCCGCGACCGCCCGCTGACCGTGGCACCGCTCCCCCGCAGCGAGTACGTCAGCCTCACCACCTTCCGGCGCACCGGTGCGCCGGTAGCCACCCCGGTGTGGGCAGCCCCCGACGGCGACGACCTGGTCGTCTGGACCCGCGCCGACAGCGGGAAGGTGAAGCGGCTCCGGCACACCTCGCGGGTGACGGTCGCGCCGTGCGACGTCCGCGGGAAGGTGGAAGGCCCCGCGGTCGACGCCGTGGCCGGGTTCGTGGACCGCGCGGAGTGGCCGCAGGCGCTGGCGGCCCTGCGCCGGGCGTACGGGTGGAAGTTCCGGCTCGGCCACCACTTCTCCCGGTTCTGGCACCGGGTCACCCGCCAGGGCGGCGAGCGGCACGAGCTGATCCGCATCCACCCAGCCTGAGCGCTACCCCAGCCGCAGCGACCAGGACGACAGCCGGCCGGCCGGCACGAACCCGAGCGCCTCGTTGACCGCGACCATCGGGGTGTTGCTCTCCGCGTTGTAGGTGCTGATCCGCCGCACCTCCGGGAAGGCGCCCGCCAGCTCGCGCAGGACGGCGGCCTTCACCAGTGCACCCAGCCGGTGACCCCGGTGCTCCCGCAGGACCAGCGTGCCGCCCTGGTCGGCCCGCTGCGGACGGGCCAGCGGCACCTGCAGGTCGGTGAACGCGACCATCCGGCCGTCCCGCACCGCGCCCGCGGAGAGCACGGTGCGCCCGCGCGCGACGTGCGCCGCCTCGTACTCGCGGATGCGCGCACCGTCCCAGCGCTCCTCCTCCACCGGCAGGTCCCCGTGCGGCGCGTCGGTGCTCATCCGCTGCTCGAGCAGCGCGCGGTCGTCGAGGAACTCCTCCGGGGTCCGGTCGCGCCAGGTCACCACCTCGTACCCGGCGCTGTGCGCCCGGGCGTCGGCCTCCAGGGCCGCGAGCCGGGCCTCGTCCACCGGGAGGACCAGGTCGCGGCGGGTCTCCTCCAGGTCGCGCGTCCACCCGAGGAGCTCGGCGAACCGGCGCCCGGGCACGTCGGCTCGGGGCTCGTCGACCTCGGTGATCAGCGTCGTGCGCCCGTGCGCGGCGGCCAGGCGGAGGGCTTCGGCGTGCAGCACCCGGCCGAGACCCCGGCGCCGGTGCGCGGGGTGCACGGCGAGGTCGACGACGGCCACCGTCGGGTTGTCCTTCACCGGCAGGATCAGCCGCAGCGCGCCGACGACGTCGTCCCCGACGAGCGCCGCCCGGTGGGTGCCGTCCCGCGAGCCGCCGGGCTCGACCAGCTGCCGCCCGAGGGCGACGTGCTCGGCGGCCGGCCGCGGGACCTCGCCGGGCCGGTCGGCACGCTCGGACGCCGCCCACACCTCGCACCAGTCGGCGAAGCGGTCGTCGTCCGGGCCGAGCTCCGCGAGCGTCGCGGTCGAGGAGGTCACGCCTCTGGTTCTACCGCCCCCGGCAACCGGTTTTCGGCCCCGCTAGGGCCACAATGGCCATTTCGGCCCTAGCCGAGGACGAAGTTCACCAGCCGGCCGGCACCGTGACCTGCGAGCGCACCTTGCCGTTCACCTGCACGGCGACCTGCACGGTGTCCTCGACCAGCCAGCGCTGGTCGGCGACCGGGAACGGCGCCCACGCCGACGACTCCTCGTGG
>NZ_QOHI01000020.1 GCF_003319095.1 Blastococcus sp. TBT05-19 | reverse complement strand
CGTGGGCTCGGAGATGTGTATAAGAGACAGGGGTTGGGATCGGTCGCGCATGCGACCGAAGGCGTGAGATGCGTTGATACGGCCGCTGCCAGCTCGCTTGAACATAGCGATGGCGACGGGGACCAGGTGCCTGCCGATGCCGACAAGTCCTACCCGCACCATCATGGCGGCTGCCACGGCCATCATATTGGTGTTCCGTTCGAGGCTCGTCCTGTCGCCTCCGTGAGTGGGCTGCCCATGGCGCCTGTAGCATGGAACGACGACCCGATGGCACGGGTGCCATCAGACCCAGCTCTGCGACCTCCCCAAGCCTGACGAGCGCCTCATCCGCCGGGAGCTTCCCGCGCGGCCATCCAGGTTCGTCAGGAGTTCGTCACCATGTCCCGTTTTATTGCGGCCTTATTGGCCGTGGCGTCGTGCGCGTCGATCGCGCACGCGCAATCATCCGAGCCGGCCTCGACCAGTCCCCCGCTCACGCTCGAGCAGGCGCTGGCGCTCGCCGGCGCAACCGCGCCCACCCTCGAAGCCGCAACGGCAGGGGTA
>NZ_QOHI01000004.1 GCF_003319095.1 Blastococcus sp. TBT05-19 | reverse complement strand
TCGACGGTCGACGGCGAGTGGAGAGCGGTGCCCTTGACGGGAGTCGTCGAGAGGCGGGAGACGACGGGCATGGGGCTCCATCCGGTAGGGCGCTGACCCGGCCAGCCTAGGGAGGCACCGACCGACGTCTGCTTCGCTGTTCCCCGAGGACGACGCCGGCTCGGTGACGAGCGGGTGATGACGGAGGAGGACACCGTGCCGATCCTGGACGCCGCGACCCGGGTGGCCGACCTGCTGCTGGACGCCCAGACCCGGGTGAACGGGCAGATCGACGCCGCGCTCGCCGAGCTGCTGCCCGGCATCGCGCAGCAGCTGGGTGTCACCCCGGACGACGCCGCGGATCTGGGCGACCTGGTCAACGCCCGGATCACCGGCCTGAGCGTCGTCGTCACCCCGGCCGCGGTCGCCGCCGTCGTCCCGCTGTCGCAGACCTCCGTGGCGACGACGCGGGCCGCCCGCCGGGCCATGACCGGCATCGTCACCGGTGCGGACGACCGCCTGGCCGTCATCGCCGGTCCCTGCTCGATCCACGACGCCGACGCCGCGCTGGAGTACGCCGGCTTCATCGCGCGGATGCGCGAGCGGCACGGCGCCGATCTCGAGATCCTCATGCGGACCTACACCGAGAAGCCGCGCACCGAGGTGGACTGGAAGGGGTTCGCCTACGACCCGTTCCTCGACGGGTCCAGCCGGATCAGCGTCGGGCTGGTCGCCACGCGGATGCTCATGTGCGCGATCACCGACCTCGGGGTGCCGGTGGCCGCCGAGCCGCTGAACGCCCTCACGCCGCAGTACGTCAACGGGCTGGTCACCTACAACGGCGTCGGCGCTCGCAACGTCACCGACCAGACCGCCCGCGAGCGGGTGTCGGGCTTCTCCTCGGTCGTCGGGTTCAAGAACTCGCCGGAGGGCAGCGTGGACACCGCCATCCAGGCCGTGGTCACGGCGCGCTCGCCGCACGAGTTCCTCGGGGTCGACGCCCACGGCATCTCCGCCCAGCTGTCGACGACGGGCAACGACACCGGCCACGTCATCCTGCGCGGCGCGAAGGACGGCCCCAACTACTCCGCCGAGCACATCGCGGACCTGCGGCAGCGGCTCGCCGAGCGCGGGCTCCCGCAGGTCGTGGTCGTCGACGCCTCGCACGGCAACAGCCAGAAGAACCACCTGCGCCAGATCGAGGTCGTCCACGACCTCGCCGGGCAGATCGCCGGCGGCCAGAGCGCCATCCGCGGCGTGATGGTGGAGAGCAACCTGGTGGCGGGCCGGCAGGACCTCGACCAGAAGGACCCCGGGTCGCTGGAGTACGGCCGCAGCGTCACCGACGCCTGCGTCGACCTGCCGACGACCGAGGCGATGCTCGCCGAGCTCGCCGAGGCCTCCCGGGCCCGGAGGAGCTGACCGTGGCCACGGCCGCCCGCACCGCGGCACGACTCGTGCTCGGCGCGGCCATGGTGGGGGCCGGCGTCCTGCACCTGACGGTCCAGCGCCAGGAGTTCCAGGCGCAGGTGCCCTCGTGGTTCCCGCTGGACGAGGACCTCACGGTGCTGGGCTCCGGCGTCGCCGAGATCGCGCTCGGCGCGGCGTTCCTCGCGCTGCCGCGGCGGAAGCGCCTCGTCGGCGGCCTGCTGGCGGCGTTCTTCGTGGTGATCTTCCCGGGCAACATCGCGCAGTACGTCGAGGGCACCGACGCCTTCGGTCTGGACACCGACACCAAGCGCCTGGTGCGGCTGTTCTTCCAGCCGCTGCTCGTGCTCTGGGCCTTGTACGGCGGCGGCTGGCTGCGGCGCCGCCGGGACCACTCGTAACGATCCGGCGCCGCGGGGCGGCCGCCTCGCGTGTCGGGGCGTCGACCCCACCGGCCCTGGGCACCCTGGTCGGGACGGGTGATCGGACGACGACGAGGAGACCCTGTGCGCGTTCCGCTGGGATCGGTGCCGGTCGGGCGCAGTCGCTGGGCAGGCCGGTGCGGCGGGGTCCTCGTCGCGGCGGCCCTCGGCCTGGCGACCGTCCAGGGAGCCGCCTCGGCAGCGCCGTCCGACGCCGAGGTGACCGCTGCGGAACAGGCGGCCCGGGCCGCGGTCGCCGAGGTGGGGCAGCTGCTCGCCCAGCAGGGCGCCGCGCAGGCCGCCGTCGACCGGGCGAACGCCGAGGCCGCCCGCGCCCGCGCCGAGCTCGATGCCCAGCAGCAGGCCTACGACCGGGCCGACGCCGAGGCCCTGGCCGCCCGGGTCGCGGCCGAGCGGGCCCAGGCCGAGCTGACCGCCGCGCAGGACGCCGTCGCCTCCTTCGCGCGGATGAGCTACATGTCCGGCACCACCTCGCCGGTCCTCACCAGCCTGATCACCTCGGGCAGCCCGGCGCAGGCGGTCGAGCGGGCGGCTCTCCTCGACGTCGTCGGTGCCGGACGGACCGAGGTGCTGTCCACGGTCTCGGTGGCCCGCGAGCGCGCCGTGCAGACCGAGACCGCCGTGCAGGCCGCCGTCGCCGAGGCGGGTCGCTCGCGGGAGGCCGCGCAGGCAGCGGTGACGTCGGCAGAGGCGGTCCGCACCCGCGCGGGCGAGCAGGTGGCCGCGCTGCAGGCCCAGCAGGGCGCGTTGCAGGCGCAGCTGGACCAGGCCCGGGCGACGCTGGTCACCCTCCAGGCCCAGCGCGCGGCAGCGCCCCCGGTCGCGCCGCCGCCCGTCGCCCCGCCGCCGGTGGTGCCGCGGCCCGCCCCGTCGGGCGGCTCCCCGGTGCCGGTGCCGGTGCCCGTGCCCGTGCCCACGGCGGGCAACGACTGGGACGCCGTCGCCGAGTGCGAGTCCGGCGGCAACTGGAGCATCAACACCGGCAACGGCTACTACGGCGGGCTGCAGTTCAGCCCGACCACCTGGTCGTCGTTCGGCGGGGAGTCCTACGCCCCGCGTGCCGACCTGGCCACGAAGGAGGAGCAGATCGCCACCGCGGAGAAGGTGCTGGCCAAGCAGGGGCCGCGGGCCTGGCCCACCTGCGGTCGCCTCCTCTGACAGGGGGCGTGGGCCGGGACTGGCGCGTCCTGCCACGATCGCTCGCGTGGGTGTCGACTACGTCTTCTTCCGCGCCGACGACGACGCGGCTGCCGCCGAGGCGCTGAACCGTCCGGGCGGTCCGCTCGGGTGGCCGGAGGTCACCGGCCACCGCAGGACCGGCTTCTTCCGCAAGGAGCCGATCGTCACGGAGCTCGGCCCCGGCTACCCGGCCTTCGCCAGCCGGGTGGCCGACCCCGTGGTCGCTCTCGGGACGCTCACCGAGCTGCTGACCGGCGTCGACTACGACACCGTGCTGGAGGACCCGCGGCACGGCGCCGACGTGGCCTCGACACCGACCGGCGACGTGATGGTCATGACGGTGAGCGATGCGCTGCGGGAGGCCGTCGGGTCCGCCGACGACGCCCGGCTCACCGGAGCGGCCCAGGCGTGGAGCCGCACCGAGGAGCTCGAGCACGTGGACCCGGCCGACCTGCTGGGGATGCTCCGCGAGCTGCGTGACCTCTCCCGCGGCGACGCCCACGCCAGGCTCTACGTCCACGTCTCCATGTAGGCGCCGCTGGCCTCCCGCGTGAGGCGGTGATCACGTACTCGCCGGTAGCCGGTGGGACCCGCGCCCAGGGGCTAGGTTCGGGAGGAATCGGGCGGCGGCAGGGGAGTGGCACGTGAGCAGATCGGTGCTGGTGACCGGCGGGAACCGGGGGATCGGGCTGGCCATCGCCCGCTCGTTCGCCGAGCAGGGCGACGCCGTCACCGTCACCCACCGCGGCAGCGGGGCACCCGACGGGCTGTTCGGCGTGCAGTGCGACGTCACCAGCAGCGAGGACGTCGACCGCGCGTTCAGCGAGGTCGAGGCGCACCAGGGCCCGGTCGAGGTGCTCGTGAGCAACGCCGGCATCACCCGGGACGGGCTGCTGATGCGGATGAAGGAGGACGACTTCACCGACGTCCTCGACGCCAACCTCACCGCCGCCTACCGGGTCGCCAAGCGCGCGACGCCGAAGATGGTGCGCGCCCGGGCCGGGCGGATGATCTTCGTGTCGTCGGTCGTGGGCCTGCTCGGCTCGGCCGGCCAGACCAACTACGCGGCGTCGAAGTCGGGGCTGGTCGGCCTCGCCCGCTCGATCGCCCGCGAGCTCGGCAGCCGGAACATCACCGCGAACGTGGTGGCGCCCGGCTTCGTGACCACGGACATGACCGCGGAGCTGCCCGAGGCCCGGCAGAAGGAGATCCTCGGGCAGGTGCCGCTGGGCCGGTACGCCGACGCCGACGAGATCGCCGGCGTCGTGCGCTTCCTGGCCGGCGACGCGGCGGGCTACATCACCGGGGCGGTCGTCCCGGTCGACGGCGGACTGGGAATGGGGCACTGATGGGCATCCTCGAGGGCAAGAAGATCCTGGTCACGGGGGTGCTGACCGAGGCGTCGATCGCCTTCGCCACCGCCCGGCTGGCGCAGGAGCAGGGCGCCACCGTCGTCCTGTCGAACTTCGGCCGCGCGCTGTCGCTGTGCCAGCGGATCGCCAAGCGGCTGCCGCAGGAGGCGCCGGTCGTCGAGCTCGACGTCACGAACACCGAGCACCTGTCGGCGCTGGCCGACCGGCTGCGCGAGCAGGGCTTCGACTCGCTCGACGGCGTCGTCCACTCGATCGGCTTCGCCCCGCAGGAGGCGATGGGGGAGGGGTTCCCCGAGGTCGCCTGGGAGCACGCGGCGACGGCGTTCCAGGTGTCGGCCTGGTCCTACGCCTCGCTGACCCAGGCCTGCCGCCCGCTGCTCGCCAACCCCTCCTCGGTCGTCGGCCTGACCTTCGACGCCACGGTCGCCTGGCCGGTGTACGGCTGGATGGGCGCGGCGAAGGCGGCGCTGGAGTCGACCTCCCGCTACGTGGCCCGCGAGCTCGGCCCCGAGGGCGTGCGCTCCAACATCGTCGCCGCGGGCCCGCTCCGCAGCATGGCCATGAAGTCGATCCCCGGCAGCAAGCAGTTCGAGGAGGCGTGGGAGGGTCGCGCCCCGCTCGGCTGGTCGGTCACCGACACCGAGCCCGCGGGCAAGGCCGTCGTCGCCCTCTTGTCAGACTGGTTCCCGGCCACCACCGGCGAGATCGTCCACGTCGACGGGGGCTTCCACGCCGTAGGCGTGTGAAGGGTCATAGAGCCACGCCGTCGGCGTGTGAGTGCATCCAGCGCCACCCAGCAACAGGAAGAACACACGTGCCCCGCGCCATCGTCGACATCACCCCTGCCGATCAGCGACCCGACCAGGACCCCTCGCTCGCCGTCCGCAACAACGGCGGTGCCGAGCCGTCGTCCGCCCCGGCTCCCGCGGGCCGCCGCGAGGCGCTGCTGCTGCTGTCGTTCGGTGGCCCCGAGGGCCACGACGACGTCATGCCGTTCCTGGAGAACGTCACCCGAGGCCGCGGCATCCCGCGCGAGCGGCTGGAGGAGGTGGCCGAGCACTACCACCACTTCGACGGCGTGAGCCCGATCAACGACCAGAACAAGGCGCTGCTCGCCGCGCTCGAGGGCGAGCTGAAGGCGGCCGGCGTCGACCTGCCGGTCTACTGGGGCAACCGCAACTGGGCGCCCTACGTGGAGGACGTCTGGCAGCAGATGGCCGACGACGGCATCCAGCACGCCTACGTCCTGGCGACGTCGGCGTACGCCTCGTTCTCCGGCTGCCGGCAGTACCACGAGGACATCGCCCGGGCCCGCGCCGCGATGACCGGGAGCCCGGACACCCCCGGCGGCCCGACGGCCGAGAAGCTGCCGCACTACTTCGACGCCGACGGCTTCGTGCGGGCCAACGCCGACGCGCTCGCCGCCGCGCTGGCCGAGCTCCCCGAGGACGTGCGCGACGGTGCCCGTCTCGTGGCGACCGCGCACAGCATCCCGGACACGATGGCCGCCGTCGCCGGTCCGCAGGGGCACGCCTACGAGGCCGAGCTGACCGAGACCGCCCGGCAGGTCGTCGCGCTGGCCGCCCCGGGGCGTGAGTTCGACCTGGTGTGGCAGAGCCGCTCCGGGCCGCCGTCGGTGCCGTGGCTGGAGCCCGACGTCAACTGCCACCTCAAGGCGCTGGCCGAGGCCGGGGAGAAGGCCGTCGTCCTCTTCCCGGTGGGCTTCGTCAGCGACCACCTCGAGGTCATCTGGGACCTCGACAACGAGGCGAAGGAGACGGCGGAGGAGCTCGGCCTGGCGTTCGCCCGGGCCGCGACGGCCGGCACGCACCCGGAGTTCGTCCGGTCGCTGGTCGGGCTGCTCACCGAGCGCCGCGCCGGGGGAGAGCCGCGGCTGGGCACCAACTGCCCGGCGTCCTGCTGCTTCACCCCGCCGCGCCCGCCCCGCCCCGCCGCCTGACCCCGGTCAGCGCCGCGAGGTGGACGCCCCCCAGAGGGGCGCGATGTCGCGCGTGTAGCGCCGGCCCAGCACGCGGGCGAGCACGAAGATCACCGGCGGCGGGACGGCGGACCGCAGGAAGGTGAGCTCCCGGCGCGGGATGCCGTCGGTCAGCCAGGCGAAGAAGCGCCCGGCGTCGCCCGGTGAGCGGCTGCGCAGATTCTTCTCCACGGCCTTCCACTCGGGTGAGCCGTGGTGCGGCGCCAGCTGCGGTTCGAGCTCCTCCTCCTCGTGCCGGAGGTGCCGCTCGACCACCTGGCGGGTTCGGCCGACGCTGGCCCGCGCCGCGGCGGCGTCCGCGGCCGATCCGGTGCCGGCCAGCGTGCCGAGCGCGGTGGACGTCGCGGCCAGCGCCTCGGCCATCGCCGCGTGCTCGGACTCCATCTCGGCGAGCAGCAGCGGGTCGACGCCGACCGAGGCGAGCATCGGCCAGATGTGGGTGTCCTCGCCCTCGTGGTGGTGGTGCAGCTCGGCGTGCAGGTTGGCGAACGCGCGCTCGAGCTCCACCCCGCGGGCGCAGTCGCCGTCCTGCCAGTCGCTGAGCGCCGTCGAGAGGCGGAGCAGGTCCCGACGCACGGCGGCGTGGATCACCCGGTTCATCGTCATCGGCCCGGTCATGGCGGAACGCTAGCCCCGCCCGGCCCCGTGGTGGGCCGATCCGTCGCCCCGTCAGTCGGTGCCGGCCTCCATCGCGGCGCGGTCGAGGAGCTCGTCGTGCTCGGAGACCTCACCGCGCGAGGCGATGGTCTCCGCGCCGCCCTGCACGGAGGCGTCGATCAGACCGGTCGAGGCCGCCTGGGCCGCACCGATCGCCGCGTGGGTGACCGATCCGCCGACCATGCCGATCCGCGCGTACTGCTCCAGCCGGGCCCGCGAGTCGGCGATGTCGAGGTTGCGCATCGTCAGCTGGCCGATCCGGTCGACCGGACCGAACGCCGAGTCCGACGTCCGCTCCATCGACAGCTTGTCGGGGTGGTAGCTGAACGACGGGCCGGTGGTGTCGAGCAGCGAGTAGTCCTCGCCGCGGCGCAGCCGCAGCGTCACCTCGCCGGTGACCGCCATGCCGACCCAGCGCTGCAGCGACTCCCTCAGCATGAGCGCCTGGGGGTCCAGCCAGCGGCCCTCGTACATGAGCCGGCCCAGCCGGCGACCCTCGGAGTGGTAGGTGGCGAGGGTGTCCTCGTTGTGGATCGCGTTGACCAGCCGCTCGTAGGCGATGTGCAGCAGCGCCATCCCCGGGGCCTCGTAGATGCCGCGGCTCTTGGCCTCGATGATCCGGTTCTCGATCTGGTCGGACATGCCCAGCCCGTGCCGGCCGCCGATGGCGTTGGCCTCGCTCACCAGGTCGACGGCGGAGGCGAACTCCTTGCCGTCGATGGTGACCGGCCGGCCCTGCGCGAAGCCGATCGTCACGTCCTCGGTGGCGATCTCGACCGAGGGATCCCAGAACTTCACGCCCATGATCGGGTCGACGGTCTCGATGCCGGTGTCCAGGTGCTCGAGGGTCTTGGCCTCGTGCGTGGCGCCCCAGATGTTGGCGTCGGTGGAGTAGGCCTTCTCGGCGCTGTCCCGGTAGGGCAGCCCGTGGGCCACCAGCCACTCCGACATCTCCTTGCGGCCGCCGAGCTCGGTGACGAAGTCGGCGTCCAGCCAGGGCTTGTAGATCCGCAGCGCCGGGTTGGCCAGCAGGCCGTAGCGGTAGAACCGCTCGATGTCGTTGCCCTTGTAGGTGGAGCCGTCGCCCCAGATCTGGACGTCGTCCTCGAGCATCGCGCGCACCAGCAGCGTGCCGGTGACGGCGCGACCCAGCGGCGTGGTGTTGAAGTAGCTGCGCCCGCCGGAGCGGATGTGGAAGGCGCCGCAGGTCAGCGCGGCCAGGCCCTCCTCGACCAGCGCCGCCCGGCAGTCGACCAGACGGGCGAGCTCGGCGCCGTACGCGGAGGCGCGGCCGGGGACCGAGTCGATGTCGGGCTCGTCGTACTGGCCGATGTCCGCGGTGTAGGTGCAGGGGACCGCCCCCTTGTCGCGCATCCACGCGACCGCGACCGACGTGTCGAGACCACCGGAGAAAGCGATGCCGACGCGTTCGCCGACGGGGAGGGACGTGAGCACCTTGGACACGAGCACAAGTATGCACGGTCATGCATGGTCATGCATGACCGGGGTCAGCGGGGGACGGCGTTGTAGGCCGCCGTCACCGCCTCCCGGACCGCGGTGGACAACGGCCGGAGCGCGGCGTCGCGGCGGGCGGCCTGGGCGTGGTTGACCGCGGCACCGGGTGCGTCGGTGGCCGCCAGGTCCAGGACGGCGGCCAGCCGGAGGGCGCGGCCGAGGATCGACAGCGCCAGCGGGTCGTGGTCGTGCGGCACACCCGTGCCGGGCAGGGGCCGCGCGAGGCCGGCGAGCAGCGTCGGCACCTCGGGGTGCCAGCGGGCGAGGCCCAGCTCGGCCAGCGTGCGGGCGGAGTCGGTGACCGCCAGGTCCAACGCGCCCGAGGCGGCCCGCAGCGTGCCCTCGACCGGCGGCGGGGGCGGCGCGACCCCGTCCAGGACGTACGCCGTCCAGTCGACGACGTCGTTGCCCAGGTGTGCCGGCACCAGGACGACCCGGTCGCCGACGGCGGCCTGACCGACCTCCAGCGCGGCCGGTGCCAGCCCGGGCACGGCGGGCAGCCCCCGCACGTCGCCCGGCGCCGGCAGCACCAGGCGCACACGTCGCTCGCCGAGCCCCCGCAGTGCGCTCAGCGCCTCGCCGAGCGGGACGGCGCCCTCGGTGCCGGGCAGGCCGCTCACCCGGTGGGCCTGGTCGCCGGCGACGCCGTCCAGGGTCTCGTCGAAGGAGACGCGGCCGGTCAGCCAGGCGGTCGTCCACAGGGCGAGCCGTCCGGCGGGGAAGTCGTGCACGGCAGCGAGGCTACGGTCGCCTCCCGGGCCCTGGGGCCGGCCGTCGGCGTTCCCCCAGGTGGGGCGCGGGAGATGAGATCACGACCACCCGTCTGCCAGACTCCGGCCATGGCTGCCTGGGTGATCTGGCTGATCGGTGCCGTCGCGCTCGCCGTCGGCGAGGTCCTCACGCTCGACCTCGTGCTGCTCATGCTCGCCGGTGGCGCACTGGGCGGTCTGGTCGTCGCCCTCGCCGGCGGGGGAGCGGTGCTGCAGGTGCTGGCCTTCGTCGTCGTGTCCGGACTGCTGCTCGGCGGCGTCCGCCCTCTGGCCAGGCGCCACCTGGAGAACCGGACCCCGCTGCAGCTCGACGGCATCGAGACGCTCATCGGCAAGACCGCGCGGGTCACCCGGGACGTCGACCACTCCGGCGGGCGCATCGCGCTCGGCGCCGACGAGTGGACCGCCCGCAGCCAGTCCAGCGGCGAGACCTTCCCCGTCGGCGACACCGTGCGGATCCTCCAGGTCGACGGCGCGACGGCCGTCGTCGGCGACGCGCTGGAGTGAAGAACACGCCGGGGTGCTGACCCGGCGGACCGGACCGGGCAGGATCTGCACCGACCCCCGATGAAGGGAGCCTGCCGTGGAACCGGCGCTCATCGCACTGCTCGTGATCGCCCTGCTCGTCATCGTCGTGCTCGCCAAGAGCGTGACGATCGTGCCGCAGGCCCAGGCGAAGGTCATCGAGCGGCTGGGCCGGTACAGCCGGACGCTGTCGCCCGGGCTGTCGATCCTGGTGCCGTTCGTCGACCGGGTGCGGGCGACGATCGACCTGCGTGAGCAGGTCGTCTCGTTCCCGCCGCAGCCGGTCATCACCGCCGACAACCTGCAGGTCGGCATCGACACCGTCGTCTACTTCCAGGTGACCGACCCGCGGCTGGCCGTCTACGGCATCGCGAACTACATCACCGGCATGGAGCAGCTGACCACCACCACGCTGCGCAACGTCGTGGGCGGGCTGAACCTCGAGGGTGCGCTCACCGGTCGCGACGGCATCAACAGCCAGCTCCGCGAGGTCCTCGACGGCACGACCGGTCCGTGGGGGCTGCGGGTGGCCCGCGTCGAGATCAAGGCGATCGACCCGCCGCACTCCATCCAGGACTCGATGGAGAAGCAGATGCGCGCCGACCGCGACAAGCGCGCGGTGATCCTCACCGCCGAGGGGCACCGCCAGGCGGCGATCACGTCCGCCGAAGGAGAGAAGGCCTCGGCCATCCTCTCCGCCGAGGGCCGCAAGCAGGCGGCCATCCTGGAGGCCGAGGCGGAGCGGCAGAGCCGGATCCTGCGCGCCGAGGGTGAGCGGGCAGCGCTGTACCTGCAGGCGCAGGGCCAGGCCAAGTCGATCGAGACGGTCTTCCAGGCCATCCACGACGGCAAGCCCGACCAGGGGCTGCTGGCCTACCAGTACCTGCAGACGCTGCCGCAGATCGCGCAGGGCGACGCCAACAAGATGTGGATCGTCCCGAGCGAGTTCAGCAAGGCGCTCGACGGCCTGGCCAACCTCGGCGGCGCCGCCGGGGGCAAGTCGTGGATGGACGTCGCGCCGTCCTCCGAGGGCGGCGACGGCGGCGGCGGCGCGAAGCCCGGGCTGGACACCAGCAGCTGGTTCGAGTCGCAGCTGCCCCGCGCGGCCGACCAGCCCGAGGCGAAGATCGAGCTGTCGAGCATCACCGACAGCGCTCCGGCGGTGCCGACGCCGCCGCCGCTGTCGGAGGTGACCGCCGACGTGCGGGCCAGCGGCCCGGCCGCCGACCCCGCCGTCCGCGAGCAGTTCGACGTGCCCGACCAGGGCGAGGCGCCGCCTCGCTGACCCCCGACGCACGACGGGCCGGCACCCCCAGGGGTGCCGGCCCGAAGTGTCTAGTCCTTGAGGAGACCTTCGCGGAGCTTGGCCAGCGTCTGGCTGAGCAGCCGGGAGACGTGCATCTGCGAGATGCCGATGTCCGCGGCGATCTGCGACTGGGTCATGTTGCCGAAGAACCGCAGGATCAGGATGCGGCGCTCGCGGGCCGGGATGGTGGCCAGCAGCGGCTGCAGGGACTCGCGGTACTCCACGCCCTCCAGCGCCGCGTCCTCCTCGCCCAGCGTCGCCGCCAGGGTGGGGGAGTCGTCCTCGCCGGAGAGCCGCTCGTCGAGCGAGCTGCTCCGGTAGGCGTTGGCCACGGCGAGCCCCTCGAGCACCTCCGCGCGCGGGATGCCCAGGTGCTCGGCCAGCTCGCTGGGCGTCGGGGCACGGCCGTTCTTCTGGGCCAGCTCGCCCACGGCCGAGTTCAGCGACAGGTGCAGCTCCTGCAGCCGGCGCGGGACCCGCACCGACCAGCCCTGGTCGCGGAAGTGCCGCTTGATCTCACCGGTGATCGTCGGCACCGCGAAGGAGAGGAACTCCACGCCACGGGTCGGGTCGAACCGGTCGATGGCGGCGATCAGCCCGAGCGTGCCGACCTGCAGCAGGTCGTCGAAGGGCTCGCCGCGGTTGCTGAACCGGCGGGCGAAGTGCCGGACGAGGGGCAGGTGCTCCTCGACCAGGACTTCGCGCAGCCGCTCCCGGCGCGGGTCCTCCTTGTCGAGCGACGCCAGCTCGGCGAACAGCGGTGCGGTCCGCTCGGCCCGCTTCCGGTTCTCCGACATCGGGACGGCCTCGGGCTCCACGGCCGGCTCGACGACGGGTACCTCGGCCGCCGGCTCCGCGGCGTCGTCGGACGTGCTCACGGCCGGCGGGGGCGCCGGCTCGTCGTCCTCGCCCGGCCGGGCGTCCAGCGGCTCCTCGACGGAGTCGGGGGCTGCCGAGGGGGTCACCGGGCCACCGAGAGGTTCTGGTCGCTGCCCACCCCGGCCGGCTGCTGACCGGGCAGGAACTTGTCCATGGAGATGATCGCGACCGGCTCCGAGCCGCCGTTGCCCGCGGGCACCTCGGCCTGGGTCGACCGGCGGCCCTCGACGGCGTCGACCAGCGCAGCCAGCACCGCCCAGCCGAAGCCGTCGGTGGGCACCTCGGTGCCGTCGGCGGTGGGGACCCAGGCGTCGATGTGCAGCCCGGCCCGCGTGGTCTCGAAGACGACGGTCAGCGGGGCGTCGCCCTCGACGATGGTGCTGAGCGTCGCGCAGGCCTCGTCGACGGCGAGGCGCAGGTCCTCGACGGCGTCCAGGTCGTAGTCCATGCGCATCGCCAGGTCACCGGCCATCGCCCGGACGGCGGGCAGCTGGGTCGCGGTGGTGGGCACGCGCAGCTCCAGCCGTTCCGGGCGCCGCGCGTCCTGCGCGAGGGGGCCCCTCGAGTCGACCATTCGTCGTCCGCTCCTTCGTTCCCGGCGCGCTCGGCCTTCGAGCCGCGGCGGTCCATCCTGTCCGGGAGCCCGACCCCGGTGGGGCGGACCGTCCTCCGGGTCACTGCACAAGGGGGCTGGTTACCCCCGGGAGCAGTCTCGGGAAACGTGGTCGTCCCCACGGGGCGACAAGCCCCGGGGCGCGGTTGCCGCGCCTCCCACCCTGCTGTTCCCTGGCCGGAGATGAGCGCCAGTTCCGGCAGTCTGCCACCCGCTTCCGACGGCCCCTGGGACGAGGGTTCCGCCGTGCTCGTCGCTGCCCTGGAGGCGGCGCCGCAGGCGATCTTCTTCCTGCGCGCCGACTCTCCCGAACCCCTGTGGCGCAACGCCCGGGCGCGCGAGCTGCCCGGAGGGCACGACGGCCTCCCGGAGGTCGCCGGCCGACCGGTGACCGACGCGGTCCAGGCGGCCCTGCGCAGCGGCCGCGCCGAGACGGTGATCGGGCCGCTGGGCGCGGACGGGCCGGAGACGGCCGCGACCGCGCGGCCGCTCGCGGTCGACGGGGAGCCCGCGGCGATCCTGGTGCTGGAACCGGTCGTCGGGGACGCCGGCGACGACCTGCACCAGGCGCAGCGGTCGCTGCTCCCGCCGTCCCTGCCCATGCTGCCGGACCTGCGTCTGTCGGGCAGCTACCACCGGGCCACCGAGGCGGCGGCCGCCGGCGGGGACTGGTACGACGCGGTGCCCCTCGGCAAGGGGCGGCTGGCCCTCGTGGTCGGCGACGCCGTCGGGCACGGGGTCGCCGCCGCCGGGGCGATGAGCCGGCTCCGCGGCGCGCTGCGCTCCACGCTGCTCCGCGAGCACCACCCCGGCGCGGTCCTCGCCACCCTGGACGCGTTCGCCGCCGACATGGACGACGTCGAGGGCACGTCGGTCTTCTAGGGCGTCCTGGACGTCGACACCGGCCGGCTGGCCTACAGCGCCGCCGGGCACCCCGCTCCGCTGGTCGTGGGCCCTGCGGGGGAGATCGACTGGCTGCCCGTCACGCCGCGGCCGCCGCTGGGCAGCCTGCCCGGGGCGCCCTCGCCGGTGCACGAGCACGTGCTGGCCCACGGCGCCACCCTGGTGCTGTTCTCCAACGGCGTCGTCGCCGGCGACGACGGGCTCCCCGCCGAGGCCCTCGACCGCCTCGGCGAGGTGTCCCGCGAGGTGCTGGAACGGTCCGGCGAGCTGGACGCCGAGGCCGCGGCAGGCCTGGCTCGCGAGATCGCGGAGGGGGTGCGACGCCCGCACGGCTGGCTCGACGACGTCGCCGTCCTGGTGGTGCACCGCCGGGCGGCCACCCAGCAGACGCTGCGGCTCGACCTGACCGCCGTGCCCCAGGCGGTTCCCGGGATCCGCCGGCGGCTCAGCGCCTGGCTGACCGAGCTGGGCGTCGGGGAGCAGGACCGGGTCGGGATCATGGTCGCCGCCGGCGAGGCGTGCGCCAACGCCGCCGAGCACGCCTACCGGGGCACCGAGCCCGGTCCGATGTCGGTGACGGCGGCGGTCGACATCGACGGTGTGCTCACCATCGCCATCCGCGACGAGGGCACCTGGCGCCCACCGGACCGCGACCCCGGGGACCGCGGCCGGGGCCTGCTGATCATGCGCCAGCTCGTCGACAGCGTGACCCTCGTCGAGGACCACGGCACGACGGTCACCCTGAGCTTCCGGTTGCGCCAGACTCCGGACGCGGACCTGGACCAGCCGCGCACCGCCGAGAACGTCGACGTGGTGGTCGACCGCGAGGGGGAGCGGCCGGTGGTCCGGGCGCGCGGCCCCGTGGACGCCCTCTGCGCCGAGCAGCTGCGGATCCGCATGCTGGAGGCCAGCCACGGCGGTGCCGCTCCCATGGAGCTCGACCTCGCCGGCGTGACCCTGTTCAGCAGCGCGGCGGTGCGGGTGGTGCTGGCCGTCGCCCGGATCGCCCGCGACGAGGGCTGGCGCCTCGCCGTGCACGCGCCCGAGGGCGGGGTGACCCGGCACGTGCTGGAGATCAGCGGGCTCGCCGGGCTGGTGGACCTCCGCTGACCCGGCGCCGACGGGGGACCGGCGTTTGCGGAACGCCTCCGGTGCACATGGACCGCCCGTGAGACTGCGGCGGAGCGACGTGCACGGCCCGGGCCTCCGGCGGCGGCGCGCCGGACGCGGCTTCGCCTACTACGACACCGACGGCGCGCTCCTCAAGGACGACGACACGCTCGACCGCGTCCGCGGACTGGCGATCCCGCCGGCCTGGAAGGACGTCTGGATCTGCCCCTGGCCCAACGGCCACATCCAGGCCACCGGGCTCGACGTCGCCGGCCGCCGCCAGTACCGCTACCACGACCAGTGGCGCATCAAGCGGGACGCGGCGAAGCACGAGCGGGTGCTGGAGATCGCCCGCCAGCTCCCGGACGTGCGGGACGCCGTGAAGGCCGGGCTGCGCACCCGCGGCCTCAACCGCGACCGGGTCCTGGCGACCGCCATCCGGCTGCTCGACCTGGGGGCGTTCCGGGTGGGCAGCGAGCAGTACGAGGAGGAGAACGGCACCTTCGGGCTGGCGACGCTCAAGCGCTCGCACGTGTCGGTGCGCGGCGAGCGGACGTTCTACTCCTACGTCGCGAAGGGCGGCATCGAGCGGGAGGTGGAGGTCACCGACCGGCCGACCGCCACCGTCGTGCGGCAGCTGCTGGAGCGGCCGGCCGACGCGGGGGAGGACCTGCTGGCCTACCAGACCGACGACGGCGAGTGGCGGGACGTCACCAGCACGGAGATCAACGCCTACCTCAAGGAGATCAGCGGCGCGGAGATCTCGGCCAAGGACTTCCGCACCTGGACGGCGACCGTGCTGATGGCCGCAGCGCTGGCCGAGGCGCCGCCGCCGACGTCCAAGACGGCCCGGAAGAAGGTCGTGACCGCGGCGTACAAGCAGGTGAGCGAGCAGCTGGGGAACACGCCCGCGGTCTGCAAGGCGAGCTACGTGGACCCGCGGGTGGTCGACCGGTACGAGCACGGCGAGACGGTGGCGCACGCCCTGCGCGAGGCCGACGAGGCCGACGCCGACCGGGACACCCAGAAGGTGCTCGAGCAGGCGGTCTGCCAGCTCCTGTCGGCCTGAACGGACGACGAAGGCCCCGCCGGATGACCGGCGGGGCCTTCGTGACGTGCTGGAACGGCCACCCTTCAGGGGCCCGCGCCGAGCCTGCGAGGCGCGGGGGGAAAGGGTGGTCCTTCCTCAGCGGGCGGGGCTGTCGGCGATCGTGAAGAGGTCGATCAGGCCGGTGACCTCGAGCGGGCGGGTCACGGCTCGGGTCGTGGCGATCAGGCTCAGCGCCACCTCGCGGCTGCGGGCGGACTTCTGCGTCTCCACCAGCACGGCCAGGCCGGCCGAACCCAGGAACTGGACGCCCGACAGGTCGATCACCAGTTCGCGCGGCGACTGCTCGAGCTGGCTGTCCAGCGTCGAACGCAGCACCGGGGCGGTGAAGGTGTCCACCTCGCCGACGACCGTGACCGTGACAGCGCCGTCCTCACCGGTGGAGGTCGAGAGCGTGATCACGTCGTCGAAGGGTGCCTCGGTGCCCTCGCTCGACACGTCGGGCTGCCCCTCGGCAGGCAAGTCGGAAGTGGTCACGGACAATGGCTCCTCTCGGCGGCACCGGGCGGCGGGCCGCCCGGACAATCTACCGCTGTGCGCGCTGGGGGCCAGGAGGCCCCCGGTGCGCCGGTGATCGAACGTGTGACGCGCCGGACCAGCGTCCGGCACGGCGCGGCTACCTGCTGAACCGCTGACCCAACGTAGACAACCTGCCGCGCGCACGCCAACCCGCCCCCCGGGACACACCCTCGGGGGTGTTCGGGGAGCGGGTCGGCGGGAGGAGCCGGCGGTCGGTCAGCCGTCGGTGACGTGCACCGCGCGCTCCTCGGGGCCCTCGCCGCCGACGGGCAGGTCCGCGGTGGCCTCGACGTCGTCGGCGGTGCGGTTGGTGCCGGAGTCGCTGACCGGCGTCGTGGACGTGTCCTGCTCCAGCTGCGCGTCGGCGCGGTCCGGGTCCTCGGCCGGGCGCACGTCGAGGGCGCCGTCGGGGACCTCGCGGTCCAGGCGGCCGCTCAGCGACTCGCCCTCGGACTGCTCGAAGGCGGTGGTGCCGAAGTCCGCGCTGGCCCCGGCCCGCTCGCCGGGGAGCGCCTCGAACTGGGGGTCCTCGGCGGTCTGCATGGTGGGCGAGTCGTCCTGGGCGGTCTCCGGGATGCCCTCGTCCTCGGGGAAGACGTCGCGCGCGGTCTGGCCCTCGGGCTGCGTCATGCGGTGCCTCCGTCTCTGCGCGTTCTGCGCGGTGTCCGTCGTGGCGTCCTCGCGGACGCCGGAGCCGGTCGGTGGACCGGCGTCTGACCTCCGCCCTACCCGGGTGCCGGGAGGGCATGCGCCGGTGTGCCCCGCCGCACGTCGCCGGCCCGGCGGCATGGGCGTGCCTCCGGCGGGTAGCGGGGGAGGCATGGCGATCGCAGACCAGGTGCAGCAGCGGGTCGGGACACCCCTCCGCAGGTGGGCACGGACCCAGAAGCGCGAGTACACCCAGGGCGAGGCCCGCCCGCTGGGCGCCGACCTCGGCGCCATGGGCGTGTACGTGGGCCTGGTGGCCGGCGGGGCGGCCGCGGTGCGCGCCTCGGGCCGCGAGCTGCCGGAGCGGATCCCGCTCGGCGACGCCGCCCTGCTGACCATCGCGACCTTCCGGCTGGCCCGGCGGATCGCCAAGGACCCGGTGACCGCACCGGTCCGGGCGCCGTTCGTGAAGTTCGAGGGACCCTCGGGTCACGCCGAGGTCGCCGAGGAGGTGCGCGAGCACGGCGGGGTGAAGCACGCGGTGGGCGAGCTGCTCACCTGCCCGTTCTGCCTGGCCCAGTGGGTGGGGACGGCGTTCGTGTTCGGCTACGTGAGCGCACCCCGGGCCACCCGGCTCGCCGCCCTCACGATGACCACCGTCGCGGGCTCCGACGTCCTGCAGTTCGTCTACGACGCGATCCAGAACGGCGCGCTGGCGCCGACCGAGCCCGAGGCGGGCGTCGAGACCTGAGCGGTGCCGCCTGTCGCCCGGAGGAGGGAGCCGGCGCGTCGTCCGGGCTGCCACGGGTACCGCCCGGGACCTATCCTGCGATCTTGACCCGTCCCCGGGTCCTGGAGCGCCCGGACGGCTGGGTGCGGAGGAGGAACGGCATGCGATCGATCTGGCGCGGTGCCGTGTCCTTCGGGCTGGTCAGCATCGGTGTGAAGCTGTACTCCGCCACCGAGGACAAGGACATCCGCTTCCACCAGGTGCACGCCGCCGACGGTGGCCGCGTGAAGTACAAGCGGGTCTGCTCGATCGACGGCGAGGAGGTTGAGTACGCCGACATCGCCAAGGGCTACGAGCTGCCCAGCGGCGAGGTCGTCATCCTCACCGACGAGGACTTCGACGAGCTGCCGCTGACCACCCGGCGGGAGATCGAGGTCCTGGAGTTCGTCGACCAGTCCGAGATCGACCCGATCATGTTCGAGAAGACCTACTACCTCGAGCCCGACGGCCCCGCGGCCCGGCCCTACGTCCTGCTGCGCGACGCGCTGGAGAACGCCGGCCAGGTGGCGATCACCAAGATCGCGCTGCGCCAGCGGGAGTCGCTGGCCGCCCTGCGGGTGCGCGACGGGATCCTCGTGATGCACACGATGCGGTGGCCCGACGAGATCCGCACGCCCGACTTCGCGTTCCTGGACGAGGACATCTCGGTCCGCCCGCAGGAGCTGAAGATGGCCGAGGCGCTCATCGGCTCCATGACGGCGGAGTTCGACCCGTCGGAGTTCACCGACGAGTACCGCGAGGCCATGACGGCGCTGCTCGAGGCCAAGCAGAGCGGTGGCGAGGTGGCCCAGGTCCCCGAGGCCCCGGACGACGGCGCCGCGGTGGTCGACCTGATGAGCGCCCTGCGCCGCAGCGTCGAGCGCGCCCGGGGCGGCGCGGCCGACGACGAGCCGGAGGAGAAGCCGGCCGCCACCAAGAAGGCCGCGCCGAAGAAGGCCGCCGCCGAGGACGAGGCGCCGGCGAAGAAGGCCCCGGCGAAGAAGGCCGCCGCCAAGAAGACCGCCCCCGCGAAGAAGACCGCGGCCGCCGGCGACAAGCCGCCGGCCAAGCGGGCCCGCCGCAGCGCCTGAGGTGCCGGCACCCGAGCCGACCGGCCTCCCGCTGCCGATGCTGGCGGTCGCCGGCTCCCTGCCCGCCGAGGACGGCGGATGGGGCTACGAGTTCAAGTGGGACGGCGTCCGCGCGCTCGCCGGCGTGCGGGACGGGCGGCTGACGCTGGCCTCCCGCAAGGGCACCGACATCACCGTCCGCTATCCGGAGGTGTCGCGGCTCCCGGCTGCGCTGTCCGGTCGTGACGCCGTCATCGACGGCGAGGTCGTGATGATGGACGCTGCGGGCCGGCCGGACTTCGGAGCGCTGCAGAACCGGATGCACCGCACCGGGCCCGAGGTGCCGCGGATGGCGGCTGCCGCGCCGGTGACCTACCTGGTCTTCGACCTGCTCGCCCTCGACGGTGCCGACCTGCGCACCCGCCCCTACGCCGAGCGGCGGGCGCTCCTCGACGAGCTGGCCCCGGCGGGCGGCCGCTGGGTGCTGACCCCGTGGTGGCCGGGCTCCGGCGCGCAGGTGCAGGCGGCCAGCGAGGAGAACGGCCTGGAGGGCGTCGTCGCCAAGCGGCTGGACTCCCCCTACCGCGAGGGTGCCCGCAGCCCCGACTGGCGCAAGGTCAAGAACTTCTTCACGCAGTCCGTCGTCGTGGGCGGCTGGCGGCCCGGTCAGGGCCGGCGCTCCGGCACCATCGGTTCGCTCCTGGTGGGGGTGCCCGACGACGAGGGCCGGCTGGTCTACGTCGGCCACGTGGGCACCGGGTTCACCGACCAGGCCCTCCGCGACCTGCAGCGGCTGCTGGTGCGCCGGACGTCGTCCCCCTTCGACGGCGTGCTGCCGCGCGAGGTCACCCGCGACGCGCACTGGGTCGAGCCCGACCTGGTCGGCGAGGTGGCCTACGCCGTGTGGACGGCCGACGACCGGCTGCGGCACCCGTCCTGGCGCGGGGTGCGGGACGACCTGGAGCCCGACGACGTGGTGCGGGAGTCATGAGCCCCGCCAAGCAGCGGGTGGAGATCGGCGGGCGGCAGCTCGGGGTCTCGAACCTGGAGAAGGTGCTGTTCCCCGAGGTGGGCTTCACCAAGGCGCAGGTCATCGACTACTACGTGCGGATCGCCCCGGTCCTGCTCCCGCACGTCGCGGGGCGGCCGGTCACCTTCACCCGCTGGCCCGACGGCGTCGAGGGTCAGGCGTTCTACGAGAAGAACAGCGCCCGGCACGCGCCCGAGTGGGTGCGCCGGGTGACGATCCCGAGCCCGGGCAGCTCACGGGGCCGGGAGACGCTGGACATGGTCGTGCTGGAGGACGTGCCGGACCTCGCGTGGGCGGCGAACCTCGCGGCGCTGGAGGTGCACGTCCCGCAGTGGCAGGTCGACGACGACGGCGTGCCGCAGCTGCCCGACCTGCTGGTGCTCGATCTCGACCCGGGTCCGGAGACCGGCATCCTCGAGTGCTGCCGGCTCGCCGAGCGGCTGGGCGAGCGACTGGAGGCCGACGGCCTGGACCCGGTGGTCAAGACCTCGGGCTCCAAGGGGATGCAGGTGTACGCGCCGATCGAGGTGGCCGACCGGGAGCACCCGAGCCGGTACGCGAAGCAGCTGGCGCAGGAGCTCTCGGCCGAGACGCCGGACGACGTCGTCTGGCGGATGGAGAAGGTGCTGCGCCCGGGCAAGGTGCTCGTCGACTGGAGCCAGAACAACACCGCGAAGACGACGGTGGCGCCGTACTCGCTGCGGGCGCGCGCGGGGGCGACGGTGTCGACGCCGATCGGCTGGGACGAGGTCGACGCGGTGCGGGACGGCTCGCTGGACCCGGCGGAGCTGCGGTTCACCACCGACCAGGTGCTGGCCCGGGTGGAGGAGTACGGCGACCTGTTCGACGTCGCGGGTGCCCGCCGTGCTCCGCTGCCGCGGGCCTGAAAGTCGAGGAACTGTCGTACCCCGAACGTATGTTCGGGTCATGTCGACGGCCGGTGCGGAACGCTCCCTCGTGGAGGGTGCGCTGCTGGGCTGGCTCCTGGAGCAGTCACCGTCGGTCGGCCGCCTGCCGGTGGACCTGTTGTCGGCCTCCGACATCGCCACGGAGCTGGAACGGGTGCAGGCGCGCAAGGCCATGGAAGCCGCCTACGAGGCGGAGCTGGTCATGGCGCTGGCCGCCATGCGGCCCGACACCGACGACCCGCCGCCCGGTCATCCGGGCGCCCGCCGGCGGGGAGGCGGCTCGCCGGTGCCGGGTACGTCGGAGTTCCTCCCCGACGAGCTCGCGGCCCCGCTGAACTGCTCCCGGGCCTTCGCCGCCGGCGTGCTCGCCGACGCGTACCAGGTGCTGGGCCGGATGCCGGCGGTCTGGCAGGCGTGCAGCGACGGCGTCCTCGACTGGTACCGGGCCCGGGTCTTCGCCGACGTGCTGGGGTCCGCCTCCGACGACGTCGTGGCCGCGGTGGTGCCAGCACTGCTGCCTTATGCGGCAGGGCTGTCAGCCGGTCAGTTGCGCCGGCGTCTGGTGGCTGCCGCGATCGCCGCCGACGAGGAGTTCGCCGAGAAGCGGCGCCAGGAGGCCGAGCGTCGCGCCGGGGTGCGGGCGTACCCGACCGCCGACGGGATGTCGGTGCTGGCCAGCGAGCTGCCGTCGGCGGTGACGGCTGCGATGTGGTCCGTGATCGACCAGGCTGCCCAGCTGGCCCGGACCGCCGGCGACGACCGGCCGATCGGGGTGCTGCGTGCCGAGGCGCACGCGGCCCTGGTGCTGGAGCCGCAGGGGGGCGCCGGCTCGCGCTTCACCGGCCACGTCACGGTGCTCGCCCCGCTCGCGGCACTGCGCGACCGGGGACCGGTCCCGGCCACCCGCGAGGACCTCGGCGCCGGCGACGGGCCGAGCGTGGACGGATGTCCGATCACCGCCGCGCATCTGCGGGAGCTGATGGCCGAGATCGGGGCACTCGGGGTGCAGGCGCCGCCGGGCGGCAGCCTCGCGGTGGCGATCACCGACGAGCACGGCAGGCTGCTGGCCACCTCGACGCCGGCCGAGCTGGCCCGGCTGGCCGCCCGTGGCTGCCCGGTCCACGGTCGGGAGGCGGCGTGCGGCTGCCCGCTGCTGGGGCGGCCGGCAGATCGGGCCGGCTACGACCGGTCCGCCGCCCAGGAGCGGTTCCTCCGGCTGCGGGACCGGACCTGCCGCCATCCCGGGTGCTCTCGCGCCGCCGGTCGCACCGACCTCGACCACGTGGTGCCCTACGACTGCGGCGGCCGCACCAGCTGCGACAACCTGTGCTGCCTGTGCCGCACCCACCACCGGCTCAAGACCTTCGCCCGGGGATGGCGGTTCGTGCTCGCCCCCGACGGCACCCTCTCGGTGACCACACCGTCGGGCATCACCCGCACGACGCGACCACCGGGCCTGCGTCGACGGCAGCTGGCGCTGCCGGCGCCGGTGCCGCCGGCCGGGGACGACTCACCGCCACCGTTCTGATGCAGGTCTGGAAGCATCCTGATCATGGCTTCTTCGCAGGACCTCCAGCCGACCGACGCCGGGCGGCTGGTCGTCCGCTGCCCCGACCGTCCCGGGATCGTCGCGGCGATCAGCGGGCTGATGGCGGAGGTCGGCGCCAACATCACCGACTCGCAGCAGCACTCCTCGGACCCCAGCGGCGGCACGTTCACGCTGCGGCTGGAGTTCGTCCTCGCCGATCTGGCCGGCCGTCGCGCGGAGCTGGAGAAGCGCCTGGGCGAGCTGGCGGGGGAGTGGCAGCTCACCTGGCGGCTGGTCGAGGCCACGCACCGCCCGCGGGTCGCGGTCTTCGTCAGCCTCACCGACCACGTGCTGCAGGAGCTGATCTACCGGGTCAACGCCGGTGACCTCCAGGCCGACATCGTCGCCGTCGTCTCCAACCACCCCGACCTCGAGCCGGTGGCCACGGCCGCGGGCATCCCGTTCCACCACGTACCGGTGACGCCGGAGACCAAGGCCGACGCCGAGGCCCGCGCGCTCGAGCTCGTCGGCGACGTCGACCTCGTGGTGCTCGCGCGGTACATGCAGATCGTCTCGCCGGAGTTCTGCGCCCGGTTCCCGGAGCGGCTGATCAACATCCACCACAGCTTCCTGCCGGCGTTCGTCGGCGCCAACCCGTACCGGGCGGCGCACGACCGCGGCGTAAAGCTCATCGGGGCCACCGCGCACTACGTGACCGCGGAGCTCGACGCCGGGCCGATCATCGAGCAGGAGGTGGCCCGGGTGGACCACCGCGCGACCGTGGAGGACATGCGCCGGGTGGGCCGCTACGTCGAGCGCCAGGTGCTCGCCCAGGCGGTCACCTGGCACGTCGAGGACCGGGTCATCGTCGAGGGGCCGCGCACCATCGTCTTCGCCTGAGGCCCGTGGGAGTCGCGCCACATCCAGCCCCCTTCTTTTGACTCGGTCAAGAAAAGGGGGTTGGCTGGACCAGCGCGGCCGGCTCCGTCGTCGACGAGGCCGAGGTCGTGCTCTGGGGCTCGTGTCGCGACTGCCGAGCGAGGGCAGCAGCAGAGCCGGTGCAGATCGAAGAGCACCCGATCCGAGGAGGAACACCCGCATGACCGACGTCGCATCGCAGGGCCCGGCCCCGAGCGAGGCCGACCGCCCCGTCCTGACCAACCGTCAGGGCCACCCGGTCTACGACAACCAGAACCAGCGGACGGTGGGCGCCCGTGGCCCCGCGACCCTGGAGAACTACCAGTTCCTCGAGAAGATCAGCCACTTCGACCGGGAGCGCATCCCGGAGCGCGTGGTGCACGCCCGCGGCATCACCGCGTTCGGCTTCTTCGAGGCCGACGGCACCGTCGGCGACGAGCCGATCGCGAAGTACACCCGCGCCAAGCTGTTCCAGGAGAAGGGCAAGCGCACCGACGTCGCCCTGCGCTTCTCCACCGTGGCCGGTGGCCGCGACTCCTCCGAGTCCGCGCGCGACCCCCGCGGTTTCGCGGTGAAGTTCTACACCGAGGACGGCAACTGGGACCTCGTCGGCAACAACCTGGGCGTCTTCTTCATCCGGGACGCCATCAAGTTCCCCGACTTCATCCACTCGCAGAAGCCCGACCCGGTCACCTTCGAGGCCAACGTCGCCGAGCGCGCGTTCGACTTCTTCAGCCAGACCCCCGAGGCCATGCACATGATCTCGCTGGTCTTCAGCCCCCGCGGCACCCCGGCCAACTACCGGAACATGCAGGGCTTCGGCGTGAACACCTACAAGTGGGTCAACGCCGCCGGCGAGACCGTCCTGGTCAAGTACCACTGGTACCCGAAGGACGGCGTGAAGTCCTGGGGCGCCGCCGACGCCGCCGCCGCGCAGGCCAAGAGCCTGGGCACCCACACCAAGGACCTGCACGACTCGATCGCTGCGGGCGACTTCCCGCAGTGGGACCTCTACGTCCAGATCATGAGCGACGACGAGCACCCCGAGCTCGACTTCGACCCGCTCGACGACACCAAGACCTGGCCGCAGGAGCTCTTCCCGGTCCGCAAGGTCGGCACGATGACCCTCAACCGCATGCCGGTGGACAACTTCACCGAGAACGAGCAGATCGCGTTCGGCACCGGTGTGCTGGTCGACGGCCTGGACTTCTCCGACGACAAGATGCTGGTCGGCCGGACGTTCTCCTACTCCGACACCCAGCGCTACCGGGTCGGCCCGAACTACCTGCAGCTGCCGGTGAACCAGCCGAAGGCCAAGGTCGCCACGAACCAGCGCGACGGCCAGATGGCCTACGGCGTCGACCGCGCCGAGGGCACCAACCCCCACGTGAACTACGAGCCGTCGGTCCTCGGCGGTCTGCGCGAGGCGCAGTACCCGAGCCACGACGAGCAGGGGCCGGTCATCACCGGCCGGGTCACCCGCAAGCGGATCCCGCGCACGAACGACTACCAGCAGGCCGGCGAGCGCTACCAGCTCTCCGAGCAGTGGGAGAAGGACGAGCTGGTCGCCAACCTCGTCGGTGCCCTGGAGCAGTGCCGCCGCGACATCCAGGAGCGGATGGTGTGGCACTTCTTCATGTGCGACGACGAGTGGGGCCAGCGCGTCGGCGACGCCCTGGGCATCACCGCGGACGACGTGCGTGGCCTGGAGCCGCTGCAGACGCAGACGCTGGACGACGACGAGCTGGCCCGGGCGGCCAACCTCGGCAAGAACGGCCCGCGCGACGTCACCGGCAAGGACATGACGCACTGCGTGCCCAACGAGCACGTCACCGTCAGCTGACACCAGCCAGCACCGCACGGCGGGCCGCGACCGGGATCTGCCGGTCGCGGCCCGTCGTCGTTCCGCCCAGCGGAGGCGCGATGTGGCCGGGGGAGTGCGGGCGTCCTAGCGTTCTGGGGCACCTGATCGCCGACCTCGTGGGACCGACGTGAGCTCCACCTCCACCGCCACCGGCGGCACCACCGCCCGCGCAGCGGGCTGGGTGGCCCCGCTCTGCTGGATCGCCGTCCTGCTGGACGGGTTCGACCTCGTCGTCGTGGGCACCGTCGTGCCGACCCTGCGGACGCCGGAGGTCTGGGGCCTCAGCGGCAGCGGCGCGACCGCCGTCATCACCGTCGGCCTCGTCGGGATGATGATCGGCGCCCTGACGATCGGCACGCTCACCGACTTGGTCGGCCGCCGCAAGGCCCTGATCGGCGCGGTGGTGTCGTTCTCCCTCTTCACCCTGCTGTGCGCCTTCGCGCCGAACGCCACGGTGTTCGGCGTCCTGCGCTTCCTCGCCGGCCTCGGTCTCGGCGGCGCCCTGCCGACGGCGATCGCGATGGTGAACGAGTTCTCCCGCGCCGGCCGCAGCGGTCGCGCGACCACCACGATGATGACCGGCTACCACGTGGGCGCCGTCGCCACGGCGGCCCTGGCGATCGTGGTCATCCCCGAGCTGGGCTGGCAGTGGATGTTCGTGATCGGCGCGCTGCCGGCGCTGGTCCTGGTCCCGGTCATGATCGCCAAGCTGCCCGAGTCCGCCGCCTTCCTCGTGGCGCACGGCCGTCGGGAGGAGGCCGAGGTGGTGGCCGCCCGCTACGGCCTGGAGCTGGAGCAGCCCGCGGCACCCGTCGCCCCGAAGGCGGGCGAGACCCGCGCCGGCGGCGCCGCCGCGACGCTGCGCACCCTGTTCAGCGACGGCTACCTGCGCAACACCGTGGCCGTCGGCGTCACCTCGTTCATGGGCCTGCTGCTGGTCTACGGCCTGAACAACTGGCTGCCCACGATCATGCGCGAGGCCGGCTACGACCTCGGCGACTCGCTGGCCTTCCTGCTCGTGCTGAACGTGGGCGCCGTCGTCGGCCTGCTGGTCGCCGGTGCCGTGGCCGACCGGATCGGCGCCCGGCTCGCCGGCATGGCCTGGTTCGCCGCCGGCGCGCTGTTCCTCGCCCTGCTCTCGGTCGAGCTGCCCACGGTCGGCCTCTACGCGATGTGCTTCGCCACCGGCTGCTTCGTCTTCAGCGCGCAGGTGCTGGTCTACGCGTTCACCAGCGCCCACTACCCGCCGCAGGTGCGGGCGACGGCGCTGGGCTGGTCGGCCGGGGCCGGGCGCACCGGGGCCATCGTCGGCCCGGTGATCACCGGAGCGCTGGTCACGGCCGGGATCGCCTACCCGTGGGGCTTCTACATGTTCGCCGTCGTCGGGGTCCTCGGAGCCCTGGCCCTGAGCGTCACGCGGCACCGCGCCGCGGCCTGACCCGCGAGGGGAGCGGTCAGTCGCGCTTGCGGTCCTGGTCGGCCAGGAAGCGCTCGAACTCCGCGCCGATCTCGTCGGCGCTGGGCACCTCGCCCGCCGCACCCAGCAGGTCGGTGCCCTCGCGGGCGGCGGTGAACGAGTCGTACTGCTGCTCCAGGGCGGCGACGACGGCGGTGTTGTCGGCCGACCGGCCGATCTGCTCGTCGATCTCCGTGCGGTTGGCCTCGGCGGCCTCGCGCAGGGCGTCGGTGGGCAGGCGCAACCCGGTCAGCCGCTCCAGGTGCTCGATCAGGGTGAGCGAGGCGGCCGGGTAGCTGGCCTGGGCCAGGTAGTGCGGCACGTGCGCGGCGACCCCGAGCGCGTCCACGCCCACCTCGCCCATCCGCAGCTCCAGCAGCGCCGAGACGCTGCCGGGGATCTGCATCTCGCCCCAGTAGACGGGATACGGCTCGATCAGCTGGCGGCGGGTGGCGTGGGCGGTGACGGTGACCGGGCGGGTGTGCGGCACCGGCATCGGGATGGCCTGCAGGGCGACGACGCTCGTCACGCCCAGCCGGTCCACGAGCCAGCCGACGGCGGCGACGAACCGCTCCCAGGCGTAGTCGGGCTCGGCGCCGTGCAGCAGCAGGAACGTCTCACCGGCGTCGTCCTCGACCGCGTGCAGGGTCAGCTCGGGAGCGGCGAACCTCTCGTACCGGTCGCTGTTGAACGTCATGCGCGGACGGCGGGCCCGGTAGTCGATCAGGCTGTCGACGTCGAAGCGGGCGACCACCTCGGAGGAGAGCGCGCCGAGCAGGTGGGCGCCGGCGCGGCTGCCCGCGGAGGCGGCGTCGAAGTCCCCGGCGAGGTCGTGGACCAGGACCAGCCCGCGTCGCTCGGCCGGGTCGGT
Organism: Blastococcus sp. TBT05-19; assembly: GCF_003319095.1. Taxonomy (GTDB): domain Bacteria; phylum Actinomycetota; class Actinomycetes; order Mycobacteriales; family Geodermatophilaceae; genus Blastococcus. The sequence continues at coordinate 442,075 of NZ_QOHI01000004.1, read as the reverse complement.
GACCGCGGCCTCGCGGTCGAGGAACCGGTCGGCGGCGGGGAGCAGCTCGACGAGCTCCTCCGGCAACTGGGCCACGGTGAGACCTCCTGAGGTGGGGACGGACGCCGTACGGGGAGTGCAGCGCCCGGGGGCGACCCGGGCATTCCCATCGTCCTCCCGTGGGGCGGGGGTCAGCCCTCGCGGGTCTGCTGCGGCTCCGGGGCCGCCACCTGCTCGGAGCTCACGGTGGCCCCGGAGTCGTCGCCGTCGATCCGCGCGCGGGTGCCGTCGTCGGCCACCTCGGGTGACTTCCCGTCGAGCTCGTCGCGCACGTACCGGTAGACGACGGCGATGAGCGCGGCGACCGGCACCCCGAGGAAGGCGCCGATGATGCCGGCCAGGCTGCTGCCGGCGGTGACGGCCAGGATGACGACGGCGGCGTGCAGGTTGAAGCCGCGGCCCTGGATGATCGGCTGCAGCACGTTGCCCTCGAGCTGTTGCACCACCAGCACGACGGCGAAGATGATCAGGGCGACGGTGAAGCCCTCGTCGACCAGCGCGATCAGGACGGCGAAGGCGCCGGCCACGAAGGCGCCGATGATCGGGATGAACGCGCCGAAGAAGGTCAGGATCGCCAGCGGGATGACCAGCGGCACGTCGAAGATCCAGAGGAAGAGGCCGATGAAGAAGGCGTCGACGAAGCCGACGAGGGCCTGCTGGCGGATGAACTCCGACAGCGTCGCCCAGGTCTTGTAGGACAGCGCCGCGACGTGGCGGGCCGCCCGCGGGCCCGTCTGGGCCGACAGCCACGGCACCCAGCGCGGCCCGTCCTTCAGGAAGAAGAAGCACAGGATCAGGGCCAGGACGAGGTTGATCAGCCCGTTGCCGACGGCGGACACCCCGGTCACGGCGTAGCCCGCGATGTTCTGGGCGTTGCCCTGGATCGAGTTGATGACCGAGTCGACGGCGTCGCCGACCTGGTCCTCGCCGAGGTTCAGCGGCGGCCCCTGCACCCACCTCTGGACGTCCTGCAGGCCGGCGGAAGCCTGGTCGGCGAGCTCGGTCGCCTGGGTGGCCACCTGCGGGGCGATGGCGGCGATGATGCCGCCGAAGATGCCGAGGAAGGCCAGCAGCACGACCGAGGCGGCCAGGGCCGGCGGCCACCGGTGGGACCGGAGGAAGCGCGTCGGTGGCCACAGCACGGTGGCGATGAGCAGCCCGAGCACGATCGGCAGCAGGATCACCCAGAGCTTGCCGAGGACGTAGCCGAGGACGGTGAGCGCGGCGAGGATCAGCAGCAGCTGCCCGGACGTGACGGCGAGCGCGCGCAGTGCCCGCTGCATCTTGGGCCCGCGGCCGTCGGTGGGGGCGGGTGCGCTGGTGACGGCAGGAGCGGCGACGTCGCTGCTGCGGGGTGCCGGCTCGGGGTGTGGCTCGGCCTCGCCGCGCGGGGCAGCGGGCGTCCGACCTGGCAGGGGCAACCTCATACCGGCGATCCCACCACGGATCGCCACCTCCGACCGGCCGGACGACGATCGTCACACCCGCGTCGTAGCGTTCGGGCATGCCGAAGATCGCCACCTCCGACCGGGTCGAGCGCGCCGAGCTCCTGGGCTTCCTGCGCCCACGGCACCGGGCCGTGCTGCTGACCCGCCGGTCCTCGGGTGGTCCGCAGCTGTCCCCGGTCACCTGCGGGGTGGACGCCGAGGGGCGGATCGTGGTCTCCACCTATCCGCAGCGCGCGAAGGTGGCCAACGCGCGGCGGGAGCCGACCGTCTCGATGTGCGTCCTGTCCGACGAGTGGGACGGCCCGTGGGTCCAGGTCGACGGCGAGGCCGAGGTGCTGGACCTACCGGAGGCGCTCGACCCGCTGGTCGAGTACTTCCGCTCGATCAGCGGCGAGCACCCCGACTGGGACGAGTACCGGGCGGCGATGGTGACGCAGGGCAAGTCGCTGCTGCGGATCAGCATCACGGGCTGGGGTCCGATCGCGACGGGCGGTTTCCCGGCAGAGGTAGCTGACAAGCTCTGAGCCTTGCTTCTCTCGATGAAAGGTGTCAGGCTTGTCGGGTGCCGTACGTGCTGACCGTGGACCAACGAGCCAGTCGGCGAGGCCCCGACCGCGTCGGTGAGGCCCTCGCCGAGCTGACGGCGGGCGTGCGCCCCGTGCTGCCGTTCGAGCGGACCGCCGGGGACGAGTTCCAGGGCGTCCTCGCCACGCCCGAGGCGGTCGTCGACGTCGCCGTCCGCCTCGTCCGGCTCGGCGGCTGGAGCATCGGCATCGGCGCCGGTCCCGTGCAGAGCCCGCTCCCGCCCAGCACCCGGGCGGCCACGGGGCCGGCGTTCCTGAGCGCCCGCCGCGCCGTCGACGCGGCCAAGCAGCGGCCGATGCGGCTGGCGGTCCGCGGCGCCGTCGCACCCGACGCCGCCGACGCGCAGGCGGTGCTCAGCGCGCTGGCGGTGCTCGTCGGCCGGCGCAGCGACCAGGCGTGGGAGGCGATCGACCTGGTAGACGGCGGCCGGACGCAGGCCGAGGCGGCCGCGGAGCTGGGCATCTCGCGGCAGGCGGTCGGGCAGCGGCTGGCCGCCGCCTCCTGGGAGCTGGAGCGGGAGCTGCGGCCCACCGCCGCCCGGCTGCTGGCGAGGGCGGCCGGATGACCGCCGCGGTGCTCGTGCTGCTGGCTCTCGTCGCGCTGGCCGGGCTCGCGCTGGTGGTCCTCGGCGAGCGCCGGCCCGTCGTGACCGGCGGGGCGGTGGCCCTCGTCGTCGCCCTGGCCGTCGCCGCCGGGCTGGCCTGGCCGGAGGACCCGGCCGGGGACGGGCAGCTGCAGGCGGGCGCCCTCCTCGCCGTCCTGGCCGCGATCACCGGCGGCGGCCCCGTCGCCACAGCGGTGCTGCACGCGGCCGACCCGGCGGCCGCGGGTGTCTCCGGTGGCCCCCAGGACCCCGACATCCTGCGCGGCGGAGCCTGGATCGGGATCCTCGAGCGCGGCGCCCTCGCCGCCACGCTGCTGGCCGGCTGGCCCGAGGGGCTCGCGGTCGTCCTCGCCGTGAAGGGGCTCGGCCGGTTCTCGGAGCTGCGGGCCCCGGCCGCCGCGGAGCGCTTCATCGTCGGCACGCTCGCCAGCGGGCTGTGGGCGGCCGGCTGCGTGGGCGTGGCGGTCCTCCTGCGCGGCTGACCCGCCCGATCGGTGGCCCGTGCGAGCTGCGCGTTTGCCCCGGATGATCTTGGGGCATGCCGGGCCCCCACCGACCGAGGAGGACCCCGTGAGCCAGCCCGACGACCTGCGCCCGCTCTCGCCCGAGGAGCTGGCCGCCGAGACCGGCGCCGCGCTGCCCGACAAGGAGGTCATCTCCCTCCTGGACCTCAACGCCGACCTCGACATCGCGCTCGACGCCGCCGCCCCGATCGACCTGGCCGTGGCCGCCAACGCGAACGTCGCCGCCCCGATCGACGCCGCCGCGGCCGCCAACGTGCTCTCGGTGGACTCCTCGGCCCAGGCGCTGTCGGACCAGGGCGTGCTGATCGACCAGGGCATCACCGGCGAGGCCGTCGCCAACGCGCCGCAGGACAGCACCGTCGACCAGTCCGACGACGCCGTCGGCGGCGAGCCCGCGCCCGCACCGGCACCCACCACCGGCGAGGCCACCGAGACGGTCGGCGACCCGCTGTCGGGCGACCTGCTCGACATCGACATCGACCTCGCCGCCGACGTGGACCTGGCGGCGCCGGTCGCCGGCGCGGTGGCCGCCAACGCGAACGTCGCGGCCCCCATCGACGCGGCCGTGGCGGCCAACATCGGGTCGGTCGGGTCCGAGGCGACCGCCGTCGCCCAGCAGGACGCGATCATCACCCAGGACATCGACGCGAGCGCCCAGGCGACGGCCGACCAGTCCTCCACCATCCAGCAGTGACCGCCCGCCGGTGACCGACCCCCGCACCCGGCCGATCCCCGTCGCCGCCGCGCCCGGCCCCCGGCCGGCCGGTGCCGGCGGGGAGGCCGGTGCCGACGGGGAGGTGCTGGCGCGGGCGGAGGGGCTCGAGCTGCTCGGCGAGGTGCCGGGCTCGGGCTACCGGCGCCCGCCCGCGCTCGCCCGGCGGGCCGACGGCCAGGTCGTCTCCCTGACCCCGCTGCTCCACCAGGTCCTCACCGCGGTCGACGGCCGCTCGACCCTCGCCGAGGTCGCCGAGCGGGTCAGCGCGTCCTCCGGCCGGCTCGTGCGGCCCGACGACGTCCGTCAGCTCGTGGCCGGCTCGCTGCGGCCGCTGGGCCTGCTGCGTCGCGCCGACGGTAGCGAGCCCGAACTGCGCCGGTCCGATCCGCTCCTGGCGCTCCGGTTCCGCCGCGTCGTGACCGATCCAGCGGTCACCCGGCGCCTGACCGCACCGTTCGCCGCGCTGTTCTCCCCGCTGGTCGTCGTCCCGGTCGTGCTGGCCTTCGGGGCCGTGGCCGCCTGGGTCCTGTTCGACCAGGGGCTCGCCGCCGCGACCGCGCAGGCCTTCGCGAACCCGGCGCTCTTCCTCGTCGTCGTCGTCGTGACGGTCCTGTCGGCCGGCTTCCACGAGTTCGGGCACGCCGCGGCCGCGCGCTACGGCGGCGCCAGCCCGGGGACCATGGGCTTCGGCATCTACCTGTTCTGGCCGGCGTTCTACACCGACGTCACCGACAGCTACCGCCTCGGCCGGGCGGGCCGGGTGCGCACCGACCTCGGCGGCCTGTACTTCAACGCCCTGGTCGTGCTGCTGTCGTTCGCGGTCTGGTGGGTGTCGGGCTGGCACGCCGTCCTGCTGCTGGTGGCCACCCAGGTGCTGCAGATGATCCGGCAGCTCGCGCCCCTGCTGCGCTTCGACGGCTACCACGTGCTGGCCGACCTGACCGGCGTGCCCGACCTCTACCAGCGCATGGGCCCGGTGATGGCGGGCCTCCTGCCGGGACGGTGGCGCCAGCCCGAGGCGACGGCGCTGAAGACGTGGGCGCGGATCGTGATCGTGACCTGGGTGCTGGTCGTCGTGCCGCTGATGGCCGCCGCGCTGCTGCTGATGGTGCTCGCCCTGCCGAGGCTGCTGGCCACCGCCGCCACCGCGCTGGCCCGCGAGGGGTCGTTGCTCGGGTCCGCGTTCGGCGACGGGGACTTCATCGGGGTGACCGCCCGGGTGCTGGCGATCGTCGCGCTGCTGATCCCGCTGCTGGGCATCGGGTACGTGCTGGTGCGGACCGTGCGGCAGATCGCGACCGGGGTGTGGCGGAGGACCGAGGGGCGCCCGGTGCGCCGGGCCGTCGCCCTCGTCGTCGCGGCGGCACTCGTGGCCGGGCTTGCCTGGGCGTGGTGGCCCGCCAACGACCGGTACCGGCCGGTGCGCGCCTGGGAGGGCGGCACCGTCCTCGACGTCCTCCCCGCCTCCTCGGAGACAGGCCTCGCCCAGGGCGGCACCGGGCGCGCCGCCACCGTCTGGCCGGCCGACGCCGGACCGCTGCCGACGGCGGACCGTCCGGAGCTGGCGCTCGTGCTGGTGCCCCGGAGCGCGACGGGCTCGGAGCGGGGCACGGAGCCGGGCACGGAGCCGGGCGCGGCCGGCGCGTCGACGGAGGCGCCCACGTGGGTGTTCCCCTTCGACCGGCCCGTGCCGCCCGGCGAGGGCGACAACCAGGCGCTGGCGGTGAACACCGAGGACGGCTCGGTGCTCTACGACGTCTCCTTCGCCCTGGTCTGGGCCGACGACGAGACGGCGCTCAACCGCAACGAGGCCTACGCACTCGCCAGCTGCCGCGACTGCACGACCGTCGCCGTGGCGTTCCAGGTGGTCCTGCTGATCGGCTCCGTCGACGTCGTGGTGCCGCAGAACATCGCCGCCGCGGTCAACTACGCCTGCGTCGAGTGCGTGACCGCCGCCCTTGCGACGCAGCTGGTGCTCACCGTGCCGGGACCGCTCGAGGGGGATGCTGCCCGCGAGCTCGAGGCGATCTGGGCCGAGCTGCAGGAGTTCGGCCGGCAGCTGCAGGGTCTGCCCCTGGCCGAGATCCGGGACCGGCTCACCGCATTCGAGCAGCGCATCGCCGAGGTGGTGCGGTCCGAGGCCCCGCCGCGCGAGGAGGACGCGCCCGCCGGCACCACGCCGCCGGGCACCCCGACCCCGACCGGCTCGGCCGAGCGCACGGGCGCCGGGGGCGGCACCGCGGAGGACCCGCCTGCCGACGGCGACGAGACGCCGGCGACCGGGACGCCGGCCACCGGGACGCCGTCGAGGACGGAGAGCCCGACGACGGGATCGGGCGACGCGGGGGACGGGACTCCCGCGCCCACCCCGACGACGACCGCGCCGGAGGAGAGCGCCGCCGGCACGACGGCGTCGGCGAGCCCCACCGGCTGACCGGCGGTCAGCGGACCCGGCGCCCGCAGGGAAGACTGTCCACCGACCCCCTCGTCCCTCCTGGAGGCCTCGTGCCCGACTCACCCGCCACCGGCGCCGTCCGCAACCCCGAGCTGCTGGCCATCTACTGCAACGACCACCTGGCCGCGGCGGCCGGCGGCATCGAGCTGGTCAGCCGGATGCTCGGCCGTCACCGCGGCGGCACCTACGAGGCCCGGCTGGAGGGGCTGCTCGACGAGCTGCGCGAGGAGCGCAGCGCGCTGCGGAGCACGATCGACTCCCTCGGCCTCCCGGTGCGGCAGTACAAGCTGATCCTGTCGTGGGTCGCCGAGAAGCTCAGCCGGGGCAAGCTCAACGGCCGGCTGGTGTCCCGCTCGCCGCTGAGCGACCTGGTGGAGTTCGAGTTCATCGCCACCGCCGTCCTGGCCAAGCGCGCCGGCTTCGAGACGCTGCGCGCGCTGGGCGAGTCGGAGCACCGCATCGACGCCGCCCTCTTCGAGCGGCTCATCGACCAGGCCGACCGCCAGCACCACTGGCTCGCCGAGGCGCGCCGCGACGTCGCCGAGCAGGTCTTCGGCGGGGAGTCCGAAGCCGCCAGCGACGCCGCCGACACCTGAGCCGGCATGTGCCACAGCCCTGGCAGCCGGCCGCCCGCACCACCGCGGAGCGGGACGGTCGGCGCCACCGCGTCGTCCACCCTCACCGCTGCCGACGGCACGGAGTTCACCGTCAGCACCGCCCTGCCCGCCGAGCGGGCGCGCACGGGAGCGGTGATCCTCCCGGACGTCCGCGGTCTGCACCCCTACTACGTGGCGCTGGCCGAGCGGTTCGCCGAGGCCGGCGTCGCTGCGGTCGCCATCGACTGGTTCGGCCGCACGGCGGGGGTCGCCGGGACCGGCACCCGCGGCGCGGACTTCGACTACCAGCAGCACGTCCCGCGCACCACCCCCGAGGGGATCGACGCCGACGTCACCGCAGCGATCGCGCACCTGCGGGCGCAGGCGGGGGAGGACCTCCCCGTGGTGGCCGTCGGCTTCTGCTTCGGTGGCAGCCACGCCTGGCGGCTGGCCGGCGGGGACCTCGACCTGGCCGGCTGCGCCGGGTTCTACGGTCGCCCCTCGCTGGTGGGCGACGCCGCCGACCGGGCGCACCTGCCCACCGTGGTGCTCATCGCCGGGGCGGACACCGCCACGCCGGTCGAGGACCAGCAGGCGCTCGCCGAGCGGATGCGGGCCGCGGGCGCCGACGTCGACGCCGTCGTCTACGACGGTGCGCCGCACTCCTTCTTCGACAGGTCCTCCGAAGACTGGGCCGAGGCCTGCCGCGACGCGTGGGAGCACGTGCTCGCCCTCACCGACCGGGTGGCCCGGAGCTGAGCGCGCCCGATCCCGCCTGGGGTCCGCTCGCCGGAACCTCGGCGCACGTGCGACCGGCCACGGCGGACGACCTCCCGGCCGTCGTGGCGCTGCTGGCCGACGACCCGCTCGGGCAGGGGCGCGAGCACGCCGGGGATCCGGCCTACCGGGCGGCGTTCGACCGGATCGACGCCGATCCGGCGCACCTGCTCGCCGTGGCCGCCGACGGCGACGACGTCGTCGGCACCCTGCAGCTGTCGGTCCTGCCCGGCCTGTCGCGGGCCGGCGCGCTGCGCGGCCAGATCGAGGGGGTGCGGGTCCGCCGCGACCGCCGGGCCCAGGGGCTCGGCGACGCCCTGGTGCGCTGGGCGGTCGAGGAGTCCCGCCGGCAGGGGTGCGCCCTCGTGCAGCTCACCACCGATCTCACCCGCGCCGACGCCCACCGGTTCTACGAGCGGCTGGGCTTCGTGCACACGCACGCCGGCTACAAGAGGGGTCTCCTAGGCTGAGCGCGTGAGCCAGCCCATCGACCCCGAGGTCATCGAACTCGCCGGCCGGGTCTTCGACCTCGCCCGCGGCGGGCACACCGAGGAGCTGTCGGCCTACCTCGACGCGGGCGTGCCGGCCAACCTCACCAACGACAAGGGCGACACGCTGCTGATCCTCGCGGCGTACCACGGCCACCCGGCCACGGTGGCCGCCCTGCTGGCGCACGGAGCCGACCACGGGCGGGCCAACGACCGCGGTCAGACGGCGCTGGCCGCGGCGGTGTTCAAGCAGTCGGCCGCGACCGTCCAGGCGCTCGTCGCCGCCGGGGCCGACCCGGACGCCGGAGGACCGAGCGCCCGGGACATGGCGACCTTCTTCGAGCTCCCGGCCATGGCTGCGCTCCTCGAGGGACCGGCCTAGCGTCGCTCCCGTCGCCGCGAGGCGATCTGGGGGAGGATCGGCGCACCGAGGGGGGAGGGGCGGCATGGCAGCAGCACGCGATCTGCCCGCCACGGGTCCACGCGCACTGGCGACCCGGGGCGGCGAGCAGGACGACGTCGCGATCGAGGACGTCGTGCCGGCCGCCGATCCCGCGCCGGCCGAGATCACCGCGCCCGGCCTGCCCCGGTGGCTGCTCCTCGTCGGCGGCGTCGCGGCCGCCGCGATCGCGATCGCCGGCCTGCAGGCGGTGGCCTGGCTGGTCGCCCCGGTGTTCATGGCGCTGGTCGTGGTCATCGCGCTGGCTCCGGTGCAGAGCTGGCTGCGGCGGCTCGGGGCGCCCCGGTGGCTCGCCACCACCGTGCTGCTCCTGCTGGTGTGGGCGGTGCTGCTCGGCTTCGTCGCGCTGCTGGTCGTCTCGGTGGCCCAGTTCGCCGCGCTGCTGCCCGACTACGCCGGCCAGGCCCAGGTGCTCATCAACGACGTCGTCGCCGACCTCAACAACCGGGGCATCGTCTCCGGTCAGGTGTCGGACCTGGTGCGGCAGATCGACTACGGCTCGCTGGTCGGGCTGGCCACCGATCTGCTCGCCCGCCTGACCAGCGCGGCCTCCACGCTGGTCCTGCTGCTGTCGGCGCTGGTGTTCATGGCCATCGAGTCTGGCGGCTTCAGCCGGCGGATGCAGCTGGTCGCCTCCGAGCGGCCGCACCTGCCGGTGGCCCTCACGCTGTTCACCCGCGGCACCCGCAGCTACCTGCTGGTCAGCACGGTGTTCGGCGCGATCGTGGCCGTGGGCGACACCCTCGCGCTGGTGTGGCTCGACGTGCCGGCCGCGCCGCTGTGGGGGCTGCTGGCCTTCATCACCAACTACGTGCCGAACATCGGCTTCGTGCTGGGCGTGGCGCCCCCCGCCGTGCTCGGGCTGCTCGCGGGCGGGTGGGGCGACTTCGTGGCGATCCTGGTCGTCTACTCGCTGCTGAACTTCGTCGTCCAGACGCTGGTCCAGCCGCGCTTCGTGGGCGACTCGGTCGGCCTGTCGATGACGGTCACGTTCATCGCGCTGCTGTTCTGGAGCTGGGTGCTCGGCGCTCTCGGCGCGCTCCTCGCCATCCCGCTCACGCTGCTGGTCAAGGCACTGCTGGTGGACGTCGATCCGCGCGGGCACTGGCTCGACGCGCTGCTGCGCGAGGAACCCCGGGCCCCGCGGACGGAGCGCGCCCGCCGCCGGATGGACGTGCGGCACGCGACGCTGGCCTCGATGCGGCGGCTGCACCACCACCCGCACCGCCGGTCGGCCGGGACCGAGGTCGAGCCCGTGGGCGCCGTCGCGGAGAAGGACTGACCGCTCCACCGGTGTGCCCGTGCGGGAGCCCTGCCCGACCTTGTGACGGGTGCCGCAACCGGCGGCCGTAACGTGTCGGTCGCAGCTCGCCGCGCACCGGGGTCCCCGGTGCCGCCGGCATCCGACCTGAAGGGGATCTCATGAGCGAGGCAGGCACCACGGGGGCACCGTCCCGCGTGGCCATCGTGACCGGCGCGGCCCGGGGCATCGGCGCGGCGACCGCCATCCGGCTGGCCCAGGACGGCTTCGCCGTCGCGGTCCTCGACCTGGACGAGGGCGCCGCCAAGGCGACCGTCGAGGCGATCGAGTCCGCGGGCGGCAAGGCGCTGGCCGTCGGGGCCGACGTCAGCGACTCCGCCGCCGTCGAGGCGGCCGTCGAGCGCATCGCCACCGAGCTGGGCGCGCCCACCGTGCTGGTCAACAACGCCGGTGTGCTCCGCGACAACATGCTGTTCAAGATGTCGGACTCCGACTGGGACATCGTCATGAACGTGCACCTGCGCGGTGCCTTCCTCATGACCCGTGCCGCCCAGAAGCACATGATCGACCAGAAGTTCGGCCGGATCGTGAACCTGTCGTCGACCTCGGCGCTGGGCAACCGCGGCCAGGCCAACTACTCCACCGCGAAGGCCGGTCTCCAGGGCTTCACCAAGACCCTCGCCATCGAGCTGGGCAAGTTCGGCGTGACCGCCAACGCGATCGCCCCGGGCTTCATCCAGACCGAGATGACCAAGGCCACGGCCGACCGCATGGGCATCCCCTTCGACGACTTCATCAAGGGCGCCGCCTCGATGATCCCGGTGGCCCGTGTCGGCCAGCCCGAGGACATCGCGCACCTGGTGTCGTTCTTCGTCAGCGAGGGCGCCGGCTTCATCTCCGGCCAGGTCGTCTACGCCGCCGGTGGCCCCAAGGCGTAACCATCGGTTCCAGCACGTCACGGGGCCGGGCAGCCACTAGGCTGCCCGGCCTCGCGCCTTTCCCGACCCCGGAGGTCCCGTGTCCGAGCAGCCAGTCCTCGTCGAGCGCCGCGGTGCGGTGCAGGTCGTCACGATCAACCGGCCGCACGCGAAGAACGCCCTGGACGCCGCCGTCGCCCGGGACGTCGCGGCCGCCGTCGACGAGCTGGACGCCTCCGACGACCTGCGCGCCGGCGTCCTGACCGGCGCCGGGGGCTTCTTCTCCGCGGGGATGGACCTCAAGGCGTTCCTGCGCGGCGAGACGCCGGCCATCGAGGGTCGTGGGCTGTGCGGCATCACGAAGACCCCACCGCGCAAGCCCCTGATCGCCGCGGTCGAGGGCGGCGCGCTCGCCGGCGGGTTCGAGCTGGTGCTCGCCTGCGACCTCGTCGTCGCCGGGCGCGGTGCGCGGTTCGGCGTCCCGGAGGTGAAGCGCTCCCTGGTCGCCGCCGGGGGAGCGGCGCTGCTGCTGCCGCAGCGGATACCGCGGGCGGTGGCGCTCGAGCTGCTGCTCACCGGCGACCCGATCGACGCCGAGCGGGCGGCGGCGGTCGGCCTGGTGAACCAGGTGGTCGAGGACGGGACGGCGCTGGACGCGGCCGTGTCGCTGGCCGGGCGGATCGCGGCGAACGGGCCGCTCGCCGTTGCGGCGACCAAGCAGGTCGTGCTGGCCTCCCCCGCGTGGTCGCCGGAGGAGCAGTGGGACCGCCAGGACGAGATCGTGCGGCCGGTGTTCTCCTCCGAGGACGCTCGCGAGGGCTCGACGGCGTTCGCCGAGCGCCGGGACCCGGTGTGGCGCGGCCGCTGATCCGTTGTGGGGGGTCGCTCGAGACGACGTCGGGCGCCCAGCGTCTGGCCGAGGAGCAGGGCGCCGCGGGGGTGTCGCTGCACTGACCTGCGGCGGCATAGGGGGGCCACGACCGGCGTTGATCCGGTCGTGGCCCCTGCTGCTTCTCCGCTCCGACTGCTCGTCCTCGGCGACTCGATCGCCTTCGGCACCGGTGCCGCGCGCGCCGAGGACACCCTCGGCCGCCGTCTCGCCGCCGAGCTCACCGCCGACGGGTTCGACGTCGACCTGCACGTCCTGGCCGTCCCCGGAGCCGTCTCGGCGGACCTGGCCGCGCAGGTGCGCCGCGCGCTGCCGCTCGAGCCCGACCTCGCGCTCGTCGTGATCGGGGCCAACGACCTGGCCCGCTTCGTGCCCGCCCCGCAGGCGACTGCCGCGCTCGGGGCTGCGGTCACCGCACTGCGCGCCGCCGGCAGCGCCGTCGTCGTCGTCCCGGCACCGGACATGTCGATGGTGCCGTTCGTGCCGCCGGCGCTCCGCCCGCTGGTGCGGGGCGCCTGCTCGGTCCTGCAGAGCGGCCAGACGCGGGTCGCCGAGGGCGCCGGTGCCACGGTCGCGTCGGTCGTGGCCGACCTGGCCGGTGCCTTCGTCGCGGACCCTGCGCTCTTCTCCGCCGACCGGTTCCACCCGTCCTCGGCCGGCTACGCGCGGATCGCCCGTGCGCTCGGCCCGCACGTGCTCGCCGCCGCCCGGGCGCGCCGGGACGACGCCGCGGCCTGACCCTCGACCTGAGGGTCAGGTGGGCGCGAACGCCTGCCGCCGCAGCCCGGCGGGCTCGGCGAAGCGCGTGAGCACCGGTCCGGCCACTGCCAGCACCAGCACGTAGCCGGTGGCGATCGGGCCGACCTCGGCCAGCCCCGCGGTGACCGCGAGCCCGGCGATGACGATGGAGAACTCGCCGCGGGCGATCAGCGCCGTACCGGCGCGCAGCCGTCCCGGGACGGCGATGCCGTCGCGCCGGGCGGCGAACCAGCCGGTGCCCATCTTCGTGGCGGCGGTGACCACGGCCAGGGCCAGCGCGGCCGGCAGGACCGGCAGGATCGCGCCCGGGTCGGTGGCGAAGCCGAACGCGACGAAGAACAGCGCGGCGAACAGGTCGCGCAGCGGGCCGAGGATCGCCCGGGCGCGCTCGGCGAAGGAGGCCGGCAGCGCCAGGCCGACCAGGAACGCGCCGACCGCCGCCGAGGCCCCCATGGCCTGCGCGGCGCCCGCGACCAGGAGCGTCAGCCCGACCAGGCGCAGCAGCACCTGCTCGTCGTCGTCGTGGCTGAGCAGCCGGCCGAGCCGGTGACCGTGCCGCTGCGCGGCCGCCAGCACCAGGACGACGGCCCCGACGGCCAGGGCGACGCCGGCGACCGCCGCCGCCGGCCCCTGCCCGGCGAGGGCGACGACGAGCAGCGGCAGGAACAGCGCCATCGCGAGGTCCTCGAGCACCAGCACGGCGAGCACGGCCGGGGTCTCGCGGTTGGCCAGCCGGCCGAGGTCGCCGAGCAGGCGGGCGACGATCCCCGACGAGGAGATCCAGGTGACGCCGGCCAGCGCCAGGGCCCCCTGCCAGGGCAGTCCGAGGAGCAGGCCGGCGACGAAGCCCGGTGGCGCGTTCAGCACCAGGTCGACCAGGCCGGAGGGCGCGTGCCGGCGGAAGGAGCTGAACAGCTCCGTGGCGGAGAACTCCAGGCCGAGCGTGAGGAGCAGGAGCACCACGCCGATCTCGGCGGCCGCGGTGAGGAACGGCTCCGCCGTCGTCAACGGCACCACCCCGCCGTCGCCCACGGCGAGGGCGGCGACGAGCACGAACGGGACGGGAGAGAGGCCCAGGCGGCGGGCGACCATGCCGAGCACCGACAGACCGACGAACAGCAGGCCCAGCTCGACGAGCAGTGCGGCGACGTGGTCCACGCCGGTCTAGCCCCCGTCGGAGAGCCGGCGCTCCAGCTGCGCGAGCCCGGCGCCGGATCCGATCACCACCAGCACGTCGCCGCCGCGCAGCACGTCCTCCGGTCCGGGGGACGGCACCACCTCGGCGCCGCGGACCAGGGCGACGATGGAGCAGCCGGTGAGCGTCCGAGCCCGGGTGTCGCCGAGCGGCCGCCCGTCGAACGGCGAGCCCGCGCCGATGCCCAGCCGGGCGGACTCCAGGCCCGGGACCTCCTTGGAGAGGTCCGCGAAGCGCTGGGTCAGCCGTGGAGCGCCGAGGACCTCGGCGACGGCGTCGGCCTCGTCGGGGCTGAGCCGGAACATGCCCAGGGCGCGGTCGGGATCGCGCCGGTCGTAGACGGAGATCTCCGCGCCACCCTGGCGTTGCACGACGATGCCCAGGACCTGGCCGGAGCTGCACCGCATCTCGTAGCGGACGCCGACTCCGGGCAGCAGGGTCTCCTCGAGCTCCACGACGGCATCGTCGCAGACGGCGGAGGCCCGGTCGCTCAGCCCAGCCGGTCGGCCAGCAGCTCGGCGAGGTGCAGACCGCGCCGTCCGGCGAGCTGGTCGAGCTGGGTGCGGCAGGAGAAACCGTCGGCCAGGACGACCGCGTCGGGCGAGAGGTCGCGCACCGCGGGCAGCAGCTGCTGCTCCGCGATGGTGACCGAGACGTCGTGGTGGCCCTTCTCCACGCCCCAGTTCCCGGCCAGCCCGCAGCAGCCACCGAGCCGGGTGACGTTCGCCCCGGCCTTCTTGAGCAGGGCGGCGTCGGCCGACCAGCCCAGCACCGACGCGTGGTGGCAGTGCGGCTGGGCGACGATCTCCAGGCCGGCCATCGACGGCGCCTCCCAGCCGGGTGTGTCCGCGAGCAGCTCGGCCAGGGTGCGGGTGCCGCGCGCGACGCGCTCGGCGGCCTCCCCGCCCACGAGCTCCAGCGACTCCCCGCGCAGCGCCGCGGTGCACGAGGGCTCGACGCCGACCACCGGGATGCCGGCGTCGACGAGGGGCAGCAGCGTGTCGACGGTGTGCGCGAGCGTGGCGCGGGCGGTGTCGAGCTGGCCGGTGGTGATCCAGGTCAGCCCGCAGCAGGTGTCGGCGCCGGGCACCTGCACCCGGTAGCCGGCCTGCTCGAGCACGCGGGCGACGGCGTGCGCGACCTCGGGGGCGAAGTGGTCGGTGAACGAGTCGACCCACAGCGCGACCGGTGCGCCCCCGGTCGTCTGCGCCGGCCGGGCGGCCCACTCGTCCCGGAACGTGCGCCGCGCGAACGGCGGCACCTCCCGGCGCTGGTCCATGCCCGCACCCCACTTGGCCAGCCGTCCACCCAGCCGTGAGCGCAGCACCGCGTTCACCAGGCGGGGGGCCTTCGCGGCCAGGTCGGCCCAGAAGGGCAGCCGGCCGAGCGTGTAGTGCGACATCGGACGGAGCCGGCGCCGGTAGGACTGGTGCAGCACCTCGGCCTTGTAGGAGGCCATGTCCACGCCGGTGGGGCAGTCGCTCGAGCAGCCCTTGCAGCTCAGGCAGAGGTCGAGGGCGTCGTGCACCTCCGGCGAGCGCCAGTCGGTGACCGGCCCGCCGGGGGCGAGCATCTCCTGCAGCACCCGGGCCCGGCCGCGGGTGGTGTCCTTCTCCTCGCGGGTGGCCGGC
Source organism: Blastococcus sp. TBT05-19 (assembly GCF_003319095.1). Lineage (GTDB taxonomy): Bacteria > Actinomycetota > Actinomycetes > Mycobacteriales > Geodermatophilaceae > Blastococcus. The sequence goes on along the minus strand of NZ_QOHI01000004.1, from coordinate 426,732 downwards.
CACGACGGGCACATGACCCCGCCGGAGGCCTGCAGGTCCGCCCGGCACTTGCCGACACCGGTGCACCGGTGCACGGCCGCCGAGAAGTCGCCGCCGTCGTGCCGGTAGGCCAGCGCCAGGTTCTCGCGCTTCCGGGGGGCCGCAGCCATGCGGATGTCGTCGTCCACCGGCACCGGGCGCACCAGCACGCCGGGGTTGAGCACGTCGTCGGGGTCGAACACCGCCTTGACCTGCTCGAACAGCGAGAGCGCGGCGGGGGAGTACATGAGCGGCAGCAGCTCGCTGCGGGCGCGGCCGTCGCCGTGCTCGCCCGAGAGCGACCCGCCGTAACCGGCGACCAGCTGGGCGGCGTCCTGCACGAACGCCCGGTAGCGGCCGCGGCCGGAGTCGGGTCCGGCCCCGAGCGGGAAGTCGATCCGCCCGTGCACGCACCCGTCGCCGAAGTGGCCGTAGGGGACGCACTGCAGGCCGTGCTGGTCGAGCAGGGCGTCGAACTCCCGCAGGTAGGCGCCCAGCTGCTCGACCGGGACGGCGGCGTCCTCCCAGCCGGCGTGCGCCGGGTGCCCGTCGGAGGTCCGGTTGGCCAGCCCCGCGCCGTCCTCGCGGATCCGCCAGATCGCGGCGGCGTGCGCCGGGTCGGTGACCACCAGGGAGTCGACGGCGCCGGCGTCGGCCAGGACGCCGCGGGCCTTGGCCTCGACCTCGGCGACGCTCTCCCCGGTCAGCTCGACGATCAGCCAGCCCGCCCCCCGGGGGAGGTCGGGGACGACGGCGGCCGGCACGTCGCGGAGCCGCTGCACGATCCGCTCGTCGAGCCCCTCGACGGCGGTCGGCTCGTGGGGGAGCAGGGCGGGGGTGGCGTCGGCGGCCTCGGCCATCGAGGGGTAGCCGAGCACGACCAGGCCGCGCACGGGGGCGTCGGTGACCAGCCGCACGGTGGCGCCGAGGACGACGGCGAGCGTGCCCTCGCTGCCGACCAGCGCCCGGGCGACGTCGAAACCGCGCTCGGGCAGCAGGTGCTCCAGCGAGTAGCCCGACACCTGGCGGCCGAAGCGGCCGAACTCGGTGCGCAGCGTGGCGAGGTCGCCGGCGACCAGCCGCTGCAGCTGCCCGAGGACGGCGGAGCCGTCCGGGCTCGTGCCGGCGCCCACCCGCAGGCGCTCGCCGGTGCCGGTGACCACGTCGAGGGACACCACGTTGTCCGACGTCCGGCCGTAGCCCAGGGCGCGGGAGCCGCAGGCGTTGTTGCCGATCATGCCGCCGACCGTGCAGCGGTTGTGCGTGCTCGGGTCGGGACCGAACCGCAGCCCGTGCGGGCGGGCCGCGGTCTGCAGGGCGGACTGCACGACACCGGGGTCGATGGTCGCCGTCCGGGCCTCGGCGTCGATCGCGTGCACGCGGGCCAGGTGCCGGCTGGTGTCCAGGACGACGCCGGTGCCGACGGCGTTGCCGGCGATGGACGTGCCCGCTCCCCGGGCGGTCAGCGGCACGCCGAGGCGCCGGCACACCTCGAGCGTCGCGACGATCTCGTCGGTCGAGCGCGGGCGGACCACGGCCCGGGGGAGCACCCGGTACAGCGAGGCGTCCGAGGAGTACAGGGCGCGGGCCAGGCCGGAGTCGTCGACGTCGCCGATGCCCGCGCGCCGGAGCTCGGCGACGAGGGCCCGGCCGGCGTCCGCCTGGTCCGTCGAGGGAGGGGCCGCGGGTGCGCTCATGCGGTCGAGTCTGGTCCTGGGGTCCGACGCCGGCGCACCCGGTCCCCGGAGACGGGTGTGGCCGGGCACCCGCGTGCCCGGCCACACCCGCAGAAAGGGGAGGTCACTCCGTCGGAGGCTCGTCCTTGCCCTCTTCCTCGAGGCGGTCGGCCTCTTCCTTGGTCTTGTGGACCGCACCGTCGGCGTGCTCCGGCGGGCCGTAGACCGTGTAGAGGATCAGCGGGTTGGCGCCGGTGTTGACGAAGTTGTGCTTCTTCCCGGCGGGCACCACGACGAGGTCGCCCTGGGCGACGTTCTTCTCGGAGCCGGCGACGATCGCCCTGCCGGTCCCGCTGACGAACGTGAGGATCTGGTCGATGTCCTCGTGGACCTCCTCGCCGATCTCACCGCCCGGCGGGATGGTCATGATGACCAGCTGCGTCTTCGAACCGGTCCAGAGCACGCGACGGAAGTCGGGGCTCTTCTCGGCTTCGGTCGCGATCGTGTAGTGGATGACGGACGCCATGGGCTGGCGCTCCTCTCGTCTCGGGGCCGAGGGTGCCGCCCGGTCGCCGGAGCGCGCCGGGCGGACGACGGCGGTGCTCCTGCCCTGTTCGGGAGCCGAGTAGTCCTCCCGGACCCGAGGTGTTGATCACTGGCCGACGGCGGGGACCATCTCGTCGAGGGGGACCGGGGTCGCGCCGCGGGCGCGCCGGGACCGCACCAGCCCGGTCGCGACGAGGGCGACCGCGGTGAGCAGCGCGGTGCCGGCCAGGGAGACCAGGGTCAGCCGGCCCGTGACCGACAGGAACTGGACGACCAGGGCCTCGACGGCGGCGGCGCTCCAGACGGCGACCGTGGCCAGCCGGTCGGCGGCCGCGATACCGGAGAACAGCATCAGCTGCGCGAGGGCGAGCAGGGTTCCCAGTGCGGCGAAGACCCAGGTGGCCGAGCCCAGCGCGCCGCCGTAGGCCGCACCGCCGATCAGCGGGAGCGCGGCCTCGCCGACCAGTGCCGTGCCGAGGGTGAGGACCGCGCCGAGCCCGCCCACGGCGGCCAGGGCCGCGGGGAGCGCCCGCGACCTGCCACCGGCGTCGGCCAGCTTGGGCAGCAGGACGACCCCGACGCCCTGCGGCAGCCAGAAGGCGATCTTGGTGATGATCGCCGCGACCGCGTACTCACCGGTGACGTCGGCCGGCAGGTGGTGCCGCGCGAGGATCAGGTCGAGGTTCAGCAGGACGGCGAACCCCAGCAGGGCGCCGGCCGCGCGCAGGGCCGCCAGCACCGGCGCCCGCGTGCCCCCGGCCAGACCGGGCCGGCCGGTGGCCAGCCAGCCGCACACCGAGGCCAGGACGGCGGCCGCGCACATCCCGGCCAGGGCCGCCGCGGGGCTGCCCCCGACCACCAGCCCGGCGACGCCGCCGACGAGCTTGCCCGTCCCGAAGACGAGCGTGAGGACGCCCAGCCGCCGGTACTGCCCGGCGCCCTGCAGCAGCCCCTGGTACCCCTGCACCATCGTCTGCGGCAGCAGGAGCGCGGCGAGCCACAGCGCGGCGGTCGCGGCCGGCAGGTGCAGCAACTGCACGAGGACCGGCACCAGCAGGAAGCCCAGCACGCAGACGGCGACGCCGAGCTGGAGGCTCGTCGCGTGCAGCCGGGCGAGCGTGCCGGGATCACCGCGGCGGCCACCGAGGCGCAGCGCGGTCGCGGTCTGCAGGCCCGAGGCGGGCACCGAGCCGACGAGCAGCACGCTGAGCAGCGCGGCCAGCTCGCCGTAGGACGACGGCGCGAGCTGCCGCGCGGCGACGACGGTGAAGACGTAGGCGAGCGCGTTCGCGCCGAGGAAGGCCACCGAGACGACGGCGGTCGCACCGAGCAGCTTCGACGACGGGGCGGTGCCGGCGAAGCGCCGTCCCCGGCTGGTGTTCGGTTGCAGCGCGCTCACCCCCTTACTCTGCGCACGTCGACCGGGAACCCGGCGCGCGGGTGTCGGAAGAGGAGATCCCCAGCAGGTGGACGAGCGATGGACCCGCGCAGACGCGAGGCCGTGGCCGGCCCGCGTGCTGGCGGTGGTCGTCGCGCTCCTGGTCACCGGGCCCGCGCTGGCCCCCGGCTTCGTACTCCTCCGTGACATGGTCTTCGTCCCGCGCCAGGATCTGGATGCCGACGCGCTGGGACTGGGTGGGTCGCTGCCCCGCGCCGTCCCGGTCGACGCCGCCATGGGCCTGGTCACGAGCGTGGTCCCGGGCGAGCTCGTGCAGAAGCTCGTGCTGCTCGCCGTCGTCTCCGGCGCCGTCCTCGGCGCGGCCCGGCTGGTGCCGCCGGACGACGACGGCCGGCGCGGGCCGGCCGCCCTGGTGGCCGGGCTGGTGTACGGCTGGAGCCCCTACCTGGCCGAGCGGCTGCTCCTCGGGCACTGGGCGCTGCTGGTCGCGTGGGCCGCCCTGCCGTGGGTCCTCCGCCAGTCGCTGCGACTGCGCGCCGGGGTCCCCGGCGCGCTGCCCCGGCTGGTGCTCGCCGTCGCCCCGGCGGCGCTCACCCCGACCGGTTCGGTGCTCGCGGCCGGGCTCGTGCTCGTCACGGTGGGCCGGGCACGGGCGCCGGTCGCGCTCGGCGCCGTGCTGCTGCTGGCGTCGCCCTGGATCGTCGCCGGAGCCCTGCACCCGGCCGCCGGCCTCTCCGACCCCGCGGGCGTCGAGGCCTTCGCCAGCCGGGCCGAGGGGTGGGGCGGGACGCTGGTCTCGGTGCTCGGCACCGGCGGCGTCTGGAACGCCGGCGCGGTGCCCGGCAGCCGGGAGTCGGTGCTGGTCCCGCTGCTCACCCTGCTCGTCGTCGGCCTCGCGGTGCTGGGGTGGACGGCGCGCGGCGCGCGCTCCCGGCCGGCCGGTGGGCTGCTGATCCTCGGGGGCGCCGGGGTGCTGCTGGCCTGCGCCGGCACGCTGCCCGGCCTCTCGGACGTGCTGGAGGGGGCGGTCCGCGCCGTGCCCGGGGCGGGCCTGCTGCGCGACGGGCAGAAGTGGGTGGCGTGGTGGGCCCTGCCGCTGGCGATCGGCGCCGGACTGGGGACGGCCCGGCTGCTCGAGCTGGTCCGGGCGCACGGCGGTGGCCGGATCGCCACCGGCGCCCTGGCGACCGTGCTGGCCCTCCTGCCGGTGATCACCCTGCCCGACCTGGCCTGGGGAGTCGGAGGACGTCTCCAGGCCGTGGAGTACCCGGCCGACTGGCAGCGGGTGCGCGACGCGCTGCACGGGCAGGAGGGCGACGTCCTCGTCCTGCCCTTCGGCGCCTACCGGTCGTTCGACTGGAACGAGGGGCGGCCGCAGCTGGACCCGGCGTCGCGCTGGCTGCCGCGTCCGACCGTGACCGACGACGAGCTGGTGGTGGGCGGACGACCGGTCGCGGGGGAGGACGTGCGTGCCCGCACCGTCGCGGCGGCGGCCGGCGATCCGGCCGAGCTGGCGCGACTCGGCGTCGGCTGGGTGCTGGTGGAGCGAGGCACCCCGGGGCGCCCCGTCCCGGCCGAGGTGGACGCGCTCCCGGTCGTGGTGGACGGTCCGGACCTGCGCCTCCACCGGGTGCCGGGGGCGGCGCCCTCGCCGTCCGCCTCGCTCGTCCGGGTTACCGCTGTAGGAGGAACTCACGCCCTGGGGCTGGGCGTTTGCGGGGTGGCGCTGTTGTGGATCATCGCGGCGACCTCTACCGTGACGGGCCGTCGCCTTCCCTCATGGAAACGAGTTCCTCGATGAAGACCCTGATCGCCCTCCTGCTGACCGTCGGTGGTGGCAGCGGGCTCGCCGCGGCCGCCGTCCTGGGTGTCTCGTCCGCCGTGAACCCGGACAACTCGGTCCAGGAGTCCAGCAACATGCAGGCCGACGTCCTGGACTACGGCTCCCGCGACTGACCCCTCGGCCGCGGCGCGCAGCACGGTGGCGAAGGCGGAGACGCTCGCCGGCCAGCTGAACGACGCCGCGTGCCGGGCGGCGGCGCGTCCCATCTCGCGACGCGTCGCCTCGTCGGCCAGCAGCCGCTCCACCGCGGCCGTGAACTCGTCCAGGTCCTCGACCAGCAGCCCCGTCCTGCCGTCGAGGACCGACTCCTTGAGGCCTCCGGCCGCCCGGTAGCCCACCGTCGGCACCTCGTGGTGCCCGGCCTCGCTGACCACCAGGCCCCAGCCCTCCTTGACCGAGGGGCACAGGTGCACCCACGCCCGGGCCAGCTCCTCGTGCTTGGCCTGCTCGTCGAGGAAGCCGTGGAACTCCACCAGGTCCTCGACGCCGAGCCGCTCCACGGTCGCCCGGAGGTCGTCGGCCCACCAGCCCTCGCCGACGACGGACAGCCGGATGTCCGGCCACCGGTGCCGCAGGCGCGCGACCACCTCGAGGGCGTGCTCGACCCGCTTGTGCGGCACGAGCCGGCCGAGCACCACCAGCCGCGGGCTCGACGACCGGGTGGCCGTGACCGCCGGCGCGGGCTCGATGCCGTTCGGCACGATGGTGATGCGCCCGGGGTCGACCCCGAGACCGGCCAGCTCGTCGGCCGTGGCCCCGGACACCGTGACGTAAGGCGACCGGCGGTAGAGCCGCGGCGCCAGCCGGGACTCCAGCCACCAGCCGACGGCTCCACCGAGCCGGCCGAACACGATCGGCCACTGCTCCCGGTGCACGTGGTGCACCAGGTTCAGCACCGGTGCGGTGCTCACCAGCGGGCTGAGGAAGGGCAGGCCGTTCTGGACGTCGACGACCAGGCGCGGCCGGTGCTCCCGGACGAACGCCAGGGCGCGCGGGTAGACGCTCAGCCGGCCGCCGCGGCGCACCACGGAGACCCCGTTGACCACCTCGTCGGCCGGCGCCCGGTCGTGCGCAGCGCACAGCAGGGTGACGCGCAGCCCCGCGGCCGCGAGTCCCTCGGCCATGTGGTGCACGTAGCGTTCGGAACCCCCGCCTTCGGGGTGGCTGGCGTCCCGCCAGTTGACGAACAGGACGTCGATCGCCGTCGATCGCTTGGGCACCGCGGGAGAGTACCCACCGGTACCAGGGTTTTCCCAAGCCCATTCACCACTAGGAAGGGGTCGGCCGGAAATGGCACGCACCGCCACGTTGGCGCGATCCATTGCGCTGTTCCGCGTATTCCTGCGGGAGCAGTCCGACCCCGATCTGTTCTACGAGACCCTGGCGGAGGACTCCGTGGCGCAGCTGTCCGGGCACGTCGCGCTCGACGGGGCGACGGTGCTCGACGTCGGCGGCGGGCCGGGGTACTTCGCCCAGGAGTTCCGCCGCGCAGGAGCGGTGTACGTCGGGCTGGAGCCGGACGCGGGGGAGATGGTCGCCCGCGGCGCGCCCGAGCCGGGCACGCTGCGGGGCAGCGGGGAGGCGCTCCCGGTCCGGACCGGCGCCGTCGACGTCTGCTACTCGTCCAACGTCCTGGAGCACGTGGCGCACCCGTGGGTGATGGCCGCGGAGATGGTGCGCGTGACGCGTCCCGGGGGCACCGTCTACCTGTCCTTCACCCCGTGGTGGTCACCGCACGGCGGGCACGAGACCGGGCCGTGGCACTACCTGGGCGGCCGGTACGCGCGCCGGCGCTATCAGCGCCGCACGGGCCAGGAGCCCAAGAACCGGTTCGGGGAGAGCCTCTTCGCCGTCTCGGTGGGCTCGGCCCTGCGCTGGGCGCGCGGGTGCCCCGACGTCGAGGTCGTCGCCGCGTATCCCCGGTACCACCCCTGGTGGGCGCGCTGGGTCGTCGCGGTGCCCGGGCTGCGGGAGGTCGTCGCGTGGAACCTGGTGCTGGTGATGCGCAAGAGATAGGTGTGTCGAGCTGACGCAGAAAATCGCGGGACCGGCTCGATACCTGCACGTACCGGGCTCGCTTCCGCCATTCGGGTGATTCCGCACCGGCTCCCGCCGCGGAATGGGCCGAATTCTCCTCCGAGGGGCGGTAACCGGGCGTACCACCTTGTCAATTCGGGGCTACTGGCCAGTAGTGTGACGCGCGCCGCGACGCCGCAGGAGCCGTCGCGCCGAACTTGGAGGACCTTCGCCATGCGCCGTCGTGCCATCGGACTGGGCCTGGTCGGGCTCGGAGCGTTCGCGCTCGTCGCGGCTCTGCTGGTCCGCCTCGTCCTCGTCGACACGCTCGTCCGACTCCCGTTGGACCAGACCGCCAGCCCGACGGCGAAGGGCACCGACGTCGACTACTTCGACCTGACGGCGGGGCGTCAGCTGCGCGGCCTGGAGGCAGAGGTCCAGCAGCGCGTCCAGGGCGATCCCGGGTCCGAGGACGCCGGCGACGACGTGGCCGTCTGGAACTTCGGGTCCACCATGACCGACGCCGACGGCACGCTGCTGAACGCCTCCACCTACCGCGTCTGCCTCGACCGCCTCGAGGCCGTTGCCGTGGAGTGCGGCTCCGACCACATCGACTACAGCCGCGAGCGGTCGATCGAGGGCCTGACCCTGACCTTCCCCTTCGGCACCGAGAAGCGGGACTACGACGTCTTCAACGCCACGACCGGACAGGCCTTCCCGGCCCGGTTCGAGTCGGTCGAGGAGCTCGAGGGCCTCGAGGTCTACAAGTTCGTGCAGACCGTGCCGGAGACCGTGATCCGCGAGACCAAGGTTCCGGGCGCCGTGGTGGGCTCGGACGAGTTCCTGGCCGATGTCGAGATCGTCTACAGCAACGAGCGGACGATGTACGTCGAGCCGACCAGCGGTGTGCAGGTGACCGCCTCGGAGGAGCCGCGCACGGTCCTGCGCGGCGCGGACGGCACCGCCGGCCCCACGCTGCTCGCGGGCTCGTTCGCCGGTACCGACGAGACCATCGCCGCCGGCGTGGAGCGGGCGGAGGACACCGCGGGGCAGATCAACCTGCTCAAGAACGTCCTCCCGCTGATCCTGGCCCTGGTCGGGCTCGTGGCGCTGGCCGCCGGGCTGTTCCTCGCCCTGCGCGCTCCCCGGCGGGCCGGCCCGGCCCACTCCGCCGAGAACCTGCAGCTCCAGGACGCCCTGCGCTGAACCCCGGCGGGGACGTCGTCCCCGCGGTGAGGACCCATGGCAAGCATCGTCACCACGGAGCCCGCCGGACACCGTCCGGCGGGCTCCGTCCCGTTCCCCGGACCGACCGGCCCGCCCGCACGGTCCGGCTCGCGCCTGCTCGAGCGGGCGCGCCTGGTGGCGGTGTACCTGGGCTTCCTGGGTCTGGTCCTCACCCAGCAGCCGGGCCGGGTGGTCGCCGACACGAAGCTCGACCTCGCCGTCGACCCGCTGGCGTTCCTCGGCCGGGCCCTGCAGCTGTGGGAGCCGGAGGGCTACGCCGGCCAGGTGCAGAACCAGGCCTACGGATACCTCTTCCCGATGGGCCCGTTCTTCGCGGCGGGCAACCTCCTGGGCATCCCCACCTGGGTGGTGCAGCGGCTGTGGTGGGCGGTGCTGCTGAGCGTCGCCTTCTACGGCGTGGTCCGGCTCGCGGACCGGCTGGGGCTGGGTACCCCGGGGACCCGCCTGGTGGGTGGTCTCGCGTACGCGCTCGCCCCCCGCATGATCAGCGGCATCGGCCTGACCTCGATCGAGGTCCTGCCCATGGCCCTGGCCCCATGGGTGCTGATCCCGCTCGTGACCGCGGCCCGGGAAGGGTCGCCGCGTCGTGCCGCAGCCCTCTCCGGGCTCGCCGTCTTCTGCGTCGGTGGGGTGAACGCGGTCGCGACGTCAGCCGTCCTGCCGCTCGCGGCGCTGTGGCTGCTGATGCTGCCGTCCGGTCCGCGGAAGCGGCGCCTGATCGGCTGGTGGGTGCTGTCGGTCGCACTGGCGACCGCCTGGTGGCTCGTCCCCCTGCTCCTGCTGGGCCGGTACAGCCCGCCGTTCCTCGACTACATCGAGACGGCGGCGATCACGACGGCCGGCACCGAGCTGGTGCAGGTGCTCCGCGGGACCACGCAGTGGCTCGCTGGCCTGGGCGGCCTGCGCGGACCGTCCTGGCCGGCCGGATTCGACCTGCTGCACGCGGCCCTGCCGGTCGCCGCCAGCCTCGTGGTGGCCACCGCCGGCGTGGCGGCGCTGCTGCGGCGGGACCTCCCGCACCGGCGGTGGCTGGTGCTCGGCCTGCTGACCGGCGTCGCCCTGGTGTCGGCCGGGCACGTGGGCACCGTCGCCGGCGCGGGCGCCGGAGCGATCAACGAGCTCCTCGACGGCGCGCTCGCGCCCTTGCGGAACGTGCACAAGTTCGATCCGGTGCTGCGGCTCCCGCTGGCGCTGGGAGCCGTGCACCTGCTGGCCGTGCTGCTCCGGGCAGCGACCCGGCCCGCCACCGTGACTGCCGGACCGGGGGCCGGGCGCCGGTGGTGGGGGTCCGCCGTGCGGCTGACCGGCGCGGCCACGGTCGCGCTGATCGTCGCCGGGGTCGCCGGAACCGCTCAGCCGGCGGTCGCGGGCCGCCTCACGCCACCGACCGGTTTCCTCGACATCCCGGGCTACTGGCAGGAGACGGCCACCTGGCTCGGGGACCAGCGCGACAGCGGGCGGGCGCTGCTCGTCCCGGCGACGTCGTTCGGCACCTACCTCTGGGGCTCGACGTCGGACGAGCCGCTCCAGCCGCTGGCCGAGTCCGAGTGGGACGTGCGCAACGCCATCCCGCTCACGCCCACCGGTCACATCCGCGCCGTGGACGTCATCGAGGACCGACTGGGACGGGGCGAGGGCTCCGAGGCGTTGACGCGCTTCCTCGCCCGCTCCGGCTACTCCCACGTGGTGGTGCGCAACGACCTCGACGCCCCGGCCGCGAGGTCGTCGCGGCTGGCCCAGGTGCACCAGGCGCTGGCGGGCTCGCCGGGCATCGTGCGGGTCGCAGGTTTCGGTCCGGAGCTGTTCGCCGGCGGCGGCCTCTTCCCGACGATCAGCGACGGGCGCATCGACGCCCCGGTCCCGGCCGTCGAGATCTACGCGATCGGGGCCCCGCCGCCCGCCGCCTGGACCGTTCCGCTGGAGGACGCCGTGGAGGTGGTCGGAGGCCCCGACGCGGTCCTGGCGCTCGAGGAGCACGGCCTGCTGCAGGACCGGCCCGCGATCGTCGCCGGCGACAACCCCGAACCGCTGGGCGCGACGCTGGTCAGCGACGCGCTGGTGCGGCGGGAGCGCAACCCCGGAGTCATCACCGGAGCGGCCTCGGCCGGGATGACGGAGGACGACCCGCAGCGGCTGGACCGCCCGGCCCGCGACTACCTGCTCGACGACCACGCCGCCAACGAGTCCGTCGTCCGGATCTTCGGCGCCACCGTCTCGGCGTCCTCCTCCGGGGCCGACGCCGACAACCCCCAGGGCGTCCGGCCCGGGGAGCAGCCGTTCGCCGCGGTCGACGGCGATCCTTCGACCGCGTGGCGGCCGGCTCCCCGGTACGGGGAGCCGGCCCCCGACGAGTGGCGGATCGAGCTGGACCGGCCGCTGCCCGGCGGCGTGGTCACGGTGCGGTTCGACGAGCAGACCGTCGCCGCGCCGCCTCCGCAGCTGCGGGTCGTCACCGACGCCGGCAGCGTGACCGTCGACCTCGAGGAGGGCAGGCGGACCGTCCGCGTCCGGCTGCCCGAGGGCACGACGCGGTCCGTCCGGATCGCCGCGGAGCCCGAACCGGGCCCGGTGGGCGAGGTGACGTTCGGGCTGGCCGAGGTGACGATCCCGGGCCTGCAGGTCTCGCGGTCGGTGGAGGTGCCCGCCCCCCGTCCCGGCAGCGCGGGAGTCGCGGGCTTCGCGTTCGACGCCGCCAACCCGGCCACGTACGGCTGCGTGACGCACGCCGACGGTCGAGCCCGGTGCACCCCGTCGCTGGTCACCGCGGCGGAGGAGCCGCAGGGGCTGCACCGCAGCTTCCGGGTGCCGTCGTCGGCCGGCTACGACCTGTCGCTCACCGTGCGACCCCGGCCCGGGGCGGCCCTCGACGCCCTCGTCGCAGCCGCGTCCCCCGGCGTCCGCGCGGAGGCCAACGGCACGCTGGTGCCGGACCCGGTGGCCGGCCCCTGGGCGGCCGTGGACGGCGATCCCCGGACGACCTGGCTGTCCGAACCCGGTACCCGCGAGCGCCTCACCGTGAGCTGGCCGACCCCGCGGCAGGTCTCGGACATCCGGCTGCGCTACACCGAGGGCACCGCCGCCGCCCGTCCCGCGATCGTCGCGGTGTCCGGCGGCGGGATCGAGCGCCTGGTCACCCTCGACCGGTGGGGCAACGGGTCCTTCCCCGCTCTCACCACCGACACGCTGACCGTCGAGTTCCTCGACCGCGTGAAGCTGACCAGCATCGACACCTACACCGGCGAGGCCGTCGAGCTCGGGGTCGGCGTCAGCGAGCTGGAGATCGCCGGGGTCCCCCGTCTCGATCGCGATGCCGCGGTGGAGCTGCCGTGCGGCGAGGGGCCCGACGTCGTGGTCGACGGCGCCCGGTACGAGACCTCGCTGCGGTCCACGGTGGGTGAGCTGCTGGCCCTGGCACCGCTGCAGCCGGCCCTCTGCGGTCCCGCGGAGCTCGTCCTGGGGGCGGGGCGGCACGATCTCGTCGCCGAGAGCTCCCCGGAGTTCACCGTGGAGTCCGCGACCCTGCGGACCTCGACCGTGTCCGGCCCGCCCGAGCCCCGCGGCGCGGTCGACGTCGTGCGCTGGGAAGCCGAGTACAGAGAGCTGGGGGTCGGTGCCCGGGCCGCGAGCACGCTGCTCGTCGTGCCGGAGAACGTCAACGACGGATGGCGGGCGACCCTGAACGGGGTGCCGCTGGCCGCGGTCCAGGTCGACGGGTGGCAGCAGGGCTACGTGCTCCCCGCGGGCGGGCCCGGGACGGTCGAGCTGACGTTCGGGCCCGGCGGCCCGTACAGCGCGGCACTCCTCGCCGGTGCCGTGGCCGTCGTCGGCCTGGCCCTGCTGGCGCGGCTGCCCGCGCGGGTACCCGCGCCGGGCAGCCAGCTCCCGGCGGGCAGGGTGCGCCGTCCGTCCGCAGGCGTCCTCCCCGCGGTCGGCGCGGTGCTGCTGCTCGGCGTGATCGGCGGGTACTGGGCGCTGCTCGCCGCGGCGGTCCTGGCCGCCGTCGCCGTCCTCGTCCCGACGAGGCGCACCGCGGTGCTCACGGTGGTGACCGTCGCCTGCCTGCTCGCCGGGGGTGGGTTGCTGGTCCTCGGCGCCGATCTCGAGCCGGTGCGTCAGGTGCTGGCGTCGACCGCGCTCGCTGCGGTCACCGTCTCGCTGGTGCCCTCGGCGCTCCTGCCCGGCGGCCGCGCCGACGCGGGCCGGACGCCGGCACCAGCGAGCGCAGCCGACGCGCGGGCCGTTCCAGCAGCAGGTAGGCGGCCGTCGCCAGCAGGGCGCCGCCCAGCCAGGCGAGGACGACCACGAAGGAGAACGGCCCGGTGAACGGGGCCCAGCCGAGCAGGTAGTAGATGCTGACCAGCACCGGCATGTGGAAGAGGAACAGGCCGTAGGAGATCTCGGCCAGCATGCGTGCCGGAGGGCCGGCGAGCAGCTGCCCGGTGGCGCCGGCCGGCCGGGCGCGCAGGACGAGCGGCCCGACGAGCAGCACGCCGATCGCCAGGTACAGGGCGTTCTTGACGACCGCCTCCACCCACGTGGGCGAGTCGAGCCCGAGCGGGCCGGCGACGGGGCTGCAGGCGACCCAGAAGAGGCCGGCGGCCAGTGCCCAGCAGGTCCAGAGGCTCGAGGCGAGCTCCCGCGCCACCCGGAGGACCGGCCACGCGCGGTCGCTGACGGTGAGGACGGCGAGCGCCATCCCGCCGGCGAACCACCCGAGGTGCGCAGGGAGCCAGAGGTGCACCGTGCTGCCGAACGACTGCAGCTGCCAGGCCAGCCCCACCCAGAGCCAGCTGAGGACGGCCAGCCCGCCGAGGCCCGCGAGCACCCGTCCCGGCCGCCACGCCGGGCCGGCGAGCCGCAGGAGGCCGGCGGCCAGCCAGGGCAGCACCAGGTAGAAGCTCACCTCGGTGCACATGCTCCAGAGGTGGGTCAGCGCCTCGCCGTCGGGGCGGTCGTCGTAGATCTGCACGAGCAGCAGGTGCCGCACCCAGTCGCCCACCCCCGCCGCGGCGTTGCCGGGCAGGAAGGCGAGCGCGAGGGACACGGCCAGCCAGTAGGCGGGCAGGATGCGCAGGGCCCGGCGCCACAGGTAGGCGGCGGCGCGAGGTGCGGCGCGGCCCTCCGCGGCGGCGAGGAAGAACGGCCGCCCCAGGAGGAAGCCGGACAGCACGAAGAAGATGGCGACGCCGACGTCCAGCCGGGCGAGGGCGCGGTCGACCGGCGCGGCGGCGTCCGTGCCGGTCCAGAACGCCGCGTGGGTCATCACCACCGCCGTCGCGGCGAGGACGCGCATGCCGTCCAGTGCGGGGAAGGAGCGTTCGGTGCGGGCGGCGGGGCCGCCGTCGAGCGTGGCCGATGCGGTCACACGAGCTCCATCTCCGCGGGGCAGGACCCGGGAAGCGTACGAAAACCGGCCGGTGACCGACAGCCGCCCCACCCGCGCGGAGGAACGGCGTCTCACCAGCTCGGGGGCCCGTTCCCGGCATTCCTGCCTTTCGAGACCTGCGCGTGTCTACACTCCGTCGGCTGACCCGATGGGAGAACAGTGGCTTCTGCAGGTGGATCGCCGGTCATGGAGCGCTCGGAGGCGCGTCCTGAGCGACCCGGCGCCGAGGTGCCCGTGGCGACGATGCGGCGCTGGACGGGCCGTCGTCCCGTGTTCGTCGGCGCGGCGCTGCTCATCCTCTCCCACCTCGTCCTGCGCGCCTGGATGGCGTCCGAGCGGGAGCTGTTCCAGGACGACTTCCTCTACGGCAGCCAGGCCCTCGAGATGCCGCTGCTGTCCTCCGAGTACCTGGTGGAGGACCGCGGGGGGCACTTCATGCCCGGCGCGATGCTGCTGCACGGGGTCCTCTACCGGCTCTTCCCGCTCGAGTGGGGTCCCTTCGCCGTCGTGATGGTCGCGCTCTCGGCGGCGGGCGCGCTCGCGGTGCTGCGGTTGCTGCGCGTGCTGATGGGGGACCGTCCGCGCCTCCTGGTACCGCTGGCGGTCTACCTCTTCAGCCCGTTGATCCTAGGCGCCTACGTCTGGTGGGCCGCCGCCATGAACTCGCTCCCGCTGCAGATCGGCCTGGCGTGGATCGCCGCCGACGCGGTCCTCCTCGTGCGCACCCGCCGTCGGCGGTACGCGCTCACGGGCACGGTGGCGCTCGTGATCACCCTGCTGTTCTACGAGCGGGCGGTGCTCATCGTGCCGTTCGCGTTCGTCCTCGCGGCGGTCCTGCTGCACGGCGAGGGCGTGGCGACGCCGCTCCGGGACGCCTGGGTGCGCGGACGGGCGCTGTGGCTCGGTGCCATGGCGGTCCTCGCCGCCTGGTTCGCGACCTTCACCCTGGCCGTCCCCTCCGAGGCGGTCGGTTCGGCGACGCTGGGCCAGATCGGCGAGCTGACCGTCATCACCGTGCGCAGCTTCGTGCCCGCGCTCTTCGGCGGCCCCTGGCGCTGGGCGAACATCGCGAACTCACCGGCCGCCGACCCGTCGCCGACCGCGGTGACGGCGAGCCTGGTCCTGCTGGGTCTGCTGGTCGGGTGGACCGTGCTGCGCCGCCGCGGCGCGGCGTGGCTCTGGCTGCTCGCCGCCGGCTACTTCTTCGCCGGCACGCTCCTGGTCGGAGCCGGGCGGGCCGCCTTCGGGGTCTCCAACGTCCTGCCGCTGGCCTACCGCTACTTCGCCGCCGAGGTGGTGATCGCCGCCGTCGTGGTCGCGGTGCTGCTGGTCCTGCCCCTCCACCGCCCGGAGCCGGGTTCGAGCCGGACCCGGGCGCTGATCGGGCGGCTCGCGGACCGGGCGGCGCGGCGGCCGGGCGCGGCGCGGGCGCGGCGGGTGGCGCTCGGGGTGTCGGCCGCCGCCTTCGTCGCCAGCTCGGCGTGGTCGACGATCGGCTACATGGACGTGTGGGAGACCGAGCCGTCCAAGCCGTACTTGGCGACGGCGAAGGAGTCGCTGGCGGCCGCCGGCGACGAACCCCTGCTCGACCAGGCGGTGGCCGACCACCTGGTGTGGAGCCTGATGACGCCGTGGAACGAGGCCTCCAAGGTGTTCGGCCCGCTGGAGGACCGGCCGACCTTCGCCGGCTCCACGCACGAGCTGCGGATGCTCGACGACGCCGGGCGGATGCGGCCGGCGTTCGTGGACGGTGGCATCCGGCTGTCCGGCGGGCCCGTGGCCGGTTGCGGGTGGGCGGTGCCGGCCGGGAGCGCGGTCGACGTCCCGCTGGACGCGCCGTTGTTCGACTGGGTCTGGACGGCGGAACTCGAGTACGAGGCCGACCGCGACGGCACGATCACCGTGACCCTGGGATCCCAGACCGTGGAGGCCCCGGTGCGGCAGGGGGCGAACACCGTCTACCTGCGCTTCGTCAGCGGCGGCGACGAGCTGGTCGTCACCAGCGGCACCGCGGATCTCGTCCTGTGCGTCCGTGCGGGCGTCGTGGGGAACATCGCGATCCGCTGAGCGGGTGGGCCGCCGTCAGGCGCGTTGCTCGAGCAGGCCGATGAGGATGTCGGCCGCGGCCGGCACGTCCTCCGGGAGCCGGGCCGTCTCGCCGCGTTCGACCCGGGCCAGCATCAGCTCGTTCATCCCGCCGACGGCGGCCAGCACGAGCTCGCGGCCGACCGGGCGCACGTCGGCGGGGTGCTCCCGGGCCAGGCCGGACGCGACGTCGCAGATGAGGTCGACGTAGCGGTCGATGACCGTGCGGCGCAGCGCCCGCGCCCGGGGACCGGCGGCCTGCACCTCCACGAGCGCCGCCCAGGCCACGGCCGGGCCGGCGGCCAGCGTCTCCAGGTAGGCGCCGATGCCCGCGCGCAGCCGGTCCCGCCACGGGAGCCCCGCCGCCCGCGCCTCGTCCTGCGCCCGGCGCACGGTCTCGAGGACCTTGTCGTTGGCGCGGGTGTACAGCTCGAGGAGGCACTGCTCCTTGTCCTGGAAGTGGGCGTAGACGATCGTCTTCGACACGCGGCCCTCGCGCGCGATGTCGGCGATCGTGGTCGCCTGGTAACCCTTCTCGGCCATGCAGGTGGCGAGCGCCCAGAGGATCCGGCCGCGACGCTGCCCGTCGTCCACGGCCGGGTCGTCGGTGAGGTCGACCAGGTTGTTCATCGGCGAGGGACTCTAGTTGCGCGCGACCCTCCGGTGACGCATCTCATCCGCCGTCGAGGAAGTGTCGGGCCCGCCGGGGCGTCGTTCCTGGGTGACCTCCGTGCCCGGAACCCGCCCACCGGCCCGCGCCTACGCGATGTGGGTCGTGGGCCTGCTGGCCTACGGCGTCGCGGTGTTCCACCGCTCCTCGCTCGGGGTGGCCGCGGTCGACGCGCAGGAGCGCTTCTCGGCGGGCGCGTCGGCGGTCTCGCTGTTCCTGGTGCTCCAGCTGGCGGTCTACGCCGCGTTCCAGGTGCCGGTGGGGGTGGCGCTGGACCGGTTCGGCTCCCGCCGCATGATCATGGCCGGCGCGGGGACCATGGCCGCGGGGCAGCTGGTGCTGGCGCTGGCCGAGGACGTGCCGACCGCGATCGCCGCCCGCGTGCTGGTGGGCGCCGGTGACGCGATGACGTTCATCAGCGTGCTGCGCGTCGTCTCCTTCTGGTTCCCGGGTACCGCGGCGCCGCTGGTCACGCAGCTGACCGGCATCCTCGGGCAGATCGGCTCGATCGTGGCCGCCTACCCGCTGGTGGCGCTGCTGCACTCGACGTCGTGGACGGCGACGTTCCTCGGGGCGGCGGCGACCGGCGTGCTGGTCGGCGTCCTCGTGCTGGTGGCCCTGCGCGACGCACCCGAGGGCACGCCCCGGCCGGTCCCGCCCGGGATGGCCGAGCTGCGCCAGGGTCTGCTGGACACCTGGCGGGAGCCGGGCACCCGCATCGGCCTCTACACCCACCTGGTCACGCAGTTCTCCGGCACGGTGTTCGCGCTGCTGTGGGGCTATCCGTTCCTCGTCGTCGGCCAGGGGTTGACGCCGGGGACGGCGGCCGGCCTGCTCACGCTCCTGGTCCTGGTCGGCATGGGTGTCGGCCCGGCGCTGGGGCGGCTCTGCGCGCGCTGGCCGCTGCGCCGGTCGGTGCTGGTCTTCGGCATCCTCCTCGCCACCGTGACCGCCTGGACCGTCGTCCTGCTGTGGCCGGGGCGGTCGCCGCTGTGGCTCCTGGTGCTGCTCGTCGTCGTGCTGGGCACGAACGGTCCCGGGTCGATGATCGGCTTCGACTACGCCCGTACGGAGAACCCGGTGGAGCGGCACGGCAGCGCCAGCGGCGTGGTCAACGTCGGGGGCTTCGTCGCCTCGCTGCTCACGATCCTGGCGGTCGGGGCGGTCCTGGACCTGCTCACCCCGGGCGGCTCCACGGCCTACGACCTGGACGCGTTCCGGGCGGCGTTCGCGGTCCAGTACCTGTTCTGGGCGATCGGGCTGGCCGGGGTGGTCCGCCACCGGCGCGAGCTGCGGGCGCGCCTGGCGCGCGACGGCGTGGTGCTGCGGCCGCTGCACGTCGCGATGGGCGCCCGGCTGCGCCGTCGCGCGAGCTGACCCGACCCCCGCTTGCCGCCCGACCGGCGGCACGAGCAGGATCACGAGGAGCAGCCGTGCCGGTCGGGGGAGGTGTCGTGGACGTCGTCATCGGGCTCGACTCGGGGACGACGGCCACCAAGGCGGTCACCGCCGGTGTCGACGGCCGGGTCCGGGACCTCGCCAGCGTGGGCTACCCGCTGCAGGTGCCCGCGCCGGGCCGGGCGGAGCTGGACTCCGGCCGGCTGCAGCGCGCGGCGGTCGAGGCCCTCGCGCAGGTGGCGGCCCGGGCGCGCGAGCGCGGCGACGTCGTCGTCGGCATCTCGCTCAGCGCCGCGATGCACGGCCTCGTGCCGATGGACGACGCCGGCACGCCGCTGGGCCCGGTGATCACCTGGGCCGACGACCGGGCGGCCGAGCAGGCGGCCGTGCTGCAGGCCGACGGCCGCGCCGCGGGCCTGCACGCCCGCACCGGCACCCCCGTGCACCCCATGTCGCCGCTGCTGAAGCTGGCCTGGGAGCTCGGCCAGGACCCCGACCGGGTGACCGGGGTGCCGCGCTGGGGTGGGGTGAAGGAGCTCGTGGTGGGCGCCCTCGTCGGCGGGCCGCACGTGGTCGACCGCTCCTGCGCCTCGGCCAGCGGGCTCTACGACATCCACACCGCCCGCTGGGACGACGAGGCGCTGCACGTCGCCGGCGTCGCTCCCGGCCAGCTGGGCGAGGTGCTGCCGACGACGGCGGTGCTGGACGGCCTGACCCGCGGGGCGGCGTCGGCGACCGGGCTGCCGGCGGGGCTCCCGGTGGTGATCGGCGCCTCCGACGGCGTGCTCGCCAACCTGGGCATCGGGGCGGTGCGGGGCGACGTCGCCGCCGTCTCGCTG
Source organism: Blastococcus sp. TBT05-19 (assembly GCF_003319095.1). GTDB lineage: Bacteria > Actinomycetota > Actinomycetes > Mycobacteriales > Geodermatophilaceae > Blastococcus. Next base: position 407,608 of record NZ_QOHI01000004.1, on the reverse strand, counting down.
GGCACCAGCGGCGCCATGCGGGTCGTCGTCCCCGCGCCAGTCGTGGATCCCGAGCGCCGGCTGTTCTGCTACGCCCTCACCGACGACCGCTGGGTGGTCGGGGGAGCGGTGAACAACGCCGGATCGGTCGTGCGCTGGGCCGCCCGGGCGATGGCCGGTGACGGTGGTCCCGACCCCGAGGGCGAGGCGGCCGACGACCTCGATGCGCGGTTGCTGGCCGAGGCCGAGGGCGTGCCCGCGGGCAGCTCGGGGCTGCTCTGCCTGCCCTACCTGCTGGGCGAGCGCGCCCCCTGGTGGCGGCCGGGGCTGCGCGGGGCCTATCTCGGCCTGCGCCGGGAGCACCGCCGTGCGCACCTGGTGCGGGCGGCGGTCGAGGGCGTGTGCCAGCAGCTCGCACTGGTGCGGGACGCGTTCGCCGCGACCGGGCTGCCGGTGCGCGAGGTGCGGGCCACCGGCGGCTCGGTCTCCTCCCGGCTCTGGCTGCGCACCCTCGCCGCGACGCTGGACCTGCCGGTGCGGGTCGCCGACTCCCCGGAGGGCGCGGGGCTGGGCGCCGCGTTGCTGGGCCTGCACGCCCTGGGCGCGCTGCCCGACCTGGACGCGGCCACCGCGCTGGTCGCGGTCGGCGACCCGGTGCTGCCCTATCCCGCCGACGCCGCGGTCTACGCCCGGCTGCGCCCGCTCGTCGCCCGGTCCACGACCGCGCTGACCGACGTCCTCGCCTCGCTCGACGGCCTCACCGGTCCGGCCGCCGACGCTCCCACCCCCTGATCCCACGCGGAGGCACCCATGCCCGAGGTCGAACCCGTCCTGAGCGCCGGGCCGCTGCTGCTGATCGCGGCCGCGGCGGTCGGCGTCCTGCTGTTCCTGATCATGAAGCTGAAGCTGCACGCCTTCCTGGCGCTGGTGCTGGTCAGCCTGCTCACCGCGCTGGCCACCCGGATCCCGCTGGAGGACGTGGTCACCACCCTGACCACCGGCTTCGGCTCGACGCTGGCGAACGTTGCGCTGCTGGTCGGGCTCGGCGCGATGCTCGGGCGGCTGCTGGAGCACAGCGGCGGGGCGCAGGTCCTGGCCGACAGCCTCATCCGCCGGTTCGGGGAGAAGCGGGCGCCGCTGGCGCTCGGCGTCGCCGCGCTGCTCTTCGGCTTCCCGATCTTCTTCGACGCCGGGCTCGTGGTGTTCCTGCCGATCGTCTTCACCGTGGCCCTGCGGCTGGGCGGCTCGCTCCTGACCTACGGGCTGCCGACCGCCGGCGCCTTCGCGGTGATGCACGCGTTCGTCCCACCGCACCCGGGCCCGGTCGCCGCCGCGGAGCTGATCGGCGCCGACATCGGGCTGGTGCTGGTCTTCGGCCTGCTCATCGGGCTGCCGACCTGGTACCTCGGCGGCTACCTGTTCGGCCTGTGGGCCGGCCGCCGCTACGACGTCGCCGTGCCCGACATCCTCTCCGACGAGAAGACGCTGGACGACACCCCCGACCCCTCGGTCGAGGGGACCTCGCCGGCGATCGCGTCCGGGGGCGGGACGCGCACGGAGACCGCGACCCGGCCGGCACCGCCGAGCTTCGGCACGGTCGTGGCGATCCTGCTGCTGCCGCTCGTGCTGATCTTCCTGAACACCGGGCTCAGCACGCTGGCCACGGCCGGCGCGCTGGACGAGGAGTCGTTCGTGGTGCGGGCCGGTCAGCTGCTCGGCGCGACGCCGGTGGCGCTGCTCATCACCGTGCTGGTCGCGAGCGTCGTCCTCGGGCTGCGCCGCGGGGAGAGCGGCGAGAAGGTCGAGTCGATCGTCAACAGCGCCCTGGGGCCGGTCTGCGCGATCATCCTGATCACCGGCGCCGGCGGCATGTTCGGCGGCGTGCTGCGCGCCAGCGGCATCGGCACGGCGCTGGCCGACGTCCTCGGTGACATCGGGTTGCCGGTCATCGTGGCGGCGTTCGTCGTCTCGGTGCTGCTCCGGGTGGCCCAGGGGTCGGCGACGGTGGCCCTGACCACGGCGGCCGGGCTCATGGCGCCGGTCGTGGAGGCCACGGACGGGCTCTCGGGGCCGGACCTCGCGCTGATCGTCATCGCCATCGCCGGCGGTGCCACCGTGCTCTCGCACGTCAACGACTCCGGCTTCTGGCTGGTCAGCCGGTTCTTCCGGATGGACGAGAAGACGACGCTCAAGACCTGGACGGTGATGGAGACCCTGCTCGGCACCATCGGGTTCGTGCTCGCCCTCGTGCTGAGCTTCATCCTCTGAGGAGCCCCGTCCTCTGAGGAGCCGCGACCGATCAGCTGGTCCGGCGGGCGCGCCGCTGGGACGCTGAGGCCCATGTCCAGGATCTCCCGCCTGGCCGCCGCCGGGCTCTCGGCGGTGGCGGCGGTCGCCGCGCGCGACCTGCTGCAGCGCGAGCACACCGTGCTGCGCAACTTCCCCGTCGTGGGGCACGCGCGGTACCTGCTGGAGGCCGTCGGCCCCGAGCTGCGCCAGTACCTGGTGGCCGGCAACAACGAGGAGCGGCCGTTCACCCGGGACCAGCGGCGCTGGGTCTACGCCTCGGCCAAGCAGGAGAACAACTACTTCGGCTTCGGCACCGACAACGACCTCGAGTACACGGCCGGGTACCCGGTCATCAAGCACCGCACCTTCGGGCGGGCGGTGCCGGCCTCGCACGTCGAGGCCGGCACCGGTGTCGAGCTGCCGTGCGCCAAGGTGCTGGGGGCCGCCCGCGGCCGGGCGAAGGCCTTCCGCCCCGACTCGGTGGTCAACGTGTCGGCGATGAGCTTCGGGTCGCTGTCCGGCGCCGCCGTCGAGGCGCTCAACCGCGGCGCGGCGCTGGCCGGCTGCCTGCACAACACGGGGGAGGGCGGGCTGTCGGCCCACCACCGGCACGGCGGCGGGCTGGTGTTCCAGATCGGCACCGCGTACTTCGGCTGCCGCGACGAGCACGGCCGCTTCGACCTGCAGCGGCTGGTCGACCTGGTGGCCGGCGCCCCGGTGCGGGCGCTGGAGATCAAGCTGAGCCAGGGCGCCAAGCCGGGGCTGGGCGGGGTGCTGCCGGCGGCGAAGGTCTCCGCGGAGATCGCCGCCGCCCGCGGGGTGCCCCCGGGGGTCGACTGCGTGAGCCCCTCCCGGCACGCCGAGTTCTCCGACGTCGACAGCCTGCTGGACTGGGTCGAGCTGCTCGCCGACGCGACCGGGCTGCCGGTGGGCATCAAGTCGGCGGTCGGCGACATGGCGTTCTGGGAGGAGCTGGTCCACCTCATGGCGACGACGGGCCGCGGGGTGGACTTCGTGACGATCGACGGCGGGGAGGGCGGCACGGGGGCGGCGCCGCTGATCTTCACCGACTCGGTGTCGCTGCCCTTCCAGCTGGGCTTCGCCCGCGTGTACGCCACCTTCGCGCGGGCCGGGCTCGCCGAGGACGTCGTCTTCGTCGGTGGCGGCAAGCTGGGCCTGCCCGACAACGCGGTGGTCGCCTTCGCCCTGGGCTGCGACCTGGTGAACATCGCCCGCGAGGCGATGCTGGCGATCGGCTGCATCCAGGCCCAGAAGTGCCACACCGACACCTGCCCGACCGGCGTCGCGACGCAGAACGCCTGGCTGGCCCACGGCCTGGACCCGGCGCTCAAGTCCGTCCGGCTCGCGAACTACGTGCGCACCCTGCGGCGGGACCTGCTCAAGGTGTCCGAGGCCTGCGGCGTCGAGCACCCGGGCCTCATCGACACCGGCTCGGTCGAGGTGCTGACCGGCCGCACCGAGTCGCGGCCGCTGGACGAGGTGTACGGCTACGAGCCCGGCTGGGGGCTGCCGTCGGCGGCCGACCGGACGGCGATCGCCGCGATCATGGCGGGGGAGTCACCGCAGGGCGGCAGCGCGCCCCCGTCGCCGACCGCCGCCGGCTAGGGGCCGAGACGGCCGTCTCGGCCCCTCAGGCGCCGCGGAGCAGGTCCTCGAACGACGTCGTCGGGTCGGCGAACGGATCGGCCGGGGCCGCCGGCGGGCGGGCGGCGACCAGGTCGGCCAGCTCGCCGGCGGCGCGCTGCACCCGGCCGGTGAGGGCCGGTGTGCCGGCGTCCCCGCCGGCCCAGTCCTCCGATGCGGCGAACACCGCGGTGGGGGCCACCGTCGAGCGCAGGTAGGCGAACAGCGGGCGCATCGCGTGCTCGAGGACGAGGGAGTGCCGCGCGGTGCCGGCGGTGGCGCCCAGGAGCACCGGCTTGCCGGTCAGCGCGTCCTTGTCCAGGACGTCGAAGAACGTCTTGAACAGGCCGCTGTAGGACGCCGAGAAGACCGGCGTGACGGCGATCAGGCCGTCGGCGCCGACGACGGTGTCCACCGCGCCGCGCAGGGCCTCGTTCGGGAAGCCGGTGAGCAGGTTGTCGGCGAGGTCGCGGGCGTGCTGGCGCAGCTCCACGACCTCGACGGTGACGGGGAGGCCCCGCTCGCGCAGGGCCTCCGTCGTCGCCGTCGTCAGCCGGTCGGCCAGCAGCCGGGTGGACGACGGGACGCTCAGCCCCGCGCTCACCACGGCCAGCGTGCGGGTGCTCATCGGGTCGCCGTCTCCACCGTCCGGCCGGTGACGCTGTCGCCCTCGGCGTGCACGGTCGAGTCCTTCGCCCCGCCGGCCGCGGCCACGCGCGAGGCGTGGGTCGGGGCGTCGGGGACGTGCGCCGGCTTCAGCGCGGCGAACTCCTCGCGGAGCACCGGCACGACCTCCTCGCCGAGGATGTCGAGCTGCTCGAGCACGGTCTTCAGGGGCAGGCCCGCGTGGTCGATGAGGAACAGCTGCCGCTGGTAGTCACCGACGTAGTCGCGGAAGCCGAGGGTCCGCTCGATGACCTGCTGCGGGGACCCGACGGTCAGCGGGGTCTCGCGGCTGAAGTCCTCCAGCGACGGGCCGTGGCCGTAGACCGGGGCGTTGTCGAAGTAGGGGCGGAACTCGTCCACGGCGTCCTGGCTGTTCTTGCGCATGAACACCTGGCCGCCGAGGCCGACGATCGCCTGGTCGGCGGCGCCGTGCCCGTAGTGCTCGTAGCGGCGGCGGTAGAACTCGACCATCCGCTGGGTGTGCTCCGGCGGCCAGAAGATGTGGTTGTGGAAGAAGCCGTCGCCGTAGAACGCGGCCTGCTCGGCGATCTGCGGGCTGCGGATCGAGCCGTGCCAGACGAACGGCGGGACGCCGTCGAGCGGGCGCGGCGTGGAGGTGAAGCCCTGCAGCGGCGTGCGGTGCTTGCCCTGCCAGTCGACGACGTCCTCGGTCCAGAGCCGGCGCAGCAGCGCGTAGTTCTCGACCGCGAGCTCGAGGCCGTTGCGGATGTCCTGGCCGAACCAGGGGTAGACCGGCCCGGTGTTGCCCCGGCCCATCATCAGGTCGACGCGACCGCCGGCCAGGTGCTGCAGCATCGCGTAGTCCTCGGCGATCTTCACCGGGTCGTTGGTGGTGATCAGCGTCGTGGACGTGGAGAGCAGGAGCTTCTGGGTCTTCGCGGCGATCCAGGCCAGGGTCGTGGTGGGGGAGGACGAGAAGAACGGCGGGTTGTGGTGCTCGCCCAGGGCGAAGACGTCGAGCCCGACCTCCTCGGCCTTCTGCGCGATGGTGAGGACCGCCTGCAGCCGCTCCGCCTCGGTGGGGGTGCGGCCGGTGGTCGGGTCGGTCGTGATGTCGCTGACCGTGAAGATGCCGAACTGCATGTCCGCCTCCGTGCTAGTTGAGAGTGCAACTATCTCACCGGCTCCAACACGGCGTCGCTCCCGGCTATGCCCGGGTACCCGCGAGGGGTGGGGGGCAGCGATCCGTAGTCGGTCCGCCACGCGCCGCCGTGGCGCCACAAGCCCTCCGGCGTGGCATGTCACGGCCTTGTCACGGCGGCTCACGCGGAGTGCGGCGTCTGGCAGATTCGGGAGCACCAGACTTCCCAGGGGGGCGCATGCGGTCGGTCCGACGTGTCGAGTTCGCCGACAACCGTGTCGTGGACGGAGAGGCGTCGCCGGAGGGCCCGCCGCGGCCCGGTGGAGCACTGGAGACCCTGCTCGACCACCGGCCGGCCTTCCGCGGTTCGGTCCGGGGCTACGACCGCCTCGAGGTGGACAACTACGTCGCCTGGGCCGAGGGCGAGATCGCCGCGGCGCAGCGCGAGCGCGAGCACCTGCTCGATCGCGTCGTCGCCGGCGCCACCGAGCTGGAGGTGATGCGGCGGCAGCTCCAGGAGCGCCCGCAGGCCCAGCCGGTGTTCAGCGACCGGGTGAACGCGATCCTGCGGCTCGCCGAGGACCAGGCCGCCCAGGTCGTGGCCGCCGCCGACGCCGAGGCGGCGCGCCTGCTCGCCGACGCGCGCCTGGAGGCCGACGCCCGGCTGCGCAAGGCCCACGAGATCAAGGAGCGGGCCGCCGACATCGCCGACCAGCTGCGGGCGGACGCCCAGCGGGACCGGGCCCAGGCCGCCGCGATGCTGGCCCAGGCCCGTGCCGGGGCCGAGCTGATCCTGCAGGAGGCGGCCGAGGAGCGGGAGCGGCTCGCTGCCGAGGCCGTGGCCGAGCGGGCACGGCTCACCGCGGAGCTGGCCGACCTGCACCGCCAGCACGACGACGCCCGGGATGCGCTCCGCGGGCTCGCCGCCCGGCTGGGAGAGGCCCTCCGCGCCGTCGGCGTCTCCGAGGACGAGCTCGCCCTGGCCGGCGGACCGGCAGGACCGGTTCCCGCCTGAGGTCTCCGGTGGCAGTCTGGCCCCACCAACCGGGTACGAGGAGGTCGGCGTGGACGAGGTGAGCGAGGCCGTACGGGTCGACGGCGGGATCGTCGTGGGGCACGACGGGTCCACCTGCGCCCAGGAGGCGCTGCAGTGGGCGGGCCGGCTGGCGGCTCGGGCCGGGCTGGACCTGCACGTCGTGCGCGGCTGGTCCATGACGACGGCGCCCCGTCCCGCCTCCTGGGAGCACGGCTACGTGCCACCGCTGGCGGACTGGGAGACGGCGGTGCGCGACGAGCTCACCGCGCACGTGGCGGCGGCCGGGCTGGACCCAGCTGTCCGCGTCACCCCGCACGTGGTGCACCGCTCACCGGTGCCGGCGCTGCTGGGCGCGGCCGAGGGGGCCGATCTGCTCGTCGTCGGTGCGCGGGGGAGGGGTGGGTTCGCAGGCCTCCTGCTCGGATCGGTCGGCGACCAGCTGGTCCACCACGCGCCGTGCCCGGTGACGGTGGTGCGCAGCGGCCACGGCGGGCACGCCTTCGCGGCGGAAGCACCCCGTTGATCCGCTGGGGCGGTCGGGCACACTGCCGCTGATCCGCGGGCAGCCCGTGGGCCGGAGCGGGAGGAACGGCGTGCGCGACTTCAGCGGGACCACGGTGGTGGCGGTCGGCGACGGGCCGGAGGACGTCCTCGTCGACGGCGCCGGGCGCGTGTACACCGGGCTGGCCGACGGCCGCATCGTGCGCGTGGCGGGTCTGCACGGTCCCGTGGAGACCGTCGCCCGCGTTCCGGGACGGCCGCTCGGCGTGGAGTTCCTCGGCGAGGGCGAGCTGCTCGTGTGCTCCTCCGAGGGGGGCCTGCTCGCCGTCTCCCTGGCCGACGGCGGTGTGCGCAGCCTGGTCGAGCGGGTCGGTGGCCGACCGCTCGAGGCGGTCAACAACGCCGCGGTGGCCGCCGACGGCACGATCTACTTCTCCGACTCCTCGCAGCGCTTCCGCATCCCGCAGTGGCGCGCGGACCTGGTGCAGCGGACGGCCACCGGCCGGCTGTTCCGGCGGGCGCCCGACGGCAGCGTCACCGAGCTGCTCGGCGGTCTGGAGTTCGCCAACGGGGTGGCTCTCGCGCCGGACGAGTCATGGGTCGCCGTCGCCGAGACCGGCGCCTCGCGGGTGCGCCGGGTCTGGTTGACGGGGGAGCGGGCCGGCGAGGCCGAGGTGTTCGTCGACGACCTGCCCGGTCACCCCGACAACATCGCCCTGGGGTCCGACGGGCTGGTCTGGATCACCCTGCCCAGTCCGCGGGTGGCCTCGCTGGCGGCGATCCACCGGCTGCCCGCGCTGCTGCGGGTGCTGATCAGCAAGCTGCCGCCCAGCCTGCTGCCCAGCCCCGGCCGGACGCTCGGCGTGCTCGCGGTCGACGCCGACGGCCGGCTCGTGCACCGGTTCAGCGGGGAGATCCCCGGCTTCGAGATGCTGACCGGGGTGCGCGAGGCGCAGGGCCGGCTGTGGTTCGGCAGCCTCACGGGCAGCACGCTGGCCACCCTCGAGATCTGAGTCAGACGCCGTCGACGGCGCCGTAGACCGCCGACAGCCACACGCCCAGCAGCACGTCGACGACGTCGGCCTCCGCGACCGAGGGCCCGTCGCCGGTGAAGGTGGCGTAGAGGACCCGCTCGTTCATCGAGGTGAGCGCGATCGCCAGGTCCCGCGCGGGCAGTCCCGGAGGGGCCGCCCCGCGGGCGCGCTCGCCCTCGATGGCGTCGGCGCACTGCTGCACCCACCGCTCGAAGACCGAGGACCAGAGGGCTCTGACCTCGGCGTTGCTCGACCGCGCCTCGGCCCACGCCACGGTGAGGGCGCGGTGGACGCGGAACGTCTCGTAGTAGGCGGCGATCGCCCGCTGCCAGCCCTCGCGGGCGCTGGCCGCCGGGGCGCCGAAGACCTCCCGCATCGCGGTGTCGGCCTCGGCGACGACCCGGTCGAGCAGGGAGAGCAGGACGGCGTCCTTGGACGAGAAGTAGAAGTAGAAGGTCGGGCGGGAGATGCCGGCGCCGCGTGCGAGGTCGTCGACGGAGATGGCGGCCAGGGAGCGCTCGGAGAGCAGGCGCTCGGCCGTGGCGAGGATGGCCAGCTCGCGGTCGTCGCCGGAGGGCCGGACGGGCCGCCGGCCGCGTCCGGTGCTGGATCCCTCACGCGGTGCAGCCGACACAGCACGGCAGGATAGCCGCTGCTCCCGCGTAACTCGACACCGTGTTGACTCGTTCGACAAGGCGTCGATAGCGTCGTCGGCGCAGATTCTTCCGACAACGGTCCTGCGACAGCGACGATCAAGCCCCGGCCGCGGCCGGACGAGCGAAGCGTGGAGAGCGCACATGACGAGCGAGCACCTGGACGTCCTGGTCGTCGGGGCCGGGCTCTCCGGCATCGGGGCGGCCTGCCACCTGGAGACCGAGCGGCCCGGCTCCAGCTACGCCGTGCTGGAGTCCCGCGCCGCGATGGGCGGCACGTGGGACCTCTTCCGCTACCCGGGCATCCGGTCGGACTCGGACATGTTCACCCTCGGCTACTCGTTCCGGCCGTGGAAGGAGTCCAAGGCCATCGCCGACGGCGCCGACATCCGCCGCTACATCGAGGACACCGCCCGTGAGTACGGCGTCACCCAGAAGATCCGCTACCACCACAAGGTGGTCTCGGCGGACTGGTCGAGCGCGGACAGCCGCTGGGCGGTGACCGTCGAGCGCACCGACACCGGCGAGACCGTCACGCTCACCTGCTCCTGGCTGCACACCTGCTCCGGCTACTACAGCTACGAGAAGGGCTTCAGCCCGAGCTTCGAGGGCGAGGAGCGCTTCACCGGCCAGGTGATCCACCCGCAGCACTGGCCCGAGGACCTCGACCTCTCGGGCAAGGAGGTCGTCGTGATCGGCAGCGGCGCCACCGCCGTCACCCTGGTGCCCAACCTCGCCGACCAGGCCGCGAAGGTCACCATGCTGCAGCGGACGCCGAGCTACATCCTCTCGCTGCCGGGGCGCGACCCGCTGGCGAAGGCGCTGAAGAAGCGGCTGCCCGACAGGCTCACCTATCCGATCGTCCGGTGGAAGAACGTGCTGGCCTCCACCGCGCTCTACCAGCTCAGCCGCCGCCGGCCGGCCCTGGTGCGCAGGCTGATCCGCCGGCTCACCCTCAAGCAGCTGCCCGGCTTCGACGTCGACACGCACTTCAACCCGCCGTACAACCCGTGGGACCAGCGGCTGTGTCTCGTCCCCGACGGCGACCTGTTCCGCACCCTGCGCAAGGGCAAGGCCGACATGGTCACCGACCGGATCGCGCACTTCACCGAGACCGGGATCCAGCTGGAGTCGGGCCGGCACCTCGAGGCCGACGTCGTGATCACTGCGACCGGGCTCAACCTGCTGCCGGTGGGCGGGATGACGCTGTCGCTGGACGGGAAGCGGGTCGACCTGTCCGAGACCGTGTCCTACAAGGGGATGATGCTCTCCGGCGTCCCCAACTTCACGATGGTCATCGGGTACACGAACGCCTCCTGGACGCTCAAGGCCGACCTGGTCAACCGGTACGTGTGCCGGCTGCTCGACCACCTCGACGACCAGGGCTACGTGACCGCCACCCCGGTCGCGCCGCCGGAGGGCGCCGACGCGCCGTTCCTCGACCTGGCGTCCGGTTACGTGCAGCGCAGCCTGGACGGGTTGCCCAAGCAGGGCGGCCGCACCCCGTGGCGGCTGCACCAGAACTACATCCTCGACGTGCGGATGATGAAGCGCGGCTCGCTCGAGGACGAGGGCATGACCTTCCAGAAGCAGCCCGTGGCCGCCGGCACGCAGAAGTCGGTCGCGTGATGCGCGACTACTCCTTCGCGGGTGGGACGGCGGTCGTCACCGGTGCCGCGAGCGGCATCGGTGAGGCCCTGGCGCTCGACCTGGCCCGACGGGACAGTCACCTGGTCCTCGTCGACCGGGACGCCGAGCGGCTGGAGGGCGTGGCGGGGCGGATCCGCGCCGAGCGCCCTGGTCTGCGCGTGGTCACGCACGTCGTGGACCTCGCCGACGACAAGGCCACCGCGGTGCTCGCCGAGACGCTGGTCGCCGAGCACCCGGAGACCACGCTGCTGGTGAACAACGCCGGCGTCGCGCTCGGTGGGCGGCTCGACCAGGTCAGCCTCGAGGACTTCGACTGGGTCATGGCCATCAACTTCTCCGCCGTCGTCCGGCTCACCTACGCGATGCTGCCGGTGCTGAAGGCGCACCCGGGGGCGCACGTCGTCAACGTGTCCAGCGTCTTCGGCATCTTCGCGCCGGCGGGCCAGGTGGCCTACGCGGCCAGCAAGTTCGCCGTGCGCGGCTTCAGCGAGTCGCTGCGGCACGAGCTCGCCGAGGACGGCGTCGGCCTCACCGTGGTGCACCCCGGCGGGATCAGGACCCGCATCGCCGAGACCGCCCGCACCGGCGCCGGCGTCTCCGCCGAGGAGTACGAGCAGGGGCGCAAGCAGTTCTCGCGCATGCTCCGCATCCCGCCGGAGAAGGCCGCCGCGCAGATCGTCGCGGCCGTCGAGAAGCGCCGTCCGCGGCTGCTCATCGGCGCCAGCGCGAAGGTGCCCGACGTGCTCGTGCGGCTGATGCCGGGGCGGTACTGGCGGCTGGTCGGCAGGGTCGCCGGTCCGCCGCGCAGGTCACGCACCGCAGACTGACCCGGTGCCCGACGTCCCTCCCGAGTTCATCCGCGCCCACACCCGCCCGGTCCGCCCGGAGCTGGTGCCCGAGGTCGAGCTGCTGATCGCCGCCGACGTCGTCGCCCTGTGGGAGGCGATGGAGACCGAGCAGGGGCGCACGTCCACCGATCCGCCGTTCTGGGCTGCGGCCTGGCCCGGCGGCCAGGCGCTGGCCCGCTACGTGCTCGACCACCCCGAGCTCGTGGCGGGCCGGTCGGTGCTCGACCTCGGTGCGGGCAGCGGTCTGGTCGCCGTCGCGGCGGTGCAGGCCGGCGCGTCCTCGGTGCTGGCCAGCGACGTCGACCCGTTCGCCCTGGCCGCGATCGGGGTCAACGCCGAGCGCAACGGGACCCCGGGCATCACGCCGACGGGCGACGTCCTCGGCGGCGAGCCGCCGGACGTCGCGGTGATCCTGGCCGGCGACGTCTGCTACGACCGCGAGATGACCGACCGGGTGCTGCCGTTCCTGGAGGCGGCCCGGGCGCGGGGCGCGGAGGTCCTGATCGGCGACCCCGGCCGGATCTACCTGCCGGAGGACCGGCTGAGCGCGCTCGCCACCTACGAGGTGCCCGACACCGAGCCGTCCCCCACCCACCCGACAACTATCCGCCGCACGACGGTGTGGCGGCTGCCCTGACCGCGACTCGTCTCACACCCCGGTAGTTCGGCCCAGGGGATTGTCACGAACGCGTAACGCTGGTTACCGTGGCTGAGCCCGGCCGGTCACCCACTCCCTCCCCGGGGAGGTCCGCCGGGCGCCGCCGAATCGCCCGCTGCTCGTCGAGCCGCAGGTGAACCGGGGACCCACCGCAGTACTGGGGTGAATCCTGCGCCGCACCGGCGCGGGTAGGGCTACTTCTGCGCCCGAATCCGTCAGCTAACTCGGTAGGCGGCTCACAGAAGAAACGGAGCACCGCCGCATGGCGAGCCTGCGGGCCCACCTTGCACGGACCAGCAGCCGGTACGGAGCCTCGCGCGCGCCTTCCCCGCGCTGAGAGCCCGGGCCTCCCGCCCGACACCCGCTGCCACCCGACCACGTCGCAGCCGTCCGCCGCCGAACACCTGCGGACCGCCGCACCCTGCACCTGGAGCAGTTCCTCCCCATGAACCTTCGTCTCACCCGTGCCGCACGCCCGTCGACCGGCGATCGCAGCGCCGCCCTGCGCGCCCGGCGTCCCGCGCTCCTGCTGTCGGTGGCCGCCGCCGGTGCCCTTCTGGTCAACGTGGTCACCGCCGGCGAGCCCGCCGCCCAGGCCGAGCCGGAGCTGGCCTCGGTCAGCGTCGCCGAGCAGCTGGGCATCACCGAGCAGGCGCCGCACGAGGAGTCCGCGGTCGCCGCCGTCGACTCCCTCGGCGTGCTGGCCGCCAGCCGCAGCGAGCGGCAGGCGCAGCAGGACGCCGCCGTGCAGGCGCAGGCCGCCGCCGACCAGGCCGAGCTCGACCGTCGTGCCGCCGAGGAGGCCGCCCGCCTGGCCGCCGAGCAGGAGGCCGCGCGCGTCGCCGCCGAGGCCGAGGCCGCCCGGGCCGCCGAGGCCGCTGCCGCGTCGGCCCGCCCGGGCCGCGGCACCAGCGCCGCCGTCGCCCCCGCCGGCTCCTACCAGGACTACGCGATGGGCAAGCTCGGGGGCAGCGGCTCGGAGTTCAGCTGCCTGGAGAAGCTGTGGGGCAAGGAGAGCGGCTGGAACCCCAACGCGCAGAACCCCTCGAGCACCGCCTACGGCATCGCCCAGTTCCTCGACTCGACCTGGGCCGGGACGGGCATCGCCAAGACCTCTGACGGCTACCGGCAGATCGACGCGGGCCTGATCTACATCGAGAACCGCTTCGGCTCGCCCTGCGGCGCCTGGGCGCACTCGCAGTCCAAGGGCTGGTACTGACGAAGGACCCCGCTGCCCCCCACCGCTCGCGCGCTCGCGGCGGGTCCCTGCAGCGGGGCCGTTCCAGTTCGTCACCTGGGTGACGGTCCACATCGGGACGTCGGGGTGGAGCTACGACCACTGGGACGACGTCCTCTACCCGGCGGGCACGCCGCCGCGTGACCGGCTGGCGCACTACGTCCGGCGGTTCGGGACCGTCGAGCTCAACGCCAGCTTCTACCGGTGGCCGCGCGACGCCAGCTTCGCGGGCTGGCGCCGGCGGCTGCCGCCGGGGTTCCAGCTCTCGGTGAAGGCGCCCCGGGGCCTGACGCACGCGAAGAAGCTCTACGCCCCCGAGGCGTGGATCGGGCGGATGACGTCGGCCTGGCACGAGCTCGGCGACCGGCGGGCGGTCCTGCTGCTGCAGCTGCACCCCGCGCACCAGCGCGACGACGCCCGGCTGGCCTACGTGCTCGAGCGGCTGCCGGGGTGGATGCGGGTGGCGGTGGAGTTCCGGCACCCGAGCTGGCACGACGACGCCGTGCAGGCTCTGCTGGAGCGGCACGGCGCCGCGTACACCGTCATGAGCGGGGCCGGGCTGCCGTGCGTGCTGCGGGCCACCGCGCCTTTCGTCTACGTGCGCATGCACGGTCCCGACCACGAGCACCTCTACGCCGGCTCGTACTCCGACGACGACCTGCGCTGGTGGGCCGACCGGGTGGGGGAGTGGCGGGCCGACGGGCGGGAGGTCTTCGTCTACTTCAACAACGACGGGTACGGCCACGCCGTGCGGAACGCCGACCGGCTGCGCGAGCTCACCGGCGGCTGAGGGCCTAACCGAGCAGGCCGGCCCGCTCCTTGGCCGCGAGGGTGGTGCGGACGGCGCCGTCGACGAGCTCGGCGAACGCCGGGTCCTGCTCCGCCCGCGCGGCGACCGCGTCGATCATCTCGGGCACCGGGCCGCCGTCGACGGTGAGCACGAGGGTGCCGCCGGCCTCGATGAACCGCACCGCCCGCTCGCCCGGGGGGATGCCCTCGACGGCGTCGGCGTTCGCCAGGTCGTCGGAGATGACGACGCCGTCGAAGCCGAGCTGCTCGCGGAGCAGCCCGGTCACCACGGGCCGCGAGAAGGCGGCCTGGTTCTCCGGGTCGATCAGCGGGTAGACGGCGCTGGACATCATCACGAACGGCTCGGCGGACGTGCGCCCGAGCGCGTCGGAGTACGCGGCCACCTGCTCGTCGGCGGGGCCCACGCCCGGGTCGACCACGCTCGCGCTGGTGTCGGTGTTGCCCTGCACCCGGCCCAGGCCCGGGAAGTGCTTCAGCGTCGGGACGACGCCGTGCGCGGCCAGCCCGTCGGCGATCGCGGCCACGTCGGCGGCGACGTCGGCGCCGGTGCTGCCGTAGTGGCGCTCGACGGCGCCGATCGGCTCGTTCCCCGCCTCGGCGCCCGCGGGGACGACGTCGGCCACCGGTGCGAGGTTCACGTTCAGCCCGGCGGCGTTCATGGACGCGCCCATCCGGTCGCCCAGCGCCCGCAGCTCGGGATCGGGGAGCCGCCCCTGCACCACGGCGGTGGGGAGCAGCTCGAAGTCCGGCCCCTTGAAGGTCTGCACCAGGCCGCCCTCCTGGTCGGCGGCCACCCACAGCCCGGGGCCGGGGGCCTCCTCCTGCCAGGCGCTCGTGCGGGACGCCAGCTCCTCGGCCGTCGCGGTGGTCCGGCCGTGCAGGAAGACGCCTCCCACGCCGGTCCGGACGATCTCGCCCCCGCTGCCGAGGTCGTCGAGGGGGACGCCGGCCACGAACAGCTGGGCCACGCGCTCGCGGGGCTCCAGCTCCTCCAGCACGGCGCCGACTCGGTCATCCGGCGCGGGCGCGGCCGAGGACGACGGCGACGACGGCTCGGTTCCCGGCGAGGCGGCCGTCCGGGTCTCGGTGGTGCCGCAGGCGGTCAGCACGACGGCCAGCGTCGCCGCGGCGACGGCGGGCAGCAGGGGACCGCGGTTGCGCACGCTTCTCCCGGGGTCGGTCGGAGGGGGACGCTCTCCATGGTCCCGTGCGCGGTCCCGCAGTGCGAGCCCGCCCCGGCGCCCGACGGGTCGCCCGACGGCAGCCGCGTTGCCTAAGGTCAGGGCACTGACCCGAGCCGAGGAGAACGATGACCGAGCCCGACGACGCCGACCGCTCCGTGCCGCCTCCCGGGCTCGTCGGCCGGTCGATCGACGAGTTCGTGAACCAGCTCCGCGGGTTCACCGACCGGGCGCGCACCCTCGCGGGCAGCGCCACGGCCCGCTTGCCCCTGCCGGCGCTGCCGAGCCCGCCCGGTGCGCTGTCGGCCGCCCAGGTGCGTGCGATCGCCGAGATGGTCGGCGCCCAGCGCAGCTCGATGGCCGCGATGCGCGCCCAGTTGGACGCCTTCGACCAGCAGCTCGAGGTGCTCGAGCGGATCCTCGACCCGCTCGTGGAGTGGAGCTCGACCTGGGCCCGGCTCGAAGAAGCAGTCGGCGACTTCGTCCGGCACGGGGAGCGCCGGTCCGAGCGGCCCGACCCGGCTCAGTAGCCGTCGTCCTCCTCGTCGTCCCGCGGCCGGCGGGGCGGACGCCGGAGCAGCCCGGTCACCGAGCCGACGCGGGTCTGCGCCTGCCGGAGCCCGGCGATCAGCGGCACCAGGTCGTCCTGGATGTGGCGGAGCGTGTCGGGCACGGTCTCCACGACCGGGTCGTCGAGCACCCGGCCCACCCGCTCGAGGCCCGGCTTCAGGGCACGCAGCGGCTCCTCCAGGTCGTCCACCAACGTCTCCAGGCGCACGGCCGTGCGCTGGACCGACGCGATCGTCTCGGAGGCCGAGTTGACCAGCTCGGTGAGCTGCCGCACGGTGCCGTTCAGGTCCGACAGCGTGCGGGGGAGCTGCGCGAGCGCCTCCGTCTGGGTCTGCAGCAGAGCGAGCAGCTCGCCGAACCCGGGGATGCGGGGCAGGCCGAGGCCGCGGAAGGGGTCCACGTGATCACCGTCCGCGCCTGCCGACGCACACGCAACCCGGCCACCCGACCGGGGGCGATCCAGCGGCCGTGTTCTCGACCGCTGGATCTCGGCCCCCGGGCCGCCGGCGACCCGGAGGGGCCGTGGCGGAGGGATGCCCAGTGCAGCCGCGTCGCACGCCTGCGGGCACCAGGTGGGTCAGGAGGAGGGTCGCCGTCAGGCGGTCGAGGGGAAGGACACGGACGCCCACTCGTCCAGGCCCAGGAGCTGCCAGGTGCGTCGCAGCAGGGCCGGGGCGTTCCACAGCTCCACCGGCTCCCCGTCGTCGGCCAGCGCGCGCGCCCACGCGGCGATCGCCCGGTACGCGGCCACGTCGGCGAACCGCAGGTCGGTCAGGTCCAGGGCGGGCGCGCCGGACTCGACGGGGGAGGAGCGGAGCGCCCGGACGAGGCGCTCGGCGCCGAGGGTGTCGACGTCGCCGGCCAGCACCAGCCGACGTCCGTCGAAGAACAGCCGGAACGGGACGGCGTCGTCAGCGGTCGTGTGCACCAGCGGGTGCACGGAGGTGACGTCCGCGAGCGCGGCCTCCGGGAGATCCGCCCGGTAGCCGCACAGCGCGGACATGCCCGGGCCGTTGGCGATGAACTCGTCGGCGACGTGCTCCCAGCGGACCAGCTCGTCGTGGTGGACGGGGTCGCCCGCCAGGGCGGTGACGTCGGCGAGCACCCGCAGGCCGGTGTACCCGTCGGTCAGCGCCCGGCGCGTGGCGGCGTCGTAGAAGGCCCGCTGGCGCTCGGTGCTGAACCCGCCGGCGGCCTCGTACGCCTCGGTGAGCGTCAGCACCTCCAACGTCCCCGCGGCGATCAGCGCGGCGGCTCCGCCGAGGGCTCCGGGGTCCCGGCGCAGGCCCTCGGCCATCCGGTCGCCGACGCAGAGCAGGCGTTCGCCCTGCGCCAGGCCACCGGCGAGGAACTCCATGCCGACGGCATGGAGCTCGGCGTCGTCCCGGTAGATCCAGCACACGTGGTCGTGCGCCGTCGACGTCGGGACCTCGCTGACCATTCCGTGACCGCGCACGTACTCACCGTAAAGCAGAACGGCCTTTCGGAACAGGGACGTTCGGCACTGATCTGCCGCGCTCACAGCGCGCGGAGGATGTCCTCCACGCGCTCGCGGGCGTCGCCGAACAGCATCCGGCTGTTCTCCCGGAAGAACAGCGGGTTCTGCACGCCGGCGTAGCCGGTGTTCATGGAGCGCTTGAACACCACCACCCGCTCGGCCTCCCACACCCGCAGCACCGGCATGCCGGCGATCGGGCTGCTCGGGTCCTCGGCCGCGGCCGGGTTGACCGTGTCGTTCGCCCCGATCACCAGGACGACGGAGGTGGCGGCCAGGTCGTCGTTGATCTCGTCCATCTCGAGGACGACGTCGTAGGGCACCTTCGCCTCGGCGAGCAGCACGTTCATGTGCCCGGGCAGGCGGCCGGCGACCGGGTGGATGCCGAACCGCACGTCGACGCCGCGGTCGGCGAGCTTCCGGGTGAGGTCGGCCACCGCGCCCTGCGCCTGGGCGACGGCCATGCCGTAGCCCGGCGTGATGACGACCGTTTCGGCGTCCCGCAGCAGCTCGGCGACCTCGTCGGCGCCGATCTCGGTGTGCTCGCCGTAGTCGACGTCGGAGGAGGCGGCGCCGCCTTCGTTGCCGAAGCCGCCGGCGATGACGGAGAGGAACGAGCGGTTCATCGCCTTGCACATGATGTAGGAGAGGTAGGCACCCGAGGAGCCGACCAGCGCGCCGGTGATGATCAGCAGGTCGTTGCCCAGCAGGAAGCCCGACGCCGCGGCCGCCCAGCCGGAGTAGCTGTTGAGCATCGAGACGACGACGGGCATGTCGCCGCCGCCGATCGAGGCGACGAGGTGCCAGCCCAGGGCGAGCGCCAGCGCGGTGACCACCGAGAGCACCAGCAGGT
Organism: Blastococcus sp. TBT05-19; assembly: GCF_003319095.1. Classification (GTDB taxonomy): domain Bacteria; phylum Actinomycetota; class Actinomycetes; order Mycobacteriales; family Geodermatophilaceae; genus Blastococcus. Next base: position 389,402 of record NZ_QOHI01000004.1, on the reverse strand, counting down.
TCGGCTCGACGACGAACACGACGGTGAGGACGGCGAACAGCGCCAGGGCGCCCAGGTTCAGCCAGTTGCGACCCGGCAGCATGAGCGGGTTGCTCTTGATCCGCGCGGACAGCTTGAGGAAGGCGACGATCGACCCGGTGAAGGTGACCGCGCCGATGAAGACCCCGATCACGACCTCGCCGGAGTGGATGCCGGCCTCGGCGCCGGTGAGCGACGAACCGCCGTCGGCCCCCTCGACCGAGAGGTAGCCGTTCCAGCCGACCAGCACCGCGGCGAGGCCGACGAAGCTGTGCAGCAGGGCGATGAGCTCCGGCATGCCGGTCATCTCGACCACCCGCGCGCGCCAGATCCCGATGGCCGCTCCGACGACCACCGCGACGACCAGCAGCGTCAGGCCGATGGCGGAGATGTCCTCGGCCACCACGCCGACGGTCGCGGCGAGCGCCAGCGCCATGCCGGCGATGCCGTAGGCGTTGCCGGCCTTGGCCGTCTCGTGCTTGGAGAGCCCGGCGAGGCTGAGGATGAACAGCAGGCCGGCGACGATGTAGGCCGCGGAGGCGGCGGAGACGGCGGTCATCGGGCGGCGACCTCTGCGCTCGGGCCGCGGGAGAACATGCCCAGCATGCGGCGGGTTACGGCGAAGCCGCCGAAGACGTTGATGCTGGCGAGCAGCGTCGCGACGAAGGCCAGCGTCCGGACGACGGCGTCGTCGCTGCCCAGCTGCAGGATCGCGCCGACGACGATGATCCCGGAGATCGCGTTGGTGACGCTCATCAGCGGGGTGTGCAGCGCGTGGTGCACCTTCCCGATGACGTAGAAGCCGACGACGACGGCGAGCGCGAAGACGGTGAAGTGGCCGACCAGCTCGTCCGGGGACAGCGCCGCGACGAGGAACAGCAGCGCCGCGCCCAGCCCGACGACCGCCAGCTGCCGTCCGGGCCTCGGGGGCTCCGGTGGGGGAGCGGGCTCCTTGACCGCCGGCGGCTGGGCCGGGGCCGGAGCAGCGGACACCTGCACCGGGGGCGGCGGCCAGGTCTTCTCGCCGTCGCGCACCACCGTGATCGCGCGCTGGACGACGTCGTCGAGGTCGAGGACCAGGCGGCCGTCCTTCCCCGGCGTCAGCAGGGTCAGCAGGCTGACCAGGTTCTGGCCGTAGAGCTGCGAGGCCTGGGCGGGGAGCCGGGCGGGCAGGTCGGTGTAGCCGATGATCGAGACGCCGTTGCCGGTCACCACGATCTCGTCGGGCACGGAGCCCGCGACGTTGCCGCCCTGCGCCGCGGCCATGTCGACGATCACGCTGCCCGACCTCATCGAGGCCACCATCTCCTCGGTGATCAGCCGGGGAGCGGGCCGCCCCGGGATCAGCGCCGTGGTGATGACGATGTCCACGTCACGGGCCTGCTCGGCGTACATCTCCGCCGCGCGGCGGTTGAAGTCCTCGCCCATCTCGCGGGCGTAGCCGTCGGAGCTCACCTCCTGCTCCCCGGCGGGGACGGCGACGTACTCACCGCCCAGCGACCGCACCTGCTCGGCCACCTCGGGGCGGACGTCGGTCGCCCGCACGATCGCGCCGAGGCTGCTGGCCGCGCCGATCGCGGCGAGCCCGGCCACGCCGGCGCCGGCGACGAGGACCTTGGCCGGCGGGACCTTGCCGGCGGCGGTGACCTGGCCGGTGAAGAACCGGCCGAAGACGTGCGCGGCCTCCACGACGGCCCGGTAGCCGGCGATGTTGGCCATCGAGCTCAGCACGTCCATGGACTGGGCGCGGGAGATGCGCGGCACGGCGTCCATGGAGAGCGCGGTGACCGGCCGCTGCGCCAGCGCCTCCACCAGGTCGGGGTTGAAGGCCGGGGCGAGCAGGCCGATCAGCGTGGCGCCGTCCCGCAGCCGGGGCAGCTCCTCTGCCGCGGGGGCGTTGACCCGCAGCACGACGTCGGCCTGCCAGGCCTCCTCGGCGCTGCCCACGCGCGCCCCGGCCTCGGCGTAGGCCTCGTCGGGGAAGCTGCTCGCCGCTCCCGCGCCGGTCTCGACGACCACCTCGTAGCCCAGCGCCACGAGCTTCTGGACCGTGGTCGGCGTGGCCGCGACCCGTGTCTCGCGGGCGCGCGTCTCGCGCGGGACTCCGAGGTGCATCGTGGCGCTCCGATCCTCGGGGGACGGGCGTCGTCGCCGGTCCGCCAGTGGTGGGGTCGTACGCGGTGCTCGTGGAACGGGTGGATCTTGCCTGTCAACGAGGCGTGACGGCGGATGGCTCCGCGAATGTGAGGCACGGCACGCCCGATGGGGGAACGGTCCTCCAGGGGGTTGCGGGTCGTGCGCGCGCCCTCCCCCCAACGGGGGACCCCGCGCACGTTCGGCTGCAAGCGCTGGGGTCGGTCGGCCGAGAACTTCCGTGCAAGGCGTCCAGCAGGAGCGCCCGCCGAACCAGCGAGGGAGGACCGTGAGCGTCACCATCAGCGTGCCCGACGACGATCGCGTTCCACCGGAGATCGTCTCGTCGATCTTCTACAGCGCGACCGTGAGCGACCAGTTGGCGCTCCTCGTGGCCGAGACCACCGGAGGCCGCACCCGCATCACGTGGGGGAACGTCGGCGCCGTCGAACTGCTCGGCTACGGCCTGGACGACCTGCGCGCCCTGCCGGTCGACCACCTCTTCCCGACGCTCGGCGCGGGGGAGCTCAAGCTCCTGCTGCGCCGCGAGCGCGCCGCGAGGATGACGCTGTCGGTGCGCACGGCCAGCGGTGCGGTCATGGAGGCCGTGGTCGGCACCACGCCGTCGCCTTCGGGCCGGATGTGGACCATCCGCATCGTCTCGACGACCAACGAGCAGGAGCGGGCGCTGCGGGCCACCGCGGACGCGCACGAACGACGCTTCTCCACCCTCACCGAGCGCTCGCCCGTGCCCACCCTGCTCTCGGAGCAGGGCATGCGCCTGGCGCACGTCAACGACGCGTTCTGCACCCTCGTCGGCCGGCAGGCCGAGCAGCTGCTGGGCACCGGCTGGATCGACACCGTGCACTCCGACGACCTCGACACGGTCATCGAGCAGGTCTCCGCGGCGCTCGACGGCGAGGAGGTCGAGACCCAGGCCCGGCTGCTGCGCGAGGACGGCACGGTGCGGACGACGGTCATCCGCTTCGCCCACCTGTTCACCCCGGGGGTCGGCGCCGGCTTCGTCGGCACCATCGAGGACATCACCGACCGGCTGGCGTTCGAGGCCAAGCTGGCGCACCAGGCCAACCACGACCCGCTCACCGGGCTACCCAACCGGACGCTGCTGGCCCAGTACGTGGCCAGCCGGTTCACGCCGGGCACCAGCGGCCTGGCCTGCCTCTTCCTCGACCTGGACAACTTCAAGGTCGTCAACGACTCCCTCGGGCACACCGCCGGCGACGAGCTGCTCGCCGAGGTGGCCTACCGGCTGCGTGCCGTGGTGCGCCCCGGTGACCTCGTGGCCCGCTTCGGCGGCGACGAGTTCGTGGTGGTCTGCGAGAGCGTGGACGAGGCGGCCGCGGTCGCCCTGGCCGAGCGCATCTCCGTGGAGCTGGCCCGGCCGGTCCGGCTCGGCGGGGTGGACGTGCGGCCCTACGCCAGCGTGGGTGTGACGGTGCAGACCGACGAGCACACCGGCGCCGAGGAGCTCATCCGCGACTGCGACATCGCGATGTACCAGGCGAAGGCCGGCGGCAAGGGCCGGATCACCGTCCTGGACCAGCGGGCCCGCGAGGAGGCGCGCGACAAGCTGCGCCTGGTCGCCGAGCTGCGCGACGCCATCGAGCACCGCCAGATCACGCTGCTCTACCAGCCGATCTTCAGCACCGCCGACGGCAGCCCCGTGGCGGTGGAGTCCTTGGCCCGGTGGGACCACCCCGACCGCGGCTCGATCAGCCCGGTGGTCTTCGTGCCGCTGGCCGAGGAGAGCGGGCTCATCGCCGGCCTCGGGCTGCTGGTGCTCGACGAGACCTGCCGCCAGCTGGCCGAGTGGGACCGGCTGATGGGGTGGGCCGCGCCCGCGCGCGCCAACGTGAACGTGTCGGCGCTGCAGCTGGACGGCAACCTGCCGTCGCAGGTGTCCGACGCCCTCGAGCGGCACGGGCTCGCCCCGTCCCGCATCTCCATCGAGATCACCGAGTCCGCGCTGATGAAGGACCCGCACTCCGCCAGCGAGGTCCTCCACCAGCTGCGCGAGCTCGGCGTGGAACTGGCCATCGACGACTTCGGCACCGGCTACTCCTCGCTCGCCTACCTCCGGCACCTGCCGGTCAACTGCCTGAAGGTCGACCGCTCGTTCGTGGCCGAGCTGGCGCACGGGTACACCGAGATCGCCTCGGCGGTCATCGCGCTGGCCCGCAGCCTCAACCTGAGCACCGTCGCCGAGGGCGTCGAGACGCCCGAGCAGGCCGCGGAGCTCACCCGCATGGGAGTCACGTACCTGCAGGGCTTCAGCCTCAGCCAGCCCCTCACCGGGGGGCACGCCGCCGCCTGGTTCGCCGCACATGGAGACCGCACCCGATGACCGTGACCCCGCTGCCGGTCCCCTGGGAGGGGGCCCACCACCTCTTCGACCTGGAGAAGGTGCTCGCCAGCATCGACACGATGGCCGCCCAGCGGCCGGTGGCCGCGCAGATCGTCTCGGTCGCCAACTCCGACGACACCAGCGCCAAGGTGCTGTCGCGGATCCTCGCCTCCGACGTGGCGCTGGCCAGCCGGGTGATGAAGCTGGCCAACTCCGCCTACTTCGGCATGCGCGGGCGGGTCACCTCGCTGCAGTTCGCCGTCACCGTCGTCGGCTTCACCACGGTGCGCACGATGGCCACCGTCGCGCTCACCGACCTGGACGACGAGTCGCGGCTGCCGGAGAACTTCTGGGACGTCACGACCAGCCTGGCCCTCGCCGCCTCCGCGCTGGCGCCCCGCTTCGGCGAGCGGCCGCAGGACGCCCTGTGCCTCGGGCTGCTGGCCCAGATGGGCGCCGCGCTGCTGAACCACAACGACCGGGAGGGGTACGCCGAGCTGGTCGACGACAACCCCGACTTCACCGCCCGGCGGACCGCCGAGCTGCGCCGGTACGGCATCAACAGCCTGCGGCTGACCGCCGTCGCCCTGGAGCAGTGGGGCTTCCCGCACGGGATGACCAGCCGGCTCAACCAGGTCGACGACTTCACGTCCCTGGAGGGCGGTCTGCTCCGCTCCGCCTTCGAGGTGGCCGCCCGGCTCACGATCGAGGACCACGACACGGTCCCCATCGTGCGGCTCAGCTGCGGTCAGCTCCGCGAGGACGACCTGGTCCCCGTGCTCGACCAGGTGCGGGCCGACGCCGACGAGCTCCGCCGGGCGATGCTGGGCGAGTAGTCGAAGGACCCCGTCGCCCCCCCGGCGACGGGGCCGTTCCAGCGCGTCACCAGGTAAGAACTGCACCATGACGCGCAGACCTCCGGGCAGCATCCTGGTCACCGGCGCGGGGCGCGGCATCGGCCGCGCGATCGCCGAGCGGTTCCTCGATGCCGGCTGGCGGGTCGGCCTGTTCGACGTGGATCCCGCCGGCGTGGCCGCGGTCGCGGACGGCCGGGCGAACGCCGTGCACGGCCGGCTCGACGTCCGGGACGCCGACCAGTGGGGGAGCGCCCTGGAGCGCTTCTGCCCGGACGGACGGCTCGACGTGCTGGTGAACAACGCCGGTGTGCTCGCGTCCGGGCCGTTCGCGGGCATCGACGCGGCCACCCACCGGCGCCAGGTCGACGTCAACGTCACCGGTGTGGTGCTCGGCGCGCTGACCGGCCACGAGTACCTCTCCCGCGCACGGCGGGGGCTGCTGCTCAATCTGTGCTCGGCCTCGGCGCTCTACGGCCAGCCGACCCTCGCGACGTACGGGGCCACCAAGGCGGCGGTGAAGTCGCTGACCGAGGCGCTGGACCTGGAGTGGCGGGCCGACGGCATCCGGGGGCAGGCAGTTCGGGTACGCAGCCTGATCCCGCTGTTCGTCGACACCGAGATGGTCACCCGGGACGGGGTGCACATGGCCCCGGTCGAGCGGCTCGGCGTCCGGCTGACGCCCGACGACGTGGCCGCGGCCGCCTGGCGGGTCGTCCACGAGCGGGTCCCGCTGCCGCGCTCGCCGCACCGCACCGTCGGCCGGCAGACCCGCGCCCTGGCGCTCGCCTCGGCCATGAGCCCGGACTGGGTGAACCGCCTGGTCGTCGGCCGCCTCGCGCGCTGACCCTGGACGCGGCGGAGCCCCGCCCCCCGGGTCGGGGGACGGGGCTCCGTCGTCGTGCGGTGGACCGCAAGGTCAGCAGGGGCCGTCCGCGATCTGCTCGCCGAAGCCGTCCGGCGAGGGCGTGAGGCACACGACCTGACCGCCGGTGGAGACCTGCACGAGCGGGCCGACGGCGGTGATCACCAGGTCCGGCGTCGTCCCCTCGTACCAGGGCAGCACCTCGGGCAGGTAGGCGACCGAGGACTCGTCGCCGGCCTCGGAGGCGACCGTCGCGAGGTCCATGTCGATCCAGGCGGCGATCGTGTAGGCGTCGATCTCCTCGGTGCCCGGAGGGGCGGCGCTCATGGCGCCCTCGAACAGGGCCATCACGTCGACCGGCACCGAGTCCTCCGGCGCGGTGACCGGCTCGGCGTCGAGGACGTCGGCGCGCAGCACCAGGTGCCCGGCCGGCTCGTCCAGGAACTGGGCGGCGTCGAGCTCGATCCGCGACAGCTCGTCGTCCTGGACCCAGACGGAGACGGCGACGTCGGTGTCCGGGACCTCCTCGACCGGCGGCAGCTGCTCCAGCGCCGTCGGGTCATCCGCCGCGAGGACCTCGGGCAGGTCCTCGCGCACCGCTGCGTAGCCCTTGCGCAGGTTGAGCGTCACCACGAGGTGGTCGCCCAGGTCGTCGTCCTCGCCCTTGCGCTCTACGGAGACCACGGCCTCCTGCACGGCCTTGCCGGCCAGGTCCTGCAGCTCCTTCTGCAGCTCGGCCTCGTCCTCCGCCGTGCTGGTCCCGCTCAGCGTCTCGATCTGCTCGACCAGCGCCGCGCCGTCCAGCGACACCCAGTCGCCGTCGAGCAGGGCCTGCGCGGGCTCGAGCAGCGGCTCGGGGATGTCGGCGCCGGACTCGAGGCTCTCGCGGAAGGACTCCACGTCGGCGGCCATGTCGGGGAACTCGTCGACCAGGCCGTCGACGTCGGCCCGGACGAACAGCTCCTCCCCGATGCCGCGGAACTCGGCCGCGTCCAGGTCGCCGATCTCGAGCACGGTGCGGACGGCGTCGTCCGCCGGGTCGTCGGCGTCCTCGCCCTCGTCGAACCCGAGGACCAGCGACGAGCCGAGCAGCGTCGAGAGCACGTCGTCGGGCACGTCCTCGCCACCGGTGGCCTCGTCCGCGGCAGCCATGAAGGCGCGCACGTCGTCCTCGGAGCTCGGGATCGACAGCCGCAGGGCCCCCGACGACTGGTCGCCGAAGGCGCGCAGGGCGTCGCGCAGCTGGATCTTGGGTTCGATGCTCTGCATGCCGCAGGCGGCGGTGCCGCTCAGCAGACCGAGAACCGCGGCTCCCGCGAGCAGTCGGGTCAGGCGCACTCTGGACCTCCGGGTACGTCCCGGGGGCAACCCGGGTTGACGGTGACGGTCGGAGCCTGGCTCCTACCGGGCGTGCGCGCGGTCAGCCGCTGCGCGTGTCGACGCGCGTGGGGCGCCTGGGACGGCAGCGGGCCGACCGTGACCGGAGCGTGCCGTAAACGCGGCAGCGGCGCCATCCCCCTGTGCGGGGGATGACGCCGCTGCGCGGACGCGGGTGGATCAGACCGCGTACGGGGCACCCAGCGGGTCGACCGTCTCGTGCGCCGCGACCTCGGCCGCGAGCCGGTCGGCGGCCCAGTCGCCGTCGCCGAGCACGTGGTCGATCGCCGTGAGCCGGCTGGTGTAGTGGCCGACCTTGTACTCGGCGGTCACACCGATGCCACCGTGCAGCTGGATGGCCTCCTTGCCGATGTGCCGGCCGGCGCGGCTGGTCTGCAGCCGGGCGCGGTCGGCGGCGGAGACGACGTCGCCGCCGGCGTCCTGCACCATCGACGCCCACAGCGCGGTGCTGCGGGCCAGCTCCAGGGACACGTACATGTCCGCGGCGCGGAAGGTGAGCGCCTGGAACCGGTTGAGCGTCACGCCGAACTGCTTGCGGGTCTTCAGGTACTCCGCCGTGGTGCGCAGCGCGGTGTCCATGGCGCCGATCGACTCGTGGCTGTAGGCGATCCGCGCCTCGGCGAGCGCCCGCTCGATGGCGGCGGTCTGGTCCCCGCCCGCGCCGAGAGCCACCGCGGGGGTGTTCTCGAAGCGGACGTTGGCCGCGCGGCCGCCGTCGTGGGTGCGGTAGCCGGTGCGGGTCAGGCCCTCGGCGTCGCCCTGGACGACGAAGAGGCCGGTGCCGCCGTCGACCGCCGCCGAGACGACGAGGACGTCGGCGCGGGCGCCGTTGGCCACCGGCTCCTTGACCCCGGTGAGGGTCCAGCCGTCGCCGGCCTGCGTGGCGGTGACCGCCGACGCCGACGCGCTCCAGCGGGTGCCGACCTCGGCGTGCGCGAAAGCGGGCACGGAGGCGCCCTCGGCGATGGCGCCGAGCAGCTCGCCCTTCTGCTCGTCGGTGCCGACGGCGGCGATCAGGCCACCGGCCAGCACGACCGCCTCGATGAACGGCTCGGGCGCGATGACCCGGCCCATCTCCTCGGCGACGATCGCCACCTCGATGGGGCCGGCGCCCATGCCGCCGTGCTCCTCGGCGAAGGGCAGGCCCAGCAGGCCCATCTCGGCCAGCCGGGACCAGGTCTTCTCGTCGAAGCCGGGGTCGTTGAGGGCGACCTTGCGGCGCGCCTCGCTGTCGCCGTAGGCGCGCTCGAGGAGACCGCGGACGGCCTCGCGGAGGTCGTTCTGCTCGCTGTCGAAGGTGAAGTCCATCTCAGATCACAGCCCCAGGATCGTGCCGGCGATGATGGTGCGCTGAACCTCGTTCGAGCCCCCGTAGATGGAGACCTTCCGGTAGTTCAGGTACGACGGCGTGGCGACCCGCGCGAAGTCGGGCACGTCCGAGCCCTCCTCGGCGAAGGACGCCAGCGAGAGCGGGCCGGCGATGTCCACCAGCAGCTCCATGCCTGCCTGCTGCAGCTCCGAACCGCGGAGCTTGAGCACCGAGGACGCGGGGTGCGGCTTGCCGTCGGAGGAGTTGGCGACCACGCGCAGCGCGGTCAGCTCCAGCGCCACGAGCTCGTTCTCGAGCTCGGCGATGCGCGCGGCCATGCGCGGGTTCTCCAGCAGCGGTCGGCCGTCGGCGACGATCTCCCGCGCGTGCTCCTTGGCCTGCGCGAGCAGCCGCTTGGTGGTGCCGATGCGGGCGATGCCGACGCGCTCGTTGCCCAGCAGGAACTTGGCGTAGTCCCAGCCGCGGTTCTCCTCGCCGATGAGGTTCTCGGCGGGGACGCGGACGTCCTCGAAGAAGACCTCGTTGACCTCGAACCCGCCGTCGATCAGCTCGATCGGCCGGAGGGTGACGCCCGGGGTGTCCATTGGGAAGACCAGCAGCGAGATGCCGCGCTGCTTCTTCTCCGCCGTCGGGTCGGTGCGCACCAGGCAGAAGATCCAGTCGGCGTGCTGGCCCAGCGTGGTCCAGGTCTTCTGGCCGTTGACCACCCAGTCGTCGCCGTCGCGCACCGCGTTGGTGCGCAGCGAGGCCAGGTCGGAGCCGGCGTCGGGCTCGGAGAAGCCCTGGCACCACCAGATGTCGAGGTTCGCCGTCTTCGGCAGGAAGCGCTCCTTCTGCTCCTGGTTGCCGAAGGCCGCGATGACCGGCCCGATCATGGACGTGTTGAAGGCCAGGGGCTCCGGAACGTTGGCCAGCTGCATCTCCTCGCGCCAGATGTGGCGCTGCAGCGGCGTCCAGTCCTTGCCGCCCCACTCGACCGGCCAGTGCGGCACGCACAGGCCGGCGGCGTTGAGCGCCCGCTGCGCCTCGACGTACTGCTCCTTGGACACGTGCCGGTGTGCCGCGACCGTGTCGCGGATCTCCTGCGGCACCTGCGTGGTGAAGAAGGTCCGCATCTCCTCCCGGAAGGCTTCGAGCTCCGGGGACAGCTGCAACCGCATCGGTCCTCATTCCCGACGCCGCCACGGAAGCGGCGTCTCGACGTGTACGTCGGACGATCCCACATCCCGTACCGGCGGGTAGCTCCGGCCCGGCAGGGGAGCGGCGCGCTTTTCCCGCGTGCCTCCGTTCCCGGGGGCCGGGAGTGGGCATGGTGGGCCCGTGACGCCTCTCGCCCCCCGGACCCTGCAGGCACTGGACGGCAGGGTCTCCGTGCCTTCCTACGACCGGAGCCGGGTGCGCGTCGGCATCGTCCACCTGGGGGTGGGCGGGTTCCACCGCTCGCACCAGGCGATGTACCTCGACCGGCTCATGGAGCAGGGGGAGGCGCTGGACTGGGGGATCTGCGGGGTGGGCGTGCTGCCGGTCGACCGGCGCATGGCCGAGGTGATGGCCGCGCAGGACTGCCTCTGGACGCTCGTGGTGCGCCACCCCGACGGCACCGAGGACGCGCGGGTGATCGGCTCGCTGGTCGAGTACCTGTTCGCCCCCGACGACCCCGACGCCGTGGTGGAGAGGATGGCGGACCCGGCCACCCGCGTGGTCAGCCTGACCGTCACCGAGGGCGGCTACAACGCCTCCGCGGTCACCGGCGAGTTCGACGGCAGCAACCCCGGCGTGGTCAACGACCTGCAGCCGGGGGCGGCGCTGCGCACCTCGTTCGGCCTGGTCGTGGAGGCGCTCGCCCGGCGCCGCGACCGGGGCGAGCCGCCGTTCACCGTCGTCTCCTGCGACAACATCCCGGGCAACGGCCGGCTCGCGCGGGCCAGCTTCGGGGCGTTCGCCCGGCTGCGCGACGCCGAGCTGGGGGAGTGGGTCGAGCAGGAGGTGCCGTTCCCCGACTCGATGGTCGACCGGATCACCCCGGTCACCACCGATGCCGACCGGGCGGGCCTGGCCGAGCGGTTCGGCGTCGAGGACCGGTGGCCGGTGGTCTGCGAGCCGTGGACCCAGTGGGTGCAGGAGGACACGTTCGCCTGCGGCCGGCCCCCGCTGGAGGACGCCGGGGTGCAGTTGGTCGAGGACGTCGCGCCGTACGAGCTGATGAAGCTGCGGCTGCTCAACGCCGGCCACCAGGTGCTGGCCCAGACCGGCCGGCTGGCGGGGCTGACCTACGTGCACGAGGCGTGCGCCGACCCGGCCTTCCGCGACCTGCTCCGGGGCTACCTGGACGAGGAGGCGACGCCGACGCTGCGCCCGGTACCGGGCATCGACCTGGACGGCTACAAGGACGGCCTGCTGGAACGCTTCGGCAGCCCGGCCATCGCCGACACCCTGGACCGGATCGCCGCCGAGGCCTCCGACCGCATCCCGCAGTTCGTGCTGCCGGTGCTCCGGGCCAACCTCGCCTCGGGCGGGGAGATCCGCCGCGCCGTCCTCGTGCTGGCGGCCTGGGCGCGGTCGCTGGAGGGCACCGACGACGACGGGCGCCCGCTGGAGGTCGTCGACTCCCGCCGCGACCGGCTCGTGGCTGCCGCCGGCGCGGCCGACCCGCTGGCGCCGGTCGCCGACCGCGAGCTCTTCGGCGACCTCGTCGACGACCCGCGCTTCACCGCGGCGTTCCTGGCGGCCCGCACCTCGCTGCGCGAGCGGGGGATCCGGGCCACCCTCGCCGACGCGGGGTGACTCAGCGGCCGGTCGGCGAGGTCATGCGGTCGATCACCTCGACCCACGCCGCGCGCACCGCCGGCCGCCGGTCGGCGATCACCTCGAGCAGCCGTGCGTCGGTCCCGGCGTCGTCGGCGACGATCACCTCGAAGCACAGGCGGGTCACCAGCACGCGGATCTCGGCGGGGCCCAGGCCGGCCTCGACGAGGAGCTGGACCAGCCAATCGGTCTGCTCGCGCGGTACGAGGTGCTCCACGCACCACCCTTCGCGCGCAGGGGCCGTTCCGGATGCTGCCGGCGGTCAGCCCTCGAGGGGGAGACCGGTGTAGTTCTCGGCCAGCTCCCGTGCCGCCGCCTCCGACGAGCACACGCGCCTCAGCTGGGAGAGCTGGAGCTGGGCGTCGAAGTCGTCGCCGGAGGTGTGCAGCATCGAGGTCATCCACCAGGAGAAGTGGGTGCACCGCCACACGCGGCGCAGGGCGGTGTCGGAGTAGGCGTCGACGAGGTCGGTGCGCCGCTCGGTGAGCAGCCGGTCCAGGGCCGCGGCCAGCAGCGTGACGTCGGCGACGGCGAGGTTGAGGCCCTTGGCCCCGGTCGGCGGCACGATGTGCGCGGCGTCGCCGGCGAGGAAGAGGCGGCCGCGGCGCATCGGGGCGCTGACGAACGAGCGCATCGGCAGGATCGACTTCTCGGTGACCGGGCCGGTGTTCACCGTCCAGCCGTCGATGTCCAGCCGGCGCGAGAGGTTGTCCCAGATGCGGTCGTCGGACCAGTCCTCGATCTTCTCGCCGGGGTCCACCTGCAGGTAGAGGCGGGAGACCTTCGGCGACCGCATCGAGTACAGCGCGAAGCCCTCGGGGTGCCAGGCGTAGATGAGCTCGTCGGTCGAGGGCGCGGCGTCGGCCAGGATGCCCAGCCACGCGTAGGGGTAGGTGCGCTCCCAGACCTGACCGGCGGTGCCCTCGGTGACGACGGCGCGGGAGGGGCCGTGGAAACCGTCGGTGCCCGCGATCACGTCGCACTCGAGCACCTGCGGGTTCCCCTCGGCGTCGGTGAACCGGATGCGGGGGCTGTCGCCGTCGACGTCCTCGGGGGTCACGTCGGAGACCTCGAACAGCAGCGGCGGGCCGCCGTCCAGCTGGGCGGCGATCAGGTCCTTGGTGACCTCGGTCTGCCCGTACACCCACACGGTGCGCCCGCACAGCTCGGGGAAGTCCAGCGTGTGCCGGGTGCCGGGGTGCTGCAGGTGGATGCCGCGGTGCTCCAGCCCCTCGCGGCGCAGCCGGTCCCCGAGCCCGGCCTCGGTCAGCGTGTCGACCGTGTGCTGCTCGAGGATGCCGGCGCGGATGCGCGACTCGACGTACTCCCGCGAGCGGTTCTCCAGCACGACGGAGTCGATGCCGCGCCGGGCGAGGAGCCGGGAGAGCAGGAGTCCGGCCGGGCCGGCGCCGATGATGCCTACCTGGGTGCGCACCCCGCCGAGTCTGGGGGGCGGCGGCGCCACGCAGGGACCGAACTTCTGCTCAGTGGAATTCGAGCGAGCGGGCGAGCTCGCGCCCGATGCCCCGGGCGGCCATCTCCAGGGCGGGCACCAGGCGGGCCAGATCGCGCCGGTGCGGGGGGACGACGATCCCCAGCGCCGCGACCGCGAGCGCGCCGGTCGGCCGCTCGACCTGCACCGGGACGGCGATCGAGGCCGCGCCGGGCGACATCTCCTCGCAGGTGCGGGCGTAGCGCCGCCGGCGGATCTCGCCGAGCTCGCGGGTCAGCCGCTCCGGGTCGACGACGGTGTGGCGGGTGACCGGGTGCAGCGAGCCCAGCACCTGCTCGACGACGTCGTCCGGCGCCGAGGCCAGGAGCACCTTGCCGACGCCGGTCGCGTGCAGCGGCAGCCGGCTGCCGACCTGGCTCAGGACCGGCACCGACTCCCGCCCGGAGATCCGCTCGACGTAGAGGGCGGAGAGCCCGTCGCGGACGGCGAGGTGCACCGTGTCGCGGATCGTGGTGTGCAGGTCCTGCAGGAAGGGGGCGGCCACCTGGCGCAGGCCCAGCTGGACCGGGGCCAGCAGCCCGAGGTCCCAGAGCTTGCGGCCGATCTCGTAGCGGCCGTCGGGACGGCGGGCGAGCGCTCCCCACTCGGTCAGCTCGCCGAGCAGCCGGTGCGCCGTGGTCAGCGGCGTGCCCGAGCGCTCGGCGATGTCGGACAGGGACAGCCGCGGGGAGTCGCTGCCGAAGGCGTCGAGGATGCCGAGGGCCCGCGAGGTGACCGATCGGCCCGGCGCGGCGCTGTGTCCGGCCATGCGAGGGACCTCCTCCCGTCCAGTGGAAGCAGTGGCTTGGGCAGCCTAGCCCGGCGGCCGTACGGTCCCGGCATGACCGGGATCACGACCGGCGGCGGGCTCGTCCTGCCGCGCTACACGCGGGAGGACGCGGCGACGCGCACCCCCGTCGGCTTCCCCGAGTACCGCAGCACCGGGCTCCGCGCCCCGCTGCGCACTCCGGTGGACCTGCCGCACCGGCTGACCGAGGTCACCGGCCCCGTGCTGGGCGAGGACCGGGTCCTGGCCCAGGACGCCGACCTCACCTGGCGCAACGGCGGCGAGGCCGTCGGGCAGCGGATCCTCGTGCACGGGCGGGTGCTCGACAGCGACGGCCGCCCGGTGCCCGGTGCGCTGGTGGAGGTGTGGCAGGCCAACGCGTCGGGCCGCTACCGGCACGTCGTCGACAACTGGCCGGCGCCGCTGGACCCGCACTTCGACGGGCTGGGCCGGGTGGTCACCGACAGCCTGGGCCGCTACGAGTTCCTCACGATCAAGCCCGGCGCCTACCCGTGGGGCAACCACCACAACGCCTGGCGTCCGGCGCACATCCACTTCAGCCTCTTCGGGCGGGCCTTCACCCAGCGGATCGTCACGCAGATGTACTTCCCCGAGGACCCGCTCTTCGGCCAGGACCCGATCTTCAACGCGATCCCCGCCGCCGCCCGGCACCGCGCGATCAGCCGGTTCTCCCTCGAGCGCACCCAGGACAATTGGGCGCTGGCCTTCGAGTGGGACATCGTGCTGCGCGGCGTCGACCAGACGCCGTTCGAGACCGAGGACGACGGAGACGTGGCGTGAGCAAGCCGATCGGCAACCCCCTCGACGTCCCGCCGAACCCGGACGAGCCCTTCCAGCCGAGGTCCGGGCAGCGGGGCAGCGGCTTCCTGACCGGCCCGCACCGGCTCGGCACCACCCCGAGCGCCACCGTCGGCCCGTACCTGGCCATCGGCCTCACCTGGCCCGACGGCGAGTACGCCGCCGAGGAGGGCACCCCGGGCGGCTTCTGGCTCCGCGGGACGGTGGTCGACGGCGCCGGCGCCGTCGTCCCCGACGCCATGGTCGAGACCTGGCAGGCCGACCCCGACGGCGGCTTCGCCTCGCCCGAGGACCCGCGCGGAGCGGCGTCCTACCCCGGCTTCCGCGGCTACGCCCGCGCCCAGACGCTGTCCGGCGAGTTCGCGATCCACACGCTGAAGCCGGGCCGGGTGCCCGACGGCGAGGGCGGGCTCCAGGCACCGCACATCGACGTCTCGATCTTCGCCCGCGGCATCCTCGACCGGGTCGTCACGCGCATCTACTTCGCCGACGAGGCCGAGGCCAACGCCGAGGACGTCGTGCTCCGGGGGCTCTCCGAGGAGCAGCGCCGCACGCTGGTCGCCGAGCCGAGCGAGGACGGCTACCGCTTCGACGTCTACCTGCAGGGTGAGCGCGAGACGGTCTTCTTCGCGGTATGAACTGCTGCGTGACGGGAACTCGCGCGTGAGCGGACTCTTCGGCGGCACCTTCGCGCGCGGCGGTGCGGCGACCGCAGTGTCCGACGCGGCCTGGTTCGCGGCCCTGCTCGACGTCGAGGCGGCGCTCGCCCGGGCCGCCGCGGCGACGGGCCTGGTCCCCACCACCGCGGCGGACGCCGTCACCCGCGCCTGCGCCGAGCCCGCCGGCCTCGACCTCGCCACCGTGGTCGCGAAGGCGGCCGACGCCGGCAACCCGGTGCCGCCGCTGGTGCGCGTGCTGCAGACCGCGGTGGGGGAGCGGGACGCCGTCGCCGTGCACGTGGGCGCCACCAGCCAGGACGTCGTCGACACCGCGCTGGTGCTGCTCGCCCGGCGGGCGATCAGCGCCATCGACCGGGACCTGGCGCTCGCCGCCGAGGCGGCGGCGGGGCTGGCCCGCGCGCACCGCGACGACGTCGTCATGGGTCGCACGCTGATGCAGCAGGCGCTGCCCACCACCTTCGGGCTCAAGGCGGCCGGCTGGCTCAGCGGCCTGGACGGCGCCCGCTTGCGGCTGGCCGAGGTCGTCGCGACGCTGCCGGTCCAGTACGGCGGGGCCGTCGGCACGCTGGCCGCGAGCCAGGGCTCCGGGGTCGCGCTGCGCGCCGCCCTCGCCGCCGAGCTCGGCCTGGTCGCGCCCGCCGCGCCGTGGTTCACGATGCGGCTGCCGATCGCCGACCTGGCCGGCGCGCTCGGCGCCGCGGCGGGCGTGCTGGCGACCATCGCCGTCGACGTCGTGCTGCTGGCGCAGACCGAGGTCGCCGAGGCCGCCGAGAGCGGCGCCGACCGCGGCGGTTCCTCGGCCATGCCGCACAAGCGCAACCCGGTGGCCGCGATCTCCGCCCGCGCCTGCGCCCGCCGCGCGCCCGGCCTGGTCGCCACCCTGCTCGGTGCCATGGAGCAGGAGCACGAGCGGGCCGCCGGCGCCTGGCACAGCGAGTGGCCGGCGATGACCGACCTGCTCACCACCGTCGGCTCGGCCGCGGCCTGGCTGGTCGAGAGCCTCGACGGGCTGCGTCCCGACGTCGCGCGCATGGCCGCCGCCGCGGGCGCCGCGCGCGACCCGGAGCTCGCCGGCGCCCTGGCCGAGGCGCTCACCCCGCGGCTGGGGCGGGGCGCCGCGCACGACGAGGCCGCCGCCGCCGTCCGCGAGGCCGCCGCAGCCGGGCGCCCGCTCGCCGACGTGATCGCCGGCCGCGACGACGTCGACGTCACGGAGCTGCTCGCCGGCGGTCCCGACGTCGGCGAGGCGGCCGAGCAGGTGGACGCCGTCCTGGCCGAGCACGCCCGGCTGACCGAGGGGGAGCGATGACCGCGACCGACGTGTCGTACACCGTGGACGGGGCGGCCGACGCGCCGGTCGTCGTCCTGTCCAACTCCCTGGGGGCGACCCGGGGGATGTGGGACCCGCAGGTGCCGGCGCTGGCCGAGCGGTACCGCGTGGTCACCTACGACGGCCGCGGGCACGGGGAGTCGCCCGCGCCGGCGGGGCCGTACACGATCGACGACCTCGTCGACGACGTCCTCGGGATCCTGGACCGGATCGGCGCCGAGCGCGCGCACGTCGCCGGGGTCTCCCTGGGCGGCATGGTGGGCATGCGGATGGCGGCCCGGGAGCCGTCGCGGGTGCACCGGCTGGCGGTGATGTTCAGCTCGGCGAAGGTCGATCCGCAGGGCTTCCTCGACCGGGCCGCGCAGTCCCGGGCCCAGGGCACCGCCTCGTTCGCCCCGACGGTCGTGCAGCGGTGGCTCACCCCGGCCCACGCCGCGGAGCACCCCGAGCTGGTGGCCGAGCTCGAGGCGATGATCGCCGGCGCCGACGACGAGGGCTACGCCGCCTGCTGCGAGGTGGTCGGCGGGATCGACCTGCGGGAGGACCTGGGCCGGATCGCCGCCCCGACCCTCGTGGTCTCCGGGTCCGAGGACCCGGCGCTGCCGCCCCCGCACCAGACGGCGATCGCCGACGGCATCCGCGGCGCCGGCCTGCTCACCGTGCGCGGCGCCCACCTGGCCAACCTGGAGCGGACGCTCGAGGTCACCGGGGCGCTGCTGGCCCACTTCGACGCCGAGGGGACCACCCGATGAGCGAGCCGACCACCGACGACGCCCGCCGCGAGGCCGGCATGCGCACCCGCCGCGAGGTGCTGGGCGACGCGCACGTCGACCGCGCCGTCGCCGGGGTCACCCCGTTCACCGAGGGATTCCAGGACTTCATCACCCGGGTCGCGTGGGGCGACGTCTGGCAGCGACCGGAGCTGTCCCGGCGCGACCGCAGCCTGATGACGCTGTCGATCACGATCGCGCTGCGGCACTGGGAGGAGTTCGCGCTGCACGTGCGGGCGGCGAAGAACAACGGCCTCTCCGACGAGGAGATCGGCGGGGTGATCCAGCACGCGGCCGTCTACGCGGGGGTCCCGGCGGCCAACCACGCCTTCAAGGTCGCCGCGCCGATCCTCGAGGAGCTCCGCGGCGACCCCGCCTGACCCGGCGGCACGACCTCCCGCGCCCACCCGGATCGACTCCCGCTGACGCCGGCGCACCGCGTGGCCTGCGCCACGCGGTGCGTCCGCCCGGTCAGACGGTGGCGGGCAGCGGCATCTCGCGGACGTCGTCGGCGATCGTGAGCGGTGCGCCGGTCTTCTCGACGACCTCCTCGACGGTCACGCCCGGCGCGGTCTCGCGGAGCACCAGGCCCTCGGGTGCCACGTCGATCACGGCCAGCTCGGTGACGATCCGGTCGACGCAGGCCTTGCCGGTCAGCGGCAGGGTGCACTCCTGGACGATCTTCGGGGACCCGTCCCGGGCGACGTGCTCCATCATGATGATCACGCGCCTGGCGCCGTGGACGAGGTCCATCGCCCCGCCCATGCCGTTGACCATCTTGCCGGGGATCAGCCAGTTGGCGAGGTCGCCGCGGGTGTTGACCTGCATGGCGCCGAGGACGGCGACATCGAGGTGCTTGCCGCGGATCATCCCGAAGGACAGGGCGGAGTCGAAGAAGCTCGCGCCCGGCAGGATCGTGACGGTCTCCTTGCCGGCGTTGATGAGGTCCGGGTCCTCCTCGCCCTCGAACGGGTAGGGGCCCACGCCCAGCACGCCGTTCTCCGAGTGCAGGACGACGTGCACGCCGTCGGGCACGTAGTTCGGGACGAGCGTCGGCATGCCGATGCCCAGGTTCACGTACTGGCCGTCCTCGAGCTCGAGGGCCACCCGGGCCGCGAGCTGCTCACGGGTCAGGGACATCAGGCGGAGGCCTCCTCGCCGGCGGCGGCCGGGGTCTCGGAGCGGTCGGTGCGCGGACGGTTCGTGAGCTTCTCGATCTTCTTGCCCTCGGTGCCCACCACGACGACGCGGTCGACGAACACACCGGGCAGGTGCACGTGCTCCGGGGTGATCTCGCCGGGCTCGACCAGCTCCTCGACCTCGGCGATGGTGATCCGCCCGGCCATGCCGGCCAGCGGGTTGAAGTTCGCCGCCGACTCGTGGAAGACCAGGTTGCCGTGCCGGTCGCCGCGGGCGGCGCGCACGAGCCCGAAGTCGGCGGTCAGCGCCGTCTCCAGCACGTACTGCTGGCCGTCGAACTCGCGCACCTCCTTGGGCCGGCTCGTCTCCACGACGTTCCCGTCGGAGTCGTAGCGGATCGGGATGCCCCCGTCGGCGACGAGCGTGCCCACGCCGGTGGGGGTGTAGAAGGCGGGGATGCCGGTGCCGCCGGCGCGCAGCCGCTCGGCGAGCGTGCCCTGCGGGGTCAGCTCGACCTCCATCTGCCCGGTCAGGTACAGCCGCGCCAGCTCCTTGTTGCCGCCGACGAACGAGCTGATCGTCTTGCGGATCCGGCCGGCGTAGAGCAGGACGCCGAGCGCCTGGTCGTCGACGCCGCAGTTGTTGGAGATCGTCGTCAGCTGGTCGGTGCCCTGCTCGAGCAGGGCGTCGATCAGCGCGATCGGGACCCCGCAGAGCCCGAAGCCGCCGACGGCGAGGACCGAGCCGGCCGCGATGTCGGCGACCGCCTCGCGGGCCGAGGCCACCACCTTGTCCACGTCAGACCTCCCGCTCGAGGAGTGCGGTGGGCGCGGCGTCCCACGTGTGGCGCGAAAGCGTCCGGTCCACCAAGTGCTCCCATCGGTCGGCCTGCGGGAACTCCAGTATCGCCGTCCACCGGTCCCGGATCGACGTGCGGACCCCACTGGGCGGAATGCGTTCCGCGCACATGCCGGCGGGAACTCCGGTGCCCCGGGGCCCGTTGCGCGGGCATGGAGCTGACCTGCCCGAAGTGCCACGGCACCATGCGGACCTACGAGCGCAACGGCGTGCACGTCGACCAGTGCTCCGACTGCCGCGGGATCTTCCTCGACCGCGGGGAGCTGGACCGCCTGATCGACGCCGAGACCGCCTACCACGACGCCCCCGCCCAGCGGCCCGACCCGTCGCACCGGCCTCCCGCCCAGCGGCACGGCGCGCCGGCGGCCGGAGGTCTCGGTTCGGTGGTCGGCGAGGTGCTCCGGCAGGTGCAGGGCTCCGGGCACTCGTCGCACTCGGGCTACGGCAAGCCGCACAAGAAGAAGTCGCTCATGAGCGAGCTGTTCGGCTGACGCCCGCGAGCCCGGCGGCCGGTGCCGCCCGGGTTCAGGGGAGCCGGATGGTGAGCCGCACGCTGATGCCGCCGTCGCCCTCGTGGTGCTCCCCGCCGCGGATGTCGACGTAGTCGCACAGCTGCCGGGCCAGCCACAGGCCCATGCCGCCGCGGGAGAGGTCGTCGCCGTGCGCCGGGCCGTACCCGGCGAACGGGTCGTCCCACCCGGGACCGCCGTCGGTGATGGTGCAGACGACGCGGTCGGGCGCGGTCCACAGCCGCAGCCCGACCGGCTGCAGGCCGTGCCGCACCGCGTTGGAGGTCATCTCGTCGACGGCGAGGAGGAAGTCCTCGATCAGCTCCGCCGGCGCGGTCAGGCCGGCGAGCTCGCCGGCGACGGCGTGCCGCAGGCCGATGAAGTCGGCGACGTCGTCGGCGGCGAACCGCGGGGGAGTGCGCTCCAGCGGTTCGTCGGGCACCGGCAGGTTGCGCAGGTGGAGCGCGGGCTGGATGAACGCCGGGCTGGGCGTGCGGCTGGTCGGCGTGACGAGCTGGCGGTGGGTGTGCCGCCCGGCCTCCACGACCGGCCCCGGCAGCCGGACGGTGTCGTAGAGGCACAGGCCCCACAGGTCCCAGCCGCGCAGCGCCTCGTTGATGACCGCCTCGTACCGCTCCCACTCCAGCCAGTCGCGCTCGGTGGGGCCGAAGTCGACCTCGCCGACCACGCGCACGCGGCCGGAGCCACCGGGGGCGTTCTCCTCGGCGACCCGGCGGAAGGCGGTGATCGCGGCGGGGGCCCGCCTCGCGTACGCGACGGTCTCGTCGAGCACGAGGATGCGGGGGTCCTCGCCCAGGACCTCGCGCAGCACCGCGGCGGTGCGCGGCCGCACGGCGACGACGGCGGCGTCCCCGGCCGCGAGACCGTCGGTCAGGAAGGGCGACACCGTGCCGACGAGGTCGTCGACCGAGTCGTAGAGGAGCGCGTCGTGCGGGAAGCCCCCGGGTGAGGGGTGACCCACCCCGCCCGTCGCCGTCCAGTTCACCCGTGCCCCCGCCGTCTGCGCCACCGGCCTGCTCACCGGCACTCCCCACGGTAGGCGACGTCGCCGGACCGGACAGCTCGAGACCGGACCCGCCCCGGGTCCTCCGGTTTCGACGACGTGCTCCCGGGCAGGTGACGAGGGTTCCAGCGGAGGGAGACAACCATGGCCATCGCCACCATCAACCCGGCCACCGGCGAGACGCTCAAGACCTACGAGCCGCTCACCGACGAGGCCCTCGAGGACAAGCTCGCCCGCGCGGCGGCTGCCTTCGACGGGTACCGCCTGACCACCGCCGAGCAGCGGGTCGGCTGGCTGCGCGCCGCCGCGGACGCGCTCGAGGCGGACACCGACTCCGTCGCCGAGCTGATGACGACGGAGATGGGCAAGACGCTCGCGTCGGCGAAGGCGGAGGCGGGCAAGTGCGTCGCAGCGCTGCGCTGGTACGCCGAGCACGGCCCGTCGTTCCTGGAGCCGGACGAGAAGGACGCCGCCGCGGTCAAGGCCGAGCGCGCCTACGTCACCTACCAGCCCCTGGGCGTGGTCCTGGCGATCATGCCGTGGAACTTCCCCCTGTGGCAGGCGATGCGCTTCGCGGCCCCGGCGCTGATGGCCGGCAACGTCGGCCTGCTCAAGCACGCGAGCAACGTGCCGCAGACCGCGCTGTACCTGGAGGAGCTGTTCCGCAAGGCGGGCTTCCCCGCCGACGTGTTCCAGACCCTGCTGGTGGGCTCCTCCACCGTCGAGAAGGTGCTGCGCGACGACCGCGTCATGGCCGCGACCCTCACCGGCAGCGGCCCGGCCGGCCAGTCGGTGGCGTCGATCGCCGGTGACGCGCTGAAGAAGACGGTGCTCGAGCTGGGTGGCTCGGACCCGTTCATCGTCATGCCGTCGGCGCACCTGGACCGAGCCGCCGAGGTGGCCACCACGGCCCGCAACCAGAACAACGGGCAGAGCTGCATCGCGGCCAAGCGGTTCTTCGTGCACCGCGACGTCGCCGAGGAGTTCACCCGGCTCTTCGCCGAGAAGATCGGCGCCCTGACCGTGGGCGACCCGATGGACGCCGACACGCAGATCGGTCCGCTGGCCACCGAGTCCGGCCTGCAGGACGTCGAGGAGTACGTGGAGGACGCCCGGGCGAAGGGCGCCACGGTCGCCGTCGGCGGGAAGCGGGTGGACCGGCCGGGCTGGTTCTACGAGCCGACGCTGCTCACCGACGTGACGCCGGAGATGCGGGTGCACAGCGAGGAGGTGTTCGGGCCGGTCGCCGCGCTGTACGTCGTCGACAGCCTGGACGAGGCCATCCGCATCGCGAACTCGCACGAGTACGGCCTCGGCTCGAACCTGTGGAGCGAGGACGAGGAGGAGCGCACGCAGTTCGTGCGGGACATCCAGTCCGGCATGGCCTTCATCAACGGGATGACCACCAGCTACCCCGACCTGCCCTTCGGCGGCATCAAGCAGAGCGGGTACGGCCGCGAGCTGACCGAGGTCGGCATGCGCGAGTTCATGAACGCCAAGACGGTCTGGGTCGGGCCGCCGAGCAGCGAGCAGGGCGAGGGCGACACCGCCGGGGCCGCCGCCGAGTGACGATCGCGGGGGACGGTGGAGGCGTGTTCGACGTCGACTGGATGGGCCTGCTGACCCGGGAGGTGCTCCGCGAGCGCGGAGCCGCGCTGATCGCCGAGAGCTGCGCCTGGGCGGTGGGCATGTCCGACCAGCCGCACCACGAGCGGCGGGCCGGGCGGCTCGTCGCCACCGGTCTGACGGTGGGTGAGCGGGCCGCCCACGGCCGGCCGCTGGCCGGTGAGGAGGACGGTCGCCTCGAGCTGGGGGACGCCCGGCCCGGCACGTTCCAGGACGCGCTGAACATGGTCGATGCGCAGGGGCGCGTGCAGGCCGAGCGGTTCGACGACGAGGTGCTGGTGCCCTTCGTGCGCGACACCTGCCTGGTCGCGGCCGAGCGCGCCCGGGCCACCCGGCCGGCCGACTGGGCCGAGCTCGCCGACGACCTCGGCGAGAGCCCGCGCGACGCGCTGGACGTGGTGCGGGCGGTTGGCTGGGAGGCGCCGCTGCGCATCGACGCCGAGCACCTCGTGCTGGCCGCGCTCGGCGGGGTCCCGCTCATCGAGGTGGAGGCGGAAGGGCTGCCGCTCTCGCTGGTGCGCGCGGCCGAGGCGGTCACCCGCACCGCCGCCGTCCCCGAGCCCGTCCCGGTGCCCGACGACAGCCTGGCCGGAGCGCTGTTCCTGGCCCGGGCCGCGCTGGAGGGCTCCGGCTGCACGGTGCCCGTGCGCCCGGAGGAGGCCGACCTGCTGCTGGCGGCCCTCGGCGACAACGGCCTGGAGCCCGACGAGGTGTCCGCCGTCCTGCCGCACCTGCCGGTCGAGGAGGCGACGATCACGAGGATCGAGGCGACCCTGGCCCAGCGCTGAGGCGCCGGGTCAGACCTCCTCGACCTCGAAGGTCCGGGTCGGGGCGACGAACTCCTCCTGGGCGGGGACCAGCAGGATCTCCCGCGAGCCGGCCTCCTCGGTCCGGGCCAGCAGACCGAACGCCGACGCCGACGCCCGGCCGAGCGCCTCCGACGCCGACCGGGTGTCCAGCCAGTGCGCCAGGAACAGCGCGGCGATCGCGTCGCCGGCGCCGTTGACCGAGACGCCCAGCCGCGGCGTGCGCACGCGGAAGTGCCGGCCGCCCTCGGACGCCAGCAGGTCGACGGCGTCGTCCGGGGTGTCGTCGGCGACGAGCGAGGTGGTCAGCACGACCCGTGGACCCAGCGCCTGCACCGACGCGACGGCGTCCTTGACCGAGGCGAGGGAGCGGGTCTGCGCCCCGGACAGCAGGTCGAGCTCGTAGTGGTTGGGCGTCACGAGATCGGCGGCGGGCACGGCGACCTCGCGCATGAACTCCTCGATGCCCGGGCGCACGAACACCCCGCGGCCGACGTCGCCGATCACCGGGTCGCAGCAGTAGACGGCGGCCGGGTTGGCCTCGCGCACCCGGGCCACGGTGCCCACGACCGCGTGGCCGATGTCGGCCGAGCCGAGGTAGCCCGACAGCACGGCGTCGCAGGAACCGAGCACGCCGCGGTCGGCGACGCCCTGCACGAGCTCGTCGATCGACTGGCCGTCGTACACGCGGCCGGTCCACTCGCCGTAGCCGGTGTGGTTGGAGAACTGGACGGTGTGCACCGGCCACACCTCGATGCCGAGGCGCTGCAGCGGGAACACCGCCGAGCTGTTGCCCACGTGGCCGTAGGTGACGTGCGACTGGATGGAGAGGACGGCGGTCACGCCGGAACCCTGGCACACCGACCGAAGGGCCGGGGAGACCGTCTCTCGCCGACGCCGCCGGCCTCAGCCCGCGGCGGAGCTCCCCGGCGCCGGGCGCAGCTCGACGTGCGGCCGGGACTGCCACAGCGCCCACTCGGCGCTGACGTCGCCCGCGGTGCGCAGCAGCTGCGGGAGGTGCTCGGTCAGCAGCTGCTCGGTCGAGGTCTCCGCCGCGTGCACGGTGACGTTCATGGCCGCCCGCACCACGCCGGCGCCGTCCCTCACCGGGACCGCCACCGACCGGACGCCCGGGGCCAGCTCCTCGTCGGCCAGCGCCCAGCCCCGGGCGCGCACCTCGGTCAGCTGGTCCTGGACCTGGGCCGGCGACCGGTGCAGCGGGACGGGCAGCCCGGACCGCGAGGGCTCGGACAGGGTGGTGGCGAGCTCGGCGGGGGAGAGGGCCGCCAGCAGCACCTTGCCCTGCGAGGTCTGCACGGCGGGGAACCGCGTGCCGATGTCGACGCGCAGCGCGATCAGCTTCGGCACGGCCACGCGGGCGACGTAGACGATGTCCGAGCCGTCCAGCTGGGCCATCGACGACGACTCGCCGGTGCGCCCGACGAGCGCCTCCATGTGCGGCCGGGCGATGTCCCACAGCCCGAGCGACGTCACGTAGGCCATGCCGAGCTCGAGCACCTTGGGGGTGAGCGTGAAGGCGCCGTCGGCGGACCGGACGTAGCCGAGCTCCTCCAGCGTCAGCAGCAGCCGCCGGGCCGTCGGCCGGGCCAGCGACGCCGCGGTCGCCACGTCGCTGAGCGACATGCTGCGCCGCCCGGCGTCGAAGCAGGTGAGGACGTCGAGCCCCCGGGCGAGGGCCTCGACGAAGTCGGGCCCGGTGCCGCGTCCCGCCATTGCGGCTCCCTTCGGTGGTGGATGGCCGGCCCCCCGCGGCGCAGGGGGCCGGCCGGTGCGTCATCGCTCGGTGTTGAGGTGCTCCTCGAAGATCTCCTCGCGGGCGGCGTGCGTGCCCTCGGACTTGTAGTCGGTGTACTGGTACGGGTTGTCCAGCAGCTTCGGGTCGGGGAGCTCGGGGTGCATGCCGGCCACCCAGGTCTCCTCGCCCAGCTCCGACCGCAGGTGCTCGACGGTGTCCTCGATCTCGCGGCGCACGCCGGACAGGTCGCTGCCGACCAGCGCGTGGGCGTGCTTCACGACCCGCCCGTCGACCAGCACGGTGTGCACGTCACCGCGCTGGGCCTGGAACGCCACGTGCCCGTAGGGGTTGAGCACCGGGAAGGACACCGGCGAGGCGTCGTTCTTGATCAGGACGACGTCGGCCTTCTTGCCCGCCTCGAGGCTGCCGAGGTCGTCGCGGCCGAGCGCCGCCGCGCCGCCGCGGGTGGCCCAGCGGACGACGTCCTCGGCGCGCAGCTCGAGCTGGGTGATGGTGTCGCCCTTGAGGTGGGCCTCGAAGTGCTCGCGGGAGCGGTCGGCGCCCAGCGTCGTCCGCATGGCCGTGAACAGGTCGCCGCTCCACCAGACGCTGGTGTCCATCGACAGCGACACCGGGATGCCGTGCCGGCGCACCTGCCAGGTGGGCGGGTAGCCCTGGCCGGCGCTCTGCTCGGACTCGGTGGAGACCGAGATGGAGCCGCCGGTGGCCGCGATCCGGTGGTAGGAGTCGGGGCTGAGGCTGGCGGCGTGCACGTAGACGGTCTCGGGGTTCATGAAGCCGTGCTCGTGCATGAGCCGGATGCCGTCGTCGTTCGTCGCGCCCCAGACGCCGGCGTGCGTGGTGACCGGCAGGGCCAGCTCGCGGGCGACCTCGAAGGCGGCCTTCTCGGGGAAGCTCGGGTCGCCGGTGACGTCGAAGGCGAGCTGCAGGCCGAGCATGCCGTCGCCAGAGTCGCGGTGCCGCTCCAGGAACGAGCGGACGGCGGGGTCGGCGGTCCACTCCCACGGGGCGGCCTGGATGTTGCCGTAGGCCAGGACGAAGCGGCCGGGGACCGAGCGGAGGGCCTCCACGGCGGCCTCGGCGTGGTCGACAGACTGCAGGCCGTGCGACCAGTCGACGGTGGTGGTGACGCCGGCCTCGAGCGACTCCAGCGCCGAGAGCCGGTTGCCGGCGGCGACGTCCTGGGGGCGGAACTTCCGGCCGTGCTCCAGGTAGTACCAGACGAAGTACTGCGTCAGGGTCCAGTCGGCGCCGTAGCCGCGCATCGCGGTCTGCCACATGTGCCGGTGGGTGTCGATCATGCCGGGCATGACGATGCCGCCCCGGGCGTCGACCTCCTGGGTGCCCTCGGGAACCTCCAGGGCGGGTCCGACGGCGGCGATGCGGTCGTCGACCACCAGGACGTCGGCGTCGGGCAGGATCGTGCCCGCGTCGTCCATGGTCAGGACCGTGCCGCCGCGCAGGACGACCGGCCGGCCGGTCACCGGGGTGGGCTCGGACTGGGACATGGTCTCCTCCTGGACGTCGGGGGCCTCCTCGGACGTCTGTCCGCTTGACGGACGCCGGGTGCGATGTGGGTCACGATGCTGCTCCGGGCGGCGTGTGTCAACAGTTCGGCCCACGTCGGCGACCTGCTGCATGAGCACCGGTTGACAGCACCGCGGCGGCGGGCCGAGACTCGACCGCGGATCTGCGGACGGCTGTCCGTGTGCACCTCGAGGCAGGGAGCGGCTGAGCACCTCATGAGCGATTCCGGAGCAGGGTCGACGGCATCGGCGCAGGACCGTCCGGGGCCGCTGTCCGGACTGCTCGTCGCCGACTTCTCGCGCATCCTCGCCGGTCCGTACAGCACCATGCTGCTGGCCGACCTCGGTGCCGAGGTGGTCAAGGTCGAGGGCCCGGGCGGCGACGACACCCGCACCTGGGCGCCCCCCGTCCGCGAGGGCGTCTCCACCTACTACCTGGGCGTCAACCGCAACAAGCGCTCGGTGGCCCTGGACCTGAAGAACCCCGAGGACCTGGCCGCGGCCCAGGAGCTCGCCCGCCGCGCGGACATCGTCGTCGAGAACTTCAAGCCCGGCGGCCTAGGCCGCTTCGGCCTGGACTACGACACGGTGGCCGCCACGAACCCCGGCGTCGTCTACGCCTCGATCAGCGGCTTCGGCAGCGGCCCGGGCGGGCGGTCGCTGCCCGGGTACGACCTCATCGTGCAGGCCATCTCCGGGCTGATGAGCCTGACCGGCGACCCCGAGGGCGAGCCGTACCGCGCCGGCGTCGCGGTCTTCGACGTGATGGCCGGCCTGCACGCCACCATCGGCGTCCTCTCCGCCCTGAACCACCGGCGCGAGACCGGGCGCGGGCAGCACGTCGAGGTCAGCCTGCTGGCGTCGGCCATGTCCGGGCTGGTGAACCAGACCAGCGCGTTCGTCGCCGGTGGCGTCGTCCCCTTCCGGATGGGCAACAGCCACCCGAGCCTCTTCCCCTACGAGCCGCTGCCGTGCTCCGACGGCGACCTGATCATCACCGCGGGCAACGACGGCCAGTTCCGCAAGCTGTGCGAGGTGCTGGGCCTGCCGGAGCTCGTCGAGGACCCGCGCTTCCTCCGCAACGAGGACCGCACCGCCAACCGCGACCAGCTGCGCCCGCTGCTGGTGGAGCGGCTGGCGACCCGGACCAAGATGGAGTGGTTCCGCGAGATCATCGCCGCCGGGGTGCCGTGCGGGCCGATCAACACCATCGACCAGGGCGTCGCCTTCGCCGAAGAGGTGGGCCTGGACCCGGTCGTCACCGTCGGCGAGGGGGACGCGGCCGTCCCGTCGGTGCGCCACCCCATCCGCTTCTCCGACACCGCGGCCTCCTACCGGCTGCCGCCGCCGGCCGTCGACGAGCACGGGGACGAGATCCGCCGGTGGCTGGCCGCACCGGCCGAGGAGGGGCAGCAGTGACCGACGACCGCCCGGTCTACCCGACCGCGCTCGGGGCCTCGAGCCTCGAGCGGATCACCCTGCTGGGCTCGGACCTCGCCGAGGACGTGATGGGGTCCGTCGGTTTCGGCGAGCTGGCCTTCTGGCTGGCCACCCAGCGCCGCCCCAGCCCGGGGGAGATCCGCGTCTTCGAGGCCGTGCTGGCCGCGCTGGCCGACCACGGGTTCACGCCGACGGCGATCGTCACCCGGCTCACCTACCTCTCCGCGCCCGACTCGATCCAGGGCGCGCTGGCCGCCGGGCTGCTCGGTGGCGGCTCGCGCTTCCTCGGCGTCACCGAGGACTGCGGGAAGTTCCTGCACGAGGTGCTCGCCGCCGTCGACGGTCCGCTGCCCACCGACGACGCCGGCTGGGACGCCCTGGCCCTGGAGACGGTGACCGCCTCCCGCGCGGCCGGCCGCTTCGTCCCGGGGCTCGGCCACCACGTGCACAAGCAGGGCGACCCGCGCACCCCGCGGCTGTTCCGGATCGCGACCGAGGAGGGCCTCTACGGCCCGCACCTGTCGCTGTTCGCCGCCATCGGCCGGGTGCACTCCCAGGTGCTGGGCAAGCAGCTGCCGCTCAACGGCGCCGGCGTGTGCGGCGCGGCGCTGGCCGACCTCGGGCTGCCGATGCAGCTGCTCCGCGGGTTCGCGCTGCTCGCCCGCACCGCCGGGCTCATCGGCCAGCTCGCCGAGGAGATCCGCAACCCAGTGGGCAACGACGTCTTCCTCTCCGTCGACCTGAACAACCGCCCGGTCGACCCCGATCCGTTCGTCCCCGAGCCGCTGCCGCGCGAGAAGGGCTGAGCCGATGCGCGCCGCCGTCGTCCAGGAGCCGGGGGAGACCCCCGTCGTCGCCGACCACCCCGCGCCCGCGGCGGGCGCCGGTCGCACCGTCGTCCGGGTGACCGCCGCTCCGATCGTGCCGCTGGACCTGCTGTGCGCGTCGGGCACCTCGTACTTCGGTCGCCCGGCCGTGCCCTACGTGCCGGGGGTGCAGGGCGTCGGGGTGGTCGAGAGCTCGACCACGCTGACCGCCGGCACCCGGGTGTGGTTCGCGACCTCGGCCGGGATGGCGCCGGGCGACGGCAGCCTCGCCGAGCTGTGCGCCGTCCCGGACGCCGACGTCGTGCCGGTGACCGCCGACGTGCCCGACGCCGCGCTGGCCGCGCTCGGCCTGTCCGCGGTGGCCGCGTGGATGTCGCTCACCTGGCGGGGCGGGTTGCGCACGGGCGAGCACGTGCTCGTCCTCGGCGCCGGCGGTGCCGTGGGCCAGGCCGCGGTCGGGGCGGCGAAGGTCCTCGGCGCCGGCCGGGTCGTCGCCGTCGCCCGTTCCGAGGAGTCCCGGGCGCGGGCGCTGGCCGCCGGCGCGGACGAGGCGATCGCCCCCGGGGACGACGTCGACGCGCTCACCGCCCGCCTCGCCGAGGCGACCGGCGGCCGGCTGGACCTCGTCGTCGACCCGGTCTTCGGCATCGCCGCCACCGCCGCCTCGCGGGCGCTCTCGCCCGCCGGCCGGCTGGTCAACCTCGGGGGCGCCTCCGGCGACGTCGCGGAGTTCTCCTCGGCGGTGCTCCGCGCGAAGAGCGCCTCGGTCCTGGGCTACACGAACAACGCGCTCACGGTCGAGCAGCGTCGCGACGCCCTGACCGCCGTCGCGGAGCACGCCGCCGCCGGCGCGCTCGCGGTGGCGCACGAGCAGGTCTCCCTCGCCGACGCCGCCGACGCCTGGCGGCGGCAGGCCACCGGCGACCCCGGCGTGCGTCTGGTGCTCACGCCCTAGGCACCCACGACCTCCGCGGCAGTCGCGGAGGAGGCAGCGCGACCGGCCTCCCCGGCGCGCGGACGGCAGGAGGAACTCCCGTGCAGCTGGTCACCGAGGACAACATCACCGAGCTCGCCGTGCAGCGGTGGGCCACCGCCGGCGATCCGCGCCTGGCCGAGCTCATGACGGCGCTGGTGCGGCACCTGCACGACTTCGCCCGCGAGGTGCGGCTCACCGAGGCCGAGTGGATGGCTGCGGTGCAGTGGCTGACCCGCACCGGGCAGATCAGCAACGACAAGCGCGAGGAGTTCATCCTCACCTCCGACGTGCTGGGGCTGTCGATGCTCGTCGTCCAGATGAACCACCGGCTGGACCCGCGGGCGACCCCGGCGACGGTGCTCGGCCCGTTCCACATCGAGGGCTCGCCCGAGCTCGGCTACGCCGAGGACATGTCCGAGGGTCTGCCGGGCACCCCGCTGTACCTGCACGGGACCCTGCGCGACCTGGAGGGCAACCCGGTCCCGAACGCGGTGCTCGACGTCTGGCAGGCCGACACCGAGGGCGCCTACGAGTCGCAGATCCCCGACATCGACGAGGCGCGGCTGCGGGCGAAGTACACGACCCGCGAGGACGGCACCTACTGCGTGCGCACCATCGCGCCCCTGGGGTACGCCATCCCCATGGACGGCCCGGTGGGTGACCTCATCGGCCGCACCGAGATCAGCTACTTCCGCCCGGCGCACATCCACTTCCTGATCAACGTGCCCGGCTACGAGCCGCTGATCACCCACCTGTTCCAGGAGGGGTCGGACTACCTGGACAGCGACGTCGTGTTCGGCACGAAGCAGGAGCTGGTGACGGCGTTCGAGGAGCGCGAGCCGGGTCCGACGCCCGACGGCGGCACCAGCGACGTGCCGTGGCTGGAGTCGACGTACGACTTCGTGCTGCAGAAGCAGGCCTGACCGGGGCCCCCACCCCGCCTCCGGGGTGGGGGACGGCCGCTCAGACGATCGGTGCCGGCTCTCCGTCCGGCGGCGGCGCCACCGGACCGGTCGGGTCGGGGAGCCCCGAGGGATCGGGGGCGCCGGGGGTGTCGGGGTCGGCCGGCGTCGGGTCCGGCGGCGGGGCCTGCGGGTCGGGAGGTGTCGTCATGGACCGACGCTAACCCCGCCGGGCGCGCCCGGCCGGTCCGGCGGCGGCCGTCCCGGCGGCTCCTGATCCCCGGTCCGGGGTGTAGCCCCGGCCCCCGCCGGGCACTTCCGAGAACGGATCGGACGCAGCGCCATCAGGGGCCGCGTCGTGGGGGACGGAGCCAGGAGTGACCATCGTCGGACACGAGCGCGAGCTCCTGGACGGGCGCTACGCGCTCGACCACCTGATCGCCACCGGCGGGATGGGCGAGGTCTGGCGGGGGCGCGACGTCCGGATGGACCGGCCCGTCGCCATCAAGGTGCTGCGCAGCGAGTACGCCGACGACCCCGGGTTCGTCGCCCGCTTCCGCGCCGAGGCCACGCACGCCGCGGCCCTCAGCCACCCGAACATCGCCGCGGTGCACGACTACGGCGAGACCGAGACGGCGGCGACCGGAGAGCGCATCGCCTACCTGGTGATGGAGCTGGTCGACGGTGCGCCGCTGTCGGCCCTGTTCGGCGACGAGGGCCCGATGGACACCGCCACCGCGCTGTCGGTGCTGCGCCAGGCGGCCGCCGCCCTGGCCGAGGCCCACCGCGCCGGCGTCGTGCACCGGGACGTCAAGCCCGCCAACATCCTCATCGACCGCGACGGCCAGGTGAAGCTCACCGACTTCGGCATCGCCTGGTCCGCGGCGAGCGTCCCCCTGACCCAGACCGGCCAGGTGATCGGCACCCCGCAGTACATGTCGCCGGAGCAGGCGGTGGGGGAGTCCCCGCGCCCGGCGAGCGACGTCTACGCGCTCGGCCTGGTCGGGTACGAGTCGCTGACCGGGCACGCCGCGTTCGAGGGCGACAACCCGGTCACCCTCGCGCTCAAGCAGGTGCAGCAGGAGCCGGAGCCGATGCCGGCCGCGGTGCCCGAGGAGGTGCGCAGCCTCATCGGCGGTGCGCTGACCAAGGACCCCGACGCCCGGTTCCCGGACGCGCACGCCTTCCTCGCCGCGATCGACGCCACCCTCGACGGCGAGGCGGAGGCCTCCGCCACCCGCACCCTCCCGGTGGCGGCGACGTCCCCGAGCTCTCCGCCCGCCGCTCCGCGGGCCGCCGGGGCGGGGGCGCGGCGGGCCGCCCACCGTCGACCGGGCGCGCGCCGCCGCTGGATGGTCCTGGCGCCGCTGCTGGCCCTCCTCCTCGGCGCGGGCGTGGTCGCGGGGGTGCTCGGTCTCCCCGGCGGGCGGGAGCCGGCGGTCGACCCGGTGGCCTCGGCGCCCACCGCCGAGGGGGCCATCGTCCTGGCGGCGGACGACCACGTGGGGCGGCCGGCCGACGAGGTCGCCGCCGACCTGACCGCGCTGGGGCTCGAGGTCGAGCGCCGGGAGGTCGTCACGGACGAGGAGCCGGCCGGCACGGTCGTCGCGCTCGACCCGGCGGGGCGGCCGCTGTCGGCCGGCGACGAGGTGCGGCTCGACGTCGCGGTCGCGCCGTCCGGACCGGCGGGAGCCGTTCCCGGCGACCGACCGGCGCCGACGCAGGCCGCGCAGGGGACGACGGGCGCACCGGACCAGCCGGCCGGCACCACGCCCACCGGGGAACCGGCCGGCGAGCCCGGGTCGACCGGGACCGCCGGGAACACCACGCCCGGGGACTCCGGCACTCCGGCCCCCGACCCGACCCCGACCGCGGAGGAGACGACCCGGCCGGCGGCCGGCGGGGCCGAGGACGGCGGCACGACCGCGCCGTCGTCGCCGAGCGGCGGGACCACCGAGCCGACCGCCGAGCCGACCGCGGAGCCGACCGCCGAGCCGAGCGCCGAGCCGACCACGGAGCCGTCCGAGCCCGCTCCGGACGCCGGCACGGCCACCGAACCGGCGCCGGCGGGACCCGGGGAGGACGGCGCCGCCGGCTGACCGGTCGTCGCGGCGGGAGGCACTCGTCCGGTCCGGCTGCGGTGTCCCGGCGGCCGGGAGGGGCAGCGCTCCTCCCGACCCCCGCGATCAGGGCGCGACGACGGCCTTGGTCCAGCCGCTCTCGCGGCGGTCGAAGGTCTCGTAGGCGTCGAGGACCGAGGGCATGTCCTCGACCTGGGTGAGGACCGTCGACGGGTCGACCGCCCCGGTGCGCACCAGGTCGACCAGGTGCGGGATGTACCGGCGGTGGTTGCAGTTCCCCATCTTCACGGTGAGGTTCTTGTTCATCGCCGCGCCGATCGGGAAGCTGGTCATGTCCGGCGGGTACACGCCGATGATCCCGATCGTGCCGGCCTTGGCCACGGCCTGGACCGCCCACTGCGCGGCCTGGCTCGGCGCGTCGCCGGCCACCCAGGTGCTGCCCTGCGGGTTCTGCTCTGGAGCGACCTGGGAGCGCTCCTGCTCGAAGGCGTCCGCCTGCTGCTCGGCCGCCTCGGCGGCCGGGCCGGTCCTCGGGCGCTGGGCGTCGACGCCCACCGCGTCGATGACCCGGTCCACCCCGATGCCGCCGGTCAGCTCGTGCACGACGGCGACCGGGTCCTCGGCGTTGAAGTCGATCGCCTCGGCGCCGCGGGCCCGGGCCTGGTCCAGGCGGCTCGCGATGCCGTCGACGACGAGCACCCGGCCCGCGCCCTGCTGGAAGGCGCTGGTGATCGCGAACTGCCCGACCGGGCCCGCGCCCAGGACGAGGACCGTGTTCCCCGGGCCCACCTCGGCCAGCCGGGCGCCGAACCACGCCGTCGGGTAGATGTCGGAGATCAGGATCGCCTGGTCGTCGGTGACCTGCTCCGGCAGCCACACCGGCCCGACGTGCGCGAACGGGATCCGCGCGTACTGGGCCTGCAGCCCGTCGACCGGTCCGGTGGTCTTCGGCCCGCCGAAGAAGCACGTGCCGGCGGACGGCCCGTTGGGGTTGGCGTTGTCGCACTGCGCGTAGTAACCGGCGCGGCAGTACGAGCAGATGCCGCAGCCGACCGTGGAGGGGATCACCACGCGGTCGCCGGCGCGCAGGTTGCGCACCCCCGGGCCGGTCTCGCGCACGATGCCGACGGCCTCGTGCCCGAGGATCGTGCCCTCGACCATGCCCGACATCGTGCCGCGGACGAAGTGCAGGTCGGTGCCGCAGATGCCGGTCGCCGTGATCTCCACGATGGCGTCGGTCGGGTCCTGGATGGTCGGGTCGGGGACGTCGTCGAGCCGGATGTCCCCGACGCCGTGCCACACCACTGCCTTCATGTGTCGCTCCTCTGCCCCGTCCCTCCGCGGAGGAGGCAGGGGTGGTTCCGGCCCGGACGGTGGCCGGCCCTGCTCACCGGCGTCCACGGCCGCTCCGCCCCTACCCGCGGGCTCTGCGGCTACTCCGGCCGGCTCCGTCCGGCGAGGCGGTTTGGTGAGGCGGTTTGCGGAGTGACGGCTCGGGCAGGAGGGGGCGGCAGGGACCCCGGGAGGCTTTCGATGTCGGCACGCGAACCGCAGGAGATGGCCCAGGTAGCGGCCGAGACCGGGGCCAAGAAGGTCCACCGCACCTGGGACCGGGTGCTGGTCAGCTCGTTCCTCGCCGGGGCCTACATCGCGTTCGGCGCCCTGGTCGCGATCACCGTCTCCTCGGGGCTGGACCCGGAGACCTGGGGCACGCTGCCCACGCTCTTCATGGGCGCGGCGTTCACCCTCGGGCTGGTCCTCGTGCTCATCGCCGGCTCCGACCTGGCCACCGGCAACATGATGCTGGTCCCGCTGGGCGCGATGAACGGCAAGCTCGGCCTGGGCGACGTGGCCCGGAACCTGACGCTGGTGCTGCTCGGCAACCTGCTGGGCGCGCTGTTCGTGGCGTTCTTCCTGGCGGTGCAGACCGGGGTCATCGGCGAGGCGGGTGCGTCCGGGAACGCGGGCCTGACCTACGAGCGGCTGGCGGGCATCGCCGAGGGCAAGGCGCTGGGGGAGTCGCCGTGGCAGACGTTCCTGCGCGGCGTCGGCTGCAACTGGCTGGTCTGCCTCGGCGTCTGGATGTCGCTCGCGGCCACGAGCGTCTCCGGCAAGGTCCTGGCGATCTTCTTCCCGATCATGGCCTTCGTGGCCATGGGCTTCGACCACGTCGTCGCCAACATGTTCTTCCTGCCCGCGGCGATGTTCGCCGGGGTGCCGGACATCGGGTGGGGCGAGACGGGGCTGAACTGGCTGCTGGCGGGTGCGGGGAACCTGGTCGGTGCGGTCATCTTCGTGTCGACGTCGTACTGGTACCTGTTCCTCCGCGACCAGCCGGGGACGTCGCCCGCGGCGGCCGCCGCGGAGCCCGCCGAGCGCGCCTGACCCGGGGG
This sequence comes from Blastococcus sp. TBT05-19, assembly GCF_003319095.1. GTDB lineage: Bacteria > Actinomycetota > Actinomycetes > Mycobacteriales > Geodermatophilaceae > Blastococcus. The sequence goes on along the minus strand of NZ_QOHI01000004.1, from coordinate 353,871 downwards.
CGCTCAGGCGTCGAAGTCGACGGTGAGCTCGCCGGACACCGGCAGGGCCTGGCAGGTGAGCACGTAGCCGGCCGCGACCTCGCCGGGCTCGAGCGCGTAGTTCCGCCGCATCTCCACCTGCCCGACGGTGACCCGCGCCCGGCAGGTGCCGCAGACGCCGCCCTTGCAGGCGAAGGGCAGGTCCGCCCGCACCTGCTGCGCCGCGTCCAGGACGGGCACGTCCCGCGGCAGCGCGAGCGTCGTGGTCCGGCCGTCGAGGACGACGGTGACCCGGCTGCTCGGCCCTTCGACCGCGGCGTCGTCCCCGCGCACCGGCTGGGGTGGCAGGTCGTCGACGTAGAACAGCTCCTGGTGCACCCGGTTCGCGGGCACCCCGAGGCCGGCGAGCACCTCGCGGGCGCCGGTCACCAGGCCGTGCGGGCCGCACAGCCACCAGTGGTCGACCTCGCCGGGGTCGACGAGCGCGCCGACGAGCGCGCGCAGCCGGTCGGCGTCCAGCCGTCCGCTGGTGAGCTCGGCGTCCCGCGGTTCCCGGGAGAGCACGTGCACCAGCTGCAGGCGGGGTCCGTACCGGTCCTTCAGGTCGGCCAGCTCGTCGGCGAACATCACCGTGTCGGTGCGCCGGTTGCCGTAGAACACGGTGACGGTGGACCGGCCGTCGCCCAGCACCGTGGCCGCCAGCGAGAGCGCCGGCGTGATCCCGGAGCCGGCGACGACGAAGACGTGGTCGGCCGGTGCGTCCAGGTCGGTGGTGAAGGTGCCCGCGGGTGGCAGCACCTCGATCTCGTCCCCGGGGCGCACAGAGTGCACGAGCCAGGAGGAGAAGAGCCCGCCGGGCACCTCGCGGACCCCCACGCGGGGCGGCGCCCCGGCCGGCGCGCAGATCGAGTAGGAGCGGCGCTCGTCCCGGTCGCCGTCGACCCGGCGCAGGGTCAGCGCCTGGCCGGGGCGGAACCGGTAGTCCTCGGCCAGCTCGGGCGGGACGGCGAAGGTGACGGCCACGGCGTCGTCGGTCAGCCGCTCGACGTCGGCGACGGTCAGCCGGTGGAAGGAGGCCCGCATCAGATCTCCTTCATGTGCTCGTAGGGCTCGTGGCAGGCACGGCAGCGGCGCAGCGCGGTGCAGGCGGTGGCGCCGAACTCGCTGAGCTCCTCGGTGTCGGGGGAGCCGCACAGCGGGCAGGGCGCGGTCCGCCGCGACGGCCCCAGCTGCAGCGGAACCGGCCCGGGGGCGCGCTCCGGGGCGGGGCCGGGCGGCGCGATGCCGGCCTCGGCCAGCTTCCGGCGGCCGTCGACGGTGATCCAGTCGGTGCTCCACGCGGGGGAGAGGACGGTGCGCACCTCCACGTCGTCGAAGCCGGCCGCGTGCAGGGCGTGCAGCAGGTCGGCGCGCATGACGCCCATCGCCGGGCAGCCGGTGTAGGTCGGGGTGAGGTCGACGACGACCGTCCCGTCGTGCACCCGGACGTCGCGCAGCACCCCGAGGTCGGCGAGCGTGAGCGCGGGCAGCTCGGGATCGGTCACGGTCTCGGCCACCGCGCGCGGATCGGGCGCCGCGGTCACCACGTCGCCGCCGGGTGCTCGCGGGCCAGGCCCTGCAGGGTGCCGAGCAGCTCGGTCAGCTCGGGTCCGTGCACGCCGGTCCGGCCGCGCGGGGGCACGTCGCCCGGCCGGTCGGGGACCCGAAGGGTCGCGCGGGTCAGCACGGTGGCCAGCACGTCGTGCACCTCCTCGCGGACGTCGGCCGGGTCGACCGCCACGCCGGCGGCGGCCAGCCGCTGCTCGACGTCGGTGGCGGTGAACAGGTCGGTCAGGTGCGGCCACACCGCATCGACCCCGGCCTGCGCCCGGGAGTGCGACTCCGCCGTGCCGTCGCCCAGCCGCAGCACCCAGCGCGCCGCGTGGTCGCGGTGGTAGGCGAGCTCGTGCACGCCCTTGGCCGCCACGGCGGCGAGGACCGGGTCGCGGGAGCCGCGCAGCCGAGTGAGCACCGCGAGCCGGACGGTCGAGGCGACCAGCAGCCGCACCATCGTCCGCGCGAAGTCGCCGTTGACCGCGGCGACCAGGCCGGTGCAGCGGAACTCGTCGGCGTCGCGGAAGTACGCGAGGGCGTCCTCGTCGGGGACGGTGGCGCTCGCCCGGTCGCGGGAGCTGCCGAGGACGCCGACGGAGCCGGCGCGGGCGAGCAGCAGCCGGGCCTGGCCGAGCAGGTCCAGCGCGGTGTTGCCGAACGCGACCTCCTCCTCGAGCTCGGGGGCCGCGGTGATCCACTCGGTCAGCCGCTGCGCGAGGACGAGGGCGTCGTCGCCCAGCATCAGGCAGTAGGCGCCGAGGTCGGCGGGGTCGACGCCGTCGGGGACGGTCGTGTCGACCCCGACCAGCGGGTCGTCGAACCCGGTGCCGAACGCCCACTGCCCGCCGCCGCCGTGCGCGGCGTCCAGCGCGTCGTAGACCGTTTCCAAGGTGACCTTCCGTGGGTGGCCCGCTCTCAGGGCCCCGCTGCTGCGAGGAACGAGCGGTCGTGGGCGGAGAGGGGGTCCTTCTTCAGATGTGCGGGACGTCGGCGGGGATGTCGTAGAACGTCGGGTGCCGGTAGACCTTGTCGCCGCTGGGGGCGAACATCGGGTCCTTCTCGTCCGGGCTGGAGGCGGTGATCGCGTCGGCGCGGACCACCCAGATGCTCACGCCCTCGTTGCGCCGCGTGTAGACGTCGCGCGCCGCGTGCACCGCCATCTCGTCGTCCGGCGCGTGCAGCGAGCCGACGTGCACGTGGTTGAGGCCGCGCTTCCCGCGCACGAACACCTCGTACAGCGGCCAGCCCGCCCGGGCGCTCACGACCGCGCCCCGTGCTTCTGCGCGTAAGCCGACGCGGCCTCCAGGGCCCAGGCGTTGTCGTCCCGGGCCGCCCGGCGGCGGGCGATCCGCTCGGCGTTGCACGGGCCGTCGCCGCTGATCACCCGCTTCAGCTCGTCCCAGTCGATCGGGCCGAACCGGTGGCGGCCGGTCTCGGGGTCGAGCGCCAGGTCCGGGTCCGGCAGCCGGACGCCGAGGAACTCCGCCTGCGGCACGGTCATGTCCACGAAGCGCTGCCGCAGCTCGTCGTTGCTGTGCCGCTTGATGCCCCACGCCATCGACTGCGCCGAGTTCGGGCTGTCGGTGTCGGGCGGGCCGAACATCATCAGCGAGGGCCACCACCAGCGGTCGACGGCGTCCTGCACCATCGCCCGCTGCTCGTCGGTGCCGCCCATCATCGTGAGCAGCAGCTCGTAGCCCTGCCGCTGGTGGAAGGACTCCTCCTTGCAGACCCGGATCATCGCGCGGGCGTAGGGGCCGTAGCTGGACCGGCACAGGGGCACCTGGTTGCAGATGGCCGCGCCGTCGACCAGCCAGCCGATGACGCCGACGTCGGCGAAGGTGAGCGTCGGGTAGTTGAAGATCGAGCTGTACTTCTGCCGGCCGTCGATCAGCCGGTCGGTCAGGTCGGTCCGGTCGGCGCCGAGGGTCTCCGCGGCGGAGTACAGGTACATGCCGTGACCGGCCTCGTCCTGCACCTTCGCGAGCAGGACCGCCTTGCGGCGCAGGCTGGGCGCGCGGAGCAGCCAGTCGCCCTCGGGCTGCATGCCGATGATCTCGGAGTGGGCGTGCTGCGCGATCTGGCGGACCAGCGTGCGGCGGTACCCCTCCGGCATCCAGTCGCGCGGTTCGATCCGCCGCTCGGCGGCGACGGTGGCGTCGAAGAGCTCCTGGAGGCGTGCCTCGTCGACCACGGGGTCCAGCGGGGGAGCGGGCACGGGCACCTCCAGGCCACCTTTACCGACCGAACGGTCAGGAATAGTGTGACGCAGGGCACGCTCGACCACAAGGACCGGGGGAGGAGGCTTCGCGCCATGAGCTCGTCGGGAGGCGTCGCGCGGCGCGGGCGTCCGGGCCACTCCCTGGACTCGCTGCTGGCCGTCGCCGTCGCGCTGTTCAACGAGCGGGGCTACGAGGCCACGAGCATGGAGGAGCTGGCCGGGCGGCTGGGTATCACAAAGTCGGCGATCTACCACCACGTACCGAGCAAGGTGGAGCTGCTCCGGCTGGCCGTGGACCGGGCCCTCGACGCGCTGTTCGCGGTGACCGAGGAGCCAGGAGCCACGACCGGTCCGGCCATCGACCGGCTGGAGCACGTGGTGCGCCGCTCGGTGCGGGTCCTGGCGGCGGAGCTGCCGTCGGTCACGCTGCTGCTGCGGCTGCGCGGCAACTCCGCCGTCGAGCGGGCCGCGCTGCAGCGCCGGCGGGACTTCGACCGGCTGGTCACCGGTCTGGTGCGGGACGCGCTGGAGCAGGGGGACGTGCGGCCCGACGTCGACCCGGCCGTGCTGAGCCGGCTGCTCTTCGGCACGGTCAACTCGCTGACCGAGTGGTACCGCCCCGAGGGCGACCTGGCGCCGGAGGTGCTGGCCGACGCCCTGGTGGCGACGACGTTCTCCGGGCTCCGCGCGGCGCCCTGAGGGCGCCGCGCGGGATCAGCGGCGGGCGCTGAGGACGGCGATCTCGTGCGCCGACTCGAGCGTCGGCGCGGCGGCCAGGGCGCGGTCGAGGGCACGCTCCTCGCGCAGGTGGGCGCGGACGGCGGAGCGGCGGGCGAGGGCGGTGCGCAGGCGGGTCATGGCGGGTCCTTCGGGAGCAGCGGATGGGAGCGAGCGCCGCGGGCGGGCGGGGCGTCCGTCTCTGGGTTCGCTACCTGAACCATGCTCCTCCTTTCGGGGTTCGTCAAGCGAACTCAGCATGGTTACGATCACACCCGTGAGCGACGCCACGTACGACCGTTCCCGCTGCTCCGTCGCCGGGACGCTCGCCGTCGTGGGGGAGAAGTGGAGCCTCCTCGTCATGCGGGAGGCGTTCCTCGGCGTCCGCCGCTTCGCCGACCTGCAGCAGGCGCTGGGGGCGCCCAAGGCCGTGCTCACCGACCGGCTGGCCACCCTCGTGCAGGAGGGCCTGCTCAGCCGGGAGCCCTACCGCGAGGAGGGGGCCCGCCAGCGCCACGAGTACCGGCTCACCGCGAAGGGCCGCGACCTCTACCCGACCCTCGTCGCGCTGATGCAGTGGGGCGACCGCTACCTGGCCGACGGGCCGCCTCCGCTGGCGCTGGAGCACGTGGACTGCGGAGCACCGGTGCACGTCGCGCTGGTGTGCGCCGACGGCCACGAGGTGCCCGGACCGCGCGAGGTGCTGGCCCGGCCCGGCGAGCGCCGATGAGTTCCGCGGACGCCGCCGGTCTCCCCTCCTGACCCGCCGTCCGCACCCCGCGGCCGGTACCAAGCACCCGAGGAGCCCTCCGTGCGCGCGATCTTCGTCAACCTCCCCGTCACCGACCTGGCCCGCACCGACGCCTTCTACGCGGCGCTCGGGTTCCGGCGCAACGACCAGTTCTCCGATGACAAGGCGGTCTCCTACGTCATCGAGGAGAACATCGTCGTCATGCTGCTGACCCGCGAGCGGTTCGCCGACTTCGTGGCCGGCGAGGTCGGCGACCCCGCCCAGGCCACCTCCGCCCTGCTGGCCGTCTCCGCCGACAGCCGGGAGGACGTCGACCGCATGGTCGCCGTGGCGATCGAGGCCGGCGGCAAGCCGTGGATGCCCGCCCAGGACCACGGCTTCATGTACGGCTCGAGCTTCGCCGACCCGGACGGCAACGTCTGGGAGGTCATGTGGATGGACCCCTCGGCGGTCCAGGGCTGACCCTCTCGGCGGGCCCGGACTTGTCGTAGGGGAGGGCCACGCTGCGACACGCGGGCCGGCTGGCGGGCGGGCCCCCGGCCGCGCACGCTGGCGTCGCCGGTGTCAGCGAGCCGAGGGGGAACAGTGATCGATCCGAGGCGCCCGGGCATCCCGGGCGACATCACGCACGGGGCGGTGGGTCCGCTGCCGCGGACCACCGGCCGCCAGATCGTCGTCTTCGCCGGCACCGACGACGACGCCCGCGTGGACTGGGGCCGGGTGGGCCTCCACCGGGTGGCCGACTCCCGCGACTTCGCCGAGGGGGACGTGTCGCCGGAGGCGCTGCAGGACGCCGAGGCCACGGTCTTCAGCGCCCTGGGCATCGCCGTCGTCACCGCGGACCCCGGCCAGGTGAGCCGGCTGCAGACGGCGGAGGCGGCCGGCCGGCCGGTGCTCTCGGTGTCGCCGGAGCTGGTGCACCACGTGCTCGGCGACGAGACCCGCTCCTACACCGCGGGCTACCGCGACGGCGTCGCCGACCTCTCCGGCCGGCTGCTCGCCGGGGAGCCCGTCCCCGGTGCGGCGCCGCCGGCCGCGGCCGCCCGCTTCGAGGACACCGCCCAGGCGACGTGGGGGGTGCAGGCGGTCCGGGCCGACGCCTCCGCCCGCACCGGCCGGGGCATCCGGGTGGCCGTGCTGGACACCGGGTTCGACGCCGCCCACCCGGACTTCGCCGGCCGCGCGGTCACCGCCCGGTCGTTCGTCCCGGGGGAGGACGCGCAGGACGGGCACGGGCACGGCACGCACTGCATCGGCACCGCGTGCGGCCCGCGCACCCCCTCGACCGGTCCGCGGTACGGGGTCGCCCCCGAGTCCGAGATCTTCGCCGGCAAGGTGCTGGGCACCGACGGCAGCGGCACCGACGCCGGGATCCTCGCCGGCATCAACTGGGCGGTGACCAGCCAGTGCCCGGTGATCTCGATGTCCCTCGGGGCCGACGTCATGACGGCCCACCCGCCGTACTCCGCGGCCGGGCGCCGGGCCCTGCAGCGCGGCTCCCTGATCATCGCGGCCGCCGGCAACAACGCCGACCGGCGATCGGGTGATGTCGGCTTCGTGGGCGCGCCGGCCAACAGCGTCGAGATCATGGCCGTCGGTGCGCTGGACCAGGCGCTGGAGATGGCGTACTTCTCCGCCCGCAGCCTGCCCGCGCGGGGCGGCCAGGTCGACGTCGCCGCCCCCGGCTATCAGGTGTACTCGTCCTGGCCCATGCCGACCCGGTACAACACGATCAGCGGCACGAGCATGGCCACGCCGCACGTCGCGGGCCTGGCCGCGCTCTGGGCCGAGGCCACCGGCAGGCGCGGGCTGGAGCTGTGGGCCACGCTGCTGCAGGAGAGCGAGCGGCTCCTGCAGCCCTCGCTCGATGCGGGGAGCGGGCTGGCGATCGCCCCGCAGTGAGGCGGTCCCGCGTAGCGTTCCGCGCATGACCCACGTGAGCGTCACCGTCGACGACGGGCACCTGGCCGCCCTCGACGGCGTCGTGGAGGGTCTGCGTGCGCGTGGCATGCAGGTCGACCAGGTGCTCGACGGGCTCGGCATCATCACCGGCTCGGTCCCGCCCGACGCAGCCGGAGGGCTCGCCGCCGTCGCCGGGGTGGCATCGGTGGACGAGCAGCTCGGCGTCCAGCTGCCACCGCCGGACGCGCCCGTCCAGTAGCGGGCGGCCGCGTCAGGGGCGGGGCCGGCCGGTGCCGGGCACCGCCCGGATCCGTCGCGCGGAGCGCAGCGGCCCGGCTGACGGGAGCGGGCGCTGCCCGCCCGCGGCGGGGGCCGGCACGGGGCCGCCGGGCCGCACGTCGAGCACCCGGTCCAGGCCGGTCAGCAGGAGCAGCCGGTGCACGCACCGGCTCGGGCGCTCCAGGACCAGCTCGCAGCCGTGCCGCCGGGCGAGGTGGTGGCCGGTGAGCAGCACCCGCAGGCCCGCGGCGTCGCAGAAGGACACCGCGGTCATGTCGACCGTCCACTGCCGGCAGCCGCCGGAGACGAGCGCGGCGAGCCCGTCCAGCACGTGGTGGCCGTTCGGCCGGTCGAGCTCCCCGGCGACGGCGACGGTGGCACCCACGACGTCGACGGACACGTGGAAGGGGACCGGCTGGAACTCGTGGTCGAGGTCCACCGGAGGGGTCGCAGGTAGTGCCATGGCTGCCTCCTGCCCTGGCCCGGTGCCCGCAGGCCCCCGGCCGTCGTCCCGCTCGCGGAACGCGGGGCCGGGGTTTCGACCCGTCGCGAACGGTACTCCCGGACCAGCCTCCGGAGCAGGCAGCGAGACCGCCGGGTCCGCGGCCGGCCGGGACGGCGGGGTGGCGGGACGCCTCGGGGTGGTGCGATGACACGGAGGCACCGGTCCGGCGGGAGGACGGCGGAGTGGTGCGGACCGGCTCGTGGTGGGATGGGCGCGATGAGCGAGAACGCGACCCGACTCCGCGACGTCCGCCCCGAGGACACCTTCGACGTCGAGGCCGTGCACGCCTGGCTGACGCCGCGCGTGCCGGCACTCGAGGGGCACCCCGCGCCGCAGGTGCGCCAGTTCTCCGGCGGGGCCAGCAACCTGACCTACCTGCTGGACTACGGCGACCTGGACCTGGTGCTGCGCCGCCCCCCGCACGGGCACAAGGCCGCCTCGGCCCACGACATGGGCCGCGAGGTGCGCGTCCAGCAGCGGCTGCGCCCCCACCTGGACGTGGTCGCGGAGATCTTCGGGTTCTGCGAGGACCCGTCGGTCATCGGCAGCGACTTCTACGTGATGGAGCGGCTGCGCGGCGTCGTCCTGGGCCGGAAGCTCCCCGAGGGGGTGGAGCTGTCCGCGGAGCAGGCGCGGGTCCTCGGCGAGACCGCCTACGACACCCTCGCCGACCTGCACTCCATCGACGTGGACTCCGCCGGGCTGGCCGACCTCGGCAAGGGCCCGGGCTACGTCCGCCGCCAGGTGGAGGGCTGGTCGCGCCGCTTCCGCGATGCCCTCACCGACGACGTGCCGCCCGCCGAGGAGCTCATGGGGTGGCTCGCCGAGCACCAGCCGCAGGACGTGCGGGCCAGCCTGCTGCACGGCGACTGGAAGCTGGACAACCTGGTGCTCGACCTCTCGGGCACGCCGCGGATCACCGGCGTCCTGGACTGGGAGATGGCCACGGTCGGCGACCCGCTCATGGACCTCGGGGCGTCGCTCGCCTACTGGGTCACCGCCGACGACGACGAGGAGTTCGGGCTGATCTCCACCCAGCCGAGCACCCTCGCGGGCATGCCCACCCGCGAGCAGATCGTCGAGCGCTACCTGGCCCGGACCGGGCTGCGCGCCGAGAACTGGACCTTCTACGAGGTCTTCGGCCTGTTCCGGCTGGCCGTGATCATCCAGCAGATCTGGGCGCGCTTCCGGTCCGGCCACACGACCAACCCGCGGTTCGCCCACTTCGGCATCGCCGCCGCCGTCCTGCTCCAGCGCGCCGAGCGGCTGGCCGGATGCCGCTGATCTGCCTGGTCCGCCACGGCCAGGCCTCCTTCGGCGCCGACGACTACGACGTCCTCAGCGACCTGGGGCGGGAGCAGTCGGGCTGCGTGGGCGAGGAGCTGCGGCGGCGCGAACTGCGCGACCCGCTGGTCGTCTCGGGCACCCTGCGGCGGCAGCGGGACACGGCGGCGCTGCTGGCGGAGGCGGCGGGCTACGACGCACCGGCGGCCCCCGACGCGCGCCTGGACGAGTACGACCACGTCGACCTGCTGCAGCGCTATCCCGGGGAGGCGGAGGGCGCCGGGTCGCGCCAGGTGCAGCAGCTGCTCGACGGCGCGCTCCGATCCTGGATCGCGGCCGGCGACGCCGACGGCTGGCCGGCGTTCTCCACGGGCGCGGTGGCGGCGGTGCGCGACCTGGCCGCCGGGCTGGAGAAGGGCCGCGACGCCGTCGTCGTCAGCTCCGGCGGGGTGATCGCCGCGGTCGTCGCGTCGCTGCTGGGAGCGCCGGCCGACGCCGTCGTCGCGCTCAACCGGTCCGCTGTGAACGTCGGCGTCACCTCGCTGATCGCGGGGAGCACCGGCCTGACGCTGCTCGCGTTCAACGACCACGCGCACGTCACCGGGCCGCGGCGGGCGCTGCTCACCTACCGCTGACCACCGTGCCCGCCAAGCCGCTGCCCGACATCATCGGGCCAGGGCTCGACGTGCTGTTCTGCGGCATCAACCCCTCGCTGATGTCGGCCGAGCGGGGGCACCACTTCGCCCGGCCCGGCAACCGCTTCTGGCCCGCGCTGCACCTGGCCGGCCTCACCCCCCGGCGGCTGCGGCCGGAGGAGGACCGGGAGCTGCTGGAGCACGGGCTGGGCGTGACCAACCTCGTCGACCGGCCCACCCGCGCCGCGGCCGAGCTCTCCGCCGAGGAGCTGGCCGAGGGCGCGGTGGCGCTGGAGCGGCTGGTCGCCGAGCACCGCCCGCGGGTGCTGGCGGTGCTGGGCATCACCGCCTGGCGGCAGGCCTTCGGCCGCCCGCGCGCGGTCGCCGGGCTGCAGGAGGAGCGGCTGGGCGGCGCGGTGACCTGGGTGGTGCCGAACCCGAGCGGGCTCAACGCGCATGCCCAGCTGCCCGACCTCGCCCGCGCCTACGCGCAGCTGCGCCCGGTCAGCCGATGACCACGTTCCAGGGGCGGAGCGACCACGAGGTGACCAGGCCCTCGCGCACGTAGGGGTCCTCGGCGGCGAACCGCTCGACCACCTCGCGCGGCGCCGTCCAGACGAGCAGGGCGCGGTCGAAGGGATCGGGCAGGGCGCCGGCGAGCAGCAGCTCTCCGCGCTCGTGCGCGGCGCGGGCGAGCGCGAGGTGGTCCTCGCGCAACGCCGTCCGGCGGTCGAGGTAGTCGTCGGCCAGCGTGTACTCCAGGACCAGGTGCATGCCGTCGAATCTGCCACCCGGTCGGGGAGGATGCGGGCATGCCGCGTCTGCTCGTCGTCCACCACACGCCCTCGCCCGCCATGCAGGCGGTCCTGGAGGCGGTCAAGGAGGGCGCGGCGATGGTCGACGACGTCGAACTCGTGCTGCGGCCGGCGCTGTCGGCCGGCCCTGCCGACCTGCTCGCGGCCGACGGCGTGCTGCTCGGGACGCCGGCGAACATCGGCTACATGTCAGGCGCGCTCAAGCACTTCTTCGACACCGTCTACTACCCGTGCCTGGACGCGACCCCGGGCCTGCCCTACGGCGTGTACGTGCACGGCACCGACGACACGGCCGGCGCCCTGACCGCGATCGAGCGGATCACCGGCGCCCTGCGGTGGAAGCGGGTGGCCGCGCCGCTGAGCCTGACCGGCGCACCCTCGGGCGCGGACCTCGAGGGCGTGCGCGAGCTGGCCGCCACCGTCGCGGTCGGCCTCTGAGCGGGCGGGGTGCGGGCGCCCCCGCTAGCGTCGGCGCGGACCCCGGCGGAAGGACCAGCCCGTGCCCCTGACCTCGATCCCCGGCGCCGAGAGCGCTCCGGAGCTGCGTGCCCACGTGAGCCGGCCCCCCGTCGGCGAGGGCCCGTGGCCGGGAGTGGTCGTGCTGCACGAGGCGTTCGGGCTGACCGACGACATCCGGCAGCAGGCCGACCGGCTGGCCGCCGCCGGCTACCTCGCGGTGGCGCCGGACCTGTTCACCGCCGGGGGAGCGCTGCGGTGCCTGCAGGGGACCTTCCGGTCGCTGCTGAAGCGCACCGGGCCGGCCTTCGGCGACATCGAGGCCACCCGGCGGTGGACCGCCGACCAGCCCGACTGCACCGGGCGGGTCGGCGTCGTCGGCTTCTGCATGGGCGGTGGCTTCGCGCTGCTGACCGCCACGCGGGGCTTCGACGCCGCCGCTCCCAACTACGGCTTCGTGCCCCGGGACGTCGAGAGCGTGCTCCAGGGCGCCTGCCCGGTGGTGGCCAGCTACGGGCGCCGGGACCCGGTCCTGCGCGGTGCGGCCGGCCGCCTTCGTAGGGCGCTGGACGCCCTCGAGGTGCCGAACGACGTCGTCGAGTACCCCGACGCCGGGCACTCGTTCCTCAACCGGCACAACAGCGGGCCGTTCGCCGTCGTCGAGCGGGTGACCGGGTTCAGCTACCACCAGCCCTCGGCCGAGGACGCGTGGGCCCGGATCCTGCGCTTCTTCGACACCCACCTGGGCGCCGATCGGCTGGACGGCTAGGGCTCCACCCGCAGCACCAGCAGCGCCACGTCGTCGGTGAAGTCGGGGGCCAGCCGGGAGATCAGGGCGTCGCAGGCGTCCTCGGGCGGCAGGGTGTGCAGGTCGCGGCCGGCGTCGAGCAGCCGCTCGAAGCCGTCGTCGAGGGTGGCGTCGCGCCGTTCGACCAGGCCGTCGGTGTAGAGGACGACGGTCGAGCCGGGGGCCAGCGGCAGGGCGTGCGCCCGGCGGGGGGTCCACGGGGCCACACCGAGCAGCAGGTCACGCGGTCGCTCGAGCAGCTCGGCGTCCCCCCGCGGCCCGACGAGCAGCGGCGGCGGGTGGCCCGCGTTCGACCAGCGCAGGGTGAGCGCGCCGGTCGCGGTCGCCCGCTCGACGTGCGCCAGCGCCGCCGTGGCCAGCGTGTTGACGCCCAGGTCGACCACGGCCCGGTCCAGCGCGGTGAGCACCTGGGCGGGGTCACCCGCCACGGCGTGGGCGACCCCGCGCAGCATGTTGCGCAGCTGGCCCATGACCGCGGCGGCCGTCCGGTCGTGGCCGGCCACGTCGCCGACCACGATCGTGGTGGCGCCGGAGGGTGCGGTGAAGGCGTCGTACCAGTCGCCACCCACCTCGGCCTCGCGGGCGGCCGGCCGGTAGCGGACGGCGATCCGCAGGCCAGGGGGCTGCGGGGGATCGGTGAGCATCGAGCGCTGCAGCGCCTCGGCGAGGCTGCGGGTGGCCTCGGCCTGCTGCCGCTCCCGCTCGAGCCGGCCGACGCGGTCCAGCGCCAGGGCGCACTGGGCGGCGAAGGCCTGCAGCACCCGCACGTCGTCGTCCTCGAGGGGGTGCGGCTCCCGCCAACCGACGGCGAGGGCGCCGAGGACGCGGTCGCCGGTGCGCATGGGCAGCGCCGCCCAGGCGCGCAGCCCGGCTGCGGGAGGAGGCCCGGAGCCCTCCAGCCCGGCGTCGGCCACGAGCACCGGCCGACCCTCGGCGGCGACGGCGAGGGGGGAACCGGAACCGGCCGGGATGCGCCGGCCGCGGCCGGACCGGTCGACCACCGTCAGCTCCTGGCTCCCCGGCCGGACCACGGCGGCGGCGAGCACGTCGGCCGACAACCCGGGACCCCCGTGGTCGCCGAGGAGCCGGAAGAGGTCCGTGTGCGTCTCCGCCGCGGCCAGCGCCGAGACGGTGCTGGCCAGCCCGGCCAGCGACCGGGCGGTGCGCTGCTCCCGTTCGGTGAGGGTCTGCAGCCGGGTGTTGGCCTGCTCCAGCTCCAGGGTGCGCGCGTACAGGTCGCCCTCGACCCGGGCGGCGCGGTCGCGCCACTCCTGCCCGCGGGCGGCCTCGCTGCGGGCGTCGTCCCGGGCGGTGATGTATTCGGTGATGTCGTCGGAGCGGTGCAGGATCAGCACCACCTCGCCGTGCTCGTCGAGGATCGGCACGTTGCGCGGGCTCCAGAACCGCTCCTCGAAGCGGCCGTCGGGCATGGCGATGTCGTACTTCTGGATGGCCATCGTGTGCGGCCGGCGGGTGTCACGTGCCCGCTCCAGGGAGGCCTTCAGGTTGGCCAGCCCGTCGGCGCCCGGATCGTCGGGGTTCATCGGGAAGACGTCGAACATGTTCCGCCCGACCGTGTCCTCGAGCGTGGTGGCCGTCGCCTCCAGGCGCGCCTCGTTCGCGTGCACGATGTCGAAATCGGGCGTGAGCAGGATGAACGGCGTCGGCGCCGCGTCGAACACCCGTCGGAAGTCGGGCTCGGGAAGCTCGCCGGTCACGCCACCCCGCTGCTGTCGGATCGCCCTTGCTCGGACCGGGCCATTGTCACCGATCCCGGCGCGGAACCCCACCGTGACCCCGCCCACGGCGGGGTAGGGCCCTCACCAGCGCAGGGGATGGGTGGACCGCGAGTGCGCGGTCCGGCAGGCGCGGCAGTTGCCCCACGCGGCGATGGAGACCGCGGTCGTGGCCTCGCCGCACTCCGGGCACTCGACGGCCGCGGAGCCGGCGGCCCGTGCCTCGCTCAGTTCCCGCGAGCGGTCCTGGTGGATCGTCGCGTCGCCCCGGCAGGGGCAGCCCAGCGGCGCGTCCGCGCAGAGTCCGACGTGCTGGGCCATGGGGTGCTCCTCGGGACGACGGGATGGGCCGGACATGACGACGGGGCCACGGCGCAGCGCGCCGTGACCCCGTCGAACGCTCACATCAGAGCGGGCGGACGTTCTCCGCCTGCGGGCCCTTCTGGCCCTGCGTGACGTCGAACTCGACCTGCTGGCCCTCGTCGAGCGAGCGGTAGCCGTCGCTGACGATGGCGGAGTAGTGGCAGAAGACGTCGGCGCCGCCGCCGTCCTGGGCGATGAACCCGAAGCCCTTCTCCGCGTTGAACCACTTCACAGTGCCCTGAGCCATGTCGTTCTCATTCCGTGCTGGGAGGTGTCCGTCACCGGCACGTGCCGGTGACGGGGCCGCCGCACCGACCGGCAGGACCGAGAGGAACGTCAGGCAGAGACGACTGCGGACGTCCAAGAACGAAAGCAGAGGCGCAACAGCGACCGTGGGGAATTCTACCCACAGAGATCGAAAAAACGGCAGGTGGGTGGCCGGGTCCCCCTGGGGAGTGTCCCGCGCCCGGCCGTGGGGCAGCATCGCCGGCATGAGCGCGGGGCGTACAGAGGGGCCGGCGTGGGTGCGCGACGCCGTCTGGTGGCACGTCTACCCGCTGGGCTTCGTCGGCGCCGAACCGCGCGACGAGCCCGGCCGGCCGGTCGCCCACCGGCTGCCCCACCTCGCCGCCTGGCTGGACCACGCGGTCGAGCTCGGCGCGTCCGGGCTGGCGCTCGGTCCGGTGTTCGCGTCGGAGACCCACGGCTACGACACCGTCGACCACCTCCGCGTCGATCCCCGGCTCGGCGACGACGACGACCTCGACGCGCTGCTGGCCGCCTGCCGGGAGCGCGGCCTGCGGGTGCTGCTGGACGGCGTCTTCAACCACGTGGGCCGCGACCACCCCGCGTTCCGGGCGGTGCTCGAGCAGGGGCCGGCCGCGCCCACCGCGTCGTGGTTCCGGCTGCGCTGGCCCGACGGCGGGTGGGCCCCCGGGGTCGAGCCGGGGTACGACGACTTCGAGGGCCACGCGCACCTCGTGGCGCTGGACCACTCCGCGCCGGGGGTCGAGGACCACGTGGTCGAGGTGATGACGCACTGGCTGGACCGGGGCGCCGACGGCTGGCGGCTGGACGCCGCCTACGCCGTCCCGGCGGCGTTCTGGGCCCGGGTGGCCGACCGCGTGCGGCAGCGGCACCCCGACGCCTACCTGATGGGCGAGGTGATCCACGGCGACTACGCCCGGGCGGTCGGCGACGGCCACCTGGACGCGGTCACCCAGTACGAGCTGTGGAAGGCGGTCTGGAGCTCGCTCAACGACGCCAACTTCTTCGAGCTCGACGCCGCGCTGGCCCGGCACGGCGCGCTGCTCGACCGGTTCACCCCGTACACGTTCGTCGGCAACCACGACGTCACGCGCATCGCCAGCAAGGTCACCGACGAGCGCCACCTCGCGCACGCGCTGGTCGTCCTCTTCACCGTGGGCGGCACGCCGGCGGTCTACGCCGGCGACGAGCACGCCTTCCGCGGCGTCAAGGAGGACCGGGCAGGTGGCGACGACGCCGTCCGCCCGCCCTTCCCGGCGACGCCGGGGGAGCTGTCCCCGCTGGGCCTGCCGGTCTACCGGCTGCACCAGGAGCTGATCGGCCTGCGCCGTCGGCACCGGTGGCTGCACACCGCGCGGACCCGGGCGCTGCACCTGGCCAACGAGCAGCTGGCCTACGAGGTGACCGCCGACGGCGAGCGGCTGGTGGTGGCGCTCAACCTCGCCGACGCGCCCGCCGAGATCCCCGCCCCGGGCGCCGGCGAGGTGCTCGCCGGTGCCACGGAGCCGGCCGGGGACCGGGTCCGGGTGCCCGCGCACGGGTGGGCGGTCCTCGGCTGACGCGTGGTTGCTGCGGCAGCCTCCGGGTAGCGGGCACCCCGTGACCTCGACGCTGATCAGACCTCGGTCGGGCAAGCTCATCGCCGGCGTGTGCGCGGCCCTCGCCGACAGGTTCGGGATCTCCCGAGTGCTCGTGCGACTGGGCTTCGTGGTCTTCGGCCTGGTCGGTGTGGGCGAGCTGGTCTACATCGGCCTCTGGCTGATCATCCCCAAGGCGCGCTGACCGGGAGCCCGGCCTGCGCCCTTCCGCGGCTCCGGGGTGGCTGATCGTGCTTGACTGTCCGCCGTCCGACCGCCTGTGAAGGGACCGCGCATGTCGATCCTGTCCAGCTTCGCCGAGGCCCTGGCCACCGCCCGGATCGAGGTCGTCGACCTCACCGCGCCGCTGCACTCCGGGACCCCGGTCATCCAGCTGCCCGAGCCGTTCGCCCAGACGGCGACGTTCGAGCTGGAGGAGCTCAGCCGGTACGACGACCGCGGGCCGGCCTGGTACTGGAACAACTTCCGGACCGGCGAGCACACCGGCACCCACTTCGACGCGCCCAACCACTGGGTCACCGGCCGGGACGGCGAGGACGTCGCGTCGGTGGCCGCGCGGAAGCTCATCGCCCCGGCCGCGGTGCTCGACTTCTCCGAGCGCGCGGCGCAGGACCCGGACTTCCTCCTGGAGGTCGAGCACATCCGGGAGTGGGAGGCGACCCACGGCCCGCTGCCCGAGGGCGGCTGGCTGCTGTTCCGCACCGGCTGGGACGCCCGCGCGGAGTCCCAGGGCGAGTTCCTCAACGCCGACGAGAACGGGCCGCACACCCCGGGCCTGTCGGTCGAGTGCGCCCGCTGGCTGGCCGAGGAGTCCCCGGTGATCGGCCTGGGCGTGGAGACCGTGGGCACCGACGCGGGCCGGGCGCACTCGTTCGACCCGCCGTTCCCGTGCCACTCCGCGCTGATGGGCAGCGGCAAGTACGGCCTCACCCAGCTGCAGAACCTGGCGCAGCTGCCGCCGACCGGTGCGCTCGTGGTCGCGGCCCCGCTGCCGATCGTGGGCGGCTCCGGCTCCCCGTCCCGCGTGCTGGCGCTGGTCGAGCGGGGATGACGGCGGCGCGCACCGTCGCCCAGGCGGTCGGCGAGACGCTGGTCCGCTGCGGCATCGACACGGTGTTCGGCGTCGTCGGGTCGGGCAACTTCGTGGCCACCAACGCGATGGTCGCGGCCGGGGCCCGCTACGTCGCGGCCCGGCACGAGGGCGGCGCGGCCACGATGGCCGACGCGTTCGCGCGGGTGAGCGGCCGGCCGGCTGCGGTGAGCCTGCACCAGGGGTGCGGGCTGACGAACGCGCTCACCGGCATCACCGAGGCGGCCAAGAGCCGCACGCCGCTGGTGGTGGTCACCGCGGAGACGACGAACCGGCGGTCCAACTTCTTCGTCGACCAGCCGGCGCTGGCCGAGGCCGTGGGGGCGGTGTCGATCCGGGTGACGTCCGCGGCCACCGCCGAGCGCTACGCCGCCGTCGCCGTGGCGACCGCGCGGGACCAGCGGCGGGTGGTCGTGCTCAACCTGCCGCTGGACGTGCAGGCGCGACCGGCCGAGGGACCGCAGGCCGAGCCCGTCCCGCCCGCCGACCGCCCCGGTCCGGGCGACGTGGGCGGGCTGGCCGAGGCGCTGCGCCGGGCGCGGCGTCCGGTGTTCGTGGCCGGCCGCGGCGCCCGCGCGGCCCGGGCCGAGCTCGAGGAGCTCGCCGGCCGGTGCGGGGCGCTGCTGGCGACCTCGGCGGTGGCGAAGGGCCTGTTCCGCGGCAGCCCGTGGGACCTCGACGTCTCCGGGGGCTTCGCGACCCCGCTGGCCGCCGAGCTCATCTCCGGCGCGGACCTGGTCGTGGGCTGGGGCTGCCAGCTGAACATGTGGACGATGCGGCACGGGCGGCTGATCGCCGACGGCGCCGTCGTGGTCCAGGTCGACGACGAGCCCGACGCCATCGGCGCGCAGCGCGACGTCGCCCTCGGGGTCGTGGGCGACGTGTGCGCGGTCGCCACCGCCGTGACCGCCCTGCTGGAGGAGACGGCGGAGGGCTACCGGACGGCGGAGGTGCGCGCGGCGATCGCCGCGCGGCGGCGCTGGCGGGACGAGCCCTACGACGACGCCGGGGGAGCGGGCCGGATCGACCCCCGGACGCTCAACGCCGCGCTGGACGACCTGCTGCCCGCCGAGCGGGTGGTCGCCGTGGACTCCGGCAACTTCATGGGCTACCCCAGCATGTTCCTCGACGTCCCCGACGAGCACGGGTTCTGCTTCACCCAGGCCTTCCAGTCCGTCGGCCTGGGCCTGGCGACGGCGATCGGCGCGGCGCTGGCCCGCCCCGACCGGCTCCCGGTCGCCGCCCTCGGCGACGGCGGTGCGCTGATGGGCGCCGCGGAGCTGGAGACCGTCGTGCGCCTCGGGCTGCCGATGGTCGTCGTGGTGCACGACGACGCCGCGTACGGCGCCGAGGTGCACCACTTCGGGCCGGACGGGCACCCGCTGGACACCGTCCGCTTCCCGGAGACCGACTTCGCCGCGATCGGCCGCGGCTACGGCTACGAGGCGGTGACCGTGCGGGAGCCCGGCGACCTGGCGGGCGTCGCCGACTGGCTGGCCGGCCCCCGCACCGCGCCGCTGCTCGTGGACGCGAAGGTCACCCGCGGGGCGCCGTCCTGGTGGCTCGAGGAGGCGTTCCGCGGGCACTGACCCGGCACGTCACCGGGCGGAGCTACCAGGCGGTGGTCGCCTGCAGCACCGCCTCCGACAGCGCGCGGGTGCGCAGCTCGGTGACCTGCTGGTACTCGGGGTCGGCCACCATCTCGCTGAAGGCCTTCCGCGAGGGGTAGCGCACCAGCAGGACCGCGTCCCAGGCCTGGCCGTCCTCGGCGACCAGCGACGTCGAGCCGTCGCCGGCGTAGAGCACCTCGCCGCCGTACCGCGCGAGGAAGGTGCTGCTCAGCGCATCGGCGTACTGCGCGTAGAGCTCGCGCCCGCCCTCGGCGAAGCGCAGGAGGTTGAGCATCACCACCGGCCCGCCGGGGTCCTCCTGGAGGTAGCGCTTGAGATCGGCACCGCGGGGGTCGACAGCCATGACCGGCACGCTAACGGGGTAGGGGCGCGGGATGCACCCAGGACCTCGCGAGGGCAGCGTCCGGCTCAGCGACGGCCGCACGCTGGCGTACGCGGAGTACGGGGACCCCGAGGGGCAGGTGGTGCTCGGCTGCCACGGCTCGCCGAGCTCCCGGCTGGAGCGGCACGTCGAGGACCCCGAGGACTACCGGCGGTGGGGGGTGCGCCTCGTCGTGCCCGACCGGCCCGGCTTCGGCCGGTCCGACCCGCACCCCGGCCGCCGGGTCGCGGACTGGCCCGGCGACGTCGAGGAGCTGCTGGACTCCCTCGGCGTCGACAGCTTCGCCGCGCTGAGCCTCTCCGGCGGCGCGGCCTACGCGCTGGCCTGCGCGCACGAGTTCGGCGACCGGGTGCGGGCGGTCGGGATCCTCGGTGGCGCCCCGCCGCCGGACGTCCCCTGGCCGTGGCCGCGCTGGATCCCGTCGCGCGTGCGGGCCGGCCTGCACCGGCCCGCGCAGCTGGCGTCGGTGCTCCGGCCTGCCTTCGCGCCGCTGGCGCTGCGCCCCGAGCTGATCCCGCGCTACCTGCAGGTCCGCCTGAACCCGGCCGACCGGCGCGTGATCGGCCGGCCGGTCGTCCGGCAGGTGCTCGCGAGGACCTTCACCGAGGGGATGCGCAACGGCTCGGCGGCGCTGGCCGAGGACCGCGCGCTGCTGTTCCGGCCGTGGGGCTTCCCGGTGGCCGAGGTGCGGCAGCGGGTGCACATCTGGCACGGGACCCAGGACTGGCAGGTGCCGCTGGTGCTCGGTCAGGTGCTGAGCACGATGCTCCCGAACTGCTCGGCGCACTGGATGGCCGGCGAGGGGCACTTCCTCGTCTTCGACCACGCCCGCGACATCTACCGGACGCTGCTGGCCTGAGCCGGGTCAGGCCAGCTGCGCGGCCACCAGCGGCTCGAGGGTGATGGTGGGGTGCCGCTGCTGCAGCATCCGCAGCGCCCACTTGTCGGTGAACAGCGCCAGCAGCTCGCCGTTGGAGCGCTGGACCACCTCGGTGCCGCCGGAGGCGGTGACCAGCGGCACCGAGTCGGCGTCGGTGCGCATCGCGATGCTGTAGGGCAGCCGGTCGAGGTGCACCGCGGCGTTGAACTCGTGCTCCATCCGGTGGGTCGCCACCTCGAACTGCATGGGCCCGACGACGGCGAGCACGGGCGAGCCGTCACCGCGTCGCTCGGAGCGCAGCACCTGGACCACGCCCTCGGAGTCCAGCTGCTCGATGCCCTTGCGGAACTGCTTGTGCTTGGCGGTGTCCTTGCTGCGCACGACCCCGAAGTGCTCGGGGGCGAAGGTGGTCAGCGGGGGGTAGGAGACCGGCTTCTCGCTGTAGAGGCTGTCGCCCACGCCGAGGGCGTTGGCGTTCACCAGGCCCACGACGTCACCGGGGTAGGCGAGGTCGACGACCTCGCGGTCCCGGCCGAACACCTGCTGGGCGTACTTCGTGGCGAACGGGCGCTTGGTGCGGCCGTGGGTGACCACCATGCCGCGCTCGAAGACGCCGGAGCAGATGCGGATGTAGGCCAGCCGGTCGCGGTGCGCGGCGTCCATGCCCGACTGCACCTTGAAGACGAACGCGCTGAACGGGGCGGCGAGGTCGCGCACCACGCCCTCGGCGTCCGGCCGTCCCGCCGGGGCGGGCGCCAGGTCGACCAGGGTGTCCAGGAGCGCACCGACGCCGAAGTTCGACACCGCCGAGGCGAAGAGCACCGGCGTGCTGATCCCGCTGAGGAACGACTCCTGGTCGTGGTCCTGGCCGGACTCGGCCAGCAGCTCGGCCTCCTCCTGCGCCTGCAGCCAGACGTCGCCCTCCTGCTCCGCCGCCTCGGCCGCCGACAGCAGCTCCTCGGGGGCGATGGTGGCGCCGCCGGCGGTGCGGGTGAAGCGGCGGAAGTCGCCGGTGCGCCGGTCGAGCACGCCGCGGAAGTCCCCGGCGATGCCCACCGGCCAGGTGAGCGGGGTCGGGGTCAGGCCGGTGCGCTCGGCGATCTCGTCCATCAGCTCGAGCGCGTCCTTGCCCGGGCGGTCCCACTTGTTGATCACGGTCAGGATCGGGATGCCGCGGTGCTTGCAGACGGCGAAGAGCTTCATCGTCTGCGCCTCGAGGCCCTTGGCGGCGTCGACCAGCATCACCGCGGCGTCGACCGCGGTCAGCACCCGGTAGGTGTCCTCGGAGAAGTCGGCGTGCCCGGGGGTGTCGAGCAGGTTGACGACGGCGTCGCGGTAGCCGAACTGCAGCGCGGCCGAGGTGATCGAGATGCCGCGGTCGCGCTCCATCTCCATCCAGTCGCTGACCGTGCCGCGCCGGCCGGCCTTGCCGTGCACCGCACCGGCCTGGCCGATCACCCGGGCGTGCAGGGCGAGCGCCTCGGTGAGGGTGGACTTCCCGGCGTCGGGGTGGCTGATGACGGCGAACGTGCGCCGCCGGGCGGCCTCCTGGACCGCGGAGCGGGCGGCCTCACCGGCGGAGGTGGCGACGGACACGGGGAGTTCTCCTCGGACGAGGGCGCGCGGCGACGGGGCGGGCGGGCCGCGCGCGGGGTGCGGGGGACATCGCGCCCGCGGCGTCGGTCGGCCGGAGCCGGTGCGCGCGCGGACGTCCGGGGCGCGGGCCCCGCGGATGTCCGGAGACGCCGAATCTACAGGCGCCGGGCCACCCGCCGGCCGGATGCCGGAAAAGTCGCTCGCGACCGCTCAGTTCGCGGAGGACAGTGCGTCTGATCCTGAGAACACGCCGACGACCGCACCCCGGGCGAGGACCTCATGACGCTGCACGCTCCGCTGGCCATCGAGGCGACGGGTCTGGTCAAGACCTACGGGGACACCACCGCCGTCGCCGGCATCGACCTCGCCGTGCCTCCCGGCGTCGTCTACGGCGTCCTCGGACCCAACGGGGCGGGGAAGACGACGACGATCCGGATGCTGGCCACGCTCATCCGGCCGGACGCCGGCAGCGCCCGGGTGCTCGGTCACGACGTCGTCACCGAGGCCGACGCGGTCCGGGCGCAGGTCAGCCTGACCGGGCAGCTGGCCTCGGTGGACGAGGAGCTCACCGGGCGGGAGAACCTCGTGCTGCTCGGCCGCCTGCTCGGGCTGAGCCGCGCCGGCGCCCGCGCCCGGGCGGACGAGCTGCTCGAGGCGTTCGGCATCGCCGCCGCGGCGGGCAAGCTGGTCAAGCACTACTCCGGCGGCATGCGACGCCGCCTCGACATCGCCGCCAGCATCGTCGTCACCCCGCGGCTGATGTTCCTCGACGAGCCGACCACCGGCCTGGACCCGCGGTCGCGCAACCACGTGTGGGAGATCGCCCGGGCGCTGGTGGCGGAGGGGACGACGATCCTGCTCTGCACGCAGTACCTGGAGGAGGCCGACCAGCTGGCCGACGGCATCGCGGTCATCGACCGCGGCACGGTGATCGCCGAGGGCACGCCGGCCCAGCTCAAGGCCTCGGTCGGGAGCGGCGGTCTGCGGGTGCGGCTGCTCGACGCGGAGCGGCGCCCGGAGGCTGCGGCCCTGCTGGAACGGGCCGTCGGACCGGTGACCCTGGAGGCCGACCCGGCCGGCCTGACCGCGCAGTGCCCGGACTCCGCCCGCGCCGCGACCGGGGTGGGCGAGCTCGCCCGGACGGGCATCGGCATCGCCGAGTTCGCCCTCGACCAGCCCAGCCTCGACGAGGTCTTCCTGGCGCTCACCGGCCACGCCGCCGAGGTGCCCCCGCCCGCCGCCACCCTCGAGGAGCAGCCGTCATGAGCGCAGCCACCACGGCCCCCGACGCCGCCGACACCGCCGCCGTCCGGCGGGCGATCGCCTCGACCGCGCGGCCGCCCCGGCCCGGGCCGCTCTCCACGGCACTCACGTTCGGCTGGCGGGGGATGCTCAAGGTCAAGCACGTGCCCGAGCAGCTCATGGACGTGACGCTCACGCCGGTGATGTTCCTGCTGATGTTCACGTACCTGTTCGGCGGGGCGATCGCCGGCTCCACCAGCGCCTACCTGGACTACACGCTCCCGGGGCTGCTGGTCATGTCGGTGCTGTTCACCACCGTGTACGCCGGCGTCTCGCTGAACACCGACCTGACCAAGGGCGTGGTCGACCGGTTCCGCTCGCTGCCGATCTGGCGGCCGGCGCCGCTGCTGGGCTCCCTGCTCGGCGACAGCGTCCGCTACGTCATCGCGGGCACGGTGATCATCGTCGTCGGGGTGCTGCTGGGCTACCGGCCCGACGCGGGCGTGGCGGGCGCGGTGGCGGCCCTGGCGCTGGTCGTCGTCTTCTCGTTCGGGCTGTCGTGGGTGTTCTCCGTGCTGGGCCTGCTGCTGCGCAGCCCGAACGCGGTGATGAACGCGGGCTTCACCGGCATCTTCCCGCTCACGTTCCTGTCCAACGTCTTCGTCGACCCGGCGACGCTGCCCGGGCCGCTGCAGGCGTTCGTCGACGTCAACCTGATCTCGATCCTCGCGACGGCGTGCCGCTCGCTGATGGACGGCACTCCCGACGTCGGAGCGATCGTCGTGTCGCTGCTGGTCGCCGCCGGTCTCGCCGCGGTGTTCCTGCCGCTGACGACGAGGCTCTACCGCAGTCGGTGAAGGACCCCTTCGCCCCCCACCCTTCGCACGCTCAGGGTGGGTCCCCGCGAAGGGGCCGTCCCATCACGTCGCCAGGGAGACGACCTCGCCGACGACCCAGACGGCGGGTGGGCGGACGGCGGTCTCGGCGATCGTGCGGGGCAGGTCGGCCAGCGTGGTCCGCACGGTGCGCTGGGTGGGGGTGGAGCCGTCGCTGACGATGGCGACCGGTGTCTCGGGTGCGCGGCCGTGCTCGACGAGGGTGGCGGCGATGGCGGGTGCGGTGTCGACGCCCATGAGGACGACGATGGTGCCGCGGAGCCGGGCCAGGGCGGTCCAGCCGACCAGGGACTGGGGGTGGCCGGGGGGCAGGTGGCCGGAGACGACGACGAACTCGTGGGTGAGGCCGCGGTGGGTGACCGGGATGCCGGCGAGGGCGGGGACGGCGATGGCGCTGGTGATGCCGGGGACGACCTCGACGGGGATGCCGGCTGCCGCGCAGGCCTGGAGCTCCTCCATGCCGCGGCCGTAGACGAAGGGGTCGCCGCCCTTGAGGCGGACGACGCGGCGGCCGGCCCGGGCGTGGGTGACCAGGAGGTCGTTGATCTGCTCCTGGGCCATGGAGCGGCCGCGGGGGAGCTTGGAGGCGTCGATGACCTCGACCTCGGGGGGCAGCGAGGCGAGCAGCGACTGCGGGGCGAGGTGGTCGGCGACGACGACTTCGGCGTGGGCGAGGGCCTGGCGGCCGCGCACGGTGATCAGCCCCGGGTCGCCTGGCCCGCCACCGACCAGCACCACGGTGCCGCGGGCGGTCGTCGGAGCCGCGACCGGCAGCAGCCCGTCGGTCATCGCCGCGAGCACCGCGTCGCGCACGTCGGTGGCCCGCTCCGCCGAGCCGGCGTCGTGCACGGCGACGACGAGGTCGCCGATCCGTCCGGTGGCGGGGAGCACGGCGCCGGCGGCGGGGTCGTCGGAGGCGCAGAACACCCGCTCCCGCTCGGCCTCGCGCGCGACGGCGGCGTCGACCGCGGGGTCCCCGGACGCGGCCACGGCGAACCAGGCGCCGCGCAGGTCGCCGGGCCCGTAGTGCCGCGGGTGCCAGGTGAGCGCGCCGGCCGTCGCCAGCGCCTCCAGCGCCGGGGTCACCTCCGGGGCGACCACGGTGACGACCGCGGCCGCGTCCTGCAGCCCGGCGACCGCGCGGTGCGCCCGGGTGCCGCCGCCGACGACGACGACCGCGCGGCCGGCCAGGCGCAGGCCGGTCGGCTGGAGGACAGCGGGAGCGGTGCGGGGGGTCAGCGGTCCTCCAGGGACGAGTGGGTGCGGGGGAGGGACGGCCAGGGCGACGGTCACCCGGCCGTGCACCGTCTTGGGAACCAGGAGCGACCCGCCCTCGACCAGGGCGGCCGCCTCGGCGACCGACGGGGTGCCCACCCGCGCCGCGACCCCGGCCGAGGGGGTGGGGACGGCGACGCGGGCCAGGCGAGAAGCGGGGTGCCCGGTCAGGGCCCAGCCGCGCCGGGCGGCGGCGGCGACGAGCCCCGGCTCGCCGGCCCGGGTGTCCAGCGTGGCCAGCCGTACGGGGGCGCGGGGGTCGGGCAGCACGGCGTCCACCGCGGCGAGCACCTCCTCGGCGCTCACCCCCGAGGCCAGCCCGATCCCGACGGTCCTCACGTGGGCACCCCCGGGCGGTCCGGCAGCGCGGCCAGCAGCCGGGCCGCGTCGCGGGGGAGCGGGCCGTCCCCGAGCAGCCCCAGCGCCCGCAGCCGGGCCCCGACCTCCAGCGCCCAGGGGCGGGCGAGGCGGGCGGCACGGAGCAGGGCGTCGTCGGCGAGCAGCGCGGCCGGCTCGCCCTGCACCACGGTCCCGCCGGCCACCACGGCCACCTCGTCGGCCCACGCCAGCGCGAGGTCGACGTCGTGGGTGCTCATCACCACCGTCGAGTCGGCGGCCTGGAGCCGGGCCAGCGCGGCGAGGGTGTCGGCCACCGCGGACGGGTCGAGGCCCGCCGTCGGCTCGTCCAGCAGCAGGACGCAGGGGCGCATGGCCACGGCCCCGGCGATCGCCACCCGCTTGCGCTCGCCGTAGGACAGCCGGTGCGTGGGCCGGCCGGCCAGGTGGCCGACGGCGAGCAGCTCGAGGGCCTCGGCGACGCGGGCGCGCACGGCGGCCTCATCCAGCCCGAGGTTGAGCGGGCCGAAGGAGACGTCCTGGGCGACCGAGGCGCTGAACAGCTGGTCGTCGGGGTCCTGCAGCACCAGCTGCACCTCCTGGCGGTGCGCCCGGAGCGCGCGGCGCGAGTGCGCCAGCCCGACCCCGTCGACGGTGACCTCGCCGCCGAACGGCTCCAGCGCGCCGGACAGGCAGCGCAGCAGCGTCGTCTTCCCCGACCCGTTCGCCCCGAGCACGGCCAGCCGGCGTCCGGCGGGCACTCGGAGCGAGGCGCCGTCGAGGACCGGCCGGCCGCGCTCGTAGCCGGCCACCAGACCGGTGGCGGTCAGGTCGCGGTGGCTCACCGGACCAGCACCGACGTGGCGACGAGCGCGCCCAGCCCCGCGACCGAGGCGGCCTGGAAGATCCGGGAGGACGGCAGGACCTCGGGCAGCACCCGCAGACCGCCGTCGAACCCGCGGCAGGCCAGCCCCTCTTGCAGGCGGCGGGCCCGGTCCCACGAGCGGGTCAGGACGGCGGCGGCGAGCACCCCCGAGGAGCGGTAGGAGCGGCGCAGCGAGGAGTGGCCCATGCGCGCGGCCTGCGCCTCCCGGATGGTGCGCAGGCTGTCCAGCAGCACGAAGAGCAGCCGGTAGACCAGCGATGCCACCTCCACGACGGCCGCCGGCACCCGAGCCCGGCGCAGGGCCGGCAGCAGGTCCGAGACCGGGGTCGTGGTGGCCAGCAGCAGCACGGCGGCGGACCCGGCGAGCGCGTGGCCGACCAGCGATCCGCCGCGCTCGACCGCGTCGGGCGCCCAGCCGATGCCGTCGGTCGAGACGGCGACGACCGACGTGATCGCCCCGACCGCGATGAACGCCAGCGGCCAGCGGATGGCACGAGCGAAGGTGCGGGCCGGCACGCGGGCCGGGCCCAGCGCCAGCCCCACCACGGCGAGCACGACCAGGACGCTGCCCGGCCAGGCCGGCAGCAGCAGCGCGCACCCGACCAGCCCGCCGCAGAGGAGGACCTTGTCGCCGGGCGCGCGCCCGCGCCAGGCGCTGGCCCAGGCGGCGTCGTCGACGGCGAGGCTCACCGCGGGTCGCGTCCCGGGGCGCTCGCCGCTGCGCGACGGCGCCCGTGCAACCGGCCGAGCACGTAGCCGAGCACGCCCGCGCCGAGCGCGGCCTGGAGCGCGAACAGACCGGACTCGACCTCGCCGGCCGGGCTGAACAGGGAGTCGAACCACGGGGTGTACCCGTCGGCCTCGAGCTGCTCGGTGACGGCGGCGTCGGTGCCGCCGTACTCCGACGTCCCGCCGTCCACCAGCAGCGGGACGGCGAAGAGCGCGATCACGGCGAGGACGAGCAGGCCGGTGACCAGCGTGCGGCGGCTCACGCGGCACCTCCGGGGGTGGCAGCGGGTTCGGGACGCAGGATCCCGAGCCGTTCGAGCTCGGGCCGGGCGTTGACGGTCAGCACGCGGAACAGCAGCACCCCGAGCAGGCCCTCGCCGATGGCCAGGGGCACCTGGGTGAGGGCGAAGACGCCGAGGAACTTCACCAGCGCGCCGGCCAGCCCGGTGGAGGCGTCGGGGAACGCGAGCGCCAGCTGCAGCGACGTCGTTCCGTACGTGGCCAGGTCGGCCAGCGCGACGCCCGCGAAGACGGCGGGCAGGAGGCCGGCACCGGCGGCGCGGACCAGCCGGTAGGCGGCGTACCCGGCCCACGGCCCCACGACGGCGAAGGCGAACGCGTTGGCCCCCAGCGTGGTCAGCCCGCCGTGCGCGAGCAGCAGCGCCTGGAACAGCAGCACGACGGTGCCGAGCAGCGCCATCACCGGTGGCCGGAAGAGGATCGCCCCGGGTCCGGTGCCGGTCGGGTGGCTCGAGCTGCCGGTGACGCTGGGCAGCTTGATGGCGCTCAGCACGAAGGTGAAGGCGCCGGCCGCCCCGAGCAGCAGGGTGGACTCGGGGTTCTCGCGCACCTCCCTGACCACGGCACGGGCGCCGTGCGCGACGAACGGCGCGGCCGCGACCGTCCAGCCGATCGCGTGCGCGGCGGGCAGGAAGCCTTCAGCGATGTGCACGGACCTTCTCCGATCGGACGGCGCAGGCGGTGGCGAAGCGGGTGGCCAGCTCGGGGCTGCCCGCCCAGTTCAGGTGGAGGTAGGAGGCGTGCACGCCCCCGGAGGTGAAGCCCTCGGTGCCGCCGCCCCACCGCCAGGCGGGGGTCGCTCCGGCGACGGGGACGGCGGCCGTGCGGTGGAACTCGTGGCCGCGCACCCGGGTGCCGGCCGGAGCCAGCACCGACGGTCCGGCGGCCTCGGCCTCCCGGTAGCCCAGGGTGAGCCGGCCGCTCATCGCCGTCGCCACGTCCAGGACGCCGCACATGGGCAGACCGTCCAGCTCGCGGGCGAGGTACAGAAGACCGGCGCACTCCGCGGCCACGGGAGCGCCGCGGGCGGCGAGCGCGGCGACGTCGGCGCGCAGCGATCCGTTGGCCGAGAGCTCGGCGGCGTGCACCTCGGGGAAGCCCCCGCCCACGACCAGGCCGGCCGTCCCGGCCGGGAGCGCCTCGTCGCGCAGCGGGTCGACGGTCACGACCTCGGCGCCGGCCGCGGCCAGCAGCTCGGCGTTCTCGGCGTAGCCGAAGGTGAAGGCGGCTCCACCGGCGACGGCGATCCGTGGCCGGCCGGCGACCGCGGAGACCTCGGCGGTGGGCTCCCACGGCGTCGCGTGCAGCGGGGGAGCGGACCGGGCCACGGCCAGCACCGCGTCCAGGTCGAGCCCGTCGCCGACCACCTCGCCGAGCCGGTGCACGGTGGCGGTGGCCGCGGCCGAGCGCTCGGCCGCGGGGATCAGCCCGAGGTGCCGGGACGGGGTGTGCAGCTGCTCGTGCCGGCGCACCGCACCGAGCACGGTCACCCCGGCGGCGGCCAGCGCGCCGCGCAGGATCGCCTCGTGCCGGTCGCTGCCGACCCGGTTGAGCACCACCCCGCCCACCCGGATCGCGGGGTCGAAAGTGGCGAAGCCGTGCACCAGCGCCGCGACGCTGTGCGCCTGCGACGCGGCGTCCACCACGAGCACGACCGGTGCGCCGAGCAGCCGGGCGACGTGCGCGGTGGAGGCGAACCCGGGGCCGACCGCGGGGTGCGCGGCGCCGTCGAACAGGCCCATGACCCCCTCGACCACCGCGACGTCGGCGGGGGAGGGGTGCAGCGCCCCGCGCAGGAAGAGCGGGGCGATGCGCTCCTCGCCCACCAGCCAGGGATCGAGGTTGCGGCCCGGGCGGCCGGCGGCCAGGCCGTGGTAGCCGGGGTCGATGTAGTCGGGGCCGACCTTGTGCGGGGACACGGTGAGCCCGCGGGCGGTCAGGGCAGCGATCAGCCCGGTGACGATCGAGGTCTTGCCCGCGTTGCTCGACGGTGCCGCCAGGACCAGCCGCGGCAGGGCGGTCACCACTCGATCCCCCGCTGGCCCTTCTGGCCGGCGTCCATCGGGTGCTTGACCTTGGTCATCTCCACGACCAGGTCGGCGGCCCCGACCAGCGCCGCCGGTGCGTCCCGGCCGGTGACGACGACGTGCTGGCTGCCGGGCCGGTCGGCCAGCGTGCGCACCACGTCGTCGACGTCGATCCAGCCCCACTTCAGGGGGTAGGTGAACTCGTCGAGCACGTAGAACCGGTGGGCCTCGGCGGCCAGGTCGCGCTTGATCTGCGCCCAGCCCTCGGCGGCGTCGGCGGCGTGGTCTGTCTCGGTGCCCTGACGGCGCGACCAGCTCCAGCCGCTGCCCATCTTGTGCCAGACCACCGGGCCGCCCTCGCCGGTCTGCTCGTGCAGCCGGCCCAGCGCGGTCAGCGCGTTCTCCTCGCCGACTTTCCACTTGGCGCTCTTGACGAACTGGTAGACCGCGATCGACCAGCCCTGGTTCCAGGCGCGCATGGCCATGCCGAAGGCGGCGGTGGACTTGCCCTTCATCTCGCCGGTGTGCACGGCGAGCAGCGGGCGGTTGCGGCGCTGCCGGGTGGTCAGCCCGTCGGCCGGGACGACCTCGACCTGCCCCTGCGGCATGTCAGGCCACCCGCCGGGCGGCGCGGACGGTGCCCGCGAGCGAGTCGGCGCCGAGCTCGTCGAGCCGCAGCGTCTCCGCGCCGAGGACCGTGCCCAGCGCCGCGGCGAGCCCCAGCCGGACCGGCCCCGACTCGCAGTCGACGACGACGGCCGACGTGCCGGTCCCGGCGAGCAGCGCCGCCGCCCGGCGGGCCTCACCGAGGTGGTCGCCGCCCCGCGCGCCGGTGGCCCGGCCGTCGGTGACGACGACGAGCAGCGGGCGCCGGCGGGGATCGCGGACCCGCTCCACGCGCAGCACCTCGGCCGCGCGCAGCAGGCCGGCGGCCAGCGGGGTGCGCCCGCCGGTGGGCAGCCCGGTGAGCCGCGCGGCCGCCGCCTCCACCGACCAGGTGGGCGGCAGTGCCAGCTCGGCGTCGCCGCCGCGGAAGGTGACCAGGCCGACCTTGTCCCGCCGCTGGTAGGCGTCCAGCAGCAGCGAGAGCACCGCGCCCTTGACCGCGGCCATCCGCGAGCGGGCGCCCATGGAGCCGCTGGCGTCGACGACGAAGAGCACGAGGTTGCCCTCGCGACCCTCGAGCACGGCCTGGCGCAGGTCGTCGCGGACCACCCGCAGGCCGGGCCCCGTGCGACCGCGGGCGTGCTGGTGGGGCGCGGCGGCGAGCACGGTGGCGGGCAGGTGCAGCCGGGTGACCGGACCCGCGGGACGGGTGGACCCGACGACGCGGCCGCGCTCGGACCGCGCCCGCGAACGGCGGCCGGGTGCACCCGCGCCGATGCCGGGCACCTCGAGCCGGCGCACGCGCACCGGGTCCGCCGGCGCGACGGCCGCGCGCTCCGGTGCCGGCCCGGACCGCGGCGCCTCGCCGTCCTCGCTCCCACCCTCCGCGGCGGGGCCAAAATGGCCATTTCGGCCCCCGTCGGGGTCGTCGCCGCCCGGGCCGCCGCCGTCCGGGGTGCTGCCGCCGTCGGGGGAGGGGCCGGCGGGGTCAGGGCCGTCGTCCTCCGGACCGTCCGGCGGGGGCGGGGGGTCGTCGTCCGGGCGGGAGTCCTCCAGCGCCCGGTCGAGGGTGTCGTCGTCCAGCCCGGGCGCGTCGAACGGGTTGCGACGCCGGCGGTGCGGCAGCGCCAGCCGGGCGGCCACCCGCACGTCGTCCTCGGTGACCTCCTCCCGGCCGCACCAGGCGGCGTGCGCCATCGCGGCCCGGGCGGTGACCAGGTCGGCGCGCAGGCCGTCGACGTCGAAGGCGGCGCAGACGGCGGTCACCTGGCGCAGCGCGTCGTCGGAGAGGACCACCCGGGGCAGCAGCTCGCGGGCGGCGGCGATCCGCCCGGCGAGCGCGGTCTCCTCCGCGGCCCAGGTGGCGGCGAAGCCGGCCGGGTCGGCGTCGGAGGCGAAGCGGCGGCGCACCACCTCGGCGCGGACGTCGGGGTCGCGCGGGGCGGCGACCTCCACGGTCAGCCCGAACCGGTCCAGCAGCTGGGGCCGGAGCTCGCCCTCCTCGGGGTTCATCGTGCCGACCAGCAGGAAGCGGGCGGCGTGCCGCACGGAGATGCCCTCGCGCTCGACGTAGGCGGTGCCCATCGCCGCTGCGTCCAGCAGCAGGTCGACGAGGTGGTCGTGGAGGAGGTTGACCTCGTCCACGTAGAGGACGCCGCGGTGCGCGGCGGCCAGCAGCCCGGGCTCGAAGGCCTTCACGCCCTCGGTCAGGGCCCGCTCGAGGTCCAGCGAGCCGACCAGCCGGTCCTCCGACGCCCCGACCGGCAGCTCGACCAGCCGCGCCGGGCGGGTCTGTGCGGCGACGCCGGGCTCGTGCGGACCGTCCGGGCAGGCCGGGTCGGGCGCCGCCGGGTCGCACCCGAAGCGGCAGCCGGCGACGACGTCGACCGGTGGCAGCACCGCGGTCAGCGCACGCACGGTGGTCGACTTCGCGGTGCCCTTCTCGCCGCGCACCAGCACCCCGCCGACGGCGGGGGAGACGGCGTTGAGCAGGAGCGCCAGGCGCAGGTCGTCCATGCCGACGACGGCGGCGAAGGGAAAGCTCATGCGGGGTACCCGCGCATGACACGCGTCCTCTCCCCGGGTGTCCACGCCCGGAGGTGGCAGGAGCGCGACGGCGGGAGTTCCTGACTCACCGGCCCGAGGGCCGGCTCACAGTGGCGGGACCGCGCCGGATTCTCACCGGGCTTCCTCCACTGCCGTCGCGTGTGGCTCCGACATCAGACCACGACCGCTCGGCGCGGCGACAGGCCGGCCGACGGCTGCTCGCGCGCCGGTCCCTTGCCACTGGCAAGTTGCCGGTGGCAAGGTGGGAGCGTGCCCCGCACCGACGCCGACCTCCGCGAGCTGCTGATGCGCTCCGCGGCCGAGGTGGCCGCGCGGTCCGGCGTCGCCGAGGTGTCCATCCGGGCGCTGGCCCGCTCGCTGGGCGTCTCGCACGCCGCCCACCGGCACCACTTCGCCTCGCGGACCGGGCTGCTCACGGCGGTCGCGGCCGAGGGGCACCGGCTGCTCGCCGCGGAGCTCGAGGCGGCGGCGCCGGCCGGGTTCCTGGAGGTCGGGGTGGCCTACGTCCGCTTCGCCCGCGACCACCCCGGCCACTTCGCGGTGATGTTCACGCCGGACGCCCTCGACCTGGCCGACCCCGAGCTCGCCGCCGCCCGCGCACGCACCTTCGGCGTGCTGCAGGGCGGCGTGGACGTGCTGGCCTCCACCGGCCGGGTGGACGACGCCCGCGCCGCCGTCGTCGCCGCCTGGTCGCTCGTGCACGGGCTCGCCGGTCTCGCCGCGAGCGGCAACCTCGCGGCCGCCGGCCTCGCTCCGGACGGGGACGGCGACGCGCTGCTGGACCTGGCCCGGCGGACGGCCGGGATGCTCTACGGCTCACCCGGAGGCGGTCCCGATGGTGCGTGACGCGGTGCTCGGCGTGCACGTCCTGGCCGGCTCGGCGGGGCTGCTCCTCGGGCCGGCATGGCTGCTGGCCCGCCTGTCGGGGGCGCACGGCCGGTCCCTGGCCGTCGGCTACCAGGCGGCGGTCGCCGTCGCCGCCGTCACCGGTGCGGTCCTCGCTCTCGCCGCACCCGGCTTGGCGTGGCTGCTGCCGGTCGCCGTCCTCACCGAGGGCCTGGCCGTCGCGGGCGCCCTGGCCCGCCGCCGCGGCTGGCCCGCGTGGCGGACGCTGCAGCCGCACCTCCTCGGCGGGTCCTACCTCGCGCTGGTCACCGCCCTGCTGGTCGCCGAGACCGGCAACCCGGTGTTCTGGGTGCTCCCCGCCGTCGTCGGTCAGGTGCCCATCGCGCTCGCCAAGCGACGGCTGCACGCGACGGCCGCGGCGCCTGGCGCGATCGGGCGGCCTGCCTAGGATCGGCGCCCGTGCCCGCCACCGAGCCCTCGTCGTCCGCCGACCGCATCACGGTCGTGGGCATCGGCGCGGACGGGTGGGACGGCCTCTCGCCGCGTGCCCGGCGCGCCGTCGAGGCCGCCGACGTGCTGCGCGGCAGCGCCCGCCAGCTGGGCCTGGTGCCCGGGGACGTGCCCGCCGAGCGGGTGCCGTGGCCCTCGCCGATGGGCCCGGCGCTGCGCGATCTGCCCACCGCGCACCCGGGGCGGCGGGTGGTGGTGCTGGCCAGCGGCGACCCGATGCTGAGCGGCGTCGGCACCTCGCTGGTCCGGCTGCACGGTGCCGGCGCGGTCGACGTCCTGCCGCACCCCTCGTCGGTCACGCTGGCCTGCGCCCGGCTGGGCTGGGCGGTGGAGGAGACGACGGTGGTGACCGTGGTCGGCCGGGCGGTGGAGCTGGTGGCGCCGCACGTCACGCCCGGTCGCCGGCTGCTGGTGCTCGGCTCGGACGGGCGCACCCCCGCGCAGGTCGCGGCGCTGGTGGCCGGGCTCGGCCACGGCGCCAGCCGGGTGCTCGCGCTGGAGCAGCTGGGCGGTCCGCGGGAGCGGGTGCTGGCGGCCACCGCCGCCGGCTGGCCGCACGCCGGCACCGATCCGCTGGTGGTCACCGCCGTCGAGGTCGTCCCCGATCCGGGCACCGTGCCGCTGCCCACCGTCCCGGGCCTGCCCGACGACGCCTTCGAGCACGACGGCCAGCTGACCAAGCGCGACGTCCGGGCGGTCACGCTCGCCCGGCTGGCCCCGCTGCCCGGGCAGCTGCTGTGGGACGTCGGCGCGGGCGCGGGATCGATCGGCATCGAGTGGATGCGCACGCACCCGTCGTGCCGCGCGGTGGCCGTGGAGCGCGATCCGGTGCGGGTGCGGCGCATCGGGCGCAACGCCGCGCGGCTGGGCGTGCCGGGGCTCGACGTCGTCGAGGGCGCGGCTCCGGAGGCCCTGACCGGGCTCCCCGCGCCGGACGCGGTGTTCGTGGGCGGCGGCGCGACGGTGCCCGGCGTCGTGGACGCGTGCTGGTCCGCGCTGCGCCCGGGGGGCCGGCTGGTGGTCAACGCCGTCACGCTGGAGACCGAGGCGGTGCTCGCGCAGCTGCACGCCCGGCACGGGGGCGACCTGGTGCGCCTGGCCGTCGCCACCGCCGCCCCGGTGGGCGGCTTCACCGGCTGGAAGGCCGCCATGCCCGTGACGATCTGGTCGGGAGCCAAGCCGTGACCGTGCACTTCATCGGAGCCGGTCCGGGGGCGGCGGACCTGATCACGGTCCGGGCCGCGCGGCTGATCGCCACCGCGCCGGTCTGCCTGTACGCGGGCGCCCTGGTGCCCCGGGAGCTGCTGGACACCGCGCCGCCCGGCGCCCGGCTGGTCGACACCGCCGACCTCGACCTCGACCGGATCACCGCCGAGCTGGTCGCCGCGCACGAGGCCGGGCAAGACGTCGCCCGGCTGCACTCCGGCGACCCGTCGGTGTACAGCGCCATGGCCGAGCAGATGCGCCGGCTGGACGCCGCGGGGGTGCCCTACGACGTCGTCCCCGGGGTGCCCGCGTTCGCCGCGGCCGCCGCCTCGCTCAAGCGCGAGCTGACCGTGCCGGGCGTCGGGCAGACGGTGATCCTCACGCGCACGTCGGCCCGGTCCACGCCGATGCCGCCGGGGGAGGACCTGGCCACCCTCGGCGCCTCCCGCGCCACGCTGGTGCTGCACCTGGCCGTGCAGCGGATCGACGAGCTGGTGCCGGAGCTGGTGCCGCACTACGGCGCCGACTGCCCGGTCGCCGTCGTCGCCCGGGCCAGCCGCGACGACGAGCTGATCTTGCGCGGGACGCTCGCCGACATCGCCGGTCAGGTCGCCGAGGCCGGCGTGAAGCGGACCGCGGTGGTGATCGTCGGCTCGGTGCTCACCGCGGGGGAGTTCCCCGACAGCCACCTGTACTCGACCTCGCGATGCCGCTAGGCGCGGCCGACCACCACGCCGGCGCGGTCGATCACGATCACGTCGACGGTCACCGGGGCTCCCCGGAGCACGCCGAGCGCCGTCTCCCGGGCCGCGGTGGCGACCAGGTCGCCCAGCGGCAGGCCGGCCGCCTCGCACTGCCGGAGGGCGTCGAGCGCGGTGTTCGCCCCGCGCACGCCGGCCACGAGCTCCGGTGCGCCCCCGGCGTCGCGCACCCGGTCGGCCAGCGACCCGAACGACACCTGGGACCGGCCCGAGTGCAGGTCGAGGTGCCCGTCGGCGAGCTTCGCGAGCTTGCCGATGCCGCCGGCCACGGTGAGCCGGTCGACCGGGTGGCGGCGCAGGTACTTCAGGACGGCGCCGGCGAAGTCGCCCATGTCGAGCAGCGCGTCCTCGGGCAGGCCGTAGGTCTCGACCGCGACCCGCTCGCTGGTGCTGCCGGTGCACGCGGCGACGTGCGCGTACCCGGCCGCGCGGGCGACGTCGATGCCGCGGCGGATGGAGTCGATCCACGCCGAGCACGAGTACGGGACGACGACGCCGGTGGTGCCCAGGATCGACAGCCCGCCGAGGATGCCGAGCCGCGGGTTCCAGGTGCGCCGGGCCAGCTCCTCGCCGTGCTCGACCGACACCTCGACGACGACGTCGCCGGTGCCGCCGTGCCGCGCCGCGACCGCCGCGACGTGCTCGCGGATGAACTGCCGCGGCATCGGGTTGATCGCCGGCTCGCCGACCTCCAGGGGCAGGCCGGGCTTGGTCACCGTGCCGACGCCCGGCCCGGCGCGGAAGGTGACGCCGCTGCCCGGGTCGCCGGGGGTCACCCGCACCGAGACCAGGGCGCCGTGGGTGACGTCGGGGTCGTCGCCGGCGTCCTTGACCACGCCCGCGGTCGCGGCGCAGTCCTCGAGCAGCTCGGTGGCCAGCGCGAAGGAGGGGTGCCGGTCGTGCGGCAGGTCGATGGTCACCGGGTCGGGGAACTCGCCGGTGAGCAGCGCGGTGTAGGCCGCGGTGGTCGCCGCGGTGGCGCACGCGCCGGTGGTCCAGCCGGAGCGCAGACCGGTGCCCTCCGCCGCCGTCGTCACCCGGTCAGCATGCACGGCGGCGCGGCGTGACCGGGCGGGTGCTGGTGCTCGGCGGCACCGGCGAGGCGCGGGCGCTGGCCACGGCGCTGGTGGAGCGGGGCGTGGACGTCGTCAGCTCGCTGGCCGGCCGGGTGTCCGACCCGGTGCTGCCGCCGGGCGAGGTGCGCGTCGGGGGCTTCGGCGGGGCCGACGGTCTGGCCGCCTGGCTGGGGGGTGCGGCGGTGGATGCCGTCGTGGACGCGACGCACCCCTTCGCCGCCACGATGACCGCCTCCGCCGCCGCTGCCTGCAGCCGCACGGGCACCCCGCTGCTCCGGCTGCAGCGGCCGGGCTGGCTCGCCGGTCCGGGCGACGACTGGCGCTGGGCGGACTCGCTGGAGGGCGCAGCCGCCGCCGTCGCGGGGTTCGACCGCGTGTTCCTCACCACCGGCCGGCAGGGGCTCGGGGCCTTCGCCGGGCTGACGGCGCACTGCCTCGTGCGCTCGGTCGATCCGCCGGACCCGCCGCTGCCGGCGCGCACCACGGTCGTGCTCGCGCGGGGGCCGTTCGGCCTCGACGACGAGCGCGCCCTGCTGCGCGAGCACGCGGTCGAGGTCGTCGTCACCAAGGACAGCGGCGGGTCGATGACGGCGGCCAAGCTCACCGCCGCTCGCGAGCTCGGGCTGCCGGTCGTGCTGGTGCGACGTCCGCCGCTGCCGCCCGGCGTGCCGGTCGTGGCGACGGTGGCGGCGGCCCTGGCGTGGCTGGCCGAAAACTGTTCGCGGCGCGAAGGATCCTGACGGAGGATCCCCACCGGGATGCGGCACGACCGACAGGAGCACGCCACCGTGGACGCCATGACCGAGCAGCAGGTGCGCCGGTCGTTCATCAACTGCTCGCGGGGCGAGGCGTCGGGTCTGACGCTGCCCAGGGAGTTCGGGCAGCTGGCCTTGGCGGAGCTGGCGTTGCTGGGCTGGCGCGACGCGAAGGCCCCGCTGCGCGGCTACCTCGTCGTGCCGCAGGGGGACGGTCCGGTGGGCGTCTCGCTGCGCGCCGCCGACACGAGGATGTCCAGCCGCACCCCGGCGATGTGCCTGCTGTGCCAGACGGCGCAGTCGGGCGATGCGATCTCGCTGTTCACCGCCCGGCGCAGCGGCGAGGCCGGCCGCAACGGCAACACGGTCGGGACCTACATCTGCGCCGACCTCCGGTGCGCCGAGCGGGCACGGAGCGAGATCCCGCCGTGGCTGCGCGAGCGCGACCCCGAGGAGGTCGCCGAGGAGCGCGTGGCGGAGCTGCGCGAGCGCGTGGACGGCTTCCTCGACGCGGTGCGGAAGGCCTGACCGGCGGGTCGCAGCTGGATCGGTCGTGCGCAACATGTGTGGAACCGCTGGTGAGCGGGGCAGAGACCGGCCATGACCTCGACCCAGCCGCTCCGCGCCCTCGCCCTCGTCTGCAGCCTCAAGGCCTCGCCCGCCCCCTCCAGCAGCGACCTGATCGCCCGCCAGATCCTGGCCGAGCTGGAGAAGCACGGCGTCACCGGCGACGTCGTCCGGGTGGTCGACCACGACGTGAAGCCGGGTGTCGAGGTGGACATGGGCGAGGGCGACCAGTGGCCGGCGATCCGCGAGCAGATGATGGCCGCGGACATCCTGATCGTGTCGACGCCGACCTGGGTCGGGCACATGAGCAGCGTGGCCCAGCGCGTGCTGGAGCGGCTGGACGGCGAGCTGTCCGAGACCGACGACTCCGGCCGCCCGCTGGTCACCGGCAAGGTGGCGGTGGTGTCCGTCGTCGGCAACGAGGACGGCGCGCACAAGATCGTCGCCGACCTGTTCCAGGGCCTCGACGACATCGGGTTCACCATCCCGGCCCAGGGGTCGACCTACTGGAACGACCAGGCGATGGGCGGCACGGACTACATGGACCTCGACGAGACGCCGGAGGCGGTGGCCTCCACGACGGCGACGCTGGCGGAGAACGCCGCGCACCTCGCCAAGGCGCTGCGGGCGGCGCCGTACCCGGGGCGCTGAGCCGGCTCAGGCCGCGAGCGACTCCCGCGCCGCGCCGACCGGCTGCTCGGGCCGGGCGGCGCGGCGCCGGCGCATCCGGACGCCGGCCACCGCCGTCAGGGCGAGCACCACGAGCACGGCGGCGTAGACCTCGGTCACCCGCTCGAGCCCGACCGTGGCCGAGAGGGAGCCGGCGATGATCGCCGGCACGCTGAAGCTCAGGTAGCCGACGACGAAGACGCTGGACAGCAGCCCGGCCCGCTCGCCGGGGGCGACCCCGGCGCTCGAGAGGGCGACCGCGCCGAGGAACGCCATGCCGAAGCCGAGCCCGGAGACGACCGCGGACAGGAACAGCACGACGGTCTCGCCGGTCAGCAGGGCCGCGATCGTCCCGGCGACGCCGGCGGCGAAGACCGACGCCCCGGCGACCATGGCCCGCTCGGCCGGCAGGTTGTGGCCGACGACCGCGCCGAACGCGGCGGTGCCCTGCATGGCCAGGACCAGCAGGCTGCCGACCAGCGGGGCCTCGATGCCGAAGACCGAGGCGGCGAGCGAGGGCCCGAGGGAGAGGTAGAGGCCGCCGAGCGCCCAGGCGGCGACGAGCACCGGCAGCGCGGTGAGGAACGCCGACCGCTGGGACCGCGGCACCCGCACCGTCGGGCGCAGCGACGCCAGGGCACCCGGGGCGCGGGGCGAGGTCTCGGGCAGGAAGGCGACGACCGCCGCGGCCGCCAGCACGGCGACGGTGAGGACGGCGAAGATCCAGCGGGTCGGCGAGTCCGCGAACTCGACGGCGAGGCCGGCACCGACGACGCCGGCGGAGAGCCCCAGGCCGGGTGCCGCGCTGTTCAGGAGCGGGCCCAGCGGCCGCTCGGGGCGCTGCGTGTCGAGCAGCACGGCGCCGAGCGTGCCGGTGAGCGCGCCCACCGAGAGGCCCTGCACCACCCGCGCCGCCAGCAGCCAGCCGATGCCGTCGGCGGCGAGGAAGATCCCCATGGCCACCGCCTGGAGCAGCAGGCCACCGACCAGGACCGGACGCCGGCCGACGTGGTCGGACAGCCCTCCCACGACCAGCAGCGTGGCCAGCAGTGCGAAGGCGTAGATGCCGAAGACGATCGTCAGCATCCCCGGGCCGAACCCGAACTGCTCCTGGTAGACGCGGTACAGGGGGGTCGGGACACCCGAGGCGGCCAGGATCAGCAGCAGCAGTCCGGCCGCCGTCCAGAACGCCGGGGTGCGCGGAAGCGTCGGCACGGGCATGGTCGTTGCCAAGCGCAACGAGAGCCGGATCATTCCCGGCTCCGGCGTGTCAGCCGGGATACGTCCGTGGCGTGTACACCGCGCCGGTGGGCGTGACCCGCGTCTGCGACGAGCCGATCAGCACCAGGCAGCGCATGTCGACGGTCTCCGGGTCGAGCTCGCCGAGGGTGGTGACGGTCAGCCGCTCCTCCGGTCCACCGACGTCGCGACCGACGACGACGACCGTCTCCGCGGCCCTGACCTCCAGCAGCGCCTGCAGCGCCTCGCCGAGCTGGTGCGGCCGGTGCTTCGACCGCGGGTTGTAGAGGGCGATGACCAGGTCCGCGGCGGCGGCGTGCCGGAGCCGGTCGACGATCACGTGCCACGGCTTGAGGACGTCGGAGAGCGAGAGGACGCAGAAGTCGTGGCCCAGCGGCGCCCCCACCCGGGAGGCGACCGCCTGGGCCGCGGTGAGCCCCGGGACCACGCGGACCCGGACGCCGGCGAACTCGGGCCGGGCGGCGACCTCGAGGACCGCGGCGGCCATGGCGAAGACGCCGGGGTCGCCGCTCGAGACGACGGCGACCCGGCGTCCGGAGCGGGCGAGCTCCAGGGCGTGGGCGGCCCGCTCGGCCTCGACCCGGTTGTCGCTGGGGTGGCGGACCTGGCGGGGGTTCGCCGGCACCCGGTCGACGTAGGGCCCGTAGCCGACGAGGTCGTCGGCGGCGGCGAGCGCCTCGGCGGCCTCCGGGGTGGTCCAGCCGCGCGCGCCCGGTCCGAGGCCGACGACGACGACCTCGCCCGCGCCCGGGGTGGCCGCCGCGGGAGTGGCCGGCTCGACGAGCTGCGGGGTCAACGGGCTCGGCAGCAGGGCCAGCGAGAAGTAGGGGACGCTCGCCGGGTCGACGTCGGCCAGCGGCAGGGTGCGCTGGCGGTCGGTGGTGGCCCGCTCGACGTACAGCGCCCGGTCGATGACGCCGGCCCGCTCGAACGCCTCCCGGACCTGCGGGAACGTGCGACCGAGCTTCATCACCGCGGCCGAGTCGGTGGCGGCCAGCCGCTCGGCGAGCTGCTCCACCGGAAGGGTTCCGGGCAGCACGGTGAGCACCTCGTCGCGCTCGACCAGCGGGCGGCCGACGGCGGCGGCCGCGCCGCTGACGCTGGTGACCCCGGGGACGACCTCGGTCGGGTACCGGTGCGCCAGGCGCTTGTGCATGTGCATGTAGGAGCCGTAGAAGAGCGGGTCGCCCTCGGCCAGGACGACGACGTCGCGCCCGGCGTCCAGGTGCGCGGCGAGCCGGGCGGCGGCGGCCTCGTAGAACTCGTCGATCGCGCCCTGGTAGCCGCCGGGGTGGTCGGTGGTCTCGGTGGTGACCGGGTAGACCAGCAGCTCCTCGATCTGACCCTGGCGCAGGTAGGGCTCGGCGAGCGCGCGGGCCACGGACCGGCCGTGCCGGGCGGCGTGGAAGGCGACGACGTCGGCCGCGGCGATCAGTCGGGCGGCCTTGACCGTGACCAGCTCCGGGTCACCCGGGCCGAGCCCGACCCCGTACAGCCGCCCGCTCACTCCACATCACTCGCGATCGCATTCACGGCAGCCGCGGTGATCGCGCTGCCGCCCCGGCGTCCGCGCACCACGAGGAAGTCGAGGTCGGAGGCGGCCAGCGCGTCCTTGGACTCGACGGCGCCGATGAAGCCGACCGGAATGCCGAGGACGGCGGCCGGACGGGGCGCACCGGCGGCGACCATCTCCAGCAGGTGGAACAGGGCCGTGGGGGCGTTGCCGATGGCGACGACGGCGCCGTCGAGCCGGTCCCGCCACAGCTCCAGCGCCGCCGCGGTGCGGGTGGTGCCGAGCTCCGCGGCGAGGCCCGGGGTCCTCGGGTCGTTGAGCGTGCAGACGACGTCGTTGTCCTTCGGGAGCCGCCGCCGGGTGATGCCGCTGGAGACCATCGTGGCGTCGCAGAGCACCGGAGCACCCGCGTCGAGGGCCTCGCGGGCGCGCTGCACGACGGCGGGGGAGTACGCGATGTCGTCGACCAGGTCGACCTGCCCGCAGGCATGGATCATGCGCACCGCCACCCGCGCCAGGTCAGCGGGCAGGCCCGCCAGATCGGCCTCGGCGCGGATCGTCGCGAACGACTGCCGGTAGATCTCGGCGCCGTCCTTCTCGTACTCGTAGACCACCATCGGGCGCAGAGGCTACGTCCCGGGAGCGCGGCCCGGCCGCCGGGGCGGGTCAGCCCGCGCGGGCGCGCACCGCGTCGTCGGGGATGCGGGGGAGGATCAGGATCTCGGTGTCGTCGGGCCGGTAGGTGTGCCATCGGCCGTGTTCGTCGCGGTCGATCCGGAAGCCGTGGTGGACCTTGGTGTGGTGCCGTTCGCACAGCAGCGCGAGGTTGCCGGGTTCGGTTTCGCCGCCGTGGGCCCAGTGGACGAGGTGGTGGACGTCGCACCAGTGGGTCGGTGCGTCGCAGCCGGCGAAGACGCAGTGGTGGTCGCGGTGCTCGATGACGCGGCGCAGCGGGTGCGGTGTGACGCGGTGGCTGCGGCCGAGGTCGAGGGGTTGGCCTTCGGGGCCGATGACGATGCGGGTGACGTTGCCGTCGCAGGCCAGCCAGCGAGCGCGGGCGGCGGAGATCGTGGCCCCGAACCCGAGGTCGGCCGTCGCCGGGCTCATGTCGGAACCGACGAGGTCGTCCAGCGGGATGGTCACCACGACGTGCGGCTTGACCGTGCGCAGGGTCGGGAGACCACCGGCGGCGAGCTGGTTGTCGCACAGCTGCACGAACGCGTCGGCTTGCTGCTGGGCCCGCGTTCTGGTGTCACCGGCGGGGCGGTCGGCCTGCACGATCGACTCCAGCGCCGCCTGCGCCTTCTCGGTTCCCACGGCGTCGAGCTCGAAGTGGCCGGTGGACGAGCCGTCGGCATGCTTGACCAGGGTGAAGGAGCGCTGCTCGGTCGGGTCGGGCTCGGTGCCGTCGGGGTCCAGGCGGTCCAGGTAGTGCGCGACCGCCTTGCGCAGATCGGCGTGGAAGGCACCGGCGGCGACCTCGGTGAGCAGCTCGTCGATCTGGGCCAGGTCCACGCCCGAGGCCTCGGCGGCGGCCACGTTCTTGGGTGCCACCACCGGCGCGATCGCGGCCACGGCCTCGGCAGACACCGCACCGGACGCGAACGCCACGGCGAGGGTGGGCAGCCGCTCCAACGCCCGGCCGTTGCGGACCAGTGCCGAGGCGGCGGACGCGGAGAAGCGGGCGTGCCCGCGCAGCCAGGCGGGCATCGACGCCTTGCCGTCGACGTCTGCCGCTCCGGCCAGCTCGCACTGCCGCGTCGTCCTGGCCAGCTCGGCTGCGAGCCGGTTCGCCGCGACGATCAGCTGCGCTTCCCGCTCGATGAGCGCCGGCCCGAACAGACCGTCCAGCCGCTCGGACGACAGCTCGTCGAGAGCCGCCTCCAGAGCTACTGAACTAGTCGAACGCATGTACGAATACTAACGGACCGGACTGACATCCGCAGCGCGAATCCCGAGCTCAGAAGCCTGTCCACAGATCCGGCAAGGCTCTTGACACCGCCGGGCCAGCAGGTCAGCCCGGGGCGCCGACGCGGTAGCCCGAGCCGGTGGCGGCGGCGACTCGGGCTGGTGTGTCCGCCTGTGCAGGGCGATGCCGCCCGAGCTCGGCGAGGTAAGGCCCCCTGCCAGGCAGGGCCACCCTTGCCGGGCGCGGCGGCCGAGCGGGTCAGCCCGGAGCGCCGACGCGGTAGCCCGAGCCGGTGGCGACGACGTCCACGACCTCACCCGAAGGTCGACCGCACCGGCGCTCGCAGCCGGCCCAGTGCTGACGGGCACCGGCGAGGGGCAGCGTGCCCGTGACGACGGCGGCCGTCGCGTCGGCCCGCACGTCGGCCAGCGACTTCGCGCAGCCGGGCAGCCCGGCGCACGCCGTCACCCGCGTCCACGGGCTGGCCGGGTCGAGCACGAGGCCCGCGCCCACCAGCAGCGCCGCCGCCGAGTCGTCGGGCAGGTCGGGCACCACCACACCGCGCCACGGGCTCAGCTGCACCTCCGCCGCGAGCCCGGCCAGGAGGCCGACCTGCGCGGCGGTCAGCCGGCCCAACGGCACGATCGCGGCCAGCGCCGTCCGGCCGTCGTCCTGGCGCACCGCGCCGACCGGCCGGACCCGGG
Organism: Blastococcus sp. TBT05-19; assembly: GCF_003319095.1. GTDB lineage: Bacteria > Actinomycetota > Actinomycetes > Mycobacteriales > Geodermatophilaceae > Blastococcus. The sequence continues at coordinate 310,243 of NZ_QOHI01000004.1, read as the reverse complement.
GCTCGGCCGGCAGCACCACCGGCTCGGACGCCGGAGCCACACCCAGCCGCGCCGCCACGAGAGCCGGTCCCTCGACCAGCTCGGCCAGCCGCCAGGCCGACCCGCCCTGCGCGGCGCGCTCGTCGAGGAAGGCCCGGGTGGCCGCCATCGCCACCCCGACGGCGTCCACGGGCGCGCAGCGCAGCCCGCTGTCCCGGCCGCCGAGCGTCAGGGCCACCGTGCCCGCCCCGAGCGCCACCAGTCCGACGTCGGCGCCCAGCGCCGAGACGTCGCCGCGGCCGTCGTCGAAGGTGGCCAGGAACCGGCCGGGCAGCGCCGCGAGCGACGGCTCCCCGCACAGCGCGGCGTCGAAGGCGCGCACCCACGGCCGCACGTCCAGCACCCCGCCGGACCGGCCGCTGAGGACGCTGGCCAGGAGGTTGCGCGCCGTCTCGTGGGTGGCGCTGGGCAGCAGCCCGGCGTCGGCCAGCCGCTCGCCGAGCTCGGCCCCGCCGCCGTCCCGGAGGCCGCGCAGCTGCACGTTGCCGCGGCTGGTCAGCTCCAGTGCGCCGTCGCCGAGGTCGAGCGCGGCGGCGCCCAGGACCCGGAGCTGCGCGGCGGTGAGCAGTCCGCCGGGGACGCGGACCCGGGCCAGCCGCCCGTCGGCCGCGGCGTGCGTCTGCAGGGCACCCGGGCAGGCGTCGGCCCGGCTCCGGGGAACGGTCATGCGGGAAACGCTACGACGCCGAGGACCCGCCGCCGGTCCCGGAGTCGAACGACATCCACACCCGGCGTCGGTCGGCCCGGCGGGTGTGCTCGGCCATGGCGGCCACGCGGCGGCGCTGCTCGGCGCTGGCGATGTGCTGCACGACCGCGACCTCCGCCTCGCGCATGGCCCGCTCGGCCGCGAACTCCTCCGGCGTCGACGGGATCCCGTCGACGGAGTCCTCGTCCTCCTCGGCACGCGGCCGGGCGTACGGGCTGTCGGGCGGCAGGTTCCCGGTGACCCGCCCGTAGGTGCCCAGGGTGAGCAGCAGCAGACCGGCGACGACTGAGAACACCACGTTGGGGAAGCGGAAGGCGAGCAGGTTGAGGTCGGTGCGCAGCACGGCCAGGTTGGCCAGCGCGGACACCAGGAACAGCACGCCGACGACGATCATGACCGTCGAGGCGACCCGCGGGCCGCGCAGCGCCGCCACGACCAGCACGATCGCGGTGACGATCGAGATGGTCGACAGCAGGCCGTTCGAGGACAGGCCGAGGATTCGCTCGCCCTCGGTCGAGAAGAACTCCAGGCCGTCAGCGAAGCCGAGGACGCCGAACACCGCGATGACCGCGGCCACGACGAGCGCGCCGATGCGGTGCACGGCGAGGACCCGGGCGCCGGGTGGGCGCGGCTCGCTCGTGCCGGAGGGGGTGCGACGGGACGGAGAACGCAGGGTCATGACGACTCCTCGGGCGGTCCGGGTGGTGCAGGGACTTCACCTGCGGGCCGCCGTCCGGATGCGGACGCGCCGGCGGTAGCGTGCGGTCCACCGCGGCAGCGCAGCGAGGAAGCCGGTGCGATTCCGGCGCGGTCCCGCCACTGTGAGCCCGGCCCCTCCAGGCCGGGCGAGCCAGACACTCCGGCTGCCGTACCCATCGATTCGGGGCGCGGACCCCGAGGGAGGCGGCGCCGCCGTGTTCACCCTGCTCTCCACCAGCGACACCGATCTGCTCTCCGCCCGCGCCAGCGGCGCCGACTGGCGGCTCGGCAACCCGGCCCGGCTGGACGACGCGGGGATGGCAGCGCTGACCGAGGGCGCCGACGTCGTCGTCGTCCGGATCCTCGGGGTGCGGCGGCAGTACGAGGAGATGCTCGCGCCGCTGCTGGCCGGGTCCGCGCCGGTGGTCGTCCTCGGTGGCGAGCAGCTGCCCGACGCGGAGCTGATGGAGCTCTCCACCGTGCCGATGGGCGTGGCCACCGAGGCGCACGGTTACCTCGCGCAGGGCGGGCCGGACAACCTGGTCCAGCTGCACCGCTTCCTGTCCGACACGGTGCTGCTCACCGGCGAGGGCTTCGAGCCGCCGTCGGTCGCCCCGGAGTGGGGGCTGCTCGAGCGGGACAGCCGTGGCACCGGCCCGACCGTCGCCGTCCTCTACTACCGGGCCCACCACCTCTCCGGGAACACCGGCTTCGTCGAGGGCCTGTGCACCGCGATCGAGGACGCCGGCGGGCGGGCGCTGCCGGTGTTCACCTCCTCGCTCCGGTCGGTGTCCGACGAGCTGCTGGCCACGCTGCGCACCGCCGACGCGCTGGTCGTCACGGTGCTCGCCGCCGGCGGCTCGCGACCGGCGACCGCCCAGGCCGGCGGCGACGACGGAGCCTGGGACGTCGGCCAGCTCGCCGAGCTCGACGTGCCGGTGATCCAGGGGCTGTGCCTGACCCGTTCGCGGGCGGACTGGCTGGCCGACGACGACGGGCTCTCCCCGCTGGACGTGGGCAACCAGGTCGCCATCCCGGAGTTCGACGGCCGGCTGATCAGCGTGCCGTTCTCCTTCAAGGAGACCGATGAGGACGGGCTGACCTCCTACGTCCCCGACCCCGAGCGCGCGGCGCGGGTCGCCGGCACCGCCGTGGCCCACGCGCGGCTGCGGCACACCCCGCCCGGGGAGCGCCGGATCGTGGTGATGCTCAGCGCCTACCCGACCAAGCACGCGCGGATCGGCAACGCGGTCGGCCTGGACACCCCGGCGTCGGTGGTGCGGCTGCTCGCCGCCCTGCACGGCGCGGGCTACGACATCGGCCCGTTCGACGGCCCCGGCGCGCTGCCCGGCGTGGCCGACCTGGACGGCGACGCCCTGTTCCACGCGCTCATCGCCGCCGGCGGCCAGGACGAGAACTGGCTATCCGAGGAGCAGCTGTCCGGCAACCCGGTGCGCATCCCGGCGGCCGAGTACCAGCGCTTCTTCGACACGCTGCCCGCCGATCTCCGCGAGGCGATGACCGAGCACTGGGGCGAGGCGCCGGGCTCGCTGTTCGTGGACGGCTCCGGCCCCGACCAGGCAATCGTCTTCGCCGCCCTCCGCGCCGGGAACGTCGTCGTCATGGTGCAGCCGCCCCGCGGCTTCGGGGAGAACCCGATCGCGATCTACCACGACCCCGACCTGCCGCCGTCCCACCACTACCTGGCGGCCTACGCGTGGCTGCGGGAGACCTTCGGCGCGCACGCGCTCGTGCACGTCGGCAAGCACGGCAACATGGAGTGGCTGCCGGGCAAGACCGTCGGGCTGTCGGCCTCCTGCGGCCCGGACGCCGCGATCGGCGACCTGCCGCTGGTCTACCCGTTCCTGGTCAACGACCCGGGCGAGGGCAGCCAGGCCAAGCGCCGCGCGCACGCCACCCTGGTCGACCACATGGTGCCGCCGATGGCCCGCGCCGACGCCTACGGCGACATCGCCCGGCTGGAGCAGCTGCTCGACGAGCACGCCAACGTCGCGGCGATGGACCCGGCGAAGCTGCCCGCCGTCCGGGCGCAGATCTGGACGCTGCTGCAGGCGGCGAAGCTCGACTCCGACCTGGGGCTGAACGAGCGCCCGGAGGACGACCACTTCGACGAGATGATCCTGCACGTCGACGGATGGCTGTGCGAGATCAAGGACTCCCAGATCCGCGACGGCCTGCACGTGCTCGGGTCCCCGCCCAGCGGCCAGGACCGGATCGACCTGGTGCTGGCGATCCTGCGCGCCCGCCAGATCTGGGGCGGCTCGGTGGCGCTGCCCGGGCTCCGCGAGGCGCTCGGCCTGGTCGAGGACGGCACCGCGGGGCTGCGGGCCACCGACGCCGTCGAGGAGCGGGCGGAGGCGCTCGTCGCCGCCATGGAGGCGCGCGGCTGGACCGGCGACGCGGTGGACGACGTCGTGCGCGAGGTGCTGGGCCGCGAGGACGCGACGGTCGGCGCCGTGCTCCGGTTCGCCGTGGACGAGGTCGTGCCCCGGCTGGCCCGCACCACCGACGAGATGGACGCGACGCTGCACGCCCTCGAGGGCGGCTACGTGCCGGCCGGCCCGTCGGGCTCGCCGCTGCGCGGGCTGGTCAACGTGCTGCCGACCGGCCGGAACTTCTACTCGGTCGACCCGCGGGCGGTGCCCTCGCGGCTGGCGTGGGAGACCGGCCAGGCGATGGCCGAGTCGCTGGTCGAGCGGTACGTCGCCGACACCGGGGAGCACCCGCGGTCGGTCGGGCTCTCGGTGTGGGGCACCTCGGCCATGCGGACCTCGGGTGACGACGTCGCCGAGGTGCTCGCGCTGCTCGGCGTCCGGCCGGTGTGGGACGACGCCTCGCGCCGGGTCACCTCCCTGGAGGCGATCGACCTCGAGGAGCTGGGCCGTCCGCGGATCGACGTCACCGTGCGGATCAGCGGCTTTTTCCGGGACGCCTTCCCGCACGTCGTGACCATGCTCGACGACGCCGTCACCCTGGCCGCTTCCCTCGACGAGCCGGCCGACCGCAACTACGTGAAGGCGCACGTGGACGCCGACGTCGCGCAGCACGGCGACCGGCGCCGCGCCACCACCCGGGTGTTCGGCTCCAAGCCCGGTGCGTACGGCGCCGGCCTGCTCCCGCTCATCGACAGCCGGAACTGGCGCGGCGACGCCGACCTCGCCGAGGTCTACGCGGTGTGGGGCGGCTACGCCTACGGCCGCGACCTCGACGGCGTCGAGGCTCGGCCGGACATGGAGTCCGCGTACCGGCGGATCGCGGTCGCGGCGAAGAACGTCGACACCCGCGAGCACGACATCGCCGACTCCGACGACTACTTCCAGTACCACGGCGGCATGGTCGCGACCGTCCGCGCGCTGACGGGCACGGCGCCCAAGGCCTACATCGGCGACTCGACCCGCCCCGAGCAGGTGCGCACCCGCTCGCTCACCGAGGAGACCGCCCGCGTCTTCCGCGCCCGCGTGGTCAACCCCAAGTGGCTGGCCGCCATGCGCCGGCACGGCTACAAGGGCGCCTTCGAGCTGGCCGCGACGGTGGACTACCTGTTCGGCTACGACGCCACGACCGGCGTCGTCGCCGACTGGATGTACGAGAAGCTCGCGCAGACCTACGTGCTGGACCCCGAGAACCGCGAGTTCATGGAGACGTCGAACCCGTGGGCGCTGCACGGCATCGCCGAGCGGCTGCTGGAGGCGGTGGACCGGAAGATGTGGGCCGAGCCCGACCCCGCTCTGCTGGCCGAGCTGCAGCAGGCCTACCTCGACACCGAGGGCGACCTCGAAGGTGGCGAGACCCCGGCGCAGGTGGGCGGCTGACCCGGGCGGGCACGCGGCCCCGGCTGCGAGACTGCGCGGATGCGCGAGCTCCGCTTCTCCGGTTCGGTGTCCGTCGACGCGTCACCCGAGGCGGTCTACGACCTGGTCGCCGATGTGACCCGCACCGGCGAGTGGAGCCCGATCTGCGAGGTCTGCTGGTGGGACGAGGGCGGATCCGGGCGGGTGGGGGACTGGTTCACCGGCCGCAACGTCACCGCGGGGCGGACGTGGGAGACGCGCTCGCGCGTGGTCGTCGCCGACCGCGGGCGCGAGTTCGCCTGGGAGGTCGGTCAGGGCTACGTCCGGTGGGGGTTCGTGCTCGCCCCGTCGACGGCGGCACCCTGCTGACCGAGGAGTGGGAGTTCCTCCCCGCCGGGCAGGCGTTCTTCGCGGAGCGCTACGGCGAGGCCGCCGACGAGCAGATCGCCCAGCGCACCCGTGACGCGCACGAGGGCATCCCGGTGACGCTCGCGGCGATCAAGCGGATCGCCGAGGCCGGCTGAGCCGGCCCGGACGCACCGCCGGTCAGCGCTCCGCGGTGGTGGCGCGGAGGTGCTCCAGGACGACGGGATCGAGGCGGCCCTCGTGCCAGCGCTCCTCGAAGTTCTCCCGGCCCATCCAGTCGTACAGGTCGCGCCGGACGTCGCCGGTCGCGTAGCCGGTGACCGCCAGGCGCCCGCGCAGCTCCTCCTCGAGCGCGTCGTCGAGGGGCAGCAGCTCGTCGGCGGGCGTGGAGCCGAAGTAGAGGTCGTGCAGGCCGAGCATGCGGTCGAGCTCGCCGATCGGCTCGGGCGAGTCGTCGCTGCGCAGGTCGACGACGACGTCGCCGAGCCCGCCGTAGCCGGCGCCGGCCGACACCACGAGAACCGCTGCCGCCTGCTTGCCGCGCGGATCGCCACCCGCCTCCTGCCCGGCCGCGAGACAGGCGACCAGGCGCCGGGCGAGGGAGGGCTCTGCGGCCGTGGCCAGCCACCGGTCGACCATGGCGTCGACGACCTCGGGCCCGGCGAGCAGGTTGCCCTGCGCGGCGAAGGAGCCCTCCGGGCCCTCGCCGGTGCGCCCGCCGGCCCAGGGCTGGGCGCGCTCGCCGGTGAACGTCGCCGCGGCTCCGGTGCGGTCGACGACGCCGGCCTGCCGCTGGTCGCGCTCCGGGTCGTCGGCGAAGAAGCGGGTCAGCAGCTCCCCGGGCGCCACGCCCTCCCGCAGCAGCTCGATGCCCCGGGTGCGTAGCTCGAGGTTGACGTGGGCCTGGGTGGCGAGCGCTCCGGCGTCGGCCGCCGCGGCCGGCACGTAGGCGCCCGCGGCCAGGAACTTGCTGGCCACCGCGACGCCGAGAGCGGCGCCGTCCGGGGAGCGTCCGACGATCGAGAAGGTCACCGGCGGACCCTAGCCAGCGGGGCGGCCGCCCGCCCGGCCGGTCAGCACCCCGGCGGCCAGCACGGTGACGATGCCGGCGGCGACCACGGTGAGCAGGCCGGTGCGCAGCCCGGCGGCGTCCGCGATCACCCCGACCAGCGGCGGGGAGAGCAGCAGGCCGGCCCTCAGCAGCCAGTTGATCATCGACAACCCGGCCCCCGGAGGCAGCCCCGGGAGGCGGTCGGCCGCGGCGTAGGCGGCCGGCACGAGGGTGGCGACGCCGAGGCCGGCGACCGCGAAGCCGGCGAGCGTCCCGGGGATCGAGGGGAACGCGAGCGCCGCGCCCATGCCGACCGCGACCAGCGCACCGCCGACCCGGGTCACCGCCCGCTGGCCGAACCGGTCGACGACGCGGTCACCGGTCAGCCGGCCCACGGTCATCGTCGTCTGCAGGGCCACCAGCCCGAGCCCGGCGACGGCGGCGCCGGCGCCGAGGTCCTCGCGCAGGTAGATCGCGCTCCACGAGGCGCCCGCGTCCTCGACGAAGACCCCGGCGGCCGCGAGCAGGCCGAGCACGGCGAGCAGCAGCAGCGAGCGCGACCGCGCGCTGAGCGCCCCGCCGGCGGCCGCGACCGGCTCGGGCGCGCGGTCGTCCTCGTCGGCTCCCGGCAGCATCGCCCGGCCCGAGACGAGCGCGACGGCCGCGAAGAAGACGCCGACCCCGCCCAGGTGCCAGCCGAGCGGGACGCCGAGCCCGGCGGCGGCCGACCCGAGGAGCGCACCCGCGACCGCACCGACGCTCCAGAGCCCGTGGAACGCGTTGAGGATCGACCGGTCGTAGCGCCGCTCCACCCGCAGGCCGTGCGCGTTCTGCGCGACGTCGACCAGCGCGTCCACCGCGCCGACCAGCAGGAGGACGGCCGCCAGCACGGCCCACGACGGCGCGATCGCGACCGCGCTCATCGCGGCGGCGAGCAGCACGAGCCCGTGCGCCGCCACCCGCCCGGACCCGAGCCGCCGGATCAGCGGCGCGGACCACAGCGCCGCGAGCAGCGCCCCGACGGGGGCGGCGGCGAGCGCGGTGCCGAGCGCGGCGTTGCTCAGGCCGAGGTCGGCCTTGATCTCCGGCAGGCGGGGCAGCACGTTCGCGTAGAGGACCGCGTTGACGAAGAACCAGGTGCCGACGGCGGCACGGGCGGCCCGCGGCGGGGCCGGGACCGGAGGAGCGGACGGCACACCCCGATCCTGTCAGGTGCGGGTGGCACCGGCGCTCAGCCGGCGGCGACCACCCGGGACAGCGAGACGCCGAAGTCGCCGTCGGGATCGGTCCACCAGTGCGTGAGCTCCATCCCGGCCGCGGCCAGCTCCGCCTCGACGGTCGCGCGCCGGAACTTCGCTGACACCTCGGTGCGCATCTCCTCACCGGCGGCGAAGCGCACGTCGAGGTCCAGCGCGGCCACCCGCACCCGCTGCTCCCCCCGGGAGCGCAGCCGCATCTCGATCCACTCGCGCTCGGCGTCCCAGAGCGCCACGTGCTCGAAGGCGTCGGGGTCGAAGTCGGCGTCGAGCTCCCGGTTCAGCACCGCGAGGACGTTGCGGTTGAACTCGGCGGTGACGCCGGCCGCGTCGTCGTAGGCCCGGACCAGCCGGTCAGGGTCCTTGACCAGGTCGGTGCCCAGCAGGAACGTGTCGTCGGGGCCCAGCGTGGCGGCCAGCTCGGCGAGGAACTCGGCCCGCGGCCCCGGCTCAAGGTTGCCGATCGTGGAGCCCAGGAAGGCGACCATCCGCCGTCCCTCGCGGGGCAGGGTGCCCAGGTGCCGGGTGAAGTCGCCGATCACCGCGGCCACCTCGACCCCGGGGTACTCGGCGCTCACCGACGCCCCGGCGGTCTGCAGCACCGACGCGTCGACGTCGAAGGGCACGAACCGGCGCAGCGTCCCGGCGTCGCGCAGGGCGCTGAGCAGCAGGCGGGTCTTCTCCGAGGTGCCGCTGCCCAGCTCGACGAGGACGTCGGCGCCCGAGGCCGCGGCGATCTCCGCGGCGCGCGCCTCCAGCACGGCGCGCTCGGCCCGGGTCGGGTAGTACTCCGGCAACCGGGTGATCTCGTCGAACAGCAGGCTGCCGCGCTCGTCGTAGAACCACCGGGGCGGCAGCGACTTCGGCTGCGCGGTCAGCCCGGCCGAGGCGTCGGCCCGCAGCGCCGCGCCGGCGTCGCCGGGGGAGAGGTGGTCGGTCAGGGAGAGCGTCACGCGGGCTCCGATCGGTCGAGGGGGGTGACGGCGACGCCGTCGGGCGTCACCACCACGAGGGAGCGGTCCGGGACGTCGGTCCACGCGGGGTCGTCGTCCCACGGCTCGCTGGCCAGAGCCGTGCCGTCGGGGGTGCTGAGCACCGAGAGGGTGTCGCCCCACGTCGTGGCCACCAGCCGGGCGCCATCGGCGGCGAGCAGGTTGAGCCGGGCCGCCGGATCGAGCCGGCCGACCTCCCGGACGACGTCGCCCAGCGCGTCGAGCCCGCGGTCGAACACCAGCGCCGCCAGCAACGCGCTGTCGACGGTGGACTCCGCGTCGCGCACCGGCGGCAGCACGGCGCGGTCCACCCGGCCGTTGTGCGAGAGCAGCACCCGCCCGTCGGTGAAGGGCGCGGCGGCGCTCTCCTCGATCGGCATGCCGACGGTGGCCGACCGGACGGCGGCCACGACGCACCCCGACGACAGCGACGGCGCCACCGAGGCGAAGGAGGGATCGGCCCACAGCGGGCGCGCCGAGCGCCACCGGGCGGGTTCCGCGCGGCCCGGCGTCCAGAACCCGACGCCCCAGCCGTCGGCGTTGACGGTGCCGTGCCGCTGGCGCCGCGGCGCCCAGGACTGCACGAGCAGCGAGGACGGTGGGTCCAGCAGGAGCTCGGCCAGCGTGCGCGGCCCGCCCAGCCAGGCGAGGTGACGGCACACGGTCAGGCGTCCCAGGCCAGCCGGAAGCCGCTGAAGATCTGCCGCCGGATCGGGTGGTCCCAGTTGCGGAAGCTGGGCCGGATCACCGACGGCGCGACCGACCAGGCGCCACCGCGCAGCACCCGGTAGTCACCCCCGAAGAAGGGTGCGGAGTAGTCGGCGTAGAGCATCGGGCGGAACCCCGGCCACGCACGGAACGGCGAGGAGGTCCACTCCCAGACGTCGCCGATCAGCTGCTCGGCCCCGTACGCCGACGCCCCCCGCGGGTAGGCGCCGACCGGTGCCGGCCGCAGCGCCGCTCCGCCCAGGTTCGCCAGCTCCGGCGTGGGCTCCGCCTCGCCCCACGGGTAGCGCCGGCGGCGGCCGGTCGCGGGGTCCCAGGCGGCGGCCTTCTCCCACTCCACCTCGGTGGGCAGCCGCGCGCCGGCCCACGCCGCGTAGGCCTCGGCCTCGAAGAAGGTGACGTGCTGGACCGGCTCGTCGGGCGGCAGGTCCTCGACGACGCCGAAACGCCGCCGGGTGCCGTCGGGCCCCCAGAACTCCGGGCGCTCCAGCCCGGCCGCGCACCGGTGCTCCCAGCCGCGGTCCGACCACCACCGCGGCGCCCGGTAGCCGCCGTCGGCGACGAACGCGGCGAACTCGGCGTTGGTCACCGGCACCCGGCCGATGCGGAAGGCCGGGACGTCGACCCGGTGGGCGGGCCGCTCGTTGTCCAGCGAGAACGGTTCGTCGGCGGCGTCCACGCCGAGCAGGAACGGGCCGCCCGGCACCGCGACGGAGGTGCCCGCGACGCCGGGCCGACCGGCGGGCAGCGGTGCGCCCCGGCCCAGCAGCGCCGCCCCGGGGCGCAGCGCGAGCGCCTGCAGCATCGTCTCGTCGTGCTGCTGCTCGTGGCTGACGACCATCGCGAAGTCGAACGGGTCGTCGTCCGGCCCCAGGCGCTCCAGCCGGTCCAGCACCCGGCCGCGCACCTCGCGGCAGAACGCCCGCGCCTCGACCGGCGGCAGCAACGGCAGGCGCGCCCGCCCGGCCCGCGGATGGGTGAAGGCGTCGTAGAGCGCCTCGACGTCGGGCGGCAGCAGGCCCTCCCGCCGGCCGTCGCCGGCGCGCAGCAGCCACAGGTCCTCCTGCTGGCCGATGTGCGCCAGGTCCCAGACCAGCGGGCTGAGCAGCGGGGTGTGCTGGGCCAGCAGGACCGGGTCGTCGTGGTCGGTGAGCAGGAGCGTGCGCCCGCGGGCGCTCTCCAGATCGCGGGCGAGGCGCTCCCGCAGCGTCGGGGACGTCATGGCGTTCCTCCAGGGAGATCGAGGGCGGCGCGGAGCACGGCGAGCGGATCGGCGCTGCCCGCCTGACGGAGCACGGCGTCGCCGGGGCTCTCCCCACGGGAGACGAGCTCCCGCAGGAGCCCGACCTCGGCGCGCAGGGCCGGCGGGGCCGCGTCGTGGGCGGCGGCGAGGCAGTCGGCGGCCGCGGTCCGCAGGGCGGCGTCGGCCAGCCCGAACCGGGCGGCGTCGCTCCAGCGGTCCGCGACGGGGGTGCACGCGTCGGCGGCCCGGTCGGCGGCGACCGGGTCGTCCAGCAGGGTCGCGGTGACCGCGGCCAGCGCCGGCCACCACGGCTCGGGGGCCGCGTCCAGGTAGCGGATCTCCAGGTAGCCGCGGGGGCGGACCGGTGGGAAGAGCGTGGTCAGGTGGTAGTCGACGTCGGCGTCGGTGGCCGTGCGGTCGCCCAGCCGGGTCTCGCCGGTCACCCAGTCGGCCAGCGGCACCCGCCCGCGCACCGGTTCGGCGGCGCCGCTGACCGGGTCGCGGACGAGCATCACCGGCGCGGCGAGGGCGTAGGCCGCCCACTCCGCCGCCGGGTCGTCGCCGGTCAGCAACGGACCGCAGCGGGCGGAGTCCAGCTCGCCCCAGATCTGCTGGCGGGAGGACCGCCACCCGACGGCGCGGCCGGCCAGCAGCGGCGAGCAGGCCGAGACGGCCACCAGCACCGGCCCGAGCCGGTGGGCGAGGGCCAGCCGGGACGACCAGTCGGCGGCCGGACCCGCATCCAGGTTCACCTGCAGCGCGGCGGTCGAGGTCATCATGCGGGCGCCCGCGTCGGCGCAGCCCACCGCGGCGAAGTGCGCCTCCATGGCGGCGTATCGGGCGGCGCCGTTCAGCCGGCGGGCCGGCCGCAGCGGATCGGCGCCGAGCAGGACCAGGCCCAGGCCGTCGGCGGCCAGCGCCGCGCCCAGCGTTGCCTGGTCGGCGCGCAACCCCAGGACCGCCGCGGCGACGTCGTCCGCCGGCGGTGCGGACAGCTCGACCTGGCCGCCGGGCTCGAAGGTGATCCGGCTGCCCCCGGGCAGCGGCCCGCAGCCGGCGGCGGACCGGGTGAGCCGGTGCCAGTCCACGGGCGCCCCGGGATCGGCCAGGTCGACGAGGTGGTTCTCCAGCTCCAGGCCGACGCGGCCCACCGGGCCCGGACGCAGCGCGGAGCCGGCGATGCGGGCGACGGCGTCGTCGAGGTCGCGAGCGGCGGACGCGGTCACCACGACCACCCCCTCCAGGTCCGGACCGGTCGACGTCGACCGCGGGTCGGTGCGGGGGCGGCTCGGGGCCGCCGTCCACGTGCGTGTCCATTGATCCCTGCCGACGGGGCAGGGGCAAGCCCTGGCGTCCCCGTCGTCCAGGTCTTCGGATCCGGTTCGCCGTCCGGATGTGTCGACGACGACGGATTGCCGGACGGGTCCCCGGGGGTAGCCGTCGGCCGTGGACGCGCGCCGACTGCTGCTGGGGGACTGGTCGCCCGTCGTCCGGGACGGCATCGACGTCCTGCGGGTGCTGCTGATCGGCGGAGCGCTCTGGTACGCCTTCGCCGGCGACGGCGGGTCGGCCGCGGTCCTCGCCGTCATGGCGGCGGTGACCCTCGCCGCCCGCGCGGTGAACCTGCCCCGCGTCTACGACCTGTCGGTCACCGCGGCCATGGCGCTGCAGGGCTTCGGCGAGGTGTGGGGTCTCTACGACCGGTTCGTCCGCTTCGACGACCTGGTGCACGTCACGCTGCCGATGCTCACCGCGCCCGTCGTCTACATCGCGCTCGCCCGGCTCGACGTCGTCCCCGATCCGCGGCAGGAGACGCACCTGCGGCACTACGTGGGCATCGCCGTCGTCACCGCGGCCCTGGGCATCACGGTCGGCGCCCTGTGGGAGATCTACGAGTGGCGGTCCGACGCGTGGCTCGGCACGAACCTGTCGGAGGGCAACGACGACACCAACGGCGATCTCGTCCGCGACAGCCTCGGCGCCGTCGCCGGGGCCGCCCTGCTCGTCGTCTGGGCTCGGTTCGGCTGGGGCTCGGTGCGCCGCATCCCCGGGGTGAACACGCACGAGGAGATCAGCGCCTGAGGGTCAGTCCTCCGCGATCCAGACGGCGGTGTTCGCCGGCAGGGCCAGCGAGCGGCCGGAGGTGTGCGACACCTGCGGTGCCGAGGACAGCAGCACCGTGCCCGCCGTCCGCACCAGGACCGTGTGGTCGCCCATGTTGACGACGCACCGCACCGAACGGCCCTCGGCGGTGCTGCGCACGGTCAGCACCTCACCGCGACGGCTCACCGTCGCCTCACCGGAACCCAGCGCCGGGTGCTCCGCGCGGACGGCGAGCGCCCGGCGGTAGAGGTGCAGCATCGAGCTGTCGTCGCGGGTCTGGCGGGAGACGGCGTAGCGCCGCCACTCCGCCGGGATCGGCAGCCACGGCTTGGCCGAGCCGCGGGGGGAGAAGCCCACGCCGGGGGTGGCGTTCCACGGCATCGGCACGCGGCAGCCGTCCCGGCCGCTGCGCTCGCCACCGCTGCGGAAGAAGATCGGGTCCTTCTTGGCCTCGTCGGGAACGGAGGCCTGCGGCAGGCCGAGCTCGTCGCCGGCGTAGATGTAGGCCGAGCCGGGGAGGCTCAGGGTCAGCAGCGCGGCCGCGCGGGCGCGGGCGTCGCCGACCTCGCCGCCGCCGAAGCGGGTGACCTGACGGTCCTTGTCGTGGTTGCCGAGCACCCAGGACACCGGGGCGCCGACCTTGCCGAAGGCGTCCAGCGCGCTGCGGACGCCGTCGGCGAACGACTCGGCCGACCAGCCGGACTTCAGCAGCCGGAAGGAGAAGGACTGGTGCAGCTCGTCGGGCCGGGAGTAGAGCGCGATCTCCTCGGGGTCGGCCAGGCAGACCTCGCCGACGAGCATGGTGTCCGGGTACTCGTCGCAGACCGAGTGCCAGCGGCGCCACACGTCGTGCACCTCGGGCTGATTCCACGTCATGGCCTGCTCGGGTCCGTGGCCGAACAGGGTGGGGGAGTAGGCGCCCGGGTTGTCGCGCAGGTCGGCGTCCTTGAACAGGCCGTAGGCGACGTCGACGCGGAAGCCGCTCACCCCGCGGTCGAGCCAGAAGCGCAGCGTGCGCTCGAAGTCCTCGGCCACGGCGGGGTCGCGCCAGTTGAGGTCGGGCTGCTCCGGGGCGAACAGGTGCAGGTACCAGCGGCCGTCCGGGGTGCGGGACCAGGCCGGCCCGCCGAACAGCGAGCGCCAGTTGTTCGGCGGCTCCTCCGACGCCGGCGCGAAGTGGTAGCGCGCCGCCTCGGGGGAGTCGGGGTCGGCCAGCGCCGCCTGGAACCAGGGGTGCTGGTCGGAGGTGTGGTTGGGGACGACGTCGAGCAGCACGCGCAGCCCGAGCGCGCGGGCGTCGTCGACGAGGGCCTCGAGGTCGGAGACGTCGCCGTACTCGGGGTCGACGGCGCGGTAGTCGCTGATGTCGTAGCCGCCGTCCGCGCCACCCGAGGGGTAGTGCGGGTTGATCCAGAGGGCGTCCACGCCCAGCCAGTTCAGGTACGGCAGGCGGGCGCGCAGGCCGGCCAGGTCACCGATGCCGTCGCCGTTCCCGTCGGCGAACGAGCGCAGGTAGACCTGGTAGACGACCGCGTCGCGCCACCAGGGCGACGTCGCCTGCTCGGGGGCGAACTGCCGCCGCGCCGAGGACCGCACCGTTGCGAGCCGAGCTGCCATGCGCCATCAATCGGCAGGAACGACCCCTGACTTGTGCACTCCTGGGTGCCGAGTGACCCCCGTGGCCGACCGTGACCTGCCCGTGACCTGGGCCCTCCGTCAGCCGGTCCGCGCGGGACCGGTCAGGATGGCCGCATGGCAGCCGACGGTGCACGCACCCACGACCTGGTCGTCTACGGAGCCACCGGCTTCGTCGGGCGGCTCCTCGCCGACTACCTGGCCGGTTCCGCCCCGGACGGGCTCCGGATCGCGCTGGCCGGGCGGTCCCGCTCCCGGCTGGAGGAGGTGCGGGCCGGTCTTCCCGCGGCCGCGCGGGACTGGGCCCTCGTCGAGGCCGACTCCGGCGACGCGGCGTCGCTCCGGGCGCTCGCGGAGAGCACCCGCGTCCTGGCCACGACCGTGGGCCCCTACGCCCGGTACGGGCTGCCCGTGGTCGAGGCGTGCGCCCGCGCCGGCACGCACTACGCCGACCTCACCGGCGAGGTGCTCTTCGTCCGCGACGCGATCGAGCGCTGCGACGCGGTGGCCCGGGAGACCGGTGCCCGGATCGTGCACGCCTGCGGCTACGACTCCATCCCCTCGGACCTGAGCACCTTCCTCCTGGCCCGGCAGGCGGCGGCCGACGGCGCGGGCGGCCTGCGCGACGTGCAGCTCGTGGCGACGGCCCGCGGCGGCTTCAGCGGCGGGACGATCGACTCGATGCGGGCGCAGATGGAGGCCGTGACGGCGGACCCGGCGCTGCGCCGCGTGCTGGGCGACCCGTTCGCGCTCAGCCCCGACCGCCCGGCCGAGCCGCGCACCCGGCAGCCGCGGGACGCCGGGCCCCCGGCGCGCACCGCCGACGGCCGGTGGACGGCGCCCTTCGTCATGGCCTCGTTCAACACCCGCATCGTCCGGCGCAGCAACGCGCTGCAGGACTGGGCCTACGGCCGCGAGCTCAGCTACGGCGAGGTCATGGGCGCCGGGCGCGGACCGCTGGGCGCGGTGACCGCGACCGGGATCACCGCCGGTCTGGCCGGGGCCATGGCGGCCATGGGCTTCGGGCCGACCCGAGCGCTGCTGGACCGCGTGCTCCCGGCCCCGGGCACCGGCCCCGGCGCGGAGGCGCGGGAGAAGGGCTGGTTCCGCATGGCGGTCGACGCGACCACCGAGAGCGGCCGTCGCTACCGGGCCACCGCCGCGGGGAAGGGGGATCCCGGCTACGCCGCGACCGCCGTCATGCTCGGGGAGGCCGCGCTCGCACTGGCCCTGGACGGCGACCGGCTGCCCGCGGCGGCCGGTTCGCTCACCCCGGCGACGGCGATGGGCGAGGTGCTCGTCGAGCGGCTCCGCGCCGCCGGGCACACCTACGAGGTCACCGAGCGCTGAGCCGCCGCACCGGGCCCGGAAGCAGGGCCGGTGGTTGAATGTTGAACGACCTACGCGGTCGCCGTCGGTCCGGACGGCGTCGTCAGCGGACCCTGGGAGGGATGTCATGCACCTCGGCGTCGACAGCTTCGTGGCGGCGGTGACCGACCCGGTCTCCGGTCGGCAGATCGGGCCCGAGGAGCGCATGAGCGACCTGCTGGAGGAGATCGAGCTCGCCGACCGGGTGGGGCTCTACTCCTTCGGCATCGGCGAGCACCACCGCAGCGAGTACTACGACTCCGCCCCGCCGGTGATCCTCGCCGCCGCCGCGGCGCGCACCTCGCGCATCCGGCTGGGCAGCGCCGTCGCCGTCCTCAGCGCGGCGGACCCGGTGCGGGTGTTCCAGCAGTTCGCCACCCTCGACCTGATCTCCAAGGGCCGGATCGACCTCGTCGTCGGCCGCGGCTCGTTCACCGAGGCGTTCCCGCTGTTCGGGCTGAGCCTGGGCGACTACGACGAGCTGTTCGCCGAGAAGCTGGACCTGCTGCTGCGGATCCGGGAGTCCGAGCACGTCACCTGGTCGGGCAACCACCGGCCGCCGCTCACCGGCCAGGGCATCTACCCGCGGCCGCTGCAGGACCCGCTGCCGATCTGGGTCGGCGTCGGCGGGACGCCGGAGTCCTTCGCGCGGGCCGGGCTGCTGGGCCTGCCGCTGATGGTCGCGATCATCGGCGGGGAGCCCCGGCAGTTCGCGCCGCTGATCGACCTCTACCGCCGCGCCGGGGCGCACGCCGGCCACGCGCCGGAGAAGCTGCAGGTGGGGCTGCACGTGTTCGGGTTCGTCGCAGAGAGCACCCAGGCCGCGGCCGACACCATCTACCCCGGCTGGCACGAGATGTTCACGAAGGTCTCCCGCGAGCGCGGCTTCGCCCCGCCGTCCCGGGCCCAGTTCGACGCCACCAGCGGTCCCGACGGCGCCTTCTTCATGGGTGACCCGGAGACGGTGGCCGAGAAGCTGGTGCGGATCGGCGAGCAGCTCGGCGGCGTGGACCGGGTGGCGTTGCAGATGACCAACCCGCGCCTGGCGCACGCCGACCTGATGCGCGGCATCGAGCTGCTGGGCACCGAGGTCGCGCCGCGCGTGACGGCCGCGACGGCCTAGGGCGCGCCGGCCAGCAGCGCCCGCACCGCCTCGAGCGTGTCGGCCTCGGCCGGCGTCTTGTCCGGCCGGTAGCGCAGCACCCGCGCGAACCGCAGCGCGACGCCGCCGGGATAGCGGGGGCTGCGCTGCGCGCCGTCCACGGCGATCTCGACCACGAGTCCGGGCTGTAGGAGCACGCCCCACGGCGCCTCCTCCCGCGCGTGCGCGGGGAACGTGGCGGTCTGCCAGTCCAGCAGCTCGTCGGTCATGCCCTTGAACGTCTTGCCGACCATCACCGGCTCGCCGCCCTCGGGGTCGCGGGCGCCGAGGTGGATGTTGGAGAGCTTCCCGGTGCGCCGGCCGTAGCCCCACTCCGCGCCGAGGACGACGAGGTCGAGGGTGTGCACCGGCTTGACCTTCTGCCAGGCCTTGCCGCGCCGGCCGGCGGCGTAGGGCGCGGCGAGGTCCTTGACGACGACGCCCTCGTGCCCGCCGTCGAGCGCGTCGTCGAGCACCTGGGTGGCCCGCTCGGCGTCCGGCCGGCGGGCACCGGGCATGCGCAGCGGGGCGTGCGCGTCGTCGGCCAGCAACCCGGCGAGGGCGTCGAGGCGCACGTGCAGCGGCTCGTCGAGCAGGTCGCGGCCGTCGAGGTGCAGCAGGTCGAAGAAGAACGGGCTCAGCAGCACCCCCGCGTCAGCCGCGTCGCTGCCGAAGCGGCTCATCGTGTCCTGGAACGCCCGCGGCCGGCCGTCGTCGTCCAGGGCGAGCGTCTCGCCGTCGAGGACGGCGGTGCGGCAGGGGAGCGCTCGAACCCGCTCCACCAGCTCGGGGACGCCGGCGGTCACCTCGCGCAGCGTCCGGGTCCAGACCCGCACGTCGTCGCGGTCCCGGTGCACCTGGATGCGGGCCCCGTCGAGCTTGAACTCCACGGTGACGTCGGGGCCGAGGTCGGTCAGCGCGGCGTCGAGCGAGGAGCCGGGGCTGGCCAGCATGGGCCGCACGGGCCGCCCCACCTCCAGCCCGACGGCGGCGAGCGCGGCGGAGCCACCGGCGAGCGCGGTGGCGGCGGTGGCCGGCAGGCTCCCCGACAGCATGAAGGCGCGACGGACGTCGGCCGCAGGGACGCCGGAGGCCGCGGCCACGGCTTCGAGCACGACACCCTCGAGCGCCCCCTGGCGGAGCTCGCCGGTGACCAGGCGGACCAGGAAGCGCTGCTCCTCGGCGGTGGCGGTGGACAGCACGCCGCGCAGCAGCTCCTCCCGCCTCGCGGCGGACCCGGGACCGGCAGTGGCGGCGAGCTCGGCGAAAACGGTGTCCACCGCCTCGACGGACAGCGACGGCTGCGCGGCGGTCCCGCCGGTGAGCGCGGCCAGCGAGCGCCAGCCGACCCCCAGCCGCCGCTGCAGGGGCTCGCCGGAGAGCCAGGCGGTGACCGCCGGGACCTCGTCAGCGTCGGCCCGGCGGAGGGCGTCGGCGATGAGGGCGGCCTTCGCCGTCCGCCCGCGGACGGCCGCGACCTCGGTGGACGCGGCGACGACCTCGGCGAGCAGCACCCGGCCATCGTGGCAGCCGGCACCGACCGTCGCGGGTCGTCAGCCCGCCCGCGGGCTCGCGGTCCCGTCGACGACGCGGTGGAGGAGCAGGATCTCGGTGCCGTCAGGTCGCCAGGTGCGCCATCGGCCATCGGGTTGTCGTTCCACCCGGAACCCGTGGTGGACCTTGGTGTGCAGAAGGACCACCCCCTCCCCACGACTCGCCAGCTCGCCGCGGGCCCCTGGGGATGGCCGAATGGTGGACGTCGCACCAGTGGCTGGGGGCGTCGCAGCCGGCGAAGATGCAGCCCCCGTCGCGGGCCTCGACCGCCCGGCGCAGGTGGTGGGGCACCACCCGGTGGCTGCGGCCGAGGTCGAGGGGCTGGCCTTCGGGGCCGATGACGATGCGGGTGACGTTGCCGTCGCAGGCGAGCCAGCGGGCGCGGGCGGCGGAGATCGTGGCGCCGAACCCGAGATCGGCGGCGCCCTGGCCGGTGGAGGGGTCCACGAGGTCCTCGATGGGGATGGTGACCACGACGTGCGGCTTCTGAGTCCGGAGGACCGGCAGTCGACCGGCGGCGAAGGAGTTGTCGCACAGCTGCACGAAGGCGTCGCCCTGCTGCTGGGCTCGGGTGCGGGTGTCACCGGCGGGGCGGGATGCCTGCACGATCGACTCGACCGCCGCCATCGCCTTCTCCGCACCGACCGGGTCCAGCTCCAGGCGACCGGTCACGCTGCCGTCGGCGTGCTTCGACCAGGTCAGCGACCGCTGGTCGGTGGGGTCAGGCTCGGTGCCGTCGGGGTCCAGCCGGTCCAGGTAGTGGGCGACCGCCCGGCGGAGGACGGGGTGGAACTGGTTGCGGGCGACGTCGGTGAGGAGCTGGTCGATGTCGGCCAGGTCGATACCCGACGCGTCAGCCGCAGCTACGTTCTCCGCCGACGCAACCGGCGCGACGGCGGACACCGCTTCGGCGCTCACCTCACCGGCGGCGGCTGCTGCTGCAAGGACCGGCAACTGCTCCATCGTCCGGCCCGCGACGACCACCCTGTTCGCCGCCGCAGCCGAGAACCGGGCGTGCCCGCGCAGCCAGGCCGCCATCGACGCCTTGCCGTCGACGTCCGCCGCCCCGGCCAGCTCGCACTGGCGAACCGTGCGCGCGACCTCAGCGGCCAGCCGGTTCTGCGCCGTCAGCAGATCACCCAGCCGCTCCAGCAGCTGCGGTCCGAACATGCCGTCCAACCGCTCGGCGGACAGCTCGTCGAGAGCCGCCTCCAGAGCCGCTAACGTGTTCGAACGCATGTACGGATACTGGCCGCTCTCGATGGCCTCCGCAGCGCGAATCCCCAGCTCAGCGGCCCTTCCACAGATGTCAGCGGACTCTTGACGACAGCGGTGGAACGGTCAGCAGCGGGCCTGCCGGATGAGGCATGGCGACCGGTGCACCGGGGAACCGGGCAGGCGGCGCCGCACGAGGGGGAGGCGAACGTGGACTGGCTCTCGGACCCCGGGTACTGGGCGAGCCGGCTGGTGCTCACCCGCGGCCTCGCGCTGGTCTACCTGGTCGCGTTCGTCGCGGCGCTGCGGCAGTTCCGGCCGCTGATCGGCACCGGCGGCATGCTGCCGGTGCCGGCGTACCTGGCGCGCACGCCGTTCCGCCGCTCGCCGAGCCTGTTCCACCTGCCCTGGTCGGACCGCTTCTTCGCCGCCGTCTGCTGGGTCGGCATCGCGCTCTCCGCGGCTGCACTCGTGGGCGTCGCCGACCGGCTGCCGCTCTGGGCGTGGATGGTGCTCTGGGCGGTGCTGTGGGCGCTGTACCTGTCCATCGTGAACGTCGGCCAGACCTGGTGGGGCTTCGGCTGGGAGTCGCTGCTGGTCGAGGCCGGGTTCCTGGCGATCTGGCTGGGCCCGGCCGACGTCGCCCCGCCGGTGCTGGTCCTGTGGCTGCTGCGCTGGCTGCTCTTCCGCCTGGAGTTCGGGGCCGGCCTGATCAAGCTCCGCGGGGACGACTGCTGGCGCGACCTGACCTGCCTGCAGTTCCACCACGAGACCCAGCCGATGCCCAACCCGGCCAGCCGCTGGTTCCACTCGCTGAGCCCCCGGCTGCACCGGGTCGAGGCGCTGGCCAACCACGCCACCCAGCTCGTCGTCGTCTGGGGGCTGCTGATGCCGCAGCCGGTCGCCACCGTCGCCGCGGTGGTGGTGATCGTGACCCAGGGCTACCTGGTGATCAGCGGCAACTTCGCCTGGCTGAACTGGCTGACGCTCGTGCTCGCCACCTCCGTCGTCGACGGGCGGGTGTGGGAGGCGGTGCTGCCCGTGCAGCGGCCGGCGGAGCTCGCCTCGCCGCTCTGGCACCAGGTGCTGGTCGTCGTCGTCACCGCGGGGTTGCTCGTGCTCAGCTGGCGACCAGCCCGCAACCTCTTCTCCCGGCGCCAGGTGATGAACGCCAGCTTCGACCCGCTCCGCCTGGTCAACACCTACGGCGCCTTCGGTTCGGTGACCCGCGTCCGGCACGAGGCCGTGGTCGAGGGGACCGACGACCCGGTCGCGGGCCCGGACGCCGCCTGGCAGGAGTACGAGTTCCGCGGGAAACCCGGCGACGTGCACCGCCGGCCGCCGCAGTACGCCCCGTACCACCTGCGGCTGGACTGGATGATGTGGTTCGTCGGCATCGACCCCCGCTACGGCGGGCGCTGGCTCCCGGAGTTCCTGCGGCTCCTGCTCGAGGGCGACCGGGCGACGCTGCGGCTGCTGCGCTCCTCGCCGTTCCCGCCCGGGGCGCCACCGCGGTACGTGCGGGTGCGCCTCTACCGCTACCGCTTCACCACCCGCGAGGAGCGCCGGGCGACCGGCGCCTGGTGGGTGCGCACGCCGGTCGGCGTCCTCGTGGACCCGGTGTCGCTCGACCACCTGATCCCGCGTTCCCGCTGACCGGAAGCCGACGCCCCGTGCCGGGGCGGTGCGGTGGGCGGGCGCAGCCCAGCCGGGCAGGATGGGCGCATGGCGAGACGGAGGACGATCGGGCCCGACGACGCCCGGTCCTGGTTGCTGGTCAACGGCGCGCGCACGGAGCTCTTCGACGTCGCGCACGAGTCGCGGGCCGACCAGATCGTGCTGGACATCGAGGACGCCGTGGACCCGGCGCACAAGGACGAGGCCCGCGAGGGCGTCCTGCGGTGGCTGGCCCAGGGCGACCGCACGGCGTGGGTGCGGATCAACGACCACGCCAGCCCCTTCTGGGCCGACGACGTCGCGCAGCTGGCCGGCGTGCCGGGCCTGCTCGGCGTGATGCTCGCCAAGACCGAGGCGGCCGAGCACGTCACCGAGACCTTCGACCGGCTCGGGGGCGCCGCCCCGGTGCTGGCGCTGGTCGAGTCGGCGCTGGGCATCGAGGAGTCGGTGAACATCGCCCGGGCCCGGGGCGCCTCCCGGCTGGCCTTCGGCAGCGGTGACTACCGCCGCGACACCGGCACCAGCGCCGACGACCTGGCGATGGCCTACCCGAGGTCCCGTCTGGTGGTTGCCAGCCGGATCGGCGGCCTCCCCGGGCCGATCGACGGGCCCACGGTGAGCAGCAGCCACCCGGTGCTGCGCGAGCAGACCGCCGTCACCGTCTCCCTCGGTCTCACCGGGAAGCTGTGCCTGGACATGGACCAGCTGCCGGTGATCAACGAGGTCATCAGCCCGACGCCGTCGGACGTGGCGTGGGCCCGGGACTTCCTCGCCGACTTCGACGCACGCGGGCAGGTCATCCGCGACGGCAGCGACCTGCCCCGGCTGGGCCGGGCCCGCAAGATCGAGCGGCTGGCGGACGTCTTCGGCGTCCAGCCGTCCTGACCGGGGTCAGCCGGCTTCGCTGACCACCCGGTCGCGGCCCTGCCGCTTGGCGGTGTAGAGGCGGGCGTCGGCGCGCGCGAGCATGTCCGACGGCGTGGGGGAGACCAGGCTCTCGGTGCTGGCGGCGCCGATGCTCACCGTCACCGGCAGGTCGTGGGTCATCGCCGACCACGGGTGGGTGCCCAGGGCGACCCGGACCTCCTCGAGGTGCGCGGCCGCCTCGGTGGGGGACAGGCCGACGAGCACGAGCAGGAACTCCTCGCCGCCGAGGCGGGCGACGAAGGAGCCGCTGGTGCGGGCGGTCGCGCCGCTGGGCGGGCCCACCTCCTCCAGGAGCGCGGCGACGGTGCGCAGCACCTCGTCCCCGGTCTCGTGCGAGCACTCGTCGTTGATCCGCTTGAAGTGGTCGAGGTCCAGCAGCGCGATGGTGACGGCGCCCTCGGCGGCCGCGGGCTCGGCCAGCAGGCGCGGCAGCTCGTCGTCGACGAACCGGCGGTTGTACAGCCCGGTGAGCGGGTCGCGCAGGGACAGCTCGCGGTACCGCAGGGTCTGCTGGCGCGCCTCGGCCGTCTCGTACATGGCCTGCAGGGCCCTGGCCCGGGCGTCGCGCTCGGTGGACTGGAGGTCCACCAGCGCGGCGGCGTACAGCTTGTGCGCCTCGAAGGCCTCCCGGTACCGGTCGCCCGCGGCGTGCAGCTCGGCCTGCTCGCGCCACGCCCGCACCCGGATCGAGTTCAGCCCGTACCGATCGCACCGGCGGACGCACTCGTCGAGGACCTCCTGCGCCTGGTCGAGGTGCCCGCGACGGCGGCGGAGCTCGGCCAGGGTGAGCAGGAAGTCCGCGCCGCCGTCGCCGTCCAGCGAGGCGTCGAGCACCTCCGGGTGGAGCCCGGGCAGCATCGCCGCCTCGGCCTCCTCCAGCCGGTCGAGCTCCATGAGCACCCGGCCGAGGGTGTCGAGCCGTCCGACGCGGAGGGGGATCCCGTGCCGCGCGGAGACGGCCTGGAGCCGCGTCGTCCAGACCAGGGCCTCGTCGTAGTGGCCGCAGATCGTCTCGCAGTAGGCGCGGTTGTTCAGGACGAGCACCTGGCGCTCGACGTCGCCGAGGTCCTCGGCGAGGGCGAGCACGTGGTCGTAGCGCTCACGAGCGGCGAGATCGCCGTTGAGGCCCAGGCAGTCGGCCAGCCGGGCGTGGTGGTCCACCCGGAGCTCGGGCCGGGCGTCGTCGTCGAGGAGCTCCGCGGAGCGGACGGCGTGCTCGAGGGCGCGCGAGAGGTCGCCGAGCTCCTGGAAGGCGCCCGCCAGCAGGAAGTGGGCGCGGGCCTCGAGGTGCCGAGCGTCGTTCTCCCCGGCCCAGCGGAGCACGTCCTGCGCACGACGACCGGCCTCCGCCACGTTGCCGCGCTTCCGCTCGAGGTCGGCCTGCACCAGCGTGGCGCGCAGCTCGAGCTCGACGAGACCGAGCTCGCGGGCCGCGGAGACGGCGCGCTCGGCGAGCGGCTCGACGTCGTCCCGCTCGAAGCGGGAGAGGATCTCCAGGTCGGCCACGTCGGCGGTCAGATCGGCGACTGCCGCCCACAGGCGGGCGGGGTCGCCGTCGAGGGACGGGTGCGCAGGGGGTGCGCACTCCTCGTCCGGTCGCTCGGCAACGCTGGTCACAGTCACCCCATCGAGCGCACGGGGCGATTGCTTGAGCCATTTCCGGAAGTGACCTGTACCGCATCCGCCGGAGGGGTCATGCGTGGGCCTGACCTGCGACGGTCCACCCCCGGATCGGCGGAGCGGCGGGAGTGCCGCATACACCGCAGGGCATTCCCCGAAACGCCGCGACGCGTGTCACGCCGACGAAATCCGGGCTTCGCGTTGTCACGACTCCATAACGACGGCTACCGTGGCTCGGTCCGATCGGTCGTTTCGTCCCCGTCCGGGGAGTCCGAGCGGACGCCGCCGAGTCGCCCGTGGTCCTCGGACCGCGGGGGAGCCGGGGACCCATCGCAGTACTGGGGTGAATCCGCCCGGGGCGCCAGCCCGGGGCGGTAGGGCTACTTCTGAGCCCGAATCCGTCAGCTAACTCGGTAGGCGGCAACGGAAGAACGGAGAGCCGCCGCATGGCGTGCCCGTGCACCAACGCTCGACCCAGCCCCACCTCCCGCTCGACCCGGGTGCGCGCCCGGATGTGACCCCGCGCGGCCGTCCCTGACGCCGCGGACCCACGGGCGCACCGCCCCGAGCACCACCGCTCGACCGGCTCCTCGCCGCTTCCCAGGTGCCCCGCGATCCGCCCGGCCCGGCCGCCGATGCCCGCACACCCGCCGCCGCCGCGCTCCTCCGAGGGGCCCCGCGGCTCGCACGACACGGAGCACCAGCACCCCATGAACCCCCGCACCACCACGTCCGGCCGCAGCACCCGATCGCTCACCCCGCCCACCCCCGGGCGCCGTCCCGGCCTCTACCTCGGGGTCGCCGCCGCCGGCGCCGTCCTGGTCAACGTGCTGATCGGCGTCGAGCCGGCCGCCCAGGCCGAGGCCGGCGCCTCCCAGTCGGTCAGCGTCGCGCAGGAGCTCGGCCTCAGCGCCCAGTCCGCCCCGATCGACGTGACCACCCAGGACCTGGAGTCGCTGGAGCAGCTCACCGCCAGCCGCAGCAGCCGGCAGGCCGAGGAGACCCAGGCCCAGCAGGCGCAGGCCGCCGCGGACCAGGCCGAGCTCGACCGGCGCAAGGCCGAGGAGGAGGCCAAGATCCGCGCGGAGGCCGAGGCGGCCGCCGCCGCGGCGGCAGCCGAGGCCGAGAAGCAGCAGTCCGCGGTCGAGAAGTCGGCCGGGGGCGTCGCCGCCGCCGCTGCCTCGACCGCCGTCGACGTCATCGCCAGGATCAGCAACAGCGCCGGCCCGGTGTCCGCACGGGTGCAGGCGGCCGCGAACGCCGTCGTGAGCAACGTGCCCGGCGCCGACAGCATCACCCTCGGCGGCACGCGGGCCAGCGCGGCCGACCCCGGCGGGCACCCCTCGGGCAACGCGCTGGACTACATGGTCATGAGCGACAGCGCCCTCGGCGACGCGATCGTCGCCTACCACCGCGCCCACTGGGACGAGCTCGGCGTGGACTACATCATCTGGCAGCAGCGGATGCTGTCCTCGGCGAACGGCAGCTGGAAGGCCATGGAGAACCGGGGCAGCGCCACGGCCAACCACATGGACCACCCGCACGTGAACTACCGCTGACCCCCGCGGGGCCGGCCGCCGTCGGCGGTCAGAGCAGCCTGTCCAGGTCGTCCGGGCCCGGGCCGGTCCCGCCGGAGTCGGGCAGCGGCGAGGTCTCGGGCAGGTCGTCGTCCGGCGGCTCCGCGGCCACCGGGCCCTCGGCGTAGAGGGTGTCCGGATCCCGGGGGTCGATCTCCTTGGTCACCCGGGAGCCCTACCCCCGGGCAGGCCGGGCGTAATCGGCGGGGGCGGTCAGCCCCTGGCCGCGGCGACGACCTCGGCCAGGGTCTCGCCGTCGCGGGCGACCCAGGCCCGGCCGTCGTCGGCGAGCACGATCGGGCGCTGGATCAGCTGCGGGTGCTCGGCCAGCACCGCGATCCACGCGTCGGGGTCGTGCGGCAGGTCCCGCAGCCCGAGCTCGCGGGCCAGCGGCTCCGACAGCCGGGTGATGTCCCAGGGCTGCAGGCGCAGCGCGGTCAGCGCCGCCCGCAGCTCCGCCTCGCTCGGCGGTTCGTCGAGGTAGCGGCGCAGGGTGACGTCCGCCCCGGCGCCGGACAGCTCGTCCCGGGCGGTGCGGCACTTCGAGCACGAGGGGTTGAACCAG
The DNA here is from genome assembly GCF_003319095.1 of Blastococcus sp. TBT05-19. Lineage (GTDB taxonomy): Bacteria > Actinomycetota > Actinomycetes > Mycobacteriales > Geodermatophilaceae > Blastococcus. The sequence goes on along the minus strand of NZ_QOHI01000004.1, from coordinate 283,971 downwards.
ACCTCCACGGGGCCCACCGTAGGCGGCGGGCCCCGCGGGCTCAGTGCGCGAGGGCCGGGGCGACGTCGTCCTGCGGGTCGGGCAGCCGCCAGGGCCGGATCGCGAGGAGCACGAGGACGGCGAGGGCCAGGGAGCCCACGATCGCCGTCGACATCGCCACGGCGTCGTTGCCGAGGATCCCGACCAGCGGGGAGATCGCGGCACCGACGCCGAACTGGACGGCCCCCAGCAGCGCCGCGGCCGAGCCCGCGGACTCCCCGTAGCCGGACAGCGCCAGCGCCGGGCCGTTGGGCAGCGCGAGCCCGGTGGCGAAGAGCACCGCCCACAGCGGGACGGCCACGCCGAAGAGGCCGCCGAACCCGGCCGCGGCGATCCCGAGCAGCACGGCGCCCGCCGCGGTGCCGCCCACGGTGGCGGTGACCAGGATCTGCGCCGGCGACCAGCGGCGCAGCAGCACCGGGTTGAGCTGGGTGGCCGCGATCAGCCAGACCGCGCCGGCCCCGAAGAGCATGCCGAACTGCTGCTCGTCGAGGCCGAACTCGCGCTGGTAGACGAACGAGGAGCCCGAGACGTAGGCGAACAGCGCAGCCATGGTGAGCCCGGCGGAGAGGATCAGGCCGACGTAGGTGCGGTCGCGGAGCAGCATCCGGTAGGTGCGCAGGGTGCTGCCGACGCCGAAGCCGCGGCGGCGCTCGGCCGGCAGGGTCTCGCGCAGGGCGAGGCTGCCGACGACGAGCACGGCCACGCCGTAGAGGGCGAGCCCGGCGAACACCCCGCGCCACGAGGTGAACCGCAGGACCTCACCGCCCAGCGTCGGTGCGAGCACCGGGGCGACGCCCATGACGAGGAACAGCCGGGAGAGCATCGTGGCGGCGGCGCGGCCCTCGAAGAGGTCCCGCACGATGGCCAGCGCCACCACGCTGGCGGCCGCGGTGCCCACGCCCTGCAGCACCCGGAGGGCACCGAGGGCGCCGATGGTGGGGGCGACCAGCACGAGCAGCGAGGCGACCACGTGCAGCGCGGCGCCCGCGAGCAGCGGCCGCTTGCGGCCGAACGCGTCGGACAGCGGGCCGATCACCAGCTGTCCCAAGGCCAGGCCGACGAGGGTCCCGGTGAGGGTGAGCTGCACGGTCGCCGACGTCGTCGCGAGGTCGGCCCGGATCTCCGGCAGCGCCGGCAGGTACATGTCGATGGTGAGCGGGCCCAGCGCGACGAAGGCACCCAGCATCAGTGCCAGGGCTGCGGTGCGGGGTGGGCGCGGGGAGGCCTCGACCGGGGCGGGTGCGGGCGCGGTGACTGTCACGGGGGCCTCTCAGGGGGAGCAGCGGTGTCGAGCGACCGCCGTTGGCCCTCTCACCAGTTGCAAATACCATCGAGGTGCCGGTTCATTCCCCCCTCGGCGCGCCGTCCCCTCAGCTCCGCAGGCTCCAGGGGTCCTCGCGCCGCCAGACCGTCGGCAGGTGCAGCCCCACCTGCTGCTCCGCGGCCAGCTGCCCGAGCACGCGGAGGGTGACGTCGAGGTCGTCGCCGGCGTACGGCAGCGCGCGCAGCGGCCGGTCGAGGGGCCGGAAGAAGTCGTCCCAGTGGATCAGCACCACGTCCCGGGCGCCGACCGCGGCGACGGTCTCGGTCCAGTAGCCGCGGAGGTAGCTCTCGTCCTGCACGCCGAGCTGCCCGACGCCGAGGTAGGCGACGTCGGCGCGCAGCCCGTCCAGGGCGCCGGGCACGAAGCCCGCGCTGCCCTGGACCAGCGCGGTGCGCCCGCCGGCGTGCGCGACGAGGACCGACCACGCCTCACCGCAGCGGTAGGCGCCCGCGCGGACCGGGGGCACGACCGGCCGGTCGACGGTGCCGGGATAGCGGTCGGGCGGGCAGTGCGCGGACCCGACGAAGGTGAGGGTGAACGAGCCGAGCTCCACCTGCGCGCCCGGTCCGACGACGCGGATCCGGTCCGCCGGCAGGCCGGCGCCGCGGCCGACGTTCGCCGCGGACTCCCCGCCCAGGAGGGCCGCGCCGGTCCGCCGCGCGACCACGGCGGAGTCCAGGGCGTGGTCGTAGTGGGTGTGCACGGGCACGACGGCCCGCAGCCGGGAGCCCTCGTCGTCCAGACCGAGCCGGCCCAGGACGGCGCCGATGCGGGCGGCGTCGGGGGCGATCCGGCCCAGCCCGACCCGCAGCAGGGAGGGACGGGAGAAGAAGCCGTCGGTGAGGACGGCGTGCTCGCCGTCGTCGAACAGCAGGCTGGAGACGCCCAGGAAGGTGACGCCGGGACCCCCACCGGCCGCCGGGACGTCGAAGAGGGCGGCCCGCGGGCCGAGGTCCGGGCGGCCCGGCTTCATGCGCACGCGCGCACGCTAGCGCTCGGCACCCGCCAGCAGCCTCTCGACGGCGGGGGAGCGGCGGACCCGCACCGGCCGCCCGGCGCGGGCAGCCGCGTCGAGGTGGTCGAGCACCAGGTCCAGCGCCGGTGCCGAGAGCCCGGTGACCGATCCGGCGTCGATCACCTCGACCGGCATCGGCTCCCGGCCGTAGCGCCGCAGGTGCGAGTCCACCGTCGCCGCGTCGATCTCACCGGCCAGGCAGAGCACCCGCCCGCCGGCGGTGTTCAGCAGGCGGACGAGGCCGCGCGACGCCGGGGTCACGCCCGCCAGTCTGCGCGCGACCGGCCGGGCGGGCAGCGCGGGAGGCGGAGCCGTCGGCGACACTGCGGCGGTGAACCGGATCGTCCTCGTGCGCCGCGGGGACGACGTCGAGGCGCACGGGCCGGCGACCGTCTCGCGGCTGGCCGCCGACGGGCTCGCCGACTTCGTGCTGGCCCACGAGGCCGCCGGGGTGCGCTGGGTGTGGGACGACACCACCCGCTGGTACCCGGCGCTCCTCGCCTCGGGGGTCCGGGTGGCGCGGTGCACCGACCTGCGACTCACGCACGCCCTCCTGCGCCGCACGCCCTTCGCCGACCAGCGGCTGCTGGCCGCCGCCACCACGCGCGGGTGGGACGCGCTCCAGCCGGTGACCGCGTCCGACGCCGCGCTCTTCCCGCTGGCCGACCCCGCCGACGAGCTGGACCCGGTCGCCGAGCACGACCGCCAGCTGGCGACCCTCGCCGCGTCCCCGGAGCGTCGCCGCCTGGAGCTGCTGCTGGCCGCCGAGTCCTCCGGAGCGCTGGTCGCCGCGGAGATGACGCACGCCGGGCTGCCCTGGCGGGCCGACGTGCACGAGCGGCTGCTCACCGACCTGCTCGGCCCGCGGCCGCTCGCCGGGCACCGGCCCGCCGTCCTCGAGCGCCTGGCGGCCGAGATCCGGACCGCCCTCGGTGCGCCGTCGCTCAACCCGGACTCCCCGGCCGACGTGCTGCGCGCGCTGCAGACCGCCGGCCTCCCGGTCGAGGACACGCGCTCGTGGACCCTCGTCCAGCTCGAGCACCCCGTCGTCCCGCCGCTGCTGGAGTACAAGAAGCTCTCCCGGCTGCTCACGGCCAACGGGTGGTCGTGGCTGGAGACCTGGGTGCGCGACGGCCGCTTCCGGTCGTGGTTCCTGCCCGGCGGCGTGGTCACCGGCCGGTGGTCCTCGACCGGCGGAGGCGCGCTCTCCGTGCCGGTGCAGATCCGGCCCGCCGCGGTCGCGGACGAGGGCCACCGGTTCGTCGTCGCCGACGTCGCCCAGCTGGAGCCCCGGGTGCTGGCCGCGATGAGCGGGGACCTGGCGATGGCCGAGGCCGCACGCGCGGCCGACCTCTACCAGGGCATGGTCGACGCCGGCACCGTCGCCACCCGGGCCGAGGCCAAGCTCGGCATCCTCGGGGCGATGTACGGCGGCACCCGCGGGGAGAGCGGGCGGATGATGCCGCGGCTGACCCGGCGCTACCCGCAGGCGATCGCGCTGGTCGAGGAGGCGGCCCGGGCCGGCGAGCGCGGGGAGGTGGTGCGCACCCTGCTGGGGCGCGGATCGCCGGTGCCCGGCGGCGAGCGGACGGCGGACCTCGGGGAGCCGCCCGAACCCTCCGGTCCGCTGCACGAGCAGGACCGCCGGCGGCGCGCCTGGGGCCGGTTCACGCGCAACTTCGTCGTCCAGGGCACGGCGGCCGAGTGGGCGCTGTGCTGGCTGGCCGACCTGCGCAACCGGCTGTGGCAGCTGGGCGAGGGCCCGCTGGAGGACCGGCCGCACCTGGTCTTCTTCCTCCACGACGAGGTGGTCGTGCACACCCCCGAGCAGCTGGCCGCCGAGGTGGCCGAGGAGGTGCGCCGCGCGGCGGCCTCCGCCGGCCGGCTGCTGTTCGGCGGGTTCCCGGTGGACTTCCCGCTCGACGTCGCCGTCGTCCGGTCCTGGGCGGAGGCCGGGTGACCGCGTGAGGCAGGATCCCCGCGTGCGTGCCGTCGTCCTGCCCTACGCCCGCGGATGACCGATCTGCTGCCGGAGGGGCTGACCACCGCCACCCTCCTGCTGGTCCTGCTCGCCGCCCTCACCGCGGGCTTCGTCGACGCCGTCGTCGGCGGGGGCGGGCTGATCCAGCTGCCGGCCCTGCTGCTCGTGCCGGGGATGAGCCCGGTGCAGGCGCTGGCCACGAACAAGCTCGGCTCGGTGTTCGGCACCAGCACCAGCGCGCTCACCTACTACCGGCGGGTGCGGCCGGACCTGCGCACCGCGCTGCCGATGGCCGGGATCGCCCTGGTCAGCAGCTTCGTCGGCGCGTCGGTGGCCGCGCTGCTGCCGGCCGCCGTCTTCAAGCCGGTGATCGTGGTCGCGCTGGTCGGCATCGGTGCCTTCACGCTGCTGCGCCCGGCGCTGGGGGAGGTCACCGCGCTGCGGCACACCGGCCGCCGGCACCACGGCATCGCCGCCGCGCTGGGCCTGGTCATCGGGTTCTACGACGGGATCCTCGGCCCGGGCACGGGCTCGTTCCTCGTGTTCGCCATGGTGTCGCTGCTGGGCTACGACTTCCTGAACGCCAGCGCCAAGGCCAAGATCGTCAACTGCGCGACCAACCTCGGCGCGCTGCTGTTCTTCGTGCCGCACGGCTCGGTCTTCTGGGGCCTGGGGCTGCTGCTCGGCGCGGCCAACATGCTGGGCGGCTACCTGGGCGCGCGGACGGCGACCAGCCGGGGCAGCCGGTTCATCCGGATCGCCTTCCTCGTCGTGGTCACCGCGCTGATCGTCCGGCTGGGCGCCGACGTGTGGAGCGAGAACATCTCCTCCGCCCTGGGCTGAGCCCGGCGGCGCGTGCGACGCGCTCGTACGCTCGGAACCGTGAGCGTCGCACCTGCCCCGACCCTGGTCCTCGGGGACCGCTTCGCCTCCGAGCTGCCCGAGCTGGCGATCCGCTGGACGGCCGAGGAGGCACCCGAGCCGCGGCTGCTGGTGCTCAACGACGCGCTGGCCGGCGAGCTGGGCCTCGACCCGGCCGCCCTGCGGGGCGCCGACGGCCTCCGGTTGCTGGTCGGCAACGCGGTGCCCGCGGGCGCGACGCCGGTGGCCCAGGTGTACGCCGGGCACCAGTTCGGCGGGTACAGCCCGCGGCTGGGCGACGGCCGGGCGCTGCTGCTCGGCGAGCTGACCCGCGCCGACGGCCGGCTGCTCGACCTGCACCTCAAGGGGAGCGGGCGCACCCCGGTGGCCCGCGGCGGGGACGGGCTGGCCGCGGTCGGGCCGATGCTGCGCGAGTACGTGGTCAGCGAGGCGATGCACGCCCTCGGCATCCCCACCACCCGCGCCCTCGCCGTGGTCGCCACCGGGCGCGGCGTGCGCCGCGAGACCGAGCTGCCGGGCGCCGTGCTCGCGCGGGTCGCGAGCAGCCACCTGCGGGTGGGCAGCTTCCAGTACGCCGCCTCGACCGGCGACGCCGACCTGCTGCGCCGGCTCGCCGACCACGCGATCGCCCGGCACCACCCGGCCGCCGCCGACGCCGCGCAGCCCTACCTGGCGCTGTACGAGCAGGTGCTCCAGGTGCAGGCGGAGCTGGTGGCCCGCTGGATGCTGGTCGGCTTCGTGCACGGGGTGATGAACACCGACAACGTGACGATCTCCGGCGAGACCATCGACTACGGGCCCTGCGCGTTCCTCGACGTGTTCGACCCGGGCAGCGTCTACAGCTCCATCGACACCGCCGGGCGCTACGCCTACGGCAACCAGCCGATCGTGACCGAGTGGAACCTGGCCCGGCTGGCCGAGGCGATGCTGCCGCTGCTGGCCGAGGACACCGAGGCCGCAGTGGGCATCGCCACCGAGGCCCTGGGGACCTTCCGCCGCCGGTACAGCGAGGCGTGGACCGCGGGCATGCGGGCCAAGCTGGGCCTCCCCGACGGGCTCGACGGCGAGGTGGCCACCGGCCTGATCGACGACCTGCAGGCCCTGATGCGGGACAACCGGGTCGACCACACGACGTTCTTCCGCCGGCTCGGCGACGCGGCACGCGGCGACGCCGAGCCCGCGCGGCTGCTGGTGCTCGACCTCGCCGGGTTCGACGCCTGGCTGGAGCGGTGGCGCGCCGTCGGCCCCGACGCCGCCGCCATGGACCGGGTCAACCCCGTCTACATCCCGCGCAACCACCTCGTGGAGCAGGCGCTCACGGCGGCGACCGCCGACGACCTGGAGCCGCTCCACCGCCTGCTCGAGGTGCTCGCCCGGCCGTTCGACGAGCGCCCCGGCCTGGAGCGCTACGCCGAGCCGGCGCCGGAGGCGTTCGGCGCCTACGTCACGTTCTGCGGGACCTGACCTCGCTTCTGCGGGACTTGATCTCGCCGGGAGGGCCCGACGGGCTCACCCGGTCGGCGGGCGCGCGTCGCGCACGCTGCGCCGGGTCACGCGCATCGATCGCTCCACCTGCTCCTCCGGCACCAGCCACTCCAGGGTCGCGCCGGCGGTCTCCAGCACGATCAGGCGCGGTCGCGGCCCCACCGCCCGCGGACCGCGTCGAGGGGTGTCCCCGGGCGGGCGCAGGGTGCACGAACGGACGGCGACGGTCAGCCGCGACCGCCAGCGGGAGTCCGGCTCGAAGACGACGGAACCCGGCGGGACGCGGGCCGTCCCGCGCCTCCACCGGCGGCCGAGCCCGGGGTGGGCGCCCTCGACGACCCGGAGGGCGCAGCGGATCTGCGTCGCCCGCGCCCGCTTCTCGATGCGTCGTTCGCGACGCCGTTCCCGCATCCCCTCGAGCACACCGCTGGGGTCCAGCAGGAGCTCGAGGAGGAAGCCCAGCACGCCCGGGTCAGCCGAGCTCGGCCCGCACGATCGCCGCGGCCCGCGCCAGCGAGCGCATCTTCCCGACGGCCGAGGCGCGCGGCAGGTACTTCAGGCCGCAGTCGCTCGACAGCATCAGCTTGTCGACGTCGACGTCGTCCAGCGCGCGCCGGACCCGGTCGGCGACGACCTCCGGCGTCTCCACCTCGGGCGTGGACAGGTCCAGGACGCCGAGGGCGATGCCCTTTCCGCGCAGCGGCCGCAGCGAGGCGGGGTCGAGGGAGGACTGCGCCGTCTCCACCGAGATCGTGTGCGCGGGGGTGTCGGCCAGCTCCGGCAGGAACGAGTAGCCGTCGGGCCGCTCGGCGACCATCGCCGCGTAGCCGAAGCACAGGTGCACGTGCACCGGGCCGGCGGCGCCCTCGATCGCGCGGGTGAGCGCCTCGGCGCCGTACTTCCGGGCGACGTCCGGGCGGGCCTGCAGCCACGGCTCGTCGACCTGCACGATGTCGGCGCCGGCGGCGAACAGGTCGGCGATCTCCTCGCGGACGACGTCGGCGTAGGCCAGGGCGAGCGCGCGGTCGTCGGGGTAGTGGTCGTTCTGGGCCTGCTGGGCCATCGTGAACGGGCCCGGCACGGTGATCTTGACCGCGCGGTCGGTGTGCGCCCGGAGGAAGCGGACGTCGTCGACCTGGACCGGCCGGGGACGCCGGATCTCCCCGGTCACCCGCGGCACCGGGATGTCGATGCCCGACCGGTTGCGGACGCTGCCGGGGTTGTCCAGGTCCAGCCCGTCCAGCGCCGTCGCGAAGTGGTTGGAGTAGGACTCGCGGCGGATCTCGCCGTCGGTGAGGACGTCGAGGCCGGCCTCCTCCTGCGCGCGGATCGTGACCAGCGTGGCGTCGTCCTGCGCCTCGGCGAGGAACTGCTCCGGCACGCGCCACAGCTCCGCCGCCCGCACCCGCGGCGGGAACTGGTGGCCCAGCCGCTCGCGGTCGATCAGCCAGTCGGGCTGCGGCAGGCTGCCGACGACCATGGTGGGCAGCGGCGGGAGCTGAGCGGTCATCGGTGTCCTCCGGACGGTCGGGTGCGCGCGTCGATCCTGCCGCACGCGCACCGACCGGGCGCCGGGGGACTCAGCCCCGGCGGGACCGCCCCCGCGGGCCGCCCTGCCGTCCGCCCAGGGCGCGCCCGGCGGCCCGTCCGGCGGTCCGGCGCCCGCCCGAGGAGGGACGGCGGTCCCGCTCGCCGGCGCTGCCGCGGCCCGCGGGGGCGCTGCACGGCCGGCACGTGGTGAACCAGGGCGCGATGGGCCGGCCGCAGTCGGTGCACTTCCCGGAGCGGCCCAGGGCGATGGCGTCGGGGAGCAGCTCGGTGATCATCTCCGCGCACTCCTCCTCGACCCAGGCGGCGTCGTCGCCGGAGAGCCCGCCGACGCCGGGGAACTGGCGCAGCAGCGTCTGCGCGTCGCGCGCGGCGGCCGCCGCCTGCTCGTAGTCCTCGACGCCGCCGCCGCGCGGCACGTCGGGCAGCACGGTCTCCGGCGGGACGGGGATGCCGACCTCGTGCTGCAGCGCGGCCTTGGCGAGCACCAGCCAGCGGGTGCGCCGCGGCGGGTTGTAGTCGATCGCCAGGTTGACCAGGCGCCAGACGGTCCGCAGGTCGCCGGCCGCGCCCAGCGGGCCGCGCAGCAGCGGCAGCAGGGCGTGCACCCGCAGCACCAGGCTGGTCACGTCGTCGGCGGTCATCGCCTGGTCGCGGGTGGCGGCGCGCGCCCACGCCATCCAGCGCGTGAGGGCCTCGGGGAGGTCGACCGGCTCGAAGGCGCCGAGGTCCTCCAGCTCCGGTCGCAGCCGGGGCGCCCGCTTGGGCAGGTCGCTCATCTCGTCGCCGCGCGCGACGGCGGCACCGGCGCCGACCAGGGAGGCGATCGGCCTGAGCCCGCTGACCCCTATCAGGATGCCGACGGCGCCGTGCCCGGTGAGGCCGTAGCGACCGGCCCGCCCGGCGATCTGGGCGGCCTCCCAGGTGCGCAGCGGCCGCATCTCCTGGCCGTCGAACTTCGTCGTCTCGGCGAAGAGCACGGTCGTGGCGGGCACGTTGATGCCGTGGCCGATGACGTCGGTGGTGACCAGCACGTCGAGCTCGCCGCTGGTGAAGCGCTCGATGACCTCGCGGCGGGTGGCCGGTGGCAGGGCGCCGTAGAGGACGCCGACCTTGCCGGGCCGGTGCTGGTCGAGCTCGGCGGCCACGGCGTAGACCGCCTTGCGGGAGAAGGCGACGACCAGCGTCTGGGGGCGGACGCCGTCGGCCCGCACCGGGGCCCTCAGGACGTCGAGGCGGGAGAGCCGCTTGTGGTTGACGACCTCGACGTGCTCGGCGTCGGAGACCAGCGGCTTGAGCACCAGGTAGGCCTCCGCCGCGGAGATGAGGTGCATCTCCCGGTACTCGCCGGTGAGCAGCAGGCGGGCCCAGTGGTGGCCGCGGTCGGGGTCGGTGACCCAGTGCGCCTCGTCGAGCACGAGCATCTCGCCGCGCGGGGGCGCCTTCTCGACGGTGCAGCAGACGATGGGCGCGAAGGGGTCGATCTCCTCCTCGCCGGTCGAGAGGCCCACCATGCCCTCGGGCAGCTGGGCCGACAGCTTCGCGTAGGCCTCGTGGGCCAGCTGGCGCAGTGGCGCGGCGTAGACGCCGGAGCCGGTGGCGGCGAGCGCCTGCAGCGACTCGTAGGTCTTGCCGGAGTTCGTCGGGCCGAGGTGGAAGACCACGTTCTCGGGGGGCACGGGGCGCACGGGGAGCTCGGGCTCGGCGCCCTCGACCCAGCTCTGCTGGGCCAGCTTCTCGGCGCGGGCGGCGATGCTGTCGGACTCGCGGGCCTGCGTCCGGCGGGAGGAGGAGCGCTCCCGACGTCGGGCGGTGGCGGGCTGGGGCGGCGTCTCGGGCAGGAGTGGTCCTTCGCTGGTTCCAGGCAGGGGTCGACGCCCGGGAGGGCGGACGAGTGCGTCGTTGCCCATGACAACACGCTCGGTGGCCGATCCATGCCCGCGGGTGGCCGGACGCGCGGCTCAACCGTCTTCCGGGTAGGGCGGCGCGCTGTCGGCGACCACCGCGCCGCGCTGGCCCAGCGGCCGCTCGGGGCCCACCGTCGAGTCCCGCGCCGTCTGCCGCTCGGTCTCGGCGTTGATCGCGGCGCCGACGATCACGAGAAAGACGGTCAGCCACAGCCAGAACATGCTCACGGCCACGCCGGCCAGCGACCCGTAGGTCGACCGGTAGCCACCGAGGGTCTCCACGTAGGCGAACAGGACTGCCGTCGCGCCCAGCCACAGCAGGGTGGCCAGCGCCGCGCCGCCGCTGATCCACCGCCACCGGGCGCCCGTCCGGTCGGGCACGAAGCGGTAGAGCACGGACAGGGCGGTCGCGATCAGCGCGGCCAGGACCGGCCAGCCGAGCAGCCGGCCCGTAGCGCGGACGGGGCCCGGTGCGCCCGCCAGCAGGCCGTCGACGTACCCGGACACGCTCAGGGCACCGCCCACCAGCAGCGCACCGCCGACGACGACGCCCAGGCCGATCGAGGCGCGCCGCAGCCAGCCGCGCGTGTCGTGCTGGAGGTAGGCCAGGGTGAGGGCGTCGACCAGCCAGGTGGCCGCGGTCGTCGCCGTCCAGAGGGAGACGAGCAGGCCGACCAGGCTTCGCGTGCTCACGACGCCGGCGGCCTGCGTGATGGTGGCGAGCTGCTCGCCCACGACGGGCTCGAGGTCGTCGGGCAGCAGCCCGGTGACGTCGGAGAGTTGGCGCAGCGCCGCCTCGGGGCTGTTCAGCGCGCCGTACACCGACAGGGCCGCGATGAGCATGGGTGCCAGGGAGAGCAGGGCGAAGAAGGCGATGCCGGCACTGAGCACCTGGAGCCGGTCGCCCAGCACCTGACGGCCGGCCCGCCGGAGGATCTGGACCCAGCCGCGCAGCGGGATGTGGTGGGGAGCGGTGGCGTCCCACCCCGGGCCGGTGGCGTGGCTCCGGGTGGGCGCGGGGCCCGGTGCGTCCGGCATGGGCGCTCAGTGCCCCGGGCGGCGCCCGGGGATGCGCGTCAGGCGCTGATCGAGCCGTTGCGCTGCACGCGCACGCGGCGACGCTCGCGCTCGGACAGCCCGCCCCAGATGCCGAAGCGCTCGTCGTTGGCCAGGGCGAACTCCAGGCACTGGGCCCGCACCGGGCAGCCGGTGCAGACGCGCTTGGCGTCGCGGGTCGAGCCGCCCTTCTCCGGGAAGAAGGCCTCGGGGTCGGTCTCGGCGCACAGCGCGTCCAGACGCCACTCCTCGCCGGTGGCCGGGGCGGCCTGCGGCCAGAGCGGAGCCGTCTCGGCGGCCGGCTCGTCCCACTGCGACTCGGCGTCCCACTCGGTCAGGTCGTCCCAGCCGGCGTCCCAGGCGGGCTCGGCGTAGCTGAGCTCGGGAGCGGACTGGCCGTGGACCAGGGTCAGGGCGGGGCGGGAGAAGGAAGGCATGGGAAGCTCCTCGGTCGGCGTCTGGGTGACGGACCGGTACGGCCCGACTGCTGTCCGTAACGCTACTGAGACCTTCGCCGGCCACGCACTGGCAATAAGAGGACGAAACCGTCTGGTGCTGTTGGTGAGTTGTGTCCTACCGCTGCGCCGGACCGGCGAGGGTGTGTCGCCGGAGCGCCTCGACGACCATGCGGTGGTCCTCGAGCTGGGGGAGCCCGGACACCGTCACGACGCCGACAGGGCCCACCCCGCGCACCAGCAGCGGGTGGGCCCCGCCGTGCGCCGCGTACAGCGCCGGGTCCAGGCCGAACTCGTCCTCGAACGTCGTCCCTCGTTCGCGGCTGGCCTGCCGGACGTGCAGGGAGCTGTGCCCGAACCGGTGCACCACCCGGGACTTCCGCTCGATCCAGGAGGCGTTGTCCGGTGTCGCCCCGGTCAGGGCGACCGAGAACAGCCGGTGCCCGTTGCGGACGATCTCGACCGCCACCGGCGCCGCCTCCGCGCGGGCGGCCGCCACGAGCGCAGCGCCGAGTTCCCACGCGTCGTCGTTGGTGAACGAGTCGAGCTGCAGCTCCGCCTCCTCGGCGGCGAGCTCGGCGACGGTCGGGAAGGAGTCGGCCATGCACCCGACCCTAGGCGCGGCCGCCCAGCTCGGCGAAGGTGTCGGCGACCCAGTCGGCGACGAAGGTGCTGACGTGCGGCAGGTGGTCCAGCCCGATGTGCTCCGTCGCGCCCTCCTCCGGGGTGAACACCCGCAGCTCGCGCTTGGGCGAGCCGACCGCCTGGTCGTAGGAGCGGTGCGCCATCGCCAGGGGGATCTGCCGGTCGTTCTCCCCGTGCGCGATCAGGAACGGCACGGTGATCTGCTCGACGACGCCGTCCAGGTGGATGTCGTCGGCGAAGTCGAGGAACCCGTCGAGGTGGTTCTCGTCTCCGTCCTGCCCCCACACCCAGAGTACGTGCGACCAGTAGTGCGGGACCGGGCGCTCGCCCTCGCGCTCCTTGCGCCGGCGCTGCACCGAGCCCCAGTCGTGGTTGGCGCCCCAGGCGACGCAGAGCGCGAAGCGCTTCTCGAACGCCGCCGCGCGGGGGGCGTAGTAGCCACCGAGCGACCAGCCGACGATGCCGATGCGGGAGGCGTCGACGTCGTCCCGGGTCTCCAACCAGTCCACCGCCGCGCCGGCCCACACCTCGGTGTCGATCCGGGCGGTGAGCCCCTGCAGCCGGAGCGACTCGCCGGTGCCGGGCTGGTCGAGCATCAGGCAGGAGATGCCGCGGGCGGCCAGCTCCTCCCAGTGGTTCGACGCGTACATGTGCTCCTTGGTGGAGTCCAGGCCGTTGACCAGGACGACGACCGGCTTCGGGCCGTCGCCCGGCGCCTCGCTGAAGTAGGCCGGCAGCGTCGTGCCCTGGTAGGGGATCGCGACGCGGGTGACGCCCGGGCTGTGCGTGTCGAAGGCCTTCTGCGCGATCTCCAGCATCCGCCGGTAGGTCGGGACCCGGTTCGGGTCGGAGTGGGCCAGCATCCGCTCGGCCTGGGCGAGGTAGTTGCTGGCGCGGAACCACAGCTGCCCGGCGGTGCGCACGTGCCCGGCCTTCTCGGCCTCCTCGGCCTGGGCGACCAGCTGGTCGGTGAGCGCCGTCCAGGCGCGCAGGAAGTCTGGTGTGCCGGCGTCCTCGCCGGCGTTCGCGGCGTCCTTGATCGGCCGGCAGGCCCGGTCGACCTCGTCGATGAGCCCGCCGGAGTTCAGCGTCGCGACGACGCCGAGGTTCCAGGTGTAGGGACCGGTGGGGAAGTACTCGAACACGGGTGGTTCCTCTCTCAGGGGGTGCGCGTACGGGTGCGCGGCCGCGGACGGGCCGGGCGCACCGGGGGGAGGTCGTGGCCGGCCACCACGCGGTTGCGGATGGTGCCGAGGCCCTCGACGGTCATCTCGACGACGTCGCCGACCTGCAGCGGTGGGGGAGCGGCGTCGCCCCGGACGCCCCAGAGCTCGGCGAGGCAGCCGCCGTTGCCGCAGGTGCCCGACCCGAGGACGTCGCCGGCGCGCACCTGCGTGCCGCGGGAGGCGTAGCTGATCAGCTCCTCGAACGGCCAGCCCATGTTCGACAGCAGGTCCCGGCCGATCTCGACGCCGTTGACCTGCACCCGCATGTCGAGGCCGAGGAAGCCCTCGGCGTCCCGGTAGGGCTCCAGCTCGTCGGCGGTCACCAGCCACGGCCCGAGCGTGGTCGCGGAGTCCTTGCCCTTCGCCGGACCCAGACGCACGGCCATCTCGCGCATCTGCAGGTCGCGGGCGGACCAGTCGTTGAGGATCGTGTAGCCGAACACGTGGTCGCGGGCCTGCTCCGGTGACAGCGAGGCGCCGTCCCGGCCGACGACGACCGCCACCTCGAGCTCGAAGTCGAACCGCCGGGACCCCGGCGGCACCGCGACGTCGTCGTGCGCGCCGACCAGCGCGTAGGGGTTGGTGAAGTAGAACGTCGGCGCCTGGTACCACTCCGGCGGCACCGGCTCACCGCTCGGCGCGACCATGCCCTCGACGTGCTCCTCGAAGGCGACGAAGTCGCGCACGGTCGGCGCGGCCAGCGGCGGCAGCAGCCGCACCTGCTCCAGCGGCACGGCCGGGCCGTCGAGCGCGGCGGCGCCCGCGTCCAGGGCGGCCGGCAGCCCGGCGCGGACCAGGTCGAGGATGCTGCGCCCGTCGGGCAGGGCGTGCAGGCCGGCGGCTTCCACCACGCCGGCCTGCACGCGGCCTCCAGCCTCCCAGGTGGCGAACCGCATCAGACCGGGGGAGCGACGAAGAGACCCTTGTCCGGGTCGTTGAACGACTTCTGCGCGACGAACTCGTTCATCGCGTTCGCCGTGCCCCACTGGTCGCTGACCTCGGGGTTGCTGATGTCGTAGAGGTGCGGGTGCCAGGTGTCCTCGTCGAGGGTCTCCAGCTCCGTCGTGTACTCGACGGTGTTGCCCTGCGGGTCGAGGAAGTAGCTGAAGGTGTTGTTGCCGGCCAGGTGCCGGCCGGGGCCCCAGATCTTCTCCACCCCGGCACGGAGCAGCCGCCCGGTGCCGCGCATGTACTCGTCGACGCCCCGCATCTCGAACGAGGCGTGGTGCAGCGAGGCGTGCGGGCCGCGCGCGATCGCCATGCTGTGGTGCCAGGCGTTGGTGCGCAGGAACCACATCATGTTGCCCATCCGCGGGTGCATGAGCGTGTCCGACAGCGAGAAGCCCAGGTGCTTGTCGTAGAAGGCGACCGTGCCCTCGGGGTCCGTGGAGTTCAGGACCACGTGCGAGAGCCGCACCGGGATCGACTCGCCCTCCTCGATGGCGCGGTGCCGCCGGACCGCCACGTCGGAGCTGATCTCGACGGTGCGGCCCTCGTTGTCGAAGAACCGGAAGCCGTAGCCGCCGCCGGGGGTCTGCAGCGTGTCGGGTTCACCGATCAGCTGCACGCCGTCGCGGGCGAGCTGCCCGGCGAGGGTGTCGACGTCGGCGGCGGTGGCGGCGCCGAAGGCGATCAGGTCGATCCGCTTGTCGGGAGCCTCCCGCAGCCGCACGATGTACTGCTCCGGCGAGCCCTCGGCGGCCAGGAAGGCCAGGCCGGAGTCGGTGTGCTCGGTCGTCAGGCCCCAGGTGCCGGAGTAGAAGTCGAGCTGCGTGCGGAAGTCGGGCACGGCGAGGTCGACGTGCCGCAGGTGGGTGATCAGGCGCTGGGTCATTGCGGTTCCTTAAGCAGGCTGGCTGGTGAGCTGGGCGATCGAGCGCATCAGGCCCGGGATGTCGCCCTGGACGTGGTCGAGCTGCCACTGCGCGAGCTGGTTGGAGGCCTCGACGACGGTCGTCGCTCGGGCGTGACGGCGGGCGTGGAAGGCGTCCCACAGGTCCTGGTCGAGGACGTCGCGGGTGAGCAGCAGGTCGGTGAGCGCGAATGCGTCCTCCAGGGCCTGCGCGCCGCCCTGGGCGATGGTGGGCGGGCAGGTGTGCGCGGCGTCGCCGACGAGCACCGCCCGGCCGCGGTTCCACGGCTCGTCGAGGAGGTGCGTCTCGAACCAGGTGTAGTTGACCCGGGACGGGTCGGTGAGCGTCTCGCGGATCTCGTCCCACGGGCCGTGGTAGGCCTGCGACAGCTGCTTCATGGTGGCCAGCTGCTCGTCGGGGGAGAGGCCGCTGCGGTCCTGCGCCGGCTCGACGATGTAGGCGTAGAGCGAGTCCTCGCCGGTGGGGCAGTAGCCGGCGATGAAGGACGGGCCGCCGTAGTACAGGTCGGTGCGGGTGACGCTCGCGGGCCGCGGCCCGAAGGCGCGCCAGATCCCCATGCCCACCGAGCGCGTCTCCAGGTTCACGCCGAGGGCCCGGCGGGTCCAGGAGCGCACGCCGTCGGCGCCGACGACCAGGTCGTACCGGCCGGACGAGCCGTCGGCGAAGGTGACGTCCACGCCGGCGTCGTCCTGGACGAGCCCGGTTTGCGTGGTGCCGTAGCGCAGCTTCACGCCGACCTCGGTGGCACGCTCGCACAGGATGCGCGCCAGCGCCGGTCGCGGCATGCCCATGGCGGCCGGCAGGTCCGGGCCGCCGGTCTTGGCGTCGGGGATCTCGGCGACGACCGTGCCGTGCGGGTCCGGCGCCCGGATGCCGGTCACGTCGAAGGCGTAGCCCTCCCGCTGCACCTGCTCCCAGACGCCGAGGGTGCGCAGCTCGCGCAGCGCGTTCCCCTGCAGGGTGATGCCCGAGCCGATCGCCGCGAGGTCGGGCTTGATCTCCACGAGCTCCACGGCGACGCCCGCCTCGGCGAGGCGGATCGCGGTCGCGGCGCCGGCCAGGCCGGCGCCGACGACGAGGACGGTGTTCACAGCGGGCACGGGGTGCTCCTCACTTGACGGCGATCGGGTTCACGGGTGCGCCGACGGCGCCGGTCACGCGCAGCGGGGCCGCGGTGAGCCAGAAGTCGTAGACGCCGTCCTGGGCGCAGTCGGCGGCGAGCGCGTCGAGGTCCCACATCTCGCCGATGAACAGGCCGATGTTCGGGATGGCGACCTGGTGCAGCGGCTGGAAGGCCACGTCGAACTCGTTGGGCCGCACCTCGAAGCCCCAGGTGTCGGTGGCGACGGCGGCGACCTCGCTGCCGTGCAGCCAGTCGGCGGTCGTGAAGGACAGGCCGGGGGCGGCACCGCCGGCGTAGTCGCCCCAGCCGCGCCCCTCGGCGATGTCCCGGCGGGCCCGGGTCAGCCGGCCGGTGCGCACCAGCAGGAGGTCACCCCGGCCGACGCGGGAGGACGCGCCCTGGGCGGCGATGGTCGCCTCGAGGTGCTCGGCGGTGATGGCGAACCCGTCGGGCAGCTCGCCGCCGGTGCCGATCGCCCGGCCGACGTCGAGCAGCACGCCGCGCCCGGCGATCAGAGAGGCGACCGTCTCGATGCCGGTCACCGAGTCGCCGAGGCTGGTGACGACGTCGCCCGCGCGACGGCCGTTCCAGGCGTTGCCGTGGTCGAAGATGTGCCCGAGACCGTCCCACTGCGTCGAGCACTGCAGGGGCATCGAGATGACGTCGTCGGCGCCGCCGATGCCGTGCGGGAACCCCTGCACGCCGCGCTCGGCGTCGGTGCCGGTGTCGGTCATCGTGTGCACCGGGTTGGTCCGGCGGCGCCAGCCCTTCTGCGGGCCGTCGGTGTCGAAGGCCTGCGAGAGCGAGAAGCTCGCCCCGCGGCGCACCAGCCGGGCGCCCTCCACCCGCTTGTCCTCGGTGAGGAAGTTCAGCGTGCCGATGACGTCGTCGGCGCCCCAGCGACCCCAGTTGGAGCAGCGCTTCGCGGCGGCGGCGATGGCGCCCTCGGGGTCGGACCGGTCGAGGGGTTCGGGAGACGGCTGCACGGCTCCGAGAGTGGTGCGGCCCACACGGGTGAGGGAAGACGAGATGTCTGATGACAGGCATCAGCGGCGTCGATAGCGTTGCGGCGTGAACCTGGCGAGCCTGGACCTCAACCTGCTCGTCTCCCTCGACGCCCTGCTCCAGCAGCGCAGCGTCACGCGGGCCGCCGCGCAGATGGGGCTGAGCCAGCCGGCGCTGTCGGCGTCGCTGGCACGGCTGCGGCGGCACTTCGGGGACGAGCTGCTCAGCCGGGTCGGCAACGAGTACCGGCTCACCCCGCTGGCCGTGCAGCTCAAGGAGCTCGTCCGCATCGCGCTGTCGGGGGTGGAGCGGGTCTTCACCGCGCAGCCGGAGTTCGACCCGGCGTCCTCGACCCGCGAGTTCACGCTGCTGGTCAGCGACTACGTCGTCGTCATCCTCGGCGACACGATCGCCGAGCTGCTGTCCGAGGAGGCGCCGCACACCCGGCTGCGGCTCACGCCGCACTCACCGGCGCTGGTGGAGCGGGCCGACCAGACCCTGCTCGGCGCCGACCTGCTCTTCATGCCGCACGGCTTCGTCACCGACGTCTCGCACCGGGACCTCTACCGGGACGAGTGGGTCGTCGTCCTCGCCTCGGACAACCCGATCGCCGACGAGGGGCTCACCATCGAGGACCTGGAGACCCTGCCGTGGGTGGCCACCTACCACGGGCAGACGGCGTCGACGATGGCCGCGCGGCAGATGCGCATGCTCGGCATCGAGCCGAAGGTGACGGTCATCAACGAGAACTTCCTGACCGTCCCGACCCTCATCGCCGGCAGCGACCGGATCGCCCTGCTGCAGCGGCGCCTGGTCGACCAGCTGCCGCTGAACGCCGGCATCCGGTCGGTGGCGCCCCCGTTCGAGGTCGCCCCCCTCATCGAGGCCATGTGGTGGCACCCGGCCTTCGACGACGATCCCGAGCACCGCTACCTCCGGGACCTCGTGCTGCGGGCCGCGGAGCTGGCGGTCGGGGCCGAGGCGGTCATCGACCTCACTGATACCCAGGCTCAGAAGAAGTGATTTCCGCTCGGACGGCGCACTCCTGACACTTCTGCGGCAGTGACGCCGATCACCTGGATCGGCTCCCTGTCATCGGAGATGCCCGTGTCGGAGAACGTCCTGAGCCCTGACCGGACGGCGGGGGAGACCCTCGCCGGCGAGGTCGCCGTCGACCCCGCCACCGGCCGCCCCGCCGGTCGTCCGCAGGCGCTGGTCCTGCTGCTCTCCAGCTGCCTCGCCGTCCTCGGCGCCGTGCTGCTGGCGCCGGTGCTCCCGAGCATCCAGCGCGCCTTCGCCGGCACCCCGGGCGTCGAGGCGCTCACGCCGATCGTGCTGACCGCGCCCGCGCTGGTCATCGGCCTCACGGCGATGGTCGCCGGCCGGATCGTCGACCGGGTCGGCCGCAAGCGCCTGCTGGTCTCCTCGCTGGTCGTCTACGCGGTCGTCGGCACCGCTCCGCTGTGGCTGCCGTCGCTCGAGCTGATCATCGCCAGCCGCGTCCTCCTCGGGCTCACCGAGGCGGCGATCATGACCTGCTGCACGACGCTGCTCGCCGACTACTTCCACGGCTCCAAGCGGGAGAAGTACTTCGGGCTCCAGGTCGTGTTCACGACCGTCGCCGCCACGTTCTTCTTCGGGATCGGTGGCGCGCTCGGTGCGGCCGATTGGCGCACGCCGTTCTGGCTGTACGCGGTCAGCCTGCCGCTCGCGGCGGCGGCCGCGAAGCTGATCTGGCAGCCCGCGCCGCAGGCGCAGGCCGCCGCTCGCACGGGGAAGCTGGAGCCCCTGCCGTGGCGCCGGGTCGGCGCTCCGGTGGCCGTGTCGCTGCTGGGCGGCCTGGTCTTCTACGTCCTGATCGTGCAGCTGTCCTTCGTGCTCGACGGCATCGGCGTGGAGTCGACGGCGACCATCGGTGCCGCCAGCGCCGTCGCCTCGCTCGGCACGGCGGTCGGCGGACTGCTCTTCGGCCGGCTGGCGCAGCGCGGCCCGGCGGTGCTGGTGCCCCTGGCCTTCGCGCTCTCCGGCGTCGGCATCCTGGGCCTCGGCGTCGCCACGTCGGTCCCCGCCGTCATCGCCGCCGCCGTGGTGACCGGCGTCGGCAACGGGCTGCTGCTGCCCTCGCTGCTCACCTGGGCCCTCGGCTCGCTCGCCTTCGAGCAGCGCGGCCGCGGCACCGGCGTCTGGACGTCGGCGTTCTTCGTCGGCCAGTTCTTCTGCCCGCTGCTGGTCCTGGCCCTCACGGGTGCCATCGGCGGGCTCGGATCGGCGCTGACCGTGCTCGGTGCGCTCTCCGTGGCCGCCGCGGTGGGTGTCCGGCTCGGCCGGCCGGAGCCGGTCGCCGCGCACTGAGCTCCCGGCGAGACCCCCTGACGCCGGCCGTCCCGCGGGGCGGCCGGCGTCAGGCGTTGCGCACGGCCGCCGCGGGCTCCAGCCCGAGCTCCGCGACCGACACCTGGCGCATCTCGACCTTGCGGACCTTGCCGGTCACGGTCATCGGGAACTCCTCGACGACCTTCACGTACCGGGGCACCTTGTAGCGGGCCAGCTTGCCCGTGCAGAACTCCCGCAGCGCCTCCGCGGTGAGCGGCTCGGCTCCCTCGCGCAGTCGCACCCAGGCCATGAGCTCCTCGCCGTACCGCTCGTCGGGAACGCCGATGACCTGGGCGTCGACGACGTCGGGGTGGGTGAAGAGGAACTCCTCGATCTCCCGCGGGTACACGTTCTCGCCGCCGCGGATGACCATGTCCTTGATCCGGCCGACGATGGTCAGGTAGCCCTCGTCGTCCATGACGGCGAGGTCGCCGGTGTGCATCCACCGGGCGCGGTCGATGACCTCCGCGGTCTTCTCCGGCTCGTCCCAGTAGCCCAGCATCACCGAGTAGCCGCGGGTGCAGAACTCACCGGGCGTCCCGCGGGGCACGGTCAGCCCGGTGGCCGGGTCGACGACCTTGACCTCCAGGTGCGGGTGCACCCGCCCGACGGTCGCCGTCCGGCGGTCCAGGTCGTCGTCGGCACCGGTCTGGGTGGACACCGGGGAGGTCTCGGTCATGCCGTAGCAGATGGTCACCTCGGTCATGCCCATCTCGTCGACCACCCGCTTCATCACCTCGACCGGGCAGGGCGAGCCCGCCATGATCCCGGTGCGCAGCGACGAGAGGTCGTAGTCGGCGAACCCGGGCAGCCCGAGCTCGGCGATGAACATGGTGGGGACGCCGTACAGCGAGGTGCAGCGCTCGTCCTGCACCGCCTGCAGCGTCAGGGCCGGGTCGAAGCCGGGCGCCGGGATGACCATCGTCGCGCCGTGCGAGGTGGCCCCGAGGTTGCCCATCCCCATGCCGAAGCAGTGGTAGTACGGCACCGGGATGCAGATGCGGTCGGCCTCGGTGTAGCCGCAGCCCTCACCCACGAAGAAGCCGTTGTTGAGCAGGTTGTGGTGCGTGAGCGTCGCGCCCTTGGGGAAGCCGGTGGTGCCCGAGGTGTACTGGATGTTGATCGGGTCGTCGGCCGACAGCTCGGCCGCCCGGCGCGCCAGCAGACCGCGGTCGGCCGCCCGTCCGGTCGCCATCAGCTGCTCCCACTCGGGGGAGCCCAGGAACACGACCTCGCGCAGGCCCGGCCGGTCGGGGCGGACCTCGGCGACCATCGCCCGGTAGTCGCTGGTCCTGAACTCGGGCGCGGAGACCAGCACCGAGATGCCGGCCTGGTCCAGCACGTACGCCAGCTCGGACGTGCGGTAGGCGGGGTTGATGGTCACCAGCACCGCGCCGAGCTTCGCCGTCGCGAACTGGACGAAGACCCACTCCGCGCAGTTCGGTGCCCAGATCCCGACCCGGTCGCCGGTGGCCACGCCGAGCGCGTCCAGCCCGAGAGCGCAGGCGTCGACGTCGGCCACCAGCTCGGGATAGCTCCACCGCCGGCCGGTCGCGCACTCCACCAGCGCCTCGGAGTCGCCCACCCGGGCCGCCGTGCGGTCGAGGTTCGCGCCGATGGTGTCGCCCAGCAGGGGCACCGTCGAGGGGCCGTGGGCGTACGAGGGCAGCGCGTCGGCGGTCACCCGCCCAGCCTAGGGACCGGCGGCGCCTCTTGTGGCCCGGATCACTCCGCCCCTACGCTGCCGTCCGGCTCCGGGCGGTCACAACGGGGTGGCCGCCTCCGCCCCAGCGCCCGCCGCGCGGGAAGGGGATCCATGTCTGTCGTCCCGCACTCGTCCGAGACGGTGACCGCCCAGCTGCCCACCCCCCGGCTCAGCCCGGAGGGGCACGACCCGCAGAGCACCGAGCGGATCCCCGTCAGCGGCCCGCTGCGCCGGCTGCTGGTCTGGTACGGCGTCGCCAGCCTGGGCGTCTACCTGGCCCTCGGCGCGGTCAACAGCGTGCTGCTGCCGCTGTAGGTCGAGGCGGTGGACCCGGCGCAGAAGGCGGCCAACCTGGCGATCGTCACCGCGGTCGGTGCGGTCGGCGGCATGATCGCCCAGCCGATCGCGGGCCTGCTGTCCGACCGCACCCGCACCCGCTGGGGCCGGCGGGCGCCGTGGATCTTCGCCGGGGCGCTGCTGGCCGCCGGCGGCATGGTCGTGCTCGGCGGCATGACCGGGCTGGTGGGCATCGGCGCGCTCTACCTGCTGGTCATGGTGGCGCTCAACATCTACTTCAGCCCCAAGGCCGCGGTCATGCCCGACCGGGTGCCCCGCGGCGTGCGCGGGCTGTTCTCCGCCTCCGGCGGTCTCGGGGTGCTGGTCGGCATCACCGGCGGCATGGGCCTGGGCGCGGTCCTCTCCGGCACCCCCGCCGTCGGCTACACCGTGCTCGCCGTCGTCATCGTGCTCGCGGCCGGCGGGTTCGCGCTGTTCAACCCCGACCACGACAACCGGGGCGAGCCCCGGCCGCCGCTGCAGTGGACGGCGTTCCTCCGGACCTTCTGGGTGAGCCCCGGCGGCACCCCGACTTCGCCTGGGGCTTCCTCGGCCGGCTGCTCACGCTGACCGGCTACTACATCACCACGACGTTCCAGCTCTACGTGCTGCAGGACCACATCGGCCTCGGGGACGACGCCGTCGACGCGATCCCGCTCATCTCGGTGGTGAGCCTGCTCGCCACCCTGGTCAGCACCGTGGTCGGTGGCCCGCTCAGCGACCGCATGGGCCGCCGCAAGCCGGTCGCGGTCGCTGCCGGGCTGCTCATCGCCGCCGGCCTGGTCGCGCCCTGGCTCATGCCGACGATGACCGGGATCATCGTCTTCGCCGTGCTGGCCGGGCTGGGGTTCGGCTCCTACCTCGCGGTCGACCAGGCGCTGCTCACCGAGGTGCTGCCGACGACGGAGGACAACGGCCGCTACCTCGGGGTGCTCAACATCGCCGTCACGCTGCCCCAGGCGCTGGCGCCGGCCATCGCTGGGCTGATCGTGAGCCTGCTGAGCTACGCCGCGCTCTTCCCGATCGCGATGGTGGTCGCGGTGGCCGGTGCGCTGGCGGTCCTGCCGATCCGGTCGGTGCGCTGACCGGACCGGCAGGCGCGCTCAGGTGAGCTTCCGGACGACCGATAGCGGCAGGACCCGCATGGCGACGCCGATCGGCACCCACGGCCAGGACGGCACGTGAGCCTTCGTCCGGCGGGCCTCGATCGCGGCCACCATGGCGCGGACGCCGGTGGGGGTGTCGACCATGAAGCGGGTCTTCTGCTGCACGTGCTCGTTCATCTCCGAGCGGATGTAGCCGGGGTAGATCACCGACACGTCCAGCCCGCGGATGCGCTCGGACCGCAGGCCCTCGGCGATCGAGGCCACGCCTGCCTTGGTCGCCGCGTACGTGGTCATCGACTTCCGCATGCCGCGCAGCGCGGACATGGACGAGATGAGCACCAGGTGCCCGCGCTGCTGGCGGCGGAAGATCTCCAGCGCCGCCTCGGTCTGCGCCAGCGCCCCGACGAAGTTGGTCATCGCCGTCTCGCGGTTGGCCTCGGCGCGGCCGGTGCCCAGCGGCGCGCCCTTGCCGAGGCCGGCGTTGACGACCACCCGGTCGACCGTGCCGAACTGCTCGGCGAACCGGCCGAAGACGGCGGGGACGGCGTCGGGGTCGGTCACGTCCAGCGCCGCGGTCTCGACCCGCCGCCCGGTCGAGGTCCGGATCTCCTCGGCGAGGGCGTCCAGCCGCTCGGTGCGCCGTGCGCAGAGGGCGAGGTCGTAGCCCAGGGCGGCGAACTGGCGGGCCATCTCAGCGCCCAGGCCGGCGCTGGCCCCGGTGATCAGGACGGTGCCGGTGCTCATGCCCGGGCCTCGTCCTGCTCGGCGCGGTGGATGCGGGCGCCCATGCCGCGCATCTGCCGCTCGTACAGCGGCCGGGCCAGGCGCTTGGTCCAGTAGGCGATCTGCGCGTTGCGGTCGGGCAGCACCAGGAAGCGCTTGGCGTCCACTGCCCGCACGACCCGGTCGGCGATCTCGTCGGCGCCGAGCTTCGACTTCTCGATCAGCCGGGTCGCGACGGTGTTCATCAGCGGGTCGTCGTCGCCCAGGGAGGCGGCGAGGTTGGTGCGGAAGAACGTCGGGCAGACGACGGACACGTCCACGCCCCAGGGCCCCAGCTCCCACCGGAGGCTCTCCGACAGCGCGACCACGGCGGCCTTCCCGGCGTCGTAGGACGTCATGGCGGGCGGGTGCACCAGGCCGGCAGCGGAGGCGATGTTGACCAGGTGGCCGGAGCCCTGCTGCTTGAGCATCGGCGCGAACGTGCGGCAGCCGGTCACCGCGCCGAGCACGTTGATGTCGAGCACCCGGCGCCAGTGGTCGGCACCGAGCCGGTCGATCCGCCCGCCGGCGGCGATCCCGGCGTTGTTGACCAGGACGTCCAGCCCGCCGAGATCGGTGCGGACCCGGTCCAGCGCCGCGGCCCAGTCGGCCTCGGCGGTGATGTCGAGGCGCTGGTAGGTCGCGCCGGCCGGGACGTCGGCGGACGGGGCGAGGTCGGTCACCAGGACGCGGTCGCCGCGCGCGGCGTACCGGGCGGCGAGCGCGGCGCCGAGGCCGGAGGCGCCGCCGGTGACGAGGACGCGCCGGGGGGCGGCGGCCGGAGAGGGGCTCGGAGACATGCGCGCACGGTACGGAGGGCCGCCCGCCGTCCCGCCGCCGGTCCGCCTCGGCACCCCCGCGCGCCGCCCGGGGCGGGTCGGGACGGTCCCGGGCGACTAGCGTCGGTGGGCATGCCGAGGAAGTCGCCCGGAGCCGTGCCCGCCCAGACCGTCCGCGAGCTGGATCTGCCCGGTCGCGCGGTCACCGCGCTGACCAGGGCGGGGATCACCGCCGTCGAGGACCTGTCGAGCCTGACCCGGGCCGAGCTGGCCGCCGTCCCGGGGCTGGGCGCCGGGATGGTCGCCGCCATCCGGCAGGTCGTGCCGGAGCCGGTCGGGACGATCACCCGGTCCGCGGCGCCGCGGGACCCGGACGACGAGGACTCGCCGGCCGCGCCGTCGATCCCGTCCTTCGCCTCGCTGCGCGACACCAGCCGTCGGAGCCCGATCGACCTGCTGGTGCCGCAGCAGCTCCCGCTGCCCGAGCCGGAGCCCGCCCGCACGGTGGCGCCTCCGCGTCCGCCCGAGTGGGCCGACCTCTGGCACCTCGGCCTGCGGGTGGCCCGGTGGTGGCTGCAGCAGCCGGCGCGGACCGTGCGGCGCCTGCTCGGCTGAGGCTCCGGCCGCCGGTATCTCCGCGGCCGGACCACCACCACCTGAGCCCGCCACCGCCGCCGTGTGGTGCCGACCGCCGCGCTGCCACGCGGCGGTCGCGGCCAGCACGCGGCGGTGAGGAGACGGCCCAGCCCGGGCCTGACCCGCTCGGTCGCCGACGACGAGCTCCCGCGGTCAGGACCGGACGCCGACCTCCTCGGCCTCGATCTCGGCGTTCCACTCGCGCTTGGTGGCCTGCCAGCGGTCCTCGGTGTCGCCCCGGCGCCAGTAGCCCGAGACCGAGGTCCACTCCGGGTCCAGCCCGCAGGTCTCCCGCAGGTGCCCGCGCAGCGCCCGGACCGCGTACGCCTCGCCGTGCACGAAGACGTGCCCCCGGCCCTCCGGCAGCGGCGTGGCGGTCACGGCGGCGACCAGCGCCTCGCCCGGCGCAGCGTCGCCCCGGTGCACCCAGCGCAGCTCGAGGCCGGGACCCGCGACGACGTCGGCCTGCTCCTCCTCGGGGCCGGCCACCTCGACGAACACCAGGCCGCGGGCGTCCGCGGGGAGCTGCTCGAGCGTCGCCGCGATCGCCGGGAGGGCGGCCTCGTCACCGGCCAGCAGGTGCCAGTCGGCGTCCGGGCGGGGCGAGTAGCCACCGCCCGGGCCCATGAACTGGATCAGGTCGCCCGGGCGCGCGCCGGCGGCCCAGGGTCCGGCGAGGCCTTCGTCGCCGTGGTGCACGAAGTCGATCGTCAGCTCACCGGCGACGGCGTCCCAGCCCCGCACGGTGTAGGTGCGCGTGACCGGCCACTGGTCCGAGGGGTGGTCGGCGCGCACCTGCTCGACGTCGTAGGGGACGCCGTAGGCCGCGCCCACCGGCGGGAAGAGCAGCTTGACGTAGCGGTCGGTCTGGTCGCCCTCGGGGAAGCCCGCGAGGCCCTCGCCACCCAGGACGACGCGGATCATGTGCGGGGTGATCCGCGAGGTGCGCACCACCTCGCCGATGCGGGGCGTGCGCTTGCGCGGCGCTCGCGCGTCGCCGGCGGCTCGTGGCTCGGTCATGGCTGCTCCGTTCCGGCGCCCTGGTGAGGCTGCCCTAACTGGCCACGACGCTACAGCGCAGGCCCGCGCCCGCCGTCCTAGGCTGCCGGCGTGACCACCCCCGCGGAGCCGGCCCTCGCCAAGACCGTGCTCCGCGAGCGCCTGCTGGCCGCCCGGCTGGCGCGGCCGCCGGCGGAGCGGGCGGCGGCCGCCGACGCGGTCGCGGCCGCGCTCGTCGGTGCGCTCCGCGGGCGGGTGTCCACGCTCGCGGCCTTCGTGCCCGACCCGGAGGAGCCCGGTTCCGGCCGGCTGCCCGAGGCGCTCACCGCCCTCGGCGCCCGGCTGCTGCTGCCGGTCGTCCCCTCCACCGGCCGGGTGCTGGACTGGGCCGAGCACACCGGTGAGCTGGAGGTCGGCCGGTACGGGCTGTCGCAGCCGGTCGGTCCCCGGCTGGGCGCCGACGCCCTCGCCGCGGCGGACGCCGTCGTCGTGCCCGCGCTCGCCGTCGACCGGTACGGCATCCGGCTGGGCCGCGGCGGCGGCTACTACGACCGGGCCCTGGCGTACGCGCGGCCGGACGCGGTGCTGGTCACCCTCGTGTTCGACGACGAACGCCTCGAGGAGCTCCCGCGCGAGGCGCACGACCGGCCGGTGGACGCCGTCGTGACGCCGTCCGGCGGCTGGCAGGACCTCGCCCCGACCGCCGGCTGACCGGCCGGGCGGACCGGCGGGGGAGCACCCCACCGGCCCGCCCGGAGCGGGTCAGTGCGCCCCGGCCGCCGCCGCGGCAGCGTCCAGGTGCGCGATCGAGCGGGTGTCCTGGAAGGCCCGGATCCCCTCGATGCCCTGCTCGCGGCCCATGCCCGACTGCTTCATGCCGCCGAAGGGAGCGCGCAGGTCCAGCCGCGTGGCGCCGTGGTCGTTGACCCAGACGTAGCCGCAGGCCAGCTGACCGCCGATCCGGTTGGCGGCCTCGGTGTCCGCCGTCCAGACCGAGCCGCACAGGCCGCCCCAGGTGTCGTTGGCCGCCCGCACCGCCTCGGCGTCGTCGTCGAAGGGGAGCACCGGGATGACCGGGCCGAACTGCTCCTGGGTCACGACCCGCAGCGACGGGTCGGGATCGACCACGATGGCCGGACGCAAGAAGTTCCCCTCGGCGAACTCGCCGCCGGGCAGCTCGCCGAACTCCAGCACCGTCGCCCCGGCGGACTTCGCCTCCTCGATGATCTCGGCGACGAACGCCTTCTGGGCGCTCTGGTGCAGCGGGCCCATCGTGGTGCCCTCGGCCAGGCCGTGGCCGAGCACGACCTTCTCCAGCCGTGCCGAGAGGCCCGCCACCAGCTCGTCCATCCGGGACCGGTGCACGTAGATCCGCTTCGCAGCCATGCAGATCTGGCCGGTGGTGTCGAAGATGCCGGCGAACAGCCGGTCGAGGTGGTCGTCGTCCAGGATCGCGTCCTCGCGGAAGATCGCGGCGTCGTTACCGCCCAGCTCCAGGGTGACCCGGGTCAGGTTGCGCGAGGCCATCTCCATCATCCGCTTGCCGCCGCCCACGCTGCCGGTGAAGCAGACCTTGGCGATGTCGGGGTTGTCGATCAGGCCGGCCATCTCGGTGTCCTTGCCGGTGACGATGTTGAGCACCCCCGGCGGCAGCTTCTCCGCGACCCGCTGCACCAGCCGCGTGATGGCCAGCGGCGTGGTCGGCGGCGGCTTGACGATCGCGGTGTTGCCGGCCAGCAGGGCGTGGGGGAGGGCCGCGCCCAGGATCGCGATCGGCCAGTTGAACGGGACGATGATCGTCACCACGCCGAGCGGCTGGTAGCCCACGGTGGTCTCGACCGGGATGCCCGGGGCCGGGGAGAGCACCTTCGTGCCGTCGACCTCGTCGGCGATCGAGAGGGCGAGCTGCCACCGGATGTCGAAGACCAGCGCGTCGATCCACGCCTCCATGCGGATCTTGCCGTTCTCCAGCGAGAGCACGCGGGCGTCCTCGTCGCGGTCCTCGGCGATCCCCTCGATGGCGGCGGCCATCTGCGCCGCGCGCTCCGTCGCGGACAGGGCGGCCCACGCCGGGAAGGCCGCCTTGGCCGCCGCGACGGCGTCCGCCACGTCCTCCTTCGACGCCGCCGCCGCGGTGCCCACCACGGCACCCGGGCGGGCCGGGTCGATGACGTCCATCGTCTCCGCCGCGGACCGCGCCTCCCCGCCGATGTAGAGCCCCGTCGTCACCGGAGCCGTCGTGCTGACCGTGCTGGTCATGCGGATCGCCACCTCTCTGTGTCTTCCGTTGCCGGCGGGATGCCCGCCGCCGTTCCTTCCGGCGCAGCGTGCGCCGAGCTCTCCGCCGGGCCCGGGGCCCGGTACCGCCGGGTGGCGGCGACCACGCGCACCGCGTCGGCGCTGCCGGTCACGTCGTGCACCCGGACGCCCCACGCGCCCGCGCAGGCGGCGAGCACCGTGGTCGCCGTGGTGGCGCTGTCGCGGTCCCCGGTGGCCGGCACCGGGCCGTGCGCCCCGGCGAGCACTGTGCCGAGGAACCGCTTGCGCGAGGCCCCCACCAGCACGGGCAGGCCGAGCGAGACGATGTCGGCGAGGCCGGCCAGCAGCGCCAGGTCGTGCTCCGGGTGCTTGGCGAAGCCCAGGCCCGGGTCGACCACCAGGCGGTCGGCCGCGACGCCGGCCGCCATCGCGGCGTCGACGCGGGCGCACAGCTCCCGACGCACCTCGCCGACGACGTCGCGGTAGGACGCGGCCGCGTACATGTCCCGGCTGTGCCCGCGCCAGTGCATCAGCACCCACGGCACCCCGGCGTCGGCCACCACCCGTGCCATGCCGGGGTCGGCCAGGCCGCCGCTCACATCGTTCACCAGGACGGCGCCGGCCTCCAGCGCGGCAGCGGCCACGCGGGCCCGCGTCGTGTCGATGCTGACCGCGACGCCCGCGCGGGCGAGCTCGGTGACGACCGGGACGATCCGGCGCAGCTCCTCCTCGACCGGCACGCGCCGGGCGCCGGGCCGCGTCGACTCGCCGCCGACGTCCACGGAGTCCGCGCCCGCGGCGGCCAGGGCCAGGCCGTGCGCCACCGCGGCGCCGGTCGAGTCGTACCGGCCGCCGTCGGAGAAGGAGTCCGGCGTGGCGTTGAGGATGCCCATGACCTGGCACCGGTCGGTGCGCGGCAGCGAGGGACGCATCCGCACCGCGGCGAGGGCCCGGGTCATCCGCGGATCGCCGTCCGCACGTCGGCCTCCACGGCGTCGGCCCGCCGGGCCACCTCGGCGGCGGCGCCGGCCGCCGCCGTGAGGTCGTCGGCCGCGCCCGGCTCGTCCAGGCCGACCAGGTTGGTCTCGACGGCCAGCAGCGCGGTCGTGGCGGCTGCCCGGGCGGCGGCGGTCGCGGCGGCGACGTCGCTGACCAGGTTGCGGTTGGCGACCGGCAGGATGCGCTCGGCCAGCTGCACCAGCTCACCGGCGATCGCGAGGACGGCGCGCGGAGGACGCGCGGCGGCCAGCTGGGCCTCGGCCATCGCCCGCCGGCGGGCCTCCTTCTCCTCGTCGCTGCCGCGCGGCAGCTTCATCGCCTCGGCCACGGCGGAGAAGGCTGTCTCGTCGTCGGCGGCGGCCTCCAGGGCGGCGGCCCGGTGGCGGTCGGCCTCGGCCACGACCGCACCGACCAGGTCCGCGTGCTCCTCGTCGGGGGTGAACCGCCCGACCATGGCGACCAGCGACGCGGCCAGGGCCGCCTCGATCGCCGCGGCGGCGCCGGCGCCGGGCGCGGACAGGCGCGCGGCGAGCTCGTCGAGGAACTGGCCCATCGACTGGCGGGGCAGGTCGGGGTCGGTGTCCATGGCTCCGGTCTCAGCGGGTCGGCGGGGAAGTGGTCAGGAGGAGGGCTGCAGGGCGGGGCCGGGCGGCTGGCGGACGACGAGGGTCGCGGGACGCCAGCCGCGCAGCGAGCTGACGACGGCGATCTCCTCGGCGGCGAGCAGGTCGGCCGGCCGGAGCACCCGCTCGCGCAGGAGCCCGAGGTCCAGCAGTCGCGCCCGCTCCACGCCGGGCAGGCAGCCCGAGGTGGTCGGCGGCGTCCACCACCGACCGTCCAGGCGCACCGCGAGGGTGGCGATCGTGGTCTCGGTGACCTCGCCCGCCTGGTTCACCAGGACCACGTCGTCGGCCCCGGGGTGCCGGAGCGCGGCGGCGACGTAGACCCCGCGCCGGGTGCTCTTGTGCTGCAGCCACGGGTCGTCCGCGTCGACCGGCTCGTCGTCCAGGGCCAACCGCACGGGACCATCTGACGGCGGCGGCGGCGCCCCGACCCCGACCTCCACGGTGCCGTCGCGGGACAGCAGCACGCGGAGGCGGGCCGGCCCGGTCCGCCCGGCGACCGACCTCCCGACGGCCGCGCGGACCGCCTCGACGTCGCAGCGGAAGCCGGCCCACTCCGCGGAGTCGACCAGCCGGGCCAGGTGCCGGTCGAGGTTGCGCGGCCCGGTGCCGGGGTCGAGGGCGAGGGTCTCCAGCAGCCGGTGCTCGGCGGCGTCGTGGGTGAGCACGGCGGCCTTGGCGTGCAGCTCGGCCCGCTCGCGGGCGGCGTCGGAGTCCCAGGTGATGCCCCCGCCGGCGCCGTAGACGGCCCGGCCGGTGGCGCGGTCGAGCACGACGGTCCGGATGGCGACGTTGAACCGCGCCCGGAACGGCGCCGTCGGTGGCGCGACCAGGCCGACGGCGCCGCAGTAGATCCCCCGCGGGGTCGGCTCCAGCTCGCTGATGAGCTCCATCGTGCGCTGCTTGGGCGCCCCGGTGACCGAGCCGCAGGGGAACAGCGCCCGGAACAGCTCGAGCAGCCCGGTGCCGGGGCGCACCCGCGCGGAGACCTCCGAGGTCAGCTGCCACACCGTCGGGTAGCGCTCCAGCGTGAACAGCTCGTCCACCCGCACGCTGCCGATCTCGGCCACCCGGCCGAGGTCGTTGCGCAGCAGGTCGACGATCATCAGGTTCTCGGCGCGCTCCTTGGCGCTGGCGCGCAGGGCCGCCGACCGCTCCCGGTCCTCTGCCGTGGTGCGGCCGCGGGCGGCCGTGCCCTTCATCGGGCGGGTGCGGACCTCGTCGCCGGCCCACTCGAAGAACAGCTCGGGGCTGGCGCTGGCGACCACGTGCCGCCCCAGGTCCAGGTAGGCGTTGTGCGCTCCCCGCTGGGCGAGGGCAAGGCGCGCGTACAGCTCCTCGGGGTTCCCGGGAACGGCCGAGCGGAGCCGGTCGGTCAGGTTGCACTGGTAGGTCTCACCGGCGGCGATCCGCTCCCGCACGGTGGCGACGGCGGCGGCGTGCCCGGTGTCCGACCAGTCCGGCAGCCAGGTGGTGTCGTCGGCGGCAGCGGCGGGCGGCGTCACGGGGTCCACCGGGACCGGCTCGTCGCAGAGCCCGAACCAGACCAGCGGCTCGCCGTCGGTGGTCCGGCCCGGCAGCCGCGGGTCGAGCCCGGACGCCGCCTCGTAGGCCACGTAGCCGAACGCCCAGCTGCCGCGCTCGGTCGCGTCGTGCACCTCCTGGAGCACGCCGGCGACCTCGTCGGGCCGGTTCGCGGTCAGCACCTGCCGCGGCGGGGGGCAGCGCAGGGCCGTCCCCGCCCGCAGGTCGTCGAACCGCGCCCACGGCCCGGGCATCAGTCGCCGAGCCCCTGCTGGGCCTTGGCCGCGGTGAGCGTGTTGGCCAGCAGCATCGCGATGGTCATGGGCCCGACCCCGCCGGGGACCGGGGTCAGCAGCCCGGCGACCTCGGCGACCTCGTCGTATCGGACGTCGCCGACGAGCCCGTTCTCGCCGCGGTGGATGCCGACGTCGATGACGGTGGCACCGGGCCGGACGGCGTCGGCACCGATGAGGCCCGGGATGCCGGCCGCGACCACGAGCACGTCGGCCCGGCGGCACACCTCGGCGACGTCGCGGGTGCGGGAGTGGCAGGTCGTCACCGTCGCGTTCCGGCCCAGCAGCAGCTGCGCCATCGGCTTGCCCACCAGCGCGGACCGGCCGACCACCACGGCCTCGGCGCCGGACAGCTCGACGTCGTACTCGTCCAGCAGCCGCATCACCCCGGCCGGCGTGCACGGGCGCAGGCCCGGCCGGCCCTGGGCGAGGAGCCCGGCGTTGGGCGTGGTCAGCCCGTCGACGTCCTTCTCCGCCGGGATGCGGAGCACCAGCGCGTCGGAGTCCAGGTGCTTCGGCGTGGGCAGCTGCAGCAGGATGCCGGACACCGCCGGATCGGCGGCGAGCTCGTCGAGCAGGGCCTCCGCCGTCGCCTGGTCGACGTCGCCGGGCAGGTGCCGGTGCTGGTCGACCATGCCGGCCTCGACGCTGAGCCGGCGCTTGTTGCGGACGTACACCTCCGACGCCGGGTCGTCGCCGACCAGGACCGTCGCGAGGCCCGGCGCGGTGCCACCGGCGGCGAGCAGCTGCTCCACCCCGCGGGCGACCTCGGCCCGCACCTCGCGCGCGACGGCCGTGCCGTCGATCACCCGGGCCGTCATCGGAGCGTTCCTGCGGCGGGAGGGAGCGTGGTCATGGGATCTCCGGTCGACGGCGGCCGGTCGCGGCCGGGGGAGGAAACTGTCTCAGGACAGGTTGCGCAGGGTGCGCGTGCGCCACTCCTCGGTGGGCTCGAGGTCGTTGAAGGTGAAGACGTGGAAGCCGGCGAGGGTGTTGTCCGGCTTGCCGAGGTGCGGGGCCAGGCCCTTGATGATCTTCGTCGGGTCGTAGCCGCCGGGCACGAAGAAGCGCCAGAGCAGCGTCTGCTGCTTCTTCAGGAACTTCGCGGACTCGCCGATCCCCAGCCCGCCGGAGACCCGGAGGAGCTTCTGCCGGCTGACCGACCCGGGGACGCCGACGTGCACCGGCAGGTCGATGCCGCGGCGCTTGAGCTCGCGCGCCCACCGCAGGATCACCGCCGGGTCGAAGACGATCTGGGTGGTGATGTGGGTGGCCAGCGATGCCTTGTCCTGCAGTGCCTTGAACAGCACGTCCTCGCTGACCGACGGGTGGCCCTCGGGGTGACCGCCGATGCCGATGTCGGTGAACCCGTGGTCGAGCTCGTGCAGCGCGACGAGGAGCGCGTGCGCGTCCCGGAACTCCGTCGGCACGTCGGTCGGGTCGCCGCCGATGACGAAGGCGCCGGTGATCCCGGCCTCGCGGCAGCGGGCGACCAGGTCGGCCAGGTGCGAGCGGTCCCGGACCTGCTGGGCGGAGAAGTGCGGCGACACCGAGTACCCGGCGGCGGCCAGCGCGACGGCGAGGTCGACGGTCACGTCCTGGCCCTTGGCCGGGGAGGCGGTCACGGTCAGCGGGACGCCCCGGGGCACGTGCTGGAGCACCTGCTCCTGGGTCTTCTTGAACGGGATGACCTCGTACCCGAGGGTCTGGAAGGTCTGCCGCAGCGAGGCGCGGGTGGAGGCGTCGCGGATGGTGAGAGCGCGGTTCACGGGGGGCCTTCTCTCGTGCGGAGGGGGAGGATCGCCTCGGTGCGGCTCAGGCGGGGCGGTTGTCGAAGAGGGCGATGCCGGCCGCGGTGTTCGAGGCCGGCAGGAAGTAGTGCGAGTGCACCTTGGTGACCTGCTCGTGCATGGCGCCGCGCATGATCAGCCACATGATCAGCTCGATGCCCTCGGAGCCCGCCTCGCGGATGAGCTCCTCGCGGCTGAGGCCGGCCAGCGCGGCGGGGTCGGTCTGGATCTTCTCCAGCCACATGGCGTCGAACTCGGGGTTGATGAACCCGGCGCGGGAGCCGGCCAGCTGGTGGGACATGCCGCCGGTCCCGAGGATGCCGACGGTCACGTCCTCGCGGTAGGAGCGGATGGCCCGGCCCAGTGCCTGGCCCAGGGCGTAGCAGCGCGCGGCGGTCGGCTGCGGGTACTGGATGACGTTGACCAGGATCGGCACCACCGGGCACGGCCACGCGTCGCCGGGGTCCGGCGTCCACACCGACAGCGGCACGGTGAGCCCGTGGTCGACCTCGAGCTCCTGGAACACGGTGAGGTCGAAGCCCTCGTCGACCAGGCTCTCCAGCAGGTGCAGCGACAGCTCGGGGTCACCGATCACATCGGGCACCTGGCGCGGGCCGTAGCCCTCGTCGGCGACCGGGTAGGAGTCCGCGGTGCCGATCCCGAAGGTGGGCACGATGTCCAGGTCCAGGCCGTTGGCGTGGTCGTTGTAGACGACGATCGCCACGTCCGGCCGGTGCTCGGCCAGCCACGCCCGGGCGGGGGCGTAGCCGTCGAAGAGGTCCTTCCAGTTCGGGTCCTCGGTCTTGCCCCGGTCCATCGCCGCGCCGATCGAGGGCACGTGCGACGTGGCCAGACCCCAGAGCACGTCAGCCATCGCGGCGACCTCCAGCCCGCAGCTCCGCCTGGAACTCCTCCTCGGTCATGCCGGTGAACACGCCACCGAGGTACTGCATCGACCGGCCGTCCATCATGGCGAGCTTGTAGACGTAGAAGATGCTCCCGCCGAGGTCGATCATCGCCGTCCAGTCGCGGTCGAGGACCGCCTGCGTCTGCTCGGGAGCCAGACCGAACTCCGCGCAGTAGGCCGCCTCGTCGGCGGAGAAGCGCTCGCGGTTGTCCGCCGACCGGAAGCTCATCAGCATCTTGTTCAGGCGGAGCCCGCGCCGGCTGGTCTGCCCGTCGAAGATCGGCGTGCCCGGCACGTTCAGCCGGCCGCCCGTCTCGTGCGTGCTCATCGAGGTCCCCTCGGTCGGGATCGCGGTCAGGACGGCGGTCACGACGTCCGCTCCTGCGGGTGGGTGGCTCGTTCCTGGGGGTGCAGAGCCAAGGCCTCGACGTGGACGTCCAGCCAGGGAGCCATGGGCAGCGACATGAGCGCGTCGTGCAGCGCAGCCGGGTCCGCGGCCTCGTACAGGCCGATCGTCGCGTTCCGGCCGGGAACGCGCCACAGCCGCTTGAGCACGCCCTCGGCGCGCAGCTCCATCGCCCGCGCCCGCTCGCCGGCCCGCAGCTCCTCGCGGCGCTCCGCGGGGGTGTCGGCCGGCAGCCGGTTCTCCGACCGGACCAGGAACTCCATCTCAGGCACCCCTCTCGGTGGCCAGGCGGTCCAGCAGCCCGGCGAGCTCCGGAGCCGCGGTGACCATGGCCTCGTGACCGGTCTCGAGCTCGTGCACGGGCCAGCCGCGCTCGCGCGCCCGGTCGGCCTGACCGGCGAAGACGCGCATCCAGCTCACGCACTCGACGAAGGCCGCCGGCACCCGCTCGACGGCGCCGGTGAGCCGCAGGGCGTCGGTGTAGGTCTTCCACGGGTGCGGCGTCAGCTTCGGCAGCAGCCAGTCGACGTCGGCCTGCTCGGTCACGCCCAGCACCGACAGCTTGCGCACCGGGACCAGCCAGCCGAAGCCCTGCTCGGCGGCGGACTCCGCCCAGTGGTGCTCGACCGTCTCGGGGAGCAGGTCGCGGGCGGCCTCGCCGTCGGCGCCGACGAAGGCGTCCAGGTAGATCCGCTGCGCGACCGCGTCCGGACGGCGGTCGGCGACGGCGGTGACGACCTGGCCCGCGTAGCTGTGCCCGACCAGCACCACGTCGGTCAGCCCCAGGGTGTCGATCAGCCGGACGACGTCCTCCACGTGGGTGTCCAGCCCGACCAGCGGCGAGAGCAGGTGCGCGCGCTCCGACAGGCCGGTGAGGGTGGGGGCGTGGACGACGTGGCCGGCCTCCCGCAGCGGCGCCGCCACGCGGTCCCAGCACCAGCCGCCGTGCCAGGCGCCGTGCACGAGGACGAACGTGCTCATGCGGCTGCGTCCTCCGGGGGATGGCTGGCGTCGGGCGTGGGGTGGCTCACGTCCACGCTAGGCAGCGGGACCCGACGACGGATCGGCGCGATGTCACCGGCGGCGCCGCCGAGAGCGGCCGGACCGCCTACGTCATCTGTCGTGGGGCTCACCGGGCGCGGTAGCTCTCGCGCGCGAAGTCCACGAACGGGGCGGGCGCGACCGTGGCCCGGATCTCCACCTGGCGGTGCTCCTCGACGGCCGGCTTGGCCGACACCGGCTGCTCGCCCCACAGCACCGTCACCTCGGTGCCGGGCTCGGCGAACCCGGCGTCGAGGACGGCGAGGGACACCATGACCCGCTCGTTGGCGAGGTAGCCGCAGTCCAGGGAGATCCCGGCCGGCCGGCCGTCCACCAGCACCGTGTCCTCGTGGTGGGTGGCGTAGCGGGCCTTGGGCAGCTCGATGTACTTGGCGCCGGGGCCGGGCGCGTACAGGGAGCCGATCGCCGCGGTGACGTCGTCGGCGTTCCACACCAGCGTCACCTTGGTGCGCGAGGGCTCCTGCGCCCTCCGCTCGAGCGCCGCGCGGCCGATGAAGTCGTGGTCGAACTTCACCGTCTTGCCGTAGCCGACCTCGAAGGGGGTCAGGCACCAGTCGCGGATGTCGGGGGAGTCCATGCTGCCGCCGATCGACCCGACCTTCGCGAGCGGGAGCCACTCGCGGTACTCCTGCATGAGCGGGTCGTCGGAGAACAGGGCGGTCAGCGGGGCGGGGACCCAGCCGGACTCCAGGTTCGCCGTCGAGTACGCCTTGGCGCCGACCCGCACCAGGCCGTGGTCCTCGCCGGCCTCCAGGAGCGCCGCGAGCACGGCGTCGCCGTCCTCCCACGGCCCGAACAGCTCGAAGCCGGGCTGCCCGGCCATGCCGTGCCGCAGGCCGCGGACCCGGCGGCCGGCGATGGTGAACTCGGCCATGTCGAAGAACTTCACGTCCGGGAGCTGAGCGCCGCTCACCTGCTCGATCAGGGCCGCGGCCGTGGGGCCCTGCAGCTCGAACCGGTAGAGCCGGGGCGGTCCCGACGTGCGCACCGCCGAGTTGTCGTCGCGCTCCACGGTGACCTGGTACCCGCCGCGCTCGGAGTGGAAGGTGACCCAGTCCAGGACCATCGGGTGCCCGACGAGGTCGAACAGCTCGTCCTCGAGGTGGAAGAGGATGGCGTCGCCGATCAGGTGGCCCTCGGGGTCCACCGCGACGAACTGCTTGGCCTTGCCGACGCCGAAGTTCGCGAAGCTGTTGACGCCGACGTCGCTGAGCAGACGGAGCGCGTCGGGACCGGAGAGGAACAGGTCGGTCATGTGGTGGGACTGGTCCAGCAGCGCGCACGACTCCACCCACGACCGCTGCTCGGAGCGCCAGTTGGTGAACTCCGGCTTGACCGGGAAGGTGCTCGGCGGGAAGGCCAGGTTGCGGAGCAGCTCGACCGGGCTGCCCACCCGGGCGAGTGCGGCGGCGAGGGATTCGGACGACATGGACGACACCGTAGGGAGCGCGGGGCGGCCACCGGATCGCGCGGATGTCGCGTCCCGGCGGCGCCGGCGCGCGCCGGTGCCGCGACATCCGACGTAGCGCCGGATCAGTCGAGGACGACCCGCACCGGCACGCTCTCCAGGGCCCGCAGCGTGTTGTTGTGGTGCCGAACGGGCGGGCCGTCGAGCTCGATCGTGCGCACCCGCCGGGCCAGCGCCGTCACGATCGACTCGGCCTCCAGCCGGGCCACGTGCTGGCCGACGCACTGGTGGATGCCCATGCCGAAGCCGACGTGCCCGGAGGGGTCGCGGCCGAGGTCGAAGCGGTCGGGGTCGGCCCACCGGCGCGGATCCCGGTTGGCCGCGGCCAGGAACATGAGGATCTTGCGCCCCTCGGGGATGACGACGTCGCCCACGCGCACGTCGGTGGTCGCGGTGCGGAAGAAGGTCTGGACCGGGGACTCCCAGCGCACCGCCTCGTCGAAGGCGATGCGCGCCAGCGACGGCTCCGCGCGCAGCCGTGCCCACTGCTCGGGGTGGGTGGCGAAGGCGTAGAGGATCGCGGAGATGCCGTGCACGGTCGTGTCGACCCCGGCGGTCAGCAGGGAGCGGACGGCGAGCGGCGCCTGCTCGGGGGTGATGTCGCCGCGGTCGCTGGCCGCCCAGATGTCCGCCCCGAAGCCGGTCGGGGCCAGCACCTCCCGCCGGCACTGCTCGTTCACCCAGCCGGACAGCTCGGCGACGCGGGGCGCTCCCTTCGCGACCAGGTCGTTGGCCGGCCCGAAGGCGTTGAAGGCGTGGTCGCCGTAGGGCAGCAGCTTCTCGCGGCCGGGCTGCGGGATGCCCACGGCTTCGGGGAACACCCGCAGCGGGAACACCGCCCCGAGGTCCCGGGCGGCGTCGAAGGAGCTGCCCCGCGCGAGCACCTCGTCGACCAGGACGTCGGCGTCGGCGGCCCACTGCTCGCGGAGCCGGCGGAGCGCCCGGGGCCCGAGCACCTTCTGCAGCACCCGGCGTGGGGCGTCGTGCCGCGGCGGGTCGGCCTCGAGCAGGATGCTGGGCGGTCGCCACGGCTCCTCGTAGCGGAAGTTCGACAGCCCCACCCCGGCCGAGGACTGGAAGTCCTGCCAGTTCACCAGCGCCGCGTGCACGTCGTCGTAGCGGGCCAGCGCGAACACGTCGTACTCGCTGAGCAGGACCACCGGCCCGGCCTCGCGGAGGGCCTCGTGCATCGGGAGCGGGTCCTCCAGCACCTCGTGGCTGAACGGGTCGACGTCGCTGGTCGGGACGGCGGTGCCGGGAGGGGTGGTGCCGGGAGCGGCGGTGGCGGTCACGGGGGAGGCCTTCCGGTGGGTCAGAGGTCGAGGACGAGGCGCTCGTCGCGCGAGCGGGAGACGCAGACGTACATGCAGTCGTCGGCCGCGCGCTCGTCGTCGTCGAGGAGGGCGTCGCGGTGGTCGGGCCGGCCGGCCAGGACCGTGGTCTCGCAGGTTCCGCAGACCCCGCGGCGGCAGGAGGAGAGGATCTCGACACCGACCCGGCTCAGCGCCTCCAGCACCGTGACGTCCGGGGTCACGGTCACGGTGGTGCCGGTGCGGGCGAGCTCGACCTCGAACGGCGCGACCCGGGCCGGCGCGCCCGCGTCCTCGGCGACGAACCGCTCGACGCGCAGGGCGTGCGGCGGCCAGTACGCGCAGGCCCGCTCCACCGCGGCGAGCAGCGGCGCGGGACCGCACGCGTAGACGCGCACCCCCTCCCGGGGCTCGCCGAGGAACCCGGGCAGGTCGAGCAGACCGAACTCGTCCTGGGGGCGCACCTGGACCCGGTCGCCGTAGCCGGCGAGCTCGTCCAGGAACGCCATCGACCCGCGGCGCCGGCCGCCGTAGAGCAGCCGCCAGTCGGCGCCGAGGAGCTCCGCCTGGTGCACCATCGGCAGGATCGGGGTGATCCCGATGCCGCCGGCCACGAACAGGTACCGCTCCGAAGGCACCAGCGGGAAGTTGTTCCGCGGTCCGCCCGCGCCGACCAGGTCGCCGACCTGCAGCTGCTCGTGTACGTAGGTCGAGCCGCCCCGGCTCTCCGGCTCCAGCAGCACGCCCACCCGGTACGTGGTGGGGTCCCACCGGTCGCCGCAGAGGGAGTACTGCCGCGTCAGCCCGGTGGGCAGCACCAGGTCGATGTGCGAGCCCGGCGTCCAGTCGCGCAGCCGGGCCCCGGACGGCGAGGCCAGCTCGAGGGTCAGCACGCCGTCGGCCTGCAGCTGCTTGCCGGTCACCCGCAGCATCGCGACGTCGGCGCCCTCGGGGGCGGGCGCCGGGGGAGGAGCGGTCATGGGAGAGACGGTCCTC
The DNA here is from genome assembly GCF_003319095.1 of Blastococcus sp. TBT05-19. GTDB lineage: Bacteria > Actinomycetota > Actinomycetes > Mycobacteriales > Geodermatophilaceae > Blastococcus. The sequence continues at coordinate 244,070 of NZ_QOHI01000004.1, read as the reverse complement.
CGGGGGGATGTGGCGCGGCCAACACCTTCTCAATGGTCGAGACGGCCTGCCACACTCCGCCCCGTGCCACGGACCGCGACGGGGGAGTCCTCGCTGGCCCGCGCCGTCCGGGTGCTGGACGCCTTCACGGCCGACGAGCCGGTGCTGCGGGTCTCCGAGATCGCGCGGCGCGCCGGGCTGCACGTCGCGACGGCCTCGCGCATCGTCGGCCACCTCGTCGAGGAGGGGCTGCTCGCGCGCGGGGAGGACGGCAGCGTGCGCGGCGGCATGCGGCTGTGGGAGCTGGCCTCCCGGGCCGCGCCGACACGGTCGTTGCGCGACGCGGCGATGCCCTTCCTGGAGGACCTGCACGCCGTGGTCGGCCACCACGCGCAGCTCGCCGTCCGGGACGGCGACGAGGTGATCTTCCTCGAGCGGCTGTCGGCGCGCGACGCCGTCGTCAACTTCTCGCGGATCGCCGGACGGCTGCCGCTGCACATCTCGTCCTCGGGCGTGGTCCTGCTCGCCTACGGACCGCCGGAGCTGCGGGAGCGGGTGCTCGCCCGGCCGCTGGAGGGCCGGACCGCGGCGACGGTGACCTCGCCCGAGCGGCTGCGGGCGCTGCTCGGGCAGGTGCGCCAGCAGGGCTACGCGCTCCTGCCCGGGCACGTGCACGAGGACGCGACGGGCATCGCGGTACCGGTGCGCGACGGGCTGGGCGAGGTGGTGGCCTCGCTGTCGGTGATCCTGCCGAACGACGACCGGGCCGCCTCGGCGGTACCGGTCCTCCTGGCCGCCGCCCGGGGCATCGGCCGCGCGCTGCGCGACCCCTGAGCCTGCGCCCCCGCACGGTGGCGGCGAACTGGCGCAGTCCGGTAGCCGCGGCTCGATCCGGCTCAGAAGCCGCGCCACTCGTTCTGTAGCGGTGCGGGTCGTTCGACCGCTGGGCTGGGCCGCTCGGGAAAGTGCCGTCCGAAGTACGAGTGCGCTCGGTCCGCGACCATGCCGTAGCCCCACACCGGCTCGTCGAGACTGGGGCCCCTGTCCGGTATCCCGACCAGCGCCGACCAGCCCCCGTCATCCTCGAGAGGTCGGTGGCCGAGCAGCGTCCCGCCGGTGTGGGCGACCGTCTTGATGTGCGCCTTGCCGTGCTCGAGAACCCGCGCCCCTGCGATGTCGCCCGCCGTGGGAGGGACGGCCTCGCACCAGTCGATCAGCCCGATGGTGCAGAGGACACGGGATTCCCAGACCCGGAGCACCCGCCCACAGGCGTACCAGCCGCCTCGCCGAAGTGGGATGCCCCAGAAGTCCCCGGACCGGACGTGCGCCGTAGACCTGGGAGTGAAGGGAAACGGCGGTCGCTGCACCCCGACAGTCTCGGGCACACCTGTGCGTCCCACCCTCTCCGGAGGCGCGATCGGATCAGGCCAGCGCCGCCCGGATCGCCCCGGCGAGCACCTCCGGCGCCTCGAGCGGGAGGAAGTGCCCGGCGTCCGGCACGGGCGTCACGGTCACGTCGCTGAAGAACTCCTCCAGCCGGTCGGCCCAGGCCGCGGGGAACAGCGGGTCGTGCGCCGGCCACAGGACGCGGGTGGGGGTCGCGAGGCGGCCGGCGGGGTCGGGTGCCTGCTCGGCGAGACCGCGGACCAGGATGCCCGGACCCACCCGGTACCAGCCGATCGACGCGAGAAAGGCCCCGGGCCGGGCGTAGCGGTCGGCCAGCCGGTCGAGGTCGGCAGGGGCCGGGGTGAACGCGGGCCCGGACCAGTGGGTCCAGAAGTGCTCGAGGTAGCTGCGGACGGCGTCGCGGTTCCCGTCGAGGAGCTGTGCGGGCAGCCCGGTGCGGTGCAGGTTCTGGTACCAGAACTCGGTCACCACGTCCGGGTCCAGCAGCCGCCGTCCGGCACCGGGCAGGGGTGGGGCGACGACGAGCGCCCGGACCCGCTCGGGGACCAGCCGGGCCACGGTCTGCGCGATGCGGCTGCCGATGTCGTACCCGGCCAGGACGACCGGGCCGAGATCGAGCTCCTCGAGCAGCCCGGCCACGCTGCGGGCCTGCGCGTCGGCGGTGTACCCCTCCTCGGGGTCGACCTCGTGCCGGTCGGAGTCGCCGAAGCCGCGCAGGTCCGGGACGACGACGTCCGCCGCGCTGGTCAGCAGCGGCACGACCAGCCGGTAGTCGGTCCGGTCACCGGGCCAGCCGTGCAGGAGCACCACCGGCGGGCCCTCGCCGGCGCGGTCGTAGGTCAGGCGGAACCCGTCCACCGGCGTGCTGCTGCTGCTCACGGGCGCTCTCCTCCGTCGTCGTCTCCTGCCGGCCGGCTCACAGGTCGAGCACCAGCGGCGTCCTGCCCCGGGAGACGCAGATCAGCATCGTCTCGCCCCGGGCCTGCTCCTCGGCGCTGAGCAGCGCGTCCCGGTGGTCGGGCCGGCCCTCCAGCACCCACGTCTCGCACGCGCCGCAGAGGGCGTCCGCGCACGGGGCGGTCACGTCCAGGCCCGCCTGCCGGGCCGCGTCGAGGATCGAGGTCCCCGGCGGGACCACGAGCCGCGTGCCCGCGGTCTCGCAGACCACCGAGAGGCCGGCGGTGTCCTCGATCGGGTCCGGGGTGGTCACGTCGTCCCTCCCGTCGCGAGGAGGCGCGGCCCGGGGAGTGGCGGCGCTCCTGACCGGAACGCTAGGAGCGCCGCAGCACCCGCGGATCACGCGGTTGACCGGCGCGCGGTGCGTCGGACGTCGTCACCGGGGCGCGACATCCGACGCACGTCACCGCGGCTGGACGAGCCCCTCCTTGACCGCGAGCAGCGCCGCCTGGGTGCGGGAGGTGAGGTTCATCTTGGTGAGCAGGTGGCTGACGTGGGTGCGCGCGGTCCGCTCGCTGATCACCAGGTGCCGGGCGATGTCCTTGTTGGACCGGCCCTCCGCGATCAGCACCAGGACCTCCTTCTCCCGGGCCGTGAGCACCCCGAGCCCGGTCCGCGGCGCCCGGATCTCCTGGGTGAGCCGGCGGGTCACCGCGGCGTCGAGGAACACCTCGTCGCGCACGGCGGCGCGCAGCGCGGCGTGCACCTCGGCCGGTCCGGCGTCCTTGAGCAGGTAGCCCGACGCGCCGCGCTCGAGCGCGGCGTGCACCCGCTCCACCTCGCCGAAGCTGGTGAGGATCACGACCCGCACCTCGGGGAACCGGCGCACGATCTCCGGCGTCGCCGTCACGCCGTCCATCACCGGCATCTGCAGGTCCATGAGCACGGCGTGCGGCTGCTCGCCGAGCGAGGACGCCCGCGCCAGGAAGTCCAGGGCCTCCTGCCCGTTCCCCGCCTCGCCGGCCACCTCGACGTCCTCGAGCGCCTCCAGGTAGGCCACGACCCCGCGGCGCACGACCGCGTGGTCGTCGACGACCAGGACCCGGATCGGGTGCGGACCGGTCATGGGGCGGGCTCCTCGTCGTCGTTCGTGGTCGTGGGCAGGGAGGGCAGCAGCGGCAGGGTGAGGTGCACCCGCGTGCCGGAGGGGGAGAGGCTGCGCACCCGCACGACGCCGCCCCAGCGGGCCGCGCGCTCCTGCATGGCGGTCATGCCGAAGCCGCCCGGCGAGGTGGTCCCGGCCGCCCGGTCGCCGTCGCCGAGGCCGCAGCCGTCGTCGGTGACCTCGGCGACCAGCCGCCGGCGGCTGCCGTGGGGGGCCACCGACACCGCGACCCGCATGGTCGAGGCCGAGGCGTGCTTCACGCTGTTGTGCACCGCCTCGGCGATGATCCGGTAGACGTCCTCGAGCAGGTCGGGGTCGAGCCGGGTCAGCTCGCCGGCGGGGTCGTCCACCTCCAGGGTCGTGTCCAGGCCGGTGCGGGCCCCGGTGGTGTCGACCAGGCTGCGCAGGGCCGAGTCCAGCCCGCGCGCGGTACCCGTGGCGGGGCGGAGCTCGACGACCATGCCGCGCAGGTCGGCGAGGACGTCCTCGGCGCTGGTGCTCAGGTCGTCGGCCACCTGGGCGACCTTCTCCGGCGTGGGCGGCAGGCCCCGCTCCACGAGCACCCCGAGCGAGCGCGCCTGCATCATCATCGAGAAGACCTGCTGGACGACGGAGTCGTGCAGGTCGCGCGCGAGCCGCTGGCGCTCCTCGCGGCTGGCGACGTCCCGCTCCCGCTCCAGCAGGGCGGCGTGGTCGACGGCCATCGCGGCCTGCTCGGCCATGGCGAGCAGGAACTCCAGCTCGGCGTCGCCCACGGTCTGGCCCGGCGCGAAGAAGGCGTTGAGGATGCCGACGGGCTCGCCGCGCGCCAAGAGCGGGACGCTGGCGAACCAGTCCCACTTCGGGGTGCCCATCATCTCGTGCAGGGGCTCCCAGGCCGGGTCCTGCATGACCGCGTCGTACCGGTCGGCGAGCACGAGGGGGGTGCGGCTCTGCAGCGCGTCCAGCATGACCAGCCGGGCGCCCCGGGCGCGGCACGCCACCAGCTTGTCGAAGAAGTCCGGGGTGCGGACGAACCCGGCCGCACCCATGACGTGCAGCCGGTCGCCGGTGGAGTTCACGGTGAGCACCTGGACGCCGGCGAGGGAGTCGGTGCGCGCCACCTCGCGGGCCAGGGCCTCGAGGGTGCCGACGAGCGAGCGCTTGGTGGCCACGCTGGACGCCGCCGTGGCGATCGCGGCCAGCCGCCGCTGCTGCTGCCGGCTCACGGTCACGTCGCGGAAGGACACCACCCACTGCTCCCGGTCCGGGACCCGGTCGACGAGGTAGGCGAACTCCCGCCGCCCACCCGGCCCGGTGCGCCACTCGACGGTGGCCTCCGCGGCGCTGCCGGCCCCCGGCGGCGCCGCGGGGTCCGGGGCGGGGAAGGGGGAGGGCAGACCGGTCACCGCGCCGTCGGGCAGCCCGCACAGCGCGCGGGCGGCGGGGTTGGCCTCCAGGAACCGGGCGTCGGCGTCGATGACCGCCAGCCCCTCCGGCGCGTGCCGGAACACGTCGACGGGGAAGGCGCCGGCCGGGGTCGGGGTGGCTCCGGAACGCACGTCGAGCTGCATGGTCGTCCCTCTCTCCCCGCCGGGCACCGGCGCGGCCATTGTGACCCACGCCCCTCGGCTACCGGCCCCGCCGGGAGCGGGCATCCCCCGGTCGGGGGCGGCGAGCTGGTCCCGGGACGACGAGGGCCGGGCCGCGACCGCAGGACGTCCTGCGGTCGCGACCCGGCCCCGGGGTCGTGCGGTCAGGCCTTGCCCTCGGTGCGCCAGCCGCCCTGGTAGGTCTCCCGCGCCATCTTGGCGTAGGGGACCGGGCTGACGATGGCGCGCACCTCGAACTGCTCGTGCGGCTCGACGGTGGTCTTCTCGCTGCCGCCGCCGGGCTCGCCCCAGACGACCTTCACCTCGGCGCCGTGCGGCACGTCGGGGCTGATGGTCGCCAGCGACAGGCCCTTCTGCTCGTTGGCCGAGATGCCGGTGAACATGGAGACGCCGAGGTCGGTGCCGTCGGCGTCGATGACCCGGTCGAAGTTCGACGACCCGTAGTTGGCGTTCGGCAGGTCGAAGAACTGGTACTTGGCGCCCTGGACCGGGGAGGCCAGGAGCGTGGCCAGGTCGTCGGAGTTCCACTCCAGGGTGACCTTGCGGCGCTGGGCGTCCTTGTCGAGCGCCTCGAGGGCGTCGCGGCCGATGAAGTCGTGGTCGAACTTCACGAAGGAGCCGTACCCGAGCTCCCACGGGTTGGTGTAGTAGTCCTCGATGTCGTCGGAGACGAAGCTGCCCGCGATGGCGTTGGTGGCCTCGTAGCTGTCGACGCCGAGCCACTCGCGGTAGGGGCGCAGCTCCTCACCGGTGTAGATGGCCGGCAGCGGCGAGGGGATCCAGCCCGACTCGAGGGTGTTGGTCGAGTAGGCGCGGGAGCCGACCGGCTCCAGGCCGAACTCGCGACCGGCCTCGAGGATGGCGTCGCGGATCCGGTCGTAGCTCTCGTACGGGCCCCAGATCTCCAGGCCGGGCGCACCCGCCATGCCGTGGCGCAGGGTGCGCACCTTCTCGCCGGCGATCGTCATCTCGCCCATGCGGAAGAACTTGAGCTGCTCGACCGTGCCGCCGTTGAGCTTCTCGATGATCGGCCAGGCGTTCGGGCCCTGGATCTGGAAGCGCCACACGTCGCGGGTGACGGCCTTGCCGTAGGGCCGCGACGGCGAGCGGGGGTCGTTGCGGATCTCGACGTCGTAGCCGCCGGTCTCGCCCTGGAACTGCAGCCAGCTGGCACCGGGCGCGCGGCCGACGTAGACGTACTCGTCCTCGTCGAGGTGGAAGAGGATGCCGTCACCGATCACGTTGCCGGCCGGGGTCACCGGGACGAACTGCTTGGCCATGTTCACCGGGAACGTGGCCACGCTGTTGATGCCGGTGTCCGAGATCAGCTTGAGGGCGTCCGGGCCCTTCATGAACAGGTTGAACATGTGGTGCGACTGGTCGAAGAGGACGGCGGTCTGCTGCCAGGCCTTCTGCTCCCGCCGGAAGTTCGTGAACTCCGACGGCACGACCGGGTAGATGTAGGTGCCCAGCTGGGCGTTGCGCAGCAGGCCGACGGTGTCGCCCTTCTGGTCGAGCAGCTCCTGCAGGTTCTTCGCGGTCATGTCCGTCCATTCGTCGGGGTTCACTTCTGCGGGCCGGCGGGGCCGGTCCAGGGTCTGTCGGCCGGAGGTCGGCTCGCGACGGCGACCCGCCCGGAGCGTCGGGGCCCACCCGGTCGTCTGCAGCGTAGAGCCGCCGGTGTGGTCGGGCACACAGCCATCCGCCCTTCCCGGGCGGCCGTTGTGGCCGCCCCGCGTGCGTCGGATGACCGGCCCGATCGGTCATTTGACGTATTACTCCGGCGGTTGCGCGACGGCGGCGTCGCGATCGGCCACAGTGGCCGCGTGCCGACCAGGGGAGGGGCCAGCGACGGGGGCCCCGCGACGAGTGCCGGCCGCACCGGCCCGCCCCTGGCGACGGAGCCCGGCCCGACCTCCTGGAGCGCCGTCGCCGTCCTGATGGGCGCCGGGGTGGTCGCCGCCGCGCAGATCGGCGGCGCCGCGGCCGCGCTGCCGGTCCTGCAGGACGAGTTCGGGCTGAGCTCGACCGCCGCCGCCTGGTACCTCTCGACGGTCAGCGCCCTGGGCGCGGCCTGCGGCGCCCTGCTCGGGTGGCTGGGGCAGACCCTGGGGTTCGGCCGGCAGATCCGGATCGGCCTGCTGGCGATCGTGCTCGCCGACCTGGGCGGCGCGGCGGTCGACTCCCTCGCCGGGCTGCTGATCGCGCGGGTGGGGGAGGGGCTCGGCCTCGTGATGGTCATCCTCGCGGCGCCACCCCTGCTCGCCGAGGTGTCCGCGCCGGCGCACCGCCGGCTCGTCTCCGGCGCGTGGGGGGCCTACCTGCCGGTGGGCTCGGGCCTGGCCGCGCTGCTCGTGCCGCCCGCGATCGGGTGGGTGGGATGGCGGGGGACCTCGGTCGCCGACGCGGTGCTCGCCGCGGTCGTCCTCGTCCTCCTGCTGCGGTGGGTGCCGTCGGCGGGGCAGCGGGGGAGGGCGACGGCGGCGGGGCTGCTGGGGGCCCTCCGGTCGCGCTCGGTCCTGATCATCACCGTCGCCTTCGGCCTGTACTCCGCGCAGTTCCTGGCCGTGGTCGGCCTGCTGCCGGCCTCCCTGGTGTCCGACGAGGGGATGTCCGTCGCCGCGGCGGGGGTGCTGGGCGCGATCACCTTCCTGGTCAGCGCGCCCGGCAACTTCCTCGGCGCGTACCTGCTGCACCGGGGGGCACCGCTGCGGTGGGTGGTCCCCGCGGGCTGCGCCGGCATGGTCGGCACCGCCTGGATCGTGCTCGACCCGGCGCACCCAGCGGCGCTGCGCGTCGCCGCGGCGATCGTCTTCTCGCTCACGGGGGGCCTCGTCCCCGCCAGCCTCTTCGCCGCCCTGGCGGCGGTCTCCGGGGGCACCCGGTCGGCCGGCGCGGCCATCGGCCTGCTGACCCAGGGGTCGGCCCTCGGGCAGCTGCTCGGCCCGCCGCTGGTGGTCGCGGTCGGGAGCGCCGTCGCCGCCGGGGTGGTGGCCCGGGCGGGGCTGCTCGGGTGCTTCGCCGCGCTGGTCGCGGTCGGCGCGGCGGTGCTCCCGCGCGGCGAGCGGATCCAGCCGTCGTGACAGGCCAGGATCCGACCCGGGGCACGGCCTCCTCGATGACAGCTCGACAACTTTCCCGGCAAGATTGTTGTCAATCTCACCGGCGATCCGTAGGTTCCGACCGCGAGCGGGCCTGTGACGCGCACCACCGAACGGCACCGAACCGAACCCACCCGACGGGAGACACGGTCAATGGCGGCTGAGCTGACCCTGCAGGACGTGAGCCTGCAGTTCGGCGGCATCAAGGTCCTGCAGGAGGTGACCTTCACCGTCGAGCCCGGGCAGATCTTCGGTCTCGTCGGGCCCAACGGGGCGGGGAAGACCTCGCTGTTCAACTGCATCAGCGGGCACTACAAGCCCACCGCGGGCTCGGTGCGGATCGACGGCACCGAGGTGCAGGGGCACCGTCCGGCGACGCTGGCCTCGCACGGCCTGGCGCGCACGTTCCAGCACCCCGCGCTGCAGCTGCACGCGACGGTGCTCGAGAACGTGCTGCTGGGCGCGCACTCGCGCCTGCCCGGTGGAGCGCTGGAGTGGGCGCTGCGGCTGCCGCGCACCCGGCGTGCGGAGAAGGAGCTGCGCGCCGAGGCGCTCGACCTCCTGGAGCGCAACGGCCTCGGCTGGGCGGCGCACCTGCCGGCCGACGAGCTGTCGCACGGCCTGCACAAGGGCGTCGAGCTCTGCCGCGCGCTGCTCATGAAGCCGAAGCTGCTCCTGCTCGACGAGCCCGCGGCCGGCCTCCCGCACAGCGAGGTCGAGACGCTCATCGCGACCGTGCGGCGGCTGCGCGCCGAGGACGACATCACCGTGGTCATCGTCGAGCACCACATGGGGCTCATCGCCGCCCTCACCGACCGCGTCGTCGTGCTCGACCACGGCGCCAAGCTCATGGAGGGGACGGCCGCCGAGGCGCAGTCCGACCCCCGGGTCATCGAGGCCTACATCGGAAAGGACGCGGCGGATGACGCTGCTTGAGCTCGAGGACGTCACCGCGTCCTACGGTCCCGTGCAGGTGCTGGACGGCGTCTCGCTGCGCGTTCCGGAGAACGGGGCCTTCGGCATCCTCGGCGCCAACGGCGCCGGCAAGACGACCACCCTCCGCGCCATCTCCGGCGCCGTCCGCACCGGTGGCCGGATCGTCTTCGACGGCAAGGAGATCGGCGGCCTGCGGCCCGACCAGGTCGCCGCGCTCGGCATCGCGCACGTCCCCGAGGGCCGCGGTTCGTTCGGTGACCTCACCGTCCGCGAGAACCTGCGGGTCGGCGCGTACCTGCGCAAGGACCGCAAGGGGATCGACCAGGACATCGAGTACTGCCTGGACCTGTTCCCGAACCTGCAGGACCGGATCAGGTCGAACGCCTCGGCCCTGTCCGGCGGGGAGCAGCAGATGCTCGCGGTGGCCCGGGCGATCATGAGCAAGCCGCGGATGCTGCTCCTGGACGAGGCCTCGCTCGGCCTGGCGCCGAGCACCGCGAAGAACGTCTACGACGCGATCCGGCGGCTGCGCCTGGAGTCCGGCATCGCCATGGTCGTGGTCGAGCAGAACGCCAATCTCGCCTTCACCGTCGTCGACGACGCGACCGTCCTGGAGACCGGGCGGAGCGTGCTCACCGGCACGTCCGCCGAGCTCAAGGGCATGGACGAGATCCGTCGCGCATACCTGGGAGGCTGACATGGAGAAATTCGTCCAACTCGTCGTCGACGGACTGTCCACCGGCTCGGTCTACGCGGCGCTCGCCCTCGCGATCGTGCTCGTCCACTCGGCGACCGGCCTGATCAACTTCGCGCAGGGCGGCATGGCCGTCCTGGCCGCGTACGTCGCCTGGGTGCTCACCAACCAGGGCGTGCCGCTCGTGCTCGCCATCGTGGCCTCGATCCTCTTCTCCTTCGTGCTCGGCGCGGTCATCGAGCGGTTCCTCATGCGGCGGTTCGAGCGCGGCGACCCCGACACGGCCGTCGTCGTCACGGTCGGTCTGCTGACCCTGGTCACCGGCATCGCCGGGTGGCTGTGGGGCTACAACAACCAGCAGTTCCCCTCGCTCTTCCCGCTGGACACCGTGTCGGTCCTGGGCGTCTCGGTCAGCATCCGCTCGATCGGGACCACGCTCGTGATCGTCGTGGCGATGGTCGCGACCCAGGCGCTCTTCGTCGGCACGAAGCTCGGCCTGGCGCTGCGCGCCGTCGCGATCAACCCGCAGTCGGCCGCGTACTCCGGGCTCCCCGTCGAACGGCTGCTCATGGTCGGCTGGGGCATCGCGGCGGTGCTCGGGGCCGTCGCCGGAGCGCTCGTCGCCCCGCAGCTCACCCTGACGCCGGGCATGCTCGACAACGCCCTCGTGTACGCGCTGGCCGCCGTCATCCTCGGCGGGCTGACCAGCCCGGTCGGCGTCGTCATCGCGGCGTGGCTGATCGGCGTCCTGGAGAACCTGGCCGCCGTCTACGTCGGGTTCATCGGCTTCGACCTGAAGGTCGCGGTGCCGTTCATCCTGATCTTCGTCGTCCTCATCGTCCGACCCCAGGGCCTGTTCGGCCGGAAGACCGTGGTGCGTGTGTGATGGCCTCCTCCTCGAAGACGTCCGCCCCGACGACGACCGCCCCGCCGCCGTCGGCCACCCCGTCGCCGGCCTCGTCGTTCCGGCAGAGCCCGTGGGTGCGCTGGGGGGCTCCGCTGCTGCTGGTGGTCGGGCTCGCCGTCCTGCCCCTGATCGGGACGGAGTCCGCCAACGACACGCTCGCCCGCATCGGCGTCTTCGCCGTCGCGGTGCTCGGCCTCAACGTGGTGATGGGCTACACCGGGCAGGTCTCGCTCGGCCAGATCTTCTTCCTCGGCCTCGGCGCCTACGTCACCGCGTACGGCGTGCAGAGCGGCTGGAACATCGTCCTGGTCTTCGTGCTCACCTGCCTGATCCCCGCCGTCGCGGGACTGCTCGTGGCGCTGGCCGCCGCACGCCTGGGTGGGCTCGCGATCGCGATGGTCACCATCGCGCTGCCCATCGTCGGTGTGCCGCTGGCGAAGCGGTTGAGCGAGTTCACCGGCGGCTCGCAGGGGATGTCCGCACGCTTCGTCGAGGCGCCGGAGGGCAGCGGGCTCTACGACGACCAGTGGCAGCTCTACCTCGTGCTGGTCATCGGCGGGATCGTGTTCCTGCTGACGTACTTCCTCGTCCGCGGCAAGTACGGCCGGGCCTTCGCGATCGTCAAGGGCAACGAGAACGTGGCGTCGTCCATGGGCATCTCGCCCTACCGCTACAAGGTGCTCGCCTTCACCATCGCGTCGCTCATCGGCGGCGTGAGCGGGTTCCTGTACATGGTCGTCGTCCAGTACACGTCGCCGGAGACCATGAGCTTCGGGCACTCGATCGAGCTGCTCGTCGCGATGGTGATCGGCGGCGCCGGCAGCATCGTGGGCTCGATCCTCGGCGGCGTGTTCTACGTGGTCGTCCCCGACCTCACGAACGCCATCGACCCGAGCCTGACGGCGCTGCTCCAGGGCGCGCTGCTCCTCGCCGTGCTGTTCGTCCTCCCCGGCGGCCTCGTGTCGCTGCCCCGCGCCGTGATGCGCGGGCTGCGGCGCTCTCCCGCCGGGCGCGGCTCCGCCGCACCACCGACCACTCCGTCATCGACCACCGGGTCGGGCACCGCGGCGGAGCCAACCGAGACAGAGAGGCAAGGTTCCGCATGAACAGGCACTTCGGATCGCGCAAGGCGGCCGGCATCGCCGCGGTGTCGGCGCTCGCGCTGACGCTCACCGCGTGCGGCGGTGGCGCGGACAGCGGGCGCAGCGGCGACGCCGCCGAGGGAGCGCCCAGCCCCGGCATCACCGACGACTCGGTCACGCTCGGCATCACCACCCCGCTCAGCGGTGCCACCGCCGGGCCGGGCACCTGCACGGTCGCCGGCGTCACCGCGTACTTCGGCATGAAGAACGCCGAGGGCGGCATCGAGTTCGGCGACGGGAAGACCCGCACCGTCGAGATCGAGGCGCTGGACGACACCTACGACCCGCAGCAGGCGGCGGCGAACTACGACTCGCTCAAGGGCGATGTCTTCGCGATGACCGCGGGGCTCGGCACGCCGACCAACCGCGCCTGGCGGGAGGCGGCGATCGCCGACGAGGTCCCGCAGGCGCTGATCATGACCGGCGACCCGATCTTCAGCGACACCGAGGAGAGCCCCTGGCAGCTCGGCTTCGTGCCGATCTACCAGAACGAGGGCGAGGCCTTCGGCGAGCTGCTGGCCGGCTCCAGCGCCGACCACAAGGTCGCGATCCTGTCGCAGAACGACGACTTCGGCGAGGGGTACGTCGAGGGCTTCAAGTCGGCCGTCGAGGGCGCGGACAACATCGAGATCGTCCAGGAGCTCACCTACGAGGCGACCGACACGTCGGTCGACGCGCAGATCACCGAGCTCGCCAACAGCGGCGCCGACGTCATCTTCAACGCGATGTCGGTGACCCCGCTGACGATCTCGGCCCTGCAGAAGGCGCAGCAGCTGAACTGGAAGCCGAACTGGTTCCTGCCGTCGAACACGTCGAGCCCGGGGGCGATCCTGCAGCCCGGTGGTGCCGCGGCCTTCCCGGGCGTCTACTCGGTGTCCTTCGCGAAGGCGCCGGCCAGCCCGGCGTTCGCCCAGGACGAGGACGTGCAGACCTACCTCTCCGCGCTCAAGGAGTACGGCAACTACCCGGAGCCGCCGGCGTTCCCGCACTGCCAGTGGAGCTGGATGGTCGGCGCGACCCTCGAGCAGGCCTTCATGGAGATGGAGGAGCCGACGCGGGACAGCTTCATGGAGGCGCTGCGCGGCATCGAGGGCTTCGAGGCGCCGCTCATGCTGCCCGACACCTCGGTGAGCACCACCGAGGCCGGCCAGCCCGCGGTCTCGACCGTGGTCGTCCAGAAGTACAACGGCAAGGGCTACGACACGGTCGAGTCCTTCGAGTGATCCCGCGGTGAGGGGTCGGGCGGCCCGTCCTCGGACGGGACGCCCGCCCCTCGCCCGCACCCCCCTGAGGAGCCCGGCACCCGACGGTGCCGGGCTCCTCCTGGATTGTCGGCAGGATTGTTGGCAATCGCACCCTGGTGGGCTAGCGTTCGGCCATGCCATCCCCGGGCCAGGAAATGGCGGAGCGCGTCCTGCGGAACGCGATCTCCCGAGGTGACATGCCGCCGGGGTACCGGCTGGTCGAGGCCGAGATGGTCGAGCTGATCGGCGTGAGCCGCAGCGCCGTCCGGCTGGCCATCGACGTGCTGGCCGCCGAGGGCCTCGTCGAGCGGATCCAGAACAAGGGCGCCCGCGTCCGGGTGGTCTCCACCGAGGAGGCGATCGCCATCACCGAGTGCCGGGTCCCGCTCGAGGGCCTGCTCGCCGCGAAGGCCGCCGAGCGGATCACCGACGCCGAGGCCGAGCGGCTGCGGGCCCACCTGCAGATCATGACCGCCGCGGTCGACTCCGGCGACCTCCAGAAGTACTCCGAGCTCATCCAGCAGCTGCACGGCATGGTCGCCGAGGCCGCCCGCCACCCGATCGCCGCGGACCTGGTCTCGCGGCTGCAGGCGCAGCTGGTCCGTCACCAGTTCCGGCTCTCGCTGCGCCCGGGGCGTCCGCGCGTGAGCCTGAGCGGGCTCGGCGCGCTGGTGGAGGCGATCGCCGACCGCGATCCCGCGCGGGCCGAGGTCGCCGTCACCACCCACCTCCGCGGCGTCATCGCCGCGCTGTCCGAGACCAGCTCTTCCGGAGGACCTGCATGAGGAACGTCGTCGTCACCGATCCGCCGCGCGCCGACGCCGGGGACGCCGCCCGCCTGGGCGAGTTCGGCGTGGCCACCGTGCACGAGGCGCTGGGCCGGGTGGGCTACCTCGGCCCGGAGCTGCGCCCCGCGTGGCCCGGCGCCCGCATCGGCGGCACGGCGGTCACGGTGCTCTGCTGGCCGGGCGACAACCTGATGATCCACGTCGCCGTGGAGCAGTGCCGCCCCGGCGACGTGCTGGTGGTGGCCACCAACTCGCCGTCCACCGACGGCCTCTTCGGCGAGCTCTTCGCCACCGCCCTGGCCGCCCGCGGGGTGCGCGGGGTCGTGCTCGGCTGCGGGATCCGCGACGTCGCCGAGCTGCAGGAGATGGGCTTCCCGGCCTGGTCGCGCGCGGTCAGCGCGCAGGGGTCGGTCAAGGCGACGGCCGGGGCGGTCAACGTGCCGATCGTGCTGGGGGGCCAGGCGATCTCCCCGGGCGACGTCGTGCTCGCCGACGACGACGGGGTGATGGTGGTGCCGCGCGCCGACGTGCCCCGGGCCCTGACCGCCGGCCAGGCCCGCATCGACAAGGAGGCCGCCAGCCGCGCGGCCTTCGCCTCGGGGGAGCTGGGCCTGGACCGCTACGGCCTGCGCGACCAGCTCCCGGGCTTCGGGATCGAGTACGTGCCCTACGAGGAGTACGTCAGGGAGCAGTGATGGACTACGACGACACCGGCGTCCGCTGCACGATGCTGCGCGGCGGCACCTCCCGCGGCCTCTTCTTCACCGCGGCCGACCTGCCCGCCGACTCAGCGGTTCGGGACGACCTGCTGCTCCGCCTGATGGGCACGCCCGACCCGCGGCAGATCGACGGGCTGGGCGGTGCCACCACGCTCACCAGCAAGGTGGCCGTGGTCTGGCCCTCGGCGGACCCGGACGTCGACGTCGAGTACCTGTTCCTGCAGCTGGGCGTGGACGAGGCCACCGTCAGCGACCGGCAGAACTGCGGGAACATCCTCTCCGGCGTGGGCCCGTTCGCCGTCGAGCGCGGCCTGGTGCCCGCCGGCGACGGGGAGACCAGCGTGCGCATCCGGATGGTCAACTCCGACAGCGTCGCCGTCGCCACCTTCCCGACGCCCGGTGGCTCGGTCGAGTACCGCGGCGACGTCGCGATCGCCGGCGTCCCCGGGACGGCGGCGCCGGTCGTCCTCGCGTTCACCGACACCGAGGGGTCGGCCACCGGCGCGCTGCTGCCGACCGGCCACGTGCGGGACACCGTCGAGGGCATCGAGGTGACCTGCGTGGACAACGGCATGCCGGTCGTGCTGGCGATGGCGGAGTCCTTCGGCCTCACCGGGCACGAGCCGCACGAGGAGCTCGCCGCCGACGCCGCCCTGCTGGAGCGGATCGACGCCTTCCGCCGCAAGGCCGCCGAGCTGATGGGCATGGGCGACGTCTCGGCCGCGTCGGTGCCCAAGACGGTGCTGCTGTCCGCCCCCCGCGACGGCGGCCAGGTCTGCACCCGGTCGTTCATCCCGGTGCAGCCGCACACCTCCATCGGCGTGCTCGGAGCGGTCAGCGTCGTCACCGGGATGCTGCTCCCGGGCGCCGTGGGGCACGAGCTGACCGAGGACTGGCCCGCCGACACCTCCCGGGTCGACGTCGAGCACCCGACCGGCCACCTGGTGGTCGACGTCGTCGTCGACGGCTCGGTGACCCCGCCCCGGGTCGTCCGGTCGGGTGTGGTCCGCACCGCCCGCAAGCTGTTCGACGGCACCGCCTTCCCCCGCTGACCCGACCCCACCAGAGGAGATCCCCGTGCCGCCGCTGCACGACATCGCGCACCTCGCCCACATCGAGCTGCTCACCCACAAGCCGGAGGAGAGCCTCGACTTCTTCGTGCGCTACCTCGGCATGACGGAGAACGGCTCGTCCGGCGACTCGGTGTTCCTGCGCGCCTGGGACGACTACGAGAACACCACGATCAAGCTGACCGCGGCCGCGCAGCCCGGTGTCGGCCGGACGAACTTCCGTGCCGCCACGCCGGAGGCGCTGCAGCGGCGGGTTGCCGCCATCGAGGCGACCGGGCTCGGCAAGGGCTGGCAGGACGGCGACCCCGGCTACGGCCCGGTGTACGTCTTCACCGACCCCGACGGCCACGAGATGGGCGTCTACCACGAGACCGAGTGGTACCGGCCCGAGGGCGCGCTGAAGCCGGCGCTGAAGAACCAGGCGCAGGCCTACCCCGGCCGCGGCGTCAGCGTGCGCCGGATCGACCACATCAACTACCTCGGCGTGAACCCGCAGGAGAACCGCGACTTCTTCGTCGACACCCTCGGTGCGATGACCACCGAGCAGATCGTGCTCGACAGCGGCGAGATCGCCGGTACCTGGACCACCTTCACCAACCAGGGCTACACCGCGGTCTGGACCAAGGACAAGACCGGCACGGCCGGCCGGCTGCACCACATCTCGTTCGCCGTCGACAGCCGCGACGACATCATCCGGGCGGCCGACCTGGCGCTGGAGCACGGCATCCACATCGAGACCGGGCCGCACAAGCACACCATCCAGCAGAGCTTCTTCCTCTACGTGTGGGAGCCGGCCGGCAACCGGATCGAGCTGGACAACCCCGGCGCCCGGCTGGTCTTCGCGCCCGACTGGCAGCCGGTGAACTGGTCGGAGGCCGAGCGCGCGAAGGGCCAGGCCTGGGGGCTGCAGACCATCTCCACGTTCCACACCCACGGCACGCCGCCGGTCGAGCAGCCGGGCTCGGCAGGGTGACGGCGCGCATCGCACTGCTGGGGCTCGGCGAGGCCGGGTCGGAGATCGCCCGCGACCTGGTGGCGGCCGGGGCCGACGTCCGCGGCTACGACCCGAAGGGGATCGCCGTCGACGGCGTGCACCCGCGCGGCAGCGAGGCCGAGGCGGTCGCCGACGCCGACCTGGTGCTCAGCGTGAACAGCTCGCACGACGCCCTGACCGCGCTCACCAACGCGCTGCCCGGCCTGCGGCCGGGAACGATGTGGGCAGAGCTCAACACCGCCTCGCCCGGCGTGAAGGTGGCCGTGGCCGAGGCGGCGGGGGAGGGGATCGACGTCGTCGACGTCGCCCTGATGGCGCCGGTGCCCGGCAAGGGGCTGCGGACGCCGATGCTCGTCTCGGGCCCGGCCGCGCAGCGGTACGCCGAGGTGATGACGCCGCTCGGCGCCGAGGTCACCGTGCAGCCCGGGCCGGTGGGCGAGGCGATCTCCCGCAAGCTGCTGCGCAGCGTCTTCTACAAGGGGCTGGCCGCCGCCGTCGTCGAGGCGCTGGCCGCGGGGGAGGCCGCCGGCTGCGCGGAGTGGTTGCGCGGCAACATCGGCGCGGAGCTGGCCTCCTTCGACGACCGCACCATCGACCGGCTGGTCGACGGCACGCACCGGCACGCCCGGCGGCGGGCCGACGAGATGGCCGCGGCCACCGAGCAGCTGACCGAGCTCGGGGTGGCGCCGCGCGTCGCCGCCGCGGCCCGCGACCTGCTCACCGACCTGCGCGACGCCCAGGAGGGAACGGCGTGATCATCGACTGCCACGGCCACTACACCACCGCGCCGGCCGCGCACACGGCCTGGCGCGAGCAGCAGGTGTCGGCCTGGAAGGCGGGGGCCACGCCACCGGCCTACCCCTCCATCAGCGACGACGAGATCCGCGAGACCATCGAGGGCAGCCAGCTGCGGCTGATGGACGAGCGCGGCATCGACCTCACGCTGTTCTCCCCCCGCGCCTCGGCGATGGCCCACCACGTCGGCGACGCCGCGGTGAGCCTGGAGTGGGCCCGGCGGAACAACGACCTGATCCACCGGGTCACCTCGCTGTACCCCGACCGCTTCATCGGCGTCTGCCAGCTGCCGCAGTCGCCGGGTGCGCCGATCGAGGGCTCGATCGAGGAGCTCCGCCGATGCGTGGAGGAGCTCGGCTTCGTCGGCTGCAACCTCAACCCCGACCCCAGCGGCGGCGCCTGGACCTCACCGGCGCTGACCGACCGCAGCTGGTACCCGTTCTACGAGGCGATGGTGGAGCTCGACGTGCCGGCGATGGTGCACGTCTCGGGCTCGGCGACACCGTTCTTCCACGCCACCGGCGCGTACTACATCAGCGCCGACACGACGGCGTTCATGCAGCTGGTCCAGGGGAACCTGTTCACCGACCTGCCGGGGCTGCGGCTGGTGATCCCGCACGGCGGGGGAGCGGTGCCCTACCACTGGGGGCGCTACCGGGGCCTGGCCGACATGCTCGGGCAGCCGCCGGTCGAGTCGAACGTGATGGGCAACGTCTTCTTCGACACCTGCGTCTACCACCAGCCGGGGATCGACCTGCTGCTCGAGGTGGTCGACACCCCCAACATCCTGTTCGGCTCGGAGATGGTGGGGGCGGTGCGCGGCATCGACGAGCGGACCGGTCACCACTACGACGACACCCGGCGCTACATCGAGGCCGCGTTCGCGAAGGGCACGCTCGACGACGCGGCGCGCGCCGACGTCCTCGAGCACAACGTGAAGCGCGTCTACCCCCGGCTGGCCGCGGCGCTCGGCTGACCTCGCGGGTGCCCGGCCTCAGGTGGTCTCGGGCACCCGCAGGTGGGCGATCGCCACCTCGAAGTCGGCGGTGCCCAGGGCCTCGATGCCCATGGTCGGCGCGAACTCCTCGCGGAACTGCCGCGCGCCCTCGGCCGCCTCCTCGAGGTCCTCGGCGGTGTCGTAGGAGACCGCGGCGACGGTGAGCCCGTCCGCGCGGCGCACCATCACGCTGACGCCGCAGAAGCCGGGCAGGTCCTCCAGCTTGGGCATGAGGGAGAGCCGGACGGCGTCGACGGCGCGGTCGACCGAGCCGGGGTCGCTGCGCAGCCACGTCACCCGGCAGGCCGCCGCGGGGTGCGGCTCGTGCACGCGGTGCATGGCGGCGATCTCCCACCGCTCGAGCTCCGGCCGCCCGCCCAGGGTCTCCACGGTGCGCTCGGCCAGCGCCCGGACGCCGTCCTCGCTCGCGCGCAGCGCCGACTCGTCGGCCCACGACGTCGTGACGATGCAGTGACCGGACCCCCGGTCGGCGAGCATCGACAGCCCGACGCAGCCGTCCATCGCGCGCATTCGCGGCATGACCTCGTCGCGGACGTAGGCGATACCCCGGTCCACCGACCCCCGGTCGCCGTGGATCGTCGTCGAACGGGCGTGCATGCGGGCCATCGGTCCTCCGGGTCAGGGTCCTCGGCGCCCCCGGGCAGAGGCGTGCGGCCAGGGTGCGCGCCCCGCGTGCGGCGGGCAAGGGTCGGGACGGTGCGGCCGCCTACGTCGATTGTCGCGGGCGGGGCGGCACCTCCCGCCGTCCACGAGACGTCATCTGCGGCATCCGTCACACTCGGCGCGCTGCATAGGTTCAGCGCAGACGTGGACCCGGCCGGCCCCGGTCGCGGGGACCGACCCAGGAGGAGGCTCGATGACTCGGCTCGCCGGCGCCCAGCACGGTGTCCTGGTGCTCTCGTGCGAGGACTCGCCCGGCATCGTGCACGCGGTGTCCGGGTTCCTGATGGAGCAGCAGTGCACCATCCTGGAGAGCCACCAGTTCGACAGCCCGACCAGCGGGATGTTCTACATGCGGGTGGAGTTCGCCCACCTGGAGGGCGGGGCGCTGGACTTCACCGCCCTCTGCGCCGCGTTCGAGGGGACCGCGCAGCGGTTCGGCATGTCCTGGCGGCTCGCCGACGCCGCCGAGCGGCAGCGGGTGGTGATCATGGTCAGCAAGTACGCGCACTGCCTGATCGACCTGCTGTTCCGCAACTCCATCGGCGAGCTGAACCTCGACGTCGTGGCCGTGGTGTCCAACCACCCTGACCTGGAGAACATCGCGTCGTTCTACGGCGTCCCCTTCCGGCACATCCCCGTGACGAAGGAGACCAAGGCCGAGGCGGAGGAGGCGCTGCTCGACATCGTGCGGACGGAGGGCGTCCAGCTGGTGGTGCTCGCCCGCTACATGCAGATCCTCAGCGACAACCTGTGCCGGGAGCTGGCCGGGCGGGCGATCAACATCCACCACTCGATGCTGCCGAGCTTCAAGGGCGCGCGGCCCTACCACCAGGCGCACACCCGCGGCGTCAAGTTCATCGGGGCGACCGCGCACTACGTCACCGCCGACCTCGACGAGGGCCCGATCATCGAGCAGGAGATGCTGCGGGTCGACCACGCGCTGGACCCCGAGCAGCTCGCCGCCCGGGGGCGCGAGGCCGAGACGCGGGCGCTGGCGCACGCGGTGCGCTGGCACACCGAGAACCGCGTGATCATCCACGGCAGCCGGACCGTCGTCTTCGAGTGACGGACCGGCGGCCGGGTCAGTGCGTGTGCAGCGACCTGGCCCAGCGGCGGAGGGCGAGCGACCAGGACCGGCCGGCCGGCGCACCGGCCGGGCGTGCCAGCGCGTCGAGCTCGGCGCGCAGCGCGTCCCGCCGGCCCTCGAGGGCCTCGATCTCGGTGAGCAGCGCGGCGCGGCGGTCGGCGGCGGCGGAGTCCAGGCGCAGCCGGATCCCGGCGGCCTCCTCGTCCGCGCGGCGCCGCTCGTCGCGACCGACGCCGAGCATCCGCACGACCTCGCCCCGGGCCCGCACGAGGGCCTCCTCGGCCTGCTCGGCGGCCTGCTGCCCGACGAGGACGGCGTCCTGCTCGGCCAGCCGGGCGGTGAGCCGGGCCTCGGCCAGGTAGCGCTCGGCCTCGGTGCGGAGCCCGGCGCTGGTGCGCTCGGCCTCCTCGACCACCCGACGGGCGTCGGCGACCAGGGCCGCGGCGTCGGCGGCCGCGGCGGCCACCTTCCGGGCCGCGGTGTCGCCGGCCTCGGCGAGCGCGCGCGTCGCCTCGGCGGAGAGCTGCGCGGCTGCCTCGGCGGCGGCCGCGCGCTCGGCCTCGGCCTCCGCCCGGATGCCGTCGGCCTCGTCGGCGGCCGCGGCGAGCAGGGTGCCGATGCGCTGAGAGGTCCCGAGCAGCTCCCGGCCGTCGGAGGAGTGGTCGAGCAGGGCGCGGGCGTCGTCCAGCGCGGCCACGGTGTTCAGGTGCCGGACCAGCAGGTGCTCGTGCGCCCGTCCGGCCGTGGCCAGCTCCTCCTCGGCCCACCGGACGTAGGTGTCGACCTCGAAGCGGTCGTAGCCGGCGACGGCGCGGCGGAACATCGGCGCGGAGCCCATGAGGCCGGCCAGGTCGCCGCCGACGTTCGGGCGCTCGGGGTCGTTCGGGTCGCGGTGCCGGCCGGCTCCGGGCGTCTCCACCGGTGCGGCCACGGTGTGGATGTCGGTGCTCATCGGTAGCGTCTCCTGCGCAGTGGCGTCCCCCGGGGAGATCCAGGGGAGATCGGAACGCTACGGCGGTTCCGGCCCCCCGGCGGCCGCCCGGCGGGAGCCCTCACCCGGACGGGCGGGACGCCCGCCGGGAGGCCGGATCCGGGCGTCCCACCCCTCGGGGTGAGGCCCCGGGGGAGGTGCGTTTCCCGGCACCCCGGGCGGCGCACCCTGGGCTGATGGACCAGGTCCCCTCCCCGCCGCTGCCGGGCAGCTTCACGGTGTCCCCGCTGTTCCAGTGGGAGACCGTGGCGCTCGTCGTGGGGCTCGCCGTCGTCGTCGCCCTGGTCGCGGCGGTGCTCCTGGTCGCGGGGCTGGGCCGCGCCCGGCGCCCCGAGTGGGAGGACTGGCTGGCGTCCCGCTCGGCCGCTCCCGAGGACCCCGACCGGACCTAGGCGCCGGGTTGCGCCCCCGCGACCGCGCCTGGTTGCGTGGGGCATGGCCAGCGCGGGAACCGACGGACCTCCGGTCGACGCGCTGCGGGCGGCCCTGCCCGAGGGGGCGGTGCTCACCGATCCCGCCTCCACCGAGGCCTACCGGCACGACTGGACCCGGCTGCCCGACGCGGGGTTCCCGCTGGCCGTGGTGCGCGCGAGCTCGGCCGACCACGTCCGCACCGCCGTCGGCTGGGCGGCAGCGCACCGGGTGCCGGTCGTCCCGCGCGGCGCCGGGACCAGCCTGGCCGGCGGCGCGACGGCGATCGACGGCTGCCTGGTGCTGAGCACGGAGCGCATGACCGGCATCGAGGTCGACCCGGCGACGCGCACCGCGGTGGTCGGGCCCGGCGCGCTCACCTCGGCGGTCAAGGACGCCGCCGCCCCGCACGGGCTCTGGTACCCGCCGGACCCGGGCTCCTTCCGGATCTCCACGATCGGCGGCAACGTCGCCACCAACGCCGGCGGCATCTGCTGCGTGAAGTACGGGGTGACCACCGACTACGTGCTCGGGATGGACGTGGTCCTCGCCGACGGGCGGCTGGTCACCCTGGGCGGGCGCACGGTCAAGGACGTCGCCGGGCTGCCGCTGCTCAAGCTCTTCGTGGGCAGCGAGGGCACCCTCGGGGTGATCACCCGGGTCGTCCTGCGGCTGGTCCCGCTGCCCGCGCCGGCCGGCACGCTGGTGGCCTACTTCGACTGCACCCGGGACGCCGCCCGGGCCGTGGTCGCCATGGGGGCGCGCGCCCGCCCCTCGATGCTGGAGCTGCTGGACGCCGCAGCCGTGGGCGCGGTGGAGGACTTCCGGCCGATGGGCCTCGACCGCGACGCCGGCGCGCTGCTGGTCGCGCAGTCCGACGCCCCGGGGACGGCGCGGTCGGAGGAGATCGCCGTGATGGCGGAGTGCTGCGAGCAGGCCGGTGCGCGCAGCGTCATCGCCACCGACGACCCGGTCGAGGGGGATCTGTTCCTCGAGGCGCGGCGTGCGGCCGGTCCGGCGATCAGCGCCCGCGGCTCCGTGCTGGCCGAGGACATCTGCGTGCCGGTGGACCGGCTGCCGGCCGCCATGGAGCGGATCGAGGCGATCGCGCGGGAGCACGGGACGGAGATCCCGCTCGTCGCGCACGCCGGCGACGGCAACCTGCACCCGGCGATCGTCTGGCCGCCCGGGGACGAGGAGGGCCGCCGCCGGGCCGAGGAGTCCTTCGCCGCGATCCTGCAGGTGGCCCTGGACTGCGGCGGCACGATCACCGGCGAGCACGGGGTCGGGCGGACGAAGCGGTCGGCGCTGCCCGATCAGCTCGGTGACGACGTGATGGAGCTGGGCCGGCGGGTGCGCGGGGCGCTGGACCCGCTGGGCATCCTCAACCCCGGCGTCCTCTGGTAGCGGCTCGGCCCGCGACGACCGGCTCCGTCGCCCCCGGCGTGGCTGCGGGCACCCGGTCCCGCGGCATGAGCAGGGTCGCGGCCAGCATCGCGGCGGCGAGCACGGCCGTGCCCAGGAAGACCGAGTGCACGGCCGAGGTGAGGGTGCCCGGGTCCACCGCGTCGGTCTCGGCGCCCGGGCCGATCCGGGCGTTCACCAGGGCACCGAACACCGCGACGCCGACGGCGCTGCCCGCGGAGCGGAAGAACATGTTCGCGCCGGTGACCACGCCGCGTTCCTCCCACCGCGCGGCGGTCTGCGCGGCGATGAGCGTCGGGGCGGCGGTGAACCCCATCCCGAGGCCGATGAGGAACACCGTCGCGGCGACCTGCAGCACGCTGGAGGACTCGTCGAGCAGGAGCAGCAGGGTCGCGCCGGCGACCGCGACGACGCTCCCGATGAGCGCCGTCGACCGGATGCCGATCCGGAGGTACACCCGGCCCGCCTGCGACGCCGACAGCGGCCAGCCCATGGTCAGGGCGGCCAGCGCGAAGCCGGCCACCAGCGGCCCGGTGCCCAGCACGTCCTGCACGAACGTCGGGACGTACGAGGTCAGCCCGAGCAGGACGGCGCCGACGCAGGCGGCCACCAGGTTCGTGGCCACGAGCAGCCGGCGGCGGAGCAGGTGCAGCGGCACGACCGGATCGGCCGCCCGGCGCTCCACGACCACGAACACCCCGAGCAGGACGGCGCCCCCGGCGAGGACGGCGATGCTCGGCACCGAGCTCCAGGCCCACGCCTGCCCGCCCTCGAGGAGACCGAGGATCAGCAGGGTCAGGGCGAGGGTGAGCACGGTCGCGCCCGCGGAGTCGATGCGCGAGCGCCGTCGCGCCACCTGCTCGGAGAAGCGCAGCGCGATCATGGCCGCGGCGACCAGGCACAGCGGGATGTTGACGAAGAAGATCCAGCGCCAGCTGACGTACTCGGCGAAGACCCCGCCCAGGGTGGGGCCGGCGACCGAGGAGATCGCCCACACGCCGGCGATGTAGCCCTGGACCTTCGCACGCTCCTCCAGGGAGTACAGGTCGCCGACGATCGTCATCGACATGGGCTGGACCGCGCCGGCGCCCAGGCCCTGGACCGCGCGGAAGGCGATGAGCGCGCCCATGTTCCAGGCCAGACCGCAGAGGACCGAGCCCAGCAGGAACAGGCCGATCCCGACGAGCATGACCGGCTTGCGCCCGAAGACGTCGGCCAGCTTCCCGTAGACCGGCACCGTGACCGCCTGGGCGAGCAGGTAGACGGAGAACAGCCACGGGAACTCGGCGAAGCCGCCGAGGTCGTCCACGACCGAGGGGACGGCGGTGGCGATGATGGTCGCGTCGATGGCGACCAGGCCGGTGGCGAGCATGACCGCGATCAGCACCGGGCCGCGCTCCGAGCGGAACCCGACCCCCGACGTCAGTGCGCCCTGCGTCCCGCGCGGTGTCATGCCGGCGTGACCCGAGCGGTGCGCGGCATCGCCAGCGCCGCGAGCAGCCCGGCTCCGAGCACGACGGCGGTGACGGCGAAGGCCCACTGGAACGAGGCGACGTCGGCCAGCCAGCCGGCGACCAGCGGCCCGGCCACCGCCCCCAGGTCCGCCGACATCTGGAACACCGCCACCAGGCGGCCGCCGCGCGCCGGGCTGATGTCGGCGACCAGCGCGGCGGGCGCGGCGGAGAGCAGCGACGCCGCCAGCCCGAAGACCGCCATCGAGACGAGGAAGACCACCAGCTGCGGCGGGAAGACCAGCGCGATCACCGAGGCGGTGGCCAGGGCCGCCCCCAGCACGAGCGAGGGCCGCCGTCCCCACTGGTCGACCAGCCGGCCCGAGCCGAGCAGGCCGAGCGCCTGGGCGAGGGATCCGGCCAGCAGCCCGGCGCCGGCCCAGGCCACGGTGCGGCCCAGCTCCTCGGTGACGTACAGCGGCACCATCGAGTTGCGGACGCCGAAGAGGAACCACCCGGTGCCCAGGTTCGCGATCAGCGCGGCGAGGTAGGCGCGGTCGCGCAGGGCCGTGGTCAGGCGCACCGGCCCGGCGGCCAGGTCGGGCGCCGCGGCGTGCGGCCCGTCCGCGCCGGCCGGGGCGGCCCGCAGCAGCACGAGGGCGACCGCGCCCGCGACGAGCAGGAAGCCCGCGTAGAGGAAGAAGGGGAGCCGGGGCGAGAGCTCGGCGAGCAGCCCACCCGCCGCCGGCCCGGCGATGCCGCCGAGGATGAACCCGCCCTGCCAGGTCGCGGCGGCCCGCCCGCGGTGCGTCGGCGGCGCCACCCGGAACAGCAGGGAGAGGGCGGCGACGGTGAACATCGCGCTGCCCACCCCGCCGGCCGCACGCAGCGCCAGGAACAGCGGGAAGGAGCCGGCCAGCCCGGCCAGCCCGGTGGTGACCGCGACCAGGCCCAGCCCGGTGGCGAGCACGACCCGCTCGCCGAACCGCTCGACCAGCGAGCCGCCGCCGAACGCCGACACGAAGCGGAAGAACGCGAAGGCGCTGACCGCCAGCCCGACCGCCGTCCGCCCCACGCCGAAGTCACGGGCGAACAGCGGGATGGCCGGGGCGACGATGCCGAAGCCGAGCGCCACGACGAAGGCGACGACGGCGAGGACGCGGACCTCGCGGGGGAGGCCGTCGGGCCGCACGGAGCGCACGACGTCCGATGGTGCACGCCCCTCCGCCCGGCGTCGTCGCCGGGTCCGGAACCACGGCGGATGACACGATGCGGCCATGTCGTCGCCCGAGGTACCGGCCGAGCCGGGGAGCACGGCGTTCGTCCTCGGCGGCGGGGGAGTGCTCGGTGCGGCCGAGGTCGGGATGCTGCAGGCGCTGCTCGAGCGCGGCATCCGGCCCGATCTGGTCGTGGGCACGTCGGTGGGCGCCATCAACGGAGCGCTGGTGGCCGCCGATCCGACGCCCGGCGCGGTGGACCGGCTGCGCCGGGTGTGGCAGGAGCTCGGGTCCCGGGGGGTCTTCGCCGGATCGGTCCTCGCCCGGGCGCGCACGCTGGCCCGGACCCGCACGCACCTGCACCCCCGCGAGCCGCTGCGGGACCTGCTGACGGCCCACCTCCCGGTGCGGACGTTCGCCGAGCTCCGGGTCCCGTTCCAGTGCGTCGCGGCGAGCATCGAGCGCGCCGCCGAGCACTGGTTCACCGAGGGATCCCTGCTCGACGCGGTC
Organism: Blastococcus sp. TBT05-19; assembly: GCF_003319095.1. GTDB lineage: Bacteria > Actinomycetota > Actinomycetes > Mycobacteriales > Geodermatophilaceae > Blastococcus. The sequence goes on along the minus strand of NZ_QOHI01000004.1, from coordinate 217,867 downwards.
CTGGCGTCGTCCGCCGTCCCCGGGCTGCTGCCCCCGGTCGAGCTCGACGGCGAGCACTACCTCGACGGCGGGCTGGTGCACAGCATCCCGGTCGGCCGGGCCGTGGCGCTCGGGGCCGGCACGATCTACGTGCTGCACGTCGGGCGGATCGACCGGCCGCTGCGCCCGCCGACCCGGCCGTGGGACGTCGGGTTCGTGGCGTTCGAGATCGCCCGCCGGCACCGGTTCGCCGCCGACCTGGCCGCGCTGCCGCCCGGGGTCACCGTGCACGTGCTGCCGTCGGGTGATCCGGTGGGGGCCGGCACCCTCCGCTACCGCGACTTCTCGGGCGTGGCGGACCGGATCGAGCGGGCGTACGCCGCCTCCTGCGAGCACCTGGACGGAGGAGCCTGACGTGCTGCCGCCGCGCCGCGTGCGCCGCGTGACCGGTCCGCTCCTGCTGGTCGCGCTGGCCGCTGCCGCCCTCGTCCTCCTGCCGGTGCTCGTCCTGGCCTCGGCGGTCGCCTCGATCGTCCTGCCGGGCCGCTGGCGGGCGCTCCGGCTGCTGGGCTTCCTGCTCGTCTACCTCGCGCTCGAGGTGACCGGGCTGGTGGTCGCCGGGCTGCTGTGGCTGCGCGCGGGCTGCGGGCGCCGGCTGCACACCCCGGCGTCGCGGCGGGCGCACTACGCCGCGCTGCGCCGGCTGCTCGACGCCGTGATGCGGGCGGCGCAGCGGCTGTTCGCGCTGCGCCTGGTCACCGACGGCACCTCGTGGTCACCGCTGGACGACGGCGTGCCCGGATCGCCCGACGCCATGCTGGTGCTCTCCCGGCACGCCGGCCCGGGCGACTCGTTCCTGCTGGTGAACACGCTGATGAACCGGGACCACCTGCGGCAGCCCCGGATCGTGCTCAAGGACGTGCTGCAGCTGGACCCGCTGATCGACGTCTACCTCAACCGGCTGCCCAACCACTTCGTGCCGGCCGAGCGCACCGACGGGTACCGCTCCGAGGACGCGATCGCCGGCCTCGCCCGCGACCTGGGCGAAGAGGACGCGCTGCTGATCTTCCCCGAGGGCGCCAACTTCACCCCGCGGCGCAAGGTCCGGGCGATCGAGCGGCTGCGCGGCCGGGGGCTGGATTCCGCGGTGCGGCGGGCCGAGGCGATGCGGCACGTGCTGCCCCCGCGCCCGGCCGGGGTGTCGGCGGCACTCGGCGCCGCTCCGCACGCCGACGTCGTCTTCGTCGCGCACACCGGCCTGGAGCACCTCAGCACGGTGCGCGACCTCTGGCAGGGCCTGCCCATGGACAAGACGCTCCACCTGCGGTGGTGGTTCGTCCCGGCCGCCGAGGTGCCCCGCGGCCCGGCGGAGCAGACCGACTGGCTCTACCGCTGGTGGGAGACGATCGACGCCTGGATCAGCACGACCGCTCAGGCGGAGGCGGGGCCCGCGCCCGGCCGGGGGGACCGGCGCACGGGGTCCTGAGCCGTCCCGTCGACCGCCAGGTGGCCGGTCACGATCGGCAGCGGGTCCGCCGGCGCGACGGCGAGCGCCGCGGCGAGCAGCACCCGCGCCTGCCACGGGCTCAGGTCACCGGCGAACACCGCGCCGGCCCGGGCGAGGTCCGCGCCCCCGCCGCCGGTGTACAGCGGCGCGACGGGGCCCGCCGGCACCCGCGAGCACACGAGGACCGGGATGCCGCCGGCGACCACGTCCCCGACGGCGGCCGCGACGGCGGGGGTCGCGTTGCCGGCGCCGAAGGCCTGCAGCACCACGCCGGCCGCGCCCGCGCCGGCCGCGGCACGGAGCAGCACGTCGTCGGCGCCCAGGTACAGGGGGACGACGTCGACGCGGGGCAGGTCGCCGTCCAGGTCGAGCGGGATCGGCGTTCCGCGCACCGGCCGGGACAGCGCGGTCACCTCGTCGCCGGTGACCCGGAGGACGGGCCCGCGCCCCGGGGCCGCGAAGGCGCCGCTGCGCAGCGTCTCGACCTTGCGCACGCCGCGGGCCGCGAACGCCAGCCCGTCGAAGCAGAGCAGCACGCCGGCGTCCCGCGCCGAGGGCGAGGCGGCGACCCGGAGCGCGGCGGCGAGGTTCGCCGGGCCGTCGGGCGCGGGGGAGTCGGAGGGGCGCTGCGCGCCGGTGAAGACGACCGGTCGCGGGTCGTCGTGGACGAGGTCGGCGAGGAACACCGACTCCTCCAGGGTGTCGGTGCCGTGGGTGACGACGACGCCGTCGACCTCGGGGCCCAGCCCGCGGTGCACCTCGGCGACCAGCCGCAGCAGGTCGGCGGTGCCGAGGGCGAAGCTGCCGACGGTGCCGACGTCGGACGTCGTCACCGTGAGCCCGTCCGGCGTCCCGGCCGCGGCGAGCAGGTCGACGGCGCGCGTGACCGGGGCCAGCCCGTCCGGCCCGCGCCGGCTCGCGATCGTGCCGCCGGTGGCCAGCAGGTGGATCCGTCGCACCCGATCAGCGCAGGGCGTCGAGCAGCTCGCGGCAGGCCCGCTCGCACGCCCGGCAGGCCTCGGCGCAGATCCGGCAGTGCTCGTGCATCTGCGCGTGGCTCTCGCACTCGTCGCCGCACGCCTTGCACGCCGCGGCGCAGGCCTCGAGCACCGCGCGGGTGAGGTTCGCGTCGTAGCCGGTGTGCCGGGAGAGCACCCGGCCGGTGGCCTCGCAGACGTCGGCGCAGTCGAGGTCGGTCCGGATGCACGTGCGCAGCTCGGCGACCATCTCCTCGCTCAGGCAGGCGTCGGCGCAGGCGGTGCACGCCTGGGCGCACGCCACGCAGGCCTCGATGCAGGCGAGCAGCTTCTCGCGGTCCACACCCCCGAGGTCCTGCGGGTACGTCTCGAGCATCTGTCCGGCGACGGTCACTGTTCCTCCTGGGACGGGGCGGCTGCCGTCGGCGTTCCGCCGACGTGCTGGGGCCTACCCCGGTCCACGACGGACGACCCCACCGTCACGGGACCGTCATGTCGTCGACGGGCCCGACGGTGCTCCGGCGACCCGGCCGCGGGCGGTGGTGGCGGTGCAGGCGCACCGCCACCAGCGCGACGTCGTCGTCGGTCCGGTCGGGGAGCATCCGCTCCAGCAACCCGTCGCAGAGCCCGTCGAGCTCCAGACCGGCCAGCTCCCGGAGGGCGTCCCGGAGACGGTCGAGCCCGTCGTCGAGCGTCGCGTCGCGGCGCTCGACGAGGCCGTCGGTGTAGAGCACCAGGGTCGAGCCCTCCTCGAGCGTGACCTCGAGCTCCCGGCGCGCGGCGGTGTCGTCGACGCCGAGGAGGAGGTCCGCCCGCGGGCCGGTCAGCGTCTCCACGGCGCCGTCGGGGGTGACGACCATGGGCGGCGGGTGCCCGGCGTTGGCCCAGCGGACCCGGGTGAGGCCACGACGCGCCTCGTCCTCGGTCTGCTCCAGGCGGGTGAGGACGGCGGTGGCGGTGGTCTCCAGCTGCAGCGCCGTCATCGCCTCGTCGACCCGGCGCAGCACCTCCGCCGGCCCCGCGCCCGTGGTCACCGCGATCGCCCGCAGCATCGAGCGGAGCTGCCCCATGGCCGAGGCGGCCTCGACGTTGTGCCCGAGGACGTCGCCGACGGTGATGATCGTGCCGCCACCGGGCTGCCGGAATGCGTCGTACCAGTCACCGCCGACCTGCGCCGTCTCGGCCGCGGGGGTGTAGCGCACGACGACCTGGACGTGCTCGGGCTGGGCGGGGGCGGTGAGCAGCGACCGCTGGAGGCCCTCGGCGAGCTGCCGCTGCGCCCGGTAGAGCCGCGCGTTGTCCAGCGCCAGGCCCGCGCGGACGGCGATGTCGGCCGCGGTGTCGATGTCCTCCGAGGTCAGGGTGCCCCGGTCGGCGGAGTTGAACAGGCTCAGCAGCCCCACCGTCCGTCCGCGTCCGCGGAGCGGCAGGACGGCGAACGACTCCGGCGCGAGCCGCGTCAGCAGGTCCTGCGCGCGGCCGGGGGTCAGCACGGCGCGGATGCGTGCCGTCGCCTCGTGCGGCAGGACCACCCGGCGGCCCGTGGCGAGCGCCTGGGCGATGAACGAGGTGTCCAGCAGGGCCGGGATGCGCTCCCGGGCGTAGTCGGCGACGACCGGCAGCAGGTCCGGATCGGTGTGCGCCCAGCCGACGTCCCGCAACCCGTGGCGGAAGCTCCGGGGGTGGTCGTCGTCGACCAGGCTCACCAGGCACCAGTCGGCGAGGGCCGGGACGACCAGGTCCGCCAGCCGGGCGACCGCCACCTCGGCGTCCAGCGTGCCGGTCAGCTCCGCGCTGACCTGGCCCAGCAGCTCGCTGCGCCGCTGCAGCCGGACCCGCTCGGTGATGTCCAGGAAGTACACGGCGACGCCGAGCGGACCGGGGACGGCGCGCACCTCCACCCAGACGTTGAGCGGCTCGGGGTAGTAGGCGTCGAAGACGACCGGTCGGCCGGTCTCGGCGGCCCGGCGGTAGTTCTCCTCGAACTCGGTGCCGACCGTCGCCGGGAACACCTCCCACACCGTCCGGCCGAGCAGCTCCTCGCGTCGCCGGCCGGCGATCCGCTCGGCCTCGGCGTTCAGGTGGGTCATGACCCAGTTCCGGTCCATGGCGACGAACGCCACGGCCAGGCCCTCCAGCAGGTCCGCGGTCCGCTGCATCGGCTCGCGCTGGGCCGTGGTCTCGGTCGCCACGCCGATCAGCCGGCGCCGTCCGCGCTCGTCGACCACCCGCCCGCGGGCGGCGACCCAGCGGTGGGACCCGTCGGGCAGCACGATCCGGTACTCGGCCTCGTACGAACCATCCGTCGCGATCGCGCGCTGCACCCCGGCGACGACGTCGTCGACGTCGTCGCGGTGGACGTTGGCGTAGACGTCGTCGGCGCGGCCGCTGAACGAGGCCCGGGTCAGCTCGGAGAGCTCGAGCAGCCGGTCGTCGAGGGCCAGCGTGCCGGTCGTCAGGTCGAGGTCGAAGGTGCCGACCCCACCCGCCTCGGCGGCCAGGTCCCACCGGGTCCGCTCCGCCTGCCGCTCGGCGGTGACGGCGGCCAGCTCGAGCTCCACCACGACCGCCCGGGCGAGCTGCTCGAGCAGCGCCACGTCCGCGGGCGACCACTCCCGGGCCGCGGGGCCGAACACGCAGAGCGCGCCGACCGGCCGGCCGTCGGCTCCGGCCAGCGGCACGCCGAGGTAGGAGCCGACGTCGCCGGAGGTCACCGGGGGCAGGTGGGCGACGCGCAGGTCGTTGCCGGCGTCGGGGACGAGCAGCGGTCCGCCGGAGGCCGCCGTCACCGTGCACAGCGAGTCCGCCAGCGGCCCCCGGGCCCCGACCGAGCCCTCGCGCAGACCTGTGCCGCCCACGACGGTCTGCACGTCCGACAGCAGCGACACCTGGGCGGCCGGTGCGCCCAGCAGCCGCGCGGCGAGGTCGGTGATCCGGTCCAGCGCGGTCCGGTCGGCGGTGGAGACCCACGCCTGGCCGCTCCCGCTGCTCCCCACGCGCACGCCTCCGTCCCGTTCCGGCCGCCCAGCCCTCCAGGCGCCGGACCGGACGCTGACGGGATCCCCCAATCTATCGGCGTACGGGAGCGGGCAGGCATGCGGTTCGACCGCCCGTCCGGGCGCGGGTGCTGGTCGGGGCCGGGCGGAGGGGCCAGGATCGACGCGTGGCGCGCCCGCGCCGGCTGCTCGCCGAGGAGGCACCGTGATCGACGACGTCATCGCCCGCTGGCACAGGTACATGTCGGGCGAGCTGCCCGACGGCCTGGACGAGCTCCTCGCCGACGACGTCGTCTTCTACTCGCCGGTGGTGCACACCCCGCAGCGGGGCAAGGAGATCACCACGCGCTACCTCGAGGCGGCCGGGCAGAGCCTGGGCGGCGACGCCGGGGCCGGGACGTTCCGCTACACGAAGGAGCTCCTGGCCGGCGACACGGCGGTGCTCGAGTTCGAGACGAGCGTGGGCGGCAAGTACGTGAACGGGGTCGACATCATCCGGTGCGACGACACCGGCCGGATCGTGGAGTTCCGGGTCATGATGCGTCCGCTGCAGGCCATCCACGCCGTGCACGAGGAGATGGGCCGGCGGCTCGCCGCGGCTGCCGGGGAGGTCAGCCGGTCCGCGTCCGGATGAGCTGCTCGACGTGCGCCAGCGCGGTCGCCAGCTCCGCGAAGCTCGTGCTCAGCGGGGAGAGGCCGAGCCGGAGGCCGCGGGGCCGCCGGAAGTCCGGGACGACGCCCCGGCGCCACAGCTCGTCGACGACGGCCCGCATGGCGTCGTGCTCGAGCGTGACGTGCCCGGCGCGGCGACCGGGGTCGCGCGGGGAGGCGACCGTGACCCCGAGGGGGCCGAGCACCTCGTCGGCGACCGCGATCGCGTAGCCGGTCAGCAGCACCGACTTCTCCCGGACGGCGGGCATGCCGGCCCGCCCGACCAGGGTCAGCATGTCCTCGACGGGGATCATCGACAGGATCGGCGGCGTGCCGCTGAGGAACCGGCGGATGCCCGTCGCCGGCACGTAGTCCGGGCCCATGGCGAACGGCTCGGCGTGCCCCATCCACCCGGGGATCGGCTGCACGAGCTCGTCGTGCAGCCGCCGGGCCACGTAGCCGAACGCGGGCGCCCCCGGGCCGCCGTTCAGGAACTTGTAGCTGCAGCCCACGGCCAGGTCGACGTCGGCGGTGTCCAGCTGCACGTCGACGACGCCGGCCGAGTGGCAGAGGTCCCAGAGCACCAGGGCACCGGCGCGGTGGGCCGCGGCCGTGATGCCGGGCAGGTCGGCGAGGTGCGCGGACTTGTAGGCGACGTGGCTGAGCACCACCAGCGCCGTCTGGTCGCCGAGCACCTCCTCGACCTCGGTCAGCTCGACGCCGGCGGCCGGGTCCGGCTCGATCCAGCGGACGGTGCGCCCGGTCTCGGCCGCCACCGCGGTGAGGACGTACCGGTCGGTCGGGAAGTTCTCCGTGTCGGCGACGATCTCCCGGCGGTCGGGGCGGGCGTCCACCGCTGCCCGGACGAGCTTGTAGAGCAGCACCGTGGTCGAGTCGGCCACGACGGTCTGACCGGCGGCGGCGCCGAGCACGGTGCGGCCGATCAGGTCGCCGACGGCGGTGGGGCGGTCGAGCCACTGCTCGTCCCAGGCGCGGATCAGCCGCTCGCCCCACTCGTCCTCGACGAACCGGGACAGCCGCCCGGCGGTGACCCGGAGCGGACGGCCCAGCGAGTTGCCGTCGAGGTAGGCGAGCACGCTCCCGGGCAGCACGAACTCCGACCGGAAGGCGGCCAGCGGGTCGCGCCCGTCCAGCTCGGCGGCGCGCTCGACGAGCTCCCGCGGGAGCCGAGGGTGCTCGGTCACGGGCGCACGCTATCGCCGACCGGTGCGCCGCCCGCCGGTCGAGTAGGACTGACGCATGCGTTCCCGCCGATCGACGAGCACCTGATGGCCGCCGAGGACCGGTCGGTGCTGAGCCGGCCCGCGTCCCCTCCCGACGTCGTCGTCCGCTACGGGCCGGCCGACGAGCAGGTGGCCGACGTCCGGTTCGCCTCCGGACCGGCCGCCCGGCCGGTCCTGGTGCTCCTGCACGGCGGCTTCTGGCGCCCGCAGTTCGACCGGCTGCACGTGCGGCCGATGACCGAGGCGCTGGCCGCGGCCGGGTGGCCGACGGTGGCGCCGGAGTACCGGCGGGTGCCCGGCCGGCCGGACCTGACCGTGGACGACGTCCGCGCGGCCGTGCGGGCGGTGGCCGACCGGCCGGAGCTCGCCGGCCGGCCGGTCGTGGTCGGCGGGCACTCCGCCGGCGGGCACCTGGCCCTGCTGGCCGCGGCGACGCTGGAACCCCCGCACGTGCCGGTCGGCGTGCTGGCCCTGGCGCCGGCGGCCGACCTCGGGCTGGCGCAGTCGCTGGGGCTGGGCGACGGCGCCGTGACCGCCTTCCTGGGCGGGGACGCGGCGGCGCGGCCCGACCTGGACCCCGTGCGGCTGCCGGCGCCGGCGGGAGCGGTGCGGATCGTGCACGGGACCGCGGACGACATCGTGCCGGTGCAGGTGAGCGAGTCCTACCTGCGGCGGCACCCGGCGGCCGTGCTCACCCGGGTCGACGGCGGGCACTTCGCGGTGATCGACCCGGCGAGCGCCGCCTGGCCTGCCCTGCTGGCCGCCCTGGAGGACCTCGCCGGAGGCGGCTGAGGACCCTGCGCGCCCGTCCTCACCCGCGGGTACCGCGGTCGCCATGAGCGGGAAGACGGCCGGGGACTACGCCGACGACTACACCGAGCCCGAGCTACGGGCGCAGCTCTTGGAGGAGATCAAGGCGGGCGACCGGGGTGGGCGCCCCGGGCAGTGGAGCGCCCGCAAGAGCCAGCTGCTGACGGCGGAGTACGAGAAGGCCGGCGGCGGCTACGTGCACGCCGGCGAGCGCACCGAGGCGCAGCAGCACCTCGCCGAGTGGACAGAGCAGGACTGGCGCACCGCCGACGGCGACGCGCGTGCGCGCCACGGGGACGGCACGAGCCGGTACCTGCCCGACGCCGCCTGGCAGCTGCTCACCGACGAGGAGCGGCGGGCGACCGACCGCGAGAAGAAGGGCGCCGACGAGCAGCACGTGCCCAATCCGCAGGCAGCGAAGGAGGCGCGCGCGGCCGCGGAGATCATCGACGTCCCGGCACCGGAGGCGCGGAACCGCGTCGACCGGATGCACGGGACGTCGCAGCTCGACCGCGCCGAGCGCGCCGAGAAGGAGCTCGGCAAGGGCCGCAAGACGGTGCTCGAGCGGATCGAGAAGGCCCGCGAGGAAGAAGACTGACCAGCCGGGTTCCGGTGCGAGGGAGTCGGGTAGCGCCGAACGATGAGCGCTGAACTGAACACCTCCACCCAGGAGCGGGCCGCGGCCCTGCTCAACAACGGCGAGATCGACGCATTCGTGGACACGCTGTTCGCCGTCGACGCGGTCGACCACGACCCCGCGCCGGGGCAGGGGCCGGGCCGCGAGGGTTTCCGCAGCTTCTTCCGCACCCTCACGACCGCGTTCCCCGACGCGCACCTCGAGCCCGCCGTGAACGTGGTCGACGACGACAAGATCGCCTTCGCCTACACGCTGACCGGCACGCACCGGGGCGAGTTCCAGGGCGTGGCCCCGACCGGCGAGCGCATCGAGGTCCGGGGGCTGCAGATCGGCCGGTTCGAGAACGGCCAGATCGTGGAGCGGTGGGGCAGCACCGACGAGCTCGGCATCATGCAGCAGATCGGCGCGGCACCCGGCGGGCAGCAGAGCCTCGCGGACAAGGTGAAGGGCGTCTTCTCCGGCTGACGCCCGGCCCGTGGTGGGCGCGGCCGCCCGGCCGCTGGCAGGGTGGGGCCCATGGCAGCTCCCTCTCCCGTCGTCGTGGTGACCGGTGCGAACGGACTCGTGGGCGCGGCGGTGTGCCGGGCGCTGGCCGAGCGGTCGGCGCAGGTGCGCGCCGTCGTGCGCCGCGCCGGCGGTGCCCCTGCGCTCGACGGCGTCACCGAGCACGTGGGGGAGTTCGCCGACGAGGAGTTCGCCCGCACGGTGACCCGGGGCGCCGACGCGGTCGTCACGACCGTCCACCCGATGGGCTCCTCGCGGGAGGAGCAGCACCGGGTGGGCGCGGAGGGCACGGCCGCGCTGGCCCGGGCGGCCCGGGACGCGGGGGTCGGCCGGCTCGTGCACGTGTCCACGGCCGGGGTCTACGACCGCTCGCACGGCATCGGGGACGTGGCCGAGGACGGGGCGCTGCTGCCCGAGGGCAGCGGCGCCTACCCCGACACCAAGAACGCCGCCGACGCCGCGCTCGCGCAGGTCGAGGGGCTCACGACCGTGCTGGTCCGCCCGCCGGCGATCCTGGGCGCCGGCGAGACGTCGGTCTGGAACACGCTGCGCCCGCGGGCGATCCGCGACGGCGACCGGAAGGCCAACCCCGCGCAGACCTTCGCCTGGGTGCACGTCGACGACCTGGCGGCCCTGGTCGCCGACGTCGCCACCGGCGCCGTCGCCACCTCCGACGACCCGGCGCGGGGGCCGGTGGCCGGAGCCACGACCCCGGTCATCGTGGCGGGGGAGCCGGCCACGCTCCGGGACTACGTCGGCACGGTCACCGGCGCGCTGGGCATCGAGCCCGAGTGGACCGACGAGCCGGTGTGGACCGGGCAGCTGCGCACCGACCGGGCGCGCGGATGGGGCTGGACGCCCCGGGTGGGCCTGACGCACGCCATGGGCGAGCTGCGGGAGGGTCTGACCACCGGCGCGTGAGGCGCTGACCAGGAGCGACGGGAGGCAGGCATGGCGGACCGGGCATCGCTGCTCGCGGACCTGACCGCGGAGGGTGACGCGCTCGACGCCGTCGTCGCCGGGCTGGACGAGGCCGCCTGGACGACGGCGACCCCCGCCGAGGGCTGGACGATCGCGCACACGATCGCCCACCTCGAGGGGACCGACCGGCAGGCACTGCTCGCGGTCACCGATCCGGCGGCGTTCGGCACCGCCCTGTCCGCGGTGCTCGACCGGCTCGACACCCTGGTGGACGACGAGGCCCGTGCGGGCGCCGCGACCGCGCCGGCCCTGCTGCTCGAGCGCTGGCGGACCGGCCGGACGGCGCTCGCCGAGGCGCTCGGCGCGGCCGGGGAGGACCGCTTCCCGTGGTTCGGTCCGCCGATGAAGGCGGCGTCGATGGCCACCGCCCGGCTGATGGAGACCTGGGCGCACGGGGTGGACGTGACCGACGCACTCGGGCTGCCGGTCCTGGTCTCCGGCCGGCTGCGGCACGTGGCGCACCTCGGCGTCCGCACCCGGGACTTCGCCTTCGCGCAGCACGGGCTGACGCCTCCGGCGGAGCCGTTCCGCGTCGAGCTCACCGCGCCCGACGGTCCGGTCTGGACGTGGGGGCCGGACGACGCCGCGCAGCGGGTCACCGGGCCGGCGCTGGACTTCTGCCTGCGGGTGACCCGCCGGCGGCACCGCGACGACCTGGCGCTCGAGGCCACCGGCGGGGAGGCCGACCGGTGGCTCGACGTCGCGCAGGCGTTCGCCGGCCCCGCGGGTGCCGACCGCCCGCCGGCGGGCGCCCCCCGCGGGGCCGGGCGGCGTCAGCCGTAGAAGCGGAAGACCGGCTCGGCGATGCAGACCGGCTTGGCGGCGCCCTCGGCCTCGATGACGGCGGTGGCGGTGAGCTGCAGACCGCCGGAGATCTCCTCGACGTCCTTGAGCGTGGCGGTGACGCGCAGCTTGGAGCCGACCGGCACGGGGGAGGGGAAGCGGACCTTGTTCAGCCCGTAGTTGACGCCCATCTTCATGTCGGTGACGACCAGCACCTCCGACCACATCGGGATGAGCAGCGACAGCGTGAGGTAGCCGTGGCCGATCGGGCCCCCGAACGGGCTCTCCGCCTTGGCGCGCTCGACGTCGACGTGGATCCACTGGTGGTCGCCGGTGGCGTCGGCGAAGAGGTTCACCCGCTCCTGGGTCACCTCCACCCAGTCGCTGGTGCCGAGCTCGGTGCCGACCAGGGAGGGCAGCTCGGCGATCGTGGTCGTGGTGCTGGTCATGCGGGCTCCTCGGTGGGGGTGAAACGGTTCCGCAGGTCGGGCTTGCGGATCTTGCCGGTGGCGGTCTTGGGCAGGGCGTCGACGAACTCGACGTGGCGCGGCACCTTGAAGCCGGCCAGCCGCTCCCGGAGGGCGGTGCGGATCGCCTCGGGGTCCTCGGACGACCCGGGAGCGGGGACGACGACGGCCAGGCCGACCTCGCCCCACTTCTCGTCCGGGACGCCGATGACGGCGGCCTCGAGCACCTCGGGCAGCTCGAGGAGCGCGGACTCGATCTCGGCGGGGTACACGTTCTCGCCGCCGGAGATGATCATGTCCTTGTAGCGGTCGCGGATGTAGAGGTAGCCGTCCTCGTCGGTCGAGCCCGCGTCGCCGGAGTGGTACCAGCCGTCGACGATCGCGGCCTCGGTGGCCTCCGGGGCGTTCCAGTAGCCGGCCATGATGTTCGGCCCGGACAGCACCACCTCGCCGATCTCCCCGGGCTCGCACTCGGAGCCGTCGGGGCGGACCACGCGGACGTCGACGAAGAACTGCGACTTCCCGGCCGAGCCCACCTTCGCCACGGCGTCGGCGCTGTCCAGCGCCGTGCCGGCCGGCGCGGACTCCGTCATGCCGTACGCCTGCTGGACGGTGATCCCGCGGTCCAGCCAGGTGTGCAGCAGGGGGAGGGGGAGCGGGGCGCCCGCGGCGCCGATGGTGCGCAGGGCGGAGAGGTCGACGGTGTCGAAGCCCGGCTGCCGGCTGATCGCGTCGAGCATCGTCGGGACGGCGAAGAACGACGTCACCCGCTGCTCGACGATCACCCGGAGCGTCTCCGGCGGGTCGAACCCGCGCACCAGGACCACGCAGCCCCCGCGCAGCAGCGTCGGGTTCAGGGTGCCGTTGAGGCCCCCGATGTGGAACAGCGGCGCCAGGCCCAGGGTGCGCTCGTCGGGGGTGAAGTCGAAGCCGAGGATCTGGTTGAGGCACGACCAGGTCATGTTGCCGTGGGTCAGGACCGCGCCCTTGGGGCGGCCGGTCGTGCCCGAGGTGTACATGATCAGGCAGTGGTCCTCGTGCGTGACGGGCTCGTCGCGCAGCACCGGGTCGGCGTCGGCGAGCAGCTGCTGCCAGTCGGAGGAGCCTGCGCCCCCCTCGAGCGGCGTCTCCCCGGCCACCCAGTGGCGGACGGCCGGCACCTGCTCGCGCAGGGCGTCGGCCGTCGTCCCGTGCTCGCGGCCGTGCACGACCACGGTGGCGCCCGAGTGCTCGAGCACGTACCGGGCCTCCGGCACGGTGAACCGGGCGTTGACCGGCACCCAGACCGCGCCGAGCTGCCCGCAGGCGTAGAGCACCTCCAGGGCGGCCGGGTGGTTGGCGCCGAACCAGGCGACCCGGTCCCCGCGCCGGACGCCGAGCCCCTCCAGCGCCGAGGCCGCCCGCCGCACGCGGTGGGCGAACTCGCCGTGGGTGGTGGTCGTGCCCTCGAACCAGATGGCCGGCCGGTGCGGCGAGATCCGCAGCCGGCGCTCGGGCCAGGAGCCCAGGCCCGCGTTCCTCATCGGGGGGCGGTCGGGTCGAGGTTCAACGCTCGGATCGCGTTCTCCTTCATGATCAGCGGCTTGACCTCGTCGCGGATGTCGAGCTGCTCGAAGTCCGCGATCCACCGCTCGGGGCGCAGCAGCGGGTAGTCCGAGCCGAAGAGCACCTTCGTCCGGAGCATCGTGTTCGCGGCCCGGACCAGCTGCGGCGGGAAGTACTTGGGCGACCAGCCGGACAGGTCGATGTAGACGTTGGCTTTGTGCTGGGCGACGGCGATCGCCGAGTCCTGCCAGGGCACCGAGGGGTGGGCCATGATGATCGTCAGGCCGGGGAAGTCGGCGGCGACGTCGTCGAGCAGCATCGGGTCGGAGTAGCGCAGCTTGATGCCGCGCCCGCCCGGGAGCCCGGAGCCGATGCCGGTCTGGCCGGTGTGGAACAGGGCCGGCACCCCGAGGCTCTCCAGCTCTGCGTACAGCGGGTAGTGCCGCCGGTCGTTGGGCTCGAAGTTCTGGAAGCTGGGGTGGAACTTGAAGCCCCGCACCCCGTGGTCGGTGACCAGCCGGCGGGCGGCGCGGATGCCGGCGACCCCGCGCGCGGGGTCGATGGAGCCGAACGGGATGAGCACGTCGGGGTGCTCCGCCGCGGCCTCGGCGATCTCCTCGTTCGACAGGGTCATCTGGCCCGTGGCGGCCTCGGCGTCCACGGTGAAGATGACGGCGGCCATCTTCTTCTCGCGGTAGTCGGCGGCGATGTCGTGCACCGTCGGGTCGTAGGGGTCGCCCTTGAAGTACTTCGAGGCCGCGGCGTTGAGCTCGTCGTCCAGCGCCAGGTGGCCGTGGGTGTCGGCGTGCACGTGGGTGTGCACGTCGATGGCGACCAGGGCGTCGAGGTCCAGTCGGACGCTCACTTGGGGGGCTCCGGGAACTGCTGGCCCACCGTCTGCTGCGCGGCGGCGAACCTCTCCGGCCAGATCGCGGCGACCGCGTCGGCCGACCACCCGGTGCCGTCGGCCAGCTCGACGACGGCCTCGCCGGGGTGCGACCACAGGGCCAGGCGGTCCCCGCCGATACCGATGGCCTGCCCGGTGATGCCGGCGGCGGCGTCGGAGGCGAGGAACGCGACGACGCCGGCCGCGTCCTGGGGGGTGCCCAGGCTGAGCTGCTGGCGGCCGAACTGCGCCAGGGGCCCGCCGGTCTCCAGGGCCTTGATGTAGGGCTGGAGGAAGGGCACCGTCTCGGTCATGGCCGTGGCGGCGACCGGCACGATGGCGTTGACCGTGATCTCGGCGCGGGCCAGCTCCATGGCCCAGGTGCGGACCATGCCGACGATGCCGGCCTTGGCCGCGGCGTAGTTGGTCTGCCCGAAGTTGCCGACCTGCCCGGTGGGGGAGCCGACGCAGATGATCCGGCCGCCCTCGCCCTGCTCGCGCATCCGGATGGCCGCGGCCCGGGTGCAGGTGAAGGTGCCGCGCAGGTGGGTGGTGATGACGGCGTCGAACTGCTCGTCGGTCATCTTCCACACGGTGGTGTCGCGGAGGATGCCGGCGTTGTTCACCAGGACGTCGAGCCGTCCGAACTCGGTCACGGCCCGGTCCACGAGGGCCTGCGCGGCCTCGCTGGTGCCGACGGCCACCACCTCGGCCACGGCGCTGCCGCCGGCGTCGGTGATGGTCCGCACGGCGGCCTCCGCGACGTCGGCGTCCACGTCGTTGACGACGACGGCGGCGCCCGCGCGGGCGAGCTCGGTGGCGTAGGCGAGGCCGAGGCCACGGCCCGATCCGGTGACGACGGCGACCTTGCCGGTCAGGTCCACGGGTGCTCCTCTTCGGACGGGGGTGGGTGGGGCGAACGTAGGGCGGTATCGTGGAGGTTGTCAACGATGGAGGTGCACATGAGCCAGCCCCTGGCCGACGACCTGGGATTCCTGCTCTCCCGTGCCAGCGGGCAGGTCGTCCGGGCGACGAACAGCGCGCTGGCCGGTCACGGTCTGCGGGTGCGCCAGTACTCGGTCCTGACCCTGGCCTGCCAGGCCGCCGAGGGGATCAGCCAGCGGGAGCTCGCCTCCGTGCTGGGGCTGGACCCGTCGCAGGTGGTGCTCCTGGTCGACGAGCTGACCGCGGCCGGTCTGGTCGAGCGGCAGGCCCAGGAGGCCGACCGGCGCACCCGGCTCGTGGTCGCCACCCCGGAGGGCCACCGCGTCCGGGAGACCGCGCGGGAGGACGCCGACGCCGCCATGGAGACGCCGCTGAGCCTGCTGGGCGAGGCGGAGCGGGAGCGGCTCCGCGACATGCTCACCCGCATCTGGACCGCCACCGGCTGAACCCGGCTCAGGCGATGCGGCCGGTCGCCCTGAGGCTGCGTTCCAGCGCGGCGCGGGCGGCCGGCTCGAGGCCGTCGAACACCCGCCGGTAGACGGCGCTGCTCGCCGGGGCGGGCCACTCCGGGCCCAGCTGCGCGGCGGGGAGCCCCGGGTCGGTGCGGAGGAGCCCCAGCCAGTCCGACCCCAGCAGCGTGAGCTGCGCGAGCGAGCCGGCAACCGCCGGCGGGCGGCCCCAGGTGTCGATGAACCGCAGGTGGGCCGCGCGTACAGCCGGCACGTCCCACGCCCGGTGCACCAGGCGGTCGACGTCGGTGCCGGGCAGGACGCGCGCGGCGAAGGCGTCGGCCAGGCCGGCCACCTCGGCCAGGTCGGAGCGGCCCAGCACGGTGGCGACGTCGACGGTGCCGGGGGCGATCCACAACCCGTCGCGCAGCCCGCCGAACCCGGCCCAGGTCAGCCGGGCGCGCACCCGGTGCCGCAGGTCCCGGCGGCTCTCGGGCACCGAGTAGCTGAGCAGCGTCCACTCGCTCTCGGGGTGCTCGAACGGCGTGGGGGAGGCGACGCGGCCTGCGGCCTCGCGGAGCACGTCCTCGGCCAGGGGTGTGAGCGCGTACTCCGCCGTCCGGCCCACCTGGCCGCGGGTCAGCAGCCCGCGCTGGGTCATCCGCTTCAGGGTGGCCCGGGCGGCGGCCTCGGTGACCCCCAGGTCGGCCAGCAGGTCCAGCAGGGTCACCGAGGGCAGCGGCGGGAGGCCGGCGTCGAGGACCAGTGCGCCGAAGAAGCTCAGCAGCAGCGACTGGGGCCGGTGGGGGACCGTCGTCCCCGCGCCCACGCCGTCGATCCGGCCGTCGATCCGGCCGTCGATCTCGCCGTCGAGCTCGTCCTCGACGGCCGGTGGTGCGCTCATGGCCCTCCCTGCTCCCGTGGTGCATACCAGTGCTGCCGCCCAGTGGAACAGAAGTTAGACAGTCCCTTGACGTTCGTCGCCCGTAACTCTAGCTTCTGCGTGACCTAGACCACGGGGTCTCACCCCGTCGGGTCTGCCGTCCGGGCCGGAAGGGGCGCCGATGACGTCATCACCGCTGCTGAGCGTGGAGCACCTCGACGTCTCCTACGACGGCGCCGTCCAGGCGCTCGAGGACGTCTCGCTCGAGGTGCACGCGGGCTCCGTCGTCGCCGTCCTCGGCTCCAACGGTGCCGGCAAGACCTCGCTGCTCCGGGCCGTCTCCCGCGCGCTCGGCTCCTACGGGGGTGCGGTCACCGGCGGCACCATCCGCTACCAGGGCGCGGACCTGGCCGGCACCGACGCCTCGACCGTCGTCCGCCGCGGGCTGGTCCAGGTGCCGGAGGGACGGCGGGTCTTCCGCGACCTGACCGTCGAGGAGAACCTGAGCGCCGGTGGCTTCACCGTGCGCGACACGAAGCGCCGCAACGCCGCCCGGGACCGGGTCTTCGACCTCTTCCCCGTCCTGGCGGAGCGGCGCTCGCAGCTCGGCGGGCTGCTCTCCGGTGGTCAGCAGCAGATGCTCGCCATGGGCCGGGCCCTGATGACCTCACCGGAGCTGCTGCTCCTGGACGAGCCGTCGCTCGGGCTGGCCCCGCTGCTGGTCGACCAGATCGGCGAGATCGTCACCCAGATCAACGCCCAGGGCACGGCGGTGCTGCTCATCGAGCAGAACGCCGTCATGGGTCTGCGGGTCGCCGACCGGGCCTACGTCCTGGAGGTCGGCCGCGTGACCGCCTCCGGCAGCGCCGAGGAGCTGGCCGCCAGCGACGACGTCCGCGAGCGCTACCTCGGCGTGGCGGTCCCCGTCCGGCCCGCCGACGTCGTCGTGACCGAGCCGGCGATCCCGACGGCCGAGGCGCCCGCGCGGCTGTCCGTGGAGAACCTGACCGTCCGGTTCGGCGGCATCGCCGCCCTGTCGGAGGTGTCCTTCACCGTCGAGCCCGGCACCGTGCACGCGCTGATCGGCCCGAACGGGGCCGGCAAGTCCACCTGCATCAACGTGCTCGGCGGCGCCTACCGGGCCACCGAGGGGCGGGTGACCTTCGGCGACGAGGAGCTGACCGCCCTCCCCGCCCACCGGACCGCCGGGCTGGGGGTGGCGCGGACCTTCCAGAACATCTCCCTGGCCCTCGAGGACACCGTCGAGGACAACCTCCTCGTGGGCCGGCACCGGCTGATGCGCTCCGGGGTCCTGACCGGGGCGCTGCGCACCCCGGGGGCCCGCCGCGAGGAGCGCCGGCACCGGGAGACGGTCCGGGACATCGCCGAGCTGCTCGGGCTGACCCCGCTGCTGCAGGCCCCCGTGCACGGCCTCTCCTACGGCAACCGCAAGCGGGTCGAGATGGGCCGGGCCCTGGCCGCCCGCCCGTCGCTGCTGCTGCTCGACGAGCCGGTCGCCGGCATGACGCACGGGGAGTCGCAGGAGATGGCCGAGACCATCCGGCAGGTCCGCCGCGACCTCGGCCTGTCGATCCTGCTCGTCGAGCACGACATGCCCTTCGTCATGGGCCTGGCCGAGCAGGTCACCGTCCTCGACTTCGGCAAGAAGATCGCCGAGGGCACCCCGGCCGAGGTCCAGCGGGACCCCGAGGTGCTCCGCGCCTACCTGGGAGCGGCCGCGGTATGAGCGATCGGCGAGCGAGCATCGCAGCGAGCCCTGCGAGCGAGGAGCGGAACGAGCGCGGAGCGGGAGACAGGGCATGAGCTACTTCCTCACCCAGGTGCTGAACGGGCTGTCCTTCGGGCTGGTCCTGAGCCTCATCGCCGCGGGCTTCGCCATCGTGTTCACCTCCACCGGGGTGCTGAACTTCGCGCACGGGTCGGTGGTCCTGCTGGGCGCCTACCTGGTCGCGGTCACCCAGCCGACGATCGGCTTCTGGCCGGCCGTGCTGGTGGGCATCGCCGGGGCGGCCGGGGTCGGCGTGCTGATCAACGCGCTCCTCGTCCGCAACCTCGCCGATCCCAACCCGGGTACCGCGGCCATCCTGATGCTCGGGGTGGACATCCTCCTGCTCACCGAGCTGACCCGGCGGATCGGCAACCGGGTGCTGCCGCTCGGGGCGCCGTGGGGCGCCGACACCGTCCGCTTCGCCGGCATCGCGCTGCCCACCGGCCGCGTGCTGGCCGCGGTGCTGGCGATCGTCGTCTTCGCGGGCCTGTGGTTCCTCTTCGCCCGCACCCGCATGGGCGTCGGCATGCGCGCCGCGGCGGCCGACGGGCCGACGGCGTCGCTGATGGGCATCCAGCTCGCCCGCACCGGCGCCACGGGCTGGGCCCTGGCCGGGGTGCTGGCCGCGCTCGCCGGGGTCTTCCTCACCTCGTTCCCCGCGCCCGGGATCGCGCCGACGGTGGCGCTGTCGGCCTTCCTCGCCATCCCCGCGTGGGTGCTGGGTGGCTTCGACTCGGTTCCGGGAGCCGTGCTCGGCGGCCTGCTCGTCGGGCTCGTCACGGCGCTGACCGTCGGCTACGAGAGCCACCTGACCTTCCTCGGCAGCGGCTTCGGCGACGTCGTGCCCTACGTCCTGATGATCATCGTCCTGCTCGTGCGGCCGCAGGGCCTGCTCGGCAGCAAGGAGGCCGTCCGTGTCTGACCTCCCACGCCGGATCGGCGGACTGGTCCTGCTCCTGGTCGCCCTGGCGCTCCCGCTGGTGCTCGAGGACTTCTGGCTGCAGCTCGGCCTGTTCGTGATGGCCGCCATGGTCGGCGCGATCGGTCTCACCCTGCTGGTCGGCGTGGCCGGCCAGCTCTCCCTCGGCCACGCGGCGTTCGCCGCCATCGGTGCCTACGTCTTCGTGTGGGCGACGTCGGAGTCCACGCCCACGCTCGCCGGCGCCGGCCTCCCCGCCGTCGTCGGGCTCGTGGTCGCCGTCGGGGTGACGGCGCTGGTGGGCTTCGCCTTCTCCCCGGTCGCCAGCCGGCTGCGGGGCATCTACCTCGGGCTCGCCACCCTGGGCCTGGTCTTCGTCGTGCGGCACCTGCTGCTCAACCTGGAGCCCTGGACCGGAGGGTTCACCGGGCGCTCGGTCGAGCCGTTCACCCTCGGCGGGTTCAGCTTCAGCAACCGCGACCCCGACTACCTCGCCGTCGCGGGCGTGGAGTTCGAGGGGCTGCACCGCCTCTGGTACCTGTTCCTCGTCCTGACGCTGCTCGCCTGCTGGCTCGGGGTCAACCTCCGGTCGAGCCGCACGGGGCGGGCCTGGGCGAACGTCCGCGACAGCGAGACCGCCGCCGCGGCGATGGGCATCGCCGTCGCCCGGCACAAGGCGTCGGCCTTCGTCGTCTCCTCCGGCTACGCGGGCCTGGCGGGAGCGCTGCTGGCCCTGGCCTACGGGCGGCTGGCCCCCGACGTCTTCACCCTCACCGTGTCGGTCGAGTTCCTGGTCATGATCGTGATCGGCGGGCTCGGGTCGGTGGGCGGGGCGATGGTGGGCGCGCTCTTCGTCACCGCGCTGCCCCTGGTCCTGACGCAGTACAGCGACGCCATCCCCTTCCTCGCGGCTCCGGGCTCCGGAGGCCTGGACCCGGCGACGGCGTCCCGGCTGCTCTACGGGCTGGCCATCATCGCCGTCCTGGTCTTCCTGCGCGGCGGCCTGACCGGAGCCTTCCGCCGGCTGCGCGGCCGCTTCGGGGGCGGCGGACCCGTCGCCGCCTCCGGCGCTCCGGACGACACCCGTCCCGCCCCACCCACCGACCCCGGCCACCAGGCCGGCATGCACCCCGCCATCTCGAAGGAGACCGCACGATGACGAAGACACGCCCCGCCCTGGTCGCCGCTGCAGCGTGCCTGTTCGCGGTCACCGCCTGCTCGACCACCGAGCCGGAGTCCGCCGGTGGTGGTGGTTCGGGCGACGTCGAGACCGGGACCGGGGTGACCGACTCCGCGATCTCCATCGGCGTGCTGACCGATCTCTCCGGACCGTTCGCCGCCGGAGCCGCCGTCCAGGTCACCGAGTTCCAGGCGTACTGGGACCAGGTCAACGCCGACGGCGGGGTCTGCGGCCGCGACGTCGAGATGCAGGTGCAGGACCACGCGTACGACCCGCAGAAGGCCGTCTCGCTGTACCGCAGCATGTCCTCGGACATCGTCGCGCTGCAGCAGGTGCTCGGTGGGCCGACCAGCGCCGCCGTCCTCCCGCTGGCAGAGCAGGACAGCGTCTACGTCGGCGGCGTCGGCTGGGCGAGCACCGCGCTGGGCTACGCGAACAACCAGCTGCCCGGCGCCAGCTACAGCATCCAGGGCGCCAACGCCGTCGACTACCTCGTCGACGAGCTCGGCATCGAGGAGGGCAGCTCCATCGGCGTCGTGTACTACGTCGGCGACTACGGCGCGGACGCGCTCGCCGGCGCCCAGCACGCGGCCGAGGAGCGCGGTCTCACGGTGATCCCGCAGGAGATCACGCCCGCGACCACCGACCTGTCGGCGCAGGCGTCCGCGCTCGTCCAGGAGGGCGCCTCCGCCGTCATCCTGGGCGCCGCGCCCACGCAGCTCGCCTCGCTGGCCGGAGTGCTCGGGTCCCAGGGCGCGGACATCCCGATCGTCGGCATGAACCCGACGTTCAACCCGGCCCTGCTGAACACCCCGGCTGCCGACGCCCTGCTGGCCAACACCTACAGCATCCTCAGCGTGGCCCCCTACGCGTCCGACGAGCCGGGCGTCCAGGAGGCCAACGCGCTGTACGCCGAGGCCGACCCCGACGGCGCCACCGGCTGGGAGGTCCCCCTGGCCTACGGACAGGCCGAGCTGCTCAAGAACGTGCTCGAGCGCGCGTGCGACGCGGGCGACCTGACTCCCGAAGGCGTGGTGACGGCGCTCGGTTCGGCGGACGACGTCGACACGGAGGGCATCTTCCCGGACGGCCTGGACTTCACGCAGCCCGGTGAGTCCCCGACCCGCACCGTCTTCGTCACCAAGGTCAGCGACACCGCCGAGGCCGGCCTGGAGCTCCTCGACACCTTCGAGGGCCCCAGCGCGAAGAGCTACACCTTCGGCTGACCGTGACCCTGGAGCGCAGTGAGCTGCTGGCCGCTCCGGACCCCGCACCGGTGGAGGGCGTCCTCGGCGACGTCCTCCACCGGGCGGCCCGGGAGGGCGCCGACGACCTCCTCCTGACCACGCCGGCGACCGGGGAGTCCTGGACCGCCGCCCGGCTGCTGGCCGACGCCCGGGGGGTCGCGGCGGCGCTCGTGCGCGATCTCGCCCCCGGTTCCCGCGTCGCCACCTGCCTGGGCAACGGGCCGGCGGCGGTGCTCCTGCAGCTCGGCACCGCCCTCGCCGGCATGACCCTCGTGCCGGTCAACCCGCGCTCCCGCCCGGCGGAGCTCGAGCACGCCCTCCGGCTCTCGGGGGCGGTCCGGGTCTACGCCGCCGTCGACGCCGGGGGGAACCCGGTCGCCGACCTCGCGGAGGAGGCCCGCCCGCGGCTGCCCGGGCTGCGCGACGTGCGCCGGTGCGGGGACGACTGGCGGGACGCCGTCGAGCTCGCCGAGCCCACGGCGCTGCCGGTCGTCGACCCGGAGAGCCTCGCGCAGATCCAGTTCACCTCCGGCACGACCGGCCGGGCCAAGGGCGTGCGGATCACGCACGCCGGGATGGTCACCACCGGCAGCGCCTTCGCCGAACGCCTCGGCCCCGATGCCGGACGCGTCTGGGTGAACCCGATGCCGCTGTTCCACACCGCCGGCAACGTGCTCGGGGTCGTGGGCGCGCTCTGGGCCCGGGCCGAGCACGTCGCGCTGCCGTTCGCGCCGGGGCCGGTGCTCGCCGCGACGGCCGACCGCCGGGCCACCCTGCTGTCGGCGGCACCCACCCTGCTCGACCTGCTCGCGGCCGACCCCGCCCTGCCCGGCACCGACCTGTCGGCGCTGCGGGTGCTGTTCACCGGCGGCATGACGGTCACCCCGGCCTTCGTCGACCGCGTCGAGCAGGTGTTCGGGGCGCGGCTCTCGATCACCTTCGGGATGACCGAGACCTGCGGCGCCGTGCTGCAGACCTCGCCGGCGGACCCGGACCGGATCCGCCGGGAGACGGTGGGCGCCCCGCTGGCGGGGACCGACGTGCGGATCGCCGGTCCGGACGGGGCGCCCGTGCCCCCAGGCACCCCGGGCGAGCTGTGGATCCGCGGCGCGCGCATCACCCGGGGGTACCTCGACGACCCGGCCGCCACCGCCGAGGCGATCGACGCCGACGGGTGGCTGCACAGCGGCGACCTGGCGGAGATGGACGGCGACGGCGCCTGCCGGGTCGTCGGGCGGCTCAAGGACATGATCAAGACCGGCGGGGAGAACGTGTCACCGGTCGAGGTCGAGGAACGGCTGGCCGCGCACCCCGACGTCGCCCAGGCCGCGGTCGTCGGGATACCGGACGAGCGCTGGGGCGAGCTCGTCGTCGCCTTCGTCGTGCCCGCGGGCGCCGTCGACCCCGACCCCGCCGACCTGGCCGGCTTCTGCCGGGACGGGCTGTCCCCGTTCAAGGTGCCGCGGGTCTGGCACGTCGTGGACGAGCTCCCGATGACCGCCTCGGCGAAGGTGCAGCGGGCCGAGCTGCGCCGGCGGGCCGCGTCCGACGCGTGAGAGAGCCGCGTCCGGGGTGACGGGGCCGCGTCCGTTCCCACCGCGTGGAAGGGCGATTTCGGTGCACGGGACGCCCTGTGCCATGGTCGTGGCTCGACCCCGCAGCCACGCTGCCCCAGGAGGCGCCGGACCATGCCCAGAGCACTGCTGCTCGAGAACATCGACCCCGTGGCGGTGGAGCTGCTGTCGGCCGCCGGCTACGAGGTGGAGTCGGTGCGCGGAGCGCTCGACGAGATCGACCTGATCGACGCGCTCGAGGGCGTGGAGGTGCTGGGCATCCGCTCCAAGACGCGGGTGACGGCGAAGGTGCTGGAGAACCGGCCCGAGCTCTCCGCGGTCGGAGCCTTCTGCATCGGCACCAACCAGATCGACCTGGCGGCGGCCACCGCCGCGGGGGTGGCGGTGTTCAACGCGCCCTTCTCGAACACCCGCAGCGTCGTGGAGCTGGCGATCGCCGAGATCATCAGCCTGGCCCGCCGGCTGATCGACCGGGACCGGGCGCTGCACGCCGGCACCTGGGACAAGTCCGCCTCCGGCAGCCACGAGATCCGGGGACGGACGCTGGGCATCGTCGGCTACGGCAACATCGGCAGCCAGCTGTCGGTGCTGGCCGAGGCCTTGGGCATGCGGGTCGTCTACTACGACCTGGAGGACAAGCTCGCGCTGGGCAACGCACAGCGCTGCGACACGCTGGACGAGCTGCTGGAGCGCGCCGAGACCGTGTCGTTGCACGTCGACGGACGGGGCGGCAACGCCGGCATGTTCGGCGCCGAGCAGTTCGCCCGGATGCGGCCCCGCAGCCTGTTCCTCAACCTGTCGCGCGGGTTCGTCGTCGACCACGAGGCGCTGCGCGAGCACGTCCTCAGCGGCCACATCGCCGGCGCCGCCGTCGACGTCTTCCCCGAGGAGCCGCGCGAGCAGGGCGACGAGTTCCGGTCGGTGCTGCGCGGCCTGCCCAACGTCATCCTCACCCCGCACGTCGGCGGGTCGACCCAGGAGGCGCAGTACGACATCGGGCGCTTCGTCGCCGGGAAGCTGGTCGACTACACCCGCACCGGCACGACGACGCTCAGCGTCAACCTCCCCGCGGTGGTCCTGCACGGGTCGTCGGCGGACCGGTTCGCCCTGCTTCACCACAACGTGCCCGGCGTCCTGGCGCGGGTGGACGCGCTGGTCGGCGATCACGGGCTGAACGTCGACGGGCAGGTGCTGGCCACCCGCGGCCAGTTCGGCTACGTGGTCACCGACGTCAGCGCCGAGCTGCCCGCGGCGCTGCTGGCGGCGCTCCGCGAGCTGCCCGAGACCGTCCGCCTGACGACCTCCGGCTGACCCGTCCGGTCGCCGGGACGCGGCGCGTGCCGGGGGTCGTATCGTCCCTCGGCATGCGGGTCCCGGCACCGGTCGACTCCGGGCGGAGCTGGGTCGTGGTGGCCGCGGCCTTCGCCGGGATGTTCGTCTCGTTCGGGATCCTCTACTCCTTCGGTGCGTTCCTCGGGCCGATGGCCGAGGAGTTCGGCTCCGGCCGTGGCGCGACGTCGTCGGTCTTCGCCCTGACCTCCCTCACCTACTTCGGCCTCGGCGCCCTCAGCGGGGCCGCGGTGGACCGCTACGGCCCCCGGCGGGTGCTGGCGGTCGGGGCCCTCGCCCTGGGCGCCGGGCTGGTCGCCACCTCGCTGGCGGCCGAGCTGTGGATCGGCCTGCTGACCTACGGCCTGGGGGTGGGCATCGGGGTGGCCTGCGCGTACGTGCCGATGGTGGCCGTCGTCAGCGGGTGGTTCGAGCGTCGCCGCACGCTGGCGATCGGGGTGGCCGTGACCGGCGTGGGCCTGGGGACCCTCGCCGTCGCGCCGCTGGCCGCCGCGCTGGTCGAGGAGCTCGGCTGGCGGCGCGCGCACCTGGTGCTGGGGCTCGCCGGCGCCGCCGTCCTGGCGGTCTGCGCCCTCGTCGTCGAGCGCCCGCCGGTGCAGCCCGGACCGGCGGCCCTCACGGTCCGCGCCGCCGTGCGCAACCGGGACTACCGGCGGCTGTACCTGGCGTCGGCCCTCCTGACCGTCGCCCTCTTCGTCCCCTTCGTCCACCTGCCGGGGTACGCCGTCGGGATCGGCGTCGCCCCGGTCGCGGCCGTGGCGCTCGTCGGGGTCATCGGCGCGGCCAGCACCGTCGGCCGGCTGCTGCTCGGGGTGGTCGCGGCGCGGACCGGCGCGCTGCGCGCCTTCCAGGCCTGCTTCGTGACGATGGCGGCGAGCTTCGTCCTGTGGTTGCTCGGCGGTGGCTACGGCGTCCTGGTCGCCTTCGCCGTGGTGCTGGGCGTCGGGTACGGCGGCTTCGTCGCGATCGGTCCCGCGGTGGTGGCCGAGCGCTTCGGCACCACGCGCCTCGGCGGGCTGCTGGGCGCGCTCTACACCAGCGCCGGCATCGGCTCGGCGGTCGGCGCCCCGCTCGCCGGTGCGGTCGTCGACGCGTCCGGGTCCTACACGCCGGCCATCGCCGGATGCCTCGCCCTCGGGGCCGCCGCCTGCTGCGTCGTGCTCACCGTCGGTCGCTCCTGAGGCGCCGGGGGAGGGAGGGCCAGGGACCTTCCGCCCTCCTCCCGGCGCGTCCCGAGGAGCACAGTGGTGGGCATCGGTGCGGCCTCGAGGAGGCGGGACGATGACCATCCAGAGCAGGAGCTCCGGAGCGCCGGCGCACGGACGCCCGGGCCCCGATCCGCTGCAGATGACCGAGCTCGAGAAGCGCATGGCCGAGGCGGAGGCGCGCCACGACGTCGCCGCCCGTGGTCGCCGAGCAGCCCCGGACGTCGTGCAGCACTACTGCGCCCACGAGCGGGTGACGCAGGCGTGCCGCGCTCCCCGGGCCGGCGCTCCCGCCGCGCGGCAGCGGGGCCGGACCGCGACGGAGAAACCGCCGTCGCGGCTCCAGATCCTGTTCAGCCGCCTCTTCTGACGGCTCGGCCCGCCCCCGACGGCGCCGGCACCTCCGCCGGCCCCGCCGGGCGGTGGCGCGTGCCTGCGTGTTTCGGGCCCGCACCACCTGGGCAGGGGCTGGCGCCGAGGTGAGGAGGCCGGATGAACTTGGAGAAAGTCGTCTTCGGCTTCTTCGTCCTCCTGGCTGCCACCCTCAACTTCGGGTTCTTCATCGGCGACATCGGCGACCCCGATCTGCACAACCCCTACGAGCTCTTCGCCGCCGTCGTCGTCAACCTCATCGCCACGGTGCTGAAGTTCGGCGACCGCACCCAGATCGGGGCGGTGCACCTCGCGACGAGCCTGGTGGCGGTCCTGCAGCTGATCGTGGCGGCGCTGCTGTACGGCTACGCCACGCACGTGTCGACGGCCGGGATGAACGAGTCGTGGACGGCGAGCGTCGTCTCCCTGTCCGGGGGTGCGCTCCTGGCCAACATCGTCTCCGTCGTCCTGCTCGTCGTGGAGACGGTCTCCTACCACCGCGACTGACCATGGCCGACCCGAAGGGAAGCCTGCTCGCCAGGATGGTCGGCCGGCCCGGCGCCGACCAGCGGCGGGTGCGCCGGGCGACCTTCCGCGTCGCCGCGGCCTCCGCCGCGCAGGCGTCGGCCACGGTCTTCCTGATCATGCGGCGCATGCGGACGCCGCTGATCGTGCTGATCGTCATCTTCGCGGTCAGCGTCCTGGGGCTGACCGTCATCCCGGGCGAGGACGGGGACGGCGGCCCCCGGCGGATGAGCTTCTTCGACGCGTTCTACGTCATGAGCTACACGGCGACGACGATCGGCTTCGGCGAGCTCCCGTACCCCTTCACCTACAACCAGCGGATGTGGGTGACGGTCTCGATCTACCTCACGGTGATCGGCTGGGCCTACGCGATCGGCTCGCTGCTCGCGCTGCTGCGGGACCGCGCCTTCCGCTCGGCGCTGGCGCTGCAGCACTTCAGCCGGAAGGTGGCCCGGCTGCGCGAGCCGTTCCTGCTCATCGCCGGGCACGGCCGCACCGGCGAGCTGGTCGGGCGGTCCTTCGACAAGCTGGGCCGCCGCTTCGTCGTCCTCGACCTGGACCAGGAGCGGATCGACCGGCTGGAGCTCGGGTCCTACGTCTCCGACGTCCCCGGGCTCGCCGCGGACGCCCGCGACCCCGGGCACCTGGCCGTGGCGGGGCTGGGGCACCCCTGCTGCGAGGCCGTCGTCGCCCTGACCAACGACGAGGAGGTCAACCTCACCGTCGTCATGGCGGCGGCGCTGCTCCGGCCCGAGCTGCCGGTCATCGCCCGGGTCTGGTCCCGCACGATCGCCGAGCGCATGCAGGCCTTCGGCTCCCCGAGCACCGTGAACGCGTTCGACCGGTTCGGCGACCACCTGCGGCTCGCGCTCCGGTCGCCGGCCACCTACCAGCTCAAGCGCTGGCTGGAGAGCGGGCCGGGCGCGGTGCTGCCCGAACGGGGATCCCCGCCGGGCAGCGGGCGCTGGGTGGTCTTCGGCTACGGCCGGCTGGGGCGGGAGCTCGCCTCCGGCCTGCGCGCCGAGGGGCTGGACGTCACGGTCGTCGAGGTGCGCCCGACCGACACCGACGACGCCGACCTGCTCGTCGGCGACGGCTCCGACCCGTGGGTGCTGGCGCAGACCGACCTCGACCGGGCGGTGGGCGTGGTCGCGGGCACGGACAACGACACCACCAACCTCTCCCTGGTCGCCGCCGCGCGCCGCAGCAACGGATCGCTGTTCGTCGCCGCGCGGCAGAACGCGCCCGCGAGCGCGCCGCTGTTCGCGGCGATGGACATCGACGCCCTGCTCGTGCCGACCGAGGTCGTCGCGCACGAGGTGTACGCCCAGCTGTCGACGCCGCTGCTGTGGCGCTTCCTCCGCGAGCTGCCGAAGCAGGGGGAGGAGTGGGCCACGGGCATGGTCGACCGGCTCACGGACGTCTGCGGCCGGCGGCTGCAGACCCTGTGGAAGGTGCGGCTGACGGCACGGGAGGCACCCACGCTGAGCAGGTGGTTGGACACGGGCGAGGCGACCCTGGGGCAGCTGCTGCGCAATCACGAGGACCGCGAGGAGCCGATGCACGCGGTGACGCTGCTGGTCCTGCGCGGCGGGGACGTGACGCTGGCACCGGGCGACGACTTCGTCCTGCGGCCGGGCGACGAGCTGCTGCTCGCCGGCCGGGCCTCGGCCCGCCGGGCGCTGTCCACCATCCTGCTGGTCGAGGGCGTCCTCGAGTACGTCCTCACCGGCCGTCGCGTGCCGGGGAGCTGGATCTGGCGGAAGCTGGCGCCTGCTCGCCCCCACCGCGACTGACCTGCCCGGATGCAGCCGGCACCCGCCGGGCCTAGCCTTCGGGCATGCCTCCCGAGGAGCTGCAGCAGCTGGTCCGCCGGCGTCTCTGGGAGCTCGCCCGGACGGTCGAGGAGGCGTCGCGCCGCTCGCGCTGGGTGATCCCCGCCGACACCCTGGCGCTGATGGCCCGCAAGGGCGGCCGGAGCTTCATCAGCGAGGGGCTCGCGCAGTTCCTGGCCCGCGCGATCGACGTCCCGGAGAACCGGGTGCGCCGAGCGGCCGGGCTGCCGCCGGTCGGGGACGAGCGGGAGAGCATCACCACCCGGCCGCACCTCCGGATCATCGGCGGGGACGGCGCCTGACCGCTGCTCCCCGGCGGGGACGTCAGGGGAGCAGGTGGGCGCGCAGGAAGCCGGCCACCGCCGCGAGGGACGCCGGGGAGTCGAAGGCGGGGTCCTCGTGGTTGGCCCCGTCGAGCAGCCACAGGGTCGAGTCGACCCCCTCGGCGCGCAGCGCCCGGTGCAGCCGGCGGCTGTGCTCGGAGGGGATGAGCCCGTCGCGGTCGCCGTGCATCAGCAGGAACGGCGGAGCGCCCGGGCCGACGTGCGCGACCGGGCTGGCCGCGCGAGCCGCGTCCCGGTGCGCGCGCACGTCCTCGACGCCGAGCAGCCGCGCCTCGAACGACGGCTCGGGCAGCGGGCCGGTGACGAAGGGCGGGAGCGGCCCCTCGGGGACGTCGGAGCTCCGCAGCACGAGGTCGGACGGGGCGAACCAGGCGACGACGGCCTGCACCGACGCGTCCGCCCCGCCGTCGGTGAGCCCCAGCAACGACGCCAGGTGACCGCCCGCCGACGCGCCCCACGCGCCGATCCGGGACGCGTCCAGGCCGAAGTCGCCGGCGTGCGCCCGCAACCAGCGGACGGCGGCCCGCGCGTCGTCGAGCTGCGCCGGGAACGGTGCCTGCCCGCTGAGCCGGTACTGCACGGCGGCGACGGCCACACCGGCCCCGGCCAGCGGGAGGAGGCGCTGCTCCGCGCGGTCGGTGCGCGATCCCCGCATCCAGCCGCCGCCGTGCAGCCAGAGGCACAGCGGAGCGGGCCGGACGTCGGGTAGGTAGAGGTCCAGCCGCAGCTCTCCGCCGTCGACGGTCGAGTGGACGAGGTCGCGGTGCACCGTCGTCCCGGTCATCGGACGGCGGGGACGACCTGGTCGCGGAACAGCCCGACCGACGTCAGGACCGCCTCGACGTCGAGGGAACCCCAGGCGAACGCCCCGGCGAAGTGGTTGATCTCGGCGACCTCTCGCGCCCGGGCGACCTGCGCCGCCACGGTCTCCGGCGACCCGACGAAGAGCTTGTCCTCGGCGACCAGCGCGTCGAAGTCCGGCGGGCCCGTGAAGCGGTCGCTGCCGTGCGCCCGCCACAGGTGGGTGAAGCTGTCGTGGTGGGCGTCGAAGGCCGGCCGGGCCAGCGCCAGGGCGGCTTCGTCGGTCTCCGCGACCAGGACGTGCCGCAGCATCCCGAACCGGGGCGGGGTTCCCGGCAGGCTGTAGCGCACGCCGCCGCGGGCCTGCGACCGCCGGAAGGCGTCGAAGAAGATGCGGCTCTGCTCGCGCACCACCTCCAGCGGCGGTGAGGCGAAGCCGAAGCCGAACAGCACGTTGTAGCCCTCGTCGCCCAGCCGCGGGATCGAGGCCGCGTTCGACGTCGGGTACCACAGCGGCGGGTGCGGGCGCTGGTGGACGGGGACGTGCAGCGGAACGGAGGCGGCAGCCCCCTCGGCGTCCGGCCGCCGGAACGTCCCGGTCTCCAGCGCCTCCACGATCGCGGGAAACAGCGCCTCGAAGCGGGCCGCGGTGTCGGCCGGGGTCAGGCCGTACATGGCCGCCTCGATGGGGGAGGAGCCCTTGCCCACGCCGATGTCCAGCCGGCCGTGGCTCAGCTGGTCGAGCATGCAGATCTCCTGCACCAGCCGCAGCGGGTCGTACAGCGGGACGATGAAGGTGGTCGGCGCCAGCCGGATGCGCTCGGTCACCCGGGCGGCGGCGGCGAGGAAGACGGCGGGGGAGGGGGAGAGCCCCAGCGGGGTGCCGTGGTGCTCGGCGAGGTGGTAGGTGCTGAACCCGCCGCGGTCGGCCTCGGCGAGGACGCGCAGCCGCGCGTCGTACACCTCCGCCACCGGCAGACCGGGGACGGCGTCCACCCAGTCGAAGAGGCCGAACTGCAGCTCGTCCCGGTCGTCGTGCTCGGCAGGCTGTGCGGTCATCGTCGTCCCCCTCCCGCCGCGCACCCGGTGGACGCGGTGGAGGGGAACCTACCGATCCCGCCCGCACCCCGACTCGCGCCCGGCGCCCGCGTCCCCGCACGATGGCCGCCGGAGGTGGGGCCGGTGGCGGCGAGCGGGAACGGGACCGACGGGTCGGGCGGGGATCCCGCCCTGGCCGACTTCCCGGAGCGGGCGCCCGCGAGCCGCCGCTGGTGCTTCGCCGACCAGCTCGGGCCGCACTTCCTGGACGGGCCGGACCAGCCGGTGCTGCTGATCGAGGCCCGGTCGGTGTTCGCCCGCCGTCGGTTCCACCGGCAGAAGGCGCACCTCGTGCTCTCGGCGCTGCGGCACCGCGCGGCCGAGCTGGGGGACCGGGCCGAGTTCCACCAGGTCGGCACCTACGCCGAGGCGCTCGACCGGGTGCAGGAGCCGCTGAGCGTCTGCGCCCCGACGTCGTGGGCCAGCCGCGACTACGTGCTGCGCCGGGCCGGGGTGGACGTGCTGGCCGCCCGCGGCTTCGTGACCACCCAGGCGGAGTTCGCCGCCTGGGCCGAGGGCCGGGGGCGTCGACGACTGCTCATGGAGGACTTCTACCGGGACTCGCGGCGGCGGCACGACGTCCTGATGAACGGCGCCGAGCCGGTGGGCGGCCGGTGGAACCTGGACGAGGACAACCGCGAGCCGCCGCCGGCCGACGGCCGGATCGGCGTGCCCGAGCCGTGGTGGCCCGTCGAGGACGAGATCGACGCCGGGGTGCGCGCCGACCTCGACCGGTGGGAGGCCGAGGGCCTGGTCTCCTTCGTCGGGGACGACGGCCCGCGGCTGTTCCCGGTGACCCGCGCCGAGGCGCTGCACCGGCTGGAGGACTTCCTCGAGCACCGGCTGGGCGCCTTCGGCCCGCACGAGGACGCGATGCTGGCCGGCGACCGCTGGCTGGCCCACTCGCTGATCTCGCCCGCGCTCAACCTCGGGCTCCTCGACCCGCTCGAGGTGGTCGTCGCGACCGAGCAGAACGCCCGGGACCGCGCGGCGGCCGGCGACCTGCTGCCGCTCAACAGCGTCGAGGGCTTCGTCCGGCAGGTGATGGGCTGGCGCGACTACATCTGGCACATGTACTGGCACCTGGGCCGGGACTTCCGTGCGCGCAACCACCTCGGCGCGCACGCGGACGTGCCGGACTGGCTGACCGACCTGGACGACGGCGCGGTGGACGCCGCCTGCCTGTCCGGCGTGCTCGGCGACCTGCGCCGGGACGGGTGGGTGCACCACATCCCTCGCCTGATGGTGCTCGGCAACTACGCCCTCCAGCGCGGCATCGACCCCTCGGCGATGACCGACTGGTTCCACGAGAGCTTCGTGGACGGCTACGAGTGGGTGATGGTGGCCAACGTGGTCGGGATGAGCCAGCACGGCGACGGCGGGGTGCTCGCCACCAAGCCCTACGCCGCGGGCGGCGCCTACATCGACCGCATGAGCGACTACTGCGGCGGCTGCCGGTACGACCCGAGGAAGCGGCTCGGGGACGACGCCTGCCCCTACACCGCCGGCTACTGGGCGTTCCTCGACCGCACCCGCGACCGGCTGGCGGGCAACCACCGCATGCGCCGGCCGCTGCAGGGCCTCGACCGTTTGAAGGACCTCCGGGCCGTGGTCGAGCAGGAGGCCGACCGCGGCACGACGCCGCCGTAGCCGCTCCGGCTCAGCGCCAAGTGGTGCTCCGCACGGGCCGCCCGCACCCCCCGAGATGACCGGGTGTGACCGCAGCCGGGTCCACCGACCACCGATCGGGTGGTTCGCTGGATCCGGACGGTCTCGGATCGTTGCGCTGGGTAGCCGGCCGCCCCTACGGTTCACCCGCCCGGGCCGAGCCCGGGCGCACGGGGGGCGCGGGCACGGCCCGCCGAGGACACGACGCGTCGCAGGCCGGCGCCACGGGGGAACGCAGCATGACCACTGGCACCGGACTGGACGACGCCCGGACGCTGACGACCGCGCGCTACGAGCTGCACGGCAACGTGGCGGCCGACCTCGCGGAGCAGCTGCTGACGCTGCACCCGCCGACGTCCTCCCGACGGTTCGTCTGCTACCCGGTCCCGGGCACCAGCCGCTTCGCCGACCTGGGGCGGCAGGTCGAGCTCGAGGTGTTCGGGGACGTGTTCGGCAACGACCTCGCCGAGCTGGTCGCCGAGTACGGGCCCTACGAGCAGGCCAGCGTCTTCCTCGTGGTCATGGACCAGCGACGCCGTCGCGCGGCCGGCGTGTTCCGGATGATCGAGAACTCCGCCACCGGGCTGAAGACGCTGAACGACGTCGCCGGGGAGCCGCTGCGGCTGCCGCAGGCCCAGGTGCGGGCGCACCACGGCATCACCGACCTCGACCGGGTGTGGGACGTCGGCACGCTCGCCGTCCGGCCGGAGTACCGCCGCTCGGGCACACGCCGCAGGAACGTCAGCCTGCTGCTCTACCGCGCGTTCTACGTCTACGCGCTGCGCGCCGGCATGGAGCACGTCGTGACCGCCATCGACAGCCACGCCCACCGGGCCATGCTCGCCCTCGGCGTCCCCTTCGTGCCGATCTGCGACAGCGAGCCCTTCGACTACATCGGGTCGCCCTGCACCGCGCTGTACGGCCACCTGCCTGAGTTCCAGTCGAAGGTGGAGGAGCGCTCCCGCCGGCTGCGGACCCGTCGCCCGCTCGCGTGGTTCCTGCTGGCCGGACCGATGCGGAAGATCGCGCGCGGACGAGGCATGGACGAGCGGTTGCAGCCCCCCGTGGAGTGACGACGAGTCGGCCGGTCAGAACTCGCCGGTCACTCGCCCGCCGTAGAGCTTCAACAACTCTTGGACGTAGATGCCGATCCCGTACCGGCGCGCGTCACTGCCGAAGGCCGGTCCGAAGAACACGTTCCGGTCGTATTGGGATGTGGAGCGCAGGCCCGTCACCTGCCGCACCACGTGGGACCTGTCCGCGTACACGTGGTCCCACAGGTGCATCATCCGGCGCATGTGGTAAGGCGAAGTCACCACGATGACCTGGAGCGCGCGTCCCTTTTCGAACGCAAGTCGCACCAGGTCGGGAAGGGCGTGGAACAGCGTCTCGGACGAGGTCAGCGCCCGGTTCTCCCGGTAGACCCTGATCGACCGGTCCAGGGTCTTGCTCTCCAGGTAGTAGGCCATGGCCTCCGCCTCACCGATGGCCAGCGGCTGGTCCACGTCGTACACCGGGTGCGACCCCGACAGGATGATGGCGGCCCCGGATCGTTGGGCGATGCCGAGCGCTATGTCGACGCGGTACGCGTGTCCTCGCCGTGCCCCGGGAACGAGGACCACATCGCAGTCCTCCTCGTCCGAACTGCTCGCACCCCGGTCGGGTGCGGCCAGGTAGTCGTAGAGCCCGCCGACGGCCTCCGCCTGCACGGGTGAGTACCCGGACTCCGCTGCCTCGAATATCTGGCGGGCGAGCGGCTTGTCCAGGTCCTGTACCGCCAGCAGCCCGGCGTTGTCGGTCGGCAGCGAGACGGCCGACGAATCGAGACCGAACGCAGTCAGCAGGCCCTGCAGGACGTCCAGGCGGATCGGGTTGTGCGCCTGCAGGCGTGCTTGCACGGAAGGGGCGGCAGCCAGCCCCAACGGCAGGTGGTGCCGCGGCTCGAGGGCGGTGAACCGCTTGTAGAGGTCGGCCTTCGCCTCGTCGGGCAGTGCGTCCCACCTGAGCTTCTCGACACGAGGGTCGTTGATCAACGACACCGACTCCGCCACCTTCTGGCTGCGGGCGTAGTGGGTCAGGTGCCGCATGACCTTCTCGCGGAACTCCGGGAGCGTCTCGAAGTCGAAAACGAGACCCCGCTTCTGCATCTGCTTCCGCAGCCGCTCGACCTTCGCCAGTTGGGTCGTCGAGATTCCCCTCAGCTGCGCGAGCGCCTTCGAGAAGTACAGCATCACCGGTTTCCCGGCGTCCACGAACGTCTCGATCTCCTCGATGGTCCCGGAGTCGTACCGGCCGGTCGGCGTTCCGGCCCGCCCCCAGAACATCCCGATCAAGATGTCGCAGTGCCCGGCCAACTGGGCGTTGATCGCCCCCTGCGGATCGCCGTCCAGGGTGAGTTCCGGGAAGGCGTGGCTCTCCCACAGCACGGGCAGGAGCACGATGGAGTACTCGGCCGCGTTCAGGGCATTCCACTCGCCGAGCGTGCGGACGAGGAGTTCTCTCTCTTCCTGCAGGTCGCCGGGTGACGCGATGAGGACCTTCAACACGCGCGCCTGCGTCATACCTGGTCCCATCCGCGAGTCGATCATCGTGCTGGTTCGGTCGGTGTGCTGACGAGTGCAGCCGAAGAACGGCGGACCCTGGGATCCTGGCCATGCTATCGGCGACGATGTGCGGTCTTGGGCGTCAGATCGAGCGCGAACTTCTTCGATACCCGCCTCCCAGCGCCCTGGCGGAGCGTCGCGAGGTCGCGCACGATGGCGCGACCTGGTCCTGCTGATCCCGGGAGTGGTCCGACATGTCGAGCACCGAGGGATGAGCGGTCCGGGCACCGGGCCGGGCGCGGCACCCGATCCCCGGCTCCTGGAGCTGTACACCCTGGGCGCCGAACTGGCCGATCGGGTCTCGGCGCGTCGAGCCACGGCGAACTCGTTCTTCCTCACCGTGCAGACCACGCTCATTGCCGTCGTGGGCCTCATCGCTCCGGACCTCGCGGCGCAGGCGATCTGGACGAGCGCGGTGGTCGCCGCGGCAGGCGTCCTGCTCTCCTGCACCTGGTGGCTGTCCCTGCGCTCCTACCGCGAGCTGAACGGAGCCAAGTTCCAGGTCCTGCACGCGATGGAGGACCACCTGCCGGTCCAGCTGTTCAGGGACGAATGGGCGGTGCTCCATGCGCGGCCGTCGAGCTGGCGGTCCCCGCGTTACTCGGAGCTGGGGAGGATGGAGCGCTGGGTTCCCTGGGTCTTCGCTCTGCTCTGGATCGGCTTGACGGTCAGCCGGACACAGGCGTGATCGCCAACCTGCGCCCGTCGTCCGGCCGAGCCTGTGCCGATCTGGGGGACGGCGAGCGCACCGACGACGCGCACTGGGTTGCTCTCACCCACGTCGAGGGCGACTTCCCCGGCGGCGTGGCCGACCTCCGCTACCGCTTCAGCACGGACGGCGACCTGAGCGCGGAGCTCGTCATCGCCCCCTGACCGGGTGCACTTCGCCGCCGCCGGCCTCGCACGGAGGACTGGTGGCGGCGCCGTGGGGCAGGGTGACAGCCGAGCGCAGGACCCTGCGCTCGGATCGGACCCGCGGCGAGCGCGGGGAACGGAGTGCTCATCCATGCAGCGGCTGATGGTCGTGGTCAACAGGTCGGCGGGGACCGCCGACGACGAGTCCCTCGCGGCGGCGCTGACCGTTCTCCGCTCGAGTGCCGACGTGACCGTGGCCGCCACCGCAGACGCCGAGGAGCTGGGACGGGCGGTGAGCGGCCGCGGGGACCGGCGGCTGGTGATCGCCGGCGGCGACGGCTCCGTGCACGCCGCCATCACCGCGCTCGACGCCGCCGGTGCCCTGCGGAGCGAGGACCCGGTCGGGATCGTCCCGCTCGGGACCGGCAACGACCTGGCCCAGGCCCTCGGGCTGCCGCTGGACCCGGAGCAGAGCGCGGCCGTCGTGCTCGACGGGGTCGCACGTCGGCTGGACCTCGTGCGCGACGACGCGGGAGGTGTGGTGGTCAACGCCGTCCACGCCGGCGCCGGTGCCAGGGCGGGCGCCGAGGCGGCCCGCTTCAAGGACCGGCTGGGAGCCGTGGCCTATCCGCTGGGGGCTGTGATCGCCGGTGTGAGCACCGGCGGCTGGGACCTGCGGGTGGAGGTCGACGGCCGGGTGGTCGGGGACGAGGCCGCGGGCTGGGCGGCCGACGGGAGCACGAGCGTCCTGATGGCAGCGGTCTGCAACGGGCCGACCATCGGCGGCGCCACGCCGATCGCGCCCGGTGCCGGCCTCGACGACGGGCTGCTGGACGTGATGGTGTCGGTGGCCACGGGGCCCGTGGCGCGGGCTGCCTACGCCGCGGCCCTGCCCGCCGGGCGGCACGTCGAGCGCGACGACGTCGTCGTCGTCCGCGGCCGGGCGGTCACCGTGACCGGTGGTCCTGTCGACCTGGTGGCCGACGGCGAGCTGGAGGAGGGCGTGCTCTCCCGGTCGTGGCGGGTGGAGCCGTCCGCGTGGTCGGTGCTCGTGCCGAACTGAGTCGGGCACACTGCTCCGGTGACCAAGGGCAGCGAGGCGAGGGCGGAGAGCGATCCGGGGGCTCCGCTGCTGATCCCCGGTGAGACCTGCTGGCGGATCGAGCGGGCCGACTCCTTCGCGATCTTCGTCGACGCCGCCGGCTACTTCGCCACGCTGAAGCAGGCCGTGCTCCGCGCCGAGCGACGGGTGCTCTTCATCGGCTGGGACTTCGATCCGCGGATCCGGCTCGACCCGCTCGACGGCGGCCGGCCGGAGGACGACCAGCTGGGCGCCGTCCTCGAGCGGGCGGTGGAGTCCAACCCGCAGCTCCACGTCGGCGTCCTGCAATGGGACCTCGGCATGCTGCGCGCGCTCGGGCGCGGTCTGGCACCGATCGTGCTGCTCGATCGCCGGTCCCACGACCGGCTCACCTTCGCCGTCGACGCCCACCACCCGCTCGGCGGTGCCCACCACCAGAAGATCGTCGTCGTCGACGACTGCCTGGCCTTCACCGGCGGCATCGACGTCACCGCCGACCGCTGGGACACCTCCGACCACGCCGACGACAACCCGCACCGGCGTCGTCCGGGCACCGGACGCGGCCCCGGCCGGGCCACCGGCCCGTGGCACGACGTGACCAGCATGATGACCGGCCCGGCCGCGCGCGCAGTCGCCGACCTCGCGCGCGAGCGGTGGGAGAGCGGCACGGGGGAGCGGCTCGACCCGATCCCCGACGAGCGGGAGTGCTGGCCCGCGGACGTCGAGCCGCTGCTCACCGACGTCGACGTCGCGATCTCCCGCACCCGCCCCGAGCACGGCGGCGCCACCCTGGTGCACGAGATCGAGCTGCTGTGGCTGGCCACGATCGCCGCGGCCCGCCGCTCCCTGTACGTGGAGAGCCAGTACTTCGCCTCCCGCCGCATCGCCGAGGCGATCGCCGACCGGCTGCGCGAGCCCGACGGCCCCGACGTCGTCGTGGTCAACCCGGAGACCGCCGACGGCTGGCTGTCGGAGAAGGCGATGGGCACCGCGCGGGCCCGGGTCCTGGAGCTGGTCCGCGAGGCCGACGTGCACGACCGGTTCCGGCTCTACACGCCGGTCACCGAGCAGCGGGAGCCCATCTACGTGCACGCCAAGGTGACCGTGGTCGACGACCGGCTGCTCCGGCTCGGTTCCAGCAACGTGAACAACCGGTCGATGGGCCTGGACACCGAGTGCGACCTGGCGATCGAGGCGGTCGAGGGGGCGCCAGGAGCGGACCGGCTCGCCGCGACCGTCGTCGGCTTCCGGGACCGCCTGCTCGCCGAGCACCTCGACTGCAGCCCGGACGACGTCGCCGCCGCGATCGCCGACACCGGGTCGCTGGTGCAGGGGATCGAACGGCTGCGCCGGCCGACGGGTCGCTCGCTGGTGCCGTTCGAGCCGCCGGAGCTGGGCCCGGCCGACCGTGCGCTCGCCGAGTCCGAGGTCATGGACCCGGAGAAGACACCGAACCGGTGGCGCCGGGTGGAACGGTTCTTCGCCCGCCGCCGGCGGCCGGGCGACCGGGTGCGCACCTGACGGCTCCGCGCCCGCCCGCCGCTCCGCCGCCGCGGCAGGTCAGTCGACGACCGCGCGGGTCCGGGACCGGTAGAGCAGGTCGCCGTACTCCGGGTGCCGCTGCACGAAGCCGCTGACGAAGGGGCAGACGGCCAGCACGGCCAGCTGCTGCCGGCGGACGTCGTCGAGCGCATGACGGATGAGCATGCTGCCGACGCCCTTCCCCTCGAACTCGGGCATGACCTCGGTGTGCGTGAAGGCCAGCAGCTCGTCGGTCGGGATGTAGTCGGCGATCGCGGCGAGCACGCCGTCGACGCGTGCCTCGTAGCGCTTGTGGTCGCGTGCGTCGGTGACCGTGACGTCCATGTGCGTCCTCACTCGTCCAGCAGGGTGTAGAGGGCGCTGATCCGGCCGTCCCGGATCAGCGCGATGTCGGTTCCGGACACCACCGGGGCCTGGTCCGCGGGACCGAAGTGCCACCGGAGGACGCCGAGGTCGCCGGCCTCCCGCGCCGGCCCCGCGGCGCGGAAGACGAAGTCCGGTGCTCCGGCGAGCAGTCCGCGCACCTTGTCCTCGACCGCCTCCCGGCCGACGACGACGCCCTCGGGGTCGGTGAAGGAGACGTCCGCGGCGTACGTCTGCTCCGCGGCGGCGCTGCGCCGGGCGTCGTCCCGCTCACCGAAGACGGCGAGGCTCTGGTGCATCAGCCGGCTGACGCTGCGGGACATCGAGCCTCCGGGTGGGAAGGGGGTGCGTGTGCTGTCTACACGAGGCGTGCCGGGACCGGCGGCGTCGGCTCCGCCCGGAACTTCCTCTCTCCCGCTGGTAGAACGGGCCATGCCCATCGACGCGTTCGAACCCCACCCGATCGTCCGGCTGCTCGGCAAGCCCGCCGCCGGGTTCACCGGCGGCGACCTGGTGCGGGCGGTCGAGGAGCTGGACCTCCACCAGGTGAACCTGCGCTACGTCGGGGGCGACGGCCGCCTCAAGACCCTCGCCTTCCCGGTCTACTCCCGCGAGCACCTCCTGGAGGTGCTGGTCCGCGGGGAGCGCGTGGACGGCTCGAGCGTCTTCGCCGGCACGGACACCGACGCCAGCGACGTGTACGTCGTCCCGCGGCACCGCACGGCGTTCGTCAACCCCTTCGGCGAGCGGCCCTCGCTCGACGTGCTGTGCTCCTTCTACGACGAGGAGGGCCGGCCGCTGCCGCACGCGCGCGAGCAGATCGTCCGCCGGGCCGCCGAGGTCCTGACCGGGGAGACCGGGATGACGCTCGAGGCCTTCGGCGAGCTGGAGTACTACCTGGTCGACGCCCCCGATCGGATCTACCCCGTGGAGGAGGAGCGCGGGTACCAGGAGTCGAGCCCCTTCTCGAAGGGGCAGCGGGTCCGGGAGCAGGTGCTGGGCCACCTCACCGCCATGGGGGTGCGCCTGAAGTACGCCCACGGCGAGGTCGGCAACGTCCTCGAGGAGGACCGGCAGCTGGTGCAGCACGAGATCGAGCTGCAGCCGGTGCCCGTGGAGCAGGCCGCCGACGCGCTCGTGCTGACCAAGTGGGTGGTGCGCGAGGTGGCGGCCACGCACGGCCTCGAGGCGACCTTCGCCCCGCTGGTCAGCGGTGAGGGCGCGGGCAACGGTCTGCACGTGCACAGCCGTCTGGTGCGCGACGGCGTCAACACCGTCGTGGGCGAGGACGGGCTCAGCGACACCGGGCGGCGGCTGGTCGCCGGCTACCTCCAGGCGACCAGGGCGCTCACCGCCTTCGGCAACACGGTCCCGACGTCCTACCTGCGCTTCGCCGAGGGCGACGAGTCACCCGGCGCCGTCTGCTGGGGCGAGAAGGACCGCACCGGCCTGGTGCGGGTGCCGCTGGCGTGGAACGGGGACGTGCTGCCCGGCATGGTCGCCCACGCCAACCCCGGCAGCACCGAGGCCGTGCCGGAGCCCGCCACGCACCCCCAGACCGTCGAGCTGCGGCTGGGCGACGGTTCGGCCGACGTGCACCTGCTGCTGGCCGGCATGGCGGTCGCGGCGAGGCGCGGGCTGACCGATCCCGGGAGCCTGGAGCAGGCCGAGCGGCTCGAGGCCGCCGACCGGGACGAGGACGAGTTCGAGCAGCTGCCCACCTCGTGCTCGGAGTCCGCCGA
Organism: Blastococcus sp. TBT05-19; assembly: GCF_003319095.1. Classification (GTDB taxonomy): domain Bacteria; phylum Actinomycetota; class Actinomycetes; order Mycobacteriales; family Geodermatophilaceae; genus Blastococcus. The sequence goes on along the minus strand of NZ_QOHI01000004.1, from coordinate 177,530 downwards.
CGCGCTCGAGGCCGAGCGCGGGGCGTTCGAGGCCGACGACGTCTTCCCCGCCGCGCTCATCGACGCGGTGCTCACGGCGCTGCGCGACGCCCCGGCGGCCAAGAAGGGCGCGGCCGGGCGCGACGAGCTCATCCGGCGGTACTGGCACGTGGGGTGACGGGCCCGTCCGACGTCCGGGTGGTCAGTCCTGGTCGGCCGGGGGCTCGATGAACCAGAACGCACCGGCCAGGGCGCCGTACACGAGCGCCGGACCCGTGTGCGGCCACCGTTTCCCGGCGGCCGCCCGCGCCTGACCGCGGCGGAAGATCCACCGCTCCACGAGGGCCAGCCACCCGGCCGAGGCGCCGAGGACGAGGGCCACGGGCGCGAGGGCGACGGCCTTGCGCGCGGGCGGGAGGGAGCGGAACACCTCGGTGACCGACGCCTCGCCGTCGGGTTGCTCGGACCCGCGTGCGCCGTCCCAGCCCGCCCGCAGCTCCGGAACGGCGGCGGCGACCGCGACGGCGAGGACCCCGGCCTTCGCCCAGCCGCGCCGTCGCCGGTCGGCGATCAGGTCGGGCAGGGCGTAGTGCAGCGTGGTGGCCGCCGCGGTGACTCCGGCGGCCACGGCTCGCGAGCTGGTCGGTCGGGTGCGCATGCGGCCATTCTGGTGGCTGCTGCGTGGCGCGGACAGGGTTGGTGCCTGCGTCGCGCCGCAGGCCGTCGACCTGGGATGTCGCACGGCTCGGGGCGCTGGGACCCTGGACCGCGGGACATGCCCGGGACCCGGACGTCGAAGGGGTCCGTCGACGCCGCGAGAGAGCTGAGCCGATGAGCACCGAGACGATGCCCGACCCGCTCGAAGGCGTTCCGCTGGAGCGGCTGCGTCAGCGCACGAGCCTGAAGTGGCGCGCCTACCCGGACGACGTGCTGCCGCTGTGGGTCGCGGAGATGGACGTCGACCTGGCGGTACCGGTCGTCCGGGCGATCCGGGCGGCGGCGGAGTCCGGCGACACCGGATACCCGCACGGCACCCGCTACGCCGAGGCGTTCGCCGGCTTCGCAGCCCGCCGCTGGGGGTGGGAGCAACTGCCCGTGGAGCGGACGGCGCTGATGCCGGACGTGATGCTCGGCGTCGTCGAGGTCCTCCGTCTGATCACCGGAGCGGGCGACACGGTGATCGTGAGCCCACCGGTCTACCCGCCCTTCTACGCGTTCCCGCACCATGCCGAGCGACAGGTGGCCGAGGCGCCGCTGGGAGCGGGCGGGCGGCTGGACTTCGACGTCCTCGAGGAGGCGTTCCTGCGGGCGCGGGCCGGTGGACGGCGGGCGGCGTACCTCCTGTGCAACCCGCACAACCCCACCGGGGTCGTGCACACGGCCGCTGAGCTGCTGCGCCTCGCCCGCCTCGCCGAGCAGCACGGCGTGCGCGTCATCGCCGACGAGATCCACGCGCCGCTCGTCCTGCCCGGCGCCACCTTCGTGCCCTACCTGTCCGTCGCGGGCGACACGGACGCGTTCGCGCTGCTGTCGGCGTCGAAGGGATGGAACCTGCCCGGGCTGAAGGCGGCCGTGCTCGTCGCGGGAGCCGACGCCGCCGCTGACCTGCGGCGCATGCCGGAGGTGGTCAGCCACGGGCCCAGCCACGTCGCGGCTCTCGCGCACGCCGCAGCGCTCACCGACGGCGGGGACTGGCTCGATGCGCTCCTGGCAGGCCTGGACCGGAAGCGCGCTCTGCTGTCCGAGCTGCTCGGCGAGCACCTGCCGACGGTGTCGTGGGTGCGGCCGGAAGCGTCCTACCTCGCGTGGCTGGACTGCACCCGCCTGGAGGCCGGCCGGATCGCAGCCGACCAGGGCGGCACGACCGAGCCCGGGGATGTCACCACCGTCGTCGGTGCGACACGCTTCTTCCTCGACCGGGCCAAGGTGGCTCTCAGCGCCGGGGAGGCGTTCGGGGCCGGTGGCGCAGGCCGTGTCCGGCTCAACTACGCCACGAGCACCCGGATCCTGACCGAGGCGGTCCAGGCGATGGGCGCCGCGGAGCGGGCCGCGGCGGCATCGCCGGTGCCGCCGAAGGCACACCGGAGGGACTGAGTCCTGCCGGGCCAGGGGCTCGGGGAGCAGGGGTGAGCCGGTCGGCGGGTCGACGCCGTCATCGACGGGGTGGTGGCACGTGGCGTGTGGCCGGCAACGGCTCGGCTCGCCGATCGTCGCCGGCTGTGGTCGGATCCGAGGCGAGATTCGAGCGCCGAGGGGGGCGCGGTGACCGAGGTCCAGCGCAGCGTCGCAGTGATCGGCGCGGGCACCATCGGGTCGTCCTGGGCGGCCCTGTTCGCCGCGCACGGGCTGTCCGTCCGGGTGCAGGACCCCCGCCCGGACGTCGGCCCGGAGGTCGAGCGGGCGGTGCGGCACCTGGCCGCGCTGCAGCCGCAGCTGGCCGGCGACGCCGAGCGCCTGCTGGCGGCCATCGAGGTGGTCGACGACGTCGAGGCCGCGGTCGTCGGCGTCGACGTCGTCCAGGAGAACGCGCCGGAGCGCCTGCCGCTCAAGCAGGAGCTGTTCGCCCGGATCGAGGCGGCCGCTCCCGAGCAGGCGCTCATCGCGTCGTCGACGTCGGCGCTCATGCCCAGCGACCTGGCACGCGAGATGCGCACGCCGGAGCGGCTCGTGGTCGGGCACCCCTTCAACCCGCCCGAGGTCCTGCCGCTGGTCGAGGTCGTGCCGGGGGAGCGGACCTCGCCGGAGACGGTGCGGCGCGCGGTGGACTTCTACCGGTCGGTCGGCAAGAAGCCCGTGGTCCTGCACAAGGAGCTCAGCGGGTTCGTCGCCAACCGGCTGCAGTCGACGCTGTTCCGCGAGTGCGTGTGGCTGGTCAGCCAGGGAGTGGTGAGCGCCGCCGAGCTCGACGAGATCGTCACGGAGTCCATCGGCGTGCGATGGGCGACCGCCGGGCCTTTCGAGAGCTTCCACCTCGGCGGTGGGCCGGGCGGCATGCGGCACTTCCTCGAGCACCTCGGCCCGGGCATGGCCAGGCGGTGGAAGAAGGTCGAGCAGCCCGAGCTGGACGAGGCGACCGTCGAGCTGATCAGCAGCCAGGTCGAGAGCCGCTTCGGCGACCGCGGGTACGAGCAGCACACCGAGGCGCGGGACCGGGCCCAGCTCGCCGTGATCGAGGCGCGCGACGCGGCCCGGGCGGAGGAGGCGCGGTGAACATCGAGGAGGTCCGCCGGCAGTCGACGACGCCGCTGGGGGCGCCCGCCTACCCGTCGGGGCGGTACCGCTTCACCGACCGCGAGTACCTGAACATCCTCTACCGGACCGACCTCGACGCGATGCGGCGGATCGTGCCGGAGCCGCTGCAGGTGGTCGAGCCGCTCGTGCGGTTCGAGGTCATGCGGATGCCCGACGTCACCGGCCTGGGCTCCTTCACCGAGTCCGGGCAGGTGCTGCAGGTCGAGTACGAGGGCGAGCCGGCCGACTACCTGCACGCCATGTACGTCGACAGCCTCGCGTCCATCGCCAGCGGCCGGGAGATCAGCGCCTTCCCGAAGAAGATGGGCGCGCCCCGGCTCTACGTCGACACCGACACCCTCGTCGGCACCCTCGACTACGGCACGCTGCGGGTGGCCACCGCGACGATGGGCTACAAGCACGCGCCCATGTCCGAGGAGGCTGCGCGGGCCGAGATCGGCCGGCCGACCTACGGGCTGAAGATGCTGCCGGGGTACGACCGGCGGCCGCGCGTCCTGGAGCTGGCCCGCAGCCAGATCACCGACATGACGATCAAGGGGGCCTGGACAGGCCCCGCCCGGCTCCAGCTGTTCGAGCACGTCCTCGCGCCGCTGGCCGACCTGCCCGTGCGGGAGATCGTGTCGGCGAGCCACATCCTGGTCGACCTCACCCTGGGCCGGGCCGGCTGCGTCTTCGACTACCTGGCGGACTGAGCAAGGACCCCTGCAGGGGGCCACCACCTCGACGAAGAGGAGGAAGCCGTGGTCGCTCCGCTGGACGGCGTGCGCGTCGTCGAGGTGGCCAACTGGATGGCCGCGCCGGGCGCCGCCGCGCTGCTGGCCGACCTGGGCGCCGACGTCGTCAAGGTCGAGCCCCTGCGTGGCGACGCCATGCGCGGTGCCACGCGCCAGCCGGCCGTCCCCGAGGGGGAGCCGCCCCTCGATGCGGCCTTCGCGCTGGACAACCGGGGCAAGCGGAGCATCGCCGTCGCCCTGAACCAGGCGGAGGGGACCGACCTGGTCCGCCGGCTGGCCGCCGGGGCCGACGTCTTCCTGTGCAACCTGCTGCCCGCGCGGCAGGCGAGGTACGGGCTCGACCCCGCGACCCTGCTCGGTGCCAACCCACGGTTGGTGCACGCCACGCTGACCGGCTACGGGACGCACGGTCCGGACGTGGCGCGCCCCGGCTACGACCTCACGGCGTTCTTCGGGCGCGGTGCGGTCCTCGACGCCATGAGCGAGCCGGTCAACGCCGCACCGCCGCGGCTCCGGCCGGCCCAGGGGGACCACACCGCGGCGCTGGCGCTGTTCGGCGCCGTCCTCGCCGCCCTGCGGCTGGTCGAGGCCACCGGCGAGGGGCAGGTCGTCGACGTCAGCCTGCTCGGCGCGGCTGCCTGGACGATGTCGAGCGACCTGTCGGCGACCCTGGTCGACGGGGTGCGGCCGACGCCGGAGGGCCGGATCGCCCGGCCGCACGCGCTGCACGGCGGGTTCCGCTGCGCCGACTCCCGGTGGATCCTGCTGTTCATGCCGGAGCCGCACTGGTGGCCGGCGTTCTGCACCGCGGTCGGTCGGCCGGAGTGGATCGAGGACGAGCGGTTCGCCGACCGGGCCGCGCGGTCGGCGAACATGCCGGAGCTGACCCGCCTGCTGGACGAGCTCTTCGCGAGCCGGCCGCTGAAGGAGTGGTGCGCGCTGTTCGACCAGCACGGCTTCATCTGGGGCCCGGCGTCCACGGTGTCGGAGTTCGCCGACGACGAGCAGGCTGCCGCCGACGGCCTCTTCCCGGAGATCAGCGAGCCGTCGGGACGCCGCTACCGGACCGTCCGCGCCCCGTTCCGGGTGCAGGGCGCCGACATCGCCCCGCGCGGCCCCGCGCCCGCCGTCGGCGAGCACACGACCGCGGTGCTGACCGCGCTCGGCGTGCAGGCCGAGGACCTGAGCCGGCTGGCCACGGACGGTGTCATCGGCGGGCACCCCGGCCCGCGGGCCGGGGAGGGCGCCGTCGGCTAGTCCGTCCGTGCCAGGTCCCGGCCGGCCTCCCCGCGGATCTCGTCCTTGGTGCGGGTCTCGCGCAGGACGAACGCCGAGAGGAACGTGATGACGCCCATGACGCACACGTAGGCCGACACCGAGGCGGACGAGCCCGTGGCCGCCAGGAGCGCGGTCATGATGAACGGCGTCGCCCCGCTGACCAGGATGGCGGCGAGCTGGTAGGCCAGCGACGCACCGGAGTAGCGGATCCGCGGCTCGAACATCTCGGCGAGGAACGCCGCCAGCGGGCCGTAGGTGAGGGAGGACCCGATCAGCCCGCCGACGAGGGCCACGAAGATCAGCGGCAGCTTCGCGGTGTCGATCAGCCAGAAGAACGGGAACGCCCACAGGGCGATGACCGCCGCGCCGACCAGGATGGGGGGCCGTCGGCCGATCCGGTCCGACAGGCCGCCGCTGAAGTAGATGACGAACACCGAGATCGCCGAGGCCGCGAGCGTGATCGCGAGCAGCTCGTCGCGGTCCACACCGAGGTCGCGGGTGGCGTAGTCGAGGACCCCGGCGATGCTGATGTAGAAGATCGCGTTGGTGCCGAAGAGGAGGCCCGCCCCCAGCAGCACCGGCCGACGGTGCTTGAGCACGACCTCCTTGAGCGGCGCCTGCGCCACCTTCTCGTCGGCGGCCTCCTCGCTGTGACTCTTCAGCTCGCGGAAGACCGGCGTGTCCTCGACCCGCAGCTGGATGAACATGACGACGGGGAGCAGCACGGCGCTGGCGAGGAACGGGATGCGCCAGCCCCACGAGACGAAGGCCTCGGCGCTCGTCGTGGCGCTCACGGCCAGGAAGACGATGTTGCCCAGGATGACGCCGATCGGGACGCCCATCTGGCCGAACGTGCCGGCGCGCCCCTGACGGTCCCGGCCGGCGTTCTCGGTGAGCAGGAGGATGACCCCGCCCCACTGGCCGCCGACCGCGATGCCCTGCAGGAACCGCAGGAAGACCAGCGCGATCGGTGCGAGCACGCCGATGGAGTCGGCCGTCGGCAGCAGACCGATGAGGAACGTGGCCGAGCCCATGAGGATCAGGCAGGTGACCAGCGCCGGCTTGCGGCCGAACTTGTCCCCGAAGTGGCCGAAGACGAGGCCGCCGATGGGACGGGCGATGAAGCCGGCCCAGAAGGTGCTGAAGGACAGCAGCGTGCCCATGAGCGGGGACGCGTCCGGGAAGAACAGCTCCCCGAAGACCAGCGCCGCCGCGGTGGCGTAGATGAAGAAGTCGTACCACTCGATCGAACTACCGATGAGCCCCGCGGCCATGAGTTTGCGCAGCGAGCGGCGGTCGAGGGCAGGCGTTTCGTCCTTCGGGAGGGTCATAGCTGTTTCCCGGTGCGGTAGCAGGGCGCCACTCAGCTTGCTGGCACCGTAGGACCGCGGCGGCGGGACGGCAAAGGGAGCGACGCCGGCGCTTGCCCGACAGGGGCTCGGCCTACGGTGGCGCGGTGCGGATCGTGTCGTTGCTGCCGTCGGCCACCGAGATCGTCTACGCGCTGGGGCTCGCCGACCAGCTGGTCGGGGTCACCTTCGAGTGCGACGAGCCGCCCGCCGCCCGCCGCGAGAAGGCGGTCGTCGTCGGCGGGGCGGACACCTCGGGCATGACCCCGGCGGAGATCGACGCCTCGGTCCGCCGGCGGCTGGCTGCCGGGGAGGACCTCTACACGCTGCACGCCGACGCCCTGGCCGCGCTCGCGCCGGACGTGATCCTCACCCAGGACCTCTGCCGGGTCTGCGCGCTGCCCTCGGGGCACGTCGACGAGGCGCTCGCGCACCTCGGCTGCCGGGCCGACGTCGTGGCGCTGGACCCGTACACGCTCGACCAGGTGCTCGCGACGATCACCACCGTCGGCGAGCGCATGGGCGTCCCGGAGCGGGCGGACGCGGTCGTGCGAGGGCTCCGGGAGCGGTTGGCGGCGGTCGCAGCCCGCGTGGCCGGCCGGCCGCGGCCCCGGGTGGCGGTGGTCGAGTGGGTGGACCCGCCGTTCCCCGCGGCGCACTGGGTCCCCGACCAGGTCGCGGCGGCGGGCGGCGAGCCGGTGGCGTGCCGGCCCGGTCAGCGGTCGGTGCCGGTGGACTGGGACTTCTTCGCCGCTGCCGAGCCCGACGTCGTGGTGGTCGCGCCGTGCGGCTTCGGCCTGACGGGGGCGGTGGAGCAGGCGGCCACGGTCGCAGCGGCCCTGCCCGGCCGACCGGTGTGGGCGATCGACGGCGACGCCGTGGTGGTGCGGCCGGGGCCCCGGCTGGTGGACGGCGTCGAGACGCTGGCGGCGCTGCTGCATCCGTCACCGGACGTCGCGCCGCCGCCCCTCGCCGTCCGGGTCGCCTGACCGCTCGAGGCGTACCTGGCGCCGGTGGTCCGCCCGGCCCCACCGGCGCTGCAGGTCGAGGTCCTGGGGAACGGGAGCGGCCACCCCGGGCTCGTCGAGGACCGCCGCGCTGCCCTCGCCCCGGTGCCCGTCCCGCGTACGGCGCACGACCAGGTGCTCGCCGACCCGGACCGGTGCGACGTCCGTGAGCTCCTGCAGCGTCGCGCCGGTCAGGACGACCGGCCGGTCGAGGTCCACCCGGAACCGGCACCGGGCCAGCACCGCGGCGGAGGGTTCGCCACGGTGCACCCGGGGGTCGTCGAGCACCTCGACAGCGGATCCACGGCGCAGCCACACCCCGCAGTCCGAACCGGCCAGCAGCGAGGCCACCGACGCCACGACCTGCGCGTCGGGCACCGCGGAGTCGTCCAGCCGCACGACCACGTCCGGGTACGCCCACACGAGGCCGTGCCCGCGGGTGGCCGGCCCGGGCACGAAGCGGGCCAGCGCCAGGGCCTCGACGTTCCGGGACCGCAGCGCCTCGGCGTCCGGGGTGCGTCCGGCGAAGTCCGGTCCGTCGTGCCAGGCCACGGCGTCGGGGGCGTGCACGAAGTCGGCGCCGTGCAGCCAGCAGCGGTGGGCGAACTCCCAGTCCTCGCCGCCGTAGGAGCCGAACGCCTCCTCGAAACCGCCCACCTCCTCGAACAGGCGGCGGGAGACGCTCAGCACGGCGGAGATCACGAACCGGTACGCGTCGTCGCCGGCCGAGCGCAGGTCGTCGGTCCGGGCGTAGGCCTCGGCCAGCCAGGCCGGTTCCCCGAGCACCTCCGGGGCGTCGCTGCCCTCGGTCAGCCAGCGGCGGAGCCGCCCGGGGGACATGGCGCCCAGATCCGCGTGCCGCCGTCGGCCGACGACGAGGTCGGCGCCGTCGGCGAGGTGCCGGACGACGGCTGACACGTACCCGGGCTCGGGCACCGTGTCGGCGTCGAGGAAGCACAGCACCGCGCCGCGGGCCACGCCGGCGCCGAGGTTGCGCGCGGCCGCGGCGCGGAACCCCTCGTCCGCCTGCGCCACGACCTGGACCGCGTACGGCCGCGGACCCGGATCGGGACGGGTGCGCGAACCGTCGTCGGCGACGACCACGTCGAGCAGGTGCAGCGGGTGGTCCTGCAGCTCCAGCGCCGTCAGCACCAGGTCCAGGTCGTGCGGTGCCTCGTAGTGGGGCACGACCACCGAGACGGCAGGCGGTTCCTCCGGGGTCATCGCACCTCCCGGGCGGCCCGCGCGAGCACCGGCAGGAGCAGTGTCGCCGCCGTCTCCGCCGTGGGCCCACCCGGCGCCCCGCGGGGCAGCCAGGTGCTCGCCGGGTCCTCCCACGCCTGCACCAGCGCGGTGCGCAGGTCGTCGTAGATCCGGACGCATCCCGGCGAGCGCTCCTCGAGCTCCGCGACGTAGTCGCTGCGCGGCACCAGCGGCCGGCGGCCCGCGCCGATCCAGGAGTTGATCGACCCGGACGCCGACAGGTGCTCGTGCGGGGCGACCGGCACCACCGGGGACCGGAGCAGGGCGGGCAGGTCGGCATCCGGCACGTAGCCGGTCACGACGCAGGGGCGCCCCAGCGCGGCGGCCTGCGCGGCGAGGGCGTCGGCCAGGTCCTCGTGACCGGTCGACGGCCGGCCCCAGGCGGTCAGCCCGACCCCGGCGGGCAGCACGTCGAGCGCCGCGACGACGGCCTCGTGCCCCTTGCCCGGGTACAGGTAGCCCAGGACGGCGACGCCGCGCAGCGGAGCCGCCTCGTCCACGGCCCGCGCCGAGCGCAGGTCGGGCACGGGGAGGGGGACGACGTCGCTGCGCGCGTCGACGCCGCAGGCGGCCAGGAGCCGCTGCTCGTGCCGGCTGGCGACGACGACGGCGGCGGCCGCCCGCGCCATCCGCCGGTAGGCGGCCGCGCGCCGGGGGGCGTTGCGCGGCCCGTCGCTCGCCTGCGGCAGGTCGTGCAGCACCAGGACGAGCGGGTGCTCCGCCGCGAGGGCTCCCACGACGTCCGCCGCCTCCTCCGGCGTCGCCCCGAACAGCTTGTCGGTGACGTGCACGAGCAGCGGGGCCGGGGGAGCCGTGCGCAGCGCCGCGCGCAGCTCGCCCACCGCGGGCAGCGCGGGCCGGCGCACCAGGTGCACGGGACCCGGCGCGATCCCGAGCAGCGCTGCCGCCTGCACCAGCGCCTCGCCGGTCACCCCGTGCTCGGCCGGTCCGACGGCCAGGACGGTGACGCTCATGCGGCCAGCGCCGCCGCTGCTGCGGCGTGCCGGGCCAGCCCCGCCTCGGCGACCCCGGGGTGGTCGGCGTACCACCGGAGCTGGGCGTCGCGGACCGCGTCGTCGGGGACCCGGGTCCCGGAGACGACCCAGTCGGCTCCCGACCGGCCGTCGAGCCGCAGGGCCTCCAGGACCTGGGGCAGGACCGGGGTGTGCACGCTGTCCAGGAGCGTGCGCCCGGGGTCGACGACAGTTCCGGGGAACCCGGCCGCGGAGAGGATCCGGGCGGCCACGCCTGCCAGGACGGCGTTGCCCGGGTGGTTGACGGTGTGCGCGGCGGCGGAGCGGGCCTCGTGCAGCAGGTCCACCACGTCGAGCGACCCGTGCCGCTCCTGGCGCACGGTCAGCTCCCGCACCGACAGGTCGCGCACCGCCCGGACGGCCGCGGCCGAGGGGATCTCGGGCAGCGCGGGCCGGCCGGCGGCCAGAGTCAGGGTCCGCAGGTCGTGGTACGGCACCAGCGGCGGGTCTCCGGCCGGGGAGCGGACGATGACCTGGAAGGGGTGCAGCGCGGCCCAGCGGATGATCGGCACGACGACCGCGGCCGGCCGACGCCGGGCACGGGCGAGCACCTCGGCGGTGCCGAGCGGCAGGTCGCGGTAGCCGCTCCGCACCGGCTGGGAGACCAGGACGTCGATCTCGGCCAGCAGGCGGTCCAGGTGCGGCAGGTCCGCGGCGGTCAGCTCGTGGACGGGAGGCACGCGGACGGTCCGCACCGGTGACGCGTCCCCGTCCACCAGCACCCGCAGCGACTCGGCCTGGCAGTTGCCGTGCACCAGCACCAGCGGCCGGTCGTCCCGGGGGAGCGGCAGCAGACCGTAGAAGTGGGCGTAGTGCTGCCGCCGTCCGGTCACGGAAACACCCTAAGGAGGGGTTCCGGCCGCCGGTCGGCGGACCGGGTGGGCTCGGCAACGATCGGCGTGCTTGCATCTGATCGTGCGCGACCTACCCTCGCTCGCCGCGGGGCGTCCCGGGCGCCGGCTGACCATCGCCGTGCTCGGTCCCAGCAGCCACCCGGTCGCCGAGCCCTACCCGGGCGGTCTGGAGTCCTTCACCGGTGGTCTGGTCGCCGGTCTCCGCGACCGCGGGCACCGGGTGCTGCTCTTCGCGGCGGCCGGCAGCACGGGAGCGCAGCCCGAGGTCCTCGCCGGAGGCGGGTGGCGGCCCGACGAGCTCTCCCGCGCCGACCCCTCGATGCCGGCCGAGGCGTTCATGACCGAGCACCACGCGCACCTGAACGTCCTCGACGCGCTGCGGACGACCTACGCCGGCCAGGTGGACGTCGTCCACAACAACTCGCTGCACTACCTGCCGCTGTCGCTGGCGACCACCCTGCCGGTCCCGACCGTCACGTCCCTGCACACCCCGCCGACCCCGTGGCTGACCGCCGCGCTGAGCGCGGGTGGCGGCTCGCACGCCTTCACCACCGTCAGCCGATTCACCGCCCGCCAGTGGGAGCCCTGGGTGCCCCGCGCCGAGGTCTTGCACAACGGGGTCGACCCCGATCGCTGGGCGCTCGGACGCGGTGGGGGCGGCCTGCTGTGGTTCGGCCGCATGGTGCCGGAGAAGGCCCCGCACCTGGCGATCGCCGCGGCGGCCGAGGCCGGGCGGCACCTGCACCTGGTGGGGCCGGTCGCCGACGCCGGGTACTTCGCCGCGCAGATCGCACCGCACCTGGGCGCCGGCGCCACCTGGCACGGCCACCTGGGCGGTGCGACGCTGGCCCGGGCGGTCGGCCGCGCCGACGCCGTCCTGGTCACGCCCGCCTGGGACGAGCCGTTCGGGCTGGTCGCCGCGGAGGCCGCGATGTGCGGCACGCCCGTGGTCGCCTTCGACCGGGGCGGCATCAGCGAGGTGCTCCGGCCGCACGTGGGGCAGCAGGTAGGGATAGTCGTCCCGGCCGGCGACGTCGCCGCGATGGCCGCGGCCATCGGGCCGACCACCGCTCTGGACCGCCGCGCCGTCCGGGAGGCCGCCCTGTCGCACCTGTCGGCGAAGACGATGGTCCTCCGCTACGAAGCCGTGCTCCGCGCGGCGGCCGCCGAGGGGCCGGCGACCGACCAGGTACGCGTGGCCGCGTCGTAGTCGGCCAGCCCGGCGGCCCGGAACTGCTCGAGCCAGCCGGTCATCGGCCACCACCCCCAGCGGCCGTGGAAGACCGCGGCGTTGCGGACGATCGCCTCGAGGTGGTGCACCGGTGGGTCCTGCACGGGATGGTGCTGGTGGGAGGCATCGGCGCCGCCCACCCAGAACAGCGAACCGCCGAGCGATCGGACGGTCGCCGCGAAGTCGGTGTCCTCGCCGCCATAGCCGCGGTAGTCCTCGCAGAACCCGCCCGACCGCGTCCAGTCGGCAGCGGAGACGGCGAAGGACAGCGACCAGAACAGCCACCACTGCGAGGGGTCGGCGAGGACGACCTCGCCGGGTGCCGGCGCCGGGCGCGCCGCGTGCGGCCGGGCCGCCGCGGGCAGCTGCGCCAGGTCGGCCGGGGAGGTGACCCGCACCCCGGGGGGCAGGTAGGCGACCGGGCCGCACAGCAGCACCGGGCCCGGGGCCGCGCGCACCGCGGGATCGACGGCCGCCCGGGCGTAGCCGGCCAGGAGCCCGGGGGAGGGGACGCAGTCGACGTCGAGGAACACCAGCAGCTCGGCGCCGAGCTCGATCGCCGCGGCGGCCGCGGCGTTGCGGGCCCGGGCCAGCGGCAGCTCGCCGTCGGCGGGCAGCGGGACGTCGACGACGACCCGGCGCGTGCCCGGGGCCGCGGGCGTCGCGGCGACGACGGCGCGGACGTCGTCGTCGCCCATCGACGCGATGACGTGCCAGGCGGGGGGCTCGGACACCGCGGCCAGCCCGAGGAGCTGGCCGCGGAGGTGGTCGTGCCGGCCCTGCACGATGGTCAGCAGCGCCGTGGTGGTCATGCGCCGTCCCCGGCGGCGGCGTCGAGGAAGGCCGCGGCCCGCTGCGCACCGTCACCCGGTGCCCAGCGCTCCCACGGACCGGCACCGGCGGCCCGGGCCCGGTCCAGCAGACCCGGCCACTCCGGCGCCGCCGGCCAGCTGTCGAGCGCCACCAGGCCCTCGGCCCGGAGCAGCTCCGCGCGACGGCGCTGCTCCCCGAACGGCCGGTCCTGCGCGATCACGACGGCCGGCCGGCGGGCGGCGGCCACCTCGGCGACGGCGTTGTGGCCCCCGTGCACGACGACCACCTCGGCGCGCTGCAGGGACGTCCACACGTCCTCCCCGCCGGCGGCGTCCTCCGCGGAACCCGGCACGCGGTACTCCCAGGTCCACCCCGGGGTGGCCTCGCGCGCGGCGCGGAAGTCGTCGTCGCCGACGTCCCGGCCGCCGCTGCCGAACAGCACGAGCACCGTTCCCGGCCGGGAAGCCTCCGGGGTCAGCGGCCGGCCGTCGAAGCGGGAGAACGCGCCGACGTGCACCACCTGCGCGCCGCCGTCCGGCTCGTCGCGGGGGGCCGGCCAGGGCGCCACGAGGGCCGTGGCCAGGCTGCGCCCGAGGCGGTGGGCGGGGTCGTCGCGGTCCCCGAGCATGGCGAAGACGACGACCGGGACGCCGCACAGCCGGGCCAGGGCGGTCACCTCCACCGAGACGTCGGTGACGAACAGGCGCGGCCGGGCCCGCGCGATCCACCCGGCGAGGGCGGCGTGCCGGTCCTGCAGCCCGGCGTGGTGCAGCGGGGCCCAGTGCAGCGCGCCGCCCGCGGTGGCCGACGCCCGGTCGACCGGCCCGTCGTCGTCCCGGGGCAGCTCGATCCACTCCCCGGAGAAGCCCTCCGGGGCCGCGGCCGAGCCGAACGCGGTCACCGGGGTGCGGAGGTGCCGGCTGACGGCCACCAGCCGCTGCCGGTGGCCGGCGCCGTGCGAGTGCGCGTACCAGCCGATCACGCGCACGCCTCCGCGGACCGCTGCGTCGCACCGGCGACCACGCGCTGGTACAGGTCCCGGTGGACGGTGGCGACCTCCAGCCGTTCGGCGAGGCGGTCCGCCGCGGTGGCCGCGGATGCGGGTGGTCCGCTCATCGCCCGTTCCAGCCCCGCCGCCAGCGCCCCGGGATCGTGCAGGTCGACCTGCACCAGGGCTCGTTGCTGGTGCAGGAAACCGACCCTCCCCGCCACCACGGGCGTGCCGACGTCGTGGCACAGCTCCAGCCACCCCGAGTGGGTGCCGTGGCCGTACGCCAGGACCGACACGTCCAGCTCCCGCAGGTAGGCGAGAAGGTCGGCGTCGTCGAAGCGGCCGTGCACGCGCAGGTCGAGCGCACCCGACCCGGCCGCCTCGTGTAGTTCCCGCACCAGCCCGGCGTCGTGGCGGGGGAAGTCCGGGGCGAGCGCCTCGGCGTGCACGTCCACCCGCAGCACCGTCCGCGGCAGGAGGTCGACCGCCCGGATCAGCGAGCGCAGCACCGGCTGCGCCATCAGGTTGGCCCGCAGGCTCTTGAGGTGCAGGCCGACCACGCGGCGCGGGCGGTCCGGGCGGGGTACGCCGATCTCGTGCAGCGGTGCCACGTGCGGGTGCGGCACGATCGCAGCCCGCCGTCCCCACCGCCGGCGCACCTCCTCGGCGGCCCCGGGGGTCAGCGTGACGAGCGCATCCGCGGCCGGGACGAGGACGTCGAGGAGCCGGTCGTGCCCGTCCTGCCGGGAGAAGTGCGGGTTCTCCAGGTCGTGGACGGTGAGGACCAGACCCCGCCCAGCGGCCCGCAGCGCAGCGACGAGCTCGCGCAGCTGGTCGGGCGTGCGTCCCTCGAACCCGAAGTGCACGTGCAGCACGTCGAAGGAGGCGGAGTTCGCGGCGACCCACGTGGGGGACAGCGCCTCCGAGGGGAGCCAGCCGCCGTCGTCATCGGGGGGCCGGACCAGCGTCACCCCGGGGACCCGTTCGTCGACGAGGCTCGCCACGTAGCCGTGGGCCGCCGGGACGGGCAGCACCCGCACCTCGGTGCGCGCACCCTGATCTCCGCCGCGCACGGCGCGAGTATGCCCGACACCCCGTGACGGGCCGGAGCCGCTGCATCCGCTTCCGCCGCCGGGTACGAAGACCTGTCATGAGCGTGATGACCACCGACGGCGGCCCGGAGGCACTCCTCGCGGAGTTCGAGTCGGCTCGCCAGGACCTGGTGGCGGCCACCGCGGCCGTGCGCCGCAAGGACACACCGGCCGCGCGCCGGGAGCTGGCAGACCGCCGGGCGCGGATCGACGCGATCCTCGACTCGTGGAACGCCGGCCACCCCGTCCCGCGCCGGTGAGGATCCTCGTCACCGGCGCATCGGGCTTCGTCGGCAGCCGGCTGGCGACCGCGCTCGAGGAGGCGGGGCACGAGGTCCGGGCGATGACCCGGCGGCCGGACCGCTACGAGGGGCCCGGGACACCCGTGGCCGGCGACGTCGGGGACGAGGGCTCGCTGCGGTCGGCGCTCGCGGGCTGCGAGGCCGCGTACTACCTCGTGCACTCCCTCGACGACCCGGACTTCGAGCGCAAGGACGCCGACGCGGCACGCGCCTTCGCCCGGGCCGCCGCGGCTGCCGGGATCGGCCGGATCATCTACCTCGGTGGCCTGGGCCAGGACGGCGACCAGCTGTCGAAGCACCTGCGCAGCCGTCGCGAGGTCGAGCGGCTCCTGGGGAGCACCGGTGTCCCGGTGACGGTGCTGCGCGCCGGCATCGTGGTCGGCCACGGCGGGGTGTCGTGGGAGATGACCCGCCAGCTCGTGGCGCACCTGCCGGCCATGGTCACGCCGCGGTGGGTCAGCACCCGGACGCAGCCCATCGCGGTCGCCGACGTCGTCCGGTACCTGGTCGGCGTCCTCGAGGCACCGGAGGCCACCGGGCGGGTGTTCGAGGTGGGCGGCCCCGAGGTGCTCACCTACCTGCAGATGATGATCCGGGTCGCCGAGATCCAGAACCGGCACCTGTTCGTCGTCCCCGTGCCGCTGCTCAGCCCCCAGCTGTCCTCGCGCTGGCTGGCCCTGGTCACCGACGTCGACCTGGCCACAGGCCGCTCGCTCATCGACTCCATGACCAACGAGGTGGTCGTCACCGACGACGCCATCCGCTCGGTCGTGCCCTTCGAGCCGATGGACTACGACGAGATGGTGATGACCGCCCTGGTGGAGCGGGCGCGCCAGCGCCGGCAGCGGGCGGGCGAACGGCGCGGCGGATGGCTGAGCCGCGGGGCCCGACGGTGACCCGCGGCCGTGCGCTGATCGCCCGGGTGGCCCGGGCGGCCGGGCCGCTGCTGCGGAGCGTGCCGCGCGACCACTGGGAGAGCGACGAGGCGTTCCGGCGCCGGCGGCGGGTCACCGCGACCACCGCGGTCACCGGTGCGTCGCTGCTGGGGGTGTCGCTGTCGACGCCGCCCGGTTCGACCCGGTTCTACGGGCTCACCCTCGGGGTCGCCGCCACGTGGGTGGTCGGCGGGCTGGCGTCCGGGCCGCTGCACCTCGGGCGGATGTTCGGGCCGGGGGAGCAGCTGCGCCGTCCGGTGCTCACGCCGGTCGTCTCCGGGGTGGGGGCGTTCGGCGCGTTCTACGCCGCGGCGCTGGTCGCGCGGCGGATACCGGTCCTCGAACGGGCGATCAGCTCGGTGCTCCGCTACGCCGACCAGGGGACGACGCCGCTCGTGCTCACCACCACGCTGGCCAACGGCGTGGCCGAGGAGGTGTTCTTCCGCGGCTCGGTCTACGCCGCGGCGGGCACGGCCCGGCCGGTGCTCGTCTCGACCGCCGTCTACGGGCTGGCCACGACGACGACCCGCAACCCGGCGCTCGTGCTGGCGAGCGTGCCGATGGGCCTGCTGTTCGCGCAGCAGCGAAGGGTCACCGGCGGCATCCAGGCGTCGGTGCTCACGCACGTGGTGTGGTCGACCCTTATGCTGCGCTACCTGCCGCCGCTGTTCGCGCGCCGGCTCGCTGACGAGCGGTCGTCGGCACCGCGGTGAGATCTCACGCCGAATCCCACCCCGGGCGCGGCCGGTAGGTTCCGATCATGCAGCCGACCGGGGCGTCCTCGTCGCGAGGCGACCTCACCCTCGCGGACCTGCTGGACGTGGCGGGCATTCCGCCGGACGACGTGCTCCTGGTCCGTCACACCTACAGCACCGACGGCCTCACCGGCCCGCAGGACGCCGCGGTCGACAACGTCCTCACCTACTCCCGGGCCCAGGCGCTGCGGCAGAGCAAGATCCCCCGGGATCCGCCCGCTCTGTGGCTGAACTTCCTGGCGGACGGCAAGCGGCGGTCCCGGTTCCTCACCGCGTACGAGAACAGGGGTGAGGTCCTTGCCGAGCGGACCGACGTCCAGCGGTACTTCGATCTCCACCCGTCCGACGTCCTCGGGTCGCTCCGGAACCGGCTCGTCATCGAGTGGTCGGCCGACACGATCAACTGGGCCAAGGCAGGCGCCAGGGCCGATCAGATGCCGGTGGTCGAGATCGCCGACCCCGCCCGCGTGCCGTTCCCGGGCTTCGACAACGTCCTCGTCACGCACGACGAGCTGGTGGCCGTCGTCGAGGACTCGCGGTACGCGGAGTGGCGGACAGCGCTCGCCGCCGTTCAGGGCGTCTACCTCGTCGCCGACACCAGCAGCGGCGAGCTGTACGTCGGGAAGGCGGACGGCGCGGAGCGCCTGCTGGGCCGGTGGAGCGCGTACGCGCGCGACGGCCACGGCGGCAACGTCGCGCTCCGCGAGCTTGCGGAGGTCGACGGGACACACCGTCGGCACTTCGTCTTCAGCATCCTGCGTGTGTTCGGCCCGACCGCGACCACCGCTGAGGTCGACACGGCCGAGGCCCACTACAAGCGGGCGCTCCTCACCCGGCAGTACGGCCTCAACCGGAACTAGCAGGCGGCACGGCGACCACGGTGGCCCGGCTCGAACTGGTCCGAGCCGGGCCCCGTTCGCTCAGGGGCCGGCGAAGACGCCCTCACCCCGGGCAGCGGAGCGACCGGGTGCCGGCTCGTCGTAGCGACCGGCCTCAGCGCGGGCGACGACGAAGTGGTGCACCTCGTCGGGGCCGTCGGCGAGGCGGAGGGTGCGCTGGGCGGTGTACATGTCGGCCAGCGGCGTCCACTGCGAGACCCCGGTGGCGCCGTGGATCTGGATGGCCTGGTCGATGATCTGGCAGACCTTCTCGGGCACCATCGCCTTCACCGCCGAGACGTAGACCCGGGCCTCGGAGTTGCCGAGCACGTCCATTGCCTTGGCGGCCTTCAGCACCATGAGCCGGCAGGCGTCGAGCTCGATGCGCGCCCGCGACACCGTCTCCATGTTCTTGCCGAGGTGCAGGATGGGCTTGCCGAACGCTTCGCGGAACTTGCCGCGGCGGACCATCAGCTCGAGGGCCTTCTCGCCCTGCCCGATGGCGCGCATGCAGTGGTGGATCCGTCCGGGACCCAGGCGGACCTGGCTGATCTCGAAGCCACGGCCCTCGCCCAGGAGCATGTTGGTTGCCGGCACGCGCACGTCGGTGAACCGGATGTGCATGTGACCGTGCGGGGCGTCGTCGCGGCCGAACACGTGCATGGGGCCGAGCACGTCGACGCCGGGGGTGTCCATCGCCACGAGGATCTGCGACTGCTGGGCGTGTGCCGGCGCGCCGGGGTTCGTCTGGCACATGACGATCATGATCTTGCAGCGGGGGTCGCCGGCCCCGGAGATGTAGTACTTCTCGCCGTTGAGCACGTACTCGTCGCCGTCGCGCACGGCCTGGAGCTGGATGTTCTTGGCGTCGGAGCTGCCGACGTCGGGCTCGGTCATGGCGTAGGCGGAGCGGATCTCGCCGTTGAGGAGCGGCTCGAGCCACTGGGCCTTCTGCTCGGGGGTGCCGACGCGCTCCAGCACCTCCATGTTGCCGGTGTCGGGCGCCGAGCAGTTGAGCGACTCGGAGCCGAGCGGGTACTTGCCGAGCTCGACGGCGATGTAGGCGTAGTCGAGGTTGGTGAGGCCGCCGACCTCGGAGTTGGGGAGGAAGAAGTTCCAGAGACCGGCCTCCTTGGCCTTGGTCTTGGCCCCCTCCAGCGCCTCGAGCTGACCCGGCGCGTACGACCACCGGTCGCTGCGTGCCTCCCCGAGCCGGAAGTACTCCTCCTGCATCGGCGCGACCACGTCCTCGAGGAAACGGACCACGCGGTCGAAGAGCGGGCGCGCCGCCTCGCTCATGCGCAGGTCGAACAGCTCCGTTGGCTCGGCGGTCTGCATCCGGTGTCCCTCTCAGCTCGGTCCGTGCGGCGGCGGCGCGGTCCTCACAGGGTGGGCCGCAGCCTCGACATGATCCCGGTGGAACCGGGGCCCGAGCGTGGCACAGCACGCGGACGGCCCTCGAACCGGGACCAGCACGGCGCGAGCCCCCACAGGTGCACCGTGGGGGCTCGCCCTCCGCGCCCGAGCACGGCACGGAGATGCGGCACCTGCTGCGTGGCGTCCCAGGCGGCCCCGCTCGACGGCGCCGGCTCACGCAAGGCCTGGCTGTCGATCAGCTCCTCGCCCGGGGCCTGGCAGAAGCGGTCCTGAGGGCGTAGCCCATCCACGCGAGGCCCAGCCCGAACAGCGGGACGCCGATGAAGACGCCCCACTCGGTGGTGCTCGAGTCATCCTCGAAGAAGGCACCGGTTGCCATGTCGATCGCCACCGCGGCGACGAGGCCGAACAGCATGAGCAGCGGGGCGCCCGGAGGGACCCTCCTGCCGATGGCGCTGCCGACGGCGAAGAGCACGATGCCGACGAGGAACGCGAGGAAGCCGATCATCCACAGCACGTCGCCCCACGCGGGCTCTCCGGGATCGCCGACCGCTTCCAGGACGAGGAAGACCACGCCCAGGGCGACGACCAGGCCGGCGCCCGCGGCCACCAGCATGCTGCCCGCCCGTCCGGCCCAGCCGTCGGCCGGCGACTGCACGCGGTGCAGCTGCGGGACGACGTAGACGAGCAGGGCGAACCCGATGAGTATGGCGAACCAGGCCCAGTCGACGACGCTGCTGACCAGCGCGCCGAGAGCGAACAGCGCTCCGGCCACCATCGCCAGCGTCCCGACTGTCTCCGCCCGGGTGTGCTCGACCCGGGTCTCGGTGACTGTGGTGCTCGAGGTCGGTTCCATGGCTGTCTCCGCGTGGGATGTGGTTCGTGGGACCCCCGCTCCCGAGATGGTCTCGCGTCCCCGGGTGCGGGACAACGGTCCGCTGCGCGGGACCGCGGCTGCGTCGAACAGCGCACCGGCGGCGGGTCTGGCGTCGACGGTCCCGGGGCCCTCGGCGGCACCCCGCCGTGCCGTGGGGCTCCCGCCGAGGGCCCGTGAGGTCGCGGGATCACCGCTCCCTGATGAGGCCTCGGATCTGGTCGGCCATCTCGGGTGTGACCGCCACGCCGTGCGCCTGTTCGGCGTGCGGCGCGGCCTGAGCCATGACCTCGTCGGTCGTCTCGCCGTGGACGACGGCGTCGCAGTCGAACCCTGCGTCCCGGCACTTCAGTTCCTTCATGACCGCGCCCCTTCCGTCGACGGCTGCTGCGGTGCGCACAGGGTGCTCGCCCGATCTCGACGCGTCGAGACGTCCGCGCGCGGGCGCAGGGGCCGGTGATGGTGCGGTCGGCCGGCCGTTCGACCGTCGCTCGTGCAGGCGAGCTGACGGCGTCGTCCGCGTCGGCGGCCGGGCCCGCGCGCCGACGCGGCCGAGGCTCACCACGAGCGGGCGCTCCTCACCCGGCAGTGCGGCCTCGACCGGAACCAGCAGGCGGGCGTGCCTTTCGGCATCGGTCAGATCCGGAGATCTCGTGCCTGGGGGCACGCGGCCCGTGCTGCGGTGACCGAGCGTCCGCGGAGACGGTGACCGAGTGTCCGCGGAGACGGGGACGGCGGGGCTGAGCGGGCGTCGGGCGTGCCTCTCGAGCGGACGTCCCGACGACCCGCCACGCGGTGCCGGGGGCTCGGCCGTGGAGCAGGCGCGCGTGCGCCGGTCCGCCCTAGACTTCGGGCCGCCATGTCGACCCGTCTGATCACCTCGGTCGCGGCGGCCCTGGTCGTCGTGGGGTCCTCGGCGTGCGCGGCGATCCCCGCCGACACGGAGGGAACGCTCGAACGGGCCTCCGGCGGTGTCCTGCGCGTCGGGATGAGCGAGCACCCACCCTGGACGGAGGTCGACGACGGCGAGCGCACCGGCGTCGAGGTCGACCTGATCGAGGAGTTCGCGGAGAGCATCGACGCCGAGCTCGAGTGGCAGGACGGCGGCGAGGAGCACCTGATCGAGCAGCTCCACGCCGGCTCCCTCGACGTCGTGATCGGCGGACTGACGGAGAAGTCGCCCTGGATGGAGCAGGCCGCGCTCACCCGCCCGTACGTCGTCGTCACGAGCTCCTCCGGATCGCCCGAACCGCACGTGATGGCCAGCAGGATGGGCGAGAACGCGCTGCTGGTCGCCCTCGAGCGGCATCTCGAGCAGCACGAGGCCGAGGTCGCCGAGCGGGTCGACGGTGCACGACCGTGAGGCGCCGGGGTGCGGAGCACGTGGCGGGGCTGGCGGAGCGCATCGAGCTGCCGGCGTCCAAGAGGCAGGTCCTGCAGCGGGCGGTCCGCCTGGAGTGGCTGACGATCGCCTTCCTGGTGACCGCCGTCGCAGCCATGTACGCGGCGGCCGGGAGCTCGCAGGCCATGAAGGCCGCGTGGATCGAGGACCTGCTCTCGTTCCTCCCGCCGATCGCCTTCCTGGTCACCAACCGCGTCCGCTCCAAGGAACCGACGGTCGAGCACCCGTACGGCTTCCACCGGTCGGTCAGCATCGGCTACCTGGTGGCGGCGACCGCCCTGCTGCTGATGGGCAGCTTCCTGGTCGTGGAATCGGGGCTGGCGCTCGCGGCCGCGGAGCGCACGCCGATCGGCCTGGTGACGGTCTTCGGGCACACGTTCTGGGCCGGCTGGCTGATGGTCGCCGCGCTCACCTACACGCTCGTCCCCCCGGTGCTTCTCGGCCGGGCGAAGCTCGGGCCCGCGCGCGAGCTGCACGACAAGGTGCTCTACGCGGACGCGGACATGAACAAGGCCGACTGGCAGACCGCGGCCGCCGGCATCGTCGGCGTGCTCGGCATCGGCATCGGCCTGTGGTGGCTGGATGCGGTCGCGGCGATCCTCATCGGTGCGTCCGTCGCCCACGACGGCTGGAGGAACCTGCGGACGGCGCTGGGCGACCTGATGGACTCCCGCGCGTCGGTCCACGACGACTGGCGGACGGTGCACCCGGCGGTGGACGGGATCCGCGACGCGGTCATGGCCCACGGGGGCGTGGCGGCGGTGCAGGTCCGCGTCCGCGAGGAGGGGCACGTCTTCCACGCCGAGGTGTTCGTGGTCCCGGGCGACGAGCGGATCGCCCTCGGGGAGCTCGAGGACATCCGCGACGCGGTGCGCGCCGTGGACTGGAAGCTCCACCACGTCGTCGTGGTGCCTGTCCGGACGCTTCCGGTCGGCAACCTGCCGTCGCCCTGAGGTCGAGCGGGGGGCTCAGGACTCGGCGGCGCTGCGCGGCGCGATGACCACGACGCGTCCGCCGCGTGCGGCGATGGTGGTCCGGAGCTGCTCGAGGAGCTCCAGCCCGGCGTCGTCGGTCCGCTGCACCGCCTGCAGGTCCAGCAGGACCTGCCGGTGCCCCTCGCGGTGCAGGGTGGATGCGGTGCCCGACAGCAGATCGGCTGCCTGCACGGTCAGGTGACCGCGCGCCCGCACCACGCCCGTCCGGCCGTCCACCTGCTCGCTGAACGCTGACTGGTCGGTCACGTGCTCCTCCTCGGGTCGGCGGATGGAGGTCCTTCCTACCGCCGATGGGCGCGCGGCGACCGCCGGATGAGGGCCGGGGGACGCCGATGTCACGGGACTGTCATGCGACCGGGCGGTGCGCGGGGAGTTTCGCGGGTAGGGCGCGCTGGGCGCTCGCACCAGAGGTGACCCCTGACCCGAGGAGGACGAGATGCCGCGCACCGACCGGATTGCCGAGCCATGGGGGACGCGGACCCCGTACGGCGCGGGGGAGACCTGGCCGGTGCGGGTCGACACCTTCCTGGCCGACGGGCTCGACGAGGGCGACGTCGACCGCTGGGTGCAGTCCGCGACGATCCTGCACTCGAACGGGGACGGACTCGACATCGCCGTGAAGGACGAGCGCATCGTCGGGGTCCGGGGCCGGGCCGTCGACCGCGTGAACCACGGGCGGCTGGGCCCGAAGGACCTGTTCGGCTGGCAGGCCAACCACTCGCCCGACCGGCTGACCCGCCCGCTGATCCGGCGCGACGGCGAGCTCGTGGAGACCGACTGGGACACCGCCATGGACGCGGTGGCCGGCCGGGCGAAGGAGCTGCTCGCCGAGCAGGGGCCCAGCGCGATCAGCTTCTACACGACCGGGCAGCTGTTCCTCGAGGAGTACTACACCCTGGGGCTGATCGCGCACGGCGGCATCGGCACCAACCACGTCGATGGCAACACCCGGCTGTGCACCGCCACGGCAGCGGCGGCGCTGAAGGAGTCCTTCGCCTGCGACGGCCAGCCCGGGTCCTACACCGACATCGACTCCGCCGACGTCATCGCGCTCTTCGGGCACAACATGGCCGAGACGCAGACGGTGCTCTGGACGCGGATCCTCGACCGGCTCGCCGGCCCCAACCCGCCCGAGATCATCTGCGTCGACCCGCGCGAGACGCCCGTCGCGCGGCACGCCGCCGTGCACCTGGCGCCGCGGCCGGGCACCAACGTCATGCTGATGAACGCGCTGCTGCACGAGATCGTCGGGAACGGGTGGGTCGACACCGCGTACGTGGAGGCGCACGCCGTCGGCTTCGAGGAACTGGCCGAGCGGGTGCGGGACTACCCGCCGGAGCTCGCTGCCGAGGTCTGCGACGTGCCGGTCGAGCAGATCCGGCGGGCCGCGCGGATCATCGGCACCGCCGAGCGGCTGGTGTCGACCGTCCTGCAGGGCTTCTACCAGGCCAACCAGGCCACCGCCGCCGCCGTGCAGGTCAACAACATCCACATCCTGCGCGGGATGCTGGGCAAGCCAGGGTGCGGCGTGCTGCAGATGAACGGCCAGCCCACCGCGCAGAACACCCGCGAGGCCGGGGCCGACGGCGACCTGCCCGGCTTCCGCAACTGGTCGAACGACGAGCACATCGAGGACCTCGCCCGGGTCTGGAACGTCGACCCGATGGACATCCCGCACTACTCACCGCCCACCCACGCGATGCAGATGTTCCGGTACGCCGAGGAGGGCTCGATCCGGTTCATGTACGTCACGGCCACCAACCCGGCGGTGTCCCTGCCGGAGCTCGGCCGGATCCGGGAGATCCTCGCGCAGGAGCGGCTGTTCCTCGTGGTGCAGGACATCTTCCTGTCCGAGACCGCGCAGCTGGCCGACGTCGTGCTCCCCGCGGCCACCTGGGGCGAGAAGACCGGAACGTTCACCAACGTCGACCGCACCGTCCACCTGTCGGAGAAGGCCGTCGAGCCGCCCGGCGAGGCGAGACCGGACCTCGACATCCTGATCGACCTCGCCCGCCGGCTGGACCTGCGGGACAAGGACGGCGCCCCGCTGGTGAAGTGGACCGACCCGGAGGGGGCGTTCGAGGGGTGGAAGGAGTGCTCGCGCGGCCGCCCGTGCGACTACACCGGTCTCTCCTACGACAAGCTCCGCGGCGGGAGCGGGATCCAGTGGCCCTGCACCGACGAGCACCCCGACGGCACCGAGCACATCTACGTCGACGGGCAGTTCTGGGCCGACCCCGGTTACTGCGAGAGCTACGGGCGGGACCTGGTCACCGGCGCCCCGCTGGAGCCTACCGAGTACAAGGCGCTGAACCCGAGCGGCAAGGCCGTCCTCAAGGCGGCGGAGTACCTGCCGCCGCACGAGCTGCCGAGCCAGGAGTACCCGTTCCAGCTGATGACGGGCCGGACGCTCTACCACTTCCACACCCGGACCAAGACGGCGCGCGCGCCGCAGCTGCAGAAGGCGGCTCCGGAGGTGTGGGTGGAGATGGCGGCCGGTGACGCCGCGGACCGCGGTCTCGGCGAAGGGGACCTGCTCGAGGTGCGCACGCCGCGCGGGCGGGTGGAGGCCAGGCTGCGCGTCAGCGGCATCAGACCGGGGGCGATCTTCCTGCCGTTCCACTACGGCTACTGGGACGAACCCGACGGCGCCGAACCGGGCGGCGAGCGGGGCAGGGCGGCCAACGAGCTGACCATCACCGACTGGGACCCGGCGTCCAAGCAGCCGATCTACAAGACGGCGGCGGCGGCCGTGCGGCGGCTGGCCACGGCGGACGGTCCGTCGCTCGCGCCCACCACCACGGGGTCCCGGCCGGTCACCGACGGCGTACCGCCGACGACGGGCGGCGAGGCCGCCACGGCCAGCGAGGAGTTCTCGCCCGTGGGCGGTGGCCCGCGATGAAGCTGCACCTGGCGATCGAGGAGCTGCACCGCTCGGAGAACCACCTCGCCGGCGCCCTGCTGGCGATGTCGGACCGGCACAAGGCCGATCACGAGGTCTTCCACGTCGCCCGTGACATCGCCCGGTGGTCGCAGGACCACGTCCGGGCGCTGGCACAGGCCGGCCGCGAGTTCGGGCTGGACCTGGACCCGGAGCCGAAGGGGGATCCGACGCTCCTGGAGAAGGCGCGGCAGGGAGCCTCCGACCTGCTCGGGCGCAGCAGCGTGCCCGGGCTGCTGCTGCTCGCGAACCTGCGGCACGTCTACCGGGAGGCCTGCGGCACGTCGCTGGACTGGGAGCTGCTCGCCCAAGGGGCGCAGGGAGCACGCAGGAAGGAGCTGCTGCAGCTGGCGGAGCGGTGCCACCCCGACACGCTGCGCCAGGTCCGGTGGGCCAACGGCAAGCTCAAGGAGTCCGCGACCCAGGTGCTCGTCAGTTGAGCGTCGGGAGCGGCGGGACGGCGGTCGGCGCGGCTGCTGCGGTCGGCGAGCGGGGCGCTGACACCGCGTGCTGATCGACGTGGTCCTGGCGGTGTCGGGGCTGCTGGGGCTCGGCGTCGCCGCGCTGTCCGGCCGGCTGCGCCGGTGGCCCGTGTCGGTCCCCGTGCTGGGGCTGGCATCCGGAGTGCTCCTCGGACCCGCGGTCTCCGGCGTCCTGGAGATCCCGCCGGTCACCGAGGACACCACGTGGCTGCACACCGCCGCCCGGGTGCTGCTCGCCATCTCGGTCATGTCGGTGGCGCTGCGCTACCCGGTGGGAGCGGCTCGTGCGCAGCTGCGCCCGGTGCTCCTGCTGCTGGGGGTCGCCATGCCTGCGATGGCCCTGGTCACCGCAGGCCTGGCGTGGCTGACCCTCGGCGTGGGGCTCGGGAGCGCCGCGCTGCTCGGAGCCGCTCTGTGCCCGACGGACCCGGTGCTGGCGTCGAGCGTGGTCACCGGGAAGCCGGCGGAGGAGGACCTCCCGGCCCGCAACCGGCAGATCCTGTCCCTCGAGTCCGCCGCCAACGACGGGCTCGCCCTGCCACTGGTGCTGGTGGCGCTCGCCGTGGCCGGGGCGGACGGCGTCGGCGCGGCGCTCGCCGAGTCCGCCTGGCAGGTGGCCGGCGCCGTGCTGCTCGGGGTCCTGACCGGCTGGCTGGGTGCACGGGCGCTGCGCGCGGGGGAGGAGGACGGTTCCACCGACCCCGCGCCCCGGGTGCTGTTCACCGCGGTCCTCGCGTTCGCGGTCCTGGGGCTGGCCGGGCTGGCGCACGTCGACGGCATCCTGGCGGTGTTCGTCGCCGGCCTGGCCTTCAACCTCGTCGCCACCGGACCGGACCGGACCGACGACGCACCGATCGACGAGGCGGTCAACCGGTTCCTCGTCCTGCCGCTGTTCCTCGGCTTCGGGCTCGTGCTGCCCTGGTCGGCCTGGGCCGACCTCGGCTGGCGCGGCCCGGCGCTGGTGGTCGGGGTGCTCCTGCTGCGGCGGCTCCCCGTGCTCCTGCTCCTGCGCCGCCCCCTGCGGCTGGGCCGGCCGGACGCCGTCTTCCTGGGGTGGTTCGGGCCGATCGGGGTGTCGGCGCTGTTCTACCTGGCGCTGGAAGCCGAGCGCCTCGACCTCGACCCCGTGGTGCTGGCCGCCGGCAGCCTCGTGGTCGCCGCCAGCACGGTCGCCCACGGTCTGACCTCGTCCGCCGGGCGGGTCCTCTACCGGCGCGGCCGGCGATCGCCCTCTTCCCGGAGGGACGCCTGAGGTGGTCGTCGCAGGTGGTCCGGCGTCCGGGCTGATGCGTGCCGCGATCGACCGTGGTGCCCGTCGTCTGCTCCATGTCGGTTCCGTGACAGACCGCCGCGCCTCGTTTCCGTGCCGCGGCCCCGGGCAGCCCGCTGACGGCGGCGCAGCACCGCGTCCCGCCGATCGTGAGGAAACACGGCACAGGGAGCACAGATGTCCACTACCAGAACGAGTTCCTGGCGGTTGCCGGCCGTCGCGGTGGCCACCGTCCTCGGTATCACCGGGTGCGCGGACGAGACCCCGGACACCGACGCGCGCGGCGCGGTGGGGCCCGATGAAGCAGTCACCGAGGAACTCAAGGTGCTCCAGGTGCAGCTGGCGTACCCGCTCGACGGGGTCTACGACATCGGTGAGGACGCGCCGCTGTACCTCGGCATCGCCAACACCGGCGGCCAGGAGGACGACCTGCTCGACGTCCGCGGCCCCGACTTCGTCGACGCCGCCCTGACCGTCGACGGCGAACCCGCACCGATCCGGGTCCCGGAGAACGACAACGTCTACGTCGGCGCGGAGGGCGCACCCTCGATCGTCCTCGAGGACCTGCAGACCTCGCTGCGGTCCTCCCAGTCGATCCCGGTCACCCTCGTCTTCGAGGAGGCCGGAGAGGTGACAGTCGACGCCATGGTCGCCGCTGCGGGCCAGGAGCCGACGGAACCCTTCGACTTCGAGGACCCCGCAGAGGACCCGACCAACTGACCGCCCGCTGCCCGGGGGAGCGGCAGCGCTGCCGACCGCACCGGCACCGGAGGAGGAAGCGATGACCCCCACCCCTCGACGCGCCGTCCGTCCCATCGATGCGGAGGTGCACGCCCTCCGCCAGGTCACCAGGGCGGCGATGGCCGAGCTCGAGGAGGTGAGACGCCGCCAGTCCGAGCTCCTCGACATGGAGGCCGCCCTGCTCGTGGCCATCGACGTGCGCACTCGGCGCATGGACGCCCTGCTCGATGCCCGGCTGCGCGTCGCGGTGCCGGACGGTGCTCCCTGCGCAGGCGGTGTGCTGCCCGGAGGAGTGGCGTGACCGGAGTGCCCCGGAGCGTCCCGGCCGGGCCTGCCTCCTCCCGCACGCGAGGCGGCCGGACCGCCGCCGCGCTGCTGGCCGCGGCGCTCGGGACGGGAGCGCTGGCCGGCTGCAGCGACCCCGCCGGCCCGGTGGCGGGAGCCGTGGCGACGGATGACCTGCGGGCCATCGAGGACGACCTCGGCGTCCTCGAGGACCGGGTCCGCGCGCTGGAGGACGCGATGGCGGACGACGAGCCGGTGGTGGATGACGAGGCCGGCGTCCTCGACGACGCACGCGCCCTCGCCGGGCAGGAGGTCACGGTGAGCGCGGAGGTGTCGGAGCTGGTGACCACCACCGACGTGGGCGGCGCCTTCCGGATCGGGAAGGACTCGGGCGAGCCGATCGCGGTCATCATGGCGACGCCGCCGGAGCAGCTGGACCGCAGCGACGTCGTCCGGGTGTCCGGCGCGGTCGTGGAGGTGCAGCCGGACTCGTTCGAGACGGACTTCGGCATCGCCGCCGACGCGCTCGTCGACGACCCCGACGCCTTCCTCGCGGACCTCGAGGGCGAGGTGGCCATCGCCGCCGACCGGGTGGAGGTGCTGCAGGAGCAGGCCGAGGGCTGACCTCCCGCGACGAGCGCTCCGCCACCGGCTCAGCGCCGCACGGCCCGCTCCGGGGGCAGCCGATGGCGCCGGAGGTGCTCGCCCACCTGGTAGCAGACGGCCACGAGCGGGGTCGCCAGCAGAGCGCCGGCCAGGCCCCACAGCAGGGTGCCGGCGGTGACGGCGAGCAGGACCACCACGGGGTGCAGGCGGAGCGCCCGGCCGACGATGAGCGGCTGGAGGACGTTGCCCTCGAGCTGCTGCACGACGAGGACGACGACCAGGACGACGATCGCGTCGGTGGGGCCGTTGGTCACGAGCGTGACGAGGACGGCCACCACACCGCTCACCGTGGCCCCGAACAGCGGGACGAAGGCGCCGAGGAAGGTCAGGAGGGTCAGCGACACCCACAGCGGCACCCCCAGGACGAGCAGGGCGGCGCCGATGCCCACCGCGTCGATGAGCGCCACCACGACGATCCCGCGGACGTAGCGCGCCAGCGCGCTCCAGGCGGAGCGGCCGGCACCGTCGACCTGCTCGCGGCGCCGATCGGGAACCCGCTCCAGCAGCCAGCCCCACATCGTGACGCCGTCCTTGAGGAGGAAGAAGACCAGGAACGCCACCAGGACCACCGCGGCCAGCAGCTGCAGCGCCGTCCGCGCGGCAGCCATCGGCTCGGGGGCGAGGGCGTAGACCTGGGTCACCACGGCGTTGCGCATCTCGGTGACCTGCTGGGGGTCCAGCTGCAGCGGCCCCTCGACCAGCCACACCCGGACCCGGTCGATCCCGGCGGCCAGGGGCTGGGTCAGGTCCCGGAGCTTCCCGGCGGCCCGGAAGCCGATGAGGAATCCGGCGCCCACCAGCGTGCCGACCAGGAACAGGACGGAGGCCAGCGCCGCGACCGCCGGGGGGATCCCGCGGCGGCACAGCCCCCGCGCCAGGGGCTCGACGAGCGCGGCCAGCAGCACCGCCACGGAGACCGTGACGGTGAGGAACGGGATGCTCAGCAGGAGCTCCAGGCCCAGCCAGGCGACCCCGGCGAGCACGAGCACCGCCGCACCGGTCGCCAGCGCACGGAGCGTCCAGGGCGGCACCCCCGGCCGGGCCGGGGGAGCCTCGCGGAGGCGCGGTGGCCGCCTCACGGAGTGCGGGCCGACCGTGGGCAGCGGGCTCGCCGCACGATGCTGTGCGTCATCGATCTCCGTCCTCGTCCGGCCTGGTGCGGCAGAGCCGCCGGCCGCGCGTCGGGGTGCACCCCTGCTGTGCCCGGAGGGCGGGCTCAGCCCCGGGATCGGACGGAGGGGACATGCAGCTGTCACACCGGTCGTCGGCAGCGTTGCGGTCTCGTGACGAACCACGCGACGACGTACTCCGGCCTCCGGTCGGGGGCAGCGCTGGAGGGCCGGAGCCGAACCGCGGCGCCTCCCGAGGTCGCCGCCCACCCGATGAGGAGACCCGCCGTGACCAGACTCCACTCCCGCACCCGCCGAGCGTGCGCCGCAGCCGCGATCGCCCTGACCACGGGGCTGGGCGTCGCCGCCTGCGGTGCCGAGGAGGCCGACCGCGGGACGACGCTCGAGGACATCAACGAGGAGGGTGCCGAGGACCTGGGGGACGTCGAGACCCTGGAGGACGACGTGAGCGAGCAGGACATCGCCCAGGCCCCGAACCGGGACGACAGCGCTGCCTTCTTCGACGACCCCGACTCGTTCACCGACGAGCCGGTGACGGTCCGGGGGAGGATCGTCGAGGTCCTGAGCCCCTACACGTTCGTGATCGGGGAGGGGGACATGGCCACGCTGGTGACCCGTGCCAACCCCGACGGCGTGACCCTGCTGCCCGGCTACACCGCGCAGGTCACCGGGGACGTCGGCACCTTCCTCCTGCCCGAGGTCGAGGAGGACCTGGACGTGGACCTGGTGGACGAGACGGTCGAGGTCTTCCAGGACGGGCCCTTCATCGCCGCCGTCGACGTGAACCTGCTCGACGAGGACTGAGGACCCGGCCGACGTGCTGGACAGCCCCCTGACCACCGCCCAGGGCCTCATCGGGGCCCTGGCGCTCACCCTGGTCCTGGCGGGCCTGCACCTGCTGGCACCCCGGATCAGACGGTTGCCCCTGGTGCCCGAGCGGGCCACCGCGTCGTTCGCCGGGGGGCTCGCCGTCGCCTACGTCTTCCTCCACCTGCTGCCCGAGATCGCGCAGGGCGACGAGGAGGTGGGGGAGGCCCTGGGCGACGTCCTGGAGCCGACCCCGCTGGTGGACCTGGGCATCTTCCTCGTGGCGCTCGTCGGCTTCGCGGCGTTCTACGGCCTCCAGCGGCTGGCCGACCGGCATGCTCCCGCGCCCTCCCGGTGCGGCCCGGGGAAGACCATGACGTCGGCGGAGCCGGCCGGCGTCTACTGGCTGCACCTGGGCTCGTTCGCGGCCTACAACGTGCTCATCACGTACACGATGGCCCTGCGGCTGGAGACGGGGCCGGCGTTCGCGCTGCTGTTCACCCTCGCGATGGGGCTGCACTTCGTGCTGACCGACCGCTCGCTGGAGGAGCACTACCCACGCCGGTTCCCGCGCAGCGGCCGGGTGCTGCTCGCCGCGGCCCTGCTGGCGGGCTGGCTGCTGGACGCGTTCCTGGCCCCGACCAGCACCGTGCTGGTCGCCGTCCTCACCGCGCTGCTCGGCGGGTCGATCCTGCTCAACGTGTTCAAGGAAGAGCTCCCGAGCGGCGGCCGCTCCAGCTACCCCTGGTTCCTCACCGGGCTCGTGCTCTACGCGGGCCTGCTGACGGGAGTGACGGCGCTCGGCGGCTGAGCCGTGGCCCCGCGATCAGTCGGTGGGCGGGCTGGGCGAGGGGGTGGGCTCCGCCGCCGGGGCGACCGATCTGTAGTCGTCGCGGTCCACCGGCTGGGCGGTCAGCCCGTCGTCGGTGGGCACCTCGACCGGCTGGTCCTCCACGGTGAACCGCACCGAGCGGACCCTCGGCATCTCGGTGAGCGTCCAGACCACCTGGGCCACGGCCAGGAGCTGGTTGCCGCCGGTGAGCCCGGTGAACCCGCGGGTCAGCGACACCGTCGCGGTGCCGTCCGGGAGCACCTCGTCGACGCCGACCACCTCAGGGGCCAGCGCGGTGCGGATCCCGTCCGCCGCCTCCGTCCGGGTCGGCCCCTCGACGAGGAGGTCGAGGGCGTCGACCGGGTCGGGCGCCGTGGTGCGCCGCGCCACCGGGGCCAGGTCGGCCCCGCGCACGAAGAAGACCTGCACGCGCGGCCCCGACGGCGGACCGCCGTTGCCGGTCTCCACCGCCGGCGCGGCCGCCGTGGACACCGGTTCGGGGGCGTCCTGGGGGGCGACACCGCAGCCGGTGACCAGGCCGGCGGCCACCAGCGGGACGAGCGTCCGCGCCACGCGCGGGGGCAGCATCACGGTCCCGGCCGCAGCGGCAGCTCGACGCAGAAACGGGAACCGCCCGAGGGGCTCGGCCCCACGGTCACGCTGCCCCCCATGGCCTGGACGTGACGGGCCACCAGGGCCAGGCCGAGCCCGGAGCCCTCGGTGCGGGTGCGGATGCTGCCGCTGCCGCGGGCGAACCGGTCGAAGATCCGCTGGCGCTCCTCCTCGGGAACCCCGGGGCCGGCGTCGTCCACCAGGACGCAGGCGGTCTCGTCGCCGCGGGCCACGGTGACGCCGGTCAGCCCGCCGCCGTGCTTGTCCGCGTTGTCCATGAGGTTGCCCAGCACCCGCTCGAGCCGGCGCTTGTCGGCGTGGATGACCACCTCGGAGGCGTCGGTCTCCACGTGCGGAGCGGCGGTCTCGCGGCCGGCCAGTCGCCGGCGGGTCAGCGATTCCTGCACGAGCGCGGCGAGCCGGACCTCTTCCACGACCAGGTCGGCGTTGCCGGCGTCGGCCCGGGAGATCTCGAGCAGGTCGGCGACCAGGCGCTCGAAGCGGAGCACCTCCGACCGCAGCACGGCCAGCCCTTCGCGCCCCTCCGGCGGCAGGTCGTGGGCCGTGACCTCCACGAGGTCGAGCGCGCCGAGCATCGCCGTCAGCGGGCTGCGCAGCTCGTGGCTGACGTCCGCGGCGAACCTGGCGTCGGCGCGCACGCGGGCCTCCAGGGCCGCGGCGGTGCGGTTGAACGAGGAGGCGATCGGGATCAGGGAGGGGTCCCGGCCCGGATCGATGCGGGTGGACAGGTGACCCTCGGCGATCGACTCCGCGGCAGCGGCGATGCGGTTCAGCGGCCGCAGGGCCGGGCCGGTGACCCACCAGCCCACCGTGAGCAGGAGCGGCACCAGGCCGACGATCGAGATGGTCAGCACGGTGCCGAGCACGCGGTAGGTGTTGTCCAGCTCGTCCAGCGGGAAGACCTCGACGTACGCCTCGTCCAGCCCGTCGAGCGGGATGCCCACGGCCATGACGGTCTCGCCCTGCACCTGGATCCGCTGCCGTGCGGGGGTGCCGCCGAGCACCCGGTCGGCCAGCTCGTCGGGCACGTCGTCGCGGCCGATGCGCAGGGAGGTCGTGACCCACTCGCCGTCGTCGACGTAGAGGGAGACCGACCCGGTCTCCCGGGGCAGCTGGGCGAGGACCTGCGGCACGGTGAGGCCCTCGGTCCCCAGGGCGCGCTGCACCTGCGCCGCGTTGTCCGCCGCCTGGATCGTGGTGACCCGCTCCCGCTGGACGAGCAGGAACTGGGAGACGGCGAACCAGACGGCGACGGCCAGCACGCTGCACAGCACGGTCGTGACCACCGTGAACGCGACCGTGGCGCGCCCGCGCAGGGTCCGGAACGGGCTGGTCCACCGGGTCCGCTCGCCGTCGGCGGCGTCCGGGGTGCCGGCTCCGGTCCCCGACGGGGGCGCGATCTCCGGGCGGGACCGGGTCGTCGTCACGCCGGGATGCGGTAGCCCATGCCGCGCACGGTGGTGACGACGGTCGGCTGGCTGGGGTCCTGCTCGACCTTCTTGCGCAGCCGGCGGACGTGGACGTCGACCAGGCGCGAGTCGCCGAAGTAGTCGTAGCCCCAGACCCGCTCCAGCAGCTCCTCGCGGCTGAGCACCCGTCCGGGCTCCTCGGCCAGCTCGCACAGCAGCCGGAACTCCGTGCGGGTCAGGCTGACCGGCTCGCCGTCCCGGGTGACCGTGCCCTCCCGGGGGGCGATCTCCAGGTCGGCGACGGCGATGCGCACCCGGGGCTCGGGAGCGCGGGTCCGGCGGGCGAGCGCGCGGATCCGGGCGGAGAGCACCTTGGCGACGAAGGGCTTGGAGACGTAGTCGTCGGCACCGGCCTCCAGCCCGGCGACCACGTCGTGGCTGTCGGCCCGGGCGGTCACCATGATGATCGGCACGTTGGAGGAGCGCCGGACCTCCCGGCACACCTCGAAGCCGTCCTTCCCGGGCAGCATGAGGTCCAGCAGGACGACGTCGAAGTCCCGCTCGCCCAACCGCTCCAGCCCTGCTTCACCGCTCTCGGCCTCGACCACGTCCAGCCCTTCGCGCTGCAGGGTCATCTGGAGGATCCGCCGGATGCGCGGGTCGTCTTCGATGATGAGCACGGACCGGGCCACGTCCGGAAGTCTGCCCACCTCACCCCTCCTGCACCACTGCCGGGCGCCTCGCACCGCCGGCAGCGCAGCGTGTCTGCGCCCGGAGACCATGGGCACGGCACCGCTGCGCCAGTCGTCCCCGTCGGCCGATGTCACGAACTCGTCATGTCCGGCGAGCCTGCGGCGGGCTCGTGTGACCGTCCGGTGACGCCCGGCGGGCCTCAGTCGCCGGGACGGAGCTCGAAGAAGGCCACCTGCGGAGGGGCGTTGATCCGGATGGGGGCGAGGCTGAACCCGATCCCGCAGGTCACGAACATCCGGTTGCCCTCGGCGCCGTAGCCGTCCGGCGCCCAGCCCTCGGCCACGATCTTCTCCTCGTTGGTCAGGGCCAGGTAGCCCCAGTCGGGCGTGCCCGGCAGGGCCACCTGCCCGCAGTGGGTGTGCCCGGCGAGGGCCAGCGGAGCGGTGCCGGCCGGGAACTCCGGGAAGACCGTCGGGTTGTGCATCAGGACCACGCGCGGTGCGTCGTCCGGGACGTCGGCCAGAGCTGCGTCGACGTCGGCTTTCCCGGGCAGGTCGGGGCCCACCCCGACGACGTGCAGGGCGTCGTCCCCGGATCCCGCGCCGGGCAGGGGGACCGCCTCGTTGAGCAGCACCGGGATCCCGGCGTCCTCGAGCGCCGCCGTCACCTCGTCGGCCCCGCCGACGGCGTGGTCGTGGTTGCCGAGCACGGCGTAGGTCGGGATCCCCGAGTCGACCAGCGGGTCCAGCAGCCCCAGGAGGGTGTCCACCTGGGACCCGATCGAGGGATCGGAGCTGTAGAGGAAGTCCCCGCCGAGCAGCGCGACGTCCGGCTCGGCCGCCACGACCGTCTCGATCGCCCGCTCGACCATGCCGGTGTTCGCGAACCACATGCCCAGCTGCAGATCGGAGACGACGGCGACCTCGGTGCCGGCCAGCTCCTCGCCGATGCCCGGCAGGGGGACCTCTTCGTGCACCTCGTCGAGGACGAGCCGCGGTTCGATCAGGACGCCGTACGCGAGGAGCAGCGCGAGTCCCACGCCCAGCGCGGCGGCGATGCGCTTCAGCCAGCGGCTCATGGGTTCCTCCGGATCTCGTCGGTCGTGGGATCGAGCGGGGCGGTGTGCGGCGAGGGACCCGCCCGCGTGGGCCGGTCCGGCCGCGGACGGAGGAGCAGCAGGGTGCAGGCCAGGACCCAGAGGCCTCCGGTCAGCAGACCGGCGAGCACGTCGGTGGGGTGGTGGGCGGCCGCGTGGACCCGGCTGACCGCCACCGCAGGGGCGAGCAGGAGGGGCACGGCCAGCACGGACCACCGGCGGCGGGCACGACCGTGGACGACGACGACCGCCGCCAGCGCGCCGTAGACGGCGGCCGCCGCGGCCACGTGGCCCGAGGGCCAGCTCGCGGCCTGGGGCAGATCGCCGGTGAGGTCGGGGACCGACGGGCGGGGGCGGTCCACCACCCGGGAGACCACCAGGTACAGCAGGAGCTCGCCGACGAGGGTGACGACGACGAAGACCACCGGCCGCCACCGGGCGGTGACGGCCAGGGACAGCGTGGCCAGCGCCAGGCCCACGCTGATCACGGCCGGGGTGCCGCCCAGGGTCGCGACGGTGTCCATCACGGAGTTCAGCGGCTCTCCGCGGTGCCCGGCGAACCAGGCGACGACCGAGCGGTCGAACCGCTGCAGCCAGCCGTCGGGGGGCGCGGCGGTGACGAGCGCACCGAGCCCGATCAGGGCGGCCGCCAGGACGAGGGCCACCCCTGCCAGGGGGAGCGCGGCCGCGCGGAGCCGGTGGTCCTCCGGACCGGTGCCGGGCGCGAGGCGGGGAGCCTCGTCCGGCCCGACGTCGAGGGGGTCGGTCGCCTGACCCGGGCGCCGGCCGGTCTCGTGCTGCCAGCCCCGGAAGGCCGCGGTGGTGACCGCCAGCCAGGCGGCCCCCAGGGCCCAGCCGGCGAGGACGTCGGAGACGAAGTGCACGCCCAGCGCGAGCCGGGTGAAGCCGACGGCGACGACGAGCAGCACCGTGCCCGCGACCAGCCAGGGCCGCAGGCCTCGGCGCACCCCGGGCAGCGCGACGAGCAGCAGCACCCCCCAGGTCACCAGCGCGGTCATGGCGTGCCCGCTCGGGAAGCTCGCGTTCGACGGGGTCTCGACCAGCGGGGACTCCACGACCGGCCGCGCCCGGTCGACGATCGCCTTGGTGACCGGTCCCAGGACGGCCAGCCCCAGGCCCGACACCGCCACGAACGCGGCCAGGCGCCGGCGCCGGCGGATCAGCAGGAACGCCGTGGCCAGGGACAGGACGAGGACCGCGGTCCCCGTCCCGCCCAGGTCGGTGACGGCCGAGAGCACCGTGACGAGCAGCGGCGAACCGCTGACCTCGTCGTTGAGCCGGGCGGCCACCTCGCCGTCCAGGCCCTCCAGCGGCGCCCACCTGCGCTGCACCAGCAGCCACAGCAGCAGGAAGGGCACGACCCCCGCGACGACCGCCACCCACCCGAGGAGGGCGAGGGTCCCGAAACGGCCGATGCCGCGGGTGTCCGCGGGAGCCGTGCGGGAGGGGGCGGCGGTCATCGAGGGTCCTCTCGGTCCGGGCAGGGGACTGTCAGTCGACGTTCTCGAGCACCTCGACGTCGTCGGCGACGACGTAGGGCTCGTCCTCCCACTCGGTGAACAGGGCGTCGTCGAGATCGACCCCGAGCTCGTCCTCCACGTCGGTGAGCACGAAGGCCTCCTCGACCGTGCCGGTCACCTTCACCGTGGTCTCCGATGCCAGCTCCGCGTCCCCGGTGGCGCCCACGACGAGCAGCGCCTCGACGGTGGTGTCGTCGGTCCCCGCGATGGTGAACGCCTCGGGGGTGATGACCTCGTTGACGTCGGCGGACAGGGTGACCTCCTCCCCGGTGTAGTCGTCGACGTCCTCGTAGAACTCGGTGTCGTAGGGGCCGTCGAACGGCTCGTCGGCCGCCGCCTCCTCCTCGACGACGTCCTCCACGTCGGCCCCGCTCTCGCTTCCCGCGGTGCCGCTGCAGGCGCTGAGGCCCAGGACCGAGGCTGCGGCGGCCATCGCCATGGCGGCCCGCGCCGTGGTCGTCCTCGTGCTCAGGGTGGTGCGCATGGTGGTTCCTCCTCCGGCCGGATCCGCTCCGGCGATCGACGGTGACGGTTCTGCCGTGCCCGCGGTCGCCGGGGCGATCCCCGTCGGCGGGGGTTCGTCACGGAGCTGACAAGGAGGCCGGTGCACCTCCCGCCGGAGATGACGGCGAGGTGACACGACCGGCCCCCAGGCGCGCCCGGAGGTCGCGCCGGAAGGGCGCGGGACCGGGAGCGCGTCAGGGTCGTCCGGCTCCCGCCGGGACAGCGCGGTCCCGGGCGGGGGCGTCCTCGACCGGCGCGACGGGCCCGGGCTCCGGTCCGGTCCGGATGCGACGGCTGGGCCAGCCGGCCACCGGCCCGAGCAGCGTGAGCAGCGCCGGTGTGAGGACGGGCCGGATGAGGAAGGTGTCGAGCAGCAGCCCCACGGCCATCACGAACGCGATCTGCCGGAAGCTGTCCAGCGGGATGATCGCCACCATGGCGAAGGTGGCCGCGAGGATGATCCCGGCGACGCTGATCGCCCGGCCGGTGCTGGGCAGGGCCAGCGCGATGGCCCGCCGCAGCGGGTGCACGGCGGCTCGCTCCCAGATCGAGCCGACGGCGAACACGTTGTAGTCCGAGCCCAGCGCCAGCAGGAGCACCGCCGTGGTGAACGGGACGAAGAAGATCAGGCCCGGGTCAGAGCCCAGGTCCTGGAAGACGACGACCGCCAGCCCGACGGCGGCCGCCACCCCGAGCGCGCTGCAGGCGAGCAGCACGAGGGGTGCCACCACGGCACGCAGGTAGGCCATGAGGATGACCAGCTCCACCACGAGCGCCGCCACGAGCGTGATCCAGAGGTTGTGGCGGGTCAGGTCCACCAGCTCCGCCGCGATCGCCGTCTGGCCGGTGACCGCGACCGTGGCGTTCGTGACGCCGGCGTCGCGGGCCAGCCCCTCCATGTCCGCCTCCAGCTCGGCGAGGTCGGCGATCGCGGTCGCACCCAGGGGGTCGCTGTCGAGGATCACGATCATGCGGGCGGCGTCGCGGTCCTCGGAGTAGACGACGCCGTACTCCTCGGCCAGGGGCTGCTGCGCCGGGCCGAGCACCATGGCCACCCCCGGCCGGTCCTCGATCGCGGCCTGCAGCTCGATCAGGGCGTCGCGCTGCGCCGCGACGCCCTCGCCCTCGACGAGGACCTCGGTCGGGGCCGCCACACCCCGGATCCCGGCGTTCCCGAGGACCTCGGCGGCCTGCTGGACGGGGTCGCCCTCGGGCAGGCCCGCGGCGAACGAGACGTCCAGCCGCAGGTTCGCCAGCGGCAGGGCGGCCAGCGCCAGGACCGCGACCCCCGCGACGGTGGCGAGCGCGGCGCTACGGCGGTGGGTGACGACGTGCACCAGCCGGCCGGTGACCCCGGTCGCCTCCTCCTCGGGACCGTCGGGCCGGGGCCGGACCCGTCGGGGGAGGAACGCCACCCGGCCCAGCACGGCCAGGACCGCGGGCACCAGGGTCAGCGACACCAGGAGGCCGATGACCACGGTCAGCGCCAGCGCCGGCCCGAAGGCGCGGAAGAGCTGGAACTGCGCGGCCAGCAGGGCCGCCGTCCCCCCGGCGACGGTGATCCCGGCGACGGCCACGATCGGGCCCTCGCTGAGCAGGGTCCGCCGGGCCGCCTCGTGGCGGTGGGCGCCCCTCTCGAGATGGGAGCGGAAGCCGGAGAGGAACAGCACGCAGTAGTCGGTCACCACACCGATCAGCAGCGCTGCGGTGAGCGGGCGCAGCTGGTCGGGCAGGGCGAACCCGAGCAGGCCGGCGGCGAGCTCCAGCAGCCGGAGGGACACCAGGTAACCGATCCCGCAGGTGAACAGCACCAGCAGCGGCGCGACGACGGAGCGGAACGTGACGGCCACGACCAGCGCGATCAGCACGAGGGTGCCGACCTCGAACGCGTGCAGCCGTGACTGGAGGTGCTCCACCTGGGCGAGCTGCGCGGGGACGACGCCACCGACGTACGTCTGCACCGAGGGGTCGTGCGCGAAGTGGTCGGCGTACTCCTCGGCCAGCTCGACGCGGTCGGCCAGCGCGAGACCCTCGGTGGTGTACAGGTAGGTGACGGCGGTGTCGGGCGTCGACGTCGGCACGGGGACGGCCGCCTCCACGCGAGGGTCACCGGCTCCGTCCGGGTCCTCGAGCGCGGCCTGGGTGGTGGCCAGCGCCCACAGCACGACGTCGGCGCGGGTGAGCGGGCTCAGCCCGTCCGGGTCGTGGACGACGACAGCGGTCTCGGAGAGGGAGGGCACCCGGAACTCGTCCAGGGAGCGTTCGAGGACCGCGACCGCGTCGCTGCCGGACGGCAGCAGGCTGCCGATGTCGCTGGACCCCCGGCCACCACCCCCCGAGGGGGCCACCGTCGCGACGACCGCGGCGCCCACCCAGGCGGCGATCACCAGCCAGCGGCCGGAGACCACAGCGGCGCGGACCAGCCGCCCGGGGAGGCGCACCGCGGCGCGCAGCCGGCCGCGGACCGGCCGCGCCTCAGTCTCCCGGGGCACCGGCGTCGGCCGGGCGCCGGACGTCGAGCCGGCAGGCAGCGGCCTCCTCGTCCAGCCGGACCTGGAGGGGGACCAGCTCGTGCACGATCCGGTCCAGCCTTCCGGCGTCCAGGTCGACGAGCGCTCCGCCGAGCTCGTCGAGCACCGTGGAGGCCTCCTCGGCGGCCGCGACCGCGCGCAGGCAGGCGTCGGTGAACCGGGCCTCGGCGTCGCTGGGGACATCCGCGGGGTCGGGGTTCGTGTCCGCGGGTGGTGCGGCCGCGTCGACAGCGATGAGCGCCAGGTCGTCGTCGGGGCCGGAGACGAGCACCCCGCCGCAGACGAGCCCCAGGGCGAACGTGCCCCCGGCCAACCAGCCGGCGTGGCTCCGCCGCATGCCGGCCGACGGCGGGGGCGCGGGGGACGAGGGGGTCATCGGGGACCCCGCTCCGGACCGGAGGGAGCGCAGCCGGCGTCCGGCGCCGACGGCGGAGCCCGGTGGATCTCGAATCCGGGAGCGAGCGGCAGGTCGGCGTCGACCACCAGGCGCAGCGTGGTCGGGAAGACCGTGCCCGGGTCCGCCGGCAGCAGCCGGCGCAGCCCGGGGCGGATGTGGACGGCGACGGGCGCAGCCGCCTCGGACCGGAACGCCTGGGTCAGGATGTCGTCGCGCAGCTTCGGCTGCGGTCCGGCTGTGCGCTGTTCTCCGGTGTCCGACGGTGCGGCAGGGATGGTCGTCATGGTCGCTCCTCTGGCTGCCGGCCACGGCCGGACCGCGGTCCCTGGGGTCTGCATGCCCGGGGGAGCGCTCGAGGTGCGGGGTGGGACCCGTTTGTCGCAGATCTGTCATGCGACGTCCCCGCCGGAGGTCAGCCTTCAGGGGCCCACCGGCCGGCCAGGGCCTCGTCGAACCGACGGCGCCACAGCGCCGTCTCGCCCGGGTCGAGGGCCGTCGTCCCCTCCGCCAGGCCGACGACGCGGTCGAGGTAGCGGCGGAGCTCGTCGTCGAGCGGTCCCCTCGGCGACCGCCAGGCGACCTCCCGCAGCAGCCCGGCGACGCGGCGCAGCACGGCCGGCTGCCCGGAGGCGAAGTGCAGCGGTTCCTCGAGGCCGAGCCGCAGCAGGTCGTGCATGTCCCACTGCGGCACGACCAGCCGGAGAACGCCCTCGTCGTCGCGGACCGTCGTCGGCCGCAGCGGGTGCGCGACCAGCTCGCCGAGGAGCGCCGACACGTGCGACAGCGCGTGCACGGCGGTCGTCGGGTCGTTCGTGCCCGGCGAGAGCGCTCGGACGGCGATGTCCACGACCTTGCGGAGGCTGTAGGCGACGTCGTGCTGCGGCGTGCGCTCGAAGTCCAGCCGCAGGCCGCGGTGGAGTGCCCGTTCCACGGCGTCGACGGCGGGGAACCCGCCCGGCCGGCTCGGCCCGATGTGCGCGACCGGGGTGCCCGCGACCACCGAGTCGCCGATCCGCGGCTCCAGCAGGACGACCGCGTCGGCCTCCGCGGCTGCCGCCGCGATCTGCTGCCGGTCCACCGCGGTGAGGAAACCGCTCCGTCGCGCGCAGACCGTCGTGGGGACGGCGGACGCGGGGATGACCGGCTCCGGTCCGTCGGCGCGGGGGTCGTCGGCCAGCACGCGGGCGTAGGTGCCGCGAGCCTCGTCGGAGACGTCCCGGAGCATCGTCTCCACCCGCAGCGACCGCGCCAGGTGGCCGAGGAACAGCACCAGGCCCACGACGCTGGCCAGCGTGAGCACGAACCCGACGGTGACCGAGATCCGCGGCACGAAGCCGGTGCCTGCCGCGTCCTCGGCCCGGACGGTCCGCAGCACGGTGAGGGCGTAGACGAAGGTGCCGACCAGCAGGCCCAGGGTGGCCTGGACGACCCGGTCGGTGACGAAGGTCTGGAGCAACCGGGGGGAGTGCTGGCTGCTGCTCAGCTGCAGGGCCACCACCGTGAAGGAGAAGGTCAGGCCGGTGACCGAGATGAGCGACCCGGCGATGGCGGCCAGCAGGTCCCGGGCGGCCGACGGCCCGCCGCCGAACACCAGGAACAGCGGGTGCCGGCCACCGGGCTGCTGCAGGAGCTGGTCGGCCGCGGGCAGACCGATGCCCAGGCCGATCGCGACCACGATGGCCAGCACCGGCACCGGCCACAGGGAGCTGCCGAGCGCTGCCCAGGCACGCGCTCCGGCACGTCGGAGGGCGCTGGGGCGGTGCTCGGAGGTCACGGGTGCCACCCCGGCAGCATCCGTCGGGAGCGCTCCGTCAGCGACCGCGGACCGTCACGAGATCGTCATCCGACGCGCGCGTGAGCTGCGGCGGAGCGGGAAGGCGCGACCACGCACGTGGCCCCCTGGACGAGGAGAAGGCCCCGACGGTGGGTCACCGCGGGGCCTTCCAGAGTGTGTCCGAGGGGGGACTTGAACCCCCACGCCCGATAAAGGGCACTAGCACCTCAAGCTAGCGCGTCTGCCATTCCGCCACCCGGACGAGGTGAGACGCCCCGGAGGGCGTCGGGGAGAAGCATAACGGAGCCGTCCCCGGCGTTCACGCACCCCCGGTGGCACGATCACCGGCATGTCCGAGCCGACCGTCCAGCCCCTCGTCCGCGCGCAGGCCGAGGTCGCCGAACTGCTCTCCGAGCTGATCCGCATCGACAGCACCAACACCGGCGACACCGCCACGAGCGCGGGGGAGCGGAAGGCCGCGGAGTGGGTCGCGGCCAAGCTCGACGAGGTCGGCATCGAGTCGCAGATCTTCGAGTCGGAGCGGGGGAGGGCCAGCCTCGTCGCCCGCATCCCCGGCGCCGACCGCAGCCGCCCCGCGCTGCTGGTGCACGGGCACCTCGACGTCGTCCCCGCCGACCCGGCCGAGTGGAGCGTGCACCCGTTCGCGGGGGAGGAGCGCGACGGCTACATCTGGGGCCGCGGCGCAGTGGACATGAAGGACATGGACTGCATGGTGCTGGCACTGGTGCGCGACTGGGCCCGCACCGGCGTGCAGCCCCCGCGCGACATCGTGCTGGCCTTCCTCGCCGACGAGGAGGCCGGCGGCCGGCTGGGCGCCACCTTCATGGTCGAGCAGCACCCCGACCTCTTCGAGGGCTGCACGGAGGCGATCAGCGAGGTCGGCGGCTTCAGCATCACCGTCCGCGACGACCTGCGCCTCTACCTCGTGCAGACCGCCGAGAAGGGCATGGGCTGGATGCGCCTCACCGTGGGCGGCAAGCCCGGCCACGGCTCCTTCGTGCACGACGACAACGCCGTCACCCGGTTGTCCGAGGCCGTCGCGCGCCTCGGCAACCACCGCTTCCCGCTCACCCTCACCCCGCCCATGCGCGAGTTCATCACCGCGGTCGAGGACGCCTACGGCATCGAGATCGACCCCGCCGAGCCCGAGGTCGCCCTCGCCCGCCTGGGCAGCCTCAGCCGCATGATCGGCGCGGCGCTGCGGAACACCGCCAACCCCACGATGCTGCAGGCCGGCTACAAGGCCAACGTCGTCCCCGGCACCGCCAGCGCCACCGTCGACGGCCGCTTCCTCTACGGCGAGGAGGAGGAGTTCGAGCGCCAGCTCGACGCCCTGCTCGGCGAGGGCGTGCAGCGCGAGTGGCTGGTGCACAACCAGGCGGTGCAGACGACGTTCGACGGCCCGCTGGTCGACCAGATGGTCGCCGCGCTCAAGGCCGAGGACGACGGCGCGCGGCCGGTGCCCTTCACGATGAGCGGCGGCACCGACGCCAAGAGCTTCGAGCGCCTGGGCATGCGCTGCTTCGGGTTCTCCCCGCTGCGGCTGCCTCCGGAGCTGGACTTCGCCGCGCTGTTCCACGGCATCGACGAGCGGGTTCCGGTGGAGTCGCTGCAGTTCGGCATCCGGGTGCTCGACCGCTTCCTGCGCTCGGCATGATGGCGGGGTGACCCAGAACACTCCCGGCCCCGGATCCGTCGCGCTGATCACCGGAGGGACCGGCGGCTTCGGCCGCGCCCTCGCCACGAAGCTCCGCGAGCGCGAGGTGACCGTCGTCCTCGCCGACCTCGACAGCGAGCGCAACCGCCAGGTGGCCGAGGACCTGGGCTGCGAGTTCGCCGTCCTCGACGTCACCGACCGGGCGGCGAACGAGGCGCTGGTCGCCCGCATCGAGGGCGACCACGGCCGGCTCGACGCCGCCTACCTCAACGCCGGCATCTCCGCGGCCAAGAGCGACGACGTCCTCGACCTCGACGAGTTCATGCGCGTGGTCGACATCGACCTGTTCGGTGTCGTCTACGGCGCGGCGGCCGCTCGTCCGGCCATCAAGCGCGCCGGAGGCGGCGCCATCGTGGTGACGGCGTCGCTCGCCGGTCTCTCCCCGATGGCCACCGACCCCGGCTACAGCGTGGCCAAGGGCGGTGCGATCGCCTTCGTCCGGTCCATGGCGCCGCGGCTGGCCGCCGAGGGGACGACGATCACCGCGATCTGCCCCGGATTCGCCGACACCGCGATCATCGACCGCATCCGCGACCAGTTCGCCGCCGCGAACTTCCCGGTGCTCACCGCGGAGGAGGTCGCCGACGCGATGATCATGGCCTGGGAGGCCGGTGAGCCCGGTGCCGCCTACGTGATCCAGCCCGGCGTCGGCACCGTGCCCTACAAGTTCAAGGGCGTGCCCGCCGCGCGCACCGAGGCGGGCGAGACCGCCGTCGTCC
Organism: Blastococcus sp. TBT05-19; assembly: GCF_003319095.1. Classification (GTDB taxonomy): domain Bacteria; phylum Actinomycetota; class Actinomycetes; order Mycobacteriales; family Geodermatophilaceae; genus Blastococcus. The sequence goes on along the minus strand of NZ_QOHI01000004.1, from coordinate 132,947 downwards.
CCGAGGCCCTGCGCCCGCCCACGATGCGGTGAACCCGGCGTGCGCGAGCGCGCCGGGTCCGCCAGGATCGCCGCTGGTGGGAGGGGGAGCGCTGCACTCACCGGACAGGTCATGACCGGATCTGGGAGGGGCCCCCTGTGCGCACCATGCGGTACAAGCCGAGCAAGCCGGCCGCCGTCCTCGGCATCGTCGTCGGCATCGGGATGCTGGGTTTCGGCATCACCGGCTTCTGGGACTCCGAGGGCGGCGGAAAGGCGTTCCTCGTCTTCTGGTGCTTCGTCGTCGTGGCGATCACCGCGCTGAACACGTGGGCCGCTTTCTCGAAGAAGGGTTCCCTGGCGACCTTCATGCCCGGGGAGTTCGTGTCCGACGACGACTCGCGACCGACGCGCTGACGGGTCAGTCGGCGACGGGCCCCCGGCAGGAGAACAGCCACGCCGGGGGCACGTTCCACGGCGTGATCCGGTAGGTCACGGTCGCGAAGCGCCGGCGGAAGTCGGCGAGCATCAGCGGCGAGTACTGGATGACGACGACGCTGCCGTCCGCGGCGAGGGCGCCGGGCAGCACGTCGAGGATCCGCTGACGCAGCCGCTGCTCCAGCGAGGTGTACGGCAGGGCCGAGACGATGACGTCGGCCTTCGCCTCGCCGAGGTGGGCGTCGAGGTTCTCCGCCGAGTCGCACACCACCTGCACGCGCGGGTCGTCGAACCGCTCGTCGAGCAGCTTGGCCAGGCGCGGGTCGATCTCGAACGTCACCAGGCGGGCGCCGGGCTTCATCCGGGCCAGGACTTCCTGGGTCTGCGCGCCGGTGCCGGCGCCCAGCTCGACGACCAGGTTCGCGCCGGGCACGTCGGCGAGGTCGAGCATGTCCCGCACCGCCGTCCGGGACGTCGGGAGCACGGCGCCGACCTGGCGCGGGTTGGCGACGAACGCCCCGAGGAACTTCAGGCGGTCGGTGAGCTGCTGGAGCATCGGGTCCCCTCCCGGGTCACCGCGGGGCGGGCGACCGAACGTGCTGCACCTTGGCACGCCGGAGCCGCCGTGGCGAGGGCAGACCCCGGACCCGGTGACGACGGTCACGCGGCATCTGGCAGGGTCGGGGCATGCGCGCATGGCGGGTCCACGAGCTCGGCGACCCCTCTCAGGTCATGTCCTTCGACGAGGTCGACCAGCCCACCCCCGGGGAGGGGCAGGTGCTGGTCAAGGTGCGGGCGGCCGCGCTGAACTTCCCCGACGTGCTCATGGCCATGGGCATGTACCAGGAGAAGCCGCCGCTGCCCTACACGCCCGGCGTCGAGCTGTGCGGCGAGATCGTGGAGACCGGCCAGCGGGTCATCGGCTCGCCGGCCGGCGGCCCGGGCGCCTTCGCCGAGTACGCCCTCATGGACGCCGCGGCCGCCTTCCCGGTGCCGGACTCCATGTCCGACGAGAAGGCCGCCTCGCTCTACCTGACCTACCAGACCGGCTACGTCGGCCTGCACCGCCGCGCGCACCTGCAGGCGGGCGAGACCCTGCTGGTGCACGCCGGCGCCGGAGGCGTGGGCACGGCGGCGATCCAGCTGGGCAAGGCCGCCGGCGCCACCGTCATCGCCACCGCCGGCGGGGCCCGGAAGACCGCGGTCTGCACGGACCTCGGCGCCGACCACGTCATCGACTACACGAGCGAGGACTTCGTCTCGATCGTCAAGGACGTCACCGGAGGCCGCGGCGCCGACGTGATCTACGACCCGGTCGGCGGCGACGTGTTCGACAAGTCCCGCAAGTGCGTCGCCTTCGAGGGCCGCATCGTCGTCGTCGGCTTCACCAGCGGCCGCATCCCCGAGGCGCCGGCGAACCACCTGCTGGTCAAGAACTACAGCGTCGTCGGGCTGCACTGGGGCCTGTACCGCAAGTACGACCCCTCGGTCTTCACCGAGACCCACGAGCGGCTCGTCGAGCTGGTCGAGCAGGGGAAGGTCGACCCGCTGGTCGGCGAGGTCCTGCCGCTGGACCAGGCCCCGCAGGCGCTGCTCAAGCTGGCCAGCCGCGACACCGTGGGCAAGGTCGTGCTCCTTCCCTGAGCCGGCCGGCGGGGACGCAGCACCTAGCCTGGTCCCCGCCATGCCGTCCGATCCGCTGCCCCTCGTCGACGACCGCGCTCACCTGCGGGCGGACTGCTCGCGCTGCGCCGGGCTCTGCTGCGTCGCCCCGGCCTTCGCCGCCTCGGCGGACTTCGCGATCGACAAGCCGGCCGGGGTCGCCTGCCCGAACCTGGCCGACGACTTCCGCTGCGGCATCCACGCCGAGCTCCGCGAGCGCGGCTTCCCGGGGTGCACGGTCTTCGACTGCTTCGGCGCCGGCCAGCAGATCACCCAGGCCACCTTCGGCGGGCGGAGCTGGCGGGAGTCCCCGGAGCTGGTCCGCGACCAGTTCGCCGTCCTGCCGGTGATGCGGCAGCTGCACGAGACGCTCTGGTACCTCTCCGAGGTGCTCGCCCTCCCGGCGGCGGCGCCGCTGCACGGGGAGGCCGCGGGCCGCCGGCGGGAGATCGAGGAGCTGACCCGCCGCGACGCCGCCGAGCTCGCCGCCCTCGACGTCGGAGCGCACCGGGCACCCGTGGGGGAGCTGCTGGGCCGGGTGAGCGAGCTGGTGCGCGGGCGCGGTGCGCGCGACCGCCGCGGCGCCGACCTGATGGGCCGCGACCTCCGGCGGACCGACCTGCGCAACGCCGGCCTGCGCGGCGCCTACCTGATCGGCGCCTACCTGATCGGCGCGGACCTGCGGGGCGTCGACCTGGGGCGCGCCGACCTGCTGGGAGCCGACCTGCGGGCCGCCGACGTCCGCGGCGCGGACCTGAGCCGGTGCCTGTTCCTCACCCAGCCGCAGGTCACCGCGGCTCGCGGGGACGATGCGACCGCGCTCCCGGCGGCGGTGCAGCGGCCCCCGGGGTGGGCAGGGCTCAGATGACCGGCTTGGGCAGGTAGGACAGGCGGGCACGTCGGCGCATGATCACCTTGCGCGTGCCGTCGGCGTGCAGCTGCAGGCGGGCCAGCTCCCAGCCGCCGATGTCGGACTGCAGGCTCAGCATCGTCGCGGCCGCGGACCGGGACGTGCCCGGCGGGATCCGCAACGGCGCGAACTCGTAGTCCCCGGGCGTGTCCATCGGCTCCGATCGTGCCAGGAGTTCGGCGGCCCGTCACGGCATCGTCGTCTCCTTCACACCGCCTCGCCCTGCCGGGCGGCGGGCGGACCGGCACGATGGGGGAGACCTGACCTGCACCTCGAGGGAGGACGACGTGACCGAGCCCGGATTCTCGAGCGACGTGCCCGACGCCGACCGTGCGGAGCAGCAGGCGCTGCTCGACCCGCCGGCGGTCGACCGGGCCGCCGACGCGACGGGGCCCACCGGCGAGGTGAGCGAGGCCGACGCGCTGGAGCAGCAGCTGTCCGCCCGCCCGGGTGAGGCCGGTGCGCCCCGCGGGCCGGTGGGCGACCGGGAGGCCAGCGACGCCGACGTCCTGGAGCAGGAGGCCGACGTGCCCGTCGACGAGGACGACGACCGCTCCTGATTCGCTCGGGTGGGTGAATCCACCGCTCCGGGCTGCCGTCGTCGTCACTCTGCGTCATGGTGGACGGGTGGAGCGCGGGACGACGACGACCCAGGGCACCCGGGGCGAAGCCGCCGGGTCCGAGGTCGACGCCGCCGTCGCCCGGTGGGCGGCGGCCGCAGGCGTCCCGGAGTCCGTCGCCCGGGACTACGAGTCGCAGACGTCGTTCGGCCGGCGTGTCCTGCACGGCTTCCTGCTCGGCCTGCTCGTCGGGCTGCCCCTGCTCGCCCTCACGTGGGCGGTCGACGTGGGCGGAGCGTTGCCCTTCGTCCTCGTCTGCGGGGTCCTGGTGCTCCTGGTCCGGATCGCCCAGCAACGGAGCAGTTCTCGCCGCTGACCCTCTGGCTCCTCGACCTCCCTATGGTTAGGCTTCCCTAACTGGAGTCGAGGAGGGGTCATGCAGAGCCGATCGAGCCAGCCCGCGCACGGGCGTCGTCCCGAGGACCGCCTGCGCCCCGGTGCCGCCGAGCGCGCCCGCACCGTCGCCACCCGCGCGGCCGCCACCGTCTGCGCCCGCGGGGTCGAGGGCAGCCGCCTCCTCGCCCACACCGTCACCGCCGCCGGGCAGGTGCTGCTCGTCGTCCCGCGCGACGGCGAGCTCGCCACCGCCGTCCGGGAGGCGCCCGACCAGGACCTCTCCGCCCTCGTCCTGATCAGCGACCACGCCCCGGTGCCGGTGCGCCGGCCGGTGCGCGCGCAGCTCTGGCTCTCCGGCTGGGTGACCCCGGTACGCCCGGGGGCCGAGCGGTCCGCCGTCCTGGCCTTCGCCGAGACCCGCCCCGAGGGCGCGCTGCTCGACGTCGGCGGCACCGCCTCCCTGCTGCGGCTCGACCTCGCCGAGGTCGTGCTGGGGGAGGGCGGTGTCAGCGTCGACGTCGGCCCGGCCGACTTCCTCGCCGCCCGGCCCGACCCGCTCGCCGGCATCGAGGCCGACCACCTGCGGCACCTCGCCCGCGACCACGCCGACGTCCTCGACCTCCTGGCCGGGCGGCTGCCCGCAGGTCTGGTCGGCGCGACCGACGTCGTCCGGCCGCTGGGTCTGGACCGGTTCGGCTTCCGGCTGCGGGTGGAGCGGCCGCTCGGCCACACCGACGTCCGGGTGCCCTTCGCCCGGCCGCTCACCTGCGCCGCCCAGCTCGGCGCCGCCGTCGGCCAGGTGCTCTGCGCGGGACGCGCCTCCGGCTAGGTCTTCCGGGCCGATGCGCTCGAGCAGCGACTGGCCGCCCGGCCCGGTGGGGTCGGACGCCCCCGCAGGCCCATCGACACCGTCGAGGCGAACGAGGCCGACGTCCTCGAGCAGCAGGCCGACGTTCCGGTGAAGGACGACGACTCGAGCTCTGATGGCGCACCGATCGGGTGATCGGACGCGGGTGACCTGCGAGGACGTGCCAGAGTGCGGTGGTGGTGACCGCCGTTGTCAGCCTGGTGCTGATCGCCGTCGGTGTCGTCCTGGTGGGCGTCCTGCTCACCCGCCCGCGGTTCTACTCCAGGATGACCCCGTGGTCCGGGGACCCGTGGGCCAACTGGATGCGCCGGCACCGCCTCTCGGTCGCGGAGGCCGGGGAGCTCGAGCACGGCGTGGCCCGCGGCCGCGAGTTCTTCGACCCCCGGCTGAGGGCCGCGGCGGTCGACTGGGCCGGCCTGCAACTGAAGGCGTACGAGCCTGGGCGAGGCGGGCGCATCGCCATCGGCGTGTACGTGATCCTCGTTGTCGGGGTGACGTGCGCTCGGGTGGTCGCCGGAGACCGCGTCTCCTGGAGCGGTCCCGTCATCCTCGTGGTGTTCGGCGTCCTGGCGGTCCGTCAGCGGAGACAGCTGCGGCGCGCGATCGAGGCCAACCGATGATGAGGACGCCGCACGTCGATGTGTAGCCGTGTCGACGCGCTGCGAGCCCCCGCACGTCGACATGCGGCGATGTCGACAGCGCCGGCTCAGCCCAGTGACTCCCGGAGCAGCTCGGCCAGCCGGGTCCGGCGCGGCCGGGCCGCGACGTCGCGGACCGCCCGGGCCAGCGCGGCACCGCTGGCCGGCACGATCGACAGGTGCTTCTGCGCCCGCGTGAGGGCCGTGTAGACCAGCGGGCGCGACAGCATGCCGCCGGCCTCCGGGGGCAGCACGACGACGACGCCGGGCCACTCGGAGCCCTGCGCGCGGTGCACCGTGATGGCCCAGCCGTGCCGGAGGTCGAACAGCGCCTGCCCGGTGCAGGTGACCGGGCCCGAGCTGAAGTCGACGGTCAGCGACCCCTCGCCGGTGCCGGTCACGACGCCCACCTCGCCGTTGGCGAAGCCGACCGGGTCGAGGTCTAGGTGGTTGGCGGTGGCGACGACGCGGTCGCCCGGGTCGAAGCCGAACACCACGCCCTCGCCGGGGTTGAGCTTCTCCTTGAGCGCCTTGTTCAGCTCGATCGTGCCCGCCGGGCCGCGGTGCACCGGGGTGACGACCTGCACCGAACCCGGGTCGATGCCCAGCGCCCGCGGGATCGAGTCGGTGACCAGCTGCACCACCCGCCGGGCGGCCTCGGCGCTCCCGGCCGCCGGCACGACCACGACTTCGCGGTCGGGGGAGTCCACCGGGGGCAGCTCGCCCTGGCGCACCGCCGAGGCCAGGCGGGCGATCGCGCCGCCCTCCGCCTGCCGGTAGAGGGTCGTCAGCTCCGTGACCGGCACGGCCCCTGAGTCGATCAGGTCGCCGAGCACGTGCCCGGGCCCGATCGAGGGCAGCTGGGCGGGGTCGCCGACGAGCAGCAGGTGGGTGCCGTCGGGGCAGGCCTCCAGCAGCGCCGCGGTCAGCTCGACGTCGAGCATCGAGGCCTCGTCGACGACGATCACGTCGGCGTCCAGCGGCCACTCCTCGTTGCGGGAGAACCCGCCCGAGGCGCCCTGCGCGCCGAGCAGCCGGTGCACCGTCGTCGCCGGGTGGTCGGTGAGCTCCTCGAGGCGCTTGGCCGCCCGCCCGGTGGGCGCGGCCAGCGCGATGTCGGTGCCCTTGGCCCGCAGCAGCTTCACGATCGAGGCGACCGTGCGGCTCTTGCCGGTGCCCGGCCCGCCGGTGAGCAGGCTGACGCCGGCCGACAGGACCTGGGCGACCGCCTGCTTCTGCGCCTCGTCCAGGCCCTTGGCCACCGACCGCACCGAGGCGGGGTCGGCGATCCGCTCGGCGGCGGCGGCCAGGCGCGCCACGTTCTCGGCCACGGCCTCCTCGGCCATGCCGAAGCGGGCCAGCGACAGCGTGCGCAGCGCCGGATCGGGCTCGGGCTGCTCGTCCGCGTCCCCGTCGAACTCCGGCTCCGGCGGCTCGTGCTCCAGCACCTCGCCGCCGTCGACCGCGGCCACGATGGCGGCCACCGGGTCGCTGATGCCCTCGGCCTGCAGCGCGGAGACCACGAGGTCCGCGGGCAGCACGGTGTGGCCGTCGCGGGTCGCCGTCCGCAGGGTGAGGACGACGATCGCCCGCCCGCGCCGGGTGTCCTGCCGGTCGGCGCCCTTGAGGACGGCGATCGCCAGCCGGTCGGCGTCGCCCAGGGTCACGCCGGGGAGCGAGAGCAGGGCCCACGGGTCGTCGCGCAGCCGGCGGGCGGCGTCCGGCCCGAGACCGTCGGCGACGCCCGCGGCGAGCTTCGCCGGCAGCCCGGCAGCGACCAGGAGCCCGACCACCTCGTAGGTGGGAGCGGCGGCCAGGAAGCTGGAGAACAGCCGCTCGGCGCGCTGCCGGCCGACCCGCGGCAGCTTGGTCAGCCGGTCGGCGGTGACGTCGTCGGGACCGGTGATGCCGGCGCCCGGGAGCTCCGCCGCCGCGCGCTTGCCCAGACCCGGCCAGAGGCCGGCCGCGCAGAACGCGGCGAAGACCTGGTCGGCGCCGGGGGTGGAGGGGGCGGCGGTCACCGGTCCGACCGGCGCTCGGGGTAGCTGAACGGCGGGGCCGACACGTCCTCCAGGGCGGTGCGGATGGCGGCGGGCAGCCGCACGCCGTCGGCATCGAGCGACGCCTGCAGCTGCGCCGCGGTGCGCGCCCCGACCACCGGGGCGACGACGCCGGGCCGGTCGCGCACCCAGGCCAGGGCCACGGCCAGCGGGGTGGTGCCCAGCCCCTGCGCGGCGGTGATCACCGCCTCCACGATCCGGTCGGACTTCGCCGAGCGCAGCCCGTCGATGAAGCCCTGCCACTGCTGCGAGGCCCCGCGCGACTCCGACGGCGTGCTGTGCCGGTACTTGCCGGTCAGGATGCCCCGGCCGAGCGGCGACCAGGCGAGCACGCCGAGGCCCAGCGCCTCCGCGGCGGGCACCACCTCGCGCTCCACCCCGCGCTGCAGCAGCGAGTACTCGACCTGCGTGCTCACCACCGGGGTGCGCCCGGGCCAGGCCCTCTGCCAGGTGGCCGCCTGCGCGGTCTGCCAGCCGGTGAAGTTGCTGATCCCGATGTAGCGGGCCCGGCCGGAGGAGACGGCGAGGTCGCAGGCCGCGAGGGTCTCCTCCAGGGGCGTCGTCTCGTCCCAGGCGTGCAGCTGCCACAGGTCGACGTGGTCCACGCCGAGGCGCTCCAGGGAGGCGTCGAGGGCCGAGATCAGGTGCCCGCGGGACGCGCCACGGCCCATCGGCCCCTTGCCGGTGCGGCCCACGGCCTTGGTCGAGATCAGCACGTCCGACCGCGGGACGACGTCGGACAGCAGGTGCCCGAGGGTCCGCTCGCTCTCCCCGTCGCAGTAGACGTCGGCGGTGTCGACCAGCGTGCCGCCGGCGTCGACGAAGGCCGTCAGCTGCATGGCGGCCTCGTCCTCGTCGGTGTCGCCGCCCCACGTCATCGTGCCCAGCGCGAGCCGGGAGACGACCAGTCCGCTGCGACCCAGCGCCCGTTGCTCCACGACCGGCCAACCTACCGTCGCCGGACGACGTCCACCCGCAGGCACCGGACCGCCCGGGGCGCCGCGCCGCGTCCCCGCCGCCCGCCGCCTAGGGTTGCGACCCGTGCCCGAACGATCCCTCCGCCGTCCGGCCGCCCTCGACCTCCCTGGGGAGCGCTGACATGGGCTGGATCGAAGCCGTCGTCCTCGGGATCGTGCAGGGGCTCACCGAGTTCCTGCCGATCTCCTCGAGCGCGCACCTGCGGGTCGTCGGCGAGGGCTTCGGCTGGGGCGACCCGGGCGCGGCGTTCACCGCCATCACGCAGATCGGCACCGAGGCCGCCGTCCTGCTGTACTTCCGCCACGACATCTGGCGGATCATCACCGCCTGGGTCGCCTCGCTGGGCGGCCGGCGGAAGGGCGACCCGGACGCCCGGATGGGCTGGCTGATCATCATCGGCAGCCTGCCGATCGGGATCCTCGGCCTGCTGTTCCAGGACGACATCGAGACGACGTTCCGCGACCTGCGCATCGTCGCGACCGCCCTGATCGTCTTCTCGCTGGTCCTCTACGCCGCCGACCGGATCGGGGCAAAGACCCGGGAGCTCGACCGGCTCACCGTGCCGCACGGCATCGGGTACGGGTTCGCCCAGGCGATGGCGCTCATCCCGGGCGTCTCCCGCTCGGGCGGCACGATCACCGCCGGGCTCTTCCTCGGCTACTCCCGCGCCGCCGCGGCGCGCTACTCGTTCCTGCTCGCCGTCCCCGCCGTGCTGGCGTCGGGCTTCTACCAGGTCTACGAGGAGCTCGGCGGCGACCAGGACGGGGGCACGCCGGTCTCCTGGGGGCCGACGATCCTCGCCACCGTGCTGGCGTTCGGCGTCGGCCTGACCGTCATCGCCTGGCTGCTGCGCTACCTGGACCGCGGCAGCTTCACGCCGTTCGTCGTCTACCGGATCCTGCTGGGCCTGCTGATCCTGGCCCTGGTGTTCTCCGGCGTCCTGGATCCCGCAGCCGGCGCCTGAGCGCGTCCGATCAGTTCCCGGCGCCGCTACGGTCTGACGACCATGCGCACTCTCGAGACGCCCGAGGCCACGCTCGCGTACGACGTCCGGGGGCCGCTGCCGACCGCCGACGGGCGGCCGCCGCTGTTCATGATCGCCGCACCCATGGGCGCCGACGGCTTCGGCACCCTGGCCGGGTTCTTCGCCGACCGCACGGTCATCACCTACGACCCGCGCGGGCTCGGCCGCAGCACCCGGAGCGACGGCCGCAGGGAGCACACGCCGGAGCAGAACGCCGACGACGTGCACCGCATCATCGAGGCCGTCGGCGGCCCGGTGGAGATGTTCGCCAGCAGCGGGGGAGCCGTGACGGCGCTGGCGCTCGTGGCCGCGCACCCGCAGGACGTGACCACGCTCGTGGCCCACGAGCCGCCGCTGCTCACGCTGCTCCCGGACGCCGAGCGCGCCGTGGCGGCCGAGCGCGCCGTCCAGTCCGCCTACCAGGACAAGGGCTGGGGGCACGGCATGGCGGCGTTCATCGCCCTCACGTCGTGGTCGGGCGAGTTCACCGACGACTTCCTCGCCCGCCCGGCCCCCGACCCGGCCGCCTTCGGCCTGCCCGGGGACGACGACGGGAACCGGGAGGACCCGCTGCTCTCCGGCGTCTCCGACCCGGTCACCGCCTACCGGCCCGACGCCGCCGCGCTCGCCGCCGCCCCCACGCGGGTGGTGATCGCCGTCGGCGAGGAGTCCCAGGACCTGCTCACCGGGCGGACGTCGGCCGCGGTCGCCCGCGAGCTGGGGCAGGAGCCGGTGGTCTTCCCGGGCGGGCACGGTGGCTTCCTCGGCGGCGAGTACGGCCAGGCAGGGAAGCCCGAGGCCTTCGCCGCGCGGCTGCGCGAGGTCCTCGCAGGCTGAGCGGCCGGGGCGCGCAGATCCGATCACTACGCTCTCGGGCGTGACCACCGTCATCCTCCTGCGGCACGGCCGCACGACCGCGAACGCCGGCGGGGTGCTCGCCGGGTGGATGCCGGGCGTGCAGCTCGACGAGACCGGCCAGGCGCAGGTGCAGGCGGTGGGGGAGCGGCTGGCGAAGGTGCCGCTGGCCGCCGTCGTCAGCAGCCCGCTGGAGCGCTGCCGGCAGACCGCCGGGGCCACGCTCGCCGGCCGAGAGCTGGAGCTGCAGACCGACGACCGGCTCGGGGAGGCCCGCTACGGCGACTGGACCGGGCGCACCATCAAGGAGCTGGTCAAGGAGCCGCTGTGGAAGGTCGTGCAGCAGCACCCCTCCGCCGCGGTCTTCCCCGGGTCCGAGGGCGAGGGCCTGGCCCAGACCCAGGCGCGGGCGGTGGCCGCCGTGCGCGAGTGGAACGCCCGCCTCGGGCCCGACGCCGTGTGGCTGGCCTGCAGCCACGGCGACGTCATCAAGGCGGTGCTGGCCGACGCGCTCGGCCTGCACCTGGACCAGTTCCAGCGCATCGTCGTCGACCCCGCCTCGATCTCGGTGGTGACCTACACCGACACCCGGCCGTTCGTCGCCCGGATGAACGACACCGGCGGCGACGTGTCGGCGCTGATCCCGCCGCCCCGCAAGGGCCGCCGCCGCAAGGCCTCCTCCGACGCCGTCGTGGGCGGCGGCGCCGGGGCACCCGCCTGACGTCGCCTTTCGAACCGCGTCGCGGACAGCGGGTCGTCACCGCCCCCGCGTAACGTGGGGCGCGTGCCACGCCAGGTCCATCTCTTCGATCGCCCCACCCGGTTCGTCGCGGGGACGGTGGGCCAGCCAGGGGACCGGACGTTCTACCTGCAGGCCAGCGACGACAGCGGCCGAACGGTCAGCGTCGCGCTGGAGAAGACGCAGGTGCAGGTCCTCGCCGACCGGATGAACGAGCTCCTCGACGAGGTCAGCAGCCGGGCGAACACGGTCATCCCGCCCGAGGCCGACGTCGACGACCTGGAGCCGCTCACCGCGCCGGTGGAGGAGGAGTTCCGGGTCGCGGCCATGGGGCTGGCCTGGGACGCCGCCGACGAGGCCGTCGTCGTCGAGGCCGTCGCCGCGGGCGAGGAGCCGATCGAGGAGGACGCGATCCTCTCCGACAGCGAGGAGGGCCCTGACGCGCTGCGCGTGACCATCACCCCGATGGCCGCCCGGGCCTTCATCGCCCGCGCCCTGCGCGTGGTCGCCGCCGGCCGCCCCGCCTGCCCGCTGTGCTCCCTCCCGCTGGACCCGGTCGGTCACGTGTGCCCCCGGCAGAACGGCTACCGCCGCTGAACGGCGGCGCCTCGATGAGCGAGCAACCGGCGGAGCCCGACCTGCGCCCACCGGCGGACGACGCCGAGGCCCTGGAGCTGCTGCGGTCCGGGGAGATCGACCTCGAGGGGCGGATGCTCGACGCCTCCAACGTGACGCTCGTCGGGACGATCCGCTCCGGCGAGCTCGCCGCCGAGTGCGTCTACAAGCCGGTGGCGGGGGAGCGGCCGCTCTGGGACTTCCCCGACGGCACCCTCGCCGGTCGCGAGATCTCCGCCTACCTGGTCTCCGAGGCCACCGGCTGGCGGGTCGTGCCCCCGACGGTGCTGCGCGAGGGCCAGTTCGGCCCGGGCATGGTGCAGCTGTGGATGGACGGCGACGACGACGTCGACCTCGCCGAGTTCGTCCGCCGCGACGACCCCGCGCTGCGCCGGATGGCGGTGTTCGACGCGGTCGTGAACAACGCCGACCGCAAGGGCGGCCACATCATCCCGATGCCCGACGGCCACGTGCACGGCGTCGACCACGGCATCTGCTTCTCGGCGGACCCGAAGCTGCGCACCCTGCTGTGGCGCTGGGCCGGCCGGCCGATCCCGCTGGCCGCGCTCGAGGTGCTGGAGAAGCTGGCCGACGACCTGCGCGGGGACCTGGGCGAGCAGCTGCACGAGCACCTGACCCGCACCGAGGTGCGCTGCACCCAGCGGCGGGTGGCCGATCTCCTGCGCACGAAGCTGCACCCCGAGGCCAGTGGCGAGTGGCCCGCCCTGCCCTGGCCGCCCTTCTAGAGGCCTCGCGAGATCTGCACACTCGGGGCTTTCATCGGCTCCAAAGCCCCGAGTGTGCAGATCTCGCGCCCCGTCGGCCGAAATCGTCCCTCCTTGGCCCTACCGTGCCGCCATGCCACATCGCAGCCGCCTGTCGATCTTGCTGCTCGACCTCCCACCGGAGCGCCACGCCTCCGGCCGGGACTTCTGGGCCGGCGCGACCGGCCGCGCCGCCACACCGGACCCTGACGACGAGAAGTGGGCGTCGCTGGGCTCGTTCGCCGACGGGTTCCACCTCGAGGTGCAGCGGACCGGGGAGGGGACGCCGCCGCGCTGGCACGTGGACATCGAGAGCGACGACGTCGAGGCCGAGGTGGCCCGGCTCGAGGCGCTGGGCGCCACCCGGCACCGGTACGTGGAGGACGGGCAGTTCTGGCAGCTGCTCGACCCGGCCGGTCTCGTCTTCTGCGTGGTCGGCATCCAGACCGGTGACGAGTTCGACCGCCACTCGGTGACGTGGCCATGAGCCCGAAGAAGCGATCGCGACGTGCGTCGGTCCGAGGCTCCACCCGGCGCCGAGTGGAGCGGCTGTCCATCGTGTCCACCAGGGTGCTCGACGGGTCCGAGCCGCTGCGCCTGGTGGCACACAACCGGGACGGCAGTTGGCAGTTCCTGGACGGAACACCGGTCGACGTCGATCACCTCATCGCCACTCACGCCCACCATCTCTTCGACGAGTTCCCCGACGAGCTCGGTCCGCTGCGCGCACTGCCCGTCGGCCACTTGGCCGCACGCACCGAGCCGGGCCGGCCGTGGCGCGTGGAGGAGTTCGCCGACGAGTGAACTCATTCCAGGTTGACGAGGCCGATCATCGCGGCTGCTCGGGCTGCGTCGCCGTCCACGGTGAGCACGTCCAGCGGCACCCGTCGCCAGACAGCGAGCAGCAGGTCACCGGCGGTGCCGGTCAGGGTGGCGGCGGGAAAGGGACGGGACCCCGGGAAGAGGGTCCGCTCGGCGTCGGCGTCCACCGCGTGGAGGACGACGGGGTGCGCCCCTTCTGGCGGGCCCTCCGGCAGGGCGCCGGGCACCATCAGGTCCAGCCACTCGTCCACGCCGTCCAGCCCGACGTCGGCAGGGATCGGCCGGACATCGCCGAGCACCTGCTCGACGTCGGCGGTGTGCACCGTGGCCTCCTGCAGCTGCCGGCGCAGGACGAAGCCCACGTCCTTGCGCGGCGCCCAGGTCCACACCCGCTCGTCGGGGTCGGCGCCGGCGAGCGCCGTCTCCAGCTCGGCGCTCCGGGCCGTCGCGTACCCGAGCAGCTCGTCGTCGGGGTGCCGCGACGGCGCTCCGTAGGCCGACGGGTCCTGCGCGCGGGTGCGCACCACCCATGCCCAGAAGTGCTGGACCTCGGCGAGGTGCCAGACCAGATCGGCCAGCGACCACCCGGGGCAGCCGGTCACCGGAGCCGCCCAGCCGCGGGCGAGCACCGCCTCCGACGCCGCGTCGGCGAACCGGGCGTTCGTCCGCCGGAGGGCGGGCAGGTAGTCGTCGATGTCCATGGTGCCCCCTCCGACCGGATGACCCGCACGGACGTGCGGCCAGACGGCGTCGGACCTCGCCTCTAGGCTCGTGCCGTGCTCTCCTGGCCCGCTCCGCTGCTGCCGACCCTGCCCGGCACCGGCCCCGTCCTCAAGGTCTACGACACCGCCCGGGGCGAGATCGTCGCGACGACACCCGATCGCACCGCGCGGATGTACGTCTGCGGCATCACCCCGTACGACGCGACGCACCTCGGGCACGCCGCCACCTACCTGGCCTTCGACTTGATCAACCGCCTGTGGCGCGACGCCGGCCACGCGGTGCACTACGTCCAGAACGTCACCGACATCGACGACCCGCTGCTGGAGCGGGCCGAGCGGGACGGCGAGGACTGGGTGGTGCTCGCCATGCGGGAGACGGCGCTGTTCCGCGAGGACATGACGGCGCTGCGCGTGCTGCCGCCCGAGGACTACGTCGGCGCGGTCGAGGCCATCCCGCGGATCGTGGCCCAGATCGAGCGGCTGATGGACGACGGCCTGGCCTACGTCCTCGACGACGGCACCGGCGACGTCTACCACGACATCTCCCAGGCGCCCGGCTTCGGCAGCGAGTCCCGCTACGACGAGCCGACGATGCTGGGCTTCTTCGCCGAGCGCGGGGGTGACCCCGACCGCGCCGGCAAGCGCAACCGCCTGGACCCGCTGCTGTGGCGCGGCCGCCGCGAGGGCGAGCCGTCCTGGCCCGGCCCGCGCGGGGCCGAGGGGCGCCCCGGGTGGCACATCGAGTGCGCCTGCATCGCGCTGGACACGATCGGCATGGGCTTCGACGTCCAGGGCGGCGGCAGCGACCTGGTCTTCCCGCACCACGAGTACTCCGCCGTGCACGCCGAGGCGCTGACCGCCACCAAGCCGTTCGCGCAGGCCTACGTGCACGCCGCGATGATCGGTCTCGACGGCGAGAAGATGAGCAAGAGCCGCGGCAACCTGGTCTTCGTCTCCAAGCTGCGCGGCGAGGGCACGGACCCGATGGCGATCCGGCTGGCGCTGCTGTCGGGGCACTACCGCACCGACCGCGCCTGGACGCCGGCCCTGCTGCAGCAGGCCGAGGAGCGCCTGGCCACCTGGCGGCGGGCCGTGGCCCTGGACGCCGGCGCGCCGGCCGGCCCGGTGCTGCACGGCCTGCGCGAGCGGCTGACCGACGACCTGGACAGCCCCGGCGCCATCGCGCTGGTCGACGACTGGGCCCGGCAGACCCTCGCCGGGGGAGCCGACCTCGAGGAGGAGGCGCCCCGGGTCATCTGCGACGCCGTCGACGCGCTCCTCGGCGTGGACCTGGGGGACTGCGGGTGACCGGTGCGCCCGCCGGCCCGTTCCGGCTGACCGACCGGGCCGCCCGCGAGCGGGCCGAGGAGCAGCTCGCGCCCGCCGCCACCCGGGCCGCCGGCTCGCGCGGCCGGGTCCGCCCCGAGGCGGAGGACCCGCTGCGGACGGCGTTCGAGCGCGACCGGGACCGGATCCTGCACGCCAAGGCCTTCCGCCGGCTCAAGCACAAGACCCAGGTCTTCCTGCACCCCGACGGCGACCACTTCGTCACCCGTCTCACGCACACGCTGCAGGTCACCCAGGTGGCGCGGTCGCTGGCGCGGGCCCTCGGCCTCAACGAGTCCCTCGCGGAGGCCATCGCGCTGGGCCACGACGTCGGCCACTCGCCCTTCGGGCACATCGGCGAGGACGCGTTCGACCCCTACGTCGAGGGCGGCTGGCACCACGCCGCGCAGGGCGTGCGCATCGTCGAAGTGCTCGAGGACCTGAACCTCACCTGGGAGGTGCGCGACGGCATCCGCGCGCACAGCTGGAAGATCGACCCGCCGCCGGCCACCCGCGAGGCCGAGTGCGTCCGGTACGCCGACCGGATCGGCTACCTGTCGCACGACGCCCTGGACGCCGCCCGCGCCGGGGTCATCCGCGCCGGCGACCTGCCCGCCCGGGCGCTGGCCGTCTTCGGGCAGCCCGGCAGCGAGATGGTCGGCTCCATGATCGACGCCGTCGTCGCGGGGTCGCTGGCCCCCGGCAGCACGAGCGTGGTCATGAGCCCTGACGCGCTCGAGGCGATGCACGAGCTGCGCGACTTCATGTTCGCCCGGGTCTACGCCTCCGACGTCGCCGCCGGGCAGAAGCACGTCGCGATCGACGTGATCCGCCGGCTGGTCGACCACCACCTGGCGCACCCGGAGCTGATCCCGGCGTCCTACCGCGACACCGAGGCCGCGGTGCTCACCCAGGTCGTCGACTACGTGTCCGGGATGACCGACCGGTTCGCCCTGGCCACCTACGACCGGTTGTTCGACGCCGACGCGTCCGCGCAGATGCGCCCGCTGCTCGGGGAGCGCTGAGCGTCCGGATCGTGCTGGTGGCCCTCGTCCGCCGGCTGGCCGCGGCCTGAGCTGCGCGACCCCCGCGCGACGAGTCGCACTTAGGGTGCCCTAACCTCACACCGACGACTTCCGCCGGCATCGCTCGCCGGCCGCGACCCGAGCGATGGGCGTTCCGTGACCCTCAGCCCGATCCGCAGCGCACCCCCGGCCCGACGGGGCACCCGCCTCGCCGGCCTCGTCGCCGGTGCGCTCGTCCTCACCTCGTGCGCGGGCGCCGAGGAGGCCGCCGCGCCCGGCTGCACCGACTTCGCGAGCGACGAGGGCACCGTGTGCGTGCCGGTCGACGCCGAGCGGATCGTGGCCACCAACTACTTCAGCTACGAGATCCTCCGCTTCCTCGGCGTCGAGCCGATCGCGGTGACCGGCGTCGAGGAGCTGCCCGAGTACCTGGGCGGCGGTGCGGTCGACCTGCCCGACATCGGCACGTTCCAGGAGCCCGCCCTCGAGACGATCGCCGGGCTCGAGCCCGACCTCGTCTTCGGCAACCCGGACACCGAGAGCGCGGCCGCGCTCGGCGACATCGCACCCTTCGTGGCGATCGACACCCAGGTGCCCGTGGCGTGGCAGGACGCCGTCACCCGGCACGCTGACGCACTCGGTCTGGAGGACCGGGCAGCCGAGGCCCTCGAGGAGTACGACCGGCGGGTCGCGGCCCTCGGAGAGGCCATCGGGAGTCCGGGCGACACCGAGGTGTCCCTGGTCTCGATCCTGGCCGGCGACGGTGTCGGCATCATCGGGGACCGGCGAGCCGCAGGAGCGCTGCTGCTCGATGTCGGCTTCAGCCGCCCCGCTGCGCAGCAGGGGATCGAGAACTTCGAGTTCCCCTCGGCCGAGGAGTTCGGCCGCCTGGACGGGGACGTGCTGCTGGTCAACGCCTTCGGGGAGCCGGCGGAGGTCGACCGGCTGCGCCGCGAGCTGGAGTCATCGCCGCTGTACCCGCTGCTGTCGGCCGTGCAGGGCGGTTCGGTGATCGACGTCGGCGTGCACTGGTTCTTCCACGGGCCGCTCGCCACCGAGCTGATGCTCACCGACCTCGAGGAGCTCTACGCCTGACGGGCACGCTCCGCGCCCGCCCCGGGGCGGGCGGAGGCCGGGTTCAGGCGCCGCCCGCGGTTCCCCGACGGCGGAGGTAGCGCTCGAACTCCCGGGCGATGGTGTCGCCGTTGGCCTGGGACAGGTCGTCCTTGGTGGCCCGCTCCTCCAGCGAGCGGACGTACTCGACGACCTCGGCGTCCTCGTTGGCCATCTCGTCGACGGTCTTCACCCACTCGTCGGCCTGGGCCGGGAGGGCGCCCAGCGGCACCGCGGTCTCCAGGACCTCCTCGAGCCGCGTCAGCAGCGCGACGGTGGCCCGAGGGGACGGCGGCTGCGACACGTAGTGCGGGACCGCGGCCCAGAAGCTGATCGCGGGCAGGCCGGCCTGGACGCACGCGTCCTGGAAGACGCCGAGGATGCCGGTGGGTCCCTCGTACCGGGAGGTCTCCAGGCCGTAGGCCTGCGCCGACTCGCTGTCGTAGGCCGAGCCGGTCACCGGGGTGGGACGGGTGTGCGGTGTGTCGGCCAGCAGGGCTCCCAGCGCCACGACCATGCTCACGTCCAGCTCCTCGAGGATCTCGAGGAGCTCCTCGCAGAAGCCGCGCCAGCGCATGTTGGGCTCGATGCCGCGGATGAGGACGATGTCGCGGTCGAGCCCCTCGGGCCGCGCGACGGAGATGCGGGTGGTCGGCCACTCGATGCGGCGGCTCACCCCGCCCACCAGGGAGACGGTGGGCCGGTTGACCTGGAAGTCGTAGTAGTCCTCGGGGTCCAGCGCGGCGAGCGGCTTGGCGTCCCAGATCAGCTCCAGGTGCTCGATGGCGCCCGTCGCGGCGTCGCCCGCGTCGTTCCAGCCCTCGAAGGCGACGACGACCAGCGGGTCGGTGAGCTGCGGCAGGTCATCAGCACTGGACATCGGGTCGGTCACCCCTGCCAGCCTACGTCGATCGCGCGTGCGCCCCGGGTGGCCGGTGCCCCGCGGGTCCCGGAACCCACGCCTGCTGCCCTCGCGGGGGTGGAGATGAGAGCATGGGGCCGACATCGGGGACGCCCAGGCCTGGGCCAGCCCGCCGGGGTGACGGAGCTCCTCCACCCGGGGACGCAGTCCGCATGCCCATCGAGATCGTCCTTGGGGATCCGCCGTGTCCGATTCACCAGCCCTCCGGCCCGACGTCACCGCGGCGCTCACCGCCGCGCTGCAGCAGCGCATCCTCGTCCTCGACGGCGCCATGGGGACGGCGATCCAGCGGGACCGGCCCGACGAGGCCGGCTACCGCGGTGAGCGCTTCGCCGACTGGCCGGCCGACGTGCAGGGCAACAACGACCTGCTGAGCCTCACCCAGCCGCAGATCATCGCCGGCATCCACCGCGAGTACCTCGAGGCCGGCGCCGACCTGATCGAGACGAACACCTTCAACGCGACGTCGATCTCGTTGTCGGACTACGGCATGCAGGAGCTCGCCTACGAGCTGAACGTCGCCTCGGCCCGCCTCGCCCGCGCGGAGTGCGACTCGATGACCGCGCGCACGCCGGACAGGCCGCGCTACGTCGTCGGCGCCATCGGTCCCACCAGCCGGACGGCGTCCATCTCCCCGGACGTCAACGACCCCGGAGCCCGCAACGTCAGCTACGACGAGCTGGTCGAGGCCTACCTGGAGCAGGCGAACGGCCTGGTCGACGGCGGCGCCGACGCCCTGCTGGTCGAGACCATCTTCGACACGCTCAACGCCAAGGCGGCGATCTTCGCGCTGGAGACGCTGTTCGAGGAGCGCGGCCGCCGCTGGCCGGTGCTGATCTCCGGCACCATCACCGACGCCTCGGGCCGCACCCTGTCGGGCCAGGTCACCGAGGCGTTCTGGCACTCGGTGCGGCACGTCAGGCCGCTGCTGGTCGGGCTCAACTGCGCGCTGGGCGCCAAGGAGATGCGGCCCTACATCGCCGAGATCTCGCGCGTCGCGGACACCTTCATCTCCTGCTATCCCAACGCCGGGCTGCCCAACGCCTTCGGGGAGTACGACGAGTCGCCGGAGGAGACCGCGGCGATCATCGGGGAGTTCGCCGCCAGCGGCTTCGTGAACCTCGTGGGCGGCTGCTGCGGCACCACGCCGGCGCACATCGCCGCGATCGCCGCAGCCGTCGAGGGCGCGGCGCCGCGGACCCCGCCCGTGGTGGCTCCGGCGCTGCGGCTGTCGGGTCTCGAGCCGGTGACCGTGACCGAGGAGTCGCTGTTCGTCAACGTCGGCGAGCGCACCAACATCACCGGCTCGGCCCGCTTCCGGAACCTGATCAAGGCCGGCGACTACCCGGCCGCCCTCGCCGTGGCCCGCCAGCAGGTGGAGGCCGGCGCGCAGGTCATCGACGTCAACATGGACGAGGGGATGATCGACGGCGTCGAGGCGATGGACCGCTTCACCAAGCTGATCGCCGCCGAGCCCGACATCTCGCGCGTGCCGGTGATGGTCGACTCCTCCAAGTGGGAGGTGATGGAGGCCGGCCTCAAGAACATCCAGGGCAAGGCGATCGTCAACTCCATCTCCATGAAGAACGGCGAGGAGGAGTTCGTCGAGCACGCCCGGCTGTGCCGCAAGCACGGCGCCGCCGTGGTCGTCATGGCCTTCGACGAGCAGGGGCAGGCCGACGACCTGGAGCGGCGGATCGCGGTCTGCCGCCGGGCGTACGAGGTGCTCACCGAGCAGGTGGGCTTCCCGGCCGAGGACATCATCTTCGACCCGAACATCTTCGCCGTCGCCACGGGCATCGAGGAGCACGCCAACTACGGCCTGGACTTCATCGAGGCCACCCGCTGGATCAAGCAGAACCTGCCCGGCGCGCTGGTGTCCGGCGGCGTCTCGAACGTGTCGTTCTCCTTCCGCGGCAACAACCCGGTGCGCGAGGCGATCCACGCCGTCTTCCTCTACCACGCGATCCAGGCCGGGCTGGACATGGCGATCGTCAACGCCGGCGCCATCGAGGTCTACGACGAGGTGCCCGCGGAGCTGCGCGAGCGGATCGAGGACGTGATCCTCAACCGCCGTCCCGACAGCACCGAGCGGCTGCTGGAGATCGCCGGGGACTACGCCGGCGACGGCGCGGCCAAGGAGGTGGCGACCGAGGAGTGGCGGTCGCTGCCGGTGGGGGAGCGGATCACCCACGCCCTGGTCAAGGGCATCGACGCCGACGTCGAGTCCGACACCGAGGAGCTGCGCCAGGAGATCTCCGCCCGCGGCGGACGGCCCATCGAGGTCATCGAGGGCCCCCTGATGGACGGCATGAACGTCGTCGGCGACCTGTTCGGCGCCGGCAAGATGTTCCTGCCGCAGGTCGTGAAGTCCGCGCGCGTGATGAAGAAGGCCGTCGCCTACCTGATCCCGTTCATCGAGGCGGAGAAGAAGCCGGGCGACGCCGAGCGCAGCAACGGCAAGGTCGTCATGGCCACCGTGAAGGGCGACGTCCACGACATCGGCAAGAACATCGTCGGCGTCGTGCTGCAGTGCAACAACTACGACGTCGTCGACCTCGGCGTGATGGTGCCGGCCCAGAAGATCCTGGACGCGGCCAAGCTGGAGGGGGCCGACATCATCGGCGTCTCCGGGCTCATCACGCCGTCGCTGGACGAGATGGTGAACCTGGCCTCGGAGATGGAGCGGCAGGGCTTCGAGATCCCGCTGCTGCTGGGCGGGGCGACGACATCGCGCGCGCACACCGCGGTCAAGGTCGCGCAGAAGTACTCCGGCCCGGTGATCTGGGTGAAGGACGCGTCGCGGTCGGTCCCGGTCGTCGCCGCGCTCCTGTCCGACGAGCAGCGTCCGGGCCTGGTCGCCAGGACCGACCAGGAGTACGCCGAGCTGCGCGAGCGGCACGCCGCGCGCCAGGACAGCCGGAAGCTGCTGCCGATCGAGCAGGCGCGCGCCGCCGCGACGCCGATCGACTGGGCCGGCTACACGCCGCCGCGGCCGCGGATGCTGCTGCAGCAGGCCAAGGACGTCTGCTCCGGCCCGGACTGCGGCGTGGAGCGCGACGGCGCCACGCAGTTCGTCCGGCACTTCCACGACTACCCGCTGGAGGAGCTGCGCGGCTACATCGACTGGCAGCCGTTCTTCAACGCGTGGGAGATGCGCGGGCGGTTCCCCGACATCCTGCACAACCCGACCACCGGTGAGGCGGCCCGGCGGCTTTACGAGGACGCCCAGGAGATGCTCGACCGGATCGTCGCCGAGAAGTGGCTGCGCGCCAGCGGCGTCTTCGGGCTGTTCCCGGCCAACCGGGTCGACGGCGAGGACATCGAGGTCTACACCGACGAGTCGCGCACGGAGGCGCGCACCACGCTGCACCAGCTGCGGCAGCAGACCGAGGGCCGCGACGGCTCGCCGCGCAAGTCGCTCGCCGACTTCGTGGCGCCCCGGGGGAGCGGGCTGGCCGACTACGTCGGTGCCTTCGCGGTGACCGCGGGTCTCGGGTCCACCGAGCGCGTGATGGCGTTCAAGAAGGACAACGACGACTACAGCGCGATCATGCTCGAGGCGCTGGCCGACCGGCTGGCCGAGGCGTTCGCCGAGCGGCTGCACGAGCGGGTGCGCAAGGAGTTCTGGGGCTACGCGCCGGACGAGTCCCGCGACAACCAGGAGCTCATCGCCGAGAAGTACGTCGGCATCCGGCCGGCCCCCGGCTACCCGGCCTGCCCGGAGCACACCGAGAAGCGGACCATCTGGGAGCTGCTCGACGTCGAGGCGACCACCGGCATCGAGCTGACCGAGAGCCTGGCCATGTGGCCGGGTGCGGCGGTCAGCGGGTTGTACTTCTCCCACCCGGAGTCGCGGTACTTCGTGCTGGGCCGGGTCGGGCGCGACCAGGTCGAGGACTACGCCCGGCGCAAGGGCTGGACGGTCGACGAGGCGGAGAAGTGGCTCTCGCCCAACCTCGGCTACCGCACGGAGAACGAGTGAAGGACCCGGGTGCCCCCCACCGCTCGCAGGCTCGCGGTGGGGCCCTGCACCCGGGCCGTTCCATTACCTCACCGTGAGGACGTCGGTGAAGGTGTCGTCGTGGCGGCTGGTGAACGCGTAGTCGCCCGGGTCCGCCGGGGCCTCGAAGGTCAGCAGGCTGCCACCGGGGACGACGACGTCGAACGAGCCGTCCTCCGCGGTGAGGGTCACCTGCTGATCGGTGCCGTTGAACACGCTCACCCGCGACCCGGCGGTCACCGGCGCGGGGACGTGGAAGCGCTCCTCGTCGACGAGCACGCCCACCGAGAGCTCGCCGTGGTCGTGCCCGGCCATCGGGTCGGCCGAGGGGCCGGCTTCGGCTGCCGGCGCGGCCGGACCGCCCGCCTCGGCCGCGCGGGCCGTCGGGGGAGGGGAGGCGGCCAGGGCGACCGCGACGGCGACGGTGGCCAGCATGACCAGCAGCTCGACGACCGCGAAGCGGCGGAAGCTGCCGGGGCGCCCGGCACGGAGCTCCGACAGGGTGTGCCGGCGGTGCTGCCAGCCGACGACACCGAGCACCGCGAGCCCTGTCGTCTTCGCCAGCAGCAGCCACCCGTAACCGGTGCCCACCGCAGCGCCCAGCCCGTCGCTGCCGGCCAGGAGGAGCCACGCGGCCAGCGCGCCCGAGGCCGCGGTGGCTCCGAAGCACACGAGGGCGAGCGCGCTGTAGCGGCCGACCGCAGGGTCCGCCGCTCCCCGCCCGGCGACGAGCACCGCCAGCAGGCCGCCGATCCAGAGGGTCGCGGCCGTGACGTGGACGGCGAGCGTCGTCACCGTCACCAGGTGGTCGTCGGCGGCGGAGTGCCCGCTGAGGACGACCGGGACCACGAGCGCGACCAGGGCGGCGCCCAGCAGGAGGCGGGCGGCCGCAGGTGTGGTGCAGCGTCCAGCGGTGGCGGCGATCAGGGCGGTGAGCACCGCGACGACCAGGGCTGACCGGCCGGCGCCGGTCTGCAGGAGGAACACCTGCAGCGAGGACAAGGGCAGGGACGTCGGCGCCACCCCGACCAGGACCGAGGTGCTCAGGTAGGCGCCGATCCCGGTCGCCACCGCCCAGCCCGCGGACCAGGCGGCGGCGGCCATGGTGGCACGTCTGGCCGCCGGTGAGAGCCGGCCGCCCGGAGCCGGCAGGAGCACCGCGGCGGCGAGGAGCGCACCGACCGTGCCCACCGCGGCGATGCGGGAGATCAGCGTGGCCACGGCAGCGAACCGGGCCGTCGATCCACCGGACGGTTCCGACGGACCGGCGCCACCGACCGCGTAGGCCCACAGCAGGACGCCGGTCAGCGCCACTGCTCCGGCGACGACGAGCACCGGCCGCCGGGCCCACAGCGGCGTGGCGGTGGGCGAGGAGGCCGGGGGGGCCGCGACGTCCGGCTCGCGGATGCTCACGCGGTTCTCCGCCAGCGGCGGACGGCCAGGACCGCGATCCCGGCGAGCAGGGCCGCACCCGCGACCGGCCAGGCCGGGAAGCCGCCGTCGTCCCCGGCGGCTGTCTCGGCGGCCGCGGCGGGCCGGGTGCCGGGCGACGCAGCGGCGGCGCCCTCGGTCACGGTGAAGCCGAACGTCCCCGACAGCGGATGGCCGTCCGAGGAGGTGCTGCGCCAATCGACGGTGTACGCGCCCGCCGCGAGGCCGTCGGTCAGCGGCTGGACGACGGTGGTGCCGCGGATCTCGGCGGGGCCCTCGGACACCGGGCCGCCGTCCGGGCCGGCGACGAGGACCTCGGTCCCGAGCGGCAGGGGCTCGGCGCTGAACTCCAGCTCCACCGCGGCCGGTCCCGTCGGCAGGGAGCCCTCCGCGGCCGGGCTGCTGCCCACCAGCCCGTCGTGCGCCGCCGCCGGCGGGGCCCCGATGCCCAGCAGCAGCAGGCTCGCCGCCGCACCGAGCAGGGCGAGGACCGCCCGACGGACGGGCGGGGCACCGGCAGCGGGCGGAACGGTCATGCCAGGCATTCGGAACCGACCGCGATCCCGGTTGGACGGGCCGGTCGCGATCTTTTTCGACTGTGACCGAACCGAACCCCTGGTCGGTGCCGAATGAGGAGCGGGTCACAGCGGCGGCGGGACACGATCCCCGCCTGGGAAGCCGTCCGCTGATCCGGTCCCTCCACCGAACAGGAGCACTCCATGCGCAAGGCATTCGCACTTCCGACGGTCGCCATCGCCGCCGCGGCATTCCCGCTCATGGCCATGTCCACGGCCTCCGCCCACGAGGGCAGCAGCAGCTACCAGGCCTCTCTGGGCACCCTGAACAAGTCGGGCGTCACGGGCACCGGCATGGTGACGCTGGACGGCAACACCGCGACCGTCGTGATCGAGGCGAAGGGGCTGCTGGCGGGGGCACCGCACGCCCAGCACTTCCACATCGGCGCGCAGGGCACCTGCCCGACCGACGCTGACAACAAGGACGGGGACGCCTTCCTCAGCACGAGCGAGGGCACGGCCGCCTACGGCGCCATCGGCACGTCGCTGACCACGACCGGCGACACCAGCCCCGACAGCGGCCTGGCCGTCGACCGCTTCCCGACCGCCGAGGGTGGCTCGATCAGCTACAACCGCACCTTCGAGGTCACCCCGGACGTCCACGCGGCGTTCGAGGCCGGCACCGCCGTCCTGGTGCTGCACGGCTTCGACCAGAACGGCAGCGGCACGTACGACGGCGACGTCAAGAGCGACCTCGACCCGAAGCTGCCCATGGAGGCTACCGCTCCGGTCGCGTGCGGCGCCCTGGACACCGCGCAGATGGGCACCGCGCCCAAGGGCGGCGCCGAGACCGGTGCCGGTAGCACCGCCGGCACCGAGAACCAGGCCGCCTTCGGCATCGGCGCCGTCGCGCTGACCGGTGCGGCTGCGGCGGGTGCTGTCGCCTACCGCCGTCGCCAGGCCGAGCAGGCCTGATCCGGCACGGGGTCGTGCGGGAGGGATCTCCCTCCCGCACGACCCCGACCCGCACCCCCACCCCGGAACACCCCGGAAGGACCGCTGTGACCGAGCAGACCGGCCGACGCCCGAGCGCCCGTACCTGGGCGGCGCTGGCCGTCGCCCTCGTCCTCGTGGCGGTGGTCGCCGTCGCGGTCGCCGTGACCGGGCAGCAGGAGGCCCCGCGGCCTGCGGCGGCGACCGGCAGCGAGACGCCCGTCGACCGCGTGCCCGCCGGCCCATCTCCGAGCGAGGAGCCGGCGGATGAGGCGGCACCCCCGCAGGACCAGGTGGCCGAGCCGGTCTCGATCGGCATCCCGTCCATCGGGGTGACCAGCGACCTGCTGCGGCTCGGGCTCAACGACGACGGCACCGTCGAGGTCCCGCCCCTGGGACCCGACGACCAGGCCGGCTGGTACGAGCGCGGCCCCGCGCCGGGAGCCGTCGGCCCCTCGGCGATCCTCGGGCACGTCGACTCTGCCGAGCACGGACCCGGCATCTTCTTCGACCTCGGCGCCCTCGAGCCCGGTGCCGAGGTGACGGTGACCCGCGCCGACGGCACCGTGGCGGTGTTCGCCGTCGACCGGGTGGAACGCCACCCCAAGGACGAGTTCCCGACCATCGAGGTCTACGGCAACACCGACGACGCGCAGCTGCGGCTGATCACCTGCGGCGGCGACTTCGACTCCGGTGCCCGCAGCTACGAGGACAACGTCATCGCCTTCGCGCGGCTCGTGGACACGCGCGCGGCCTGACCGGTCAGGCGTCGGCCGTGTGCAGCGCCGCCGCGCCGCGGCCTGCCGCCTTGACCTGGTAGAGCGCCAGGTCGGCGCGGCGCATCAGCTGCGCGGCGGTGTCGCCGGAGCAGCGCTCGGTGACGCCGGCGGAGACGCTGACGTCGGGCACCAGGGAGCAGAGGTGCTGGACCAGGGCCAGCGCCTCCGGGCCGGACAGCCCCGGCATCAGCAGGGCGAACTCGTCGCCGCCGTGCCGGGCGAGCATCGCCCCGGTGGGCAGCGCCTGCCGCCAGCAGTCGGCGACCCGGCGCAGCAGCCGGTCCCCGGCCTCGTGACCGTCGGTGTCGTTGATCTGCTTGAAGTGGTCGAGGTCCAGCAGGCCCGCCGCCAACCTGACGTCGGAACGCCGCGTGTGCTCGTCGAGCGCCTCGTCGAACCCGCGCCGGTTGGCCAGGCCCGTGAGGGCGTCGGAGCCGGCGTCCGAGGCCCGCAGGACCAGGGTCCGGGTGACGACGGCGAGGGTGACGACGACGACCGCCAGCGCACCGGCGCAGGCGGCCGGCGCGTCACCGCGCAGCAGCAGCGCCGCGGAGGTGCCGCCGACGGCGGTGACCACGTGGCCGACCGCGACCCGGTGGTCGGCGAAGAAGCAGGCCATGACGCCCACGAAGGCGCTGATCGACGCGCAGACCACGGCGGTGGTCGGGTCGGGGCTGACGAGGACGACGAGGCTGATCAGCGCGCAGCCCACCGTGACGAGGCCGCCGAGGACCACGCGGGGGAGGGCGACGCCCCAGCGGAACAGCGCCGAGCCGACCGTCAGCGCCAGCAGGCCGGCCCCGGCGACGACCCACCGGCGCCCCGGCTGGTCGGCCCCGCCACCGGCGGCCAGCACGGCCGCGGCGCCACCGGCGACGAAGAACAGCGCCAGCGTGTGCGCCATCGCCCGCGGAGAGGCGAGGTCGCGCACCACCGGCTCTGCCGTGGAAGTCCTCACCCGCCGGTCATCGTCGCGGGTTAGCAGATGCTCAAGGGACGGGCAGCACCTTTCCCGCGACCTACCCCCGACGAGGGAGGCGCGGTGTCCCGGCTGGGACACTCGGAGCCGGAGTCCACCCGCCGACCGGGGGGCCACGACCAGAGGGAACAGCCGTCCACATGCCGTCCGATCTCGCCGCCGTCCTGTTCGACATGGACGGCACCCTCGTCCAGACCGAGGAGTACTGGGGCGAGGCGATGTTCGAGCTGGCCGGCTCCCTGGGCGGCGTCATGTCGCCCGAGGCGCGGGCCGCGACGGTGGGGACGTCCATGCGCCGCTCGATGGAGGTCCTCTACGCCGATCTGGGCGTCGAGCGCACCGAGGAGCAGCTGCTCGCCGACGCCCGCTGGGTGGAGGACCGGGCGGGCGAGCTGATGGCCACCGGCATCCCCTGGCGGCCGGGCGCGCGCGAGCTGCTGGAGTCGGTCCGCGAGGCAGGGCTCAGCACCGCGCTGGTGACGACGACGCCGCGCCGGCTGGCCGACATCGTGCTCGACAGCATCACCGCCGATCTCGGGGGCGACCCGTTCGACCTGACCGTCTGCGGCGACGAGGTCGCGGCGCGCAAGCCCGACCCCGCGCCCTACCTGCAGGCGGCCGCCGCGCTCGGCGTGGAGCCGTCGTCCTGCGTCGTCGTCGAGGACTCCCTCGTGGGCGTCACCTCCGGGCTGGCCGCGGGGATGGCGGTGCTCGGGGTGCCCGCGCTGCAGCCGGTGCCGCCGGCACCGGGGCTGACGCTGCGGGAGACGCTCGCCGGCGTCGGGCTGGCCGAGCTGGCCGACGTGCGGGCGGCGGGCGACGGCGTCTCCGCGCCGGCCTGAACCGTCGGGAGCCGTGGCTAGCCTCCGGGCATGCCCGTCCTCAAGGACCTGCCGGACCCCGCGCCGCTCGCCGACGAGCGCGAGCTGCTGCTGGCGTGGCTGGACCACCTGCGCACGTCGGTGCTCCGGAAGGTGGAGGACCTCGACGAGGAGCGGGCGCGGTGGCGGCCCGACGGGAAGCTCATCCCGCTGCTCGGCATCGTCCACCACCTCACGCACGTGGAGTGGCGCTGGATCGAGGGCACCATGCTGGGTGGCGCCACGAGCCGCAGCGAGGCGGAGTTCGCGCCGGGCCCGGAGCTGACCGTCGCCGGCGTGGTGGCCGCCTACCGGGAGCGGGCGCGCACGACGGAACGGGTGGTGCGGTTACTGCCGATCACCGCGCCGGCCCGTGACGACAGCGGCCGCGACCTCCGGTGGGTGCTGATCCACCTCGTCGAGGAGACCGCCCGGCACGCCGGCCACGCCGACGCCACCCGGGAGCTGCTGGACGGCGTCACGGGCTGACGACCGGCCCCGGCTCCTCGTCGGCGTGCCGGAATCGCACGTTCCCCGTGGGGTCCAGCTCGATGCGCACCGGCCCGTCGACCAGGCCGGTGGTGATCACGACCCGGCGGCGGCGCGGGCCGGCCAGCCGCTCGCGGACCAGCTGCACGAGGCGGTCCAGTGAGTCCTCCAGGTCGGTGCCGCGGACCCGGTGCTCCTCGTCGGCGAGGACGACGCGGACGTCGGTGGGGGAGTGCACGACCGCCTGGACGTGCAGCGGCGGGTCCCACACGCCGGCGAGCCCCTCGGTCAGCGCCTGGATCTCGGCGGCGCGCCGGGCGCGGTGGCGGCGGGACAGCAGGAGGAACTGGCCGTCGAGCACCGCCTGGGCCTGGACCTCGGTGAGGTCGTAGGCGTGGCCCAGCCGCCGCAGCGCGTCGGCGTCGTCCTCGGCGTCGGACAGCACGGCGATCAGTCGCGGCAGGTCGGCGAGGGCCGTGTCCACTGCGGTCAGGACGGCGAGGCGTTCCGCGACGCACATGGTGCGGAGTGTGTCCCAGGCGCTGGTGGTCCAGGCGGCATCGACGCGCGCCCGGGCCGCAGCGGCCCCGTCAGTCCGGCGAGACCGGCAGCGTGGTGCGCCAGCCGGCCGCCGCGGCTGCCTCGGCGGGGAACGGCGGGGGAGTGCCGCCGAACTCCGGGCACAGCGCCTGGTGGTCGCACCAACCGCAGAGCCGCGTCTTGTTGGGCCGGAACTCACCGGTCTCCACGGCCCGCTCGATGGCCGACCAGATCGCCAGCAGCGTCCGCTCGAAGCGGACCAGCTCGGCTTCCTCCGGGGCGTAGGTCAACGCGTCACCGCTGCCGCCGAGGTAGATCAGCTTGAGCTGCGCGGCGACCACGCCGCGGGTGCGCCAGAGCACCAGCGCGTAGAACTTCATCTGGAACAGCGCCTTGGACTCGAACGCCTCGCGCGGCATCGAGCCGGTCTTGTAGTCGACCACCCGCAGCGCGCCGTTCGGGGCGACGTCGAGCCGGTCCACGTAGCCGCGCAGCAGCAGCCCGTCGGGCAGCGTGACCTCGACGAGCTCCTCCCGCGCCTCGGGCTGCAGGCGGCGGGGGTCCTCCAGGGTGAAGTACTTCTCGACCAGCTTCCCGGCCGAGGCCAGCCACGCCTCAACCGACTCCGGCGCGTTGACGTCGGTCTCCGCGCCGGCGTCGTCGGCGACCTGGAACAGCTCGGCGATGCCCGGTTCCTCGCGCAGCTCGGACCAGGCCGGCTCCAGCAGCTCCAGGGCCCCCTCGGGGGTCCGCTGGGCGGGCGGCAGGTCGTACAGCCGCTCCAGGACGGAGTGCACGAGCGTGCCGCGCACGGCCGCCAGGCTCTTCTTCTCGGGCAGCCGGTCGATGGTGCGGAAGCGGTAGAGCAGCGGGCAGGTCTTGAAGTCCGCCGCGCGGCTGGGGGACAGCGAGGGACGACGGGGCGCCGCGGTCTCCTCGACCGGCGGAGCGACCGCTGCCGCGGAGGCGTCGGCCCGGGGTTCGGTCTGCACCATCGCCGTCATGGGTCCGAGGCTAGGTCGCCCCTCCGACAGTTCCGAGCGCCCGCGCCGATCGGCGTTCCGGGTCACACCGGCACCGTCCGTACGCTGACCGTCCGTGGACAGCGAGCAGGAGCCGGGAACCGACGTCGTCGAGGAGGCGCAGCCCGCGCCGGAGGAGATCCCGGCGCCAGCGCCGGAGGACGCGGCCGAGGAGGTCCCCGCCCAGCGTGCGGAGCCGGTGGAGGGTGCGTTCGTCGCCGGCGACCGGGTGCAGCTCACCGACCCCAAGGGCCGCCACCACACCGTCGTCCTCACGCCCGGGAAGCAGTTCCACACCCACCGCGGGGCGATCGAGCACGACGACCTCATCGGCGCCCCCGAGGGCTCCGTCGTCCACTCGACGGCGAACACCGGCTACCTGGCGCTGCGCCCGCTGCTGGCCGACTACGTGCTCTCCATGCCGCGCGGCGCGCAGGTCATCTACCCCAAGGACGCCGCCCAGATCGTCGGGTTCGGCGACGTCGGCCCCGGCATGCGGGTGCTGGAGGCCGGTGCGGGGTCGGGCGCCCTGAGCTGCTCGCTGCTGCGCGCCGTCGGCTCGGAGGGCTCGCTCACCAGCTACGAGCGGCGCGAGGACTTCCTCGACGTCGCCCGTGCCAACGTCGGCGCGTTCTTCGGCGAGGTCCCGGCCAACTGGAGCCTGCGCCAGGGCGATCTGGCCGACCACCCCGCCGAGGAGGTCGTGGACCGCGTCGTCCTCGACATGCTCGAGCCGTGGGCGGTCCTGCCGACCGTCGCCGCGGCGCTGCGGCCCGGCGGCGTCCTCGTCGGTTACGTCGCGACCACGACGCAGCTGTCCACCTACGTCGAGGCGCTCCGGGAGCAGGGCGTCTGGACCGAGCCGCACGCCTGGGAGTCGCTGCTGCGCCCGTGGCACGCCGTGGGCCTCGCGGTGCGCCCGGAGCACCGGATGGTCGCCCACACAGCCTTCCTGGTCACCTGCCGCCGGCTGGCTGCCGGGACCGTGGCCCCCATCCGCCAGCGGCGCGCGCAGAAGTACTGAGAGGCCCACTAGCACCCCGTCCGGGCCTTGGCGAGGCGACGGCGAACTGTCGTTCCGCGTGTATAGATTTGCGTCCTGGCTCCCCGGAAGTGCGGAGGTGCGCGATGGGCCTGGGTCCGGACGAGACGAACGCGCGGCGCGAGCGTGACGTCGCTGCGCTGCTCACCCAGATCTCCTACCTCGAGGAGGAGATCGGACTGCTCCGCCGCAAGGTGGCGGACAGCCCGCGCCAGGTGCGCGCGCTGGAGGAGCGCATCGGCGAGGCGGAGGGGCGCGCGGCGTTCCTGTCCGAGCGCAACGACAAGCTGGCCAGCACGCTGCGGGAGGCCCGCGAGCAGCTGGTGACCCTCAAGGAGGAGGTCGACCGGCTCGGCCAGCCGCCGTCGGGCTACGGCGTCTTCCTCACCCGGTACGACGACGGCACCGTCGACGTCTTCACCGGCGGCCGCAAGCTGCGGGTCTCGGTCTCCCCGAACGTCGAGGTGGCGGAGCTGCGGGTCGGCCAGGAGGTCATGCTCAACGAGGCGATGAACGTCGTCGAGGCGCGGTCTTTCGAGCGCCAGGGCGACGTCGTCATGCTCAAGGAGCTGCTCGAGCCGGTCGACGGCGTCACCCGGCGTGCGCTGGTCATCGGGCACACCGACGAGGAGCGCGTGGTCTACCTCGCCGACTCGCTCACCGACCAGCCGCTGCGCGTCGGCGACTCGCTGCTGCTGGACAGCCGCTCGGGCTACGTCTACGAGCGCATCCCCAAGAGCGAGGTCGAGGAGCTCGTCCTCGAAGAGGTCCCCGACATCGACTACGAGGACATCGGGGGCCTGTCGCGGCAGATCGAGCAGATCCGCGACGCCGTCGAGCTGCCGTTCCTGCACGCCGACCTGTTCCGCGAGTACGAGCTGCGCCCGCCGAAGGGCATCCTGCTGTACGGCCCGCCCGGCTGCGGCAAGACGCTGATCGCCAAGGCGGTCGCGAACTCGCTGGCCAAGAAGGTGGCGGCCGTCCGCGGCGACGACGACACCAGCCAGGGGAAGTCCTACTTCCTCAACATCAAGGGCCCCGAGCTGCTCAACAAGTACGTCGGCGAGACCGAGCGGCACATCCGCCTGGTGTTCCAGCGGGCGCGCGAGAAGGCCAGCGAGGGCACGCCGGTCATCGTCTTCTTCGACGAGATGGACTCGATCTTCCGCACCCGTGGTTCGGGGGTGTCCTCCGACGTCGAGTCGACGATCGTGCCGCAGCTGCTCAGCGAGATCGACGGCGTCGAGGGCCTGGAGAACGTCATCGTCATCGGCGCCTCCAACCGCGAGGACATGATCGACCCGGCGATCCTGCGGCCCGGCCGGCTCGACGTGAAGATCAAGATCGAGCGCCCGGATGCCGAGGCGGCCCGCGACATCTTCAGCAAGTACCTGACGACGTCGCTGCCGATCAACGCCGACGACCTGGCCGAGAACGGCGGCAGCCGCGAAGCCACGATCGCCGGGATGATCCAGCGGACCGTCGAGCGCATGTACACCGAGAGCGAGGAGAACCGCTTCCTCGAGGTCACCTACGCCAACGGTGACAAGGAGGTCCTGTACTTCAAGGACTTCAACTCCGGCGCGATGCTGCAGAACATCGTCGACCGCGGCAAGAAGATGGCGATCAAGGAGCACCTGGAGACCGGGACGTCGGGTCTGCGGGTCGGCCACCTCATGCAGGCGTGCGTGGACGAGTTCAAGGAGAACGAGGACCTGCCCAACACGACCAACCCCGACGACTGGGCGCGGATCTCGGGCAAGAAGGGCGAGCGGATCGTCTACATCCGCACGCTCATCAGCGGCAAGGGCAACGAGTCCGGCCGCGCGATCGACACGGCCACGAACACCGGCCAGTACCTCTGACCCGATCGGAGGCCCGGCACCGCACCCCTGCGGCGCCGGGCCCTCGACGTCAGCGGGGGAGGCCGGCGAGGACCGAGCGCAGATGGGCGGCTCCGGCGTCGGCGTCGGCCAGCCCGGGCACCGTGACGACGGGATAGGGGCGGTCGCGCAGCGGGGGGAGCGGGGCCACGTCGACGTGGGTCACCGCATGGCCCAGCTCGTGCAGCTGGTCGGCCATGGCGTAGTCCGAGCGGGAGTCGCCGACCGTGTGCCAGGCGGTCGGCAACGGGCCGTCGTCCGCGAGCAGCTCCAGCGCGCGCCGGGCGCCGAGCGCCTTGCCGGAGACGCTCGCCTCGACGTCGGTGGCGATGACCGACGGGTCGATGCGCCACGGGGTGCGCCCGGCGTCGTCCGGGACACGCTCCTCGCCCAGCTGCACACCGAGGCCGGCGGCGGTCAGCCCGGCCAGCAGCTCGGCGTCGAAGGCGCGCTGCCTCTCCCGGTAGTGCGCAGGGGGCACGTCGCTGCGCGCCTCCACGGTCGCCATCACCTGCTTCGTGCCGTCGACGAACAGTGCGTCGCGGTAGCTGCCGGCCAGCTCGGCGAGCAGGGAGGAGCAGGCCTCGGGCACCCGCAGCGAGAGGTCGAGCCCTGCGTCGTCCACACCGGTCGGGCGGGCCGTCGTCCAGGCACCGCCCTTCTCGCAGACCGCGTGCAGCCGGGCCCGGTCGGGCAGCCCGCCGGCGACCAGTGGTCCGAGCACGTGCTCGCGGACGAAGTCGATCGAGCGGCCGGTGTTGAGGACGACGGGGATGCCGGCGTCGAGCAGCGCGGCGAGGTCGGCCAGCAGCGCCGGGGCCACCGTGCGCGTCGCTGGGGCGGCCACCGGCCCGTCGACGTCGAGGAGGAGCCCGAGCGGCGGCGTCATGCGCCCATCCTCCCGGCGGTCGGTGGCCCGCTTAGGGTTGGGTCATGAGCGTTCGGCGGGTCATGGGCACCGAGGTCGAGTACGGGGTGTCGGTGCCCGGGCAGCCGGGTGCGAACCCGACGACGCTGTCGAGCCTGGTGGTGAACGCCTGGGCGGTGGCCGAGGCCCCGACCCCGCGCCGGCCGCGGTGGGACTTCGAGGAGGAGTCGCCGCTGCGCGACGCCCGCGGGTTCGACCTCACCCCGGCGCAGGCGCTGGACCACAACGACCTCGACGAGGACCACGGGATGGCCAACGTCATCCTGACCAACGGCGCCCGGCTCTACGTCGACCACGCCCACCCCGAGTACTCGACGCCGGAGGTCACGTCTCCGCGCGACATCGTGCTCTGGGACAAGGCGGGGGAGCTGGTGATGGCCGAGGCGGCCCGCCGCGCGGCGGGGATCCCGGGCACGAGCCCCATCCAGCTCTACAAGAACAACACCGACGGCAAGGGCGCCTCCTACGGCGCCCACGAGAACTACCTGATGGACCGGCGGACGCCGTTCGTCGACATCATCCGCGGGCTCGTGCCGTTCTTCGTGACCCGCCAGGTCTTCGCCGGCTCGGGCAAGGTCGGCATCGGCGTCGAGAGCCGGACGGCGGGCTTCCAGCTGTCGCAGCGCGCGGACTTCTTCGAGGTCGAGGTGGGCCTGGAGACGACGCTCAAGCGGCCGATCATCAACACCCGCGACGAGCCGCACGCCGACGCCGACAAGTACCGCCGGCTGCACGTGATCATCGGCGACGCGAACCTCGCCGAGCTCTCCACCTACCTCAAGGTCGGGACGACGTCGCTCGTGCTGGCCATGATCGAGGCGCGGGCCCTCCCGAACGACCTGACCCTCGAGGAGCCGGTGCGGGAGCTGCAGGCGGTGAGCCACGACCCGTCGCTGACCCACCGGGTCCGGCTGCGCGACGGGCGGCAGCTCACCGCCATCGAGCTGCAGCGGATCTACCTGGAGGCAGCGGTCCGCTTCGTCGAGCGGCAGGGGGAGGGCGACGAGCAGACCGCCGACGTCCTGCGGCAGTGGGCGTCGGTCCTCGACGATCTGGAGGCCGACCCGATGCGGCTGGCCGACCGGCTCGACTGGCCGGCGAAGCTGCGGCTGCTGGAGGGCTACCGGTCGCGCGACGGGCTGGAGTGGGGCGACTCGCGGCTGCGCCTGGTCGACCTGCAGTACTCCGACGTGCGGCCCGAGAAGGGGCTCTACAACCGGCTGGTCGCCCGCGGGGCGATGCAGCGGATCCTCAGCGACGACGAGGTGACGTCGGCAATGGTCACCCCGCCCGGTGACACGCGCGCGTTCTTCCGCGGCGAGTGCCTGCGGCGGTTCCCCGCGCAGATCGCCGCCGCCTCCTGGGACTCGGTGGTCTTCGACCTCGGCCGGGAGAACCTGGTGCGGATCCCGACGCTGGAGCCGCTGCGCGGGACGCGGGAGCACGTGGGAGCGCTGTTCGAGGCGTCGGCGACCGCGCAGGAGCTCGTCGACACGATCACCGGCCCCTGAGCGCGTCGTCCACAGCGCGCGTGCCCGTCCTCGGCACCCGGTCGGCGGACGCCGGATGTCGGTGCCTGCGAGTAGCTTCCTGATCAGCAGCAGTCACACGGACCGGAGGGCAAGGCATGGCCACCAGGGACACCGGCGGACAGCAGAAGGCGACGCGGTCGCGCGAGGAGAACGAGGAGATCGAGGCCTCGGTCGACTCCGACGTCGCCGAGCGCCACGAGAAGATGACCGAGGACGTCGACTCTCTCCTGGACGAGATCGACGACGTGCTCGAGGAGAATGCCGAGGACTTCGTGAGGGCATATGTACAAAAAGGGGGCCAGTGAATACTGTCGTGCAAAACTGATAAATGGCTTCGAAGTTCTGCAAGGATTGCGACGACTATCGGCCGGTCGCCGAATTCTCGAGTAATGCGCGAAGCCGGGACGGCTTGGCCTTCTACTGCCGGAAGCATCTGGCAGAGCGTGCCGCCCGGAGTCGGGAATCGCGGCGGAGTCGTCCGCGCGTGCAACGCCGACCTCCGCACGGGCTCAGCATCCCTGCGGGATCCAAGTGGTGCGCGGACTGCAAACGGGTCCTTCCGCTCGAGGAGTTCGTCAGAACCGCGGCGTCGAAGACCGGGCGCGGCTCTTACTGCAAGCCCTGCCACAATGTGCGAGGGCACGCAGCGAAGGAAAAAGTCGGCGGATCCCGCACCTACCATTTGACGCGGCGTTACGGGATAACCGCCGCCGAGGCCGACCACATGCTGCGCCGCCAGGGCGGGGTGTGCGCCATCTGTGCGACGGCGCCTGCCGCGCATGTCGATCACGACCACGCCACCGGCGCGGTACGAGCCCTGCTGTGCTTCAACTGCAACGGCGGACTGGGGCAGTTCAAAGACGACCCGGAGATGTTGCGCGAAGCGGCCGACTACGTCGCCTT
This sequence comes from Blastococcus sp. TBT05-19, assembly GCF_003319095.1. GTDB lineage: Bacteria > Actinomycetota > Actinomycetes > Mycobacteriales > Geodermatophilaceae > Blastococcus. The sequence goes on along the minus strand of NZ_QOHI01000004.1, from coordinate 96,633 downwards.
CCACACGCTGCGCCAGTACTTCGTCGCCACGTTCGCGACGGCCGGCCTCGGCCCGGTCCGACCCGTCCGAGTGCGCTGACCGCCGGTAGGGTCGCAGCGACGTCCGGGACCGCGTCCGAGCAGCGCGCACGGCACCCGGCAGAGCAGTGGTTCACGCCGTCGCGAGGCGGCGGGGAGAGGCGGATACGTGAGCGAGTCGTCGGCTGGCCGGAGCGGGTTCTCGCCCGCGTACCTGGACCGGGTGGGGTCCTCGTTCACCGACTTCCTCGCGTCCAGCGCGCCCGATCTGCTCCCGGGTCGCCGCCCGGTCCCGCAGCTGCCCGTGGGTGACGTCGCCCCCCACGGCACCACGATCGTCGCCGTCACCTTCGAGGGCGGCGTGCTCATGGGCGGCGACCGGCGCGCCACGATGGGCAACCTGATCTCCAGCCGCGACATCGAGAAGGTCTACCCGGCCGACTCCTACAGCGTCATCGGCATCGCGGGTGCGGCGGGCATCGCCATCGAGATGGTCAAGCTCTACCAGGTGGAGCTCGAGCACTACGAGAAGATCGAGGGGCTCACCATGTCCCTCGACGGCAAGGCCAACCGGCTCGCCCAGATGATCCGCGGCAACCTGGGCGCCGCCATGCAGGGCCTCGCGGTCGTCCCGCTCTTCGCCGGCTTCGACCTCGACGCCGCACCCAGCACCGCGCCCGGGCGCATCTTCAGCTACGACGTCACCGGCGGGAACTACGAGGAGCGCGGGTACGCCGCCGTCGGCTCCGGCTCGCTGTTCGCCAAGAACTCGCTGAAGAAGACCTGGCGGCACGGCCTGCCCGCCGACGCCGCCGTCCACACCGTGGTCGAAGCGCTCTACGACGCCGCCGACGACGACTCCGCCACCGGTGGCCCGGACCCGGTGCGCCGGCTGTATCCGATCGTCTACCGCGTCGACGCCGAGGGCGCGGTCCGGCTCACCGACGCCGAGGTCGCCGCGGTCGCCGACACGATCGTCTCCGAGCGCGCCGACGCCGACCGCCGCACCATGGACCGGGAGGCCTGAGCCATGACCATGCCTTACTACGCCTCCGCCGAGCAGGTCATGCGCGACCGCTCGGAGTACGCCCGCAAGGGCATCTCCCGCGGGCGCAGCGTCGCCGTCCTCACCTACGCCGACGGCGTCCTGCTCATCGCCGAGAACCCGAGCTCCACGCTGCACAAGATCGGCGAGATCTACGACAAGATCGGCTTCGCCGCGGTCGGGCGCTACAGCGAATTCGAGAGCCTCCGCGTCGCCGGCGTCCGCCTGGCCGACGTCCGCGGCTACTCCTACAACCGGCGCGACGTCACCGGCCGGGTCGTGGCCAACGCCTACGCGCAGACCCTCGGCGCGATCTTCACCGAGCAGATGAAGCCCTACGAGGTGGAGCTGTGCGTCGCCGAGGTGGGGGAGACCCCCGACCGCGACCAGCTCTACCGGCTCACCTTCGACGGCTCCGTCGTCGACGAGCCGGACTTCGTCGTGATGGGCGGCCAGGCCGAGGCGGTCAGCGGCCACCTCCGGCAGAACTTCCACTCCGGCATGTCCCTCGCCGACGCGCTCCGGGTCGGCATCGACGCGCTGTCGGCCGTCAGCCCCGCCACCGCCGGATCCGGGCACGGCACCCACGCGCGGCTGAGCGCCGAGCAGCTCGAGGTGGCGGTCCTGGACCGGCGGCGGCCCAAGCGCGCGTTCCGCCGGGTCGTCGGCGCGGCGCTGCACACGCTGCTGGGCGACGGGCAGGCCGCTTCCGAGGCGCCCGAGGCCGGCACCACCGCCCACGCGCCCAGCCACCCCGCTCCCGGCACGCCCGCCGGGCTCGGGGACCCGGCGGCCCCCGACACCGCCGGGGGCGCCGAGTACGACACCGGGTACGAGGAGGACGGCGGCGAGGGCTGACTGCCGGGCCCCGGTCCGGGGGTAGGGGGAGCGGCATGCCGACCTACACGCTCAACCCCGACGCCGTCCGCCAGGCCCGGAAGCTCATCGACGACGGCGCGGTCGACGACACGACCGAGTGGTCGGACGCCGCGCCGTCGGCCGACGACGGGAACTCCGAGATCGAGGCGCACGGCTGGGACGGCTACGCGTCCTGGCACCTCGCGATCGACCCGGACGCGGCCGAGGAGACCAAGAAGCGCCACCGGTTCCCTTACGGCGACTTCCGGAAGGTGAACCGCGCCGCGCTGATCCACGGCAAGCAGCGCGCCGCGCAGAACGACCACGAGGAGATCGAGAAGGCGTTCGACGACCTGCTGCAGCACCTCGACGCGAAGCGGTCGTGACGCGCCGGAGGTGACGGACCCGCCACAGAGCGCACTGTCCCTCCAGCGGCCTAGTCTCGGATCGTGGACCGACGGATCTTCGGCATCGAGACCGAGTACGGCGTCACGTGCACCTTCAAGGGGCAGCGCCGGCTCTCCCCGGACGAGGTCGCGCGCTACCTGTTCCGCCGCGTGGTGTCGTGGGGGCGCAGCTCCAACGTCTTCCTGCGCAACGGCTCCCGGCTCTACCTCGACGTCGGCAGCCACCCCGAGTACGCCACCGCCGAGTGCGACGACGTCAGCGAGGTCGTCGTCCACGACAAGGCGGGGGAGCGGATCCTCGAGGGCCTGGTCGTCGACGCCGAGCAGCGCCTCGCCGAGGAGGGCGTCGTCGGCGACATCTACCTGTTCAAGAACAACACCGACTCCGCCGGCAACAGCTACGGCTGCCACGAGAACTACCTCGTCGGCCGGCACGGCGAGTTCGGTCGCCTCGCCGACGTCCTGATCCCGTTCCTGGTGAGCCGGCAGATCGTCGTGGGCGCCGGCAAGGTGCTGCAGACCCCGCGGGGCGCGATCTACTGCGTCAGCCAGCGCGCCGAGCACATCTGGGAGGGCGTCTCCAGCGCCACCACGCGCAGCCGGCCGATCATCAACACCCGCGACGAGCCGCACGCCGACGCCGAGCGCTACCGGCGGCTGCACGTCATCGTCGGCGACTCGAACATGAACGAGACGACGACGCTGCTCAAGGTCACCATGACCGACCTGGTGCTGCGGATGATCGAGGCCGGCGTCCCCATCCGGGACATGACGCTGGAGAACCCGATCCGGGCGATCCGCGAGATCAGCCACGACATGACCGGCCGGCGCAAGGTGCGGCTGTCCAACGGCAAGGAGATGTCGGCGCTGGAGATCCAGGCCGAGTACCACGCCCGGGCCTCGGAGTTCCTCGACCGCGAGGGCATGGGCGAGACCCACCGGCAGATGCTCGAGCTGTGGGGCCGCGTGCTCAAGGCCGTCGACACCGAGGACATCGGCCTCATCGACCGCGAGATCGACTGGGCCACGAAGTTCAGCCTCATCGAGCGCTACCGGGCCAAGCGGGACCTCTCGCTGAGCTCTCCGAGGATCGCCCAGATGGACCTGGCCTACCACGACATCAGCCGCACCCGCGGCCTGTACTACCTGCTGGAGCGCAACGGCCAGGTCGACCGCGTCGCCCACGAGCCGAGGGTGTTCGAGGCGAAGAACGTGCCGCCGCAGACCACCCGAGCCCGGCTGCGCGGCGAGTTCATCCGTAAGGCGCAGGAGAAGCGCCGCGACTTCACCGTCGACTGGGTGCACCTCAAGCTCAACGACCAGGCGCAGCGCACCGTGCTGTGCAAGGACCCGTTCAAGGCCGTCGACGAGCGGGTGGAGAAGCTCATCGCCTCGATGTGAGGCGTCAGCTGCTCGCGCCGTCGGCCTTTGCGTCGTCCGCGGGCTCGGCGGTGTCCGCGGCGGCGGCGTCCTCCGGCACGGGGACCTGCAGGGCGGCGTAGCGGCCGGCCGCCGCGGCGGCCAGGAAGTAGGCGCGCTCCTCCTCGAGGCCGCGGCCCATCGTGCGCAGCGGCACGGGGGAGAGGCCGAGCGCCGCGTCCAGCCCGTCGGTGTCCACCCAGACGACGACGTTGCGCTCCGGCTGGCTCGCGAGGTCCTCGTCCACCTGCCCGCCGAGCTCGGAGGAGAGCCCGCGCGGAGCGACCAGGGCGACACCGCCCAGCGCCACCCGGCCGAAGGCGGTGAGCGAGTGGTGGGACACCCCGCGGTGCCGCGGCCGCGGATCGGCGTCGGAGATCCGCAGCGCGCCCACCGGCAGCCCGCCGAGCACGGAGATCGCGTTGCACGCCTCGCCCGCGGCCACCCCGGAGAAGCCCCACGGCGTGCCGGTGCCCAGGTTGCCCGGGCCCTGCGTGACGATCGCCAGGTCGGCGCCGAGCACGTGCTTGGCGGCCAGCAGCCCGGTGTGCAGCGTGACCGCCTCCAGGTCGCCGCCGTAGGCCTGCCCGACGGTCACGACACCGGCCAGCGACGACTTGAGCGCGGTCACCGTCCGGGAGAACGCCGCCGGCAGCGCCCCGCCGTCGGTCATCACGTAGGCGACCTTCAGGTCGGGGTCGGTGGCGAGCATCCCGATCAGGATCGCCGGCAGCGCGGAGTGCAGGTCGGCGACGACGACCGGCATGCCGCCGAGGTCGTCGGCGGCGGCGATCGCCTCGTGGTGCTCGGTGTCCTGCTCGTCGACGCCCTGCACCAGCACCTGCAGCGGCGTATACCGGGCCTTGACCAGGTGGCCGGGGCCCTCGGGGTCCGCCGGCAGCCGGTCGGGGACGGCGACGACGATCGCGTAGCCGCCGGTGCCCAGGCCCTGGGCCAGTGCGGTGGTGTTGAGCAGCACGTCGTCGCCCACCTCCGGCACGCCGACGAGCGACGGGTAGGCCAGCGCCGACAGGTCGCCCTCGCCCTCGACCGCCACGGTCAGCTCCAGCGCGTCCCGCCAGGAGCGCCCGGTCGCGGTCACCGTCCCGCGTCGCCAGCGGATGCGGGAGACGGGCGCGGCAGCGGAGGAGCTCATACCGGCAGGCTATCGAGCGTCCCGCCGCGCGGCTGGGCGGCGGCCGACTGCACGGCGGGGGGCAGGGGGTCCTTCCTCTAGCCTGTGGGGCATGGCGGCCAAGCGGGCGGAGCGGTTGGTCAACCTGGTCATCGCGCTGCTCAGCACCCGGCAGTTCGTCACCGCCGCCCGGATCCGCGCCACGGTGCCCGGGTACGAGGCCGACGACGGCAGCGACCGCGCCGACGAGGCCTTCAAGCGCATGTTCGAGCGCGACAAGGCCGACCTCCGCGAGATGGGCGTGCCGCTGGAGACGGGGCGCACCAGCGTCTTCGACACCGAGGACGGCTACCGGATCGCCCGCGCCGACTACGAGCTCCCCGAGATCCACCTGACCGGCGAGGAGGCGGCCGCCGTCGGCCTGGCCCTGCGGCTGTGGGAGTCCGCCCGGCTGGCCGGCGCCGCGCAGAGCGCCCTGGTGAAGCTGCGCGCCGCCGGCGTCGACGTGGACACGTCCCGCTCGCTGCCCATCCAGCCGCGCCTGGACCGCGGCGAGGCCGCGTTCGAGCCCTGCTACGCCGCTGCCCGCGACCGCCGGCAGCTGCAGTTCGACTACCGGCGCCCCGACGAGGACACCGCCGTCCGCCGGAACGTGCAGCCCTGGGGCGTCGTCGCCTGGCACGGCCGCTGGTACCTCGTGGGCTTCGACCTCGACCGGCAGGCCGACCGGGTCTTCCGGCTCTCCCGCGTCGCCGGCACCCCGAAGGCCACCGGCCCCGCCGACGCCTTCCAGCCGCCGGCCGACCTCGACCTCACCGCCGTCGTCGCCCGCCAGGTCGAGGGGGAGGAGCACCTGGTGGTCGTCCGGGCCCGCCCGGGCACGGCCGTGGGGCTGCGCCGGCGGGCCACCTCGCTCGGGCCCGCGGACGACGGTGACGACCGGCTCGAGCTGCGCACCACCGAGCCGTGGGCGCTGGCCGACGAGCTGGCCGCCTACGGCGCCGACGTGCTGGTCGAGGGACCGGCCGTCATGCGGGACGCCGTCGTCGAGCGGCTGACCCGCCTCGCCGCGATGGGGGAGACGGCATGAGCGCCGCCGGCACCACCGACCGGATGACCCGGCTGCTCGCCCTCGTCCCGTACCTCTCCGCCCGCCCCGACGGCGTGGCGCTGGCCGAGGCGGCGCGCGACTTCGGGGTGACCGAGCGCCAGGTGCGCAGCGACCTCGAGCTGCTGTGGATGTGCGGCCTGCCCGGCTACGGCCCCGGCGACCTCATCGACGTCTCCTTCGAGGGCGACCGCGTCAGGGTCACCTTCAGCGCCGGCATGGTGCGGCCGCTGCGGCTGACCACCGACGAGGCCGTGGCGCTCGTCGTCGCCCTCCGCACCCTGCTGGAGCTGCCCGGCCTGGCCGAGCGGGACGCGGTGAGCCGGGCGCTGGCCAAGGTCTCGGCCTCGACCGGCGACGCCGCCGAGCGGGTCACCCCGATCGCGGTCAGCGTGGACACCCGCGAGGAGACGCTCGCCGTCGTCCGCGCGGCGCTGGAGCAGGAGCACGCGCTCCACCTGCACTACTACGTGCCGACCCGCGACGAGCGCACCGAGCGCACGGTCGACCCGATGCAGCTGCTCCTGGTCGACGGCCGCTGGTACCTGGAGGCCTGGTGCCGCCGCGCCGAGGGCGTCCGGCTCTTCCGGCTGGACCGGGTGGACGACGTCGTCGTCCTGGACGAGCCGGCCGCGCCGCCGCCCCAGGCGACCAGCCGGAACAGCGACGACGGCGTCTACCAGCCGGAGGAGGACGCACCCGCCGTCCGGCTCCGGCTGGCCCGCGCGGCCCGCTGGGTCGCCGACTACTACCCGGTGGAGGACGTCGGCCCGGTCGACGAGCCGCCGGGCGGGCTCGCGGTCACCGTGCGAACCGCCGATCTCGCCTGGGCCCGGCGGCTGGTGGCGACGCTCGGCGGCAACGCCGTCGTCGACGAGCCGGCCGAGCTGGGCGCCCAGGTCGCCGCGGAAGCCCGGGAGGCGCTGCGCCGCTACGGGATCGAGCCCGCGCCGGCCGGCCGCTAGGGTCGGGGACGTGCTGCTCTGGATCGCCCTCGCCGTGGCCGTCGTCGCGCTCGTCGCCCTCGCCGTCCTGGTGCACGGGGTCGTCGGGGGGATGGGCCGGCTGCGCCGGGAGCTGGAGGCCGGCCAGCGCGACCTGGGCCCGGTCCTCGAGCAGGTGCAGGCCACGGTCGCCGCCGCCGAGCGCACGAAGGCGCAGCGGGAGGCCCGCGCGAACGAGCGGTGAACACCGCGCGGCGAACCGCTGGACCGTCGGGAGCCGAACGCTCCCCGGCGTAGCATCGTCGGAAGTCTCGACATCTGGAGGACGTGCCATGGGTTCCCTGGGCCCGCTGGAGATCGGCCTGATCATCCTGGCCATCCTGCTGCTCTTCGGTTACAAGAAGCTGCCGGACGCCTCGCGCTCGCTCGGCCGCTCGCTGCGCATCTTCAAGGGCGAGATGAAGGGCATGAAGGACGACGACTCCGCGGGCGGGGGACTCCGTGGCAAGGACGCCGCCTCGACGAGCACCCCGGTCCGCGGCGAGGTCCTGCCCCCCGCGACGACCACGTCGGCGTCCGGTGACCTGAGCGCCACGCTGCACGCCGAGGCCCGCGAGGCCGAGCTGCGGGCCGCCGAGCTGCGCGCCCGGGCCGAGCAGGCGCGCTCGGCCGACGGCTCCCGCTGACCCACCCCGCACCGGGCAGGACGGCGGTGAGCCAGGCGACCCGCGGCGCACGACGCCGGCGCGCTCCGCGCGACCCCCAGGCGACGATGACCCTCGTCTCCCACCTCGCGGAGCTGCGCAACCGCGTCGGCAAGGCGCTGCTGTTCCTGGCCATCGGCACCGCCTTCTCCTTCTGGTGGTACGAGCACGGCCTCGGTGACTTCATCCGAGCGCCGTACTGCAACCTCGAGCCCGACCTGCGCTACGGCGACGGCGACACCGGCTGCGGGCTGCTGATCCTCGACGTCTTCGGCGGCGTCTTCATCCGCCTCAAGGTGTCGCTGCTGGCCGGGGCGGTGCTGTCGGCGCCGTTCTGGCTCTACCAGCTGTGGGCCTTCATCACCCCGGGGCTCAAGCGGAACGAGAAGCGCTACGGCGTGGCCTTCGTGCTCGTCTCCACCACCCTGTTCGTGCTGGGCGCGGTGCTGGCCTACGTGTCGCTGTCCAAGGGCCTGGAGCTGCTGCTCTCGCTGGCCGGCGACGGCGTCGTCGTCGCGCTCACCGCCCCGGACTACATCGGCTTCCTGCTCTCGCTGCTGATCGCCTTCGGCGTGAGCTTCGAGGTCCCGCTGATCGCCGTCGCGCTCAACCTCGTCGGCGTGCTGAGCCACGAGGCGCTGGCCAAGGGCCGGCGCTGGATCTTCTTCCTGACGATCGTCTTCGCCGCCTTCGTCACGCCGACGCAGGACCCGTTCACCATGCTGCTCATGGCCGGGCCCATGATCGTGCTGTTCGAGCTGGCCATCCAGGTGACCAGGTTCGTCGACCGCCGCCGCGCCCGCCGCGAGGCCGTCGAGTCCTTCCACGAGATCGACGACGACGCTCCGTCCCCGCTGGACGCCCGGCCCTCGGAGCTGGATCCGCAGCCGACGCCGCTGGACGCGCCCGTCGACCGACCGACCATCCCGCGCGGCTGACCGGTGGACGTCGCCGTCCTCGTCAGCCCCGCCGCCGGCCGTGGCCGCGCCCGCGCGCGGGCCGACGCCGTCCTCGGTGCCCTGCGCGACGCGGGGCTGACCCCGCACGTGCTGCCGGCGACGACCGGCGCGGAGGCGGAGACCCAGGCGGCCGCGGCCGTCGCCGGGGGCACCGCCGCGGTGGTCGCCGTCGGTGGGGACGGGACCGCGCACGCCGCGCTGCAGGCCGTCGCGGGCACGTCGGTACCGCTGGCGGTGGTGCCGGCCGGGACCGGCAACGACCTGGCGCTGGCGCTCGGCACACCCGCCGATCCGGCGGCGGCGGCCCGCGCGGCGGCGGACGACGTCCTGGCCGGTCGGAGCCGGTCGATCGACGCCGGGCGCACCGACGGCCGCTGGTGGGCGACGGTGCTGTGCTGCGGCTTCGACTCCGCCGTCACCGACCGGGCCAACCGGCTCCGCTGGCCGCGCGGCCCGCGCCGGTACGACGTCGCCGTCCTCGTGGAGCTGGCCCGGCTGCGCCCGTACGAGGTGACGCTGACCCTGGACGGCGAGCGGCGCACCGTGGCCGCCACGATGATCGCCGTGGGCAACACGCCCTGGTACGGCGGCGGCATGAAGATCTGCCCCAGCGCGGACCCGGACGACGGGCTGTTCGACGTCACCGTGGTCGGGGCCGGCTCGCGACTCGAGCTGATCCGGACCAAGCCCCGGCTGGCCGACGGCACGCACGTGCAGCACCCGCTCATCTCGGTGCACCGGGCGAGGCGGGTCGAGCTCGACTGCGCCGGCGTCACGACCTACGCCGACGGCGAGCCCGTGGCGCCGCTGCCCGCGGTGACCGAGTGCGTGGCAAGCGCCGTCCGCGTCGTCGGCACCGCCCGCCCCTGAGGTTTTCGGCCCCTGCAGGGTCCCGACGCGAGCTCGCGAGCGGTGGGGGGCAGGGGGTCCTTTAGCTAACGTGGGGGCCATGTCCAGCCCTGCTGAGCGGTACGCAGCTGCCCGCAGGCGGACCTCCCACCCGGCCCTCGCCGACTTCACCGCCGAGCTCGGCTTCACCCTCGACCCGTTCCAGGTCGAGGCCTGCGAGGCGCTGGAGGAGGGCTCCGGTGTGCTGGTCTGCGCACCGACCGGCGCCGGCAAGACCGTGGTGGGCGAGTTCGCCGTGCACAAGGCGCTGGCCGAGGGGCGGAAGGCGTTCTACACGACGCCGATCAAGGCGCTGTCGAACCAGAAGTACAACGATCTGGTCGAGCGCTACGGACCCGACAGGGTCGGGCTGCTCACCGGGGACAACGCCGTCAACGGCGACGCCCCTGTGGTCGTCATGACCACCGAGGTCCTGCGCAACATGCTCTACGCGGAGTCCCCGGCCATCGCCGGCCTCGGCTACGTGGTCATGGACGAGGTGCACTACCTGGCCGACCGCTTCCGGGGCGCCGTCTGGGAGGAGGTGATCATCCACCTCCCGGCGTCGGTCACCCTCGTCTCGCTCTCGGCGACGGTGAGCAACGCCGAGGAGTTCGGCGACTGGCTGGTCACCGTCCGGGGCGACACGAAGGTCGTGGTCAGCGAGGTCCGGCCGATCCCGCTGTGGCAGCACATGCTGGTCGGCAACCGGGTGTTCGACCTGTTCTCGCTCCGCCCGGCCGCGCACGCCGGCGAGCAGGGGGACACCCCCCGCGTGCTGTCCACGCGCGAGCGCGGCGCCTCGGTCGTCGACCCCGAGCTGGTGCGGTACGTCCGCGAGCACGAGCGCCGCCTCGAGGGCTGGGGGAGCACCCGCCGCGACAGCTTCCACAAGCCCCGCTTCCGGCCACCGCCGCGCTCCGACGTCATCGAGCGGCTGGACAAGGCCGGCCTGCTGCCGGCGATCACCTTCGTGTTCAGCCGCAACGGGTGCGACGCCGCCGTGCACCAGTGCCTCATGAGCGGGCTGCGGCTCACCGACGAGACCGAGCGCGCCGAGATCGCGCAGATCATCGACGAGCGCACCGGGTCGCTGCCCGAGGAGGACCTGCACGTCCTCGGCTTCTGGGAGTGGCGGGAGAGCCTGCTCGCCGGGCTCGCCGCCCACCACGCGGGCCTGGTGCCGGCGTTCAAGGAGACCGTCGAGGAGTGCTTCGTGCGCGGCCTGGTGAAGGCCGTCTTCGCCACCGAGACCCTCGCGCTGGGCATCAACATGCCGGCGCGCACCGTCGTCCTCGAGCGGCTGGTGAAGTGGAACGGCGAGGCGCACGTGGACGTGACGCCGGGGGAGTACACCCAGCTCACCGGGCGGGCCGGACGCCGCGGCATCGACATCGAGGGCCACGCCGTCGTCGTCTGGGCTCCCGGCATGGACCCGTCGGTCGTGGCGGGCCTGGCCAGCACCCGCACGTACCCGCTGAAGTCCTCCTTCCGGCCGAGCTACAACATGGCCGTCAACCTGGTCAGCTCCTTCGGCCGGGCCCGTGCCCGGGAGCTGCTGGCGAGCTCGTTCGCCCAGTTCCAGGCCGACCGCTCGGTCGTCGGCCTGGCCCGGGCAGCGGCGCGGCACGAGCGCGACGCCGAGCAGGCGGCCGCCGAGATGCGCTCCGACCGCGGTGACGTGGGCGCCTACGCGCGGCTGCGCCGGGAGATCTCCGACCGCGAGAAGGAGCTCTCCCGCGACTCGCAGGCCAAGCGGCGCATGGAGGCCGCCGACACGCTGGCGGCGCTGCGCCCCGGCGACGTCATCCGCGTGCCGTCGGGCCGGCGTCAGGGGCTCGCCGTCGTCCTGGACCCGGGGATCTCCGACCTCGCCGACCCGCGGCCGCTCGTGCTCACCGAGGACAAGTGGGCCGGCCGGCTGGGCTCGGTGGACTTCCCGACCCCCGTGGAGGCGCTGGCGCGGGTGAAGGTGCCGAAGAACTTCAACCACCGCAGCCCGCACGCGCGGCGGGACCTCGCCTCCACCCTCCGCAACGCGCGCGTGGAGAACGACCTGGGCGCCCGGCGGATCAAGAAGGGGCGCTCCGCGGCGGCCGACGACCCGGTGCTCGCCGATCTGCGGCAGGCCCTGCGCAACCACCCGGTGCACCAGCTGCCCGACCGCGAGGAGCGGGTGCGCACCGCCGAGCGCTGGCTGCGCGCGGGCCACGAGGCCGAGCTGCTGCACCGGAAGATGACCGACCGCACCGGCTCGCTGGCCCGGCAGTTCGACGCCACCTGCGAGGTCCTCGAGGAGCTGGGGTACCTCGTGCCCGAGGTCGGCGGGGTCGAGGGCGGCCCCCGGGTCACCGACGACGGTCGCCGGCTCGCCCGCATCTGGTCCGAGGGCGACCTGCTGGTGGCCGAGTCGCTGCGGGCCGGGGTGTGGCGGGGCCTCGCCCCGGCGGAGCTGGCCGCCGCCGTGTCGACGCTGGTGTTCGAGGCCCGACGGGACACACCGAGCCTCCCGGCGGTGCCCGCGGGCAAGGTCGCGGCCGCGATCGGCGCGATGCGCGGCATCCGGTCCCGCCTGCAGGACGTCGAGCTCGACCACGGCGTGCGGGCCACCCGCGACCTGGACCTGGGCTTCGCCTGGGCCGCCTACCGCTGGGCCGACGGCCAGAGCCTCGACCGCGTGCTGGCCGGCGCCGAGCAGGCCGGCACGGAGCTCTCCGGTGGCGACTTCGTCCGCTGGACCCGCCAGCTCATCGATCTCCTCGACCAGCTGGGCAAGGTGGCCGACGACGCGGTCGCCCGCACCGCGCGCGCGGCCGTGGACCGGATCCGGCGGGACGTGGTGGCGGTCGCCGTCGGCGGCTGACCAGCGATTCGTCGCCGCCGCGCAGCGTCCGGGTGGGGCAGAATCCACCGCGCCCCGGTCGCTGCCGGGCGAGTCCTCGACTCCGGGAGCGATCATGACCAACCCCCCGCACGACGACGAGCCGCGGGGCGAGCGTCCCGAGGTCGAGCGCCCGCACCAGCCCTGGGGCCCGCCGCCCGGCGCACCGCAGCAGCCGTGGGTCGGCCAGCCGCAGCCCGGACAGCCCCAGCAGTGGCAGCCCCAACCCGGCCAGCCCCAGCCCTGGCAGCCGCCCCACGGGCAGCAGCAGCCGCCGCACGGCCAGACGCAGCCCTACGGCGGGCCGCCGTTCGGCCAGCCCTCGCCGCTGCCGTACGGGGTGCCCGGGTACGGCATGCCTCCGCAGGGCCCGCCGCAGCACGGCGTGCCCGGGTACGGGGTCCCCGGCTACGGCGCTCCCGGCTACGGGACGCCGTACGGGCCGCCCCAGCCCGCCCCGAAGAAGCGGCGCGGGCTGCTCGTCGGGCTGCTCCTGCTCGCCGTCGTCCTCGTGGCCGGCATCGCGGTGCTGGCGACGACCACCGGCGCCACCGTGCTGTCCCGCAGCGCGGTGGAGCGCGACGTCGCCGAGCAGTTCGAGCAGCGCGAGGGCGTGGCCGTCGAGCTCGACTGCACCGAGGAGATGACCGTCGAGGAAGGCGCCACCTACGAGTGCTCGGGCGTCACCGCGGACGACGAGGAGGTCACCCTCCAGATCGAGATCACCGATGCGGAGGAGGCGCGCTACACATGGGCGGAGTAGTGACCACCGTGCCCCGTCCGCCCCGCATGGGGCGCCTCTGGGCTCTCTTCGGGGTCGTGCTCGCCCTTGCCCTCGCGCCCGTCCTCCTCGCGCGGTTCGTGGGGCCAGACCCGCTCGATCCCGCCGTCGTCGAGCGGGACATCGCCGCCGAGTACGAGGAGCAGCGAGGCGTGGCGCTGGAACTGGACTGCCCGGCGGACATGCCGGTCACGTCCGGGGAGGGCTACACCTGCCACGGCGTCACGGCCGACGGCGAGCCGGTCAGCGTGTGGATCCAGATCGACGACTCCGAGGGGCTCGACGGCTCCTACACCTGGGGCGTCGTCCCCGCGCCGGTCACGCCGCCCATCCCAGCGCCGAGCCCAGGCGGCTGATCGAGGACTGCAGCCCGTGCTGCTCGGCCAGGGCGGCGAGCGCGTCCGGGTCGGCGGGGGACCGGGGGAGCGTGCCCTCCACCGCCGGCATGTCGATGTCGCACGCCACCGCCACCACGACGGGCGCGGCATCGAGGTAGTCGGACGCGGCGTGCAGCTTCTTCAGCACCGCGGCCGTGAGCGGCGGCTTGGCGACGGCGGTGCGTGCCACCGCCGCCCGGATGCCGGCCAGGTCGCCGAACTCGTTGATCAGCGCGGCCGCGGTCTTCGCGCCCACCCCGGCCACCCCGGGCAGCCCGTCGCTGGGGTCGCCGCGGAGGACGGCGAAGTCGGCGTAGGACCTCCCCGGGATCCCGTACTTCTCGGTGACGGCGGCCTCGTCCACGTAGTCGAGGTCGGAGATGCCGCGGGCGGTGTAGAGGATCCGCACGCCGCGCGCGTCGTCGACCAGCTGGAAGAGGTCCCGGTCCCCGGTGACGACGTCGACCGGTCCGCGGGCGCGGGTGGCCAGCGTGCCGATCACGTCGTCGGCTTCGTAGCCGGGCGCCCCGACCCGGGCGATCCCCGCTGCGGCGAGGACCTCGACCAGGATCGGCACCTGCGGGCCCAGCTCGTCGGGCGTCTCCTCGCCACCCTCCGGCGCGACGCGGTGCGCCTTGTAGGAGGGCAGCGCCTCCACCCGGAACGCCGGGCGCCAGTCGTCGTCCCAGCAGGCGACGAAGCGGTCGGGGCCGTGGGTGCTGATCAGCCGGGCGGACATGTCGAGGAACCCGCGGACGGCGTTGATCGGCCGCCCGTCGGGCGTGGTGACGCTCGTGGGCACGCCGTAGAAGGCCCGGAAGTAGAGACTGGCCGCGTCCAGGAGCATCGTCGTCACGACGGCGGACGGTAGCCGCCCGGGAACTCGTGCGGGTGAAGCCGGGGTCCCTGGCTAGTCTGCCGCTGTGACGAACCCGAGCGCGTCGGCCTCCCCGCTGGTCACCGTCGAGCGCGTGCACGCCGCGCAGGCGATCGCCGAGGAGACCGGTGTCGACCTCCTCGTCCTCACGCCCGGCGCCGACCTGCGCTACCTCTGCGGGTACGACGCGCACGCCATGGAGCGGCTGACCGCCCTGGCGGTGCCGCGCACCGGTGAGCCGTTCCTCGTGGTGCCCCGGCTCGAGGCGCCGATGGTCGACGCGAGCCCGGCCGGGGCCCTCGGCCTGGAGCTGCTCGCCTGGGACGAGACCGACGACGCCTTCGCCGTGCTGGCCTCGGCCGCGACCGCCCGCCTGGGCTCGGCGCCGTCCCGCGTGGGGGTGGGGTCGCGCACCTGGGCCGAGCACGCCCTCGGTGTGCAGCGGGCGCTGCCCGGCTCCACGCTCGAGGTGGCGAGCCCCGTCATCGACCGCCTCCGCATGGTCAAGACCCCCGCCGAGGTCGAGGAGCTGGCGCTGGCCGGTGCGGCCATCGACCGGGTGCACGCGCGCATGGGGGAGTGGCTGCGCGTCGGGCGCACCGAGGCCGAGGTCGGCGCCGACATCGCCGCCGCGATCCTCGCCGAGGGGCACGTCGGGGTGGACTTCACGATCGTCGGCTCCGGCCCCAACGGCGCCAGCCCGCACCACGAGCTCTCCGGCCGCACGGTGGAGGCCGGCGACGTCGTCGTCGTGGACATCGGCGGGGAGACGCCGACCGGCTACCGCTCCGACTGCACGCGCACCTACGTCGTCGGCGGGAGCGCCCCGGCCGAGGTCGCCGAGTGGTACGAGGTCCTGCACGCAGCCCAGCTGGCCGGCACCGCCGCGGTGCGGCCCGGTGCCACCTGCGAGCAGATCGACGCCGCCGCGCGGCAGGTCATCGACGACGCCGGCTGGGGCGAGTACTTCATCCACCGCACCGGTCACGGCATCGGCCTGGACACCCACGAGGCGCCCTACATCGTGGCGGGGAACGACCTGCCGCTCGAGTCGGGCATGGCCTTCTCCGTCGAGCCGGGCATCTACCTGCCGGGCCGGGTCGGCGCCCGCATCGAGGACATCGTGGTCTGCACCGACGACGGCGTCCGCGTCCTCAACAACGGTCCCCGTGAGCTCGTCGAACTCCCCGGCTGAGGCCGGGGCCGGCGACGTCGACCGGGCGCTGCTGGCGGCACTCGCCCGGGACGGGCGGGCGAGCTACACCGAGCTGGCCGAGAAGGTGGGGCTGTCGGTCTCCGCGGTGCACCAGCGGGTGCGCCGGCTCGAGCAGCGGGGGCTGATCACCGGCTACCGGGCCACCCTGGACGCCCGGCAGCTCGGGCTCCCGCTCACTGCGTTCGTGTCGATCACGCCGAGCGACGCGCAAACCGACGACGCACCGGCCCTGCTGGCCCACCTCGACGCCATCGAGGAGTGCCACGCGGTGGCCGGGCTGGAGAGCTACATCCTCAAGGTGCGGGTGGCCTCGCCCGACGCGCTCGAGGCCCTGCTCAAGGACATCCGGGCGGCTGCGCGTGTGACGACGCGGACCACCGTCGTCCTCTCCACGTCCTTCGAGGCGCGCCCGCCCATCTGACCGGGCTGGACATCGTCTCGAACATGTGTTCGGATCGGTGCCATGCGGTGGGACGCCCAACGGCTGGACCTCGAGGACACCTCGGCGCTGCCGGGCATGCCCAGCATCCGCGGGCTGCTGCGCAGCGTGCAGGTGCCGGAGTTCCCCGGACTGACCTTCCACGAGGTGCGGTCGCGCAGCGCGCTCAACGCGGTGCCCGGCGATTCCTCGATGCCGTTCCCGTACACGATCAATCCGTACCGGGGCTGCAGCCATGCCTGTACCTACTGCGTGTCGGGTGACACCCAGGTTCTCATGGCCGATGGAAGCCAGCGGCCGATCGCCAAGCTTCGGGTGGGCGACCACATCGTCGGCACAGCAAAGCGTGGCCAATATCGCTACTACGTCACGACGGAAGTGCTCGATCACTGGTCGACGGTGAAGCCCGCATACCAGGTGAATCTCGCTGATGGGACGGAGATCGTCGCGAGTGCGGATCACCGTTTTCTCACTGGCCGAGGGTGGAAGCATGTCATTGGGGCAATGGGCGGCCCGGGTCAGCGCCCGTATCTGACCACGAACGACAACCTGCTGGGGTTCGGCCGCACGGTCACGACGCTCGAGGTGACCGCGGACTATCGGCGGGGCTATCTGACGGGCATGGTTCGAGGAGACGCACTCCTCAAGACCTACCAGTACAACAGGCTCGGTGGCGGCGTCGGAACGGTTCACCAGTTTCGGCTGGCTCTCGTTGACGCTGAAGGGCTAGATCGCACTGCGGACTATCTCGCGCGTGAGGGTATTCCCACCACACGCTTCGAGTTCGCTAAGGCTACGGACGTCCGACAGGCGATGTCGGCGATCCGAATCCAGACGGCTACCGCCGTGCAACGCATCCGAGAGATGACTGAATGGCCGCACGAAACATCGATCGCATGGCAGCGTGGCTTCCTGGCTGGGATCTTCGATGCGGAAGGCACGCGTTCGCGACACATCCTCCGGATCACCAACACGGATCCCGAGATTCTGGCCAGGACCGAGTCTGCCCTCAGACGATTCGGCTTCGACACCGCGTTGGAGCCCCGGCGCAGGTCGAACGGACTCTGCGACATCCGAGTAAGAGGCGGTCTGGCGGAGCACATGCGCTTCGTTCATCTTGTTGATCCAGCAATTCGCCGGAAGTGCATGGTTGAAGGCGCTGCAGTCAAGAGCGGCGCCGATCTTCGTGTTCTGTCGATCGATGCATTAGGGCTTGACGTGCCGATGTACGACATCACGACCGGTACGGGCGACTTCGTGGCGAACGGTGTCATCAGCCATAACTGCTTCGCTCGCAAGACGCACGAGTGGCTCGAGTTCGACTCCGGGCAGGACTTCGACACCCAGGTCGTGGTGAAGACGAACCTGGTCGACGTGCTGCGCAAGGAGCTCGCCCGGCCGTCCTGGAAGCGGGAGCACGTCGCGCTCGGCACGAACACCGACCCCTACCAGCGGGCCGAGGGGCGCTACGAGCTGATGCCCGGCGTCATCCGGGCGCTGGCGGACTCCGGCACCCCGTTCTCCATCCTCACCAAGGGCACCCTGCTCCGCCGCGACCTCCCGTCGCTGGTCGAGGCGGCGCGGCAGGTGCCGCTCGGCCTCGGCGTCTCCATGGCCATCTGGGACGACGGGCTGCACCAGGCGCTCGAGCCCGGTGTGCCCTCGCCGCGCGCCCGGCTGGGCCTCGTGCGCGCGCTCACCGACGCCGGCCTGCCTTGCGGCGTCTTCCTCGCGCCGGTGCTGCCCGGACTCACCGATGACGAGGAGAGCCTGGACGCCGCCATCGGGGCGGTCGCCGCCGCCGGGGCCACCGGCCTCACCGTCATCCCGCTGCACCTGCGCCCCGGCGCCCGCGAGTGGTTCATGACCTGGCTCGGGACGGCGCATCCGGAACTGGTCCCGCGCTACGAGCGGATGTACGCCCGTCGCGCCTACGTCTCCGCCGAGTACCGCTCCTGGCTGGCGGCACGGGTGGCACCGCTGCTCGCCCGCCACGGGTTGGACCGGCAGTCCGGCGGCGCCGCTCGGCAGGTCGACGGTCCCCTCGCGACGGGCGTGCCGGGCGACGAGGAGGTCGGCTTCCCCGAGGGGAGCCTGCCCACCGGCGGTCTGCCCAGCGTGCGACCGCCCTGGACGACCTCGGTGGAGGAGGCGCCCGCGGACGAGGCGGCTGCCGAGCAGCTGACCCTGCTGTGACCGGCGGGGGTCAGCCCGCGAGCCGGGCCGCCCGGGCGCTCGACCGGTGCACGACACGGGTGGCCCGCACGATCCCGCGGGCCGACACCGGGGGAGCGCCGGCCGCGAGGGCCAGCCGCCGGTAGGAGTCGTAGGACAGGTCGCGGTAGACCGCCGCCAGCTCCTCGACCGCCTCGCGGCGGGACGGGGCGGCGCTCGCCCGGAGCGAGCGGATGGTGTTCCGGGCGTGCTTGGTGAAGGTGGTCTGGAGGGCCTGGGTGGAGAGCCGGCCGCCGATGCGGGAGTCCAGACCCGGACCACGGCGCAACGCGGGCAGCACCCACGGGCTCGCGGCCAGTGCCGGGAACCGGTCGCGCGCGGCCTCCCAGGCGTGCCACGCCGTCAGCGCCCCGGGGACCGCCCACTCGCCGTCGTCGGTGGAGATCAGCAGCCGCCGGGTGGTCGCCCGCACCTGGTCGCGCCGCAGCGAGCGGAACATCCCGACCGGCGCCGGCCATCCGAGCGCCAGGGCGCACCAGGCGACCGACCGCAGGTGCTCCGGGTCGTCGCCGCGCACCTGGGTGAGCGGACGGAGGTCCAGCTCCTGGGGATCGGGCTCCGGGGTGGGGGCGATCGGCAGGGCGAGGCCGCCGTAACGCGCGACCTTGCTGTACAGGGCGATGGTGGCGGGCTTCCACTCCCGGGCGCGAGCGAGCGGGTCCAGCCCCTGGGCCGCCAGGTCGTCGGGGCCGAGGTCCAGCTCCAGGGCGGCGTCGATCAGCCGGCGCCACTGGGGCTCGTAGCCGCGAGGCACCGCGATCCGAGCCCACGCCGTCGGCGGAGGAGGGGCCGGCATGTCGGGCAGCGGCTGCTGCCACGCACGGGACATGCACGAATACTACCGTTATCCCCAACAACATCGCGCATCCTCGTTGTCGTCACCTGCCGAGACAGGGGTCACGGCGCCCTCCGGGCGCCGCTGCGGCAAGGGGGACATCCCGGCGCACAGTGCTCGTCGGGGTGAGCCGGCCCGTCCGGGCCTGCGTCCGGGTCCAGCACTCGCGGATCATGGACCGGTGCGAACCGTGGGCGTCGAGGAAGAGCTGCTGGTCGTCGACGCGACCGGCGTACCGGTGCCCAAGGGTCCGGAGGCGCTCGCCGTCGCGGCGCGGGCCGGTGAGGGCGAGGACGTCGAGCAGCACGACCGCGTGGAGCACGGCGACGCGGACACCGCCGCGACCGCACACCTCATGCCCGAGCTCAAGGCGCAGCAGCTGGAGCTCGGCACCCCCGTCTGCACCACCCTGGACGAGGTCCGCCGCGAGCTGCGCCACTGGCGCGACCGCGCCGACGCCGCGGCGGCCGCCGTGGGCGCCCGGGTCGCGGCGCTCGCCACCTCGCCGGTGGACGTCGAGCCGGTGCAGACCGAGGGGGAGCGGTACGCCCGGCTCAACGAGGCCTTCGGCGTGACGGCCTGGGACGTGCTGACCTGCGGCTGCCACGTGCACGTCTCGGTGGACGACGACGAGGAGGGCGTGGCGGTCCTGAACCGGATCCGCGTGTGGCTGCCCGTCCTCACCGCCATGACCGCCAACTCGCCGTTCTGGCGCGGCCGGGACACCGCGTACTCGAGCTTCCGGTCCCAGGTCTGGCAGCGCTGGCCGTCGGCCGGCCCCAACGGCCCCTTCGCCGACGCCGACGACTACCACCGGCTCGTCGACGAGGTGCTGGCGACGGAGACGGTCCTGGACACCGGGATGGTCTACTTCGACGCCCGGCTCTCCGCGAAGTGGCCGACGGTGGAGGTCCGCACCGCCGACGTCGCCCTGCGCGTCGAGGACGCCGTCACGCTGGCCGGCGTCGTGCGGGGCCTGGTGGAGACCGCCGCCCGCGACGCCCGCGCCGGGGGAGCGGAGCCCGTGATGCGGCCCGAGGTGCTGCGGCTGGCCGCCTGGCGCGCAGGCCGCTCGGGGCTGTCCGGCGACCTGGTGCACCCGCTCACCGGCCGGCCCGCGCCCGCCGCCGACGTCCTGGGCGACCTGGTCGACCACATCCGCCCGGCCCTGGCGGACGCCGGCGACGAACGGACCGTCGACGACGGGGTCCGCGCGCTGCTGACGCGAGGCACGGGAGCGGACCTCCAGCGCCGGGTGCACCGCGAGACCGGGGACCTCACCGCCGTCGTCCGCGCGGCCGTCGCGGCGACCAGCGGCACCGACACCGATCGGGCGACCGCCGAGGCCACCGGCTAGATTCCGCGCATGTACACGGCGAGCTGGCGCGACGTGGTCCGTCCGAGACTCTTCGGGGCCTCCCCGGACCCGAGGGACAGGCCGTACCGGTCGATCATCCGGATCGCCCTCGTCGTGTTCCGCCTGTTCCGCTTCCGGTTCGACGTGCGCGGCGCGGAGCACGTGCCGGCCACCGGTGGCGCGATCATCTGCAGCAACCACGTCAGCTTCTTCGACTTCACGTTCCTGGGCCTCGGTGCGCTGCCGCAGCGCCGGCTGGTGCGCTTCATGGCGAAGAAGGCGGTGTTCGACCACGGGTTCTCCGGGCCCTTCATGCGCGCGATGCGGCACATCCCGGTCGACCGGAAGGCCGGCTCCGCCGCGTTCGAGGCCGCGGTCCGCGCGCTCAAGGACGGCGAGGTCGTCGGCGTCTTCCCCGAGGCGACGATCAGCACCAGCTTCACCGTCAAGGCCCTCAAGGCCGGCGCCGCCCGCATGGCCGTCGACTCGGGCGTCCCGATCATCCCTGCAGCCGTGTGGGGCGGGCACCGGGTGGCGACCAAGGGCCACAAGGTGGAGCTGCGCCGCGGCGTCCCGGTGACCGTCGCCCTCGGCGAACCGATCGTGGCGGAGCCGGGGGAGTCCGTCGCGACCCTCATGGCGCGCACGAAGGTGGCGATGGAGGCGCTCCTCGACGAGGCGCAGCGCACCTACCCCGACCAGCCGGCCGGCGACGAGGACCGCTGGTGGGTGCCCGCGCACCTCGGCGGCACCGCGCCCACCCTGGACGAGGCGGCGACCGCCGACGCCGTCCGGGCCGCCGGCAAGGAGGTCCGGGCGCCGAAGAAGTCGCCGCTGGAGAAGCTCACCGGCCGGCTGCGCCGCCGCTGACCGGTCACTCCACGACGGCCGGCGCCATCAGCCGGAAGGCCTCGAGCTCCACGTCGTACCAGTGGCGCATGCGGCCGAGCGGGGCCATCCCGAGCCGCCGGCACACCGCGAGCGAGCGGTCGTTCCCCGGGCGGACGACGGCGTAGACCTCGGGCAGCCCGAGCCCGAACGCCCGGTCGATGACCGCCCGGGCGGCCTCGGTGGCGTAGCCCTGCCCCCACGAGTCGGGGTGCAGGTGCCAGCCGATCTCCACCTCGCCCACGCCGTGGGGGAGCGGCTTGAGCAGCAGCGTGCCGGCGGGCACCCCGTCGGGTCGCTGCACCGCCCAGCAGCCGTGGCACCCGTCGGCCTCGTGCAGGGCGTGCCACCGGGCCACCAGCTCCGCCATCGACACCGTGGGCGGGCCACCCAGCCAGCCGGTGACCTCGTCCCGGCCGTAGAGGTCCTCGAGGCGGGCGAGGTCGGCGGGCGAGGTGCTCCACGGGCGCAGCCGCAGCCGCTCGGTGCACACCACCTCGTCCGCGCTCCCCATCGCTCAGGGCTACCGCGGCGGAGGGGTGACAAACATGTCCGACCGGCCGTACCGCAGGAGCGCGACCCCGTTGCCGAAGCTCCGGGTCTCCAGCAGCCGCAGCGAGGTGCGGCGGTCCGCGGCGGGGAACAGCGGGCGTCCGCGGCCGAGCAGCACGGGGTGGACGTAGACCCGGTACTCGTCCACCAGGTCGTGCTCGGCGAAGCTGGCCGCCAGCAGGGCTCCGCCGACGTACAGCGGCCCGGTCGCGGCGGCGGCCCGGGCGCGCTCGACCTCGGGGACGACGTCGCGGACCAGCTCGGTGCCCGGTGGTGCCTCGGCCAGCGTGCGGGAGAAGACCACCTTCGGCGTCTCCCGGAAGATGCCGGCGAACTCCCGCTCGGGCGCGGAGGCCGCCGGGTCCTCGTCGGCGGTCGGCCAGTAGGCGGACATGAGCTCGTGGTTCACCCGGCCGTCGAGGAAGGCCCCCGCGCCGCGCAGCACGTCGTTGAAGTGCTGGTGCAGCTCCTCGTCGACGAGGTGCCAGTCGAGCTCGCCGTCGGGCCCGGACATGAAGCCGTCCAGCGACACCGACATCTGCACCACGACGCTGCCCATGGGCGCGAAGGATGCCTCCTGCCGGGCGGGGAGGGAAGCGTGATCTCCTCACCCGGGCCGATCACCCCGACGGCCGCACAGGGAGGAGCCCGCATGAGCCTGCTCGTCACCGACGTCACGGTCGGCGACCGTCCCGGCCGGGCCGTGCACGTCGACGGCGGACGCATCACCTGGCTGGGTGCCGCGGCCGACGCGCCGTCCGCCGGACGGGTCGTCGCGGGGGAGGGGGCGCTGCTCACCCCGGCCTTCGTCGACGCCCACGTGCACGCGACGGCGACCGGCCTCGCGCTCACGGGTCTCGACCTCCACTCGAGCATGAGCGCTGCCGACGCCGTCGCCGCCGTCCGCAGCGCGGTGGCGGGGTCGGGGTCGGGGAACGGCATCCTCCTGGGCACCGGCTGGGACGAGACCGGCTGGCCGGAGCAGCGGGGCCTGACGCGGCAGGACCTCGACGCCGTGGTCGGCGACCGGCCCGCCTACCTCGCGCGGGTGGACGTGCACTCGGCGACGGTCTCCACCGCGCTGCTCGACCGCATCCCCGGCATCGCGGACCTGCCCGGGTTCTCACCCGACGGCCGGCTCCGGCTCGACGCCCACCACGCGGCCCGGCAGGCGGCCTACGGCGCGGTCGACGGCGTCCAGCGCCGGGCCGCCCAGCGGGCCACCCTGGACGCCGCGGCAAGGCTCGGCATCGGCAGCCTGCACGAGATGGCCGGCCCCGAGGTGTCCAGCGCCGACGACCTGCGCGAGCTGCTCGCCCTGGCCGCGGCCACCCCGGGCCCGCGCGTGCTCGGTTACTGGGGTGAGCTCTCCGAGCGCGGCGGGCTGGACCTGGTCCGCGAGCTGGGCCTGGCCGGCGCCGGGGGAGACCTGTTCTGCGACGGCGCCCTCGGCTCGCACACCGCAGCGCTCGGCACCCCCTACAGCGACCGACCCGAGACCGCGGGCCACCTCCGGTTCGACTCGGCCTCGCTGGTGGAGCACGTGCGCGCGTGCACGCTGGCCGGCGTCCAGGCGGGTTTCCACTGCATCGGCGACGCCGCCGTGGAGCAGGTCCTCGACGCGGTGGCCGTCGTCGTCGAGGAGCTGGGCGCCGCGGCCGTCCGGGCCTGCCGGCACCGGCTCGAGCACCTGGAGATGGTGTCCGACCGCGTGCTGGAGCGGATGCGCGCCTGGGACGTGGTCGCCAGCGTGCAGCCCGCCTTCGACGCGGCGTGGGGCGGCGACTCCGGGATGTACGCCGAGCGGCTCGGCGTCGAACGGGCGCTCACCTGCAACCCCTTCGCAGACCTGGCCGACGCCGGCGTCGTCCTCGCGCTGGGCAGCGACGCCCCCGTGACGCCGCTGGATCCGTGGGGCGGGGTGCATGCCGCCGTCGACCACCGGACCCCGGGCTCGGGGCTGCGGCCGTTCGACGCCTTCGACGCGGCGACCCACGCCGGCTGGTACGCCGCCCGCGCCGAGCACCCGGCCGGGCCGCTGGCCCCGGGGGCGCCGGCGGACCTGGCGCTCTGGGCGACGACGGACGGGCTGTCCCGCGTCCTGGCCGACCGGGGGCGGCCGGAGTGCCGCCTGCTGCTGGTGGACGGCGTTCCGCTCGGGTGACAGAACCGGCCTGGGGAGGGACGTCGAAGGGTAACGATCCGATCACACTCCGACTCGCAGGTCGTCCGGGTCTCGATTCCTGGGCGTGCGCTTCTTACAGTCCCTGGAGTTCCTGACCGGAAGCACCGCACCGTGCTTCCCGGTGGGCGCGTCGGACCTCCCGGTCGACGCGGTGCGGCTGCGGCCGCCCGCGACGAGCCGGACCGGGGAGGAGCGGCGGGCGCACCGGGGAGGCCGAGCGCGGGAACCCCGGCGGAGCCCACGCGGACCCGCGCCATCAGACAACGGTCGCGCCGCTCGCAGCCCGCGAGCGGCCGTCCGGCCCGAAGGCGCGCCGACCCCGTGGCGCATTCGCCGGCGCCGACCGCCAGGAGATCCGCGACCCGTGCGGGCGGCCTCGCCTACGCCCGTCCGCCTGCGAGCACGGAATGGGATGCTGGGTCGGGACCGCGCACCACCGGCGGTCCGGACCCCGCCCGAGCGGTGCGGGGACGATCCGCCCCGACGGGCGTCAGCATCCGGGAGGCAGTGCGTGCCTGCAGGCGAGAGCGGGCCGGGAACGGGCACGTTGCCACGGTCGGCCCGCGCCGGAGAGGCCGCGGCCCCGGCCGGGGAGCTGCCCGGCCGACGGGCGCCCCGCCTCCCGTGGCGCACGCTGCTGGCGATCTGCGGCGGCCTCGCCCTCGTGCTCGCCTTCCCGGGTCACAGCCTGCCCGCGCTCGCCGTCCTGGGCCCCGCGGCGCTGTCGCTGGCCGTCCGGGGGCAGCGGGCCCGCTCCGGCCTGTGGCTGGGCCTGGTGTTCGGCCTCTCCTTCTTCGTCCCGCTGCTGTCCTGGACGGGCATCTACGTCGGCCCCTTCCCGTGGCTCGCCCTCGCCGTGTTCGAGGCGCTGCACATCGCGCTCCTGGGCGCCGCCCTCGCCGCCACCTCCAGGCTCCCGCTGTGGCCGCTGTGGGGCGCCGCCCTCTGGGTCGCCGACGAGGCGCTGCGCGGCCGCTTCATCCTCGGCGGCTTCCCCTGGGGCCGGCTGGGGTTCAGCCAGACCGAGGGGCCGCTGCTGTCCCTGGCGGCCTACGGCGGCGTCCCGCTGGTCAGCTTCGCCGTCGCCCTCGTCGGCACGCTCCTCGCGGCGGCGCTCGTCGCGGCGCACCGCCTCCGGGGCGTCGACCGCGGTCCCGCGCTGCGCGGCACGGCCCTCGCCGTCGCCGCGGCGGTTGCCGTGCCGCTCGGCGGCGCCGTCGCCTGGCTGCCGCTCCCTGGCTCCTCGCTCACCGACGGCGGACCGACGTCCACCGTCGCGCTGATCCAGGGCAACGTGCCGCGGGCCGGGCTGGACTTCAACGCGCAGCGCCGTGCGGTGCTCGACAACCACGTCGAGCAGACCCTCGCCCTCGCCGACGACGTCGCCGCCGGCCGGCAGGAGCAGCCCGACGTCGTCCTCTGGCCGGAGAACAGCTCGGACATCGACCCCTACCGCAACGCCGACGCGGCCCGCCGGATCCAGCAGGCGGCCGACGCGATCGGGGCCCCGGTCCTCGTGGGGGCGGTCGTCGAGGGTCCGGGCCGGTTCGTCAGCAACACGGCGATCGTCTGGGAGCCGGAGACCGGACCGGGGGAGACCTACGTCAAGCGGCACCCCGTCCCGCTGGCGGAGTACGTGCCCGCCCGCAGCTTCTTCCGCTTCTTCAGCGAGAAGGTCGACCTGGTGCGGCGCGACTTCGCCAAGGGCTCCGAGGTGGGTGTCCTCGACGTCGGCGGCATACGGCTCGGCGACCTCATCTGCTTCGAGGTCGTCTACGACGGGCTGACCCGGGACGTCGTCGACGGCGGCGCGGGCATGATCGTCGTCCAGACGAACAACGCCACCTTCGGCTACACCGACGAGAGCGCCCAGCAGCTGGCGATGAGCCGGCTGCGTGCGGTGGAGTTCGGCCGCACGGTCGCCGTGGTGGCCACCAGCGGCATCTCCGCCGTCGTCGCCCCCGACGGCAGCGTGGCGCGGCAGTCGGAGCTGTTCACCGCCGACACCTTCGTCGAGGAGATCGCCCAGCGCGACGACGTCACGGTGGCCCAGCGCCTGGGTGCAGCCCCCGAGTGGGTGCTCACGGCCCTGGGTCTCGGGGCCTTGCTCGTCGTCGTCCGCTCCGGGCTGCTGCGCCGGCGGAGGACGACGGCGTGACCGACCGGGTGCTGGTGATCATCCCGACCTACAACGAGGCGGAGAACGTCGAGCGGATCCTCGCCCGGCTGCACGCCAGCGTCCCCGAGGCGCACGCGCTGGTGGTCGACGACGGCTCGCCCGACGGCACCGGCGCGCTCGCCGACGCCGTCGCCGCCCGCGACCCGCGGGTGCACGTGCTGCACCGGACCGCGAAGGCCGGGCTCGGTGCGGCCTACGTGGCCGGGTTCCGCTGGGCCCGGGAGCGGGGCTACGACGTCCTGGTCGAGATGGACGCCGACGGCTCGCACCCGCCCGAGCAGCTGCCCGACCTGCTGGCCGCCCTGGAGCACGCCGACCTGGTCCTGGGCTCCCGGTACGTCGACGGCGGCCGGGTCGAGGACTGGCCTGTGCACCGGCTGCTGCTCTCGCGCGTGGGGAACGGCTACACCCGGTGGGCGCTGCGCCTCCCGCTGCGCGACGCGACCGGTGGGTTCCGGGCCGCACGGGCCGAGCTGATCGACCGGCTGCCCTTCGACGAGGTGTCCAGCGCCGGCTACTGCTTCCAGGTGGACTGGGCCTGGCGGGCGCTGCGCGCGGGCGCCCGGGTCGTGGAGGTGCCGATCACGTTCACCGAACGGGAGCACGGCCGGAGCAAGATGAGCGGCTCGATCGTTGGAGAGGCGTGGGTGCGCGTGACCGTCTGGGGTGTCCAGGACCGGCTCGCGGGCCTGCTGCCCGGCCGGGTGCGGCCGCCGATGCCCGGTCGGGCCGACTGACCGGTCGCGGCGGACGGCCGCCGACGGGCGCGAGGACCGGAAGGGGAGACCGACGTGGCTGATCTGGTGCGCCGGCGGCTGAAGCTCGTGGTGGGGCTGACCGCCCTGGCGGAGCTGGTCGTGTTCGTGGCCGTGGCCGCCTGGATCGGAGCGGGGTGGACGATCCTGGCCACCCTGGCCACCAGTGCGCTGGGCGTGCTGCTGCTGACCCGTCAGGGCTCGCGCGCGCTGGCCGACCTGCGGGAGCGGGCACGGAGCCGGACCCACCCGGGCACCGAGCTGGGCAACGCCGGGCTCGTCGCCGCCGGCGGCCTGCTCATGGTGCTGCCCGGCTTCATCGGCGACCTCGTGGGGCTGCTCTGCCTCCTGCCGGGCACCCGCGGGCTCGTGCGCCGGGCGCTCGGGGGCATCGTGCTGTCGCGGCTGCCCGACCGCCTGCGCGGCCCGGTGCACGTGCGCAGCACCCGCACACCCGGGGTGGGGGAGCGGCCGGCGCCGCAGCGCGGCGAGCCGCTGGTCATCGAGGGCGAGGTCCTGCGGGACGCCGGCGGTCGTCCCGCTCCCTGACCTGCGGACGCAGAACGGCCCCGGTGGAGAGTTTCCACCGGGGCCGTTCTGCAGTACCTCGGACTAGCTGGCGCGGGTCCGCCGGCCGCGGAGCACCTCGAGGCGCTCGGCAAGGACCTCCTCGAGGTCCTCGACGCTGCGACGCTCGAGCAGCATGTCCCAGTGGGTCCGCGGGGGCTTCACCTTCTTGGGAGCCGGCTCGGTCCCACCGATGAGCTTGGCCGCGGAACCGTCGAACTTGCACTCCCACGTGTCGGGGAGCTCGGCGTCGTCCGCGAACGGCACCGTGAACAGGTGGCCGGAGGCGCACCGGTACTCGGCGTACTGCCGCTCGATCGGCGCCGTGTTGCGCTCGGTCTCGTAGCTGACGCTGCCCAGTCGGCTGCCGCGCAAGGAACGCTCACCCATGGCACACCGTCCTCTCGTCTTGAATCGGTAGGGACTCGACGTCCGTTCGCCCGGGGCCTTACCCAGGGAACGGGGAGTCAGAGAGATAAACGACGAAAAAGGCGAAGAGATTCCGCCGAATCGGCTGCTCATCATCGCATGGGGTCAGATCCGGAGCGTCACCGCCCCCCGACGGGGTGACATCGGCGACCTCAGGGGAGGGCGAGCTGCCCCGGGCCGGCCGCCGTGGGGCCCAGTTCGCCCCGCACGTGGTGCCGCCGGCACAGCACCTGGTACCGGACGGCGGGGGTGTCGCCGCCCTCTCCGGGCAGCTCCGGGGGAGCGGTGTCGGCCACGACGACGGTCGCTCCCGAGCGCACCATCACGCCGTCGACCACCCGGGCGTTGAGCAGCCCGGGCAGCCCGCACCAGCACAGCACCTCGACCTGGATCCGCTGCACGTCGTCGCAGACCTCGAGCAGCCGCTGCGTGCCCGGGAACAGCCGGGCGCGGAAGTCCGTGGTCAGCCCGAACGCGTAGACGTCGACGTGCGACTCGTCCACGAGCTCGGCCAGCTGGTCGACCTGCCCGGGGGAGAGGAACTGCGCCTCGTCGACGATCAGGTAGTCCACCCGGTGGCCGTCGGCCCAGCGGTCGCGCACCAGCAGCCGCAGGTCGGTGTCGGTGGAGATCTCGACGGCCGCCCGGCACAGGCCCACCCGCGAGCTGATCTGCGGGGCCGCGGACCGGTCGCCCTGGGTCACCAGCAGGCCGTGCCGGCCCTGCCGGCTCTGGTTGTGGTCGACCTGGAGGGCGAGGGTGGACTTGCCGCAGTCCATCGGCCCGTGGAAGAACCGCAGGTGCGCCGGCGCCGGGTGCCGACGACGGTCACCCGACGCCGGGACCACCGCGGGGTGCGGGTGCTGGGGGAGGGGAGCGGAGCCGCTGCCCCGCTCGACGAGGGCGACGGTCTCCTCGGTCCCGGCGGCGGTCACAGCTTCTCCGGCGGGGTGTTCCCGGCCGCGAGGACCGCCCGGCGCATCGGCAGGGCCGCCAGCGCGATGAAGCCGGCCACGAAGAAGAACACCAGGCTGAAGATGGCCAGCCGGTAGGAGTCGGTGAGCTGGTAGGTCAGGCCGAACGCCAGCGGCCCCAGCCAGCTCGTCCCGCGGTCGCTGATCTCGTAGAAGCCGTAGTACTCGGCCTCCTTGCCCGCGGGGATCAGCTGGCTGAACAGCGAGCGCGACAGCGCCTGGGTGCCGCCCTGCACCAGGCCGATCACCGCGGCGAGCGCGTAGAACTGCGCCGCGGCGCCCTCCTCCAGGAAGAAGGCGGCACCGATGACGCCGATCCACGCGACCAGGGCGCCGAGGACGACCCGCTTGGCCCCGTAGCGGCCCGCGAGCCGGCCCAGACCGAGCGCGCCCGCGATCGCGACCACCTGGACCATGAGGATGGCACCGGTGAGCACCGACTGCTCCAGCCCGAGCTCCTCGGTGGCGTACACCGCCGACAGCGAGATCACCGTCTGGACGCCGTCGTTGAAGAGCAGGTAGGCGCCGAGGAACCACAGCGTCAGCGGGAAGGCGCGCATCTCGCGGAAGGTCGTGGCCAGCTGCCGGAAGCTGCTGCCCGACCGCACGGCGGACGCGGCGACCGGCCGGTTGCGCAGCCGGGACACCGTGAAGACGGTGAAGGCGCCCCACCACAGGCCCGCCGTCGCCAGGCAGATCCGCACCGCCTCGCCCGTGGTCAGGCCCAGCGACTCGGCGCTCAGCACCAGGCCCAGGTGCACGGCCAGCAGCAGCGCTCCGCCGACGTAGCCGAAGGCCCAGCCGCGGCTGGACACCATGTCGCGCTCGTCGGGGCCGGCGAGGTCGGGCAGCCAGGAGTAGTAGACGACCGTGGCGGCGCCGAAGCTGATGTTGGCGACGACGAAGAGCGCCGCCGCGAGCAGCCAGCGCCCGTCGCCGGCGAAGTACAGGCAGGTGGTCGCGAGCGCGCCGAGCGCGGCGAAGCCGGCGAGCATCTCCCGCTTCCGGCCGGTGCGGTCGGCGATGGCGCCGGTGAGGGGCAGCACGAGCACCTGGAGGACGACCGACGCGGACAGCACGTAGGAGAACCAGCTGCCCGCAGCGATGGACAGGCCGAGGAACGACAGCCGCTCGTCAGGGCCTGCGGCGTCCTCGGCGATCGCCGTCAGGTACGGCCCCAGGAAGACGGTGGTCACCGAGGTGTTGAAGACCGACATGGCCCAGTCGTAGGAGTACCAGCCGAACCGCTCGCGCTTGAGCGCGCGGTCGACCGGCGGCACCGACGGGGTGGCGGGCGGGGCTGAGGTCACCGCGGCAGATTTCCAGCCCGGCCGCGAGCGGTCCAGCACCGCGCCGACGTCGTCACGGGATGTCCTCCGGCACGACGCCTCCGGGGAAGGCGGCGACGGCGGTGGTGGGCCGGGTCGGGTCGACGAAGGCCGGCCCGTCGAGCTCGCCGGCGCGCAGCGGCCGCAGCCCGCGGGTCAGCGCCGCCGCGATGCGCATGCGGGCCCGGTTGGCGTCGCCGACCCGGCCCATCTGCAGGTCGTCGAAGTGCACCGGGGGACCGACGTGCACCCTGAGCCGCGGCCGCCGGACCAGGGCCCGGAGCAGGGTGCGCAGCTTGCCCCGGTCGTTGCCGTACTGCAGCACCTCGTGCGCGCCCCACTGGCTGACCGGGATGACCGGCACGCGCAGGCCCAGCGCCAGGCGGGCCATGCCGGTCCGCCCGCGCTCGGGCCAGAAGTCGGGGGCCAGGCCGACCCGCCCCTCGGGATAGGCGACGACGTGACCGCCGTGCACCAGCGCCACCTCGGTGACGCGCACGGCGTGCCGGGCGAGCTCCGTGCCCCGCTCGACGCGGATGGCCCCGGTGCGCTCCAGCAGCGGCCCGGCCACGGGGGCGGAGATGATGCCGCCGGTGGCCATGATCCGCGGCATCACGCCGACCCGGTGCAGGGCGACGGCGACGACGAACGGGTCGAAGTCGCCGATGTGGTTCGCGGCCAGGAGCAGGGGTCCGCGGCGCAGCTCCTCGGGGATGCTCCCGGTCACCTCCACCCGGCCGAAGATGCTCACCAGCCAGGAGAACCGGCGCAGGACGAACCGCCAGAACCACCAGGGCGGCGCGACGGCGATGGCCAGCTCCCGCGCGAACCACTCGGGGTCGTCGGGCCGCACCAGCGCGGCGAGGTCCTCCGGCAGGGGAGGGGTGCCCGGACGCCAGCTCCGCAGCCGCTCGCCCAGGGTCATCGGCCCGACCACTGGCCGCGCTTCTCCAGCACCTCGCGGAGCATGGCGGGGCGGTCGGTCATGATGCCGTCGACGCCCAGGTCCAGCATCGCCTCGGCCTCCGCCGGGTCGTCGACGGTCCAGACGTGCACCTGCAGACCGCGGGCGTGCGCGGCGGCCACGAACCGCTCGTCGACCAGGGCTCGGCCGCCCAGCTGCAGCGGGACCTGCGCGCAGCCGGCCTGGATGCGGACCAGCCCGGCGGCCCGGGGCGAGTAGGAGGAGAGCCGGAGCGCGGCGACGCCCCGCGGCCCCAGGGAGGTGCACACCGACGGACCGAACAGCCGGCGGGCGGCGGCGATGCGGGCGTCGGAGAAGGACCCGAGGCAGATGCGGTCGGCCACCCCCATGCGCCGGACGAGCCGCACGAGCGGGGCGAGCACGCCAGCAGCCTTGATGTCGAGGTTGAACCGCACGTCGGGCCAGGCCGCCAGCAGGTCCTCCAGGCGGACGATGGGCTCGCGCCCGCCGATCCGGGCCTCGCCGATCTGCGCCCGGGTCAGCGCGTCGATCCGGCCGGACTGGCCGGTCACGCGCTCGAGCGTCGGGTCGTGGAAGGCGATCAGGTCGCCGTCCGCGGTCACCTGGACGTCGGTCTCCAGGTACCGGTAGCCCAGGTCCACGCAGGCCTGGAAGGCCGGCATGGTGTTCTCCAGGTGCTCGATCGCCCCGCCGCGGTGGGCCATGGCCAGCGGCGTCGGTGCGTCGAGGTAGGCGAACCGCGCGGGGAGCACGCGTCCACGCTAGTGGGGCGCCCCGGCGACGCTGCAGGACCCCGGCCGGCCGGTGGCGGGAGGGGTCACCGGGTCGCTCCGCACACCGGTCAGGGCGTGTCACGCGGCTCTGTCGGCAGCGGCGTCTACCGTCCCGAGGCGTGGCACAGCAGCACGCGTCCGGCAGCACGACCACCCTTCCCGTCGCTCCGCTCCCCAGCCGGGGGAGCGGTGAGCCGCGACGCTGCGGGTGGTGCCGCCGCGTCCTGCCCGAGCAGGGCACGGTGGGGCGCCCGAGGCTGTACTGCGGTCAGGCGTGCCGTCAGCGGGCCTACGAGCAGCGGTCGGCGACCCAGAAGGCCGGGCTGCCCGGTGACGTCGTCCTCGTCTCCCGCGCCGATCTCGACGGGTTGCAGGACCGGCTGTACCAGCTGCGCTGCGCACTGGAGGACGTGCAGACCATGCTCACGGAGAAGCCCACGAAGGCCGAGCTCGAGCGCTCGCTGGCCGACCTGGTGCGTTCCACCGGCCGGCTCGACCGGCTGTGGGTCACCGAGCGCTCGAGCTAGCTGCTCCGGGGGTCAGTCCGGGTCCTGGTCGTCCTCGTCGCCGTCCCCGCCTTCGGTGTCCGGCTGGCTGTTGTCGGGCAGGTTGCCCTGCTCCTCGCTGCCCGGATCGTTGCCGCCGGTGTTCTCGCTGTCGTCGGTCGTCCCGTCGTTCTGGTCCTGCCCCGCGGCCTGGCAGGCGGTCATCGTGGCGCCGCCACCGAAGAGCGCCAGAGCGGTGAACAGCGCGGCGAGCGGTCGTCTGATGTGCATGCCTCGACCCTACGAACACCAGCCGCCCGGCGCCCGTCGAGCCGCCTACACCCTGGTAATTACGTCACCGTTACGTAATTACCAGGGTGTAGGCGGACGGGGAGAGGGGTGGACCCGAGCGGCCGACGGGGCTCGGGCGGGCGACAGGCGCACGATCGAGACGCCCGATGGCTGCATCAAGATCAACAGAGATCACGATCGACGACGGGGGAGTCGGGCGGGGGTCGGCAGGCCGGGATCCGGACCAGCCGAGCGTCGCCGGCCGCGCGGCGCGGGCCGGCGACCACGGCGAGTGTGACCTGTCGACCGACCACCGGCCTGCCGAGCGACGTGGACCGCCGACGTCGCACGGCGACGGGCGTCGCGGTGCAGGATCTCGGCGATAGCGAGCTGGTCATGGCGAGCTGGTCGGCAAGATCATCAACCCCTCTCGGCCCGCCTGGATGTCACGCCGATAATCGACGTTATGTCAACTCATCTGGAGAGGAGCCGGGACACGGCCGCGCAGGGCACTCCCTCTCTCTCGGCAGGGACCGCCGGCGTGGACACCGCCCCGACCGGCTGGTCACCGGGCGGCCGGGAGACGATGACGGCATGCCTGTCGCCTGGACGCACGTCGGCCGCTTCTGGACCAACGGTGAGCCGTTCCTGGCCCTGGACGAGACCTTGCTGCCGGAGTGGCGCGGGATGTCCGGCCAGGCCTACGAGGCGCTCGTCCCCCGGCTGGACTACGAGCTCACTGGCGTCCCGGTCGGCAGCGGGACCGCGGCGATCGTCCTCACCGACCCGGAGATCGGCGACGAAGGCTGGCTCGAGGTCTTCCGCGCCGACGACGGCAGCGTCGCCGTCGTCCAGGCGAACGCCGACGACTACCGCGGGACGCTGGAGCTCGCCCTGCGCTTCCCGGTCACCGGTGATCAGGCCGGCGATCCCGTCGCGGTGCCCAGCGGCCGGCTGGCCTTCATCAGCGCGGCCCTCGACGGCACCGGCGACGACGGCGCGCTGCTGATGCCCGAGTCCCCCGGGCCGACGCCGCACACCGACGACCTGGACGACGACGTCCTCGACCCGGGCAGCCCGCTGCTCGTCGTCCCGCCGGGCACCTTCGGGCTGTCGGTGCTCTGGCGCACCGAGCTCGCCGAGGACGCCGCGTTCGCCCGGTGGCTGTTCACCCGCACCGACCGCTGACTTTCGTCACAGGCGGCGGTCCTACCCACAGCCGCCCATCTCCCCCGGAGGTCCCGTGCCCGGCACCGTCAGCGCGATCGTCGTCACGCCCGACATCGAGCGCCTGCGCGCGTTCTACGTCGGCCTGCTCGACGCCGCCGAGGAGGAGCGCGTCCCCGCGGAGGGGCCGCTGTTCTACCTCGGCCTGGGCATCGGCGACTCCCGGCTCGGGCTCGTCGCCGACGCCGACGTGACGGCCGGGTCGCCGGGGCGCGTGCTGCTGAGCATCGAGGTGCCCGACGTCGACGCGCTGCTCCCCCGCGTCCGCGAACTCGGCGGCTCGGCGCCGGCGCCGTCGAACGACATGCCGTGGGGTCAGCGGGTCGCGCACGTCTCCGATCCCGACGGCAACGCGCTCAACCTGACGCAGCAGCTGTGACCGGTTCGCCGGTTCCCCCGCAGGTCCACGGGTAGCGGTCGGGGAACGCCCGACCGAGGAGGAGACATGACCGAGCAGCGCCCCGACACCGACGAGCAGGACGAGCCCGGCGGCACGCCGTCCCCCAGCCCGGACAACCTCACCGATCGCCCCCTCTCCCCCGGCGACGACGGCTCGGCGAAGGCCGTGCCCGGTGCCTACCAGGCCGACGAGGACGAGCAGGAGCGCGGCAAGGCCGTCAAGCCGGGCAACTGAGGGCCCGCTCCCCCGCGCTGCTCGGGCAGGATGCGGGCCGTGGACACGTTCGCGCACATCGCCGACGAGCGACGCGGGCTGGCCGCGCTGCTGTCAGGGCTGACCGACGAGCAGCAGGTGACGCAGAGCCTGTGCAGCGCGTGGACCGTGCACGACGTGGTCGCGCACCTCGTCGTGCCCCTGGAGGTGAGCACCCCGCGGTTCGTGCTGGCGATGCTCGCCTGCCGCGGCAACTTCGACCGGGCCAACGTCCGGGTGGCTCGCGAGCAGGCGCGGCGGCCCTTCGGCGAGCTCCTCGACGTGCTGGACGGAAGGCCGGCTCGCGGTTCACCCCGCCCGGGTCGGGCCCCGAGGCGCCGCTCACCGATCTGCTGGTGCACGGCCTGGACATCCGCCTGCCGCTGGGCCTGCCGCGCGAGATCCCCGAGGAGCGCCTGCGCACGTCGCTGGCCTTCGTTGCCTCCGGCGGCTTCGGCAGCAAGCGCACGGTGAGCGGGCTCCGGTTCGAGGCCGACGACCTCGACTGGGCCGCCGGCAGCGGCTCCGTCGTCCGCGGCGGCGCCGAGGCGCTGCTGCTGGCCATGACCGGACGCAGCGTCGCGCTCGACCGGCTCAGCGGCGGCGGCGTCCCGACCCTGCGGAGCCGGCTGACCTGAGCCGTCCGGCGCCCTGCAGCCACCACGCCAGTCGCGCGGTGATCCACGGCAGCACCACGAAGACCATGAGCGGCGTGAGGACCGCGGTCATCACGAGCACGCGCAGCACGACGTGGACGTCGGCCATGGCCGCGCCGAGGGTCACGGTGGCGAGCAGGTTCATCGGGAAGAAGACCAGCCAGATCGTGATCGACTGCTTCCACCGGGGCGGCGCGCTCGCCGGCACGGCGCTGACCTCCTCGGCAACCGGAGCGTCGAACCAGCCCTCGATGCCGGTGCGGCGCTCGGTCCGGGTGATCTCGGCCAGCCCCTGGGCCGACCGCAGCCACCACTGACGCTCCGCGGACGCCTCCCAGCCGGCCAGGGCCGTGTGGTCGGCGAAGCGGGCGAGCATGTGCCACTCGTCGGCGTCGCGGCGGGAGCGCACCCAGCCGCCGCCGAGGAACCCGGGGAAGCTCTCGGCCATGCTGAGACCGGCGCGGATCCACGCCGTCATCTCGCGCGCGTGCGCCGGGTCGGCGCGCCGCGTGAAGGACACCGTCACCGGGAGGTCGTCCCGGAGCACGGCGGTGGACGTCGTCATCCCCCAAGCATCGGGCCTCTCCCCCGGGTACGGGTCCCCCGAGCCGGTGTGAGTCGCGCCTCCGTCCCCGCCGACACGGTTCCGCTCCCCCGGTCCTGCCAGGCCGGTGCGGTTGACTGCGCGGCGTGGAGCTCCTCGGCCGGTTCTGGGCGCGCGTCACCGCGACGGTCCCGGACCTGTCGACGACGGTGCTGCTGGCCACGGCCGCCGCCGCCGCGCTCCTGGTCCTCTCCCCCGCCCTGTGGCGCCCGGCCCGCAACGTCGTGACCATCGCGCACGAGGGCGCCCACGGTCTCGTGGCGCTCGCCGCCGGCCGGCGCCTGGCCGGCATCCGGCTGCACTCCGACACCTCCGGCCTGACCGTCTCCGCCGGGCGGCCGACCGGGCTCGGCATGGTGCTGACCTGCGCCGCCGGCTACACCGGACCGGCGCTGTTCGGCCTGGGCGCCGCCGCGCTGCTCGCGGCCGGGCACGCCGTGGGCCTGCTCTGGGCGCTGCTGGTCCTGCTGGCGCTGCTGCTGGTCCAGATCCGCAACTGGTACGGGTTGTGGTCGGTGCTCGTCACCGGCGGCATCGTCTTCGCGGCCACCTGGTGGCTCCCCCCGGACGGGCAGGCCGCCTTCGCCGCGCTGGCCACCTGGTTCCTGCTGCTCGCCGCTCCCCGCGCCGTCCTGGAGCTGCAGACCGCGCGCCGTCGTCGCTCGGCGTCGGACTCCGACGCCGACCAGCTGGCCCGGCTCACCCGCCTGCCGGCGCTCTTCTGGGTGGGGTTCTTCCTGCTCGTCGACGTCGGTGCCCTCGTCCTGGGCGCGAGGTGGCTGCTCGGCTGAACCACCGGTTGTGTCGGCTCGGTGTTGGGGATAACGGTCGTACCACCGGCGTGCCCGGACGACCGCGCCCCGCTGTGCGGGTCCTCCTCGTGCCCTGGCAGTCCTGCAGGACCGGCACAGCTCGAGGAACACCCGCAGAGCGCGCCCCGCGCCCCGAGGGGGTCAGCGGCCGGAGCGGGACCGCCGGCGCGGCTCGCGACCGGGCGGCTGCGACACCGGCTCGACCGCGGGCGGCGGCGGCACCTCGAGCACGAGGTCGGCGTGGTCGATCGTCACCTGCCGGCCGTGGTGGCGGATGGTCAGCGCGTCGCCGTCGACCAGCCGGTAGGTGGCCCGGTCCTGCTCGACGGTGACGGTGAGCTTGCGTCCGCGGTAGACGACCCGGAAGCGCAGCCGGGTGAGCCTCTCCGGGAGCCGCGGCGCGAAGGTCAGCTCCCCCTCGTGGTCCCGGAGCCCACCGAAACCGGCGACGGCGACGGTCCACCCACCGGCCAGCGAGGCGATGTGCAGCCCGTGGCCGGAGTTGTGGTGCAGGTTCTGGATGTCGGTGAGCGCAGCCTCGGCCCAGTACTGGAGGGCGAGCTCCAGGTGACCGGTCTCGGCCGCCATGACGGCCTGCTGGGTGGCCGACAGCGACGAGTCGCGCGTGGTGCGGGGCTCGTAGTAGGCGAAGTCGGCGATCTTCTCCTCGAGGGTGAACGCGTCGCCGCGCAGGTGCAGCGCCATGACCAGGTCGGCCTGCTTCACCACCTGCTTGCGGTAGATCTCGAAGTACGGGTAGTGCAGCAGCAGCGGGTACTTCTCGCGCGGCGTGCCCGCGAAGTCCCACTCCTCGTGGTGGGTGAACCCGTCGGACTGCATGTGCACGCCGCGCTGGGTGTCGTAGGGCACGGCCATGAGGGATGCCGCCCGCAGCCACTCCTCCACCTCGTCGTCGGTGATCCCGAGGCGGGCGGCCACCTCGGGCTGCCGGCCCACCGCCGCGGCCGCCTCGCGCAGGTTCCGCTGCGCCATGAGGTTCGTGTAGACGTTGTTGTCCACCACGGCGGTGTACTCGTCCGGCCCGGTGACCCCGTCGATGCGGAAGCCGTGCTCGGCGTCGAAGTGGCCCAGGGACGCCCACAGCCGCGCCGTCTCCAGCAGCAGCTCCGCGCCGTAGTCGCGGTCGAAGGACTCGTCCAGCGTGGCGGAGTGGTAGCGGATGACGGCGTCGGCGATGTCGGCGTTGATGTGGAAGGCCGCCGTCCCCGCCGGCCAGTAGCCCGACGTCTCCTCGCCCCGGATGGTCCGCCACGGGAACGCCGCCCCGCGCAGCCCGAGCACCCGCGCCCGGTCGCGCGCCAGGCCGAGGGTCGAGTGCCGCCAGAGCAGCGCGTCGCGGACCGCCTGCGGCGCGGTGTAGGTGAGCACCGGCAGCACGTAGGTCTCGGTGTCCCAGAAGGTGTGCCCGTCGTACCCGGGCCCGGTCAGCCCCTTGGCCGGGATGGCCTGCCGCTCGGCGCGCAGCCCCGCCTGCAGGACGTGGAACATGCCCACCCGCACGGCCTGCTGCAGCTCGTCGTCGCCCTCGATCTCGACGTCGGCCTCGTCCCAGTGCTGGGCGAGGAGCTCCCGCTGCTCGCGCAGCAGCCGGTCGAACCCGGCCAACTTGGCGGTGGACAGCGCCGCCTCCACCTGGTCGCGCAGCGCCGGGGCCGAGCGGCGGGAGGACCAGCCGTAGGCCAGGAACTTCACGAGGGTGAGGGAGCCGCCGGGCGGGATGCGGGCGGCCAGCGAGTAGCGGGCGAGGTCGCCGACGGCCTCGACGTCCTCGGTGCAGCTGTCGGGGACCTCGATGACGTGGTCCATGCCGGCGGCCACCCGCAGCCTGCTCCGCTTGGTGTGGTGCACCAGCACCGCCTTGCGGCCCCGCGCGGCGGCCAGCTCGCACTGCAGGGGGTGGGCCAGGGCCGCGGCGGCGCGCGGGTCGTCCTCCTCCCCCGCCGGGATGCCGTCGTCGTTGGCCAGCAGGTCCGACTGCAGGGCGACGTAGAGGTCACCGAGGTCGTCGACCACCTCGACCTTGTACTCGACGGCGGCGATGGAGCGGCGCACCAGCGACACCAGCCGGGTGCTGGTCACCCGCACCGTCCGGCCACCCGGCGAGCGCCACTCCGTGGCCCGGCGCAGCACCCCGGCCTTGAGGTCCAGCGTCCGCTGGTGGTCGATGATCTCGCCGTAGGTGAGGTCCAGCGGTGAGTCGTTGACCAGGAGCCGGATGAGCTTGCCGTCGGTCACGTTGACGACGGTCTGGCCCATCTCGGGGAACCCGTAGCCGGCCTCGGCGTAGGGCAGCGGCCTCTCCTCGAAGAACCCGTTGAGGTAGGTGCCGGGCACGGCGACCGGCTCGCCCTCCTCGAACGAGCCCCGCATGCCGATGTGCCCGTTGGCCAGGGCGAACACCGACTCGTGCACGCCGAGGGAGCCGTGGTCCAGGCCCACCTCGGTCAGCGCCCAGGGCTCGACCGGGAAGACCGCGCGGCCCTCGGTCACGACCCGTCGCCCAGCAGCCGGTCCAGGTCCGGGACGACGACGTCGGCGCCCGAGGAGGCCAGCTCGTCGGCCTGACCCACCCGGTCGACGCCGACGACGAACGCGAAGCCGCCGGCCCGTCCGGCGGCCACGCCGGCCAGCGCGTCCTCGAACACCACCGCCTCGTGCGGCTGCACGCCCAGGGCGCGGGCGCCGGCGAGGAAGGTGTCGGGAGCGGGCTTGCCGCGCAGCCCCTCGCGCGCGGCTACGACGCCGTCGACGCGGGTGTCGATCAGGTCGGCGAACCCACCGGCGGCCACCACCTGCTCGCCGTTCGCCGAGGCCGTCACCACCGCGGTCGCCAGGCCCGCCTCCTTCACCGCGCGCAGGTAGCGGACCGAGCCCTCGTAGACCTCGACGCCGTGCTCGTCGAGCTCGCGCAGCACCAGCTCGTTCTTGCGGGTCGCGATGCCCTGCACCGTCCGGGCGTCCGGGCCGTCCCCGGCCGATCCCTCCGGCACGTCGAGACCGCGCCCGGCGAGGAAGTCGCGGACCCCGTCGGCCCGGGGCTTGCCGTCGACGTAGCGGTTGTAGTCCTCCTGCGAGAACTCGGGCAGCGCCGGGTCCGTGGCGCGCAGGAACTCGTCGAAGGTGCGCTTCCAGGCCGCCATGTGCACGGTGGCGGTCCGGGTCAGGACGCCGTCGAGGTCGAAGAGGCAGGCCCGGACGCCGTCCGGCAGTCCGAGCGCTCGCGGAGTGGCCACGGCGCGACGCTACCGGCGGACGGCGTCGTGCACGTGTCGGAGCGGCGGCGACCGCCTTCCGGCGACGGCGACGCCGACGCGCGGCTCCCCCCGGCGCTGCCTAGGGTCGCTCCGGGGACGTGACCCGCAGCAGGGCGGGCGACCCCCAGCGACCGACGGAGGACTCCCATGGCCGACCGGCCCACCCCACCGAACCCGTACGACTTCCTGCCGCAGGTGCCCGGCTTCACCGTGACCAGCAGCGACGTCACCGACGGCTCGGTCCTGCCGATGCCGCAGGTGAGCGGCGTGATGGGTGCCGGCGGCGAGGACCGCTCCCCGCAGCTGTCCTGGTCCGGCTTCCCCGAGGGGACGATGAGCTTCGCGGTCACCGTCTACGACCCCGACGCCCCCACGGCCAGCGGGTTCTGGCACTGGGCCGTCGCCAACATCCCCGTCACCACCACCGAGCTGCCCTCGGGCGCGGGTGACAAGGACGCGCCGCAGCTGCCCTCCGGCGCGCTGCAGCTGCGCAACGACGGCGGCTTCGCGGGCTTCGTGGGCGCCGCTCCCCCGGCCGGGCACGGCCCCCACCGCTACTTCGTCGTCGTGCACGCGGTGGACACCGAGACCCTCGACGTCGACGCGGACACCACGCCGGCGGTCCTGGGCTTCAACCTGTTCTTCCACACGCTGGCGCGCGCCACCCTGGTCGCCACCTACACCCAGGACTGAACCGCAGCCGTCCTCCCCGGTCACGCGGGGAGGACGGTCACCCGGGCAGTTCGGCGACGCAGGTGGTGGCGAGGCGGGCGAAGCCCACCCGCTCGTAGACGCGGGCCACGTCGTCGTCCCCGGCGGCGAGGAAGACCAGATCGGCGGTCTCGCGAGCGTGGGCGACCAGCGCGGAGGCGATGCCGGCCCCCAGGCCGCGAGCTCGCAGCCGGAGCAGGGTGGCGACCCCGACGATCTCGCTCACCTCGGTGCCGTCGAGGTCGAGCGGCTGGTGCGAGCCCACCGCCACGGGCCGGCCGTCCTCGATGGCGACCATCATCACCGTGCGGCCGGTCGCGATCCGCTCGCGGAGCGCGGCGGTGCGGGCGCGGGCCTCGGGCGAGGTGTCCAGCGGTGCCTCGCGCACGTCGGCCTGACCCCCGGGGTGGGCGAACGCGACGTCGGCGACGCGCTGGTACTCGGGCAGCTGCGGGTCGTCGGCGCCGACGAGGAACAGCCGGACGCCGGCCGGCAGCACGAGGTCGACCGCGTGGTCGGCGACCAGCAGCGGGAGCTCCTCGACGGGCAGCCCGGCGGCCCGGGTCGCCGCCGTCATCTCCGGCGAGCACTCCGGGATCCACTCCAGGGCGGCGGGCAGCCCGGCCTGCCGCTGCAGGTCGATCGCCGCGCGCACGTCCGCCACCGTGACCGGCTCGCCGCCGTCGCGGCTCGGCCGCGCGGGGTACGGCCAGGCCGGGTCCGCGATCGGGACGTCGAGGGCACCCGCCCGCTCGATGCGCGCGTCGAGCAGCGGCGCGGCGGCGAAGTAGCGCTCGATGCACTCGAGCGGTCCCGGGCGGGAAGACACGTCAGAACCCTAGACGCGTCCGGGCGCGACGGGCGCCCCGGCGCCCGTCGCGGGGCCCCCGCCCACCCGCCCGGGTGACCCGAGCGCACTCGACCGGCAGGCATGACGGCACGATGGGTGCCGTGACGGCAGGGACACGCGGCTCCATCTCGCCCTATGCGGTGTTCGACCGCACCTCGTGGCGGGCGCTCGCGGCCGGTGACCGGCTGCCGCTGGACCAGGCCGATCTGGAGGCGCTGGCCTCCCTCGGCGACCGCATCGACCTCGACGAGGTCGCGACCGTCTACCTCCCCCTGGCCCGCCTGCTCGACCTGCACGTGGCCGCCGGACGCCGGCTGTGGGCCGCGCAGAGCGAGTTCCTCGGCGACTCCACGGCCAAGGTCCCGTTCGTCGTCGCCGTCGCCGGCAGCGTCGCGGTGGGCAAGAGCACCACCTCCCGGCTGCTGCAGACGCTCCTGGCCGCCGGCCCCGGGTCGCCGCGGGTCGACCTGGTCACCACCGACGGCTTCCTGATGCCCAACGCGGTCCTGGAGGAGCGCGGCCTGCTCGGCCGCAAGGGCTTCCCGGAGAGCTACGACCGGCGCGCGCTGCTGCGCTTCCTCGCCGACGTGAAGTCCGGCCGCGAGGAGGTCGTCGCCCCGGTGTACGACCACCAGTCCTACGACGTCGTCCCCGACCGGGTGCAGGTGGTGGACCGGCCCGACATCCTCGTGGTCGAGGGGCTCAACGTGCTCCAGGCCGGACGCCGGACCGACGGGTCGGCTCCCGAGGTGTTCCTGTCGGACTTCTTCGACTTCTCCGTGTACGTCGACGCCGCCGAGGCCGACATCCAGCGCTGGTACGTCGAGCGTTTCCAGGCCCTGCGCCGCACCGCCTTCCAGGACACCTCCGCCTACTTCCACCGGTTCGCCGCCCTCACCGAGGAGGAGGCGCGGGAGACGGCGCTGAGCATCTGGTCGGCGGTCAACGGCCCGAATCTCCGGGACAACATCGCCCCGACCCGGTCGCGGGCGCGGCTGGTGCTGCAGAAGGCGTCCGACCACTCGGTGCGCCGCGTGCTGCTGCGCAAGCTCTGATCTCCGGCCGACACGCCGGTGCCACCGGGTGATCCCCTGATC
Source organism: Blastococcus sp. TBT05-19 (assembly GCF_003319095.1). Classification (GTDB taxonomy): domain Bacteria; phylum Actinomycetota; class Actinomycetes; order Mycobacteriales; family Geodermatophilaceae; genus Blastococcus. The sequence goes on along the minus strand of NZ_QOHI01000004.1, from coordinate 53,914 downwards.
GCCGGCCCCCGCCACGGCAGGACCTGACAACTCCTTCGGGTGATCACGTGAGGTGAATCACGTGACCTGCGGCGCCCAACGTGCCGACACTAGGTGGGACGCGTAAGCGGCCAAGTACAGCCAGTGATTGCCGGCTTCCCCCCGGCTGAAGGAAGTGATCGCCATGTGCGCCCACCGCACCCCCTGCCCCGAGGCCACCAGCGAGGCGCGTGACCTCGCCGCCGTCGTGAGCAGCCACCCCGAGCAGGGCTGGCGGCTGCTGTGCAACGGCGTCGTGCTCTTCGACGACGACGGCGAGCTGCTCCCCGACGGCCGCGCGGTACCCGACCACCACGTGTGGCTGGCTCCCGAGCTCGTCAGCGCCTGACCACCCCGCCGCCCGGCTGGGCGGCACGCTCCACCCGGTCCGGCTGAGACCTAGCGAGCGGCGCCCACGACGTCGGCCGCCGTCCCCAGGTCGTCCGGCGCCCCCTGGGCGCGGTCGGGGACCGTGCTCGGCACGTCGTGCTGCCCGACGGACTCCTCGATGTCGGCGAAGGCCTCCGGCGGCGGGCACGAGCAAACCAGGTTCCGGTCGCCGTAGGCCTGGTCGATGCGCCGGACCGGGCTGAGGTACCCCCGGCCCTTCAGCGCCGGCAGCGGGTACACGGCCTCGGCCCGCGGGTACGGCCGGCCCCACTCCCCCGCCACCATCGCGAGCGTGTGCGGGGCGTTGCGCAGCGGGTTGTCCTTGCGGTCGTACTCGCCGGTCGCGACCTTCTCGATCTCGCCGCGGATGTGCACCATCGCGTCGACGAACCGGTCGAGCTCGGCCTTGTCCTCGCTCTCGGTGGGCTCCACCATCAGCGTCCCGGCGACCGGGAAGCTCATCGTCGGGGCGTGGAAGCCGAAGTCGATCAGCCGCTTGGCGATGTCGTCGTTGGTGACGCCGGTGGCCTTGGTCAGCGGGCGGATGTCGAGGATGCACTCGTGCGCCACGAGCCCGTTGGCGCCGGTGTAGAGCACCGGGAAGTGCTCGCGCAGCCGGGCGGCCAGGTAGTTGGCGCCCAGGATCGCGTGCTGGGTGGCCGCGGTCAGCCCGTCGGGTCCCATCAGCCGCATGTAGGCCCAGGAGATCGGCAGGATGTCCGCCGAGCCCCAGGGCGCGGCCGAGACCACCGGGCCGGCGCTGCCGGTGTCCACCACGGGGTGCCCGGGCAGGAAGGGCACCAGGTGCTCGCGGACGCCGATGGGGCCGACGCCGGGGCCGCCGCCCCCGTGCGGGATGCAGAAGGTCTTGTGCAGGTTGAGGTGGCTCACGTCGGAGCCGAACCGGCCGGGCCGGGCCAGCCCCACCATGGCATTGAGGTTGGCGCCGTCGACGTAGACCTGACCGCCGGCGTCGTGCACCGCGGCGCAGATCTCCTGGATGTCGGTCTCGAACACGCCGTGCGTGGACGGGTAGGTGATCATCAGCGCCGCCAGCCGGTCGGCGTGCTGCTCCACCTTGGCGCGCAGGTCGGCGACGTCGACGTTGCCCGCCTCGTCGCAGGCCACGACGGCGACGCGCATGCCGGCCATGACCGCGCTGGCGGCGTTCGTGCCGTGCGCCGAGCTCGGGATCAGGCACACGTCGCGCTGGTCGTCCCCGCGTGACCGGTGGTAGCCGCGGATCGCCAGCAGGCCGGCGAACTCCCCCTGCGACCCGGCGTTGGGCTGCACGCTGACCGCGGCGTAGCCGGTGACCTCCGCCAGGCCCGCGCACAGCTCGTCGATGAGCTGCCGGTAGCCCCGCGCCTGCTCGACGGGGGCGAACGGGTGCAGGTTCGCGAACTCGGGCCAGGTGATCGCAGCCATCTCGGTGGCGGCGTTGAGCTTCATCGTGCAGGAGCCCAGCGGGATCATCGTGCGGTCCAGCGCCAGGTCCTTGTCGCTCAGCGACCGCAGGTAGCGCAGCATCGCCGTCTCCGAGCGGTGCGCGGAGAAGACCGGGTGGGTGAGGAACGGCGTCCGGCGGCGCAGCCCGTCGGGCAGCGCTGCCGCGCCGTCGTCGTCCAGGGCCGAGTCGTCCACGGCGACGCCGAAGGCTTCGGCGACCGAGCGCAGGATCGCGGGGGTCGTCGTCTCGTCGCAGGCGACGGCGACCGTGTCGGCGTCCACCGGTCGCAGGTTGATGCGGCGCTCCGCCGCCGCGGCCACGACCTCCGCGGCGCGGCCGCGCACCCGGACCTCGATCGTGTCGAAGAAGTGCTCGTGCACGAGCTCGAGCCCGCCGGCGCGCAGCCAGCCGGCGAGCACCGCGGCGCTGCGGTGCACCCGTGCCGCGATCGCGGTCAGCCCCTCCGGGCCGTGGTAGACGGCGTAGGCGCCGGCCATGACGGCCAGCAGGACCTGCGCGGTGCAGATGTTGCTCGTCGCCTTCTCGCGGCGGATGTGCTGCTCGCGGGTCTGCAGCGCCAGCCGGTAGGCGACGTCGCCGTCGGCGTCCACCGAGACGCCGACCAGGCGGCCCGGCAGCTGGCGGGCCAACCCCTCGCGCACGGAGAGGTAGCCGGCGTGCGGGCCGCCGTAGCCCATGGGGACGCCGAAGCGCTGGCTGGTGCCGCAGGCGACGTCGGCGCCCCACTCCCCCGGCGCCTCGAGCAGCGTGAGGGCGAGCAGGTCGGCGGCGACGACGACGGACGCGCCGGCCTCGTGCGCGGCGGCGGCCAGTGCCCGGTGGTCGCGGACCGCGCCGCTGGCGCCCGGGTAGGACAGCAGCACGCCGAACGCGCCCGCCTCGGGCAGGTCGGTGGGCCAGCCGGCGGACAGGTCGGTGACGTGCAGCCGGATGCCGAGCGGCTCGGCGCGGGTCTGCAGCACGCCGAGCGTCTGCGGGAGGGTGTCGGCGTCGACGACGAAGACCGCGTCGGTCTTGGCCCGACCCGCGCGGCGGACCAGCGTCATCGCCTCGGCCGCGGCGGTGGCCTCGTCCAGCATGGAGGCGCCGGCGACCGGGAGGCCGGTGAGGTCGGCGACCGTCGTCTGGAAGTTGATCAGCGCCTCGAGGCGGCCCTGGCTGATCTCGGGCTGGTAGGGCGTGTACGCGGTGTACCAGGCGGGGTTCTCCAGGACGGTCCGCTGGATGACCGGCGGGGTGACCGTGCCGGAGTAGCCCAGGCCGATCATCGAGGTGAAGACCTCGTTGGCCGCCGCGCGCTCGCGCAGCAGCGCCAGCACCGCCGCCTCGTCCTGCGCCGGCGGCAGGGCCAGCGGCTCGCGGTCCCGGACGCCCTCGGGGACGCAGGCGTCGACCAGCGACTCCAGCGACCGGTGGCCGACGACCTCGAGCATCGCGGCGGTCTCGTCGGGCCGGGGCCCGATGTGCCGGCCGACGAAGGCGCCGGAGGTGTCGAGGGCGTTCAGCGAGGGCAGCGGCCCGGCGAGCGGCGGAGGGGTCTCCCCCGTCGGCTGTCCGGCGGCCTGGGCAGGGGTCACCATTGCCGGAACGCTACCAGCGACATTTGACGTATCCCGGCGGCCCGATGGCCCACCGGACGTCCCGCGTCCACGACGTCAACGAGGCAGGTCGGCGGCCATGGCACGCCACCCCGCGGCGGCGTCGACGTGCCGCGGGGACCAGCCTGCGGAGGTCGCGGCACCGGTGCAGCCGGCGACGGAGGTCCTCACAGGGGTGCCTTCTCCCGTCGTCCGCCTCGCGAGGTCACGAGGCGGGACGACGCCGGTACGTCGGTGCGATCGGCCTCAGGCGGTGGCGGCCCGGCGGCGGCGCCGCATCGACAGCTCGTCGTCCGACGGCACGACCTGGCCGCCGTCGATCCGCTCGGCGGGCAGCTCGGCGAGCTCGCCGGAGAGCTCGCGGAGCGCACCGGAGACGGCGATGCCGAACACGCCCTGGCCGCCGGCGAGCAGGTCGACGACCTCCTCGGCCGAGGTGCACTCGTAGACCGTGGCGCCGTCGGAGAAGAGCGTGACGTTGGCCAGCTCCTTCACCCCGCGCTGACGGAGGTGGTCGACGGCCTTGCGGATGTTCTGCAGGGAGACGCCGGTGTCCAGGAGCCGCTTGACGACCTTGAGCACCAGGATGTCGCGGAAGGAGTACAGCCGCTGCGTGCCCGAGCCCGTGGCGCTGCGCACCGAGGGGGCCACGAGCCCGGTGCGGGCCCAGTAGTCCAGCTGCCGGTAGGTGATCCCGGCCGCGGCGCACGCGGTCGGGCCGCGGTAACCGACGAGATCGGTGTCCACGTCGTCGTACGACGGCGCCCCGACGGCGGCGTCGCTGAACAGCTGACCCTGGGAACCGTTGTCCTGGTCGCTCACGTCCAGCGTCCTCCTCTGTCCCGCCACGGACCGTGGCAGGTCGACGGTCTCCACCCTCGTGACCTCAGGTGTCACACCGTTGTTGTCCGCCGACGGTAAGCTGGGCCGGGGGGCCGGTCAACTGAGCGGGGCGGCGTGTCGGGCGGCTGGACTCATTTCGAGTGATGTTCCGCCCCGACCTGCCGATAGGGACCTGTTGGGCCTAGGCGGGTCCGCCGCCGGAGCCGGAGCCCGCGCCGAAGTCCTCCGGGGAGATCTGGTCGAGGAACTCGCGGAACTTCTCGACCTCGTCCTCCTGCTCGTCGGGGATCTCGATGCCCACCTCGTCGAGCAGGTCCTCGGCGCCGAAGATCGGCGCACCGGTGCGCACGGCGAGGGCGACGGCGTCCGAGGGGCGGGCGCTGACGATGCGGTCGTCGCCGAACACCAGCTCGGCGATGTAGATCCCGTCGCGCATCTCGGTGATGTTGACCGCCTCCAGCTCCGCTCCCAGCGTGCGCACGACCTCGCGCAGCAGGTCGTGGGTCATGGGGCGGGCGGGACGGACGCCCTGCTGCTCGAAGGCGATCGCGGCGGCCTCGACGGCGCCGATCCAGATGGGCAGGTACCGCTCACCCTGCGTCTCCTTGAGCAGCAGGATGGGCTGGTTGCCCGGCAGTTCGACGCGGACGCCGACGACTCTGAGCTCCTGCACGGTGCGGCTCCTCGGCTGCGGCCCGGGGGGTCGGGCGGAACGGTCTGGTCAGGCGGCCGGTGACGGGTCGGGACGTCGGTCGGGCTCGGACGGCGACGTCCTCACGGTACGCCCGGTCAGGGCCGCAGGAGGTCCCGGAGGCGCGTCTCGAGCAATGCCGTGTGCAACTGCGCGGACAGCGCCGCCAGCTCCCCCAGCTTCTCAGTCGCGCGGGCGCGCGCCTCCTCGGAGCGGGCCCGGAGGACCGGCGCGACGAGCTGCTCCACGAGACCGGCCTCGCGCTCCACGGCGCTGCGGTAGACCCGCAGGTGCCGCGGCTCGATCCCGTGCCGCGCCAGCCCTGCGGCGGCCCGCGCGATCGGCAGGTCGCCGGCCGGGTGCCGCCCCTCGGCGTCGGTGGACAGCAGGCCGAACTGCACGCAGTCGGCCAGCTGGTCGGGCTCGAGGCCAGCGGCCCGGGCGAACTGCTCCGGGGTGAGCGGAGCCTCCTCGCCGTCGGCCGTCGACGCCGGGGGCAGCGGGGCCGCTCCACCGGTGCCGGGGAGCGGCTCGCCGCGGTCCAGCGCGTCGAGGTGGTCCTTGATGACCCGCAGCGGCAGGTAGTGGTCCCGCTGCGCCGTCAGGACGTAGCGCAGCCGGCTCACGTCGGCCCGGGAGAACTTGCGGTACCCCGACGGCGTGCGCTGCGGGTGGACCAGGTCCTCGGACTCCAGGTAGCGGATCTTGCTGATCGTCACGTCGGGGAAGTCGTCGCGAAGAACAGCCAGCACCTCACCGATGGTCAGGCGTGGCGTGTGCTGGTCGGCGGCGTCCCCGAGCGCGCGGTCGCGCTCGGGGGTGCCCACTAGCGAGCGGCCGGCTCGCCGGTGCGCGGGCCGGTGAGGTACACGAGCCGGAACTTGCCGATCTGCACCTCGTCACCGCCCGCCAGGTTCGCCACGTCGACCGGCTCGCGGTTGACGTAGGTGCCGTTCAGGCTGCCGACGTCGTGCACCGAGAAGCCGGCGCCCTCGCGGTGGAACTCGACGTGCCGGCGGCTGACCGTGACGTCGTCGAGGAAGATGTCGCTGTCGGGGTGCCGGCCGGCCGTGGTGACGTCCTGGTCGAGCAGGAACCGGCTGCCGGCGTTCGGGCCGCGCTTGACCACCAGCAGGGCGGAGCCCGCGGGCAGCGACTCGACGGCGCCGGCGTGCACGTCCGCGGCCTCGCCGGTCTCGGGCTGCTCGGCCGAGTCCTCGCCGCCGACCTTCGGGATCACGCTGGTCGCGTCGCCGACGCGCTCGGCGGCCAGGGCCGCACCGCACTGCGCGCAGAAGCGACTGCCCTCGGGGTTCTCGTGGCCACATCGAGTGCAGTGCACGTTGCGTCTCCTCCGGTGCGAGGGGCCCGCCGCGGGCCTCGGAACGGGCCGCGGGCGGCCGGCTGACGACGGGCCGGTCAGCCCGTCGCGGGTCGGCCACCGCTGTGGGCGGCGGACCGTTGGTCATGGAACCAGTCGGTCGACCCGAGGGTCAACCTGATGTGCAGGGTGGGACGAGCGGGTCTCGCGGAGGGAACCCCCCGAGCTCTCGTCCCGACGCGATCATAGTGATCCATGCCGGGAGTCAGCCTCCCGGCGGGCCGGTCACGAGCCCTCGACCAGCGCCTGGTAGGCGGCGGCGTCGAGCAGCTGACCCACCGGGTCCCCGCCCTCCCCCGGCACCGCGATGTCCAGCAGCCACCCCTCGCCGTATGGATCGCTGTTGATCGTCTCGGGCGCGTCGGCGAGCCGCTCGTTCACCGCGGCCACGACACCGGCCACGGGCGCGTAGAAGTCCGACACCGACTTGGTCGACTCGACCTCGCCGATCGCCGTCCCGGGGTCCACCTCGGCGCCCACGTCGGGCAGCTGCACGAACACGATGTCCCCCAGGGCGTCCTGGGCGTGGTCGGTGATGCCGATCCGGACGACGGTGGAGGTGCCGTCGGTCCCCTGCACCAGCGCCCACTCGTGCTGGTCGGTGTAGCGGCGGTCGTCGGGCGTGCTCATGCGGTGGTCGTCTCCAGATCGTGAGGGGACGGCGCGGCGTTCATCGACCGCCGTCGTCCGGGGCAGCGTATTGAGGCCGGTCCAGGGGCCGCAACGCGTCCACCTCCAGCAGCTGCGACTGCTCGATGGTGACGCTGCCCCCGCGGTTGCCGATGGCCTGCACCACACCGCCCGGGATGTTCATCGCCGTCTCGATGCCCTGCGGGTCGCCGATCACCAGGAACTCGTAGGGCTCGCTCAGCGAGGTGCCGTCGACTCGGAGGCCGCCGGCCGTGCCGGTGACGGCGGTGGAGAGCCCGATCCGGACGCCGTCGACCTGCATGGTCTCGGCCCCGGCGCCGCGCAACTCCTGGATGACGTCGAGCAGGTCCTGCACGCGGACCTCGGCGGAGGGGTCCCGGACGGTCAGGGTGATGCCCGGGCCCTGCGCCGGGAGGGTGCCGTTGAGGATGCCCAGCGCCTCGGCCTGGCCGCGGGCCTCCTGGAGCGCGGTGCCGGTGCGGCTGCCGGAGCCGGAGAGCTCCTGCAGCGCGGTCCGCTGCTCGGCGATCTGGGCACGCAGCCGGTCCTCCCGCGAGTTCAGCTCGTCGAGGATCCGCACGAGGTCCTCCTCGCGGGCGCCGGCCAGCACCTGGGCCTCGTCGGCGTTGCGGACCTGCACGGCCAGGGCGAAGCCGAGGACGAGGGTGAGGACGCCGATGAGCGCCGCGGCGACCAGGTCGCGCCGCCGGCGTCCCCCGCCACGCCCGGCGGCCGGGATCTGCCGGGGCTCGTCGGCGGCCGGCTCCGCCGGCGGGGTGGGGCCGGCCGCCTCCTGCTCGGTCATGCGCGGAAGACGTGCCGCCGGATGGCCGCGGCGTTGCCGAAGATGCGGATGCCCAGGACCACGACGACCGCCGTCGACAGCTGCGCGCCGACGCCGAGCTGGTCGCCCAGGAAGACGATGAGCGCGGCCACCACGACGTTCGACACGAACGAGATGACGAAGACCTTGGCGTCGAAGATGCCGTCGAGGCGGGCGCGGAACCCGCCGAAGACGGCGTCCAGGGCGGCGACGACGGCGATCGGCAGGTAGGGCTGCAGCCACAGCGGCACCGTCGGGTCGACGAGCAGCCCGAGGAGGATGCCCGCCGCGAGTCCGAGGATCGGGATCACGGGGTCAGCCTCCGGGTGAGGGGTCGGCGCCGGGGTCCCGGCGGTTGCCGAGCGGTTCGGCGAAGCGGAGCTCGGGCGGGCTGGCCGCGGGCAGGGACAGCTCGTCCTCCTTGGCGAAGTCGAAGCGCAGGCCGTAGTTCTTCGACACCCACGCCACCGACCGCACCTCGGGATCGAGCAGGAACGCCGCGGCGAGCTCGTCGGGCTCGCCGATGGCGCTGATCTCGTAGGGGTTGGTGACCGGCCGGAAGTCGACCAGCACCGCCTCGCCGGCGAACCGGATGGCGCTGGTGGGGCCCAGCCGCTGGCCGTTGATGCTGACCGCCTCGGCGCCGGACGCCCACAGGGCGTTGACCACCTTCTGCAGGTCGCCGTCCTGCACCCGCTCGCCGCTGGCGCCCGAGGAGCCGCCGACCGGGTCGTCGTCGGCGTCGGCGTCCGCGTTGGCCAGGGTGACCAGCAGCCCCGGCCCGGTGACGGCCACGGCGGCGGTGCCCTGCTCGGCGCGGGCCAGCGCGTCCAGCGCCCGCTGGCCGACGGCGGTGGCGGCGAGCAGGTCGTCGCTGGTGCGGCCGACCTCGGCCCGGAGGTCCTCGAGCTGGGCGGTGAGCTCGTCGCTGAGGGCCGACTCGTCCTGGATGTCGCGCACCAGGGCGGTGCGGATCTCCTGCCGGCCCTGCTCCTTGGCCGCCGCCTGGTTGTAGGTGACAGCGATCAGCAGCCCGGCGACCGCCATGGTGAGGGCCACGAGCACCTGCCCCCGGCGTCGCGGGCGGGCGGGCTCCTCGCGCGCGGCGCGGGCCGCGGCGGCCTGGGCGTAGGCGGGATCGAGGGTCTCGGCGAGCACGTCGTCGAGCAGGGAAGCGCCCAGGGACCGGACCCCGCCCGGCCGCCGGCTGCCGGTCACGCCCGGCTCGTCGCCCGGTCGCGGGCGACGATCCCGACCACCTGCACGACGTACAGGACGCCAGCCAGCAGGTAGAGCGCCGTCCCCCAGATGGTGAAGGCCCAGGCGAAGGGCTCGGCGATCGCGGCCAGCCAGCCGTCGCCGTCGGCGAGCAGCAGCCCCGGGAACGCGTAGAGCAGCAGGAACGTGGCGGCCTTGCCCAGGTAGTGGACCTGCAGCGGCGGGTAGCCGTGGGCCCGCAGGATCAGCAGCATCACGCCCAGGACCAGCTCCCGGCCCACCAGCAGGGCCACGAGCCACACCGGGACGAACTCCCGGAGGGCCAGGGCGACCAGCGTGCAGACGATGTAGAGCCGGTCGGCCGCCGGGTCGAGCAGGGCGCCGAGCCGGCTCCCCTGGTCCAGCCAGCGGGCCAGCTTGCCGTCGGCCCAGTCGGAGATGCCCGCGGCCATCAGCACGACCATCGCCCAGAGGTCCTCCTCGGGCCCCAGCAGGAGCCACAGGAAGAGCGGCACGCCGAGCAGCCGCAGCACCGACAGGGCGTTCGGGACGGTCCAGATGCGGTCGGGCAGGTCCTCGCGGTTCCCGACCCGGGGGCGTCCCGAGCCGGCGCCAGGTACGACCGGGAGCGCCGACTGCCCGTTGGACGACGTCACGATCCCTCCAGCCCCTGCACCACCGCTCCCGAGGCTAGTGGAAGGACCCCCGGCCCCCCACCACTCGCATGCTCGTGGCGGGTCCCTGCCGGGGGCCGACCGGTCAGGCGGGGGTCAGAGCCGCCGGGGCCGGCTCGTAGCGGAGGGGCCGCCGGTCGAAGGTCGCCGTGCCGTGGGTGACCGAGCGCAGCACCCCGGGATAGCCGAGCAGCTCCACCTCCGGCACCTCGGCCCGCACGGTGGCCCTGTCCCGTTCGGGGTCGGCCTCGCTGCCGGTCACCCGGGCGCGGCGGGACGAGAGGTCGCTCATGACCGCCCCGACGAACTCCGCCGGGACCCGCACCTCGATCTCGCACCACGGCTCGAGCACCTGGGTCCCCACGGCCGCGACGAGCTCGCGCAGGGCGAGTGCCCCCGCGGACTGGAACGCCGCATCCGAGGAGTCCACGCTGTGCGCCTTCCCGTCGACCAGCGTGACGCGGATGTCGACGACCGGCCGGTCACCGTGCACGCCGCGCTCCGCCTGCGCGCGGATCCCCTTCTCCACGCTCGAGTGGTACTGGACCGGGACGGTGCCGCCGACGATCCGCTGGTCGAAGACGATGCCCGAGCCCACCGGGCCCGGCTCGCCCTCCACGACGACGACCGCGTACTGGCCGTGCCCACCGGACTGCTTCACGTGCCGGCCGGTCACCCGGGCCGGCCCGCACAGCGTCTCGACCAGCGGCACCCGCACCGGCACCGCGACCACGGCGACGCCGTGGCGGGTCCGGAGCCGGTCGAGCAGCACCTCGGCGTGCCCGTCCCCGACGCACCAGAGGATCAGCTGGCCGGTGTCCGCGCGGCGCTCCAGCCGGACGGTCGGGTCCTCGGCGACCAGCCGGGACAGCGCGGTGGCCATCCGGTCCTCGTCGGCGTGCGACGCGGCCTCGACCGCCACCGGGAGCTGGGGCACCGGGAGGTCCCACGGCGGCACCAGCCGCGGGTCGTCGGGCGAGCTGAGGGTGTCGCCGGTCTCCGCGGTGGCCAGCCGGGCGACGGCGCAGATGTCGCCGGCCGGGCAGTGGCTGACCGGTCGCAGCGCCGCACCCAGGGGCGAGGTGAGCACGCCGATCCGCTCGTCGGCGTCGTGGTCGGGGTGTCCCCGGTCGGCGAGCCCGTGCCCGGACACGTGCACCGCGACGTCGGGGCGCAGGGTGCCGGAGAAGACGCGGACCAGGGAGACGCGGCCGACGTAGGGGTCGGTCGTCGTCTTGACCACCTCGGCGACCAGCGGGCCGTCGGGGTCGCAGGCGAGCGCCGGGGCGGCGGATCCGTCGGGCCGGGTCACCTGCGGGCAGCCGTGCTCGGTCGGGCACGGGAACGCGGCGACGAGCAGGTCCAGCAGCTCGGGTACGCCGACGCCGGTGAGCGGCGCGGCGCACAGCACCGGGTGGAAGTGCCCCCGGGCGACGGCGGTCTCCAGATCGGCGACGAGGTCGGCCACCGCCAGCTCGTCGCCGGCGAGGTAGCGCTCCATGAGCGTCTCGTCCTCGCTCTCGCCGATGATGCCCTCGATGAGCTCGGCGCGGAGGCGGTCGGCGTCCTGCACCGCTCCGCCGACGCTGCCGGGCTCCAGGAGCGACTGCAGCCCGCGTGCCGCGCCGTCGGCGCCCCGGTCGACCAGGTGCAGGGGGTAGACCCCCTCCCCCAGCATCAGCTGGGCCAGCCGCACGGCCTCGTCGACGTCGGCGCGCGCCCGGTCGATCTGGGTGACGACGACGGCGCGCGGCATGCCGACCGCCGCGCACTCCTCCCACAGCTGGACCGTGGCGGCGTCGACGCCGTTGACCGCGGAGACGACGAAGAGCGCGGAGTCCGCCGCCCGCAGCCCGGCCCGCACCTCGCCCACGAAGTCCGGCGACCCCGGGGTGTCCAGCAGCGTGATCCGGGTGCCGGCGTGCTCGACCGTGGCGACGCCGAGGGAGACCGAGCGCTGCTGGCGGACCTCGACGGCCTCGGTGTCCAGGCAGGTCGTGCCGTCCTCCACGCGCCCGGCACGGGTCACCGCCCCGGTGGCGGCGAGCAGCGCTTCGGCGAGCGTCGTCTTGCCCGCTCCGGCGTGACCGACCAGGGCCACGTTGCGCACGTGCGCGGCCGGCCGCGGGGCCGGCGCCGTCCCGGTGTCCCTCGCCACGGTCCCGGGTCCTCAGCCGCGCGCGGTCCCGGCACGGAGCACCGTGGCGGTGCCGGCCGGGTAGAAGAGGCCTTCGTGCCCGTCGGGCTGCCAGCGCACGCGGTAGGGCGGTGCGCCGCCGGGTTCGGTGCACCCGACGACCTCGCCGATCCGCTCGGGCTCTCCCTGGTGGGTGGAGCGCACGACGATGCGATCCCCGGCATGAGCTTCCACGGCGACCTCCCGGACGCGATCGTGACCTGGCTCACAGCCTGCCCCTCGGGGCGACCCCGATCAAGGGTCCTGGGAACGGACGGGGCGGTTCCCCGGCGCGACCCGCGCGGGCACCGCCTGTGGGACGCTCGGGGCGCCAGCCCGTGAGCACTGCGGCCGGTCCCGCCGGCGTCCTCCGGAGGGACCGGCCGACCGGCAGCAGGGAGACGCCGTGCCGCACGTCGGAGCCGCTCCGCTGATGCGGATCGCCTGCTGGTCGATGCTGGTCCTGGGTGGCGTCTACGCCGTCACCCTGATCCCGGGGATCGGCCCCGCGGGCTACGACACGGCCATCGACTGGTGGCTCAACATGGCCGTCGACGCCCTCGTCATCGCCGTCCTGGCGCTCCGGACCGTGGCCGACCGCCGGGACCGGGCCGCCTGGCTGGTCATGACCGCCGGCCTGGTCGCCGCCTTCGCGGCGAGCACGACGTACTTCGCCCACTACCAGCACCTCGACCCCATCCCCAGCCCCTCGTGGGCGGACGCCGGGTGGCTGGCCTTCTACCTCCTGCTCGGCGTCGGGCTCTTCCTGCGGCTGCGCGACCGGGCGCGGCGCCTGCCCTTCAGCCTGTCGCTCGACGGCCTCATCGCCAGCCTCACCGTCGCCGCCCTGGCCGAGACCTACCTCCCCGGCGCCCGGGTGCCCCTGGGCGAGGAGGACATCACGACGCTGACCACCGCCTACCCGGTCGCCGACCTGCTGCTCCTGGCCCTGGCGGTCGCCGCCCTGGTCGTCCTCGGCGCCGGCGCCGGACGGTCCTGGTGGCTGCTCTGCGCCTCCTTCGTGGTCTTCTTCGTGACCGACACCTACTACGCGTACCTGGTCGCGGCCGACCGCTACGTCGGCGGCGAGCCGGTGGACGTCGGCTGGCTGATCGCCCGCGTGCTGCTGGCCCTGGCCGCGGTGGCCTCGCTGCGGTCGGCGGAGTCGCGCAGCGTGGACCTGGAGGGGCTCACCGTGCTGGTCCTCCCCGGCGTCTGCGGCCTCGCCGTGCTCGCGCTGCTCTTCGACGCCATCCCCCCGGAGGCCGACCAGTTCGCCTCCGTCGCCGCGCTGTGCGCCGGGGTGCTCATGATCGGGCGGACCGCGCTCACCTTCCGCGAGCTGCGGACCCTGACCCGGCTCCGGGAGCGGGCGCTCAGCGAACGCCTGGTCGAGGCGCAGGACGACGAGCGCGCGCGCATCGCCGCCGACGTCCACGACGACTCCATCCAGGCCTGCGCAGCCGTCGACCTGCGGCTCAGCTCGCTGCGCAACCGGCTGCGCGACCGGGCGCCGGAGGAGCTCCCCGCGGTGGAGGCGGCGCTGGACGCCATCCACGGGGCCAGCGGGCGGCTGCGCCACCTGCTGTTCGAGCTGGAGACCCCCGTCCTCGACGCGTCCCTGGCCGAGGGGCTCCGGGACGCGTCGGCGCAGGTCTTCGACGAGTCCGACGTCGTGTGGTCGGTCGAGGAGCGGGGCGGGGCGCCCCTCCCCCAGCAGGTGCGCGTGTCGGCCTACCGCATCGCCCGGGAGGCCCTGGTGAACGTCCGGAAGCACGCCCGCGCGCGCACCGTCACCGTCACGATCGACGCCACCGACCGCGGCGTGGCGGTGCACGTCGTCGACGACGGCGTCGGTGTCGGCAGCACGACGGCGACGCCCTCGGGTCGCCGCCACTCCGGTGTCGTGGGGATGCGCGACCGCGCGCTGGCCTCCGGTGGCCGGTGGCGGTCGCGGCCGGGCCCGGACGGGGTGGGCACGGAGGTCTCGTTCTTCCTGCCGGTGCCGGGCGCCGCCCCCGGCGGAGGCCGGGCGGGTGCGGGTGGGTCAGCGGGCGAGCAGCGGCCGGAGGAGGTCCGGCGCGCCGGGCACGCCGATCACGAGCTGCCCACGCACGCATCGGCGCAGCACCACGGGGAGGTCGCCGCCGCTCCCCTTGAGCAGGTAGCCGGAGCCCCCCGCGGCGATCAGGCGCGTCCAGGAGGCGGAGTCCGCCTGTCCTGAGAAGCCGACGACGACCGGCCGGTGCGGCAGCGCGACGAGCTGCCGCACGAGCTCCGGTCCGCCACCGGGCATCCGCACGTCGGTGAGGACCAGGGCAGCCCGGTGCTCCCGCGCCGCGGCGAGCGCCTCCTCGCCCCGCGCGACCTGCGCGACGACCCGGAAGTCCGGCTCCTGGGACAGCAGCTCCGCCACGGCGGAACCGATCCGGTCGTCGTCGTCCGCGACGACCACGGTGATCTCGTCGCGGGCAGCGCTGGGCACAGCAGCACGGTCGTCCACCGAGCCGCGCTTGTCGTGATGCGCGCGCACCCGGTGCGTAGTGCGGAGGCACTACGCACCGGGGCACCACCGGAGGGCCCGGGGCGTGACAGACTCGGGCGGTGACGCGGGCGGACGCACCTGAGGGGATGCCCCCCGCCAGGATCCGGGTGCTCGTCGTCGACGACCACCAGGTGTTCGCGGGGAGCCTGGCGCACGCGCTGGGGTCGGAGGCCGACCTGCTGGTCGTCGGCCAGGCGGCCTCGCTCGCCGAGGCCCGGAAGCTCATCACCTCCGCCGCTCCGGACGTCGTCCTGCTCGACCACCGGCTGCCCGACGGTGACGGCGTCACCGCGATCGCCGGGCTGCACGGCCTGCGGCCCTCCGCGCAGATCGTCGTCCTGACCGCCACCGCCTCCGACCGGGTGCTGGTCGCGGCCATGGAGGCCGGCGCCGCCGGGTTCATCGCCAAGACCCAGCCGCTCGACGACGTCGTCGCGGGCGTCCGGTCGGCCGCCCAGGGCGAGTCCGTGGTCAGCGCCAAGCTGCTGAACCGGCTGCTGCCGCGCCTGCGCCGGCAGGGCGGCGGGCGCGGGGCCGAGCTCACCGAGCGGGAGCGGGAGATCCTGGACCTGCTCGCCACCGGGTTGTCGAACGCCGACATCGCCCAGCAGCTCACCATCAGCGTGCACACCGTCCGGAACCACGTGGCCAACCTGTCGGCCAAGCTCGGCGCGCACTCCAAGCTCGAGGTGCTCTCCATCGCCGTGCGCGAGGGCCTGGTCGACGGGGGCTGAGCCCCCTCCCCCGCACGGCCGGCCGGCCGATGGTGCATGCGCACTAGGCGGTTGGCGCGGGCGCATCTGGTTGTGCACCACCGACCACGACGAGCATGGATGACGCCCGGTGAGCGATCGCTCACCGGATCGCGAGAGCCATCCAGGAGCGATCACGTGGCCAGGCCAGACGACGACGCACCGGAGCGGGGCACCGGCCCGGTCGCGCTCTTCTCCTGCACGCCGTCGGGCCGGGTGCTCGGCGTCGGCACCGCGCTCGGCCGGCTCTCGGGGAACCCCGCCGGCCTCGCCGCAGGCACCGGCGCGGAAGAGCTCTTCCACCCGGCGTCCCGTGCCCGGCTGCGCCGCGCCCTGCGGGCGGCGGCCGACCGTGCCGCCTCCGGCAGCGCCGTCTTCACCCTCCTGCGGGTCGACGGCACGGGCGTCGAGGTCGAGCTGGCGTGGTCGGTGCTGGCCGGCTCCGGGACGGAACCGCAGGTGGTCTTCGTCGGCCCGGCGACGGCGGCCGGGACGGCTCCCGGCTCCCCCGGTGGCGCGCCGGAGCGGGAGCGCTGGGCCTCCACGGCGATGCTGCGGGCCGTCGCCGACACCTCCGAGGAGGGCATCTGGGTCGTCAGCCCCACGGCCCGGACGCTGTACGCGAACGACCGCCTGGCGGAGATCCTCGGGATGCCGCCGGAGCGGGTGCGCGACGCCGCCCTGCTCGAGGTGTTCGGCACCGACCCGGCGCTCTCCGGCCGGCGTCGCTCCTCCCGCGGACGCGACCCCCAGCGCGTCGAGTTCCCCTACGCCCACCCGGACGGTCACGAGCGCCGCCTCCGGGTCGTGGCCGCCTCGCTGCACGCGGAGGACGGCACGCCCGAGGCCACCGTCGCGATGATCACCGACATCACCGACGTCCGGCGGGTGGAGGAGGCGCTGCGCACCGCCGAGCTGCAGGACGGTCTGACGCAGCTGCCGAACCGGGCCCTGCTCGTCGACCGGCTGTCGGCCGCGCTCGGCCGGGCCCGCCGCGGCACGGCGGTTCTCCTCCTCGACCTCGACCACTTCCGCATGGTCAACGACTCGCGCGGCCACGACGTCGGGGACGAGCTGCTGGTCGGGGTCGCCGATCGCCTGGTCGCGGCAGTGCCCGGCGACCTGACCGTCGCCCGCTTCGGCGGGGACGAGTTCGCGGTCGTCTGCGAGGACACCGACGAGTGCGGGGCGCACGAGCTGGCCCGGGTGGTGCTGGCCGCCCTCGACGGGCCCCTGACGATCGACGGCGCGTCGGTGCACGTCACCGCGTCCGTCGGTGTCGCCGTGGCCCCGGCCGGGTCCGGCACGTCGGCGGTGGACCTGCTGCGCCAGGCCGACACGGCCGTGCACGCGGCGAAGGGCAGCGGCCGCGGCCGGGTGCACGTCTTCGAGGACACGCTCGGCAAGGACGTCGAGCACCGCTACGCCCTGTCCGCCGAGCTCCGGGCGGCGCTGGCCGAGGAGGCACTGCACCTCGAGTACCAGCCGGTCGTGGACCTGCGGACCGGCGACGTCATCGGCCTGGAGGCACTGGCGCGCTGGACCCACCCCGAGCGGGGCCCGGTGCCGCCGGCGAGCTTCGTCCCCGTGGCCGAGCTGACGGGCCTGGCGCCCGAGCTCGACCGGTGGGTCGCCCGGCGTGCGGTCCAGGAGATGGCCGCCATGCGCGCGGCGGGCACCGTGCCGGCCGATGCCTACGTGGCGGTGAACCTGTCGGTCACGAACCTCACCGAGGCCTTCGCCGTGGAGGACCTGGTCCGCTGGACCGAGGAAGCCGGTCTGCCTCCGACCCAGGTGGTCCTGGAGATCACCGAGACCGCGGTCATGCAGAACACCGACCTCGCGGTGCGGCTCCTGCGCCGGCTGCGCGACCAGGGGTTCCGCGTCGCCCTGGACGACTTCGGCACCGGGTACAGCTCGCTGGCCTACCTGCGCGACCTGCCGATCTCGGCGCTGAAGATCGACCGCAGCTTCGTGTCCGGCATCACCGAGCACCCCGACGTCCTGGCGATCGTCGCCTCGATCGTGCGGCTGGGCGAGGCGGTCGGCGTCGACGTCGTCGCCGAGGGGGTGGAGACGCCGGAGCAGCGGGCGCTGCTGCACCGGATCGGCGTCGTCACCGCGCAGGGCTGGCTCTGGAGCCAGGCGCTCCCCTGCTCGGAGCTGATCGGCGGCTGCGGGTGGACCGGTGCGCCCAACGCATGGGTCGGGCTCCCCGCGGAACCGGCGAACGCGTGCGCGACGGGCGACGCCGGTGTCGCGGAGGGCATCCGGCGGCTCCTCGCGCTGCACCGGTCCGGCGCCTCGGTCGACGAGATCGTCGCCGCCCTGGACGCCGACGGGCTGCGCAGCCCCGCCGGCCTGCCCTGGCAGCGGGCGAGCGTCGCGCGGGTTCTGGCCCACCAGATCCGCCGCGCCTCGGCATCGGCCGACGGCGGCAAGGCCCCGCGGCGCGGGGTGGTCCACGCCGAGGTCCTGTCGCCGCTGGTCGACGGGTCGGGACGACCCCGCGCCCTCTGCCCCGGCGACCTCGTCGAGCTGCAGCGGTCCGGTCGGGAGTAGCGCGGCGAACGACCCCCTGACGCCGGAGGCGGTGCCGGCGCGCGTGCGCACCGCCTCCGTGCGCCGCCCTCCGCGGGCGGCACCCCGGGGCGCCGTCCGGCAGGGCGGCGCCCCGGGCGCCCGCCCGGCTCAGCGCGCGGCGGCGCCGTGCGGGCGCACCATGGACCGGACGCCGCGCCGGTGCAGCAGCCAGCCCCCGGCGATGAGCACCACCCCCGAGGCGAGGAACGCGAGGTCCCAGGAGAGCGGCCCGCCGAGGTCGTCGCGCACGTGGTGGACGCCCAGCAGCTGGTGGTCGATGAGGCCCTCGACGAGGTTGAACAGGCCCCAGCCGGCCACGACGAGCCCCAGGTGGAAGCTCCAGCTCGGGGCGATCCGGCCCTGCCGCCAGGCGACGAGAGCGGTGAGCGTGCCGGCGAACGCCAGCACCCAGGTGGCGGCGTGGAAGAGCCCGTCGGCGGTCGTGTTCAGCTCGAGCCCGGCCAGCGTGGTCGGTGCCTCCACCGCGCTGACCATGTGGTGCCACTGCAGGATCTGGTGCAGCACGATGCCGTCGACGAAACCGCCGAACCCCAGCCCGTACAGCAGGCCCGTCGCCCGCGAGGGCATCCGGCCGGCGGTGCGCGGGTGGGGGGTGTGCGGGTCGGGGGTGGCCATGCCTGGCCGCTACCCCCGCGCCGGCGTCGGCACCCGCCCGCGCATGCTGGGCGCATGACCGCGAACGACCACGCCGCCGGCCGGGACCAGGGAACGGGCACGGCCCACGCCGTCCTGCGCAGCACGGCGGACCTGCCCGCCCCGTGGGCGGGGATCTGCGGCGCGTCGGTCGACGTGGTCCAGGGCCGCTGGGACGGCCCCCGAGGCCTGGGCTCGGCGAAGCCGTGCCCGGACTGCCGCCGGCTGACCGAGGACTGACCGACGCCCGGTCACGGGGACCACGGGCGACTCCGTCTTGACAGGCAAGTTTCCACTTGCCTTTACTGGCCGGCGTGGACACCGACCCGGAGCTGTTCAGGGCCCTCGGTGACGCCACGCGCCGGACGATCCTCGACGAGCTGACCGAGCGCGACGGCCAGACGCTGTTCGAGATCTGCGGTCGGCTGGCCATGAAGCACGGCCTCACCTCCTCGCGCCAGGCCATCTCCCAGCACCTCGCGGTGCTCGAGGAGGCCGGGCTGGTGCGCACCCGGCGGGAGGGCCGCTACAAGTTCCACCACCTCGACACGAGCCCGCTGCGTGCGCTCGTCGACCGGTGGCCCATCGACCGAGAGGACCTCCCGTGATCCGGATCAACGTCACCAGCGTGTACGTCGACGACCAGGCGAAGGCGCTGGCGTTCTACACCGAGAAGCTCGGGTTCGAGAAGAAGACGGACGTCCCCGCCGGCGAGGCACGGTGGCTCACCGTCGTCTCCCCCGCCGACTCCGACGGCGTCGAGCTGCTGCTGGAGCCCACGGGCCACCCGGCCGCGAAGGTCTACAAGGAGGCGCTCGTGGCCGACGGCATCCCGTTCACCCAGTTCGCGGTGGACGACGTGCACGCCGAGACCGAGCGGCTCAAGGGGCTCGGCGTCGTCTTCACCCAGGACCCGGTCGACTACGGCACCGTCGTCGTCGCCGTCCTCGACGACACCTGCGGGAACCTCATCCAGCTCGCCACGATGAAGTAGGGCCCGCCTCAGCAGTCGAACACCGACCAGCACAGTTCGTTGCGCAGCCGCTGGTCGTCGAGGACGAGCTCGCGGATCGGCCCGGGCAGCCGGTCGCGCTGCCATCGGCACTCGCGGCGCCCGGCAGCCTCGTCCTCCCCCGCGGCGGCACGGGCGGCCTTGATCGCGTACGCGGCGGCGCCCAGCTCGTGCGCGGCGACGTGCGCGACCACGGCGGCCTGACCGGCGGCGTACGCGGCGTGCCGTGCCGCTCCGCGCAGGTCACGGGCGGCAGCCATGGCGTGTCCCCCGGCCGCGCGGGCCCGCATCATCGCCACGTCCCCGGCCGCCCACGCGCGAGCGTTCTCGATCGCCTCCCGCGGCCGCGGGTCGGCCGGCCGCGCCGACTCGAACAGGGGCAGCACGTGCTCCGCGCAGAGGGCCGCCCACGAGGCGAGCAGGTGGTGGTCGGCGTCGGTCAGGGTGCCGCCGCGGCGGATCGTCACAAACCGCGGATCGCGCACCGGCGGGAGGATCACCGCGTTCTCCTCCCCCCGGACGGGACGACGAAGGGGTCGTTCCCGGTCCCCCGGGAACGACCCCTGTACGTGCTCTGTCGGGCTGACAGGATTTGAACCTGCGACCCCTTGACCCCCAGTCAAGTGCGCTACCAAGCTGCGCTACAGCCCGCCGTCGTCCGCCTCCCGGGAAGTCCCCGGGCCGCGTTCGACCGCTCCGGAAGGTTACCGCACGCGTTCTGCGGCTCCGACCGGTGGTTCTCCCCCGCCGGTCAGCTGCGCCGGTCCTTGTCCCGGCCCTCGCGGACCTTGACCGAGACCTCGATCGGCGTGCCGTGGAAGCCGAACTGCTCGCGCAGCTTGCGCTCCAGGAACCGGCGGTAGCCGGCCTCGAGAAAGCCGGTGGAGAAGACCACGAACCGCGGCGGCCGGATGTCGGCCTGGGTCACGTACTTGATCTTCGGCGCGCGCCCGCCACGGGCCGGCGGAGGCGTCTCCTGCACGAGCGCGCGGATGAACGTGTTCAGCTCCGCCGTCGGCACCCGGGTCTCCCACGAGGCCAGCGCGGCGCGCAGGTGGTCGGCGAGCTTCGCGACGCCGCGGCCGGTGGAGGCGGAGATGTTGACCCGCGTCGCCCACTTGACCCGCGCGAGGTCGCGCTCGATCTCCTTCTCCAGCTGGTAGTGCCGGTCCTCGTCGAGGGTGTCCCACTTGTTGATGGCGACGACCAGGGCGCGCCCGGCCTCGACCACCTGGGTGATCACCCGCTGGTCCTGCTCGCTGATGACCTCGTCGGCGGCGAGCAGCACGACGGCGACCTCGGCGGCCTGGATGGCGGCCTCGGTGCGCAGGCTGGCGTAGTACTCCATGCCGCTGGCGGTGTTGACCTTGCGGCGGAGGCCCGCGGTGTCGACGAAGCGCCACTCCTCACCGCCCAGGGTGACGATCGAGTCGACCGGGTCCACGGTGGTGCCGGCGACGGAGTCGACGACCGAGCGCTCCTCCTTGGCCAGCCGGTTGATCAGGCTGGACTTGCCGACGTTGGGCCGGCCGACGAGCGCGACCCGGCGGGGGCCGCCCTCCTCCTCCTGCTCGCGGGGGGCCTCGGGCATCGCGTCGAGCACGAGGTCCAGCAGGTCACCGCTGGACCGGCCGTGCAGCGCGCTGACCGGGTGCGGCTCCCCCATGCCCAGGCTCCACAGCTCGGCGGCGTTGGCCTCGCTGCGTTCGTCGTCGACCTTGTTGGCCACCAGGATCACCGGCCGGTCGCTGCGCCGGAGCACCCGCGCCGCCGCCAGGTCGGTGTCGGTGGCGCCCACCTGGCTGTCGACGACGAAGACGATGACGTCCGCCGTCTTCATCGCGTGCTCGGCCTGGCGGGTGATCGACGCGCCGATGCCGGTGGCCTTGGGGTCCCACCCGCCGGTGTCGACGACGGTGAAGCGCTTGCCGTTCCAGAGCGCCTCGTAGGAGATGCGGTCCCGGGTCACGCCCGGGGTGTCCTGGACGACGGCGGCGCGGCGGCCGAGGAAGCGGTTGACCAGGGTCGACTTGCCCACGTTGGGGCGGCCGACGATGGCGACGACCGGCAGCGGGCCGGTGCTCTCGGTCATGCCCGCTCCCCCGCCGGTACGGCCGACTGCGCCAGCGCGACGACGCGCTCGACGACGGCCTGCTGATCGAGCTCGGTGCTGTCCACGACGACGGCGTCGGCGGCCGGCCGCAGCGGGCTGTCCGCGCGGCTGCTGTCGTACTCGTCCCGGCGGCGCAGGTCGGCGGCGAGCACGGCGATCTCGGCCGGCTCGGTGATGCCCAGCTGCCCGGCGCGCCGCTGCGCGCGGGCCTCCGGAGCGGCGGTCAGGTAGACCTTCAGCGTCGCGTCGGGGAGGACGACGGTGCCGATGTCCCGGCCCTCGACGACGACGGCGTCGGCCGCCGCCACCAGCGCGCGCTGCTGGTCGACCAGCTGGCGGCGGACGGCGGGGACCGCGGAGACGGCGGAGACCGTCCGGGTCACCTCGACGCCGCGGATGCGCTCGGCGACGTCGACGCCGTCGACGGTCACCAGCTCGGTGGCGGACCCGGTGCCGACCTCGATGCGGGCGGCGGCGACGGTGCGTGCCACGGAGTCGGCGTCCTCGGGGTCGACCCCGGCGTCGAGCACCGCGACGGTGGCCGCCCGGTACATGGCGCCGGTGTCGAGGTAGGCGGCGCCCAGGCGGGCGGCGACTCCTCGCGCCACGCTGGACTTGCCGGTGCCCGACGGTCCGTCGAGGGTCACCTGGCCTCGGAAGCTCATCTGCTCACTCACTGCTCTCTCGGGTGCGCTCACTGCGCGATGTCCCTGCGCAGCGCGACCGCGCCCCGCAGGTAGACGTGCTGGATGTCGGGGCGGGACTTCGGCGTCTCGGCGTGCGCCATGAGCCGCAGCACCCGCGGGAGGGCGTGCGGCACCGCGATCTCGGTGGCGCACATCAGCGGCACGTCGCCCAGGCCGAGCTCGCGCGCGGCCAGGGCGGGGAACTCCGACACGAGGTCGGGGGTCGCCGTGAAGAGGATGCTGATCAGGTCCTCGGAGCTCAGCTCGTTGCGCTCCATGACCGTCTGCACCAGCTCGCGGGTCGCCTCGAGCACCTGCTCCCGGTCGTCGGCCTCGACCTGCGTCGCGCCCCGGATGGCTCGGACGGCCATGCACTCTCCTCGTTCGATCGCACCCCCGGATCGCCGGGCGCCTCGGTCGAGTCTAGGGAGCGCGCGCCACCGCCCTCCCCCGTCCGGGTCAGCCACCCGTTCCCCGGCGGTGGCCGACGGCCTACCAGGGGGCCCGGAACGGCCCTACCCTCCGCCGCATGACCGCCGAGATCGCCCTCGACACCCGCATCGGCGAGCCCGCCCCGGACGCCGGCGAGGCGGAGCTGCTGCTGTTCTCCCTGGACCGCTCGCGGGCCCAGTTCGCCTGGAAGGCCGGCGGTCTGGACGACGCCGCCCTGCGGCGCACCGTCGGGGCGTCGTCCATGACGCTCGCCGGGCTGCTGAAGCACCTCGCGTGGGTCGAGGAGCGCTACGCGATCGACGTCACCGGCCGGCCGCCCGCCGAGCCGTGGCGCTCGGTGGACTGGGACGCCACCCCCGGCTGGGACTGGACCTCGGCCGCCGACGACACCGCGGAGCAGCTCTACGCCCTCTGGCGGGAGACCGTCGCCCGCTGCCGCGAGGCCTGGTCCGCCGCCCTCGCCGGCGGCGGGCTGGACGAGCCGGCGAGGTTCACCGCGGACGACGACGGCAGCTCCCCCGCCCTGCGCCGGATCCTGGTGGACCTGACCGACGAGTACGCCCGCCACGTCGGCCACGCCGACCTCCTGCGCGAGGCGATCGACGGCCTGGTCGGCGAGGACCCGCCGCAGGCCTGAGCGACCTGCGGACCCGCTCAGAGGCCGACGAGCTCCTCGAGCTGTCCGACCTCCTGGCGGGTCAGCTTGCGGATGGAGCCGCTGCGCATGCGCTGCAGCTCGACCGGGCCCACGGCGGTGCGGGTCAGCCGCGAGACCGGCAGCCCGACGTGCGCCAGCAGCCGGCGGACGATGTGCTTCCGGCCCTCGTGCAGCACGACCTCGACGACGGACTGACCGGCGTGGGCGTCCACGACCCGGAACGAGTCGACCGTGACCGGCCCGTCCTCGAGCTCGACCCCGCTGCGGAGCCGGCGGGCCAGGTCGCGCGGCACCTTGCCCGACACCTGCGCGAGGTAGGTCTTCCTCACGCCGTAGGACGGGTGGGCCAGCCGGTGGGCGAGCTCGCCGTCGTTGGTGACCAGCAGCAGGCCCTCGGTGTCCTGGTCGAGCCGGCCCACGTGCACCAGGCCCGGCGCGAGGTCGCCGACCATGTCGCCGATGGTCGGGCGGGCGCGGTCGTCGCTCATGGCGGTGATGACGCCGCTGGGCTTGTTGATCGCGTAGGTGACCCGGTCGTCGCGGATCTCGAGCCGGACGCCGTCGACGGCGATCTTGTCGCGCAGCGCGTCGACCCGCATGCCCTGGACCTGCACGAGGGCGCCGTTCACGCTGATCCGGCCGGCGTCGATCATCTCCTCGACGACGCGGCGGGAGGCGACACCGGCACGGGCCAGGACCTTCTGCAGCCGCTCCCCCTCGCGGTCGTCGCCGGCGGGTGCGGGGGCGCGGTCACCGGGGTGCGCCGGGGCGAGCTCCATGTCCTCGGACCAGCCCTCGCCGGCCGCGGTGGTGCTCTCGTCGTTCGGGGTCGCGTTGCTCATCGCCGTCCAGTCTCCCACCGCTCACCCGGTCGGCCGACCGTCCCACCGCTGAACCGGGTGACGGTGGGCCGGACAGGTGGTGCACGGCACACGTCCGGCGCACGATCCGCCCCGTGGACGGCAAGCGGAGGACCGGTCTCGCCCTCGCGGCCGCAGCGGCCGTGCTGTGGCTCGTGTTCGTGGTCATGGTGCTCGCCACCCCCGCCGGCCAGGGCGCCACCATCGGCGCGGGTCTGATCGGCCTGCTCGCCGTGCCGCTCTCGGTCGCCTCGCTGGTCCTGCTGCTGGTCTCGGTGCGGAGCAGCACCGCGGCGGCCGGGCGCCGGGGCCGGGACGCACGCATCGGCGCGCCCTTGGCCGTCGTCTCGCTCGTCCTGTTCGCCGTCTCCTGGGTGCTCAGCGGCTCGGCGGAGTCGCTGTCGACGGAGACCGCGCTGCTCGCCGCGCTCGGCGGCGCCGTCCTCACCTTTCTCGCGGCCGCGGGCCTCTTCGTCCCGTCGCGCAGCTCCCGCCGGTGACGGCGTCACCGCGGACCCTGCGGGCCTGGCGGCGGATCGGCCTGGCCCTCGGGATCCCGGCTGCCGTGCTGGTCAGCGCGGCCGTCGTCGTCCGGCTGGTCGCCGGCCGCGAGGCGGCCGGGTACGTCTCGCTCGCCCTCCCGGGACTGCTCGCCGGTCTGCTCGCCGTCGTCTTCCTGCGCCGGGTGTGGTCGGAGCCGGGCTCCCCCGGCACGGGACCCGCTCGTGCCGGGCAACGGCTGTCGGACGCCTTCCTGCTGCTGTGGGGGCTGGGCGTCCTGCTGAACGTGGCGGCGAACTGGGTCGACGTCCCCGGGGGGCTGCGGGCGGCGGTCGCGCTCGCCGCGGCCGTCGCGCTGGTGGCGACGGTGGGAGCGGCCCTCCGCGAGCGCCCGGAGTACGCGCGGGAGTGACCCCGCTCAGGCGTCGGGGTGCTCGTCCAGCACCGTCGAGGTCTCCGGCAGCAGCGGCGCGAGCGCGGGCAGCTCCTCCAGGCTCGTGAGCCCGAGGCGTTCCAGGAACAGCGGCGTGGTGACGTAGAGCCCACCGCCGGTGTCGGGGTCCGAACCGACCTCGCGCACCAGCCCGCGGGTGATCAGCGTGCGCATGACGCCGTCGACGCCGACCCCGCGGATGCCCGCGACCCGCGCCCGGGTGACCGGCTGCCGGTAGGCGATGACGGCGAGGGTCTCCAGCGCCGCCTGCGTGAGCCGGCTGCGCTGCCCCTCCCCGAGGTACCGCTCGACGACGGCGGCGTGGTCGTCGCGGGTGTAGAGGCGCCACCCCTCCCCCACCCGGTGCAGCGCGATGCCGGCCGAGCGGGCGTCGTAGCCCGACGCCAGGGCGGCCAGCCCTTCGCGCACCTGCTCCTCCGAGCAGCGCAGCGCGGCGGCGAGGGTCTCCTCGTCGACCGGGTCGTCGACGACGAAGAGCAACGCCTCCAGGCCACCGAGCAGCACGACGGGGTCCAGCAGCTCGAGCGGCTCGGGCTCGATCTCCGGTTCCGCCTCCTGCTCCGGTTCCGGCGCGGCGGCCAGCGGCAGCTGGTCCTCGGTGGGGACCGCCGGCACCGGCAGCTCCTCGGCCGGCCGCTCCCCCACCCGGGCCGCGAGCTCGGCGGCGACGGCGTCCCACGCGACCGGGTCGGCCTCGCCCCGCTCCTCGGCCTCCCGCCGGGTGGCCTCGAGCTCCGCGGCGAGCGCGTCCCAGGAGATGGGTGCCCGCTCCTGGTCGGGTCGGTCCTCGGTCACCGGTACTCCTCGTCGGCGTCAGGGGCTGCCTCGTCGTCGGAACCCGGGTCACCGGTCCACCGCACGTGCAGCTCGCCCAGCGGGGTCAGCTGCTCGAACACCACCCGCTGCTGGCGGTAGAGCTCCAGCAGCGCGAGGAACCGCGCCACGACCTCCAGGGTGTGCTCGCAGTCCGCCGACAGCGCCCGGAAGCTCACCGTCCCGGAGCGGACGAGGTGCTCGCGCACCAGCAGCAGCTGCTCGGACACGCTGACCGGCGGCGCGTGCAGGTGGGCGACGCTGACGGTCTCGGGCACCTTGGGGGCGAGCGCCCGGGCGGCGATGGCGACGAACTGCTCCGGCGTGAGGTCCAGCAGCACCTCGGGCACCAGCTCGGCGAAGCGCGGCTCCAGCGCCGCCTGCCGGGGATGCCGGAGCGCGGCCTGCCCCTCGCGTTCGCGCAGGAAGCCGGCGGCCAGCTTGTAGGCCTTGTACTGCAGCAGCCGGGCGAAGAGCAGGTCGCGGGCCTCCAGCAGCTCGAGGTCCTCCTCGTCGTCGACCTCGGCCGCCGGCAGCAGCCGGGCGGCCTTGAGGTCGAGCAACGTGGAGGCGACGACGAGGAACTCGCTGGCCTGGTCCAGGTCCAGCTCGTCGCCGAGCGCCCGGAGGTGGGCGATGAACTCGTCGGTGACCTGCGACAGCGCGATCTCGGTGACGTCGAGCTTGTGCTTGCCGATCAGCTGGAGCAGGAGGTCGAACGGGCCCTCGAAGTTGGTGAGCCGGACGGTGAAACGCGCCGGAGCGGTCCCGTCGGCCGGTTCGGCCGCCGGAACCGCTCCAGCGTCAGGGCTCACGGGGTGCGAGCCTAGTGAGCGGACCCGCTCAGCTGCGCAGCCGGCGGACGAGGACGGAGTCCTCGCCGCGCTCGGTCAGATCGGCCAGCAGGACCGACACCGCCTCGCGGACGATCCGGCCGCGGTCGGCGGCCAGGCCGTGCTGCGCGCGCAGCGCCAGCCGCGCGGACTCCAGCGCCAGCAGCTCGTCGGCCGAGATGTAGACGGTGATCTTCTCGTCGTGCTTCGTGCGCTCGGCCTTGCCGCGGGCCGGACGGCCGCGGGTGGCCACCCGCGGCTGGAGGACCGCGGGCTGGACCGGCTCGGCCGGGCCACCGCGGAACGCCGCCAAGGCGTCGTCGCCGGACTCGGCACCGCCGGGCACCAGGGTCAGCGGCATGGCCTGCTCGGTGTCGGCGGAGCGGCGGGCGGCCCCGGCGCTGCGCAGCGCCGGCGAGCTGGCCGGCGTGGGCAGGCTCGGGAGCTCCGTCACCTCGGGGGCGGCGGCGGCATCGGTGCGGCGGAACAGCTCCGAGGCACCGGGGAGAACGGGCCGGCGCGTCACAGTGCCAGAACCTCCTTGGCGAGATCGCGGTACGCCGAGGCGCCCGTGGACGTGGGGGCCCACGTGGTGATCGGCTGGCCGGCGACGGTGGTCTCCGGGAAGCGCACGGTGCGCTGGATGACGGTCTGGAACACGGTGTCGCCGAAGGCCTCCACGACCCGGCTGAACACCTCCCGGCAGTGCACGGTCCGGGAGTCGTACATGGTGGCGAGGATGCCGTTGATCTCGAGGTCGGGGTTGAGCCGCTCCTTGACCTTGTCGATCGTGTCGACGAGGAGGGCCACGCCGCGCAGCGAGAAGAACTCGCACTCCAGCGGGATCACGACGCCCTGGGCGGCCGTGAGCGCGTTGACCGTCAGCAGGCCGAGCGAGGGCTGGCAGTCGATGAGGATGTAGTCGTAGTCGTCGCGGACGTCGGCCAGCACGCGCAGCAGGGTCTGCTCGCGGGCGACCTCGCTGACCAGCTGCACCTCGGCGGCGGACAGGTCGATGTTGCTCGGCACCAGGTCCAGGCCCGGGATGTCGGTGTGCACCAGCACGTCGCGCAGGCTGGTGCGCCGCTCCATGAGGGCGTTGTAGATGGTCCGGTCCATGTTCTGCGCCGGCACGCCCAGGCCCACGGACAGCGCGCCCTGCGGGTCGAGGTCGATGAGCAGCACCTTGCGGCCGAACTCCACCAGCGCGGCACCCAGGTTGATGGTCGACGTCGTCTTGCCGACGCCACCCTTCTGGTTGCACATCGCGATGATGTGCGCCGGGCCGTGCTGGGTCAGCGGCTTCGGGTCCGGCAGCCGGCGCTGGCGCGCCTTGGCCGGATCCAGCCGCAGCGCCGCCGCCCCCATCTCGGGGTCGGTGTCGTGCGGGCGCGCGACGGCGTGTGCCGCGTCCGCTCGGATCGCCATGGGTCTGTCGCCTCCACCTCGTACCCGTCCGGACGTTCCGGGTGCGGTCAGCCGTCAGCGTCCGCTCGGGTGACAGAGACGTTAAGGAGAGGACGAAAGCTTCCCAAGGCGGCACGCCGTCGACGTGTCGACATGGCGACGCATGCCAACAGGTGTGACTGCTCAAGCCGAACTGAGCGCAGATCCTGCCCAAGCCTTGGCCGTCAGCATGTCAGGTCAGCGCCCGGGGATGGCTGGTCGCGTAGACCTCGCGGAGCCGGTCGACGGTGACCAGCGTGTACACCTGCGTGGTCGTCACCGAGGCGTGGCCGAGCAGCTCCTGGACCACGCGCACGTCGGCCCCGCCCTCGAGCAGGTGGGTGGCGAAGCAGTGCCGCAGGGTGTGCGGCGAGACGTCGCCGAGGCCGGCCCGCTCGGCCGCCGTGCGCAGGATCGACCACGCGCTCTGCCGCGACAGCGGCCCGCCGCGCACGTTGAGGAACAGCGCTCCTCCGCGCACCCCGC
The DNA here is from genome assembly GCF_003319095.1 of Blastococcus sp. TBT05-19. Taxonomy (GTDB): domain Bacteria; phylum Actinomycetota; class Actinomycetes; order Mycobacteriales; family Geodermatophilaceae; genus Blastococcus. The sequence goes on along the minus strand of NZ_QOHI01000004.1, from coordinate 25,131 downwards.
CCCGGCTGTTCGCGGCCAGGGCCGGGCGGGCGCGCACCAGGTACTCCTCGACGGCGCGCAGGGCGAAGCTGCCGACCGGCACGATCCGCTCCTTGCCGCCCTTGCCCGACAGCCGCACGGTGGCCTGGCCGCGGTCCAGGTCGTCGACGGCGAGCCCGACCGCCTCGGAGATGCGTGCGCCGGTGCCGTACAGCACCTCCAGCAGCGCCCGGTCCCGCAGTCCCCTGGGCCCCTCCAGCGACCCGGCCGCCTCGATCAGCGCGACCACGGACTCGACCGGCACCGCCTTGGGCAGCCGGCGGGCGGGGGCGGGCGGGCGCACCTCGTGCGCCACGTCGTCGACGACGAGCCCGTCGAGCAGCGCGAACTTGTGCAGCCCCCGGACGGCGACGACGGCGCGCGCCGCCGACGTCGCCGACAGCGGCGGGTGCTCGTCGTCGCCCCGCCGCAGGGCCGCGAGGAAACCGGAGACGTCGGACTCGGCCACCTCCCCGAGCCCGCGGACGCCGGCCGCGCCGAGGTACTCGGTGTAGCGCCGGAGGTCGCGCCGGTAGGAGGCGATGGTGTTCGCCGCCAGGCCGCGCTCGACGGTGAGGTGGTCGAGGTAGCCCGTGACGACCCGCTCGACCGCGGGACCGGCGTCGAGGGTGCTCGTCAGGGCAGGACCTCCGGGAGCGGGACGGCGGCCATGCCGTGGGCCTCGGCGACCTCGGGCAGGACCACGCTCCCGGCCACGACGTTCACGCCGTGCGCCAGGGCCTGGTCGCGCCGCACGGCGGCCGAGGTGCCCTCGTTGGCCAGGGCCATGACGTAGGGCAGCGTCACGTTGGTCAGCGCGTGCGTCGAGGTGTTGGGCACCGCGCCGGGCATGTTGGCCACGCAGTAGAAGACCGACTCGTGCACCCGGAACGTCGGCTCGTCGTGCGTGGTGGGCCGGGTGTCCTCGAAGCAGCCGCCCTGGTCCACCGCGATGTCGACGAGCACCGAGCCCGGCTTCATCCGCGACACCAGCTCGTTGCTGACCAGGGTCGGGGCCTTGGCGCCGGGGACGAGCACCGCGCCGATCACCAGGTCGGCGTCGAGGACCGCGCGCTCCAGCTCGTAGGCGTTGGAGGCGACCGTCTGCAGGTGCCCCTGGTAGATCCGGTCCGCGACGCGCAGCTTGTCGATGTCGCGGTCGAGCACCACCACCTCGGCCTGCATGCCGAGGGCGATCGCGGCGGCGTTCATGCCCGAGACGCCCGCGCCGATGACGACGACCTTGGCCGCGTAGACCCCCGAGACGCCGCCGAGCAGCACCCCGCGCCCGCCGTGCGCCCGTTCGAGGCTGTGCGCGCCCACCTGCGGCGCCATGCGCCCGGCGACCTCCGACATGGGGGCCAGCAGCGGCAGCGCACCGCCGGCGGTCTGCACCGTCTCGTAGGCGATCGCCGTCGTCCCGGAGGCGACCAGCGCGTCGGTGCACTCGCGCGAGGCGGCCAGGTGCAGGTAGGTGAACAGGGTCTGGTCCGCGCGCAGCCGGCCGTACTCCTCGGCGATCGGCTCCTTGACCTTGAGCAGCAGGTCGGCGTCGGCCCAGACGTCGTCGGCCGAGTCGAGGATGCGCGCACCGGCGGCGACGAAGTCCTCGTCCGGGATGGAGGAGCCCTCCCCCGCGCCGCGCTCCACGAGCACCTCGTGCCCGGCCCGGGCCAGCTCCGTCACCCCGGCAGGGGTGAGCGCCACCCGGTACTCCCGGTTCTTGACCTCTCGGGGAACCCCGACCCGCATCGCTTCGCTCCTGGTCCCGGCGGGCGGACCCCGAGGGTGACGGAGCCCCCCACCGCGTCGTGGGCGGCCCGTTCGGGGCGCGCCTCGGGCGGAGTCTAGGCACGGATCCGGCCCGGACCCGTGACGTGGGTCATTTCGTGACCGCCCGGGATCTCCGACCCGTCCTGCCGGAGAGCGCCCGCTGGCCGACGATGACGGGGTCCCACCCGTCTCCCGGAGGATCGTCCATGCGCTTCTACGCCCAGCACCCCGCCCTGCGCACCCGCCAGGTGGCCGCCGATCTGGGCATGCTGCTCTGGACGGTGCTGTGGGTGCTGGTCGCCCGGGTGGTGCACGGCGCCGTCCTGGTGCTGGCCGAGCCGGGCAGGGCCGTGGAGGACCTCGGCCGGTCGGTCGCGGGCTCCATGGACTCGGCAGCCTCGGCCGCGGAGGACGTGCCGGTGGTCGGCGACGAGCTGGCCGCCCCCTTCGAGGGCTTGTCCGGAGCCGCCGGGTCGGTCCGCGGGGCCGGGCAGTCGGCGCAGGACGCCGTCGACACCCTCGCCCTGGTGCTCGCCGTCGTGCTGGTCGTGCTGCCGGTGGGGTGGCTGCTGCTGCGCTGGCTGCCGGGGCGGTTGCGCTACGCCCAGGAGGCCGGTGCCGCGCGGCGCATGCTCACCGGCGTCCCGGACGTGGAGCTCCTGGCGGCCCGGGCCGTGGCGACCGCACCCCTCCCCCGGCTCGCCGCGCTCCCGGCGGGGACCGGTGCGGCCTGGCGGGCCGGCGACCCCGCCGCCACCCGCGCGCTGGCCGAGCTGGAGCTGGGCCGGCTCGGTCTGCGGCTGCCCGCCGGCAGCGGGGCGACCGCGACCGAAGCGTTCTAGCGAGCGTCCACCGGACGCAGCCGGGGCGACGTCGCCCGGGCCTGCGCGGCTGCGAGCAGCCCCACGACGGCGGCGGCGTTGCGGATGCCGCCGTCGAACACCCGCTGCACGGCGTCGGCCAGCGGCACCCGCTCGACGGTCATGTCGAGCTCCTCGTGCTCCACCTCGAAGCCGTCCGGCCGTCCGACGGGCGAGAGCCCCTCGGCCAGGTAGATCAGCACCATCTCGTCGCAGAACCCGGGGCTGCTGAAGTGGGTGGTGAGCAGCGACCAGCGTTCGGCCGCCAGTTCGGCCTCTTCGGCCAGCTCCCGCTTGGCGGTCTCCAGCGGCGGCTCGCCGTCGGCGTCGCGCAGCCCGGCCGGCAGCTCCCACAGGTACTGGCCGACCGGGTGCCGGTACTGGCGGAGCAGCACGACCTGGCCGTCGTCGTCCAGCGCCACGACGGCGACGGCGCCCGGGTGCCGGACGACGTCCCGCTCGCTGTCGCCTCCCGCGGGCATGGCGACGGTGTCGCGCAGCAGGGTGATGACCCGGCCCTCGTGGATCGTCTCGCTCTCGAGCAGGCGGTACTCGTGCGGGGCCGGGTCGGTGTTCACTGCTCGACTCCGCGCTCGTTCCGCTCCTCGGTCGCTGGCGCTCCCTGCGATGCTCGCTCGCTGTCGTTCTCGCTGCCCATCAGATCCCGACCTTCTCCGCCTCGTCCTCGAACGACACCGGGATCCGGGTGGCGTCGGAGTAGTCGATGGCGGCCTGCACGAAGCCGGCGAACAGCGGGTGCGGGCGGGTCGGCCGGCTCTTCAGCTCCGGGTGCGCCTGGGTGCCCACGAAGAACGGGTGCGTCTCCTTCGGGAGCTCCACGAACTCCACCAGCGTCCCGTCGGGCGAGGTGCCGGAGAAGACCAACCCCGCCTCGGAGAGCCGGTCGCGGTAGGCGTTGGCCACCTCGTAGCGGTGCCGGTGCCGCTCGGTGATCTCGGTGGCGCCGTAGACGCCCGCGACGACCGAGCCCTTCTGCAGAGCGGCCGGGTAGCTGCCCAGCCGCATCGTGCCGCCCATGTCCCCCCGGCCCGCGACGACGTCGAGCTGGGTCGCCATGGTGGAGATGACCGGGTCCGGGGTCTCCGGGTCGAACTCCGCGGAGTTCGCGCCCTCGATGCCCGCCAGGTTGCGCGCGCTCTCGATCACCATGCACTGCAGGCCGAGGCACAGGCCCAGGGTCGGGATCCCGTTGGTGCGGGTGTACTCGATCGCGCCGAGCTTGCCCTCGATGCCGCGCACCCCGAAGCCGCCGGGGATGCAGACGCCGTCGACACCGGCGAGCGCCTTCTCCGCGCCCTCCCGGGTCTGGCAGTCGTCGGAGGGCACCCAGCGGATCTGCACCCGGCTGCGGTGGGCGAAGCCGCCGGCGCGCAGGGCCTCGGTGACCGAGAGGTAGGCGTCGGGCAGGTCGATGTACTTGCCGACCAGCGCGATGGTGACCGTCTGCTTGGGGGCGTGGACGCGGTCGAGCAGGTCGCCCCAGACGGTCCAGTCGACGTCGCGGAAGGGCAGTCCCAGGCGGCGGACGACGTAGGCGTCGAGGGCCTCGCGGTGCAGCACCTTGGGGATGTCGTAGATGGACGGCGCGTCGGGGCAGGAGATGACCCCTTCGGCGTCGACGTCGCACATCAGGCCGATCTTGCGCTTGATGCCCTCGTTGAGCTCCCGGTCCGAGCGGCAGACCACCGCGTCGGGCTGGATGCCGATGCTGCGCAGCTGGGCGACGGAGTGCTGGGTCGGCTTGGTCTTCAGCTCGCCCGACGGCGCGATGTAGGGCACCAGCGAGATGTGCAGGAAGAAGCAGTTGTCCCGGCCGATCTCGTGCCGCACCTGGCGGGCGGCCTCGAGGAAGGGCAGCGACTCGATGTCGCCGACGGTGCCGCCGATCTCGGTGATGACGACGTCGACGCGCTCGTCGGTCTCGGCCACCGCCATGATGCGGGCCTTGATCTCGTTGGTGATGTGCGGGATGACCTGCACCGTGTCACCGAGGTACTCGCCGCGCCGCTCCTTGGCGATCACGTCCGAGTACACCTGGCCGGTGGTCACGTTGGCCCGGCCGGAGAGGTCGGTGTCGAGGAACCGCTCGTAGTGCCCGATGTCCAGGTCGGTCTCGGCGCCGTCCTCGGTGACGAAGACCTCGCCGTGCTGGAACGGGTTCATCGTCCCGGGATCCACGTTGAGGTAGGGATCCAGCTTCTGCATCGTCACCCTCAACCCTCGACTGGCGAGGAGGGCGCCCAGCGAACTGGCGGTCAACCCCTTGCCGAGAGAGGAGACAACCCCGCCGGTGACGAAGACGAACTTCGTCGGCTGGGAGTTGTGCAAGAGCCCGTGATCACGTGTTCCAGACGGTCGACCCACGGGAGACGACCGTAACACGGTCGGCGTCCTCTGCCGGACCGGAGTGGGCAGCGCCACCCGAGGTCTCCCCCGAACCGGTGGGCCCGGCACCGGGCGCGGTCACCAGCCACACCAGCAGCGGCACCAGCAGCGCCGCCGCGGTGGCCGGGAGCGCGACGCCGGAGTCGTTCACCGCCGCGCCGATGACCAGGCTCAGAGCCATCGCCAGGAGGGCCGCGCGAAGCACCGCGCGGTCGGCCGGCGGCAGTCCTGCGCCCCCGCGGAGGGGCCCACCGGGACGCAGCAGCCACACCGCCGCGACGACGGCCACCGGCAGCATCCACGCCAGCGGGCTGTTCAGCAGGATCCCGATGTTGGCCCCGGCCTTGCGGCCGATCACCGTCCACGCGTCGCCGGTGAGCACCTGCTCAACGAACCGGCCCAGGTGGGTCCGCTCCCCCGCCGGCCGGGTCCAGTCGAGCACCGCGACGGTGCCGACGGCGACGACGGCGGCCGCCAGGACGGCCAGCAGGCGCACGACGGTCACCCGGATGCCGGTGAGCAGCATCGCCAGCAGCAGGAAACCCGGCAGCGCGGCCAGCACCCCGCCGAAGTCGCGTCCGATCGACGGAGCCCCGATCACCGCCACCACCGCGGCCCCGGCCGCCAGCACCACGCCGCCGACGGTGGGTCGCCGGCGCTCCGGGGGCACCCGCCGCCCGGCCCAGGTCGCCACGACGGCGGTGACGGCGAGGGCGCTGACCGAGAGCAGTCCGAAGGTCAGGTTGCCGTATCCGGTGAACCGGCCCGCCACGATCGCGTCGTAGCCGAGGGGGCCGTCCAGCTCCAGGTGCGACCCGGTGAGCACGTCGCCCACCAGCGTCGCCAGGGTGACGGCGAGGACCACCACGGGCGGGCCCAGCCGTCGCCGGCGCCACGGGCCCAGGCCGGCCAGGGCGGTGACCGCTCCGGCCGCGACCGCCACGGCGGCCACGAGTGCGCTCACCGGCGAGGCGGCGCGCTCCCACGGGACGACGCCGGCCAGGTAGGTGGCGACCGGGAGGGAGGCGACGAGCAGGCACAGCGAACGCACCGCACCCCGGGCCCGGGCGGGCCGGCGCCGGTCCCCGCGCAGCAGGGCCATGCCGAGGCCGACGACCACCGCACCGGCGCCGACGAACATCCAGAAGAAGGCGCCGGTGTTGCGGTGGTGGGTGACCGCGGCGGTGTTGGCGTGCACCAGCTCGGTCACCGCGGCGGCGAGGTCCGGCCGCTCGCCGGTCGTGCGCAGCGGCTGGCCGTTCATGGAGGCCGGCACCTCCAGCCCGAGCGCCCGGAGCGCGGTGGGCGCCACGTCGATCAGCTGCACGAACGGCGCTCGCCCGGTGCTGGCCGAGACCAGCCAGCCGCCGTCGAAGCCGGGGCCCTCGGCCATGCCCACGTGCAGCTGGGACCGGCCGTCGTTGACCTCCGAGATTCCGGCGAGCAGGAGCAGGGTCTCCCCCGGGAGGTCCTGCACCGCGGTCCGCAGCCGGTCCACCGCCTCGTCGATGCGGCCGAGCGCGGCCGTGCGGGGCAGCGGCTCGGTGCCGTCGTCGGTCTGCTCGGCCCCGGGGCGACCGGCAGTGGTCAGCTGGTCCAGCGACACCAGCGCCAGCGGGCACTCCGTCAGGAGCGCGGTCAGCTCGGCCGGTTCCGGGGGCAGCGTCGGCGCAGTGGTCAGGGAGACCCCGGGAGCGGCCACCGCCAGCGCCGCGGCCCGGCCGACGACCGATCCGCAGCCGACCTGCGCGCCCAGGGCCCCGGGCTCGGCTCCGAAGCGGACGGTGCCCGCGTCCGCCGCGATGCGGGACACGGTGGCCAGCGGATCACCGAGGGCCACGGCGGCGACCCGTTCCTGCAGGCCGCAGTGGGTGAGCGAGGTGTCCAGCGGCGGCTCGGGCGGCGGCTCCGGCGAGTCCCCCTCCGCACCGGCCCCGGGGTCGGGGGGCAGCGGCACCGGCGGGAGCCCCTCGTCGGTGCCGGGGAACCGTGCCCGGTTGCCGGCGCCCAGTGTGGCCCAGCCGTCGAGCAGGCAGCTTGTCGACCGGGCGGCGCGGACCGACAGGGCGCCGATCGCGGAGTCCTCCGCCATGGCCCACAGCGCGGGCGTGACCTGCGGGTCGACGTCGGCCCAGGTGAGCCCCGGGACGCCGACGACCACCACCCGGTCCACGACCGCCTCGTCGGCGGCGGCGCTCCCCGGCAGCCCGACCAGCAGCGCGAGCAGCGACACGACCAGCGCGGCGGCACGGCGGGCCGGGCTGCTCATGACCCCGACCGGGGCGGCGCGTCGAGCAGCTCGCGGTAGAGGTGCACCAGGTGCGCGGCGGTGGCCGCCTCGTCGGGCCACTCCGCCGCGCGGCGCAGTCCCCGCTCGGTCAGGTCGGCGGCGTGGGCGCTGTCGCAGAGCACCCGGACGACGGCCTCGGCGAGCGCTCGCGCGTCGCCGACGGGGACGAGCTCCGCGGCGTCGCCGAGCAGCTCCGGCAGGCCGCCCACCGCGGTCGCCACCAGCGGGAGCCCGGTCCGCAGCGCCTCCTGGGCGGTCAGCGAGCGCGCCTCCCAGCGCGAGGGCAGCACGCACAGGTCGGCGGCGCCCAGCAGGTCGGCGACGTCGTCCCGGCGGCCCAGGAGGGTCACCGGCAGCAGCTCGTCCCGGATGCGGGCGGCGAGCTCGTCGTGCAGCGGGCCGTCGCCGGCCACCACCACCAGCGGGGCGGGGCGCACGCGCAGGTCGGCCGACCAGCGGGCGACGGCGTCGAGCAGGACGTCGTAGCCCTTCTGCGGGTGCAACCGCCCCACCGCGACGACCAACGCCCGGTCGTCGACGAGACCGAGCTCCTCTCGCACCTCGGTGCGGCTGCGACCGGCCGGCGGGAGGGGCGGGGCGGACACCGGGGCCAGCCGGACGTCGCGGGCCCCGAGGCGGCGCGCGTTATCGGCGAGGTCGGAGGAGGCGGCGAGGACGACGTCGGCCGCGCGGACGGTGGCCCGCTCCGCCTGCTCGAGGACCCGCCGGCGCAGGCCGCCCCCCTCGGGCAGCGCGTTGTGCAGCGTGAGCACCAGCCGCGCGGGGCTGCCGGCCAGCCGGCGTCCCGCCGCGGCGACGAGGCCGGCCCGCAGCCCGTGCGCGTGCACCACGTCCGTGCCGGCGAGAGCAGCCCGGAGGGCCGTGACGGCGCGGGCGTCGGCGGCCGGGGCGAGGCCGGCGGAGATCTCGACGGCGGTGAAGTCGGCGCCGCGGACCGAGAACCCGAAGAGCTCGTCGGTCGCCCGGGGGCCGCAGACCTGCACGCGCGCACCGGCCGCGACCAGGGAGGGGACGACGGACCGGACGTGGGTGCCCACCCCGCCGGTGCTGGTCGCCAGCACCTCGGTGACCCGGTGGTCGAGCAGGAGCTGCTCAGCCACCGCGCACCTCCTGACCGCCCGACGACCGCAACTCCCGGAGCGCGCGGCCCAACGGCCCGCGCGCCGTGCCCATCATGACCGCCCCGGCGACCAGGAGCACGGTGCCCCCGGTGAGGACCCCGGCCAGCAGCGTGCCGAGCAGGCCACCCTCGGGCACCGGGTCCGCGTCGAGGGCCCGGGCCACGCCCAGCCCGGCCGCGGTGCCCAGTGCTGCCCCCGCGAGGGCGCCGAGCCCCGCCCGGGGCAGGCCCTGCAGGGCCGCTCCGCCCGAGACGCGGGCGACCACGACCAGCAGGCCGAGACCGGCCGCCGTGACGCCGATCGAGTGCCCGGCGGCGAGGGCCAGGGCCCGGTCGCCGGCCGGCAGCGCGCCGGCGAGCACCAGGTCCGCTGCCACGGCCAGGAGCCAGCCGCCGAGCACGCAGACGGTCGGTGCCTTCCACAGTCCCCGGGCGTAGAGCGCCCGGGTGAGCACGGCGACCAGGCCGTAGCCGACCAGGCCGGGCATGAAGGCGAGGATCGCGTCCCGGAGGGCGGCGACCTGGTCGGTCGACCCCGCACCGAGGAAGACCCGCGCGAGCGGTCCGGCGGCCGCGGCGATCGCGGCGGCGGCGACCGCCGAGGCGGCCACGGTGAGGACGACGACCGGCGCCAGCGCGCGGCGGTAACCGGGCTCGTCGCCGCTCTCGGCGCGCTCCACGAGCCCCGGGTAGGCCGAGGTGGCCAGCGGCACCGCCAGCGCCGCCCAGGGCAGGAGGAACACGGTCAGCGCGGCGGTGTAGGCGACCTGGGTGCCATCGGGAGCGCCGTCGTTGGCCAGCCGGATCGCGACCGCCGCCACCAGCTGCTGGCCGGCGAGGGTGAGGACGCCGGCGACGGCCAGGCGGCGCACCCGCGGCGCGGCGCCGACCGGGAAGCGCAGCGTCGGGCGCAGGCCCAGCCGCAGCCCGCGCATCGGCAGCAGGAGGCTCAGGCTCAGGGCCACCACGCCGAGCGTCGTCCCGACGCCGAGGACGAGCTCGGCCGGCGTGCCGAGGTCGTCGACGGAGCGGCCGCCCCCGATCGCGGCGAAGGTCAGGTACGCCCCGGCGACGACGAGGCTGGAGATCAGCGGCGCGAGGGCCGGTCCGGCGAAGCGGCGGTGCGCCTGCAGGACGCCGGTGAGCACGATGCCGATGCCGTAGAGCACGACCTGGGGCGCGAACACGAGCAGGAACCGGGCGGCCAGCGCGACCTCGGCCTCGTCCCCGCCGCCCAGCAGCAGCCGGGCCACCGGCTCGGCGAACAGGGCCAGCAGCACGGCCAGCGGGGTGAGGACCAGCAGCGTCCAGCCGAGCAGCGCCGACGCCGTCCGCCGCACCTGGTCGCGGTCGCCCGAGGCGATGCCGCCGGCGAGCATGGGCACGACCAGGCTGGCCAGCGCCCCCCCGGCGACGACCTCGAAGACGATGTTCGGGACGTTGTTCGCCGCCAGGTAGACGTCGCCGGTGCTGCCCGCGCCCACGGTGTTGGTGAAGACCAGCGTGCGGCCGAACCCGGCGATGCGGGCCAGCACGGTGAGCACGGCGATCAGCGCCGCGGCCCCGGCCACCCCGCGGGCCACCTGGCGGGCGCTCACGTGGGCAGGCGGCCGAGCCGGTCCAGTTCCCGCAGACCCGGCGTCGCCTCGATGACCCGGGTGAAGCTGACCTTCTCGCTCGCCAGCGTGAGACCGGTGATCACGGCCAGGGCGGTGGCCCGCGCGCCGCGGTGCGGCATCGCCGCGAGCCGCAGGCCCAGCAGTGAGCCCAGCGCGTTGGCGCCGCAGTCGCCGAGCATGACCCGCTCGCCGAGGTCGCTGGGCAGCACGGCCAGGGTCGCGCCGAGCGGGCCGCTGACGAGCCCACCCGCCGGCCCGCCGAGCGCCGTGGCGGCCGCGATGGCCCCGACCTTCGCCGCCCGCCCCGGGCGCAGGTCCAGCAGGTTGAGCAGGTTGGCGGTGCCGGCCACCAGGCCGGTCGTCAGCACGCCGTCGACGAGTGCACCGGCGCCCCGGCCGCGGTCGCGGGTCAGCAGGGCGGCGACGGCGGCGGCCGCGCCGATGCCGGCGACCTTCACCGCGCCGGCCGACACGCGGCCCGCGCGCAGCGCGCGCAGGTGCCCGGCCAGGCCCTTGTCCCGGGCCTGCTCCGGGCGCGCGCCGGCGAGGTCGTCGTAGCCGCCGACCAACCCCGACACGGTGCCGACGACGGCGGCGGCGGCGCGGGTGCCGGTCGGCGCGCCGAGCACCGCCGTGGCCGTGGCCGACAGCGCCAGCGCCGGCCCGCCGAGGAGGGTGACCGGCCGCCCGGCGTAGTTCGTGCGCCGCCAGGGGGCACCGGCGGGACGCCCGGTGAGCGAGCGCGCGCCGGCCAGCGCGACCTGCGCGGCGCCTGCCCCGGCCAGCGCCGGCAGCAGCCGGCTCGCGCCGGTCCTCGGCGCGGTCACTGCGCGGCGGCGGGCACCGGCGGCACGGGCTGGGTGTCGTCGCCCGTGCCGTACTTGCCCGACGTCCCCTGGCCTTCGCGGCCCAGGGCCAGCACCGTGCTGATGCGCCCGACGGCCGTCTCGACGTTGTCCACGGTCGAGACGGCCGCGGCCAGCGCCGGGTCGGCGCGCACGACGCCGACCAGTCCGGTCTCGCGCGCCGAGACGCCGTCCCCGGCGACGACGGCCCCGGAGCCCGCGCCGTCGAGGGCGCGGACCAGCTCGACCAGCGCGGCGGTGCGGGTGTCGACGTCCTCGCCCTCGATCTCACCCGAGGTCAGGACGACCGCGTGGTTGGCCGGGGCGACCGAGGAGCTCTCCTGCCGGAGGACGTCCAGCGAGCTCAGCCCGGAGACGACCGAGGAGATGGCGGCGGTGTCCGGAGCGGGGGCGCCCGGCGGGATCATCAGGACCTGGGAGAGCAGCGAGGCGACGAGCACGCTCGCGTCGCCGTCCTCGGGGAGCTCGACGCCGGCCGGCCGGCCGCTGCCGTTGACGTAGTTCTGCAGGCTGGTCGCCGTCGACGGGTCGGTGTACTCCGGGCGGAGCCGGAGGACGCCGCTGACCGAGCCACCGGCCTCCTGGATCAGCGCGGTCACCAGCTCCACGGTCTCCGGCGCGACCTCCTCGTCGGCGGCGAGCAGCAGGACCGAGCGGTCGGCGAGGGCACCGGCGACCAGCGTCGGCGCGACGGCCTCCTGGAAGCCCTCCGCGGTGTCGAGCTCGGCCTGCAGCTGCTGGGTGCGGTCCTCCAGCGAGCGCTTGTCCTTCTCGAGGGCGGTGACCTGGTTCTCGATGTCGTTGAGGATCGGCTGGTTCAGCTGCGTCGTCCCGATGACGATGCCCAGCGCCACCGCCAGGAAGACGGCGATCAGCGAGACCAGGTGGTAGCGGAAGTCGATCACGAGAGGAGGTTCTCCAGCCAGAACATGAAGCTGTTCCATTGGTCGAGCAGCAGGTCCAGGTAGACGCGCCCGGCCGCGGAGACGGCGAGGGCCGACCCGATCGCGACGAAGGCGGCGAGGACGAGGACCACGAGGGCTGCGGTCGAGATGCGGCTGCGGTAGAGCCGGCTGACGCCCTTGGCGTCGACGAGCTTGCCGCCCAGGCGCAGCCGGGTGAGGAAGGTGGAGGCCATGCCGCCGCGCCCCTTGTCGAGGAACTCGACCAGGGTGGCGTGCGTGCCGACGGCGACGATGAGCTTGGCGCCCTTCTCGTCGGCCAGGAGCATCGCGATGTCCTCGCTGGTCGCCGACGCCGGGAAGGTGATCGCCTCCACGCCGAGGTCCTGCACGCGGGCCAGGCCGGGGGCGCGCCCGTCGGCGTAGGCGTGCACGACGACCTCGGCTCCGCTGGTCAGCGAGTCGTCGCTGACCGAGTCCATGTCGCCGACGATCATGTCCGGCTGGTAACCGGCCTCGATGAGCGCGTCCGCTCCGCCGTCCACGCCGATGAGCACGGGCCGGTAGTCGCGGATGTAGGGGCGGAGGGCGTGCAGGTCCTCCTTGTAGTCGTAGCCGCGGACCACGACGAGGGCGTGCCGGCCCTCGAGGGAGGTGGTGACGTCGGGGACGCCGACGCCGTCGAGCAGGAGCGCGCGCTCCCGCTTCATGTACTCCATGGTGTTGGCGGCGAACGCCTCGAGCTGCACGGAGAGCCCGGCCTTGGCCTCGGTCATGGCGGCGGTCACCGAGGCGGTGTCGTGCGCCGTGCCTTCCGCGACGACCGTGCCGGCGTCGTCGATCAGCTGGTTGCCGTCGAGCCGGACGTGGGTGCCTTCCTTGAGCTTGCCGAAGACGTCCTTGCCCACCTCGTCGAGCAGCGGGATGCCGGCGTTGATCAGGATCTCGGGCCCCAGGTTCGGGTAGCGGCCGGAGATGCTGGGCGCGGCGTTCACCACCGCGGCGACCTTGCAGCCGACGAGGGCGTCGGCGCTGACCCGGTCGATGTCGACGTGGTCGATGACGGCGATGTCGCCAGGGCGCAGTCGTTTCGTCAGGTTCTTCGTGCGGCGGTCCAGCCGTGCGGTGCCCGAGATGCCGGGCTCCGCTTCCTGGGCCCGGCCGCGGCGAACGGTGCCGATGCGCATGAGGTTGCATGCTGCCACGGTCAGCTGTGGGGACGACCCTCCGACGCGCGTCAGCGATCTCTCAGTCACGCACAGTGCCCGACACCACGAAGGGCCGACACGCCCGTCGTGACCGTGTCGGCGGTCCAGCGGGACCGTTACCGAGTCGTGACTAGCGTTGCGCACGTGACTGGTGTGGCGGGTGCCCTGACGACGGCGATGGATCTCCAGCGGGACGAGGAGGACGTGGCCGAGCCGGTCGGGCCTGCCCGGATCAGGGCGGTTCCCGGTCCCGTCGAGCCGAACGCGGTCGGAGCCCCGTCGGTCGAGGCGCCGTCGGCCCCCGCTCCCGAGGTCCCGCAGGCACCGGCGGCGCAGCCGGCCGGCGAGGTCGTGGCGACCGCTCCCCCGGTACCGGTGACCGACGGCGAGCCGACCGGTCCTCCGCGGGCCCGGCGCACGCGGGGCGCCGGCATCCGGGAGCGCCGCCGCCAGCAGACCCGCGCGCGGATCGTGGACGCCGCCACCGACCTGTTCGCCGAGCGCGGGTTCGACTCGGTGAGCGTCGTGGAGATCGCCCAGCGCGCCGGCGTCGTCGAGAAGACGGTGTTCAACCACTTCCCGGTCAAGGAGGGGCTGGTCTTCGACGCCGACCCGCCGATGCGCGCGGCCCTGCTCGACGCGGTGCGCCGCCGGCCGGCCGGCGAGTCGGTGGCCGCGGCCGCGGGCAGCTTCGTGGTGGCCGCGGTGAGCCTGCTCGGCACACCGGAGGCCGCCGACGGCGTGGCGCAGATGGCCCGGGTGATCCGGGGCAGCCGCACGCTGCTGACCCGCGAGCGGGAGATCCTGGGCGAGCTCACCGACTCGCTGGCCGAGCTGATCGCCGAGGAGACCGGCGCCCGTCCGGGGCAGATCGAGCCGTGGCTGGCCGCGCACGCGGTGCTCGGGCTCTACGCGTCGCTGCTGGAGCTGGCCCGCGACCGGGTCCTCTCGGGCGTCAGCGGGCCGGAGCTCGCGGCGGAGCTGCGCCGTCAGGGACGTCGCGGCTTGGCCCTGTTGCAGTTCGGCCTCGCCGGGTACGCCAAGCGCCGGTGACTCGCCGAGCGGGGGCCGGAGGCTCCCCGAGGCGAGTCACGGAGCCGCCCCGCGAGGCGGCCCGCCGAGGCGGGCCCGGAGGGTCCCCGAGAAGGGTCGGGAACGGCTCAGCGCAGTCGGGGAACGGCTCCTGGCCGCGGTCAGCTCACGCAGTGATCTGGAGACAACGCAGCAGCTGCTCGCCGCGGTCGGCGGGGAGGTCGGCGTCCCGGGTGAAGAGGGCGACGGCGACCATGTACCCGTCCTCCCCCGCCCAGCCGTGACCCTCGGCGCACAGCCGGCGGATGTGCTCGCGCACCTTCGGCTCGCTGCTGTAGGGCCCGAAGTCCAGCGCCATGGCGAGGAAGTTGACCACCCGGTAGCCGAGGTCCTCGGCCGTGCGCACGGTGCCGGCCGGGTCGGAGTAGCTCGCCACCGCGGCGATGACGTTGTCGTAGCCGGCCTTGAGCAGCTGCAGCAGCAGGTCGTTGCCGCGCACCCCACCCCACAGCTCCGGCATGAGGATGTCGCGGTCGGGTGCCGGGATGTAGGGCGGGTTGGAGATGACGGTGCGGGCCTGGACGCCCCCGGCCGAGTCGGCCTGGTCGAAGAAGTCGCCCAGCTCGACGGTGTACCGGTCGGGCACACCGCGCTCGGCGATGTTCTCGCGCGCCTTCTCCACCGACGGGGCGCTGATGTCGTGGCCGTGCACGTGCAGCCCGGGCAGCGAGCGGACGACGTCGGCGATGACCGTGGCGTCCCCGGAGCCGAGCTCGTCGACCCCGCCGTCCTCCCACCGCAGCTGGTCGCGGTACTGGTCGAGGAGCATGCAGACCGAGAAGCCGTAGTGCGCGGACTCGTCGACCGAGGAGAAGCAACTCACCGCTCGGCCCTACCCCCGCCCTCCCCGGCGCAAGCCCCCGGTCACCCGACCGGGGTCCGGGTCACCGAGCGGACGCGGCGACGGCCAGCAGCTCCCGGGCGTGCGCCTGACCGGTGTCGCTGTCGGCCAGCCCGGAGAGCATCCGGGCCAGTTCCCGGACCCGGTCCTCCTCCTGGACCGACCGGATGTCGGTGGCCGTCACGCCCGCGCCGGTGTCCGGTGACTTGTCCACGACGAGGTGCGTGTCGGCGAAGGCGGCGACCTGCGCCAGGTGGGTGACCACGACGACCTGGTGGTCCCGGGCGAGGCGGGCCAGCCGGCGGCCGATCTCGCCGGCCGCCTGACCACCGACGCCGGCGTCGACCTCGTCGAAGACCATGACCGGCACGGGATCGGCACCGGCGAACACGACCTCGATGGCCAGCATGACGCGGGACAGCTCACCGCCGGACGCCCCCTTGTGCACGGGCCGGGCCGGAGCGCCCGGGTGTGCGGCCAGCAGCAGGGCGACGTCGTCGATCCCGTCGGGCCCCGGCTCCTCGGGGTGGCTGTCGATGGAGAAGGAGACGCGGGCGCTCTTCATCGCCAGGCCGGCCAGCTCCGCGCCCACCTCGGCCGCGAACCCTTCGGCGGCGGCGCGCCGCCCGGCCGACAGCTCGCCGCCGAGCCGGTCGACCTCGGCGCGCGCGGCGTCCCGGTCGGCGGCCAGCGCGTCGAGCGCCTCGTCGGAGACGTCGAGCTGTGCGAGCTTCTCCTGCGCCTCCTCGGCCCAGGCCAGCACGCCGGACGCGCCCTGGCCGGCCTCGGCGTACTTGCGCACGAGCGCGGTGATCGCCGCCCGGCGGTCCAGCACCTCGGCGAGCCGGGCCGGGTCGGCGTCCAGGTCGGAGACGTAGCCGGCCAGCTGGGCGGAGACGTCGGAGACGACGGCGACGGCGTCGGCCAGGTCCTGGGCCAGCATCACCAGCGTCGGGTCGTCGGAGGAGGCCAGCGCCCGCTCCGCGATGGCCAGCGCGGCGGTGGCGTCCTGGGGGGCCTCGGTGCCACCGAGGTCGCCGGTGACGTCGCCGACCAGGGCGAGGCGCGCCTCGTCGGCGGCGGCCCGCAGCGCGTCGGCGTCGGCCAGCCGCTTGGCCTGGGTGTCCAGCGCCTCGTCCTCACCGGGCTCGGGCGCGACGGCGGCGATCTCCTCCAGGCCGTGCCGCAGCACGTCGGCCGCCTGGGCGAGCTCGCGCGCCTGCCCGCGGCGCCGGTCGAGGTCCGCCGTGAGCGCGCGCCAGCGCTGGTGGGCCTCCCGGTAGCGCTCGAGCAGGTCGAGGTGCGCGGGGCCGGCGTAGCGGTCCAGCGCGCGGCGCTGCTCGGCGGGACGGGACAGCCGGAGCTGGTCGGTCTGCCCGTGCACGGCGAGCAGGCTCTCGGAGAGCTCGGCGACCACCCCGACCGGGACGCTGCGCCCGCCGAGGTAGGCGCGGGAGCGTCCCTCCGCGCTGACGGTGCGGGCCAGGATCAGGCTGCCGTCGTCATCGGGGTCGGCGCCGGCATCGGCCGCCCGCTCCCAGACCGGCGAGCCGGGCGGGAGCTCCAGCCGGCCCTCGACGCCGGCGCGCCCGCTGGCGCGCACGCGCCCCGGGTCGGCCCGGCCGCCGAAGAGCAGGGTCAGCCCGGTCACGACCATGGTCTTGCCGGCACCGGTCTCACCGGTGACGACGGTCAGCCCGGACCCGAGCTCGAGGGTGACGTCGTCGATCGCCCCGAGACCGCGGATGCGCAGCTCGGAGAGGCGTCCGGGCGCCGGTCGGCCCGCTGCGGGTGCCGGACGGGCGTCAGGAGTCGCCGTGCGGGTCGCCACCGCCCACCTCCCTCCCGCCCGCGCCGTCGACCGTGACGACGTCGCGGGCCAGCACGTTGCGGCTGGTGAACAGCTCGTGGCCCGGCCCTGCGTGCCGGGCGTCGCGGAAGCCGCGCACGGGGAGCCCGAACTTGGCGACGAGGCGGTCGCCGAAGGTCGCGGCGTGCACCCGGGCGATGCGCACCGGGCGGTTCGCGCGGCGGACGTCGACCCGCCCGCCGTCGGGCACCTCGACCGTGCGGCGGCCGTCGGCCGACACCCGTGCGGTGTTCCCGTCGGCGGGCACCGCGACGGTGAGGACCGAGTTCGGCGAGGTGACCAGGGGGCGCGCGAAGAGGGCGTGCGCGTTGGTGGGCACGAGCAGCAGCGCCTCGACGTCGGGCCAGACCACAGGGCCGCCGGCGGAGAAGGCGTAGGCGGTCGACCCGGTGGGTGTCGCGCAGAGCACGCCGTCGCAGCCGAAGCTGGTCAGCGGCCGGCCGTCGATCGCGATGACGACGTCGAGCACGCGGGAGCGCTCGGCCTTCTCCACCGAGACCTCGTTGAGCGCCCACGTGCCGCCGACGACGGTGCCGTCGCGGTCCAGGACGTCGACCCGGATGGCCAGCCGCTCCTCCACGGAGTACTCGCAGCGCTCGATGGCGATGAGGGTCTCCTCGACCGCCTCCGGCTCGGTCTCGGCGAGGAAGCCCACACGGCCCAGGTTCACGCCCATGAGCGCGGCGTCGGTGTAGCGGGCCAGCTCGGCCGCTCGCAGGAAGGTGCCGTCACCCCCGAAGACCATGACGATCTCGGCGCCCTTCGCCGCGGCCTCGTCGGGCGCCACCACCTCGGCGCCCGGGATGTCCAGCGCCTCGGCCTCGTCGTCCAGCAGGCGCACCCCGATGCCGCCCTCCATCAGGCGGGTGGCCGAGGTGCGGGCGAGGTCGACGATGTCGCTCCGGCCGGTGTGGACGGCCAGGAGGACGCGGCGCTCCTCGCCCTGCTGCCCTGCCGTGCTCGAGTCGCTCACTGAGGTCCCTCCTGGACTGCTCGTCGGACGGCGTCCTCCTGGATGGGCCCGGCGTCGGACCGCAGCCAGAGGAAGAACTCCACGTTCCCTGCCGGGCCCGGCAGCGGGCTGGCCACCACCCCGGCGGTCCCCCAGCCCAGCTCCTGGGCGGCGCGGCCCACCTCGAGCACGGCCTGCACCCGCAGCTCGGGATCGCGCACCACGCCTCCGGCGGGCAGCCGCGCCTTCCCGACCTCGAACTGCGGCTTCACCATCGGCAGCAGGTCGGCGCCCGGCCGGGCGCAGGCGGTGAGCGCGGGCAGCACCTTGGGCAGCGAGATGAACGACAGATCGGCGACGACGAGGTCCACCGGCCCGTCGATCTCCTCCGGGGTCAGCGTGCGGACGTTGGTGCGCTCGTACAGCCGCACCCGCTCGTCGGTGCGCAGCGACCAGGCCAGCTCCCCGTAGCCGACGTCGACGGCGACCACCTCGGCCGCACCCCGGCGGAGCAGCACGTCGGTGAAGCCCCCGGTGGACGCGCCGGCGTCCAGCGCGCGGCGGCCCTCCACGGGCACCGGGAGTGCCTCCAGCGCGCCGAGCAGCTTGTGCGCCCCGCGCGAGACGAAGGTGGGCTGGTCGGGGTCGGTGCGCACGACGACCGGTGTGCCGGCCTCGACGCCGGTGGCCGGCTTGGTCGCGGCCTGGCCGCCGACGGTCACCCGGCCTTCGGAGATCAGCGCGACCGCGTGCTCGCGGGAGCGGGCGAGACCGCGGCGGACGAGTTCGGCGTCGAGCCGGGAGCGACGGGCCATCAGAGGGGGTCGATCGTGCCGAGCTCGCGCTGGAGCCGCTCGTGCTCCGCCTCGAAGACGGCGACGTGCTCGGCGACGGGGAGCTCCTCCAGCCCGGCGAGCCGGTCCTGCTGAGCACCGCCCGGAGCGGGGTCGGGGCGCGCGTCCGGGGCGGGCGTCGACGGCGGCGCGGGCCGCGGTGGGCCCGGCACCGGTCGCTGCGCGCTCGGCTCGGTCATGGTGCGCCTCTCGGGTGGTCGGTGCGGTCGTCCGGACGCGTTCGGCAGGGCAGGTCGCGCACCCGTCGTCCCCTGCGGAGGCTACCGGCCCGGCACGACGGGACGAGGTCGGCGGCAGGGCGCGATAGCGTCCAGTGGACCGAAACAGCCGCCCACTCCCGGGAGACCCGCCTCCGTGGCCACCATGGACCAGTGCATGACCGCCCTCACCGGGATCCTCGGTGATCTCGCCGCGCACCCGGCGGCGGCGGGCCTGGACCGCAACGTCTCCTGCCGGCTCCCCGACCTGGAGCAGGTGGTCCTCGGACGGCTCAGCTCCGGCTCGGTGCGGGATCTGCGCCCGGTCCCCGACGGGGCCGACGTCCCGAGGGCCGACATCCGGCTGACGATGAGCAGCGACGACCTGGTCGCTCTCACCGACGGGCGGCTGGCGTTCGGGGACGCCTGGAAGGACGGTCGGGTGAAGCTCGAAGCCGGCCTGCGGGACCTGCTGAGGCTGCGCAAGCTGCTCTGACCGGGCGCCGCGGGTCAGCTGTGGTCGCCGGTGAGGCCCCAGTCGTCCAGCACCCCCGCCGCCCGGCCGTCGGCCCCCACGACGCGTGCGGGTGCGCCGTCGTCCGGGTGAGCGCTCCAGTGGGCCACGCACAGCGCCCGGAGACCGTCGAGCCCGTCGCCGTCCGTCGGCTGCTCCTCGCCGGCGGAGAGCTCGAGCACCGCAGCTTCGCCGACGCGGACCGTCCACGCGCCGCAGCGCCAGGACCGACCGTCGACGTCGACGGGCGGGTGCGGCACGAGGAGACCGGCGGCGTCCGGGGCGAGCAGGTCGGGGCGCCGATCGGGCCGTGCGGCCAGGAGCTGCGCCGGACCGGTGACCCCGGTGAGCACCAGGAGGCTGGCCGCGTCCGCGCGCCGGGCCCCCTCGATGTCGGTGTCCAGGCGGTCGCCGACCACCAGCGGCCGTCGCGCGCCGGTACGCCGGACGCACTCGGCGTGCATCGCCGGGTCCGGCTTCCCGGTGACCAGGGGCGGCACTCCGGTGACCCCCTCGACCACCGCCACCAGCGCCCCGTTGCCCGGCAGCGGACCTCGCGGGGAGGGGACGGTCGGGTCGGCGTTGGTGGCCACGTGCCGGGCGCCGTTGCGGACGGCGACGACCGCTTCGGCGATCTGGGCCCACCCGACCTCCCTGCCGTAGCCCTGGACCACGGCGTCCGGACCGTCGTCGGCCGAGGTCACGAGCGTCAGGCCGGCTGCGGTGAGGGCAGCGGGCACGCCGGGCCCCCCGACCGGGAGCACCCGGCCGCCGGGACCGAGCAGTTGCGCCACGACGGTCGCCGCCGCCTGCGAGCTGGTGATGACGTCCTCCGCCGCGGCCTGCACGCCGAGTTCCGAGAGGTGGGCGGCCACCTCCTCGGGGGTCCGAGACGCGTTGTTCGTGACGTAGCCGAGCCGCATGCCGTCGCGACGGGCCGACGCCAGGGCGGCCGGGACCCCCGGAACGGCGTCCGGGCCGATGTAGACCACCCCGTCGAGGTCGAGCAGCGCGACGTCGTAGCGGGTGCACGGCGGGTGCTCGCAGCCGGCCGCGAGGGGCACGGGCGTCGCCGCGGGGTCGCTCACGCCGTCTCCCGCAGGAGGCGGGCCCGGATACCGCGGAGCGCCCGCGCGTAGTGCGGCAGGTCGGGCCGCATGGCCGCAGCCAGGGCGAGGTGCTCGGCCGCGAGCGCGAGCTCCCCCGCCCGACCGGCGGCGAGGCCGAGCCCGAACTGCGCGTAGTCGTCGGTCGGGTTGAGCGCGATGAGGGTCGTGAAGCTGTCGATCGCGTCCCGGTAGCGGCCGGCGTCGTACTGCGCCCGCGCCAGCGCCTCGCGGATGCTCCGCGACCCGGGCTCGGCGGCCGAGGCGCGCGCCAGGATCGTCGCGGCGGCGTCGGGGTTGCGGTCGGTGAGGAGCTGGAGCCCGCGCTGGTACCACTCGTAGACGCCGCCGTCCGGAGTCGGTTCCGCCGCGTCCCGCGAGTGATCCGCGTCCGGCATCGCAGTCCCCCTCCGTCGGCCTCCGGCACCCGGTCCCGCCGCTCCGGCGGGATCGCCCGTCCGCGACCGGACGTGCCGCTCCTACGATTCTGGTCGTGCACCCGTCGTCGGCAGGATCCCCGTCGCACCGGCCGGGACCGGGACTGCAGATCCGGCCCTTCCGGGCCTTGACCTACCGGCACCGGGACCCGGCCTACCTGGCCCGCGTCAGCTCGCCAGCCTACGACCTCGTGACGCCTGCGGGCCGGGATCGGCTGGCCGACGCCGACCCGCACAACGTCGTCCGGCTCATCCTGCCGCGCGTGGACGTCCCGACCGGCCGGAACGGCTCCTCCACCCAGCTGGCCGCCGCCACGCTCCACCAGTGGCAGGCCGACGGGGTGCTGGAGCGCGACGACGTCCCGGCACTGTGGCTCTACGACCTGGCTCCGGCCGACGGCGGTGCGGTGACCAGCGGCTGGCTGGGCGCCGTCACGCTGCCTCCCCCGGAATCCACCGCGGTGCTCCCGCACGAGGACACGTTCCCCGACGCGGTCGAGGGGCGGCGCGCTCTGCTCGCGGCCACCGGCACCGATCTGGAGCCGATCGTCCTGGCGCACGACCCGGAGCCGGCCCTCACCGAGATCGGCGCCGCCGTCCGGAGCGCTCCGCCCACGCTGGAGCTCACGGACGCCGACGGCGTCCGGCACCGTCTCTGGCGCGTGACCGACCTGGAGGTCGTGACGACGGTGCGCGAGGCGCTGGAGCGCACCGATGCGGTCATCGCCGACGGACACCACCGGTTCGCGGCCGCGCGGGCCCACGCCCGGACCGAGCGGGGCGCCGGCGGCAGCGACGCGGTGCTGGCGCTGGTGACCCCGATGGGCGCCGGCGGCCTGCGCGTGGACCCGATCCACCGCGTGGTTCCGGAGCTGACGCTGGAGAGCGCCGTGGCTTCCGCCGCCGCGGGTTTCGTCACCGCCGAGGTTCCCGTGGAGGACGGCTCGACGCCCGATGCGGTCGCCGTGGCCGCGCGGAGGTGGCTCGCCGATCCGGCCGAGCGCGGCTTCCTGCTCACCGACGGCCGGCGGCTCGTCAGGCTGACCGCGCCCTCGCAGGAGGTGCGCGACGCGGTTCCGGCGGAGGCACCGCCGGCCTGGCGGGACCTGGACGTGGTCCTCGCTCACCACGGATTGATCGGCCGCCTGTGGCAGCGGCCCGACACCGTGGACTCGATCGTGATCGCCCACGGGCTCGAGGACGCCCTGCGCGGGGCTGTCCGCAGCAACGGTGTCGCGCTGCTGCTGCGGGCTCCCTCGCCCACCGACGTGGCCGCCGTGGCGCGCGCGGGGGCGCGGATGCCGCGCAAGTCCACGCTCTTCGTGCCGAAGCCCCGGACCGGGCTGGTGTTCCGGCCGCTGGCGGACTGAGCCCACGGTCAGGCCGTCTCTTCGGCGTTCCGGATGGCGGAGCGCGGGACCTTCCGACCGCGGCGGCAGTTCACCTCGCACACCGAGGCGGTGCCCGAGCCGGTGCGCCAGAAGCGGCGCTGCAGCGCGCCCTCCACCTCGACGACGTCCCCGGGCTGCCAGGCGGCCATGCGGCGCTGCAGACCCCGGTCGTAGGTGATGCAGGTGAGCACGTCGACGGACTGCCCCCGCACTCGTGGAGCCGGCCGGCGCACGATCAGCCGGAAGGTCAGGAGGGTGTCACCACTGGGCAGCGTGCGCAGCTCTGCAGGAGCGGACACCCGCCCGCGCAGCACCACGTCGTTGCGATCGATCACGGCCATGGTCATGACCGGAGCCTGACCGTTCCCCCGCCGTTCCGGGGTCGGTCCCGGCGGACTGTGGACGCCGCGCCCGCATGTGGACGGACCCGGCGTCCCGCGCTCAGTTCTCGGTGTCGCCGGTGTCCGGGGTGGTCTCGCCGAGGAGCTCGGCGACCTCGGCCTCGACCTCCTCGTCGAAGGACATCGAGCTGCGCGCCGGGGCCTCGCCGGCGACCTCCGAGTTCTCCGCCTCGTCGGAGGCGACCGTCTCGAGGGCGTCGGCATCCTCTGCCACGTCCTCGGGGCCGTCCTCGAGGGCGTCGCCCCCCTCGTCGTCGAACTCGGAGAACTCGACCTCGGTGAACTCGACGCGCAGGTCCTCACCGGCGAGCTCCGGATCGATGGCGGCGACCGCGGCCAGCCACTGGTCGGCCCGCTCCTCGTCACCCTGGTCGCGCAGCAGGTCGGCGTAGGCGGCGGCGATGCGCAGCTGCCCCTCGTCGGTCGCGTCCAGGGCTGCCGGGTCGGGTCGGCCCCCGAGAGCGGTCTCGAGGACGATGCGGGCGGCCGCGTGCTCACCGAGATCGCGTCGCGCTCCGGCCTCCACGAGCCGGAGCTCGACGGTCTCCTCGGCGTCGGGGTTCTCCGCCAGAGCCTCGGCGACGAGCCGCAGCGCCACCTCGGGCCGGCCCATGGCTCGCTCGCAGTCGGCGAGCACGGCCCGGTATCCCGGGTCACCACTCATCCGCCGGTACGCACGGAGCTCGCGGGCGGCCTCGGCGTAGTCCTCAGCGTGGTACGCGGCGACACCGACGGCCTCGCGGACGACGGCCAGCCGGGACGCCCTGTCCCGTGCCGCGCGGGCGTGGGCCAGCGCCGTGACGGGGTCCTCGTCGACGAGGGTGCCGGCGACGACGAGGTGGCCCGCCACCTGCGTGGCGTTCCGCGCGTCCAGGCCGCGCAGCGCGGCACGGATGCTGGGGTCGAGCTCACGGGGGTCCGCCCACTCGGGGATCTCCGGCCCAGCCGGCACGGGCGGGCGACGGTCGGACGTCGCGGCCCCACCGCGACGGTCGTCGGACGGCCGGCGGTCCCGCCAATCGCCACGGGGACGGTCCCCCTGCGGACGACGGTCCTGCCAGTCACCACGGGGACGATCACCCTGCGGACGCTGAGGACGGTCCCCCTGCGGACGACGGTCCTGCCAATCGCCACGGGGACGGTCCCCCTGCGGACGCTGCGGTCGGTCACCGGCGGGACGGCGGTCCTGCCAATCGCCACGGGGACGGTCCCCCTGCGGACGGCGGTCCTGCCAGTCACCACGGGGACGATCACCCTGCGGACGCTGCGGTCGGTCACCGACGGGACGGCGGTCCTGCCAATTGCCACGGGGCCGGTCGCCCTGCGGACGCTGAGGACGGTCACCTTGCGGACGACGGTCCTGCCAATCGCCACGGGGACGGTCACCCTGCGGACGATGGGGACGGTCACCTTGCGGACGACGGTCCTGCCAATCGCCACGGGGACGATCGCCTTGCGGACGCTGCGGGCGGTCCCCCTGCGGACGACGGTCCTGCCAATCGCCACGGGGACGATCGCCTTGCGGACGCTGCGGGCGGTCCCCCTGCGGACGACGGTCCTGCCAGTCATCACGGGGACGATCACCCTGCGGACGCTGAGGACGGTCCCCCTGCGGACGACGGTCCTGCCAATCGCCGCGCTGGGGACGTTCACCCTGCGGACGACGGTCCTGCCAATCGCCACGGGGACGATCACCCTGCGGACGCTGAGGACGGTCCCCTTGCGGACGACGGTCCTGCCAGTCGCCACGGGGACGATCACCCTGCGGACGCTGAGGACGGTCCCCTTGCGGACGACGGTCCTGCCAGTCACCACGGGGACGATCACCCTGCGGACGCTGAGGACGGTCCCCCTGCGGACGACGGTCCTGCCAATCGCCACGGGGACGATCACCCTGCGGACGCTGAGGACGGTCCCCCTGCGGACGACGGTCCAGCCAGTCACCACGGGGACGATCACCCTGCGGACGCTGAGGACGGTCGCCATGGGGGCGCCGGTCCTGCGAGTCGCCACGCTGAGGGCGGTCACCGCGGGCATTGCCACCGAGAGCGCCACGGGAGCCGTCTTGAGGCCGGTCGCCTCGGTACGGCTGACGACCATCGCGGGGACCGCGCCCTGACCCGGAGCTACTGGAACCGCGTCGCGGAGCAGTCATGATTTGGCGTTACCTCTTCGCTCGACGCCGCGCACAGCCTCCTGCTGGCGGCAGACGTAAGAAAACGAATGGGGGTCAGAGCACGTGGCTCTGACCCCCATCCGTTGAAGTGTTGTCCGGCGGCGTCCTACTCTCCCACCCCGTCTCCAGGGCAGTACCATCGGCGCTGAGAGGCTTAGCTTCCGGGTTCGGAATGTTGCCGGGCGTTTCCCTCTCGCCATGACCGCCGTAACTCTGT
>NZ_QOHI01000019.1 GCF_003319095.1 Blastococcus sp. TBT05-19 | reverse complement strand
AGCCAAACCCGGCGTGCCCGTGATCAATCCAGTAGCCAATCGAGGCGCTGCGCGCGGCCGCCAGTTGGATCCCGGACAGGGACACCTGCCCAATCAGCGGCGGGTTGGCCGCGTGCGGGTCCTTCAGGGTGACCACCCAGCAGTAGCCGGTCCCTTCCAGCGCCGACTGGCGTTGGGAGCGGACCATCTGTTGAAAGGTGGTGGTGGGGGTGCGTCCGGCGGGGTCGGTGGGATCCCATGGTTGCAGCCACTGGCTGTTGACCCAGCGCAGGTGCATCCACGCCTCGTAGTCCTTCCGGGTCAGCCCGCGCAGCAGCAACCGGTCGGACTCAAGCACGTCCAGTGCCGGACGCGGCAGCCAGGAGGAAAACATATGAGTATCGTATGCCGCCGCCGGCCCTGCGCCGCGCCTGACACATCGAAGGGCCACCGATATGACGCTGTGGATCCAGGGCGAATCGCCACCCCGGCAGGGCTGGGCGGGATGCGGACAAAAGGTACAGTAGCTTGCATGAGCCAGCATCTGTCTCTTATACACATCTC
>NZ_QOHI01000003.1 GCF_003319095.1 Blastococcus sp. TBT05-19 | reverse complement strand
CTCACGCCGTCCGAGGACGGCATCAACGCCTCAATCCGCTCCCACTGAGCGTCGGTCAGCACTCGATCGCGAGACATATCCGCAGCAAATCAGCCCCACCACGCTCAACTTAGGAGACACGCCCTAGATGTCGACGTAGCCGCCGGAGCGCCAGTAGATGCCGGCCTCGCGGGTCAGGAACTGCTCGTCGACGAGGTACCGGCGCAGCGCCGCGACGTCGGGGTGCCAGACGGCGAGCAGCGCGTTGACCTCCCGCTCCGGGTACCGCACGCCGGGCTCGAAGACGCGGACCAGGTGGTCCAGGACCACCAGCCGCTTGCTGTGCTGGGCGGGGATGGAGGTCAGCCGGCCGTCGCGCACGAACGCGGACAGGACGGCGTCCTGGGCCGGGTCGTCCGAGAGCGGCTCCGGTGGCGGCGCCGCCTCTGCGGCGGCGCGGGCGGCGGCGCCGAAGTGCTCGGTGTGCAGCGTCAGCCCGTGCCCGTCGCGGTCCACCAGCCCCGCGCGGGCCAGCCGGCGGCCGCCAGCGCGACGTCCTTGAGGCCGAGCCCGGAGGCCGCGGCCGCCTCCTCGATGGTGCCCGCGCCCAGCGCCAGCGCGGCCACGACCTTGAGCCGCACGGGGTCGGCGAGCAGCCCCGCGATCGTCGCTGCGTCCACCCCGCGACGGTATCGCCGTGCCCGCTTCCCGCGGGTCGGGGCCGCGCACCGCTAGGTTGGGTGCCCATGACGTCGGGGCGGGGCTTTTCAGAGGACATGCGGCTGGCACACGTGCTGGCCGACCAGGCCGACTCGATCAGCATGGACCGCTTCAAGGCCCAGGACCTGACGGTCGACACCAAGCCCGACCTGACGCCGGTCACCGATGCCGACCGGGCCGTCGAGGAGCAGCTGCGGATCACGTTGAGCCGGGCCCGCACCCGTGACGCCGTCATGGGCGAGGAGTTCGGCACCACCGGCCACGGCTCCCGGCGCTGGATCCTCGACCCGATCGACGGCACCAAGAACTTCGTCCGCGGCGTCCCCGTGTGGGCCACCCTGATCGCCCTCGTCGACGGCGACGAGCCGGTCGTCGGTCTGGTCTCGGCCCCCGCCCTCAACAAGCGGTGGTGGGCGGCCAAGGACGTCGGCGCGTGGACCGGCCGCCGGCTGGAGTCGGCCACCCGCTGCCGCGTGTCGGAGGTCGGCGAGCTGGGCGACGCCAGCCTGAGCTACTCGAGCCTCTCGGGGTGGGAGGAGCGCGACCTGCTCGGCGGCTTCCTGGACCTGACCCGCTCGGTGTGGCGCACCCGCGCCTACGGCGACTTCTGGAGCTACGTCCTGCTGGCCGAGGGCGCGGTGGACCTCGCCTGCGAGCCCGAGGTGTCGCTGTGGGACCTCGCCGCCCTCGACGTCATCGTGCGCGAGGCCGGCGGCCGGTTCACCGACGTCACCGGTGTCCCCGGTCCCGCCGGCGGCAGCGCCCTGGCCAGCAACGGCCGGCTGCACGACGCCGCTCTGAACCTGCTCCGGCCGAAGGGCCGGCCCACCTCCGCCTGACGGCGGGGGGGCCGGCCCGGCCGGTCAGGGGGTGGGTCCGGCTCCCGGACCGCGGCCGCCACCCTGGATCCGACGGCGGACGTCGTCGATCTTCGCCCGCGTCTTCGGGTCCTTGGCCAGGTCCTGCGCCTTGACCGTGGCCTGCTGGATGGCCTGCTTCGCCTTGGGGCTGTTCGCCAGCTGGACGACCTTGTTGAACAGCGACGCCATGGTGGGTCCGCCTCCTCCTGCTCGCCGGGACCGTGGTCGGTCCCGCGCACATGATCAACGGTGCCCGGAGAGGTCCGGTTCCATGCCGGTCAGCGGCCGGGCTCGACCAGCTGCCCCGGTGCACGGTCGGGGACGACGTCGACACCCGCGGCGCGGGCGGCGAGCAGCGCCGCGCCGATCGCCGAGGCGCTGCGCAGGGCCAGGTGCCGGACCGGGCGGCGCAGCGCGTCGGCGAGCAGCTGCTGCACCAGCGCCGACCGCGCCCCTCCCCCGGTGAGCACCACCGGCGCCCCGTCGTCGGGGACGTCGAGCAGGGCGGCCGCGGCGGCGACCGCGCGGACGACGCCCTCGACGGCGGCCCGCGCCAGGTGCGCCCGCGTGGTCCCCGCCCCCAGGCCGCTCCAGCTCCCGCGGTCGTCGGGCCCCGCGACCCCGCCGCGCTCACCGGTGAGGAACGGCCGGAACACCGCTCCCCCGGCGTCGGGGACCGATGCGGCGGCGGCGAACAGCTCCGGCCACGACAGCCCCAGCACACCGCACACCCACGCCCAGGCCGAGCCGCCGTTGCGCAGCGCCGCCATCGCGTACCAGCCGCCGTCGACGCCGGCGTAGCCGTGCACCAGCGGGTCGTCGGCCGGCGCGGGCGTCCAGCCGGGCCGCAGCACCTGCGCCCCGGTGCCCAGGTTCACCTGCAGGCCGGTCCGGGTGCCCGCGGCCAGCAGCGCCAGCGCCGTGTCCGCACCGCCGACGACGACGGGCACCTCCCCGACCGGCAGCGGCGCCGTCCCGGCCACCTCCTCCGAGGGCCGCACGCTCGGCAGAAGGGCGGCCGGGACCGGTGCGGCGGCGGACCAGCCGTCGGCGACGACGTCCCACAGCAGGGTGGCCGAGGCGTCGCTGCGGTCGGTGACCAGCGGGCTGCCGGGCACGAGCGCCGTCCGGAAGGCGTCCTTGGGCAGCAGGACCGCGGCGGCGCGCTCCACCACCGCCGCTTCGTGCGCGGCGAGCCAGGCCAGCATCGGCCCGGTCATCCCGGGCACCAGGGGGTTGGCCAGGGCCGCCCGGTCGGCGGCGGGGAGCGATCTCCAGCCGGCCAGCTCCGCGGTGGCCCGGGAGTCGGGCCACAGCAGTGCGGGGTGCAGCGCCCGGCCGCCGTCGTCGACCAGGACGGCGCCGTGCATCTGCCCCGACAGCCCCAGGGCCCGCACCCGGACGTCGCCCAGCCGGGCCAGCGCCGAGTCGAAGGCGGCGCGCCACACGGCGACGTCGATCTCGGCCCGGTCGGGGGCCGGCCGGTCGTGGTCGTAGCCGGCCTCGGCCTCGGCGACCACCGCGCCGGACTCGTCCAGCGCCACCAGCTTGCACCCGCTGGTGCCGAGGTCGGCCCCCAGCAGGACCGGCGAGCTCACCGCTCGGGGCTGTCGCCGTAGGCGTAGCCGGAGTCGACGTAGCGGCTGCCGGCCGCGACGCCGGGCGGGGCGATGGCGTCGAGCCGGGCCAGGTCGTCGGCGGTGAGCTCGACGGCCGCCGAGGCGACGTTCTCCTCCAGGTAGCTGCGCCGCTTGGTGCCCGGGATCGGGACGACGTCGTCGCCCTGCGCGAGGACCCAGGCCAGCGCCAGCTGCCCCGGCGCCACGCCCTTCTCCGCGGCCATCTCCCGGACCGCCTCGACCAGCCGCAGGTTGGTCGCGAACGCCTCGCCGGTGAACCGCGGGTGGCCGCGGCGCCAGTCGTCCTCGCCGAAGTCCTCGGGGCTGGTGATCGCGCCGGTGAGGAAGCCGCGGCCCAGCGGGCTGAACGGCACGATCCCGATCCCGTGCTCGCGGGCGACGGCCAGCACCTCTCCCTCCAGGTCCCGGGTCCACAGCGACCACTCGCTCTGCAGGGCCGCGATCGGGTGCACGGCGACCGCACGGCGGACCGAGGCGGCGGACGCCTCCGAGAGCCCGAGGTGGCGCACCTTGCCCTGCGCGACGAGCTCGCCCATCGCGCCGACCGTGTCCTCGATCGGGACCTGCGGGTCGACCCGGTGCTGGTAGTAGAGGTCGATGACGTCGACCCCCAGCCGGCGCAGGCTCGCCTCGGCGCACGCCCGCACGTTCTCGGGGCGGCCGTCGATCCGCATGCCCCCGTCGGAGGTGCGCGACAGCGAGAACTTGGTCGCCAGCTGCACCTCGTCGCGGCGGCCGGCGATCGCCTCGCCGACGAGCTCCTCGTTGTGGCCGGAGCCGTAGACGTCGGAGGTGTCCAGGAAGGTGACGCCCAGGTCGAGCGCGCGGTGCAGGGTCGCGATCGACTCCGCCCGGTCGGCGGCCCCGTACATCTGGCTCATGCCCATGCAGCCCAGGCCGAGGGTGGAGACGGTCAGGCCGCCGAGGGCCCGCGTGCCGACGGGAGAGGTCATGCGGGCATCCTCGTCCGCCGGTCGCCGCCCCGGCCACCGCGGGTGGTGGGATGGTCGGGAACGGCCCGGCGGACGCCGGCCGCCGGAGGAGGACTGGTGCAGTACGTCGAGAACGTCATCGAGCTGGTCGGCAACACCCCGCTGGTGCGGCTGACCTCGGTGACCCGCGACCTGGGCCCCGACGCCCCCCTGGTGCTGGCGAAGGTCGAGTACCTCAACCCGGGCGGGTCGGTGAAGGACCGGATCGCCGTGCGCATGGTGGACGCGGCCGAGGAGGCCGGACTGCTGAAGCCCGGCGGCACGATCATCGAGCCGACCAGCGGCAACACCGGCATCGGGCTGGCCCTGGTCGCCCAGCAGCGCGGCTACAGGTGCATCTTCATCTGCCCCGACAAGGTCGGCCAGGAGAAGATCAACGTGCTCAAGGCCTACGGCGCCGAGGTCGTCGTCTGCCCCACGGCCGTCGACCCGTCCGACCCCCGCTCCTACTACTCGGTGTCCGACCGGCTGGCCCGCGAGACCCCGGGCGGCTGGAAGCCCGACCAGTACTCCAACCCGAACAACCCGCGCTCGCACTACGAGACCACCGGCCCGGAGATCTGGGCGCAGACCGAGGGCCGGATCACCCACTTCGTGACCGGAGCCGGCACCGGGGGCACGATCAGCGGCGTCGGGCGCTACCTCAAGGAGCAGTCCGGCGGCCGCGTGCAGGTGTTCGGCGCCGACCCCGAGGGCTCGGTCTACTCCGGCGGCACCGGCCGCCCCTACCTCGTCGAGGGCGTCGGCGAGGACTTCTGGCCCTCCACCTACGACTCCGACGTCGCCGATGAGATCGTGGCGGTCTCCGACGGCGACTCGTTCGCCATGACCCGGCGGCTGGCCCGCGAGGAGGGCCTGCTGGTCGGCGGCTCCTGCGGCATGGCGGTGGCCGCCGCGCTCCGGGTGGCCGAGCGCCTCACCAAGGACGACGTCCTGGTGGTGCTGCTGCCCGACGGCGGCCGCGGCTACCTGAACAAGATCTTCAACGACACGTGGATGGCCGACTACGGCTTCCTCGAGGCGACGTCGGGCACCACCGTCGGCGACCTGCTCAACAAGTCCGGCGAGACCCCGCCGCTGGTGCACACCCACCCGAACGAGACGGTCCGCGACGCCATCGACATCCTCCGCGAGTACGGCGTCAGCCAGCTCCCGGTCGTCCGCGCGGAGCCGCCGGTCACCGCCGGCGAGGTCGTCGGGTCGGTCGACGAGAAGACGCTGCTGGACGCCGTCTTCGCCGGCCGGGCGACGCTCGCGGACCGGGTGGAGAAGCACATGTCGCCCCCGCTGCCGATCATCGGGTCGGGCGAACCGGTGACCGACGCCGTGCACGAGCTGGGCCACGCCGACGCGCTGCTGGTGCACGTCGACGGCAAGCCCGCGGGCGTCGTCACGCGGCAGGACGTGCTGGGGCACCTGGCCGGGCTCACGCCTACGGTCGGGTCATGACCGGCTTCAACACCCGCGCGATCCACGCGGGGCAGGACCCCGACCCGGCGACCGGCGCGGTCATCCCGCCGCTGCACCTGACGACGACCTACAAGCAGGACGGCGTCGGCGGGCTGCGCGGCGGCTACGAGTACAGCCGCAGCGGCAACCCGACGCGGGACACCCTGCACGCCGCGCTGGCGGCGCTGGAGGAGGGCACGACGGCGCTGGCGTTCGCGTCGGGCCTGGCCGCCGAGGACACCCTGCTGCGCACGGTCTGCCGCTCGGGCGACCACGTCGTCCTGGGCGGTGACGCGTACGGCGGCACGTTCCGGCTCATCTCGCGCGTGCTGTCGGAGTGGGGCCTCGAGTACAGCCCGGTCGACCTCGCCGACCCCGGTGCGCTGCGCGCGGCGATCCGGCCGACCACGCGCGTGGTCTGGTGCGAGACGCCCAGCAACCCGCTGCTCAACATCACCGACATCGAGGCGACCGCGGCGATCGCGCACGAGGCCGGCGCGCTGCTCGTCGTCGACAACACGTTCGCCTCGTCCTACCTGCAGCGGCCGCTCACGCTGGGCGCCGACGTCGTCGTGCACTCGACGACGAAGTACCTGGGCGGCCACTCCGACGTCGTCGGCGGCGCGCTGGTCACCCGGGACGCCGGGCTCGGCGAGCAGCTGGCCTACAACCACAACGCGATGGGCGCGGTCGCGAGCCCGTTCGACGCGTGGATGGTGCTGCGCAGCCTCAAGACCCTCGGCGTCCGGATGGACCGGCACTGCGCCAACGCCGCACGCGTCGCGGAGTTCCTCGTCGGCCGGCCCGAGGTGTCCGCGGTCCTCTACCCCGGCCTGCCCGACCACCCCGGCCACGATGTCGCGGCGAAGCAGATGTCCGGCTTCGGCGGGATGATCTCCTTCCGGCTCCGCGACGGCGAGGACGCGGCGCTGAAGGTGTGCGAGCGGACCCGGCTGTTCACCCTGGCCGAGTCCCTCGGTGGCGTGGAGTCGCTCATCGAGCACCCGGGCCGGATGACCCATGCCAGCGCCGCCGGATCTCCGCTGGAGGTGCCGAACGACCTGGTCCGGCTGTCGGTCGGCATCGAGGACGTCGACGACCTGCTCGCCGACCTGGAGCAGGCGCTGGGCTAGTCGCGCGGGGCGGTGAGGATGCGCGGCCCGTCGGCGGTCACGGCGACGGTGTGCTCGACGTGCGCGGCGCGGCTGCCGTCGGCGCTGCGCAGCGTCCACCCGTCGGCGTCCACCGTGTAGTCGTCGTTGCCCCCGGCCAGGAACCACGGCTCGATCGCGATGACCAGGCCGGGAAGCAGCTTCACCCCCCGCCCGGGGCGCCCCTCGTTGGGCACCGACGGCGCCTCGTGCATGGTGCGCCCGACGCCGTGACCGCCCTGGTCGGTGTTGATCCCGACGCCGCCGGCCCGCCCGACCTCGCCGATGGCGGCCGAGATGTCGCCGACCCGGTTGCCGACGACGGCCGCGGCGATGCCCGCCGCCAGCGCCCGCTCGGTGGTGGCGATCAGCTCGAGGTCCTCCGGGCGCGGGGTGCCGACCGGGAAGGTGATCGCGCTGTCCCCCACCCAGCCGTCGAGCACGGCGCCGGCGTCCACGCTGAGCAGGTCGCCGTCCTGCAGCGTGTCGGGGATGGGGATGCCGTGCAGCGCGACGTCGTTCACCGACAGGCACACCACGCCCGGGAACGGCGGGGTGGTGTCCAGCGGCGCGTAGCCGAGGAACGGCGAGGTGGCGCCGGCGTCGGAGAGGACGTCGCGGGCCACGGCGTCGAGCTGGGTCAGCCGGACGCCGGGTGCTGCGGTGGCGCGCACCGCCGCGAGCATGTCGGCGACCACGGCCCCGGCGGCACGCATCGCCTCCAGCTCACCAGGTGTACGCAGCTCGATCACGGGGTCCTCCTGGGGTCCGGCGGGAACGTCCGCAGGCTACGCAGGTGCACGGGAACGCCTCACGGCCCGCCGGGGTTAGGCCCAGCGGACGACGACGACCCGAGGAGGATGTCCCGCGTGAGCACCACCGAGAGCACCCGTGACCTGGAAGCGCTCGAGGCTGCGCGCGCCCGTATCCGCGAGGCGCACCTGCGCCCGACCGGGCAGCGCCCCGCCTCCACCGCCCGCGGCCTGCACCACACCGCGCTGATCAGCTCCGACGTCGAGCGCACCGTGCGCTTCTACCAGGACGTGCTCGGCTTCCCGCTGACCGAGCTGATCGAGAACCGCGACTACCCCGGCTCGTCGCACTTCTTCTTCGACATCGGCAACGGCAACCTGCTGGCCTTCTTCGACTTCCCCGGCCTGGACGTCGGCCCGTACGCCGAGGTGCTCGGGGGGCTGCACCACATGGCGATCAGCGTCGACCCGCAGAACTGGGAAAAGCTGGTCCGCCGGCTCACCGAGGCCGGCGTCGAGCACGAGGTGCACAGCGGCGTGTCGGTCTACTTCCGCGACCCCGACGGCGCCCGCATCGAGCTCATCGCCGACCCGCTCGGCGAGATGTACGGCCACCAGGTGCTCTGAACGACGCGGAGGGGCGCCGACGGCCGTCGGCGCCCCTCCGTCGTTGCAGGACTAATCGCGGTCGGCGACCAGGTCGGCGTAGTCCGGGTGGCGCTCGATCCAGCCGGCGACGAACGAGCAGCTCGGCACCACGCGGCCACCCTTCGCACGCACCTCGTCGAGGGCCGAGCGCACCAGCGTGCTGCCCAGACCGGACTGGCCCGCCTGGGGGTCGACCTCGGTATGGGTGAAGACGAAGGTGTCGCCGCGGCGCTGGTAGGCGGCCAGGCCCAGGACGCGGTCGCCGTCGCGGATCTCGAAGCGGTCGGACTCGGGCACGTCGATGACGGTGGTCTCCATGTGCGGGGTCAACCGGCCGCGTCGGCCGGCTGTTCCGGCACCAGCTCCAGGGCCCGCGTGGGGCACTGCTGCACCGCCTCCTCGACGTCGCGCAGCTCCCCTTCCGCCGGGTCGGCGCGCAGCACCGCCACGACCCCGTCGTCACCCACCTCGAAGAAGTCCGGCGCGAGCGACTCGCAGGCACCGGAGCCCACGCACCGCTCGCCGTCGAGAACGATCCGCGTCATGCGGCGCCCCCGAGCCGGGCCGGCAGCCGCTTGAGGCCGTTGACGAACGACGACCGCAGCCGCGCCGGCGGCCCGGTGATCTCCAGATCGGGCAGCTGCTCGAAGATCCTGCGGAAGGTGACCGCCAGTTCCCGCCGGGCCAGGTGCGCGCCCAGGCAGAAGTGCGGGCCCTTCGAGCCGAAGCCCACGTGCGGGTTCGGGTCGCGGGCCAGGTCGAACCGGTGCGGTTCGGCGAACACCTCGGGATCGCGGTTGGCGGCCGCGTAGAACAGCAGGAACTTGTCCCCCGCGGAGAACCGGTAGCCGTTCAGCTCGCCGTCCTGGGTGGCGGTGCGCCGCATCCAGGTGACCGGGCTGGTCCAGCGGACGATCTCCTCGATCGCGGTGCGGGTCAGCCCCGGATCGGCCACCCAGCGGGCCCGCTCCTCCGGGTGCTCCTGCAGCGCCAGCAGGCCCTGCGAGATGGCGTTGCGGGTCGTCTCGTTGCCGGCGACCAGCAGCAGGATGAAGAACGAGGCGATCTCCTGGTGGGTCAGCTTCTCGCCGTCGACCTCGGTGGTGACCAGCGCGGTGGTGAGGTCGTCGCGCGGGTTCGCCACGCGCTCGGCCGCCAGCCGCTCCATGAGGCCGCCCAGCTCGATGCCGGCCATGAGCAGCGCGGTGAGCGGGTCGTCCTGGTCCTCGATGAGCTCGGGGTCGCCTCCGGACAGGATGATGTTGGACGCGGTCAGCACCATCCCGCGGTCCTCGGCGGGGATGCCCATCATGTCGCAGATGACCCGCAGCGGGATGGGCGCGGCGATGTCGGCGACGACGTCGATCGTGCCGTCGCCGTCCTCCGCCGTGCGCCGTGCCTGCGCCAGGACGTCGTCCACGACGCCCTCGACCGAGCCGATGACCTGCTCGAGCATGCGGGGGGTGAAGGTCTTGGAGACGATCCGCCGGATCCGGGCGTGCCGCGGGTCGTCCATGCTGATCAGCGAGCCGTAGAACTCGTTGAGGTCGGCCGGGATGTCCTGGATGGACACCGCACCGCTGCCGGAGCAGAAGACCGCCGGCTGGCAGCTGATCGCCTCGAGGTCCGCGTAGCGGGTGATCGCGTGGTAGCCCGGGCCGCTCTCCAGGTGCGGGATCTCGGGCTCGGCGAAGAACGCGAACGGGCGCTCGGACCGGAGCCGGTCGAACACGGCGTGCCGCTCCTCCGGCGGGCACAGCCAGAAGTCGCGGTCGGAGAGGTCGATGCCGAGGTCCTCGGCACCGGCCCGCCGGGGCTGCGGAACGGTTCCCTGCGGTGCTGAGTCGACGGACACCTGGCGCTCCCCTGCGATCGGATGTGACCGCACGCTAGAAGCAGCGGAGGGTGAGGCACAACACACACGGCCACATCCGCACCGAGAAGGTTGCAGCATGCACGTGGGCCGCCGGACTGCAGGACGACGAAGGCCCGGTCACCGTGGTGACCGGGCCTTCGTGGTGGTAGCGGGGACAGGATTCGAACCTGCGACCTCTGGGTTATGAGCCCAGCGAGCTACCGAGCTGCTCCACCCCGCGTCGGTAGGACCACTGTAGCACCTGCGCCGCGGCGCCATCGCCGGGTCCCTCCACGAGCGGAGCACCGGGCATCCGGGGAGTGCTCCTGCGGACCGTGCGGCAGCCCCGTCACACCCGCCTCAGGAGACGTGCGCGCCTTCGCGGCGGGCCTACGCCCCGCGCCTACAGTCCGGCTCGTGGCGGGGGACATGACGACGAGCGCGTTCGTCGGCGACCCGCAGCCGGTGGAGATCCACCACCTAGGGATCTGGTACTCCGGCGAGCTGCTGGGCTGGCGGCACACGTCCGACGGCCGGGTCTCGGCCCGCGTCCGGTGCACCGTCGACGGTCTGCGGCACTCGACGTGGAAGGACCTGTCGGAGCTCCGGCTGCCCGATCCCGCGCACCCGCCGCGGCGCGAGCCGTACCCGGCGGCGCGGGCCTGGCCGGTCCCCGACGCCGACGAGGTGGACGTCGACGACGACCGGACGCGCCCCAACCACCAGTTCACCGGGCTGAGCGTCCGACCGCGCAAGCCCGGCCACGTCGGCACTCCCCCGGCGCCCGCACCCCTGCCGCAGGTCCCACCGGCGGCCCGGACGGCCGCGCCCACCGCGCGGCCGCGGCCCACGCCCTACCGGCGCAGCGCCGAGGTCGACCAGTCCGACCCGTGGTCGCGCGACTGGACCGCAGCTCGCTCCTGGGGCAACCAGGACGATCGGCTCAGCCCCGTCTGAACCGCTCCACGTACGACGAAGGCCCGGTCCCCAGGGGGACCGGGCCTTCGTGGTGGTAGCGGGGACAGGATTCGAACCTGCGACCTCTGGGTTATGAGCCCAGCGAGCTACCGAGCTGCTCCACCCCGCGTCGGTGCACCAACCGTAGCAGGTGCCGGGACCGACGGTCGGCCGTGGGGTCGACCGCCGGTCCCGGCCGGCGTCAGCCGCCCCCGCCGGCCGCCGCCTGCGCCTGCTGGTAGGCCTCGACGGCCCGCTGCAGATCGGCCAGCGCCTGGCCCTGGGCGGCGAAGTCGCCCGCCCGCTGGGCGTCGGCCAGCCGGCCGAGGACGGCGTTCATCTCCGCCACCGCGGCATCGAGACCGGGGGTCGGGGTCGTCCCACCGCCCGGGGGCGGCGGCGGAGGCGTCGTCGGCGACGGAGTCGGCTCCGTGTCGCCGTCGCCGGCGGGCTCGCCATCCGTCGCGGACTGGCCCGCCCCGTCGCCGAAGACCTGGTCCAGCGCCTCGCCGAGCGTGTCCGCGTAGCCGACCCGGTCGCCGTAGTTGACCAGCACCTTCCGCAGCAGCGGGAAGGAGTTGGCGCCCGTGCCCTCCACGTACAGCGGCTGGACGTAGAGCAGCCCGTCGGTGCCGATCGGCAGGGTCAGCAGGTTGCCGAACACCGGCTGGGAGTCAGCGCCCCGGAACAGGTTCAGGTCCTGGGCGACCTCGTCGTTGGTGTTGAACGACTGCTGCACCTGCTGCGGCCCGCGGAACGGTGTGTTGCCGGGCAATCGGAGCACTTGGAGCTGGCCGTAGGTGTCCGGATCGCTGGACGCGGAGATGAACGCCGACAGGTTCTGCCGGTTGAACGCGTTCAGCGCGCTGGTGAGCTGGAAGGAAGCCCCTTCCTCACCGGGCCGCTCGGCCAGGATGTAGTACGGCGGCTGGGCGTCGGCCTGGCCACCCTGCGTCGGGTCGTCGGGGATCTGCCAGCGGTCGCTGCTGTTGTAGAAGTCCTGCGGGTCGTCGACGTGGTAACGGGTCAGGATGTCCCGCTGAACCTTGAACAGGTCCTCCGGGTACCGGACGTGGCTCACCAGCTCCTCGGACATCTCGCTGCGCGGCTGCACGGTCCCGGGGAAGGCCTTCATGAAGGTCTTCAGCACCGGGTCGTCCTCCTCCCACGCGTAGAGCGTCACCGTGCCGTCGTAGGCGTCGACGGTGGCCTTCACCGAGTTCCGGATGTAGTTGACGGTCTCGTTCGGGAGCGCCGTCGTCCCCGTCCCGGTGAGCGCGTCGGCCGCCACCTCACCGAGCTGCGTCTGCTCGGCGTAGGGGTAGGCGTCCGACGTGGTGTAGCCGTCGAGCATCCAGATCACCCGGCCGTCGACGACCGCCGGGTACGGGTCGCCGTCCACCTCGAGGAACGGTGCGGCCTTCTCGACCCGCTCCCGCGGGTCGCGGACGTAGAGCACCTTCGACGCGTCGTTGACGGCGCTGGAGAGCAGGAAGTTGCGCTCCCGGTAGTAGATCGCGAAGGTCAGCTGCCGGAAGAAGCTGCCGATCGAGACGCCACCCTCGCCGTCGTAGGTGTTGTTGATCTGCCCCTCGTCCGAGCCGTCCTCGGGGCGGTCGAACTCCCGGGGCTCGGCGCCCTCGGGCGCACCGACGACGGAGTAGACGTCCTGCCCGCCGTCCTGGATCAGCTCGCCGTAGTAGATCCGCGCCTGCTCGACCTCGATGTCACCGATGGTCGGCAGGTCTCGGGTGGTGAAGTTCGGCTCGCCGCCCTCCTGGCCCGCCTCGACCTGGACCACCTGGTTCGCCGGCGCGGCCACGAACCCGTTGCCGTGGGTGTAGACGGTGTGCCGGTTGATCCAGCTGGCCTGGTTGTCCGACAGCCCGGCGCTGTCCAGCTCGCGGACGGCGACCACGTAGTCGCGGAGCTCCCCGTCGACCTCGTACCGGTCGATGTCCAGCTTCTCGGGGAAGCCGTAGACGTTGCGGATCTGCTGGCGCGCGGTGAAGGTCGCGGCCAGCACGTTCGGGTCGAGCAGCCGGGCGTTCGCGATCGTCTCGGTGTCCCCGCGCAGCTCGGCGAGAGCCGACGCGGTGTCCACGCGGTCGCCGGTGGACTGCTGCGCGTACTGGACGTAGTCGATGTCGGTCAGGTCGTACGCCTCGCGGGTCGACTCGATCGCGCGCTCGATGAAGGGCGCCTCCCGCTCGTTGGCGCTCGGCTTGACCACGAACTGCTGGACGATCGCCGGGTAGGCGACGCCGATGACCAGGCTGGTCACGAGCAGCAGCACGAGCGCCATGGCCGGCAGCAGGAAGTTGCGCACGACGATGTTGGCGAAGAAGGCGATGGCGCAGACGCCGGCGATCCACACCAGGATGGTCTTGGAGACCAGGAGGGCGTTGACGTCGGTGTAGCTGGCGCCGGTGAACACGTCGCCGCGGTTGGAGTAGACGAGGCCGTAGCGGTCCAGCCAGTAGGCCACCGACTTCAGGGCGACGAACACGCCGACCAGCACCGACAGCTGCACCCGCGCCGCGGCGGTCAGCTTCTGCCCCGGCGTCTGCAGCCGGAGGCCACCGAACACGTAGTGGGTGAGCAGCGCACCGATCAGCGCGAGGATGGCGATCGCGAACCCGAAGCCCAGCAGCAGCCGGTAGAACGGGTAGTCGAAGACGAAGAACGACACGTCGACGCCGAACTGCGGGTCGACGCGGCCGAAGTCGGTGCTGTTGCGGAACGACAGCCAGGTCTCCCAGTTCGCCTGGGCGGTGAACCCGGCGAAGAGCCCCAGCACCACCGCGATGGCGGTGAGCACCAGGCCACGCCGCGGCTCGAGCGACTGGCGGTAGCGCTCGAGGTTCTGCTGCTCCAGCGACATCGGGCGGAACGCGGGCCGGAACCGGTAGGCCACGTACATCGACAGCGCGGTGAGTCCGCCGGTGGCGACCCCGGCGACGGCGAAGAGCATCGCCCGCGTCTGCAGCTCGGTCCAGAACACCTCGGTGAAGCCGGTCTCGTCGAACCACAGGTAGTCGACGTAGACGTTGGTGAGGGTGCCGACGACGGTGAACAGCACGAGCAGGACGGCGATGGCGCCGATGACCAGCTTCGCGCGCCGGGACAGCGTCGGAACCGGCACGGGGGGCCGCATGGCCACGAGCGGTCTCCTTCAGTTTGCGGGCGTGGCGCGGTAGCCACGCGACGATCGACCGCGGGGGGTCGGGTGGTGCACGGCAGCGCGCTCCCCCGGCCTTCCCTGGACAACGCACCGAGCGGCACGTGGTTCCCGGCGGGTCACCGTCGCCGGGGGCCCGTGCGGCCGTGCCCAGCTTCCCCCACCCGGATCGGGCTGTGCCGCGGGGCCCGCGCGCCGCGTGCCCGGACCGCCGACGCGGCCTCAGCAGCTCTCGGGGGTCCGCCCGGCCCGCAGGTCGGCGAGCGCCTGCAGGGCGTCGTCGAGGGTGGCGACGCGGGCCATCGGCACGCCGGTGTCGGGCGCCGCGACCGCCTCGGCGCAGTTGTCGGCCGGGACCAGGAACAGCTCGGCGTCGATCTCGCGGGCGGCGACCATCTTCAGCCCGATCCCGCCGATCGGGCCGACCTCGCCGTCGAGCGTGATGGTCCCGGTACCGGCGACCACCTTGCCGCCGGTGAGGTCCTCGTCCCCCACCAGGTCGAGGATCCCGAGGGTCAGCATCAACCCGGCCGAGGGGCCGCCGACGTCGGAGACCTGGATGTCGACGTCGAACGGCGCGGCCGGCTGGTCGAGCACGGAGATCCCCAGCAGGGAGCCCTCGCGGTCCTCGGCCGCGCGGGTGGTGATCGTCGTCGTGCCCGGCTCCCCGAGGCGGGTGTAGGAGACCGGGACCTCGGTCCCGGCGGGGATGCCGGTGAGGACGTCGGCCAGCACCTCGGTGTCGGGCACCGGGCGCCCGCCGACGGTCTCGAGCGCGTCGCCCTCCTCGAGCCGGTCGACCGACGGCGACTCCTCCGGCACGGCGCGCACGACGACCTTCTCCGGGTAGCCGAGCTCGGCCAGGGCGACGCTCTCCGCCGCCTGCTCCGAGGTCAGGAACGCCTCGCGGTTGACCCGGCGGGTCTCCTCCTCGCTGCGGTCGGGCGGGTACACCGACTCCTCCGGGACGACGGCGACCTCGTCGTCGAACCAGCCGCGCACCGCCTGCACCAGGCTGAGGCCGCCCCGGCTCACCCCGACCGTCGTGAGGTTGAGGTTGCCCTCGGTCTCGTTCCGCTCGCGGCCCTCGATGGCGATGATCGGGTCGCCCTCGATGTCGCCGAGGGTGTTGTAGGTGGGGCCGGGCACCTGGGCCACGTAGGGCACGGGCACGGTGGTCCCCAGCACGCCGAACAGCAGCAGCAGCACGGCGCCCACACTGAGCACGGCGATCCGTCGGGTCACGACGGGCCAGCGTACGGGCCTGCGCCCCGCCGTCCGCCGAGAGCGCACTCCGAGTGCCGCCGCCGGAAGATCACCGCGTCTACCGTGGAGCCATGAGCGACCTGCCCTTCGGCTTCGGCCCGCCCGACCGTGACCCCGAGCGCCGCGACCCGAACCGGGGTGGCAACCCCGCCGGCGACCCGTTCGGTCTCGGCGCCCTGTTCGGCGGGATGGCCGGCGGCGGCTCGCCCGAGGACGTGCTCGGCAAGATGCCGCTGTTCGCCGAGCTGCAGAAGCTCATGAACTGGTCCGGCGGACCGGTGAACTGGGACCTGGCCCGCCAGGGCGCGATCAGCCAGCTGTCTGCGGGGCACCAGCCGTCGTCGGACGGCGAGCGCGCGGCCGCGGCCGAGGCGCTGCGGCTGGCCGACCTGTGGCTGGACCAGGTCACCGAGCTGCCGTCGGGCATCGAGCGCACCGCGGCCTGGTCGCGCGTCGAGTGGGTCGAGCAGACGCTGCCGGCGTGGGGCGCGCTCATCGACCCGCTGGCCGAGCGGGTCGTGGCGGCCATGACCAGCGCCCTCCCCCAGGAGGCGGCCATGTCCTTCGGCCCGATCGCCGGGATCATGGGCCGGATGGGCGGCGTCATGTTCGGCGCCCAGGTGGGCCAGGCGCTCGGCAAGCTCGCCGAGGAGGTGCTCACCAGCACCGACGTGGGCCTCCCGCTCGCACCCGCCGGCACCGGCGTCCTGGTGCCGCAGAACCTGGCCTCGTTCGCGGAGGGCCTGGACCGGCCGGCCGACGAGGTGCGGCTGTTCGTCGCCCTGCGCGAGGCCGCCTCGCAGCGCCTGTTCGCGCACGTCCCGTGGCTGCGCCAGCAGCTGCAGGACGCGGTGCACGCCTACGCCCGCGGCATCACCATCGACCGCGAGGCCATCGAGCAGGGCATCACCGAGGCCATGTCCGGCGGCATGGGCGGTGGCCTGGACCCCAGCGACCCGGAGAGCATCCAGCGCCTGCTGAGCTCGGGCGTGCTCGAGCCCGCGGAGACGCCGGAGCAGCAGATGGCGCTCCGCCGGCTGGAGACGCTGCTGGCCCTGGTGGAGGGCTGGGTCGACGTCGTCGTGGCGGCGGCCGCTGCCGACCGGCTGCCCGGCCACGGCGCCCTGGCCGAGACGATGCGCCGGCGTCGCGCCTCGGGCGGTCCCGCCGAGCAGACGTTCGCCACGCTGGTGGGCCTCCAGCTGCGCCCGCGCCGGCTGCGCGACGCCGCCACCGTCTGGGGCGCGATGGCCCAGCAGCACGGCAGCGACGCCCGGGACCGGCTCTGGTCGCACCCCGACCTGCTTCCCACCTCCGACGACCTGGACGAGCCGCTGGACTTCGTCGCCCGTCAGGGACTCGACGACGAGCTGGCCCAGCTCACCGCCGACGACGCGCGACGGGACGACGACGAGGACTCTGTCGGCTGACAGGGCGGCCCCGTCCGGAGGCTCACCCCGAGCAGGTGACGTGCTGGAACGGCCCCCTTGCAGGGGCCCGCCGCGAGCGGAGCGAGCGGTGGGGGGCGAGGGGTCCTTCGTCAGTCGACGACGTCGGTCGGCGGCTCCAGGTTCGCCGCACCGGCCGTGGCGGCCAGCTCGACGCCCTCGAGGAACCCCCTCGCCCGCTCGGCGCGGGGGTAGCGGGCCACCAGGGCCCAGAAGCGCTCGTCATGGCTGGGCTCGAGCAGGTGCACGAGCTCGTGCACGAGGACGTAGTCCACGACGTACTCCGGCATGGACCGCAGCCGGCCCGACAGCCGGATCGTGCGGTCGGCCGGGGTGCACGACCCCCAGCGCCGGTGCTGGTTCTCCACCCACCGGACGCTGGCCGGCTCGGCCAGCCCGTCGAGGTGGGCCGCCGAGAGCGCCCGGGCGCGCGCCAGCAGTTCGGTGTCGCCCCCGAGCGATCGCTTGCGCCGCTCCTCGCGGGTGCGCAGCTTGGCCACCATCTGCGCCACCCAGCGCTGCTCCTCCGCGGGGCTGAAGGCCGCCGGGATGAGGACGACGGTGCGCCCGAGCTCCCGGTAGGCCGTCACGGTGCGCCGGCGGCGGGGGCTGCGCCGCACCTCCACGACGTCGTCGTCCGCCGGCTCGGGCACAGCAGCGGCGTCGGGAGGAGTTGCGGGCACGCAGGCACCGTAAGACACCGGCCGGGGGTGGCGCCTGCGCACGGGCACCCTCTCGGGTGCAGGTCGCACGGACGGTGGACAAGACGGGCGCTCCACCCGGTGACGAGGTCGCTCGCTGTGCGCCGTCCACACCCGGTCGGGGACATCTCCGCAGGTCGGGACGCAGGCTCGGGCTGCGCACCGCGACGCGTCCCCCGTCCGTCCCCGGGCCACGCACAGCGACACGCCTGCGCGTCCCCATGGCGTCCACAGGTCTGTCCACAGCTGTGGGTGACGCTGCGCGACGAGCACCGCCGACGGGGCCTCGCGGCCGCCGATCGCATCGCCCGCCCGGGGAGTCGGGCACGCCGCGC
This sequence comes from Blastococcus sp. TBT05-19, assembly GCF_003319095.1. Lineage (GTDB taxonomy): Bacteria > Actinomycetota > Actinomycetes > Mycobacteriales > Geodermatophilaceae > Blastococcus. The sequence continues at coordinate 458,917 of NZ_QOHI01000003.1, read as the reverse complement.
GGGGGTAGCGTGCTCGCGCAACGGCGCCCGGCGTGCGAGCCGGGAGGCCCCGGAGACGAGGAGATCCCGTGGCGGAGAGCTACAACGGCTACTGCGTGAAGTGCAAGGACAAGCGCGACTTCGACGGCGAGGTCAAGGTCAGCGAGTCCGGCCGCCGGATGGCCCAGGGCACCTGCCCGGTCTGCGGCACCAAGATGAACCGGATCCTCGGCAAGGCCTGAAGAAAGGACCGCCCTCCTCCCCACGCCTCGCACGCTCGGCGCGGGCCCCTGGAGGGCGGCCGTTCCAGATCGTCACCGCGTCGGCGGCGTCCCGTGAGCGGGGCGCCGCCGTCCGTCGTCCGGGGCCTGTGGAGAACCAGGTGGCGGCACCCCGCCGACTGCGACCCTGCCGGGGTGAGCGACAGCGTCCACCCCCTCCTCCCCGCCTCGACGCCCCTGCTGCGGGGTGACGACGGCACCGTGCAGGTCGGCGGGGTCGACTCCACCGACGGCCTGCTGCTCGACCCCGTCCCCGGGCTGCCCCGGCTGCTCCGGGCCCTGGACGGGCGGCGGTCCCAGCGGGCCGTCCGCGCCGAGGCCGCGCGGGACGGCCTGGACCCCGGCCTGGTGGACACCGCGCTCGAGGCGCTGCGCAGCGCCGGGTTGCTGACCGACCTCGACGCCGCCGACCTGCTGGCCACCGGTGCCGGACCGGCCGCCTCGGCACGGGCCGTCGTGGAGCTCCCGTCCGCGACCGGCGCGCCCCGGTCCGCGGTGTGGCGCAACCGCGGGCTCTGCTCGGTGGTCGTGGAGGGCGCCACCCGGGTCGGCACGCCGCTGGCGGCGGTGCTGGCCGCCAGCGGGATCGGACGGGTGGTGGTGCGCGACACCGGGCTGGTGCGCGCCGCCGACGCCGTCGTGGGTGGGCTGACCACCGGCGACGAGGGCCGCCCGCGGTCCATGGCGGCGGCCGACGCGATCCGGCGGGCGAGCCCGCTGACCGATCTGCGGCCGCTGCCGGCCGGCGTCGCACCCGACCTCACCGTGCTCACCCGGCCCTGGGCGGCATCGGACCCGCTCACGGTGGACGGCGGCGGCGCGCACCTGGTGGCCACCGTGCGCGGCGAGACCGGTGTGGTGGGCCCGCTCGTGGTGCCCGGCGCGACAAGCTGCCTGCGCTGCGCGGACCTGCACCGCCGCGACGCCGACGCACGCTGGCCACGTCTGGCCGCGCAGCTGGTCGCAGCCGAGCCACCCCCCAGCGGATCGACGCTCACCTGCCTGCTCACCGCCCTGCTGGCGGCCGGGCAGGTCCTGGCCTACCTGGACGACGCCGGGGCGCCGCTGACCCTGGACGCGACGGTCGAGCTGCGACCGCCCGACCTGCTCCCCCGGGTCCGGCACTGGCCGCCGCACCCGTCCTGCCGCTGCGGCGCCGCGGACCCCGCCGGAGGGACGGATGCCGCTCCTCCGGGCGCGGCGGACCCGGTGCAGGGGACAATGGTCCCCGAGCGAGCCCACCGGCTCACCGGACACGACACGGCGCCGAGCCCGGCCGACGCCGACGAGGAGGACGTGTGAGTGACGAGCGACCGGTGATGCCGGGCGGGCAGGTCGCGCGCACCGCCCGGCTGGCCTCGCTCCCCCTCGGTGCCGCGGGCCGGGCCACCCTCGGGCTGGGCAAGCGGCTCTCCGGTCAGTCGGCGGAGGCGGTCAGCGCGGAGCTGCAGCAGCGCACGGCCGAGCAGCTCTTCGCCGTCCTCGGCCAGCTCAAGGGCGGCGCGATGAAGCTCGGGCAGACGTTGTCGGTGTTCGAGGCCGCGGTGCCCGAGGAGATGGCGGCCCCCTACCGCGAGGCCCTGGTCAAGCTCCAGGAGGAGGCGCCGCCGATGCCGGTGCGGACGGTGCACGCCGTCCTCGCCCAGCAGCTCGGCGGCACGTGGCGGCAGCGCTTCAAGGACTTCGACGACACCCCGGCCGCCGCGGCGAGCATCGGGCAGGTGCACCGTGCGACCTGGCGCGACGGCCGCGACGTGGCGGTGAAGATCCAGTACCCGGGTGCGGGAACGGCGCTCATGGCCGACCTCAACCAGCTGGCCCGGTTCGCCCGGTTGTTCTCCTCGTTGTTCCCCGGCCTGGACGTCAAGCCGCTCATCGCCGAGCTCAAGGCACGCGTCGCCGAGGAGCTGGACTACGGCCTGGAGGCCGACGCGCAGCGGGCCTTCGCCGCCGCCTACGCCGGCGACCCGCAGATCGCGGTCCCCCGCGTGGTGGCCAGCGCGCCGAAGGTCGTCGTCTCGGAGTGGATGGAGGGGACTCCCCTCTCCCGGATCATCGCGACCGGCACCCGTGAGCAGCGCGACCGGGCGGGGCGCCTGCTGGCGGTGCTGCACTTCTCCGGACCCCAGCGGGCCGGGCTGCTGCACGCCGACCCGCACCCGGGGAACTTCCGGCTGATGCCCGACGGGCGGCTCGGGGTCATCGACTTCGGTGCCACGGCACGGCTGCCCGACGGCCACCCGGAGCCGATCGGCCGGCTGCTGCGCTGGGCCCTGGCCGGCCGGGCGTCCGAGGTGCTCGCCGACCTGCGCACCGAGGGGTTCGTGCGGCCGGGGGTCGAGATCGACCCGGAAGGGGTGCTGGACTACCTGCGCCCGCTGCTGGAACCGGTGGCCGAGCCGCAGTTCCACTTCACCCGCGCCTGGATGCAGGAGCAGGCCGCGCGCATCGCCGATCCGCGCACCGAGGCCAACCGCCTGGGACGCCAGCTGAACCTGCCGCCGGCGTACCTGCTCATCCACCGGGTCACGGTCGGCTCGATCGGTGTGCTGTGCCAGCTCGACGCCGAGGCCGACTGGCGCGGGGTGCTCGAGGAGTGGCTCCCCGGCTTCGCGGACTAGCCGCGGACGGTCGGGTCGGGCGTACCGGGGTACGCCCGACCCGACCGCTCAGTAGACGGCGGCGCTGGCACGCGCGGCCCGGCGGACCGCACGCTCGGCGCGACGGTTGGCCCGTCGTGCCAGGTAGAGACGGCGGGCGCGCGTGGCGGCCTCCGCCTCGGCCTGCAGCTCGGAGAATCTGCTGCGGGCGATCTCGTGCTCGATGGAGAACATCGCTGGTTCCTTCGCTCTGGTGAGGGACTGCTCGTCGTTGACTGCGGGGCTCACGCGGCGGCCACCTTGCGGGGACGGCCGCGGGGCCGCTTCCGGGCGATGACCACGCCCCGTTCGAAGATCTCGCCACCCCAGACGCCCCACGGCTCGGCGCGGTCGAGCGCCCCGGCCAGGCACTTCTGGCGGACCGGGCAGTCGCCGCAGAAGTCCTTCGCGAGCTCCAGCTCGGTCGGGCTCTCGGCGAACCACAGCTCCGGGTCCTCCACCCGGCACGGCAGCGGGAGCCGCGCCGGCGCGGGTGACAGGGGCGGACGGGGACGTCCACGGTGGGTCGGGTGGGGAAAGGTCGGCGTCGCTCCGCCGGTCCGGGGGAGCCCGGGTCGGCGGTGGGACGTCGGGCGGTCGATCGTCTGCTGCACTGCCGCTCCTCCTCGTACTCGTTAGGTACGGCCGGCGGGGGCTCCGCCGACCGAAGTCGGGGGCCGGGTGCCGCGGAGGGAACAAAAAAGCCGCGGATCCCGGGTTCGGGTTCCGCGGCCTCGAGGAGGACCGGTCGAGCGCTAGCTCTGCGGTCTCCCCGGGGAGTGGATCCCGAGGGTGGTGCCGTCGTTCGTGGGCAGGTAGGTGGGCGCGAGGAATCGCTCGGCGATGGCCTGCTCCCGGCGCTTGCCGGCGAGGGCAGCGGTGGCGGGCACACGGGTGTCCAGCACGACGCCGGCAGCGGGTGCGACCGCGCAGGCAGGGGTGGACAGACCGGTGCCGCTGAGCGGAGCGATCGACGCCCACATGGCGTCGGCGCCGCCGCGGACATCAGCGGAGGTGGCGGTCCGGCTCGTGGTGATCATCGAAGTGCCCCTCCTTCCTGAGTCCGCGTCCTGGCCGGTCGGCCGGGATCGCACGGGGGTGCAGCTCGTGTGTGTCAGGACACTAGGGGCCCGGCCGAGATGCGGTCAAACGAATTAATCGAACTTCCTCCGGACGGGATCCGGAGCGGTGACGAGGGGCTCAGCTGGCGACGGCTGCGAGCACGTCCTCGCCGTAGAGCTCGAGCTTCTTGCTGCCGATACCGGGGAGCCCGGAGAGCTCCCGCAGGTTCGCCGGGCGGCTCTCCGCGATGGCCTGGAGCGTCGCGTCGGAGAAGACGACGTACGCCGGCACCGACTGCGCCTGGGCCGCCTGCGTCCGCCAGGCGCGGAGCCGCTCGAACAGCTCCCCCGCCTCCCCCTCGAGCACGACCTTGACCTTCTTGGCCGGGCGCCGGGCCGGTGGCGCGGTGGGACCGGACTCCGGGGCTAGCCCGGTGAGGAACTGGCTGCGCGGGCGGGCGCGGCGACCGCCCGGGTTGCGGGCCAGCGACCAGGACAGCGAGAGCTGCTCCCGGGCGCGGGTGATCGCCACGTAGAGCAGCCGGCGCTCCTCCTCCACCGCGTCGGGCCGGCTCAGCGACTGGGCGATGGGCAGCACGCCCTCGACCAAGCCGACGACGAAGACGACGTCCCACTCCAGGCCCTTGGCCGCGTGCATCGAGGCGAGCGTCACGCCCTGAACCGTGGGCGCGTGCTGGGCGTCAGCCCGCTGGGCCAGGTGGGTGACGAAGCCGGCGAGGTCGAGCGACGGGTTCTCCGAGACCAGGTCGACGGCGAGGTCGACCAGGGCGGCCAGGGACTGCCAGCGGTCGCGCGCCGCTCCCCCGGGCGGCGGCCGGTGCTCGGCCCAGCCGGTCGAGGCGAGCACGTCCCGGACGGCCGGCACGAGCATCCCCGGCTCGTTCCCACCCGCAGCGGCCCCGCGCAGGAGCAGCACCGCCTCCCGCACCTCCGGCCGCTCGAAGAACCGCTCGCCGCCCCTGAGCACGTACGGGACCCCGGCGGCGGCCAGGGCGTTCTCGTAGACCTCGGACTGGGCGTTGATGCGGAAGAGGACCGCGATCTCCGCCGCGGGCATCCCCTCGTCGATGAGGGCGCGGCACCGGGCGGCGACGGCGGCGGCCTCGGCCGGCTCGTCGGGGTACTCGGTGAACCGCGGCTCGGCGCCCGCGGCCCGCTGCCCCAGGAGCCGCAGCCCGGGCAGGCCCTTGCGGCGCGGCGCCATCCCGATGAGCTTGTTGGCCAGCCCGACGACCTGGGGCGTGGAGCGGTAGTCGCGCTCGAGCTTGACCACGGCGGCGTCGGGATACCGGTCGGCGAAGCCCAGCAGGTAGTCGGGGTCGGCGCCGGTGAAGGAGTAGATGGTCTGGTTGGGGTCGCCGACGACGCACACGTCGGCGCGGCCGCCCAGCCAGGCGTCGAGCAGCCGCTGCTGCAACGGGTTGACGTCCTGGTACTCGTCGACGACGAAGTGCCGGTACTGGGCGCGCACCTGCCGGGCGACGTCCTGGTGCTCCTCGATGGCGAAGGCGGTGACCAGGAGCAGGTCCTCGAAGTCCAGCGCCCCGTCGCGCTGCTTGGCCGACTCGTAGCTGGCGTAGACCTGGGCCACCGCCGCCGCCTCGAACGGGGTCTCCCGGCCGGCCGCCTTCGCCCGCGCCGGGTAGTCCTCGGGGGTGGCCAGCGTCGTCTTGGCCCACTCGATCTCGCTGGCCAGGTCGCGCAGGCTGGTGCGGTCGGTGGTGAGCCGGTTGCGGGTCGCCGCCGAGGCGACGACGCGCAGCTTGTTCTCGATCAGCGAGGGCATCGGGCCGCCCAGCACCCGTGGCGCGAAGTACCGCAGCTGCCGCATCGCCGCGGCGTGGAAGGTGCGGGCCTGCACCCCGCCGACCCCGAGCGCGGCCAGCCGGGAGCGCAGCTCGCCCGCGGCCCGCGCGGTGAAGGTCACCGCCAGCACCTGCTCGGCGACGTAGCTCCCGGTGTGCACCCCGTAGGCGATCCGGTGCGTGATGGTGCGGGTCTTGCCGGTGCCGGCACCGGCGAGGATGCAGACCGGGCCCGACACCGCCTGCGCCGCCTCGCGCTGCTCGTCGTCGAGACCGCTGATGACGGCCTCCGCCCCTGCCTGCGACATCGCCGCCGTTCCTCCTCGCTCGCCCGTGCGGACCCGACGGCCCGGGTCGATCCTCCCAGCCCCTGCCGACACGGTCCGGGAAGCATCCCCAGGGAGCCGGCGTTGACGATCACCAGCACGCCACCCCGGGACGGGGCTGGACCCGCCCGGCACGAACAGGGAGACTCCCCGCGATGACCACGACCCCCGGCAGCGCCGTCACGATGTACACCACCTCGTGGTGTGGTTACTGCGTGCGGCTCAAGAAGATGATGCAGCGCGAGGGCATCGACTACGCCGAGGTCAACATCGAGGAGGACGCGAGCGCCGCGGACCTGGTGATGCAGGCCAACGGCGGCAACCGCACCGTCCCCACGCTGATCTTCCGCGACGGCAGCGCCCTGACCAACCCGAGCATCGACCAGGTCAAGGCCCAGCTGGCACAGCAACCGGAGGCATGACACCCGTGGTCCCCGGCCCCCGGCCCGCCGACGAGATCGGCGGCTCCGCGTCGTTCGGCGCAGGCCCCGCGGCGGCCGTCGACCACCCCCGCGTCGCCCTCGCCCGCACGGGCCGGGGCTGGACCGTCATCCCCCTCGCCCCGCCGGCCGACGGGGAGCGCGTCGCCGACCTGGTCGAGGGCATGACGCTGGCCGACCTCGTCGCCGAGGAGCTCGGCGGTCTGCCCGAACCCGACCGCAACGCCCGTCGCTCGGCGCGCGGCGTTCCCGGCACGCCCGCGGACGTCGATCCGGTCGACGCCCGGGTCGCGGCGCTGGAGCGCACCGTCGCCCAGCTGGAGCACGCGCTGGCCGCCCGGGTCTCCACCGAGCGGGCGATCGGCGTGCTGGCCGAGCGGAACGGCTCGAGCCCCCGGACGGCGTTCGAGGAGCTCCGCGGTCAAGCCCGGACGCAGGGCCGGCCCGTCGTCGAGCTCGCCCGCGAGGTGCTGGACGGGCTGGCCGCGGACCCCGCGCCCGGCGTCGTCGCCCCTCCTCCGGCTGCCGGTGCCCGCCGGACCCCCGCCCCGCGGTCCCAGCCGGCACCGCCGGCCGCCGTCGTCGCGGACGGCCGGTCCTGACCCGCCCGGTTCCGCTCTCCCCCGGCGCCCTCGCCGATCGCCTGGCCGGCCTGCTGGCGGGCACCCCGCCCGAGCCGGGCGCCGTCGCGCTGCGGGTGGGGGTCGACGGGCCGGAGGTCGCCGAGCCGGAGCGGCTGGCCGCGGCCGTCGCGGAACGGCTGCCGGCGCTCGGCCACGGTGCGGTCGTCGTCCCCGCCCCGGGCTTCTACCGCCCGGCCTCGCTGCGCCTGGAGCACGGGCGCACCGATCCCGACGCGCGCTACACCGACTGGCTGGACACCGGCGCCCTCAACCGCGAGGTGCTCGACCCGCTGGGGCCCGGTGGCAGCGGCGAGTACCTGCCGGTGCTGTGGGACCTCGCCCGCGACCGCGCGGCCCGCGTGCCCCGGCGACCCGCGCCGCCGGGAGCCGTCGTCCTGGTGGCCGGCGCCCTGCTGCAGGGCGTGGGCCTGGCCTTCGACGTCGTCGTCCACCTCCGGTTGTCGCCGTCCGCACGGCGACGCCGGACACCGGCCGAGGAGCAGTGGGCGCTGCCGGCCTTCGACCGCTACGACGACGAGGTGGACCCGGCCGCGCTGGCCGACGCGGTCGTGCTCGCCGACCACCCGGAGAAGCCGGCCCTGGTGCTCGGCGGGCGCTGGGGTTGACTCAGAGCTCGCCCCGCAGCCAGAGGTCCAGGATGTGCCGGGCGATGGAGATCGACGGCGGCACCGCGAGCTGACCGTCGCGGGTGCGCAGCTCGTCGCGGGTGAACCACCGCGCCTCCTCGATCTCGGTGGGGTCCAGCCGCAGCTCCTGGCTGCGGTCGGCCCGCGCGACGAAGCCGAGCATCAGCGACTGGGGGAACGGCCACGGCTGGCTGGTCACGTACCGGATGTCGGTCACCCGGAGCCCGACCTCCTCCTCGACCTCCCGCGCGACGGCGGCCTCCGCCGACTCCCCCGGTTCCACGAACCCGGCGAGGATCGAGAAGCGCCCGGGCGGCCAGACCGCCTGCCGGCCGAGCACGACGCCGTCGGCGCCGTCGTGGACGAGCATGATCACGGCCGGGTCGGTGCGGGGGAAGAACTCGGTGCCCGTGGTGGGGTCGCGCTGCGTCCACCCGGCCCGCTCGACCGTGGTCGGAGCGCCGGTCAGGGGTGAGAACCGGTGCCGCTCGTGCCACTCGAGGATGCCGATCGCCTCGGCGAGCAGACCGGCGTCGAGGTCGCCGAGGTCGGCGCCCAGGTCGCGCAGCCCGGCCCACAGGTCGACCGGCCGGCCGTTCACCGTGAGCGCACGCTCCCCGCGCACCGCGGCGTACGGGACGCCATCGGCCTCGCCGAGGAACACCGCACCGGTGGGCAGCTCGGGACGCTCGTCCCAGACCAGCTCGGGTCCCGACGTCCCCTCCCGGACCGGCACCGTCCGCCGGCCGTCGACGGTCAGCACCCGCACCGGGCGGCCGCCCGCCGGGTCCGGCAGCGTCCGGGCGAGGTGGGCCCGGTCGTGCGCCGCCCGGGAAAGGACCGGCCGCCCGTCGGCGGTCACGCGTCCTCGCCGCTCCCGGTCACGGTGACCGGGGCCAGCGCGGCCAGCTCGGTGGCGACCCGGCTCGCGTCGCCGACGACGACGGCGGTGAGCGTCTCCGGGGCCAGGTACCGGGCGGCCGCGGCCTGCACCTGCTCGACGGTGACCTCGGCGAGGTCCTGCTGGTGGGTGCGCAGCCAGTCCGCGGGCATGCCCGCGCCCAGCAGCGCCGAGATGGTGCTGGCCAGGCCCGCGTGCGTGGCGGTGGAGAGCGCCATGCTGCCCAGGACGTAGCGCCGGGCGGCGTCCAGCTCGGCCTCGGTGACCGGGGTGAGCGCGATCCGGCCCAGCTCGTACAGCGTCTCCAGCAGCGCCGGGCCGGTGACCTCCGTGGCGACGTCGGCCTCGACGAGGAACGACGACGACGCCCGCTGGTGGTCGACGGCGCTGCGCGGGCTGTAGCTGTAGCCCTTGCGCTCGCGGATGTTCTCCACGAGCCGGGAGGAGAAGTACCCGCCGTAGATCATCGCCGCCAGCCGGGTCGCCGGGAGGTCGTCGTCGGTGCGGCGCGGTGCCGGTCCGCCGAGGCGCAGGTTCGACTGCACCGCGCCGGGCCGGTCCACCAGCTCGATGCCGGCCGACCGCAGCTCGGTGACCGGCGGCGCCTCGACCGCCGTGCCGCTGCCCGACCAGCCCTCGAGCACCGTCGCGACGGTGTCGGCGGCCGCCTGCGGGTCCAGGTCGCCGACGAGCACGAGGATGCTGCCGGCGGGCAGGACGCGCTCGCGGTGCAGGCGGCGCAGGGCGGGTGCGCGCACGGCGGCGACGAGCTCGGCGTCGGGGAGCTGGATCGCGTACGGGTGCGCTCCGTAGCGCCGCTTGGCCAGGGCCGAGCGCGCGATGGTCCCCGGCTGGGTGCGGGCGATGGCGATCCGCTCCGCCAGCCGGTCCCGCTCGCCGTCGACCTGGCCGGCCGGGTAGCTCGCGCCGGTGAGCAGCTCGGCGAGGACGCCCAGGACCGGCGCCAGCCCGCCGGGCAGCAGCGTCGTCCCGAACACCAGCCGGTCGGCGTCGGTGGCGACGGACAGCTCGGCCCCGTGGGTCTGCAGGAGCTGGGCGATCTCGGTCTGGTCGCGCTGCCGGCTGCCCAGCAGGACCGCCCCGGACAGGACGGCGCCGCGGGCGGCGTGCACGCCGGCGTTGCGCGCGTTGGCGGCGGCGAACGGCACCCGGAGGCGCAGCTCGATCAGCGGTACACCGGGGCGCGGGACGACGACGAGACGCAGCCCGTTCGGCAGCGTCGTCTCCTCCGCCACGGGCACCGGCTGCGGACGCGGCTCACCGAGCGGCGGGATCAACGAGGTCTGGACGTCGGTCATCGGGCGCCTCCCGCCGGACGCAGCTCGAGCATGGCGACGGTGCCGGGATCCAGTCCCCGGGCGGCTGCCTGCACCGCCTCGGGCGTGACCGCGGCCAGCCGGGCGGCGAGCTCGCCGGCCAGCTCGGCGCGGCCGTGGATCAGCTCCGCGGCGGCGAAGGACAGCGTGCGGCCGAGGATCGAGTCCGACTGCTGGAGCAGCTGGGCCTCGGCGCGGGCCTGCACGCGGCGCAGCTCCTCGGCGTCGACGCCGTCCTGCGCGATGCGGTCGATCTCCTCGTGCACGGCGGCGGTGACCCGCTCGGCCGGGACGCCCGCCGGGTGGTGCACCTGGGTGGTGAGCAGCGTGGCGTCGCGGACGTCGAACGGGTCGCCGAAGAGGCCGACGTAGCTGCTCTGCCCGATCGCGATGCGGTCGCCGTGGATCAGCCGGCGCTCGAGCCGGGACGCGTCACCCTCGCTGAGCACCTCGGCCAGGAGCACCGTGCCCAGGTAGGTGTCGAAGTCACCGACCGGGTCGGGCACCCGCCAGCCCAGCGCGAGCGCGGGCACGGTGGCCAGCCGATCCTCGACCACGGTCGAGCGGACGCCGGTCGGGGACGGCTCCCCGGTGGGCGGGAGCGGCGGCACGTCGCGCGCGGGCACCGGGCCGAACCAGCGGCGCACGAGCGCCTCGGTCTCGGCGACGTCGAGGTCGCCCCCGATGCACAGGACGGCGTTTCCCGGCGCGTAGTACGTCGAGAAGAAGTCGGTGGCGTCGTCGACGGTGGAGGACTCGAGGTCGACGAACGAGCCGTAGCCGTCGTGGGTGTTGGCGAACGTCTCGAACGCGACCTGCGGCAGCTGCAGCCAGGGGAAGGCGCCGTAGGGCCGGTTGAGCACGTTGACCCGGATCTCCTCCTTCACCACGTCGATCTGGTTGCGGAGGTTCTCCGGGGTGATGGCCGGCGCCGCCATGCGGTCGGCCTCGAGGAAGAGGGCGCGCTCCAGCGCCTCCGCGGGCAGCGCCTCGAAGTAGTTCGTGTAGTCCTGGTGGGTCGACCCGTTGAAGGTGCCACCGGCTGCCTGCACGAGCCGGGCGTGCTCCATCTTCGCGACGTTCGCCGATCCCTGGAACATCATGTGCTCGAAGAGGTGGGCGAAGCCGGTGCGCCCCTCGGGCTCGTTGCGCATCCCGACGTCGTAGTAGACGCTCACCGCCACCACCGGCACGCTGCGGTCGGGGGCGAGGACGACCCGCAGCCCGTTGTCCAGCGTGAACCGTTCGATCGGGTGCCGCAGGGTCAGTTCCGTTCCGGCTGCACTCACGCGACCGACACTACGACTTCGTCATCCTCCGGATGACACCGCGGCCAGGCGCCGTCCCCCCGCTGCGTGGAGCGGCTGCCCGTGTCCCGGTCGGGGACCCTGCGGGCCCCGCGACCGGCCCACCCCGTCGTCGTCCTCTACAGCACCTCGACGGCGTCGATGACCCGGTTGATCACGCCGTAGAGCTCGGCGTGGGTGTTCGGGATGGAGACGTAGAGCAGCGCGGGTTCGGGCCTGCCGACGTCGATGAGCAGCAGCGCGGCCCGCTCCCCCGTGGCGTCGTACCCCGGGACGTCCCAGGACAGCTCGAACTCGTAGAGGTGCGCCGGGCGGCCGTCAACGGTGCGCGGCTCGTCGCGCAGCACCTCCAGCTCGTTGGGCCCCGGGTAGTAGTTGCCCCGCACGCTGGTGCCCAGCCTGGTCACCGTGTTCTGCAGGTCCGCCGCTCCCCCGTACCGGGGGTCGACCGGCCCGGAGGTGCACTGCGAGATGAACAGCCCGCCGTCGGGGGTGTCGTCCTGGGTGGTGAAGTACTGCCCGGTGGTCTCCGTCGTCTCCAGCTGCATGCCCAGGTCGAACTCCGACCAGCCCTCGCCCAGGTAGGGGTAGGAGATGCCCGCGGCCCGGTCGATGATCCGCACCGTGCCGGGCGGGAACGTGGGGCCCGCGGCCGACGGCGGCGCGGGATCGGCGCCCGAGGACGGCGGGGAGGCGGTGCGGTCGGCGTCCTCGCCGGACCGGATGGCGAGCAGGGTGCCGATCACCGCGGCCACGACGACGACGATCGCGACGGCGACGGTCCACGCGCGGGAAGGGCCCGAGGGGCGATCGGGCTCCTTCGCCGGAACCGGCTCGGGGTCCGCCGGCCGGGGAGCGGCGTCCGCGGGGGTGCTCCGCACCGCGACGCCCGGCCCGGACGGCATCATGACGTCGGACCAGGCCGACCCGTCCCACCAGCGCACCATGCCGGGCGCGCCGCTGGGATCGGCGTACCAGCCAGGTGGAGGGGTCTGCCCGGCTCCGGTCACCCCGCCAGCCTAGGTCGGCCGACCCCCTCGAGCCCGGAGGCGCCGTGCATCCCGCTGTCCCGGACGACGACGTGGTCCGCCGGCTGCGCGCTGCCGGCTGCGTGTTCGCCGAGGACGAGGCGCTGCTGCTCGCCGGGGCGGCCTCGGGCGCGGGCGCGCTGGCCGACCTCGTGGAGCGGCGGGTGGCCGGCGCTCCGCTGGAGGTCCTGCTGGGCTGGGCGGAGTTCTGCGGGCTGCGGATCGCCGTCGCGCCGGGGGTGTTCGTCCCGCGCCGGCGCACCGAGGTGCTCGTGGCCGAGGCGGTGCGGTTGTGCGGCCCCGGGGCTGTCGTCGTCGACCTGTGCTGCGGATCCGGGGCGGTGGCGGTCGCCGTCCTGGCCGCCCGGCCGGACGTCGACCTGCACGCCGCGGACGTCGACCCCGCGGCGGTGGCCTGCGCGCGCCGGAACCTGCCCGGGGTGCCGGTGCACGAGGGCGACCTGTTCGGCGCACTGCCGGGCGAGCTCCGCGGCCGCGTCGCCGTCCTCACCGCCAACGTGCCGTACGTGCCGACCGAGGCGATCGCGCTGATGCCGCCCGAGGCGCGGGACCACGAGCCGCGGGGAACCCTCGACGGCGGGCCGGACGGGCTGTCGCTCGCGCGCCGGCTCGCCGCGGACGGCGCTGCGTGGCTCGCGCCCGGTGGTTCGCTGCTGTTCGAGTGCAGCGAGGGTCAGTCGGCCTCCGCGCTGGAGCTGGTCACTTCAGCGGGCCTGCGGGCCCGGCTGGTGACCGACGACGAACGCGGCGCCACCGTCGTCGTCGGGACGCGTTAGCCCGCCCGGCGGCCGGCCAGCTCGCGCCACAGGTGCGCGGCGGCCTCCGCGCCGCGGGTGAGCATCGGCAGCAGCACCCGCTCGTTCGGCGAGTGGATCCGGTCGGTGGGCAGGCCGATGCCGAGGAACAGCAGCGGCGCCGCGAGCTCGCCGGCGATGGCCGCCTCGGGCCCGCTGCCACCCTCGCGGGTCAGCAGCACGTCGGCGGGATCGGTGTCGAAGGCCTGGCCGATGGCGGCCAGGAGCGCGTCCATGTGCGGGGAGTCCAGGTCACTGGCGCACGGCGCGACGCCACCGGGCGGGGTGTGCACCTCGGCCTCGATGCCGGCCGGGACGTTGGCCTCGACCCAGGCCTTCAGCCGCGGCCCGACGTCCGCAGGCACCTGGTCGGAGACCAGCCGGAAGGTCACCTTGGCGTGCGCCTCGGCCGGGATGATCGTCTTGTGGCCGGGGCCGGTGTAGCCGCCCCACATGCCGTTGACCTCGGCGGTCGGGCGGGCGCCGGTGCGCTCCAGGGTGCTGAAGCCGGCCTCGCCGAAGGTGGCTCGCGAGGCGGCCGGCCCGGCCAGCCACGCCTGCTCGTCGAAGGGCACCCGCCCCATCAGGTCGCGCTCGCGGTCCGACAGCGGCCGCACCTCGTCGTAGAAGCCGGGGATCGTCACCCGCCCGTCCTCGTCGTGCAGCTTCGCGATCAGCTCGGCCAGGGCGTGCAGCGGGTTGGGGACGGCGCCGCCGAAGGAGCCGGAGTGCAGGTCGACCCGCGGGCCGCGCAGGGTGATCTCGGCGTCGGCCAGCCCGCGCATGGCGGTCACCGCGCTCGGCACGTCGGGTGCGGCCATGCCGGTGTCGCTGACCACGACGACGTCGCAGCCCAGCCGGTCCCGGCGCTCGCGCAGCAGCGCCTCGAAGTGCGGTGACCCGGACTCCTCCTCGCCCTCCACGAGCAGCTTGATCGTCACCGCGGGGGTGTCGCGGCCGGTGGCGGCCAGGTGGGCGCGGAGGCCCAGCAGGTGGACGATCAGCACGCCCTTGTCGTCGCTGGCGCCCCGGCCGTGCAGCTCGGGGCCATGAGGGCCGTCCACCCGGGTGGGCTCGAACGGCGGGTGCTCCCACAGCTCGAGCGGGTCGACCGGCTGCACGTCGTGGTGTCCGTAGACCAGCGCGACGGGAGCGTCCGGGTCCGCGCTCGGCCACTCCGCGAAGACGGCGGGCGCGCCGGCGGTCGGCCAGATCTCCACGATCGGGAAACCGGTGCGGGTGAGCGCCTCGGCGAGCCAGGCGGCGCTCGCCGCGACGTCGTCGGCGTGCGCCGGGTCCGCCGAGATCGACGGGATCCGCAGCCACACCTCGAGATCGGCGTGGAGCTCGTCGATGTGGGCGGTGACGTACTCGCGCTCGCTGGTCACGGCTCGTGACGGTAGTGCTGCCAGCGCGCGACCCGTCGCCCGGATAGCGTCCGGGGCATGCCCGGAGAGCTGCTGCGCGTAGATGTCGGCGACCTGACCTTCGACGTGCGGGCCGACGGCCCCGAGGACGGCCGGCCGGTCCTGCTGCTGCACGGGTTCCCCGAGACCTCGGCGTCGTGGGCCGCGGTGACGCCGCTGCTGACCGAGGCGGGGTTGCGCACCTACGCGCCCGACCAGCTCGGCTACTCCCCCGGCGCGCGACCGGACGAGGTCGGCGCCTACGCCATGCAGAACCTGGCGCAGGTGACCGCGGACCTCATGACGGCGCTGGAGATCCCGGTGGCGGACGTCGTGGGCCACGACTGGGGCTCGACCGTCGCCTGGACGATGGCCGCCTGGCACGCCGACCGGGTCCGCTCGCTCACCGCGGTGTCGGTGCCGCACCCGGCCGCGTACACCGCCGCCTTCCGGATCGACCCGGAGCAGAAGGAGCGGTCGGCCTACATCCGCCTGTTCTGGCAGCCGGGCAAGGCCGAGGAGGTGCTGCTGGCCGACGACGCGCGCCGGCTGCGCCGCATGCTGCTGGGCACCGAGGGCGACACCGGGGTCTCCCCCGAGGCGGCCGACGAGTACGTGGCGGTGCTGTCGGCGCCGGGTGCGCTGACCGCGGCGCTGAACTGGTACCGGGCGATGAGCTCCGACATCCGCGTGGACAAGGTCGACGTGCCCACGACCTTCGTGTGGAGCGACGGCGACGTCGCCATCGGGCGGACCGCGGCCGAGGCGTGCGCGGAGTTCGTGACCGGCGACTACCGGTTCGTCGAGCTGCCGGGCGTCACGCACTGGATCCCGGAGCAGGCACCGGAGCAGCTGGCGGCGGCGATCCTGGACCGCGTCGCCTCCTCGTGACCGGCCCGGGCCTGCGGGTCCCGACCACCGCGGACGCCGGACGCTGGTTCGAGCTGTTCGACGACGCCGAGGTCATGCGGTTCATCGGGGCCGGCGAGATCCGGGATCGCGAGTACTACGCGGGCCTGGTGCAGCGGCAGCGGGACCTCGCCGAGAGCACCGGGCTGTGCCTGTTCAGCGTGGTCGTCGACGACGAGGTGGCCGGCTTCGCGGGCATCCACCCGTGGAGCCACCCCTGGGGTCCGACCGGGTCGCTCGAGGCCGGCTGGCGGCTGGGCCGACGCTTCTGGGGCCGCGGGCTGGCGACGGCGGCGGCTCGCGCGGCGGTGGAGCTGGCCCGTGCTCGTGGCGTCCCGCAGCTGGTCTCGGTGGTCCAGCAGGGCAACGAGGCCTCTGCGGGGGTGGCACGGAAGCTCGGCATGGCCGTGGCCCGGCAGCACCGCTCCCCCGAGGGCGCGTCCGTGGACGAGTTCGAGCTGCTCCTCGACTGAGCGACATGTCGACTCGTCGACAGGTCGAGCTACTCCTCGCTGCCGGTGACCAGCGCGAGCAGGCCGGCCTCGTCGAGCAGGTCGACCGGGCGGATCGTCTCCTTGGCGGCCACGTGGTGGAACCCGGCGCTCACCCGCTCCACCGGCACGCCGGTCAGCCGGGACCAGCCCAGCCGGTAGGCGGCCAGCTGCACCCCCGCGGCGGCCATCTCCCCCGCGGTCGGCGGCGGACCGGTCTTCCAGTCGATGACCTCGAAGCCGCCGTCCTCCCGCTGGAAGACCGCGTCGATCCGCCCCCGCAGGGTCAGCGGCCCCAGCGGCGTCTCGAACGGCACCTCGACCTCGATCGGCTGCCGGTCGGCCCACTCGCTGGCGAGGAACGCCTCGCGCAGCTCGGTCAGCGCGTCGTCGGGCGCGGCCAGCTCGTCCCCGGAGCCCGGGAGCTCGTCGAGGTCGACCAGCCGCGCGGCACCGAATCGCTCCTCCAGCCACGCGTGGAACGCGGTGCCGCGGCGCGCCTGGGGCGCAGGCGCGGCCGGCATGGGACGCCGCAGCCGGCGGGCCAGCTCGGCCGGGTCGCGGCGGAGGGTGACCAGCGCGGACACCGACAGGTGCGAGGGCAGCGGCACGTCGACGGTCGGGCTGGCGTGCCGGGCGCGCTCGCGCAGCAGCAGGTCGGCGTCACGCACCCAGGAGTCGACCAGCTCGTCCTCACCGCCGAGGCTCCGGTCGGGGTCCAGGGGGTGCGCAGCCGCGCCCTCGACCAGCTGGGCGGCCGCCGTCAGTGCCCGCCGGCGCGGCTCGGAGAGCGGGTCGACCGGCCACACGCCGACCGCCCACTCCTCCAGCGCCGGGTTGGTGGCGCCGTCCTCGGGTGCGGGGGCCCACTGCACCACGGCGCCCGCCCCTGCCTCGCACGCCTCCTTGGCGGTCTCCAGCAGGGACGACGGACCGCACGGCTTGACGCCGTCGCGCCACCAGCTGCCCGAGCACAGCAGCAGCCGCTTGGCGCGGGTGACGGCGACGTAGCCGAGGCGGATCTCCTCGTCGCGGCCGAAGTCCTTCCAGTCCTGGACGTACTCCTCCAGCGCGTCGCGCACGACCGCCTGGTCGCCGGAGCCGGGCACCGGGAGCTTCAGGCGGGGCAGCTCGGCACGGTCGGTGAGCCGCAGCTCGGCAGGCACGGCCCCGGGATCCTTGATCCAGGAGTCGCTCGCGTTGCTGCGCGCAGGGAACTGCCCGTCGGTCATGCCGGGCACCGCGACGACGTCCCACTCGAGGCCCTTGGCGGAGTGACCGGTGAGCAGCTGGACCGCCTCCGGGTTGACCGCGACCTCCCCGGGCTCCAGGCCGCGCTCGCGCTGCTCGGCATCGCGCAGGTAGCCCAGGAACGCCGGCAGCGAGGGCAGCTCGGCCAGCTCGGTGAACTCGGCGGCCACCCCGTGCAGCGCATCGAGGTGGGCGCGGGCACCGGCCGGGCTGACGCCGGGCGCGCTGGCCAGCTCGGTCTCCAGGCCCAGCGTCCGGGCCACCTCGTCGACGAGGTCGGGCAGCGACTCCCCGATCCGACCGCGCAGGTGGGCGAGCTCGGCACCCAGGTGGCGCATCCGCCGGTACCCGGTCGGCGAGTACTGCTCGGCGTCGCCGAGGTCGTCCAGCGCCTCCACGATGCTGCCGCGCTCCTGCGGCGGTTCCGCGGTCGCCGCCGCGGCCTCCGCCCCGTCGGCCGGCCGGGCCGGACGGCGGGAGTGCACCAGCGCGCGGGCGCGGGCCTCCAGCGCGGCGAGGTCCCGCGGACCGATCCGCCAGCGGGCCCCGGTCAGCAGCCGCCCCATGGCGTCACCGGCGGTCGGGTCGACCAGCACGGTGAGGGTGGCGACGACGTCGGAGACCTCGGGCACCTCCAGCAGTCCGCCGAGCCCGACCACCTCGACCGGGAGGCCGCGCTCGCGCAGAGCCGCGGCGATGCCGGGCAGCTGCTTGCGGGTGCGCACGAGGACCGCCATCGAGGGCGGACGACCGTCGGCCCTGGGCTGCACGACGGCGTCCGTGCCGTTCCAGCAGGCGGCCATCCGGTCGGCCAGAGCGGCGGTCTCGTCGGCGACGGTCTCGTACAGCCCGACGGTGACCGAGCCGCGACCTGCGGTCGGCGCCGGAGCCAGGTCGGGCAGCGGCTGGGCCGGCTCGGGCAGCATCCCCGAGACGGCGTTGGCCACCGCCAGCACCGCCTCGTCGTTGCGCCAGCTGGTGGCGAGGGTGAGCCGTTCGGCCTCGCGTCCGGGCAGGCCGGGGAAGGTGCGGGCGAACCGCTCGATGGTGCCGGCCGACGCCCCGCGCCACCCGTAGATCGACTGGCGGGGGTCACCGACGGCCAGGACCGGGTGGCCGGTGGCCCCGCCGAAGAGCGCCTCCAGCATGCGCAACTGCCCGACGCTGGTGTCCTGGTACTCGTCGAGCAGGACGACCTTCCACCGCGCCCGCTCGCGCCGGCCGACCTCGGGCGAGGAGACGGCGATGCGCGCGGCGTAGGCGACCTGGTCGGCGTAGTCGATGGACCCGAGCGACCGCTTGCGGGCCTCGAAGCCCTCCACCAGCGGCAGCAGCGCCACCCGGGCCTTCTGCCGGGCGAGCATCTCGGTGACCGCGGCGTAGGGGCCCTTCTTCTTCGGCGCGTCCGGGTAGCCGGCGACCTGCGCCTCCAGCCGCGCCGTCCAGTTGCGCAGCGCCGCGGGGGTGACGTCGTGCTCCCCCATCTCCCCGGCGAGCGCCAGCACGTCCTCGACGGTGGTCAGCAGCGTGAGCGGGACGTCGGACATGTCGCCGGTCCACGCGGCCACCACGGTCGCCGCCTGCCCCCAGCACATGGCCGGTCCGAGCACGCCGGCGCCGGGCTCCACGCCGATCCGCAGCCCGTGCTCGGCGACCAGCGCGGCCGCGTAGCCGTGGTAGGTCGACACGGTCGGCTGGGCGATCGCCAGCCGCTCGCGGAGGTCGTCCTCGGTGTCGGGGTGCCGCGCCAGGGCGCCCAGCCGCAGCCGGATGCGCTCGTTGAGCTCGCTGGCCGCCTTGCGGGTGAAGGTCAGCCCGAGGATCGCCTCGGGTTCGACGATCCGGTTGGCCACCAGGTAGGACACCCGCGCGGCCATCGTCTCGGTCTTGCCCGACCCGGCGCCGGCGACCACGACCAGCGGCCGGTCCGCCGGGGCGGAGACGACCCCGGCCTGCTCGTCCGAGGGCGCGTAGGACAGGCCGCAGCGCTCCGCCACCTCCGCGGGGCTCAGCACCCGGCGGGCCGCGGGCTCCTGGGCGGCGACCTCGGCGAACAGGTCCTCGAAGCTCAGCTGGCCGTCGTCGCGGCGGCTCATCCGGTCACCTGCCGGCCGGGCTCCTGCAACGGGCAGCTGCGCCGCGCCGGGCACCGCGAGCAGTGCGTGCCGGTGCGCACCTCGAACGTCCCCGCCCCCATGCCGTCGCCCACCTCGGCGACCAGCTGCCCGGCCCACGTCTCGCCCACCGGCACGTCCGCCGGCAGGGGCTCCTGGTGCTGCTCCTTCGCCTTGGCTCCGGTGCCGACCTGCAGCAGGGCCGCTCCGCCGGGAACCGTGCCGTGCTCGGCGAACCCGCCGGCGGCGATCGCCACCTGGTAGGCGGCGAGCTGCCCGTGCTCCTCGGTGTTCTTCGCCGCGGTCTTGCCGGTCTTGAGGTCGACGACGACCAGCCGGCCCTCGGCGTCGCGCTCGAGCCGGTCGACCCGGCCGCTGATGCGCGCGCGCCCGACGACGACGTCGACCTTGCCCTCGGCCCCGATCAGCTCCCGGCCGTTGGTGGCGTGCCAGCGCAGGAACCGGTCGAGCATGTCCTGCGCCTGCACGCGCTGCCGCTGGTCGGCCCACCCCGGCCCCAGGTCGAGCTGGTCGAGCTCGGCGTCGAGCGCTCCGCGGGCGTCGGCCGCCGGCATCCCCTCGGCGACCTGCTGCGCGACGTCGTGCACCGCCGTCCCGACCGTGCGGGTGGAGTCGGGCGAGGCCTCGGCACCCACGGCGCCGAGCACCCAGCGCAGCGGGCAGCGCTGGAAGGTCTCGATGGCCGAGGGACGCACCGGTACCGACTTCTCCTCGGGCACCAGCGGGGCGTCGTCGGACAGCGGCGCCAGCCCCCACCAGCGCGCCGGCGCGGCACCGGGGACTCCCTCGTCGGCCAGCCGGCGCAGCACGGAGGCGGCGGCCGACCGTCGGGCGGCCGGCGTGTGCGGGTCGGTGAGCGCCCGGCGCAGCTCGGCGACCAGTGCGGAGAGGGTTAGCGCGCGCGGCAGCTCCGTGAGCGGTCGGCCGTCCGGTGGAGGGGGCGACACCAGGTCGAGGAACCGGGAGGCGGTCGCGCCGGCGTCGGCGCCGTCGAGGGCGCCCTCGACCGCGCTCACCACGAGCCGCCGCCGGGCGCGGGTGCAGGCGACGTAGAACAGCCGGCGCTCCTCGGCCAGCGCCAGGGCGCGTCGGTCGGTGCGGGCGCCGTCGATGCCGGCCGCCCTCTCCACGAGGACCTCGGCACCCAGCAGCGAGGTGCGCTCGCGCAGGTCGGGCCACACGCCCTCCTGCACCCCGGCGAGGCAGACCAGCTCCCACTCCAGCCCCTTGGAGGCGTGCGCGGTGAGCAGCCGGACGGTCTCGCCGGCCACCGCCCGCGCCGCGCCGGTGTCACCGGGCAGCTCCTGCGCGGACAGGTGGTCCACGAAGGCGCGGACGTCGGCCGACGGCAGGCGGTCGACGAAGCCCGCGGCGGCGTCGAAGAGGGCGACGACGGCGTCGAGGTCGCGGTCGGCCACCGCACCGGTGGGCCCGCCGACGGCACTGGCCTTCGCCCAGCGGGAGGACAGGCCGCTGCGCTGCCACATCGCCCAGAGCACGTCCTCGGCGGTGCCCTCCTGCGCCAGGGCCAGCCGGCCGGCGTCGAGCACCGACGCCACCCGGGCAGCCGGGCGGGCGACGTGCTCGGGCAGCGCCTCCAGCAGCGCGGCGTCGGTCAGCGCGTCGGCCAGGGGCGCCCCGCGCTCGGCGGGGTCGACCCCCTGCTTGGCGAGCGCGACCCGCACGGCACGGCGCAGCCGGCGGAGGTCGAGCACGGTGGCGCCGCCCAGAGCGGAGGCGAGCAGCGCCTCGGCGCCCGGCTCGTCCAGCCCTGCCGGCTCGGCGTCCTTCCCCGGCAGCAGCGCGGTGAGGCAGTGCAGGAAGGGGGCGACGGCGGGCTGGGCGGCCAGCGGCAGGTCGTCGGTGGAGACGGTGACCGGCACCCCGGCCGAGGCCAGGGCGCGCCGGAAAGGTCCGAGCACCGAGGCGGTGCGCACGACGACGGCCATCTCCGACCACGGGACGCCGTCGAGCAGGTGCGCCCGGCGCAGGGCGTCGGCGACGTAGGCGGCCTCGACGGCGGCCGACCCGAACACGTGCACCTCGGCCTCGCCGGGCGGGGTGCCCTCCCCCGCGGCCAGCCGCCGGTGCTCCCACGGCCCGGGCAGCCCCTCGGCGACCTGCCGGCTGATCCGGAGCAGCTCCTCGCCCGAGCGCCGGCAGACCCCGAGGGAGACCCGGCGGGCGGCGCGTCCGTCGGTGTGCCGGAAGCGCTCCGGGAACTCGACGATGCCCCGGGGCTCGGCGCCGCGGAAGGCGTAGATGGACTGGTCGGGGTCACCGACCGCGACCAGGTTGCCGCCGCCCCCCGCGAGCAGCTCGAGCAGCTCGACCTGGGCGGGGTCGGTGTCCTGGTACTCGTCGACGAACAGCCAGCTCGCGCGCTCGCGCTCCTGGCGCAGCAGCTCCGGGTCCTCGCTCAGCTCCAGGATCGCCTGCCGGACGAGCTCTGCGGGGTCGTACCCGGAGGCGTCACCGCGGGAGGCCACCCAGAAGTCGCTGACGTTCTCGTACTGCTGCTGGAAGGCCGCGGCGTGCACCCAGTGCTCGTTGCCGGACTCCTGGCCCCAGGCGGCCAGCTGCGCTGCGTTGACGCCCCGCTCGGTGGCGCGCAGGAGCAGGTCGCGCAGCTCGGCGCGGAAGCCCTCGGTGCCCAGTGCCGGCGCGAGGTCCTCGGGCCAGCGGACCGTTCCCAGCCCCTCGGCGTCACCGCGCAGCAGCTCGGCGACGACGGCGTCCTGCTCGGCGGAGGTGAGCAGCCGGGGCGGCGGATCGCCCCGGAGGACGGCGGCCCGGCGCAGCACGCCGTAGGCGTAGGAGTGGAACGTGCGGGCCAGCGGCTCGCGGATCGTGCGCGCGACCCGGGAGGTGATCCGCGTGCGCAGCTCCGCGGCGGCCTTCCGGCTGAAGGTGAGGACGAGCATCTGCTCGGGATCGATCCCGGCACCGATGCGCGCCGCGACCGCCTCGACGATCGTCGTCGTCTTCCCGGTCCCTGGTCCGGCGAGCACCAGCAGCGGCCCGCCCGGGTGGTCGACGACCGCCTGCTGCGTCGGGTCGAGCACCGGCACCGTGGTGCGCTGCGGCTCCCCGGCGAGCAGCCGGTAGACCGGACCGTCCTCACCCCCGCGCTGTGCCACACCCCGATGGAAACACGTACCCCTGACACTCCTGCGCGCCGCGGGGCGGACGGGGCCGGCGTGGTGCCGGCCGGACGCCGACGTCACGGTTCGGTAACGCTGTCACCCGGGACAACCGCGGACCGCGTGTTACCGGATGAGGGCTCGACCGGAGGGAGACAGACGTGCGAGACGACGACGAGGCGTCCTTCGAGGCGTTCGTCGCCGCCCGGTCGGCCGCGCTGCTGCGGACCGCGGTCCTCCTGACCCACGACCGCGGGTACGCCGAGGACCTCCTCCAGGCCGCACTCATCAAGGTGTACCGGCACTGGCGGCGGGTCAGCGAGCGCGGCGACCCCTATGCCTACGTCCGCAAGGCGCTGGTCACGACCGCCGCCGGATGGCACCGGCGGCGGACCGTGCAGGAGATCGTCGACCTGCCCGCGGTCGAGCAGGCCGACGACCGGCCCCGCTCCGACCTCGGCGACCGCGACGAGCTCACCCAGGCGCTCGCGACGCTGCCGCCCCGCATGCGTGCGGTGCTGGTCCTCCGCTACTGGGAGGACCTGAGCGAGACCGGCACGGCCGCGGTGCTCGGCTGCTCGGTCAACACCGTCAAGACCCAGACCAGCCGGGGTCTGGACCGCCTGAGAGCCCTCGTCGAGAACCCCGCCTACGTGAACGGAGGCCGCTGAGATGGACGTCGAACAGCTCCTGCGCAGCAACTTCGCCGACCGTGCCGACGCCGTGGACGCTCCCCGCTGGGACCTGCACGAGACGGTCCTCGCCGGCTCCCGCGAGCTCCGGCGCCGGCGCACCCGGCAGGTCGCCGGCGGGCTCGTCGGCGGGGCGCTCGCGGTCGCGCTGCTGAGCGGCGGGCTGCCCCTGCTGCGCACGCAGCTGGAGGACCCCGGACAGGCAGCCGGCCCCCGCGAGAGCGCCGAGCGCGCGGTGGACCTCTACGACATCCCGACCCGCGGCTCGCTGGCCGGCGACCGGGAGCTCCTCGACCGGATCGTGCAGCTGAGCTGGGACGACGGCATCCCCCGTGACCCCGGGGAGTCCGTCGTCCCTCCCGTGGACACCCGCCGGGTGCTGTTCGCCGGGGAGATGACCGACGGGCAGGTGTGGGCGCTGGTCGAAGGGGTGGTCGGCGACCGCACGCTCTTCGCCTGGTTCACCGGTGCCACCGCGGACGGCATGGCTCTGACGTGGGGTCCGGACTTCGCCTTCCCCGACACCCCCATGGCGCTGCACGACGCGACCGGCGACGAGGGTTACCTGGTCGTGGTGACCAAGCCGGGCGACCAGGTCCGGTACGGCGCGCTGGACGCGGACGGCGAACCGGTCGGCGGCTACCAGGACGTGCCCGCCGTGGACGGCGTGGCGATCAGCAGGGCGCCGAGCCCGACCTGGCCGCTGTACGTCGAGCTGCAGGTGCTCCGCGACGGCGCGGTCGCCTACCGGATGCCGCCGCAGCAGTTCGACACCGAGCGGCCCGGTACCGCGGTGGTGGGCTCCCCCACCGCTTACCTCTCGTCCATGGTGCAGTGCCTGACCGGTCGCGGCGTGGAGGTCACCGTGCACCCCGACTCCTTCGGCTACGAGACCGACGACCCGGCGGAGATGGAGACCTACGCCGTCGTGGAGCAGCAGTGCCGCGAAGACCTGGGGTACGGGTGACCGCCCCCGAGCCGGCGTCGGTCGTGGCCGCCCGTCAGCTCGCCGAGGAGGCCAGGACGGCTCGCCGTCCGTCGGCTCGGCCGCGCCGGGCGATCCGGCCGCTGCCGGCTCTTCCCGCGCAGCAGCCGCAGCCGTAGGTCAGACGAACGAGTCCAGGAGGGTCTGCTCGAGGGTCAGGTCGGCGGCGGTGGTGAGCCAGCCGGCGACGAGCAGCAGCGGCCAGGCCCCCTCGTCGTCGAGGGAGGCGGTCGCGGCGGACAGCCCCGCCTGGGCGACCGCTCGGCATGCCATCGTGTTCATGCCTCTCTGTTCGGCACGAACGACCAGGAACCTGAGGACGGCGTCAGTCCGGCCAGCCGACGGCGGCCAGGACCACCCGACCGTTGCGCACGGGCACGCCCTCGGTTGCCAGCAGTTCCAGCTGCCGGGCCCGCACCGGCTCCGCGGCCGTCCCGTCGGCGCGCACCACCCGGTACCAGGGCACCGCTCCCCCGCCCTGCGAGAGGGCGCGCGCGACCCGACGGGGCCCGACGCCGACCAGCCGGCCGATCGCGCCGTAGGTGCTCACCCGACCCGGCGGGATGCGGTCCACGGCGTCGAACACGGCCTCATCGACGTCGAGCACGGCATCGGTCACCCGCCCATCCTGACGCGATCCCCGGCCCCCTCGCAGGGCCCCGTCGCGAGCATGCGAGCGGTGGGGGGCGAGGGGGTCCTCCCGTCAGGAGTCCTTGCGGCCGAAACGGGCGAGCAGGCGGGTCTGCGGCGAGGCCGAGGAGGACACGTCCAGCGGCGGGTCGAAGAGCCCCGGGACGCCGTCCTCCGGCAACTGCTCGGCGAAGACGAGTGCGGCCGTCACGAGCTCGCCGTCCAGCTGGGTGTCGCTTCCGGTCGCGTGCGCGAGGTCCCAGGCGTGCACGGTCAGGTCGGCGGTCATCTCGAGGATGTACCGGGTGGCCGGGGTGGCGCCGCGCTCCAGGTGGACCGTGCGCACGAGGGCGTCGTCCTCGGCGAAGGCCGACAGCGCGTCGTCGGCCGCGGACTCCCAGCCGATGAAGGGGTCGTTCCCGAGCAGGTCGGTGGTCTCGTCGGGGAAACGGCCCTCGGCGTAGGGCTCACCGGCCAGGAGCGGCGGCACCCAGAGCTGCTCGCTCACGAGGTGCGCGACCAGGTCGGCGACCGTCCAGCCCGGGAGCGACGGCTCCTCCCACTGGTCGGGGTCGACGGCATCCACCCGGTCGGTGAACTGGTTCTGGGCGCGCTGGAAGAGCTCGAGGAGCTCGACGGGCGAGAAGTCGGCCATGCGACCCAGTACAGACGACGACGGCCCGGCCCGCTCCCCGAGAGGAACGAACCGGGCCGTAATCCGACGCTCAGTACGTGGGCAGCGCCTTGTCGATGCGGGTGGCCCACGCCGTCACGCCGCCCTGGACGTGGACGGCGTCCTTGAAGCCGGCGTTCTTGATCGCGGCGAGCACCTCGGCCGAACGCACACCGGTCTTGCAGTGCAGCACGATCGGCTTGTCCTGCGGCAGCTGCGACAGCGCCCGGCCCGACAGCAGCTCGTCCTTGGGGATGAGCTTCGCGCTCGGGATCGACACGATCTCGTACTCGTTCGGCTCGCGGACGTCGATCAGCTCGAAGTCCTTGCCGGCGTCCATCATGTCCTTGAGCTCGTCGACGGTGATGGTCGCGCCGGCCGCGGCCTCCTGGGCCTCGGTGGAGACGACGCCGCAGAAGGTCTCGTAGTCGATGAGGCCGGTGATCGGCTCACCCTCCGGGTCCTTGCGGATCTTGATCTCGCGGAAGGTCATCTCGAGGGCGTCGTAGACCATCAGCCGGCCCAGCAGCGTCTCGCCGACGCCGGTGATGAGCTTGACGGCCTCGGTGGCCTGGATGGCGCCGACCGTCGCGCAGAGGACGCCGAGCACCCCGCCCTCGGCGCAGCTGGGCACCATGCCGGGCGGCGGCGGGACCGGGTAGAGGTCGCGGTAGTTCGGCCCGTGGTCGTTCCAGAAGACCGAGACCTGACCGTCGAACCGGTAGATCGAGCCCCAGACGTAGGGCTTGTTCAGCAGCACGCACGCGTCGTTGACCAGGTAGCGCGTGGCGAAGTTGTCCGTGCCGTCCACGATCAGGTCGTAGTCGGCGAAGATCTCCATGACGTTGTCGCTGTCCAGCCGCGTCTCGTGCAGCCGGACGTCGATGAGCGGGTTGATCTCCCTGATGGAGTCCCGCGCGCTCTCGGCCTTGGACCGGCCGACGTCGGAGGCGCCGTGGATGATCTGGCGCTGCAGGTTGGACTCGTCGACGGTGTCGAACTCGACGATGCCGAGGGTGCCGACCCCGGCGGCGGCCAGGTACATGAGCACCGGCGAGCCCAGACCACCGGCACCGACGGCGAGCACCTTGGCGTTCTTCAGGCGCTTCTGCCCGTCCATGCCGACGTCGGGGATGATCAGGTGACGGCTGTACCGGCGGACCTCGTCGATCGACAGGTCTGCGGCCGGCTCCACCAGCGGTGGCAGGGACACGCTTGCTCCTTCACGTCGCGGACAGCGGCCCCGGAGGACCGGCGTTCGAGTGGAGAACAGCGTGACAGGCCCGGGTAATCCCACCGCGGCGTGGTCCGCGCAGCCGGGTCAGGGGAAGGGCCAGGCGTTCTTCGCGCACCCCTCGAGACCCAGGGTCTGCTGCTGCATCACCGGGGCGAGCTGCCCGGCGCCGGGGCAGTCCTCGTGGCCGTTGCCGAGGGCGTGCCCGACCTCGTGGTTGACCACGTAGAGCCGGTAGGTGGCGACGTCGCCCTGGTAGTCGGGGACGGCGGTGGCCCAGCGCGCGAGGTTGATGACGGCCCGCTCGCCGTAGCGGCACGAGGTGTAGCCGCCGGTGCCGACTCCGGGGCAGTAGGTCTCCATGCTGCCGGGGCTGACCAGGCTGACGCGGAAGTCGTACTGCCGGGCCGCCGCCTCGGCGGCGCCCACCCGCTGGAAGGACATCCGGCCGCCGCTACCCCAGGAACGGGGATCGCCGAGGGTCTGGGCGACGGCGTCGGCGAAGGAGGCACCGTCGACGCCGATGCCGTCCTCGACCTCGACGACGAAGCGCTTCAGCGGACCGGTGCCGTAGACCTGGGAGGCGCCGTCGACGATCGACAGGGTGCCGGCGCCGCGCTCGACGTAGGAGTCGGCGACCGCCGGCGGAACGGTCTCGGTCGGGCCCGCATCGCCTTCCGCGGGTGCCGTGGGTGACGGCGGCGCGACCGTCGTCGTCGGCGCCGTCGTGGCGCTGGGCTGGGACACGGCCACGGCCGAGGAGCCGGACCCCGGCGGGTGGAAGGCCAGGTCCACCAGGACGGCGACGGTGGCGACGACGAGGAACGGGATCGCGTAGGCCCGCCAGCCGTGCCGCCGGACGAACCGTCGCACCCGGCCGGCCCTGCGCTCGGGCCCCCGGCTGGGCGGCGCCACCCGCGGTTCCCGGTGGGCGACGAGGGGTGCCGGGCGAGGCGTGGGCCGGTCGTCGGTCAGACGTCCACCCACCGGCCGGTCTCCCTGCTCCTCGACGCTTCCGCCGTCAGGACATCAGCGTCTCACGCTGCGTGGCGTGTCGACGCCAGCCGGCACGTCCGAGCCGCCCGGTGCGGCGGGTCGGTGCTCGACGAGCGCCAGGACCGCCCGCGCGGTCGGCTCCGGCGCCTCGAGCATCGCCACGTGCCCCACGCCGTCGAGGACCAGCAGCCGGGCGCCGGGAACGGCGGCGGCCAGCCGCGGCGCGAGGGCCGGGTCGACGAGGCGATCGCGGCCGCCCCACACCACGAGGGTCGGCATCTTCAGGCCGCGGGCCGCCCGCCAGGCGTTCGCCCGGCCGACCCGCAGGTAGGACGTGATGAGGCCGCGCATGCTGCGGGCCAGCGCCCGGTCGGCCCACGGGCGCCCGGCCCGCTCACGCATCTCCTGCACCGCCTGCTCGATCCGCTCGGGCGGCACCGCCGCCGGGTTCCCGAAGCACATCCGGATCATCGACCGGACGCTCTCCTCCGGGGCGACGCCGGCCAGCCGGCGCTCGGCGAGGGTCGGGACACCCGGGACCAGGAGGAGCAGCAGCAGGCGGCTGAAGGCCGGGGGCACGCGGTAGACCGGCATCGCCGGCGACACCAGCGTCAGCGTCGCGACGAGGTCGGGGCGCCGGGCGGCGACGAGCAGGCTGACCAGCCCGCCGAGCGAGTTGCCGACGAGGTGGACGGGCCGGCCCGCGCCCTCCCCCGGCTGGGCCCGGACGTGCTCGAGGACGTCCACGACGCTGCGCACGTGGCCCCGGACCGAGTAGTGGTCGCCGCGCGGCGGCTGCGAGTGGCCGAACCCCGGCAGGTCGACCGCCCACCCCTCGAACCGGACCGAGAGGAGCGCGGCCAGGTCGGTCCAGTTCGTCGACGCCCCGCCGAGGCCGTGCACGTACAGCGCCCGCTCGCGCGGCGCGTCGTCGCCCGCCGCGCGGTCCACCGGACCGCTCCACGGCGTGTGCCGGACGAACACCGTTCCTCCGCGCACGGGCACCTCCTGGCCCGGCCACGGCGGGAGAACGCCCTTCGTCTGCGGCAGCGGAGTGGGAGAGAGATCGGCCTCGGACATCACTCGCGACGGTAACGCTGCACGCCGCACCCCGGATGCGAGGGGAACCGCTCGGTAACATCCTCCCGCCATGCAGCCATCACGCCCCGCCGCGGCCAGTCGGCGCACCTCCCGCCTGCCGCGCGGCGCCCGCCGGCTGCAGCTCCTTCGCGCCGCCCAGGACGTCTTCGTCGCGCACGGCTTCCACGCCGCCGCGATGGACGACATCGCCGACCGCGCCGGCGTCAGCAAGCCGGTGCTGTACCAGCACTTCCCGGGCAAGCGGGAGCTCTACCTGGCGCTGCTGGAGGAGCACGTCTCCGAGCTCGCCGACCGGGTGGGCGAGGCCATGGGCCGCACCGAGGACAACCGCACCCGCGTCGACGCCGCCGTCGGCGCCTACTTCGACTTCATCGACGCCGACGGCGAGGCCTTCCGGCTGGTCTTCGAGTCCGACCTGCGCAACGACGACGACGTCCGCGCGATCGTGGACCGCGGCACCCGCGTGTGCGTCGAGGCCATCGCCGGGGTGATCGCCGCCGACACGGGGGCCGACCCCGAGCGCGCCCTGCTCATCGCCTCCGGGCTGTCCGGCCTCGCCGAGGGCAGCGCCCGCTGGTGGCTGCCGCGCAAGGGCACGGTGTCCCGCGACGAGGCGGTCGAGCTGATGTCCTCCCTGGCCTGGCGCGGCATCTCCGGATTCCCCCGCGTCGAGGGCGACTGACCGGCGTTCGCTGACGGCGCACCCGCTCGCCCGGTCCTCACGCCGCCGACTGGACTAGCGTTGGGGCCAGTCGCGCCAACGAGGAGGCATCGCCCACGTGGAAGTCAAGATCGGCGTCCAGCACTCGCCCCGGGAGCTGGTCATCGACAGCCCCAAGACCCCCGACGAGATCGCGGCGGACGTGGCCGCGGCCATGTCCGGCTCGACCAAGGACGGCCTGCTCACCCTGGTCGACGAGCGGGGGCGCAAGCTCCTCGTCCCGGTCGACCGGATCGCCTACGTGGAGATCGCGCAGGCCGACCAGCGCCGCGTCGGCTTCATCGCAGGCGCCGGCAGCTGAACCAGCGCACCTGAAGGGGCGTCTCCGCTGCGGCGGAGACGCCCCTTCTGCGCGTGGTCGTGGCGAGTGGGCCCCGGAGGGGTCCGCGCAGGCGCGACGGACGCGCTCCGAGCAGCGGGGGTACGGCACCTGGCCGCGGTGTCGGCCGGAGGCCGACGATGACATCGTCACGGGTTGAGGCCGAGCGCCTTCATCCGCTCCGTGTGCGCGGCGGTGATCCGGTCGATGAGCCGGCCGATGCCGGACAGGTCGCCGGTTCCGGTGACGATGAGCTCGGTCAGCCCCTCGTGCTCGGCGATCACCGCCTGGGACCGCGTCATGGCCTCCCCCACCAGCCGCCGGCCCCAGAGCGCGAGCCGGCCGGCCACCTTGCGGTTCGCCGCGATCGCGGCCCGCACCTCCCGCACGGCGAAGTCGGCGTACCCGGTGTCGGCGAGCACCTCGAGCACCAGACCGCGGTCGGGCTCGGGCAGGAAGCCGGCGATCTCCCGGTAGAAGTCGGTCGCCAGCCCGTCACCGACGTAGGCCTTGACCAGCCCCTCCAACCAGGTGCTGGGGCGGGTGCTCTCGTGGAAGGTGTCGAGCGCGGAGACGAACGGCGCCATGGCCACGGCGGGGTCGATGCCGAGCTCGGTCAGCCGCGCGGTGAGCCGGACGTGGTGGGCGATCTCCGCGGCGGCCATGCGGGACAGGGCCGCGCGACCGGCGAGCGTCGGCGCCATGCGGGCGTCCTCGGCGAGCCGGTCGAACGCGGTCAGCTCGGCGTAGGCCAGCGCACCCAGCAGCTCGGCGACGGCCGTGTTGTCGACCGGGGGCACGGCATCTCCTGCAGTTCGACGGCGGTGGTGGTGCCCCCGACGAGTGACCGACGCGACATCGGGGAGCGCGGCGCGGAGAGGCTAACCGGTGCCCGCGCTAGCATGGGAATCGGCGAGCCTTCGGGCGCGCTCGTACATCTGTGCGCTGACGACCGCTGGACGACGCCCCTGGGGCTGTCTCCCGGGCTGTTGCGAGGCCCGGTCTGCTGGCCGCGTCGGCGCTGGAACCGACCCGCGACACCAGACCGGGACGGGCGCGAGGCGGCGACACCGCCACCGCAGCCGGTCCCCCAGCAGACCAGAGGCGAGTGCACTGACCTCCACCGAGCAGACCCCCACCGACATCCCCATCGCGGAGCTGGACCACGCCGAGACCGGCGCGCCCGCCCCCGAGGAGCTCGAGCAGACCGTCGAGGAGCTCGGCGGCGCCCCTGTGGCGCCCGACAGCCCGCTGTTCAGCGACTTCGACGTCCACCCCGACATCGTCTCCGCGCTGGCCGACGCCGGGATCACCCGCACCTTCGCCATCCAGGAGCTCACCCTCCCCCTGGCGCTGGCCGGCAACGACCTCATCGGCCAGGCCCGGACGGGCACCGGCAAGACCCTGGGCTTCGGCGTCCCGATGCTCACCCGCGTCACGCCGCCGAGCGAGGGCGGCGACGGCGTCCCGCAGGCGCTGGTCGTCGTCCCCACCCGTGAGCTGTGCGTCCAGGTCGCCCGCGACCTCGGCACCGCTGGCGCCAAGCGCGGGCTGCGCGTCCAGGCCATCTACGGCGGCCGCGCGTTCGAGCCGCAGATCGAGTCGCTGCGCAACGGCGTCGAGGTCGTCGTCGGCACCCCCGGCCGGCTGCTCGACCTGGCCCAGCGCGGCGACCTGATCCTGGGCAAGGTCAAGGCGCTCGTCCTCGACGAGGCCGACGAGATGCTCGACCTGGGCTTCCTGCCCGACATCGAGCGGATCCTCGCGATGGTCCCGGAGAAGCGGCAGACGATGCTCTTCTCGGCCACCATGCCCGGCCCGATCGTGACGCTGTCGCGCACCTTCATGACCCAGCCGACGCACATCCGGGCGCACGGCAACGACGAGGGCTCGACGGTCCCGCAGACGACCCAGTTCATCTACCGGGCGCACAACCTGGACAAGCCCGAGCTGCTCTCGCGCGTGCTGCAGGCCCGCGACCGCGGCCTGGTCATGGTCTTCTGCCGCACGAAGCGCACCGCGCAGAAGGTCGCCGACGAGCTCGTCGACCGCGGGTTCGCCGCGGCCGCGGTGCACGGCGACCTCGGCCAGGGCGCCCGCGAGCAGGCGCTGCGCGCCTTCCGCAGCGGCAAGGTCGACGTCCTCGTCGCCACCGACGTCGCCGCCCGCGGCATCGACGTCACCGGCGTCAGCCACGTCGTGAACTACCAGTGCCCCGAGGACGAGAAGACCTACGTGCACCGGATCGGCCGCACCGGCCGCGCCGGCAGCACCGGTGTCGCCGTCACGCTGGTCGACTGGGACGACATCCCCCGCTGGCAGCTGATCAACAAGGCGCTCGGCCTCGGCTTCGACGACCCGCCGGAGACGTACTCCACCTCGCCGTGGGTCTACTCCGACCTCGACGTGCCCGAGGGCGCCAAGGGCCGGCTGCCGCGCTCGCAGCGCACCCGCGAGGGCCTCGAGGGCGAGGTGCTCGAGGACCTCGGCGAGACCGGCAAGCGCAACCGTCCGGCAGCCGCCGGCGGGCGTGACTCCGGTGGGCGGGGCGACTCGCGTGGCCCGGGCGGCCGGACCGTCGACGAGGACAAGCCCGCCGGTGGGGGCAAGAGCCGCCCCCGCCGTCGCACCCGTGGCGCGGGCAGCGCCGAGGGCTCGTCCGAGGCTCCCGCGCAGTCGGACGCCCCGGCGGCCGAGGGCTCGTCCGAGGGCGGCGCGAGCCGTCCCCGTCGTCGTCGCCGTCGCGGTGGCGCGGGTCGCGGTGGCTCCGCCGCCGGGGCTCCCGAGTCCGCCTCCTGAACCTCGGGGTCGGCATGTCCCGTCTCCGGTTCCCGCCTGCGCGGGTCTGGGTCTGGACGGCGGCCACCCTGGCGCTCGTCGTCGTCGCAGCCCTGCTCTGGCGGGGCTCCGACGCGGCGGCCACCTCCAGCACCACCGCGCGCCCGGCCGACGTCCCCTCGGGGGCGCCGGCCGGCGCCGTCTCCCGGGTCTGGTCGGCCGCCGGCGATCCCCTACCCGAGGACGTGGTCGAGGACGGCCGGGTGCTGGTGGGCTCCGAGCACGGCGTCCGGGCGCTGGACCCGGCGACCGGCGAGGAGGTCTGGCACTACACGCGGGACAACGCCTGGCTCTGCGGGCTCACCGCGACCGACGGCGTCGCGGTCGCGGTCTTCCGCACCGCGGACCGGTGCGACGAGGCCGTCGGCCTGGACGCCGGCACCGGCGTGCGGAGCTGGACCCGGAACGTCAACTTCCGCGCCGACGCGACGCTCACCTCCACCAGCCGGATCGTGCTCGCGCACAGCCCGACCGGCATGGTCACGCTCGACCCGACCGGCAACAACATCCGCTGGCGCTGGTCGGCCCCGGACGGGTGCCGGCTGCTGGACGCCGCGGCCGGGAGCGCCGGGATCGCGGTGCTGCAGCGCTGCGGCGAACGGGACGCGCTGCAGCTGCGGCTGGCCGACGGCTTCGACGGCGACGAGCACTGGGTCCGCGACGTGGTGGTCGGCGACCGGGGCGACGCCGTCCTGCTCGGCGCCGACGGGCTCGTGGGCGTGCTGGCCGGCGACGAGATCCGGCTGTTCGGCTCCGCCGACGGGACCCAGCTGACGACGCTGCCCACCGGTCCGGACCGCTCCGCGCAGCAGACGTCGGTCCCGGCCGCGGTGCTGGTCGCCGCCGGCGGACGGCTCACCGCGCTCGACCCGGCCTCGGGTCAGCTGCTCTGGGAGTCACCCGCCACAGGGCTGCCCGGCCCGGACGCCGAGGGCACGGTGCTGCCGGTCCCGGACGGCGACGCGGTCGTCTCGCGCGAGGCCGCGACCGGCGTCGAGGTGGCCCGGTCCACCGTCGAGGACCTGCCCGCCGGGAGCACGACCACGCTCGTCGGCCCGGTCGTCGTCGCGCGGCTGGCCGACCGCGTGCTCGGCTACCGCTGACCCCCGGCAGCACCGCTCCGGCGAACGGGGTTCACTGGGGACCATGGTCATGCCCGGCGGCCCCGATGCCGTGCCCCTCGCCATCGCCCCCGACGACCTGCGCCAGCTCGCCGAGCACGACGCCGGGGCACGCAGCTTCCCCGGTGGCGCCGGCCCCCTGGCCGCGTTGGACACCGGCGGCGACGCCGCCCGCGGCACCGTCCTCATGGTGGCCGGCTACACCGGGAGCAAGGAGGACTTCGCCCCGCTGCTCCGACCGCTCGCCGAGGCGGGATTCCGCGTGGTCGCCGTGGACCAGCGCGGCCAGTACGAGTCCCCCGGCCCGGACGACCCGGCGCAGTACACCGTGGAGATCCTCGGGGCCGACGTCGTCGCCGTCGCCCGGGTCCTGCGCGAGGAGTCCGGCGAGCCGCTGCACCTGGTCGGGCACAGCTTCGGCGGCCTGGTCACGCGGGCGGCGGTGCTGTCCGAGCCGGAGCTCTTCACGTCGTTCACGCTGCTCGGGTCCGGGCCCTCGCGGCTCACCGGCCGGCGGGCGGAGCTGCTCGACCACCTCGCCCCGCTGCTCGACGCCGGCGGGGTGCCCCTGGTGCACGAGACGCTGGAGCAGGTGGCGATGACCGACCCCCGGGCGCAGGCGGTCCCCGCGCCGACCCGGGAGTTCTACGCCCGGCGCTTCCTCGCCAACTCCGCCGCGGGGCTGCGCGGCATGGCCGACGCGATGCTCGGCGAGCCGGACCGCGTCGAGGAGCTGAAGGCCGTCGGGATCCCGGTCCTGGTGGCCCACGGCGAGGCCGACGACGCCTGGCTGCCGCACGTGCAGAACGACATGGCGCAGCGGCTCGGGGCGCGGCACGAGGTCATCGACAACTCGATCCACTCCCCCGCCGTGGAGAACCCGCCGCGCACGCTCGAGGTGCTCTGCAGCTTCTGGGCGGACGTGGTCCCGGCATGACCCGGCTGCCGAAGCGCGCCGAGTGGACCGACGAGGAGGACCGGCTCGGCTTCTTCGGCCCGGACAGCGTGACCTGGCGGGTGCACGCCGATCCCTCGTTCTCCGTCGGCGGGCTGCGCGCGCTGCTCCTCCAGGCCCTGCACCCGGTGGCCATGGACGGCGTCGCGAAGTTCTCCGGCGCCTTACGGGAGGAGCCGTGGCCCCGGCTGATCCGCACCGCCGCCTACGTCGACACCATCACGTTCGGCACCCGCACCGAGGCCGTGCGGGCCGCCGCCCAGGTGCGCGGCATCCACCGGCGGCTGGGCGGGACCGAGGAGACGACCGGGCGCACCTACCGGGTCGACGACCTCGACCTGCTGCTGTGGGTGCACTGCTGCGAGGTGGACTCGCTGCTCACCGCGGCGCGGCGGGGCGGCCTGGAGCTCTCGGACGACGACGCCGACCGGTACGTGGCCGAGCAGGTGACCGCGGCCGAGCTGATCGGCGTCGAGCGGGCCGAGGTGCCCGCGTCGGTGGACGACCTCGCCGCCTACTTCGAGCGGATGCGACCGGAGCTGGGCGCGACCACCGCCGCGCGCGACGCCTACCGGCTGGTCGTGCTCCCGCCGATGCCCACCTGGGTGCGGTACCTGACCCCGGCCCAGCCGGCCTGGGGTGGGCTGGCCGCGCTCTCCGTGGCGCTGCTGCCGGCCTGGGCGCGGCGGATGTACTCGCTGCCCGGGCTGTCGCTCACCGACGCGGCCGCCACCGGCGCCGTGCGCGCGTTCCGGCAGGCGACCCTCCGGCTGCCACGCGCCGCCCGCCGCTCCCCCATCGTCTGGGCCGGCATCGACCGGGTGGCAGCCTGAGCTCAGCGGGTCAGCGCGGTGCGTGCCGCGGCCTGCACCGCCTCGGCGACCCGGTCGAGCGCCGGGGACTGCAGCCGCCACTGCTGCCAGTGCAGGACGACGTCGACGGCGCCGTCCGGGTCCAGCTCCGCGAGGTCGGCGCCGTCGGTCGGCTGGGCCAGCTGGAGGTCGGGCACCATCCCCCAGCCCAGGCCGAGGCGGACGGCGCGCACGTAGTCGGCGGAGGCGGGCACGTGGTGCACGGCCGGGCGGGTGATCCCCCACCGTCGCAGGTAGGCGTGCTGCAGGTCGTCCTTCCGGTCGAAGACGACGACGGGAGCGACGGCGAGGGCGTCCGGCGTGACGCCCTCGGGGAACCAGCGGCGCGCGAAGGCCGCGGTGGCCATGGGCCGGTAGCGCATGGCGCCCAGCCGGACGACGCGGCACCCGGGCACCGGCTCGGCCTCGGCCGTGACCGCCGCCATGACCGTCCCGTCCCGCAGCAGGTCGCCGGTGTGCTCCTGGTCCTCGCGGTGGAGGTCGAAGCGGAGCTCACCGGCCAGCGGGGCCAGCGCCGGGAGCACCCAGGTGGCGAGGGAGTCGGCGTTGACCGCGATCGGCACGGTGACCGGCGTCCCGTCCGCGTCGTCCGCCTGCAGCTCGCGGGCGGCGTCCGCGGCCAGCAGCTGGACCTGACGGGCGAGGCGGAGCACCGCCTCCCCCGAGGGCGTCGCCCGGACCGGGCGGGACCGGACGAGGAGGACCCGGCCGGTAGCCGCCTCCAGGGCCTTGAGCCGCTGGCTCACCGCCGAGGGCGTCACGTGCAGCTCGCGCGCGGCGCCGTCCAGGGTGCCGGTCGACACCGCGGCAGCGAGCGCCCGGAGCTGGCCGAGCTCGAGGTCCACGTAAGCGACGCTACATCCGCTGAAGAAACGTGAGCTGGGCTTTCGGTCCTGGAGTTCCTACGGTCGGGAGGTGCTCACGTCGTCCGCTTGGACCGCCGCCCTCGCCGGCCTCGGGCTCGGTCTCTCGCTCATCGTCGCCATCGGCGCGCAGAACGCCTTCGTGCTGCGCCAGGGGCTGCGCCTGGAGCACGTCGGCGCGGTGGTCGCGGTGTGCGCGCTCTCCGACGCGCTGCTCATCTGCGCCGGCGTGCTGGGCGCCGGGGCCCTGCTGCTCAGCCGACCCGGACTGCTGACGGTCGTCTGCTTCGCCGGCGCCGCCTTCCTGCTGGTCTACGGCGCGCTCGCCGCCCGGCGGGCGCTGCGGCCGGCCGGTGCGCTCTCCGCCGACGCCTCGGGTTCGCGCACCGCCCTGGCGGTCACGATCGCCACGGTCCTCGGGCTCACGTGGCTCAACCCGCACGTCTACCTGGACACCGTCGTCCTGCTGGGCTCGCTGTCGACCACCTACGCCGACGACCGCTGGTGGTTCGCCGCGGGTGCCGCCGTGGGCAGCGTGGCCTGGTTCACCGGCCTCGGCTTCGGCGCCCGGCTGCTCCGTCCGGTGTTCGCGCGGCCCACGGCGTGGCGGGTGCTCGACGCCGTCATCGCCGTCGTCATGACCGCCCTGGGCATCTCGCTGGCCGTCCGGGGGCTGTCAGCCGGCTGACTCCTCCGCGAGGAAGGCCCACGGCTCGCGGGCCGGGACGGCGGCCTGACCGGTCGGGCAGCTGGGCCGGAAGTCGCACCAGCCGCACTGCACGCCCGGGACGGCGGGGAACGCGGCGTCGCGGTCCTGCCCCTCGTCCACCGCGCCCATGGCGGCCTGGATGTCGATCGCGACGTCCTCCGCCCGCCGGGCGTGGTTGGCCAGCGAACGCTCGGTGTGCTCGAAGGCGGCGACGGTTCCGGTGGGCACGTGGTGCAGCTCCACCCGGGTGCACGGACGGCGCATCGTGCGGCGCACGGCCAGGACGTACAGCGCCAGCGCCTGCGAACCACGGGCCTCGTCGTCGGTGCTCGGCGAGCGGCCGGTCTTGTAGTCCACGACCACCAGCTCGTCGCCGCGCTCGTCGATCCGGTCGACCCGGCCCGACAGCGTCATCCGCTCGGTGGTCGTGCTGACGGTGCGCTCCCGCGACCGCGGCTCGTCGGTCGGGTCGACGCCGTCGAGGTAGTCGGTGAGCCAGCCGGCCGCCTTCGCCTTCCAGCGGTCGGACTGCTCGTCGTCGCGGAAGCCGGCGGGGCTCCAGGCGGCGTACAGCAGCTGCCGGGCCGCCCCCGGCGTGCGCCGCTCCACCGGCAGGTCCCACCACGAGGACAGCACCTGGTGCAGAGCCGTGCCGACCGTGTGGTGGGCGAACCGGGGACCGCGCTGCGGCACCGGCCGGTCGACGTTGGCGAACCGGTAGCGGCGGGGGCAGTCGGAGAAGTCGGCCAGCGACTTCGGCGAGGCGCGCAGCAGCCGGCGCGGCATGCCCGGCAGCACCGTCTCACCGCCGTCCGTGGGGTTGCGCATGCCGGCCACGGTAGCGGCGGGCGCCGACGGTTCAGTCGCGCAGCACCGCCGTCCCGGTGCCGGCGGCCAGCAGCCGCTCGAACTCCGCCGGGTCCGTGGTGCAGGCGCCGATCGGCGTCGTCTTGTTGCTGCCGTGGTAGTCGCTGGAGCCGGTGACCACCAGGCCGAGGTCGTCGGCCAGGCCACGCAGGTGCGACCGCTCCTGCTCGCTGTGGTCGGGGTGGTCGACCTCCAGTCCGAGCAACCCGGCCTCGGCCATCGCCGCGACCGCGTCGTCCCCGACGACCCGGCCGCGCTTGGTGGCCAGCCCGTGGGCGAACACCGGCACGCCGCCGGCCGCCCGCACCAGGGCGATGCCCTGGCGAACGTCGGTGTCGGCCTTCGTCGCGTAGTACGGGCTGCGGTGGTGCAGCAGCGTCGTGAACGCCTCCTCCACCGAGGCCACCGCTCCTCCGCGGACCAGCGCCCCGGCGATGTGCGGCCGGCCGACCACCCCGCCGCCGGAGTGCGCCACGATGTCGGCCCAGTCGACCGGGTGGCCGTCGGCGGCCAGCGCCTCGACGATCCGCTCGGCACGGGCCAGCCGCTCGTCGCGCAACCGGGCGCGCTCGGCGGCGAAGGCCGGGTGCAGCGGGTCGAACAGGTAGCCCAGCAGGTGCACGCTGATCGGCGGCTGGTCGGTGGGGAACCAGCGGCAGGACAGCTCCATGCCGGGGACGACGGTCAACCCCGGCGGGCGCGCGGCCGCAGCGTCCGCCCAGCCGGCGGTGGTGTCGTGGTCGGTGAGCGCGACGACGTCGAGCCCGGCGGCGCGCGCGGTGGCGAGCAGCTCGGCGGGGCTGTCGGTGCCGTCGGACACCGAGGAGTGGGTGTGCAGGTCGATCCGCATCACCGGCCAGCCTGCCGCACAGGAGCCCGCTCCACCTGCCGGGTCAGGACCGGCGCGGCGGCAGGCCGGTGATCGGCTCGGTGTCCCGCCGGGCCGCCGGTGCGCTCTCGGGGTTGCCCTCGTCGTCACCGCCGCTGGTGAACAGGAGGCGGCTGACCTTCCGGTAGAGCTCCTCGGCGTGCGGCAGGTAGGTGATCTCCGACAGGGCCTTCAGCTTCCCGGCCGACTCGAAGCGGAAGGTCCCGTAGCCGAGCAGGTTGCCGAACAGGGTCTCCTTCCACGTGAGGTCGGTGATCCGGCGGACCGGGAGCAGGGTGACGCTGCGGACGACGAGGCCGGAGGTGAGCAGCACCCGGCGGTTCGTCACGATGAAGTGCCGCATCCACCACTCGCCCACGCGCACGGCCCAGACCGCCGACGCCGCGAGGGCGACGAGCAGGCCGAGGACCGTGGTGAACCGGTTGTCCGGGTCGAGCAGCAGCAGCCATCCGCCGAGGACCAGCACGGGCAGCCAGCGGACCGTCGGCGCGATGAGCACCGCCCAGTGCCGCCGGGTGGCGACCGTGAGCTCCTCGCCCGCGAGCACGTACTTCCGCACGTCCTTCTCGGCGCGGGTCGGCAGGACCGCCGGCTCCGACGTCCCGCCCTCCGGGGCGGCCATCGTCAGACCAGGGAGCCGACGAACTCGGACAGGGAGGACGCCGCGCTGCCCAGCGCCTCACCGGCGTTGCGGACCAGCGCGGCAGAGGCCTCCGGCTGCTGGATCACGTAGAAGAGGACGAAGGCGACGACCAGCCAGGTGAGGACCTTCTTGAGGTTCACCGCCACCTCCAGGGGTGCGCGTGCGAGGGGCAGGACGAGCCTGCTCGGACAGCCCGCCGGGTGCGGCGGACGCGTTCGTCCCATGAGTAACACAGGCCCCAGGGCCGCCCCCGCCGACGCGCCGATCATGGAAGAGCCGGTCGGGTTCCGGAGCGGACGCGGTCAGCAGCCGGGCAGCAGGTGCTCCCCCGGCGGGCCCAGGGGCAGGTCGGGGTAGATGCGGTCCCGCAGGTCCAGCAGCTCCAGCTGCTCGGCCAGCAGCCAGGCGGCGTTCATCGGCCACGTGACCAGCCACAACCAGACGCCGTAGGCCTCGCCGACGAAGGCGGCGCGGTCGTCCGAGGTCGGGACGGTCCACAGCGGGGCGCGCTGGCCGGCGGCCTTGACGTCCACCGAGCTCGGGCCGTCGATGACATCACCCGGGTCGAGGCCCGGCAGCCCGGCGTAGCCGCACCCGACTCCGGTCCCGGGCTCCTCGGCCACCAGCACCAGCTCGGCGGAACCACCGAGAGGGGCCGGTCCGGCACAGTCCACGACGATGGCCCGCGCACCCGGCTCCCCGCCCCACGCCAGGCCGGTGACCGCCCACCCCGACGGCATCGGGTCGGGCACCCAGGCGGGGACGCGGGCGTCGGCCGTGACCGCGGCGATGGCGTCGTGGGCCACCAGCGCGGTGTGGTGCAGCGGGGTGACGGCGCCGTGCAGGTGGCACCAGGCGTGCCCGTCCGACCCGGGGCGGGCGGCCAGCAGCTCGCCGCACCGGGGGCAGACCGGGGAGGCACTCATCGGGGACAACCGTCGCGGGAAGGAGGCCGATCGTCAAGAGCGGCGAGGCGCGCCGGTGCGTAGCCTGCGCGCGTGCCACCGGAGGAGCGCGACGACCGCCCGGTGGTGCCGTGCGTCGGGGCGATCGTGCACGACCGGCGCAGGAGGCTGCTGCTGATCCGGCGCGGCCAGGACCCTGGGCGTGGCCTGTGGTCGGTGCCCGGCGGG
The DNA here is from genome assembly GCF_003319095.1 of Blastococcus sp. TBT05-19. Classification (GTDB taxonomy): domain Bacteria; phylum Actinomycetota; class Actinomycetes; order Mycobacteriales; family Geodermatophilaceae; genus Blastococcus. The sequence goes on along the minus strand of NZ_QOHI01000003.1, from coordinate 418,131 downwards.
CGGGTGGAACCGGGCGAGACCGTGGCCGAGGCCGTCGAGCGCGAGGTGCTCGAGGAGACCGGGCTGCGGGTGCGCGCGGGCCACGAGGTCGGCCGGGTGCGCATCGACGCCGCCTCCGTCGTCTACGACGTCGCGGACCTGGCGTGCGCGCTGCTGGACGACGACGCCGTCCCGGCGGCCGGGGACGACGCCACCGACGCCGTCTTCGCCGACGCGGCCACGCTGGCGGGGCTCGCGTGCACGCCCCGGCTGGTGGAGACGCTCGACGGCTGGGGCGTGCTGCCGGACTGACCGGCGCACGCCCCGGCCGGCTCAGCCGCGGGGCGTGGGCTCCGGGCGACCGGGCTGCTCGCCGCCGCGGGCCTCGCCGTAGGACTGCTTGGGCACCATGACCTTGCGGCGGAAGATGCAGACGACCGTGCCGTCCTGCTTGTAGCCGATCGTCTCGACGTAGACCACGCCACGGTCGTCCTTGGACTTCGACGGCGTCTTGTCCAGCACGGTCGTCTCGCCGTAGATGGTGTCGCCGTGGAAGGTCGGCGCCACGTGCCGCAGCGACTCGATCTCCAGGTTCGCGATCGCCTTGCCCGAGACGTCGGGGACGCTCATGCCGAGCAGGATCGAGTAGATGTAGTTCCCGACGACGACGTTCTTGCCGAAGTCGGTGGTCTTCTCCGCGTAGTTCACGTCCATGTGCAGCGGGTGGTGGTTCATCGTGAGCAGGCAGAACAGGTGGTCGTCGTACTCGGTGACGGTCTTCCCGGGCCAGTGCTTGTAGACCGCGCCGACCTCGAACTCCTCGTAGTACCGACCGAACTGCATGGATGCGCTCCCGACGTCGACGCTGACAGACGGGTCGTGATCTTACGGACGCGCCGGCGGGCCGCACCCGCAGGCGTTCACAGCAGCTCGAGGACCGTGCCGATCTCCTGGGAGGCGTACCAGCCCAGCTCGTGGCCCTCGGCCTCGTCCACGACGAACTGGGCGTCCTCGCTGCCGAGGTCAGCCTCCAGCACCACGTTCACGGCCTTGCGGACGTCGTCCTCGGCGTCCTCGCCGTCGATGTGCGCGCTGGCGACGTCGGCCAGCCGGATCCCGGAGGTCACGCGCGCGGCGCCGTGCTCGACGTGCGGGTCGTCCATCGGGGTGACCGAGTCGTCGGGGACGTCGGCGGCGAGGACCACCCGGCGGCGGGCGGCCAGCGGATCCAGGTCGATCAGCCGCAGGCTTGCCCGTGCCGCCGTGAGGAGCGCTGCGTACTCCAGCTCCTCGGTGTCGGCCTCGGCCTCGCTGACCGCGTAGAACTCGCGCAGCTGCGGGGTCACCGCGAACGCGGTGTGCGGCGCGGGCAGCAACCCCTCGTCGACCAGCGTCCGGAGCACGTTCGTCGTGGCCGGCAGGTACACGCGCACCCGGGCACCCCCTTCGTCGATGGAGGGGAAACCGTATCCGGCGGGCCCCGCGCGGCTCAGGACGACGTCTCGACCAGCTCCGCGACCTCCTGCTCCACCAGGTCGGCCAGGACGTCGACGTCGCCGACGCTGTCCCGGTCGGCGTTGAACCCGAAGAACACCGTGCCGTCGAACGAGGTCATCCCGATGGAGAGCCCCTGCCCGCGGGCCAGCGGCACGACGGGGAAGACCTCGAGCATCCGGGCCCCGGCCGCGTAGAGCGGCACCTGCGGACCCGGCACGTTGGTGACGACCACGTTGAACAGCCGCCGGGACAGCCCGCGGGCGGCCCGGGCACCGAGCGCGTGCAGGGTCGAGGGCGCGAAGCCGCTGAGCGCGATCAGGCTGTCGGCGCCCACGGACTCGCCGTGCTGGGTGACGCCGCGCATCGCGTAGGTGAGCCGGGTCAGGCGCACCCGCGGGTTCGGCTCGCCGACCGGCAGGTCGACCAGGTGCGAGGTGACCCGGTTCCCCGGCGCGCCCTCCTCGTCCTGCACCGAGACGGGCACCAGCGCGCGGATCGACGTCGAGGAGACCACCGGCTCGCCCCGGGACAGCAGCCACTCGCGCAGCGCCCCGGTGACCACGGTGAGCAGGACGTCGTTGACCGTGCCGCCGTGCGCCTTGCGGACCCGCTTGAGGTCGTCCAGCGGTGCGGAGGCGACCGCGACCCGGCGCTGGCGGCCGACGGGCGCGTTCATCGGGCTGTGCGGCGCGGGCATGATCGCCGACCGTGCGGTGCGCAGCAGCCCGCCGGCCAGGGTGCCGACGCGCGCCGCGGTTGTGCCCGCGTCGGTCACCACCGCTCGGGCGGCCTCCACCAGGGAGCTCGGCCGCTGCCGGTACTCCTCCAGCGCGTCGCGGACCAGCTCCAGACCCGTCGGCAGCGGCTGCGGGTCCCACTCCACCGGCTCGGGCGCCGGCGCGTCCGGGGTGACGTCGAGGAGCACCTGCCCGATGTCCACGGCGCTGAGCCCGTCGACCAGCGCGGGGTGGGTCTTGGTCACCACGGCCACCCGGCCGCCGGTGAGCCCCTCGACGAGGTAGGCCTCCCAGAGCGGGCGGTTGCGGTCCAGCGGCCGGGAGTTCAGCCGGGAGACCAGGTCGAGCAGCTGGGTGCGGGTGCCCGGTCGCGGCAGACCCGACCGCCGGAGGTGGTAGGCGATGTCGAACTCCGGGTCGTCCACCCACACCGGGTTCGCCAGCTGGCCGGGGACCTCGACCACCCGCTGGCGGTAGCGGGGCACGAGCGGGAGCCGCGCCGCGATCAGCTGCTCGAGCGCGTCGAGCCCGCCGGGCGGGGTCTCCAGGACCAGGACGCCCCCGACGTGCATGGGCGTGCCCGGTTCCTCGAGGTAGAGGAAGGACGCGTCCAGGGTGCTGAGCCGCTCGACCATCGGTCTCCTTCCGGGTCGGTGCCTCACGCTACGACGGGGAGCCGGTCCGCCGACACTCCAGCGGTCACCCGGCCCGCCGGTCCCGCAGCCGTCGGCGGCCCGCCGCGGGCGCCCGGACGCCGGCCAGGTCCGCGGCCAGCGCGCGGAGCTCCGCGCGCAGGGGCGAGCCCGGCGCGACCTCCGCCAGCGTGCGGCCGGTGGCGAGGGCGGCATCGGTGGCCCGGCGGTCCGCGGGCAGGAACGACCGGGGACGCCGGCCGGTGAACCGGTCCAGGGCGGCCGCCACCTCCTCGCGCGGATCCCCGGGCACGGGTCCCCGGCGCAGCTGGTTGACCACCAGCACCGGCTCCACGTCGGGGAGCGCCTCGCGCAGCTGGTCCAGGGCGCGGACGCAGCGCTGCAGCGCGACCGGGTCGGCCCCGGTCACGCACAGCACGGTGTCGGCCTGCTCGAGCGCGGCCAGGGTGGCCCCGTTGCGCCGGGGCGCGGCGGTGTCGAAGGAGAGCTCCTCGTCGTCCTCCACGTTGAAGGCGCAGTCGACCACGGTGAGGTCGGCCAGCCGGCGGGCCTCCTCCAGCACCGTGCCCACGGCCGAGGGCCGCAGCTCGGGCCAGCGGTCGGCCCGGGCGAGGCCGGTGAGCACCCGCAGCCCGGGACGCACGGCCCATGCCAGCCGGGTCAGCGCCGCGGCGTCCAGCATCCCGGTGCCGGCCAGCCGGGCGGCACCCGCCAGGCCGGGCGACTCGTCGAGCAGCCCGAGCACCTGGGCCACGACGCCGCCGTACACGTCGGCGTCGACGAGCAGGGTGGCGACGTCGAGCCGCGCCGCCTCGTCGGCCAGACCGACGGCGACGGTCGTGCGGCCCGGGGCGCCGGTGGGTCCCCACACCGCCACGACGCGTCCGCGCCCGCCGGGCCGCGCCAGTGCCGGCTCGGGCTCGGCCGGCGCGGGCAGGGCGGCGCGCGGGTCGGCGACGTCGCGACCGGCGTCCGGCACACCGGCGACGGCCTCGCGCAGCGCGGCGGCGATGACCTCGGGATCGGCGTCGGCCGGCAGCACCTGGGCCACGCCGAGCTGCCGCAGCCGCTGGACCGCGAGCTCGTCGCCGGGCTCCACCAGGCCGACGACCGCCACGCCGGCCGCGTGCAGCCGGCTCACCGCCTCGCCGTCGAGCCGGCGGAGCTCGGCCGAGAGCAGGGCCGCCTGGCCGGTACCGGTGGCGGCCGCCGCGAGCAGCTCCGCGACGTCGACGCAGCGCCGCACCACGGTGACCCCGTGGGCGTCCCGGTCGAGCGCGCCGACGAGCTCGGACTCCCAGCCGGCGCCGGTGACCGCGGTGAAGACCTGCAGCGCCATCAGCCGGCCGGTCCGGCCGGCGCGGGCGCGGGCGCCGGCGGGCCACCGGCGGCGGGCGCGGGGACGACGGCCGGCGGGGCGGCCGGTGCCGGGGCCGGCGCGGGCGCCGGAGCGGGTGCCGGGGCCGGTGCTGACGGGCGGGCCGCAGCTCTGGCCCGGGCCTGCTCCGCGGCCTCGGCGGACGTGTCGACGGAGTCGTGCGCGACGACCACCAGCGGGCGGCCGGCGATCGCCGCGAGCACGTCGGCGGCCTCGTCGGCCGGCACGCTGACGACCACCTGGATCGTCGTCGAGGGGGTGGAGAGGACCCCGTCGGAGTTGCCGGTCGTGGCCTGCACCGGGGCCCGGCCGACGACCAGCGTGACGCTGCCGACCGCCTGCCCGGTGGCGCCGGCGGCCGGATCGGCCACGGCGTAGACGTCGATCAGCCGGCCGTGCCGCAGCCCCGGCGGCACGTAGCCGGCCTGGACCGGGAGGGCCAGCTGCACCAGGTCACCGGGCTCCTCCAGGGCCGTGCGAGGCAGCAGCTCCCCCGCGCGCACCGGACGGGACAGGACGCTGCCCTCGGGCCGCGCGCTGCCCGACAGGTAGGCCTTCGCGGCGTCGTCGAGCCGGACGTCGACGACCACGAGGTCCTCCGCGGTGAGCTCGGTCCCGGCGGCGAGGTCCTCGGCCGCGCTCCAGACCGGCACGGTGGCGTCGGCGGCGCTCACGACGCGGGCGCCGAGCAGCACCGAGCCGAGCACGAGCAGGACTCCCAGCACCAGCCGCAGGTCCAGCCAGGTCGGGGCCTTGACGCGGCGGGGGGTCGGGCCGACGGGCAGATCGGCCTCCGGGACGGGGACCGGGCTCCGGAGGGCGGTCACGGCGCCTCACCTCTTCCAGCACGTCGAGCGCAGGGAAGCGCGCGTTGACACGCCGTTGCGGACCGCTGACGACGTTCGAACGCCGATGATGCGGCACGCAGTCGTTTCCGTGCATCCGTCATCCACACGTTCGGGTGTGGACAGACGCGCACGTTCCCCGGCGTGGCTGACACACTGGGCGGCGACCGGACGGAGACCGCAGATGCCCACGCCCCGCTTCCTGACCCTCGACGACGTCGCCGAGATCCTCAACGTCTCGTGGTCGCAGGCCTACGCGCTGGTCCGGCGCAAGGAGCTGATCGCGATCCAGATCGGCGGCCGCGGCCAGTGGCGCGTCGAGGTGGACGAGCTCGAGCGCTTCATCCAGCAGAAGTACGCCGAGGCCCGCGCCGGCTCGGTCCCCGAGGAGCCCGCGGCCGCGACAGCCGACGCACCGGCCGCCGAGCAGCGCGCCTGACGTCTCAGTCCCACCCCGGCAGCAGCGGCCGCACCACCGCCACCGCGCCGATGACGACCGCCTGCACCGAGCGCACCGCCCCGGACCGCCGCGGCTCGTCGGCGGCGTGCTCGGCCAGCTCCACGTAGTCGGCCCCCACCCGGTCGACCGTCCCGGTCAGCGCGGTGCCGTCGTCCAGGACGACCTGCACCGCGCTCCGGTCGCGGGCCAGACCTCGTAGCGCGCGGCGCAGGTCCAGCCGCGCGCGCACCGACCCCTCCTCCTCCGGCATCGCGCTCAGGCGCCCCAGGCCCCCGACCGCACGCACGGCGGCCACCGACACCAGCTGGTCGCGCCCGCGGTCGTCGGTCAGCAGCAGCCAGTCGCTGCCCGTCTCGGCGAGAACGCCGCTCACCCGTCCCGCGCCCCGGCAGGTCAGCGTGAGGTGCGCACCCACCGAGCCCCCGAGCCGGTCGGCGAGCCGGACCGCCCCCATCTCCGCGCGGGCGCGCGACGCCCACTCCGCTCGCGCCTCCGCGTCTTCCGCGGCCTCGAACTGCGCCTGCAGGTCCGCGAACAGCTGCTGCCACCGCATGCCCGCCAGCGTAGATGCACGTCGATACTTGCGTTTGCATGCGTTTGCTTGTTTTAGTGTGGCCCCATCAACGGTTCGGAGGCGTGATGTCGGTACGACGACTGCTCGGCACAGCGGCAGGCATGGCCGTCGCCGCCGTCCTGCTCGCCGCGCTCACCCCGCCCCTGCGCGGCAGTGCCGACGCTCTCGGCCACGCCCAGGCGACCGTGGATGCCGCGGGGGCCGACGCCCTCGTGCTGCACCTGGCCGGGCTGCTGGCCTGGCTCGTGTGGTGCTGGGGCGCGCTCGGGCTGGCCCTCACCGCGGCCTCGGCCCTCCCCGGGCTCTCGGGCCGGATGGCCGACGGGCTGCTGCGCCGCGTGCTGCCCGCCGGGGCGCGCCGCGCCGCGGCCCTCGCGCTCGGCGTCGGCCTCGGCATCGCCCCGCCGGCCCTCGGGCTCGCCGTCGTGGTCGCGACGCCCGCGGTCGCGGCGGCGGAGGAGACGGCGCCTCCCGGCGGGGTGCCCGACTGGCCCGGGGCAGCGTCGGCTCCCGCCCCCGCTCTCCCCGGCGCCGACGTCCTCCCCGACTGGCCGCAGGCGCCGGTCGCCGGCGAGCACGTCGTCGTCCGCGGCGACTGCCTGTGGGACATCGCCGAGCGGCACCTGGCCGCGACCGGCTCGGCGCCCTCCACCGCCGACGTGGCGCACGCCGTCCAGGCGTGGTGGCAGACCAACGCCGAGGTGATCGGCCCGGACCCCGACCTCCTCCTGCCGGGCCAGGTCCTGCGCCCGCCCACCCACTGACCCACCCCACGCTGCAGGGAGCTCCCGATGACCGCACCCACCCGCACCGCACCGCCCGTCGCCCGGCCCGCACTCCGGCTGACCGTCGTCCCGACCCCGCAGCCGCCGCTGCAGGAGCGGACCCCGTTGCGCCTGGTCGAGCCCGACCGCGCGATCCCCCGCCCGGTGCACCGGCCCGGCCCGCCGCCCCGGCAGGCCATCACGGGGATGCCGGCCGACGAGTTCGGCCCGGTCCGCTCCACCCGCGCCGACCTGCCCCCGGCAGTCGAGGCCGGGCACCGCCTGGTCCGCACGACGCTCGAGGCGCTGGCCGGCCGGCGCCCGCTGGCGCACGTCCGCGACCTGACCTCGCCGGGGATCTACGCGGCGCTCGTGGGTGGCCGCCGGCCGGCGTGGTGCGCCGAGGGCAGCGCCCCCCTGGTGGTCGGGCGGATGCGCGTGTGCGAGCCGGTCGACGGCGTGGCGGAGATCAGCGCGGTGGCACACCGCGGCGGGCGGGCGCACGCGGTCGCGGCCCGGCTGGAGGGCATCGACGGTCGCTGGCGCTGCACCGTGCTCCAGGTCGGCTGAGCACCACGACGAGAGGGCCCCTGCCGACGGTGTCGGCAGGGGCCCTCTCGGTTCGACGGGACCGGCTCAGGCGCCGGATGCCCCGTGGCACTGCTTGAACTTGCGGCCCGAGCCGCAGGGGCACGGCGCGTTGCGCGGCGTCTCCTTGGAGCCGACCACGGTCGCGCTCTTCGCCGCCTTCGCCTTGCCGCCCTCGGCCGGGGAGGCGTCGAGGCTGGGCGCGGAGTAGGTCAGGTTCTCCGGCGCCCGGCGGGGCTCCTCGAGACCCTTGACCGACAGCGCGGGCGCAGCTCCCGTGGACGAGGGCTCGGGGGCCTTCTTCTCCAGGGACGGGGCGGGAGCCGTTTCCGGGGTGGACCGGCGGGCCGTGGCCGCGGCGGTCGTGCCCGCAGCTGCCTGGGCCGCTGCGGCCTGACGGGCCAGCACCTTCGCCGTCCCCTCCTGCGCGGCGGCCAGCGCCTTGGCCTCGGCCTCGGCCTGCTTGGCCTTGGCCTCGGCCTCCTGCTCCTCCTTCGTCTTCACCTCGAGGTTGAACAGGAAGCCGACCGACTCCTCCTTGATGCCGTCGAGCATCGCGGTGAACATGTCGTAGCCCTCGCGCTGGTACTCCACGACCGGGTCGCGGTTCGCCATCGCGCGCAGGTGGATGCCGGCCCGCAGGTAGTCCATCTCGTAGAGGTGCTCGCGCCACTTGCGGTCCATCACCGACAGCAGCACCCGGCGCTCCAGCTCGCGCATGACCTCCGCGCCGAGGGTGCCCTCGCGCTCCTCGTAGGCGCGGTGCACGTCGTCCAGGAGCGCCTGCTTGAGCCCGGCGGGCGTCAGGTCGGTCTGGTCACCACCGGCCTGCTCGACCAGCTCGTCGACGGTGACCCCCACCGGGTAGAGGGCCTTGAGCGCGGTCCACAGCTGCTCGAGGTCCCAGTCCTCGGCGTACCCGGTCTCGGTGGCGCCGTCGGCGTAGGCGCCGATGACGTCGTCGACCATCGAGCGCACCTGCACGTGCAGGTCGGCGCCGTCGAGCACCTTGCGGCGCTCGTCGTAGATGACCGTGCGCTGCCGGTTGAGCACCTCGTCGTACTTCAGGACGTCCTTGCGGACCTCGAAGTTCTGCTGCTCCACCTGCGTCTGCGCCGACAGGATCGCCCGGCTGACCATCTTCGACTCGATCGGCTGGTCGTCGGGCACGCGCAGGGTGTTCATCATCGACTCGAGCATCGGGCCGTTGAACCGGCGCATCAGGTCGTCACCGAGGGAGAGGTAGAACCGCGACTCCCCCGGGTCGCCCTGCCGGCCCGACCGGCCGCGCAGCTGGTTGTCGATCCGGCGGCTCTCGTGCCGCTCGGTGCCCAGCACGTACAGGCCACCGGCCTCGGCGACCTCCTCGTGCTCGGCCTTGACCTGGGCCTTCGCCGCGGCGAGCGCGTCGTCCCAGGCGGCCTCGTACTCCTCCGGGGTCTCCGTGGGGTTCAGGCCGCGGGCGCGCAGGTTCTCGTCGGCGATGAACTCGGCGTTGCCGCCGAGCTGGATGTCGGTCCCTCGGCCGGCCATGTTGGTGGCCACGGTCACCGCACCCGAGCGTCCCGCCATGGCGATGATCGACGCCTCACGGGCGTGGTTCTTGGCGTTCAGCACCTCGTGCGGGATCCCGCGCTTGAGCAGGTACTTCGCGAGGAGCTCGGACTTCTCGACGCTCGCGGTACCGACCAGCACCGGCTGGCCCGCCTCGTGCCGGTCGGCGATGTCGTCGACGACGGCCTCGAACTTCGCCTTCTCCGTCTTGTAGATGACGTCGGAGCGGTCCTGCCGCACCATCGGCCGGTTCGTCGGGATCGGAACGACGCCCAGCTTGTAGGTCTGGTTCAGCTCCGCGGCCTCGGTCTGGGCCGTACCGGTCATCCCGGACAGCTTCTCGTAGAGCCGGAAGTAGTTCTGGAGGGTGATCGTGGCGAGGGTCTGGTTCTCGTCCTTGATCTTCACCTTCTCCTTGGCCTCGATGGCCTGGTGCATGCCCTCGTTGTAGCGGCGCCCGGCCAGCACGCGGCCGGTGAACTCGTCGACGATGAGGACCTCGCCGTTGCTGACGATGTACTGCTGGTCCTTCTTGAACAGCTCCTTGGCCTTGAGCGCGTTGTTCAGGTAGCCGATCAGCGGGGTGTTGACCGCCTCGTAGAGGTTGTCGATGCCGAGCTGGTCCTCGACGAACTCCACGCCCTCCTCGGTGACGGCGACCGTGCGCTTGGCCTCCTCCACCTCGTAGTGGACGTCGCGCTTCATCAGCGGGACGAGCCGCGCGAACTCCAGGTACCACTTGCCCGCCGTCTCGGCCGGGCCGCTGATGATCAGCGGGGTGCGGGCCTCGTCGATGAGGATCGAGTCGACCTCGTCGACGATCGCGAAGTGGTGGCCGCGCTGCACGAGGTCGGCCTTGCTCCAGGCCATGTTGTCGCGCAGGTAGTCGAAGCCGAACTCGTTGTTCGTGCCGTGGGTGATGTCGCAGGCGTACTGCGCGCGCCGGTCGGCGGGCGTCTGACCGGAGAGGATCGTGCCCACCGTGAGGCCGAGGAACCGGTGGACCCGGCCCATCCACTCGGCGTCGCGCTTGGCCAGGTAGTCGTTGGTGGTGACGACGTGCACGCCGTCGCCGGTGAGCGCGTTGAGGTAGGCCGGCAGCACGCCGGTGAGGGTCTTGCCCTCACCGGTCTTCATCTCGGCGATGTTGCCGAGGTGCAGCGCCGCACCACCCATCAGCTGGACGCGGTAGTGCCGCTGCCCGAGCGTGCGGGTGGCCGCCTCCCGGACGACGGCGAACGCCTCCGGCAGCAGCGCGTCGAGGGTCTCCCCGTCCGCGTACCGCTGCTTGAACTCGTCGGTCAGCGCGCGCAGCTCCGCGTCGGAGAGATCCGTGTAGTCGTCGGCCAGCGACTCGACCGCATCGGCGATCCTGGAGAGTCGACGGACGAGCTTGCCCTCACCGGCACGGAGGATCTTGGAGAACACCACGTCCCCAGCGTAGGCGGCCCGGCCCCGGGAGCGGTCCCCCGACCGTCCGCGGCACCACGCGTCCCATCCGTACGCTGCACCGATGGCGCGCGACCTCTCCGACCCCGGCCCCGGTCTGCTGCTGTTCTTCACCGAACGGCACCTCGCGACGCTGACCACGCTGCGCCCCGACGGCACCCCGCACGTGGTGCCGGTCGGCGTCACCTACGACGCCGCGACGCGCACCGCGCGGGTGATCACGTCGGGCACCTCGGCCAAGGCCCGGCACGTCCGCGACGGGCAGGCCCGCGTCGCCGTGTGCCAGGTCGACGGCCGCCGCTGGGCGACCCTGGAGGGATCGGCCGTGGTGCGGGACGACGCCGGCTCGGTCGCCGACGCGGTCGAGCGGTACGCGCAGCGGTACCGGCAGCCCCGCGAGAACCCGGCCCGCGTGGTCATCGAGATCTCGGTGGACCGCATCCTGGGCAACGCCTGAGGAAACACCCCGTCCCCCTCACCGCTCGCACGCTCGCGGCGAGCCTCTGGACGGGGCCGTCTCGTGCTGCGGCCCTACCGCCCCGGCGACGTCGACCAGGTGCACCGCGCCTGCCAGGACCCGCACATCCAGCGGTGGATCGGCCAGCTGCCGGTGCCCTACACGCGGGACTCGGCGAGGACGTTCGTCGAGGAGGTGGCGCCCGGTGAGCGCACCGAGGGGACCGGTCTGACCACCGCGGTCGAGGCGGCCGGTGACCTCGTCGGCTCCGCCGGCGCCTACCTGCGCCCGGGACGGCTCGGGCCGGAGATCGGCTACTGGATCGCGCCGTGGGCGCGCGGGCACGGCTACGCGGCGGAGGCCGCGCACGCCCTCGCCGAGTGGGCGCTGGGCCTGGGCGCGCCCCGGGTGCACCTGTTCGTCGACGTCGGCAACGCCGCATCCCAGGCCGTCGCGCGGCGCGCCGGCTTCCGGGACGAGGGTGTCGTGCGGGCCGCGCTGGAGCAGCGCGACGGCACCTGGCGGGACGCGGTGCTGTTCGGCCGGTTGCCCGGTGACTGACCTGGGCGGGGCGCGGCCGGCGGCCGCGCCCCGCCCAGGTCAGACCGTCGCCGGCTGCGCCACCGCGGCCGACGCCGGCACGGCGCCGTCCGCGGAGACGGGGTCGAGGCGGATCAGGCCGTAGTCGTAGGCGTGCCGGCGGTAGACGACCGTCGGCTGGCCGGTGTCGGCGCACTGGAAGAGGAAGAAGTCGTGGCCGACCAGCTCCATCTCGTGGAGCGCTTGGTCGACGGTCATCGGCGTCGCCGGGTGGTGCTTCTCCCGCACGACCTGACCGGGCAGGTGCTCGTCGAGCTCGGTGAGGTGCGGGCCGCCGGCCAGCTCGCGGTCGCGCTCCAGCTGCGCCTCGATGGCGAGCTCGGGAACGCCGGCGTCGAGGCCCGAGCCCGGCAGGCGGACGCTCTCCGGCGTCCGGCGGCCGTGGTGGACCCGGCGGCGGTCGGCCGCCCGGCGCAGCCGGTTGTCCAGCTTGCCGGAGGCCAGGTCGAGCGCCGCGTAGAAGTCCGGCCCGCAGGCCTCGGCGCGGACGACGGGGCCCTTGCCCCGCAGGGTGATCTCCACCCGCTGGCAGTTGGCCGACTGGCGGGGGTTCTTCTCGTGGAAGAGTTCCACGTCGATGCGCGAGAGCTTGGTGTCGAACCGCTCCAGCTGACCGACCTTGTCCTCCACGTGCTGCCGGTAGTGCTCGGGAACTTCGACGTTACGACCACGGACCACGATCTCCATGAGACCTCCCGGTTGGGACGGGCATTGGTCGCTTCGACGCTAGTCGCTCCTCCCCGGTCCCGACAGTCGATCGTGGTGCAGCTGAGGGACGTTCCGGACCCGGTACCCGTGCGACCCGGTAGCGCGCCCGGACGTCCCCGGGAGCGGCCTCGGGGTGGCGGCCACGACCGCCGCCAGCACCGGCGGCGCACCCCCCGCCGCGCCGCCGGCCAGCGCCTCCGCCGCGGCGCACAGCGTGGCGCCGGTCGTCACGACGTCGTCGACGAGCACCAGCAGCGCACCGGCCGGGAGCCGCCCGTCCGGGTGCTCGCCGACGAAGGTGCCGGCGAGGTTCGCCCGCCGCTGGACCGCCGTCAGGCCGGCGGAGTCGCGGACCCGGCCACGGCGGCGCAGCAGCCGGCGCTGCTCGGCGGCCACCCCCTGCGCCCGCAGCTCGGCGACCGCCCGGACGGTCAGCTCGCGGACGTGGTCCCGGCCGCGAGCGGCCAGCGCGGCGCGCGACCCCGGGACCGGGACCAGCACCACCGGCCGCGCCGGACCGGGCACGCCGGTGCGCACAGCGGCGACCGCGAGGGCCAGGGCGACGCCGAGCGGCCGGGCCAGCTCGGCCCGGCCGTGCTCCTTGAAGGCGTTGACGACCGGCCGGACCGCTCCGGCGTAGGCGCCGGCGGCCACCGTCGGCGGCAACCCCTCCGGGAACCGGCGGGGCTGGGCCAGGCGCGGCACGGTGAGCAGGACGGCGCACCGCGGGCACAGGCTCCGCCCCGGCACCCCGCAGCCCGCACAGGTGCGCGGCAGCACGAGGTCGGCCAGCGACGGGAACACGCCCATCGGGCCAGCGTGCCCGGCAACCGACCACCCCGACCGCTCGGGCCGTCCAGCTGTGGACGGCCTCCGGCTCACAGCGGGTAGAAGGGCGCCCCTCCGACGAGCGGCTCGGCGCCGCGGACGAGGGTGCTCCAGGTGCCGCCGGCGAGCCGCCACACCGTGCCGCCCGCGCTCACCAGGGCCGGTCGCGAGGGGGCCACCGCCAGGGCGGTCGGCTGGCTGGGCAGGCCGGACGTGCTGACCCGCGTCAGGTCCCAGCCGTCCACACCGACCGAGTAGGGCACGATCCGGTCCCGGCTCTCGTCGCCGGCCAGCACCAGCAGGCTGCTGCTGTCGCGCCAGCCGACGTCGATGACCTGGGCCAGCGTCGGTGCCGCCTCCCGGAGGTCGCGCAGCACGACGGCGCCGTCCGCGGGCGAGCGCACCACGGTGCCCACGTACAGCCGCCTGCCCTCCGGCCCGTCGATGACGACGGCGGCACGCACGCCGTCCGGGGACAGCTGCAGCACGTCGGTGCGGCCCAGCCCGGCCAGGGTCGGTGCGGTCACCGGCTGCGGCGGCGCTCCGGCGGGCACGCGCACCACCGTCGTGCCGTCCTGGACCACCCAGGCCTCGGCGCGGGTCCCGGGCACGGTCGGCGCGGTCAGCGAGGCACCGGAGAGGACCTCCGTCAGCGGGCCGTCGTACGGACCGGCGAGGAGCGTCGCCCCGGTCCCCTCCGGCCGCACCCCGGCGAGGAAGGAGAGCTGCCCGCTCCGGGGGTCGGCGGCGACGGCGGCGCTGGTCAGGCCGTAGACGCCCTCCCCCGCCGGCCCGGGGGTGGGCGCGCCCTCGACGGCGGTGCGCAGGCCGCCGGCGTCGATGTAGTGGCCCACGCCGTCGACCGGCACGGCGTCGGGGTCGAAGGACGCCCAGTCCTCGACCGTCTGCCGCTCCGGGATGCGCTCCGGCGACACCGGCTCGCCGTCCACCACGACGACGACGTCGCTGATCCGGCCGCCGCCCAGCTGCTGCAGCGACCAGACCAGCTGAGGGCAGACCTGGTCCAGCAGCGGCGAGTCCGCCGGCAGCCCGGTGAGCTCCACGGTGGCGGTGCCGTCCTCGACCACCACGGAGCGGCCCAGCTGCACCCCGTTGAGCGGGTTGGAGACGCCGGCGGCCAGGGCCGACGAGGGCCCGCCGAGCAGCCGCTCCACCAGCGCCGTGGGCTGGGCGTCGCCGACGACGAGGTAGCGCGGATCGGGGACGACGCGGGAGGCGGTGGGGTCGAGGAAGTAGGCCTGCACCTCGTCGTAGAGCCGCTGGAAGTCCGGCTGGAGCATGATCAGGCCGTCGGGTGGGTCGCTGATCCGCCACTCGCCGTCCACCTGGACCAGGCGGAACTCGCGGGTGAAGACCCCGCGGCCGGCGACGGTGAACACCCCCCGCGGATCGACCGTGCCGATGAGGTTGGCCGTGATGGACACCGTGCCGGCGTCGGTCGTGACGATCGCGTAGTCGGTGCCGATGACGCTGATGCCGGTCTCGTCGGACCAGGTCTCGGCCGCTTCGGGCGCGAGGTGCAGGCGGGCCACCGGGTGCCGGCGTGCCGTGCTGGCCGAGGCGTCGATGAACGTGCGCACGACCTCCTCGGCGATGGCGCCGGGCGCGGGGGGCAGCGGCTCGATGCCGACGGACTCCGCCGGCCGGACCGGTGCCTGCGGGATCTCCACCGTCGGCGAGCTGGTCGGGACCGTGGAGCAGGACGCGAGCGGGAGCAGCGCCGCGAGCAGGGCGCCCGCGAGCGCCCGGGACCGGCTCACCGCGGCACCCCCGGCCGTCGCAGCCGCACCGGGCGCAGCGGCAGGGGCGAGCTCGTCAGGTCGGTGCCCGCCACCAGCGGCAGGGTGAGCCGGAACTGGGCGCCCGCGCCGGGCTGGCCCCAGACCTGCAGCCAGCCACCGTGCAGGCGGGCGTCCTCCAGGCTGATCGAGAGGCCCAGCCCGCTGCCACCGACGGTGCGCACCCGCGAGGGGTCGGCCCGCCAGAACCGGTCGAACACGTGCTGCGCCTCCCCTGCGCTGAGCCCCACGCCGTGGTCGCGGACCGTCACCGCGGCGGCCGAGCGGTTCGAGGCGAGCGTGATCTCCACCGGGTGCCCCGCGCCGTGCTCGATCGCGTTGCCCACCAGGTTGCGCAGGATCCGCTCCACGCGGCGCGCGTCGGTCTCGGCGAGCACGCTCTCCGCGGGCACGGAGACCTGCAGCTCGCAGTCGTGCCGCCGCGCCAGGGCGCCCATGCCGTCCACGACCCGGCCCACGATCACGCCCAGGTCGGTGGGGGCGGCGTCCAGCACCGCGGCCCCGGCGTCGTAGCGGCTGATCTCCAGCAGGTCGGTGAGCAGGGCCTCGAACCGGTCGAGCTCGGTGTGCAGCAGCTCCGCCGACCGGGCCACGTGCGGGGCGAAGTCCTCGCGGGACTCGTGCAGCACCTCCGCCGCCATCTGCACGGTGGTCAGCGGCGTGCGCAGCTCGTGGGAGACGTCGGAGGTGAACCGCTGCTGGAGCTGGGACAGCCCCTCGAGCTGGGTGATCTGCCGCTGCAGGCTGTCGGCCATCGCGTTGAAGCTGGTGGCCAGCCGGGCCAGGTCGTCCTCGCCCCGCACGGCCATGCGTTCCTCGAGCTGCCCCTCGGCGAGGCGCTGCGCCGTCCCGGCCGCCCGCCGCACCGGGTCCACGACCAGCCGGGTGACAAGCACGGCGATCCCCACGACCAGGAGCGTGAGCGCCAGGCCGCTGATCACCACGGTGCTGCGGATGAGCGAGAGGCTCTCCTGCTCCTGCTGCAGGGGGAAGGAGTAGTACAGCTCGATCCGGTCGGGCGCCTGGTCGTCGCGCACCACCGGAGCGCCCACCAGCAGGGTCGGCCGCTCGGTGCCCGCGGCGTCCGGGATCACGTCGTACTTGGAGGCCTGGCTGCCGCCGTCGACGGCGGCCCGCAGCTCCTGGGGCAGCGACTCGTAGAGGGGACGCCGGGTCGTGGTGGTGCGGTCGGGGTTGCCCGGCCGGTAGACCATGACGACGTCGAAGTCACCGGCGGCGCCCCCGCGCTCGAGCAGGTTGTTCACCGTGCGGGTCAGGGTGGCCCGGACGCTGGCGGCATCGCCGGTCGCGATGCCGGTGACCTCGCTCTGCGCGTAGACCACCCCGGCCTGCACCTGGTCGATGGCGGCCTGCCGCTTGACGTCTAGCAGCTGGTCCCGGATCTGGCTGAACAGCACCAGGCTGACGATCACGACGACCGTGCCGGCGACCACCGTGGTGATGGCGCCGATCCGCACCTGCAGGGAGGACCGCCAGGCGTGCAGCGCGCGGGCGGCCAGCCGGCGGCTGTCGCGGCGCAGCTTCCGCCGCGCGCGGACCGCGCGCCGGCGCAGCTCCCGTCGTCGCCGGAGCAGCTCCTCGCGGCGCGAGCGGGCAGGGGCCGGTCCCCCGGTGGGCTCCGCGCCGGTGCCCGTCTCGGGAGAGCGGGTGGCGGTCACTGCCCCATTGTCGGTGAACCGGGGCGCGAAGCGGCGAGCCCACGCCCGGGAGCGCTCACGGGGCCGGATGGTTCGCTGCCGCGGACCGCTCCGCTCACGGCGGTCCGGCCTTGTAGCCGACCCCCCGCACCGTGAGGACGACCTCGGGCTTCTCGGGGTCGCGCTCGACCTTGGCCCGCAGCCGCTGGACGTGCACGTTGACCAGCCGGGTGTCGGCAGCGTGCCGGTAGCCCCACACCTGCTCCAGGAGCAGCTCGCGGGTGAAGACCTGGCGCGGCTTGCGGGCCAGCGCCACGAGCAGGTCGAACTCCAGCGGGGTCAGCGCGATCTGGGCGCCGTCCCGCGTGACCTGGTGCGCCGGCACGTCGATCTGCACCTCGCCGATGCTCAGGTTCTCGGCCTGCCCCGTCTCGCCGCGGCGCAGCTGCGCCCGGACGCGGGCGACCAGCTCGACGGGCTTGAACGGCTTGGTGACGTAGTCGTCGGCGCCGGCCTCCAGCCCCTGGACGACGTCGATCGTGTCGCCCTTGGCCGTGAGCATGACGATCGGCACCGTGGACTGCTGCCGGATGTCCTGGCAGATCTGCAGGCCGTTGCGGCCGGGCAGCATCAGGTCCAGGAGCACCAGGTCCGGCCGGGTCTGCTGGAAGACGCCCAGCGCCCGGTTGCCGTCGGAGACGAACGCGGGTTCGTACCCCTCACGGCGCAGCACGATGCCCAGCATCTCGGCGAGGGCGGCGTCGTCGTCGACGACGAGGACTCGGCCGCGAGCGGGCCCGTTCTGGGGAGCGGTGGGTGGCACGGCGACCATTCTGCGCTGATCGGGCAAGAAGTCGTCCCACCCGCCCGGGTGAGACCCCCCGTCCGGCGGGCCTTCCTGTTCCGGAAGGCCCGCCGTGGTGAGGGGATGGAACGGCCCGGCCGCAGGGACCCGCGGCGCGCGAAGCGTGTCGCGGGGAGCGGCCGGGTCCTTTTTCAGTAGCGGTAGTGGTCGCTCTTGTACGGGCCCTCGACCGGCACGCCGATGTAGTCGGCCTGCACCTTGGAGAGCTCGGTGAGCTTCACGCCCAGCGCGTCGAGGTGCAGCCGGGCCACGTGCTCGTCGAGCTTCTTCGGCAGCACGGTGACCGTGGGCTCCTGGCCCTCGTAGGCCGCCCGGTTGTTCCACAGCTCGATCTGGGCGAGCACCTGGTTGGAGAACGAGGCGCTCATGACGAAGCTGGGGTGCCCGGTGGCGTTGCCCAGGTTCAGCAGCCGGCCCTCGGAGAGCAGGATGATCGTGTGGCCGTCGGCGAACCGCCACTCGTCGACCTGCGGCTTGATCGTCGTGCGCTCGATGCCCGGGGTGCGGGCGAGGCCGGCGACGTCGATCTCGTTGTCGAAGTGCCCGATGTTGCCGATGATCGCCTGGTGCTTGGTCCGGCTCAGCTGGTCGGCGCTGATGATGTCCTTGTTGCCGGTGGCGGTGATGATGATGTCGGCCTTGCCGATGACCTCGTCGAGCGTGGTCACCTCGTAGCCGTGCATCGCCGCCTGGAGGGCGTTGATCGGGTCGATCTCGGTGACGATGACCCGGGCGCCCTGGCCGCGGAGCGACTCCGCGCAGCCCTTGCCGACGTCGCCGTAGCCGCAGACGACGGCGACCTTGCCGCCGATCATCACGTCGGTGGCGCGGTTGATGCCATCGATCAGCGAGTGCCGGCAGCCGTAGAGGTTGTCGAACTTGCTCTTGGTGACCGAGTCGTTGACGTTGATCGCCGGGAAGAGGAGCCGGCCGTCGCGGGCGAGCTCGTAGAGCCGCATGACGCCGGTGGTGGTCTCCTCGGTGACGCCGGCGATGCCCTGGCCGATGCGGGTCCAGTAGTCCTTGCTCTCGGCCAGCGAGCCGCGGAGCGTCTCGAGGATGACGCCGTACTCCTCGGAGTCGGCGTCGGTGGTGTCGGGGACGACGCCGTCGGCCTCGAAGCGGGTGCCGAGGTGGATGAGCAGGGTGGCGTCGCCGCCGTCGTCGAGCAGCATGTTCGGGCCGACGATCTCGCCCGAGGAGTCGCGGAACTCGAACAGGCGCTGGGTGCACCACCAGTACTCGGGCAGCGTCTCGCCCTTCCAGGCGAAGACCGGCACGCCGGCGGGCTGCTCGGGGGTGCCGTCGCCGACGACGATCGCGGCCGCGGCGTGGTCCTGGGTGGAGAAGATGTTGCAGCTGACCCAGCGGACCTCGGCGCCGAGCGCGGTGAGCGTCTCGATGAGGACGGCGGTCTGCACGGTCATGTGCAGCGAGCCGGCGATGCGGGCGCCGGCCAGGGGCTGCTCGTCGCCGTACTCGGCGCGCAGGGCCATGAGGCCGGGCATCTCGTGCTCGGCGAGCTGGATCTCCTTGCGGCCGAACGGCGCGAGGGAGAGGTCGGCGACCTTGAAGTCGCCGTCGGTCAGCGTGCGGGTGCCAGTGCTGGCGGTCATGTCGCTCCAGTGTCCGCGCCCGGCCAGGAACCGGCGGACGCTACGGGGTCGTCTGAGAGAGCGAGCATGCCGAGGCTTCGGCGGGGCTCGTGCCGGCGTCCAGCTTAGCCGCGCGGCCCCGGGGACGGCCCGCACTCAGCCGTCGCGCTCGTGGTCGCCCCGGTACCCGTGCTGGTGACGGCGCAGGCGCGCCATGTCGCTGCGCCGGCCCGGTCGGGCGGTCAGGCTGGCGACGAGGACGAACGCCAGGAGCGCGATCGCGGTGATCCACCCCTGCCACGTGCCGCCCGAGAAGTACGCGCCGAGGGGCAGCAGGACGACGACCAGGGCGAGGTAGGCCCGTCCCCAGGGTCCGGAGCGCCACTCCCCCCAGTAGGGGTTCGTGTCCGTCCACCACCGTCTCGAGAAGGGCGGTGGGTCGGAGGACTCGACGTCGTGACCGGTCATTCGCAGGCGATGCCGTCGCCGTCGCGGTCGAACTTGTCCTGCCAGCCCGGCGCTCCTCGGTGGATGGGAGCCGCGCCGGCGGCCTTCACGGCCGTGCAGTTCGCGTACACGGGCGCCGACGGCACAGGAGCGGGCGCCGGGGCCGGGGCGGGTGCAGGAGCGGGGGCGGGCGCGGGCGCGGGCGCGGGCGCGGGCCGGGGAGCCGGGGCCGGGGCCGGCGCGACAGCCGGGGCGGGAGCCGGGGCGGGAGCCGGCGCGGGGGCGGGAGCGCGCTCGGGCAGCGCCGCCACCACGCCGCCGGGCAGCGGCTCGCCGGGGCAGGTGCTGAGCACCGTGGCCATCGTGTTCTTCTCCGCCTGGGTCACCCAGACCCCGTAGGTGACCTTGACCGCCACCTGCCGGGCGACGTAGGCGCACCGGAACGACGTCGTCGGCGGCAGCCAGGTGGCGGCGTCGCCGTCGCCCTTCTGCATGTTCAGCGGTCCGTCGACGGCGAGCAGGTTCAGCGGATCGTTGGCGAAGCGCACCCGCTGGTCGGTCGACCAGCCCTGGGCGCCCTTCTGCCAGGCGTCCGAGAGCGCCACCACGTGGTCGATCTGCACGGCCTCGCTGGTGCCCTGCCCCCGGGTGAACGCGATGTCCCGGCCGGAGTAGGGATCGGCCAGCGAGCCGGAGAGCACCACGCAGCTGCGGGTGCCCGGCTTGTACGTCTCACCGGTCAGGTCGCGGGTCAGCACGTCGTTGCGGGTGTCGCAGCCGTTGCGGTCGGTGTCCACCCAGCCGGAGCCGAAGAGATCGCGGTCGTAGCCGGTGCGCGGTGCCCGGCCCTTGACCTTTAGCGCCGCCAGCGCGGCGAGCGCCGAGGTCGGGGACGCCGTGCCCACGACGGCGTCGGCGCTGGTCGGGTTGAGCACGCCGGCGGCCGACGCGATGCGGTCGGCCTGGACAGCGGTCTCGGCGGTCTCGGCCTCGGCGAGCGCCGCGTCGGCGGCCGCCGCTGCGGCCTCGAGCTCGGCCGCGCTGAGCGTGGGCTCCGCCTGCTGCTCCTCCTCCACCTCCTGCGCCTCGGAAGTCGACGCTGTCGGCTCGGTGCCGGGCATGGTCGCGCCACCCACGAGCACCGCGACCAGGCCGGCGGCTGCGACGGTCCCGGCGGCGCGGCGGCTGGCGATGAAGGCCCAGCGCGCGTGCCCGAGGAGTGCCGCGCCGACACCGAGAACCAGGACGACCAGCCCGGCCATGACCAGCGCGCCCGGAGCTCCGCCGGAGGCGGCACCGGCCACGACGAGGACCAGGGCGAGCGCGGCGGCTCCAGCGAGGGCCACCCGGCGTCGACCGGTGACAGGTGCAGCGGACACGGTTACTCCCCCGGGCGAGACGACAGCGCTCCGGAACGTAGGCGCGGCCACCGCCCCGGTACGCCGCGACACGCAACCCGCGAGGGAACTGCCGAGGTCAGGACCGCGTGCGCCTCACGACTCGCATCCCACACCGTCGCCGTCGCCGTCGAACGCGTCCGAGAAGCCGGGCTCACCGCGGCGGATCGGGGCGGCGCCGGCAGCCCGCACGGCCGCGCAGTCGGCGTAGGTCACCGCCGCGGGTCCGGACGGCGGGAGGACCGCCGGGCCGGTGCCGCCGTCCGGCAGCGGCTCCGCCGGGCACTCCGCCAGGACGTCGGCCATCGCCTGCCGCTCCGCCTGGGTCACCCACAGTCCGTAGGTCACCTTGACCGCGATCTGACGCGCGACGTAGGCGCACCGGAACGACGTCGTCGGCGGCAGCCAGGTGGCGGCGTCGCCGTCGCCCTTCTGCATGTTCAGCGGCCCGTCGACGGCGAGCAGGTTCAGCGGATCGTTGGCGAACGCCACGCGCCGGTCGGTGTCCCAGCCCTGCGCCCCTTTCTGCCACGCGTCCGACAGCGCCACCACGTGGTCGATCTGCACGGCCTCGCTGGTGCCCTCCCCGCGCACGAACTCGATGACCGACCCCGAGTACGGATCGGCCAGCGTGCCGGACTGCACCACGCAGTCCCGGGCACCCGGCCGGAAGGTCTCGGCCGTCAGATCGCGCGCCAGGACGTCGTTGCGGGTGTCGCAGCCGTTGCGGTCGGTGTCCACCCAGCCGTCGCCGAAGTTCTCCCGCTCGTAGCCGGTGCGCGGCGCGCGCCCCTTCACCTCGACCTGCTCCAGGGCGGCCAGCGCGGAGCCGGCGGGCGGTGGCCCGCTGTCGGACGAGAGCGGGGCCGGCGCACCGCTCTCCGACAGGTCGATCTCGCCGCAACCGGCCGACGCGGCCGCGAGGCCGAGCACCAGGGTCACGACGGCGAGGCGGCGTGACCGGAAGCTGGTTCGGTCGTGCACGGGCTCCCCCACCGGCCGGAACTGCTCGTGCCCCGACGCTAGGCCGGTGCCGCGGCCGAGGTGCGGCGCAACGCCGTCGGACGGTCCGACCGGGGTCGGTGCTCCGCGCCGGGCGCCACCGCCCGCTCTACCTCGATTCGAAGAGCCGGCTCCAGGTCTGCCGGTCCGACAGCTCCGGCAGCGCGGCCCGCCAGCGGTCCCGGGCGCCTCCGCCCTCCCGCACGAGCCGCCACAGCACCGTGCCGCCCTCGCGGGCCAGGCGCACCATGGTGTCGCGGTCGAACCGGCGCAGCCGGACGCCTTCCTGCGACGGGTCGGTGACCACCGCGGTCTCGAACAGCGAGACGTGCCACCAGTGCGCGTCGGCCGCGCTGACGGCGGCCGTCCCGCGCGTCCGCCGCCGCAGCTGGGTGACGATGCGCTTGGCCAGCACCGCGCGCGGCATGGACGGGTTGCCACCGGGCGCCGTCCGCTTCATGTCCACCGAGCGCACGCCGGGCACCGCCGACGCGGGGTGGTTCGCCGTCTCGGGGTGCTCGGCCCAGAGCTTGCGCACGGCCGCGGCCGTCTCCGTCCCTCCGTCGGCCAGCGACTCCGGCCCGCGCAGGAAGTCCTCGACCGCGCGGATGAGCAGGGCGGCCAGGCCGTAGCGCATGGACACCAGGGCGTCGATGAGCTGCCGGGCCAGGTGGTCGGTGATGCGCCGGCGATCGAAGTCGCTGTGCAGCGCGCTGGTGATCAGCGAGTTCCGGTAGCTGAAGTAGCGCGACCAGTCGTCCCAGTTCTTCCAGGAGAAGTCCGCGTGCCACACACCGGCGCCCGGCAACGTCACGGTCGGGAAACCGGCGGCCCGGGCACGCAGGCCGTACTCGATGTCGTCCCACTGGAAGAAGACCGGCAGCGGGTATCCGATCCGGGAGACGACCTCGGACGGGATCATGCAGGTCCACCACGCGTTGTAGTCACCGTCGATGCGCAGGTCCTGCTGCTGCTCGGTGACGTCGGCGTTGGTCAGGGCGTCGGGCACCGGCTGGCCGGCCCGCAGGATGGCGAGGTTCGCCGCTTCCGCGCCGACGTGCAGGCGGTCGGGGTGGAGCAGGTTGAGCATCTGCCCACCGACGAGGATCGGCTCGTCGGCCCGGTCGGCCAGCGCCCGCAGGCGGACGACGGTGTCCGGCTCGAGCCGGATGTCGTCATCCATGAGCAGCAGGTTGACCCGCTCGACGGTCTCGTTGCGGACGGCCTCGTAGATGCCCCGCGTGAAGCCGCCGGCACCGCCGAGGTTCGGCTGGCGCACGTACCGCAGCACGGGACCGAGCGCGGCCTGGACGTCCGCGAAACCGGGCCGGCTCTCGACGGTGTCGGTGCCCTGGTCGACGACGTAGACGGCGGCCAGCTCATCGGCGACGGCGCGGTCGGCCGCGAGGGTCTGCAGCGTGGCCAGGCAGTCGTCGGCCCGGTTGTAGGTGCAGATGACGACGGCGGTGGCCCGGCGCGGCTTGAGGGCCGCCACCGACCAGCGGATGCTCTCGGCGGTCATGCCGGCCGTGCTCGTCTCGAGCTCGACCCACATCGCGCCGCCGTCGACGAAGCGGTCGAGCGGCAGCGTGAGCGTCACCTGCTCCTCGTGCCCGTCGACCACCTCGTGCGTGGTCAGGGTGCGGGGGGTGCCGAAGCTGTCGGAAGCCATGACGCGGAGCAGGCCCGTGCCGCTGAGCACCGCCTCCAGCTCCACCGAACGCGCGGAGGTCCAGCGCTGCCAGTATGAGGCCGGGAAGCGGCCGAAGTAGGTGTTCGTCGACACGATGGCGTGGCCGTCGAGGACGACCTTGTCGCGCTCGCAGACCGCGACGCCGCGGGTCGGGGAGCTGTACATCTCCGCGGGGACGTCGGCGGTGGGACCGGCGAAGAGCGTGCGCTGGGCGAGCAGCCGGCTCGCGCCCGGCTCGGGCCGGACGGTGGGGGCGGGAGCGGCAGTGACCTGCGGCTGCGTGGTTATCGCCAAGGATGACCTCCGGTGAGCGCGTACATCCGCGCCAACGTATGCCGATCCCGGACGGTCCGCGCTCTCAGCGGGGACGGTCGACGGCGACCCGCGGTGACGACCACGGCACGTGACGACCCGGCCCGCGTGCGTCACCGGCTCGCCTCTCGGCCCGCGGTGGGGGGACGCTCGACCAGGTACCGCCGCACCCGCCGGGGGACCGTAGGGCCGGAGCGCGGCCCGACCGCGTCCGTCCCACCACCCTGCAGGACCTGACGTGAGGAGCCCGCGCCCCGTGGCCACCGTCGCAGCGCTCGACCCGCCCGCCACCACCGTCGCCCCTGGGCCACGTCGCCGGTGGCTGGACGGCCTCGGCTGGGCCACGCCGGGAGCGCTGGTCGGGGCACTGGTCGCCTACGTCTCCCACGAGGGGCTCATCGACGACGTCTACATCACGCTCGGCTACGTCCAGAACCTGGCCGCGGACCTGCACTGGGGTCTGATCCCGACCGAGACGACGAACACGGCGACCTCACCGCTCAACGTCGTGCTGCTGGCCCTGGCCACCGCGCTGGTCCGGGTGGTGACCGGCGAACTGCGGCCGGTGGTGGGCCTGGGCCTGCTCACCGTCGTCCTCTCCGCCGCGATGTCGCTGTGGGCGGCGCGGGCCGCCCGGGGCCTCGGCATCTCCCCCGCCTGGTCCCTGGCGGTGCTGGCGCTGGTGTTCGCCAACCCGTTCGTCAACTCCTCCATCGGGATGGAGGTCCTGCTCACCGCCGCGCTGATGACCGGGCTCCTCGACGAGGCCGTGCGCGGTCGCCGCGTCGCCTTCGGCGTGTTCGCGGGGCTGCTCGTCCTGACCCGGCTGGACATCGGCGTCGTCGTCGCGGCGGTCTTCCTGCTCACCCCGGCCCTGCGCCGTCGGCTGTGGGTGTCCCCGCTGGTGGGCCTCGCGGTGGCGTTCCCCTGGTTCGCGTTCAGCTGGTGGTTCCTGGGATCGGCGATCCCCACCAGCTTCGTGATCAAGACGCTGCAGCGTTCCTTCGGGGACATCACCTTCGCCAACGGCTGGCTGGAGTTCTGGTCCGGCGACCAGGGGCCCGCCGTCTCGATGGCCGTCGTACCGGCCCTGATCGGCGTCCTGGTCACCGCGGTGCTGCTCGTCGTCGGGCTGCGCCGCCGCCTGCCCGCGCACGTGTGGCCGGTGGCCGGGCTGGGGGTCGGCGGGCTCGCCCACTTCGGCGCCTACTGCCTGCTCCACGTGCCGCCGTACCACTGGTACTACGTGCCCTCGACCGTCGCCCTGGGCCTGACCGCCCTGCTCGGGCTGGCCCTGCTGCTCCGCCGGGTGCGCAGCGACCGGCCCGGCGGCGTGCCGGCGCACGCCGCTCCGGTCCTCGTCGCGGCGCTGGTCGCCGGCCTGGCCGTCGTCACCGTCGCCGGGCGTGGGTTCCCGTGGACCCACCCCGTCATCTTCGGCAACTGGGCGCTCCCGCCGTCCTACCTCGAGCTCGGCGAGGAGGTCGGCGAACTGGTCGGGGACGGCACGGTGGCGTCGACCCCGGAGATCGGAACGGTCGCCTACGCCTGCGACTGCTCGGTCGTGGACGTCTTCTCCGACCCGGGGCTCGCCGTTCCCCTCATCCAGGAGCGGATCGACCAGGCCTCCCCCGTGACCCGCTTCATCCTCCGGGCGAACTTCTACCGGCTGGACTTCGAGGACCAGCCGCGCGAGCTCGACTACCGCCTCGTGTGGCAGCCGGGGGTCGTCGAGGTGCCCGAGGGCCTCCCGTCGTGGGAGACGTACGCGCCTGGCTACGGCCCGGCGACGGTCTGGCTGGAACGGATCCCCTGACCCGGGCCGGGAGGCGGACCGCGGCCGGTCAGCCGACGTTCGTCGTCGCCCGGTAGAGGACTGCCGGGCCGCGGGCACTGACCGGGGCGCCGGCGGGGACGAAGGCCGACCGCCCCTTCCCGAGGGTGAGCGAGCCGTCCGCGGTGGCCAGCTCGGCGGTGCCGTCCGTGCAGAGGAGCAGCTGCGGGCCGCGGGTGGTGAGGGTTCCCGACTGCTCGTCGAGGGAGACCCGGGTGAGGTCGAAGTCCGCGACCGGCACCGGGTAGCGCAGCCCGCCGGGGCCGAGCACCGGGTGGATCACCGGGACCCGGCCGTCGCTGAAGTCCAGCACCTCGATCAGCGCGGCCAGGTCGACGTGCTTCGCCGTCAACCCGCCGCGCAGCACGTTGTCGGAGCTGGCCATGACCTCGACGCCGGCACCCGAGAGGTAGGCGTGCAGGTTGCCCGCCGGGAGGAAGACCGCCTCACCGGGCGAGAGCTTCAGGTGGTTGCACATCAGCGAGATGACGACGCCGGGGTCGCCCGGGTAGGTCTCGGCCAGGGTGGCCGCCCACCGGTAGGTGTTGATGAACTCCGGGTCGTGCGCCGCGACGAAGCGGGCCGCCGCGGTGGCCACCGCCGACACGAGCTCCGACCGCCGGTCCTGCGGGAGCGCAAGCAGCTGCGGCACGGCCGCCCGCAACCCGCCGCGGGCGAGCGCGGCGATGGTCGGCTTGAGCTCGGGGACCTGCAGCTTGGCCAGGCAGTGCAGCGACTCCTCGACGGGCCGGAACCCGCACAGCGCCTCGAAGGTGGTCAGCGCCAGCAGCAGCTCGGGCTTGTGGAAGGGGTCCTTGAACGTCCGCGTCGGGTCGTCGTGCGCGATCCCGGCGGCCTCCTCGGCGGCGTACCCGATCTCGGCCTGCTCGGTGGTCGGGTGCGCCTGCAGGGACAGCGGCCTGTCCGCGGCGAGCACCTTCAGCAGGAACGGCAGCCGGGCGCCGAACCGCTCGACGACGGTCGCCCCGAGCAGGGCCTCGGGCTCGGCCGCGATCGCCTTGTCCAGCGGACGGCCGTCGGACAGCACGCTCGGCTCGTCGGGGTGCGCCCCGACCCACAGCTCGGCGTGCGGCCGGTCGGCCGGCACGGGCTCGCCGAGGAGGTCGGGGATGACGGTCCGGCTACCCCAGGGGTAGTAGCGGATGCCGTTGCTCAGCTGCCACATCGTGGTCGCAGGTTACGGGTGACCTGCCTGCTCAGGAACGCCCGTCACCCTCCGGAGGCAGCGGCGCTCCCCCGGACCGCCGCACGCACGTCGGGCGCGCCGAGCCGGGCGGCGTCGGCGGTCCGGTCGTCCGGCATCCGCTGCGACTCGCGCTCGGCCGCCACCCGGGCCTCGTAGTGCGCGATCTCGCGGGCGAGGAAGTCGTCCTGCCAGCCGTGCACGGTCGCCATGAGGCGCGCGACCTCCGGGGCGGACTCCACCCCGCGGTGCGGCGTCTCGATGGAGATGCGGGTCCGCCGGGTGAGGACGTCGTCCAGGTGCAGCGCACCCTCGGCGGTCACCGCGTGCACCACCTCGGCGGCCAGGTGCCCGGGAGCCCCGGGCAACGAGCGGCCCAGCGAGGGGTCGGCCCGCACCAGGTCCAGGACAGCGGTCACCTGGTCGCCGTGCCGGTGCAGCAGCCGCTCGACGGCGTCCTCGGCCAGGCCGTGCTCCGCGGCGAGCTCGGCCGCCCGGTCGCGCACCTCGGTCCAGCGGCGGGCCCCCACCAGCGGCAGCTCCGCGGTGCACGAGGCGGGTGCGCCGGGCAGCCCCTCGACGGCGGCGTCGACGGCGTCGGCGGCCATCACCCGGTACGTCGTGTACTTGCCGCCGGCCACCAGCACCAGGCCCGGCACCGGCACGACGACGGCGTGCTCGCGGGAGAGCCGGCTGGTCTCGTCGGACTCCCCCGCCAGCAGCGGTCGCAGCCCGGCGTAGACGCCGACGATGTCGTCGGCCGTCAGCGGCGCCCTGAGCACCCGGTTGACCTGGTCGAGCAGGTAGTCGATGTCCGCGCTGCTGGCCGCCGGGTGGTCGCGGTCCAGCGTCCACGGGGTGTCGGTGGTGCCGACGATCCACTGGTCGGCCCACGGGATCACGAAGAGCACGCTCGTCGGGGTGCGCAGGATCAGCCCGTGCTGCCCGACGTCCCCGCCGTCGATCGCCGCGCGGGGCACGAGGATGTGCACGCCCTTGGAGGCCCGCACCTTCAGGCTGGGCGCCGACGTGCCGAGCATCGCGCCGACGTCGTCGCTCCAGACACCGGTCGCGGCGATCACGCTGCGGGCCCGCACGGTGAACGTGGAGCCGTCGGTGAGGTCGGCGACCCGCGCCCCGACGACCGGCGCGTCCGATCTGTCGCCGTCGCGCAGGAGCTCCACGACGCGGGCGCTGGAGAGCGCGGCGGCGCCGTAGCCGGCGGCGGTGCGCACCACCGCGAGGGTGTGGCGGGCGTCGTCGACCTGCGCGTCGTAGTAGCGGATCGCCCCGCGCACCGCGTCCCGCCGCAGGGCCGGGAACGTCTTCAGCACGGCCCGGCGGGAGAGGTGGCGGTGGCGCGGAATGGCGCGGTCGCGGGCGAAGGCCGCCCCCATCGCGTCGTACAGGGCGACGCCGGCGCCGTAGTAGGCGCGCTGCCACACCGGCGCGGTCAGCGGCAGCAGGAAGGGCAGCGGGCGGACCAGGTGGGGCGCGATGGTGCGGACCAGCCGCGCGCGCTCCTTGAGGGCCTCGTGCACCAGCGGGAAGGCCATCTGCTCGAGGTAGCGCAGGCCGCCGTGGATGAGCTTGCTGGACCGGCTGGACGTGCCGGCCGCCCAGTCCCGGGCCTCCAGCAGGCCCACCGAGAGCCCGCGGCTGGCGGCGTCGAGCGCGGCGCCCGCGCCGGTGACACCACCCCCGATGACGAGCACGTCGACGACGCCGTCGGCCAGACGGGCCCGATCGGCCCGCCGGCGCTCCGGCGACAACTGGGTGCGGTCGGTGTCCCCCGGGTGCATGCCCCTACTGTCCCCCAGCGCTCAGTGCGCCGCCGCGTCCTTCTTCTTCCGGTGGAGCGTGAGATTCACGACCACCACGACGAGGGCGCCGACCACGAGCCCGAGGATCGCGCTGCCCAGGGTGTTGACCAGCCAGCCGACCACGCCGCCGAGCGCACCGGTGGCGTCGTGCGCGGCCTCCTCGAGGTGGTGCACGAACTCGTAGAGCGGGTGGAAACCGAGCTCGTCGGTGCCCAGCAGGATGATGTGCCCGCCGACCCACAGCATCGCGGCGGTGCCGACGACGGTGAGCACGCTGAGCAGCTTCGGCATGCCCTTCACGAGGCCGCGGCCGAAGGCGGCCACGCCCTTCGCGGAGCGCTGGGCGAGGTTCAGCCCGACGTCGTCCATCTTCACGATGACGCCGACCACGCCGTACACCAGCACGGTGATGCCGATGGCGACCACGATCAGGATGAGCGCCCGGGACACGAACGCCTCGCTGGCCACCTCGTTGAGGCTGATGACCATGATCTCGGCGGACAGGATGAAGTCGGTCCGCACGGCGCCGGAGATGATGGTCTTCTCGTCCGGCAGGGCGTCCTCGACCGTCGCGTGGGCCTCGGCGTGCCCGCTGACCCGGTGCCAGATCTTCTCCGCGCCCTCGTAGCAGAGGTAGGCGCCACCGATCATCAGGATCGGGGTGAGCAGCCACGGGAGGAACTGGCTGAGCAGCAGGATCGCCGGGAGGATGATCAGCAGCTTGTTGCGCAGCGAGCCCAGCGCGATCTTCCGGATGATCGGCAGCTCGCGGTCGGCGTTGAGGCCGTGCACGTACTGCGGGGTGACGGCGGTGTCGTCCACGACGACCCCGGCGGCCTTCATGCTGGCCCGGCCGGCGGCGGCGCCGATGTCGTCGATCGACGCGGCGGCGGCTCGCGCCAGCACCGCCACGTCGTCCAGGAGCGCTACGAGTCCACCCGCCACGGGAAGTCCTTCCGATCGGTCAGCACGTCCGTGCTGCTGCAGTGATGGTCGCCCGTCCCGCTCCGCTGTGCGCGGTCAGGACCCGAGGGCGCGCTCGGTGTCGAGCACCAGCGCCAGGTAGACGGCGGTGAAGTCGGCGACGGCCAGCTGGCGGGCCACCCCCGGGAGGCGGGGGAACCGGTCGGGGTCGCCGTGCTCGGCCAGGCCGCTGACCGGGACGTTGTGCGCCGCGGCGGTCCGCAGCACCTGCTGCATCGCCTCTCCCGCCGAGCGCGGCTCGCGCTCGCCCGCGCCGCCGTGCCCGCCGGCCTCGCGGTCGCGGATCGTGAGGAGCCGCAGCCGCCGGCCGGGATCGTCGGCGCGGTCCCGGAAGAAGTCGTCCTCCTCGTGCGGGGCCAGCGGCCCGCCGAGGACGGCGCAGGCGGCCACCCGCTGGTCGGGCAGCCGGAAGCCGGTCGCCGGGAGCCCCGCGAGGGTGGCCAGCTGATCGGCGATCCGCGTCGCCGCGGCACCGGCCAGCGGGCCCTCGGCGGCGATGACCGGCAGGGCGTCGAGGAGCTCGAGGGCCAGCGTCTTGGCCGGGTTGACGAACGACTCGCGGGCCGGACCGCACTCCTCGGCCACCTGGTCCAGCGCGGCGGCGACCTCGTCGGGGTCGGCCACCCCGGCGGCGAGCAGCCCGAGGTCGGTCGCCAGCCGGAGCATGGGGGTCAGCAGCGACCACAGCGTGGTGTGCCGCACGCGGGTGCGCGGCAGCGCCACGTAGGGCGCGCGGGCGCTCGCGCACGCGGCGTGCAGCGGCGCGTCCTCGGCGCCGACGCCCACCACGGAGACCCCGCGGCGGGCGGCCTCGTACGCCGGGCCGACGGCGTAGCTGCCCTCACCGGTGCGGGTGACCACCACCGCGATGTCGCTCGGCCCCGCCCACACGGGCAGCGCCGGTCCCGGGACGACGTCCACCGTCACCGGGCTCGACGGCCCGAGCAGCGCCCGCAGCACCGACGCGGCGACCGCGCCCTCGCGCCGGGCGACGATGATCAGGCCGCGCGGGCGCCCGCCGTCGGTGACCCGGGAGAAGTTCGCCTCGTCGGTCAGCCGGGACGTCTCGCGCACCTGCGCACCGGCGCCGGCCACGGCCGGCAGCAGCCCGCGGGGGTCCCGCGCGCGCAGCAGGTCCAGGTCGTCGAGGACCTCCTCGGCGATCTCGGGCGAGGTCATCGCGAGCCCGTCCTCACCCGCGCTGCCGCGCCTCGTCGAGCAGGAGCACCGGGATGCCGTCGCGCACGGGGAAGCCGCGGCCGCAGGTGGCGCACACCAGCTCGCCGGCCGCCTCGTCGACGGTCAGCGGGGTGTGGTGGGTGTCGGGGCAGGCCAGGATCGAGAGCAGGTCGGCGTCCAGGCCGAGGGGGCCGCTCGCCGCGGCGCCGGGGGTGGTGGTCATCTCTGCTCCTGTTCCGTGCGCACGGTGCTGAGCACCCGGTCGCGCAGCTCGGTCATCCGCGCCACGTCCGGCGCCTCCACGTTCAGCCGCAGCAGCGGCTCGGTGTTGCTGGCCCGCAGGTTGAACCACGCGCCGTCGGGGAGCTCGACGGTGAGCCCGTCCAGCTCGTCGAAGGTCGCGCCCTCGGCCTCGAAGATCTCCCGCACCTCGGCCACCCGCGCCGGCGCGTCGGCGACGGTGGAGTTGATCTCCCCCGAGGCGGCGTAGCGCGCGTAGGCGGCGGTGAGGTCCGACAGCGGGCGGGCCTGCTCCCCCAGCGCGGCGAGCACGTGCATGGCGGCGAGCATGCCCGTGTCGGCCCGCCAGAAATCGCGGAAGTAGTAGTGCGCGGAGTGCTCGCCGCCGAACACCGCGTCCGTGCGGGCCATCTCGGCCTTGATGAACGAGTGCCCCACCCGGGTCCGCACCGGCTGACCGCCGTGCTCGCGGACGATCTCGGGCACCCCGCGCGAGGTGATCAGGTTGTGGATGATCGTCGTCCCGCGGCCCTTCGCCAGCTCCCGCACGGCAACGAGGGCGGTGATCGCCGACGGGCTGACCGGCTCGCCGCGCTCGTCGACGACGAAGACCCGGTCGGCGTCGCCGTCGAAGGCCAGGCCGATGTCGGCGCCGTGCTCGGTCACGGCGGCCTGCAGGTCCACCAGGTTCGCCGGGTCCAGCGGGTTGGCCTCGTGGTTGGGGAACGAGCCGTCGAGCTCGAAGTACAGCGGGACGACGTCGAGCGGCAGGCCGGCGAGGACGACCGGCACGGTGTGCCCGCCCATGCCGTTGCCCGCGTCGACGACGACCTTCAGCGGCCGGATCCCCGACAGGTCGACCAGCGAGCGCAGGTGCGCGGCGTACTCGGCGAGCACGTCGCGGGCGGACACCGAGCCGACCCGGTCGGGGACGCGCTCGTAGTCGTCGCGCTCGGCCCACTCGCGGATGGTGACCAGCCCCGAGTCCTGGCCGATGGGCGCCGCTCCCGCCCGGCACATCTTGATGCCGTTGTACTGCGCCGGGTTGTGGCTGGCGGTGAACATCGCGCCCGGGAGGTCCAGCGAGCCGGCGGCGAAGTACAGCAGGTCGGTCGAGCCGAGGCCGGCCTCCACGACGTCGAGGCCGCGGGCGATCACGCCCTCGGCGAAGGCGCGGGACAGCGGGATCGAGGACTCGCGCATGTCGTGGGCGGTCACCACGGTGGTGGCACCGGAGTCGGCGCGCACGAACTCGGCGAAGGCGGCGCCGATCGCCCGGGCCACCGACTCGTCCCACTGGTCGGGGACGACGCCGCGCACGTCGTAGGCCTTGATCAGCGCGGACAGGTCTGCCACGCGCACGAGCCTATAAGGACCTCACTGCCCCCACGCGCGCCCACCGTGCCGGTCGGATCCGGACTCTGCCGGCGAGATCCCCCCGGCACTGCCGGGAAGGAGCCGGCACCGTGGACCTCGGGCCCGTTCGACGGCCCTGCTCCGCGACCGGGTCGAGGGCTGAGCCGTTACGGGAGGTCGGGCAGGACCCGCAGGTGGCCCCGGCGGATGCCGCTGCCGTCGTCCGCGGGGTCGCGCGGGGGCTCCGGACGGGCTGCCTCGCGGACCGCGTCGGCCAGCGCGAGCAGGTCGTCGCCGGTCGGGCCCGCGTCGTCGAGGTCGATCTCGTGCCGGACGACCTCCCAGCCGCGCGGCACGGTCAGCCGCTCCGCGTGGAACTCGCACAGGTCGTAGCTGTGCGGCTCCGAGAACGTCGCGAGCGGGCCCACGACAGCGGTCGACTCCGCGTAGACGTAGGTCAGGGTCGCCGCTGCCGGTTGCGCGCAGCCGCTGCGCGAGCAGCGACGTGACTGCCTCACCACCGGTTCCTCACGACAGGCACAGTAATCCCGCTGCGCGGTGTGCGACAGCAGGCGCACCGGTATTCGGACCGCCGCGCACCATCCTGCACGATGGTCCCGTGGGCATCGTCACCGGTCGGGCGCGGGTTGCGGCCCTCCGCGGCGCGACCGGGGAAATCGTCGCCGAACTCGTTCCGGGGCCCGGCGTGTCGCCCCTCGCCGTACGCTTCGGGCCGTCATGAGCTCCTCCCGGCGTCGTCCCGCCCGCTCCCGCCGCGACCGGCACGGCCGCGGCCTGCGCGGACGCCTGGTGCCGGACGAGGTGCCGCTGGCGCGCAGCCGCGGCGAGGCGTTCGACGACCTCGTGCTCGACGCGGTCGAGGACCTGGAGCGCCGCTGGGAGCGCGAGCTGGCCGGGGTGGAGTTCGCCGTCGAGGACGTGCCGTGGGTGGAGCACACCGACCCCGACGAGGTCGTCCTCGACAGCGACGTGCTCGACGACGGCGGCGTGCCGCTCGCGCGGGTGCTGCCCGCCCGGCGGGAGCAGGGCCAGGAGCTGCCGCCGCGCGTCGTCGTCTACCGGCGGCCGCTGGAGCTGCGGGCCAACGACCGCGAGGACCTCGCCGATCTGGTCCGAGACGTCGTCGTCGACCAGATCGCCACGCTGCTGGGCCGCGACCCCGAGGAGATCGACCCCACCGGCTGACCGGGAGGTGCGCGCGGGCGGGCTGAGATGCTGACCGCGATGGACGTCCCGATCGCCGGCAGCGCCGCCTGGCTCGTGCTCGGCACGGTGCTGGGCGTGCTGCTGGCGGCCGCCGTCGTCGCGGCGGTGCTCGCCGCCCGCCGTCGCCCCCCTCCCCCGCCGGCCGACACCCCTGCCGGGCCGCGGGTGGACGACCTGGCCGACTTCCTGGAGCACCCTCCGGGCACCCGGCCCGCGGAACCGGCGACCGGGAGCTGGGCGGCGCTCGCGCCGCCACCTCCCCCGCCTGCGCCCGGACCGGCGCGGACGGCGGACGAGCGCGGGCTCCGGCCGCTGGCGGTGCTGGCGCTCGCCGCCCTGGTCCTGGTCGGGCTCGCCGCCGCGGTGGCGGTGGGCAGCCGCGCGCCGGACCGCGACACCGCCGCCCGCCCGTCCGCGTCCGAACCGGCGCCCACGCCTCCGGCCGGTGGCACCGAGGGCCGGCTCACCGGCGGTGGACTGGTGCTCGAGCAGCGGGCGGTCGGCATCACGGTGACCTATCCCGAGCTGCGGCTCGCGACCGACGGCGGCACGGGGCGGCTGGAGCTGCGGCTGCCCACCTGGAACTGCCTCGCCGCGGCGCCGCCCGAGGACCCGGGAGCGGCCGGCTGCGTGCCCTCGCTCGTGGAGCACGCGGAGCTGACGTCGCCGGAGCTGGTCGTCGAGCGCGACGGGGACCGGCTCCTGGTCCGGGGTCCGGCCGCGACCGAGCTGCGCCCGGCCGGCACGGCGCCCGAGCCGACCGGGCGGGTCTACGACGTGGAGCTGGCGCTCACCGACGTCGACGGCGAGGCCAGCGGCCAGGTGCGGATCGGCACCGGCACCGCGCCGGTGAGCGGCGAGCTCAGCGCGGGCTGATCCACGGCAGGCCCGGCCACGCACGGGGCGCGACGGTCAGCCCCACCAGCGGTGCGCCCATCTCCGCGCCCAGGTCGGCGCCGATTCCCAGCCAGGGCCAGCGGTCGGTCCCGTCGACCAGCGTCAGCAGCGCGCCCCGGTCGGCGTCGAGGACCGCGACCTCCAGCTGACCCAGTGCGGCGTGCAGCCGGGCGGTGGCGCGCAGGAAGTCCCGCGACCGGCGGTCGGGCTCGGCGTCCAGGAACCGGGGTAGCAGCCGTTCGACCACGCGGGGGTCGCGGGAGCGCTCGACCCGGCCGGCGGCGTCCAGGTCGTCGACCAGGCGGGTGCTGCGCACGTTGGCCATCTCGGCCGTGGGCAGCCGGGATCCGAGAGCGCGGATCGTCGGGTCCCCCAGCGGGAGACCGGACAGGCGGAGGGTGACCGGCCCGCGCAGCGAGGCGAGCAGCTCCACGATGCCGGCGGCGAGGAGCTCGGCGGCGTCGTCGTCCCGGGCGAGCAGGCGGGCGGTGGGCCGGCCGCCCGGCAGCGGTCGGGTGGACCCGCCCAGCAGTTCGACGACGGCGAGCGGGCCGCGGCGCCGCACGAGCAGGAAGCCCGCCGCCCGCGGCGGGTCGTGCGGCGCGCCGTCGACGACGACGGCGACGGGCCGGCCGGACCAGCGGTGCGCGGCGCCCTGGTTGAGGACCGCGGTGAGCCACGGTCCGCGGGCGGTGGGCGGGGCGGCGAGCCGGGCCATCAGCGGGCCGGCGGCCCGGACCTCGCGGACCACCCGGGCGCGCCCGCTGACCACGCGGGCGGTGCGGTCGGGCATGCCCCGAACACAACCACAGCCGCCGACGAGGGGACGTCGGCGGCTGCGGCAAGCGGATGGAACGGCCCCTCGCAGGGCCCCGCCGCGAGCCTGCGAGCGGTGGGGGGCGAGGGGTCCTTGAATCAGATCGCGCGGCGGCGGAGCCGGCGGCGCTCACGCTCGGACAGCCCGCCCCAGATGCCGAAGCGCTCGTCGTTGGACAGCGCGTACTCGAGGCACTGGGCCTTGACCTCGCAGCCGGTGCAGATCTTCTTGGCCTCGCGGGTCGAGCCGCCCTTCTCGGGGAAGAACGCCTCCGGGTCGGTCTCGGCGCACAGCGCCTGCTCCTGCCAGGACTGCGCGTCGGCCTCGAGACCGAAGCCCAGGAACCCCACGAAAGGCTGACCCGTGCCCTGTCCCACGGCCTGCATCCCCTGGACGGCCGCGGTGGCCCCCAGACGGTCGGCCGACCGCTCGGTCCCGTTCACGTAATCGCTCAACCACGACACCTCTGCCATGACGGTGCGTCCCCTCTCGCTCTCGTCCCGGTGCTCGGCCGGCAGGACGTTCCCGGGCCGTTCAGCACTCGTTGACACCGCCGGAATTACACGCGTGTCGTTGCCCGGTCGTCAACTTTGCCCGGTGTAAGCGACACGCCACACCAGCCCCACCAGCCCCACCCCGTTCGTCACATCTCGTGGCACCCCTCGACACGCCCGGCGAACAGTCGACAAGTGCTCATCAGGCACCATGCGTTTCGTGCAGATCGTCGTGCTGGCCGGTGGGACCGGAGGGGCTCGTTTCCTCCGAGGTGTCCGCGCGGCGGCTCCTGAGGCGGAGATCACCGCCGTGGTGAACACCGGCGACGACGTGACGATGCACGGCCTGCGCATCTGCCCGGACCTCGACACGGTCATGTACACCCTCGGCGGCGGCATCGACGAGGAGCGCGGCTGGGGCCGGGCCGGGGAGAGCTGGACGGTCAAGGAGGAGCTGGCCGCCTACGACGCCGATCCCACGTGGTTCGGCCTGGGCGACCGCGACCTGGCCACGCACCTCGTGCGCACCCGCATGCTGGACGCCGGCTACCCGCTCTCCGCGGTCACCGCCGCCCTGTGCGCCCGCTGGCAGCCCGGCGTGACCGTGCTGCCGATGAGCGACCAGCGGGTGGAGACCCACGTCGTGGTCACCGATCCCGACAGCGGCCGGCCGCAGGCGATCCACTTCCAGGAGTGGTGGGTGCGCCACCGCGCCGCCCTCGACCCGGCGGCGTTCGTCCAGGTGGGCGTGGACGCGGCGCGTCCCGCCCCCGGCGTCGTCGAGGCGTTCGCGGCGGCCGACGCGGTCCTGCTGGCGCCGTCGAACCCCGTCGTCTCGATCGGCACCGTGCTCGGCGTGCCCGGCCTGCGCGAGGCGCTGGTCGCCTCACCGGCCCGGATCGCGGGCGTCTCCCCCGTCGTCGGCGGCGCGGTGGTGCGCGGCATGGCCGACCGGTGCCTGCCCGCCATGGGCATCGAGGTGAGCGCCGAGGGCGTGGGCCGGCACTACGGCGCGCGGTCCGACGGCGGGCTGCTGGACGCCTGGCTGGTCGCCGAGGACGACGCCGCCGACGTGCCGGGCGTGGACGTGCACCCCCGGCCGCTGATGATGTCCTCCCCCGAGGCGACCGAGGCCCTCGCCCGGGCCGCCCTCGACGCCTGCACCCGGTGACCGACGCGCCGGCCGGGATCTCGGTCCTCCCCGTCCCCGGGCTGCCGGAGTTCGCACCCGGTGACGACCTCGCCGCCGCGATCGCGTCGGCCGCGCCCTGGATCGCCGACGGCGACGTCGTCGTCGTCACCTCGAAGGTCGTGTCCAAGGTGGAGGGCCGGCTGGTCCGCGTCGAGCCCGGCGCGGACCGGGAGGCCGCCCGCCAGCGCGCCGTGGACGACGAGACGGTGCGGGTCGTCGCCCGCCGCGGCCCGCTGAGGATCGTGCAGACGCGGCACGGCTGGGTGGTGGCCGCGGCCGGGATCGACGCCTCCAACGTGTCGGCCGACGCACTGGTCCTGCTGCCGGAGGACTCCGACGCCTCGGCGCGCCGGCTGCGCGCGCGGCTGAAGGAGCTGGCCGGGGTGGACGTCGCGGTGGTGGTCACCGACACCTTCGGCCGCACCTGGCGCGAGGGGCTGACCGACGTGGCGGTCGGCGCGGCCGGGATCGAGGCCCTCGAGGACCACCGCGGCGCGGTGGACGCGCACGGCAACCGGCTGGAGACGACCCGGACCGCCGTGGTCGACGAGATCGCCTCGGCCGCCGACCTGGTGAAGGGCAAGCTGGCCGGTGTCCCGGTGGCCGTGGTGCGGGGCCTCCCCCTGCGGCGACCGGCCGACGACGTGGGCACCCGGCCGCTGGTGCGGCTGCCCGCCGACGACCTGTTCCCCTACGGCTCGCGCGACGTCGTCCCCTCCCGCGCGCCGGAACCCGACCTCGTCCCGCGCCCCGGCGACCGGGACGCCGTCGCCGAGGCCTTCCGCGTGGCCGCCGCCGCTCTGCCGGAGTTCCCGGTCGTGCTCCGCTACGGCGGCGAGGACGACGGCGTGGTCGACGTGCACCTCTCCGACGCCGTGACCGTGGCGACCGCGCTCAACCTCGGGGCGGTCGTGGGCGCCGCGGTCGTGCAGCTGCACGCGATGGGCTGGTCGACCCGCTGGGAGCCCGTCGGCACGCCCGGGGGCACCTCACTCGTCGGGAGGCTGTGGCTCGGCGGTCCGCCCCTCTGAGCCGCCGCCATCGCCTACGGTTCGTGCCCATGCGCGGGATCATCTTGGCCGGTGGCACGGGGAGCCGTCTGTTCCCCATCACGCAGGCCGTGAGCAAGCAGCTCATGCCGGTCTACGACAAGCCGATGATCTACTACCCGCTCTCCACGCTGATGATGGCCGGGGTGCGCGAGGTGCTGGTCATCACCACACCCGGTGACTCCGACGCGTTCCGCCACCTGCTCGGCGACGGCAGCCGGCTGGGCATGCGCATCGAGTACGCCGTGCAGCCGAAGCCCGAGGGCCTGGCGCAGGCGTTCCTGATCGGCGCGGAGTTCCTCGGCGGCGAGCCCGCGGCGCTGGTCCTGGGCGACAACATCTTCTACGGCGCGGGTCTGGGCACCGCGCTCTCCCGGCTGCCCGCCCCCGCCGGCGGGCATGTCTTCGCCTACCACGTGGCGAACCCGCAGGAGTACGGCGTCGTGGAGTTCGACGGCGACGGCCGGGTGCTCTCCATCGAGGAGAAGCCGGCGAAGCCCAAGAGCTCCTACGCCGTCCCGGGGCTGTACTTCTACGCCGGCGACGTCGTCGAGGTCGCGAAGGGCATAACCCCCAGCGCCCGCGGCGAGCTGGAGATCACCGCGATCAACGAGCACTACCTGCGCGAGGGCCGGCTCACCGTCACCGCGCTGGACCGCGGCACCGCCTGGCTCGACACCGGCACCTTCGCCTCGCTGCGCCAGGCCACCGAGTTCGTGT
The DNA here is from genome assembly GCF_003319095.1 of Blastococcus sp. TBT05-19. Classification (GTDB taxonomy): domain Bacteria; phylum Actinomycetota; class Actinomycetes; order Mycobacteriales; family Geodermatophilaceae; genus Blastococcus. The sequence goes on along the minus strand of NZ_QOHI01000003.1, from coordinate 379,255 downwards.
CCGTGGTCGAGGAGCGGCAGGGCCTCAAGATCGGCTGCATCGAGGAGGTCGCCTGGCGCAACGGCTGGCTGGACGACGCCGGCCTGCGCGCCATCGCCGAGCCGTTGGGCAAGAGCGGCTACGGCAGCTACCTGCTCGGCCTGCTGGACGAGCGCTGACCTCTCGCGTCACCGTGGAGCTTCGGCCCAGGTCGCGCCAGTCCCGCCGCACCGATCCTCGCCGAGCGACTCATCCCGGGCCGCGAGCCAGGACGCAGGTTCAGCAGCGCCCGCCGCCGTCGCCCACAGAGCCTATGGCGTAATTACGTAGGCGAGCGCTCGCCGCAGAGCCGGCTCCCCCGGGCCGCCTGCTGCAGAGCGGACAGCTCCTCAGCATTCGCGTGAACGACCCAGGTCTCGAGCTGCCCCGCGCCCAGCCAGGCGACCGCGTCCTCCGACAGCGCCGCACGGGCAATCGCCGTCAGCGCAGACAGGGCTGATGACCGCGGCGGTGCTTGCGTCCGTGGCCGCGGTGCACCAGGGACCCTCGGGCGGCGGGCCGGTGGCGGGAATCGTCCGGGCCTAGCCCGCCCGCTCCTGGCACGAGGGGAGGCCATGGACGACCGTACGGAGCTCAGCACCCCTCTCCTCTTGCGGACGCGCGGTCGAACAACGCCATGCGGTCGCTCGAGGGGCAGAGCGTCCCTCCCGGCACTGCGCGTGCGGGTATAGAGCGACCTCGAGTAGTCACCACTGGCCGGGTGCCCCGTACTCGCGAGCACAGCGCCGCCACTACGGAGTTGTAGACACAACCCGCGGAAACCGGCCACGGGCTTCGCGTTGTCAGGACGCTTCCGTGGATCACCCGATGCTTTAGGCCGATGAATCCCCGGCGGCCTCAGGTGCTGCCGCGTAAAGCAAATGTGCAACGAGTTTCCATGCGCGAGGAGAGAGGTCGTGATACTGCGAGAGAATGTCATCCTTGGCGTTGTCGATGAACATAGCCATATCTCGAAGCAACTCGCTGGCCGTAACCGATACATCCACAGCAGGAGATACATGCAGGGCCTGCACGAAGGATAACAGCGATCTGAGATCTTCAACGGCGTCGAACTTGTTCAGCAAGTCTGCGAGATGGCCCTCATCAAAGTATTGGCTGCCGATCTTCTCGGCGTCCGCGCCGGACAGCCAGCTGATCGAGTACTCCTCCTTCACCGACGTGGGCCGCTCTACAAATTTCCCCTGCTCCAGCGCGGTCGCTGCAGAAAGAGCGTCTTCGAACACCACGTTGTCCCACGCTCCCGGGACACCATTGTCAATCCATCGAATAGATATGGCGAGCACCGGAGATGGCACACCATCGTCCCATTCGTCTGTGACGTCAACCATCAGAAATCCGTACCGACTCCCCGATCTTATCTCGGCAACGCGGCCGTGCAAGAGGCGAATCCGAAGCTCTCCCACCATCACTCCTTGAGTCCATGAGTTACATTGGCTAGTTCCACTTTGGCTTGCGCGTGCCCATCTTGAATGTCCTCTGCACCGTGGCGCTGGCCCGCTCAGCCCTGGTAGCCATCCGGTAGGGCATGAGTACGCCGGCCTTTTGGAAAGCCATGAGTCTTCGGTTGTCCAGCGAGTAGAGACTCCCCCCCTTCTTGACCAGCCTGACGGGTGATATGTCACTAGCCCTAACAGCTCCGGTGCGGAGGTTATTCGCCAACTCAAGCACCGACCCGCCGCCCGAAAAGTTCTTAGATATGGTTTGTTGAGTGAATCGAACAGTCGACGGATCGATGAAATCACTACAGTTGTGCACCAGGGTGCGTCCACCGACGGCGCCGACAACGTACGTATGAACGCTGGCAACGCTCAGGTTATAGACGGTCTGGTCGTGCATCCAGCCGTGGTCTTCGACGTCTTGGACGATGCGTAGTTCGCCGGTGGCGCCCTGGAGCAGGTCACCGACGGCGAGATCGTCCGCCTCGGTCCAGCCTTGCTCCTCTACCCAAATGGGATGATTGGCGGTGGCTGTCCAGGTGTCGGCACGCGGATCGACATCGGCGACCTGCCCTTCCTCGCGTTCGCCAGCCGGTGCTGGCGCGGTGACCACCTCGATCAGGTGCTTGTCGCCCTGGCCGACGATCACGTCCAGCACTGGTTGGGCGGTCGTCTCGCCGGTGAGCGGATCTCTCGCGACGACCAGGTTTCCGACTTCGATGTCGCTGATGGGGACCGTGGTGCCGTCGGCCATGAGTACCGGCGTCTCGGGCGTGAAGCTGTTCGACACTCGGCAGGCGCTTCCGGCCCGCCCTGCCTTCGCCGACGTCTTCCCCGCAGCTCGGGCCATCTTGAAGCCGGCCTTCACCGCCGCGCCTCCGCCGGGGATCATCGCCGCCGCTGCGGTGATGCCCATCTCCAGGGCCTTGCTCTTGTTGCCGGTTGCGGCGTAAGCGCCGGCCGACACTGCCGCCGACAGCGAGCCGATCGGGCCGGGGATGTTGGAGGCGACCTCGGCAACCTTGGCGACCTTCTTGGCGACGTTCTTCACCAGCTTCTTGAAGAAGCCCCACCGCCCGTCCAGGTCGGTGCAATTGACCGGGTCGGCCGAGCAGTAGTCATACGCGGTGGCGTTGCCCCCAGGCTCGGAATCGGTCGACCAGAACCGGCCGGTCGCCGGGTCGTACAGCCGCACCCCCATCATCACCACACCGGCCAGCGCCTCCGACGATCGCTGCGCCCCACCGAGCCAGCCGTAGCGGCCGTCCTTGCCCGGGGCTGCCCCTGTCGAGGCGACCCGCCCACCGGTGGTCAGGTCCGTCGGATTGCCGAACTCATCCGACGCCTTGTACCGCGGCCCGGTCAGGTCGGCAGTGTTCACGTCGTCTTGCAGAGGCAGCGTGGACATGACGTCGCCGTGCAGATCCACGAGCTGCAGCACCCGGGCGCCGGACTTGCCGGTCTCCAGCGCCAGCTGCCCATCCAGGCCGTCTACGAACCGGGTGACCGCGGTGTCCAGCGTCTTGTCCTCGGCGATCCACGCGGGTGAGTCGCTGTCAGAGTCGTAGTGGTTGACCTTGCTCACCGCGTTGGCCCACGCACCGTTCACCCATGCCTCGGAGGTGAACTCCGTGAACCGGTGCAGCGCATCGACACCCCACGTCACGCGAGCCACACCGTCGATCTGCTGTGCCGCGATCAGGTCGTTCGAGTGATACGTGTTCTTGACGACGGCACCGGGGTTGCTGACCACCGGGGCGGTCGTGATCCGGCCCAGCGGGTCGTAGGTGTAGGTGCCGGCCTGCGCGCCCGACGAGCCCTTCAGCCGATCGGCGCTGTCGTAGCTGTACTGCGTCCGCTCCGTCGTCGTGGAGGCAGCCGGGTCGACGCACGTCTCGCCCGCCGCCCGCGACGTCGCCATCGACTCGCGTCCGGCCCGGTCGTTCCAGGTGTAGCGCCGCCAGTTGCAGACCGGCGCGGCCGCCTTCACGACCTCCTGGACGTCTGTCAGCCTGCCCAGCGCGTCATACGCATACTGCTCGGACGTCGCCGACGTCCGGTGCGTGACCCACTGCCCGGCGCCGTTTTCGACGATGGACGAGGCATCGATGATGTCCTCGAGCGTGTCGTCGTCCGGTCCATCCGGAGCGGTGTAGGTGCGCGACGTTGCGACGCCGGCCGGGTCGTACCCGATAGCCAGCGTCACCGAGCCTGGCATCTTCTGGCGCACCAGCTGACCATCCGGGCCGTACTCGGCGGAAATCGTCCCGGCGACGGAGTCCTTGACCGAGGTGACGAAGCCACGAGGCTCCTTCACCCGGTCGTAGTCGAACTCCGTCCACGTCTTCAGCTTGTCGTCGGTCACCCGCTTGGGCCGGCCTTGATCGTCGTAGCGGGTGCTCGTGACGACGCCGTTGCCGTCGTTGTACTCGACGAGACGACCAAGCATGTCCAGCTGCTTGGTTACCGCGTGGACGAGCGCACCGTTCTCGGTGGCCTCCATGCGAACGACGTCGCCGCTGGCCGCGTCGTAGACGTTGGTGGTCGTCCGGCCCTGAACCGGGGTGTGACCGGTCTCTGCGAAATCCATCCGCACCGAGATGACGCGATCGGCCTTGTCGTACGTCGTGACCGTCGTGCGCACCTGCGTGGTAGCGACACCGTTCATGGGACCCGTGGCCGACTCCTCCACGCGCTCCGCGCTGCCGTAGCGCGAGTAGGAGAGGATGCGCTTCACCGGGAGGTTGTCGCCCATCCGGGCCGGATCCACATCCTTGACGGGACCGCCGTTGCGCGTCACGCACGGGAAGCCGGCCCACTCCGGCCGCCCGCCGCAGGCGACGTCGTCGGAGTTCGGTCCAGCGGTCCAGTAGATCGTCCGCGTGGTGCCGGCGTCCGAGGATGCGGCGCCCGGGCGACGGGACTCGGTCGCCCTTCCCTGCTGGTCGTAGCAGACCGTGCTGGTGAGCTTCGCCCCCGTCGCATCGAACGTCACCGTGGTCGGCAGTCCGTGGCCCCGACCACCGACTCCCCAGCCGCTGGTACTGCCTACCGGGCAGCCGAGCGGCACGTCGTAGCCGTTCCGGGTGACGGTCCCGTCAGCGAGCGTGCCGTCGGTTCGCTTCACGCCTTCCGTCTGCGTGGTGACGAGGTGGTAGTTCAGCCCCTCCGGCTTGCCCTCGTCGTAGACGTTCTTCGTGACGTCGCGCACCGGCTGGACGCTGTTCGGGTCGTTGCCGATAGCCAGCAGCTGCGTCGGACCGACCGTCTCCAACACGTCCATGCCGTCGGAGGAGTACCGGGTGAGGGTGCTCAGCGCCTCCGCCGCCTGCGCGGAAGACGTGTTCGTGTCGAGGCTCAGCCGGGCCAGCTGCGCACCGGCATCCGTCAGCTTCCGCAGCGCGAGCAGACGGTTCGTCGCCTCGAGAGAGGAGACGACGTTGCCCCACTTGTCGTACTGCTGCGTGTCGATGAAGCCTTCCACCGGCACGTCCGGACCCTTGGGGGTCGCGGTGTTCACGGTGCGCCCCGCCGCATTCAAGTAGTGGACGGTGGCGCTGCCGTAGCCGTCCCGGCCGGGTGCGTCAGCCGTCGCCGTTGACAGGTTCGGCGCGGAGTCCGGCCCGAAGACCGCCGTGCCATCGGTCGGCGCCTCGCTCTGGTTCCACGCCCGGATGGCATCGGGCCCGAGGTCGTAGGGACCACCGGCTCCCCGAGTGGTCGGCACCGCGTAGACGACGCTCGTGCGGTTCACCGCACCGGCCTCGTTCAGCGAGCCCTCGACGAGGGACGCACGGGAGACCTGTAGCAGCCGACCGGGGTTGGGGTCGATCCAGTCACCGCTCCCGGTGACCGTGGCTCCGGCCTTGCCATAGCTGAACGCCCAGGGCAGTTCACCAACCGGGGTCAGCGACGTGACGCGGCCTTCGTCGTCGTAGCCATACGCCGTCTTCAGCGCCGGGGAGATGCGGGGGTCCCACACCTCGCGGAGTCGGCCCTGGCCGTCGTAGGCGTACTGCGCCACTGCTTCCGCGGACACCGTTCCGGTCGCTGGATCCGTCGTCCACATGCGGACCTGCCGGACCTGCTCCGGGTAGTCGCCCAGACCGCTCGGCTTGACCGTCGTCGGCGGCGCGTAGTCGTACTCGAGGACGACGCAGCCGCGCGGCGGGGTCCCCGCGGTTGCGCACGCGCCCATGTCGATGCCGGGCTGGGCCGGGGCGACGGCACGCTTCATCCGGGTGACGCCTAGGGGCGTCGTCTCGTACGTGTAGCGGGTGGTCGCGAACTCGGCCGGCGGCGAGGTCGACTCGACGAGCCAGTCACCGACGCCGGCGGTCGCGCGACGGAAGACGGTCAGCGTGCCGTCCAGCTCCGCCAACTGGAAGACGTCGGCCTCCGGCTGCGTGAGGGTGAGGGACTCGGCGCCGAACTCGGGCCACCAGCCGTTGGGACCCTTGGAGAACCAGATCTTCCCGCCGCCGGAGAAGTCGACCTGCACGACCTCCGGGTCGGCCAACGAGATCCTGACGTAGTCGGTCCCGGCGACGTCGGCGGCCACGCCGGTGGACCAGGCCGACCCGAACGGCGCCCACAGCTGGCGCACCGACAGGTCGTCGAAGAACACTTCCCTGCCCGAACCCCCGGCGAATCCGGAGTACAGGCGGACCACGGCGTCCGTGGCGCCGGTGGGAACGGTGAGGTCGAGGCTGAGCTGCTGCCAGGCGTCGGTGTAACCAGCCTTCTCCGAACGCTGATAGGTCCAGGATCCATCGGCGCCCTTGGCGGCGACGACGATCCGCAGACCGTTGTCGGCGCCAGGCGGGTCGAGGCCGGTCGGTGCCGGGACGTAGACCCAGCCGGAGACCCGGTAGGAGCGTCCGGCAGTGAGCTTGGTCTGCAGACCGCTGGTGCCGCCCACTGCGGCGTAGGTGTCGGTGGACGAGGCGTCGTTCGTGGGCACGACCCGCAGCGCGCCCGCCTTGGCGTGGCCGCGGTCGGCCACTCGGGTGACAGTCGTCCCCGATCCGACGAAGCCGGCAGCGTCAGTGTCCACCGTCGCCTGGTTGGCGGTCAGCTGCTCCGCCTGGAGCTGGAGGCCACTGTTCGGAGTGCGGGACGACGTCGTCCGGCTCACCGAGAGGCCGGCCTCCGCGGCGTCGGTGGTGCCGTGCACGTAGTCACCAGTGAGGAGGTTGACGTCGCCGGGCCCGATGCCGGTCCCGGCAGCACCGGAGGCGTCCCGGTCGAGGGTGAACGACACCCACGGCGTCTGGTAGGTGCCCCCGCTGGCATCGCGCATGGTCGCGCGCACCTGCACCGGCCCCCCGAGGAAGCCCAGCGTGGCGCCGACGTCCCACACCGCGAGCTGCTTGACGTCGACCGCGGGGAGGAACCCGTCGGCGCTCGTCATCGCCGAGCCGTCGGCCTTGGTCAGGTGCGACAGCGGCACAGGGTTCTCCGTCAGCGCCTGCTCGCCGCGGCGGTAGGTGTACTTGACGTGGGTCCACGCCGCGTCACCGTCGAAGGACAGGCGGACCCTGCGAACCGCGTGGTGTCCGGCGGCCGGTTGCGTGATCCCCGCCCTGCCGACGTTGAACTTGTAGCTGGCGACTGCGGACCGGTTACCCGCGTGGTCCTTCGCCACGACCTGCAGGGTGCGGGGGCCGTTCTTGTCCATAGGTACGGAGATCGTCGCCGTACCGGAGTTCGGGACGAAGTTGGTGGCCACCGGGGCGGCGTCGAGGTTCCACTCGTACCCGACGAGGTCACTGCTGTTCGTGGACGGGCGGAACGTGAACGACGCGGGAGTTCCAGCCGCTCCGTTCCAGGTTCCGTCAGCTGGATAGTTCGACGAGCTGAGGAATGGAGCCCCAGGTGCAGTGAAGTCCGTGCGGAACGTGATCTGCGATTCCAGACCATTGTCACCCGCAGGATCGATGCGGAAGTTCTGGTTGATCGCACCGTTGACCCCCCACATCTGCACGTAGGCGCCATTGGTCGTTCGGGCCGCATCGACATCCATGGCCAGACCCGTGGCGCGGCCGAGTAGCCGGTAGAGCCCGTCGGCGGAGGCGCCCGCTTGCTGGAGGAAGAACTGCTGGCAGTGGTTGTAGAGGACATCATGGGTTTTCACCCGGGTGCCGAAAGTTCCGGAGCAGCTGTCGTCGAGCGCCCCGGCGCCGCTGCGAGCTTGGAACGTGAAGTGCCCCGATCGGTCTCCGGTCGGAAGCAGCCCGAATCGCTGGTGCTTGAGACCATTCCAGTCCCAGATCTGCAACAGCATGCCGGGCTCGAAACCGCCGTTGATGTCGAGCGCCTTGCCGGGCGCATATCCAGGCGATATACGATTCCACCCGTCCGGTCCGAACGTGAAGCCATCGTGCGTAGCCGCTCGGAACTTGTACGTGCGCCCTTCTTTCAGCAGCCCGTCGGGAACGACAAGCTTCGCTCGCTGCCCGGATGGCACGCCGACACCTTGGGCGAGGATCAGCCGGGTGCCCTCATAGATGTAGAAGTAGCCGGTGACCGTTCCCCCGGCAGGGCTCGAAGCGACGAAGCTCATCTCCGGGCGCGAGCTGCCGACCCATCGACTGCACTGTCAGTGCCGGAGTTCGTGATCTCCAAATCGCGGGCGGGGTCGGGCCGGTCGCGGAAATCGACGTCCAGCCGGGGTGGGTTGGGGGCGTACTTCGAGTCGAAAACCTTCCACCCGTAGTTGTCGTTCTCCGCTTTGGCCTTGAGCCCGAGGTCCCACCAGTCGTCGTTGCGGTCGGCCAGCAGCTGCGTACCGTCGGTGAGCTCGGCGTACACCCATCCGTCACCGCACGATCCACCGTGCCCTCGGGTCTCAGGCGAGGTGCTCAACCAGCGATGCCATCCCGGCTGATTACCCCACCGGGTCTCGACGCCGGAGCGGCCGGTCCACCAAACTTCCCAATCGCGCGCCACGCAGGACCACGAGTGCACGCTCCACAGCGCCAGGCGACTGGAGAGGATCGTCTTGTCGCGCAGCTCGCGCATGTCCATCGTCAGGAAACTGCGCGCAACCGTAGCTCCGTCGTTGTACGTTCCGATTTTCAACTCGGACAACCCCGAGTGATCCGTGTTGAAGACATTCGACTGCACATAAGTGGAGAAATGCGTCCCGGCGCGGGTCTGCGGGTCGATGACCACCGGATAGCGAGTCGACTGGGCGTCCAAGAACCGCGTGTCCGGCTCGAAGGTCATGCGGGTCCGCCCCGGACCCATTTTCTCGGTCCGAGTGTCCACCGGACGGACTTCGGGCGCCGCACCGCCTCCGGTCGACACGACGTCGGACACCGTTGGCCCGTCGACCGCAGGCTCCGGCAGTGGCGGCAGGCTGCTCGACGGAAGGTTTGTGAGAACCGGGGGTGTAGCCGGCTGCGCCTGCGCGGCGATGTAGGGCTGCTCGGAAGGTCGATGCGGTCGCCGCTGGTTCTTGGCCGCCTTCGGCACGCTCGGCGGCTCACCGGCTCCCATGCCCGACAGAGGGCTGGCCGGAGCAGCGATCGGTCGGGCCAACGTGGCATCCACCACCGCATCCCACATGGTCGGCATGGGCAGCGTCGCCACCGTTGCTCCCGCGGTGTCCACCACGTCGACGTGCCCGCCGTCGCGGACGACCGTGTCCAAGCCGTCCGTCACCAACTCCAACGAAAGGTCCAACTGGCGGGGTGTCCGCCCTCGGCCCGGCCGGTCCCGCAGGACCCAGAACTGCTCGAACCCTTCGCGGTTCACCTCGATGACGAGGTCGACTCCCGGCTTGACGTTCTCGTATGTGGCCCGAGAGCCCTCCAAGCGAGGCTTCGGCAGTCTGCCGATCCCCTGGAAGGCCACCGAGCCGCCGGGGATGGTCATCCGCGCGACTTCGCCGGAGTCATCGCCTCCACTGATCCGTACGTCTCGCGGGTGCGCCTTGGGGCGAACGGCGCCGTCCTTCCCCAGCTCGAGGCGAAGGTCGACGGCCGCCCACGAGGCCGGGTCCGTCTGGTCATCCCCCTTGCGCACCCAAACAGGCCCTGCGAACTCGCTACGCGTCATGCTCCCGTCGGGACGGGCCTACGTCGACGAGGTCTCGGTCCGCTCGCCGATGATCTCGACGGTCCGTCCGGACATGCGTGCGATGGCGCGCGCACTCACCGCGTCCGGGGCTGACGTGGCGCCGGAGTCGAGCTCTTTCACCGGAGTCGGCGACGGGGCAGGAGCTGCGATCGCCGGCAGATCCGAGGCCATGACCGCACCCGCCGCCACCACCGCGACCACAGCACTGGCGGCCGGCCGGGCAGTCCTACGCCACCAGAGCGCGACACGGCGATTCGTGCTGGCGCCCGCATGCCTCTGACCAGTCACGACGCCCTCTTTCACGCACTGCAACGATATGAGCGCGCGGAGTCAATCAGCCGGTGAAAGGTTCCCAGCAGAATGGGACGTCTTGTGATCTCTCCGTTACGTGGAGTCTCACATCGACCCCTCCTGAACGCAGGCAGCGGTCTCGCTCGCGACCTCGGTCGCTAGCGCTCAGGCAGGGCTACCTGCTCGGCCTGATGGACGAGCGCTAGACCCGGCGGTAGTTCGTCGGGGCGAAGCGCGGTCCGCGCCGCGGCCGTCGCGGCCCACCGGCGAGGATCAGCCGGACGACCCGCTGCCGGTGGCCCCGCCACGGCTCGAGGAGCGCCATCATCTCCTCGTCGTCGGCGTTCCGCTGCCCGGTCAGCGCGAACCCCACGGTGTTCTTCAGGTGGTAGTCCCCGACGCTGACCGTGTCCGGGCAGCCCAGCGCCCGCTGCACCACCTCGGCCGCCGTCCACACGCCGATGCCGGGCACCGTCCGCAGCCGGCGCTGCAGCTCGGCCGACTCCTCGCAGCCGGTCTCGGGCTCCATCCGGTGCGCGACGCCGGCGACCGCCCGCAGCGCCCGGCGGCGGGCGCCGTCCAGGCCGCAGCGGTGCCACTCCCAGTCGGTGACCTCCAGCAGCCGGCGGGCCGACGGGACCACCCGCATGCCCTCGGGCGCCGGGCCGGGCGCCGGTTCGCCGGCCAGCCGGCAGAGCTCGCGGAAGACCCGGTAGGCCTCCGCCGTCGTGACCTTCTGCTCCAGGACGGCGGGCAGCAGCGCGTCCCACGTCCGGCCGGTGCGGCCCAGCCGCAGGTGCGGGTGGGTCCGGTGCAGCTCCGTCACGAGCGGGTGCGCGTCGCCGGGCCGGAACTCCTCGGGGCGGTCGTGCGCACCCAGCCAGCCGGGCACCGCCGAGCCGGCCCGCTCGGCCCCCGGCCCCCACGCCTCGATCCGCACCTCGCCGGCGACCCGGGAGATCCGCACCGTCGCCGGTCCGTCGGGGGTGCTGGTCGTCCGCCAGAGGCCGCCCTCGGCGACCTGCATCGTGGGGTCGGACGCTCCGCGCCGGTGCGGGCTCAGCGCCCGGACCAGGTCCAGGGGCCACTCGGGCACCCAGGCGGTCGCGAAGTCGGCGACGGCCTGGGTGCCCGTGGTGGTGCTCGTGCTCAGGGGGTGCTCCGGGAAGAGATCAGCGAGGGGCCATCCGCAGCGCGCCGTCCATCCGGATCACCTCGCCGTTGAGGTAGCCGTTCTCCACGATCGAGAGGGCCAGGTGGGCGAAGTCCGAGGGACGGCCGAGCCGCTTGGGGAAGGGTATGCCCGCCGAGAGCGCGGACCGCGCCTCCTCGGGCAGGCTGCCGAGCAGCGGCGTGTCGACCAGGCCCGGGGCGATGGTGCACACGCGCACGCCGACGCTCGACAGGTCCCGGGCCGCGGGCAGCGTCATGCCGACCACGCCGCCCTTGGACGCCGAGTACGCGAGCTGGCCGATCTGCCCGTCGTAGGCCGCGATCGAGGCGGTGTTGACGACGACGCCCCGCTCCCCCTCCTCGCCCGGCTCGGTCTGCGCCATCGCGGCCGAGGCGAACCGCAGCACGTTGAACGTGCCGACCAGGTTCACGGCGAGCACCTTGCTGAACGCGCCGAGGTCGTGCGGCTCGCCGTTCCTGCCGACGGTGCGCTGCGCGACGCCGATGCCGGCGCAGCTGATCGCGATCCGCAGCGGGCGGTCCTTGCCGGTGGCCTCGGCGACCGCGGCCTGCACCGAGGCCTCGTCGGTGACGTCGGTGCGGACGAAGGTGGTGTGCCCGCCCAGCTCGGCGGCGAGGGCCTGCCCGCGCTCCTCGTTCAGGTCCAGGATGGTCACGGCGGCGCCCCGTGCGGCCAGGGCCCGGGTCGTGGCCTCACCGAGCCCGGAGGCCCCTCCGCTGACAACGGCTGCGACGTCGAAGCTCTTCATGGCTCGCAGCCAATCATGCTGCCTACGAGAACTGTGAGCCGTGCCGCTCCTGCACCTCGGCGAGCAGCTGCTTGACCCGCTCGGCGTCGGCGACCGGGCAGACCATCGTGACGTCGGCGGTGTGCACGACCACGCTGTCGCGGACGCCGACCAGCGCCACGAGGTGGTCGGGGTCGTCGCTGAAGACGATGTTCCCCGAGCCGTCCAGCACCACGGCGAGGCCGCGGACGGCGTTGCCCGCGCCGTCGTCGTCCAGGGTGTGCGCCAGCGCCGGCCAGGAGCCGACGTCGAGCCAGGCGACGTCGAGATCGGCCACCAGGACGCGCCCGGGCTCGGCGGCCGCCGGCTCCAGGACGGCGTAGTCGACGCTGATCCTCGGCAGCGTCGGGAACACCTCGGCGAGGACGGCCTCCCGCTGCGGGCCGGCCGGGGCGGCCACGATCCGGGCCAGCCCCTCGGCGGACTCGGGCAGGTGGTCGGCGAGCGCCTCGAGCACCGTGGCGGCCCGCCAGACGAACATGCCCGAGTTCCACAGGTACTCACCCGAGGCCAGGTAGCGCTCGGCCGTCGGGCGGTCGGGCTTCTCGCGGAACGACGCCGCCTCCGCCACGCCCTCGGTGCCGGCCGGCGCCCCCCGCTGCACGTAGCCGAACCCGGTGGCGGGCGCGGTGGGCGTGATGCCGAGCGTGACCAGCGCGCGCGGGCGCTCGGCGAGGGCGTCGAAGGCGGTGCCGAGCACCTGGGCGAACCGCTCCAGCGGGCGGATGACGTGGTCGGCGCTGACCACCGCCAGCTCGGCGTCCGGGTCGACGTCGGCCACGAGCGCCGCCGCCAGGCCGACGGCGTTGGCGGTGTCGCGCGGCTCGGGCTCCAGGATCAGCCGCCCCTCGGCGAGCTCGGGCAGCGCGGCCCGCACCTGGTCGGCGTAGCGGGCCGCGGTGCAGACCCACACGCACCCGTCCGGCACGACCGCCCGCACCCGGCGGTAGGCCTCGACCAGCAGGCTGTGCGCCCCGTCGCCGTCGGAGACGACGTCGATCAGCTGCTTGGGCCGGCCGACCCGGGACAGCGGCCACAGCCGCGTGCCCGAGCCGCCGGCCATGATCACCGCGTGCCGCACCTCAGGCCTCCCGGTGGGGGCCGCTGGGCTCCGGCACGGCGGCCAGCTCCCTGGCCTTCCGCTGGAAGCGGGCGCCGGCGGCCACCCGCCCGCTGACGTAGGAGACCAGCATCCGGCCGCCCAGACCGGCGCGGAACGCTCCGCGCAGCGGCGCGTTGCGGCGGCCGGGGTACTGGCCGGAGAGGTACCGGAGCGCGCTGGTGTGGTGCACGCGCTGCATCCGGTGCGGCTCGCGCCGGGTGGCGTGCCCGCCCTCGTGCTCGACGACGGCGGTGGGCACGTAGACGTGCAGCCAGCCGCGCCGCCCCAGCCGCTCGGCGAGGTCGACGTCCTCGAAGTACATGAAGTAACCGGGGTCGAAGCCGCCCACCGACCAGTAGGCGTCCAGGTCGACCAGGAGGCACGAGCCGCTCAGCCAGCCGGCCGGCCGCTCCCGCGGGGCCTCGCGCTCCCGCCGGTAGCGGGCGGTCCACGGGTTGCCCGGCCAGGCCCAGCCGACCAGGGCGTGCCCGGCGCCGGTGGACAACCGGGGCAGGTCGCGCGCCGACGGGTAGAGCTCCCCGTCCGGCGTCATGATCGCCGGGCCGAGGGTCGCCGCCCGGGGCCACCGGTCGGCCGCCGCGAGCAGCTCGTCGACCGAGCCCGGGGCGAAGCGCAGGTCGGGGTTGGCGATCAGGGCCCGCCCGGTGCGCAGGTCGGCCAGCCCGGCGTTGGCCGCGGCGCCGTACCCGATGTTCCCGCCGGTCCGCAGCACCCGGACGTGCGGGTGCCGTGCCGCGGCCCGCTCCGGGACGCCGTCGGTGGAGCCGTTGTCGGCCAGGACGACCTCGACCGGCCGGGTCGTGGCGTGCGCCAGCGACTCGAGGAAGCCCTCGAGCGCCGCACCGGGCGAGTAGGTGACGGCGACGACGCGCAGCGGGGAGGGGTCGGTGGGAGTGGCCACCCCCGAACCCTAGGCAGTACGACCCCCCGCGGTGGAGCAGCCCGGCGGTGACCGGTGGGGTGCGCGTGACGAACGGGTCCCGACGGGTCCGCCGGAACCCGCCGTGGTCGTGCCGACCGGACCTGACAGGTACCGTCGATGCCCGTGACTGACACAGGACCTGATCTCGTCGTCGTCGGCTCCGGATTCTTCGGGTTGACCGTCGCCGAGCGAGTGGCCAGCCAGCTCGGCAAGCGGGTCCTGGTGATCGACCGCCGCGACCACATCGGCGGCAACGCCTACTCCGCACCCGAGCCCGAGACGGGCATCGAGGTGCACGTCTACGGCGCGCACCTGTTCCACACGTCGAACGAGCGGGTCTGGCAGTACGTCAACCAGTTCACCGAGTTCACGAACTACCAGCACCGCGTCTTCAGCATCTACCAGGGCCAGACCTACTCCCTGCCGATGAACCTGGCCACGATCGGCCAGTACTTCGGCAAGAGCTTCTCCCCCAGCGAGGCGCGCGCGCTCGTGGCCGAGCAGGCCGGCGAGATCGACACCGCCGAGGCCGCCAACCTCGAGGAGAAAGCGATCTCGCTCATCGGCCGCCCGCTCTACGAGGCGTTCATCCGCGGCTACACGAAGAAGCAGTGGCAGACCGATCCCACCGAGCTGCCGGCGGCGATCATCGCCCGGCTCCCGGTCCGCTACACCTTCGACAACCGCTACTTCAACGACACCTACGAGGGTCTGCCGAAGGACGGGTACACCGCCTGGCTGCAGCGCATGGCCGACCACCCGAACATCGAGGTGCGGCTGAACACCGACTACTTCGACGTCCGCGACGAGCTGCCGCAGGGCGTGCCGACGGTCTTCACCGGCCCGATCGACAAGTACTTCGGCTACGAGGCCGGCGAGCTCGGCTGGCGGACGCTGGACTTCGAGACCGAGGTCCTCCCGATCGGGGACTTCCAGGGCATCGCGGTCATGAACTACGCCGACGAGGACGTGCCCTACACCCGGATCCACGAGTTCCGGCACTTCCACCCCGAGCGGGACTACCCCGAGGACAAGACGGTCGTCGTCCGCGAGTACTCGCGCTTCGCCGAGTCCGGTGACGAGCCGTACTACCCGATCAACACCCCGGAGGACCGGGCCAAGCTGGAGCGCTACCGGGAGCTCGCCAAGCGCGAGGCCGACGAGAAGCGCGTGCTGTTCGGGGGCCGGCTGGGCACCTACAAGTACCTCGACATGCACATGGCCATCGGCTCGGCCCTGAGCATGTTCGACAACCGCATCCGCCCCTTCTTCGACGGTGGCTCGTCGCTCGACGGCAGCCTCGACGACTGATGCGGACGACGACCACCCCCGGCCGGCATCCCAGGGAGAGCAACCGGTGACCGACCCCCACGACCAGACCGGCGCACACCGGGTCTTCGAGATCCTCCACGAACCCGACTGGTTCACCGGGCTCACCGTGCGCGAGGCGCGACTGCTCGACGGGGCGCTGGCGTTCCACTGCCTGGTCCGGCCGGGCGAGCGGATCCGCGCCACGGTCCTCCGGACCGACGGACCGCACCTCCCGAAGCTGACCGACCACGCCACGGCCAACATCGAGTGGCCCGACGACCGCGCGGTGGTCGGCACCATCGAGGCGCACGCCACCGGTCATCCCGTCTCGACCACCGGCGTCGTCGACGTGGTGCTCGACCTCGGCGGCCCGCCGCAGTCGCTCATGCGCATGGAGCAGCCGCCCGGCCGGCTGCACGCCGCCCGGAACGCCGCCCGCCGCCGGTCCCCGGTCGCCTTCGACGTCCTCCGCCAGCTGCGCACCGACCGGTTGGAGAACCGCCGGCTGTCCCGGCCGATCCCGCGGGTGGGCCGGCTGCACGAGACGACCTTCGGTTCCTCGCGCGGCTCCACCAAGGCCGTCCTGTTCGGCCTGCACTGGCTCGAGCTCGGCGGCGCCGAGAAGTGGGCCGCGGCGACCATCGACATGGCGCGCGAGGCGGGGCTGCTGCCGATCGTCATCAGCGACCGGCCCTCCGGTCACCCGGACATCGAGCACGCCACGTTCGACGACGCGCTGGTCATCCCGCTGACCCACCCGATGAGCGGGCAGCAGGAGTCGCGCCTGCTGAGCCAGCTCTTCGAGCGGTTCGACATCCGGGGCGTGCACATCCACCACTGCACCTGGCTCTACCAGCGCCTGCCGTGGATCCGGGCGCAGTACCCGGGCACGGACCTGATCGACTCGCTGCACGTGCTCGAGTGGCGCACCGGCGGCTTCGTCGACATCGCCCTGCGGCTGTCGAACGTCATGGACGCCCACCACGTCATCTCCCCCCAGCTGCGCGACTACCTCGTCGACCGCCAGGGGCTCCCCCGGGAGAAGGTGCAGCTGGCCACGCTGGCCGGGCTGACCTCCGACCGCACGGCCGCGGACGCGCGCCCCGCGCCGACCCGCAAGGTCGGCGACCCGCTCACGGTCGCCTTCGTCGGCCGGTTCACGCAGCAGAAGCGCCCCTACCTGTTCCTCCGGCTGGCCGCGCACCTGCGCAAGACGCACGGCGACCGGGTCCGCTTCGTCATGCACGGCGACGGCGAGCTGGCGTCCGAGGTGCGGTCGCACCGTTCCCGGCTCGGGCTCGACCCCGTGGTGGAGCTGCGCGGCCCCGACCAGCCGGTGCCGCGGACCCTCGACGAGGCCGACCTGCTCGTCATCAGCTCGGACAACGAGGGCGTCACGCTGACCTCCTTCGAGGCCGACGCGCACGGCACCCTGGTGCTCAGCAGCGACGTCGGCTCCCAGGCCTCGGTGGTCGTCCCCGACCTGCTGCTGCCGCGCGCACCGCTGGCGTTCCTGCAGAAGGGCGAGGCGCTCGTCGCCGCCCTGCTCGACGACCCGGAGCGGACCGCCGAGCTGCTGGACCGGCAGCACGAGCGGGTCTCCGCGTTCGCCGCTCTCCCCGATGCCCGGGACTGGACCCGGGCGCTCTACGAAAGGTGGGCTTCGTGACCACGACCAAGGTGGCCGCCGTCATCGTCACCTACAACCGGGCCGACAAGCTCGGCAAGGTGATCGAGCAGGTGCTCGGTCAGGACCGGCCGGCCGACCAGGTGATCGTGGTGGACAACGCCTCGACCGACTCGACGTCCGCCGTCCTGGACGCCTACCAGGACCGCGAGACCGTCCACATCGAGCGCCTGACCGAGAACACCGGCGGCGCCGGTGGCTTCGCGCACGGCATGTCGGTCGCCTACGAGCGCGGCGCGGACTTCGTCTGGATCATGGACGACGACTGCTACGCCGACACCGGTGCGCTGCGCCACCTGCTGGACGGCCTGTCCGCCGCCGAGAAGAGCATGGGCATGCGACTGCCCTACGCCTGCTCGGTCGTGAAGTGGACCGACGGCGACGTCTGCGAGATGAACAACCCCGAGCCCACCTGGGACTGGGGCAAGCTGCTGGCCCGCGGCGAGCAGTCGGTGCTGGTCAACTCCTGCTCGTTCGTCTCGGTCATGTTCCCGCGCTGGGCGCTGACCCAGTTCGGCCTGCCGCTGTCGGAGTACTTCATCTGGTTCGACGACCAGGAGTACACCCGCCGGATCACCGCCGCCGGCCCCGGCATCCAGGTGCTGACCAGCACGGTGACCCACGACCTCGCGGTCAACCGGGGCGTCAACTTCGGGGACGTCAACGACTCCAACATGTGGAAGTTCGAGTACGGCGTCCGGAACGAGGCCTCCTACCGCTGGCACCACGAGGACCCGTTCGCCGCGCTGCGCTTCGCCCAGCGCCTCTACAGCGGCCTGGCCGGCGGCCGCGTGCCGTGGCGGCTGCGCCGTCGGCTGGCGAAGAAGTTCCTGGAGGGCGTGCGGTTCGACCCGAAGCCGGCCTTCCCGCGCACCGTCCTCTGACCTCTGCTGCCGGAACGGCGAGAGCCGCCGGAGCCCGTGGGCTCCGGCGGCTCTCGCCGTTCCGGTGCGAACGGGGTCAGGAGTCCCAGGGGGTGGTCAGGATGGTGGCCACCAGCTGCTCGTGGTCGAGGCTGTAGGCCTCCCAGCGGTAGGTGACGCCGGTCCGTGCGACGAACTCCGTCCACGCCTTGTGCTCGTGGTCCTGCCACCCGGGGTAGTTGAAGTACTCGTCGAACACCACGACCGACCCCGGGCGCAGCCAGTGGCCGAGCGCGTCGAGCACGGTGACCGTCGAGGAGTACAGGTCCGCGTCGAGGTGCAGGAAGGCGATCGGGCCCTCGTTCGCCGCCACGAAGCCGGGCAGGGTGTCCTCGAAGAGACCCACGACCAGCTCGGCGCCGGGCACCTCCGGGAGCGACTCCTGCGCGAAGGCCCCGGCGGGGAAATCGCTCCGCCACGTCTCCGGCAGCCCGCTGAACACGTCGAACCCGACGACCTTCCGGCCGGCGCACCGCTCGGCGATGATCCGCAGGCTCGTGCCCTCCCCGACCCCGAACTCCAGGGCCAGCCCGGGCATGTCGCCCACGAGGTCCAGTCCGTGCCGCAGCGTGTCGTGCGGGTCCGGGTAGCGCGGCAGCCCGGGCATCTCCCGGAGGACGAAGCGCGTGGTCTCCTGCAGTGCCAGGGCGTCCCCGGCGAAGCCGATGTCCCGGCGGTGCCGGTGCTCGTAGCCCGCGACCGCGGCCTGCAGCCGCAGGACCTCGGCCCTGAGGTCCTCCAGCTGCCGGCTCAGCTCTGCGCTGTGCAGCTCCGCCTGTCTCCGTCGCTCCTCGGTGGCCTCGAGGACCGACCGGACGAGGGCTCTCGTCTCCTCCGGCCTCGTCTCGCCGACGGCCTCCCGCACGGCGTTGACCAGCTTTCCGCGCAACGCCACCTTCGCGCGCTCGATCACGGGCAACCTCCGAGGATCATCCGCGGTCACCGGGCAGGCGGAACCGCTCGCGACGTCCCGCGCGGGTCAGCGCCAGCCAGTCGCGGAGGCCGCGCACGTCCCGCCTGCTGAGGAAGAAGAAGCCGAACCGCACGAGCTCGAGCGGGAACAGCCAGCGCATGCCGGGCTGGGCCATCAGGTAGCCGCGGTTGCGGTAGGTGAAGAAGCGCTTGGTCACGTCACCCGGGTACTGGGCCGACAACCGGCCCCCGAGGATCGGCACGAACTCGTCCCCGCCCTGCGGGTGCAGGTACACCGCGCGCATCGTGGTCCCGAACGGGAGCCCCGAACGCTGCAGCCTGCGGTGGATCTCCGTCTCGTCACCGCGCAGGAAGAGCCGGAGGTCCGGGACGCCGACGGCGCGCAGGGTCGTGGCCCGGAACAACGCGCCGTTGAACAACGAGGCGTACGACGGCAGGAACTCCTCCGGCCCGAAGTCGTCCACGGTGCCCGACCAGCGGAGGCCGCGGCGGAGCGGGAAGGCCAGGCGGCGGGGGTCGGACTCGTCGACGACCGCCGGCGAGACCTCGGCCAGCTGCCGCGCGCCGGCCTCCTCCAGCAGGACCGCCAGCACGTCGGGCCCGCCGGGACGGCCGTCGTCGTCGGCGCACCAGATCCACTCGGCACCCAGCGAGAGCGCGGTCAGGAAGCCGAGGGCGAACCCGCCGGCGCCGCCGAGGTTGGTCCTCGACGGCAGGTACACCGTGTCCAGCGGGCTGGCCTCGACCACCGCCCGGGTCTCGGCGTCGGCCCCGTTGTCCACCACGACCACGCCGGCCACCGGCCGGCTCTGGCCGGCGATCGCCTCGAGGCTCTTCTGCAGCAGCTGCGCGCGCTTGTGGGTGACGATGACGGCGACGACGGCGCCGGCGCCCGCGGGAGCCGCGTCGGTCACGCTGCGCCGTGCCCCTCGTCGACCCATGCGTCCGGACCCTTGTAGGCCCGCAGGATGTCCTTGAGCGACCCCTGCTGCTTGATCCGCCCGTGCTCCATCCAGATCGCGCTGGTGCACAGCTGCTTGAGGAACTCGTCGGAGTGCGACGCGAAGACCAGCAGGCCCGCCCGGTCGACGAGGTCGCTCAGCCGGTCGCGGGCCTTGTCGAGGAAGGCGGCGTCCACCGCGCCGATGCCCTCGTCGAGCAGCAGGATCTCGGGGTCGATGCTGGTGACGACGCCGAGGGCCAGACGCACCCGCATGCCGGTCGAGTAGGTCCGCAACGGCATGGCGAGGAAGTCGCCGAGCTCGGTGAAGTCGGCGATGTCGTCGACCCGGGACTCCATCTGCTTGCGGGTCATGCCGAGGAACAGGCCCCGGATGATGATGTTCTCGTAGCCGGAGATCTCCGGGTCCATCCCGACACCCAGGTCGAACACCGGGGCGACCTTGCCGACGACCTCGGCCGAGCCGCGGGTCGGCTCGTAGATGCCCGCGAGCAGCCGCAGCAGGGTGGACTTGCCGGCACCGTTGTGCCCCACCAGGCCGACGCGGGCGCCGTGCTCGAGGTCCACGCTGATGTCGCTCAGCGCCTGGATGATCGGCACCTTGGTGTCGCTGGCGATGTTGCCGCCGACGAGACCGAGCATGGTCTTCTTCAGGGACCTGCTCTTGGCGTCGAAGATGGGGAAGTCCACAGACGCGTCGCGCGTCGTGATGCTGACCACGAACCGTGCCTTTCTGTCGGTGAGCCGGGCGGGCGTCAGACCCAGTAGGCGACGCGGGCCCGGTACCGGCGCATGACGGTCAGGGCGAGGACCCAGCCGACGACGGTGATCACCAGGACGATCACCCAGTGTCGCACCTGCTGGTCCGCCCCGAGCATGGGCGCCCGGATGATCTCGATGAAGTGCAGGAAGGGGTTGAACTCCGCGATCCGCGCGCGCTCGGCGATCGTCGGGTTCGGGCTGTTGAGCAGGTCGTCGTAGATCCAGACGATCGGCGTGAGGAAGAACATCAGCTGCACGATGCTCTGGGTGATCGGCGTCAGGTCCCGGAACCGGGTGCTCACGATGCCCGCCAGGAGGGCCACCCACGCCCCGTTGGCCACCAGCAGCAGGAAGGCGGGGATGGCGGCGAGCGCCGTCCACTTCAGCGGCTGCGGGAAGACGATGAGCATGACCGCGTAGACGATGAGGTTGTGCACGAAGAACAGCACCTGGCGCCACACCAGCCGGTACACGTGCACGCTGATCGGCGAGGGCAGGTGCTTGATCAGCCCCTCGTTGGCGATGAAGACCTCGGAGCCCTCGTTGATGCAGCCGGCGATGAAGCCCCAGACGATGAACCCGACGAGGATGTACGGGAGCTGCTCCTCCAAGGGGTTGCCGAACAGGCCTGCGTAGAGGATGCCCAGCGCGATCGCGGTGACCGCCATGCTGATGGTGATCCAGATCGGGCCGAGCAGGGAGCGCCGGTACCGCTGCCGGATGTCCTGCCATCCCAGGTGGCCCCACAGCTCTCGCTGGCGCCACCCGATCTGCAGGTCCGAGACGGTCTTTGCCATGGACGTGGGAGTGGTACGGGCCGAACGCACGCGGGGGACGGTACCCGCCGCCGGGCGCTCGGGCCCGCAAGGGCGGGGGCCAGGTGGGACTGGTCCGTCCCCGCGTGACCGACCAGTCCCACCGATCCGCTGCGTCCCACGGGTCGCAGCGGCGGACGGCCGGGCGGGAGCGCCGGGCGCTAGCGGTACTGCACGGTGGTCCTGCCGTCGACGAGGGTGATGGTGCCGTTCTGGAAGGTCTGGCGGGTGCCGCCGGGAACGGTCTCGGGATCGGTGGTGGGGTAGCCCAGACGGCCGTTCTCCCACCCGGTGCCGGCCCAGGCGTCGCGGATGGCGACGGGCAGGTAGCGCGCACCGGTGGTCTGGGTCCAGTAGATCGACCCGCGCTGGAAGTGGGCGTACCGGCCGCCGTCGGCCAGGGCGGTCACATCGGTGGTCGGGTAGCCCAGCGTCCCGTTCTCCCAGCCCGTGGCGGCCCACCGGTCCAGCACCGCACCGGAGAGCACCCGCGCACCCGTGGCCTGGGTCCAGTAGATCGACCCGCCCTGGAAGTGCGCGAACCGCCCTCCGCCGGCCAGCGCGATGACGTCGGTCGTCGGATAGCCCAGCGGCCCGGTCTCCGAGCCCGCCGTCGTCCACCGGTCGCGGACGGCACCGGAGACCACGTGCGCCCCGGTCGCCTGCGTCCAGTAGATCGACCCGCCCTGGAACCGGGCGACCTCTCCGCCGCCGGCCAGCGTGGTCACGTCCGAGGTGGGGAAGCCCAACGGCCCGTTCTCCCAGCCCTGCGCCGCCCACCGGTCCCGGATCGCACCGGAGAGCACCCGCGCACCCGTCGCCTGGGTCCAGTAGACCGACCCGCCCTGGAAGTGCGCGTAGCGCCCACCCCCGGCCAGCGGGACGGCGTCGGTGGTCGGCAGTCCCAGCTCGCCCGAGGCACCACCGGTCGCCTCGTACCGGTCGTGCACCGCACCGGTGAGCACCTTCGTCCCGGCCGCCTGCGTCCAGTGGACCGAGCCGCCCTGGAAGCGGGCGAACTGCCCGCCACCGGGCAGCGCGGCCACGTCGGAGGTCGGGAAGCCCAGCGGCCCGTTCTCCCAGCCGGTGGTCCCCCACCGCTCCCGCACCGCTCCGGAGAGCACCCGCGCACCGGTGGCCTGGGTCCAGTAGATCGATCCGCCCTGGAAGTGCGCGAACCGCCCTCCTCCGGCCAGCGCCGTCACACCCGTGGTGGCGCGGCCCAGTTCTCCGCTCACCCCGCCGGCGGCCCGGTACCGGTCCAGCACCGCACCCGACAGGGCGTACCCGGCCGTCGCCGTGGCGTGCACCTCACCACGTTCGAAGGTGACCACCACCGCCCGGCCGTCGGCGGTGGGCACCGCACCACTGGTCGGGTACCCCAGCGATCCGGTCTCGCCGCCCTCGGCCCGCCACGCGACGACGACCGGTGCGGGCAGCACGTGCGTGCCGGCCACCGGGTGCACCGACACCGACCCGCCCTGGAAGTCGCCGATCCGCGCGACCCCGTCCGCGGTGAGGCGGGCATCGGCCACCGGCATCCCCAGGGCGCCGCCGTCGGCACCGGCGGTCATCCAGGCGTCCCGCACCGGCCCGTCGACCCGCCACGCCCCGGCCGCCTGCGACCAGTAGATCCAGCCCCGCTCGAACCGCACGGCCTGCCCCTTGCCCCCCGGCGTGGCCACCGCGTCGGCCGCCGGGAAGCCCAGCGACCCGTTCTCCCAGCCGTGGGCCCCCCACCGGTCGCGCACCGGCGCGGACAGCGCCCGCGCACCGGTCGCCTGCGACCAGTAGACCGACCCGCCCTGGAAGTGCGCGAACATGCCGCCGGAGATCGCCGTCCCGTCGGTCGTGGGATAGCCGAGCGGGCCCGACTCCCAGCCCTGCGCCGCCCACCGGTCCCGCACGACCCCGGACAGCATCCGCGCACCCGTTCCCGGCGACCAGTAGACCGACCCGCCCTGGAAGTGCGCGAACATGCCGCCGGAGATCGCCGTCCCGTCGGTCGTGGGATAGCCGAGCGGGCCCGACTCCCAGCCCTGCGCCGCCCACCGGTCGCGGATCAGACCGGACAGCGCCCGTGCGCCCGTGCCCTGGGTCCAGTAGACCGACCCGCCCTGGAAGTGCTGGAAGCACCCGCCGTCGCGCAGACCGCACGTGGTGTCCGACACCGGGTACCCCAAGGACCCGACCTCCCAGGTGAGCGAGGCCCAGCGGTCCCGGACGGCGCCGCTGCCCACGATCCTGGCCCCGCTCGCCGGCGACCAGTAGATGGCGCCGTTCGCGTAGTTCTGGAAGCAGCCGCCGTCGCGCAGCCCGCAGGCGACGTCGCCACGGGCGACACCCAGGGGGCCGCTGTCGCCGCCGGTCGTCGCGTAGCGCCCGGTCACCTCCGCGGCGCCCGGGACCTGCGTGGACCCGAACCAGTCGGTGAAGAAGATCCAGAAGTTGCGGTTGCCGTAGGCCGAGCAGCCGTCACCGGTCCCCTTGCCGGCGGCCAGCGCGGCCCCGTTGGGCTGGTAGGGCGTGTAGTTGTACAGCCCGGCGGTGGCGCGGTTCTCGATGAACACCTGCGAGGACCCGCACCCGGCGTTCGGGTGGTACCGGACGGTGTTCACCCGGCCTGCCCGGTGGTTGAACTGGTCGGGGTTGCGCGAGTAGTACTGGTAGCGCGACGCAGCGCTGTAGAGCTGGTTGAACAGGTGCGCGTACCGGGGGTCGCACGGCGCGGTGTCGGGGCAGCCGTACCCCATCGCCTTCTCGTACTTGACCGGCTTCAGGCTGCTGCCGCTGGAGGTGACCAGGCTCTGCTCCTTCTGCAGGATCACGAGCAGCACCCGCTGGCTGATCCCGCAGGCGGCGCCGACCTTGGCGATGATCGTGGCGGCCGGCTCGTTGGGGGCGCCCACGTAGGTGCCCGGGCAGAGCGAGTCGGCGGGACGCGTGTACGTGTCCTGCCGCGCGTCCTGGAGGCACGGCGTCCCGTCGGCGGCGGGCACGCACCGCGGGTTCCGCTGCTCGAGGAAGGCCTGCACGTCTCCGGCGGACATGGCGTTGCCGTCGTAGAACAGCTGGTCGCTGATGATGTTGCCGGCGCGGAAGTTCGCGGTGTCGGCGGACTCCACCAGCTCGACCGGCCGGGGTCCGTCGTCGGTGGCCACCGCCACCACGAGGGCGCACGCGGCGGCGGCCACGACGGCGACGGCGCGGCGGAGGCCGGTCATTCCGGGACCTCGACATCGAGCGGCTGGGAGGTGCCCTCGGTCGTCGCGGACGAGTACTGCAGCCGCACGGTCCACGTACCCGGTGCGAGCTCCGCGCCCGGGACCGACAGACCGGGGCACACCGTCGTCGTCGCGTCGGCGACCGCCGGGGCGCTGGCCGAACGGGTACGCCCGTCCGCGGTCACCTCGAGGACGCAGGTGCCCCCGTCCTCCACCACCGGGCTGACGTAGCCGGCCGCCTCGACCGCATCGCTGCCCGCCTCCCATCCCGCGTACGACAGGACGACGTCGGTCGCCTCCGGACGGGGTGCGTCCGTCGCCGCCGGCTCATCCCTCGACGGCGGCGGCGACGACGCCGGCGCGCCGGCCGCCGCCCCGTCGGCGGTGCACGAGGCGAGAGCCGGGACTGCCAGCGCGATCAGCAGGACGGCGGTGGTGGAGCTACGCACGGGGAGGTGCCTCTCTGGTGGTGCGGGCGCGTCGCTGACGCGCGGGACGATCGGTCCCCGGGGGGTCAGCGGTACTCCACGCCGACCCTGCCCGCGCTGATGGTGATCGTGCCGTTCTGGAAGGTCTGGCGGGTGCCGCCGGGAACGGTCTCGGGGTCCCTCGTCGGATAGCCCAGGCGGCCGTTCTCCCAGCCGGTGCCGGCCCAGGCGTCGCGGATGGCGACGGGCAGGTAGCGGGCTCCGGTGGCCTGGGTCCAGTAGATCGACCCGCGCTGGAAGTGGGCGTACCGGCCGCCGTCGGCCAACGTGCCGACGTCGGTGGTCGGGTAGCCCAGGATCCCGTTCTCCCAGCCCGTGGCGGCCCACCGGTCCAGCACCGCACCGGAGAGCACCCGCGCACCCGTCGCCTGGGTCCAGTAGATCGACCCGCCCTGGAAGTGCGCGAACCGCCCGCCCCCGGCCAGGGACTGCACGTCGGTGGTCGGGAAGCCCAGGGAGCCGGCCTCCCAGCCCGCCGCCGCCCACCGGTCGCGCACCGCGCCGGAGACCACGTGCGCCCCCGTGCCCGAGGACCAGTACACCGAGCCGTTCTGGAAGTGGGCGTACTGCCCGCCGCCGGCCAGCGTGGTCGCGTCGGAGGTCGGGAAGCCCAGCGGCCCGTTCTCCCAGCCCTGCGCCGCCCACCGGTCGCGCACCGCACCGGAGAGCACCCGCGCACCGGTGGCCTGGGTCCAGTAGACCGACCCGCCCTGGAAGTGGGCGAACCGCCCACCCCCGGGCAACGCGGTCACGTCGCTGAGCGGCAGCCCCAGGGTGCTGGACGCACCACCGGCCGCCTCGTAGCGGTCCCGCACCGCACCGGTGAGCACCTTCGTCCCGGCCGCCTGCGTCCAGTAGATCGACCCGCCCTGGAACCGGGCGTACTGGCCGCCGCCGGCCACCGCGGTCACGTCCGAGGTGGGGTAACCCAGCGGCCCGTTCTCCCAGCCGCCCGCGGCCCACCGGTCTCGCACCGCGCCGGTCAGCACCCGCGCCCCGGTGGCCTGCGTCCAGTAGATCGACCCGCCCTCGAAGTGCGCGAACCGCCCACCGTCGGGCAGCGCCGTCACGCCCGTGGTGGCCCGGCCCAGCGGGCCCTCCAGGCCACCGGCAGCCCGGTACCGGTCGAACACCGGCCCCGACAGCACCTGCCCGGCCGAGGCCGTGGCGTGCGTCTCGCCACCCTGGAAGGTCACCACCACGGCCCGACCGTCAGCGGTCGGCACCGCGTCGCTGACGGGGTAGCCGAGCGTCCCGGTCTCCCCGCCCTCGGCGCGCCAGGCCGCCGCCACGGCCGACGGCAGCACGTGCGTGCCGGCCACCGGGTGCACCGACACCGACCCGCCCTGGAAGTCGCCGACCCAGGCCACGCCATCAGCGCTGGACCGGGCATCGGCCACCGGCATGCCCAGCGTTCCGCCGTCCGCACCGGAGGCCAGCCAGGCGTCGCGCACCGGCCCGTCGATCCGCCACGCCCCGGCCGCCTGCGACCAGTAGATCCAGCCGCGCTCGAAGCGCACGGCCTGCCCCTTGCCCCCCGGCGTGGCCACCGCGTCGGCCGCCGGGAACCCCAGCGGCCCGTTCTCCCAGCCGTGGGCCCCCCACCGGTCCCGCACCGGCGCGGACAGCGCCCGCGCACCGGTCGCCTGCGTCCAGTAGATGGACCCGCCCTGGAAGTGCACGAACAGGCCGCCGGCGATGGCCGTGACGTCGGTCGTGGGGTAGCCGAGCGAGCCGGTCTCCCAGCCCTGCGCCGCCCACCGGTCCCGCACGACACCGGAGAGCACCCGCGCACCGGTCGGCTGCGACCAGTAGACGGATCCGCCCTGGAAGTGCGCGAACTGCCCACCGGGGATCGACGTCACGTCGGACGTGGGGTACCCCAGCCCGCCGGTCTCCCAGCCCTGCGCCCCCCACCGGTCCAGCACCGCGCCGGACAGCACCCGCGCACCTGTCGTCTGCGACCAGTACACCGAGCCACCCTGGAAACGCTGGAAGCACCCACCGTCCCGGAGACCGCACACCGTGTCCGACACCGGGTAACCGAGGGGGCCGGTCTCCCAGCCCTGCGCGATCCAGCGGTCGCGGACCGGACCCCGGACGACGTGCGCCGCGGTCTCGTACGAGGCGTAGATGGAGCCGTTGGCGTAGTGCGCGTAGGCACCGCCGCCGTCCGGCGTCCGCGCGGGCGTCGAGGTCACCGCGCCGAGCACCCTCCGGGCCTCGGCATCGGAGGCGTAGCGCTGGTGCACCAGCGGGACCACCGCTCCGAGGATCCCGCTCGTCTTGCCGCGGATCTCGTCCAGGCGTGCGTAGCCGTACCGGCCCGGGCAGGCGGTGCTGCCGACGTCGCGGTGCCCGAAGATCGTGGGCACGGTGGCGGCCACGCCCTTCGCGTACCTCGAGGTGCCACCGCCACCGGACACCAGCGTCGTGCTGCCGACCGGGTCCACGCCGTAGAGCGAGAACTTCCAGGCGATGATCGCCGCGACCGAGTCGATCATCGGCTGCGGGGTGGCGACGAGGTCGTAGTTGCCCAGCATCGAGACGCCGAACGTCCCGGTGTTGAAGCCGCCGGCGTGCGCACCGATGACGGTGCTCGCCAGGCCGCCGGCGCGCCCCTCCCAGAGCCGGCCGAACTTGTCGACGACGACGTTGTAGCCGATGTCGCCCCAGCCCAGCTTCTGCGAGTGGTACGTGTAGATGTTGCGCATGATCTGCGGCACCTGGTCGGCCGTGTAGTTGTTCGAGTCCGCGGTGTGGTGCAGCGTCGCGGCCTTGATCGTCGGCGCGTACTCCGAGCCCCAGGTGCGGATCCGCTCGTCGGCGCCCCACTGCGCGCGGGAGTACACGTTCGGCATCGCCATCGAGGCGTCCGCGGTGTCCTGGATGTCAGGGGACCCGAGCGCGGTGTCCGCCGGGCTCACCGGGGAGCTGATCAGGTCCAGCTGCACGTCGGTGGGCGCCGCCCCCGACCGCGTCACCAGCTCGACCTCGACGCCCCTGCTCGACCCCGTCCACAACGGCTCCGTGCCACCGCGGATCTGCCCGCCCCCGGGTCGCTGCTCCGGGTCGGGACCCGAGTCGTCCGTGCCCACCTCGGTCCACTCGCCCCACGCGCCGGCGGCGTCCTGCGTCCGGAGCTGCGCACGGACGTCGGTGACGGCCGGGTCGTGCGCCCACGTCACGCCGACCAGCGAGAACTCGTCGACGTCCGTGCGGGTCACGGTGAGCACCGGCGCGGTGTCGCTCACGCCGTCGACCGGGGCGGTCGTCCCCTCCTGCACCTCGGCGGCACCGACCGGCGCCTCCAGGGACCCCAGCTCGATCTCGGAGCTGGCCACGGGCACGGGCACCGGCTCGGGGGTCGGCGACGAGTACACCGGCAGGACCAGCACGAGGCCGGCGATGGCGACGAAGGCGATGAGCCCGGCGGTCAGTCGGCGCACGAAATTGTCCTCCGGTGGTGCGGTGGTCCGCGCCCGATCGGGGCGCAGGCGTCCACCTGGGAACATCGTCAGGGAACGGGGCGACTTGAGTCGACACCCCGAGAAGTCGACGCGGTCCCGGGCAGGCTGTCGCGGTCCACGGTCGCACCCGCGGCGGTGACCGGTGTGACGGGTGGGACGCGTGCGCACGCCGGGGACCAGACGGTCTGCCGGGTTCCCGGGGTGGGTGTCGGAACCGGTCCGTCCCGCCCCGTCCTGGCTACGATCGAACCCGTCTGAAGCCCGTCGTCCGCCCGTTCCGGGCGCCCGTCGACGGCGCCGAGCCGGTCAGCGCCGATCGGCCCCGAGGCCGCGCCGACGCCCCCGTCGCGGGGCCGATCCCCCGTGAGTGAGGAATTCACCGTGAGCCGAGACCGCCACCAGCAGGACGGCCCCGCCGGCCGCTCGCTGCCCGCGCGCCTCGACCCGCGAGCCGGCCTGCCGCCGCGCTCGCGCACCGGTGGCGACGCCGGCGAGCCGCGCACCCCCGGCCGTCGTGGCGGTCGCGCCGCGGTCACCGCCCGGGTGGTGGCCGGTCTCCTGTCGGCGGCCCTGCTCGCGGGTTCCGGGTGGGGCTGGTACCTCGGACAGGTCGCCTCGGCGACCGTCAACCGCACCGATGCGATCCCGACCGACGGCAACGAGGGCTCCGGGAACGCCGGCGCGGCGATGAACCTGCTGCTGGTCGGCAACGACAGCCGCAGCTCGCTGTCCGAGGAGCAGCTGGCGCAGCTCAACGCCGGAACCGACTCGGGCGTCAACACCGACACGATGATCCTGGTGCACGTGCCCGCCGACGGGTCCCGGGCCTCGTTCGTCTCCTTCCCGCGCGACTCCTACGTCGACATCCCCGGCTACGGCAAGGACAAGCTCAACGCCGCCTACGCCTACGGCTACGCCGAGGTCGACGAGGAGGCCGCGGAGAACGCCAAGCAGGCCTCCGGCGCCCAGCTGCTGGTCCGCACGATCAGCCAGCTCACCGGGCTGAAGATCGACCACTACGCCGAGGTCGACCTGCTCGGCTTCTTCAACCTGAGCTCGGTCGTGGGCGGGGTCGAGGTCAACCTCTGCCAGGCCGTCGACGACTCCTTCTACTCCGGCGCGGTGTTCGCCGCCGGGCCGCAGACGATCAGCGGCGCCGAGGCGCTGAAGTTCGTGCGCCAGCGCCACGAGCTGCCCCGCGGCGACTTCGACCGGATCATCCGGCAGCAGGTCTTCATCGCCGGCGTGCTCCGCAAGATGCTGTCCGACGAGGTGCTGCTCGACCTCGGCAAGCAGCGCGAGCTGGTGCAGGCCGCTGCCGAGTCGCTCACCGTGGACAAGAACCTCGACCTGCTCCAGCTCGCCGAGCAGATGCAGTCGGTGACCGCGGGCAGCATCGAGTTCCAGACGATCCCCTACGTCGGCACCGACCGGGACGCGCAGAACCGGTCGATCATCCGGCTCGAGGACGAGGACACGCTGCACGACTTCTTCGCCGACCTCTCCGCGACGCCCGAGCCTGCGGCGCCCGCGACCACCGAGGCCCCGGCGACCGTCGCCCCCGCGCAGGTCCCGGTCGACATCTTCAACGGCTCGGGCACCTCGGGCCTGGCCGCCAAGGCGTCCGCCGCCCTCTCCGCCGCGGGCTTCCCGGTCGGCTCCACGGGCAACGCCGCCTCGATGGACTTCGCGCAGACCGAGATCCGCTACGTCGCCGGCGACGAGGACCTGGCCAACACCGTGGCCGCCGCCATCCCCGGCGCCGTGCTGAAGGAGAGCCAGGACCCCTCGAGCGGCACCGTGCAGGTGATCCTCGGCAGCGACTTCAACGGGGTCGGCCAGGCCGTCACCCCGGCCGCGCCGGCGGAGGAGACCCCGGGCGCGGACGCCCGCACCGCGGCCGACACCACCTGCATCAACTGACCGGCGCTGCCGGTCAGTCCCCTGCTGCCGCCACGACCGCCTCGCCCAGCGCCTCGCCGATGAGCGCTGCGGCGCGGGCGGTCGGGTGGATGCCGTCGTCGGTCATGCCCGGGGCGTAGCGGTCGTCCACGCGCACGTCCTCCATCGCGTCGACGAACTCCCACCCCTCGTCGTCGGCCAGCTCGGCGAGCACCTCGTTGGTCGCCACCGCGATCTCCGGTGCGGCGTCCCGCGGAGGTACCGCCGAGATCACCACCTGCTCGACGCCCACGCGGTCCACGACGGCACGGATGTTGTCGGCGGTCGCCTCGCCGGAGATCCCGGAGCGCGGGTCGTTGGTGCCGGCGAGGACCACCAGGACGTCCGCGTCGACCGGGGTCGCGGCGGCCACCATGTCCTCGGTCGTCGCGCCGGCGCGGGCCCAGCCCCCGGCGAGGCGCGTCCCCTGACCGGTGGCGGTGTGCAGCCAGGACGTCGGCCCGATCCTCCCGCGCGGGACGTCGCCGTCCGCCTGGGTGATGGAGTCGCCGATCACCGCGAGCCGGACGTCGGCCCCCGCCCCGGCCGCCGGTGGCGCGGGATCCGGGCCCTGGTCACCGCCGCTGGAGCACCCCGCGAGGAGGGTGCCGACGGCAGCGACGAGGACCGCTCCGCGGCCGAGGGGACGAGGACGGGACGCGGTGCGGAACACCGGCACAGTGTCCCAGAGGGCCGGACGGCGCCCGGGCCCCCGGGGGACGGACGTCAGCGTGCGGGGAGGTCCGCCCCGGCCCGGCGCTCGCGGCGCAGGCCCGTACCCACCGCCACCACGAGGAGGAGCGCGCCGAGCCCGGTGCACCACGGGAGCACCCGCGCGCCGATCGGCTCGAAGAAGATCTCGAGCCGGCCGGAGTCCACGCCGGCGGGGAGCTCCACCTGCAGCACCGCGTCGGCGAAGGCCGACACCTCCACGGGCCGGCCGTCCAGGGTCGCCCGGAAGCCGTTCCAGTAGGGCGTCCGGAAGACCAGGCGCCCCTCGTCGTCACCGGTCGACACGGTGTAGCTCTCCAGCGGCTCGCCGAGCGTGGCCACGCCGTCGTTCGGTGCCGCGTCCTCCACGGAGACACCTCCGGTCGGGGCCAGACCGACCCGGCCGGGCAGCGGCTCGCGACGCACGTACTCCGTCCAGCCGTCGCGGGTCTCCCCCTGGTCCCAGTTCTTCGCGAAGTAGGTGCCGATCGACAGGGGCACCGCACCCTCGACGCCGAGCAGCACGCGGTTCGACGACAGGATGTCCAGCCAGGGGACGTCCGCCCCCTCCGGGACCCGGAACCAGGCCCGCTGCTTCGGGTCCAGCGAGCTCTGGTAGTCGGCTCGGACGTACCGCTGGACGCCCTCGGGCCAGACCGCCAGGGACCCGTACCCGGGCCGGAAGCCGGCCAGCAGGTTGAGGTTCCCGCCCAGCACCCCCTGGTCCCAGCCCCGGTCGTCGAAGTCGTCGAAGGCCCGGAAGGCGTAGACGGTGAGGGAGGTGTCGGTCGCGAAGGAGTTCTGCCGGAACTCCTCCACGGTCGTCCCGACGTCGTTGCCACCCGACTGGGGCCGGTAGATCGGGACGCCCTCCTGGTCCTCGTCCAGGACGATCAGCTCGTACCGCTCCTGGACGGTCGACTGCAGCCCGAGCTGCAGGGGCAGCGCCGACGCGCACACCGCGAGCACCGTCGCGGCCGCTGCCGGGCGCACCCAGCGCCGGGAGGCGGGCCGGAGAGCCGGAGCGCCGGAGCGCAGGAGGAGGACGACGGCCGCGAGACCCGCCAGCGCGAGCAGCAGGGCGATGACGTGCCAGCGCCAGAGGACCGGGGACCGCATCATCGCGACGACGAACTGCAGACCGACGAGCCCCGCGGCGACGGCGACCCGGCGCCGGGTGAGCGTCGTAGCCGCGGTGAGGGCGAGGACGACGAGCAGCCCGAAGGCGACCTGGACGACCGAGAGCAGGCGGAAGGGGATGCGGAAGACCAGGAAGTAGTCGGGGAGCTGGGTCCACAGCACCGCGGCGATCCACAGGCAGGCGGCCGTCACCACGCCGGGACCGCGCACGGCCCGCCGCCAGTCGACCAGCGCCACCAGGGGCAGGGCGATGACCGTGGTGCTGAAGATGGGGAGGCTCGAGGCGTTCAGCAGGGTCGTGCCGCCGACCAGGATGTCCAGCAGGTTGGTGCCGGTGCCCGCGGCGCCGATCGTCGCCGCGGGCGGCAGGCGCCACATCCACGGCGCGACGTCGAGGGCGTTCACCAGCGTGGGTGCGCTGAGCACCGTCCCCGCCAGCAGCGCGACGACGGTCGCCCACGTCCGGCGCTCCCGGAGGACCGCACGCCCGCCGACGCGCCAGCGCTCGTAGGCCTGGCAGGCGACCAGGACCGGGAGCAGCGGCCAGATGTAGGGGTTCCCGGCGCCCACCGCCGCGGCGAAGGCGAGCCCCACCCCGAGGACGCCGTACCAGCGTCGCGAGCTGAGTGCGGCCCACAGCCAGACGAGCGCGGCGAGGCTCCACATCGACGGCGTCCAGGCCGGTCCGTACCAGAGGAGGAACCCGCCGGTCGTGACCCCGATCGCGGTCGCGACCGCCAGCGCGGGCCGCACGTGGTGGTTCAGCAGGAGCGCGAGGGCAGCCGCCCCCAGGACGAGGAGGCACAGCCAGCCGTGGACGGTGGACACGAGGACCAGGTCCTGCTGGTCCCCGGCCCACACCATGAACGGCCAGCGGAGGACGTCCAGCGTCCCGTTCTGCATGTCCGCGGTCAGGTTCCCGGCCATGCCCTGGTCCGGGTCCAGCAACGGCAGGGAGCCGTCGCCCAGCTGCCGGCCGAGCCACCAGTACATGGGCATGAACTGGATCTGGGCGTCGTCGAACCAGAAGAAGCGCGGCGCCACGGCGCGCAGCACGGCCAGCAGGCACAGCTGCACGGCCAGGTAGAGCGGGAAGGCCCACAGCCCCGGCCGCCGACCGGTTCCCGTCCTCCCGCCGTCCGGGTCCGGGACCGTCGTCGGCACCCGGCCCGCCGCCCCGATGCCGCGCGCATCGTCGGTCGGCGGCTCGGTGATCGGCCGGGACAGGCTCATGAGGACTCCGTTCGGGGCGCACGCGCACGGGAGCCGGACGACGGCGCGAGGCGTGGACGCTGTCCCCGGTACGGGCCCGGGCGACGCGGCTGCTGCGGACGACGATAGCCAGGCGCCGCGAGGAGGCGCCCCGCACCGTGTCGCGTGGGACGGACGGTGCAGGACCTCCTCCGAGTGTCTGGCCTCTCGTCACGATCGGTACTTTTTCGTCTCCGTTTCGTTACAGTTCGAGTGAACAGAAGGTCGGGTCGTGCCGCTTCGGGCGGCCGCGCCGAGCGCCACCTGTTCCGCCGCGGCGAGCGGGCGGTCCGGACGACTCCTGGCACGGGAGCGTCGGCGCCGGCGGACGCCGCGCACCGATCGACGAGCAGTTGGGCCGTGGGGCCCCCACGGACGTGAGATGAGGGCAGCGTGCCGGTTCACCGGGAGACGACCATCGAGCGAGGCACCGGCGTGCAGATGCCGCCGGCGGACGACCTGACGGCCCGGATCCCCGCTGTCGACGTCGGCCGGGCTCCCGCCCGGCCTGCGCGCCCCGCGCCGCGCGCCGAGGCGACGTCGGGCGTCCGGGTCGAGATCCAGGCGCTGCGCGCCCTCGCCGTCTCCCTGGTCGTGATCTACCACGTGGTGCCGCTGCGGATGCCCGGCGGCTACGTCGGCGTCGACGTCTTCTTCGTCGTCTCGGGCTTCCTCATCTCCGGCCACCTCCTGCGGGAGGTGGAGCGGACGCAGCGCATCCAGCTGGCGAGGTTCTGGGCCCGCCGGGCCCGGCGGCTCCTCCCCGCATCGCTGCTCGTCCTGCTCGCCTCGGCCGCCGCGACGGTGCTCTGGGTCCCGCAGACGTACTGGCAGGGCTGGCTGCGGGAGATCGGCGCCTCGGCGATCTACCTGGAGAACTGGGTGCTGGCCTGGGACGCGGTCGACTACCTGGCCGCGCACAACGTCGCCTCGCCCGCGCAGCACTACTGGTCGCTGGCCACGGAGGAGCAGTTCTACCTGCTCTGGCCGCTGCTGGTCGTCGGCTCGGTCTGGCTCGCGAGCCGGCTGCGGGTCCACCGGCGCGCGGCGATCGCGGCGGTGTTCGGCGTGCTGACCGCGGGCTCGTTCGCCTACTCCCTCTGGACCACCCAGACCTCCCCGCCGGACGCCTACTTCACCACTCCCGCGCGCGCCTGGGAGTTCGGGCTCGGTGGCCTGCTCGCGGTGTGGGCGGCCACTCCCCCGGCGGGCCGGCACCGGCTCCGCACGGTCGTCTCGTGGGCCGGTTTCGGCGCGATCGCCTACGCCGCGTTCGCGTACACCGCCGAGACCCCCTTCCCGGGGACGGCGGCCCTGCTCCCCGTGCTCGGCACCGTGGCGGTCATCTGGGCCGGCGCGCCGCAGGGCGACTGGAGCCCGACGAAGCTCGCCGACTTCGGCCCGGTCCGCTTCCTCGGCGACATCTCCTACTCCGCCTACCTGTGGCACTGGCCGCTGGTCGTGATCCTGCCGTTCGCGCTGGGCCACCCGCTCGGGACGACGTCGAAGGCGGGCATCGTCGTGGCGACGCTGGTCGCCGGCTACCTCACCAAGATCTGGGTCGAGGACCCGGTGCGCACCGGCACCTTCCTGGCCCGGCGCGGGACGGGCACCACCTTCCTGGCCACGGCGGTCGCCACGGCTGCCGTCGTCGCCGTCGCCGCGGCCGGCTGGCTGCACGTGGGGAACTCCGTCGCGCAGGCCGAGGTGGCCGCGCAGGCGGCCGCGAGCAGCTCGGACCCCTGCTTCGGGGCCGGCGCGATGCTCCCGGGGCGCGACTGCGCCGATCCCTTCGCCAACCAGGGCGATGCAGCCAACCCGATCTTCGCCAAGTCCGATGCCTCGGACGGCCTGCAGTGCGCGCAGGGCGGCACCGATACGACTCCCAGGACGTGTCGCTTCGGCAGTTCGACCCCCACGGAGACGGTCGCGCTCATCGGCGACTCGCACACCGCGAGCCTCTACGAGGCTTTCCAGGAGGTGGCCGAGGACCGCGACTGGGCGGTGGTCACCTACTTCAAGTTCGGCTGCCCGGCGCTCGGCACCGATCGCATGCTCGGGCCCGGCATGCCGCTGGACGAGGCCACCGCGTGCGGCGGCTGGTCGCAGAACGCACTCGAGCAGATCGCCCAGGACGAGTCGATCACCCGCGTGTTCACCAGCTACCGCAACGACATCTACAAGTGGGCGGAGGACGACGGGACGCTGCTCGACGGCATCCCCGTCGAGGCCGCCCAGGCGCCTCTGCGGATGCTGGCCGAGGCCGGCAAGCAGGTGCACGTGGTCCGCGCCGTGCCCACGACCGGCGGTGTGCACCTGGGCGAGCTGAAGACCCTCGAGTTCAACGTCCCCGACTGCGTCGCGAACGCCGTCGGAGCCGATGACCCCTGCGCCGGTCCTCGTGCGGTGCGCGTGGCTCCCGACCACCTCGCCGACGCCGCCCTCGCCATGGGCGACGAGCGGGTCTCGGTCCTCGACCTGACCGACGCCTTCTGCGACGCGCAGACCTGCCACACGCTCATCGGCGGCGTGATCGTCTACTCCGACGGGAGCCACGTCACGAGCACGTTCTCGCGGACCCTCGGGCAGTTCCTGGACCGGCAGCTGTAGCGCTGCCGTCCCACCGGTGCGGCCGGCTCCCCTCGGGGAGCCGGCCGTACGCGATCAGACGGGGCGGCCCGTGGCCTGGTAGGCGGCCAGCTCCTCCGGCGTCCCGAAGCAGTAGAAGTCGCCGCGCACCAGGCCGACGCGGCGGCCGGAGGCGATCAGCTCGTTGAAGATCAGCGACACGTAGTACTCCGGCATGGCGGCGTCGATCTGCTTGGCCATCAGCAGGTCCGCCGCCTCCAGGAACACCCGGGCGGAGGTGAACGAGTAGACGCCCATGAGCGCGTCCGAGGAGATGGCCTGCTTCTCGGCGGTCCGGACCACGAGGCCGTCCGCGCCCACCTCGGCGAAGCTGTACCGGGGCTCGGTGGAGCGGAAGGACAGCAGGAGCCCGTCCAGGTCGCCCTGCTCGACCGCCTTCTCCAGCGCCGCGAAGTAGCCGGGGCTGTCGAACGCGATGTCGCAGTCCATGATCACCAGCGGCTGGTCCGGGTCGAGCCGGTCCCGGGCCTCCAGGCAGGTCTCGACGGCGCCGCGGGTGTCGCGCTGGAGCTGCACGATCCGCGCCTCGGGCTCGGCGGCGAGCACCTGCGGCGTCAGGCCGTGCTCGGCGTCGTCGTCCGCGCGGACGACGACCGTGACCGTCTTGTCGCCGGCCCAGGGGGCGAACGAGCGGAGCGCGCGCTGGAACATCGGGCCACCGTCGACCTCGATGAGCGGCTTGGGCGTGGTGATGCCGACCTTGCGGAACCGGGTGCCGAGCCCGCCCATCGGCATGAGCACCTGCAGGGTGGTCATCACTGCACCTCGTCCCACTCGTAGTCGCGCGGCTCGGCCGGTGCCTCGGACGTGCGCCGGCCCACCCGCCACCGGGCCAGGTTGACCAGCGCCGTCCGGAAGATGTTCCAGTTGCGCGCGTTGGACACCTGGTCCTCCTCGCGCCAGGTGATCGGCACGAAGGCGAACCGGACCTTGCGCGCCACGAGGTCGAGGATGAGCTCGTAGTTGAACGTCAGCTTGTCGGCGAAGCGCAGGTAGGTGGCCGGGTCGAGGTCGCGCAGGGCGAAGAGGTTGAGCCCCGAGCCGAGGTCCTGCAGGGGGCGCAGGGCCACCGCGCTGTAGACGGTGTTGAGCACCCGGTTGCCCCAGACCCGCTTGGCGTCGTAGCCGTGCAGGCGCGACCTGCGGCTGAACCTCGACCCCAGGACCGTCTGCGTGTCGGGGTGCGCCGCTGCGTGGTCCAGGAGCAGGCCCACCTCGGCGCTCGCGGCCTGGTTGTCGCCGTGCAGGATCACCACGTGGGTGTGCCCCGCGGCGCGGGCGTGCTCGAAGGCGACCTTGTGCGTGCCCCCCAGGCTGTTGTTCTGCCGGGTGCGTAACACCCGCAGGTTCGGCAGCCGCCCGGTGCGCTTGTGCTCGAGCGCCCGCTCGAGCGTGTCGTCGGTGCTGCGGTTGTCGATGACCCAGATCTCGGCGACGCGGGCGGCCAGCTCCGGGGTGATCTCGTCGAGCACCCGGCCGATCTGCGGCGCGCAGTTGTAGGCCGGGATGGCGATCACGGTGTTCACCGGCTCAGTATCTCCTGGCGCCGCGCCGGCCCACCGACGGCCGTGCGGTCCTCGTCCTGGGCGGGCGGGTCGTACTGGTCGAGGAAACCGTTGAGGGCCTGGATGCACACGCCGTAGTACTTGAGCACCGTCCCCCCGTTGATCGCGACCCGGTGCGTCAGCATGCGGCCGTAGAACAGGCCCACGTGGAAGAGCACCGCGCGCTGCTCGGCGACCGTGAGGTGCCGCGGCATGATCTCGGTGCTCACGTGCTCGGCCAGCTCCGCGTAGCGCGCCGAACGGGCGTCCCGGTAGGTGATCTCGGGCAGGCCGTCCTGCTCGCCGAGCACGACGGGGTCCTCGTCCTCGTTGAGGAACTCGTAGCCGTAGAGCAGCGACTGCATGTGCCGCGCGAAGTCGATGACCGGCCCGCGCAGCTGGTTGTCGTCGGACGGGTCGATGATCAGCACGTCCCGGGCGGGCAGGTCCACGAGGATGTTGTCGACGGTGAGGTCGCCGTGGATCTGCGCCGACGAGCGGAACGTGGCCAGGTCGTTCCAGGCGATCTCGTGGCCCTGGATCCGGGCGAGCACCCGGTCGAAGTTGTCCAGCTCCTGGCCGTTGACCACGATCCGGTCGGCCTTGAGCGCCTCGGCCAGCGCGGGGTGCGACTCGGCGGCCGCGCGCACGCGCATCACGAAGCGCTCGGTCACGTAGTCGTCCCTGACGTCGGGCCGGTTCTCGAGCTGCCCCAGGTCGTAGACCCGGCCGTACATGTACGCCCAGACCTCGCTGAGCTTGGCCGCGCTCTCGGCGAACGAGTTCTCGTGCACGTACTCGAACAGCGGCACGCTGCTCGGCCGGTACTCGAGGTCGATCGCGTAGTGGTCGGGCGCGTGCTGCTCGCGGAGCACCGTGACCAGCTCTCCGTGGTCGGCCCGCTCGGCCAGCCAGTCGTACTGGTTCTTCAGCCGGTGCGCGTACTCCGGGGGGACCATCTTCTTGACGAACAGCTCGCCGTCACCGCTGGTGGCCAGCAGGGTGACGGCGTTGGAGCCGCCCTTGAAGAACCGGACCAGGCTGACGTTGCCGTTGACCTCGAGCCGGTGCATCACCTGGCTGAGCCGCTGGCGCTGGAAGTAGGCGTCGAGGAAGTGGGTCATCGACCCGGAGATGTCCTGCTCCCGGCCGAGCTTGTTGGCGTAGCCGTCGGACGGCGCGAGCTCGGCGCCGGCGATCGGGGCGCTGGTGCGCCGGGCCCAGTTGACGAAGAGCGCGACGACCGCCACGACGAGCACCGGGACGGTGACGACGACCCAGGACGCCGCGGCGAACAGCGCCACCGTGGAGACGTCGAGCGACGTGCTGCTGGCGAAGAAGGCCTGCACGTTCTCGGCGTAGGACCCCGGGGCGCCGTTGCCGACGCTGGGACTGACGACCCCGGCCGGTGCCGCGGCGGCGACCAGCGCCGCCTGCCCGCCGAGCACCGGGAAGACGGTGAACGCGGCGATCGCCGCGGCCGCCGCGTAGCAGGCCCAAGAGGTGAGGGTGAGGACGGCGTAGCGGGCCAGCTGGCGCCGCTGGCGGAAGAACCGCTGGAACCCGAAGATCACCGACCACAGCTTGAAGCGGGCCCGGTTCTCGAGGTCGTGGTTCAGCCAGCTGGTCGCCTGCCAGGCCACCCGCATGAGCACGGTGTTCTCCCGCACCAGCGCGGCGAACGAGGCGATGAGCAGCACCGAGACGGCCAGCGCCACCATGGCCGCGACCGGGACGACGCCGAAGTCCGCGCTGCCGACGACCCCGAGCAGCACGAGGAAGGCGACCGACACCAGGACGACGTCGATCAGCCGCTCGAGCACGACGGCCACCAGCGTGTACAGGAAGCTGATCCGCAGCGTCTTGGCCACCAGGTAGGACCGGACGACCTCACCGATCCGGAGCGGCCAGACCACGTTGAAGAGGTAGCCGATGGACAGGTGCCGGAACTGGCCGGCCAGGCTTCCGCGGCGGACGTTGTCGATCGGCACCTTGGTGCGGGCCGCACGGAGGACGTGCCCGACCAGCTGCACGGCGGAGGCCGCGAGCAGCGCGAACCAGCCCGCCCCGGACAGCCCGGAGGACAGCCGCTCCCACATGTCGCTCAGGGAGGGCCAGGTGAAGGCGGTGAACCCGGCGAGGGACAGCAGCGCGACGACGATCAGGGCCAGCCGGCCGCGCGAGTAGCGAGGGACCATCAGAAGTGCGGCACCTCGAGGACGGACAGCCCGGCCGCCAGGGCCGCCTGACGACCGGTCTCGGAGTCCTCGAAGGCCAGGCCGTCGGCGGCGTCCACGCCGAGCTCGGCGAGCGCCTTCAGGTAGCCCTCGGGATCGGGCTTGCTGACGGCCACGTCGTCCCCCCAGACCACGACGTCGAACAGCTCCCGCAGGCCGTGCGCGGCCAGGATCTGCTCCCCGTTGCCGGACTTCGCGGTGCTGACCAGGGCGGTCCGGTGGCTGGGCCCCACGAGCCGCAGGAACGCGACGAGCGCGGTGTTCACGGTCGTGCGGTCGAGCAGGTCCGCGTAGAGGGTGCTCTTGGCGGCGCGGATGGAGTCCACGGCCGCGACGTCGATCCCCGGGAGGAGGTCGGGGATGAAGTCCCGCGAGTCCTTGCCCCAGGTCGTCGCGAACTGCTCCGGGGTCAGCTCGTGCCCGGCGCTGGCGAAGGCGGCGCGGTAGGCCTCGTAGTTGGCCTCCCGGGTGTCCACGAGCGTGCCGTCCAGGTCGAACAGCAACGCCCGGACCGTGCTCACGTACCTGGCCATGCCCCGCTCCCCCACCGTCGTCATCGCGTCGCCTCCCTGGCCTCGACCACGTCCCGGCCCGCGAGCGGGCGGTCGCTCGGCGACTCCGACGGCCGTCCCGAACGCCGGAAGATGACCTTGCTGAACACGAAGTTGGCGGCGAAGGAGAGGGGCAACGAGACCAACTTACAGATGAAGGGCAGCCATCCCGTCGTCTCGTGCAGGATCTGGATGACGATCGAGAAGGTGGCGATGGAGACGGCGTAGTAGCCGACGAAGACCGCGAACGAGGACGGCGAGCGGTCGGCCCGGAAGACGTAGCGCGTCACGACGAGGTACATCACCACGACGGCGCAGCCGGAGCTGAGCACGTTGGCCACGCCCGGCGCGGCCCCCAGCCGCACCGCCGCCTCGAAGACGCCGAGGTCGACCGTGAGCCCGAGGCAGGTGCCCACCAGGAACCGGAGCACCTCCCGCACGAGGGCGACCAGCCGATGCCGCCCGGTCACCGCCGGGAACCCACCCGGTCGACGGCGGGCCGGCGCCCGGAGCGCCACCCCAGGAACGCGTGCGCGCCGCCCGCCAGCACGATGAGGAGGAGGCCGGTGACCAGCGCGGGCGTCAGCAGGACGACGCCGAGCGGGCGGAAGGAGATCTCCAGCCGGCCGTCGGTGACGTCCGCCGGCACGTCGATCGCCAGGGCCGCGCCGTCGACGCTGGTGACCTCGAGCGGCCGGCCGTCGAGCGTGGCCTCGAGTCCGGGGTACTGCGGGATGCGGAACGCGAGCCGGCCCGCGGTGTCCCCGGTGGAGACCACGTAGGTGTCCATCGGCCGGTCGACCCGCGCGAGGTCGGAGGTCCAGTCGGTCATCGAGACCGTGACGTCGGCGGCAGCCGTGATGCGTCCGGGCAGCACGTCGTCCCGCTGGTACTCCGTCCAGTTCTCGCCGGTGCCCGCCGTCCGCCAGCCCGAGTCGAAGTGCTCGCGGATCTCCGCGGGTGCGTCGTTGTCCAGGATCACCGTGTCCGAGGACAGGAGCTCCAGCCAGGACACCCCGGTCTCCCCCGCCGGGGCGAGCAGCTCGTCGGGCTCGGAGCAGGTGATGCCCTGGTAGGTGCGGCACCAGTGCTCGTTGATCCCGTCGTGCCACACGGCGAGAGCGCCGAAGCCCGGCCGCAGGCCGGCCGGCAGGTTGGCGTTGCCCACCAGCACCCCGGACGACCAGCCCCAGTCCGGGTCCAGGCCGAAGGTGATGACGGTGGCCGCCGTGTCGGTCCGGACCGCCCGCTCCCGGTACTGGTCGACCCGGGTGCCCATCCAGTACCCGTTGGCCAGGGCCCGGAAGGGCTGACCGCCGCTGTCCGTGCCCTCGATCGAGTCCACGCGCTCCTGGACGGAGACCATCATCTGCACGCTCACCAGCGGAGCGAGGGTCACCAGCAGCGCGAGCACGACCCCCGCCTCCCGGCGGAACCGCGGCCCGGCGAGGTGGACGACCAGAGCGGCCAGCCCGGCCGCGGCGACCACGCCGGCGACGATGTGCCACTTGTAGAAGACCGGTGCCCGGAAGCAGGCCAGCAGGAACTGGGCGAGCACGATGCCCGCCGCGACCCGCACCCTGGTCCGGGTGACCCGTCGCGCGGCGACGAGCGCGATGAGCGCCAGGGCCGGCAGGAACACCTCGGCCACGACGACGTAGCGGAGCGGGTACCGGAAGACCGCCACGGTCGTGGGCAGCTGGGTCGCCACGACAGCGGTGAGGTAGACCAGCCCGGCGGGGACCACACCGGGGGCGCTCACCGCCCGGCGCCAGTCGACGAAGGCGAGCGCGGGCAGCGCGACGAGCATCGTCGCCAGGGCCGGGACCAGGCCGATGTTCCCGCTCCACGCGTTGGTCTGGCCCATCAGGGTCGCCCCGCCCAGGACGACGTCGGCGAAGTTGGCGACGGCGAAACCGACGTTGCCGATCACCGGGTCGCCCTCGGGCCGGCCCATGACGCTCGACAGCTCCACGGTCGTGAGGAGCGTGGGGAGGGCGACGACGACGCCGCCGACCGCGGCGACGGCGCGCAGGACCAGGTCGCGGTCCACCACCCCGCGCCAGCCACCCGCCGCCCGGCGGCGCTCGACGACGTGGCCGAGGACGAGGACGACCACGAAGAAGAGGACGTAGGGGTTGCCGGAGGCCAGCAGCGCCCAGCTGGAGACCCCGATCACGAGAACGGCCAGCGGGCCGCGGGCCACGAGCCCGAACCAGAACCACGGCAGCCAGGCGACGCTCCACAGCAGCGGCCACCACGAACTGCCGTACCAGAGGAAGAAGCCGCTGGACGCCATGCCGATCGCGCCGGCCACCGCGAGGACGACCGGTACGCGGTGCGTGAGCAGGACCGCCAGGGCCCCCAGCCCCAACCACGTGACCGAGACGGCGCCGAAGAGGAAGGAGATGACGACGAAGTCGTCGGAGGAGGCCGCCAGTGCCTGCATCACCCAGTGCAGCGGGTCGAGCGCGCCGTACTGCATGTCGGCGAGGACGTTCCCGCCCATGCCCTGCTCGGGGTCCAGGAGCGGCGGCCGGCCGCCCTCGGCGTTGCGTCCCAGCCACCACATCATGGGCAGGAACTGGCCGAGGGAGTCGTCGAGGTAGAAGAAGCGGGGGGCGACGCGGCCCAGGGCGAACAGCACCAGCCCCTGCAGACCGATGTAGGCAGCGACCGCGGTCAGGGCGTCGCCGAGGCGGCGGGGCCGCTGCTCGCGCCCGACCGCTGGTTCACCGGTACGGGCCGCCGTGGGGACGTCGTCCCGCTCATCGACCGTCACGTCGAGCACGTCCTGCGACCTCTCGTAGTGGGACAACGCCGGGCGCCCGTCAGGCGCACCACGACCGGCGGCCGGGCACCCCTCGCAAGCGGCGCCCCGTCACGGATCCACCGGCCTGCGACGGCGACCCCAGCCGCCCGCCACACCCGCTCGACACCGTGAGAGCTCCTGCGAGCCCTCGGCCAAACTGTAACCGCGGAACCACCGCGCGGCGCCGTTTCCGGGGAGAGGGTGCAACGCTCACCCCGTGACACCCACCGACCCCACGCATCCCACCGCCCTGCTGGACGCCGTCGTCCGCCGGGACTCCGCCGCACCCCTGATCACCTTCTACGACGACGCCACCGGCGACCGCGTCGAGCTGTCCGGCGCCACGACGGCCAACTGGGTGGCCAAGTGCGGCAACCTGCTGCAGGAGGAGTTCGACGTCGGCCCGGGCAGCACGGTCGCGGTCGTCCTGCCGGTGCACTGGCAGACCGCCGCCGTCCTGCTGGCGGTCTGGGGGTGCGGTGCCGCGGTGCTGGACACCACCGCCGAGGACGAGGGCCGGCTCGACGGCGCCGACGTGGTCCTGGCCGCGCAGGACCGGCTGTCCGAGCTGGACGACCTCGACGTCCCGGACCTGCTCGGGCTGTCGCTGCACCCGCTGGGCCTGGGCATGACCGGGTACGTGGGGCCGGCGCGGGACTTCGCGGCGGAGGTGCGGGGGTACGGCGACGTCTTCACGCCCTGGCAGCAGCCGGACCCGGCGGGCCCGGGCCTGGTCCTGGGCGCGCTGCAGCTGACGCTCGGCGGGCTGGTGGAGGCGGCGACCGAGCTGGCCGGCCGCCTCGGCATCGGCCCGGGCGACCGGGTGCTCGTCGTCGACGAGACCGCCGCCGAGGCGGGGCCGGTGGCCTGGCTGCTCGCACCTCTGGCGGCGGGCGCGTCGATCGTGCTGGTGAGCTCTCCCGACCCGGACGCCCTCGCGGCGCGGGCCACGTCGGAGCGGGTGACCGCTACCCTCGGCACGCGGATCGAGGGCGTCCGGCAGCTGGGCCGTCCCGACTGACCGCACCCACGGTGACGACCCGGACGGTGGTGTCCACGCTGCGCGAGGCGAGCTCTGCTCCCGGCGGGGGCACCGTCGCGGAGCCGGGAGCGTGACCTTCTCCGTCGTGGCCTCCGACC
Source organism: Blastococcus sp. TBT05-19 (assembly GCF_003319095.1). Taxonomy (GTDB): domain Bacteria; phylum Actinomycetota; class Actinomycetes; order Mycobacteriales; family Geodermatophilaceae; genus Blastococcus. Next base: position 334,827 of record NZ_QOHI01000003.1, on the reverse strand, counting down.
CGGCCACCGGCGACATGGGGATCGCCGTCTCCTCCTGCATCCTCGCCGTCGGCCGCGCCGTCCCGTCCGCACGTCCGGGGGTGGGCGTGGTGGCGGTGCAGGCCCGGAGCCGGCGCGGACTGGGCACGACGCTGCTCGACGGGCTGGCCTCGGGTGGGACGCCCGGGTCGCTGGTCCGGCGGGCGGCGCACTCGGCGGAGGACGCCGACCGGCAGATCGCCGTGCTGGCTCCCGGCGGGCGGGTGGCCGCCGACACCGGCCGCGGGTCGCTGCCGGTGAGCGGCCACCTGGTGGGCGAGGGCTTCAGCGTCCAGGGCAACATGCTGGCCTCGTCCGACGTGCTGCCGGCCATGGCGCACGCCTTCACCGGCGCCACCGGGAGCCTGCCCGACCGGCTGCTCGCCGCCCTCACCGCGGGTCAGGACGCCGGCGGCGACCTGCGGGGCCGGCAGTCCGCCTCTCTCCTGGTGATCAGCGGGACGCCGGCCACCGAGGACGACGACGGGGTGCGGGTGGACCTGCGGGTCGACGACTCGGGCGATCCGGTGGCGCAGCTGCGGATGCTGCGCAACCTGCAGCGGGCCTACGACGAGCGCGACTACGAGTACCTCGCGCTGTTCGCACCCGAGGGGGCCCGAGAGCTCTACGCCGCGCTCGCCGCGTCCCGCCGCGGGGACCGCGAGGCGGCCCGGGAGGCGCTGGAGGCCATGCGCAGCCGGCCCGGCTGGTCGGGCTGGCTCGCCTCGATGGCCGGTGACGCCCGGCTGTCAGCCGTCTCCCGGCTGCTGGGCTGAGGCCGGGGCTCCCGACGACGAGACCGACTCGTAGCCCGGCACGGCGGTCAGCCGCAGGCTGAGCTGCTCGTCGTCGACGGTGTAGCCGAGGTACTCGAACCGGATGCCGGTGCGGGCGACGAACTCCGTCCACGCGCGGTGCTCGTGCGCCTCCCACCCGGGGAAGTTGAAGTACTCGTCGAAGAGCAGCACGGTGCCCGGCCGCAGCCGGCTCTCCAGCGCCTCGAGGACCACGACGGTCGAGGAGTAGAGGTCGGCGTCCAGGTGCAGGAAGGCGACCGGCCCGGGGTGCGCCTCCAGGAAGCCGGGCAGCGTCTGGTCGAACCAGCCCACGACCAGCTCGGCGCCGGGGACGTCGGGCATCCAGTCCTGCGCGAACGTGCCCTCCTCGAACCCGGACCGCCAGTGCTCGGGCAGACCCTCGAAGGAGTCGAAACCGAACACCGAGCCCTCCGGCGCCCGCTCGGCGATCATCCGGAGGGTGCCGCCGCTGGCGACCCCGAACTCGAGGAAGAGCCCTTCCGCGGGAGCGGCCTCCAGCGCACCGATCCGCGTGTCCCCCGGAGAAGGGTGCGCGGCGGCGCGGTCCAGTTCCGCCTGCGCGAACACCTCGGAGCTCTGCGCGGCACGGATGTCGCTGATCGTCGCCATGTCACGGCGCTGGCGCCGCTCCCAGGCGCGCATGTGGTCGATCAGCCTGCCTTCGGCGCTGCGCGCCTCCTCGAGGCGGGCGTGCAGCCCGGCGACCTCGTCGCGGACCGCTCGCAGGTCCTCGGCGAGCCGGTCCGCCTGCTGCCGCACCTCGCGGGTGACGTAGTCCTCCAGGGCGCGCCCGAGCTTCGCCCGCAGCCGCTCCCGTGTCCTCCTGAGCATCCGCCGATGCTCGCAGCGAACCACGCCGAGGGGAAGCGGACGCCCTCAGCGCAGCAGGCTGCGCGCGATCACCATCCGCTGCACCTGGTTGGTGCCCTCGTAGATCTGGGTGATCTTGGCGTCGCGCATCATCCGCTCGACCGGGAAGTCCTGGGTGTAGCCGGCGCCGCCGAAGAGCTGCACGGCGTCGGTGGTGACCTGCATGGCGACGTCGGAGGCGAACGCCTTGGCCGAGGCCGAGACCCGGGTGACGTCGGGGCGGCCCTGCTCCCCCGCCGCCGCGGCGACGTAGACGAGGTGGCGGGCCGCCTGGATCTTCATCTCCATGTCGGCGAGCATGAACTGCACGCCCTGGAACTCACCGATGTTCTTGCCGAACTGCCTGCGCTCCTTGACGTAGGCCACCGACGCGTCCAGCGCACCCTGGGCGACGCCGACGGCCTGCGCGCCGATGGTCGGCCGGGTGAAGTCCAGCGTGCGGAGCGCGGTCTTGAACCCGGTCCCCGGGGCGCCGATGATCCGGTCGGCCGGGATGGTGCAGCCGGTGAAGTAGAGCTCGCACGTGGGCGAGCCCTTGATCCCCATCTTCCGCTCCTTGGGGCCGATGGCGAAGCCGGGGTCGTCACGGTGGACGGCGAAGGCGGAGATGCCGTTGGCACCCTTCTCCGGGTCGGTCACGGCCATGACCGTGTACCACTCCGAGACGCCGGAGTTGGTGATCCAGGCCTTCGTCCCGTCGAGAACCCAGCTGTCGCCCTCGAGGCGGGCGCGGGTCTTCATCGCGGCGGCGTCGGAACCGGCCTCCCGCTCGGAGAGCCCGTAGCTGATCATCGCCTCGCCGGAGGCGATGGGGCCGAGGACCTTCTGCTTGAGGGCCTCGTCGGCGGAGATGATGATCGGCATCGAGCCGAGCTTGTTCACCGCCGGGATCAGCGAGGCGCTGACGTCGACCCGGGCGACCTCCTCGATCACGATGCAGGTCGCGATCGCGTCGGCGCCCTCGCCGCCGTACTGCTCGGGGATGTGGGTGGCGTGGAAGCCGGCCGCCGTCAGCGCCTTCTGCGCCTCGATCGGGTACCGCGAGTCGGCGTCGACCTCGGCCGCGTACGGCGCGATCTCCCGCTCGGCGATGTCGCGGACGGCCTCGCGGATGGCCTCGTGCTCCTCGGTCAGGGCGTAGAGCCCTGCAGCGTCGTTACCCACGCACCCGATCGTAGGACGTCCGACTACCCGTCGGTAGCGAGCCGCTCCTGCAGGGTGACGTCGCGAGCCACGACCTGCTCGGCGAGCTCGGCCTGGAAGCGGGTCACCGCGGCGAGGAGCTGCGGATCCCCCACAGCGAGGATCCGGACGGCGAGCAGCCCGGCGTTCCGCCCACCGCCGATGCTCACCGTCGCCACCGGGACGCCGGCGGGCATCTGGACGATCGACAGCAGGCTGTCCAGGCCGTCGAGCCGGTCCAGCGCCCGGGGCACGCCGATGACGGGGAGCGGCGTCGCGGCCGCGACCATGCCGGGGAGGTGGGCCGCACCGCCCGCGCCGGCGATGATCACCTTCAGGCCCCGGCCCGCGGCGGACTCGGCGTAGTCGAGCATCCGGCGCGGGGTGCGGTGGGCCGAGACGACGTGCGCCTCGAACGAGACGCCGAACTCGGTGAGCGCGTCGGCAGCGGGCTCCATCATCGGCCAGTCGGAGTCGCTGCCCATGACGATGCCGACCAGGGGTTCTGCCACGTCAGTGCTCCTCGGGGAAGGCGAATGCGGGATCGACGACGCCGTCGGCGAGGTACCGGGCCGCCGCGACGGCGCGGGCCCGCACCTCCGCCAGGTCCTCCCCCAGCGCCGTGACGTGCCCGAGCTTGCGGCCGCGCCGCTGCCCCTTGCCGTACCAGTGCAGCTTCACGTCCGGCCAGTGCGCCATGAGGTGGTGGATCCGCTCGTCGAGAGGGGCACCGGCCCAGTCCTCGGCCGCGGCGGCTCCGCCCAGCACGTTGGCCATCACCACGACGGGGGCCGTCATCGCCGTGGACCCCAGCGGGTAGTCGAGGACGGCGCGCAGGTGCTGCTCGAACTGGCTGGTGCGCGCACCCTCGATCGTCCAGTGCCCGGAGTTGTGCGGGCGCATGGCCAGCTCGTTGACCAGGACGCCGTCCGCGGTCTGGAACAGCTCCACCGCGAGCATCCCGACGACGCCGAGGGAGTCGGCGATCCGGACGGCGAGCTCCTGGGCCATGGTGGCCAGCTCGTCGGACAGCCCGGGCGCCGGCGCGAACACCTCGGCGCAGACGCCGTCGCGCTGCACGGTCTCGACCACCGGCCACACCGCGACCTGCCCGAACGGCGAGCGGGCCACCTGCGCCGAGAGCTCGCGGACCATCGCGACCCGCTCCTCGGCCAGCAGGGTGCCGTGCCGCTCGACCAGCGCGGCGGCGGCCTCGGCGTCGGGGACGACGAAGACGCCCTTGCCGTCGTAGCCGCCGCGGGGCGTCTTCAGCACCACCGGCCAGCCGTGCGCCGCGGCGAAGGCGGTCACGTCCTCGGCGGAGCCGACCTCGGCCCAGGCCGGCTGCGGCTCGCCGGCGTCGGCGAGCGCGCGGCGCAGCACCAGCTTGTCCTGCGCGTGCACCAGGGCCTCGGGCCCCGGGGCGACACGGGTGCCGGCGTCGACCAGGGCGCGCAGGTGCTCCTGGGGCACGTGCTCGTGGTCGAAGGTGACCACGGTGGCGCCCTCGGCCAGGTCGCGCAGCGCGGCGAGGTCGTCGTGGGCGCCGATCCGCACGTCGGCCGCGACCAGGGCGGCCGACTCGTCGGGGCCCGCGGAGAGCACCCGCAGCGACTGGCCGAGCGCGACCGCTGCCTGGGAGGTCATCCGGGCCAGCTGCCCGCCTCCCACCATCGCGACGACGGGGAGCCCGGTCCGCGGGTCGAGGGAGGAGGAGGGCACGGTCCCGAAGGCTAGCGGGGCCGCTCGCCCGCGTACCGGGCGCGGGGCGACGCCGGTGCGGCAGCCGGCCCCTGCCGCGGCGCCGCGGACGGGAGGGACCGACCGCTCAGCGGTCCGTCGGCGCGGTGGTGACGTCGCCGTCCGGTGCCGGGTCCGCCGCGACGAGCCGGTCGAACACCAGATCCGCCAGCTGCGCGACGCGCAACGACAGCCGCCGGGACTCCTGCAGGTCGGCGGCCACCTCGTCGAGCCGCCCGTGCAGCCCCTCGACCTGCTCGACGAGCCGGGCGATCGCGTCGTCGGCCAGCCCGCCGCGCCGGCGGGCGTCCTGGAGCGTCTCGTCGACGGCGGCGATATCCCGGGCCGCGGCCGCCACCCGGTCGTCGAGCTCGAGGTTCCGCGACTGCTGGTCGGCGGCGGTCGCGTTCAGCCGGTCCACCTCCTGCCGCAGCCGGGTGACGTCGTCGAGCCGGGCGAGGGTGCCGGGGGCGACCCGGCGCAGTGCCCGGCCGAGGACGTCGCGGGGGTTCATGCCGAGCTCCGCACGCGCAGCCGGGCCACCCACGGGTTCTCGTCCTTGTACGGGGCGAGGTCCTGGCTGTGCAGGCGCTCCACGACCTCCATCCCGTGCTCGGCCAGCTCCTCGGCGACCTGGTCGGGCGACAGGTAGCGCCGGAAGTGCTCCCCGAAGACGTGCGGGGCGTCCTGGTCCTCCGAGGTCCGGAACTCGAACCAGCACTCACCTCCGCGGCGAGCGACGGCGCCGGCCAGCGTCCACAGGTTGGACCGGGCGGTGTCGTCGATGGCGTGCAGGAGGAAGCGGGCGTAGAGGTGCCAGCCGGCCGACCAGTCGAGATCGGCCACCAGGTTCCCGATCGCGGTCAGGTCCCCGAGGTTCAGGACGCGGAAGTCGGCGGACCACTCCTCGGCGCCCGCCAGGCCCTGGGCACGCTCGATGGCGGCCGAGGAGTAGTCCAGCCCGAGGACGCGCCGTCCCGAACGGGCGAAGAAGCGCGCGTCGCGGGCGGTCCCGGTGCCGACGTCGAGCACACCGGCTCCGTCCGGCAGCCGCTCGGCCACCCAGCCGGCGAAGGTGGACTCCGTCGCGGGGACCCGGTCGACGCCGGGGCTCTGGTAGAAGTCCTGCCAGTAGTCACGCGCCATGTTGAATTCTCCGATCCAGGTGCTGAGCCGAGCCCTCACCCGCGGAGGCGTGGTGAAGGTGAAGGAGGGGTCGGGCACCCGCCAGCCGGGGCCGTAGGTGGCCGCGAGGAGCGCCTCGCTGTCCGCCGGCGCCGGGTACGACCGCCCGCGGAGGGAGATCTGCTCCCGCTCCCGCAGGTCCAGGGCCTCGTCGCCCACCTGGAAGCACAGGTAGGTCAGACCCTCGACCCGGAACGCGGTGAAGATGTCGATGTAGTGGTCCTGCCCCGCGTCGGGGTCGGTGAAGGTGATCTGCAGGTGCCCGCCGCTGTGCCGGATGACCGAGTACCCCCGGGCGGTGAGGGCCCTGCTGAGTCGCAGGTTCTCCCACACCACGTCCGCGGGGTTCTCGTGCCGCGACAGGTAGGCGAGGTCGGCGTCGTCGTCGTGCGGGATCAGGTCCCCGTCCCGCACGGCGCCCAGCAGGGTGCCGTAGCAGACGAACGGTTCGATCCCCAGGCTCTCGAGCTCGGCCTGAAGCTGGGCGAGCCGGTCGAGCAGCCGGTCCTGCAGCGCCACGGCGGCGGCCGGGTCGAGCCCGTCGAAGCTCGGCGCCAGCCGGCCCCACTTGTTGACCGACAGCCACCTCCCCGCGGCGTCCCGCAGGTCGAGCGGGTCGTCCGACGAGCCGAACGCGACCTCCGCGGTGCCCAGCGGGCGCTTGTCCGCGGCGTCCCTGACCAGGAGGGTGGCCCGACCCGACAGCGCCTGGGCGAGGGGCGTGGGCCAGGCGAAGGTGATCCGCCGTCCACCCGCCGCGGCGACGGTCGTGGTCGCGGCGGTGGCAGGGAAGGAGACGGTCCGCCGGCCCTCCATGAGGACGTCGAGCACCGCCGGGACGTCCTCGTCCGGCGGGAACTCGGCGACCAGTGCCGTCGCGTCGGCCGTGACCCTCACGAGCGGGAGGAGCGCACGCCGACCGACGACGGCGGCGGAGCGGCGGCACGGCCGAGGGCCGTTCGGCAGACGTCAGCCGCGGGTGGCATGCCGACCCGGTGACGGTCGACCGTGGCGCGTCGATCACCGAGCGACATCGCTTCCCCACTCCTCCATGCACGCCGATGCCGCGCACGCACCCCGGGCGCGTGACGACAGGACCGCTCCGGCGGCCGGGTCCGAAGCTACCGGGCGGACCTGGCAGCCCTCCGACGACGACCGTCCGGGGACCTCCTCGGCGCCGGTCGACCGGCGTGGACCGGACCCCGTGGAGGGCGCTCCGGTGCAGGTCAGCTCGCGAGCCGGGAGCCGTTGCGGCCGGCGATCACCTCCAGGCGCGTGGGGATCCGGGTGCGCAGCTCCTCCAGGTGGCTGATCACGCCGACTGTCCGGCCACCCCGGCGCAGCTCGTCGAGCACGGTCATCACGGCGTCGAGCGCCTGCGCGTCGAGCGTGCCGAACCCCTCGTCGACGAAGAGCGTGTCGATGCGCACCCCGCCGGTCTCGGCGGTGACGACGTCGGCGAGCCCGAGGGCGAGGGCCAGGGAGGCCATGAAGCTCTCGCCGCCGGAGAGCGTCTTGGTCGGCCGCCGGGCACCGGTGTACTCGTCGAAGACGTCGAGCCCCAGGCCGCCCCGGGCGCCGTGCCGCCCCTGGGCGTCGCTGTGGAGGAAGGTGTAGCGGCCACCGGACATGTCCAGCAGCCGTCGGCTGGCCACCTCGGCCACCTGCTCGAGCCGGGCGGCGAGGACGAAGGACTGCAGCCGCATCTTGCGGGTGTTCGCCCCGCGGCCGTGGGCGAGGTCGGCGAGGGCAGTGACCTGATCGGCCCAGTCGCGGAGCTGCGCCAGCTCGAGCTCGACCGTGGTGATCCGTCCGACGACGTCGGTCAGCGAGCGGGTGCAGCGACGCGCCTGCTCCAGCTGGGCCACCGCCTCCTCGCGACTCCGGGTGACGCCGGCGCACCGCTCCTCGAGCCCGGCGAGATCGGGCCGGGGACCCAGCTCGGCGAGCTCCGGGTCGGCCAGGACCGCCCGCAGCACGGCCAGCCGCTGGTCGTGCTCGTCGAGCTGCCGGTCGAGGCGGGCCAGCCGCCCCGGCTCCAGCAGGGCTCCCGACGCGGCGAGCACGTCGGCGAAGCCGGCGGCCGCCGCGCGCTCCTCCGCCGTGCGGCGCGAGGCATCGGCCTGCACGCGGGCGCGCAGCTCCTCGGCCTCCGCGGCGGTCACCGCCTCGCAGGCGAGCGCCGCGGCCGACAGCCTCGCCACCCGGGCCGCGAGGTCGCGATCGGTGCCCCGGGCGGTCTCCAGGCGGTCGCGCAGGTCGGCGAGCCCGGCGGCCAGCGCCTCGCGCTCGGCCCGTCGTGCTCCCAGCTGCTCGCGGTCGGCGGCCAGCTGCGCGGCGGCGCCCTCGCGCTCGGCGACCAGCCGACGGAGCAGACCCTCCGCCGCGTCCAGGCCGGCCGCCAGCTCCGACGTCACCCGGAGGCTCGCGGTCAGCTCGGCGACGCGCGCGGCCTGCTCGGCCACCGGCAGCTCGCCGGCCCGCGCGCGCAGGGCGGCCAGCTCGCGCTCGACCTCCTCCAGCCGGCCGGCCGCCGTGGTGAGCGCGGCCTCCGCCTCGTCGGCGAGCGCCCGGGCGTCGTCCTCGTCGGCGGCGGTGACGCGGTCACCCGCAGCGGTGGCCGGCCGCGGGTGCTCGGTGGCACCGCAGACCGGGCAGTCGGCGCCGTCGGTGAGTCCTGCGGCCAGCTCGGCCGCCATGCCGTCGAGCCGCCGGCCGCGCAGGTCCAGCCAGCGCTCGCGGGCGTCCGACCGCGCGTCGCGGGCGCCGCGCACGTCCTCGCGGAGGGCGGCCAGCCGTTCCTCGAGCCGCTCGGCCGCCCGGCGCGCGGTCAGGGCGGCCGAGGCGGCGTCCAGCGCCGCCTGCGCCCCCGGCAGCTCCGCGGCGGCGGACCGCGCCTCGGCGACCCGGTCCTCCTGGGCGGCGACGCGGGCCGGCAGCGCGGCCAGGGCCTGCTCCGCCGATCCGCACCGCTGGGCCAGGTCGTCGGCCGCGCGGTCCAGGGCCGCGATCGACCGCCCGAGGGCCACCACCCGGTCGGCTTCCGGCAGCAGCGCACGGGACTCGGCGACCCGGTCGCGGAGCTCCCGGGCGACGGCGGCGCTCGCGTCCTGCCCCTCGGAGACCGGCGTCCAGACCGCGCGCGTGCCGGACAGCGCCGCGGCGGCCCGTTCGGCGGCGAGAGCGGCCGTTCCGGCGGCGATGAGCACGTCCCGGAGCGGCTCGGCCCGGCGGCCGGCGTCCCGCTCGGCGCGCAGGGGCGCCAGCGCGGGCTCCCGCTGCTCGAGGGCCGCCAGCTCCGAGGCCGCCTGGTCCCGGCGGGTGTGCCGCTCCTGCAGGGCGCGCGCAGCGGCAAGCTCCGCGTCGGTGGCAGCCGCCTCGGCGGCGGCGTCGTCGGCCCGGCCCACGGCCTCGGTCAGCCGACGTCCGGCCGTGGCCGCGACCTGGTCGACCCAGGGCAGCACCCGCCCGCCCGCGGCCGCGCCGACGAGCTCGGGGGCCAGGTCCTCGGGCACGTCGACGTCGGCGATCTGCGCCACCCGCGCCAGCAGGGTGGCGAGCTGCGCCCGGTGGCCGGCGGTCCGCTCGCGGGCCGCGGTTCGCTCGTCGGCCAGCCACTCCTCCGCACGGGCGAACCGGTCGACGTCGAAGAGGGTGCGCAGCAGCTCGGCGCGGTGCTCGGGTTCGGCCCGCAGGAAGCGCGCGAAGTCCCCCTGCGGGAGCAGGACCACCTGGCAGAACTGGTGCACGTCGAGCCCGAGCCGGGTGCGCAGGTGCTCCGATCCCTCGTCGATGCGGGTGCTCACCGGCTCCCAGCCGCCGTCGGTGAGCCGCGAGACCACCAGCTTCGCCTGCTCGGTCGCCCAGCCCTCGCCGCGCTTCTTGGGCCGCTGCTGCTCGGGCCGGCGCACCACCCGCAGCCGCTCGGCGCCCAGGGTGAGCTCGCACTCGACCTCGGTGCGGGTGGCCGGGTCGGCGTGGTCGCTGCGCAGCCGCTTCTCCTCGCCGCGCGCGCCGGGCACCCTGCCGTAGAGGGCGAAGACGACGGCGTCGAGCAACGTCGTCTTGCCCGCCCCGGTGGGTCCCCACAGCAGGAACAGCCCGTCCCGGCCCACCTCGTCGAGGTCGACCTCGACCGTGCCGGCGAACGGGCCGAAGGCGGTCAGCGAGAGCCGGTGCAGCCTCATCGGGCGGCCTCCTCGCGGTCGGCCGCGCCCAGGGCGCGCGCGAGCAGCTCCCGCTCGGCGGAGGTGGCCGGAACGCCCCGCACGTGGCTGACGAACTCGCCGGCGACGTCGAGCGCGCTGCGCCCGCGCATGCGCTCCTGGTAGCTCCCGCTCTCGGCCGCCGCCCCCGCGCCGGTCCAGTCCAGGTGGACGCAGTGCGGGAAACGCGCCTGCAGCCGCCGCATCGGGTCGGCGGGGCGGGCCGGGTCGGTGAGCCGCGCGGAGACGAAGTGCTGCTCGGCGCCGGCGTGCGCCGGGTCGGCGAGCAGCTCCTCGAGCGTGCCGGTGAGCACGCTGAGCGACCGCGGGGTCGGCAGCGGCACCGCGCGCACCTCGGCCAGGCCGTCGGCGTCCAGCTCGACCAGCCACGCCTGCTTCTGCTGCCCCGCCTCGCCGAAGGAGTAGGCCAGCGGCGAGCCGCTGTAGCGCATGCGGGGGCTGAGCGTCTGGGGCCGGTGCAGGTGCCCGAGCGCCACGTAGTCGACGCCGTCGAAGACCGACGCCGGGACCAGGTCGACCCCGCCGACGCAGATGTCCCGCTCGCTCTCGCTGGCCACCCCGCCGCCGACGAACGCGTGGGCCAGCACGACGGAGCGCGCACCCGGCCGGAGGAACAGGTCGGCGCGCACCCGGTCCATCGCCTCGCGCAGCACCGCCTCGTGCCCGCGGGCACCGGGGATCCCGAGCTCGTGCCGGGCCACCTCCGGCTCGAGGTAGGGGATGCCGTAGACCGCCACCTCACCGTGCTCGTCGGCCAGCAGGACCGGCTCGTCCAGCCGCGGGGTGGCCGCCCGCACGTGCAGGCCGGCGGCGCTCAGCAGCCCGGAGAAGGTGCCCAGGCGACGGGCCGAGTCGTGGTTGCCGGGGGTGAGCACCACGCGCGCGCCGGTGGCCAGCAGCCGCCCGATGACGCGGTCGAGCACCGCCGTGGCATCGGCCGAGGGGACGGCGCGGTCGTAGACGTCACCCGCCACCACGACGACGTCGACCTCCTGGGCGTTCACCACCGCGACCAGGCCACCGAGCACCGCCTCCTGCTCGGCGAGCAGGTCGGTGCCGTGCAGCGTCCGGCCGATGTGCCAGTCGGAGGTGTGCAGCAGCCGCATGGGCGCGAAGGTAAGGAGGGGGTACGACAGAAACGCTCAGGCGCGCCGTGACGGACCCGTCACATCCGGTGCCCGCGTCAGAGGACCGCGGTCGACCGCCAGCCGTCCTCGGGCGGGTAGCCGTAGCCGTCCTCGGGGTAGCCGCGATCGCCCCCTCCGTAGCCGGCGACCTCCGCCCGGCGGTCGGCGTCCTCCTCGATCATGAACGCGATCAGCTGCTGGACGCCGTCGCTGTCGGGGATCTTCCGCAGCACCGTGGCCCCGCTGTCGCCGGCCGTCTCGATCGTCAGCGTCCCCGACCGCACGACCCGCTCCCACAGCGTCTGGGTGTAGGAGACATCGGTGATGCGGGACAGGCCGAGGTCGCGGCCGCGCCTGGCCAGGATGCCCTCGCGGAACAGCAGCCGGTGGGTGGTGACCACGTAGTGGGTGGTCCGCCACCGCAGCACCGGGACGACGACGAGCACCAGCAGGAGCAGCAGGCTCAGCACGACGATGCCCAGCCGGGCCATCCCCTGCTGGGGACCGGGCGGGATCAGCGCGGCGCCGAACGACGCGCCCCCGATGACGAGCAGCAGGACCAGCACCGGCCGGACGAGGGTCAGCCAGTGCGGGTGCAGGTGGCGGACGACCTCTTCGTCGTCGGCGAGCAGCTTGTCGGGGTAGGCCACGTCGCCAGGATGACGGAGGCGCCGCCCGTCGTCATGCCTCCGCGGGGCGTGTCCGGACGTGTCGGACGTCGCCGCTGGCCAGCTCAACGGTGCCGCCCGGCGTGTCGACGACCAGCCGGCCGTCCCAGTCGACCGCCCGCGCGGCCCCGACCAGCGCGGACCCGTCGGGCAAGGTCACCTCGACCTCGCTGCCCACGGTCGAGGACCACGCGAGGTAGTCGCGGGCGAGCCCGGAGACCACCGGGTCGCCCAGCGCCTCCACCCAGCCCCGGTACCGCCGCTCGACCGCCCGCAGGAAGCCCAGCAGCACCGGCCCGCGGTCGACGGTCGCGCCGGTGATCGCCGACAGGGACGTCGCGGTGGCCGGGAGCTCAGCGGACGTCGTCGACACGTTGAGGCCGACGCCGACGACGACGGCCCGGTCGTGCGCCTCCGCGAGGATCCCGGCGAGCTTGCGGCCGTCGCGGGCCAGCAGGTCGTTGGGCCACTTGACCGAGGCGAGCACCCCGGTGACGTCGCGGACGGACTCGGCCAGGGCGACGCCGGTCAGCAGCGGCAGCCACCCGCGCCTGGCCGCCGGCACGTCGGGGCGCAGCAGGAAGGAGACGGTGACGCCGGCCCGCGGTGGCGACGTCCACGTCCGGTCCAGCCGGCCGCGCCCGGTCACCTGGTGCTCGGCAACCAGGACGGTGCCCTCCGGGGCGCCGTCGGCCGCGGCGGCGGCGAGCGCGGCGTTGGTCGAGCCGATCTCCTGCACCACCTCGACCGAGCGCCACAGGGTGCTGTCCCGCGTCAGGGCGGACTGCAGCGCGGCGGCGTCGAGCGCCGGGCGCTCGAGGTCCGACCAGCGCGAGGAGGAGTCGCTCACGGGAGAACCGTAGCCAGCGGGCTCAGAAGGGCAGGCGCCGGAAGATCGCCCGCGGCGTGTGCCGCAGGCCGCTCATGACCCAGCGCATGGCTCCCGGGACCCAGACCGTGTGCCGCCCGCTGCGCACGCCGGCGACGATCGCCTCCGCCACGGCCTCCGGGGTCGTCGACAGCGGTGCGTCGGGCATGCCCTCGGTCATCTTCGAGCGCACGAAGCCGGGGCGGACCACGAGGACCGACACCCCGGTGCCGACCAGCGAGTCGCCGAGCCCGGAGTAGAACCCGTCCATGCCGGCCTTGGTGGAGCCGTAGACGTAGTTCGACCTGCGGACCCGCTCCCCGGCGACCGAGGACAGCGCCACGATGACGCCGTGCCCCTGCGTGCGCATCCGGCCGGCGAGCTCCGTGCCGACCGAGACGGCGGCGACGTAGTTCACCTGCGCCAGGTGCGCGGCGGCCGCGGCGTCGGTGCGCAGCTGGTCGGCGTCGCCGAGCTGGCCGAAGGCCACCACCGCGACGTCGATGTCACCGCTGGCAGCCGCCCCGGCGACCATCCGGGCCGGCGAGCCCGGGTCGTCGGCGTCGAAGTCGAGCACCTCGACGCGGCCGCCGGCCTTCCGGAGCTCCTCGGCGACGGCGGAGCGCCGCGGGGTGTCGCGGGCGGCGACGACGACGCGCAGCGGGCGCTCGTCGAGATAGCGGCGCGCCGTGGCGACGGCGATGTCGGAGGTGCCGCCGACGAGCAGCAGCGAGCCGACGGAACCGAGGGCGTCGATCACAGGGTGAGCCTCCTGGCCAGGTCAGAGGTGAAGACGCCCTCGGGGTCGACGCGCCTGCGCACGTCCCGGAACGACTCGAGTCGGGGGTACATCTGCTCGAACAGGTCGGGCCGCACCCGGGGGTCCTTGGCGAGGTAGACCCGGCCGCCCGCCGCGACGACCAGCTCGTCGAGCTCGTCGAGCAGCGCGGCCAGCCCGCCGACCACCGGGATGTCCAGCGCCAGGGTCCAGCCGGGCACGGGGAAGGAGAGCATGCCCGGGTTGCCCTCGCCGAACCGCTTGAGGACGGCGAGGAACGAGGCGTGCCCGGAGCGGCTGATCCGCTCCATGGCGCGGCGCATCGCGTCCTCCTGGCCGAAGGGGACGACGAACTGGTACTGCACGAACCCGCGCGGCCCGTAGACGCGGTTCCAGTCCCCCACGCCGTCGAGCGGGTGGAAGAAGGCGCCGATCGTCTGCAGCTGGTCCCGCTTCCGGCGCGGCGACTTCCGGTACCAGACCTCGTTGAAGGCGGCGACGGTCGCGGGGTTGAGCAGGCCGGGTGGGAAGACGCCGGGGGCCGACAGCCTGACCTGGCCGGAGTAGCGCAACGGGTCGGCCTGCTGCTTCGGCGTCAGCTCCTCGCGACGGGCGAACCGCCCCCGCGTGAGCACCGACCGGCCCATGCGTGCGCCCCGGGCGACGCAGTCGATCCACGCGACCGAGTAGTCGTAGAGGTGGTCGGTCTCGGTCAGCAGCGTCATGAGCGAGTCGAGGTCGGGCGTGCGGTCGGTGTCGACGACGATCCGCGAGGACTCGATGGGCTTCATCCGGACGCGGGCGCGCAGGATGACACCGGTCAGGCCCATGCCGCCGGCGGTCGCCCAGAACAGGTCGGGGTCCTGGTCCGGCCCGATGCGGCGCACCTCGCCGTCGGCGGTGAGCAGGTCCAGCCACGCGACGTGCTGGGAGAAGGTGCCGGCGACGTGGTGGTTCTTGCCGTGGATGTCCGCGGCGATCGCGCCCCCGACGGTGACGTACCGGGTGCCCGGGGTGACCGGCACGAACCAGCCCATCGGCACGAAGAGGTTCATGAGCCGGTCCAGGGAGATCCCCGCCTCGACCTCGATCTCCGCGGCAGGGAGGTCGACGTCGAGCACGCGGTCGGCGGTCGTCATGTCCAGCACCTGCCCGCCGGCGTTCTGCGCGGCGTCGTTGTAGCTGCGCGCCAGCCCTCGGGCGAGCAGCCCGCGCGGTGTGCGTGCCGCGAGCGCCGCAGCGGCATCGGCGGGGTCCCGGACGGGAACCAGCGTCGCCGGCGTGGGAGCCGTCCGTCCCCATCCGGTCAGCGACACCTCCCTCTCCCGCTGCGCGTCAGCCACCGAACACCCCGGCCCCCACCGTCACGACCCACACCAGTCCCAGCACGAGCAGCACGCGGTCGTGCAGCACGATCTCCTCGGGGGCTCCCGCGGTGCCCTTGTCGATGTCCACGGCGTACCGCAGGATCCCGAGCACGAACGGCGCGATCGACAGCGTCGCCCACGGCACCCCGCCGCGGAGCTCGTGCATCTCGAAGGCCCACAGGCTGTAGGCCGTGCAGGCCACGCCCGCCGAGAGACCCCAGACGAACCGCAGGTAGCTCGCCGAGTACTCCTGCAGCGTCTTCCGCGTCTGGGCGGCGTCCCCGAGGAGCACCAGTTCCGAGTACCGCTTGCCGGCGACCATGAACAGCGAGCCGAAGGACGCCACCAGGAGGAACCACTGGGACGGCGCCAGGCCCGCCGCGACACCGCCGGCCACCGCGCGGAGCAGGAAGCCCGACGCGACCACCGCGAGGTCGAGGACGGGCTGGTTCTTCAGCCAGACGCAGTAGGCCAGCTGGAGCACGACGTAGATCGACAGCACCCACACCAGCTCCGGCCGGGTGAGGACGGCCGCGAGGGTGAGGGCCGTGGCGGCGAGCACGACCGCGAGCGCGACGGCGAGCCCCCGCGGCACCAGACCGGAGGCGATGGGCCGCAGCCGCTTGCGCGGGTGCCGGCGGTCCTCCTCCACGTCGATGGCGTCGTTGACCAGGTAGACCGCACCGGAGACCAGGCAGAAGAGCACGAAGGCGACCAGCGTCGGGACGAGGACGTCGGCGTCGAGGACCCGCCCCGCCGCCAGCGGCGCGGCGAACACCAGGACGTTCTTGACCCACTGGTGGGGGCGGACGGCGCGCACCAGCCCCCAGGGCAGCGACCCCTTGAGGCCCCCGGGCTGCGGTGGCAGCGGGGGCAGCGGTGGCGGGCCGGCCGGGGGCACGCGGGGCCCGGGCTCGACGAGCTCCGCCGGCTGCGCCGGCGACCGTGGGTCGGACATCGTCAGGCCTCTCTGGCAGAACTCCCGGCCGCGGTCGGCGGGAGAGATCGGCGGTCGGGTTCCCCGCGCGGAGATCGTGCACGCCTCCCCGGGCGGGAGCACCGCCTCCCCACCCGGTCGGGGTGGGGAGGCGACCTGCGGGGAGGCACCCGTTCGACGGACCGAACGGACTCCACCAGGAAGACCACCGGAGTGCTCCCCTACGCTACGGAACCCGTGACCTGGCTTGCGAGGTCACGCCCGAGCACAGGAGCGCCGCCCCGGCGGCCGACCAGCGCCAGCGAGGAGAACGAGGACGCGTGAGTGCCGCCGAACTGGAGAGCGCCGGGGAGACCGTCCCCGACGACGTCGACATCCACACGACCGCCGGGAAGCTCGCCGACTTCGAACGCCGCGTGCAGGAGGCCCAGCACGCGGGCTCCGAGCGCGCGGTGGAGAAGCAGCACGCCGCGGGGAAGATGACCGCCCGCGAGCGGATCGAGGCGCTGCTGGACCCCGGCTCGTTCACCGAGTTCGACGAGTTCGCCCGGCACCGGTCGACCAACTTCGGCATGGCCGACAAGCGCCCGTTCGGCGACGGCGTCGTCACCGGCTACGGCACGGTCGACGGCCGCCCGGTGGCCATCTTCAGCCAGGACGTGAGCGTCTTCGGCGGCGCGCTCGGTGAGGTCTACGGCGAGAAGATCGTCAAGGTCCAGGACTTCGCGATCAAGAACGGCTGCCCGGTCGTCGGCATCAACGAGGGCGGTGGCGCCCGGATCCAGGAGGGCGTGGTCTCCCTCGGCCTCTACGGCG
Source organism: Blastococcus sp. TBT05-19 (assembly GCF_003319095.1). Taxonomy (GTDB): domain Bacteria; phylum Actinomycetota; class Actinomycetes; order Mycobacteriales; family Geodermatophilaceae; genus Blastococcus. The sequence goes on along the minus strand of NZ_QOHI01000003.1, from coordinate 318,227 downwards.
AGATCTTCCAGCGCAACGTGCACGCCTCCGGTGTCATCCCGCAGATCTCGCTGATCATGGGCCCGGCCGCCGGTGGGCACGTCTACTCCCCCGCGCTGACCGACTTCATCGTCATGGTCGACAAGACCAGCCAGATGTTCATCACCGGGCCCGACGTGGTGAGGACCGTGACCGGCGAGGAGGTCACGCTCGAGGAGCTCGGCGGCGCCCGCACGCACAACACCAAGTCCGGTGTCGCGCACTACCTGGCCGAGGACGAGAACGACGCCCTCGACTACGTCAAGGCGCTGCTCTCCTACCTGCCGAGCAACAACCTCGACCCGCTGCCCGCCGTCGAGGTGGCCCCGGTGGACACGGTGCTGCCGGAGGCGCTCACCGACGAGGACCTCGAGCTCGACACCTTCATCCCGGACTCGGCGAACACCCCCTACGACATGCACACCGTCATCGAGCACGTGCTCGACGACGGCGAGTTCCTCGAGGTGCAGCCGCTGTTCGCCCCGAACCTGCTGATCGGCTTCGGCCGGGTCGAGGGCCGGCCGGTCGGCGTCGTGGCCAACCAGCCGACCCAGTTCGCCGGCACGCTGGACATCGACGCCAGCGAGAAGGCCGCCCGCTTCGTGCGCACCTGCGACGCCTTCAACATCCCGGTGCTCACCTTCGTCGACGTCCCGGGCTTCCTGCCGGGCACCTCGCAGGAGTGGGAGGGCATCATCCGGCGCGGCGCCAAGCTGATCTACGCCTACGCCGAGGCGACCGTCCCGAAGGTCACCGTCATCACCCGCAAGGCCTACGGCGGCGCCTACGACGTCATGGGCTCCAAGCACCTCGGCGCCGACGTGAACCTGGCCTGGCCGACAGCGCAGATCGCCGTCGTCGGCGCCCAGGGCGCGGTCGGGATCCTCTACCGCAAGGAGCTCGCCGCCGCCGAGGACCCCGAGTCCCGTCGCGCGGAGCTCATCGCCGAGTACGAGGACACCCTCGCCAACCCCTACATCGCCGCCGACCGCGGGTACGTCGACGCGGTCATCCCGCCGTCGCACACCCGCGTGCAGGTGACCAAGGCGCTCCGCGTCCTCGCCAACAAGCGCCAGACCCTGCCGCCGAAGAAGCACGGGAACATCCCGCTGTGAGCGAGCAGGACGCGGTCCGGCCCCTGCTCCGGGTGGTCCGGGGCGAGCCGTCCGCGGAGGAGCTCGCGGCGCTCACCGTCGTGGTCGCGGCGCTGTCGCAGCGCCGGTCGCGGAAGCGTCCGACGCCGGTCGGCGCGTGGGCGTCCTACGCCGACGGCCACCGCCGTGCGGTCCAGGCCGGTCCCGGCGGCTGGCGCTCGGCCGGGAGGTTCGCGTGACCGAGGACCGCCGGCTGGTGCTGGCCTCGGCCTCCCCCGCCCGCCTGTCCCTGCTGCGGCAGGCCGGCCTCTCCCCCGAGGTCGTCGTCAGCGGCGTCGACGAGTCCGGCTACACCGCTCCCCGCGTCGCCGAGCAGGTCGCGCTGCTCGCGGCGGCCAAGGCGGCCGACGTCGCCAAGCGGGAGACCGACGCGCTCGTGATCGGCGCGGACTCGCTGCTGGAGTTCGCCGGCAAGCCCCAGGGCAAGCCGGCCGACGCCGCCGAGGCCCGGGACCGCTGGCGCCGGATGGCCGGCCGGTCGGGCGTGCTGCACACCGGCCAGGCGCTGTTCGACGTGCGGGACGGATCGGTGGTCAGCCGCGACATCGCGGTGGCCTCCACCGTCGTCTACTTCGCCGACCCCACCCCGCCGGAGGTGGAGGCCTACCTCGCCACCGGCGAGCCGCTGGCCGTGGCCGGGGCCTTCACCCTCGACGGACTGGGCGCACCGTTCGTCCGCCGCGTCGAGGGCGACCCGGCGGCCGTCGTCGGGCTCTCCCTGACCGTGCTCCGCACCCAGCTCGGCAAGCGTGGTCTGACGATCACCGATCTCTGGCGTCGCTGAGGTCCCACAAGTCCCGGAACCGGCCGTTCTCTGTGAGAGGGTGCAGGTCTCGTCACGGGGGTGTGGGATGACCAAGCGCTGGATGCGTGTGCTCGTCGTCGCGGCGGTGGGGGTCTCCCTGCTGCTGCCCGGCGGAGTCGCGCGGGCCGACTCCTGGCAGGACCGCGTCTGGGCCGGGAGCAACTTCGCCGGTAGCCGCGGCACCACCGTCGCGATCGCGATGCTCGACCAGCGCACCGGCGAGTACCGCAACAACGGTGCGGCCGCGACCACGCGGATCGAGTCCGCCTCCGTGATGAAGGTCTTCATCGCCGAGCACCTGCTGAACCGGCGCGACCGCGGGCAGATCCGCCTCTCCGCGACCGACATGAACGACATGGCGGCGATGCTGCGCGACTCCGCCAACGCGCCGGCCAACCGGTTCTGGAGCACCTACGGGGCCAACGGCATCGTGCAGGACGTCATCAACCGCTACGGGCTGACCCAGACGGGCCTGACGTCGAACCCGCGCTACTGGGGCAACACGCTCATCACCGCGCACGACATGGTCGTCTTCTACCGTCGGCTGATGGACGGCTCCGGAGGCCTGTCCGCCGGCTCCCGCGACTGGATCGTCGACCAGATGCGCCAGTCCACGATGTACGGCGACGGTGGGCGGCAGTTCTTCGGCCTGCACGACGGGCTGCCCCGGGAGGGGGCGATCGCCCAGAAGCAGGGGTGGATGTGCTGCGTCAACGGCGACATCTTCCGGCACTCCTCCGGCTTCGTCGGCCACGTCAACCGCTACATCCTGGTCGTGCTGAGCCGGGAGCCCTCCTCGCGCGGCGGCGCGCACATCGAGGAGTCGATCAGCGGCGCCGTGCGGGCGATGTTCCCCGAGGGCCTGATCCCGCGCGTCCAGGGGGCCATCGGTGAGCACTGGTACGGGATGGGCGGCGCCTCCGGGCGTCTCGGCTACCCGACCAGCGACGAGATCGGACTGGCCGGTGGAGCGCTGAGCCGCTTCCAGGGCGGCTTCATCTACTGGTCGCCGGCCACCGGTGCGCGTTCCGTGTGGGGGGCGATCCTCGACGCCTACGCCGCGCAGCGCTGGGAGCTCGGCCCGCTCGGGTATCCGACGAGCGACGAGATCGTCTTGCCCGGAGGAGCCCTGAGCCGCTTCCAGGGCGGTTTCATCTACTGGTCCCCGGCCACCGGTGCCCACTCGGTGCGCGAACCGATCCTGGCCGCCTACGGCGCCCAGCGCTGGGAGAACGGCCCCCTGGGCTACCCCACCAGCAGCACGATCGCCCTGCGGGACAACGGATCGCTCAACCGCTTCCAGGGCGGCTACGTCTACGCCTCCCCCGCGACCGGCGCGCACTCGGTGCGCGAACCGATCCTGGCCGCCTACGGCGCCCAGCGCTGGGAGAACGGCCCCCTGGGCTACCCCACCAGCAGCACCATCGTCCTGCGGGACGACGGCTCGCTCAACCGCTTCCAGGGCGGCTACGTCTACGCCAGCCCCGCGACCGGCGCGCACTCGGTGCGCCAACCGATCCTGGCCGCCTACGGCGCCCAGCGCTGGGAGAACGGCCCCCTGGGCTACCCCACCAGCAGCACGATCGCCCTGCGGGACGACGGCTCGCTCAACCGCTTCCAGGGCGGCTACGTCTACGCCTCCCCCGCGACCGGCGCGCACACCGTGAGCGGCCGCATCCTGACCGCCTACGGCGCCCAGCGCTGGGAGAACGGCCCGCTCGGCTACCCCACCAGCGGCACGTACGCCGTTCCCGAGGGGACGCGCCAGGACTTCGAGGGCGGCATGCTGACGCTCCCGTCCGACGGATCGCCGGTCGTCACCGGTCCGCTCGAGACCGAGCCCCCGACCGAGCCCGACCCGCCCGCGGACCCGACGCCGACCACCTCCGCCGCCCGGACGACGACGCCTGCTGCTCCGACGACCACCCCTGCCGCACCCACGACGACGCCCGCGGTGCCTACGAGCAGCGCGCCGACCACCTCTGCCTCGCCGACGAGCAGCCGGGGGGACCAGCAGCCGTGAGACCGCTGCGCGCCCTCACCGCGGTGGCCGTCGTCCTGCTGGCGACGGCCGGCTGCACGGGTGGTTCCGACGACGAGGCGGGCCGCCGTGGGACGGACCCGTCGGCTGCCGGCAGCCCGGCGCCCGTGCAGCTCGCCGGACCCGCGGAGGCCGAGGCCCTGGAGGCGCTGCCCGCCGGGCCGGCCACCGGGACGGCGGTGCTCGCCTTCTCGGGTCTCGGGGAGCTGCGGGCGCCGTTCACCGGCGAGTGCTCCCACGACGGCGACGCGACCCGCATCGAGGGCTCCGCCGACACCGCCCGGATCACCTTGGTCGTCGGTCCGGACGGTGCCCGGATCGAGCTGGACGACGCCGGGGTGACCGCCACCTCGCAGCTCGGCACCGGCCGCTACGAGGTGTCGAACGGCCACCTGTCCCTCGCTGCGGACCTCGCCCAGGACGACCAGCGGGCAGGCTCCGCGGAACTCGAGATCGACTGCGGCGGCTGACGGCCGGTCCACCGGGACCCATCCGAGCGGGCGACCCTGTCGTGCCGTCCCCACCGCTCCTGGCTACTCTCCGTGCGGTCGACTGAGAAGGAGAGCGCTGGTGCAGAAGGTCCTGATCGCCAACCGCGGTGAGATCGCGGTCCGGGTGGCCCGCGCGTGCAAGGACGCGGGTCTCACCAGCGTCGCGGTCTACGCCGAGCCCGACCGCGACGCGCTGCACGTGCGCGTCGCCGACGAGGCCTTCGCGCTCGGCGGCACCACCCCCGGCGACTCCTACCTGGTGATCGAGAAGATCATCGACGCCGCCAAGCAGGCCGGCGCCGACGCGATCCACCCCGGGTACGGGTTCCTCTCGGAGAACGCCGACTTCGCCCAGGCCGTCATCGACGCCGGGATCACCTGGATCGGCCCCTCCCCCGAGGCGATCGTCGCCCTCGGCGACAAGGTGCAGGCCCGGCACATCGCCACCAAGGTCGGCGCCCCGCTCGTGCCGGGAACCAAGGACCCGGTGAAGGACGCCGACGAGGTCGTCGCGTTCGCGAAGGAGCACGGGATGCCGATCGCCATCAAGGCGGCGTTCGGTGGCGGCGGGCGCGGGCTCAAGGTGGTCCGGGACGAGAAGGAGATCCCCGAGCAGTTCGACTCGGCGGTGCGCGAGGCGGTGTCCGCCTTCGGCCGCGGCGAGTGCTTCGTGGAGAAGTTCCTCGACAAGCCGCGGCACGTCGAGGCCCAGGTGCTGGCCGACCAGCACGGCAACGTCGTCGTGGTCGGCACCCGCGACTGCTCGCTGCAGCGGCGCAACCAGAAGCTGGTCGAGGAGGCCCCGGCGCCGTTCCTCACCGACGAGCAGCGCGAGCGGATCCACTCCTCGGCCAAGGCGATCTGCGCCGAGGCCGGTTACTACGGCGCCGGCACCGTGGAGTACCTCGTCGGCGCCGACGGCTCGATCTCCTTCCTCGAGGTCAACACCCGCCTGCAGGTGGAGCACCCGGTCTCGGAGGAGACCAGCGGCCTGGACCTGGTCCGCCAGCAGTTCCGCATCGCCGACGGCCTGCCGCTGGAGATCACCGAGGACCCGACCCCGCGCGGGCACAGCATCGAGTTCCGGATCAACGCCGAGGACGCCGGCCGCAACTTCATGCCCGCTCCCGGCCCGGTCACCCGGCTGGAGATCCCGCAGGGCCCCGGCGTGCGGTGGGACTCCGGCGTGGAGACCGGTGGCGAGGTGGCCGGCGCGTTCGACTCCATGCTGGCCAAGCTGATCGTCACCGGCGCCACCCGCGAGGAGGCCCTGCAGCGGGCCCGCCGCGCGCTGGACGAGCTGATCGTCGAGGGCATGCCCACGGTGATCCCGTTCCACCGCGCCGTCGTCCGGGACGAGGCGTTCACCACCGAGCCGTTCACGGTGCACACCCGGTGGATCGAGACCGAGTGGGACAACCAGGTCCAGCCCTACGACGCCGCCCCGTCCGAGCAGGACGAGGACGCGCCGCGGCAGACCGTGGTCGTCGAGGTCGGCGGCCGCCGGCTCGAGGTCTCCCTGCCGGCCGGCCTGGCCGCCGGCGGCGGTGGCGCGGCGGCCGGCGCCGTCGCGAAGCCCCGCAAGCGCGGAGGTGGCAGCGGCGGCTCCGGGGCGTCCGGCGACTCCCTCACCTCGCCGATGCAGGGCACGATTGTCAAGGTCGCGGTCGAGGACGGCGCCACCGTCGCGGCGGGTGACCTCATCGTCGTCCTCGAGGCGATGAAGATGGAGCAGCCCATCACCGCGCACAAGGCGGGCACGATCTCCGGCCTGGCGGCCGAGGTCGGTGCGGCCGTCACCAGCGGCGCGGTCATCTGCACCATCGCCGACGCGGCCGAGTAGCACCCGCACGACAGAGGAAGGGCCCGCCCCGGGGAACCGGTGGCGGGCCCTTCCCGTCTCAGCTGCGGCGGACCTGCCCGGTCCGCTGGTCCAGCGTCAGCAGACCGCCCTGGAAGCGCTGCTCCTGGCCGCCGGGCACCGATCGTGCTCCCTCGACGGGATATCCCAGGGAACCCCGCTCCCAGCCCGACGCCGCCCAGGCGTCCCGGATCCGGCCCGAGACGGCGTGGCTGCCGTGCGCGGGCGAGGTGTAGACCGAGCCACCCTGGAAGTGCAGGTAGCAGCCTCCGCCGGGCAGGCCGCACGCCTGGTCGGTGACCGGGTAGCCCAGCGGCCCGTTCTCCCAGCCGAGCGACCCCCACACCGCGCGCGACGCGGCGTCGACCAGGCGGGCGCCGGTGGAGGCCGACGTGTACACCGATCCCTGCTGGAAGTGCTGGAAGCAGCCGGAGTCCCGGAGGCCGCAGACGTTGCCCGCGATCGGGTAGCCCAGCGGGCCCCGCTCCCACCCCGACGCCGCCCACCGGTCCCGGATGGGGCGGAGGACCTCGTACGCGCCGGCGGCGGCCGAGCTGTAGACCGAACCGCCCTGGAAGTGCACGAAGCAGCCGGAGTCGGGCAGGCCGCAGGTCTGGTCGCCGACGGGATACCCCAGTCCGCCGTTCTCCCAGCCCAGCTGACCCCAGCGGCCGCGGATCCCCACGCCGATCAGCCGGGTCCCGGTGGAGGCCGACGCGTAGACCGACCCGCCCTGGAAGTGCTGGAAGCAGCCGGAGTCCCGGAGGCCGCAGACGTTGGCCGAGATCGGGTAGCCCAGCGCGCCCCGCTCCCACCCCGACGCCGCCCACCGGTCCCGGATGCCGCCGAGGACCTCGTGCACGCCGCCGGTGGCCGAGCTGTAGATCGAGCCGCCCTGGAAGTGCACGAAGCAGCCGGTCTGGGGCAGGCCGCAGGTCTGGTCGCGGACGGGGTACCCGAGCCGGCCGCTCTCCCAGCCCAGCTGACCCCAGCGGGCACGGATGCCCAAGCCGACGAGCCGCGTCCCGGTGGACGCGGACGTGTACAGGGAGCCGCCCTGGAAGTGCTGGAAGCAGCCGGAGTCCCGCAGCCCGCAGACGCGGTCGGCCACGGGGAGCCCCAGCAGGTCGCGGGCCGACTCCCACGACGCCCGCTCCGGAGCTCGGACCGATCGCGCGCCGGTGGCCCGCGACCAGGTGACGACGCCGTTCTGGTACGTGGCCGAGCACCGGCCCGAGGTGCACGACTCCGCCGTGACCAGCGGCCCGAGCGGCCCCGAGTCGCCACCTGTGGCGGCGTGGTAGTCGGCGATGGGCGAGGACACGGTGACGCTGACCGTCGCGCTCGACGCCGTCGCGCCCTGCACGGTCACGGAGAACCGGTCACCGGAGAACCGCACGGGCGTGCCGGCCGGCAACGCCATCGACCGGTCCGTGCTCCAGCTGCCGCTCGCCGACGGGGTGCCGTCCAGGAGCAGGGAGCTGTCCGGTCCGGGGTCGGAGCGGCGGAGGGTGACCCCCTGCTGGAGCCCGAAGCGGTTCCGGGTGTCGCCCAGCCAGGCGTCCTGGCCGCTGGCCTGCCGGTACTCCAGCCAGTAGCGGGTGCCGTCGACGTCGACCAGCTCGACCGCCCGGACCCCGACGACGGGATCGGCGACCGAGACCGGCGCAAGGGTGGCGGACACGCTGGTCGGCTGGTCGCCCGGCACCGTCAGCACGTCCTGCGGGCGCAGCAGCCCCAGCTTCGCGGCGTGCGGCAGGTTCAGCGTGCCCATCTGCTCCCAGGACAGGCCCATCACGTCGTACAGGTCGGCATAGGCGGTCACCCGGCAGGAGCCGGACTCGACGGTGCGGTCGCACTGCTGCTCCGAGGCGTGCCCGAGGCCCAGGTTGTGCCCGAACTCGTGCGCGGTGACAGAGGGGGCGGTCGACCGGATGTAGGCCAGTCCGCCGTCGGTCAGCGATCCGATGGTCCCGAGGCCGGCGGAGCAGCCGGCGGCGTTGGCCGGCACGTAGACGAGCAGGTGCGCCTTGTCGGTCCAGGTCCATCCCGCCCGCCGGGCGGCCTCGTCCCACAGCGCGAAGGGCTGGTCGCAGCCCACGGTGGCCGCGGCGCCCCAGTCGACGGTCTTCACCACCCCGAAGCGCACGGCCCCGCGGGTCTGCTGCTCCCAGAAGTCGGCGACCGTCGTGTTGACCATCGTCTCCACCTGCGCCGGCGTCGTGGAGTCCCGCGCCACCCCGGACGGCTGCAGCATGACGACGGTGACCGGGTGGTCGACCGCCGTGGCGGGCGCCGTCTCCGGCTCCTCGGGATCGGCCAGCACCTCGACCGCCGCGACCTCCAGCGCCGGTTCGAGCTCGGCCGCGGTGGCCTCGTCCGCCGCCTCGTCCGCCGCCTCCTCGCCGAGGGTCACCTCGACGGTCGATCCGGGGTCGACCGACTCCACGCCCTCGGTGGAGACGCGCACGGTCTCGCCCACCTCGGTGCGGACCCAGCTGATCACGGCGGTGTCGTCGGAGTGCCCGTCCGCGCCGTCCGCCGGGGGGTGCGGCTCGTCGACGAAGGCCTGCACCAGCTCGCCGACCACGGTGTCACCCGTGGTGGGCAGCTCCTCGGCCGCGACGCTGCCGGGCCCCGCCACCACCAGGGGGACGAGGAGGAGCGCCGTGACGGCGACCGGCAGCGGACGCGGGACGCGCAGGGGACGGACAGCGAACACGAACACTCCTGGGCCGGGGACTCGGTTACCTCATCGGCACGGCGTCGCGCCGTCTCAAGCCGGTCTCAGCGGTACAGCGGACGGCGACGCCGGCCGCGGCGCAGGCACTGCAGCAGCAGCAGGAGCCCGCCGGTGACGACGGCCACGGCGAACGGCAGGAGGAGCCCGCCGAGCGAGCTGGAGCCGTCGGCCACCGGGTCCAGCGCCACCTGGGCGCGCGCGGCCGGGACCTCGACCGAGGGCACCCAGAACGCCGGCTCGCCGGCCGTGGTCTCCTCGACCGGCGCGGCGACCTCCGCGGGGATGGTGGCGCCCTGCCCCGAGCCGGCCGGGCGGGCGGCGGCGCGCCCGGTGCCGTCGGCCGCGGGGACGACCCGCAGGACGGCGCCCGCGGCGCCGACGCTCTGCACGGTCACGGTGAAGTCGCCGCCGGAGAGGGACACGGCGCGGCCGGCGGGGATCGCGGACTGGAGGTCGGCGTCCCACCGGGCCGCGGGACCCGGGGTGCCGTCGAGCAGCAGCGAGGTGTCCGGGAAGGCGCCGCCGCGGCGCAGCAGCACGCCGGCGTCGAGTCCGTAGACGTTCTCGCGGGTGCCGAGCCAGCCGTCCCGGCCGGTCGCCGCGCGGTGCTCGAGCCAGTAGACCGCGCCCTCGCGGTCGACGAGGCGCAGGGCGCGCACTCCGGTGTTCCCGCCGAACGGCGCGAGGGTGACCGTGGACTCCGCCTGGCCGACCGACAGGCTCGCCTGCGCGGTGGCGGGCAGCACCCCGAGCGCCGCGGCCTGGGGGGCGTTGAGCGAGCCGAGCTGGGACCAGGAGGCGCCCATGACGTCGTAGTAGTCGCGGTAGCCGGCGGTGCGGCAGGAGGCGCCCTCCACCGCGCCGTCGCACTGGGCCGCCGAGGAGTGGCCGAGGCCGAAGTTGTGGCCCAGCTCGTGGGCGATGACCGAGGCCAGGTTCTCGCGGACGTAGAGCCGGCCACCCGAGGTGGTGCCGGCGCCGACCTGCGCCAGCGCGTAGGAGCAGCCCGGGCGGGCGGCGGTCTCGCCGGTGAGGCGCACCAGGAGGTGCTTGCCGGGGCCGGCCTGGAAGCCGACGGCGGCCGCCACCTCGTTCCACAGCGCCTCGGGGGTGGAGCAGTCGGCGGTGGTGCGGAGCCAGTCCCGGGACTCCGCGACACCGAGCCGGACGGCGCCCGCGGTCTGCTCGGCCCAGAAGCCGGCGACCGGGCCGTTCACCGTGGCGACGACGTCGCTCAGGAGGGTGCCGTCGGGCGAGGTGCCGGCGGGCGCCACCTGCACGACCGTGACCTGGTTGGTGAGCCCGGCGACCGGGGCGGGTGCAGGCGGCGGGGGCGTCGTGTCCTTGGAGATGACATCGCTGTCGAGCACCGGGTGGGCGGACTCGTCGTCCTCTCCCTGCTCCAGCGGGCCGACGGAGAGCTCGACCTCCGACCCCGTGGGCACGTCGGAGAGACCCGCACCGTCGACCGGCACCTCGCCGTCGGCGGTGACGACCCAGCTGATCCGGCCGTCCTCGTCGTGGCCCTCGCCCGCGTGCCCGTCGGTCCCGGGCTCGGCCTCGGCCACGGCGTGGACGAGCTCGCCGGCGATCGTGGTGCCCGCCTCGGCTGCGGCGACGCCCGGGAGGACGACGGTGCCGAGGACCGAGGCGGCCAGCGCGCCGGTGAGGGCGAGCGAGCGCACCAGGGCGCGGGGACGACGGAGGTCGTGGTCAGCAGACATCGACCTGTCCATCGGCGGGCCCGCGCGCGATCGGCACCGGATCGGCGATGTTGAGCCGAACGTGCCGGCACTCGGGTCACACGGGTCGCTGCTCCCCCTCCCGCCTCAGCGGGAGCCCGTTCACGCCAGGTCGTCGGCGCCCATCAGCCGGCGCCCGGCCTCGGTGATCGAGCCCGACAGCGACGGGTAGATCGCGAAGGTCTGCGCCAGGTCGGCGACCGTGAGCCCCTTGGTCACGGCGAGGGCGATCGGCAGCACCAGCTCCGAGGCCCCCGGGGAGACGACGACGCCGCCGACGATGACGCCGGTCGAGCGGCGGGCGAACAGCTTCACGAAGCCCGCGCGCAGGTCGCTCATCTTGGCGCGGGCGTTCGTGGCCAGCGGCAGCCGCACCACCTCGACGTCGGCGTCGTCGGCCAGCGACTTCTCCTGCACGCCGACGGTGGCGATCTCCGGGTGCGTGAAGACGTTCGCGGCGACCGTCTTGAGCTTGATCGGCGCGACGGCCTCGCCCAGGGCGTGCCACATCGCGATCCGGCCCTGCATCGCGGCGACCGACGCCAGCTGGAAGACGCCGGTGACGTCACCGGCGGCGTAGATGCCGGGCACGGAGGTGCGCGAGACGCGGTCGACGACGACGTGCCCGGCCTCGGTGACCTGGATGCCGTGCGACTCGAGGTTCAGGCCCTCGGTGTTCGGGACGGTGCCCACGGTCATGAGCGCGTGCGACCCCTCGACGGTGCGGCCGTCGGTCAGCTCGACGACGACGCCCTTCTCCGACCGGCGGACGCCGGCGGCCCGGCCGCGCTCCAGCCGGCCACCGCGGGACTGGAACACCTCCTCGAGCACCTCGGCGGCGTCGGAGTCCTCGCCGGGCAGCACCCGGTCGCGGGACGAGACGAGGGTGACCGGCACACCGGCCTCGAGGTAGCCGGAGGCGAACTCGGCGCCGGTGACGCCGGAGCCGACGACGACGAGGTGCTCGGGCATCTGGTCGAGCTCGTAGACGTCCCGCCAGTCCAGGATCCGCTCGTGGTCGGGCTCGGCGCCGGGGAGCACGCGCGGGTCGGCGCCGGTGGCGATGAGGACGACGTCGCCCGCGATCTCGTCGACGACCGCACCGGCGTCGTCGAGGATCTCCACCTCGTGCGCCGCGAGGCCGGGGACGTCGTCGGCGAGCCGGGCCTGGCCGCGGACGATGCGCACGCCCTCGCCCTCGAGGCGGGCGTGGATGTCGGCCGACTGGGCCAGCGACAGGTTCTTGACCCGCTGGTTGGCCGCCGCGAGGTCGAGGCTGGCGGTCGCGAACTCGGCCCCGTGCACGCCGAGGACGGCGGAGTCGCGCACCGAGGTCATGGCGCCGGCCGCGGCGATGAGGGCCTTGGACGGGACGCAGTCGGTGAGCACGCTGGCGCCGCCGATGCCGTCGCGCTCGATGACGGTGACCTGCGCACCGAGCTGCGCGGCGACCAGCGCGGCCTCGTATCCGGCCGGTCCACCACCGATGATGACGATGCGGGTCATGGGGTCCATCTTTCGTCGCCGAGCCGTGTGTCGGGATCCATTGTCCCCGGTGCGGGGGCGCCGCCGCGGAACCGCCCTGCCCCGGCACGCCCCGGCGCTGGTTAGTCTCGCCTCCCATGGCCCTCTACGCCGCCTACGGGTCGAACATGGACCCGGCGCAGATGCTGCGCCGGTGCCCGTCCTCGCCGCACACCGGGACCGGGTGGATCCACGGCTGGCGGCTGACCTTCGGTGGCGAGGAGCTGGGCTGGGAGGGCGCGCTGGCGACTCTGGTCCCGGCCGGGGGGACCGACGAGGTCTTCGCGGCGCTCTACGACCTCACCGAGGCCGACGAGCGGGCGCTGGACGCCTGGGAGGGCGCCGACCACGGGCTCTACCGCCGCGTGCACCTGCGGGTGCACACCCTGGCCGGCGACGTCGTCGCCTACGTCTACGTGCTGGACGCCTTCGAGGGCGGCCTGCCCTCGGCGCGGCACCTGGGATCGATCGCCGACGGCGCCGAGGCCGCCGGCGCCCCCGACGACTACGTCCGCGAGCTGCGCGCCCGCCCCTGCCGCTCGGCGTTCTGACCCGCGCCCGAGCAGCTTCCCGCCGGGGTCCGGGCTCGCTACCGTCGCGCACGGGGACGGGGGGCGACGATGGCCGATCCGCATTGGTCGGAGTGGGTGAAGAACCCCGCCCTGGGCGCAGCCGCCATCGTGGCCGTGCTCGCGGCCGTCGGCGTCGCCGGCGACCTCCTCCCCCGCCTCGTGCGCAACCACCCGGTGATCACCGCGGTGATCGTCGGCGTCGCCGTGGTCTCGGTGTTCGTGCTGCTCGTCCCCCTCCGCCGCGCTCCGCTCGTGGGCACCGTGCTGCTGGGCGTGGCCCTGCTCGCGGTGGTGGGCTTCGGTGCCTGGAGCCAGACGGCACGGGAGATCCCGCAGGTGTCGCTGGGAGTGACGACAGAGGGCGACGTCGCGACGGTCGCCGTCGTCGCGGGCGCCACCAGTCAACGCAGCACCGAGACCATGCTGGTGCAGGTGCTCGGCTTCCCCGCCGACGTGGATCCGGTGGTCCTGTCCGCCGTGTGCCGGGGGTCCCACCGGATGGACGACGCTCTGGACGACAGGTTCAGCGTCCTGCTGTGGAACGAGAGCGGGCCGGACCAGACCGGGAAGGTCGCGGTCGACACGACGCTGGGCGTGACGGCGGACGCCTACGCCGTGGTGTGCGTCGGGGTGTTCCTGCGCGAGCGGGACCGCAACAGCCCCACCGACGACCGCTTCACCTGGGCGTACACCGCCCTGCGCTGATCAGCCCCGGGCGGCGGGCCCGGCGTCCGGAACGGCGAGGAACGTCGTGAGGATCTCCTGGGCGGCGAGTGCCGGCGTGAGCTCCCCGGCCAGGACCTGCTTCTCCAGGTCCGGCACCGCGGACCGCACACCCGGGTGCGCGCGCAGCGAGTGCTCCAGCCCGTCGCGGACCAGCTGCCAGGTCCAGCGCACCTGCTGGCTGCGCCGTCGCTCGTCGAAGCTGCCGTCGAGCTTCGCCCGCTCCTGGTGCTCGACCAGCTTGGCCCAGACCTCGTCCATCCCCTCGCCGGTCAGCCCGGCGCAGGTCAGCACCGGCACGTCCCAGGGCTCACCGCGCCCACGCAGCATGCGGATGGCCGAGGAGAGCTCGCGCGCGGCCTTGCGCGCGTCGGCGGCGGCCGGGCCGTCGGCCTTGTTGACGGCGATGACGTCGGCGATCTCGAGGATGCCGCGCTTGATGCCCTGCAGCTGGTCGCCGGTGCGGGCGATGGTCAGGAAGAGGAACGAGTCGACCATCTCGGCGACGGTGATCTCCGACTGCCCGACGCCGACGGTCTCCACCAGCACCACGTCGTAGCCGGCCGCCTCCACGACGACCATCGACTCGCGGGTGGCCTGCGCGACCCCGCCGAGCGTGCCCGACGTCGGTGAGGGCCGGATGAAGGCGTTCTCGTCGACGGCCAGCCGGGCCATGCGGGTCTTGTCACCGAGGATCGAGCCACCCGAGCGCGCCGACGACGGGTCGACGGCGAGCACCGCCACCCTGGAGCCCGCCGCCGTCAGGTCCACGCCCAGCTGGTCGATGAAGGTGGACTTGCCGACGCCGGGCACGCCGCTGATGCCGATCCGGCGCGCTCCCCCGGCGTGCGGCAGCAGCTCGACCAGCAGCTCCTGCGCCCGCTCGCGGTGGTCGGCCCGCCGGGACTCCACCAGCGTGATGGCGCGCGCCACCACCCGGCGGTCCCCGGCGAGCACCCCCTCGACGAGCGCGGGGACCTCCAGCGGAGCCATCAGTGACCGAGGCGCTGCGACAGGGTCGCCAGCAGCTCCTGCGCCGCCTCGGCGATGACGGTGCCGGGCGGGAAGACCGCCGCCGCACCCATCTCCTTCAGCGTCGGCACGTCGTCGGGCGGGATGACGCCGCCGACGACGATCAGCACGTCGTCGGCCCCCAGCTCGGCCAGGGCATCGCGCAGCGCCGGCACCAGCGTGAGGTGCCCCGCGGCCAGCGACGAGACGCCGACGACGTGCACGTCGGCCTCCACCGCCTGCCGCGCGACCTCGTCCGGCGTCTGGAACAGCGGGCCCACGTCGACGTCGAAGCCGAGGTCGGCGAACGCCGTGGCGATGACCTTCTGCCCGCGGTCGTGCCCGTCCTGGCCCATCTTGGCCACCAGGATGCGCGGCCGGCGGCCCTCGGCCTCGGCGAACTCCTCGGCCAGGCGGCGCGTCTCCTCCATCGGCCCGGACTCTCCTGCCTCGTCGCGGTAGACGCCGGAGATGGTGCGGACCTGGCCGGCGTGCCGGCCGTAGACCGCCTCCAGCGCGTCGGAGATCTCCCCGACCGTGGCCTTGGCGCGCGCCGCGTCGACGGCGAGCTTCAGCAGGTTGGAGTCGAGGTCGTTGCCCCGGCGGCCCTCGGCGGCGGACCGGGCGGCGTCGGTGAGCCGGGCGAGCGACTCCTCGACCGCGCGACCGTCGCGCTCGGACCGCAGCTGCTCCAGCTTCGCCTTCTGCTGCGCGAGCACGTCGGCGTTGTCGACCTTGAGGACCTCGATGGCCTCGTCGGCGTCGACCCGGTACTTGTTCACGCCGATGACCGGCTGCCGGCCGGAGTCGATGCGGGCCTGCGTGCGGGCCGCGGCCTCCTCGATGCGCAGCTTCGGGATGCCGTCGTCGATCGCCTGCGCCATGCCGCCGTGCTCGGCGACCTCCTGGATGTGCGCCCAGGCGCGGCGGGCCAGGTCGTAGGTGAGCTTCTCGACGTAGGCCGAGCCGCCCCACGGGTCGACGACGCGGGTGGTGCCCGACTCCTGCTGCAGCATCAGCTGGGTGTTGCGGGCGATCCGCGCCGAGAAGTCCGTGGGCAGTGCCAGCGCCTCGTCGAGGGCGTTGGTGTGCAGCGACTGGGTGTGCCCCTGGGTCGCGGCCATCGCCTCCAGGCAGGTGCGGACGACGTTGTTGTAGACGTCCTGCGCCGTCAGCGACCAGCCCGAGGTCTGCGAGTGGGTGCGCAGCGACAGCGACTTCGGGTTCTTCGCGCCCGCCTCCTTCACGAGCTTCGCCCACAGCAGGCGCCCGGCCCGGAGCTTGGCGACCTCCATGAAGAAGTTCATGCCGATGGCCCAGAAGAAGCTCAGCCGCGGGGCGAACGCGTCGACGTCCATACCGGCGGCCTGGCCGGCCTTCAGGTACTCGACGCCGTCGGCCAGCGTGTACGCCAGCTCCAGGTCGGCCGTCGCCCCGGCCTCCTGGATGTGGTACCCGGAGATCGAGATGGAGTTGAACTTGGGCATCTTCTGCGAGGTGAAGCTGAAGATGTCGCTGATGATCTGCATCGAGGGCTTGGGCGGGTAGATGTAGGTGTTCCGCACCATGAACTCTTTGAGGATGTCGTTCTGGATGGTGCCGGTCAGCTTCTCCGGCTCCACCCCCTGCTCCTCGGCCGCGACGATGTAGAGCGCGAGCACCGGCAGCACGGCGCCGTTCATGGTCATCGAGACCGACATCTTGTCCAGCGGGATGCCGTCGAAGAGCTGCCGCATGTCCAGGATCGAGTCGATCGCGACACCGGCCATGCCGACGTCGCCGACCACGCGCGGGTGGTCGGAGTCGTAGCCGCGGTGGGTGGGCAGGTCGAAGGCGATCGACAGGCCCTTCTGGCCGGCAGCGAGGTTGCGCCGGTAGAACGCGTTGGACTCGGCGGCGGTGGAGAAGCCCGCGTACTGGCGGACGGTCCACGGCTGCGTCGTGTACATCGTCGGGTAGGGCCCGCGCAGGAACGGCGGCAGCCCCGGCAGCGTCTCGAGGAAGTCCAGGTCCGCGAGGTGCTCGTGCGTGTAGAGCGGCGGGACGGTGATGCCCTCCGGGGTCTCCCAGGCAGCCTCCTCCACGCCGCGACCGGTCGTCTCCTCGAACGCCTTGACCCAGTCGTCGGCCGAGGTGCTTGCCGACGGGGTGCCCAGCTCGACGTCGCCGAAGTCGGGGATCGCGCTCATGCCTGGACCTCCAGCTGCTCGTGCACCGTGCGCAGGGCCGCGAGGGCGTCGCAGCCGGCGTACACGTACCCGTCGACGCCGTCGACGGCCAGATCGGGCTTGCCGGCCAGCCACACCTGCGTGGCGCCGGCCTCCTTGAGCTCCTTCGCCAGAGCCGCGGCCGACTCGGCGTAGTCCTTGTCGGTGCCGCAGATGCAGGCGACGGTCGTGCCGGCGTCCGCCAGACCGGTGACCCCGTCGTCCGACGGCGTCGCGAGCCCGCCGGCCTGGAAGAGGTTCCCGGCGAAGCTCGCCCGCGCGGTGTGCCTCGCGATCGGGCCGAGGGCGGCCAGGTAGACCGCGGGCCGGGACCCCGTCGACTGCTCGGCGGCGTCGGCGGCGTCGCGCAGCGCCTCGAACTCCTGCGCCGCCCGCACCCGGGGCAGGCCGCCGGTGGGGTCCAGGTCCGCCGCGGGCTGCCGCTCGGGCAGCTTCTCCTGCAGGTTCGGGAACTCGCTGACGCCGGTGATCGCCTCGGCGCGGGTGGCCAGGCGCTTCGCACGGGCGTCCCAGGCGGTCGCGATGCGGTCGCGGACCAGGCCGGAGGTCAGCGCGGCCGACAGCCCGCCGACCCGCTCGATCTCGGTGAACCAGGCCCAGGCGGCGCGGGCCAGGTCGTCGCTGAGCGACTCGACGTACCACGAGCCGCCGGCCGGGTCGAGCACGCGGCCGAGGTGCCCCTCCTCCACCAGCAGGTTCTGCGTGTTCCGCGCGATTCGGCGGGAGAAGGAGTCGGGCAGGCCGAGCGCGGCGTCGAACGGCTGCACCGTCACGGCGTCCGCCCCGCCCACGCCCGCGCCGAAGCAGGCCACCGTCGTGCGCAGCATGTTGACCCACGGGTCGCGCTTCGTCGTCATCACCGAGGAGGTGACGGCGTGCTGGCGCTGGCCGCGGGCGTCGGGCGACACCCCGGCGACCTCGCCGACCCGGTCCCAGAGCCGGCGGGCGGCGCGCAGCGCGGCGATCGTCGTGAACTGGTCGGCGGTGGCCGAGAAGCGGAACTCCAGCTGCGCGGCAGCCTCGTCGACCGACAGGCCGGCATCGGTGAGCGCGCGGAGGTAGGCGACGCCCGCGGCGAGCGAGCAGCCGAGCTCCTCGACCACGGACGCCCCGGCGTCGGCGAAGACGGTGCCGTCGACGACCACGGTGCGCAGGCCGGGGTGCGCGGCGGCGCGGCGGGCGATGTCGGCCAGCCCGGAGAGGTCCTGCCGCTCCCCCGACGCCGCCTCGACGCCCAGCGGGTCGAGGCCGAGCGATCCGCCGGGGGCCAGGTCGGTGCGGCCCTCCACCAGGGACAGGAACGCCTCGGCAGCCGGCACACCGCCCGAGACGCTCACTGGCGCCAGGTCGAGGAAGACGTCGGACAGGACCTCGCCGAGGGAGTCGGCCGGGATCGCCCCCTCGCCGAGCACCAGCCACAGCGAGGTGACGCCGTTCTCCAGGTCCGCCGCGATGGCCTCCTTGGTCACGGCGACGTCGGGGTGCGCGTGCCGCTGCCGCACGTCCCACCCGCCGGAGGCGCCGCCGTCGGCACCCCCGGCCGCGGTCACCTCGGCCGACCCGGCCGGGCCACCGCCCGGGCGGGAGCCGCGCACGAAGGGCGGCAGCCCGGGGACGCCGACCGCGGTGAGCAGGTCCCCGGCGTCCTCGGCGGTGTAGAGCGGGGCCACGGTCACGCCCGAGGCCACCGGACGGCGCAGCGCGTCCTCGACGGCGTCGGGGAGGTCCTCGCGGCCGGCCTTGCGCAGCACACCGGCGACCAGGTCGCGCCACTGGTCGCGGGTGACCGCGTCGAACTCGCCGGCGAGCGCCAGGTCCTCGGGGACCGCGTGCTCGGCCGGCACCTCGGCGTCAGCCGCCGCTGGTCCCTGACCGCTCGTCTGGTCGGTCGTGCTCATCCTTCGGTTCCCGCCTCTCGTCGACGGTGCGTCGGGCAGAAGTGTCTCCGGGCGCCGGGCGCCGCGTTCGAGGGGGTGCCGGGGACCCGGGAGGAGAGGTGTCGGCGTCGGCCTCCAGCGCCAGCAGCGCGGTGCGGGCCAGCAGCCGGACGCCCACCCCGATCGCGCGCTCGTCGACGTCGAAGGTGCCCCGGTGCAGGTCGAGCGGCGCTCCGCCGCCGTGGGTGCCCAGCCGGGCCAGCGCGATCGGCATGAGGTCGGCGAACCAGCCGAAGTCCTCCCCGCCCATGCTCTGCTGCGACAGCACGAGGTTCTCCGCACCGACGGAGCCGATCGCGGCCGAGCGCAGCAGGGCCACGCAACGCGGGTCGTTGACCACCGGGGGCACGCCGCGGATGTAGTCGACGCCGACCTCGGCCCCGGTGGTGGCCGCGACCCGCTCGACCAGCGAGGTCAGCAGCTCCTCGGCGCCCTTCCAGGCGTCGCGGTCGAGCACCCGGACGGTGCCGCGCAGGGTGCCGCGCTGCGGGATGGCGTTGGCGGCCACACCCGCGTTGACCGCGCCCCAGACCAGGCTCATCCCGGAGCGCGGGTCGACCTGCCGGGAGAGCAGGCCGGGGAGGTCGGTGATCAGCCGGCCGAGGGCGTCGACGAGGTCGACGGTCATCTGCGGCCGGGCGGTGTGCCCGCCGGGCCCGGTGAGGGTGACGTCCATGCGGTCGCAGGCGGCGGTGATCGCCCCCGTCCGCAGGCCGACCTTGCCGACCGGGACCGCCGGGTCGCAGTGCACCGCGAAGGCGCGGGAGGCGCCGTCGAGGACGCCGGAGGCGACCACCTCGGTGGCGCCGCCGGGCACCGTCTCCTCCGCCGGCTGGAAGACGATCCGCACCCGCCCCGGCAGGCCGTCCAGGCCGGCGAGCGCGAGCGCCACCCCCAGGACGACGGTGGTGTGCACGTCGTGCCCGCAGGCGTGGCACAGGCCGTCGCGGGTCGAGGCGTACGGCACGTCCTTGAGGTCGTTCAGCGGCAGCGCGTCGATGTCGGCCCGCAGCACCACCGTCGGCCCGTCGCCGGAGCCGACCTCGCAGACCAGCCCGGTGCCGGTCGGCAGCCGGCGCGGTTTCAGCCCGGCGCTGCGCAGCCGCTGCTCCAGGAAGGCCGTCGTCTCGAACTCGGCGAAGGCCAGCTCGGGGTGGGCGTGCAGGTGCCGGCGGACCGACACCAGCTCCTGGCGGTGGGCGCCGGCCCACTCGTCGACCTGCGCCGACAGCTTCTCGACGACGGGGGTCATCCGGTCGGCCCGCCCGCCGACGGCAGCCCGTCGCGCAGCTCGGCCAGCAGGCTGTCCACGACCGGGGCGAGGTCCCCGCCGTGCTCCGCCGCGACGGCGCGCTGGCGCTGGTAGGAGGCACCGACCTCGAGGATGCGCAGGACGTCGCGGAGCTCGGCCTCGCACTGCAGCCGCTTGGCCGTGGGCACGAGCTCCTCGACCAGGTCGGTGATCGCCTCGCGCACCGGCTGCACGGTGCCGTCGTCGTCGACGACGATCTCGGCGTCCAGGCCGTAGCGGACCGCGCGCCACTTGTTCTCCCGCACTACCCACTCGGTCGGGGTGGGCAGGGTGTAGCCGCGGTCGAGCTGGGTGTCGAACTGCTCGACCAGGCACTGGGTCAGCGCGGCGACCGCGCCGATCTCGTCGAGCGTGGGCAGGCCGTCGCACACGCGCAGCTCGACGGTGCCGAAGTCCGGGTGCGGGCGCACGTCCCACCACACCTCGCGGACGCTCTCGATCGCCCGGGCCCGGATGAGGGTCTCCATGTACTCCTCGAACTCGGCCCAGTCGGCGAGCTGGTGCGGCAGCCCACCGGTCGGCATGGCCTCGAAGACCTTGGTGCGCGACGAGGCGAGCCCGGTGTCGCAGCCGGACCAGAACGGGGAGGACGCCGACAGCGCGAGGAAGTGCGGCAGGTAGAAGGTCAGCGCGTTGACGATCGGCATGACCTTCTCCGGCGACCGGACGCCGACGTGCACGTGCACCCCGAAGATCTGCAGCCGCCGGGCCGGCCACTGCATCCGCTCGACCAGCTGGTAGTAGCGCTCCTTGGGCGAGATCTCCTGCGAGTCCCACCGGGTGAAGGGGTGGCTGCCGGCGCACAGCACGCCGCGGCCGTGCCGGTCGGCGGAGGCGACGACCTCGGCGAGGGTGCCGGCGAGGTCGGCCTTGGCCTCGGCGACGGTGCCGCAGATGCCGGTGATGATCTCGACGGTCGACTGCAGCAGCTCGTGCTTGGCCTTGGGGTGCTCCTCGGCGCCGTCGGGCCGGATCTCCTCGAGGATCTCGACGGCGCCGGACGCGAGCTCCCGGGTCTCCCGGTCGACGAGCTGCAGCTCCCACTCCACACCGAGGCTGGCGCGCTCCGAGCTACGGAAGGGGATCTCCACCTGCCGGAGTCTAGAAGGACCTGCCTGCCCCCCGTACCTCGCTTCGCTCGATCCGGGCCCCTGCAGGCAGGCCGCTCCAGCACGTCACCACGGGGGCTGCGCTAGCGTCCGTGCGTGAGCGAGCTCCCAGCTACCGACCCCACCGCCCTGGCCGAGCAGGCCGCGCAGGCCCTGACCGGCGCGCTCGGCGGACCGCACGACGTCGCGATCGTCATGGGCTCCGGATGGGCGCCCGCGGCCGACGCTTTCGGCGCCGGCGAGGCCTCCGTCGCGATCGGTGACCTGCCCGGGTTCGCCGCCCCCACGGCCGTCGGGCACGGCGGC
This sequence comes from Blastococcus sp. TBT05-19, assembly GCF_003319095.1. Classification (GTDB taxonomy): domain Bacteria; phylum Actinomycetota; class Actinomycetes; order Mycobacteriales; family Geodermatophilaceae; genus Blastococcus. The sequence goes on along the minus strand of NZ_QOHI01000003.1, from coordinate 296,650 downwards.
GAGGTGCGCTCGGTGCGCGTCGGCGAGCGGAAGGTGCTGCTCTTCCTGGGCCGCACCCACTTCTACGAGGGCCGCGGCATCGACCCCGTCGTCCACGGCGTCCGCACCGCGGCCGCGGCCGGGGTCGGGACCGTGATTCTCACCAACGCCGCCGGCGGGCTCGCCCCCGAGCACCGGGTGGGCCAGGCCGTGGTCATCTCCGACCACCTGAACCTGACGGCGCGCTCGCCGCTGGTCGGCGCGAACTTCGTCGACCTGACCGACCTGTACTCCGCACGCCTGCGGGCGCTGGCGCTGGAGCTCGACCCCTCGCTGGTCGAGGGCGTCTACGCCCAGCTGCCCGGCCCGCACTACGAGACCCCGGCCGAGATCCGCATGCTGCGCACCCTGGGTGCGGACCTGGTCGGCATGTCCACCGCGCTCGAGGCGATCGCCGCGCGGGCGGCAGGCATGGAGATCCTGGGCCTGTCGATGGTCACCAACGCGGCCGCGGGCATCACCGGCGAGAAGCTGGACCACGCAGAGGTGCTCGCCGCGGGCAAGGCCGCTGCGGGGCGGCTCGGCGAGTTCCTGGTCGAGCTGATCGGCCGCCTGCCGTGAGCGGTCCCGTCCTGCTGACCGGTGCTGCGGGGCGCATCGGCACCGTGCTGCGCGGCGGGCTGCCCGAGCGCGGTTGGGCGCTGCGCTCCCTCGACGTCGTCCCGATCCCCGACGTGCGGCCCGGCGAGGAGCAGCTCGTGGCCGACGCGACCGACCTCGCCGCGATGACCGACGCCGCGCAGGGTGCGTCCGCCGTCGTGCACATGGCCGGCATCTCCGGTGAGTCCACCTGGCCGGCGATCCGGGACACCAACATCCAGTCCACGTTCGCCGCGCTGGAGGCCGCCCGGCTGGCCGGCGTGCCCCGGGTCGTGCTGGCCAGCAGCAACCACGCCACCGGGTACACCGAGCGCCCCGCCGACGGCGGTCTGCTGCGCGAGGAGGACGCGCCGCAGCGGCCGGACACCTACTACGGCGTCTCGAAGGTCGCCATGGAGGCGCTGGGCTCGCTGTACGTCGACCGCTACGGCCTCGACGTCGTCTGCCTGCGGATCGGCAGCGCGTTCGCCGAGCCGACCACCACCCGCCAGCTCTCCACCTGGCTCTCCCCCGCCGACACGGTCTCGCTCGTGCACGCGGCGCTCAGCGCGCCGGCACCGGGTTTCCGCGTGGTGTGGGGCGTCTCGGACAACACCCGCCGCTGGTGGGACCTGACCGCGGCCCGCGAGCTCGGCTACGAGCCGGCCGACGACGCCGAGGTGTACGCCGAAGCGCTGGTCGAGGCGCACGGCGAGCCCGACCTCTCCGACCCGGTCCACCTCCGGGTGGGCGGGGAGTACACGACCGCCGACTTCGACGCGGAGAACTTCCCGGCATGACGCACGACCTGCTCGACACCGCCCGCGCCTGGGCCGCGGCGGACCCGCACGAGGGCGACCGGGCCGAGGTCCTCGCGCTGGTCGAGGCCGGCGACACCGAGGAGCTGGCCCGCCGGTTCTCCGGTCCGCTCACCTTCGGGACGGCGGGGCTGCGCGGGCCGCTGCGCGCCGGACCGGCCGGGATGAACGCCGCCGTCGTCACCCGGGCGGCCGCCGGGCTCGGCGCCTGGCTGACCGCCTCCGGCCACGCCGGCGGGACCGTCGTCATCGGCTTCGACGCCCGCCGCCGGTCCGACGAGTTCGCCCGGATCTCGGCCGAGGTGCTCGCCGCGGCCGGGTTCGCCGTGCGGGTGATGCCCCGCCCGCTGCCCACCCCGGTGCTCGCCTTCGCGGTGCGGCACCTGGGCTGCGTGGCCGGCGTGATGGTGACCGCCAGCCACAACCCGCCCGACGACAACGGCTACAAGGTCTACCTCGGTGACGGCGCCCAGCTCGTGCCGCCGGCCGACCGGGAGATCGAGGCGGCGATCGGGGCGGTCGGCCCGGCGCGCGAGGTGCCGCTGTCCGGCGACTGGGCCACCCTCGGCGAGGACATCGAGACCGGCTACGTCGACGCCGTCGTGCGCGCGGTCGACCCCTCCCGCGTACCGGCCGGAGCGCGCGACGCGCTGACCGTGGCCTACACGGCGATGCACGGCGTGGGTGCCGGCACGACGCGCGCGGTGTTCGCCGCCGCCGGTCTGCGCGAGCCGGCCAGCGTGCCCGAGCAGGACTCCCCCGACCCGGCGTTCCCGACCGTCTCCTTCCCGAACCCGGAGGAGCCTGGCGCGGTCGACCTGCTGCTGGCGCTGGCCGACCGGGTGGGCGCCGACGTCGCGATCGCCGAGGACCCCGACGCCGACCGCTGCTCGGTGGTCGCCGGTGGCCGGCAGCTGACCGGCGACGAGGTCGGCGCGCTGCTGGCCGACTGGCTGATCCGGCGCGGGGTGCGTGGCACGTACGCGTCCTCGCTGGTCAGCGGCTCGCTGATGCACGCGATGGCCGAGGCGCACGGGGTGGCGTCGGAGGAGACGCCGACCGGCTTCAAGTGGATCATGCGGGCGGGCTCGGAGCAGGCACCGCTGGTCTACGGCTACGAGGAGGCGCTGGGCTACTCGGTGGCGCCCTCGGTCGTGAAGGACAAGGACGGCATCTCCGCGGCGCTGGCCGTCGCGCTGCTCGCCGCGGAGCTCAAGGCCGACGGGCGCACCGTGCTCGACCGGCTGGACGAGCTGGCGAACGAGCACGGGCTGTTCGTGACCGGGCAGCTGTCGGTGCGGGTCGAGGACCTCACGCTGATCTCGGACGCGATGGCGCGGGTGCGCTCGGCGCCGCCGGCGATGCTGCTGGGACGGCCGGTGGAGTTCACCGACCTGGCGGTCGGGACGCCGTCCATCGATGCGGTCCGGCTGCTCGGGGACGGCGTGCGCGTGATCGTGCGGCCCTCGGGCACCGAGCCGAAGCTCAAGGCGTACCTGGAGACGGTGGTGCCGGTGCACGACGACGCCGGCCTGATCGCCGCCCGCGGACGCGGTGCCGACGAGCTGGACCAGCTGCGTGCGGAGATGTCGGCGGCGCTCGGGCTCTGACGCCGATCAGTTCTGCCCGCCCGGGCGGTCGTACCCGGGACGTCCACGAGCGGAGGAACCGGTGCGCAAGATCGTCGTCCACCTGGCGGTGTCCCTCGACGGGTTCTTCGAGGGGCCGGACCACGACCTCGGCTGGCACCGGGTGGACGACGAGATGATCGCGTGCATCGACGAGTACCTGGCGACGACGAGCGCGTTCCTCTTCGGCCGGGTCACGCACCAGAACATGGCCGGCTTCTGGGCCGGCGCCGACGAGGACCTGCCGAGCAGCGGACCGAGGCGGGAGTTCGTCGGCATCTACCGGCGGATCCCGCGGATCGTCTTCTCCCGGACGCTCGAGCAGGTCGAGTGGGCCACCGAGGTGCACCGCGAGGTCGATCCGGAGGAGATCCGGTCGCTGCAGCGGCAGCCCGGCGGCGACATGACGATCGGCGGCGCCGACCTGGTCGAGACGTTCCGGCGGCACGACCTGATCGACGAGTACCGATTGTTCGTCAACCCGGTGCTGCTCGGCCGGGGGCGGCGGCTGTTCGCCGACGGGGAGGCGCCGACCGGTCTCCGGCTGGCCGAGGTGCGGCAGTTCGGCAACGGCGTCGTCCTGCTCCGGCACGAGCGCGACCGCTGACGGGTCAGTCCCCGACGGGCTCCCGGCAGCCGGAGGCCAGCGCGCGCGTGGCCGCCTCCAGCACGGCGACCACGTCCCGGCCGAAGCCGACGTCGCAGGGGTGCGTCCCACCGGTCACGGCGGCCGCGGTCAGCTCGTCGACGGCGACCCGGAACGCGGCGACCGGTTCGTCGACCTCGGGCAGCAGGACCAACCGGCCGGCGTCGCCGTGCACGGAGAACTCGATGCCCGTCGACATCGGGGCGACCGTGTGCGACAGCGTGACCGTGGACGCGGAATTCGACTCGTGGGTCAGCACCAGGTGCACCGTGTCGCGGAGACCGGCGCCGGCCTGGACCGAGACGACGGGGCCCAGGGCCGGCACGAGCAGCGAGAGCGCGTGCGGGCCGATGTCCCACAGCGCCCCGTGCTCCTGCCGCCAGGGCGAGGAGGCGAACGGCGTCCCGGCCAGCGACGACAGCCAGGAGCCCGAGCCCCCGGCCAGCCGGGTGCGGCCGGCCTGGGTCAGCCAGGTGGAGGTCGCCGTCCGGAACCGGAAGGTGAAGAAGACGACGGAGGCGACGCCGGCGGCCCTGACGGCGTCCACCACGCGGTCGGCGCCGGCGACGTCGAGGGCGATCGGCTTCTCCAGCAGCAGGTGCTTCCCGGCCTCGGCGGCGCGCACCGCGAGCGGCGCCTGCACGTCCGGCGGCAGCGCGATGGCGACGGCGTCCACCTCGGCCAGCAGCGCGTCGACATCGCCGTAGCCGGGGACCTCGAACTCCGCACCCAGCGCCTTGGCCTTCGCGAGGTCCCGGCCCCAAACCCCCACCAGCTCGGCCGACGGGTGCTCGGCCAGCGCGGTCGCGTGCACGGCCCGCGCCCAGTGGCCGGTGCCGAGCACCCCGAAGCGCACGGTCAGACCGAGCCGAACTGGCGGTCGCCGGCGTCGCCGAGGCCCGGGACGATGTAGGCCTTGTCGTTCAGGCCCTCCTCGAGGCTGGCGGTGAACACCCGCAGCGGCAGCCCGCTCTCCTCCAGCCGCCGGATGCCCTCCGGCGCGGCGAGGGCGCACAGCACGGTGATCGACGTCGTCCCGCGGGCGACGAGCAGCTCGCAGCAGTGCACCAGCGAGCCGCCGGTGGCGAGCATCGGGTCGAGCACGAAGACGTCGCGGCCGACCAGCGTCTCGGGCAGCGAGGCCATGTAGGCCTCCGGCTCGAAGGTCTCCTCGTTGCGGGCCAGGCCCACGAAGCCCATCTGCGACTCCGGCAGCATCCCGTGCGCGGTGTCGGCCATGCCGAGGCCCGCCCGCAGCACCGGCACGATCAGCGGCGGAGCGGCCAGCCGGTAGCCGGTCGTCGTCGTCACCGGGGTGGTGATCTGCTCCTCGGCGATGGTGAGGTCGCGGGTGGCCTCGTAGACCAGCATCTGCGTGAGCTCGCGCAGGGCGGCCCGGAACATGGCGTTGTCCGTGCGCTCGTCCCGCATGCGGGAGAGGCGGGCACGGGCCAACGGGTGGTCGACGACGGTCAGCTGCACGGGCGACACGGTATCGGCCACCGCGCGCCTGCCGGGCGCCCTGTCCGCACCGGCCACCCGTACGCCTGAGACGCGGACCTCAGCCCGTGCGGGCTCGCGCCATGTCCGCGGAGATCGCGGGGAGCAGCAGGATCTCGGTGTCGTCGGGCCGGTAGGTGTGCCATCGGCCGTCGGGTGATCGTTCGATCCGGAAGCCGTGGTGCACCTTGGTGTGGTGCCGTTCGCACAACAAGGCGAGGTTGCCGGGTTCGGTCTCCCCGCCGTGCGCCCAGTGGATCAGGTGGTGGACGTCGCACCAGTACGACGGTGCGTCGCAGCCGGCGAAGACGCAGTGGTGGTCGCGGTGCTCGATGACGCGGCGCAGGGGGTGCGGGACGACGCGGTGGCTGCGGCCGAGGTCGAGGGGCTGGCCTTCGGGGCCGATGACGATGCGGGTGACGTTGCCGTCGCAGGCCAGCCAGCGGGCGCGGGCGGCGGAGATGGTGGCTCCGAACCCGAGGTCGGCGGTGGCCGGGCTCGTGTCGGAGCCGACGAGGTCCTCGAGCGGGATGGTCACCACGACGTGCGGCTTGACCGTGCGCAGGGTCGGGAGGGTGCCGGCGGCGAGCTGGTTGTCGCAGAGCTGCACGAACGCGTCGCCCTGCTGCTGGGCTCTCGTGCGGGTGTCACCGGCGGGCCGGTTGGCCTGCACGATCGACTCGATCGCCGCCTGGGCCTTCTCCCCACCCACGGCGTCGAGCTCGAACCGGCCGGACACGCTGCCGTCGGCGTGCTTCACCAGGGTGAACGACCGCTGCTCGGTCGGGTCGGGCTCGGGTCCGTCGGGGTCCAGCCGTTCCAGGTAGTGCGCGACCGCCTTGCGCAGATCGGCGTGGAAGGCACCGGCGGCGACCTCGGTGAGCAGCTCGTCGATCTGGGCCAGGTCCACACCCGAGGCCTCGGCGGCGGCCACGTTCGCCGGTGCCACCACCGGCGCGATCGCGGCCACGGCCTCGGCAGACACCGCACCGGCCGCGAACGCTGCGGCCAGTACCGGCAACTGCTCCAGCGCCCGGCCGTTGCGGACCAGTGCCGAGGCGGCGGACGCGGAGAACCGGGCGTGCCCGCGCAGCCAGGCGGCCATCGACGCCTTTCCGTCGACGTCTGCCGCTCCGGCGAGCTCACACTGCCGCGTCGTCCTGGCCAGCTCGGCTGCGAGCCGGTTCGCCGCGACGATCAGCTGCGCCTCCCGCTCGATGAGCGCCGGTCCGAACAGACCGTCCAGCCGCTCGGACGACAACTCGTCGAGAGCCGCCTCCAGAGTCGCTGGACCAGTCGAACACATGTACGAATATTAGCCGAATCCACTTGCGCCTGCAGCACGAATCCCCAGGTCGGAGACTTGTCCACAGCGCCCGCGGACCGCTCGACATCGAACGCGCCGACCTCGCGATGAGATGGCGCGCGCGAACCCGTTGACACACTCCGCCGATTTCGCCACAGTCCGCCTGTGACCAAAAGCGACGCGGTGGAGGCGGTCACTCCCGGACGCGCCTACGAGTCCCCGCTGCGGCGCGCGCGGGCCCAGGCCACGCGCGGCGCCGTGCTGGACGCCGCGGCCACCCTGTTCGTCCGCGACGGCTACCTGCGCACGACGATGAAGGCGATCGCAGGCGAGGCCAGGACGTCGGTCGAGACGGTCTACGCGCAGGGCGGCAAGTCAGCCCTTCTCCTGGCCTGCGTCGACCGCGCCCTCGGCGGCGACGAGGACGACGTGCCGCTCACCGACCGGGCGGACTTCGCGGCCGCCCTGGCTCACCCGGACGCCGCCGACGTCGTCGAGGGCTACGTCCGCGCGTTCGCCGTGGTGGGCGCGCGGGCAGGTGGCCTGCTGGTCGCCTTCGAGGACGCCGCGGCCTCCGACACCGCCACCGCCGAGCTCTGGGCCGCCGCCGAGCAGCACCGCAGGCTGGACCTCCGGCGCCTCGTCGTCGCCGTGGCCGAGCGCGGCCCGCTGGCGCACGGCTGGAGCGTCGAGACCGCGACCGACGCCGTCTGGCTCGTGGTCACCCCGCGGGCCGCGCACACCGCTCTCACGACGCTCGGCTGGTCGATCGACCTGATGGCCGAGGCCGTCACCGCGCAGCTCCGCGCACTGCTCCTCCCCCGGTCCACCCTCCCGACGTCAGGAACCTGACATGACCACCACCCCGACCCCCACCGACACCCGCGACATGCTGGTCGTGCACGCCTCCATCCGGCGACAGTTCGGCGAGGCGCCGGGGCTGGTCCGCGGGGTGGCCGACGGCGACACCGCCCGCGCCGCCGTCGTCGCCGACCACCTCCAGCTCCTGGGCGACCTGGTCCACCACCACCACACCGGCGAGGACCGGCTGCTCTGGCCGGTGCTGCAGCCCCGCCTGCCGGCGGAGGTGGCAGCGACCGTGGAGCGGATGGAGGCCCAGCACGAGGGCATCGCGGAGCAGCAGGGGGCGGTGAGCGCCGCCCTCGCCGCCTGGCGCAGCACCGGCGGCCCGGACGAGCGCGAGGCGCTGGCCACGGCGTTCGAGGCGCTCACCGGGCGGATCACCGAGCACCTGGCCGCCGAGGAGGAGCACATCCTGCCGCTGGCGGCCGTGCACATGACACCGGCGGAGTGGGCTCGGCTGGGCGAGGCGGGCATCGGCGGGCTGCCGAAGTCGCAGCTGCCCCTGGTGTTCGGGATGGTGATGTACCGGGCGGACCCGGAGGTCATCCGGGGGATGCTGGCGCACGCCCCGCTCCTGCCTCGCCTGCTGCTGCCGTTCCTCGCGCCGCGGGTCTACGCGCGGTATGCCACGCGCCTGTTCGGCACGGCCACCCCGTGACCGCGCGCCCGTGGCGCACGTCGGGCTCGGTCGAGCTCGTCGTGCCGGCCGGTCCGGACGCCGTCTACGCCGTGGTCGCCGACGTGACGCGGATCGGCGAGCGCAGCCCGGAGTGCCACACCGCCACCTGGCTGCCGGGCGCACCGGCCGGCACGGTGGGCGCGGTCTTCCGCGGCAGCAACCGGGCGGGCCGGGCGGCCCGGTGGTCGAGGCGCTGCGAGGTCGTCGCCGCTGAGCCGGGGCGGGTCTTCGCCTTCCGCACGCTGCCGGAGCGACTGGACCTCACCCGCCGCGACTCCACCACCTGGCGCTACGACCTGGAGCCGGTTCCCGGTGGAACCCGGGTGCGGCACTCCTACGTCATCACGCAGCTGCCGCTGCGCCCCATGCGCGCCGTCTACGGCCTGCTCCTGCCGCAGCACCGGGACATGCGACCGCAGATGCGGCTCAACCTCGGGACGCTCCGGGCGCAGCTCGCCGCCGTCGCCGCCTGAGCCGCGGTGTCGGCCGGGAGCGAGGTCCCGGAGGCGCGCATCTCCGGCCCGCGAATGCGCGCCTGGGGGACATCGCCCGGCACCCCGCGGGGGCGATGCCCCCACGGCGGGTGAGCGGTGGTCGGGAAGCGGTCGCCGTCAGTGGAGAATGGCCGGCATGACCCACGTGCTCGACCCCGACGCGCTGCCCGGGGCGACCCCCGCGGTGCACGCGCCGCTGCCGCCGTACGACGACGTGACCCGCTCGGACTCGGCCTTCCGCGCCTTCCTGCACGGCCTGCCAGGTGTCGACCAGGTCGGCGCCGAGGCGCGCGCCGCCCAGCTCGGCACCCGCTCGATCAAGACCACGTCGAAGGCGTGGGCGATCGACATGGCCATCTCGATGGTCGACCTGACCACGCTCGAGGGCGCCGACACCCCCGGCAAGGTGCGCAGCCTCGCCGCGAAGGCCAAGCAGCCCGACCCGGGCGACCCGACCACCCCGAAGGTCGCCGCCGTCTGCGTCTACGGCGACCTCGCCGGCGTGGCCCGCGACGCCCTGGCCGGCACCGGCATCCACGTCGCCGCCGTCGCCACCGCCTTCCCCAGCGGTCGCGCCAGCCGCGCGGTGAAGATCGCCGACGTCCGCGACGCCGTGGAGAACGGTGCCGACGAGATCGACATGGTCATCGACCGGGGCGCCTTCCTGACCGGCCGCTACCTCGAGGTCTACGAGGAGATCGTCGCGGTCAGGGAAGCCTGTGCGCGCCCCGGGAAGGACCCAGCCCACCTCAAGGTCATTCTGGAGACCGGCGAGCTGAAGACGCTCGACAACGTCCGCCGCGCCAGCTGGATCGCCATGCTCGCCGGGGGCGACTTCATCAAGACCTCGACCGGCAAGGTCAACCCGGCCGCCACGCTGCCGGTCGGCCTGGTCATGCTCGAGGCCGTGCGCGACTTCCGCATCGCCACCGGCCGCCAGATCGGCTTCAAGCCCGCCGGCGGCATCAAGACGACGAAGGACGCCGTCAAGCACCTCGTGATGATCAACGAGACCGTCGGCCCGGACTGGCTGGACCCCGACTGGTTCCGCTTCGGCGCCTCCAGCCTCCTCAACGACCTCCTCCTGCAGCGGCAGAAGCTGCGCACCGGCCACTACTCCGGCCCCGACTACGTCACGGTGGACTGAACGAGATGTCCGTATTCGAGTACGCCCCCGCCCCCGAGTCGCGGTCGATCGTCGACATCGCCCCCTCCTACGGCCTGTTCATCGACGGCGAGTTCGTCGACGGCACCGGCGAGTCCTTCAAGACGGTCAACCCGGCCACCGAGGAGGTGCTCACCGAGGTCTCCTCCGCCAGCGACGCCGACGTCGACCGCGCCGTCCGCGCCGCCCGCCGCGCCTTCGAGAAGACCTGGGGCCCGATGCGCCCCGCCGACCGCGGCAAGTACCTGTTCCGCATCGCGCGGCTGCTGCAGGAGCGGGCCCGGGAGTTCGCCGTCCTGGAGTCGCTGGACAACGGCAAGCCGATCCGGGAGTCCCGGGACGTCGACGTGCCCCTCGCCGCGGCGCACTTCTTCTACTACGCCGGCTGGGCCGACAAGCTCGACCACGTCGGGCTCGGCACGCAGCCGCGGCCGCTGGGCGTGGCGGGCCAGGTCATCCCCTGGAACTTCCCGCTGCTCATGCTGGCGTGGAAGGTCGCCCCGGCGCTGGCCGCCGGCAACACCGTCGTCCTCAAGCCGGCCGAGACCACCCCGCTGAGCGCGCTGCTGTTCGCCGAGATCTGCCGCCAGGCCGACCTGCCGGCCGGCGTGGTCAACATCGTGACCGGCGCCGGTGACACCGGTCGCGCGGTCGTCGAGCACGGCGACGTCGACAAGGTGGCCTTCACCGGTTCCACCGAGGTCGGCCGGTCGATCGCCCGCGCGGTGGCCGGCACCAGCAAGAAGCTGACGCTGGAGCTCGGCGGCAAGGCGGCGAACATCGTCTTCGACGACGCCCCGATCGACCAGGCCGTCGAGGGCATCGTCCAGGGCATCTTCTTCAACCAGGGCCACGTCTGCTGCGCCGGCTCCCGGCTGCTCGTGCAGGAGTCGATCCACGACGAGGTCATCGCCAGCCTGCAGCGCCGCATCGGCACCCTGCGCGTCGGCGACCCGCTGGACAAGAACACCGACATCGGCGCGATCAACTCCGCCGAGCAGCTCGCCCGCATCCGGGAGCTCTCCGACATCGGCGAGGCCGAGGGCGCGAACCGCTGGCAGCCCGCCTGCGAGCTGCCCGACCGGGGCTTCTGGTTCCCGCCGACGGTCTTCACCGACGTCTCCCCCGCGCACCGGATCGCCCGCGACGAGGTGTTCGGCCCGGTGCTCTCGGTGCTCACCTTCCGCACGCCCGACGAGGCGGTGGCCAAGGCCAACAACTCGACCTACGGGCTGTCGGCCGGCATCTGGAGCGAGAAGGGCTCGCGGATCCTGCAGATCGCGAACCAGCTGCGCGCCGGCGTGGTGTGGGCCAACACGTTCAACAAGTTCGACCCGACGTCGCCCTTCGGCGGCTACAAGCAGTCCGGCTACGGCCGCGAGGGCGGTCGGCACGGGCTCGCCGCTTACCTGAAGGGTGCTGACCAGTGATCGGCAACGACCGTCTCGCCGTCCGCAAGACCTACAAGCTGTACGTGAACGGCGCCTTCCCGCGCTCGGAGAGCGGCCGCACCTACGAGGTCACCGACGCCAAGGGCCACTTCCTCGCCAACACGGCGTGGGCCAGCCGCAAGGACGCCCGCGACGCCGTCGTCGCGGCCCGCGGCGCCTTCGCGACGTGGTCCGGCGCCACCGCCTACAACCGCGGCCAGGTGCTCTACCGCGTCGCGGAGGTGATGGAGGGCCGGCACGTCCAGTTCTGCGAGGAGGTCGCCGCCGCCGAGGGCCTGTCGACGTCGAAGGCGCGGGCCGCAGTGGACGCCGCCATCGACCGCTGGGTCTGGTACGCCGGCTGGACCGACAAGCTCGCCGCCGTCCTCGGCGGGTCGAACCCGGTCGCCGGCCCGTACTTCGACTTCTCGACGCCGGAGCCCACCGGCGTGGTGGCGGTCCTCGCGCCGCAGCAGTCGTCGCTGCTGGGCCTGGTCAGCGTGCTCGCCCCGGTCCTGGCCACCGGCAACACCGCCGTCGTCGTCACCTCCAAGGAGCGGCCGCTCCCGGCCGTCACCCTCGGCGAGGTGCTCGCGACCAGCGACGTCCCCGGCGGTGTGGTCAACCTGCTCACCGGCTCCGCCGAGGAGCTCGGCCCCTGGCTGGCCGAGCACGCCGACGTCGACGGCATCGACCTCACCGGCGCCCCCGCGAGCCGGGCGATGGAGTTCGAGCGGGAGGCCGCCGGCACCATCAAGCGCGTCGTCCGCCCGCCGGCGACCGAGCCGGACTGGACCGCCGACCCGGGCCTCACCCGCATGACACCGTTCCTCGAGACGAAGACGGTCTGGCACCCGATGGGCATCTGAGGCCGTTCCATCGCCTTGCCGCGGCCGGTGACCTCTCAAAGGTCACCGGCCGCGGTCGCACTACCCTCTCTCCGTGCCTCATTTCGACGTCGTCGTCCTCGGTGCCGGCCCCGGTGGGTACGTCGCCGCCATCCGCGCCGCCCAGCTCGGCAAGAGCGTGGCCGTTGTGGAGTCCACGTACTGGGGCGGTGTCTGCCTCAACGTGGGCTGCATCCCCAGCAAGGCCCTGCTGCGCAACGCCGAGCTCGCCCACCTCGTGCGCGACGAGGCCAAGACCTTCGGCATCTCCGGTGACGTCTCCTTCGACTTCGGCGCCGCCTTCGACCGCAGCCGCTCGGTCGCCGACGGCCGGGTCAAGGGCGTGCACTTCCTGATGAAGAAGAACAAGGTCACCGAGTTCGACGGGTGGGGCACCTTCACCGACCAGCACACGCTGCAGGTGGCGCTGAACGGCGGTGGCGAGGAGACCGTCACCTTCGACGCCGTGATCCTGGCCCCGGGCGCGAAGACCCGGCTGCTGCCCGGGACCGAGCTCTCCGAGCGCGTGGTCACCTACGAGGAGCAGATCCTCACCCGCGAGCTGCCGAAGAGCATCATCATCGCCGGCGCCGGCGCGATCGGCGTCGAGTTCGCCTTCGTGCTCCGCAACTTCGGCGTCCAGGTCACCATCGTCGAGTTCGCCGACCGCGTCCTGCCGCTGGAGGACGAGGCCGTCTCCAAGGAGCTGGCCAAGGCCTACCGCAAGCTCGGCGTCGACGTCCTCACCTCGACCAAGGTGGAGAAGATCGACGACTCCGGCGACCAGGTCACCGTCACGGTCTCCGACGCCAAGGGCACCCGCGAGCTGACCGCCGACAAGGTGATGCAGGCGATCGGCTTCGTCCCGCGGACCGAGGGCTACGGCCTGGAGAAGCTCGGCGTCGAGCTCACCGACCGCGGCGCGATCGCCGTCGACGACCGGATGCGCACCAACGTCCCGCACGTCTACGCGATCGGCGACGTCACGGCCAAGCTCATGCTGGCCCACGTCGCCGAGGCCCAGGGCGTCGTCGCCGCCGAGACCCTCGCGGGTGCGGAGACGATGGAGCTGGACTACGTGATGATGCCGCGGGCCACCTTCTGCTCCCCCCAGGTGGCCAGCTTCGGCTACACCGAGAAGCAGGCCCGGGAGCTCGCCGACGAGAAGGGCTGGAAGGTCAAGGTCTCGTCCTTCCCCTTCACCGCCAACGGCAAGGCGCACGGCCTCGCCGAGCCGACCGGCTTCGTGAAGCTGATCGCCGACGACACCTACGGCGAGCTGCTCGGCGGCCACCTGGTCGGCCCCGAGGTCACCGAGCTGCTGCCCGAGCTCACCCTGGCGCAGAAGTGGGACCTCACGGCCACCGAGCTGGCACGCAACGTGCACGCGCACCCCACGCTCAGCGAGGGGCTGCAGGAGGCCATCCACGGCCTCGCCGGGCACATGATCAACCTCTGACGCCCGGCTGCCGGCCCGTTCCCGCTCGGGAACGGGCCGGTGACGGTTCTGCCCCGGGGATGCGCCGCCGGGCCGACAGGGCAGGATGGGCGGGTGGCCAGGCCGAGCATCGTCCCGATCGCCCTCACCCTCGACGACCGCACGGGGTACACCCTGTGGGCTCCTCCGTGGGAGGAGGACGGCGAGGAGTGGCAGGCGTTCCTCGGCACGACCGTCGAGGTGCGCGCGGACATCAACGACGACGACCCCGACAGCCCCATCTCGCGGGCCGTCGTCCACCTCTTCCCCTCGCCGGCCGCGCTGGCCGCGTTCTGCCGCGCGCGCACCGACCACGACCTCGCCGACCACCCGGTGTGGCCGGTCGTCTCCGGTCTGCGCGCCGCTGACCTGACGCCCGACGAGGACCACCGCTTCGACCTCGACGGCGTCTACGACATCGCCGCGGAGAGCCCCGACCGCTGGGCCGTCGAGGAGCTCGCCGCCACCGTCGACGTCGTGGGCCGGCTGGCCGAGTGCCTCGACACCACCGACGACGAGGACGACGACGACCTGGGCGAGGACGAGACCGAGTTCGAGGCCGTCGCCGAGCTCGTCGCCAAGCCGGAGATCGGCTCGCTGGGCCTCGGCGTGGAGGCCTTCGTCGGGCGCTCCGGCGAGGACGCGTGGCTCGGGGTGGGGAGCATCCTGGACGACCTGTGGGAGGACGTCGTCGAGGAGCTCTCGGAGCACTTCGACTGGACCGGCGGCGGCACCGTGTCGCCCGAGGACTACCCGTCGGCCTCGGAGGCCCCCGAGGAGCCGCTGGAGGACGAGGACGCCTCCGACGAGGACGCCGGGGCCGAGCCGGCCGGCGCGACCGCGGCGTCCAGCGCCGGGGTGAGCACGATCGCCCGCGGCAGCAAGGTCACCGCCTCCCCCGCCGCGGTCGCCGCCGCCGCGGAGTTCTGGGAGGCCGTGGGCATCCTGCCGGTGGAGGTCGTCGTGCCCGACGGCGCCGGGGTCACCCTGCGCTGCTACGTCGACGACGTCGCCCGGTTCCTGGGCCGCGACGGCGAGATCTTCGTCTTCGACACCCCGGCCGACCTGGCCCGCTTCTGCGCCGGCAACGAGCGCCACGACCTCAGCGAGATCGCGTCGTGGCCCGAGGTGGCCGACACCGACACGATGCCGCTGCCGGCCGACCAGGACCGCTACGACCTCACCGAGCTGTCCGAGGTCCTGGGCGAGGTGGCCGACGGCGCACCCGGCCTGGTCACCCACCAGGCGCTCGCGCAGCCGGTCGAGGGGGTGCGCGACCTGGCCGAGTACGCGGGGCTGACCCGCGTCGACGAGCTGCTCGCACCCACCGCTCCCCTGGGTCGCGCGGTCGGCCGCGCCGACCGGGAGCCCGGCGCCACGCTCACCCAGGCCGACGCCGCCACGCTGCGCCCGGTGTGGGACGAGGCCGTCGCGGCGATCAGCGGAGCGCTCGTCTTCCGCAGCTGACACGACGACGGCGGCCCGCCCCGGGAATCCGGGACGGGCCGCCGTCTGCGTGCGGAGGTGCGCTCGTTCAGCCCTGGCGCGGCGGACGCGCGGAGCGCTCCCCGCCGAAGCGGCGCTCGCCGCCACCCGGGCGACCCGAGCGCTCGCCACCGCCGGAGCGGTTGCGGTCGCCGTAGGAGCGACGGGGGCCGCCGGGGCGGTCGCCGTCACGACGCGGACGGCCACCGGGGCCACCGCCGCCGCGGCGCATGTCGCGCTGCGTGCGCTCCTTGGGCTCGACCGCCACCCCGGAGGCCACGAGGTCGAGGATGACCTGGTCGCTGGGCCGGATGCGGTCGATCGCCGGGTCGACCTTGGCCGTGCGGAACCGGCGCTTCGACTGGCCCACCTGGTCGGGCAGGAGCAGCGAGACGACGACACCGGCGGCACCCGCGCGGGCGGTCCGGCCCGAACGGTGCAGGTAGGTCTTGGCGTCGGCCGGCGGGTCGTAGTGCAGGACCAGCGAGACGTCGTCGACGTGGATCCCGCGGGCCGCGACGTCCGTGGCCACGAGCACCGGCGAGCGGGCGTCGGTGAACTCCTCCAGGGCGCGCTTGCGCGCGGACTGCGGGAGACCACCGTGGATGGCCTCGGCCTTGATGCCGGCGGCCTTGAGGTTCTCGGCCAGGCGGTCGACGCCGAGCTGGGTGCGGGCGAAGATGATCGTCCGGCCGGGACGGCCGGCGAGCTCGGTCGCCACCTGCAGCTTGTCGCGGAAGGCGAGGCTGAAGGCCAGGTGCTCGGCCGGGGGCGCGTCGTCGCCGGCGCGCTTGACCTCGTGCCGGGCCGGGTCCTTGAGGTAGCGGCGCACGAGGGCGTCGACCTCGCCGTCCAGCGTCGCCGAGAACAGCAGGCGCTGGGCGTCGCGGGCGGTCTGGTCGAGCAGCTCCTTGACGACCGGGAGGAAGCCCAGGTCGGCCATGAAGTCGGCCTCGTCCAGCACGGTGATGACGACCTCGGCGAGGGTGGCCTCGCCCTGGTTGATCAGGTCCTGCAGGCGGCCGGGCGTGGCGATGATGACGTCGACGCCACGACGCAGCTGCTGGATCTGGCGGTACATGGGCGCGCCGCCGTAGACGGTGGCGAGCTGCACGCCGGTGGACTGCCCGAGGGGCGCCAGGTTGTCGTGCACCTGCTGGGCCAGCTCGCGGGTCGGCACGAGGACCAGGCCGCGCGGGGCGCGGCGGCCCTGCTTGACCTCGGCGCCGATGCGGGCGAGCAGGGGCAGGCCGAAGGCCAGCGTCTTGCCCGAGCCGGTCGCCGCCTTGCCGAGCACGTCGCGGCCGGCGAGGGCGTCGGGCAGGGCGGAGGTCTGGATGGCGAACGGGCGGTGGATGCCGCGCCGCTCGAGGGCGGTCACGAGGGGCTGGGGCAGGCCCAGCTGGCCGAACGTGGGGCCCTGGGGGGCCTCGTCCGCGGTGTTCTCGACGTTCTCGATGGTGTTCTCGACAGCGGTCTCGTCCGACGTGGACTCGAACGCGACAGGGTGGACCGAAGTCATGCGGGGTGGGGCTCCGATACTGCTCGGAGCGCGTCCCGTGGAAAAGAAGGAGCGCCGTCGAATGCCGGCGGTCCTCACTTGGCGATCGCTTTGCGCCCAGGTGTGGAACGCGGGATCTGCACGGATGCGCTCGTGCCCGGACAAACCGTCCGGGAGGATGACCGGCCTTGTGCCGGTACACCGAGGGTAGCAGCGGAGGTCGAGGGGCTGTTCCCGCGTCCGGGGGTGACGAGCCCCACCCCCGGGGACGATCGTCGCTGGTCAGTCGGCCTGTTCGTCCGAGGCGCCGGCGGTGATCGCGAGGACGCCGTCGAGGTCCGACAGCCCCGCGGCGAGCTCGGTCGCCGACCCCGCGCCCTCCACCGAGATGCGCACCGTCGCCTGCCGCGCACCGGGCGCCGTCATGCCGCCGAGGTCCTCGGCGGTCGTGGCGAGGTCGCGCACGGTGAACCCGCGCTGGGTGCACTCGGCCAGTGCCCGGCGGAGCACACCTTCGCCGTCGCGGTAGGTGAGCACCAGCGAGTGCACCCGCTCCACCCGGCCCGAGAGCCGGCGGGCCAGCGGGGTGAAGCCGTAGGACACCAGGAAGTGCGCCGCCACGGCCACGACCGCGAACATCCACAACCCGGCGCCGGCAGCCATGCCGATCGCGGCGGTGAGCCACACGACCGCGGCCGTGGTCAGCCCGCGCACGGCGTCGCGCCGCACGAAGATGAGGCCACCGCCGATGAAGCCGAGGCCCGACACCACCTGCGCGGCGATGCGGGAATCGCCGAAGGCGGCCTCGCTGATGGCCATGAACAGGGCCGAGGCGAAACCCACGGTGGTCAGGGTGCGCAACCCCGCGGCCTTCTGCCGCAGCTCCCGCTCCAACCCCATGAGCGCCGAGAGGCCGAAGGCGATCCCGAGGTTCCGGACGTGCTCGAGCGACTGCCCTGCCTGCTCCGCGGCGGCCAGCAGCAGCACGACGTCAGCCCCGGAGGTCGGCGTAGCCGGGGCGGACGACGTCGTCGAGCAGCCGGCGCCGGTCGTCCTCGGGCAGGAAGGCGCCGGCGAGGGCGCGCTCGGTGACCGTCTGCACGTCGTCCCAGGTCCAGCCGAACGTCGTCGCCACGTCGGTGACCTCGCTGCTGACCGAGACGCCGCTCATCAGCCGGTTGTCCGTGTTCAGGGTGACGGCGAAGCTCAGCCGGTGCAGCCGGTCGACCGGGTGCTCGGCCAGCGAGGGGTAGGCGCCGGTCTGCACGTTGGACGACGGCGCGACCTCGAGGGGCACCTGCTCGTCGCGCACCCGCTGCGCCACCGGGCCGAGGGAGCCGTCCTCGGCGACCTCGTCGGCGATCCGCACGCCGTGGCCGAGCCGCTCGGCCCGGGCGCCGTCGAGCGCGGCGCGGATCGACCCGATGCCGGCCGCCTCACCGGCGTGCACGGTGCGGTGGGCACCGGCGCGGTCCAGCAGCTCCAGCGCGGCGGGGATGCGGTCGGGCGGGAAGCCGTCCTCGGGCCCGGCCAGGTCGAAGCCGACCACGCCGGCGTCCCGGTAGCGGACGACGAGCCCGGCCACCTCCTCCCAGCGGTCGGCCTGCCGCATGGCGCACAGCAGCGTGCCGACCCGGATCGGGGTGCCGGCCTCGCGAGCGCCCTGCGCGTAGCCGTCGACCATCGCCTCGACGGCGGCCTCCAGCGGCATCCCGGCGCTGAGCAGCTCCGGCGCCATGCGCA
Organism: Blastococcus sp. TBT05-19; assembly: GCF_003319095.1. Lineage (GTDB taxonomy): Bacteria > Actinomycetota > Actinomycetes > Mycobacteriales > Geodermatophilaceae > Blastococcus. Next base: position 278,409 of record NZ_QOHI01000003.1, on the reverse strand, counting down.
CCTCGGCGTAGACCACACCGTCGGCGGCGAGGTCCAGGGCGCACTCGCGGGCGACCCGCTGGACGGCCTCGGGGGTCTGCATCACGGCGACGGTGTGCGCGAAGGTCTCCAGGTAGGACTCCAGCGACCCGGAGTCGGCGGCGTCGCGGAACCAGCGGCCCAGGCTCTCCGCGTCGCCGGCCGGCAGGTCGCGGTACCCCAGCTCGTCGGCCAGCTCCAGCACCGTCTGCGGGCGGAGGCCGCCGTCGAGGTGGTCGTGCAGGAGGACCTTGGGGGCGCGGCGGACGTTCTCGGCGTTCAGCGGTGCAGGCACCCGAAAAAGCTACCTGGCCCCTCCTGCCTGCCCCGCAGGCACGACCGGGACTAGTCGGAGCCGCGGTCCTGCCAGCGGAAGGTCAGCACGCACAGCACCAGTCCTGCGATGCACCACGCCCCGAGGACCAGCGCCACCCGCCCCAGCTCCCAGCTTCCGGCCGGCTCCGCGGCGGTCAGCGCGTCGGGGAGGAACACCGAGCGCAGCCCCTGGGCCATCCACTTGAGCGGGAAGAACGAGGCCACGGTCTGCATCCAGGTCGGGATCTCGCTGAACTGGAAGAAGACCCCCGAGATGAACTGGAGCAGCAGCGCGAACGGCGTGACCGTGGCCGACGCCGAGCGCCCGTTCTTCGCCAGGCTCGAGATCGCGATGCCCAGCAACGTGCAGGCGGCCGCGCCGAGCGCGGTGACCCAGGCGAAGGTCAGCCAGTCGGCGCCCGAGGGCAGGTCGATGCCGTAGAAGACGACGCCGATCAGGAGGAGCACGGCGATGATGGCGAGGGTCACGGCGAGGACCTGCACGACCTTGCCGACGAAGAAGGCGCTGCGCGGCATGGGGCTGCCGGCCAGGTGCTTCAGCGTTCCGTCGGACCGCTCGGTGGCGATGCTGATGGCCATGTTCTGCAGGCTGGCGCCGAGGATGCCGGCGGCGATGATCCCGGCCATGAAGTACTGGGTGAAGCTGACCCCCGACCCGAGGTCGAAGTTCAGCACCGCACCGAAGACGACCAGCAGCAGCACCGGCAGCATCAGCGTGAAGACCACCGACTCGCGCTGCCGGAAGAACTCCTTGAGCTCCACCGACGCGCGGGAGCGGTAGACCGACGCGAGCGAGGGCAGCGCCGTCCGGTCGCCGGGCTGCTGGCGCACGGCGCTCATCGGCCGGCCTCCCCGATCATCTGCAGGTACACGTCCTCGAGGGTGGGCCGGGCCACGGCCAGGTCGGGCACCTCGCCGTCGAAGCGGGCGGCCAGGTCGCGCACGAGCGCGGTGGGCGTGGCGGTCGCCTCGGTCCGCCGGACGCCGTCCTCGGTCCAGCTGACCACCGCCGGCGCCGACTCCCGGCCGCCGAGGGCGCTGGGCACCGCGACCGCGGCCAGCCGCCCGGAGGTGATCACGCCGACGCGGTCGGCCAGCGCCTCGGCCTCGTCCAGGTAGTGCGTGGTGAGCAGCATCGTCGTGCCGAGGTCGCGCAGCGAGCGGATCAGCGACCAGAACTGGCGGCGGGCCTCCGGGTCGAAGCCCGTGGTCGGCTCGTCGAGGAAGAGCAGCGCGGGGCGGCCGACGATGCCCAGGGCGACGTCCAGCCGGCGCCGCTGGCCACCGGAGAGCGTGCGCGAGCGCACCCGCGCCTTCTCGGTCAGCCCGACGAGCTCGAGGACCTCGTCCACGTCGCGGGGATCGGGGTAGTACGACGCCTGCGCGCGCACCAGCTCGCGCACGGTGAGCTGGCTGTCGCCCCCGTTGGACTGCAGCACGATGCCCAGCCGGGCCTTCCACGCGCGTGCGCCGGCGGCGGGGTCCACGCCCAGCACGCGGACGTCGCCGGCGTCGCGGCCGCGGTAGCCCTCGCAGATCTCCACCGTCGTCGTCTTGCCGGCGCCGTTGGGGCCGAGCAGGGCGAAGATCTCGCCGCGGTGGATGTCCAGGTCGAGCCCGTCGACGGCGGTGAAGTCGCCGTACCGCTTGACCAGGCCGCGGATGGAGATCGCGGCGTCGGGGTCCAGCGGATCACCGGGCTTCGGCCGGTCGCTGACCACGGTGGCCGCGGAGGAACTCGTCACGAGGTAACAGTCTCCCCCATGTCCACCGCGACCCTCCGGGCCGCACCGCGACGACGTGCCGTCCCGACCGCCGCTGAGCCGCTGCGTCGTGCCTGCGCGGACCCCTCCGGGGCCCACTCGGCGCGACCAGATCAGCCCGTGATCTTCTCCAGGATCAGCGGCAGCGGCCGGTCGTCGGTGTCCACGCCGATGGCGCCCTCGAGCGCCTCGAGCGCCCGCGGGATGCGGTCGACGTCGTCGGTCTGCAGCTCCAGCAGGGGCTGCCCGGCGGTCACCTGCTCCCCCACCCCGGCGGTCCAGGTGATGCCGGCCGCGGCCTGCACCGGGTCCTCCTTGCGCGCCCGGCCCGCGCCCAGCCGCCAGGCGGCGACGCCCAGCGCGTAGGCGTCCAGCCGGGTCAGGGTGCCGGTGGCCGGCGCGGTCACGACGTGCGTCTCGGCAGGCTTCGGCAGCGGGGCGTCGGGGTCCCCGCCCTGGGCGGCGATCATCCGGCGCCACACGTCCATGGCCCGCCCGTCGCGCAGGGCGTCCGCGGGATCGACGTCGTCCCGCCCGACGCCGGCCAGCATCTCGCGGGCCAGGGCCAGGGTCAGCTCGACGACGTCGGCCGGGCCTCCTCCGGCGAGGACCTCGACGGACTCCGCGACCTCGACGGCGTTCCCGGCGGTGCGGCCCAGCGGGCGGTCCATCGCCGTCACCAGGGCCACGGTCCGCACCCCGGCCGCCTCGCCCAGGCCCACCATCGTGCGGGCCAGGGTGCGGGCGTCGTCGGCGCTCTTCATGAAGGCGCCCGAGCCGGTCTTGACGTCGAGGACCAGCGCGTCGGCGCCCTCGGCGATCTTCTTGCTCATGATCGAGCTGGCGATCAGCGGGATCGACTCGACCGTGCCGGTGACGTCGCGCAGCGCGTAGAGCTTCTTGTCCGCCGGCGCCAGGTCGTGACCGGCCGCGCAGATGACCGCACCGACGTCGCGCAGCTGCTGGAGGTACGCCTCCTCGTGCACGTCCGCCCGCCAGCCGGGGATCGCCTCGAGCTTGTCCAGCGTGCCGCCGGTGTGGCCCAGGCCCCGGCCCGACAGCTGCGGCACCGCGACGCCGCAGGCGGCCACGAGCGGCGCCAGGGGCAGGGTGATCTTGTCGCCGACGCCGCCGGTGGAGTGCTTGTCGGCGGTCGGCCGGCCCAGCGGCGACAGGTCCTTGCGCTCGCCGGAGTCGATCATCGCCTGGGTCCAGGCGGCGAGCTCGTCGGGCGCCATGCCCCGGAAGAACACCGCCATGAGCAGCGCGCTGATCTGCTCGTCGGGCACGGTGCCCTGCGTGTAGGCGTCGATGATCCAGCGGATCTGGTCGCCCGGGAGCTGCCCGCCGTTCCGCTTGGTGCGGATGACGTCGATGGCGTCGAACGCGGCCATCAGCCCTGCCCCCGCTCGGCCGCGGCGACCAGGTCGTCGGGGCCGAAGGCGTCGGGCAGCACCTCGCGCATCGGCACGATCCCCAGCGACACGGTCTCGATGAGCATGTCCGCGCCGCCGTGCTCCCACAGCAGCTGCCGGCACCGACCGCACGGCATGAGCGGCTGCCCGTCACCACCCACGCACGCGACGGCGACCAGCGTGCCGCCGCCGGTGCGGGCCAGGTCGCTGACCATGCCGCACTCGGCGCACAACCCGAGGCCGTACGAGGCGTTCTCGACGTTGCAGCCGGTGACCACGCGCCCGTCGTCCACCAGCCCGGCCACCCCCACCGGGAACTTCGAGTAGGGGGCGTAGGCGTGCGTCATCGCCTCGCGGGCGGCGGCGCGCAGCGCGTCCCAGTCCACGGTCACTAGTGCTCTCCTCGTCGGTACACGAGCCCGTCGGCCTTCGGCATCCGCAGCCGTTGCGAGGCCAGCGAGAGCACGAGCAGCGTGATCAGGTGCGGGGTGAAGGAGACGATGCCCTCGGGCAGCTCCTCGATGGTCAGGAAGCCGATCAGGCTCAGGCCGGCGAACGCGCCGGCGAAGGCCGCCTGCAGCAGCTTGCCGCGCCGGGCCTGCAGGACCGCCACGACGGCGAGCAGCAGGGCCAGCAGCAGGAGCAGGGCGACGACGGCGCCTCGGCTGCGCAGCTGCAGACCGTCGGCGAAGCCGAAGAGCCCGGCACCCGCGGCCAGGCCACCCGGACGCCAGTTGCCGAAGATCAGCGCGGCGAGGCCGATGAAGCCACGACCACCGGTCTGGCCCTCGCGGTAGATGTTGGCGACGAACACCAGGAAGACACCGCCGAGGCCGGCCAGGGCGCCGGAGATGATCACCGCGATGTACTTGAGCCGGTTCACCGGCACGCCGAGCGAGTCGGCGGCCGCCGGGTTCTCACCGCACGAGCGCAACCGCAGACCGAACGCGGTGCGCCACAGCAGCAGGTAGGTCGCCGGCACCAGCAGGACGGCCAGGACCGTCAGGACGCCGACGCCGCTGGTGAGGCCGCGCAGCAGTCCGGCGACGTCGGACAGCAGGAACCACTGCTGCCGTTCGAGGTCCCCGAGCAGGTCGGGTCCGGAGGAGAGCACCGGCAGCGAGAAGCTCGGTGGCCGGCTGGACAGCGACGGCGACTGGGTGACGCCACCGCCGCTGGCGGCACCGGCGTACAGCAGCTCGGAGAGGAAGCGGACGACGCCCTCGGCCAGGATGTTGATCGCGACGCCGGAGACCACGTGGTCCACGCCGAAGGTCACGGTCGCGACCGCGTGCAGCAGGCCACCGACGGCACCGAACACCGCGCCGCCGATCAGCGCGGCCGCCCAGCCCCACTGGTAGCCGGCCCAGCCGGCGCCCCAGGTGCCGAGGATCATCATGCCCTCGAGGCCGATGTTGACCACGCCCGCGCGCTCGGAGAACAGACCGCCGAGCGCGGCGAGGCCGATCGGGACGGCCAGCAGCAGCGCCGCGGCGAACGTCGACGACGACGTCAGCGCCTGCTCGCCGGAGATGACCCGGACGGCGGACATGAGCAGCATCAGCCCGACGAACATCCAGGTGATGCGCCGGGCCCGGCCGCCGCCGAGCAGCAGCTCGGTCAGCGGACCCCGGCCGGTGGCCTTGGTGGGTGCGGTGGTCGCGGTCATCGCGGGGTCCCTGCGGGATCGTGGAGCGCCAGCGGAGCGATTTCGTGGGGTGCGTTCATGCCCCCGCCTCCTGTCGCGCGTCGATGCGGGTGCCGGCGGGACCGGTGGCGTCCGCGGCCGGCGGCGTGGCCTGGCCGCTCTGCCGTCCGGCGCGACGCTTGGTGACCTGCCGGGAGACCTCGTTGGCGATGACGACCGAGAGCACGATCGTGCCCTGGATGATCGTGACCACCGAGGCGGGGATGTCGGCGAACTGCAGCGGCACCGCGGCCCGGTCGAGGAAGGCGAACAGCAGCGCGGCGAAGGCGATGCCCAGCGGGCTGTTGCGGCCCAGCAGCGCGACCGCGATGCCGAGGAAGCCGAGCCCGGCGGTGAACTCGGTGCCGAAGCTGTAGGTCCGGCCGAGCAGGTCGGGCAGGCCGATCAGGCCCGCGATCGCGCCGGAGATGAGCATCGTCTTGACGACCATGCGCCGGGCGTCGATCCCGCTGGCCGTGGCGGCCGACGGCGAGAGGCCCGTGGCACGCAGGTCGAAGCCGAACCGGGTGCGCTTGAGCAGCACCGAGACCACGATGCCCACGACCACGGCCACGAGCAGGAAGCCGAACAGCTGGCCGCGCGGCTGGGCGAGGCCCAGCGCGCCGAAGAGCCCGTTGAGCGCCGGGAACTGGGCGGAGGCGGGGAGCCGCTCGGTGGTGATGATCGACGCGCCCTCCGGGCTGCCCCGGAGCGGCCCGGTGAGCAGGAAGGAGGCGGTGCCCAGCGCGATGAAGTTGAGCATGATCGAGCTGATCACCTCGCTCACGCCGCGGGTCACCTTGAGCACGGCGACGATGCCGGCCCACAGGGCGCCCACCGCCATCGCGACGACCATGATCAGCAGCACGTGCAGCGGGCCGGGCAGCACCACGGCCGCGCCCACGCCCGCGGCGACGACGGTGGCCATGCGGTACTGGCCCTCGACGCCGATGTTGAACAGGCCCATGCGGAAGGCGACCGAGACCGCCAAACCCGCGAGGAAGAGCGGCACGGCGCGGTTGAGGATCACCACGATCGCCTGGGTCTGCTGGGCCGGGGTGTCGCCGAAGTCGACCAGCACCTGCAGTGCGGTCAGCGGGTTCTGCCCGATCAGCACGATGACCAGCGTCGTGATGACGAGCGCGACGACGACGGCCAGCGCGGGGGCGGCCAGGGACGTGCCGAGCCGGCGGAGCGCGGTCACGCGGCACCGACCGAGCCGTCGTGGGCGCCGGTCATGTGGCCGCCCAGCTCCTCCGGCGTCAGCGACGCCGGGTCCAGCGTGGCCACGAGCCGGCCGCGCAGCATCACGTGCAGCGTGTCCGAGAGCCCGATCAGCTCGTCGAGGTCGGCCGAGATCAAGAGGATCCCCAATCCTTCGGCGCGGGCATCCTTGAGCAGCTCCCAGATGGCCGACTGGGCGCCGACGTCGACGCCGCGGGTGGGATGGGCGGCGATGAGCAGCTTGGGAGCCGCGCTCATCTCGCGCCCGATGATCAGCTTCTGCTGGTTGCCGCCGGACAGGGCGTGCGCCAGCGTGTCCGGCCCGGGGGCGCGGACGTCGTACTCGCTCATGATCCGCTCGGTGTCGGCGCGGGCCGAGCGGCGGTCGATGAAGGGCCCCTTGACCGCCGGCGGGCGGGTCTGGTGGCCGAGGATGCGGTTCTCCCAGAGCGGCGCCTCGAGGAGCATGCCCTGGCGGTGCCGGTCCTCGGGGATGAAGCCGATGCCGCCCTCGCGGCGGGCGCGGGTGCTCCAGCCGCTGACGTCCTGGCCGGCGAAGGCGATGCTGCCGGCGGTCAGCGCCCGCAGGCCCATGATCGCCTCGACGAGCTCGGCCTGACCGTTGCCCTCGACGCCGGCGATGCCCACGACCTCGCCCTCGCGCACGGTCAGCGCGACGTCGTCGACGGCCGGACGACCGGTGAGCGCGGCGACGGTGACCCCGTCGAGCTGCAGGACCGCGGCCTCCCGCACCGTCGAGGTGCGCGTCTCCGGCGAGGGCAGCTCCGAGCCGACCATGAGCTCGGCGAGCTGGCGCGCGGTGGTGGTCTTCGGGTCGGCGGTGCCGACCGTGGTGCCGCGGCGGATCACGGTGATCGAGTCGGCGACCTTCCGCACCTCGTCGAGCTTGTGCGAGATGAACATGACCGTCAGGCCCTCGCGCTTGAGCTCGGCGAGGTTGCCGAAGAGCTCGTCGACCTCCTGCGGCACGAGCACCGCCGTGGGCTCGTCGAGGATCAGCGTCGTCGCCCCGCGGTAGAGGACCTTGGCGATCTCGACCCGCTGCCGGTCGCCGACGCCGAGGTCCTCCACGAGGACGTCGGGGTCGAGGTTGAGCGCGTAGCGGTCGGAGATGTCCAGGATCCGGCGGCGGGCCTCGGCCCGGTCGAGCCGGCCGCGCCGGGTGGGCTCGCTGCCCAGGACGATGTTCTCCAGGACCGTGAAGTTGTCGGCCAGCATGAAGTGCTGGTGGACCATGCCGATGCCCGCGGCGATCGCGTCGGCGGGGCTGCGCAGCGTCGTCTCGCGGCCGTCGAGCAGGATCGTGCCCTCGTCGGGACGGTGCATCCCGTACAGGGTCTTCATCAGCGTCGACTTGCCGGCGCCGTTCTCGCCGACGATCGCGTGCACCTCGCCGCGCCGGACGCGCAGCTCGATGTCGCGGTTGGCGACGACCCCGGGGAACCGCTTGGTGATCCCGCGCAGCTCGACCGCGTACGGCACGCCGTCGCCGGGTGCGCCGTCGGCGGCAGGTGCGCCGCCGGGCGCTGCTGTTGCGGCCATGGTGGGCCTCTCCCTCGTTGTGCGTCCCGCTGGTGCGCGGCGCACGTCCGTTCCTGTGTCCCGGTTCCCGCGGGGTCCGCCGCGGGGCACCGACCGGCCCGGGGGGACCGGGGCCGGGGACCGGCTCCGCACGGGAACCGGCTGCCGCATGATGTCGCATCCGGCCGGGGCGGTGGCGCGCGGCCCTCCTGCCCGGCCCGCGACCCACGACGGCGGGCCCGGGCGACGTGCGCCCGGACCCGCCGTCGGGTCGACCGGGGCCGCGGGCCCGCCGGAGCGGGCCCGCGGCCGGGTGTCACGGGGTGGTGGGAACCGTGATCTCGCCGTCGAGGATCTGCTGCTCGAACTCCTCGATCTGGTCGGCGATGTCGTCGATGTAGCCGCCCGAGGTGGACAGGCCGACGCCGCCGGTGGACAGGTCGTTGGTGACGTCGGTGGCGCCCTCGACCTCGCCCTCGGCGTAGGCCTTGATGAAGGCCTGGACGGCGTTGTCGACGCGCTTGAGCATCGAGGTCATGATCACGGCCTGCTGGTCGGCCGGAGCCGTCAGGTACTGGTCGGAGTCGACGCCGATGGCCCGCTTGCCGGCCTCGACGGCCGCCTCGAACACACCCTCGCCGGAACCGCCCGCGGCGTGGAAGACGATGTCCGCGCCGTTCTGGTACATGCCCTGGGCGACGAGCTTGCCCTTCTGCGGGTCACCGAAGCCGCTGAAGTCACCGGCCGGGGACAGGTACTGGACCTGCACCTCGACGTCAGGGTTCACGGCCTCGGCACCAGCGGCGAAGCCGGCCTGGAACTTCTCGATCAGCGGGCTCTCGACGCCACCGACGAAGCCGACGTTGTTCGTCTCGGTCTTCAGCGCGGCGGCGACGCCGGCGAGGAAGGACCCCTGCTCCTCGGCGAAGAGGAGGCCGGTGACGTTGTCACCCTTGGCGCCGTCGGCGTTGGAGCCGTCGACCTGCGCGAAGGTGGTGTCGGGGAACTGCGGCGCGACCTCGGCGATGACCTCGTCGTAGTTGAAGCCGACGGCGATGACCGGGTTGTAGCCGGCCTCCGCCAGCTGGGTCAGCAGCTCGCCGCGGTTGGAGGCGTCGTCGTTGGGCGACAGCTCCTGCACCTCGCCGCCGAGCTCCTCGATGGCCGCCTCGACGCCCGCGACGGCGGAGTCGTTGAAGGACTGGTCACCACGGCCGCCGGTGTCGAAGGCGAGGCCGATCTTCAGGTCCTCGCCGCCGCCGCTGCCGCCGCTTCCGCCGGAGGCGCTGCTGCTCTCCTCGTCGCTGGCGCAGGCCGCCAGGGCCAGGCTGCCGGCCAGCAGCAGCGCCGCGGCCTTCGTCATCCGCGCTCGGCGCAAGACGATCTCCTCTGCTTGGGGGGACGGGCCCGCCGGATCGGCGGTGTCCCGGATGAAGGGAATGCCGGCGCCACCGGCTCGCTCGGAGCGACTCCGCGAGGCACCGCCAGCGACGCTAACCGCGACCCCTGGCGGGGCTACAACCTCTGCAGCGGACTGAGACACGATCGTTGCGAAGGCTCATCCGTTCGGGGACGGGGGCGCCGCCGACCGTGGGACACGTCACGACGCCTACGGTGCGGCCATGCGACGGCGCGGCACCGCGGGGTTCCTGATCGGCGCCGTCGTCCTGCTCCTGCCGCCCTCCGGAGCCGCCGCGGCACCGTCGCCTTCCCCGACGACCTCGGCGCGCCCCACCGCGGACACCTCGGCCCGACCCCGTCGGCGCCCCTCGTCACGCCTCCCCCGCGGGGCACCGCGCCCGACGGCAGCACGGTCGGCGGCCGGCAGCTCGGCGCGCGGGGCACCGTGTACGCCGAGGACGCCCCCACCCCGCCGCCCGTTCTCGGCGCGAGCGCCTGGCTGGTCGCCGACGCCACCTCCGGCGCCGTCCTCGCGGCCCGGGACGCGCACGGCCGCTACTACCCGGCCAGCACCCTCAAGACGCTCACCCTGCTCACGCTCCTGCACCGGCTCGACCCCGCCCAGGTGGTGGAGGCCACGGAGGACGACGAGCGGGTGGAGGGCAGCCGGGTGGGCCTCGTCGCCGGCGGCCGCTACCCGGTGTCGCTGCTGTTCGAAGCGCTGATCCTGCAGTCGGGCAACGACGCGGCGGCCGCGCTGGCGCGCACCGCGGGTGGGCAGCAGCAGACCGTGGCGGCCATGAACGCCACCGCCGCCTCGCTCGGCGCCTACGACACGGTGGCCGGGTCGCCGTCCGGGCTCGACGTGGCCGGGCAGACCTCCTCGGCCTACGACCTGGCGCTCATCTTCCGGGCCGTGCTGGAGGACCCGGCGACGGCGGCGGTGCTGCGCGTCCCCACCACCGCGATCCCGCCGGTGGAGGGCCGCTCCGCCGGCTTCCAGATCCAGAACCAGAACCCGCTGGCGGGCTATCCGGGCGGGCTCGGTGGCAAGACCGGCTTCACCGACGCGGCTCGTCACACGTTCGTGACGGCGGCCGAGCGGGACGGCCGCCGCCTGGTGGTCAGCGTCCTGGACACCGAGAACGTGCCGCTGCGGGCGGCCGACCAGGCGGCGCTCCTGCTGGACTGGGGGTTCGCCGTGCCGGCCGGCAGCCCGGGCGTCGGCCGGCTCGTGCGCCCGGACGACCTGCTGCCGACGACCACCCCCGCACCCCCCGCACCCCCCGCACCCTCCTCCGCCCCGCCCCGGGCGGCGGCACCTCCGGCGGACGAGCCGGCTCCGGGGCTGCTGCCGGCACTGGGGGCCGCGGCCGTCCTCAGCGCGACGTTGCTGGGTGCGGGACTGGCTCGTCGTCGACGGCGTCGGTCCGGTCGGCCGGCGGGGGCGGGTCCTCCAGGCCGGTGACCGTCCACGCCGCGGTGAAGAACGCGAACCGGAAGACGACGTTGATCCACACCAGGATGCCGACGGCGCCACCGAACGTGGACGCGGTCACGCTGCCCGAGATCAGCGACAGGTAGAGGCTCCCCAGCAGCTTCATGCCCTCGAAGCCGACGGCTCCGAACAGCGCGCCGGGCAGCAGCCGCCGCAGCGGGTGCGGCGTGGCGGGCACCACCTTGAGCAGCCAGAGGAAGACGACGGTGTCGCCGAGGAAGGCCAGCGCCAGGCCCACCACGGTCGTGAGCACCGAGAGACCGGCCACGTCGGCCAGGCCCAGGCCGTCCAGGGCCCAGGACGTCGCCCGCGTGGCGATCCCGGTGAGCCCGAGGCTGAGCAGGCCGACGGCGCCGAGCAGGACCAGCGCCAGGACGTCCTGGACGTTGTCCCGCAGGAACTCCGGCTCGTCGGCGTGGCCCTTCCAGATCCGTTCCATGCCGACGCGCAGCTTGTCCATGGCACGGAGGCCGGCGTAGAGGAAACCGACCACGCCGATCACGCCGACCACCTCGGCGGAGCTGACCGCGCCGCGCAGGTCGCGGACGATCTGCCGACCGGTCGAGCCGGGGAAGGCCTCCCGGATCGCGGCGTAGAGCTCCCGCTGGAGCAGCTCGTCCCCCGCGAGGACCAGGCCGATGACCGACGCGACCAGGAGCAGGACGGGGAACAGCCCGAGGAAGGCGAAGTAGGTGACGCCGGCGGCCATGAGGTCGCCCTGGGTGCGCTGGTAGCGCCCACCGGCACGGGCGAGGTGGTCGAGCCAGCCGAAGCGCGCGCGCCCGGCGTCGATCCGGGACTCGACCCGGTCCCACAGCCGGGCGGGCCAGGCCTTGCGGGCCGGCACGTCCTGTCGGCTGGCGGAGCTCACCACCCGAGTCTGCGGCCTCCTGCGGTGACCTGCTGGAACGGCCCCCTCGCAGGGGGCCGCCGCGAGCGCAGCGAGCGGTGGGGGGCGAGGGGGTCCTTCGTCAGTGCTCGGGGCCGGTGAGCGGGTAGGTCCGGGCGATCGCCCAGGTGCCCGACGGCGTCTGCTCGAACTCGGTGAAGTGGTCGACGCGGAACTCCGCCGAGAGGTCCTGCAGACCGGAGTAGGCCAGCTCGAGCATGCCGGGTGGGACGTCGTGGGCCACGGTCACGTGCGGGTGGTACGGGAACGACAGCGAGCGCTCCAGCGGGCCCTGGCGGACGTCGGTGGCCAGCAGCTCGCAGTTGCCGATGCCGCGCGCGACGGTCACGAAGACCACGTCGGAGACCGGCGTGAACGTGCCGGTGCCCGACAGGTGCATGTCGAACGGCGGATGGCAGGCCGCGACCGCGGCGAGGTGCTCGGCGACGGCGGCCCGGTCACCGACCGGTACCTCCGTCGGGGGGAGCAGCGTGACGTGCGGGGGGACGATGGTCGCCTGGGGGTCGCCGACCTTGGTGCGCCAGTCGACGAGCAGCGTCGCCCAGGGCTCGGGCACGGGCACGACGACCCCGATGACCGCTGTCTCCGGAGGGCCGGCCAGCCGGCCGACGAAGGTGTCGTCGTTCATGCCGCGGGCCCGGCCGGCGGGAGGAAGCCCACCCGTTCGTAGACGTCCGCGACCGTCCGGGACGCGACCTCGCGGGCCCTGCCCGCGCCCGCGGCGAGGATCCGCTCCAGCTCGGCCCGGTCGTCGAGCAGCTCCTGGGTGCGCTGCTGGACCGGCGTCACGAACTCCACGACGACCTCGGCGAGCTCCTTCTTGAGGTCGCCGTAGCCGCGGCCTGCGAAGTGCGCCTCGAGGTCGGCCACCGAGCTGCCCGACAGGGCGCTGTGGATGGTCAGCAGGTTGGTGATGCCGGGCTTGCTCTCGCGGTCGGCGACGATCTCGCGGCCGGTGTCGGTCACGGCCGAGCGGATCTTCTTCGCCGTCACCCGGGGGTCGTCGAGCAGCTGGATGCAGCCGGCCGGCGGCAGGCTCTTGCTCATCTTCTTCTCCGGCGACTGCAGGTCCATGACCCGCGCCGCGCCCTCGGGGATGAACCCCTCCGGCACGCGGAACGTGTCGCCGTAGCGGCCGTTGAAGCGGGTCGCGAGGTCGCGGGTGAGCTCGAGGTGCTGGCGCTGGTCGTCGCCCACCGGCACGCGCTCGGCCTGGTAGATGAGGATGTCGGCGGCCATGAGGACCGGGTAGGTGAACAGGCCGACGGTGGTCCCGGCCGTGCCCTCGCGCTGGCTCTTGTCCTTGAACTGGGTCATCCGGCTGGCCTCGCCGAAACCGGTGAGGCACTCCAGGACCCAGGAGAGCTGCAGGTGCTCGGGCACGTGGCTCTGCACGAAGAGGGCGCTGCGCGACGGGTCGACGCCGAGGGCGATCAGCTGGGCGGCCGAGACCAGGCTGTTGCGGCGGAGCTCGGCGGGGTCCTGCGCGACGGTGATGGCGTGCAGGTCCACGACGCAGTAGAAGGCCTCGTGCCCGTCCTGCAGGGCCACCCACTGACGCAGCGCGCCGAGGTGGTTGCCGAGGTGGAACGAGCCCGCCGTCGGCTGGATGCCGGAGAGGACACGGGGAAGAGCCACGTCGGCCATCAAACCAGCTGGACCTCCCCGGACGTTCCGGGCTCCCCCGTCCCGTCCGTCCCGCTGGCCGCGCGTGGAGCGGCGGCGCTGGTCAGAGGGCCAGTGCGTCGTCCAGCGCGGCGAGGAAGACGTCGTCCTCCTCGGGGGTGCCGACGGTGACCCGGATCCCCTCGCCGGCGAAGGGCCGGGTGATGACCGCCCGGGCCTCGAGGGCCGCGGCGAGCTCCGCCGTCCGCTCCGCCACCGGCAGCCAGACGAAGTTCGCCTGGCTCTCGGCGACCTCCAGCCCGCGGTCCCGCAGCGCGGCGGTGAGCCGCCCGCGCTCGGCCGTCACCGCGGCACAGCGGCGGCGGACCTCGTCCTCGCTGGACAGGGCCGCGACGGCCGCGGCCTGGGCGACCATGCCGACGCTGAACGGGAGGTGGGTGCGGCGCACCGCGTCGGCGACGGCGGGGTCCTCGGCGAGCAGGTAGCCGACGCGCAGCCCGGCCAGCCCCCAGGCCTTCGAGAACGTGCGCAGGACCGCGACGTTCGGCCGCCCGCGCATCAGCTCCACGCCGTCGGGGACGTCGGGGTCGGTGACGAACTCGCGGTAGGCCTCGTCGAGCACCACGAGGGTGCCGGCCGGCACCGCGTCGAGGAAGCCCTCCAGCTCCGCCCGGCGCACCGCCGTCCCGGTGGGGTTGTTCGGGTTGCAGACGAAGACCAGGCGCGTGGTGTCGTCGATCGCGGCGGCGAGCGCCTCGAGGTCGTGGGTGTCGGCGGCGCCGCCCTCGCTGCCGGGCACCAGCGGCACCTGGACCGCGCCGGCCCCGGCGATGCGGGCCAGCAGCGGGTACATCTCGAAGGAGCGCCAGGCGAAGGCGATGCTCGTGCCGGGGTCGTTGTAGGCCTGCGCCAGCTCCTGGCAGATCGCGACCGCGCCGCAGCCGGTCGCCACCTGGGCGGGGTCGACGCCGTAGCGGTCGGCCAGGGCGCGGGTGAGGACGACCGCGCCGTTGTCCGGGTACCGGTTGGTCTCCCCGACGGCCCTGGACACCGCCTCGACGACGGCGGGCAGCGGCGGGAAGGCGACCTCGTTGCTGGCCAGCTTCACGGCCCGCTCGACGCCGATCTCGCGGGCCAGGTCGGCGGGGTTGCGGCCGGGCTTGTAGGCCGGCAGCGACTGCACCGCGGGACGCGGACTGACCACGAGTTCCTCTCCCTCCGCCCCGTCCTCATAGGGTGGGGCCATGCGCGTACTCGTCGCCGGCGGAGCCGGCTACATCGGCAGCGTAGTGACGGCGGCGCTGCTGGCCGACGGCCACGAGGTCACCGTCCTCGACGACCTCTCCACCGGGCACGCCGACGCGGTGCCCGAGGGCGCCACGCTGGCCCAGGTGTCGCTGCACGACTCCGCGCCGGTGCTGGCCGAGGTGCGGCCGGAGGCGGTGCTGCACTTCGCGGCCAAGTCGCTGGTCGGCGTCTCCCAGCAGCAGCCCGAGGACTACTGGCACACCAACGTGGGCGGCTCGTTCGCGCTGCTGGAGGCGATGCGGGCGGCCGACTGCCGGCGCATCGTCTTCTCCTCCACCGCCGCGACCTACGGCGAGCCGGACCTGGTGCCGATCCCGGAGGACGCGCCGACCCGGCCGACGAACACCTACGGCGCCTCGAAGCTCGCCGTCGACCACATGCTCACCTCCTACGCCGTCGCGCACGGGTTCGCGGCGGTGAGCCTGCGGTACTTCAACGTCGCCGGGGCGGCCTACGGCCTGGGCGAGCGGCACACGACCGAGACGCACCTGATCCCGATCGCGCTGCAGGTGGCCTCGGGCGCGCGGGACTCGCTCACCGTCTACGGGCAGGACTACCCGACGCCCGACGGCACCTGCATCCGCGACTACGTGCACGTCGAGGACCTCTCCGACGCCCACCTGCTGGCCCTGCCGGCACCGGCGGCGGGCGAGCACCGCATCTACAACCTCGGCAACGGCACCGGCTTCTCGGTGCAGGAGGTCGTCGAGGCGGCCCGCGAGGTCACCGGCCACGAGATCCCGGTGACCGTCGGCGAGCGTCGCGCGGGCGACCCGGCCCAGCTCGTGGCCTCGAGCGACCGGATCCGCGCCGACCTGGGCTGGGCCCCGAAGCACACCGACCTGGTGGGCATCGTGCGCGACGCCTGGGACGTCGCCCAGGCCCGCCGCTAGCCTTCACCCTCCTCGGCGTCCCCCGGGACGTCGGGCGCCGGCGGCGGGCTGACGCGCAGGCGGGCGATCCGCCGGCCGTCGAGCTCCACGACCTCGATCCGGCGTCCCTCGACCTCCACGGCGTCCCCCGGCTCGGGGAGCCGGCCGAGGTCGGCCAGCACGTAGCCGGCGGCCGTCTCGTAGGGGCCCTCGGGCAGCCGCAGGCCGGTCGCCTCGGTGAAGTCGTCCAGGTTGAGCAGGCCGTCGACCTCGCGCGGCTCGTCGGGTGAGTGCTTCGACGCGGGTTCGACCTCCTCGTCGTACTCGTCGTAGATCTCCCCGATGACCTCCTCGATGAGGTCCTCCAGCGTCACGATGCCGTCGGTGCCGCCGTACTCGTCGACGACGATCGCGAGGTGCTGGTTCTCCCGGCGCATCTCGCTGAGCACGGTGAGGACGGCGGCGGTGCCGGGCAGCCGCTTCACCTCGCGGGACAGGTCGCCGACCGTCGCGGCGCGGCCCGCCGGGTGGGTGGGCAGGAACAGGTCGCGGACGTGCACGAAGCCGATGACGTCGTCCTGGTCGCGGCCGGCCACCGGGAACCGCGACCAGTTCGACTCGGCGACCAGCTTGGCCGCCCGGCTGGCGGTCGTCGACGCGTCGAGGAACTGCACCTCGGTGCGTGGCGTCATCACCTCGCGGACCTCGCGCTCCCCGGCCCGGAAGACCTCGTCGATGAGCCGGCGCTCGTCGCTGCTCAGCGACTCGTGCGCCGCCACCAGGTCGCGCAGCTCCTCCTGGCTGATCGCCTCGCCGCTGGCCTTCGGGTCGCCGCCGAGCAGACGCACCAGCCCGTTCGTCGACGTCGACAGCAGCCAGATGACCGGCCGGGACAGCCGGGCGATCGCGTTCAGCGGGGCGGCGATCAGCAGGGAGAAGCCCTCCGCCCGCTGCAGCGCGAGCCGCTTCGGGGTCAGCTCGCCGACGACCAGCGACAGGTAGCTGATCAGGAGGGTCACCAGGACCAGGGCCAGCGTGCCCGCGAGCCGCTCACTCACGCCCCGGGCCACGAGGACGTCGGCCAGCGGCCGGGACAGGGTGCTCGCGCCGAACGCCGCCGAGAAGAACCCGGCCAGGGTGACGCCCACCTGGACCGCCGCAAGGAAGCGGTTGGGGTCCTCGAGCAGCCGTTGCACGGCCCGGCCGCGCCGTCCCCGGTCGGCCATGGCCCGGACCTGGCTCTCGCGCAGGGAGACCAGGGCGATCTCCGCGCCGGCGAACACGCCACCGATCAGGACGAACACAGCGACCATGACGATGTCGAGCCAGACGTCGCTCACCGGCGGCGTGCTCCTCAGGTTCGGGGTCGGACGGGCGTCCCATGGTGCCTGTTCCACGTTCCCCGATCCGGGGTGACCGGCGGCGAGCCTTCCCGGCAGATCAGGACGAGGGGTTCCGTCACAGAGTGAGCACCGTTAGTATTCGTCAGGTAACGATTCGTGATCATCCTGAGGATCCATGCGCTCACTGCCGCCCGGCCCGCCGCCCTCGCCCCGTGCACCCGCCGGCGCCCGACGCTCCTCGGCCGCGCTCCGCCGGCAGGCACACCGCCGCCGGGCCGCGTTCGTCCTGGTCGCCACGGCGGTCGTCGCCGCGCTGCTGCTGACCGTGCCGGTCCTGTCCGCCGCCCCGCAGCACTCCCCCGTGACGGTCGACTCGTCGTCGACGTCGGTCTTCCCGGGGACTCGGACCGTGCCGGCCGAGGGCCACGCGGCGACGCTCCCCGGAACGCCCGAGGCCGCCGCCGACACCGCACCGCCGCCCGTTCCCCAGGAGGCCGCAGCCGCCCCGGCTCCGCCGGCGCCGGAGCCCGCCTCCGCTCCGGAGCCCGTCGCCCCGGCGCCTCCACCGGCGCCCAGCGCCCCGGTGGCCCGCACGGCCGCCGGCGCCCCGACCCCGGGGCCCGCCGAGAACCAGGTGCTCCAGCTGGTCAACGAGCACCGCGCCCAGGCCGGCTGCGGCCCCCTGACCGCCGACGCCGGGCTGGCCGCCGTCGCCACCGCCCACAGCGCCGCCATGCGCGACCTCGGGTTCTTCAGCCACAACGACCCCAACGGCCGGGATCCGTTCGCCCGGGCAGAGGCCGCCGGTCAGACCGCGCGCGCGGAGAACATCGCGCGCGGCCAGCAGGACGCCGCCGCCGTCGTCCAGGCATGGATGGACAGCCCTGGGCACCGGGCGAACATCCTCGACTGCAGCCTGCGGCGCCACGGTCTCGGCCTGGTCACCGGTCCCACCGGCCCCTGGTGGACCCAGCTCTTCGGCTGACCCAGCCTGGCCGCTGGGTGATCAACGCCCGCCGAGCGCCCCCTCGGTCCCATCGTGAGGGCGCTCAGCGGGCGTTGATGTCCGCGAGGCGCCGGGCGCGCAGGGCCCGGATCCGGGCGACCAGCCGGTCGGGGTGCCTCAGGTCGTCGCTCGTGACGTGGAGGACCACCCACCCGGCGGCGACGAGCCGGTTCAGCCGCCGCCGGTCGTCCAGGAACGCCCGGCGCTCGGCGTGCCAGAGACCGTCGTACTCGATCGCGATCAGCAGCTCGGGATAGGCCAGGTCGACCCGGGCCACGAAACCCTCGTCGTCGAAGACGCGGAACTGGGGCACCGGCATGGGCAGGTCGGCCCGGACGATGGCCAGCCGGAGCCGGGTCTCCTGCGGCGAGTCCGCGAACTCGGCGGCGAGCGCCGCCACCCGGCGCGCCTGCGCGGCGCCCCGTCCCCGGGCGAGATCCGCCACGGCCTCACGCACGTCGTCCAGCCGGACCATCCCGGCGGCGAGCAGGCGGTCCAGCAGCACCACGGCGTCCTCCTCCGAGCCCCGCCGGACGAGTCCCACCGCGGTGTCGACCCGCCCCGTGCACCGCCACCGCCCGGCGTGCTCCAGCCCCACGGCGCCGGCCGTTCGGTGCACGCGCACCCCAGCACCGGGATGCCATCGCGAGCCCTCGGGAAGCACGACCTCGACGGGGTCGTCGCGACCAGCGATGTCGGGGACTCCCCACAGCATCGCCGCGCTGAGGCCGGTGAAGCCCGCACCCACCGGCAGCACCAGGCCCACGGCGCTCAGCAGCAGCCGGTGCGTGATCTCGAGCGCGGCATCGGCGTAGACGTCCTGCCGCAGGCGGACCCAGGCGGAGCTGCGGAGCTGCTTCGCCGTGAGCAACCCCCGTCGCACCGCGGTGGATCCGCGGAACACCTGTCCCCGCAGCGCGTCGGGACGCGCAGCAGGTGTGGGCATGTCGTCAGCCTGCACGGCGGTGAGCTCACCCTGCCGGCGCCGTCCACAGGCCCCGAGAACGCGTCAGAGGCCCCCTCGATCGGATCGAGGGGGCCTCTGACGGGCGTTGATCACGCCATGTCAGCGCTGGATCAGGCCATGGCCTTCTGCAGGTTGCTGTCGATGGCCGCCAGGAAGTCCTGGGTGTTCAGCCACGGCTGGTCCTTGGAGATCAGCAGAGCGAGGTCCTTGGTCATCTGACCGCTCTCGACGGTGTCGATGCAGACCTTCTCGAGGGTCTCCGCGAAGCGGGTGACCTCGGGAGTGCCGTCCAGCTTGCCCCGGTGGGCCAGGCCCCGGGTCCAGGCGAAGATCGACGCGATCGGGTTGGTCGAGGTCTCCTTGCCCTGCTGGTGCTGCCGGTAGTGGCGGGTCACCGTGCCGTGCGCAGCCTCGGCCTCGACCGTGCGGCCGTCCGGGGTGGCGAGCACCGACGTCATGAGGCCGAGCGAGCCGAAGCCCTGGGCCACGGTGTCGGACTGCACGTCGCCGTCGTAGTTCTTGCACGCCCAGACGTACCCCCCCTCCCACTTGAGGGAGGCGGCGACCATGTCGTCGATGAGGCGGTGCTCGTAGGTGATCCCGGCGGCGGCGAACTTCTCCTTGAACTCCGCCTCGAAGACCTCCTCGAAGATGTCCTTGAACCGGCCGTCGTAGGCCTTGAGGATCGTGTTCTTCGTGGAGAGGTAGACCGGGTAGCCGCGGTCGAGGCCATAGTTCAGCGAGGCCTTGGCGAAGTCGCGGATCGAGTCGTCGAGGTTGTACATCGACAGCGAGACACCGGCGCCGGGCGCCTGGAAGACCTCGTGCTCGATGGGCTGCGAACCGTCGTCCGGGGTGAAGGTGACGGTCAGCTTGCCCGCGGTGGGGAACTTGAAGTCGGTGGCGCGGTACTGGTCGCCGTAGGCGTGGCGGCCGACGATGATCGGCTTGGTCCAGCCCGGCACCAGGCGCGGCACGTTCTGCATGATGATCGGCTCGCGGAAGATGACGCCGCCGAGGATGTTGCGGATCGTCCCGTTCGGGGACCGCCACATCTTCTTCAGGCCGAACTCCTCGACCCGCGCCTCGTCCGGCGTGATGGTGGCGCACTTGACGCCGACGCCGTGCTTCTTGATGGCGTTGGCGGAGTCGATCGTCACCTGGTCGTCGGTGGCGTCGCGGTGCTCGACGCCGAGGTCGTAGTACTCGAGGTTGACGTCGAGGTACGGGAGGATCAGCTGGTCCTTGATGAACTGCCAGATGATCCGGGTCATCTCGTCGCCGTCGAGCTCGACGACGGTGCCCTCGACCTTGATCTTCGCCACGTGCGCGTTCCTTCTCTCTGCTTGCGGCTCCGAGCGTTCGCTCAGAGGTCGGCTACGTCAGCCTGCTTGGCGCGCACGGCCTCGGCTGCTTCGTGCAGCCCGGCCAGCTCGCTCTCGGAGAGGTCGCTCTCGACGACCTTCCGCACTCCTTCTCTGCCGATCTCGGCCTCGACCCCCAGGTAGACGCCGGTGATGCCGTACTCGCCGTCCACCCACGCGCAGACCGGCATGACCGCGCCCGAGTCCTGGATCACGGCCTTCGCCATGCGGGCCGCGGCGGCCGACGGGGCGTAGTACGCCGAGCCGGTCTTGAGCAGGGCCACGACCTCGGCCCCGCCGTTGCGGGTGCGGTCGACGAGGTGGTCGATGCGGTCCTTCGCCAGCACGTCGGCCAGCGGCTTGCCGTCGACCGTGCACCGGGAGGGCACGGGGACCATCGTGTCGCCGTGCGAGCCCAGGGTCAGCGTGCGCACCGACGACACCGGGACGCCGAGCTCCTCGGCCACGTTGTTGGTGAAGCGGGCGGAGTCCAGCATCCCGGCCTGGCCCATGACGCGGCCCTTCGGGAACTGCGTGGCCAGCTGCGCGAGCGCGGTCATCTCGTCCAGGGGGTTGGAGACGACGATGACGACGGCGTCGGGCGAGGTCTTCGCGATGTTCTCCGAGACCTGCCGGACGATGCCGGCGTTGGTCTCGATGAGGTCCATGCGGCTCATGCCGGGCTTGCGCGGCAGACCGGCGGTCACGACGACGACGTCGGACCCCTCGGTGCCCTCGTAGGACCCGCCCCCGACGCCGACGACCCGGGTCTCGAAACCCTCGATGGGCCGGGACTGGTTCATGTCGAGGGCCAGGCCCTCGGGCTTGCCCTCCACGATGTCGGTGAGGACCACGGTCTCGAAGATGTCGTACTCCGCGAGGCGGAGTGCGGTGGTGGAGCCGTAGAACCCGGCGCCGACGACGGTCACCTTGCCGTTTCTGGGCTGCGCTGCCATGGCCGCCAACCTAGCGCTCACCCGCTCCCGGCGCTGCCGGGGGTCACGCGGCGGGGATGGCCAGCGCGACCCCGGTCAGCACGAGCCCGGCCACCGCGAGCAGGACGACGTCCACGGCCCGGCTGCGGACGGCGAGGAAGCCGACCCGCCGCACGGGGAGCAGCAGCCGGAGCAGCGCGGCCCCCACCATCGAGAGGCCGACGACCACCAGACCGATCCGCCAGTGCTCGAAGGTGACCAGCAGCAGCCCGATACCCACCGCCACGAGCACGGCCAGCAGCGGCGCCTGGCGGACCAGCCCGGCGAGGAAGGGCCGGCGGACGTAGAGCGGCGGGCGGGTCACGGTCACGCGGCCCGGCCGCCCGCGGCTGCCTGCTCGGCCGCCAGCACCACGTTCTGCAGCAGCATCGCCCGGGTCATCGGCCCCACTCCCCCGGGGTTGGGCGCCACGTGACCGGCCACGTCCACGACGTCGGCGGCGACGTCGCCGGCGATCCTCCCGTCGACCCGGCTCACGCCGACGTCGAGGACGGCGGCGCCGGGCTTGACCATCGCGCCGGTGATCAGCCCCGGCACACCGGCCGCGGCGACGACGACGTCGGCGTTCCGCACGTGCGCGGCCAGGTCGCGGGTGCCGGTGTGGCAGAGGGTGACGGTCGCGTTCTCCGTGCGCCGGGTGAGCAGCAGGCCCAGCGGGCGCCCGACGGTGATCCCGCGGCCGACGACCACCACCTCGGCCCCGGCGATCGGGACGTCGTGGCGGCGCAGGAGCTCGACGATGCCCACCGGGGTGCACGGCAGCGGCCCGGGCACGTTCAGCACCAGCCGGCCGAGGTTGACCGGGTGGAGCCCGTCGGCGTCCTTGGCCGGGTCCATCGCCTCGAGCACGCGCGCCTCGTCGATGTGCCGCGGCAGCGGCAGCTGCACGATGTAACCGGTGCAGCTCTCGTCGGCGTTGAGCTCGGCGACGACGTCGAGCACGTCGGCCTCGGTCGCGTCGGCGGGCAGCTCGCGCTGGATGCTGGCGATGCCGACCTGGGCGCAGTCGGAGTGCTTCGCGTTGACGTACCAGCGGCTGCCCGGGTCGTCGCCGACGAGGAGCGTGCCGAGCCCGGGTCGGTGCCCCGCCGCGGTGGACGCGGCCACCCGCTCGGTCAGCTCGGCGCGGATCGCCGCCGCGGTGGCCTTGCCGTCCAGAGTCGTCGCGGGCACGCCGACAGTCTGCCCGAGCCGACCCGCGGACGGGGTCGCGGTCCTAGGCTCCGGGCAGGAGGTGCGCCGCGATGAGCGAACGCGATCGGGAACCCGCCACGACCGAGATGTCCTACGCGTCACCGACCGGCGCCGCGACGGCGCCGGCCTGGTCCACCGGCCGGCCGGTGCTCCGCCGCCCGGACCCCGTGGCCGGTCTGCTCCTCCTGCTGGCCGGCACCGCCGCGCTGCTGAGCCTCGTGCTGCCCTGGCTGGCCGACGGCGACGCGACCGGGCTGGACCTGATGCGCCGGGGATTCTCCGGCCTGTCGGACGTGGTGGACACCGGGTTGTGGCAGCCGCTCGTGATCGTGCTCGGCGGGGTGCTGCTCTTCGCGCTCGGCGTGCGCATGCTGATGCCGTCGCGCAGCCACCGCACCGGGGGCCTGGTCGCGCTCGCAGTGAGCGGGTTGGTCGTGTGGGCCGTGCTGGTGCCGCTCGTGGCGGCCGGATTCGACCTGGGCTTCTTCGACGCCGGTTTCTGGTGCGGCATCGCCGTCGCCGTGTGCGGTGTCCTCGGCGCCGCGAAGGCCGTGCTCACCGGCCCGCGCAAGGGCTGAGGGTCAGTCGCCGACCAGGGCCCCGTGCGCGCTGCTGAACTGCACCGCCTGGGCGAGGTCGAGCCGTACGCCGGTGAGCTCGAACCCCCGCCAGTTGATCCCGTCGGTCGAGGCGCCCCGCAGGTCCGCGCCGCGCAGCATGGTGCTCTGCAACCGCGCCCGGTCCAGCGCCGCTCCGGTGAGGTCGCACTCGCGCAGGTCGGCGTCGGTCAGGTCGGCGTCGCGGAACCGCTGACGGGAGAGGTCGAGCCCGGACAGGTCCGCGCCGCGCAGCGAGGTGAAGCTCCAGTCGCACTCGGTCGCCGTCATGGGCCGCAGGTGCGCGCCCGGGAAGTGCGAACCGGTCAGCTTGCAACCGTCCCAGGTGACGTCGATCAGCCGCGCCCGGTCGAACCGGCAGGACAGGAAGGCCGAGCCCAGGTGCCGCGCACCGGCCATGCGGACGCCGGTGAGCACGCAGTTCTCGAACACGCAGCGCCGGGTGACCAGCTCCTCGAGGCCGGCGTCGTCGAACCGGCAGCGGACGAAGGTCACGCCGTCGAGCTCGGCACCCCACCAGTCGACGCGGGCGAAGTCCGCCCCCTCGACCTCGGTGCCCGCCTCGGGCGGGCCGACGTGGGGACGCGTCCCCCGCATCAGTGCGCGAAGTGGCGGGTGCCGGTCAGGTACAGCGACGCACCGGCCGCCGCCGCGGCGGCGACGACCTCCTCGTCCCGCACCGAGCCGCCGGGCTGGACCACGGCGCGGACACCGGCGTCGAGCAGCACCTGCAGGCCGTCGGCGAACGGGAAGAAGGCGTCGGACGCGGCGACGGACCCGGCGGCCCGCTCCCCCGCCCGGGACACGGCCAGCCGCGCCGAGTCGACCCGGTTGACCTGCCCCATGCCCACGCCCACGGTGGCCCGGTCGTGGGCCAGCAGGATGGCGTTGCTCTTGACCGCGCGGACCGCCCGCCAGGCGAACACCAGGTCGTCGAGGCCGGCGGCGTCGAGCGGCTCACCGGTGGCGAGCGTCCAGGTCGTCGGGTCGTCGCCCTCGGCGTCGATGCGGTCGACCGACTGCATCAGCAGCCCGCCGCCGATCGGCCGGATCTCGGCCCCGCCCGCGGGGGCGTGCTGCAGCCGCAGCAGGCGGACGTTCTTCTTCCCGGTGAGGACCTGCAGCGCGTCCTCGGTGAAGGACGGCGCGACGACCACCTCGGTGAACACCTCGGAAACCTGCTCGGCCATGGTCAGGTCGACCTCGCGGTTGGCCGCGATCACGCCACCGAAGGCCGACAGCGGGTCGCACGCGTGCGCCTTGCGGTGCGCGGCGGCGATGTCGGCACCGACGGCGATCCCGCACGGGTTGGCGTGCTTGATGATCGCGACGGTCGGCTCGTCGTGGTCGTGCGCCGCCCGCCACGCGGCGTCGGTGTCGACGTAGTTGTTGTAGGACATGGCCTTGCCGTGCAGCTGCTCGGCGTGCGCCAGGCCCGGCAGCGCCCCACCGCGGTACAGCGCGGCCTGCTGGTGCGGGTTCTCCCCGTAGCGCAGCACGTCGGCGCGCTCCCAGCTCGCGCCCACCCACTCCGGGAAGGCGGTGCCCTCGTCGGGGGCGAGCACGCTGCCCATCCACGAGGCGACGGCGATGTCGTAGCTCGCCGTGTGCCGGAACGCGGCGGCGGCCAGCTTCTGCCGCCCGGCGAGCGTGAACCCGCCGGCCGAGACGGCGGCGAGGACGTCGTCGTAGCGACCGGGGTCGACGACGACGGCGACGGAGGGGTGGTTCTTCGCCGCGGCGCGCACCATCGCGGGTCCGCCGATGTCGATCTGCTCGACGCACTCGTCCGGCGAGGCGCCCGAGGCGACCGTCTCGGTGAACGGGTAGAGGTTCACCACGACGAGGTCGAAGGCGGAGATGCCGAGCTCGTCGAGCTGGGCCACGTGCTCGGGCTTGCGCCGGTCGGCGAGGATGCCGGCGTGCACCGCCGGGTGCAGCGTCTTCACGCGGCCGTCCAGGCACTCGGGGAAGCCGGTGACCTGCTCGACCGGCGTGACGGGCACCCCGGCGTCGGCGATGCGGCGGGCGGTGGCCCCGGTGCTCACCAGCTCGACACCGGCCGCGGCCAGCCCGCGGGCCAATTCCTCGATCCCGGTCTTGTCGTAGACGCCCAGCAGGGCACGACGGATGGGGGTGCGCTCGCTCATCAGGGGCTCTTCCTCGTCCGGGTGACGAAGGCCGCCACCGTCTCCACCAGGAGCTCTCGCTCCACGTCCTTGATCCGTTCGTGCAGGCTGGCCTCGTCGTCACCGGGCAGGACCGGGACCTCGCGCTGGGCGAGCACCGGGCCGGTGTCGACGCCGGCGTCGACCAGGTGCACCGTCGAGCCCGTCACGCCGGCCCCGGCCTCGAGGGCGTCCCGCACGGCGTGCGCGCCGGGGAACAGCGGCAGCAGCGCCGGGTGGGTGTTGATCAGCCTGCCCTCGAACCGGTCCAGCACCGCCGGTCCGACGATCTTCATGAAGCCGGCCGAGACGACCAGGTCGGGCTCGAACTCGGCGATCCGCTCGGCCAGCGCGCGGTCCCAGGCGGCCCGGTCGGTGAGCTCGCCGAGCGCGCACACGAACGTGGGGAGACCCCGGCGGCGCGCGTGCTCCAAGCCCGGGGCGTCCCGGTCAGCGCCCACGGCGACGACCGTGGCCGGGTAGGCGGGGTCGTCGGTCGCGGCGAGCAGGGCGGCGCACAGCGAACCGGTACCCGACAGCAGGACGACGACGCGCGCCCGCGGGGCAGGCTCGTCTGCTGTCTCTCCCCCGCCCGCAGCCACGGCCCCGACAGTAGGGGCTGCCGATCCTCGGCCCCCTCGCAGGGGCTCGGAGGCGGCTCAGCCGAGGGCCCGCCAGCGGGTGACGGCGGCGGCCACCGCCGCCGCGATCCCGCTCTGCGCGGCGACCGCGATACCGGTGGCGACCGCGGGGGCGCCGATCACGGCGAGGGAGCCGTCGCCGAGGGTGCCGCCGCCGACCCACACGAGGAGACCCACGACGACGCCGAGCAGCGCGCCGGTGAGCACGCCGGCGAGCCCGGCGCTGACCGAGCCGCCCTCGTCGTGGCCGAACCAGCGGCCGACTGTCGTCCCCGCCACCAGCCCGGCCACGACCGGGATCACCTGGGAGGCGAAGGCGACCAACGGCACCGCCTGGGTGTCCGGCAGCGCCGCGAGCAGGGGCAGCGCCGGGACCGGGCCCAGGGTCACCCCGTGCACCGACACCAGGGTGCCGGTGCCGACGGAGAACCCGGGGCCGGCGGCGAGCCCGAGGACCGCGAGCGAGGCGTTCGGGAGGAGCAGGGCGCCCAGCCCGACGAGCCCCACCGCCCCGGCCGCGGCTCCGCCGAGGGAGCCGGAGACGGCCGCGTACCCGGAGGTGTCGCCGGCCAGGGCGATGGCCACCACGCACGACGCCAGGGCGAAGGCGGTGAACAGCCCGGCGAGCACGCCGCGCAGGACCGGCCGGAACGCGCCGGGGAGCCGGTCCAGGACGACGTCGAGCAGGTCCGACTCCCGGCCCGCACCCCACCCGACGGCCAGCAGGGCGAGGACGAGGGGTCCGACGGCGGTGCGGAGCCAGCCGACCCCCACGTCGCCGCCCCCCGCGAGGAGCGCGACGAGCAGGGTCAGCCCCACGTGCAGCGCGACCACGCCCCCGACCGCCCGCACGACCCGGCCGCCGCCGTCGTCACCGCCCAGCGCGCGGACCGAGACCCGCCCGGCCCACGACAGTCCCCAGGACACCAGGAGGGTGAGCAGCAGCGGAGCCAGCACCAGCGGGCCCGTGGGCAGGGTGAGCTCGGCGCCCTGGGCGAGCAGCCACAGCCGCGCCGCGAGCACCGCCGAGGCCCCGGTGGACAGGCCGCCGACAGGGTCCAGCGTCTGGACGACGACGACGGCGAGCCCCAGCCCGAGCAGCCCGACGGCTGTGACGGCCACCGCGGCGGCGGCGGCCAGCAGGACCGACGGCGCCGGTCGCGCGACCTCGCCGTCGTCCCGCCGGAAGGGCAGGCGTGCGAGCAGGGCGACCACACCCCCACTCTCCCAAGCTCGCCGGGGGGATGCCGGGCGCACGCGCCGGGCGCCCCTCCGCGGAACCGCCCGGGTCAGGTGTCCGTGCGCGGGTGCTCACCCTCCGCAGCCGGTCCGGGACCCGCGGAAGGGCCCGGGCCCTGGTGCGGCGGCGACGACCACGGCGCGGCCCCCGGCTGGGCGGCGGGAGGCTGCGGGGCGGGAGGCTGCTGGGCGGGAGGCTGTGGAGCGGGATACGGATACGGCGCCGGCCCCGGCTGCCCGTACGGCCCGCTCGGCCGGGCGGGCCGCTCCCGCAGATCGCGGCGCAGGGCCAGCGCGGCCACCACCGTGATCGCCACGGCCGTGAGGAAGCCGAGCAGCGCCCAGATCGAGAACGAGTAGCTGAGGGTGTCCATCCAGGCGAAGAACGTCAGGACCAGCCCGAGCGAGGCCAGCCCCACGGTCACCGCCGCCCGCGGGAAGGTCACCGTCGCCTTGACGAAGCCCGGCAGCACGGCCCACAGGGCTGCGAGCAGGAAGAGCAGGAAGGCCGAGACGACCGTGCCGTCCTCGAAGCCGCTGAAGGTCACGCCGAAGGTGTCGTCCCCGAAGCGCCACCAGGGCAGGAGGGCGAGCACGAGGAAGAGCAGCGCGCCGCCGGCGACGGCCCAGTCGAGCTTCCGGACCCGCTTGAGGTCGACGGAGAACTCCGCGCCCCCGCCGGGCCGGCGGAGGTAGGGGTTCGGCGCCCCGTAGGGCGGCTGTTGGAACTGCGGTCCCTGCTGATGGGGTCCTGGCTGGCCGTAGTACGGCTGGCCGTACGGCTGGGGCTGCCCGTAGTAGGGCGGCTGCCCGTACTGGGGCGGGCCCGGGTAGGGCGGCTGACCGTAGGGCTGCCCGGGGTGGGGCTGCTGCCCGTACGCAGGCTGGCCGTACGCGGGCTGACCGTAGGGGGGCTGACCGTACTGCGGCTGGCCGTACTGGGGCTGGCCGTACTGCTGCTGGCCGTAGGGCTGCGGCTGCCCGTACTGCTGGGGCGGCCCGTAATAGGGCTGCCCGGGCTGCGGGGGCTGGCCGTGCTGGGGCCCGCCGTGCTGGTGCGGTGCGCCCTGCGGCGGCGGGCCGGGCTGCTGCCCGGCCGCCGAGGACCCGTGCGCCTCCGGCGGCTGCCCCCCGGGCGGCGGCTGCCCGCCCTCGGGCGGGTTCGGGGGCTGGCTGGCGGTCACAGGCTCTCCTCCGGAACGGTTCGGGTCCCCATGATCGTGACGGCGGCCGCCGCGCGACCGCAACGGCAGGGTGCGGCGCGTCGCCGCCGGGGTCCGGGAACGACGCTGCCCGGCACCCCGAGATCGGGGTACCGGGCAGCGGTCAGGACTTACGCGCCGACGATCTCGCGCATGAGCTTCGCCGTCTCCGACGGGGTCTTGCCCACGCGGACACCGGCGGCCTCGAGGGCCTCCTGCTTGGCCTGCGCGGTTCCGGCGGAGCCGGAGACGATGGCGCCGGCGTGGCCCATCGTCTTGCCCTCGGGGGCGGTGAAGCCCGCGACGTAGCCGACGACCGGCTTGGTCACGTTGGCCTTGATGAAGTCGGCGGCCCGCTCCTCGGCGTCGCCACCGATCTCACCGATCATCACGATGGCCTCGGTCTCCGGGTCGTCCTGGAACGCCTGGAGCGCGTCGATGTGCGTGGTGCCGATGACCGGGTCGCCGCCGATGCCGATGGCGGTCGAGAAACCGATGTCCCGGAGCTCGTACATCATCTGGTAGGTCAGCGTGCCCGACTTCGACACCAGGCCGATCTTGCCCTGCTTGGTGATGTTGGCCGGGATGATGCCGGCGTTCGAGCGCCCGGGGCTGATCAGACCGGGGCAGTTCGGGCCGATGATGCGGGTCGAGCCACCCTGGGCGTGCGCCCAGAAGTAGGTCGAGTCGTGCACCGGGATGCCCTCGGTGATGACGACGGCGAGCCCGATCTGGGCGTCGACGGCCTCGATGACGGCGGCCTTGGCGAACGGCGGCGGCACGAAGATGACGCTGACGTCGGCGCCGGTCTCCTTCATGGCGTCG
Source organism: Blastococcus sp. TBT05-19 (assembly GCF_003319095.1). Classification (GTDB taxonomy): domain Bacteria; phylum Actinomycetota; class Actinomycetes; order Mycobacteriales; family Geodermatophilaceae; genus Blastococcus. The sequence goes on along the minus strand of NZ_QOHI01000003.1, from coordinate 249,248 downwards.
GCGACGCCGCCGAACACCGGCACGCTGGTGCCGTCGAAGTCGACGCTGGTACCGGCCTTGCGGGGGTTCACGCCGCCGACGATCGCGGTGCCGGAGGCGAGCATGCGCTGCGTGTGCTTGCTGCCCTCGGAGCCGGTCATGCCCTGGACGATGACCTTGCTGTTCTCGTTGAGGAAGATCGACATCTCTGGAGTCCTGTCGTTTCGGGGCGCTTAGGCGGCGAGCTCGGCGGCGCGACGCGCGGCGCCGTCCATCGTGTCGACCACGGTCACCAGGGGGTGGTTGGCCTCGGCGAGGATCCGCCGGCCCTCCTCGACGTTGTTGCCGTCGAGCCGGACGACCAGGGGCTTGGTGGCCTCGTCGCCGAGGATGCTCAGCGCGGAGACGATGCCGTTGGCGACGGCGTCGCAGGCGGTGATCCCGCCGAAGACGTTGACGAACACGCTCTTCACGGCCGGGTCGGACAGGATGATCTCCAGGCCGTTGGCCATGACCTCGGCCGAGGCGCCACCACCGATGTCGAGGAAGTTGGCGGGCTTGACGCCCCCGAACTCCTCCCCGGCGTACGCGACGACGTCGAGGGTGCTCATGACCAGGCCGGCACCGTTGCCGATGATCCCGACCTCGCCCTCGAGCTTGACGTAGTTGAGGTCCTTCTCCTTGGCGCGCGCCTCGAGCGGGTCGGCGGCGGCGGCGTCCTCGAGCGCGGCGTGCTCGGTCTGTCGGAAGCCGGCGTTCTCGTCGAGGGTCACCTTGGCGTCGAGGGCCAGGACGGTGCCGTCCGGCGCCTTGGCCAGCGGGTTGACCTCGACCAGCGTGGCGTCCTCCTTGGCGAAGACGTCCCACAGCTGGATCGCGATCGCGATGACCTGGTCACGCACCTCGGCCGGGAAGTTCGCGGCGTCGACGATCTCGGCGGCCTTCGCGGCGTCGACGCCCTTGCTGGCGTCGATCGCGATGCGGGCGAGTGCCTCGGGACGCTCGACGGCGAGCTGCTCGATCTCCATGCCGCCCTCCTTCGAGGCCATGGCCAGGAAGGTGCGGTTGGAGCGGTCCAGCAGGTAGGAGAAGTAGTACTCCTCGGCGATGTCGCTGGCCTGGGCCACCATCACCTTGTGGGTGATGTGCCCCTTGATGTCCAGCCCGAGGATGTCCTGGGCGCGCGCCTTGGCGTCGTCGGGGTTGTCGGCGAGCTTCACGCCGCCGGCCTTGCCGCGGCCGCCGGTCTTCACCTGCGCCTTGACGACGACGGTCTGCCCGATCTCGCGGGCGATCGCCTCCGCCTGCTCGGGCGTCTCGGCGACGCCGCCGGGGAGCACGGGGACGCCGTGCGAGGCCAACAGGTCACGGGCCTGGTACTCGAAGAGATCCACGAAAAGGCACCGTAGACCGCCCGTAACCACAGCGCTGCCCCGGGCGTTGTAGAACTGGGTCCCGCGTGGGGTGCATCACACGATGCCTCACCCGTTGGCAGCAGCAACGGCGCAGGCCCACCGCGTGTCCCCGACCCGAGGAGCCCTCCGTGCGCCGAGTCGCGACCGTCCTGCTCTCCTCGGCGCTGGCCGCCGGGGGCCTGGTCACGCTGGCGCCGGCGGCCGCCGCGACGCCCGCCACCGTCCGCGACCTGACGATCACGGTCACGGACCTCGGGCCGGAAAAGCGGACCTGCAAGATCGACGCCGACCTGCACGTCCCGCACGGGGTGACGGCGGAGAACCCCGGCCCCGCGCTGCTGGTGACCAACGGGTTCGGCGGCACCAAGGACGACCAGGACGGGCTCGCGCAGGGCTTCGGCGAGCACGGGTACGTGACGCTCTCCTACACCGGCCTCGGGTTCGTCGACGGCGACCTGTGCCCGATCACCCTGGACGACGTCGAGCACGACGGCGCGGCCGCCAGCCAGTTGCTGCGGTTCCTCGGCGGTGACCCCTCGATCCAGGCGGTGGACGACGCGACTGGTGAGCGGGTCGTCGTCACGCAGGTGGCCCGCGAGGACGCCCCGGCCGCGACCTCCGGCAAGGGCAGGGCCGAACACGGAGACAAGGGCAAGCACGGGCACAAGGGCAAGGGCGACCACAAGGGCGAGACCGAGGGGAAGAAGCCGACGTACGACCCGCAGGTCGGCATGATCGGCGGCTCGTACGGCGGACAAATCCAATTCGCCGCCGCGGCGGCCGAGCGCCGCGCAGGGACCGACCGGCTGGACGCGATCGTCCCGACCATCACCTGGAACGACCTCTCCTACTCCCTGGCCCCGGAGAACAGCGCGCTGCCGGGAGGCTCGGCGACGTCGGGCTCGGTCAGCTCCACGGGCACCGGCGTCTTCAAGTACCAGTGGGCGGCGCTGTTCACCGCACTCGGCGTCGCGAACGGCGTCCAGGACCTGCCGGCGCTGACCGACCCGGAAAAGGCCCAGCAGTTCGCCCAGCAGAACTGCGCGAACTTCGAGCCCGAGGTGTGCCGGGCTCTCGCCGAGGTGGCACTCCTGGGCTACCCGAGCGCTGACACGATCGCCTTCCTCCGCTCGAACTCGGTGGCCAGCTACATGGCCGAGATGCAGGTGCCGGCGCTGCTCATGCAGGGGCAGGCCGACACGCTGTTCAACCTGCAGGAGTCCGTCGCGACGTACACGTCGCTCCGGGCCCAGGGCACGCCGGTCTCGCTGGTGTGGCAGTCCTTCGGGCACAGCAACTCGACGCCGGCACCGGGCGAGATGAACCTCTCCGACCCGGAGAACAGCTACCTCGGCCGGCAGGCGCTGGCCTGGCTGGACCACTACGTCCGAGGCCAGGGCCCCGCGCCGGGGTCGACGTTCTCGTACTTCCGGGACTGGGCGCTGCCGGCCGGCGGATCCATCGCGGACGCCTACGCCGTCACGGCGAGCTACCCGCTCGGCAGCGAGCGCACGTTCCACCTGTCCAGCACCGGGCCGGAGGGCGGGGCGCTGGTCGACAGCGCGGAGGAGGTCGGCACGGGGACGAGCAGCTACAGCAGCGTCGCGCCGGTCGGGCCGAACTACACCGAGACGTCCGCCCTCGACCAGCAGCAGCCGGTCACCGACCCCGACGGCACGGCGATCCGGTTCTCCACCGGGAGGCTCTCGGCTCCGCTGGACGTCGTCGGCTCACCCCGGCTCACCGTCAAGCTGGACGCGCCCTCGGTGGAGCTCACCCAGCGCGGCGGCCCGGCCGGGCAGCTGGTCGCGTACGCGAAGCTCTACGACATCGGGCCGGACGGCGAGACGGTCGAGCTGCCGAACCGGCTGATCTCCCCCGTGCGGATCACGGACGCGACGAAGCCGGTGACCATCGAGCTGCCCGGCATCGTGCACCGCTTCGAGGAGGGCCACCAGCTCGCGGTCGTGCTCGCCGGCGGCGACCTCGCCTACCGGGGAGCCACCCTGCCGCAGCCGGTCAGCCTGACCACCGGCACCGGCGCCCCCCAGACCTTCACGATTCCCGTGGTGGGGTGACGGAACGGCGGCCCGTCAGGCGCCGGCCGGCGCTCCCACGTGGGTGCGCACCCAGTCGACGATGTCGGTGGTGGTGGCGCCGGGGGTGAAGACCCCGGAGACGCCGAGCCGCTCGAGCTCCGGCACGTCCTCCTCCGGGATGATGCCGCCCCCGAAGACGACGACGTCGTCGATCCCGCGCTCGCGCATCAGCTCGGCCAGCCGCGCGAAGAGCGTCATGTGGGCGCCGGAGAGCACCGACAGGCCCACGGCGTCGGCGTCCTCCTGGATCACGGTCTCGACGATCTGCTCGGGTGTCTGGTGGAGGCCGGTGTAGACGACCTCCATGCCGGCGTCGCGCAGCGCTCGCGCGACCACCTTGGCGCCGCGGTCGTGCCCGTCGAGGCCCGGCTTGGCGATGACCACCCGGATGCGTTCGTCCACGGTCGGAGCTTATGACCGCGGGGCCCCGTCCCGGAACCGGTTGCGCCCGAACTGGTCAGACGGCGGATCGGCGGGCGCGCCAGGCCACGGCCGTCAGCGCGAGGAACGCCAGCCCCAGCGCGAGGAGGCCCATCCCCGGCACGGTCCACTCCAGCTCCTCGGACGAGGCGGCGTCCTGCAGCCCGACCAGCCCGGCAGCCAGGACGGCGACGGCGACGGCGAGCAGGCCACCCACCACGGCCAGCCGCGGTCGCAGCGAGGGCGCCACGACGGAGCACAGCAGGAGCGCCCCGGTCAGCAGCAGGCCGCCCAGGAGCGCCAGGCCGGGTCGCTCGAGCAGCGCCTGCGGGCCCTCCTGGGTCACCACGCTCTCGAAGCCGGTGGCCGGGTCGGTGCGGAGCTGGTCCGGGACGTCGGCGGTGGGGACGGTGAGGCAGACGGCCGTGGCCACCCCGAGCAGCACCGCCGCGCCGGCCAGCAGCGACCGGACGGCGTCGAGCGGGCCGCGGTCCTCCATGACGGTGCGCCCCCAGGCCACCGTGCCGACGAGCCCGGCGACCACGGTCAGCGCCAGCGCCCCGAGCCCCAGCACCCAGCCGGCACCGACCTCGATGCCGCTGGTCAGGACCACCTCACCGGCCAGCACCTCGACGCCCGGGCGGGACGTGGAGCTGCGCCCGCGGTAGATCTCGATCAGCAGCTGCCCGACGGCCAGCGCCGCCGCGACCGCGGCGTAGGCGAGCCCGAACTTGGGGACCGCGCGCCGGATCAGCGTCGCCCCCACCGCGAGCTGCACGCCCGGGACCAGCAGGGCGACCAGCGCACTGCCGACGCCGTCCACCTGGCGCAGCTGCTGCCCGTCGACGGTCAGGTAGGGGGCGAACGCCGCGGCGATGCCGACGAGGCCGGCCAGCACGAGCAGGACGCCGGTTCCGGGGACCAGCGGCGGAACGGTGCCGACGACGAGCCGGTCCCCGGTGAGCACCGGGGCCGGGGGCTCCTTCTCCACCCCGTTCCGGCGGGCGGTGGCTCGGGTGCGGTCGGTCCCGGTGCGGGCATCGCGGGCGGGCACGGTCTCCCCCTCGGCTTGGCTGGTCACGAACAGGCCACGATCGGCCGGGATCCGGCACCACCGGTGTGACGCCCGCCACACGCAGGCATTATCGTCGCGTGAACTGAGCACAGCACGTGCACCGCCACCGGGCGGGACGGCTCGAGCCCGCGCTCCCGCCGACGGTGCTGACGGGGAGGAGCAGGCGATGCGGCCATCGGTCGATCCGGTCTCCGGTCCAGAGTCGCACACGGGGCAGCGCTCCCCGGGTGCGCCACGGGGGCTGCGGGGACTCTGTTCGCCGACCACCCTCACCGGCGGGCTGACCGAGCTCGCCTGGGTCGGCGCGCACGTGCTGATGTACCCGCTGGGCACCCGGATGGAGGCCCTCCGACCGGATCCGCGCCGGCGCACCGGGGAGCAGCCGCCCGCCGTCCGCGCCCTCTTCTGCGAGGACCCGCTGGCCGCCCGCGTCCCGGTCCTCCTGGTGCACGGCCTGGTCGACAACCGCTCGGTCTTCTCCGTGATGCGCCGGAGCCTGCGCCGCCGCGGCTTCGCGCACGTCTGCTCCTGGAACTACAGCCCGTTCCTCACCGACATCGCCCGGGCCGCCACGGACCTCGGGCAGCAGATCGAGCGCATCTGCGAGCAGACCGGCCACGACCGGCTGCACATCGTGGGCCACAGCCTCGGCGGGCTGATCGCCCGCTACCACGTGCAGCGCCAGGGCGGCGACCGGCACGTGGAATCGCTGGTCACGCTCGGCACGCCGCACCAGGGCTCGGTGCTGGCGCACGTGCTGCCCACGCCGCTGGTGCGGCAGCTGCGCCCCGGATCGCCGGTGCTGCGCGAGCTGGAGGAGCCGGCGCCGGGGTGCCGCACGCAGGTCACCGCCGTCTACAGCGACCTGGACCAGATGGTGCTGCCGACCCACTCGGGCCGCTGCGACCACCCCGACCTCGGCGCCCGCAACCTGCTCTTCCGCGGGGTGGGGCACATGTCGCTGCCCATCCACCGGGGCGTCCTGGACGAGGTGGCGGCCACCCTCGCCGGCCTCCGCCCGGCGCCGCGCCCGGGCCGGCACATCGCCGCCGTCGCCTGACAGCGGCACCCTCCCGCCCCACGAGTCGACTCATTCCCTTCACGACTCGTGCACATCGCGACACGCAGCGTCCGGTACTTGGCCGCGTCCTGACGGATCGTTACGGTTCGATCACGGCGCCGGTGGAAACCGGCGGACGCCAGTCCGGGGTCCTCGCCGTCGTCGCTCCCCCGACGAACGCCACCGCGCGCTCGCTGGATACGCAGTCCGGGAAGGTTCGCCGTGTCTCACAGCAGTGCACAGGTGCTGGAGCGACCGGCGACCGACGCCGTCGAGAAGCAGTCCTCCACCGTCGCGCGGGCGCTCGCCGCCCGGCGCGCCGCGCGAGCCGAGTCCGCCGCGGCCGTGGACGACGCCCCCGCCACCGGGAAGGCCTCTCTGCTCGACCGGCTCCTGGCCGGCCGCCGGCTGCCCCACCCGCCGGGCCGCCGCGCACCGATGTGGTTCGCCGCGCTCGTCGCCGGCGCCCTGGTCGCCTACGTGCCGGCCACGCTGGACGAGGCACCGGCCGTCTCCGCCACCGCGTCGGACTACGGCCTCGGCGAGAGCACCGAGGTCAGCTTCGCCGGCGGCCTCGAGGGCGCCGACGCCCGCCGGGGCATCTCCGAGGCCGAGGCCCAGGCCCGCCTCAACGAGCTGGCCGCCTCGCGCGCCGCGCGTCAGCCCAAGACCGCGCTTCCCGTGCGCGGCACGCTGACCACCTGCTTCTGCATGCGCTGGGGCTCGATGCACTACGGGCTGGACCTGGCCGCGCCCCTGGGCACGCCCATCCTGGCGGCCACCGACGGCGTCGTCGTCCGCGCGGGCCGCGCCTCGGGCTACGGCAACGCCGTCTACATCCAGGACGCGGACGGCAACGTCCACATCTACGGGCACATGCGCTACTTCAGCGTCGCCGAGGGTGACCTCGTCACGGCCGGCGACCAGATCGCGAAGGTCGGCAACGAGGGCCAGTCCACCGGCCCGCACCTGCACTACGAGATCCACCGCGGCGGGATGGACGGCCGTCCCACCGATCCCGCGAAGTACCTCGCCGAGCGCGGCGTCCAGGTCTGACGCGACCGGCGCCCCCTACGGGGCGTCGACCAGGCCCTCGAGCACGCGCTGGCTCGTCTCCACGCCGGTCAGCAGGCTCCGGTGCCCACCACGCTCGGGGTCCGCGAGGTAGTCCCGGTAGCCGCTCTCCTCGGCGAAGGACAGCACGTGGACCTCCGTCGTGCCGTCGGCCGACCGCAGCCGGCGGTCCAGCCGCCCGCCGTGCCGCGCGAGCAGCGGCAGCACGGCGTCCTCGTACCGCCCGAACGCGGCCAGGGCCTCCCCCGGCACGTCGATGACGGCGACCACGGTGAACCGGACGGCGTCGGTCAGAGCTTCACCAGCGGGGCGTAGCGGAGGACCAGGCGCTTGGTGCCGCCGGAGCCGAAGTCGACCGTCGCCTGCGCCTTGTCACCGACGCCGGTCACCTCCACCACCGTGCCGAGACCGAAAGCGTCGTGGCTCACCCGGTCGCCCACCTCCACCGAGATGACCTGGCGGTTGCCGGCGCCGCCGCGCAGCCCGCCGGTCGACAGCCCGGTGGCGGCCACCCGCGTCTGCGCGGAGCGGTAGCCGGTCGAGGGGGCCGGCGTCGGGTCCAGCCGCTCCCAGTGGATCGTCTCGGCCGGGATCTCGTCGAGGAACCGCGACGGCGGGTTGTACGCCGGCTGCCCCCAGTTCGTGCGCACTGTCGCCCGCGAGATGAACAGCCGCTGCCGGGCGCGCGTGATGCCCACGTAAGCCAGCCGGCGCTCCTCCTCCAGCTCCCGCGGGTCGCCGAGCGCGCGCAGGTGCGGGAAGACGCCGTCCTCCATGCCGGAGAGGAAGACGACCGGGAACTCCAGGCCCTTGGCGGTGTGCAGGGTCATCATCGTGACGACGCCCGCCTCGTCGCCGGAGACCGGGATCTGGTCGGCGTCGGCCACCAGCGAGACCTGCTCCAGGAAGTCGGTGACCGAGCCCCCGGGGTTGGCGGCCTCGAACTCCGCGGCGACCGAGATGAGCTCGTTGAGGTTGTCGACCCGGCCCTCGTCCTGCGGGTCGGTGCTGGCCTGCAGCTCGGCGAGGTAGCCGGTGCGGTCGAGGATGCTCTCCAGCAGGGCGGCCGGACCGGAGCCGGTCTCGACCAGCTGCTCGAACTCCTCCAGCAGCGCGACGAACTCCTGCAGCGCCTTGAGCGAGCGGGTGGCGAGCGTGGTGATCTCGCTGCACCGCCGCAGCGCCGACCCGAAAGCGATGCGCTCCCGGTCGGCGAAGGACTCGATGCACGCCTCGGCCTTGTCGCCGATGCCGCGCTTGGGCACGTTGATGATCCGGCGCAGGCTCACGACGTCGGCGGGGTTGGCCACCAGCTTCAGGTAGGCCAGCGCGTCGCGAACCTCCTTGCGCTCGTAGAAGCGCACGCCGCCGACGACCTTGTAGGGCATGCCGACGCGGATGAAGACCTCTTCGAACACCCGGGAGGCGTTGTTCGTGCGGTAGAAGACCGCGATGTCCTTCGGCTGGGCCTTGCCCTCGTCGACCAGGGCGTCGATCTGCTCGGCGACCCAGGCGGCCTCGTCGTGCTCGTTGTCGGCGACGTAGCCCTCGATCAGCTCGCCGTCGCCGGAGTCGGTCCACAGGTTCTTCGGCCGCCGGCTGGTGTTCTTCGCGATCACCGTGTTGGCGGCCTTGAGGATCCGCTGGGTGGAGCGGTAGTTCTGCTCCAGCAGGATCGTCGTCGCCTGCGGGTAGTCGCGCTCGAACTCGTCGATGTTGCGGATCGTGGCGCCGCGGAAGGCGTAGATCGACTGGTCGGCGTCACCCACGACGCACAGCTCGGCCGGCGGGACGGGCCCGCCCTCCGGACCCACCAGCTCGCGGATCAGCACGTACTGCGCGTGGTTGGTGTCCTGGTACTCGTCGACCAGCACGTGCCGGAAGCGGCGGCGGTAGTGCTCGGCCACGTCGGGGAACGCCTGCAGCAGGTGCGCGGTGTTCATGATCAGGTCGTCGAAGTCCATGGCGTGCGCCTCGCGCAGCCGCCGCTGGTAGAGCGTGTACGCCTCCTTGAGCACCTTCTCCGGCGCCGTCTGGGGGCTGAACTCCTCCTCGTCGACCAGCTCGTTCTTCAGGTTCGACACCTGTGCGGCGAGGCTGCGACCCGGGAAGCGCTTCGCGTCCAGGTCGAGGTCGCGGGCGACCATCGTCATGAGGCGCACGGAGTCGCCCTGGTCGTAGATCGTGAACGACGACTTCAGGCCCAGCTTCGCCGCCTCGGCGCGCAGGATCCGCACGCACATCGAGTGGAACGTCGACACCCACATCGACCGCGCGCGGGGGCCCACGAGTGCGGCGGCCCGGTCCTTCATCTCGCCGGCGGCCTTGTTGGTGAACGTGATCGCCAGGATCTCGCCGGGCTGCACACCGCGGGCGCCGAGCAGGTAGGCGATGCGGTGGGTGAGCACACGGGTCTTGCCCGACCCGGCTCCGGCCACGATCAACAGCGGCCCGCCCTCGTGGACGACGGCGTCGCGCTGCGGCCCGTTGAGGCCGGCGAGCATCCGGTCGAGCTCCCGCCCGATCGAACCGGAGGCGGACCGCTGCAGGGCGGCGGTACCGGGCAGGGACTGCTGGATGCTGCTGCTCATGACGGAGCCACTGTAAGCCGAACGGGTGACGGTTCCGACCGGCCTGTGGCAGACTCGCACCGTGCTCGCCACCGTCAGCTTTTACTACGGCCACCGGGATCCGGTGTCCGTCACCGCTGGCTGAGCACACGCCGCAACAGACGCCCCGGGCCCGAGGAGCCCGGGGCGTTTCTCGTTCTCAGGGGTCCCGGGCCGGACGACCGAAGGAGACCCCCATGAGCACGCCCCCCGCCGCCGTCACCGGCACCGACGTGGAGCGCATCGGCGCACTGCGCACCGAGATCGACGCGTGCGACGCCGCGATCATCGACCTGGTCCAGCGCCGCCTGGCCGTCTCCCAGGAGATCGGCGAACTGCGCAAGGCCAGCGGCGGCACCCGGCTCAACCTCTCCCGCGAGCAGCAGGTCCTCGCCCGCTTCCGCGAGGCGCTCGGCACCGACGGCGCCGCGCTCGGGATGCTGCTGCTGCGCCAGGGCCGCGGGAAGCTCTGACCCTCAGGGCCCGCTGCGCCAGACCTGCGAGTCCTCGTCGTCCATCGCGGCCACCTCGAACACGCGGCCCGGGCACGCGGCGCCGGCCTCGTCGGCCAGGTCCTTCCCCAGGGTCAGGGCGGCGTCGAGGTCCGCGGCCTCGCACTCGGTGGCCACCCGCAGCACCGCCCGGTCCGGCTCCCGCCAGACCCTGAGCTCCGGGTCGTCGGGGCGCAGCGCGGCACGGATGCGGTCGATCGCGTCGTCGTCCAGCGGCGTCGAGGAGCGCAGCGCGACGGAGAGGGTGAACGAGGGCACGCGGCGAGTCTGCGCGACCCCGGTCGCGCCGTCGCCACCGCCCCGTGTCACACCCGCGGCGGCTGCCTCGTCTCCACCGGTGCACCCGACCGGAGAGAGGAACCGACGATGGCCCGCATCCCTCTCGACCCGCCCCGCACGCTGATGACCCGGCTGACCGGGTGGTACTCGCGTCGGGCGTACGGCGCCGTCCTGGATCCCGGCGCGGGGTGGACCCGGCCGAGCTGCGCGACGTGCCCCGGTGGCGGGACAGCGCCGTCCACTCCGACCTGGAGCGGCAGGTGATGGCCTACGCCCAGGCGATGACCTCGACGCCGCTGGAGGTCACCGACGAGATGGTGGCCGAGCTGCGGAGGCACCCGGACGACGCGCGGCTCGTCGAGCTGACGATGATCAGCTCCGTGGAGAACTCGCGGTCCCGCCTCACCAGCGCCCTCGGGCTGACCAGCCAGGGGTTCCGGGACCGCTGCGGGATCCCGGCATGACCCCGCCCCTCGCCCCGTTCGACCGCCACCGAGGGCTGCTGTTCTCCGTGGCCTACCAGATGCTGGGCAGCGTGGCCGACGCCGAGGACGTCGTCCAGGACACCTGGCTGCGCTGGTCGGCGGCCGACCGGGACGAGGTGGCCGACGCGCGCTCCTACCTGGTGCGGATCGCCACCAACCTGGCCCTGGACCGGCTCGGCTCCGCCCGCGCCCGCCGGGAGAGCTACGTGGGCCCGTGGCTCCCGGAGCCGCTGCTGACCGGCAGCGACCCGGTGGCCGCCGCACCCCCGCCCGCGGGCCCGGACGAGACCGCGGAGCTCGGCGAGCAGGTCTCGCTGGCGGTACTCGTGGTCCTGGAGACCCTCTCCCCCGCGGAGCGGGCCGTGTTCGTCCTGCGCGAGGTGTTCGGCATGCCCGTCGCCGAGGTGGCGCAGGCGCTGGGCCGCAGCGAGGCCGCCGTGCGGCAGATGGGGCACCGGGCCCGCGAGCACGTGCAGGCCCGCCGGCCTCGATTCGACACCGATCGCCGGGCGCAGCAGGAGGTCACCGAGCGCTTCTTCGCCGCCTGTGCCGGCGGGGACGTCGACGCGCTGCTGGCGGTCCTCTCCCCCGACGTCGTCCTGGTGAGCGACGGCGGCGGCAAGGTGACGGCGGCGCTGCGGCCGATCACCGGCGCCGACAAGGTCGCCCGCTTCGCGGTCGGGGTGGCCGCCCAGGGCATGGAGCTCGCCGGTCTGCGGATCGAGGTCGCGGAGGTCAACGGCGGGCCCGGCATCGTGGCCTGGACCGACGGCGACCCGCTGCTGGCGATGTCGCTGGTCGTCGTCGACGGCCGCATCGAGCAGGTCCTCCTCGTCCGGAACCCCGAGAAGCTCGCGGGCATAGGCTCCCGCGGGTGACCGGACCCCTCCCGCAGCACCCCGCCGAGCACGTCGAGCGCGCGCTGTGCGTGCTCGCCCACCCCGACGACGTCGACTTCGGCAGCGCCGGCACCGTCGCCTCCTGGACGGCGGCGGGCACCGAGGTCACCTACCTGATCGTCACCGACGGCGACGCCGGCGGGTTCGACGAGACGCCGCGCGAGCAGATGGGGCCGCTGCGGCAGGCCGAGCAGCGCGCGGCGGCCGCGGAGGTCGGCGTCACCGACGTCCGCTTCCTCGGCTACCCGGACGGCCGGCTGGAGCTGACCCTCGACCTGCGGCGCGACATCAGCCGGGTCATCCGCCAGGTGCGGCCGCAGCGGGTGCTGACCAGCTCGCCGGAGCGCTTCTGGGAGCGCATCGGCGCGAGCCACCCCGACCACATGACCGTCGGCGAGTCCACCCTGCGGGCGGTCTACCCCGACGCCCGCAACCCGTTCGCCTTCCCCGAGCTGCTGGCCGACGAAGGGCTCGACGCCTGGACCGTGGCCGAGGTGTGGCTGGGCGCGAGCCCCCGCGCCGACCACGCCGTCGACGTCACGGAGTTCGTCGACCGCAAGCTGGCGGCGCTGCGCCGCCACGTCACCCAGGTCAGCCACATGGACGACCTGGACGGCTTCCTCACCGCCTGGATGCGGCAGAACGCCCGCACCCACGGGCTCCCCGACGGCCGCCTGGCCGAGGTGTTCCACGTCGTCCACACCGCCTGAGCCGATCAGTTCCCCGCGGGACGACGGTCTCCCCTCCGTGGACGGACAGCGGGCGGGACGGATCGGCACGACGGTGGCCGAGGCGGTGTCGGCGGGGCAGGTGCCCGGCGCTGCCTGGCTCGTCGTCCGGGGCGGGAAGGTCCTCTCCCGCGGGGCGGCCGGCACGCACGTGCCCGGCAGCGACGACCCCGTCGAGCCGGACAGCGTCTTCCGGATCTCCTCGGTCACCAAGCCGGTGGTGGCCGTGGCCGCGATGACGCTGGTCGACGACGGCGTGCTCCGCCTCGACGACCCGGTGGACGACGTCCTCCCGGAGCTGGCCGACCGCCAGGTCCTCGCCGATCCGGCCGACCCGGGAGCGGGGACCGCGCCCGCGGTCCGCCCGATCACCGTGCGCGACCTGTTGACCTTCCGGCTCGGGCTGGGCCTGGACTTCACGGTGCCGTGGCCCTCCCCGACGGTGGCGGCGCTGGCCGCCGCCGGGCTGCCCGCCGGCCCACCGCAGCCGCAGGCCGCGCCCCCGGCCGACGAGTGGATGCGCCTGCTGGGCAGCGTGCCCCTGGCGCACCAGCCGGGGACGCGCTGGCTCTACCACGTCGGAGCGAGCGTGCTCGGCGTGCTGGTGGCGCGGGCCGCGGGCCGACCGCTCCCCGAGGTGCTCGCCGGGCGGGTCCTCGAGCCGCTGGCGATGCGCGACACCGGGTTCGGCGTGCCGGCCGCGGCCCGGGACCGGCTGGGCCCGCACTGGACACCGCCCGGTCCCGACGGCACCCGGGACCGCTACGACGCCGCGGACGGCCAGTGGGCCCTCCCCCCGGCGTTCCCCGACGGCGGCGACGGCCTGGTGTCCACCGTCGACGACCTCGGCGCCCTGGCCCGCATGCTGGCCGACGGCGGTCGCGCTCCGGACGGTTCCCGGGTGCTGACCGAGGCCGCGGTCTCCGCCATGACCACCGAGCAGGTCGGACCGGTGGACGACGAGGGCGGCGGCTGGGGCCTGGGCATCGGCGTGCGGCGCACCGACGAGCCGGGCGGACGGCACGCCGGGTCCTACGGCTGGGACGGCGGGCTGGGCAGCACCTGGTGGACCGACCCGGTCACCGACGTCTCGGCCGTGCTGCTCACCAACCAGATGTGGTCCTCGCCGCAGCCTCCCCCGCTGTTCGACGCCTTCCGCCGGGCGGCCTTCGGCGTCTGAGACCGTGGACCCGCGCGCCCGGTCCCGGCAGGATGCCCGCATGACGGAGGACGGCTGGGAGGGCCTCGTCGACCGGTTCACCGACGGCGAGGTCACGCGCGGCACGATGTTCGGCTGCCAGGGGCTGCGGACCGGCCGGAAGTTCTTCGCCATCCGGTGGGACGGGCAGCTGGTGCTCAAGCTCCCGCCGGCCCGGCCCACCGCGCTGGTCGAGGACGGCGGCGGCACCCCGTTCGAGCCGATGGAGGGCCGCCGAATGAACGGGTGGGTGGTGCTCACCGGCGCGGGCGACCCCGCGCCGCTGGTCGAGGACGCCCGCGCGCACGTCGCGGCGCAGTCGGCCTGACGCTCAGAGCAGGCGGTTGGTCGCCGCCCACCGGGTGAGCTCGTTGCGGTTGGACAGCTGAAGCTTGCGGAGCACGTTCGAGGCGTGCGACTCCACCGTCTTCACCGAGATGAACAGCCGGGAGCCGATCTCGCGGTAGGTGTAGCCGCGGGCCAGCAGCTGCATCACCTCGCGCTCGCGCGCGCTCAGGAGGTCCAGCCCGGGGTCGGTGACCTCCTCGGCGGGCGCGGGCGCGGCGGGGCCGGCGGAGAACGCGTCGAGCACGAAGCCGGCCAGCCGCGGGCTGAACACGACGTCACCGTCGGCCACCCGGCGCAGCGCGTCCAGCAGGTCCGGCCCGGAGATGGTCTTCGTGACGTAGCCGCGCGCACCGGCCCGGATGACCGCGATGACGTCCTCCGCGGCGTCGGACACCGACAGCGCCAGCCAGCGCACGTCCGGCAGCTCGCCGCGCAGCGCCTCGAGCACCGCCCGGCCGTCGCCGCCGGGCAGGTGCACGTCGAGCAGGACGACGTCGGGTCGCGTGGCGCGGATGCCCTCGATCGCGGTCGGGACGTCGGCCGCCTCACCGACGACGTCGACGGCGTCGCCGAGCTCGGCACGCACCCCCGCCCGCACCATCGCGTGGTCGTCGACCAGGAACACCCGATGCGTCACGCTCTGCTCCTCGGTTCGCTCCCGCGGGGCGCTCCGCTCCTCGCTCGTTCCTCGCTGCGATGCTCACGCCCCTGTCCGCTCACGGCACCTCTCGGCAGGGTCAGCTCGACCTCGGTGCCCTCACCGACGGCGGAGCGCACCAGCGTCGTGCCCCCGAGGCGGGCCAGGCGGCCGTGCACGGAGTCGCGCAGCCCGCGGCGGTCGTCGGGCACGGTGGCAGGGTCGAAGCCCTTGCCGCGGTCGCGGACGAAGACCGACACCTGCTGGGCGGTGACCTCGGTGTAGAGGTCGGCCGAGTCGACGCCCGAGTGCTTGGCGGCGTTCACCAGCGCCTCCCGGGTGGCCGCACCCAGGGCGGCGAGCGCCTCGTCGACCGGGGCGTCGCCGACGACGACGGGGTCGACGGTGAAGGCGTGGTCGGCCTCCACCTCGGCCACCATGCCCGCGACGACGCCGGCCCAGGTGCCGCCCTCGCGCACGGCCGCGGGGTCGTACAGCCAGGCCCGCAGCTCGCGCTCCTGGCTGCGGGCCAGCCGGCTCACCGCCTGCGGCTCCTCGGCGTTGCGCTGGATGAGGGCCAGGGTCTGCAGCACCGAGTCGTGCAGGTGCGCGGCGACCGCGGCGCGCTCTTCGGACCGGATGCGCGCGGCGCGCTCCTCGGCCCGCGAGTCCAGCAGCCGGCGCCACAGCGGCGCCGTCGCCAGGACCAGCCCGGTGAGGATGACGAGGGTCGCGGCGAAGCCGTTGCGCGCGTTGGCCAACTGGCCGGTGGTGGCCAGCAGGATCACCAGGCCGCCGCCGGCGAGCGCGACGCCGCCGGCCAGGGCCCACCGCACCCCGCTGACGGCCAGCGTCCGGTCGGTGTCCAGCTGCCGCCAGATGACGGCGAGACCGGCGCCGACCAGCAGCAGCGGCAGGACGACGTCGCTGCTGGTCCACCTCGTCAGCTCGCCGAGCAGCGAGGCCGCCACCAGCCCGAGCACGACCAGGGCCGCCCACTGCCGCTTGCCGGCGGGCCGCCAGGCGGCCGAGGCCGGCGCCGGGTCCTCACCCGGGGCGGCCACCGGCATGGTCATCCAGAGCAGGGCGTAGGCGATCACGCCGAGGCCGGTGACCGCGAGCAGCGCGAAGGCCACGCGCACCACGACCGGGTCCTGCCGCAGGTGCACCGCCGTCCCCGCGGCCACACCGGAGATCACCCGGCCGGAGCGCGGGCGCGCCAGCGGCGGGCGCGGCGGCGCGGCGAGGGACGTGGTCACGGTGTCGATGGTCGCACCGGCGGGCGGCCGCCCGACACCGGTGATCACCCCGGAAGAGGAACCAGGGTCGGTTCGGGGGTTTCCCTGATGGTCTCCAGGCGCCGGCACCGCCACGCTTGCTGCCATGACCTCCGCACCCCCTCCCCCGACGACGGTGGAGCCGCCGGCCTGGCAGCCCCCGTCGCGCTCCGGTCCGCCCGACCGCCCCCAGCTGCGCCGCAGCCGCACCGACAAGGTGCTCGGTGGCGTGAACGGCGGGCTCGCCGAGTACACCGGCATCGACGCCCTGCTCTGGCGGGTCGGCTTCGTGGCCCTGACCCTCGCGGCGGGCTCGGGCGTCCTCGTCTACCTGCTCCTGTGGGTGCTGCTGCCCGCCGGCCCGGACGGCCCCGCCGTCGACCGGCCCGCGGTCCGCGCCAAGGAGCCCGCCGCGCCCCGCTCCCCGGTGCCCGGCATCACCCTCGCGGTGCTGCTCATCGTGCTGGGCGGCCTGGCGCTGACCGACCGGTTCACCGGCTGGGACCTCGACGCCGTGGGCTTCCTCGGGACGGCGCTGCTGCTGGTCGGGCTCGGGCTCGTGGCGGCCGCGTTCACCGGTGGTCGCCGGGCCCGCGGCGGGCTGATCGCCCTGGGCCTGGTCCTGTCGGTCGCCGTCGTCGTCGCGGCCACGGAGCCGTTCCCGACCGACGCCCAGGTCGGCGACCGCACCTTCGCCCCGCGCACCGTCGCGGGTGTCGAGGAGACCTACCGCGGCGGGGTCGGTGACCTCACCGTCGACCTCTCCGACGTGCCGCTGGCGGACCTGGACGGGCCGCTCCGCATCGATGTCGAGCACGGCATCGGCAACGTCGAGGTGGTGGTGCCCCGCTCCGCGGACGTGCGCGTCAGCGTGGAGCACGGCCTCGGCGAGGTCGACGTCTTCGGCGAGAGCGTCGACGGGCCGCGCACCTTCCCGGGCACCGGGTCCGCGCCCTGGACCGACGACGACGAGCTCGAGTTCGTGATCGACATCGAGGCCGGTGTCGGAGAGGTGGAGGTGTCCCGTGGCTGACTACAGCGAGTTCCCGACCACGCCGACCGCGTGGCAGGAGCAGCAGTGGGAAGAGGTCAAGGCGCTCGCGACCGAGGACCGGCCGGAGCCGGCTCCGGCGCGGCGGGCGGTCGACCTGGTCGCCCTGGTGCCGGGTCTGCTGTTCGTGCTCCTGGCCGTCGCCGCGATGGCCGGCGTGGACCTGCGCCTGGAGTTCCTGGCCGACGGCGGGTTCATCTGGATCGCCGTGGTGGCCGCCGGGGTCCTGCTGCTGGGGAAGGAACTGCGGAGGTCGCGCCGCACGCGGTGAACCGGGGAGGCGGAGCGGGCGGGGCCCGCGGAGCAGTCGCTCCCCGGGCCCCGTCGTCGTCCGGAACTCTGCGGTGCTGCCGAGCGTCTGGGCTGGCATGACGCGGACCGCGCTGCTGCTGGTGGTGGTCCTGGCCGTGACCGCCTGCGGCGGTGGGGGCGCGACCGGTGGGTCCCCACCGGCCGGGGAGCTGGGCGACGTGCGCGGCGAGTGGGTGGTCACCGAGCTCCGCCGGGACGGCGAAGTCGTGCCGATCCCGCCGGGCACCGACGGCACGCTGACCCTCGACGAGCGGCTGAGCGGACGGGCCTTCTGCAACGGCTTCGGCGCGCAGTCCTACCGGATCGAGGGCGACCGGCTGGTGGTCGAGGAGCTGGCCCAGTCGCTGATCGGTTGCTCCCCCGACATCGCCGAGCTCGAACGGCTCTACCTGGACGCGCTGACCGCGTCCGACGTCCGGCTCCGCCGCGAGGGCGGCGAGCTCCTCGTCAGCGGCGGTGGCGTCGACGTGCGCCTGGTCCCGCGCCCACCGGTCGAGGACGCCGACCTGGCCGGCCGCTGGCAGCTCGCGGCGCTGACCACCACGCAGCTGGCGTCGTCACCGCTGCGGCCGGCGGAGCTGGAGTTCCGGGCCGACGGCACGCTCGAGGGGACGACCGGCTGCCGCCCGGTGCGCGGTACCTGGCAGGTGACCGACGAACGGCTCGCGACCGCCGACGTCGTCGCCGACGGGGAGTGCCCGCCCGAGGGCGCCGAGCAGGACGGTCACGTGCTCGACGTGCTCCGCCAGGGCGGCACCGTGCGCATCGTCCGCGACCGGCTGACCCTCACCGCCCCCGACGGCCTCGGGCTGGAGTTCACGAAGTAGCCGGCCCATGCCGAGCGATGGCCGGGAGGACCGCTCGTCAGCGTGGCTGCGGCCGCCCGAAATGGCCAGTGAGAGAACGTGAATCCGCAGGCATCAGCAGATAGACGCAACTCGCCGACGCCGGCGGCGCGCCAATGCGAGACGGCGAACAGACATGTCGGCGCCGCCGCTGAGACACAAAGATTCTCGGTCTCAATTCAGCGCTCTATGGCCATCGGACCTGGTCGGCTCCAAGGCGTCGAGGAACCAGCTCCTCACTTCCTCGAGTAGAAGTAGTAGAGCTGGGCCAATCCGGCAGCGACAGCTCCGATTGCCACGACGACGACGATGACTGTGTCCACGTCTCCACCGTTGCATGACCGCTTCGCGCTCGTGCTGGGATCAACCGATCAGGTGCACACGCGGACGCAGAAGGAAGCCCGCCCTCGAGGCACCGGCTGGTACCCGCGCGCGGCGGCGAGACGCTCCACCGTTGGGACAGATCCACGCAGGGTGCCGGCGCGGCACCGGAGGTCGGCCAGCGCTGTGCATTCTGCTGGACCGAGCTCGTTCCAGCGCGGCGATGGTTGAGAGTTAGGGAGGTCCCTACTCCCACTCGATGGTGCCCGGCGGCTTGCTCGTGACGTCGAGGACGACGCGGTTGACCTCTTCCACCTCGTTGGTGATGCGGGTGGAGATCTTCGCCAGCACGTCGTAAGGCAGCCGGGTCCAGTCCGCGGTCATGGCGTCCTCGCTGGACACCGGCCGCAGCACGACCGGGTGCCCGTAGGTGCGCCCGTCGCCCTGGACGCCGACCGAGCGGACGTCGGCCAGCAGCACCACGGGGCACTGCCAGATCTCGGTGTCCAGCTTCGCCGCGGTGAGCTCCTGGCGGGCGATCGCGTCGGCCTTGCGGAGCACGTCGAGCCGCTCGCGGGTGACCTCGCCGACGATGCGGATGCCCAGCCCGGGGCCGGGGAACGGCTGGCGCTGCACGAGGGTGTCGGGCAGGCCGAGCTGCCGGCCGACCTCGCGCACCTCGTCCTTGAACAGCGTGCGCAGCGGCTCGACGAGGGTGAACTGCAGGTCCTCGGGAAGCCCACCGACGTTGTGATGACTCTTGATGTTCGCCGTCCCGGTGCCGCCGCCGGACTCGACGACGTCGGGGTACAGCGTCCCCTGCACGAGGAAGTCGACGGTCTCGCCGTGCGCCTGGGCGTCGGCGACGACGTCGAGGGCCGCCTGCTCGAACACCCGGATGAACTCGCGGCCGATGATCTTCCGCTTCTGCTCCGGGTCGCTGACCCCGGCGAGCGCGGAGAGGAACTGCTCGCTGGCGTCGACGACCCGCAGGTCCGCGCCGGTGACGGCGACGAAGTCCCGCTCGATCTGCTCGGTCTCGCCCTCGCGCATCAGCCCGTGGTCGACGTAGACGCAGGTGAGCTTGTCGCCGATGGCCCGCTGCACCAGCGCGGCCGCCACGGCGGAGTCCACGCCGCCGGAGAGGCCGCAGATCGCCCGGCGGTCGCCGATCTGCTCGCGGATCAGCGCGACCTGCTCGTCGACGACGTTGCTCATCGTCCAGGAGCGCTCCAGGCCCGCGATCTCGAACAGGAAGTGCTCGAGCACCGTCTGCCCGTGCGCGGTGTGCTTCACCTCGGGGTGGAACTGCACGCCGGCGAGCTTGCGGTCGACGTCCTCGAAGGCCGCGACCGGGGCGCCGGTGGAGGTGGCGGTGACCGTGAACCCGGGGGGCGCCTCGCTGACGGCGTCGCCGTGGCTCATCCAGACGTTCTGCTCGACGGGGAGCGAACCGAACAGCCGCCCCTCGGTCGTGACGGTCAGCGGGGTGCCGCCGTACTCGCGGTCGCCGGTGCGGGCCACCGTGCCACCGAGCGAGTCGGCCATCGCCTGGAAGCCGTAGCAGATGCCGAAGGCCGGGACGCCCGCCTCGAACAGCGTCGGGTCCACCTTCGGGGCGCCCGGCGCATAGACGCTCGACGGCCCACCGGAGAGCACGATCGCGGCCGGCTTGCGGGCGAGGATGTCGGCGACCGGCACCTCCGAGGAGACGAGCTCGGAGTAGACGCCGGCCTCCCGGATCCGCCGGGCGATGAGCTGGGCGTACTGGGCGCCGAAGTCGACGACGAGGACGGTCGGGAAGTCCATGACCATGACGCGGGTCAGCCGCCGATCACGAGGTCGACGCGCTGGAACTCCTTGAGGTCCCGGTAGCCGGTCTTCGCCATCGTGCGGGCCAGGGCGCCGAACAGGTTGGTGCGGCCGTCGGCGGACTCCGCGGCGCCGCCCAGCACGTCCGCGAGCGAGCCGGCGGGCTCGACCGGCGCGGAGGTGGCACCGCGCGGCAGCCGCGGGTGCGCGGCCACCGAGTCCCACCACACGCCACCGGCGGGAGCCTCCGCGGCGATCCGCAGCGGCTCCCCCAGCTGGACGGCGTCGGCGCCGCAGGCCAGCGCGCGGGCGATGGCGCCGCTGGTCTCGATCGCCCCGTTGGCGATGACGTGCACGTACCGGCCGCCGGTCTCGTCGAGGTAGTCGCGGCGGGCCGCGGCGGCGTCGGCGATCGCGCTGGCCAGCGGCACCCGGATGCCCATGACGGCGTCGGTCGTCGAGTAGGTGTCGGCACCGACGCCGACGATGACGCCGGCCGCTCCGGTGCGCATCAGGTGCAGCGCGGTGGTGTAGTTCGCGGCCCCGCCGACGATGACCGGGACGTCGAGGTCGGCGATGAACTCCTTGAGGTTCAGCGCGTCACCGTTCGACGTCACGTGCTCGGCCGAGACGATCGTGCCCTGGATGACGAGCAGGTCCACGCCCGCGGACAGTGCCGCGGGCGCCAGCTGCTGGGTGTGCTGCGGGGAGACCCGGATGGCCGTGGTCACCCCGGCCTCGCTCATCTCCTTGATCCGCGCGGTGATCAGGTCGGCCTTCACCGGCTCGGCGTAGACCTTCTGCAGCAGGGCGACCGGCGGGGCGCCGGCGGCGGCGGCCGCGGCGATCTCGCGGTAGACCGGCGCCGGGTCCTCGTAGCGGGTCCACAGACCCTCGCCGTTGAGCACACCGAGCCCGCCTGCCTGGCCGACGGCGATCGCGGTGGCCGGGCTGACGACGGCGTCGCTCGGGCTGGTGATCAGCGGGATGTCGAACCGGAAGGCGTCGATCTGCCAGGCGGTCGAGACGTCGTCGACGTCCCGGGTGCGGCGGGACGGGACGATGGAGACCTCGTCCAGGTCGTAGCCGCGGCGGGCGAAGCGGTTCAGCCCGATCTCGACGGTGTCACGCACGCTCATGCTCAGCGACTCCGGTAGTTCGGGGCTTCGACGGTCTGACTGGATGACAAGGGCCGAACGCTCATCTCGGTCACCGACTCCGGTAGTTCGGAGCCTCGACGGTCATTTGAATATCGTGGGGGTGGCTCTCGACCAGCCCCGCGGAGGTGATGCGGGTCAGCTGACCGCGCTCCTTGAGGTCGGTGATGGTGGCGGCGCCGGCGTAACCCATGGACGCCTGCAGGCCACCGACCAGCTGGTGGGCGACACCGGACAGCGAGCCGCGGTAGGGCACCTGGCCCTCGATGCCCTCGGGGACGAGCTTGTCGTCGGAGAGGACGTCGTCGGCGAAGTACCGGTCGCGGCTGAACGACTGGTTGCCGCGCTTCTGCATCGCGCCCAGCGAGCCCATGCCGCGGTAGGTCTTGTACTGCTTGCCGTTCATGAAGACCAGCTCGCCCGGCGCCTCCTCGACGCCGGCGAACAGGCCGCCGATCATCACCGTGTCGGCACCGGCGACCAGCGCCTTGGCGATGTCACCGGAGTACTGCAGCCCGCCGTCGGCGATGACCGGGACGCCGGCCGGGCCCGCCGCCAGCCAGGCCTCGTAGATGGCGGTGATCTGCGGGACGCCGACGCCGGCGACCACGCGGGTGGTGCAGATGGAGCCCGGCCCGACGCCGACCTTCACCGCGTCCACGCCGGCCTCGACCAGGGCCTGGGCGCCGGCGCGGGTGGCCACGTTGCCGCCGATGACCTCGACGCCGTTCTCGCCGCCGAACTCCTTCTTCACGCGGGCGACCATGTCCAGCACCGCGCGCTGGTGGCCGTGGGCGGTGTCGACGACGAGCACGTCGACCCCGGCGTCCACGAGCAGGCCGGCGCGCTTGAAGGCGTCCTCGCCGACTCCGAGCGCGGCGCCGACGACGAGGCGGCCGTCGGCGTCCTTGGTGCTCAGCGGGAACTGGTCGCGCTTGACGAAGTCCTTGACCGTGATCAGGCCGCGCAGCCGCCCGCCCTCGTCGACCAGCGGCAGCTTCTCGATCTTGTGCTTGGAGAGCAGCTGCAGGGCGGCGTCGGGGTCGACGCCCACCGGCGCGGTGATCAGCGGCATCGGCGTCATCACGTCGCGCACGAGCCGGTCGTGATCGGTCTCGAACCGCATGTCGCGGTTGGTCACGATGCCGAGCAGGACGCCGTCGGCGTCGACCACCGGGGCACCGGAGATCCGGTAGCGGGCGGACAGCGCGTCCACCTCGGCCAGGGTGCTGTCGGGCGAGCAGGTCACCGGGTTGGTCACCATGCCGGCCTCGGACCGCTTCACCAGGTCGACCTGCCCGGCCTGCTCCTCGGCGGAGAGGTTGCGGTGCAGCACGCCCATGCCGCCGACCCGGGCCATGGCGATCGCCATGCGGGCCTCGGTGACGGTGTCCATCGCGCTGGACAGCAGCGGGACGGCCAGCGTGATGCGCCGGGTCACCCGGCTGCTGGTGTCCACCTCCGCGGGGACGACGTCGGACGCCCCGGGGACGAGCAGCACGTCGTCGTAGGTGAGGCCGAGGCGGGCGAACTTCGCCGGCAGCTCCATGTCGCGGTCGTCGGGCTGCATGTGCGCGGCCACCCTTCGGGGCAGATCGGGGACTGTTCCCGGTCGGCGCCCCCGGGTACGGGGGCCGCGGACCTCCCCTGATCGTAGGCGGCGGGGATGAGGAGCGGCCTTCCGCCCGTACGGCGGCTACCGTGTGACCGTGTCCCCGTTCGACGACGCCTTCGGGCCGGACTTCGGTTCCACCGACCGTCCCGCTCCCCCACCGCTCACGATGGAGGAGCGCGCGGGGGTGCTCGACGACCTCGCGGAGCTCGAGGTCTTCCGCACGCTCCTGGAGCCGACGGGCATCAAGGGCATCGTCGTGGACTGCCCCGACTGCGAGGAAGAGCACCACGTCGACTGGGCGCTGATGCAGGCCAACCTGCGCCAGCTGCTCGAGGAGGGCCAGACCGGCCGGCACGAGCCGCCGTTCGAGCCCAACCCCGACGACTACGTCAGCTGGGACTACGCCAGCGGCTACGCCGACGGCATCGCGACCCTGGCCGAGCGCGACGAGCCCAGCGGCCGGCGCACCGGCCGGCACGCCCGCGACGACTAGAACACTGCGATCCTCCGGATCGCACCGCGGCCAGGTGCCGTTCCCCTGCTGCGCCGAGCGTGTGCATCGCGCCTGCGCGGACCCCTCCGGGGCCCGCTCGGCGCGATAGGACGGACCGCGTCCCCGGCTTCACGAGCCCCGGCTTGATCAAGACGCGCTGAGGGCCCCTTCCCGTGGTCGGGAAGGGGCCCTCAGCGTGCGCTCGGTCGCTACAGCAGGCCGCGGCCGCCGGAGCGGGACCGGCCGGGGCGCAGCTCGATGTCGACGGGCAGCGACGGGTCGTCCAGCGCCTGGCGGGCGTGGCCGACGACCCGCTCCTCCAGGATGCGCCGCACCTCGGCGATGTCGGCGTAGTCGGTCAGGTCCACCGTGACGCTCAGCCGGCGGCCGCGCTCGTCTCGCAGGTGCGCCGAGGCACTCGACACCCCGCGCAGCGCCTCCGCCTCGTTCTCCACGGCGTCGGCGATCGCTCCGGAGTGCACCACGGTCCGGCCGTCGCGCTCGTCGCTGGTCAGGTCCACCTGCCCGACCCGGTCGGTGCTGAGCTGGGCCAGCAGCCACCTGAGGGCGAGCAGCGCGATCAGCAGGCAGACGGCACCCGCGACGAGCCAGAACCACCACTGGTCGGCGGCGAAGTCCCGCAGCCCCTGCGGCAGCACGTCGGGCGCGCTCCCGAAGGCCCCGAAGCTCGTCGCCAGACCCACCCCGCCCGCGGCGAGCAGGAGCAGGGCCAGCAGCGTGAGCACGCTGCGGTTGACCGAGTCGGTGCGGGCGCTCATCGGGCGGCCTTCCGGGAGAGGGTGACGCGGGGGCGGACGGTGCCGTCGAGCCCCAGCTCGGCGAGCCGGTCGGAGACCGAGCTGGTCACGGCACCCTGCAGGTCACCGGGCTCGCGCAGGTTCGTGGTGACCTTCACCCGCGCCGACCGGCGGCTCGCCTTCACCCGTCCGGCGCTGATGCCCTCGGGACGGGTCGCGGCGGTGGTCAGCGTGCGCTCCAGCCCCCGGCGGGAAGCGGTGACGCGCACGCCCTCGGTCGTCGTCGGCAGCGGCAGCGAGCCCGGCCGGCCACGGCGCAGGGCCAGGACCAGCAGGACCAGGCCGAGCACGACCAGCCCGATGAGGACGGCGCGCACGACGCCGGCGTCGAAGGTCTGCTCCGACAACCACGTGGCCCAGGCGGGGTAGGGCACCAACCAGGGTCCTCGTCCGAACGCGGCGAGGACGATCTCCACCAGGGCGATGACAGCGCCGCCGAGGAGGGCGAGCGCCAGGAGCGTGGCCAGGATGCGGTTCACGAGTCGCACGGGTCGCTCCTCACTGCACGCGCCGCGGCCGGGACTCCGGCACGGCGAAGCTGACGACGTCGACGTCGATGTGGGCAACGCGCACGCCGGTCACCCGCAGGACGTCGGCACGGACGCGTTCGCGAAGCTGCTCGGTGACCGCGCGGACAGACGCGGGCCAGGAGACGGCGATGGTCGCCTCCACGGTCGCGGTCCCGCCATCGACCCGGGCGCGCACGGATGCCTCGGAGTCGGGCCGCGCATCGCCGACGCTGATCCCCAGGACACGGCGGGGTGCGGCGGCCGCCCCCGGCACCTGGGTCGCGGCGTAACCGGCGACGCGCTCGACCACCCGGTCGGCGAGCGTCAGCGTGCCGCGCTCTCCCGGGTCGTCGGTCGCGGCGTCCGGCTCGGCTGCGGACACGGCGGTGCTCATCGGGAGCTCCGGCCGCCGCCACCGAGGTAGGGGATGAGGTCGAGCTGGCCGGACACCACCTTGCCGACGAGGAACCCGATCACGCCGAGGACGGCGGTCCCGACGAAGGCGTCGAACCCGCCGACGACCCAGGCGATACCGAGCAGCAGCCCGGTGAACAGACCCACCACGGTGGGGGGCATGGCAACCTCCGAGAGGAGTGAGGAGCGGAGCTGGACGGGAGGACGCTCACACCACGCGGCGTGGGCGGGAGGAGCGGGTGCTGCGGGTCCGGACCAGGAGCAGCAGCCTCTGCAGACCCGTCGGCCGGCGTACGAACCGGACCTCGGGGCCAGCGCCCTGGGACGACGACGTCGCCGGTCCGCCCCGGCCACCGGCGAAGGTGGCCAGGGCGGCGAGCAGGTCGGTGGCGGAGCCGCCGGCATCGGGGTGGTGCCTGCGGATGGCCGCCCGGCGGAGGCGCCGCTGCTCCCGATCGAGGGACACGGATCGCCTCAGCCGAGCTGGTCGGCGTCGGCGGGCGGGAGCGCCAGCTGCTCCTCCAGGGGCAGCTGGACGTCACCGACGTGGACGTCGACGGGCAGGCCGCCGGCCAGCGGGACCACGCGCTCGCGGACCTGCTCGGCGACGGCGATGAGGGGGACGCCGTGCACGGCGACGACGGAGACCTGCACCCGGTCGTCGCCGATGCGCACACCCTCTACCCGGCGACCGGGCAGGTAGGTGGCGATCTGGGTGACGCCTCCGGTGTGCAGGCCGGCGACGGCCGGGGCGGTGAGCGTGGCCGCGGCGATGGCGTCGGCGTCCCCGGCAGCGGTCCCCGGCGACGTCACTGGACCCGAGTGGGCTCCGGCTGGCCCTCGTCGTCGCTGGGCAGGTGGATGTCGTTGACCGCGATGTTGACCTCCGTCACCTGGAGACCGGTCATCCCCTCGACGGCGTTGATCACGTTGCGGCGCACCGAGCGCGACACCTCGGAGATGGGGGCGCCGTACTCGGTGACGATGTCCAGATCGACGGCGGCCTGGCGCTCGCCCACCTCGACCGAGACGCCCTGACCGGCCGTCTGCGAGGCGCCGGGGATCCGCTCGCGGATCGCGCCGAACGCGCGGGCGGCACCGCCACCGAGGGCGTAGACGCCGGCGACCTCGCGCGCGGCGAGGCCGGCGATCTTCTGCACGACGCCGTCGGCGATGGTCGTGTTGCCCTGGCTGGTCTGCAGCTCGGAGGGAGCCGCCTGGGAGACGGGCCCGGTCGTGCTGACGGACGACGAGGTGCTGGTGGGCTGGGTCATGGCGGAGGCCTCTCTGACGAAGTTTCGGACGTAAACCGCAGTCCCCTCGCCGAAAGATCGTGAAACGCCTAATTGCCCAACACTTAGACGGGCACAATCAACCCGTGAACGCCAGAGGGCGGGAATCCGGTCGTGGATTCCCGCCCTCGTGCGCCGCGGAGTGGTCAGCGCTCCCGGAGTCAGGCCATGATGCCGCGGCGGAAGCCGAGCGCGACCGCCTCGGCGCGGTCCTTCGCGCCCAGCTTGCGGAACAGCCGCCGGGCGTGGGTCTTGATGGTGTCCTCGGACAGGTAGAGCTCCCGGCCGATCTGGGCGTTGCTCTTGCCCTGGCTCATCCCGGTGAGCACCTGCATCTCCCGCATGGACAGCGCCGGCGACGGCGTGGTCTCGCGGACGGTCGACCGGACCGTGGTGGGTGCGGAGCCCGCCAGCGGGGCCGCGCCGCTCCAGGCCATGGCCGGCTGGGGCGCCTGCTGCACCGGGATGCGCCCGTCGGCACGGAGGCCGACCCGGGACAGGCCCAGGCCCATCTCGATCGGGGTGGCGTCCCAGCGCAGGTACCCGCGGGCGCCGAAGGCGACGGCGGCGCGCACGCTCTCGGCGTCGTCCGGGGCGCCGAGCACCAGCACCGGGAGGCCCGGGTGGGCGCGCAGCGCCTGGGTGGCGGCCGACAGGCCGGTGTCGACGGCACGCTGCGTGCCGACGACGAGGACGTCGGGGCTGCGGGTGGCCAGGCGGGACATCAGCGACTGACCGTCGCCGACCACCTCGACCCGGCCGACGAAGGGCAGGGCGACCAGCCGCGAGGCGACGTCGTCACGGACCCGTCGCCGCTCGTCGTACACCCACACCGTCGCGCCGTGCACCGGCGCGCGCATCCTGTCCTCGATCACGACTGCTCCTCGCTCTCCCCGGCTCGCGCCGGGGTCCCCCGACCGGCCGGGAAGCCCGGCCGGCTGTCGCTCGGGTGGAGGGCTCCACCCGGGAGCCCTCCACCTCTGCGCGGGCCGCGCACCGGATCCGGGTAACTCCCCCACCCGGTCGTCGGCGCGCCCTGGAGCCACCTTGATCGACTCGGGGGGCCTCCGACAGACGCCCTCACCCCCGGGGGTGAGCGCCCCGAACAGGGGTGATGCAGCACACGTCGTCAAAAAGTTGCGAATCGGCCGTGTTTGACGGTGGGACGGCGAGGGCACCCGGCCCCTTGCAGCCGGACAGCTTCCTTCCGGCTCGTTTCGAGTCCAGGAGGAGACATGGCCGACATCCGCAGGCTCCCGACGCCCGTCGCCGAGGTCTGGGACTGGCAGCTCCACGGCGCGTGCCGTGGCGAGAACACGTCCCTCTTCTTCCACCCCGACGGCGAGCGCGGTCCGGCCCGGGCGCGGCGGCAGACCGCGGCCAAGGCCGTCTGCGCGCGCTGCCCGGTGGTGGAGGCCTGCCTCAAGCACGCCCTCGCCGTCCGCGAGCCGTACGGCGTCTGGGGCGGCATGAGCGAGGAGGAGCGGACCCGGCTGATCGCCGCCGAGCCCGCCGCAGTCGCCGCCGGGGTCTGACACCCCCCACGAACACCGAGAGGGCCGGTCCAGCATTCGCTGGACCGGCCCTCTCGTTCGTGCGGTGCCGGGACGGAGCCCCCTGCCGCAGCAGGGGGCTCCCTCCGTCAGTGGCTGTGGCCGTGCCCGCCGTGCGAGTGGCCGTGCGTGTGGTGCCCGCCCCCGGCGTGGTCGTGCTCCTCCTCGGGAGCCTCGACGACGGCGGAGTCGGTCGTGAGCACCATCGCCGCGATGGAGACGGCGTTGCCGAGCGCGGCCTTGGTGACCTTGACCGGGTCGATGACACCCTGGGCGGCCAGGTCGCCGTACTCACCGGTCGCGGCGTTGAAGCCCTGACCCGCGCCGGCCTCGCGGACCTTGGCGACGACGACGCGGCCCTCGAAGCCGGCGTTCTCCGCGATCTGCACCATCGGGGCGTCCAGCGCCGCGCGCACCGCACGGGCACCGGTCAGCTCGTCGCCCTCGAGCGAGAGGGCGTCGATCGCCGCGGCGGCGTGCACCAGCGCGGAACCGCCACCGGGGATCACACCCTCCTCGACCGCCGCGCGGGTGGCCGCGATGGCGTCCTCGATGCGGTGCTTGCGCTCCTTCAGCTCGACCTCGGTGGCCGCGCCGACCCGGATGACGCCGATGCCGCCGGCGAGCTTCGCGAGGCGCTCCTGGAGCTTCTCGCGGTCCCAGTCGGAGTCGGTGGCGTCGATCTCGCGGCGGATCTGCGCCACGCGGTCGCCGATCGCCTCGGAGGTGCCGCCACCGTCGACGATGGTGGTGGCGTCCTTGGTGACCGTCACGCGGCGGGCGGTGCCGAGCACCTCGAGGCCGACCTGGTCGAGCTTGAGGCCGACGTCCTCGCTGACGACCTGACCGCCGGTGACGACGGCGAGGTCGGTCATGAACGCCTTGCGGCGGTCACCGAAGTAGGGCGCCTTGACCGCGACGACCTTGATGGTCTTGCGGATGGAGTTGACGACCAGGGTGGACAGCGCCTCGCCCTCGACGTCCTCGGCGACGATCAGCAGCGGGCGGCCACCGGTCGAGAGCACCTTCTCCAGCAGCGGGAGCAGCTCGGCGAGCGCGCTCACCTTGCCGCTGACCAGCAGGAGCAGGGCGTCGTCCAGGACGGCCTCCATGGCCTCCTGGTCGGTGACGAAGTACGGCGAGAGGTAGCCCTTGTCGAACTGGACGCCCTCGGTGACGTCGAGCTCGGTGTGCAGGGTGTTGCTCTCCTCGACGGTGATGACGCCGTCCTTGCCGACGCGCTCCATCGCCTCGCCGATCAGCTCGCCGACCTCGGCGTCCTGGGCGGAGATGGTGGCGACGCCGGCGATGTCCTCACGCTTGTCCACCGGGATGGCGGCGGCGTCGAGGGCGGCGTGCACCGCGTCGACGGCGGCGCGCATGCCGCGGCCGAGGCCCAGCGGGCTGGCGCCGGCGGCGACGTTGCGCATGCCCTCGTGCACCAGCGCCTGGGCCAGCACGGTCGCCGTGGTCGTGCCGTCACCGGCGACGTCGTTGGTCTTGGTGGCGACGCTCTTGGCGAGCTGCGCACCGAGGTTCTCGTAGGGGTCGTCGAGCTCGACCTCGCGGGCGATGGTGACGCCGTCGTTGGTGATGGTCGGAGCGCCGAACTTCTTGTCGAGGACGACGTTGCGGCCGCGCGGGCCGATCGTCACCCGGACGGCGTCGGCGAGCTTGTCGACACCGCGCTCGAGGGCCCGGCGGGCGTCCTCGTTGAACTTGATGATCTTGGCCATGGGCTTGTCCGATCAATGAGTGCAGGCGAAAGACGACCGCCCCGGGACCCGAGTTCGGGTCGCCCGGGGCGGTCGAAGGACTTACTGGTGCTGCGGGTGACGCGAGGTCACTTCTCCACGACGGCGAGCAGGTCGCGGGCGGAGAGGACGAGGTAGTCCTGGCCGCTGTACTTGACCTCGGTGCCGCCGTACTTGGAGTAGATGACCACGTCGCCGACGTTCACGTCGAGCGGGACGCGGTTGCCGTTGTCGTCGATGCGGCCGGGGCCGACGGCGACGACGGTGCCCTCCTGGGGCTTCTCCTTGGCGGTGTCCGGGATGACCAGACCGGAGGCGGTGGTGGTCTCGGCCTCGTTGGCCTGGACCACGACCCGGTCCTCCAGCGGCTTGATGCTGACCTTGGTAGCGGTCGTCACGTCGGTGACGCCCCCTTCGGTGTCGGACGGCTGTGGATGGTGGTGCGGTACTGCGGTGGTGCTGATGCTGTGGCACGGGATCCGGGCACCCGCCGTCGCGGGGGTCGGGCGCCAGCCCGTGTCGCTTTGGCACTCTACCTACGAGAGTGCCAGCCGCTCAACCTGGTCCCCGGGGTGGGTGACCGGAGCGCGGACCGGTCCGTACGCCACGCTGTCCCGGTGGACCCGGTACCCGAGGAGCAGACCGCCGAGACGGTGCGCCAGCTGCGCGCCCTGGCGACGCCCGAGGGCGCGGTGGCGCTGGCCCGGGCGGCGGCGCTGCTGGACGACCGCGTCGACGCGGTCGCCGCGCTGAGCCGGCTGCGCGCCGAGGTGGGCACCGACCTGGCCGGCCCTGCCTGGGGCATCGCGCGCCAGCGGCACAAGGCACGGGCGACCTTCGGGGCCGACGCCGACCGGATGCTGTTCACCTCCGACGCCCTGGAGCAGGCCGGGCGCCCCGAGCTCGCCGCGCGGCGCGCAGCCCGCCTGCTGGCCGGGGGTGCCGACTCCGTCGCCGACCTCGGGTGCGCGGCGGGCACCGACACGATCGCGCTCGCCCGCGCCGGGGCCAGGGTGCTCGCCGTCGACGTCGATCCGGTCGCCCGCGAGCTCACCGCCCTGAACGTGGAGGCCCTGGGGATCGACGACGTCTGGGTGGTCGCCGGGGACGCCGTGGAGATGGTGGCGGCGGCCCGGGGCCGGGAGGTCGCCGGCTGCGGCGCAGCGGTCCTCGACCCCGCCCGCCGTGCCGGCGGCAGGCGGCAGCTGGACCCCGACACGTGGTCGCCCCCGTGGTCGACGGTGGTCGAGCTGCTGGAGAAGGTCCCGACCTCGGTGGTCAAGGTCGCCCCCGGGCTGGACCACGACCGCGTGCCGGCCGGGGTCGAGGCGGAGTGGGTGTCGGTCGGCGGCTCGATCGTCGAGGCGCTGCTGTGGGGATCCGCGGTGGCGGAGACCTGGCGGCGCGCGACGGTCGTTCGCGACGGCGTCGTGCACGAGCTGACCGCGGACTCCGACCCCGGCCCGGCGTCGGCCGGGCCGGTGCGCGGCTGGTTGCACGAGCCCGACCCGGCGGTGATCCGCTCGGGGCTGGTGTCGCTGGTCGCCGCCGACCTCGGCGCGACCCTGGTCGACCCGACGATCGCCTACCTGACCTCCGACGCCGCCGCCGAGAGCCCGTGGGTGAGCTCCTACCGGATCGACGAGGTGCTGCCGTTCAACCTCAAGAAGCTCCGCGCCCTGCTGCGCGAGCGCGGGGTCGGCCGGGTCGTGGTGAAGAAGCGGGGGTCGGCGATCGAGCCGGAGACCCTCGCCCGCCAGCTGCGCACCGACGCCCGCGGGACGGCGACCGTCGTCGTCACCCGGGTCGCCGGCGCACCCACAACGCTGGTCTGCGACGTCCGGACCTGAGGGCCGCTAGCGTGCCGGCGTGATCATGATCGTCGCGATGGTCGGAGTCGTCCTCCTGAACTGCCTGGCGGTCCTGCAGGTGGTGCTGGCCGCCGGGGCGCCGCTCGGCCGGTACGCCTGGGGCGGCCGGCACGACGTCCTGCCGGTGCCGCTGCGGATCGCCAGCGCGGTGTCGATCGCGCTCTACGCGCTGTTCGCCCTGGTCATCCTGCAGGCGGCCGGCGCCGTCGACGTCCTCCCGGACAGCGCGGCCGAGGTCGGCATCTGGGTGCTCGCGGGCTACTTCGCCCTCGGCGTCGCGATGAACGCCGCCTCCCGCAGCCGGCCCGAACGCGCAGTCATGACACCCGTGGCGCTGGCCCTGGCCGTGGTCTGCGTGGTGCTGGCCCTGCGGTGACCACGGGGTCAGCGGCTCACCGTCTCGATCGGCAACGAGCTGTCCGCTCCCAGGTCGGGAGCCGACGGCGCGACGCCGGCGGCCACCAGCCGCGAGCCGAGCGCGGCCACCATCGCCCCGTTGTCGGTGCAGAGCTTGGGGCTGGGCACCCGCAGCACGATCCCGGCCGCGGCGCAGCGCTCCTCGGCCAGCGCCCGCAGCCTCGAGTTGGCCGCCACTCCCCCGCCGAGCACCAGGTGGTCCACGCCGTGGTCCTTGCACGCGCGCACCGCCTTGGCGGTCAGCACGTCGGCGACGGCCTCCTGGAAGGACGCGGCGACGTCGGCCACCGGCACCGGCTCACCCGCCCGCTCGCGCGCCTCGATCCACCGCGCGACGGCGGTCTTCAGCCCGGAGAACGAGAAGTCGTAGGCCGCGTCGCGCGGACCGGTGAGACCCCGCGGGAACGCGATCGCGCCCGGGTCGCCCTCGCGGGCGGCGCGGTCGATCGGCGGGCCGCCCGGGAAGGGCAGGCCGAGCACGCGGGCCACCTTGTCGAAGGCCTCCCCCGCCGCGTCGTCGATGGTGCGGCCCAGGGACTGCACCTCCTGCGCGAGGTCCGGCACCAGCAGCAGCGAGCTGTGCCCGCCCGAGACCAGCATCGCGATCGACGGCTCGGCCAGCGGCCCGTGCTGCAGCTCGTCGACGGCGACGTGCGCGGCCAGGTGGTTGACGCCGTACAGCGGCTTGCCCAGGGCCAGGGCGTAGGCCTTCGCGGCGGCCACCCCGACCAGCAGCGCGCCCGTCAGCCCCGGACCGGAGGTGACCGCCACGGCGTCGACGTCGGACGCGCTGATGCCGGCCTCGGCCAGGGCGCGGTGCACCGTGGGGACCATCGCCTCCAGGTGCGCCCGGGAGGCGATCTCCGGGACCACCCCGCCGAACCGCTCGTGCTCGGCCATCGACGTCGCCAGGGCGTCGGCGAGCAGCGTGTGCCCGCGGACGATGCCCACGCCGGTCTCGTCGCACGAGGTCTCGAACCCCAGGACGATCGGTTCCTGCTTCACGACCGCTCCCTCTGCATCACCACGGCGTCGGTGCCACTGGGCTGGTAGTACCTCGGCCGGCGGCCGATCTCGGCGAACCCGCGCCGCCGGTACAGCCCCTGGGCCAGCTCGTTGTCCGCGCGCACCTCGAGCAGCACCACGGGGCTGCGCCGCCGGTCGGCCTCGGCCAGCAGCGCGTCGAGCAGCTGCGCCCCGATGCCCTCGCCCTGCCGGGTCCCGGTGACGCCGATGGTCGCCACGTGCGCCTCGTCGGCGTAGGCGATGAGGCCGGCGTACCCGACGACGGCGTCTCCGTCCTCGGCGACCAGGTAGTGGCGTGTACCGGTCTCGGCCAGCTCCTCGCGGTACATCTGCGCCGTCCAGGTGTCGGGCGCGAAGAGCTCCTCCTCGAGCACCATCACCGCGGGGATGTCCGCCAGTCGCATCGGCCGGAGCCGGGTCACTGCGTGACCGCCTTGATCGACGTCGGCGGCACCGCGTCGGGCCGGCGGAGGTACAGCGGCACCAGGGGGCCGGCGGACGCGGGGTCGGCGAGCTGCGCCGCCGCTGCGCGCAGCAGCCCCGCGGTCGTGACGTCGGCCGGTGCGACGTCGGCGCCCAGCCGGGCGGCGAACGCCGCGTCCCCGGTGAAGGGTCCGGGCAGGCCGAGCTCCTCCGGCCGGACGACGGCGGGCCCGTCGGTGCGGCTGCCGTCGGCGGCGTAGGTGGCCCAGTAGACCTCCTTGCGCCGGGCGTCGGTCACGACCGTGCGCGCACCCGAGCCCACCGCGTCCAGGGAGCACACGCCGACGACGGGCAGCCCCCGGGCGTCGGCGATCGCCGCGGCGGTGACCACGCCGACCCGCAGGCCGGTGAACGGTCCCGGGCCCAGCCCCGTGACCACGGCCTCGACGTCGGCCAGCGCGACCCCGGCGTCGGACAGCGCCCCGCGGATGGCCGGGGTCAGCAGCTCGGCGTGCTTCGTGCCCGAGGGGACGGCGTGCTCGGCGAGCACCTCCGCGCCGCCGTCGGGGGTCCACCGAGCGACGCCTGCGACGAGGGTCGGGGTGGCGGTGTCGAGCGCGAGGACGAGCACGGCAGGCCAGGTTAGTCCGCGGCCCCGGCGGTGCCGCCGAGCCGCTCCACCAGGGCGCCCCATGAGGGGTGCGCGGTCACGGGCGGCGCTCGTGGATGATCTCCAGCCCGTCCTCCTCGTCGACCTGCTCGCCGACCGCGACGAACCCGTGCGCGCGCACCAGGTTCAGCGAGGGGGTGTTCTCCGGGCTGACCGAGGCACGCACGACCGAGACGCCCGGCGCGTCCGCGGCCCACGCGATCAGCGCACGCAGCGCGGCCCGGGCGTACCCCTGCCGCCGGTGGTCCGGGTCGATGGAGTACCCGACCTCGACCATGCCGTCGCCGTCCGGCGGGCCGTGGAAGCCGGCCCGGCCCACGGCCAGCCGGCGCTCGGGGTCCCAGACGACACGCGTGACCCAGTCGGCGCTCGGCGGGTCCACGACCACCTGCACCGCACGGATATCCCACACCGGCCGGCACTCCGGGCCGGCCAGGTAGGGGCTCAGCGGCACCGGCGCCCCCGCCTCGGCGGCGGCGAGGTCGCCGTCGGCGAGCGCACGCAAGGTCTCCCGGTCCAGCTGCACGAGCTCCACCCGGGGAGAGCGCTCCGTGGTCATTGCGGCAGGCTAGCCAGGTGGCCAGCACCGGTGCCGACCGTCCGGGGTGGTTCGGCCAGCTCGTCCGGTTCGGCATCGTGGGCGCGGGGAGCGCGCTGGTCGACCTCGGCGTCTACCTGCTCGGCCTGCACCTGGGGCTGGCGACGTACGCGGCCCGTGCGCTCAGCTTCGGCGCCGGCACGACGACGGCGTACGCGCTGAACCGGCGGTGGGCGTTCGCGGTGCCCGGGAGCCGCCGGCGCGCGGCGTCGTTCGCGCTGCTCTACGGCACGACCTTCGTCGTCATCCTGGCCACCAACGCCCTCGCCCTGACGGCCCTCCCCGGCTCCTCGTGGCGGGTGCCGCTGGCCTGGGCGCTGTCCCAGGGGCTGGGGACGGCGGTCAACTTCGTGGTGCTCCGGCTGGTCGTCTTCCGGAGCTGACCGCCTCAATCGAGCCGCTGCTCCCAGCCCGGTCCGTGCGGCACCAGGACGGCGGTGCGGACCTCGTCGTCGCGCCGGTCCAACCGCACCTCGAGGTGCTCGTCGGCCAGCTGCTCCACCAGCCCCTGCCCCCACTCGACGACGGTCACCGACTCCTCGGTGGAGGCGTCGAGGTCCAGGTCGTCGACGTCGGCGTGCCCGCCCAGCCGGTAGGCGTCGACGTGCACCAGCGGGATCCGGCCCTCGCGGTGCACCCGGGCGATGACGAACGTGGGCGAGGTGACCGGCTCCCGCACGCCCAGGCCCGCGCCGATGCCCTGGGTGAGCGCGGTCTTGCCGGCGCCGAGCGGGCCGACCAGCACCAGCAGATCCCCCGGCCGCGCCAGGTCGGCCAGCCGCCGGCCCAGCGCGTGGGTGTCGGCGAGCGTCGCCAGCACGTGCTCGCGGTTCACGGGGCTCCTCCCAGGGTGGCGGCGACGGCGGTGAGGTCGGCCAGCAGACCCGCCCGCGGGGCGCCGTTCGGGCCGAACCGGATGGCCGCCGAGGGGTGGTAGGTCGCCCACACCGAGCGGCCGTCGACCTCGTGCGGACGGCCGCGGACGGCGGCGAGGACGGTGCGGGGCCCGAGGAACCACTTGGCCGACGACAGCCCGAGCGCGACGACCACCGGCGCGTCCAGCAGGTCCAGCTGCCGGCGGAGCCACCCGCTGCACCGTGCCACCTCGGGCGCCTTCGGGGTGCGGTTGCCCGGCGGGCGGCACTTCACGACGTTGAGCACGGCGGCCTCGGCGCGGTCCAGCCCGGCTTCACCGAGCAGCAGGTCCAGCAGCGCGCCGGACTTCCCGACGAAGGGCCGCCCCGTCTCGTCCTCGGTGGCCCCGGGCGCCTCGCCGACCAGCACGAGCCGGGGACGACCGGTGGGCGGCACGTCACCCACGACGACGTGCTGCCGGGTCGCGGCCAGCTCCGGGCAGGCCACGCAGGTGCGTGCCGCGGCGGCCAGCGACGTCCAGTCCGGGGCGGCCGCGGCGGCGGCCGCCACCGTGCGGGCGTCGTGGTCGGTGCCCACCGGGCTCACCGGGACCTCCGGGGCCGCCCGGCGCCGGCGCGGCGCAGCAGCGCGGTCAGTGCCTGGTCGACCTCGGCCGGCCGCTCCAGCTGCACCATGTGGCCGGCACCGGCCACCACCACGTACTCCGAGTCCGGCAGCTGCTCCACGATGCGGTCGCTGTGCTCCTGGGGGATCAGCTTGTCCCGGTCGCCGGTGAGCACCAGCGTGGGCACCGCGCGCAGCGGCGCCAGCGATCCCGTGTGGTCCAGGCCCGCGATCGCCGGGTAGAACTCCGCGATCACCTCGACCGGCGTACCGGCGATCATCGCGTCCACGTAGCGCCCCAGCGCCGGGTCGACGTCGGAGGAGCCGAAGGACAGCGAGCGCGTGGCGACCGACACCAGCTCGGCGGCCACCCGCCGGGTGCGCTCGGCGAACGCCGGCCGGTGGCGCATCGTCCACGCCGCGACCGGCAGGACGGTCGCGCGCACGCGGGTGAGCACGTCGGGCAGGCCGAAGTTCAGGTCGGCCAGCTGGCCGCTGGAGGTCGCCACCAGCGCGGCACCGACGACGCGGCTGCCGAACAGCTTAGGTCGCAGCGCCGCCAGGCCCATGATCGTCATGCCGCCCATGGAGTGGCCCACGAGCACGACCGGCCCGCGGGGTACCCGGGCGTCGAGCACCGCCAGCAGGTCGCGGGCCGCCTGCTCGATCGTCGAGTTCTCCGACCTCCCGCGTCCGGAGGCGCCGTGGCCGCGCTGGTCGTAGAACACCAGCCGCGCCTGGGGCCGGTGCCCGTTCTCCGTCGCCAGCTCCGCGCCGAGGGACTGCCGCTGGAACGCCCAGGACGCCATCGACAGCGTGTACCCGTGCACGAAGACGACGGTCAGCGGAGCGTCCCGCGGGCCGATCTCCTCCACCGCCAGCAGCACGCCGTCGTCGGTCTGCACCAGCGCGGTGCGGTCCGCCGGCCGCGACTCGAGGCCGAGCGGGTCGACCTGGCGCAGCTGGCCCGGGGTCAGGTTCTCCGGCAGCTCCGCCGCCGGCCCCAGCTCGGCGGCGCGCACCCGCCGGGCAGCGATCTTGCTGACCGCGACGCCGGCGGCGGTCCCGGCGGCGGCCAGGCCCAGGACGGCGCCGACCACGCCGGCGGTGTGGCCGCGCGGGTGCTTCGGGGCCGGGGGCTTCGCGCGGGCCATCAGACCGCTCCCGCGGAGCCGACGTAGCGGCGGGCGAACCGGCCCCCGATCCGGGTGACCAGCTCGTAGTGGATCGTGCCGACGGCGTCGGCCCACTGCTGGGCGGTCGGCTCACCGGCGTCACCGGGACCCCAGAGGACCACCTCGTCCCCCGGCGCGACGGCGGCGTCGCCGACGTCGACGACGAACTGGTCCATGCACACCCGGCCGGCGATCGTGCGCTGCGCACCGGCCGCGAGGACGGGCGCGGAGTTCCCGCCGGCGCGGGGCACGCCGTCGGCGTAGCCGACCGGCACCAGGGCGAGCGTCGTCTCCGCGGGCGTCGTGTACGTGTGGCCGTAGGACACCCCGGCGCCGGCCGGCACGCGCTTGGTCAGCGCCACGCGGGCCCGCACGCTCATCGCCGGCCGCAGCCCGTGGTCGGCGGCGTTCCCGCCGAGCGGGTCCAGCCCGTAGACGGCGATCCCCGGGCGGACCATGTCGAACCAGGTGTCGGGCAGGGCGACGGTGGCCGCGGAGTTGGCCAGGTGCCGGCGGGCGTCGGTGAGGCCGGCGGCACGGGCGACCGCCACCGCCTCCTCGAACACCCGCACCTGGGAGCCGATGGTGGGGTGGGTCGGGGCGTCGGCGTAGGCCATGTGGCTCCACAGCCCGACCACGGTGACGTCGCCGTCGGCCTGCGCGCGGGCCGCCGCGGCGACCAGCTCGGGCCACTCGGCCGTGGTCGCGCCCTCGCGGGACAGCCCCGTGTCCACGCACAGGTGCAGCCGGGCCGGCCGGCCGGTGGCCCGCGCGGCGGCGACCACCTCGGCCAGCCCCCACCCCGCGTTGACCGACACCTCCAGGTCGGCGGTCAGCGCCGCGGCGAAGTCGGCACCGGGGCCGTGGAGCCAGGCCAGCACCGGCGCGGTGATGCCGGCGGCCCGCAGCGCCAGCCCCTCCGCGAGGACGGCCACGCCGAGCTGGTCGGCACCCCCGGCCAGGGCGGCCCGGGCCGCCGGCAGCAGGCCGTGGCCGTAGCCGTCGGCCTTCACGACAGCCATCAGCGGCCGCCCCACGCGCTCGCGCAGCACCGAGGTGTTGGCCGCGATCGCGTCGAGGTCGACCACGACTTCGGCCCCGGTCCCGTTCGTCACGGAGCCGAGTCTGGCAGGCGCTCCGTTCGGGCACCGCGCACCCGGCCGATCGCCTCGGGCAGGTGCCGCACCAGGTCACCGGCGATCAGCGGCCCACCGGCGGAGGCGGCCTGCCCGGCCCGGCCGTGCACGTGGGTCGCCACCGCCGCCGCCTCGGCCGCCGGGAGCCCGGTGGCCAGGAGCGCCCCGGCGATGCCCGAGAGCACGTCGCCGGTACCCGCCGTCGCCAGCCATGGGGTGCCCGTGGCGTTGACCCAGGCGGTGCCGCCGGGGTCCGCGACCACCGTGGCCTCGCCCTTGAGCAGGACGACGGCACCCAGGTCGGCGGCCAGCCGCCGGGCCGACGCGATGCGGTCGGCGCCCACCTCGAACCCGAACCGGGCGAACTCGCGGTCGTGCGGGGTGAGCACCGTCGGCGCGGAACGGCCGCGCACCAGGTCCGGCTCCGCGGCCAGCAGGGTCAGCGCGTCGGCGTCCACGAGCACCGGGAGGTCGGTGGCCAGCACCTCGGCCAGCACGCTGCGCGCGTCGTCGTCGGTGCCCATCCCCGGGCCCACGACCCACGCCTGCACCCGCCCGGCGTCCGCGGGCCGGCCGTCGGTCACGATCACCTCCGGCCACGCCGCCCGCACGCCGTCGGCCGCCGTCCCGGCGTAGCGGACGAGCCCGGGCCGGGTGCGCAGGGCGGCGCCGGTGCACAGCACCCCGGCCCCGGGGTAGGTCGTCGAGCCCGCGACGATCCCCACCACGCCCTGCGAGTACTTGTCGTCGCCGGCCTCCGGCACGGGCAGCCGGGCCGCGACGTCGTCGTCGGTGAGCTGCCAGGCCCTCGCGGGCGGCAGGTGCTCGGTCAGGCCGATGTCGACCAGGTGCACCTCACCGGCGCAGGCGCGCCCCTCGCCGACGACGAGGCCGGGCTTCACCGCGCCGAACGTGACGGTGTGCGTGGCCGGGAAGGCAGCACCCTCGACGGCGCCGGTGTCGGCGTCGACCCCGCTCGGCACGTCGACGGCCACCATGAGCGCCGGTCCCGACGCGGCCCGCTCGACCAGTGCGGCGGCCGGCGGGCGCAGGCTGCCGACCCCGCCGATGCCCACGATCCCGTCGAGCACGAGGTCGGCGCGGTCGAGGACCGGTCCCGCGTCGTCGGGGGCGACCGTCCGGCCGCCGGCCCGCCGGAGGGCGGCCAGCCCGCCGGGGTGCGCGCGCTCGGGAGCCAGCAGGACGGCGGTGACCCGCACACCCCTCCCCGCGAGCAGCGCACCGGCGTGCAGCGCGTCCCCGCCGTTGTCGCCCGCCCCCACCAGCAGGACGGCGCTCCTGCCGTAGGTGCGTCCGAGCAACCGCAGGCAGACGACGCCCAGGCCCGTCGCGGCCCGCTGCATGAGCGCGCCGGCCGGCAGCGCGGCCAGGAGGGGCGCCTCGGCGGCGCGGACCTCGGCGGCGGGGTGCAGCCCGATCACGGGACGTCCCGGCCGAGGCCCTCGGCGATCACGACCGCCGAGGCGATGCCGCCGTCGTGGCTGAGCGAGACGTGCCAGGACGAGACGCCCAGCTGGGCGGCACGGCCGGCGACCGAGCCGCGCACCGCGAGGTGCGGCCGGCCGTGCTCGCCGACGGTCACCTCGGCGTCGTGCCAGTGCAGGTCGCCGGGGGCGCCGAGCGCTTTGGCCAGCGCCTCCTTGGCCGCGAACCGCGCGGCCAGCGACTCACCGGTGCGCGGGTTGCCCGAGGGCGTGACCTGCTCGGCCGCGGTGAAGAGACGGTCGCGCAGACCTGGCGTGCGGGTGAGCGACTCCGCGAACCGCTCGACCGGCACCACGTCGATGCCCACCCCGATGATCACCGGGTCAGTCTGCCGCCCCCGCGGGCCGCGCGCCTCGGCACGCCGTCACCGCCGCCGTGCGGTCACCGGTGCCGCGCTGCAGCGAGGCGCCGACGACCACAGCGCGGCGGTCGAGCCGCGACCCCGGTACCGCCCGGCCGCCAGCAGGTGACGTGCTGGAACGGCCCCTTCGCAGGGGCCCGCCGCGAGCGGAGCGAGCGGTGGGGGGCGAAGGGGTCCTTCTGCTACTCGACGGTGACGGACTTGGCCAGGTTGCGCGGCTGGTCGACGTCGAACCCGCGGGTGTCGGCGATCTCGCAGGCCAGCACCTGCAGCGGCACGGTGGTGACCACCGGTGCCATCAGCGTCGGGGTGCGGGGCACCCGGATCAGGTGGTCGGCGTAGGGCACGACGTCGTCGTCGCCCTCCTCGGCGATCACGATGGTGCGGGCGCCGCGGGCGCGGACCTCCTGGATGTTGGAGACCACCTTCCCGTGCACCGAGTTGCGGCTGCGCGGCGACGGGACCACGACGACGACCGGTGTGCCCTGGTCGATGACCGCGATCGGCCCGTGCTTCAGCTCGCCGGCGGCGAAGCCCTCGGCGTGGATGTAGGCGAGCTCCTTGAGCTTGAGCGCACCCTCCAGCGCCACCGGGTAGCCGACGTGCCGGCCGAGGAACAGGATCGTGCCCGCGTCGGCCAGCGACCGGCCCAGCGCGCGCACCTCCTCCATGTCCTCGAGGACGCGGGCCACCTTGGCCGGCAGCTCGCGGAGGTCGTCGA
This sequence comes from Blastococcus sp. TBT05-19, assembly GCF_003319095.1. GTDB lineage: Bacteria > Actinomycetota > Actinomycetes > Mycobacteriales > Geodermatophilaceae > Blastococcus. Next base: position 207,825 of record NZ_QOHI01000003.1, on the reverse strand, counting down.
CGATGGCCGCGATCTCGTCCTCGTACTTCACGCCGCGCACCTGGGCGAGGAACAACCCGACCAGGTAGCAGGCGACGATCTGGCTGAGGAAGGCCTTGGTCGAGGCGACGGCGACCTCGGGGCCGGCGTGCGTGTAGAGCACGGCGTCGGACTCCCGCGGGATGGTCGACCCGTTGGCGTTGCAGATGGCCAGCACGCGGGCCTTCTGCTCCTTGGCGTGCCGCATCGCCATCAGGGTGTCCATGGTCTCGCCGGACTGGCTGATCACGACGACGAGCGTCGAGCGGTCCAGCACCGGGTCGCGGTAGCGGAACTCGCTCGCGACCTCCACCTCGACCGGGATGCGGGTCCAGTGCTCGATGGCGTACTTCGCGATCAGGCCGGCGTGGAACGAGGTGCCGCAGGAGACGACGAAGATCTTGTCGATGTCGCGCAGCTCCTGGTCGGAGAGGCGGACCTCGTCCAGCAGCAGATTCCCGTCCTCGCCCAGCCGGCCCAGGAGCGTGTCGGCGATCGCCTGGGGCTGCTCGGCGATCTCCTTGAGCATGAACCAGTCGTAGCCGCCCTTCTCCGCGGCGGCGGCGTCCCAGTCGACGGTGTAGGCGGCCGGTTCGGCGGGCGTCCCGTCGAAGCCGGTGACGGTCAGGCCGCGGGTGCGGTCGATCTCCACGACCTGGTCCTGGCCGAGCTCGCGCGCCTCCCGGGTGTGCCCGATGAAGGCGGCGACGTCGGAGCCGAGGAAGTACTCGGGGGTCCCGTCGGCGGTCTCGCCGACGCCCACGACCAGCGGGCTGCTGCGGCGGGCTGCGACCAGCGTGTCCGGCTCGGCCACGTGCGTGGCGACGAGGGTGAAGGCACCCTCCAGCCGCTGGCACACGGTGCGCATGGCCTCGGCGAACCGGCCCTCGCCCTCCGGGGTGTCCCGGTACACGGCGGCGAGCAGGTGCGCGACGACCTCGGTGTCGGTCTCGGAGGTGAACTCGACGCCGGCGGTCTCGCACTCGGCGCGCAGGGCGGCGAAGTTCTCGATGATGCCGTTGTGGATCACCGCGACCGAGCGGTCGGCGGAGACGTGCGGGTGGGCGTTGCGGTCGGTCGGCCCACCGTGCGTGGCCCAGCGCGTGTGCCCGATGCCGATCGTGGCCGCCGGCAGCGGCTGCTCGGCCAGCTCCTTCTCCAGGTTGGCGAGCTTGCCGGCCTTCTTGGCCGTGCTCAGCTCACCGTCGGAGAGGAGAGCGACGCCGGCCGAGTCGTACCCGCGGTACTCCAGCCGACGGAGGCCCTCCAGGACGACGTCCAGCGCGCCCTGCGGACCGACGTACCCCACGATGCCGCACATTGGACCGAGGGTACCGGCCGGGAACGGTGGACGAGCCCGGCCACGGGCCGGTGGACCCCCCTGGGGTGAGGGCCTCCGCCGGGATCAGGAGACCCGGGCGACCACGCCGGCGAGGCGTTGCGCCACCTCGTCGGCCACTTCCTGGGTCGGGGCCTCGACCATGACGCGGACCAGCTGCTCGGTGCCCGACGGCCGCAGGAGGACGCGCCCGGAGTCGCCGAGCTCCTCCTCCACCGCGTTGACGGCCGCCGCGACCTCGTCGCTCTCGGCGACGGCGAGCCGGTCCTGCACGGGCACGTTGATGAGCACCTGCGGGAGCCGGTGCACCACGGAGCCGAGCTCGGCCAACGAGGCGCCGGTGGCGGCCATGCGCGAGAGCAGGGCCAGGCCGGTGAGCACGCCGTCGCCGGTCGTCGCGTGCTCGAGGAAGACGAGGTGGCCGCTCTGCTCGCCGCCGAGGCTGAGGTCACGGGCCCGCAGCGCCTCGAGCACGTACCGGTCACCGACGGCAGTGGTGTGCACCCCGATGCCGGCGTCGCGCATCGTGTGGTGGAAGCCGAGGTTGCTCATCACGGTCGCGACCACGGTGTCGGACTTGAGCGCGCCCCGCTCGTGCAGCGCCAGCGCGCAGATCGCGAGGATGGCGTCGCCGTCGACGACCTCGCCGGAGGCCGAGACGGCCAGGCAGCGGTCGGCGTCGCCGTCGTGGGCGATGCCGATGTCGGCACCCTTCTCGCGGACCGCGTCGATCAGCGGGCCGAGGTGGGTGGACCCGATGCCGTCGTTGATGTTCCAGCCGTCGGGCTCGCAGCCGATCGCGTGCACGGTGGCACCGGCGCGGCGATAGGCCTCCGGGGCGGCGGAGGCCGCCGCACCGTGGGCGCCGTCGACGACGACGGAGAGCCCGGACAGGGGCCGGTCGACGGTGGAGAGCAGGTGCTCGAGGTAGGCGTCGATGCCGTCGGAGAGCGCGCTGACGCGGCCGATGCCGGCGCCGGTGGGCCGGTGGTCCTCGGACGAGCCGGAGGCGACGGTCTGCTCGATGGCGGCCTCGAGGGCATCGGGCAGCTTGTGCCCGCCCCGGCTGAAGAGCTTGATGCCGTTGTCGGGCATCGGGTTGTGGCTGGCCGAGATCATGACGCCGAGGTCGGCGTCGGCGCGGCCGGTCAGGTAGGCCAGTGCCGGCGTCGGGACGACACCGGCCAGGAGCACCTCGGCTCCGGCGCTCGTGAGGCCCGCGACGACCGCGGCCTCGAGCATCTCCCCGCTGGCGCGGGGGTCACGCCCGACGACCGCGACGGGACGCGAGGTCCCGTCGCGGTCGGCGAGCACTCCGGCGGCGGCGCGCGCCACGGAGAGGGCCAACTCCGGGGTGAGCTCGGAGTTGGCCCTTCCGCGGACGCCGTCCGTACCGAACAGGCGACCCAAGGGACGGGTCAGCGCTTGGAGTACTGAGGAGCCTTGCGGGCCTTCTTGAGCCCGTACTTCTTGCGCTCCTTGACCCGGGGGTCACGGGTGAGGAAGCCGGCCTTCTTGAGGGCCGGACGGTCCTCGGCCTCGACCTCGATCAGGGCGCGGGCGATGCCCAGGCGCAGCGCGCCGGCCTGGCCGGTGACGCCACCACCCTTGAGCAGGGCGACGACGTCGTACTGCTCGGCCTTCTCGAGGGTCACGAACGGCTCACGGATGAGCTGCTGGTGCACCTTGTTCGGGAAGTACTGCTCGAGGGTGCGACCGTTCAGCGTGAACTGGCCGGTGCCGGGGAGCAGCCGCACGCGGACGACGGCCTCCTTGCGGCGGCCGACGGTCTGGATCGGACGCCCGTCGGCGTCGGTCACGGTCAGTGCGCTGGTCACTGGGCCACCTGCTTGATCTCGTAGGTCTGGGGCTGCTGCGCGGCGTGCGGGTGCTCCGGGCCGGCGTAGACCTTGAGCTTGGAGAGCATCTGACGCCCGAGGGTGTTGTGCGGCAGCATGCCCTTGATCGCGCGCTCGACGACGCGGTCGGGGTGGGTGCGGAGCTGGTCGCCCACGTTGATGGTCTTGAGACCACCCGGGTGACCGGAGTGCCGGTAGGCGCGCTTGTCGTCCCGCTTCGACCCGGTCAGGGCGACCTTGCCGGCGTTGATGATGACGACGAAGTCGCCGACGTCGACGTGCGGGGCGTACTGGGGCTTGTGCTTGCCGCGCAGGAGCTGCGCGGTCTGGCTGGCCAGTCGACCGAGCACCACATCGGTGGCGTCGATGACGTGCCAGGCCCGGGCGATCTCGCCGGGCTTGGGGGTGTACGTGCGCACGGGCGCTCGACTCCTCGTCGTCGGGGTGGCTGGTGGTTCGCCTCACCGAGCACGGGAGACGTGGATCGACGCGCGCAGCACCAGCCGGCTCGCGCGCGCCAACCGAGAACAGTACCAGCGGCGGCTACGCCCCCGGGCCGGGGCCCTGGATCTCCCGGAGCAGCCCCGTGTCGACGTCGTAGACGAAGCCCCGCACCTCGTGGGAGAGGAGGTACGGGCTCTCCTTGATCAGCGCGATCGACTCGCGCACGTCGGCGTCCACGTCCGAGAAGGCGCGCGCCGCCCACGGGGGACGCCGGCCGGTCGCCTCGAAGACCGTGTCGGAGAAGCTGACGTCGTCGGTCGCCTGCAGCCCGCAGTTGGTGTGGTGGATGAGCACGATCTCCCGGGTGCCCAGCGCGTGCTGGCTGATGGTGAGCGACCGGACGACGTCCTCGGTGACCACACCGCCGGCGTTGCGGATGACGTGCGCATCACCGACCTCCAGGCCCAGCACGCCGAACAGCGGGATGCGCGCGTCCATGCACGCGACGACGGCCACCTTGCGGGCCGGGCGCACCGGCTTGCTGCCGGGGAAGCGCTCCGCCCAGGCCGCGTTCGCCTCGAGCATCCGGTCGATCTCCGCCACGTCGGTCCTCCCTCTCGTTCCTCGGTGCCCGGGACAGTAACCGGCAGGCGCCGGGCCGGCAGCCGGGGTGATCGGCCAGGATGGGCGGATGCGCACCGTCGAGGAACACCAGGCAGTGGTGAACGCCCTGCTGCCGGCGATGCCCGAGGAGGTCGTCGCGCTGGCCGAGGCGCACGGCCGGTTGCTCGCCCGCGACGTGGTCGCGCAGGTGCCGTTGCCGGGCTTCGACAACTCCGCGATGGACGGCTACGCCGGGCGGTGGGCCGAGCTGGCCGGCGCCGACGGCGGCCCCGTGCGGCTGCCGGTGGCCGAGGACGTCCCCGCCGGGCGCGGCGACGTCGTCCCGCTGGCGCCCGGCACCGTGCACCGCATCATGACCGGCGCCCCGCTCCCCCCGGGTGCCGACGTCGTCGTCCCGGTGGAGCTGACCGACGGCGGCACCGACGTCGTGGAGGTCCGCGACCGCCCGCCGGTCGGCAGCCACCTGCGCGGAGCCGGGGAGGACATCGCCGCGGGCACGGTCGCGCTGTCGGCCGGGTCCCCGCTCGGCGCCGCCCAGCTCGGTCTGGCCGCCGCGGTCGGGGTCACCGAGCTGACCGTCCGGCGCCGCCCGCGGGTGCTCGTCCTGTCCACCGGCAGCGAGCTCGTCGCGCCCGGGGAGCCGCTCGCGCGCGGGCAGATCTACGAGTCGAACTCGGTGCTGCTGGCGGCCGCCGTGGAGGAGGCCGGCGGCATCCCGCGCCGGCTGCACTTCGTCCCCGACGACGTCGACCAGTTCCTCACCACGGTCCGCGCCGAGCTGGCGACGGCCGACCTGCTGATCACCAGCGGCGGGGTGAGCGCCGGCGCCTACGAGGTGGTCAAGGACGCGTTCCGCAGCCTGGGCACCGTCGAGTTCGGCAAGGTGGGCATGCAGCCCGGCGGCCCGCAGGGTGCCGGCACCGTCGACGGCGTCCCGGTGATCACGCTGCCGGGCAACCCGGTGAGCGCCTTCGTGTCCTTCGAGGTGTTCGTCCGGCCGGCCCTGCGCCGCGCGCTCGGGCACGCCTTCCCCGACCGGCTGCGCGCCCCCGCCCGGCTGACCGGTGCGCTGCGCTCGCCGGCCGGGAAGCGGCAGTTCCTCCGTGGCCGCTACGACGGCGGCGAGGTCTCCCAGGTCGGCGGCCCCGGCTCGCACCTGGTGGCCCACCTGGCCCGCGCCAACTGCCTGGTCGTCGTCCCCGAGGACGTCACCGAACTGCCCGCCGGCGCCGCAGTGGACGTCGTGCTGATCGAGGGAGCCCTGCAATGACCGAGCCCCGGCTCACCCACGTCGACGAGTCCGGCGCCGCGCGCATGGTCGACGTCAGCGCCAAGGCGGTCACGGCCCGCGAGGCCACCGCGGCCGGCCGGGTGCTGGTCAGCGCCGAGGTCGTGGACCTGCTGCGCGGGAAGGGCGTGCCGAAGGGCGACGCCGTCGCCGTGGCCCGCATCGCCGGTATCGCCGGCGCCAAGCGGACGCCGGACCTCGTGCCGCTGTGCCACCCGATCGCGCTGCACGGCGTCACCGTCGAGGTCGAGGTCGCCGACGACGCCGTGGAGATCACCGCCACCGCCCGCACCGCCGACCGCACCGGCGTGGAGATGGAGGCGCTGACCGCGGTCACCGTGGCCGGCCTGACGATGATCGACATGGTCAAGGCGGTCGACCCGAGGGCGGCGATCACCGACGTCCGGCTGCTGCGGAAGTCCGGCGGCAAGAGCGGCGTGTGGACCCGGTGAGCGGGGTGCCGGCGGGCGCCCGCGCCGTCGTCGTCACCGCCTCCAACCGCGCGTCGGCCGGCGTCTACTCCGACCGCAGCGGGCAGGCGCTCGCGGCCGGGTTGCGCGAGCTCGGCTTCGCGGTCGAGGGGCCGCACGTGCGCCCGGACGACGTGGACGAGCTGGCCGCCGTCCTGCGGGACGCGGTGGCGGGCGGCGCCGACCTCGTCGTCACCACGGGGGGCACGGGCCTCTCCCCCACCGACGTCACGCCGGAGGCCACGCGCGCGGTGCTCGAGCGCGAGGCGCCGGGGATCGCCGACGCCGTGCGCCGGTACGGCGCGGAGAACGGCGTCCCGACCGCGGTGCTCTCCCGTGGGCTGGCCGGCACCGCGGGCCGGACGCTGGTCGTCAACCTTCCGGGCTCCACCGGTGGCGTGAGGGACGGGCTCGCGGTCCTCGGGCCCCTGCTCCCCCACGTGGTCAGCCAGCTCCGCGGCGGCGACCACTGAGCTCGGCTCAGTCCGGGAGGACGATCCGCTCCTGGTGCGTGTAGACGTTGCACCCGTCGCCGCGCAGGAAGCCGACCAGCGTGATGCCGACCTCGCGGGCCAGCTCGACCGCCAGGGACGACGGCGCGGAGACGGCGGCCAGCACCGGGATGCCCGCCATCGCCGCCTTCTGGGTCAGCTCGAAGCTCGCCCGCCCGCTGACCATCAGCACGTGCCCGGCCAGCGGCAGGCGCCCGCCCCGGACGCCGTCACCGATGACCTTGTCCACCGCGTTGTGCCGCCCGACGTCCTCCCGCAGCGCGAGCAGCTCGCCGTCGGCGGTGAACAGCCCGGCGGCGTGCAGACCGCCGGTCTTCTCGAACACCTGCTGCTCGGCCCGCAACCGGTCCGGCAGCGCCAGCAGCACCTCCAGCGGTAGCCGCGCCCCGTCGGCCCCGACGTCGTAGGAGGTCTTCGTGCGGATGGCGTCGATGCTCGCCTTGCCGCACACCCCGCAGGAGCTCGACGTGTAGAAGTTCCGCTCCAGCCCGGTGTCCGGGATCGGCACGCCGGGCGCGAGGTCGACGTCCACGACGTTGTAGGTGTTGCGGCCGTCGGCGTCCACGGAGTCGCAGTAGCGCAGCCCGGCCACGTCGTCGGCGCCGGCGATGACGCCCTCGGTGGCCAGGAAGCCGTGCACCAGGTCGAAGTCGTCCCCCGGCGTCCGCATCGTCACCGCCAGCGCCGTGCCGCCGAGCCGGATCTCCAGCGGCTCCTCGGCCGCCACGGTGTCGGGCCGGGTGGTGCGCTGCGGCCCGCGGATGCGCAGCACGGGGGTGCGGCTGGTGACTCGTCCCACGGGGGCGACGGTACCCACGCCCGGCGGCCTACGGTGCTGCGCATGGACCAGCTGCCCGCGTACGCCGCCGTGGTGCTCGCCGGGGGCCGGGCCGCGCGGCTCGGCGGGCTGGCGAAGCCGCAGCTCGAGGTCGGCGGCCGCTCGATGCTCGACGCCGTCCTCGACGCGGTGCCCGACGCCCGTCCGCGGATCGTGGTGGGCCCGCCGCAGCCCTCGCCGGCCGACGTCGTCGTGGTGCGCGAGGAGCCTCCCGGCGGGGGCCCCGTCGCCGCGCTGCGCGCCGGGCTGCGCGAGGTGCGCACCGAGGTGGTGGCCGTCCTCGCCGGCGACCTGCCCTTCCTGACCGCCGAGCTGCTCACCGACCTGCGGCGGGCGCTCCGTGCCGACGGCGTCCTGGTCGTGGACGACGAGGACCGCGACCAGCTGCTGCTCGGGGTGTGGCGGACCGAGCCGCTGAGGGCCGCCGTCGACGACGGCCCGCCCGCCCTGCACCGCGCGCTGCGCGGGCTGGACGTGGACCGGCACCGCCCGTCCGTGCCCTCCGGGTCGCCCGCTCCGTGGGTGGACTGCGACACACCCGAGGAGCTGGCCCGCGCCCGGGAGGTAGCCGCCGGGCGCGCCGGGTAGGGCGGGGACCATGCGCATCGTCATCGCCGGAGCCCACGGGCAGATCGCCCGTCGCCTCGGCCGCCTCCTGTCCGCCCGCGGCGACGCCGTCACCGGCCTCGTCCGCAACCCCGACCACCGGAGCGACCTGTCGGACGACGGCGTCGCACCCGCGGTGCTCGACCTCGAGACGGCCGGGGTCGAGGAGGTGGCCGAGGTCCTCGCGGGTGCCGACGCGGTCGTGTTCGCCGCCGGCGCCGGACCGGGCAGCGGCATCGCGCGCAAGGACACCGTCGACCGGGGCGCCGCCGTGCTGCTGGCCGACGCCGCCGAGCGGGCCGGCGTGCGCCGGTACGTGCTGGTGTCCTCGATGGGCGTGGACCTCGTGGCCGACGGCGCGCAGCCCGAGGGCGTGGACGAGGTGTTCACCGCGTACCTGCGGGCCAAGCTCGGCGCGGAGCAGGACCTGCTGGCGCGGGAGCGGCTCGCGGTCACCGTCGTCCGGCCGGGGAGCCTGACCGACGACGCCGGGACCGGTCGCGTGACCCTCGCCCGGCACGCCGACCGGGGCAGCATCCCCCGGGACGACGTCGCCGCCGTGCTGCTCGAGCTGCTGGACGCCGGCCGGGACGGCGCGGTGGTCGAGCTGGTCGCCGGGGACACCCCGATCGCCGAGGCCGTCGCCGCCCTGGGCTGATGGAACGGCCCTGCCGCAGGGTCCCTCCACGAGCATGCGAGTGGTGGGGGGCGGCGGGGTCCTTCTCCTACGTGCGGCGGGCGCGCGTGACCTGCGCGCGGGCGCCGAGCTCGGCGTCGGGCGGGTAGTCGACCGCGACCAGGGCGAGGCCGTGGGCCGGGGCCACCGGCACCTCGCTGGCCCGCTCGCGCCGGCTGAGCAGCCCGGCGGGCCAGTCCAGCGGTCGGCGTCCCTCGCCGACGGCGATCAGCCCGCCGACGAGGCTGCGCACCATCGAGTGGCAGAAGGCGTCGGCCGAGACGTCGATGCGCACGACCTCGCTGCCGTCGTCCTCCCGCTGCCGGGCCACGGTGAGCCTCAGGAGGGTGCGGACCGTCGTCGCGCCCTCCCGCCGCTTGCAGTAGGCGGCGAAGTCGTTCTGCCCGAGCAGCAGCCCGGCCGCGAGGTCCATGGCGCCGGCGTCGAGCGAGCGCGGCCAGGCGACCGTGTCCGACCGCCGCAGCGGCGGGGGCCCGGCCGGATCGTCGGTCAGCCGGTACACGTAGTGCCGGGCCAGCGCGCCGAAGCGGGCGTCGAAGTCGGGGTGCGCCTCGACGACCGACCGGACGACGACGTCGGCCGGCAGCACGCCGCGCAGCCGGCGCACCAGCTTGGGACCCTGCTCCTGCCAGAGCGTGGCCGGGACGTCGCAGTGCACCACCTGACCGGTGGCGTGCACCCCGGCGTCGGTGCGGCCGGCGACGGTCAGCTCGACCGGACGGCGCAGGACCGTGCCGAGCCCCTGCTCCAGCTCGGCCTGGACGGTGCGCAACGAGGGCTGGCGCGCCCACCCGTGGAACGCGCTGCCGTCGTACTGGACGTGCAGACGAAGACGGACGAGCCCGCCCCCGTGGTCGGGGGCGGGCTCGTCCGGATGCTGACTGGTCAGCGAGACGTCACTTCGGGTCGGGAGCCGACTCGCCGCCGGGAGCGTTCAGGCTGGCCGTGGCGGCGTCGCCCATCTCGGCGGCGTTGACCTCGGCCGCGGCGGCCTCGGCCACCTCCGGCGAGAGGTTCGGGTCGTCGACGACCGCGGTGTTGTGCGCGGTCGGCTCCGGGGTGACGGAGCCGTCGTCCTGGCGCTCACCGTCGGGGGTGAAGACGTCGGTGACGATCTCCTGCGCCTCGTCGGTGACCGAACCGTCGGTCACCGCCGGCGAGGTGTCGCCACCCGGACCGGTCGTGGTGCCCTGGGGGTCGGTCACTTGGTGCCGTCCGTGCCCTCGGCCTCGGCGTCGTCGGCGGCGGGCGCCTCGGCGTCGTCGGCCGCAGCCTCGGCGTCGTCGGCCGGAGCCTCGGTCGCCTCGGCGGCGGGCGCCTCGGCGGTGTCGGCGGCGTCGGTCTCGACGGCGTCCGCGGTGACCTCACCCGAGGCGGCGGACGAACCGGCGCCGGAGGCGAACTTCGTGCCGCGGGCGCGCTCGGCCTCGCCGACGGCCTGCTGGCCGACGGTCAGCGCCTCGACGAGCTCGATGACCGCCATGGGGGCGTTGTCGCCCTTGCGGGGGCCCACCTTGGTGATGCGGGTGTAGCCACCGGGACGGTTCTCGAAGCGAGGACCGATCTCGGCGAAGAGGGTGTGGACGACGTCCTTGTCACGGATGGTCGTCATGACCTGGCGGCGGGCGTGCAGGTCACCGCGCTTGGCGAAGGTGACCAGCTTCTCGGCCAGCGGACGCAGCCGCTTCGCCTTCGCCTCGGTCGTGGTGATGCGGCCGTGCTCGAACAGCGACGTGGCCAGGTTGGCCAGCATCAGCCGCTCGTGCGCGGGGCCGCCGCCGAGACGGGGACCCTTGGTGGGGGTGGGCATGTCGGTCCTTCCTCAGGCCGCCGGGCGCTCGTTGCCGGCTGCATCCGTGGTGCTGCTGTCGTCCGTGCTGCGGTGGTGCTCGCGTTCAGTGTGGCTGCCCGCGGGGCGGTGCCGGACGGCGGGTGCACCCCGCCGTCCGGCACACGGCCTCAGAGCTGCTCGGTCTCCTGGTAGGAGGTCTCGTCGTACTGGGCCTGGTCGTAGCCCGCGGCGTACTCGCCGGTGCCCTGGTAGGCGTCGGTCTCGTAGCCCTCGTCGTAGCTCTCGACCGAGGTGGGGATGAACCCGGGCGGGCTGTCCTTGAGCGCGAGGCCCATGGCGGCCAGCTTCATCTTGACCTCGTCGATGGACTTGGCCCCGAAGTTCCGGATGTCGAGCAGGTCGGCCTCGGAACGGGTGACGAGCTCACCGACGGTGTGCACGCCCTCGCGCTTGAGGCAGTTGTAGGACCGGACGGTGAGGTCCATGTCCTCGATCGGCATCGAGAAGTTCGCGATGTCGGCGGCCTCGGCCGGGCTGGGCCCGACCTCGATGCCCTCGGCGTCGACGTTCAGCTCGCGCAGGAGGCCGAACAGCTCGACCAGCGTGGAGCCGGCGGAGGCGATGGCGTCGCGCGGGGCGATCGAGGGCTTGGTCTCGACGTCGACCACGAGGCGGTCGAAGTCGGTGCGCTGCTCGACACGGGTGGCCTCGACGGCGTAGGTGACCTTGAGGACCGGCGAGTAGATCGAGTCGACGGGGATGCGACCGATCTCCTGGCCGGGCTGCTTGTTCTGCGGGGCCGGGACGTAGCCGCGGCCGCGCTCGACGACGAGCTCGATCTCCAGGCGGCCCTTGCCGTTGAGGGTCGCGATGTGCAGGTCGGGGTTGTGCACCTCGACGCCGGCCGGCGGAGCGATGTCCGCGGCGGTGACCTCACCGGGGCCCTGCTTGCGCAGGTACATCGTCACCGGCTCGTCGGAGTCGGAGCTGACGACCAGACCCTTGAGGTTCAGGATGATCTCGGTGACGTCCTCCTTGACGCCCGGCACGGTGGTGAACTCGTGCAGGGTGCCCTCGATGCGGATGCTGGTGACAGCAGCGCCGGGGATCGAGGACAGCAGCGTGCGCCGCAGGGAGTTGCCGAGGGTGTAGCCGAAACCCGGCTCGAGCGGCTCGATGACGAACCGCGAGCGCTGCTCCGAGATGATCTCCTCGGTCAGCGTGGGGCGCTGTGCGATGAGCATGTGTTTCTCCTTCAGGTCCTCCGGCACCCGCCATATGACGCCGTGAGGGGGTGGTGCTGGCTCCGGCGGGCATCTGTCCGCCCGCCGGAGCCGGTACTGCTTACTTGGAGTAGAGCTCCACGATCAGCTGCTCCTGGACCGGGGTGTCGATCACCTGACGGGCCGGGATGCTGTGCACCAGCACGCGCAGCTGGCTGCTGATGACCTCGAGCCACGCGGGGACCGGACGCTCGCCGGCGCGGGCCTGGGCGACTTCGAACGGCAGCATCGTGCGCGACTTCTCGGCCACCTCGATGATGTCGTTCTCGCTCACGCGGTACGACGGGATGTCGACCTTGCGGCCGTTCACCCGGATGTGGCCGTGGCGCACCAGCTGGCGGGCCATGTCACGGGACTCGGCGAAGCCGGCCCGGTAGACCACGTTGTCCAGCCGCGACTCGAGGATCTGCAGGAGAACCTCACCGGTCTTGCCGGTCTTGCGGTTGGCCTCTTCGTAGTACCCGCGGAACTGCTTCTCCAGCACGCCGTAGATGCGGCGGGCCTTCTGCTTCTCACGCAGCTGGAGCAGGTACTCGCTGTCCTTGGTGCGGCCGCGGCCGTGCTCGCCCGGCGGGTAGGGCCGGATCTCGATCGGGCACTTCGCGGACTCGCACTTGCTGCCCTTGAGGAACAGCTTCATCTTCTCGCGCCGGCACAGGCGGCAGTCGGCTCCGGTGTAACGGGCCACGTCAAATACTCCTAGATCGTCTCGTCAGTGACCGGTCAGACCCGGCGGCGCTTCTTGGGGCGGCAGCCGTTGTGCGGCTGCGGCGTCACGTCCTGGATCTGCCCGACCTCGAGGCCCGTGGCCTGCAGGGAGCGGATGGCCGTCTCGCGACCGGAGCCAGGGCCCTTCACGAAGACGTCGACCTTGCGCATGCCGTGCTCCTGCGCCTTGCGCGCGGCGTTCTCGGCAGCCATCTGCGCCGCGAACGGCGTGGACTTGCGCGAGCCCTTGAAGCCGACGTGGCCGGCGGAGGCCCAGCTGATCACGTTGCCGTTCGGGTCGGTGATCGACACGATCGTGTTGTTGAACGTGCTCTTGATGTGCGCGGCGCCGTGGGCGACGTTCTTCTTCTCCTTGCGGCGGACCTTCTTGGCACCAGCCGCGGTGCGAGCCCTGGGAGGCATGTCTCTCCGGTTTCCTTCAGTTGCTGTGGCCTGGGGTTGCTGCCGCGAGGCAGCACACGTGTCGCGCCATCACTCCCGCCCTCACGGGTCGCCGTGACCGCACGTCGACGTGCTGTGGGTCAGCGGGCCTTCTTCTTGCCCGCGATGGTCTTGCGCGGGCCCTTGCTCGAGCGCGCGTTCGTCTTGGTGCGCTGACCGTGCACCGGGAGGCCGCGACGGTGCCGCAGACCCTGGTAGCAACCGATCTCCACCTTGCGACGGATGTCCGCGGCCACCTCGCGACGGAGGTCGCCCTCGACGCGGAAGTGCTCGTCGATGTAGTCACGGAGCTTCAGCAGGTCCTCGTCCGAGAGGTCCTTGGCGCGCAGGTCCGGGCTGACGCCCGTCGCGGCCAGGGTCTCCTTGGCGTGGTGCTTGCCGATGCCATAGATGTAGGTGAGCGCGATCTCCATCCGCTTCTCGCGGGGCAGGTCGACGCCAGCCAGTCGTGCCATGTTCAGGTACTCCCTCAGCCCTGGCGCTGCTTGTGCCGGGCGTTGTCGCAGATGACCATGACCCGGCCGTGCCGGCGGATCACCTTGCACTTGTCGCAGATCTTCTTCACCGACGGCTGGACCTTCACCGGTGCCGGCCCTCATTTCCTCGGATCGTGGCCCGCCGCGCTCTGCCTGACGGCAGCTGCACGGTCCGAGCGATTACTTGTAGCGGTAGACGATGCGACCGCGCGTCAGGTCGTAGGGCGAGAGCTCCACGACCACGCGGTCCTCGGGCAGGATGCGGATGTAGTGCTGACGCATCTTGCCGCTGATGTGGGCGAGCACCCGGTGCCCGTTCTGCAGCTCGACCCGGAACATCGCATTGGGCAGCGGCTCGACGACGCGACCCTCGACCTCGATGGCCCCGTCCTTCTTCGCCATGCCTTGTGCGCGCTCCCTGACTCGGTGGTACTGGATCCTCGTGCGCCCGCGCCGGTACCCGGCAGGACGAACTCGGAGATTGCAGAACAGGTGGTGCAGGCGCTCTCGCAGAGGGCGTCTCGGGTCATGCGGCCACAGCACGACGGCGAGACGGCGCTAGCGCCATCGAAGAGAGTACCCCGGCGTCCCACCCGTCACCAACCCGCCCCCGTAGTGACGATGGCGACGTGCTGGAACGGCCCCGTCGCAGGGCCCCTGCGCGAGCGGAGCGAGCGCTGGGGGGCGACGGGGTCCTTCGTCAGGTGCGGGGGGTGACCCCGAACGGGGCGAGCCCCGCGACGCCGCCGTCCTCCGCAGTCAGGACCCACGGGCCCTCGGGCGTGATGGCGACGCTGTGCTCGAAGTGGGCCGCCCGCGAGCCGTCCTTGGTCACGACCGTCCAGCCGTCGTCGAGCTCGGCGGTCGCGGGGTCCCCGACGGTGACCATCGGCTCGATGGCCAGGGCGAGACCGGGGACCAGCTTGGGCCCCCGCCCCGCGCGGCCGTAGTTCAGCACGTGCGGGTCCTGGTGCATCTCGGTGCCGATGCCGTGACCGCCGTAGTGGTCGACGATCCCGTACTCGTGCTCGTGGGAGCGGATCGACTCCTCGACCGCGTGGCTGATGTCGGTCAGCCGGCCGCCGGCCACCGCGCGGGCCAGCCCCGCCCACATCGACCGTTCCGTCACCTCGAGCAGGGCCGCGTCCTCGGGCGAGGGCTCCCCCACCGTCACGGTGATCGCGGAGTCGCTGTGCCAGCCGTCCAGGATGGCGCCGCAGTCGATCGAGATGTTGTCGCCGGCGGCCAGCCGCCGGTCGGGGTTCGGGATGCCGTGCACGATCTCGTCGTTGATGGACGCGCAGATCGTGCCGGTGAACCCGTGGTACCCGAGGAAGTTCGGCACGCCCCCGTGGGAGCGGATGTAGTCCTCGGCCACCGCGTCGAGCTCACCGGTGCTGACCCCCGGGGCCACGGCGGCCTTGACCGCCTTGAGCGCTCCGGCGGTGATCAGCCCGGACGCCCGCATGAGCTCGATCTCGTGCGCCGTCTTGATCTGGATCATGCGTCCACTCCACTTCGCCAGCAACGGGATGCGGCCGAGGATGCCTGCCGTCATCTGCCGTGCTGCTCCTTCGTCGGGCCGGGACGCCGGCTCAGACGCCCGCCGGCTGCCCGGCCTCGCCCTCGACGCCCAGCGCGCGCAGCGCCCGGCCGGTGACCTCGTCGATCTCACCGATCGCGTCGATGCGCGACAGCAGACCCTCGCCCTCGTAGAAGCCCGCGACCGGAGCGGTCTGTTCCCGGTAGACCCCCAGGCGGTGCCGCACCGTCTCGGGCTTGTCGTCGTCCCGCTGCACCTCCTTGCCGTCCACGATCATGCGACGGCCGGAGAGACGCCGGACCAGCTCGTCCTCGTCGACGACGAGCTCCACGACGCGGTCGAGCTTCTGACCCAGGTCGGTGAGGGAGTCCCGCAGCTGCTCGGCCTGGGGGATGCTCCGCGGGAAGCCGTCGAGCAGGAAGCCCGATTCCGCGTCCGGCTCGGCCAGGCGGTCCTTGACCATGGCGACGGTGATCTCGTCGGGGACGAGGTTCCCGGCGTCCAGGTAGGTCTTCACCTGCTTGCCCAGCTCGGTCTGCCCGCTGACGTTCGCCCGGAAGATGTCACCGGTCGAGATCGCGGGGACGCCGAGCTTGCCGGCGATGATCTGCGCCTGGGTGCCCTTGCCCGCTCCGGGAGGGCCCAGGAGGACGATGCGCACTACTTCAGGAACCCTTCGTAGTTGCGCTGGTTCAGTTGCGTCTCGATCTGCTTCACCGTCTCCAACCCCACTCCGACCATGATCAGCACCGCGGTGCCACCGAACGGGAAGTTCTGGTTCTGCCCCGGCTGCGTGAGCGAGAGGAACAGGTTCGGCAGGACAGCCACCGTGCCCAGGTACAGCGACCCCGGCAGCGTGATCCGGGACAGGACGTACTGCAGGTACTCGGCCGTCGGCCGACCCGGGCGGATGCCGGGGATGAAACCGCCGTACCGCTTCATGTCATCGGCGCGCTCCTCCGGGTTGAACGTGATCGACACGTAGAAGTACGTGAAGAACACGATCAGGCCGAAGTAGACCGCCACGTGGACGGGGCTGCTCTGGTCGATGATGTAGTTCTCGAAGAACCGCCGCACGGCACCGCTCTCGTTGCCCTGCAGCTGGGTCACCAGCTGGGGCAGGTAGAGCAGCGACGAGGCGAAGATGACCGGGATGACGCCGGCCTGGTTCACCTTGAGCGGCAGGTAGGTCGAGGTACCGCCGTACATGCGGCGACCGACCATGCGCTTGGCGTACTGCACCGGGATGCGCCGCTGCGCCTGCTCCACGTAGACGACGGTGCCGATGATCAGGACCGCGATGACGCAGACGACGGCGAAGACGAGGCCGCCGCGGGACTGCAGGATCGCGCCGCCCTCGGCCGGGATGCGAGCCGCGATGGAGGTGAAGATCAGCACGGACATGCCGTTGCCGATCCCCTTCTCGGTGAGCAGCTCGCCGAGCCACATCACGAGGGCGGTGCCCGCCGTCAGCGCGATGACCAGGATGACGGTCGACCAGACGGAGTCCGACGGGATGATCGACTCGCTGCAGTTCGGGAACAGCTGCCCGCTGCGGGCCAGCGCGATGATCCCGGTGCTCTGCAGGACGGCGAGGGCGATCGTCAGGTAGCGCGTGTACTGGGTCAGCTTGGCCTGACCCGACTGCCCTTCCTTCTTCAGCTGCTCGAACCGCGGGATCACGACCACCAGCAGCTGCACGATGATGCTGGCCGTGATGTACGGCATGATGCCGAGCGCGAAGACGGAGAGCCTCAGGAGCGCGCCACCGGAGAACAGGTTGACCAGGGAGTAGATGTCCCGCTGGTCGGAGGCCTGCGCCTGCTCGAGGCAGCTGTTGATGGCCTCCACGGAGACGCCGGGTCCGGGCACCGCGGCGCCCAGCCGGTACACGGCGATGATCGCCAGGGAGAACAGCAGCTTGCGCCGGAGATCTGGCGTCCGGAACGCCGCAGCGAACGCCTGCAGCACGAGCCCTCCCCTGATCGGTCGAGTGAGGTTAGCAATCGGTCCGCTCCGCGATGGCGCGGGGCGGTACACGGCGAAGGACCCCCGTGCTCCCCGCCCGACTGACGGGCGGGGGCAGGGGGGTCCTTCTCCTGGTTCAGATGCGGGTGGTGCTGCCCCCGGCCGCGCCGATCTTGTCGGCGGCGGACGCGGAGAAGGCGTGCGCCTGGACGTCGACCTTCACGCCACCGAGGTCGCCGGTGCCGAGCACCTTGACCGGGTGACCGCGACGGACGGCGCCGGCGTCCGCGAGGGTGTCAGGGTTGACCTGACCGCCCTTCGGGAAGAGCGCCGCGATCCGGTCGAGGTTGACGACCTGGAACACGACCTTGTTGGGGCTCTTGAAGCCCGAGAGCTTGGGCAGCCGCATGTGCAGCGGGGTCTGCCCACCCTCGAACCGCGCGTGGGTGTTGCCACGCGCGCCGGTGCCCTTGGTACCGCGACCGGCCGTCTTGCCCTTGGAGCCCTCACCGCGACCCACGCGGGTCTTGGCGGTGTGGGCGCCCGGGGCCGGGCGCAGGTGGTGGACCTTCAGAGTCATAGCGAGTCTTCCTCAGACCTCTTCGACGGTGACCAGGTGCGGCACCGTAGCGACCATCCCGCGGATCTCGGGACGGTCCTCCTGGACGACCGAGTCGTTGATCCGCTTCAGGCCCAGGGAACGCAGCGTCTGGCGCTGGTTGGGCTTGGTGCCGATCGCGGACTTGATCTGGGTGACCTTGAGCTGAGCCATGTCAGACCCCCTGACCCGCACGGGCACGCAGCATGGCGGCCGGGGCGACGTCCTCGAGCGGCAGACCACGGCGGGCCGCGATCTCCTCGGGGCGGACGAGGTCCTTCAGCGCCTGCATCGTGGCGTGGACGATGTTGATCGGGTTCGACGAGCCGAGGCTCTTCGACAGCACGTCGTGGATGCCCGCGCACTCGAGCACGGCGCGCACCGGACCACCGGCGATGACACCGGTACCCGGGCTGGCCGGCTTGAGGAGCACGACACCCGCAGCGGCCTCACCCTGCACGGGGTGCGGGATGGTGCTGGCGATGCGGGGCACCTTGTAGAAGTGCTTCTTGGCCTCCTCGACACCCTTGGCGATCGCCGCGGGCACCTCCTTGGCCTTGCCGTACCCGACGCCCACGGTGCCGTCGCCGTCGCCCACGATCACCAGGGCGGTGAAGCTGAAGCGACGACCACCCTTGACGACCTTGGACACGCGGTTGATGGCGACCACGCGCTCGATGTAGTTGCTCTTCTCGACGGGAGCGCCTCCGGGGCCCCGCCCGCCGTCACGACGGTCACGGCGGTCGTTGCCGCCGCCGGCGCCGCCGCCGCGTCGCTGTGGTCCTGGCATCAGACGTCCCTCTCGATCTGCTCGCTCGTGCTGCTGGTGTGGGTGGTCATCAGAAGTCCAGCCCACCCTCGCGGGCACCGTCGGCCAGAGCGGCGATGCGCCCGGCGTAACGGTTGCCACCGCGGTCGAAGACGACCGCCGAGATGCCGGCCGCCTTGGCGCGCTCGGCGATCTGGGCGCCCACCTGGCGGGCCAGGGCGGACTTGTCGCCCTCGGCCCCGCGCAGACCCATGGTCGAGGCGCTGGCCACGGTGCGGCCGACGGTGTCGTCGACCAGCTGCACGTGGATGTGCCGCGAGCTGCGCTTGACCACGAGGCGGGGACGCTCCGGCGTGCCGGAGACCCGCTTGCGCAGCCGGTTGTGACGACGGAGACGCGAGGTGCGCCGCGCCGTGCTGATGTCGGTGCCCACGGGCTTGTGGACCCGAACGGCCTTCTCTGCCTGAGCCATCACTTACCCGTCTTCCCGACCTTGCGCTTGATGACCTCGCCCTGATACCGCACGCCCTTGCCCTTGTACGGGTCGGGCTTGCGGATCTTGCGGATCTTGGCTGCGACCTCGCCGACCAGCTGCTTGTCGATCCCGGTGACCCGCAGGCGGGTCGGGGACTCGACGGCGAAGGTGATGCCCTCGGGCGCCTTCACGGGAACCGGGTGGCTGAAGCCCAGGGCGAACTCGAGGTCCGAGCCGCGCGCCTGGACGCGGTAGCCGACGCCGACGATCTCGAGGGTCTTGGTGTAGCCCTCGGTGACGCCGGTGATCATGTTGGCGATCAGAGTCCGCGAGAGCCCGTGCAGGGCGCGGTTCTGCCGCTCGTCGTTGGGGCGCTGCACCTGCAGCGTGCCGTCCTCACCGCGCTCGACGGTGATCGGGGCCGCGACGGTGTGGGTCAGGTTCCCCTTGGGACCCTTCACGTTCACCGTCTGGCCCTCGATCGCGACGTCGACGCCGCTGGGCACGGCGATCGGGAGTCGTCCGATCCGTGACATTCTCGTTCGCTCCCTTACCAGACGTAGGCGAGGACTTCCCCACCCACGCCCTTCTTGTTCGCCTGCTTGTCGGTCAGCAGCCCGGTGGACGTGGAGATGATCGCCACGCCGAGCCCGCCCAGCACCTTCGGCAGCGAGGTGGACTTCGCGTAGACCCGCAGACCGGGCTTGGAGACGCGCCGGACGCCGGCGATGCTCCGCTCACGGTTCGGGCCGTACTTCAGGTCGATGTGCAGCTGCTTGAAGGTGGAGCCGTCCTTCTCGACGTCCTTCACCGTCCAGCCGGCGATGTAGCCCTCCTGCTGGAGGATCTCCGCGATGTGCGTCTTCAGCTTCGAGGACGGCATGACCGCGGCGTCGTGATACGCCTGGTTGGCGTTGCGCAGACGCGTGAGCATGTCCGCGATGGGGTCGGTCATCGTCATGTCGGGTGGTGCCTCTCTCGCCGCGGTTCCTCATGCGCTGGGTCTCGGAGACTTGGCGCTGGGCCTATCGGCGATCAGTGGTGCGTGGATGGAACCGGCCCGGCTGCAGGGACCCGTGGCGCGCGGAGCGTGTCACGGGGTGCAGCCGGGTCCTTCTACCAGCTGGACTTCTTGACGCCGGGGAGCTCCCCGGCGTGCGCCATCTCCCGCAGGCAGATCCGGCACAGGCCGAACTTGCGGAAGACAGCGTGCGGGCGACCGCACCGCTGGCAGCGGGTGTAGCCGCGGACCGCGAACTTCGGCTTGCGGGCCGCCTTGTTGATCAGAGCCTTCTTGGCCATCTGTCTCTCCTGCCCCGGCTCAGCGGGTCGTGTTCACGACGGTCAGGCCGGCGAAGGGGAACCCGAGCTGGCGGAGCAGCTCGCGACCCTCCTCGTCGGTCGTGGCGGTGGTGACCAGCGTGATGTCCATACCGCGCTGCCGGTCGATCTTGTCGACGTCGATCTCGCGGAACATCGACTGCTCGGTCAGGCCGAACGTGTAGTTGCCGTGCCCGTCGAACTGCTTCGGGTTCAGCCCGCGGAAGTCGCGGATGCGGGGCAGGGCCAGCGACAGCAGCCGGTCCAGGAACTCCCACATCCGGTCGCCGCGCAGGGTGACCTTGGCGCCGATCGGCATGCCCTCGCGCAGCTTGAACTGCGCGATGGACTTGCGGGCCCGGACGACGGCCGGCTTCTGACCGGTGATGGCGGTCAGGTCGCGGACGGCGCCGTCCATCAGCTTGGCGTCGCGGGTGGCCTCGCCGACGCCCATGTTGACGACGATCTTGGTCAGCCGCGGGATCTGCATGACGTTGTCGAAGTTGAACTCCGACTGCAGCGCCGGGACGATGGCCTCGCGGTAGTGGGCGAGCATGCGGGGCAGCTCGCGGGTGGGGGCGGTCCCCTGAGAAGAAGTCATGGTGATCAGAGGTCCTTACCGGTGCGCCGCGAGACCCGGATGCTGCGGCCTTCCTCGTCCTTGCGGTAGCCGACCCGGGTCGGCTTGTCCTCGGAGTCGACGACCATCACGTTGCTCACGTGGATGCGCGCCTCCTGCGTGACGATCCCGCCCTGCTGGGCACCGCGCTGGTTGGAGCTGATCCGGGTGTGCTTCTTGACCCGGCCGACGCCCTCGACGAGCACCTTCTGGTCCTTGGGGTAGGCGGCGATGACGCGGCCCTTCGCACCCTTGTCCTTGCCGGACAGCACGAGGACGGTGTCGCCCTTCTTGACCTTCATCGACGGGGTCTTCCCGCTGGCTGCCTGAGCCATGATCACAGCACCTCCGGGGCGAGCGAGATGATCCGCATGAAGCGCTTGTCGCGGAGCTCACGGCCCACGGGGCCGAAGATGCGCGTACCGCGCGGGTCGCCGCTGTCGCGGATGATGACCGCGGCGTTCTCGTCGAAGCGGATGTAGGAACCGTCGGGACGACGGCGCTCCTTCACCGTGCGGACGACGACGGCCTTGACCACGTCGCCCTTCTTCACGCCGGCGCCGGGCAGCGCGTCCTTCACGGTGCCGACGATGACGTCACCGATGCCCGCGTAGCGTCGCCCCGAGCCGCCGAGCACCCGGATGCAGAGGATCTCCTTCGCACCGGTGTTGTCGGCGACGCGCAGTCGCGACTCCTGCTGGATCACGTCCTACTCCCCAAACTTGTGGTGACAGCCGGGCCGGATCGGTGAACCGGCTGTCCGGGACCCTGCGTGCGGACGCACCGGCGGCGGGGCCGCCGGTGCGTTCGAGGCACGGGTACCGGGATGCGGCACGCCCTGGGGCGCGCCAGTCGTCCAGCGTACTCGTTGCTGCTGAACGGCTGTACCGCGGCCCCTGGGGGCCGCGGTACAGGACTTACTTGGCCTTCTCGATGACCTGCACGAGCCGCCACCGCTTGGTGGCCGACGTCGGGCGGGTCTCCATGATCTGCACGCGGTCGCCGATACCGGCGACGCCCTGCTCGTCATGTGCCTTGAGCTTGCTCGTACGGCGGATGACCTTGCCGTACAGGCCGTGCTTCACGCGGTCCTCGACCTCGACGACGATGGTCTTCTCCATCTTGTCGCTGACGACCAGGCCCTCGCGGACCTTGCGGTAGCCACGGCCGGCCAGGCCGGGGCCGGACGACTGCTGGGTCTCGGTCATGCCACACCCTCGTTCGGGGCGACCGAGAGACCCAGCTCGCGCTCGCGCATGATCGTGTAGATCCGGGCGATGTCGCGGCGGACGGTCTGCAGTCGCCGGTTGTTGTCCAGCTGGCCGGTGGCCACCTGGAACCGCAGGTTGAACAGTTCTTCCTTCGACTCGCGCAGCCGCGCGGCGAGCTCATCGACAGAGAGCTCGCGCAGCTCGGGAGCGGTCAGACCGGCGGCCATCACACTTCTCCTTCACGCGTGATGAAGCGGCACTTCATCGGCAGCTTGTGGATCGCGCGGCGCATGGCCTCGCGGGCCACGGGCTCGGCGACACCGGACAGCTCGAACAGCACGCGGCCGGGCTTGACGTTGGCCACCCACCACTCGGGCGAACCCTTACCGGAACCCATGCGGGTCTCGGCGGGCTTCTTGGTCAGCGGACGGTCGGGGTAGATCGAGATCCACACCTTTCCGCCACGCTTGATGTGCCGCGTCATGGCGATACGAGCGGACTCGATCTGGCGGTTGGTCACGTAGGCGGGCTCGAGGGCCTGGATCGCGAACTCACCGAAGTTGATCTCGGTGCCGCCCTTCGCCCGGCCGGAACGGCTCGGGTGGTGCTGCTTGCGGTGCTTGACGCGCCGTGGGATGAGCATGGCTCAGCTCTCCGTGTTCTCGGTGGCCGTCGTCTCGGCCGCAGCGGTCTCGACCGCAGCAGTGGCCTCGGGTCCGGCGGCCTCGGCGACGGTCTGCTCGGGCGCGACCTCGCCGGAGGTCTGCGCCACGACGGCCTCGGTGGTGTCGGCGACCGGACCGGTCGTCGACTCCGCGGCGGCGCGGCCGGCCTCGGTGCCACCGGCGGTGGTGCCCGAGGACCCGGAGCGGCGCTGCGGACGCTGGGCCCGCTCACGGCGCTGCTGACGCTGGGCGAGGGCCTCGAGGGCCTCCCGCTCGGCGCGCGAGCCGCTGACGTCGCCCTTGTAGATCCACACCTTGACGCCGATGCGACCGAAGGTCGTGCGGGCCTCGTAGATGCCGTAGTCGATGTTCGCGCGGAGCGTGTGCAGGGGCACGCGGCCCTCGCGGTAGAACTCCGAACGGCTCATCTCGGTGCCGCCCAGGCGACCGGAGCACTGCACCCGGATCCCCTTGACCTGCGGGCTGCGCTGCGCCGACTGCATCGCCTTGCGCATGGCACGGCGGAAGCTGACCCGGCTGGAGAGCTGCTCGGCGACGCCCTGGGCGACCAGCTGCGCGTCCGACTCGGGGTTCTTGACCTCGAGGATGTTCAGCTGCACCTGCTTGCCGGTGAGCTTCTCGAGCTCGCCGCGGATGCGGTCGGCCTCGGCGCCGCGACGGCCGATGACGATGCCCGGCCGGGCGGTGTGGATGTCGACGCGGACCCGGTCACGGGTGCGCTCGATCTCCACCTTGGAGATGCCGGCCCGCTCCATGCCCTTGGACATGAGCTTGCGGATCGCGACGTCTTCCTTGACGTAGTCCTTGTACAGCTTGTCCGCGTACCACCGGGACTTGTAGTCGGTGGTGATCCCGAGTCGGAACCCGTGCGGGTTGACCTTCTGACCCACTAGCGGGTCCCTCCCCTCGTGTTGTTCGTCTGCTGCGTGGCCGGGCCCGACATGCCGGTGTCCCGGCGCGCCTTGCGCGACTTCTGCGCGAGGACGTCGCTGGTGGCGACCTCGCTGACCTCGACGGTGATGTGGCTGGTCCGCTTGTTGATGCGGAACGCCCGGCCCTGCGCACGCGGACGGATCCGCTTGAGCGTCGGGCCCTCGTCGACGTAGGCGGCGCTGACCACGAGTGCAGCCGGGTCCAGCTGCAGGTTGTGCTCGGCGTTGGCCACCGCGCTCGCGACGACCTTGGCGACCGGCTCGCTGGCCGACTGCGGCGCGAAGCGCAGCAGGGCCAGGGCCTCGTCGGTGGGCAGGTAGCGGATCAGGTCCACCACCCGGCGGGCCTTCATGGGGGTCACGCGGACGAACCGGGCCGTAGCCCGGGCGACCGGCGCCTCCTGTCCCAACTGGGAAGTCATCTGAATCTCTCTCTACCTGGTCAGCCCCGCCGCGAGCGGCGGTCGTCCTTGACGTGGCCACGGAAGGTGCGCGTGGGTGCGAACTCGCCGAGCTTGTGCCCGACCATCGCCTCGGTCACGAAGACCGGGACGTGCTTGCGGCCGTCGTGCACCGCGAGGGTGTGACCCAGCATGTCGGGGATGATCGTCGAACGACGCGACCAGGTGCGGATCACGTTCTTGGTGCCCTTTTCGTTCTGAGCGTCCACCTTCTTGAGCAGGTGGTCGTCGACGAACGGGCCCTTCTTCAGGCTGCGTGGCATCTCTGTCGGACTCCTCTTCCCGCTCAGCGCTTCTTGTTGGCGCGCCGGCGGCGCACGATCAGGGCGTCACTGGCCTTCCGCTTGCGCGTCCGGCCCTCCGGCTTGCCGTTCGGGTTCACCGGGTGGCGACCACCGGAGGTCTTGCCCTCACCACCACCGTGCGGGTGGTCCACCGGGTTCATGGCGACACCGCGGACGGTCGGGCGCTTGCCCTTCCACCGCATGCGGCCGGCCTTGCCCCAGTTGATGTTGGACTGCTCGGCGTTGCCCACCTCGCCGACGGAGGCGCGGCAGCGCACGTCGACGTTGCGGATCTCGCCCGACGGCATGCGGAGCTGCGCGAAGCGACCCTCACGGGCGACCAGCTGGACGCTGGTACCCGCGGAACGGGCGATCTTCGCGCCGCCACCGGGACGGAGCTCGATGGCGTGAACCACGGTGCCGACCGGGATGTTCCGGAGCGGCAGGTTGTTGCCCGGCTTGATGTCGGCGGCGGGGCCGCACTCCACCGTGTCGCCCTGCTTGAGCTTCGCCGGCGCGATGATGTAGCGCTTCTCGCCGTCGGCGTAGTGCAGCAGCGCGATGCGCGACGTGCGGTTGGGGTCGTACTCGATGTGAGCGACCTTGGCCGGCACGCCGTCCTTGTCGGCCCGGCGGAAGTCGATCAGCCGGTAGGCGCGCTTGTGCCCACCGCCCTGGTGGCGAGCGGTGACCTTCCCGTGCACGTTGCGCCCGCCGCGACCGTGCAGCGGTCGGACCAGCGACTTCTCGGGATGGTCGCGGGTGACCTCGGCGAAGTCGGCGACGCTGGAGCCGCGGCGGCCCGGCGTCGTCGGCTTGTACTTGCGGATAGCCATTGCTGACTCAGTCCTCTATCTCTGGTCCGTCGGTCCGGGCGCCTCAGGCGCCCGGGCCCCCGAAGATCTCGATGCGGTCGCCCGCGGCCAGCGACACGATGGCGCGCTTGGTGTCCTTGCGCTTGCCCATCTGTGCACCCCGGCTGCGCTTGCGCTTGCCCTGGCGGTTGATCGTGTTCACGCCGAGGACCTTCACGTTGAAGATCTGCTCGACCGCGATCTTGATCTGCGTCTTGTTGGCATCCGGGCGCACGATGAACGTGTACTGGTTGCCGTCGATCAGGCCGTAGCTCTTCTCGGAGATGACCGGGGCGAGCAGGACGTCCCGGGGGTCGCGGACGCTCATGCCTTCTCCTCGGTGGTCTCTTCGACGGTGCCCTCGCCTGCGGCGGGAGCGATGGACGGCACGCCACCGGGGATCTCCGAGGTGGAGAGGTCCGGCAGGCCGTCGGCGGAGCGCTTGCCCTTGGCCGGCCCGGCCACGTACTCGGCGAGCGCGGCCTCGGTGAAGATGACCTCGTCGGCCACCAGCACGTCGTAGGTGTTCAGCTGACCGGCCTCGATCAGGTGCACCTCCGGCACGTTGCGCAGGCTGACCCAGTTGAGGACGTCCTCGCGGTCCAGCACGATCAGCACGCGCTTGGCCTGCGTGACGGCGTTCAGCGTGGCGAGCGCGGCCTTCGTCTTGGGGGCGTCCCCGTCGACGAACGCGGAGACCACGTGCACCCGGCCCTCGCGGGCCCGGTCCGAGAGGGCACCGCGCAGGGCGGCGGCCTTCATCTTCTTCGGGGTCTTCTGCGCGTAGTCGCGCGGCTGCGGGCCGTGGACGGTGCCACCGCCGGCGAACTGCGGCGCGCGGGTCGAGCCCTGGCGGGCGCGGCCGGTGCCCTTCTGGCGGTACGGCTTGGCGCCACCACCGCTGACCTGGCCACGCGTCTTGGTCGCGTGCGTGCCCTGACGGGCCGCGGCCAGCTGGGCCACGACGACCTGGTGCATCAGGGAGACGTTCGCGTTGGCGTCGAAGAGCTCACCGGGCAGCGTGACGCTGCCGGAGGTCTCCCCCGCCGGGGTGCGGACGTCGACCTGGCGGTCGGTGCGCGGCTCGCTGTTGATGGACGTGGTCACTTCGTCTCACTCCCCACGGGGCCACCCTTGACCGCGGAACGGACGAGGAGGAGGCCACCCTTCGGACCGGGAACGGCACCCTTGATCAGGATGAGCCCGCGCTCCACGTCCACCTTGTGCACGACCAGCGACAGCGTGGTCGTCTTCACGGCGCCCATGCGGCCGGCCATCTTCAGGCCCTTGAACACGCGGCCCGGGGTGGACGCGCCACCGATGGAGCCGGGCGACCGGTGCTTGCGCTGGGTGCCGTGCGACGCGCCGAGGCCCCTGAAGCCGTGACGCTTCATGACGCCGGCGGTGCCCTTGCCCTTGCTGGTGCCGATGACGTCGACCTTGGCCACGCCGTCGAACACGTCGGCGGTCAGCTCCTGGCCGACCGTGTAGGTGCCGGCGTCCTTCGTGCGCAGCTCCACCAGGTGGCGCCGCGGCGTCACGCCCGCCTTGGTGAAGTGCCCGCCCTCGGGGCGGTTCACCTTGCGCGGGTCGATCTCGCCGAACCCGAGCTGGACGGCCGAGTAGCCGTCGACCTCGGGGGTGCGCACCTGGGTCACCACACACGGGCCCGCCTTGACGACGGTCACCGGCACGAGGCGGTTGTTCTCGTCGAATACCTGGGTCATCCCCAGCTTCTCGCCGAGGAGACCGCGAAATGTGCTCGCCATGTCTGCTGACTGCCCTTACTGGATGTTGACGTCGACCGAGGCCGGCAGGTCGATGCGCATGAGCGCGTCGACCGTCTTCGGCGTCGGGTCGAGGATGTCGATGAGCCGCTTGTGCGTGCGCATCTCGAAGTGCTCGAACGAGTCCTTGTACTTGTGCGGCGAACGAATCACCGCGTACACGTTCTTCTCCGTCGGCAGAGGCACCGGGCCGACCACACGCGCTCCGGTCTTGGTGACCGTCTCCACGATGCGCCGCGCCGAGGCGTCGATCGCCTCGTGGTCATAGGCCTTCAACCGGATGCGGATCTTCTGTCCCGCCATCGCTGTCTTCTGCTCCTGCCGATCGGTTGTGAAAGTTCGAGTGGGTCTGCTGACCCGCGGGTCCTGGGACCCGGGTGAGGGGCGGCGGCCGGATCCCCGGCCGCCGCCCGTCAGGTGTTACTTGTTGATCTTGACGACCCGGCCGGCGCCGACGGTGCGGCCACCCTCACGGATGGCGAACCGGAGGCCCTCCTCCATGGCGATGGGCTGGATCAGCTCCACCGACATCTCGGTGTTGTCGCCGGGCATGACCATCTCGGTGCCCGCGGGCAGCGTGACCACGCCGGTGACGTCCGTCGTCCGGAAGTAGAACTGGGGACGGTAGTTGTTGAAGAACGGCGTGTGACGGCCACCCTCGTCCTTCGAGAGGATGTAGACCGAACCCTCGAAGTTGGTGTGCGGGGTGATCGAGCCGGGCTTCACGACGACCTGGCCGCGCTCCACGTCCTCGCGCTTGATGCCGCGGAGGAGCAGACCGACGTTGTCACCGGCCTGGCCCTGGTCGAGCAGCTTGCGGAACATCTCGACGCCGGTGACGGTGGTCTTCGTCGAACCCTCGCGGATACCGACGATCTCGATCTCCTCGGAGACCTTGACGATGCCACGCTCGACGCGGCCGGTGACGACCGTGCCGCGACCGGTGATGGTGAAGACGTCCTCGACGGGCATGAGGAACGGCTTGTCGATCTCGCGCTCCGGCTCCGGGATCGCGGTGTCGACGGCGTTCATCAGCTCCATGAGCTTGTCGCCCCACTCGGCGTCGCCCTCGAGGGCCTTCAGCGCCGAGACGCGGACCACGGGGACGTCGTCGCCCGGGAACTCGTACTCGCTGAGCAGCTCGCGGACCTCGAGCTCGACGAGCTCCAGGATCTCCTCGTCGTCGACCATGTCGGCCTTGTTCAGCGCGACGACGATGTAGGGGACACCGACCTGGCGGGCCAGGAGCACGTGCTCCTTGGTCTGCGGCATCGGGCCGTCGGTGGCGGCGACCACCAGGATCGCGCCGTCCATCTGGGCGGCACCGGTGATCATGTTCTTGATGTAGTCGGCGTGCCCGGGGCAGTCGACGTGCGCGTAGTGACGGTTCTCCGTCTGGTACTCCACGTGCGCGATCGAGATCGTGATGCCGCGGGCCTTCTCCTCGGGCGCCTTGTCGATCTGGTCGAACGCGGACGCCTCGTTGAGGTTCGGGTACTTGTCGTGCAGGACCTTGGTGATCGCCGCGGTCAGCGTCGTCTTCCCGTGGTCGATGTGCCCGATGGTGCCGATGTTGACGTGCGGCTTGGTCCGCTCGAACTTGGCCTTGGCCACTGGGGGTTCCTCTCCTCGTGGTTACGCAGGTGGTGCGTGCTCTGGGGTGGGGTGGTGCTCGCAGGAGCGCGGGCCGGCCGGCCCGCATTCCGGGTTACTCGCCGGTCGCCTTGGCGATGATCTCCTTGGCGACGTTGGCCGGGACCTCGGCGTACGAGTCGAACACCATCGAGTAGCTCGCCCGTCCCTGGGTGCGGCTGCGCAGGTCGCCCACGTAGCCGAACATCTCCGACAGCGGCACCAGGGCCCGGACGACGCGGGCGCCGGAGCGCTCCTCCATCGCCTGGATGATCCCGCGGCGGGAGTTGAGGTCGCCGATGACATCGCCCATGTTCTCCTCGGGCGTGGTCACCTCGACCGCCATCAGCGGCTCGAGCAGGGCCGGGCTGGCCTTGCGCGCCGCCTCCTTGAAGGCGATCGAACCGGCGATCTTGAAGGCCATCTCCGAGGAGTCGACCTCGTGGTACTGGCCGTCCAGCAGGCTGGCCTTGACGCCCACCATCGGGTAGCCGGCGAGGACGCCGTACTGCATGGCGTCCTGCATGCCCGCGTCGACCGAGGGGATGTACTCCTTCGGGATGCGGCCACCGGTGACCTTGTTCTCGAACTCGTAGGTCGCCGAGTCCGCGGCCATCTCCAGGGGCTCGATCGCGATCTGGACCTTCGCGAACTGCCCGGAGCCACCCGTCTGCTTCTTGTGGGTGTAGTCGTACCGCTCGACGGCCTTGCGGATCGTCTCGCGGTAGGCGACCTGGGGCTTGCCGACGTTGGCCTCGACGTTGAACTCGCGGCGCATGCGGTCGACCAGGATCTCCAGGTGGAGCTCGCCCATGCCCGAGATGACGGTCTGGCCGGTCTCCTCGTCGAGGCGGACCTGGAACGTCGGGTCCTCCTCGGCGAGCTTCTGGATCGCGGTGCCCAGCTTCTCCTGGTCGCTCTTCGTCTTCGGCTCGATGGCGACCGAGATGACGGGAGCGGGGAAGGACATCGACTCGAGGATCACCGGCTTCTGCGGGTCGCAGAGGGTGTCACCGGTCGTCGTCTGCTTGAGGCCGTTGACCGCCACGATCTGACCGGCGCCGACGCCCTCGCGCTCCTCGCGCTTGTTGGCGTGCATCTGGTAGATCTTGCCGATCCGCTCCTTGCGGTCCTTGGTGCTGTTCAGCACCGCGGAACCCGCGTCGAGCCGGCCGGAGTACACGCGGACGTAGGTCAGCTTGCCCAGGTGCTGGTCGGTCTGGATCTTGAACGCCAGCGCCGAGAACGGCTCGTCCTCGTCGGCGTGCCGCAGGACCTCGGTCTCGCCGTCGAGCGCGGTGCCGACGATCGCCTCGATGTCCAGCGGGCTGGGCAGGTAGTCGACGACGGCGTCGAGCAGGGGCTGCACGCCCTTGTTCTTGAACGCGGTGCCGGTGATGACCGGGTTGACCTGGCCGCCGATGGTGGCCTTGCGGATGGCCGCCTTCAGACGGTCGACCGCGATCTCCTCGCCACCGAGGTAGTCCTCCATGAGCGAGTCGTCGAAGTCCGCGATGTTCTCGAGCAGCTTCTCGCGGTACTCGGCGGCCTGGTCGGCGAGCTCGGCCGGGATCTCCTCGACCGCGTAGTCCTCGCCCATCTTCGTCTCGCCGCGCCACGTGAGGGCACGCATCTGGACGAGGTCGACGACCCCGAGGAAGTCGGCCTCAGCACCGATCGGCAGCTGGAGCACCAGCGGGTTGGCGCCCAGGCGCTCCACCATCATGTCGACGCAGCGGAAGAAGTCCGCGCCGGTGCGGTCGAGCTTGTTGACGAAGCACATGCGCGGAACGCCGTACTTCTCGGCCTGCCGCCAGACCTGCTCGGTCTGCGGCTCGACACCGGCGACACCGTCGTAGACGGCGACGGCGCCGTCGAGGACGCGGAGCGAACGCTCCACCTCGACGGTGAAGTCGACGTGCCCGGGGGTGTCGATGATGTTGATGTCGTGGCCGTTCCAGGAGCACTTCGTCGCGGCGGACGTGATGGTGATGCCGCGCTCCTGCTCCTGCTCCATCCAGTCCATCGTGGCCGCGCCGTCGTGGACCTCACCGATCTTGTACGTGATACCGGTGTAGAAGAGGATGCGCTCGGTCGTGGTGGTCTTGCCGGCGTCGATGTGCGCCATGATCCCGATGTTCCGGGTCTTGCGGAGCTGGGCCTCGTTGCTGGCCATTGCTTCTCCTCTTCGTTCGGGTCCGCGAGCGGGGTTCCGGGGATCGCCCGGTGTCCCGCGGGCGGCGGGCGCTGGTGCTTACCAGCGGTAGTGCGCGAAGGCCTTGTTCGACTCGGCCATCTTGTGCGTGTCCTCGCGCCGCTTCACAGCAGCACCCAGACCGTTGCTCGCGTCGAGCAGCTCGTTCATCAGGCGCTCGGTCATCGTCTTCTCACGACGGGCGCGGCTGTACTGGATGAGCCAGCGCAGGCCGAGCGTGGTGCTCCGCGAGGGACGGACCTCGACCGGGACCTGGTAGGTCGCGCCACCGACACGGCGGCTGCGGACCTCGAGGGCCGGCTTCACGTTGTCCAGGGCGCGCTTCAGGGTGACGACCGGGTCGGTGTCGCTCTTGGCGCGGGCACCCTCGAGGGCGCCGTACACGATCGCCTCGGCGACCGAGCGCTTGCCGTCGACGAGCACCTTGTTCACCAGCTGGGTCACCAGCGGCGACTGGTACACCGGGTCGGCGACGAGCGGACGCTTCGGGGCGGGGCCCTTGCGCGGCATTAGCTCTTCTCCTTCTTCGCGCCGTAACGGCTGCGGGCCTGCTTGCGGTTGCGGACACCCTGGGTGTCCAGCGAGCCGCGGATGATCTTGTAGCGGACGCCCGGGAGGTCCTTCACACGACCACCGCGCACGAGCACCATCGAGTGCTCCTGCAGGTTGTGGCCGACGCCCGGGATGTAGGCGGTCACCTCGATGCCACTCGTCAGGCGGACGCGAGCGACCTTGCGCAGCGCCGAGTTCGGCTTCTTCGGGGTCGTCGTGTAGACGCGCGTGCAGACTCCGCGACGCTGGGGCGAACCCTTCAGCGCCGGAGTCTTGGTCTTCTCGACCTTGTCCTCGCGGCCCTTGCGGACCAGCTGGTTGATCGTGGGCATGGGTGGCCTTGATCTCCTACCTGCGCTGGGTCGTGCTGTTGACGTGGAGCTCTGCGGTGGTGCTGGGTGCCGACTCCCGTGGGGGAACCTTCCCGAATCCTGCCGTGTTCCATCTCCGGTCCACGCGGTCGGGTGTGTCGCCCTCCGCCGGACCGGTCCGATGAAGGACCGAACTCGGTTGCCCCTCGCGACTCGGCGCCGCCACCCTCCGGCCACCGCGCTGGACGCGGCCCGGCGGATGGTCCCCGGCGATCAGGAGGCTTGGCCTCTGGTCACCCAGGCGCACCGCGAACGGGAGCAGGCCCAGGGCACCCTGGGCACGGCTGACCACGATACCCGTGCCGTCTGAGCGGGTCAAAGCCGGGTGCCTCACACCCGTCGACAGGTCGACCGGGAGGCGCTCCCCGCCCCGCGGACCGTACCGGCTGGAGCACCTCCGTGGCAGCTCCCCCGCTCCCCCGTGCGCCCGCCCGATAGCGTGCGGACGGCGTCGACGACGGCGCCGGGACACAGAGGAGTGCACGTGCGCATCGGCATCCAGGCCAGCTACAGCGGGGGCTTCCAGGAGACGGCGGCGGAGATCCGCGACCTCGAGGCGGCCGGTCTCGACCTCGCCGCCGTGGCCGAGGTCTACACCTTCGACGCGGTGAGCCAGCTGGGCTACCTGGCCGCCGTCACCGAACGGGTCGAGCTGCTGAGCGCCATCTTCCCCATCTACAGCCGCACGCCGGCGCTGACGGCGATGACCGCGGCCGGCCTGGACTTCGTCTCCGGCGGACGGTTCACCCTCGGGCTGGGCGCCTCGGGCCCGCAGGTCATCGAGGGCTGGCACGGCGTCCCCTACGACGCCCCGCTGCAGCGCACCCGCGAGATCGTGGAGATCTGCCGCCAGGTCTGGCGCCGCGAGCGGCTGGACCACCAGGGCAAGAAGTACTCGGTGCCCCTGCCTGCCGACCAGGGCACGGGCCTCGGCAAGCCGCTCAAGCTCATCAACACCCCGGTCCGCGAGCGCATCCCGGTGATGCTGGCGGCGCTGGGCCCCAAGAACGTCGAGCTCGCCGCCGAGATCGCCGAGGCCTGGGAGCCGATCTTCTTCCACCCGGAGAAGGCCGCCTCCGTCTGGGGCGACTCGCTCGCCGCCGGCAAGGCCAAGCGCGACCCCGCCCTGGGCGACCTGCAGGTGATCACCGGTGTCCCGGTCGCCATCGGCGACGACGTCGAGCCGCTCCTGGAGTTCGTGCGCCCCGCCCTGGCGCTGTACATCGGCGGCATGGGCGCCCGGGGCAAGAACTTCTACAACGACCTCGCCGTCCGGTACGGCTACGAGGCCGAGGCGAAGACGATCCAGGACCTGTACCTGGACGGCAAGAAGGACGAGGCGGCCGCCGCGGTGCCGCTCGAGCTGGTGCGGGCGTCCTCCCTGATCGGGCCCGAGTCCTACGTGGCCGAGCGGATCGCCGCCTTCGCCGAGGCCGGCGTCACCACGCTCATGCTCCAGCCCCTCGACGACAGCCGCGAGGCCCGCCTGAAGACGGTGGAGACCATGGCGCGACTGGCGAAGTAGTCGGCCTTGTGACGCCGAGCGGGCCCCGGAGGGGTCCGCTCGGCGTCACGCAGCGGCTCAGCGCCGCTGGGGACGGCATGTGGCCGCGGTGTCGTCCGGAGGACGACAGACAGAAGGGCCCCCGAGTCCGGAGACTCGGGGGCCCTTTCGTCACTGCCCAGCTAGGCGCTCAGCCCCGCCAGTCGTACTCCTCGAGGCGCACGGCCTCGCCGGTGCCCTGACCGAAGACGTCCGGGCTGTAGTACTGCCCGTCGTCGTAGCCGGCCATGGTGTAGACGGCGGCGCGCGCCTCCTCGGTCGGCTCGACCGTGATGTTCCGGTAGCGGCTGATGCCCGTACCCGCCGGGATCAGCTTTCCGATGATCACGTTCTCCTTGAGGCCGAGCAGGCTGTCGCTCTTCCCCTGGATCGCCGCGTCGGTGAGGACCTTGGTCGTCTCCTGGAAGGAGGCGGCCGACAGCCACGACTCGGTCGCGAGCGAGGCCTTGGTGATGCCCATGAGGACCGGACGGGCCGAGGCCGGCTCGCCGCCCTCGGCGACGACACGGCGGTTCTCGGTCTCGAACAGCGTCCGCTCGACCAGCGCACCGGGCAGGAACTCCGTCGCGCCCGAGTCGATGATGGTCACCCGCTTCAGCATCTGGCGGATGATCACCTCGATGTGCTTGTCGTGGATCGACACACCCTGGCTGCGGTAGACCTCCTGGACCTCGCGGACCAGGTGCAGCTGCACCTCGCGGGGGCCCATGATCCGCAGCACCTCGTGCGGGTCGACCGCACCCTCGGTCAGCTGCTCGCCGACCTCGACGTGCGCACCGTCCTCGACCCGCAGCCGCGAGCGACGCGACAGCTTGTCGATGACGACCTCGTCGGAGCCGTCGTCCGGCGTGATGGTGAGCTTGCGGAACTGCTCGCCGTCCTCGATCCGGATGGTGCCGGCCAGCTCGGCGATCGGGGCCTTGCCCTTGGGGACGCGGGCCTCGAAGAGCTCCACCACACGCGGCAGACCGTGCGTGATGTCCGCACCGGCCACACCACCGGTGTGGAAGGTGCGCATCGTCAGCTGGGTGCCGGGCTCACCGATCGACTGCGCGGCGATGATGCCGACCGCCTCGCCGACGTCCACCAGCTTGCCGGAGGCGAGCGAGCGGCCGTAGCAGGTGGCGCAGGTGCCGAGCAGCGACTCGCAGGTGAGCACGCAGCGGACCTTGACCTCCGACACCTGGGCGTCGATCAGCGTCTGGATGAGGACGTCACCGAGGTCGGCGTTCGCCTCGGCGATGACCGTCCCGTCCTCGGCCACCACGTCGGCGGCCAGGGCGCGGGCGTAGACGCTGGTCTCCACGTGGGCGTCACGCGTCACCACACCGTCTACGACGGTGCCGATCGGCATGATCACGCCGCGGTCGGTGCCGCAGTCCTCCTCGCGGATGATGACGTCCTGCGAGACGTCCACCAGACGACGGGTGAGGTACCCGGAGTCGGCGGTGCGCAGGGCGGTGTCGGCCAGACCCTTGCGGGCACCGTGCGTGGAGATGAAGTACTCCAGCACGGACAGACCCTCGCGGAAGTTCGCCTTGATCGGCCGCGGGATGATCTCGCCCTTGGGGTTGGCGACCAGTCCACGCATACCGGCGATCTGGCTGATCTGCATCATGTTGCCTCGGGCACCCGAGTTGACCATGACCCAGACCGGGTTGGTGGTGGGGAAGTTGTCCACCATCGCCTGGCTGACCTCGGCGCGAGCGCGGGTCCAGATCTCGATGAGCTCGCCACGACGCTCGGCGTCGGTGATGACGCCGCGCTCGTACTGCTTCTCGATCTTGGCCGCCTCGGCCTCGTGCCGGTCGAGGATCTCGCGCTTGACCGGCGGCGTGACGACGTCGTCGATGGCGATCGTGACGCCCGAACGGGTCGCCCAGCGGAAGCCGGCCGCCTTGAGGGCGTCCAGCGTCGCCGCCACCTGCACCTTGGGGTAGCGCTCGGCGAGGTCGTTGACGATCGCCCCGAGCTCCTTCTTCGGCACCTGGTAGTTGACGAAGCGGTAGTCCTCGGGCAGCGCCTCGTTGAACAGCACCCGGCCCAGGCTCGTCTCGACGATCGAGGGCTGACCCGGGGTCCAGTCCTCGGGCTGGACCCACGCGTCGTTGACCTTGCCGTTGTCGACGCCGAACACCTCGTCGAGGCGGATCAGCGCACGCTCCTGCAGGCCCAGGGCACCCATGTCGAAGGCCATGAGGGCCTCGGCCGCCGAGGCGAACGCGGCCGGCTGGCCACCGTCGGCCTCGTGCCGCGAGGGCACCAGGGTCGTCAGGTGGTACAGGCCCAGCACCATGTCCTGGGTCGGCGCGGTGATCGGACGACCGTCGGCCGGCGACAGGATGTTGTTCGACGACAGCATCAGGATCCGGGCCTCGGCCTGCGCCTCGGCCGAGAGCGGCAGGTGCACCGCCATCTGGTCACCGTCGAAGTCCGCGTTGAACGCGGTGCAGACGAGCGGGTGGATCTGGATGGCCTTGCCCTCGACCAGCTGCGGCTCGAAGGCCTGGATGCCCAGGCGGTGCAGCGTCGGCGCGCGGTTCAGCAGCACCGGGTGCTCGGTGATGACCTCCTCCAGCACGTCCCAGACGACGGGACGCGCGCGCTCGACCATCCGCTTGGCGGACTTGATGTTCTGCGCGTGGTTGAGGTCGACCAGCCGCTTCATGACGAAGGGCTTGAAGAGCTCCAGGGCCATCTGCTTGGGCAGACCGCACTGGTGCAGCTTCAGCTGCGGGCCGACGACGATGACCGAACGGCCGGAGTAGTCGACGCGCTTGCCGAGCAGGTTCTGGCGGAACCGGCCCTGCTTGCCCTTGAGCAGGTCGCTCAGGGACTTCAGGGGACGGTTGCCCGGGCCGGTGACCGGACGGCCGCGGCGGCCGTTGTCGAACAGCGCGTCCACGGACTCCTGGAGCATCCGCTTCTCGTTGTTCACGATGATCTCGGGTGCGCCGAGGTCCAGCAGACGCTTCAGCCGGTTGTTCCGGTTGATGACGCGGCGGTACAGGTCGTTCATGTCGCTGGTCGCGAAGCGGCCACCGTCGAGCTGCACCATCGGGCGCAGGTCCGGCGGGATGACCGGGACGCAGTCCAGCACCATGCCCATGGGCGAGTTGCGGGTCTGCTGGAACGCAGCGACCACCTTCAGCCGCTTGAGGGCACGCAGCTTGCGCTGGCCCTTGCCGCTGCGGATGGTCTCGCGCAGCGAGACGGCCTCGGCGTCGAGGTCGAAGCCGGCGAGCAGCTTCTGCAGCGCCGCGGCGCCCATGCCGCCCTCGAAGTACTCACCGAAGCGGTCGCGCAGCTCGCGGTAGAGGCTCTCGTCGGCGATGAGCTGCTTGACCTCGAGCTTGCGGAAGGTGTCCATCACCTCGTCGAGGCGGTCGATCTCCCGCTGCGAGCGGTCGCGCAGCTGGCGCATCTCGCGCTCGCCGCCCTCGCGCACCTTGCGGCGCACGTCGGACTTGGCACCCTCGGCCTCGAGCTCGGCGAGGTCGGCCTCCAGCTTCTGCTGGCGGGCCTCCACGTTGGCGTCGCGCTGGCCCTCGAGGTTCGACTTCTCGGCGCTGATCTCGGCCTCGATGGTCGGGAGGTCGCGGTGCCGCGCCTCGTCGTCCACCGAGGTGATCATGTAGGCCGCGAAGTAGATGATCTTCTCGAGGTCCTTGGGCGCCAGGTCGAGCAGGTACCCCAGACGCGACGGGACACCCTTGAAGAACCAGATGTGGGTGACCGGCGCGGCCAGCTCGATGTGGCCCATCCGCTCACGACGCACCTTGGCGCGGGTGACCTCGACGCCGCAGCGCTCGCAGATGATGCCCTTGAAGCGCACGCGCTTGTACTTGCCGCAGTAGCACTCCCAGTCCCGGGTGGGACCGAAGATCTTCTCGCAGAAGAGACCGTCCTTCTCCGGACGCAGGGTCCGGTAGTTGATGGTCTCGGGCTTCTTCACCTCACCGTGCGACCACTGGCGGATGTCGTCGCCGGTGGCCAGCCCGATGCGGAGCTCGTCGAAGAAGTTGACGTCGAGCAAGGTGGTGACCCCTTTCCGGGGCTAGTTCTTCGCTTCTGTGTCAGAGATGTGTGGCCGGCCGGCCCCGGTGCCCGAGGCCGGCCGGCGGCCGATCAGACGTCCTCGACGGACGACGGCTCGCGGCGGCTGAGGTCGATGCCCAGCTCCTCCGCGGCCCGGAAGACCTCGTCGTCGGTGTCGCGCAGCTCGATGGCCTGCCCGTCGCCGGAGAGCACCTCGACGTTGAGGCACAGCGACTGCAGCTCCTTGAGGAGCACCTTGAACGACTCGGGGATGCCCGGCTCGGGGATGTTCTCGCCCTTGACGATGGCCTCGTAGACCTTGACGCGGCCGAGGATGTCGTCGGACTTGATGGTGAGCAGCTCCTGCAGCGCGTAGGCCGCGCCGTAGGCCTGCATCGCCCAGCACTCCATCTCGCCGAAGCGCTGACCACCGAACTGCGCCTTACCACCCAGCGGCTGCTGCGTGATCATCGAGTACGGGCCGGTCGAGCGGGCGTGGATCTTGTCGTCGACCAGGTGCAGCAGCTTCAGGATGTAGACGTAGCCCACCGAGATCGGCTCGGGGAACGGCTCCCCCGAACGACCGTCGAACAGCCGGGCCTTGCCGGTCTCCTGGACCATCCGGTTGCCGTCGCGGTTCGGGATCGTCGAGCCCAGCAGGCCGATGATCTCGTCCTCCTTCGCGCCGTCGAACACCGGAGTCGCGGTCCGGGTGCCGGGGGCAGCGGCCTTGGCGGCCTCGGGCAGGTTCTTCGCCCAGTCCGGGTCGCCGTTGACCTCCCAGCCCTGCTTGGCGATCCACCCGAGGTGGGTCTCCAGCACCTGGCCGACGTTCATGCGGCCGGGCACGCCGAGCGGGTTGAGGACGATGTCCACCGGGGTGCCGTCCTCGAGGAACGGCATGTCCTCCTGCGGCAGGATCTTCGAGATGACGCCCTTGTTGCCGTGGCGTCCGGCGAGCTTGTCGCCGTCGGAGATCTTGCGCATCTGGGCGACGTAGACCCGGATCAGCTCGTTGACGCCGGCGGGCAGCTCGTCGCCGTCCTCGCGCGAGAACACGCGGACGCCGATGACCTTGCCGGACTCACCGTGCTTGACCTTGAGCGAGGTGTCGCGGACCTCGCGCGCCTTCTCACCGAAGATCGCGCGGAGCAGCCGCTCCTCGGGGGTCAGCTCGGTCTCGCCCTTGGGCGTCACCTTGCCGACGAGGATGTCGCCCGGGACGACCTCGGCACCGATGCGGATGATGCCGCGCTCGTCGAGGTCGGCCAGCACGTCCTCGGAGACGTTCGGGATGTCCCGGGTGATCTCCTCGGCGCCCAGCTTGGTGTCGCGGGCGTCGACCTCGAACTCCTCGATGTGGATCGAGGAGAGGACGTCGTCCTGCACGAGGCGCTGCGACAGGATGATCGCGTCCTCGTAGTTGTGGCCCTCCCACGGCATGAAGGCGACGAGCAGGTTCTTGCCCAGCGCCATCTCGCCCTGGTCGGTGCAGGGGCCGTCGGCGACGACCTGACCGACCTCGACCCGCTGGCCCTCCTGGACCACGGGCGTCTGGTTGATCGAGGTGCCCTGGTTCGAGCGGCGGAACTTCAGCAGGCGGTAGGTCTGCCGGGTGCCGTCGTCGGCCATGACCGTCACGTAGTCGGCGGTGGAGTCCTCGACCACACCGGCCTTCTCCGCGACGACGACGTCGCCGGCGTCGACCGCGGCGCGCAGCTCCATGCCGGTGCCCACGAGCGGGGCCTCCGAGCGGAGCAGCGGCACGGCCTGGCGCTGCATGTTCGCGCCCATGAGCGCGCGGTTGGCGTCGTCGTGCTCGAGGAACGGGATCATCGCCGTCGCGACCGAGGTCATCTGCCGCGGCGAGACGTCCATGTAGTCCACGTTCTCGGGGGCGAGGTAGTCGACCTCACCGCCCTTGGTGCGGACCAGGACGCGCTCCTCGGCGAGGCGGCCCTGCGCGTCGAGCGGGCTGTTGGCCTGCGCGACGACGAAGCGGTCCTCCTCGTCGGCGGTCAGGTAGTCGATCTGCGCCGTGACGGTGCCGTTCTCGACCTTGCGGTACGGCGTCTCGATGAAGCCGAAGGCGTTCACCCGGCCGAACGAGGACAGCGAACCGATCAGGCCGATGTTCGGGCCTTCCGGCGTCTCGATCGGGCACATGCGGCCGTAGTGGCTGGGGTGCACGTCGCGCACCTCCATGCCGGCGCGCTCACGGCTCAGACCACCCGGGCCCAGCGCCGACAGGCGGCGCTTGTGGGTCAGGCCCGCGAGCGGGTTGGTCTGGTCCATGAACTGCGACAGCTGGCTGGTGCCGAAGAACTCCTTGATGGAGGCGACGACCGGCCGGATGTTGATCAGGGTCTGCGGCGTGATCGCCTCGACGTCCTGGGTCGTCATCCGCTCGCGGACCACGCGCTCCATGCGGGAGAGGCCGACCCGGATCTGGTTCTGGATCAGCTCGCCGACGGTGCGCAGGCGGCGGTTGCCGAAGTGGTCGATGTCGTCGACGCCGTGCTCGGGCTCGCCGGCGTGGAGACGCACGACGTACTCGATGGTGGCGACGATGTCGTCCTCGGTCAGCGTGCTGGTGCCCTGCGGGACGTCGACACCCAGCTTCTTGTTGACCTTGTAGCGGCCGACCTTGGCCAGGTCGTAGCGCTTGCTGTTGAAGAACAGGTTCTCCAGCAGCGCCTGCGCCGACTCGCGCGTCGGCGGCTCGCCCGGCCGCAGCTTGCGGTAGATGTCGAGCAGCGCCTCGTCCTGCCCGGCGATGTGGTCCTTCTCGAGGGTGGCCAGCACCGTGGGCGACCACTGGAAGTGCTCGCGGATGCGGTCCTCGGTCCAGCCCAGCGCCTTGAGCAGCACGGTGACCGGCTGGCGGCGCTTGCGGTCGATGCGGACGCCGACGGTGTCGCGCTTGTCGACGTCGAACTCCAGCCACGCACCGCGGCTGGGGATGACCTTGGCCGAGAAGACGTCCTTGTCCGACGTCTTGTCGAGGGTCTTGTCGAAGTAGACGCCCGGCGAGCGGACGAGCTGCGAGACGACGACGCGCTCGGTCCCGTTGATGACGAACGTGCCCTTGTTCGTCATGATCGGGAAGTCGCCCATGAACACCGTCTGCGACTTGATCTCGCCGGTGGTGTTGTTCATGAACTCGGCGGTGACGAACAGCGGCGCCGCGTAGGTCATGTCCTTGTCCTTGCACTCCTCGAGGGACGCCTTGACGTCCTCGAAGCGCGGGTTGGAGAAGGACAGCGACATCGAGCCGCTGAAGTCCTCGATCGGGGAGATCTCCTCGAGGATCTCGGCGAGACCGCCGACGGCGGCCTCCTGCTCCTCGGGCGAGAGCGTGGCCCGCCACTCGGGGCTGCCGACCAGCCAGTCGAACGACGCGGTCTGCAGGGCGAGCAGATCCGGCACCGCGAGGGGCTCGGAGATCTTGGCGAACGAGACGCGCAGCGGCGCGCCCGGGATCTTCTGCTGGTCGGCCTCGCCGGTGCGGGGGCCGTCCTGCGGTGCCGGGGTGGTCCTGGTGGTGCCGGGATCGGTGGTGCCGGGGGTGATGCTGGTGGGGCGAGAGCCTGCCAAGATGCGTCCTTCCAAGGACCTCACGACGTGCGGGCGGTGGGCTGCGGGGTCGTCCTGGGTCGTCGTCGGTAATGGCGAGGCTGTCCGAGACGGCCGCGATCGCCCGCAGGAACGGTCAGCGTGGGCATGACCCGGAGCATTCCCGGGCACCCGTGGTGACCCGTCTCGGCGGGCAGGCAGTCAGAGGGCAGCGCAACAGGAGACCCTACCCCTGCTGTTGCACGATGTCCACGTCGGGGGTACCGGTGCGAGCGGTGCCACATCCGCGGGATGCGCGGGCCCGGAACTCCGGGCCGGCGGGGTGCGCACCGGCCACTATGCCAGCGGAGGCACCGAGGTGCGGTCGCCACGCCGAGCGGCCCCTCGCGGGGGCGAGGGGCCGTGCTCAGCTGGTGGTGAGGAGGACGACCTCGCTGATCTTCCAGTCCCCGTCGTCCTTGACGACCTCGAGCCGCAGCGTCTGCACGCAGGACTGGGCACCCTCGGGCGTCACGCTGCACTCCGACCCCTGCGGGGCCTCCTGCTGCCCGCTGTTCGCCGACTGCACGACGTACTGGCCGAACACCACCAGCGTGGCGGCGTCCTGGGCGTCGTTGACCGACTTCACGCCCACGTCGAGCACCTCGTACCGGGTGGTCGCGGACACCTGCTCGTAGGTGTCGATGATGCCGCCCTGCCCGAGGTCGGCCTCGTACTGCTCGCGCAGGTCCCCGGTGAGCACCGCGAGCTTGCGCTCCACGCTGCCCTCGGAGTCCTCGTAGTCGTAGGCGTAGAGCGCCTCGACGTTGCTGCGGGCCGAGGTCAGCAGCCCGGCGTCGACGTAGGCCGGGTTCAGCCGCTGGTACAGCAGCACCCCGACGGCCGTCGCGGCGGCGACGCAGAGCACGGCGAGGACGAGGACCAGCGCCGTCACGCGGCGGGGAGCGCCCTTCCCCGGTGCGGCGTCGCCGGCCGGTCGCTCCCCGGTCGGCCGCGCGGTCGCCCGGCGACCGGAGACCGTCGACCCGGCGGCCGCGGTGGGCTCCTCGAGGACGACGGGGGCGGCGCCGTCCGACGGGGCCGGCGCCGTCACCGGCTCCTCGCGCTCGCGGCGCCCGCCCGCGACCCGGGGCCGCGGGCTCGGCCGCGCGGAGGCGCTGGGGCGCGGTCGGGGGGTGGGACGGGGACGGTTCCCGGACTGCTCGCTCACGACCGGCTCACCGCCCCGTGATCCCGGACAGCCGCCACTGGTCGTCCACCTTCTGCAGCTCCACCTGGATCCGGTACTTCACGATCTGCGCCTGCGGGCTGGCGTTGGACTGCTGCGTGGACTGGATGAGCAGGGCGACGGTGGCGCTGTCGCCGTCGGCCGCGACGACACCGGCGTCGACGACCTCGGTGTTGACGACCGCCTCCGACGCCGCGATCTCCTCCCGGCGGGCGTCGAGCTGCTCGACCGCCTCGTCGCGGAGGTCGCCGACGGTGACCCGGCGGATCTGCTCGATGTCGTCGTCGATCGTCAGGTGGTCGAAGGAGGTCACGTCGACCACCCCCGAGCGGGCCGCCTGCAGCGCGGCGGTGTAGTCACCGGTGCGGATGTCGGACGGTTCGGGCCGGGTGAACCACAGGAAGGCGGCCGCGGCCGCCAGCAGGGCGAGGAGCACGGCCAGCGCCGGCACGAGCGGCAGCGCGAGCCGCGGCCCCCGCCGGTCCCCGCCGTCCTCGTCTCCAGGCCCGCCGTCAGCGGTCGCGCCGGCGTCGTCCCGGGCGGCCTTGCGCGCCCCCCGGCCCCGGCGGCGCGAGGGCGTCCCGGCCGCCGGCTCGTCGCCGGCAGGGGCCTCGGCGCCGGCGGGGACCTCGGCGCCGGCCCCGTCGTGGTCGGCCGCCGCGGTGTCGCCGTCGACCGGCTCGGTGGCGTCCTCCGCCTCAGGCGGATGCGCGCGCGCGTCGCTGATCACCCGCGGGGCCCTCCCTGCAGTCGTGGTCGTCCCGGACGGCGTGCGGCCGTCCGGGCGGGTGAGCATGCCATGCTCAGCCGAGCGCCGAGGCCAGCGGGGTGGCGTTGAGCACACCGTTCACCAGATCGGTGAGCGGTGCGAGCGGGTCCGCCCCGCCGCCACCCGGCGCCCCTCCCCCGGGCTGGGCCGCCCCGCGGCCGCCGTCGCTGCCGATGTTCTGCTCGCCGCGGATGTTCGACCCGTTCTCGTCGTAGTCGTCACCCGGACGCGGATCGACCCCGTCGAAGACCTGGCAGCTGACCGCGTCGGTGTCCACCGCCCCCACCGCCCCGGCGCTGGGCGTCTGGCTCGTCGGTACGTAGCCGGTGACGCAGGAGTGCGGCGACTGGGTGAGGACCAGGCCGAAGTGCGAGCGCAGCACCCCGTCCTCGTCGCGGCGGACGACCGTGAACCCGCCGGTCACCGCGTCGGGGTAGGTCACCAGCATCTGCTGGACGCCGTCGAGCCGGGGGATCGTCACCTTGTTGAGGATGTCGAGGTTGCGGACCAGCGAGCCCAGGCCCGGACCGGCGTCCTCGACCAGCCGCTGCAGCGCCTCGCCGGCGTCCGGCGCGTTGACCACGAGGCCGCGCAGCTCCGGGTCCAGCTCGACCAGCGTGTCGGTGAACAGCCGCAGGTCCGCAGCCCACTGTCGGATCGCCGAGCGGCTGTCGCGCTGCGTGTCGAGGACGGTCTGGCCGTC
Source organism: Blastococcus sp. TBT05-19 (assembly GCF_003319095.1). Classification (GTDB taxonomy): domain Bacteria; phylum Actinomycetota; class Actinomycetes; order Mycobacteriales; family Geodermatophilaceae; genus Blastococcus. Next base: position 164,254 of record NZ_QOHI01000003.1, on the reverse strand, counting down.
GGTGATGAGCCGCAGCGTCTCGGGCAGCGACTGCTGGGCGCGCGCCAGGAGCAGGTCGCCGTTGTCGATCAGCCGCCCCAGGTCGTCACCGGAGCCGGCGAACGCCTTGCCGAGCTCGTCCACCACGATCCGCAGGTTCTCCGGATCGATCGAGCCGACCAGCCCGTCGATGCTGAGCAGCATCTGCTCCACGGGCACGGGGATCCGCGTCCGCTCCTGCGGGATGACGGACCCGTCCTCGAGGAACGGCTCCCCCTCGCTGCTGGGGAGCAGGTTGATGTACTGCTCGCCCACCGCGCTGCGGGTGGCGACGACGGCGTCGGTGTCGGCCGGGATGGGATCGGTTCCCGGCTCGATCGTGATCTCCACGCGGACGCCGTCGTCCACGAGCTGCATGTCCGACACCCGGCCGACGGCGACGCCGCGGTAGGTGACCTCGGCGTTGACGAAGATGCCGCCCGAGTCGCGGAAGTCGGCGGCCACCTCGTACCCCGTGCCGAGGACGAGCCGGTCCAGGCCGACGTACTTGAAGCCCAGGTACGCCATCCCCAGGATCGCCACGAGGACGAAGGCGATCAGCTTGATGTTGGTGACGCGGCCGATCACGGACCCACCTCCGGGACCTGGGGGAGGCCGGCGCGGGCCGCCTCGTCGGGCACTGCCTCGACCACGGAGCCGGCGACGTCCTCGAGCCCGGTCGGTGCCGGCGACGACGACGCAGCCGCGGCGCCGCCGCCTCCACCGCCGCCGCCCCCGGTGCCGCCCTCGACGCCGCACCGGTCACCGACGAGGACGTCGGTCACGGGCAGCTGGCGCAGCGCGCCGTCCTGGTCGATCACGTACCGGCAGAGGATGGTGCTCAGGTCCAGGTCGATCGTGGCGGTCATGTTCGTGAACAGGGCCATGCCACCGGACTGCGCCTTCCGGTAGTTGAGCGCCGAGAGGGAGCTGTCGGGGAAGGGGTAGGTCAGCAGGAGCTCCAGCGACCCGGCCAGGTCGGGACCGGCCGCGGCCAGCTGCGTGAGGATCGGCTGGAGCAGCTGCAGGTCGGCGACGGTGTTCTCGGCCGACTGCTGGATGACCCGGGTGCCGACGTCGCCCAGCCGGGCCAGGCCCTCGAGCATCGAGACCAGCAGGTCGCGCTGCTGGTTGATCACGTCGAGGCCGGGGCCGATCGTGTCCAGCGCGGTCTCGATCGTCGCGGTCCGCTCGGCGAGGGTGGCGGCGAGGGCGTTGGCGTTGTCCAGCGCCCGGTTGATCTCCGCCTTCTGCTCGTCCAGCCCACCGATGAAGGTGTCGAGCTGACCCAGCGTGTCCTTGATCGCCGCCTCGCGGCCCTCGAGCGCGTCGCCGAGCTCGCGGTTGATCGTCTGCAGCTGCGCCAGGCCGCCGCCGTTGAGCACCAGGGACAGCGCCCCCAGCAGCTCCTCGACCTCGACGTTGCGGTTCGTGCGGTCCAGCGTGATCCGGTCGCCGTCCTCCAGCTGACCCTGCGCCTCGAGGTCCCCGCCGGGCGCGGCCAGCTCCACGTACTTCTCACCCAGCAGCGAGGACTGCTGGATGGCCGCGACGGCGTTGGCCGGAAGCTCGACGTCGCCGTTGACCGCGACCGTGACGACCGCCGTCCAGTCGTCGGCGAGCTCGATCTCCTCGACCCTGCCCACCGCGACGTCGGCGACCCGGACCCCGGACTGCGGGACGAGGTCGAGCACGTCGAGGAACTCGATCTGCACCCGGTAGGCCTCCTCGCCGATGTCGGCCCCGCCGGGGAGGCTGAACGAGTAGGCGCCGCGGAACCCGCAGCCGGTCAGCAGCAGCAGCCCGGCACCGAGCGCCGTGAGCCGACGTGCCCTGGTCGTCGCCCTGGTCATTCCGCAGCTCCCGTCGAGACGGGGACGAACCCGACGGGCAGCTGCGGCGCGCCGCCACCGCCCCCGGCTCCGCCACCGAAGATGGCTTCCCAGATCTCGTCCCGGTCGGGGATGCCGTTGCCGTTCAGGTCGTCCGGCCCGTTGGCGTTGTCCGCGTCACCCGAGAGCAGGCGTGCGCAGATCTGCTGGACGCCGTCGCGCAGCGGCTCCGAGGGGTCGACGGGCAGCGGCAGGTCGACCTCGAGGTCGACGCGGCCCAGCTGGAAGAGCGCACCGCAGACGACGACCTCGGGGCTGAGCGAACCCACCCCGTTGTCGCGGGTGTCCAGGGTCCCGTAGTCGGGGTTGTAGGCGCGCGCCAGGTTGCTGAGCGCGGCCGGGGCCACGTCGAGCACCTCGGCGAGCGCGTTCCGCTGCTGCACGAGCACCAGGGTGACGTCGGCCAGCTTGTTGACGTTGCTGGTCAGCAGGGTCGTGTTGTCCCGCACGAAGCCGGCGACGTCGGCGAGGGCGTCGTTGAGGAGGACGACCGCCTCGGCGAGGTCCTCCCGCTCGGAGGCCAGCAGCTCGGACACGGCCGCCATGTTGTCGTTGAACAGACCGACCTGGGCGTCGATGGAGGCCAGCGCCGTGGTGAAGGTCTGCAGGTTCTCCAGGGAACCGAACAGGTCCTCCCGGTTGTCGGCCAGGGTCTCCACCGCCTGCGAGAAGCCGGTGAGGGTGCGGTTCAGCGCCTCGCCGTTGCCCTCCAGGTTGGCCGCGCCGACGTCGACGAGGTCGGAGAGGGCGCCGTTCTCGTTCGCGCCGGTGGGGCCGAGCGCGGCCGACAGCTCGTCGAGGGCTCCGTAGACCGCGTCGAGCTCCACCGGGATCGCGGTGCGGTCCAGCGGGATGTCGTCGCCGTCCTGCAGCTTCGGACCGCCGTCGTAGACCGGCGCGAACTGCACGTACCGGTCGGAGACCAGCGAGGGGGCGAGGACGACGGCGTTGGCGTCGGCCGGGACGTCGTAGTCCTCGTCGATGCTCATGTCGACCCGCACCTGGTCACCGAGCGGGACGACGTCGTCGATCGTGCCGATGGAGATGCCCAGGACGCGGACCTCCGAGCCGGGGTAGAGGCCGACGGTCTCCTCGAAGAACGCCGTCACCCGGTACTGGCCGGCGGGCCGGAGGATGGTCCAGCCCAGTGCCGCGAGCAGGACCAGGGCGGCTCCCGCCGCGACCGCGCGCTGCAGCGTGCCGCTCATCACTGTCCTCCCGGGGTGCAGCCGGTCGCGGGGGTCTCGAGCCCGGTGCAGACGGCGGTGCCGATGACCGTCGGCAGCAGGTCGTTGACGAAGCTGTCGAACCAGCGGCCGTTGCCGAGCGTGTTGGTGAACACCCGGACGAAGGGCGCCAGCTCGTTCACCGTCTGGGCGAGCGCCGCGCGGTTGCGCGACAGGATGTCGGTGACGCGGGACAGCTGCTGGAGCGCCGGCGTGAGCGTCTCGCGGTTGTCCGACACGAGCCCCGACAGCTGGCGCGAGAGCTCCTGGGTGCTGGTGAGGATCGCGTCGATCAGCTCCCGCCGCTCCTGCACCTCGGCGAGCAGGGTGTTGGAGTCGAGGATCAGCTGGGTGAACTCGCCGTTGCGGTCGGCCAGCACCTGGGTGACCTTGCGCGTGGCGCCCAGCAGCTCGCGCAGCTGCGCGTCGCGGGACGCGATCGTGTCCGACAGCCGGGACAGTCCCTCCAGCGAGGTGCGGACCTCGTCAGGCGTGTCCGCGAAGGTCTCGGCCAGCACCTCGAAGGAGCTGGCGAGCTGGGCGGTGTCGATCTCCTGCACGGTGGTCGACAGGTCGGCGAAGGCCTCGACGACGTCGTAGGGAGAAGCGGTCCGCTCCAGCGGGATCCCCTCGTCCGGGTCGAGCTCGCCGGAACCGCGCGGCACGAGGGCCACGTACTTGGCACCGAGCACGGTCTCGATCTTGATCGCGGCCTCCGAGCGGTCGCCGACGAAGGCGTCCTTCACGCGGAACTCGACCGTCACCGCCCCGTCCTCGAGGGCCAGGCTCTCCACGCTGCCGACCTTCACGCCGGCCACCCGCACCGGGTCGTCGGGCTTCAGGCCGGCCGCCTCGGAGAACTGCGCCCGGTACACGGTGCCGCCGCCGATGAGCGGCAGGGACTGCGCGTTGAACGCCAGGAGGATCACCACGGCCATCACGAGCAGGCTGACGCCCCCGACGACGACCGGGTTCTTGTCGCGGAAGTTCTTGGAACGGCGCGCCATCACCCGCACCCCTCTGCCTGGCTGTCGAAGTCGAACTCCTGGGAGAACGCCGTCCCGTTCGGGTTCGCCGGCGTCACCGGCGCCGGCAGGGTCACCGTTCCCCCGGCCCGGCACATGAAGAAGTTGAACCAGCTGCCGTTGATCGCGGTCCGGGTCGTCAGGTCGAGCTTGGTCGGTGCCAGCTGCAGGAACTCCTCGACCAGGTCGCCGGAGTCGGCGACGTTGCGGGACAGGTCCTCGAGGGCCTGGATGTCGGCGGCCAGCGGCGGCCGGACGTCGGCGAGGAAGCCGCTGGTCTCGACGGCGAGCTGGTCGATGGTCGCCAGCGAGTCGAAGATCGCCTCGCTGTCACCGGCCAGGCCGGTGACGAACTGCTGCAGGCTGACGACCAGGTCCGACAGCTGCTGGTCGCGGGCCGCGACGGTGCTCATGACCGTCGTGAGGTTGTCGATGACGCTCCCGATCACCGCGTCCTTGTCCGCGAGGGAGTCGGTCAGCGACGCGACGTGGGCGAGCAGGCTCTCCATGGTCCCGCCCTCGCCCTGGAAGACCTGGATGATCTCGAAGGACACCCGGTTCACGTCCTGGGGCGACAGTGCCTGGAGCAGCGGCTGGAACCCGCCGAAGAGGGTGGTCAGGTCCAGCGCCTCGGTCGTCTGGTCGAGCGGGATGACCGCGTCCTCCTCCAGCGTCTCGCCGGAGGAGCCGTCGCCCTCGGTCAGCGAGATGTACCGCTGCCCGACGAGGTTGCGAAACCGGATGGTGGCCTCGACCGCTGCGGGCAGCGGGATGTCGGAGGACACCTCGAGCTCGACCTCGGCGACCGGCCGGGCGTTGGGGTCGGGCTGGTCGGCCACGCCGATCCCGACCACCTGACCGACCCGGACGCCGGCGATGCGCACCTCGTCGCCCTCGACGAGGCCGGCGACGTCGGTGAACTGCGCCCGGTAGACCACCTGCTCGCCGAAGCCGGCGTTCGTGATGGTGGAGACCAGCACGTAGGCGGCCAGGATCGTCACGACCGCGAACGCGACCAGCTTGGTCAGCGGCCCCGCCATGCCTCGCAGCTGACCGGTCATCGGATCATCACGTTCTTCCCCCGCAGGAACGGCGCCAGCGTCGAGGCCGAGAGGTCGGAGACCTCGTCCGGCTCCGCCCCGGTCTGGTAGGCCAGCAGACTCCGCACGAAGTCCAGCTCGGCGGTGGACCCGGCGAGCACGTCGGGCAGCGAGTCACCCGCCCGTGCCGAGCGCGGCACGTTGTCCGGGTTGCCACCGTCGTCGGCGCCACCCTCGTAGCAGGCCGGCTCCGGGCGCTCCGCGCTCTCGGGCGACTCGACGCCGTCGTTGGGCGGGTAGGGGCAGTAGTACTCCCCCGACGCGGCCTGGGCGATCTCGCCGTCGATGTCGTCCAGCCCCCGGCAGTCCGGCGCCGCGGCGTCGGCGTAGATGGGCTGGTCGCCCGGCTGGTAGCCGTTGCGCGGCGGCAGGATGACCTGGATGTTCAGGTTCAGGGCCGGGTCCCCGTCGGTCCCGAAGGTCTCCCCGATCCGCGGCACCGAGCGGGTCAGGCCGTCCAGCAGGCACGGGTAGATCGGGGAGTACTTCGCGAACAGCCCGAGCACCGGCCGGGAGGTCTCGGCCAGCGAGATCAGGTTCCGCTCGTTGGTCTCGAGGAAGCCGGCGGCCACGTTGGAGGAGCTGGTGCCCACGGTGAACGTGCGGCGCAGCTGCTCCTCCTGGTCGACGACCGTGGTGTTCGTGACCGCCAGGTTGTCGAGGACGGCGAGCAGGTCGTCGGCCGCGCCGTCGTAGGTCTCGGCGAAGTCGGCGAGGCCGGAGATGTCGGCCTGGATCTGCGGCAGCACGGTGTTGAGCTCACCGATGTACTCGCCGGTGGCGGCGAGGTTGGCGCCCAGCCCGTCGCCACGGCCGCGCAGCGCCTCGGCGACCGCACCGAGGGTGTAGGAGAGGTCCTGCGGCTGCACCGCCTGGAGCAGCGGGAGCGTGTCGTCGATGACCCGCTGCAGCTCGATGGCGTTCGAGCTGCGGTCCTGGCCGATCACGTCGCCGTCGGCCAGCCGCTCGGAGCTGGGCTGCTCCGGCAGCTCGAGGGAGACGAAGCGCTCGCCGAAGAGCGTCTTGGGCAGCAGCCGGGCGCTGACGTCGGCGGGGATCTGGTCCAGGTACTCCGGGTTGATCGCGAGCTCGATCTCCGCCCCGTCCGCGCTGGCCGACACATCGCGGACCTCGCCCACGATGACCCCGCGGATCTTCACGTCGGAGGCTTCCTGCAGCTGGTTGCCGGCGGTGTCGGCCAGCAGCGTCACCTCGGCGACGTCGGTGAAGACCTTCTGGTAGGTCGCCACCGAGAGCCCCAGCAGCATGGCGAGCACGACGAAGAACACGACGCCCTGCAGCCGGCGCCGGATCACTCGCCCCTTGGTCGAGGACATCAGCTGGTCACCCCGCGATCCTGACGGTCGTCGTCGAGCCCCAGATGGCCAGGGACAGGAACAGGTCGATGATGTTGATCGCCACGATGGAGAAGCGGACCGCGCGGCCGACGGCCAGGCCGACGCCCGCCGGGCCACCGCTGGCCCGGTACCCGTAGTAGCAGTGGGTCAGGATGATGACCACGGAGAAGACGAGCACCTTGAGGAACGACCACAACACGTCTTCCGGTGGCAGGAACAGGTTGAAGTAGTGGTCGTAGGTGCCGGTCGACTGCCCGTACCCCTGGGTCGCGATCAGCCTCGTGGCGAAGTAGCTGGTCAGCAGGCCCAGGACGTAGAGCGGGACCACCGCGACGAAGCCGGCGATGATCCGGGTGGTCACGAGGAACGGCAGCGAGGGCACGCCCATGACCTCGAGGGCGTCGATCTCCTCGTTGATCCGCATTGCGCCGATCTGCGCGGTGAAGCCGCAGCCGACGGTGGCCGAGAGGGCCACGCCGGCGACCAGCGGGGCGATCTCGCGGGTGTTGAAGTACGCGGAGAGGAAGCCGGTGAAGGCGGCGGTGCCCAGCTGGTCGAGCGCCGCGTAGCCCTGCAGGCCGACCGCCGAGCCGGTGAAGAAGGCCAGCGCGGCGATGACGCCGACCGTGCCGCCGATGACGGCGAGCGCCCCGCTGCCGAAGGTGACCTCGGCCAGCAGCCGCATCGTCTCCTTCTTGTAGCGGCGCAGCGTCCGCGGGGTCCACGCCAGCGCGCGGGCGTAGAACGACATCTGGTCGCCGAGGTCCTCGAACGTGTCGAGGGGCTGCTTGTAGACCTTGCGGACCAGCTTGCGGGTGCCGACCTTGATCCGGTCGCCGGGAGAGAGGAGCGCCATCACTGCCCCTTCGGCGGGACGAGCTGGAAGTAGATCGCCGTGATCACGAGGTTCACCGCGAACAGCAGGAGGAACGTGATGACGACGGACTGGTTCACCGCGTCGCCGACGCCCTTCGGTCCACCTCCTGCGTTCAGCCCCTTGTACGAGGCGACGATGCCGGCGATGAGCCCGAACACGAGTGCTTTGAACTCCGAGGCCCAGAAGTCCTCGATCTGCGCCAGCGCGCTGAACGAGGCGAGGTAGGCGCCGGGGGTACCGCCCTGGAGCACGACGTTGAAGAAGTAGCCGCCCGCGACGCCGACGACGCTGACCAGGCCGTTGAGCAGGACGCCCACGAGCATCGCCGCCAGCACCCGCGGCACCACCAGGCGCTGGATCGGGCTGATGCCCAGCACCTCCATGGCGTCGATCTCGTCACGGATCTTCCGGGAGCCCAGGTCGGCGCAGATGGCCGATCCGCCGGCGCCGGCGATCAGCAGCGCGGTCACGATCGGGCTCGCCTCGCGCACGACCGCCAGCACGGACGCCGAACCGCTGAACGACTGCGCGCCCAGCTGCCGGGTCAGGGACCCCAGCTGCAGCGCGATGACGGCGCCGAACGGGATCGCCACGAGGGCGGTCGGGATGATCGTGACGCTGGCGACGAACCAGGCCTGCTGGATGAACTCGCGCAGCTGGAACGGGCGCTTGGGGAGTGCCCGCATCGTGTCCAGGGCGAAGGCGAAGAGGTTGCCGCTGGCGCGCAGGGGGCGCGTCGGCGAGAGCTTGCCGTCGAGCAGCCCGGGCGCCTTGGGCTTCTCGGTGGCGCTCACTCCTCACCGCCCTGGCGAGGCAGCACGGCCGTCGCGGTGGACCGGGAGGGCTGACCGTCGGTGCCCTGCGCGTCGGGCTCGGCTGCCCAGTGCCGCCCGCCGGACCGGGTCGACTCGTAGGCCCCGGACTCGACCTTCGCCAGCAGCTCCTCCGGCAGCGACTTCCGGATCGCGGCCTGCGTGTCCTCGTCGAACTCGTGCAGCATCCGCGCGACGCGCTCCTGGCGGCGGCGCTCCGCCTTGCGCTCGGGAAGCCCCTCGGTCGGCGTCAGCTGCGGAGGCACGGCGTCCCCACCGGAGGCGCCCTTGGGCCCGACGCCGTTGTGCGAGTCGCCGCCGCGCTCCTCGAGCGCCTTCATCTCGGCCTCGACCTGGGCGACGTCCTTCTCCTCGCTCATGCCGATCGGACCCTCGCGGCGACCGTTGAGGAACTGGCGGACGACGGGCTCCTGCGAGGTGAGCAGCTGCTCGCGCGGGCCGAACATCACCAGGTTGCGGCGGAACAGCAGGCCGAGGTTGTCCGGCACGGTGCGGGCGGTGCCGATGTCGTGCGTGACGATGAGGAAGGTGGCGTCGATCTGCGCGTTGAGGTCGACGATGAGCTGGTTGAGGTAGGCCACGCGCACCGGGTCCAGACCGGAGTCCGGCTCGTCGAACAGGATGATCTCGGGGTCGAGCACCAGCGCACGCGCCAGGCCGGCGCGCTTGCGCATACCGCCGGAGATCTCGCCGGGGAGCTTCCCCTCGGCGCCCTGCAGGCCGACCATGTCCATCTTCTCGAGGACGATCGACTTGACCTCGGACTCGCTCTTCTTGGTGTGCTCGCGCAGCGGGAAGGCGATGTTGTCGTACAGGCTCATCGAGCCGAAGAGGGCGCCGTCCTGGAAGAGGACGCCGAACAGCTTCCGGATCTCGTAGAGCTTGTGCTCGCTGGTCGTCACGAGGTCGGTGTCGTTGATGATGATCGACCCGCGCTCGGGCTTGAGCAGCCCGACCAGCGACTTCAGGAAGACGGACTTACCGGTACCGGACGGACCGAGCAGCACCGAGATCTCCCCCGGCGGCAGCGTCAGCGTGACATCGCTCCAGATGTTCTGGCTCCCGAAGGACTTGCTCAGCCCCTCGACCTCGACTGCGACGCCCACGTGTCCCTCGCCTCCCGCTCCGGCTCTGCTGCCGGTCCCCGCCCCGCCGCGATGGCGGGCCCCGGCAGTGTGCGGCAACCCCGACGTCTCCGCATCCGGAAGTCGTCGTGGCCCGCACCACTACCGGTCAGTAACGAACGTGCGGGGGCAAGGTTACGTGTGTCACGCGCTTTCGGTGACCCCGATCTCTTCCTGCAGTCGAAAACCACCCGGAGACGCGACAGGGGCCGCCCTCCTGGCGGAGGACGGCCCCTGTGGAGCTGTGGTGCAGCCAGGCGCCGGAGCGCCGGGGGACTACTTGACGGTGACGGTGGCGCCGGCGCCCTCGAGAGCGGCCTTGGCCTTCTCGGCAGCGTCCTTCGCGACCTTCTCCAGGATCGGCTTCGGCGCGTTGTCCACCAGGTCCTTGGCCTCCTTGAGGCCGAGGGACGTGAGGCCACGCACCTCCTTGATGACCTGGATCTTCTTGTCGCCGGCAGCCTCGAGGATGACGTCGAACTCGTCCTGCTCGACGGCGGCGGCGGCGTCGCCACCGCCACCACCGGCGGCCGGGGCCGCCGCGACGGCGACGGGGGCAGCAGCGGTGACCTCGAAGGTCTCCTCGAACTGCTTCACGAAGTCGGACAGCTCGAGGAGGGTCATCTCCTTGAACGCGTCGAGCAGCTCGGCGCTGGAAAGCTTCGCCATGGTGATCTCCTTCTGGGTCAGTCGTCGCTGGCCGCGTCGGCGGCAGCGGTGTCGGTCTCGGGGGTGGTGGTGTCAGCAGCAGCGCTGTCGTCCGCGGCCGGAGCCTCGGCGGCGGGGGCCTCGGGAGCGGCAGCCTCGGCGGGCTTCTTCTCCTTGAGCGCCTCGGCCAGGCGGGCCATCTGGGACAGCGGGGCCTGGAAGAGCCCGGCGGCCTTCGTCAGGTTGCCCTTCATCGCGCCGGCCAGCTTGGCCAGCAGGACCTCGCGCGGCTCGACGTCGGCGAGGCGGGTGACCTCGGAGGCGTCGACCGTGCGACCGTCCACGACGCCGCCCTTGACGACGAGCATCGGGTTGGCCCGGGCGAAGTCACGGATGACCTTGGCGGCCTCGACCGGGTCGCCCTCGATGAAGGCGATCGCGGTCGGTCCGTTGAGCAGCGGGCCGAGGTCGGAGAAACCGACCGAGTCCGCTGCCCGCTTCGTCAGGGTGTTCTTGACGACGGCGTAGCTGCTGCCCGCACCGAGGGAACGACGCAGCTGGGTCAGCTGCGCCACGGTCAGCCCGCGGTACTCGGTGAGCACCGCCGCACTCGAGTTCTGGAACCGATCGGTGATCTCGTCGATCACCGCGGCCTTCGCCTGCGTGGGCATGGGCCTCCTCTCGTCTGTCGGGCGACCTCTGGCCGCTGCACGACGGCGGGCGATCGACGCCCCCGGAGACGAGGAACGCCCCGGCGCAGAGCGCACGGGGCGAGGACGGGCGCGCGATGACGCCCGGCGATCGAACCGTCCACCTGCGCGGGTCGCCCGGAGCTCCGGGACCTTCGATCGCACGCGGACGTGCGACGACCAGCGGTCTTGGGGGGAACGCCGACAAGAGTACGCGATACGACGAAGGCCCCGCCGCGCGGGTGCGCGACGGGGCCTTCGGGACGTGCTGGAACGGACCCCTCGCAGGGTCCCGCCGCGAGCGTCAGCGAGCGGTGGGGGGCGAGGGGGTCCTCAGACGGTGGGCTCGTCCACCGTCAGGTTGCGGGTGCGGTTCGGGTCGACCGGGATGCCCGGGCCCATGGTCGTGGAGATGGTGACCTTCTTGACGTACCGGCCCTTGGCGGCGGCGGGCTTGGCCCGGAGCACCTCGTCGAGCGCGGCGGCGTAGTTCTCCACCAGCTTGGTCTGGTCGAACGAGGTCTTGCCGATGACCAGGTGCAGGTTCGCCTGCTTGTCGACGCGGAAGTTGATCTTCCCGCCCTTGATGTCGTTGACGGCCTTGGTGACGTCGGGGGTCACGGTGCCCGTCTTCGGGTTCGGCATCAGGCCGCGGGGGCCGAGGATGCGGGCGATGCGGCCGACCTTGGCCATCTGGTCCGGCGTCGCGATCGCGGCGTCGAAGTCCAGGAAGCCGCCCTGGATCTTCTCGATGAGGTCGTCGGAGCCCACGACGTCGGCGCCGGCGGCCTCGGCCTCGGCGGCCTTGTCACCGGTCGCGAACACGATGACGCGGGCGGTCTTGCCGGTGCCGTGGGGCAGGTTGACCGTGCCGCGGACCATCTGGTCGGCCTTGCGCGGGTCGACGCCCAGGCGCATGGCGACCTCGACGGTGGCGTCGTAGGAGGTCGTCGACGTCTCCTTGGCCAGCGTGGCGGCCTGGAGCGGGCTGTACAGGGTGTCGCGGTCGACCTTGTCGGCCGCGGCGCGGAACTTCTTGCCGTGCTTCGCCATGGTGAGTCCTCTCCGGGGGCTGGTGCCCCGGTCACGTGGTGAACGGGCCTGGCGTGGCCCTCCCACTACTGCTGGGTGGAGCTGGTTCAGACGACCGTGATGCCCATCGACCGGGCGGTGCCGGCGATGATCTTCTCGGCCTGCTCGAGGTCGTTGGCGTTGAGGTCGGTCATCTTCGTGGTGGCGATCTCGCGGACCTGGTCACGGGTGACCGTGGCGACCTTGGTCTTGTGCGGCTCGCCCGAGCCCTTCTCGACACCGGCGGCCTTGAGCAGCATGCGCGCGGCCGGCGGGGTCTTGGTGATGAAGGTGAAGCTCCGGTCCTCGAAGACCGAGATCTCGACCGGGACCACGTCGCCGCGCTGCGACTCGGTCGCCGCGTTGTAGGCCTTGCAGAACTCCATGATGTTGACGCCGTGCTGGCCGAGCGCCGGACCCACGGGCGGCGCGGGGGTGGCCGCGCCGGCCTTGATCTGGAGCTTGATGACCGCGGTCAACCGCTTCCTGGGGGGCATGACTTCCTTCTATCTCGGGTGGATCAGCTCGGAGAGGACGCCGTGCGGCGTCAGATCTTCGAGACCTGGTTGAACGACAGCTCGACGGGCGTCTCGCGGCCGAAGATGGAGACCAGCACCTGCAGCTTCTGCTGCTCGGCGTTGATCTCGTTGATGGTGGCGGGCAGCGTCGCGAACGGGCCGTCCATGACGGTGACCGACTCGCCGACCTCGAAGTCGACGACGGCGGCCGGCGCGGCCGCGGCGGCGCCACCACCGGAGGCGGCGGCCTCGGCGGTCCGCGGCGCCTCCGGCGCGGTGGCCGGCACGAGGATCTTGACGACCTCGTCGATCGTCAGCGGCGAGGGCTTCGAGGTCGCGCCGACGAAGCCGGTGACGCCGGGGGTGTTGCGGACGGCGCCCCACGACTCGTCGTTGAGCTCCATGCGGACGAGCAGGTAGCCCGGCAGGACCTTGCGGTTGACCTGCGAGCGCTTGCCGTTCTTGATCTCGGTGACCTCCTCGGTGGGCACCTCGATCTGGTAGATGTAGTCCTCCACGTCGAGGGACTGGATGCGCGCCTCGAGGTTGGTCTTCACCTTGTTCTCGTAGCCCGCGTACGAGTGGACGACGTACCAGTCGCCGGGGGCGATCCGCAGCGCCTTCTTCATGGCCTCCGCGGGGTCCTCGTCCTCCTCCACCGCGACGTCGGAGTCGGGGGCCGGGGCGACCAGCGGGTCGCTGGCCAGGCTCGCGGTGTCGCCGTCCTCGACCTCGGGGACGACGTCGGCGACCTCGGTGTCGGTCTGCAGGTCGGCGGTGTCGCTGGAGCCCTCGGCGGCGCCGGTCTCGCCGGTACCGGTCTCGACGTCGGCGGAACCGCGCACGTCGAAGCGGGCGTCGTCCAGGTCGGTGCCTTCGACCGCGCTGTCGGTCTCGAAGGGCTCGCGGGGGTCGGTCACAGGTGTCTCTTCCTTGTCAGGGGGCGGAGCGGCAGGGGCGGAGGTCAGCCGAAGACGGCGATCACGCCCCGTGCGAAGAGCAGGTCCAGCCCGGCCACCAGGGCGACGATGAACGTCACGAACACGATGACGACGGTGGTGTAGGTGAGCAGCTCCCGCCGGCCCGGCCAGATGACCTTGCGCAGCTCGGCCACGACCTCGCGGAGGAACCGCATGAGGGAGCGGCGCGGGCGGAGCTCCTCGGCCCGCGCGCGCTCGGCGGCCGCGCGCGAACGGGTGCCCGAGCCGTCCCGTGCGGGGCGCGAGGCGCTGCGCGCGGCGCGGCGGCCGCTCGTGGCCGGCTCGTCGTCCTCGTCGTCGTCGGCGGTGATCCGGCCGCGGCGACCGCGCGGCCGGTCGGCCACGACCTTGTCCTCGTCGGCCGCGGCCTCGCCCGCCACCTCGTCCTCGGCCGCCTCGAGCGCCTCGGCGTCGTCGACGCCCGGGGCCTCGCGGTCGAGCTGCTCGTCGGTGAGCTCGGCGTCGGAGGCGGCGCGCGCGTCGTCCTCGCGGCCCGGCTTCTCGTCGCTCACTGCGCCTCGCTCGCCTCGTCGTGGTGGCCGCTCCAGCGAGGGCCTTCGGTCGGTGGTGCCGTTGTCGTGCTGCCGTGCGGACGTGCTCGTCGCCGGCGGACCGGCGGCACGGGCAGGGGTGACAGGACTTGAACCTGCAGCCTGCGGTTTTGGAGACCGCTGCTCTGCCAATTGAGCTACACCCCTGTGCCCGGAAGGGCCCCGGGACGACTGCCTCGCCGCAGCCGCGTCCCGACCTCCGAGGAGATCCGGGGCACGCCGGTGGCGGGGTCAACAGCCCCAGGACTCGAAGTGTACGGGACCGCCCGGGCGCGCAGCCAACGTCCCACCCCTCCCGGCGGACCGGACGGCATCGGCAGCGGGCGGCGGCCCCCACGGCTGCGGGACTTTGACACGATGGTCCCATGACCGCCGCCTCGGCACAGGAGTCCGCCGCCCCCTCGACCGAGCTGCCGCCCGCCGCGCGCCGCATCTCCCGTCGCATCGGCTCGATCGCCGAGTCCGCGACGCTGGCCGTCGACGCCAAGGCGAAGGCGCTCAAGGCCGCCGGGAAGCCGGTGATCGGGTTCGGTGCCGGGGAGCCGGACTTCCCCACGCCGGACTACGTCGTCGAGGCCGCCATCGCCGCGGCCCGCACCCCGGCCATGCACCGCTACACCCCCGCCGGCGGGCTGCCCGCGCTCAAGGAGGCGATCGTCGCCAAGACGGCGCGGGACTCCGGGCTGCAGCTCACCCCGGCGCAGGTGCTGGTCACCAACGGGGGCAAGCAGGCCGTCTACGAGGCGTTCGCCACGATGCTCGACCCGGGCGACGAGGTGATCGTGCCCGCGCCCTACTGGACGACCTACCCGGAGGCGATCCGGCTGGCCGGGGGCGTGCCGGTGCCGGTGGTGGCCGACGAGCAGAGCGGCTACCTCGTCTCGGCGGCGCAGCTGGAGGCCGCGCGGACCCCGCGCACCAAGGCGCTGCTCTTCTGCTCGCCGTCGAACCCCACGGGTGCGGTCTACCCCGCCGAGCAGGTCGAGGAGATCGGCCGCTGGGCGCTGGACGCCGGCCTCTGGGTGCTCACCGACGAGATCTACGAGCACCTGACCTACGGCGGCGTGACGGCGCCGTCGCTGCCGGTCCTGGTGCCCGAGCTCGCCGACCGCTGCGTGGTCGTCAACGGCGTCGCGAAGACCTACGCGATGACCGGCTGGCGGGTGGGGTGGATCGCCGGGCCCCTGGACGTGGTCAAGGCCGCGACCAACCTCCAGTCGCACGCGACCTCCAACGTCGCCAACGTCTCCCAGGCGGCGGCCGTGGCCGCGCTGACCGGCGACCTCTCGGCCGTGGCCGCGATGCGGGAGGCCTTCGACCGCCGCCGGACGACGATCGTGCAGATGCTGCGGGAGATCCCGGGCATCGCCTGCCCCGAGCCCCAGGGCGCCTTCTACGTCTACCCGTCGGTGAAGGGCCTGCTGGGCCGGCCGATCGGTGGGCGCACGGCGTCCACCAGCGCCGAGCTGGCGGAGCTGATCCTGGAGCAGGCCGAGGTGGCCGTGGTCCCCGGCGAGGCGTTCGGCACCCCCGGCTACGTCCGGATGTCCTACGCGCTGGGCGACGACGACCTCGTCGAGGGCGTCACCCGGATGCAGCGCCTCCTCGGCTCCGCCGAGTAGCGGGTCCTAGCCGTCGGCGTCCAGCGCGCCGGCGCGGACGAGGACGTCGACGGCCGCGGGCAGGTCGGCCAGCGCGGCGGCGACGTCCTCCGGGGTGGCGATCGACCAGGCGGTGGCGTCCACGTAGCAGCGGATCGCCTCGTCGAAGGCGGGCGGCCCCGCGGCCTCCCGCGCGGCGAGCAGCGCGGCGCCGCCCTTGCCGTAGACCGCGCTGACGTAGGGGCGGTCGCCGGCGAACTGGTCCATCGAGCCGCCGACGTCGCCCTCCCGGTCCACGGCGGACTCCACCGCGCGGGCCGGCGGCGGGTCCGGCACCGCCTCGGCCCAGGTGGCGAACGCCTCGTCGAGCCACGGATCGCGGAACTGGGAGTTGCCGACCATCCCGTAGAACCACATGTGCGCGACCTCGTGGACGAGGACGTCGCGGCTCGGGGTGGCCTCCAGGATCATGCCCGGGTACTCGATGCCGCCGCCGAAGTCGGGCAGCAGCGCGACGGTGAGCGTCTCGTACGGGAACGGCCCCAGGAACGCCTCGAGCTCGGCGATGGCCGCCACGGTCTGGTCGAGCAGCTCCGCCGGCTCCAGCTCGCCGTCCACCAGGGCACCGGCGCGGACCAGCACGCCTCCGGGCGTCTCCTGCTCAGCCGTCCCGAACGGACCGGCCGCGACGGCGACGTCGCGGGCCACCGGCTCCGTGGCCCGCCAGGTGCGGCGCCCGTCCCGCGGCTCGGACGGCCGGGCGCGCGCGCCGGTCATCAGCACGGTGAGCTGCTCCGGTGCGGAGACGGTGAGCGTGACGTCGGCGGCCTCGCTGCTCGCCGTCTCCCCGGTGAGTCCGACGAAGGGGTCCCGTGCCCAGCCGACCCCCGTCTCCCAGGCCAGCAGCGGGGCGCCGCTCCCCCACCAGGTGATGCCCTCGGCGACCCCGAAGCGCTCGAACCCGCCCTCGCCGATGGAGAGCGTGAAGTCCAGCCGGACCTCCGTCGACTCCCCCGCGGCGAGCTCGTCGTCCAGCTGCACGACGTACAGCCCGCCCGGGCCCGCTCCCCCGGCCGCCTCGTACCCGCCGCCGCGCACGTCGTCGCCGCGCACGCCGTCGACGACGAGCCCGTTCCCGGCGGGCGCGGACTCCGGCGCGTTCGGCACCAGGCGGAACACCAGCTCGTCGGTGGGCAGGTCCGGGGTGAAGACGACGGTCTCGCTCCCGGTCACCGTGCGCAGGTCGTCGGCGAGCCGGAAGTCGTAGTCGATCACCGGGCGGTCCGGGTCGGGCCCGGCACGCTCGGCCGGGCACGCCGTCGGGTCGGCCGGCGCCTGGGTGGTCGCCGGCGCCGCGTCGACGCGGGGCGGGTCCCCGTCGGCGAAGGACGTGCAGCCCGACAGCAGGAGGACGGCGAGGAGCGCGCCGCCGGACCTGCGACCGGTCACGGGAGGCGGACCACCGCGCGGGCCAGGGAGAGGACCTTCTCGCCGCCGCTGGTGACGGTGAGGTCGACCCGGGCGCGGCCGTCGTCCAGCAGGGCCGCGACCTTGCCGCGGACGGTCAGCTCGGCGCCCTCGTCGTCGTCGGGGACGACGACCGGTCGGCCGAAGCGGACCTGGTACTCCACCAGGGCGGCCGGGTCGCCGGTCCAGGCGGTGACGGCGCGGCCGGCGAGCGCCATGGTGAACATGCCGTGGGCGATGACGCCGGGCAGGCCCACCTGGAGGGCGACCCGCTCGTTCCAGTGGATCGGGTTGAAGTCGCCGGAGGCGCCGGCGTAGCGGACCAGGTCCGCGCGGGTGACCCGGAAGAGCTGCTCCGGGAGCTCGGTGCCCACCTCGACGGTCATGCGCCCCTCGCCACGAGCATCGAGACCGCGGTGCAGACCGGCTCGCCGTCCTCGCCGGCCAGCTCCACCCGGGCGGTCAGCAGGTCGTTGCCGGCCACCGTGCGCGCCGCGTCGATGGTCGTCGTCGCCACCAGCCGGTCACCGGCGCGCACGGGGCGGTGATGGGTGAACTTCTGCTCGCCGTGGACCACGCGGCTGTAGTCGAGACCCACCTCGGGGTCGGAGAGCACCACGAACGCCGCATCGAGGCTCACGACGATGGCGAAGGTGGGCGGTGCGATGACGTCCGGGTGGCCGGCCGCCCGGGCGGCGTCGGCGTCGAGGTGGACCGGGTCCAGCGCGCCGACCGCGGTGGCGAACTCGGCGATCTTCGCGCGACCGACCTCGTAGACGGCAGAGGGCGGGTAGCTGCGCCCGACCAGTTCCCGGTCCAGCGCCATGCTCCCGCCCTCGCTCAGCTGTCGGAGACCGTCAGCGGGTCTCGCGGTGCACGGTGTGCTTGCGGTCGCGCGGGCAGTACTTCTTCAGCTCGAGCCGGTCGGGGTCGTTCCGCCGGTTCTTGCGGGTGATGTAGTTGCGGCTCTTGCACTCCTGGCAGGCCAGGGTGATCTTCGGACGGACATCGGTGGCTGCCACGGGGCGCTCCTCGCCTTGTAGGTGTGTGCGGCCCCTGCAGGGACCTCGTGCCGTTCGCCGACAGGTGCCGGCGTGACGACGGACCCCGGGGTGCGGGGTCCGTCGGGAGTAGCGGTGACCGGACTTGAACCGGTGACACAGCGATTATGAGCCGCTTGCTCTACCAGGCTGAGCTACACCGCCGGGATGACCGAGCTGCCCGGTCTCGCGACAGGACCCGCTGGTCAGCTTACTGCCAGAGCCCCTTTACGGAATCGAACCGTAGACCTTCTCCTTACCATGGAGACGCTCTGCCGACTGAGCTAAAGGGGCCTGCTCCGAAGAGCCATCGCAGACTCTACCTGACGCCTCGGACCACGTCGCAGGGGCCCCGCGAGGTGCTGGAACGGCCCCGCGTCAGGGCCCCGGCGCGAGCTCGCGAGCGGTGGGGGGACGCGGGGTCCTTCGTCACGTCCGTACGAACAGCCGGCGGTGCGGGGCTCCCGGGGTCGCCGAACGGACGCCGGCCCGGGCCAGCAGCCACTTCTCGAGGCGGTCCTCGGGCAGCGGGCGGCTGATCAGGAAGCCCTGCAGCTTGTCGCAGCCCATGGTGGCCAGCTGGTTGCGCGTCATCTCGTCCTCGACGCCTTCCGCGACCACGGAGAGCCCGAGGTTGTGCGCGAGCTCGATGATCGAGCGGGCGATGAACGACTCCCCCTGGCTGGTGGCCATGGTGAGGACGAAGGACTTGTCGATCTTCAGCTCGTCGATGGGCAGCTGCCGGAGCTGCGACAGCGACGAGTAGCCGGTGCCGAAGTCGTCCATGGACAGCCGCAGCCCCAGGTCGTGCAGGTCGTCGAGCACGGAGCTCTCCCGCACGGCGTCGTCGACGACGCTGCTCTCGGTCAACTCGAGGACGAGCAGCTCCCCCGGGACGTCGTGCCGCAGCAGGGCGCCGCGGATCCGCTCGACGAGGTCCGGCTCGGCCAGCGAGCGCGCCGACACGTTGACCGCGACCGACAGGGCGATGCCCTGGTCGAGCCACCTGCGGCAGCGGGCCAGCGCGAGGTCGAGGACGTGGTCGGTGATCGCGCCGATCCGGCCGATCTGCTCGGCCAGCCCGATGACCTCCTCCGGCGGGACGTTGCCGTACCGGGGGTGGACCCACCGGACGAGCGTCTCCACCGACACGATGTCGTTGGACTGGGCGTCGATCACCGGCTGGAAGACGACGGCGATCTGGCGGTCGGCCATGGCCTGCTCGAGCTCCGTGCCGAGCTGGAGACGGCGGAGGCTCTGCTGGTCCAGGACCGGGTGGTAGCTGGCCACCCCGCCGGAGCCCTCGGCCGCGAGCAGGGCGACGTCGGCCCGCTGCATGAGGATGCCGGCGTCGGTGCCGTGCACGGGCGCGGCGACGACGCCGAGGGTGAGCGAGACCTCCAGGTCCAGCCCGGCGACGCGGACCCGCGTCGCGGCGGCCTCGCGCAGCCGGCGGGCCGCCTGCTCGGTCGCCGCGAGCGAGAGGCCGGGCAGGAGCACCGCGAACTGCTCGCGCTCCATGCGGGCCAGCAGGGCCCGCGGCGGGGCGTGCTCGCGGAGCAGGCCGGCGGTGACGAGCAGGAGCTCGTCGCTGGCGGCGTGACCGAGGGTGTCGGTGACGTCGGCGTAGGTGCCGAGCGAGGCCAGGATCAGCCCGGCCCGCGCGCGGGTCGGGTCGGCCGACAGCAGCTGGTCGATCTCGGCGGCCAGCCGCTGGCGGTTGGGCAGCCCGGTCAGCCGGTCGTGGTCGGCGTCGTAGCGGATCCGGGTCAGCAGCTGCTGCTGGCGGATCGCGGCGTTGACGTGGGTGAGCATGGAGTCCAGCGCGCCGCGCTCGCTGCTGCTGAACGTCACCAGGTCGCTGCGGCGGTCGCAGACCTCGAGGTAGCCGGGCTCGCCGGCCGCCGTCGTGACCGGTGCACCCAGGAGGTCCGACACCCCGCGGCGGGCCAGCGCGGCCCGCTCCACGTCGTCGGCGCGCGCCGCGGCCACGTGCACAACTCCCTCGGCCGAGGCCACGGCACGCCGCCGGAGCGGGTCGTCGGGGTCGCCCGGACCGTCGTACCAGGAGGCGCCGTCCTCCGAGACCACGACGAGGCGCGGCTCCTCGTCGAGGTACGGGGGCAACCACAGGGCGACGCGCTCGGCGTTCAGCAGCTCCCGCACCGCCTGCACGATCTGCCGGGTGCCGGCCTCGTCGGCCTGCACCTCCTCGACGCGGCGGGCGAACTCGTAGACCTGCTCGAGCGAGTCGCCTTCGCGGGTGACCGCTGCGAACCGGCGGTAGAGGAGCGCCAGGGCTCCACCGAGCGGCACGATGAGCAGCCACGACCACACGGTGGCGTGCAGCAGCAGCAGGGCCGTCAGGCCGATCAGCACCGCCACGGGGCCGATGACGACGACCGGGATGAACAGACCCGCCCAGACGGCGCGACCGGGGTAGCCCTGCGTGATCGTGATCGCCGCGGCGACGAAGCAGGCGCCCACCACGTTGGCCACGAAGACGGCGACCAGGCAGGAGATCCAGGTGCTGGGGTCGGTCACGTCGCCGACCGGGAGGACGGCCAGCACCGACACGGCCACGCCGGCCTCCACCACGGCGACCGCTGCGTTGAAGACGACCTTCGGTGCGGGGAGGCGCTGGGCCGACAGCACGAGGGCCACGGCCGCGGCGCGCGTCAGGGCGGTCCACGCGCCGCCCAGCTCGACCAGCGCGAGGACGAAGGCCAGCTCGCTCGCGGAGCTGTGGATGCTCTCGCGCCGGAACTCGACGTGCACGTTCAGCCGCTCGGCGACGACGGCGGCGCAGAAGACGGCCACCAGGACCGGGACGTCCACCGTCAGCGGCCCGCCGAGGAAGACGAGGACGCCGACCGGCACCCCGAAGGTCAGTCCGAGCAGCGCCACCAGCCAAGGGCTGCGCATCGCGCGGGCCCTCCCTGGCACGCGAACGTGCTGCTCAGCTACCTGCAACTGGACTCCCCGTGTCGTCGGGCGGGCGAAGGCTAACAGCGATGGAGGTCATCGCGACCCTCTCGTGCGTCGGGAGGGCGCCGTCCTCGCGGCTCATCGGCAGACCGGGTCCGGAACATGAGGCGGGACGGCCGCTCCGAAGAGTCGACCGTCCCGCAACTACCCGTTCGAGGGAGACAGCTGGCTGTCAGGCCTCCATCAGGTCCACTTGCTCCCGCGGGTCCACTTGCTGCCCCGGGTCCACTTGGAACCGCGGACCGAACGACCCTCACGCTGCATGGTGATGCTCATGGCGCCTCCCTCTGGGCACGACAAAAATGGCTGGTGCGGCAGCCATCCACGCGCGGGGGCAGAGCGTCGTCGAATACGGACCGCGCCGAAGACAATGCTTCCCGTGATCGACTGCGACAAGCACGTGCGCGGCGACACGCCGGGCGCCTACGTCATGTCGTGACCTTCCGCCACTCGGGTCGCACCTTGGGTGACCTCGAGCAGCCTCTCGACGCCCGCCGCCGCCGTCGCCGTCCACAGGACCGGGCCGCGCGTCACGGGACCGGGTGACCGTCCGTCCACAATGTCCACAGATCGTGTCCACAGGTGGTGGACGACGCCTGCGGGCTGCTTGGCTCCTCCGCGTGCGCGCGGACATCCACGACCCGGAGCGGGGGTCGACGCTCCCCTTCGTCCTCGTCTGCTGGGTGGTCGCCGCGCTGATGGCCTTCGGTGCCATCGCCGCCTCCGACGCCTTCCTCGAGCAGCAGGAGGTGCAGGCGGTCTGCGACAGCGCCGCGCTGGCAGCGGCCAACCAGGCCGACGAGGCGGCGGTCTACGCCCGCGGGGTCGGCACCGAGCTGCCCCTGACCCGGGCCGCGGCCCAGGCCGCGGTCGCCGACCAGCTGGCCGACGGCGGGGTGGAGCTGGACGGCTGGTCGGCCGAGACCGACGGCGCCGAGGTGACGGTGCGCTGCACCCGCTACGTGCGGATCGCGTTCGACTGGCTCTTCCTCGGTGGTGAGCTGCTGGAGCGCACCGCCGTCGCCAGCGCGCGGGCGCCCACGCTGCCCTGAGCGAGCCGGAGAAGGCGACGGCCCCCGACCTGCAGGTCGGGGGCCGTCGTACCGAACGTGGCGGGTGAAGGATTCGAACCTTCGAAGGCTAAGCCGACGGATTTACAGTCCGCTCCCATTGGCCACTCGGGCAACCCGCCGTGCGGTGCGTGCTGCTCGGTACGCGGGAGAGACTACAAGACGCGAGGACCGGTGGTGACGGGTCCCCGCGACGAGTCCCGGTGGCGGGACCGCCCCCCACGGAGAGGAAGACATGGCCGACGCATCGTTCGACGTCGTGAGCAAGGTGGACCGCCAGGAGGTCGACAACGCGCTGAACCAGGCGGGCAAGGAGCTGTCGCAGCGCTTCGACTTCCGCGGCACCAACGCCACGATCGCCTGGGCCGGCGACGAGGGCGTGACCCTCCAGGCCGACACCGAGGAGCGGGTCGCGGCCGCGCTCGAGGTGTTCAAGGAGAAGCTGATCAAGCGCGGCATCTCGCTGAAGGTGCTCGACGCCGGTGACCCGCAGTCCTCGGGCAAGGGCTACAAGATCGGCGCGACGATCAAGCAGGGCATCGAGTCCGACGTCGCGAAGAAGATCGCCAAGCTCATCCGCGACGAGGGCCCCAAGGGCGTCCAGGCGCAGATCCAGGGCGACCAGCTGCGGGTGAGCGGCAAGAAGCGCGACGACCTGCAGGCGGTGCAGCAGCTGCTGAAGGGCGCCGACCTCGACGTCGCGCTGCAGTTCGACAACTACCGCTGACGCGCGTGGTCCCCCGGGCGCGCATTCCGACCGGCGGAATGCGCGTCTGAGGGACCAGGCACCGCGCCGCTGTCCACAGCTGCGGCTCTCGCGCCCCGCACCGGTGACCCGTGGTCCACGGTGACCGCGTGCACGACCTCGCCGCGCTGCTCGGCCCCACCGGGACCGCTCCGACCGCCCATCTCGGCTCGGTCGTCCACCCGAGCTCGGTCCGGCGGTGGCTGGCGGCCGGGCGGCTGGTCGCCCTGCACCCGGGCTGGGTGACGACGGCGGACCGGGCCGACGACTGGACGGTCCGCGCGCACGCCGCCGTCGGGTACACCGGCGGGCTCCTCAGCCACTGGAGCGCGCTGCACGTGCACGGTCTCCAGGCCGAGGGCGTGACACGGCTGGACCTCACCGTGCCGCGCTCGCGGCGGGTCCGGACCTCGCGCTGGCTCCGGGTCCACCGCAGCTCGCGCCCGGTCCGCACGCAGCGGGTCCGTGGCCTGCCGGTCACATCGCTCGAACGCGCGCTCGTGGACACGTGGGGCGACACCCACCACGTGCGGGCGGTGCGGGGGGCCGACTCCGTCGTCCGCGGGGTCGTCCTCCGAGCAGCTCGGGGCCGGCTGGTCGATCCGGCCGCCGTCGAGGCCGAGCTGGCCGCGTGCCCACAGCTGCCTGGGCGCGCTGCGTTGCTGGAGCTGCTGGGGTTCGTCGCCGCCGGCTGCCAGAGCGAGCTGGAGATCCGCGGCCTGCGCGACGTCGTCACCGCCCCGGGGGTCCCGGCACCACGGCTGCAGCACCGGGTGCACCTGCCGGACGGGCCGGTGTTCCTGGACGCCGCCTGGCCGGACCTCAAGGTCGCGGTGGAGTTCGACGGTGCCGCCTTCCACGGTGACCTCGCGGCGCGTGAGCGCGACCTGCGCCGGGACGCCGCTCTGGCTGCCCTCGGATGGGTGGTGCTGCGCTTCGGCTGGACCGACGTGGTCGAGCGGCCGCACGTCTGCCGGGCGCGCGTCGTCGCCGTCCTCGGGCAGCGTGGAGGCGTGGCCCTGGGGGCGCGCATTCCGGGCGCCGGAATGCGCGCGTGAGGGGCCACGCCGCGCGTCAGCGGCCCAGGTCGCGGGCCATCTCCTCGAGGCGGGCGATCCGCTCGGGCATCGGCGGGTGGGTGGCGAACAGCGACGCGAGGCCCTGGCCGCGGAACGGGTTGGCGATCATCAGGTGGCTCTGGCTCACGAGGCGCTCCTCCTGCGGCAGCGGACGGGCCGCGGTGCCGCGCTCGATGACCCGCAGCGCGTCGGCCAGCGCCAGCGGGTCCTGGGAGAGCTCGGCGCCGGAGGCATCGGCCTGGTACTCGCGGCTGCGGCTCACCGCCATCCGCACCAGGCCGGCCGCGAGCGGGCCCAGCAGCACGAGCAGCAGGCCACCGAGGGCGTTGCCGCCGCCGCGGTCGCCCTCGGACCGGCCGCCGAAGAGCGAGGCGAACATCGCCATGTGCGCCAGGTACGTGACGACGGTGGCCATCGCGCCGGCCACGGAGCTGATGAGGATGTCGCGGTTGTAGACGTGCGAGAGCTCGTGGGCCAGCACACCGCGCAGCTGCCGCCGGTCGAGCAGCTCGAGGATGCCCTGGGTGACGCAGACGGCGGCCCTGCGCGGGTTGCGGCCGGTCGCGAAGGCGTTGGGCTGGGGAGTCGGGCTCACGTACAGCCGGGGCATCGGCTGCCGGGCCGAGGTGGCCAGCTCGCGCACGATCGCGTAGAGCTGCGGCGCCTGGGTCTCGGTCACGGGGAAGGCCCGCATCGAGCGCAGGGCCAGCGTGTCGGAGTTGAACCAGGCGTAGCCGTTCACGCCCAGCGCGACCAGCAGCGCGACGAACAACCCGCTCCGGCCCCCGATGAGCGCACCGGCCATCAGGATCAGACCGCCCATGAGCCCGAGGAGCAGGGCGGTCCTCAGTCCGTTGGTCCAGCGGTGCACGTCCGGTCCAACGCCGTCGCCCGATGGCCCGTTCCCCGCCCCGACTGCGTCCCGTCACCCAGCGGAATGAGATAAGGGCGGCCTTGGTTGGCCGGTGGGAACGCGGTGGGATCCTTCCCGCCGCCCAGCGTGTCCGGTTGCACATCCCCGGCGCGGACCACGCACGTAACCTCGCCCGGTGGAGGTAGACCCCCTGATGACTGGCCCCAACCCGACCGTCGCGCCGTCGGAGTCGAACGGCGCCCTGGCCACCACGGTGTCCAGCTCGGCGCCCGGTGGGCTCGTGAAGAGCGTCGTCGAGCTCGACCGCGTGGTCATCCGGCTGGCGGGTGACTCGGGTGACGGCATGCAGCTCACGGGCAACCGCTTCACCAGCGAGACGGCGTCCTTCGGCAACGACCTGAAGACGCTGCCGAACTTCCCCGCCGAGATCCGGGCGCCCACGGGGACCCTCCCCGGCGTCAGCTCCTTCCAGCTGCAGTTCGCCGACCACGACGTCATGACGCCGGGTGACGCACCCGACGTCCTCGTGGCCATGAACCCGGCGGCGCTCAAGGCGAACCTCGGCGAGCTCCCCGGCGGCGGCCTCCTCATCCTCGACTCCGACGAGTTCACCCCGCGGAACCTGGCCAAGGTCGGCTACGCGACGAACCCGATCGAGGACGGCTCGCTCGAGGGCTGGCAGACCGTCAGCGTGCCGCTGACCTCCATGACGACGGACGCGCTCAAGGACTCCGGTCTCGGCAAGAAGGAGGCCGAGCGCAGCAAGAACATGTTCACCCTCGGCCTGCTGAGCTGGATGTACCACCGGCCCACCGAGGGCACGATCCGCTTCCTGGAGCGCCAGTTCCGCCGCAAGCCCGAGATCGCGGCGGCCAACATCGCCGCCTTCCGCGCCGGCTACAACTACGGCGACACCACGGAGGCCTTCGCGGTCTCCTACGAGATCAAGCCGGCCCCGATGAAGCCGGGCCGCTACCGCAACATCTCCGGCAACCAGGCGCTGGCCCTGGGGCTCGTCGCCGCCGGCCAGCGGTCGGGGCTCCCGATCTTCCTGGGCGCCTACCCGATCACCCCGGCGTCGGACATCCTCCACGAGCTGTCGCGGCACAAGGCCTTCGGCGTGCGCACGTTCCAGGCCGAGGACGAGATCGCCGGCATCGGCGCGGCCCTGGGCGCCTCCTTCGGCGGCGCGCTCGGCATCACCACCACCTCCGGCCCCGGTGTGGCGCTCAAGGCCGAGACGATCGGCCTGGCGGTCATGACCGAGCTCCCGCTCGTCATCGTCGACGTCCAGCGCGGCGGCCCCTCGACCGGTCTGCCGACCAAGACCGAGCAGTCGGACCTGCTGCAGGCGATGTTCGGCCGCAACGGCGAGGCGCCGATCCCGGTCATCGCCCCCCGCTCCCCCGGCGACTGCTTCGACGCCGCGGTCGAGGCCGCGCGCATCGCGCTGACCTACCGCACGCCGGTCATGCTGCTGTCCGACGGCTACCTGGCCAACGGCGCCGAGCCGTGGGCCATCCCGGAGGCCGCCTCGCTGCCGGACCTCGCCCCCGGGGTCGCGTTCGCCACCGAGCCCAACGGCGAGGACGGCGAGTTCCTCCCCTACCTGCGCGACCCGGAGACCCTGGCCCGCGCCTGGGCCATCCCCGGCACCGCGGGCATGCAGCACCGGATCGGCGGGCTGGAGAAGGCCGACAAGACCGGCAACATCTCCTACGACCCGGCCAACCACGACTTCATGACCCGCACCCGGCAGGCGAAGATCGACGGCATCGCCGCCTCGATCCCGCTGACCGACGTCGAGGACCCGGACGGCGACGCCCGCGTGGCCGTCATCGGCTGGGGGTCCACCTACGGGCCGATCGGCGCGGCCGCCCGGCGGATCCGGAGCTCGGGCCGCAAGGTAGCCCAGATCCACCTGCGGCACATCAACCCGTTCCCCTCCGACCTCGGCGAGGTGCTGGCGCGCTACGACCGGGTGATCTGCCCGGAGATGAACCTCGGTCAGCTCTCCCTGCTGCTGCGGGCCAAGTACCTGGTGGACGTGCAGAGCCACACCCAGGTGCGCGGGCTGCCCTTCCGCGCGGCGGAGCTGGCTGCGGTGATCCAGGACGCCATCGACAGCACCACCGCATCCCTGAACGGAGCTCAGCAGTGACCACCGTCGAACTCGGCATGCCGGATGCACCGACCCCCATCGACGCGGCGATCGCCCGCTCGCTCGAGCAGCACGGTCCGAAGGTGACCGAGCTCAAGGGCAAGGACTTTAAGACCGACCAGGAGGTGCGCTGGTGCCCCGGCTGCGGTGACTACGTCATCCTCAACGCCGTCCAGAGCTTCCTGCCCAGCCTCGGCATCGCCCGCGAGGACATGGTCATCGTCTCGGGCATCGGGTGCTCGTCGCGCTTCCCGTACTACATGAACACCTACGGGATGCACTCGATCCACGGGCGCGCCCCGGCGATCGCGACCGGTCTGGCCGCCGCCCGCCCCGACCTGTCGGTGTGGGTCGTGACCGGTGACGGCGACGCGCTCTCCATCGGTGGCAACCACCTGATCCACGCGCTCCGCCGCAACGTGGACATGACGATCCTGCTGTTCAACAACCGGATCTACGGGCTGACCAAGGGCCAGTACTCGCCCACCTCCGAGGTCGGCAAGGTCACCAAGTCCACCCCGATGGGCTCGCTGGACCACCCGTTCAACCCGGTCTCGCTGGCCCTCGGCGCCGACGCCACCTTCGTCGGGCGGGCGATGGACTCCGACCGCAAGGGCCTCACCGACGTGCTGCGGCAGGCGGCCGAGCACAAGGGCACGTCGCTGGTGGAGATCTACCAGAACTGCAACATCTTCAACGACGGCGCGTTCGAGCTGCTCAAGGACCCGGCGACCGGCCCGATGTGGACGATCCCGCTGGAGCACGGCAAGCCGCTCGTGTTCGGTCCGGACGGCGCCTCGTGCGTCGTGCGCGAGGACTTCGGCGGACTGCGGATCGCCGAGACCAACCAGGTCGACGCCTCCGAGATCGTGGTCCACGACGCCACCCGCGAGGACCCGTCCTACGCGTTCGCGCTGTCGCGACTGTCCTCGCAGGACCTGCGGTACACGCCCATGGGCGTCTTCCGGAAGGTCCAGAAGCCGAGCTACGAGGCGATGATGAGCGAGCAGCTCGACGAGGCCCGCCTGCAGGGCCCCGGCGACCTGGACGCCCTCCTCGCCGGCGGCGACACCTGGACCGTCAGCGCCTGACAGAAGGACCCCGTCCCACTCATCCCTCGCACGCTCGGGACGAGCCTCCGGACGGGGCCACGACCGCGGGTCCGTCTCCCTCCGGGGAGGCCGACCCGCTGTCGTTCCCGGCCTCCGCGAGCACCCGGGTGAGCACGGCCAGGGCGCGGCGCAGCTCCGCGCGATCGGGGGCGGCGAAGCCGAGCACCAGCCCCGAGCGGACGCCGTCCCCGGCACCCGCGGCCAGGTGACGGCCCACGCCGTCCAGCGCCACGCCCCGCGCCGCCGCGGCCGCGATCACCGCGACCTCCTGGTCCGGGCCGGCCAGGGGCACGAGCACGTGCGCCCCGGCCGGGTCGCCCTCGGCGACCAGCCCGGCCGCGGCCACCGCGGCGCGCGCCTCGTCCCGCCGGGCGCCGAGCTCGCGCCGCAACCGGCGCAGGTGCCGGGCGAGGTCCCCCGAGGCCGCCAGGGCGGCCAGCACCCGCTGACCGGCCCGCGGGGGCCGCAGACCGGTGCGGGTGCGGCGCTCGAGCAGCAGGTCGCGCACCAGGGACGGTGCGACCAGCCAGCCCACCCCCAGCGTCGGGCTGAGGATCTTGCTCGCCGTCCCGAGGTGGACCACGACGTCGGGGCCCAGCGCACCCAGCAGCGGCAGCGGTGCGACGTCGTAGCGCAGCTCGCCGTCGTAGTCGTCCTCCAGGACCCACCAGCCCTCGGTCCGCGCCCGCGTCACGAGCGCGAGCCGCCGGGCCGCGGACATCCGCCGGCCCAGCGGGTACTGGTGCGCCGGCGTGCAGTAGACCGCGGCGACGTCCGCCGGCACCGCCTCGACGACCAGCCCGTCGGCGTCCACCGGGACGGGCACCACCTCGGCCCCGGCATCGCGCAGCGCACCCACCACCCGCTGGTAGCCCGGGTTCTCCACGGCCACCCGGCTGCCCGGCGGCAGGATGCGGACGACCTCGGTGACCGCCGCCGACGTGCCGGTGGTCGCCAGGACGTCGGCCGGTGCCGCCGCCAGGCCGCGGTGGCGCAGCAGGTGCTCGGCCACCGCCGAGCGGAACCCGGGGTCCCCGGCCGGTTCGGGCCGCCGGTCCGGGGGGTCGTCCCCCGCCGCCCGCCAGGCCCGCCGCCAGGCCGCCCGGTCGAGCACCTCCAGGCACGGGGAGCCGGCGCGGAGGTCGACCAGCTCCGCGGCTGCGGCGCCCGGGGGGACCGCCCGCACCGTCGGGGCCGGTGCCGCCGACGGGGCGTCCAGCACGAAGGTGCCCGCGCCCCGGCGCCCGCCCGCCCAGCCCTCGGCCAGCAGCTGGTCGTAGGCGGCGGAGGTGACGGTGCGGCTGACCCGCAGGGCGGCGGCGAGCTCGCGGGTCGAGGGCAGCCGGTCACCGGGGCGCAGGGTGCCGTCGGCCGTGGCGGTCCGCAGCGCGTCGGCGAGCTGCACCGACAGCGGCGTGCGCGAGGTGCGGTCGAGCAGGACGGGCGGGACGTCGACCACGGTGCCTCCGGGACTCGAACGAGGTGGCCTGCCGGAAAGGTAGCGGATTGGCCGTTCCGCGAGGCCACTCGACCGTCGAGCATCGATCCCGTGAACGCCGGAACCCCGCTCTCCCCCACCCCCCGCAGCACCGTGCGCCGCGGTGCCAGGCGCGCCCGTACCGACCGCGCCGACCTCTACGCGGTGCTGGACGCCGGCCTGATCGGCCACCTGGGGGTGGTCGTCGAGGGCGCTCCGGTCGTGCTGCCCACCGGCTACGGCCGCCGCGGGGAGACGCTCTACCTGCACGGATCCACCGGCGCCGCCTCGCTACGGGCCTCCTCCGGGGTGCCGGTCTCCTTCACCGTCACCCACCTGGACGGGATCGTCTACGCCCGCTCCGCCTTCCACCACTCGGTCAACTACCGCTGCGCCGTCGTCCACGGCACGGCCCGCGCCGTCACCGACGAGGACGAACGGCTGCTCGGCCTGGAGGCCCTGACCGAGCAGCTGGCGCCCGGCTCCTGGTCGGCCACCCGGCTCCCCGACCGCAAGGAGCTGGCCGCGACCGCCGTGCTGGCGCTGGACCTCACCGAGGCCAGCGTCAAGATCCGGACCGGTCCCCCCGGCGACGACGAGGCCGACCTGGCGCTGCCGGTGTGGGCGGGGGTGCTGCCGCTCCGGACGGTCGCGGGCGAGCCCGAGCCGTGCCCGCTGCTGCCCGCCGGGGAAGCGGTGCCGGCGCGGGTGCGGGACCGGCAGCTCAGCCTCCGGGCGTGATCCGCAGCAGCACGTCGTCCTCGCCGTTGTCGGTGACGGCGTAGAGCGCGCCGTCCCCGCCCTGCTGGACCGTGCGGATGCGGCCGTGCGTGCCGTCGAGCTCGGGCAGCCGGAACTGCTCGACCACGGCGCCCGCGTCGTCCAGGCGCAGGGCGAGGACCCCCTGGTCCTTGAGCAGCGCCACGAGCAGCAGACCCTCGAGTGCGCCCCACTGCGACCCGGTCACGAAGGTGGCGCCGCTGGTGGCCAGGGTCGGCTGCCCGGAGGACCACACCGCCTCGACGGCGCCGGGGACCGCCGGGTCGGTCATCGGCACGCTCTCGTCGTAGGAGCCCTCGCCGTCGGGGTCCCAGCCGTAGTTGGCGCCGTCGCGCAGCAGGTTCACCTCGTCGTCGCGGTCCGGGCCGTGCTCGACGGAGAAGACCTGCCCCGAGCCGGGGCGCACGGCCAGACCCTGCACGTTGCGGTGCCCGGTGGTCCAGGTGCTCACCTCGCCGGACCCCGGGTCGGCCCGGAGCACCTTGCCGCCGAGGGACGCCGGGTCCTGGGCGACGGCTCCGTCGGCGGAGTCACCGGTGCCGATCAGCAGTGCGCCGTCGGGGTCGAACTCCAGCCGGCAGCCACCGTGCCGTCCGCTGCGCTCGTTGAGCGGCAGGCCGGCCACCACGGGGTCGGCCGCGCGGTCGGCGGCGGACCAGTCCTCGGCCACCGTCCAGGCGACCACCCGGATGTCGCCCGCGGTGTCACCCTGGCAGCTGTACAGCCGTCGGGTCTGCGCGAAGGCGGGGTCCAGCGCCAGGCCCATGAGCCCGGTCTCGCCGAGGGCGAACAGGTCGTCGAGGTCGGCGGTCACCTCGCGCACGTCCCCGTCGGGGAGGACGGCGGTGAACCCGCCGGCGCGCTCGTCGACCAGCAGCGTCCCGTCCGGGGCCTGGACGACGTCCCACGGGTGGTCCAGCCCGTCGGTGACCACCTCGACCTGCAGCCCGGGCGCCGAGGGCGGTGGAGCGTCGTCGATCTCCGGCTCCGGGGACGAGCAGCCGACGAGGAGGAGGGCCGTCACCGGGACCAGGAACCTGCGCACGGCCCCAGTGTCGTCGTTCAGCTGGTGCGGGTGACCACGTACTCGCAGAGCGCGGAGAGGGCGTCGCGCACGTCGCCGTCCGGCACGGCCTCCAGCCGGGCACGGGCCCGGTCGGCGTACTCGCGCAGCACGTCGGTGGCGCGGGCCAGCGAGCGGGAGGACCGCAGCAGCTCCAGCGCCTCGGCGTGCTCGGCGTCGTCGGTGACCGGTGCGGCGACCAGCTCGCGCAGCCGGGCCTCCGCCGGGTCGTCGCCGGCGAGGGCGAACAGCACCGGCAGGGTCGCGATGCCCTCGCGCAGGTCGGTCCCGGGCTGCTTGCCGGAGGCGCCGTCGGTGACGATGTCGAGCAGGTCGTCCGACAGCTGGAAGGCGACGCCCACCTCCTCGCCGAACGCGGTGAGCGCCTCGACGAGGGCGGGGTCGACGCCGGCGAAGGAGGCACCGAAGCGGGCCGAGGTCGCCACCAGCGAGCCGGTCTTGTCGGCCAGCACCTGCAGGTAGTGGGCGACCGGGTCCTCGCCGGGCTGGGCGCCGACGGTCTCCTGGATCTGCCCGGTGACCAGCCGCTCGAAGGTGCGGGCCTGGATGCGGACGGCATCCGGCCCGAGGTCGGCCAGGATGTCCGACGCCCGGGCGAAGAGCAGGTCGCCGGTGAGGATCGCGACGCTGTTGCTCCACCGGCTGTTGGCGCTGGGAGCACCGCGGCGCACGGCGGCCTCGTCCATGACGTCGTCGTGGTACAGCGTGGCCAGGTGGGTCAGCTCGCAGACCACCGCGCCCTCGGTGACCTGCTGGGCCGTGGCGTCGCCGAGCTGCGCGGCCAGCAGCGCCAGCATCGGGCGGAACCGCTTGCCCCCGGCCGACATGAGGTGGCCGGCGGCCTCCCGCACGAACGGGTGCTCGCTGCCCACCGCGACGCCGAGCCGTGCCTCGACGCGGGCGAGCCCCTCGGCGAGCGCTTCCCCGAGCTCGCCCTCGGGCAGCCAGGGGCCGATGGTCGACGCCGGCGTGGAGATCCGGTGCCAGACCTCGGGGTGGATGCCGTCGGTCGCGGCACGGGCTCCGGTCATATCAACCGACGAATCTAGCCGCCTGCTCGGCGAGGTCGAGCACCGCCCCGGGCAGGATGCCCAGCGCCAGCGTCGCCGTCGCCGTGATCGCCAGCACCAGGGTCGTCGGGATCCCGGCAACGCCGACCGTGGGACCGTCGGCCACCGGCTCGGAGAAGTACATGAGCACGATGACCCGCAGGTAGAAGAAGGCCGCCACGGCGCTGGCCACCAGCGCGACCACGGCCAGCGGCCACGCGCCCTCCTCGATGGCCGCCCGGAACACCGCGAACTTGCCGGTGAAGCCCGCGGTGAGCGGGATCCCGGCCAGCGCGAGCAGGAACAGGCTCATCACCGCGGCGGTGAGCGGCGACCGCGCGCCGAGGCCGGCCCACTGCGAGAGGTGGGTGGCCTCGCCGTCGCCGTCCCGCACGAGGGTGAGGACGGCGAAGGCGCCGAGCGTGGTCAGCCCGTAGGCGAGCAGGTAGAACATCGTGGCCGCCAGGCCCGAGCCCGTGCCGCCCGCGCCGAGGCCCAGCACGCCGGTGAGCAGGAAGCCCGCGTGCGCCACCGAGGAGTAGGCGAGCATCCGCTTGAGGTCGGTCTGGGTGAGACCCAGGACGGCGCCGACGATCATCGACACGATCGCCACCGCGTAGATCAGCGGGCGCCAGGTCCACTCCGCGGTGCCGAAGGCGACGTAGAGCAGCCGGAGGATGGCGCCGAACGCGGCCACCTTCGTGCAGGCGGCCATGAAGGCGGTGACCGGCGTCGGGGCGCCCTGGTAGACGTCCGGCGTCCAGGTGTGGAACGGCGCGACGCTGGCCTTGAACAGCAGGCCGACGATGAGCAGGCCCAGGCCGAGGACCATCAGCACGTCGCCGCCGCCGTCCAGGCCGGCCTCGCGGATGTCGCTCAGCCGGACGCTGCCGGTGGCGCCGTAGACCAGGGCGAGGCCGTAGAGGAAGAAGGCGGAGGCGAAGGCGCCCAGGAGGAAGTACTTGACCGCCGCCTCCTGCGACAGCAGCCGGCGACGTCGGGCCATGCCGCTGATCAGGTACAGCGGGAGGCTGAGCACCTCGAGCGCGACGAACATGACCAGCAGGTCGTTGGCCGCGACGAACAGCATCATGCCGCCGATGGCGAACGTGGCCAGCGGGTAGACCTCGGTCTGCACGCGCTCGGCGGTCATCAGCTCCCGGTCGCGCGAGCTGCCCGCCGGCACCGCCGCGCTCGCGACGAACGCCGACTTCGCCGGATCCAGCGAGCGCTCGGCGAACAGCAGGATCGACAGCGCGCCGAGCCCGGCGATCGTCGCCTGGAGGAACAGCGCCGCGCCGTCGACGGCGAGCGCGGCGCCGGCGGTGACCCCGTCCTCGTGGCCGCCGAGGGCCAGCAGCAGCGTGGCCGCCAGCGCGCCCACGGTGCCGACGAGGGCGAGGGTCACCTGCACCGGGTGGCGGACGTGGCGCGGGGCGAACGCCTCCACCAGCACCCCGATGCAGGCCGCCCCGAGGACGAGCAGCAGCGGGGCGAGGGCCGCGATGTCGAGGTCGGGCACGTCGATCATCGGTCCGTACCTCCGGAGGCGGCGCCGACGTCGCTCATGGTGGCGCTGACGGCGGGCTCGATCAGGTCCAGCAGCGGCTGCGGGTACACGCCCAGCCCGATGATCAGCGCGATCAGCGGGGCGACGACGGCGAGCTCGCGACGGTCGAGGTCACGCACCCGCAGCACCCCGCGCGCGGGGGCGGGCGCGGCGGCGACCGCGGTGGCTCCCCCACCCCCGGTCGGCGGCGGGCCGGCGGGCGCGTCGTCGACGGCCTCGAGGAGCACGCCGCGGGCCGGTCCGTGCATCGTGCGCTGGTACATGAGCAGGATGTACAGCGCGGCCAGGATGATGCCGGCGGTCGCGAGGACCGTGAACACCGGGCGCTCGGGGAACGCGCCGATGAGCACCAGGAACTCGCTGACGAAGCTGTTGGTGCCCGGCAGGGCCAGCGAGGCCAGGCCCGCGACCAGGAAGGCCCCGGCCAGCTTCGGCGCGTGCCTGGCGACGCCGCCGTAGTCGCCGATCTCCCGCGAGCCGCCCCGGGCGATGAGCATGCCGACGACGATGAACAGCAGGCCCGTCGCGATGCCGTGGTTGACCATGTACAGCACCGCGCCGGTGCCGGCCTCGGTGGTGAAGGCGAAGATGCCCAGCGCGATGAAGCCGAAGTGCGAGATCGACGTGTACGAGACCAGCCGCTTCATGTCGCTCTGCCCCATGGCCAGCAGCGCGGCGTAGAGGATGCCGACGACGGCGAGCACCAGGACGAACGGCGCGAAGAACCGCGAGGCGTCGGGGAACAGCGGCAGGCAGTAGCGCAGGAAGCCGAACGTGCCGACCTTGTCCAGGACGCCGACGAGCAGCACCGCGCCGCCGATCGGGGCCTCGGCGCCGGAGTCGGGCAGCCAGGTGTGCAGCGGCACCAGCGGGGCCTTGATGGCGAAGGCGATGAAGAAGCCGAGGAACAGCAGCTTCTGCACGTCGGGGTCGATGTCCAGCTGCCGCAGCGCGTCGAAGGCGAAGGTGCCCTCGCCCAGCTGGCTGGTGCTCACCACGTAGAGCCCGATGACCGCGGCCAGCATGATCAGGCCGCCGACCAGGCTGTAGAGGAAGAACTTGACCGCCGCGTACTGCCGGCGCGGCCCGCCGAAGCTGCCGATCAGGAAGTACATCGGGACGAGCATCGCCTCGAAGAAGACGTAGAACAGCAGCACGTCGGTGGCGGCGAAGACGCCGACCATCATCGCCTCGAGCAGCAGCAGCCAGGCGAAGAACACCCGCGGCGGGCGCGGCCCGGCGTCCGCCTCGTGCCAGGACGCCCCGACGACCAGCGGCACCAGGACGCCGATGAGCAGCAGCATCACCAGGGCGATGCCGTCGACGCCGAGGGCGAAGTCCGCGCCGAAGTCGGGGATCCAGGAGATCGACGACGTCAGCTGGAACCGCTCGCCACCGGGGTCGAAGGCGAGCGTGGCCAGGACGGCCAGCAGCAGGACGGCGAGGCTGACCCCGAGGGTCACCTGCTTGGCGAGCAGGGACCGCTCGCGCGGGAGCGCGGCGACGACGGCGGCGCCGACGGCGGGCAGCGCGATCATCGCCACCAGGTAGAGGGACGCGCTCACGATCGGGGCACCACCGTCTCGGGGATCGGGAGGAACAGGGAGCCGCTCATCCGGCGGTCACCGCCAGCAGTGCGCCGGCGACCATGACGGCGCCGCCGAGCATGCCGAGCGCGTAGGTGCGTACGAAGCCGTTCTGCGCGCGGCCCAGTCGCGACGACGAGCCGCCGAGGCCCGCGGCCAGGCCGTTGACCGCGCCGTCCACACCGCGGTTGTCGAACCAGACCAGCGCGCGGGTCAGCCACTGCCCCGGGCGCATGAACAGCGACTCGTTGATCGTGTCGACGTAGAGCGCGTTGCGGGCCGCGCGGGTGACCGGCGAGACCCGCACCGGCGCGGTGACCGGTACCTCGCGGCGGCCGACGAACAGCCAGGCGGCGAGGACGCCGAGCGCCATCACGACGGTGACGACCAGGCCGATGACGGCGGGGGCGACGACGTGCTCGGCCTCCGCCGGCTCGCCGAACACCGGCTCCAGCCAGCCCGACAGCGGGAAGACCGAGACGAGCAGCGCGCCGGAGAACACCGAGCCGACCGCCAGCACGACCATCGGGGCGGTCATGACCGACGGCGACTCGTGCGGGTGGACGCCGTCGGTCCACCGGGCCTCGCCGAAGAAGGTCATCAGCATCAGCCGGGTCATGTAGAAGGCGGTCAGGCCGGCACCGAGCACCGCCACCCCGCCGAGCACCCAGCCCCAGGTGTCGCCCCGGTCCAGGGCGGCCTCGATGATCGCGTCCTTGGTGAAGTAACCGGACAGGAACGGGAAGCCGATCAGGGCCAGGTACCCCAGCCCGAAGGTGACGAAGGTGACCGGCAGCTTCTTCCAGAGCGCCCCGAACCGGCGCATGTCCACCTGGTCGTCCATCGCGTGCATGACGGACCCCGCGCCGAGGAACAGCCCGGCCTTGAAGAAGCCGTGCGCCAGCAGGTGGGCGAGGCCGGCGACGTAGCCCGCGGGCCCGAGCCCGACGGCCAGGAACATGTAGCCGATCTGGCTGACCGTCGAGTAGGCCAGCACCTTCTTGATGTCGTCGTAGGCGCAGCCGGCGATCGCGCCGATGAGCAGCGTCACCGCACCGACGGCCAGGACGACGGTGCGCGCCGTCGGCGTCTCGTCGTAGACCGGCGCCGACCGGGCGATCAGGTAGACGCCGGCGGTGACCATGGTCGCGGCGTGGATGAGCGCCGACACCGGGGTCGGGCCCTCCATGGCGTCGGGCAGCCACGCCTGCAGCGGGAACTGACCCGACTTGCCGCACGCGCCGAGCAGCAGGAGCAGGCCGATCGCGGTGACCGTGCCGCCGGCGAGGGTGGCCACCCCGGCGTGCACGCCCGCGTAGGACGTGGTCCCGAGCTGGGCGAACATGATGAAGACGGCGATGGCCAGGCCCACGTCGCCGACGCGGTTCATGATGAACGCCTTCTTCGCCGCGGTGGCCGCGGCCGGGCGGGTGTACCAGAAGGCGATCAGCAGGTAGGACGCGAGGCCCACGCCCTCCCAGCCCACGTAGAGCGCGACGTAGCTGTTGCCGAGGACCAGCAGCAGCATCGCGGCGACGAAGAGGTTCAGGTAGGCGAAGAACCGCCGGCGCGCGGGGTCGTGCGCCATGTAACCGATCGAGTAGACGTGGATCAGCGACCCGACGCCGGTGATCAGCAGGACGAAGACCGCCGAGAGCGGGTCGTAGAGCAGCCCCGCCGTCACGTCCAGCTCCCCGGCGGAGATGAACGTGAACAGCTCGACGTCGACCGACCGCCCGTCGGTCCCCGCGAGCTGGACCGTGCAGGCCACGGCGAGCACGAAGGCGGCCGCCACCGTCGCCGTGCCCAGCAGGTGACCCCAGCGGTCGGTGCGGCGCCCGCCCAGCAGCAGGACGGCGGCGCCGGCGAGCGGCAGCGCGATCAGCAGCCAGGAGGCGGCGAGCAACCCTTCAGCAGGCACTGGATGTCCGTCCCCGTCAGTACTTCAGCAGGTTGGCGTCGTCGACCGAGGCGGACCGTCGGGTCCGGTAGATCGACATGATGATGGCCAGGCCGATGACGACCTCGGCCGCGGCGACGACCATGACGAAGAACGCCATGATCTGGCCGTCGATCGTGCCGGTGGACCGGGCGAAGGTGACCAGCGTCAGGTTCACCGAGTTGAGCATCAGCTCGATGCACATGAACACGACGATCGCGTTGCGGCGGACCAGCACGCCGACGGCGCCGATCGTGAAGAGGATCGCGGCCAGGACCAGGTAGTAGCTGATCGTCACCGCTGCTCCCCGCCGTCCGCCGGGCCGAGCGTGCCGAGGGCGGCGTCCGGGCTGCCCAGCTGCTCCCGGCCGGTGGGACGGGGCATCTGCTCGACCTCCTGGGGTTCGACGCCGGTGGCGACCGTCTCCCCGAGCGTCCGGCCGTCGGGCAGGAGCGCGGGGGCGGCCACGGAGTTGGCGCGGGCGTAGACGCCCGGGCCCGGGTAGGTCTGCGGGCGGTCGCCGGTGAGGAACCGCGCGCGGGACAGCTCCTTCTGGCTCTGCCGGCTGCCGGGCTCCCGCTCGATGTGGGCCAGCACCATCGCGCCGACGGCGGCGGTGATCAGCAGCGCGCTGGTCACCTCGAAGGCCAGCAGGTACCGGGTGAAGAGCACCTCGGCGATCGCCGGGATGTTGCCCTCGGCCTGGGCGTCGCCGAGCCCGGCGACCGGGAGGTCCTGGGTGGCCCGGGCGATCCCGGCGCCGACCAGCCCGGCGAAGCCGATGCCGAGCAGCGTGGCGGCGATGCGCTGCCCGCGCAGGGTCTCCACGACCGAGTCCGACGAGTCGCGCCCGACCAGCATGAGCACGAAGAGGAACAGGATCATGATCGCGCCGGTGTAGACGATGATCTGCACGGCACCGAGGAACGGCGCGGACTGCACGACGTAGAAGACGCCGAGCGCCAGCATGGTGTTGACCAGCCAGAGCGCGGAGTGCACCGCGTTGCGGCTGAACACCATGCCGAGCGCCCCGGCCAGCGCCACCGGGCCGAGGATCCAGAAGACGACGGCCTCGCCGGTGCCGATCACGACGTCGGGGTTCACGGCCGGACCTCCGGCGCGCGCAGGTAGTAGTCCTTCTCGTCCTCGCCCAGGCGCATGGCGTGCGGGGGCGCCTCCATGCCGGGCAGCAGCGGGGCCATGAGCTGTTCCTTGGTGTAGATCAGGTCCTGCCGGTTGTCGTCGGCCAGCTCGAAGTCGTTGCTCATGGTCAGCGACCGGGTCGGGCAGGCCTCGATGCACAGCCCGCAGAAGATGCAGCGCAGGTAGTTGATCTGGTAGACCGCGCCGTACCGCTCACCCGGGGAGAAGCGGGCGTCCTCGGTGTTGTCGCCGCCCTCCACGTAGATCGCGTCCGCGGGGCAGGCCCACGCGCACAGCTCGCAGCCGACGCACTTCTCCAGCCCGTCCGGGTGCCGGTTGAGCACGTGCCGGCCGTGGTAGCGCGGCTTGGTCACCTTGGGCTCGAACGGGTACTGCTCGGTGGTCACCGTCCGGAACATCTGGGCGAAGGTGACCCCGAACCCCTGGGCCGGCGCCGGGGTGACGGCGTCGCGGAGGGCGGGCTTCGCCTCCCTCGCCGGTGCGCGCTCGATCTCAGACATCGCCGTCCTCCTCGATCGTGGCGGTACCGCGGCGGCCGGTGCCGACGACGGCCGTGCCGGGGTCCGTCGTCCCGGCCGCAGCGCTCTCCCGGCGGATGCGCGGCGAGGGCGGCACCTTCAGGTCCATCGGCGGTACGGGGAAGCCACCCTCGGCACGGCTCGGGCCACCGGCGGGCCGGCGTCGGGCCCCGGCGGGCGGGAGCACCTCCGGCTCGGGGTCGGTGGCGTGCACCGCGCCGGCGGAGGCCTGCTCGGCCATCACCCGGGTGTCCCGGTTGGCCGACCGGCTGGCCAGCAGCAGGCCGGCGAGCACGAGCACCGCCGCGGGGACGCCGACGAAGAGCGCGACCTGACCGGTGGAGAGGTCGGCCTCGCGGGAGACGGTGCGCATGGTG
Source organism: Blastococcus sp. TBT05-19 (assembly GCF_003319095.1). GTDB lineage: Bacteria > Actinomycetota > Actinomycetes > Mycobacteriales > Geodermatophilaceae > Blastococcus. The sequence continues at coordinate 124,663 of NZ_QOHI01000003.1, read as the reverse complement.
GCGACGACGAGGATCCAGACCAGCGCGGTCGGGACCAGCACCTTCCACCCGAAGCGCATGAACTGGTCGTAGCGCAGCCGGGGCAGCGTGCCGCGGAGCCAGATGAAGACGAACAGCGCGGCGACGACCTTGAGGAAGAACCAGAGCAGCGGCCACCAGCCGGTGTTGGCGCCGTCCCAGATCGAGATCGGCCAGGGCGCCCGCCAGCCACCGAGGAACAGCGTCGCGGCCAGGGCCGAGACGGTGACCATGTTGATGTACTCGGCCAGGAAGAACAGCGCGAACTTCAGCGACGAGTACTCGGTGTGGAAGCCGCCGACCAGCTCGCTCTCGGCCTCGGGGAGGTCGAAGGGCGCCCGGTTGGTCTCACCGACGACGGCGATGACGTAGATGACGAAGGAGACCGGCAGCAGCACGGCGAACCAGCTCGGGCCGGTGAACTCGAGGCCGAAGAAGTCCAGCCGGTTCCCGTCGGCCTGTGCGGCGACGATCTCCGAGGTGGACATCGACCCGGCGTAGAGGAACACCGCGACGATCGACAGCCCCATGGCGATCTCGTAGCTGACCATCTGCGCGGCGCTGCGCAGGCTGCCCAGCAGCGGGTACGTCGAGCCCGACGCCCAACCGGCCAGCACGATCCCGTAGACACCCATCGCGGAGCTGGCGAGGACGACCAGCACGCCGATGGGGGCGTCGGTGAGCTGCAGCGGCGTGCGCTCGCCGAAGATGCTCACGGTCGGGCCGAGCGGGATGACCGAGAAGGCCAGGAACGCCGGGATCGCGGCGATGATCGGCGCCAGGAAGTAGACGGGCTTGTCCGCGAGCGCGGGCATGATGTCTTCCTTGAACGCCAGCTTCAGCCCGTCGGCGAGGCTCTGCAGGTAGCCACGGGGGCCGACCCGGTTGGGGCCGATCCGCTGCTGCATGCGGGCGACGACCTTGCGCTCGAAGACGATCGCGAACAGCGTCATCAGCACCAGGACGCCGAAGATCCCGACGACCTTGATGAGCACGATCCACCAGACGTCGTTGCCGAAGTCCTCCAGCGTCGGCTGGTCGGGCGAGGCCCACAGGTTCATCGCGCGCCTCCCGCGGTGTCGGCCGGGACGGGCGCGCTCGTGCGGGAGAGCCGCACGATGCCGCCGGGCCCGGTGCCCAGGTCGGTCCGGATCTCGCTGCCGGGCGAGCGCATCGGCACCCACACCACCTGCTCGGGCATCGGCGTGATCAGCACCGGCAGGCTGATCGAGCCGGTGGACCCGCTCACGGTGATCCGGTCGCCGTCGGCCAGGCCCAGCCGCTCGGCGGTGTCGTACCCCACCCGGGCCACCGGACGGCGGGCCGTACCGGCCAGCTCCGGCTCGTCCCGCTGCAGGGTGCCGACGTCCAGCAGCTGCCGCCAGGAGGCCAGCAGCGCCTCGTCGTCGCGCAGCGAGGGGACCGCCGGGGCGGGGACGTCGAGCCCGTCGTCCGCCGCGGGCTGCGAGCGCCGGGCGCCGAGGGCGGCCAGCGCGGCGCGGGCCGACTCGGGGGTGGGCAGCCGCAGGTCGACGTCCATCTCGTCGGCCAGGCCGTGCAGCACCCGCCCGTCGGTGAGCATCCCGGTGCCGTGCAGGGTGGCGTCGAAGGAGCGGACCCGCCCCTCCCAGTCCAGGTAGCTGCCCGCCTTCTCCGAGGCGGCGGCGACCGGCAGGACGACGTCGGCGCGCTCGGTCACCGCGCTGGGGAACATCTCCAGGCTGACCACGAAGGCCGCCGCGTCCAGGGCCGCGACCGCGAGCGCCGGGTCGGGCAGATCGGCCGGGTCGACCCCGCCGACGAGGAGTCCGGGCAGCCGGCCGCTGCGCGCGGCGGCCAGGATGCCGGTGACGTCGCGGCCGGGCGTGGCCGGGACGGCGGCGGGGTCGACGCCCCAGACGGCGGCCACCTCGGCGCGGGCCTCGGCGTCGGTGACGTTCCGGCCGCCGGGCAGCAGGCTCGGCAGGGCGCCGGCCTCGACGGCACCGCGCTCACCCGCGCGGCGGGGCACCCAGGCCAGCCGGGCGCCGGTGGCGCGGGCCAGGGCGACCAGCGCCGAGAAGGCGCCGGGCACCTCGGCCAGCCGCTCGCCGGCGAGCACGACCGCGCCGGGCTGCCGGAGCGCCTCGACGGCGGGCCCGCCCCAGCTGCCCTCGGCGAGCGCCTCGAGCGACCGCGCCTCGGTGCCGGGCAGCGTGGCGAGCACGGTGGCCTGCAGCTTCTCCGCGGCCCGGGAGCCGTAGGGCGCGAGGTCGAAGACGGCGAGCTTCCCGGTGCGCACGGCCCGGCGCAGCCGCAGGAAGAGGATCGGGGACTCCTCCTCGGGCTCCAGACCGGCCAGCAGCACGGCCGGCGCCGAGCCGAGCTCGTCGTAGGTGACGGCGCCGGTCTCGGGGCCGGTGCCGGCGACGGCGGACTCGAGGAACGCGAGCTCCTCGGCCGAGTGCGCCCGCGCGCGGGCGTCGACGTCGTTGGTGCCCAGCGCCACGCGGGCGAAGGCGGCCCAGGCGTAGGCGTCCTCGACGGTCAGCCGCCCGCCGGGCAGCACGCCGACCCCGCCCTCGGCGCGGGCCTGCGCGAGGCCCGCGGCGGCCACCGCCCACGCCTCCGGCCAGGAGGCGGGCTGCAGCACGCCGTCGCGGCGGACCAACGGCGTGGTGAGCCGCTCGTTGGACGTCGCGTAGCGGAACGCGTAGCGGCCCTTGTCGCAGGTCCACTCCTCGTTGACCGCCGGGTCCTCACCGGCCAGCCGGCGGGTCACCTTGCCGCGGCGGTAGTCGGTGCGCATCGAGCAGCCCGACGCGCAGTGCTCGCACACGCTGGGCTCGCTGCGCAGGTCGAACGGGCGCGCGCGGAACCGGTACTGGGCGCTGGTGAGGGCGCCGACCGGGCAGATCTGGGTGGTGTTGCCGGAGAAGTAGGACTCGAACGGCTCGTCCTCGTAGATCGCCACCTGCTGCAGGGCGCCGCGCTCGAACAGCTCGATGAACGGGTCGCCGGCGACCTGCTCGGAGAAGCGGGTGCAGCGGGCGCAGAGCACGCAGCGCTCGCGGTCGAGCAGGATCTCGGAGCTGATCGGCAGCGGCTTCGGGTAGGTGCGCTTCTGGCCCTCGAAGCGGGTCTCGGTGCGCCCGTTGCTCATCGCCTGGTTCTGCAGCGGGCACTCGCCGCCCTTGTCGCAGACCGGGCAGTCGAGCGGGTGGTTGATCAGCAGCAGCTCCATCGTGCCCTGCTGCGCCTTGTCGGCGACCGGGCTGGAGAGCTGGGTGCGGACGGCCATGCCGTCGGTGACCGGCATCGTGCAGGAGGCGACCGGCTTGCGCTGGCCCTCCACCTCCACCAGGCACTGCCGGCAGGCGCCGACCGGCTCGAGCAGCGGGTGGTCGCAGAACCGCGGGATCTGGACGCCGATCATCTCGGCGGCCCGGATGATCAGCGTGCCCTTCGGCACGGCGACGTCGAAGCCGTCGATGGTGCAGTGGACGGCGTCGGCCGGGGTGTGCGGTCCGGGCGCGCCCGGCGGCACCGCCGGCGCCGGCGTCGGGTTGGTGAGTGTCACGAGGCGGCCCCCACGGGCTCGAGGCGGAGGCTGCGACCCAGGCGGGCCTGCTCCTCGGGCGGCAGCAGGGCGACGTAGTCGTCCTTGAAGTACTGGAGCGAGCTGGCTATGCAGCTGGTCGCGCCGTCGCCGAGGGCGCAGAACGACCGGCCGAGGATGTTGTCGCAGGTGTCGACCAGCAGGTCGAGGTCCTGGGCGGTGCCCTTCCCGTCGACCAGCCGCTGCAGGATCTGGACCAGCCAGTAGGTGCCCTCGCGGCAGGGGGTGCACTTGCCGCAGCTCTCGTGCGCGTAGAACTGGGTGAAGCGCAGGGTGGCCTCGACGATCGAGTCGGTCTCGTCGAACACCATCAGCGCGGTGGTGCCGAGCATGGAGCCCGCGGCGGCGACCGAGTCGAAGTCCAGCGGGACGTCGAGGTGCTCCGCGGTGAAGTACGGCGTCGAGGAACCCCCCGGCGTCCAGAACTTCAGCTCGTGGCCGGGGCGCACGCCGCCGGCCATCTCCAGCAGCTCGCGCATCGTCGTCCCCATGGGGGCCTCGTACTGGCCCGGCCGCACCACCCGGCCCGACAGCGAGTAGATCTTCGGGCCGGGCGACTTCTCCGGGCCGAAGGCCTTGAACCAGTCGGCACCGCCGCGGACGACGAACGGCACGCTGGCCAGCGTCTCGACGTTGTTGATGACCGTCGGGGCGCCGTAGAGACCGGCGACCGCGGGGAACGGCGGCTTGAGCCGGGGCTGGCCGCGGTAGCCCTCGAGCGAGTCGAGCAGCGCCGTCTCCTCGCCGCAGATGTAGGCACCGGCGCCGGCGTGCACGACCAGCTCCAGGTCGTAGCCGGAACCGAGGATGTCGCTGCCGAGGTAACCGGCCGCGTAGGCCTCCTCCACCGCGTTCACCAGCCGGCGGTGCGCGTGCACCGCCTCGCCGCGGACGTAGATGACGGCGAACTTCGAGCGGATCGCGTACGCGGAGATGATCACGCCCTCGATGAGCGAGTGCGGGTCGGCCATCATCAGCGGCAGGTCCTTGCAGGTGCCCGGCTCGCCCTCGTCGGCGTTGACCACCAGGTACTTGGGCAGGGCCGCCGGGCCGGTCGGGGTCTCCCCCGGCTTGGGCTGCGGGATGAAGCTCCACTTCATGCCGGTCGGGAAGCCGGCGCCGCCGCGGCCACGCAGACCGGAGTCCTTGACCATCGTGACCAGCTCGTCGGGCGTCATCGACAGCGCGGTGCGCAGCGCGGCGTAGCCGTCCATCGACTCGTAGGTCGACAGCCGCCACGACTGGTCGGCGCCCCAGCGGTAGGTGAGGACAGGGCTCAGCGGCATGGGTCAGGCCTCCCTCTGCGGACCCTGGCCGGACGTGCCCGGCTCGGACCCCGCGGGTGTGTCGGTGCCGTCGTCCTGGTCTGCCAGGGACCGGCCGGCCGGTTCGGGGGCGTCGGGGTGGGCCTCGGCGGCGCCGGCCTTCTCCGCGGGGGTGTCGGCCGCGGCGACGCGGGCGTCGGCGGCCTCCTTGCCGGGGGTCTCGCCCGTCCGGCCCGCGGGCCGGACCGTCTCCCGCGGCTCCCCGGCGTCGGCCGGCTCCGCGGTGGGCCCGGTCATGGGCGGCGCGTGCTCGCCGCGCTCCTCGGCCAGCCGGAGCCCGCGCAGGGTGGGCTCGTAGTTGCCCGGCGCGTCGACCGCGCCTGCGACGGCGGCCTCGTCGGCGTGCTGGGAGAACCCGGCGAGCTGGCGGGAGACACCGCGGAAGTCGGTGAGCGGGGCGCCCCGGGTCGGGTGCGGCTTCTCGCCGCGGCGCAGCGCCTCGACCAGCGCGCGGGCGCTCTCGACGTCCTGCTGGTCGTAGAACTCGTAGTCGACGGTGACCACCGGCGCGTAGTCGCAGGCGGCCAGGCACTCGGCGTGCTCGAGGGTGATCGAGCCGTCCGCCGTCGTCTCGTCGTGGTGGACGCCGAGGTCGGCGGAGAGCGCGTCCATGATCCGCTGGCCGCCGAGGACGGAGCACAGCGTGTTGGTGCAGACGCTCACGATGTGCCGGCCGGTCGGACGGCGCTTGTACATCGTGTAGAACGTCGCGACCGCGCCGACCTCGGCCTTGGTCAGGCCGAGCTCCTCGGCGCACAGCGCGACGCCCTCGGGGCTGACGTAGCCCTGGTAGCTCTGCACCAGGTGCAGCATCGGCAGCAGGGCCGAGCGGGGCACCGGGTAGCGGGCGATGATCTCCCGCGCCTCGAGCCGGGTCTGCTCGGTCAGCGGCGGGAGGTCGGCCGGGGCGGGCAGCACGGGGCTGTCGTCCAGCCCCGTGGTCAGCGCGCCCTCGATGGAACCGGGAAGTGCACTCATCTGTCGACGCCCCCCATGACCGGGTCGATCGAAGCGATCGCGGCGATGACGTCGGCGATCATGCCGCCCTCGCTCATCGCCGCCGTGGCCTGCAGGTTCACGAAGCTGGGGTCGCGCACGTGGACGCGCCACGGGCGGGTGCTCCCGTCGCTGACGACGTGGTAGCCGAGCTCGCCGCGGGGCGACTCGACCGGCACGTAGACCTGGCCCGCCGGCACCCGGAAGCCCTCGGTGACCAGCTTGAAGTGGTGGATCAGGGCCTCCATCGACTGGCCCATGATGTGCGCGACGTGCTCGTGGGAGTTGCCCATGCCGTCGGGGCCGAGCGACAGCTGCGCCGGCCAGGCGATCTTCCGGTCCTCGACCATCACCGGGCCGGGCTCGAGCCGGTCCAGGGCCTGCTCGATGATCCTCAGCGACTCGTTCACCTCGGACATGCGCACGAGGTAGCGGCCCCAGGCGTCGCTGGTGTCGGCGGTCGGCACCTCGAAGTCGTAGGTCTCGTAGCCGAGGTAGGGCTCCACCTTGCGCAGGTCCCAGGGCAGCCCGGCGGCCCGCAGGATCGGTCCGGTGACACCCAGCGCGAGGCACCCGGTGACGTCGAGGTAGCCGACGTCCTTGAGCCGCCGCTGCCAGATCGGCTGGCCGGTGAGCAGCCGGTGGAAGTCGGCCACCCGCTTGGGCATGACCTCGAGGAACTCGCGGATGTGGCCCACCGCGCCCTCGGGGAGGTCCTGCGCCAGCCCACCCGGCCGGATGTAGGCGTGGTTCATCCGCAGCCCGGTGATCTCCTCGAGCAGGTCGAGGACCATCTCCCGCTCGCGGAAGCCGTTGGTCATGCCGGTGAGGGCGCCCATCTCCATGCCGAAGGTGGCCAGGGCGACCAGGTGCGAGGCGATCCGGTTGAGCTCCATGACCAGCACGCGGATGGTCGCGGCCCGCTGCGGGATCTCGATGCCGAGCAGCTTCTCGACGGCCATGCAGTAGCCGGCCTCGTTGAACAGCGGGGCCAGGTAGTCCATGCGGGTCACGAAGGTCGTGCCCTGCACCCAGTTGCGGTACTCGGTGTTCTTCTCGATGCCGGTGTGCAGGTAGCCGATGACCACGCGTGCCTTGGTCACCGTCTCGCCCTCGAGGTCGAGCACGAGCCGGAGCACGCCGTGGGTGGACGGGTGCTGCGGGCCCATGTTGACCACGAGCCGCTCGTTCTCGTGGGGGTCGGCGCCGAGCGTGGCGTCCCAGTCCCCACCGGTGACGGTGTAGACCCGCCCCTCGGTGGTCTCGCGGGAGCCGGCGTAGGGGTCCTGGGTGGTCGTCATCGGTACGCCCTCCGGGTGTCCGGCGGCGGGATCGTCGCGTCGTGGTACTCGACCGGGATGCCGCCGAGGGGGTAGTCCTTGCGCTGCGGGTGACCGTCCCAGTCGTCCGGCATGAGGATCCGGGTCAGCCCCGGGTGGCCGTCGAAGACGATCCCGAACATGTCGAAGGTCTCGCGCTCGTGCCAGTCCGCCGTCGGGTAGCTGGCGGTGACCGACGGGACGTGCGGGTCCTCGGCGCTGACCGCGACCTCCAGCCGGATGCGCCGGCGGTAGGTCATCGACGTCAGGTGGTAGACGACGTGCAGCCGCGGCCGGCCGGGGGCGACGGCGGGACCGCCGCTGTCGAGGTAGTCGACGGCGGAGAGGCTGGACAGCAGCTCGAAGCGCAGCGCCTCGTCGTCGCGGAGCGCCTGCGCGAGGGTGAGCAGGTGCTCCCGGGCGACGAAGTAGGTGATCTCGCCGCGGTCGACCAGGACCCGCTGGACGGCGGCGTCGTAGGTGGCCTGGCCGACGGCCTCGATCAGCGCGTCGGTGACCTCGTCGAACCAGCCGCCGTAGGGCCGCTCGGTGGAGTGCAGCGCGACCGCGCCGCCGGGCTCCACGCGGACCAGGCCGCCGAAGCCCGAGGTGTCACCGCTGCCGCTGACGCCGAAGGAGCCCTTCCGGAAGCCGCCCGAGGGCGCCGTGGCGTCGTCGTAGCCGGCCTCCTCGCGGCCCGGGACGACGTTCGACCCGCCGTCGTCGCTCACTTGCTCCCCCGCTCGCTCGGCAGGAGCACCGCGTTGCCGCCGCGCTGCTCGATCGCGAACTGCCCGGTGCGGCCCTGCGCGGCCGCCTCCTCGTAGGCCCGGCGGAGGTCCTTGTTCGCGCGGACCGTCGAGGGCATCTCGACGTGCAGCTCCTTGGCCGTGCCCTCCTGCCGCGCCCGCTCGAGCTGCTTCTCGCGCTTCGCACCCAGGGGCTCGTGCTGGATCTTGTGGTGCAGCTTGAGGATCGCGTCCATCAGCATCTCCGGCCGCGGCGGGCAGCCGGGCAGGTACATGTCCACCGGGACGATGTGGTCGACGCCCTGCACCACGGCGTAGTTGTTGAACATGCCGCCGGAGCTGGCGCAGACGCCCATCGCGAGCACCCAGCGCGGCTCGGGCATCTGGTCGTAGATCTGCCGCAGGACCGGCGCCATCTTCTGGCTCACCCGGCCGGCGACGATCATCAGGTCGGCCTGGCGCGGCGAGGCCCGGAAGACCTCCATGCCGAAGCGCGCCAGGTCGTAGCGGCCGGCGCCCGAGGCCATCATCTCGATCGCGCAGCAGGCCAGGCCGAACGTGGCCGGCCAGAGCGAGGACTTCCGCGTCCAGTTGACCAGCTTCTCCACGCTGGTCAGCAGCACGCCGCTGGGCAGCTTCTCCTCGAGACCCATCGTCAGCTCCCCCTCAGTCCCACTCGAGCCCGCCGCGGCGCCACACGTACGCGTAGGCGATGAACACGGTGGCGATGAAGATCGCCATCTCCACGAGGCCGAAGACGCCGAGCGCCTCGTTGTGCACGGCCCAGGGGTAGAGGAAGACGATCTCGATGTCGAAGACGATGAACAACATCGCCGTCAGGTAGTACTTCACCGGGAAGCGGCCGCCGGTGAGCGGCTGGTCCACGGGCTCGATCCCGCACTCGTAGGCCTCGAGCTTGGCCCGGTTGTAGCGGCGCGGACCGACGTAGGGCGCCGCGGCGACCGAGAACACCGCGAACCCCGCGGCCAGCACGAAGAGCCCGACGATCGGGACGTAGGTCGAGAGCATCAGCGAAACCCTAGGGTGAGGTCGGTCACGTCCGGGTCACGATGAGGACACGGAGCGTTCGTGTCGGGTCGACAAGTCGCCATGGCCGCCACGTCAGACCGCCGGGGTGAGTCGGAGGAGCACGGCCAGCGCGCGGTCCACCGCGTCGCCGTCCCGCCCGTCGGTCAGGTTGCCCATGAGCCGCAGCGCGCCGTCGACCAGCTTCGGACGGCGCAGGCCCCGGGCGGTCGCGAGCCGGACGACACCGGGCCGGGCGAGCAGGGCGAGGAAGCCCATGCCGAGGCGGTGGTGGCGACCGACCTCCTCGCGCAGCCGCACCGGGTAGCGCTCGAGCGCCGCCTCCCGCGCGTCGGCCGACGGGGCGGCCAGCGCCGCGATCGCGGCCTCGGCGGCCATCCGGCCGCTCTCCAGGGCGTAGCTGATGCCCTCGCCGTTGCACGGGTTGACGGTGCCGGCGGTGTCGCCCGCCAGCAGCAGCCCGCGCGTGTACGCCGGGCCGCGGCTCAGCGCCATCGGCAGGCCCGCGCCGCGCAGCGGCGAGACGGCATCCTCCTCGCGCAGCCCCTCCTCGTCGGGGAAGAGGTCCAGCCAGCGCCGCAGGACCGCCCGCCGGTCGGCGCCGGTGCCGCGGCGGGTGTCGAGCAGGCCGTAGCCGACGTTGGCGGTGCCGTCGCCCATGCCGAAGATCCAGCCGTAGCCGGGCATGGAGTCCCGGCTCGGGCCCTCGGCGGTCAGGTCGAAGGCGATGTCGAGGTAGTCGTCGTGGGTGCGCCGGCTGGTGACGTACCGGCGGACGGCGACGCCGAGCGGCCGGTCGGTGCGGCGCAGCAGACCCAGGCTCTTGGCCAGCCGGCCGGACAGCCCCTCGGCGGAGACGACCAGCGGTGCGCGCCAGGTGACCGGCTCGCGGTCCCCGCCCGCCTGCGCCTGGACGCCGGTCACGCGCCCGTCGTCGTCGAGCAGCGGTTCGGTGACGGTGGTGCCGGTGACCAGCCGGGCGCCGGCGCCGACCGCGTGCTCGGCGAGCAGCGCGTCCATCTCCTTGCGCGTGCGCACGAGCCCGTGCCCGGGCCAGGAGTCCAGCCGCGGCCAGTCGACCTCGGCGATCCGGCCGCCGCCGTGCACGCGCAGGCCGCGGCGGCGCACCCAGCCGGGGCCGGAGGTGTCCACGCCCATGTCCGTCAGCGCCTTGACCCCGCGCGGGGTGAGGCCGTCGCCGCACACCTTCTCGCGGGGGAACTCGGCCTTCTCCAGCACCGCGACGTCCAGCCCGGCGCTGGCCAGGTGCCAGGCCGCGCTGGATCCCGCGGGGCCGGCGCCGACCACGACGACGTCGGCACGGTGCTCGGCCGCCTGCGTCATCGCTCCCACCCCCGGTTCCGTCGTCGAGCCCGGCCGCACTTTGTGAAATGCTTCACAAAGTGCTCGGTCCCGAGTCTAGGCCCGGGTGTGACCTAGCTGACAACGCCCCCTCGCCCCAGGGCGTCGACCACCTCGTCGTCGGTCGTCTCGGAGAAGTCGGCGTACGCCTGCCCGACGGAGCGGAACCCGTCCGGCGCGTGCGGGCACACGAGCTCGTCGACCGACGCGGCCAGCCGGGCGAGGGCGGACGGCGACGCGACCGGGACGGCGACGGTGACGCGGGCGGGGCCGCCGGCGCGCAGGGCCTGGATCGCGACGCGCACGGTGGCGCCGGTGGCGAGGCCGTCGTCGACCAGGACGACGTGCCGTCCGTCGACCGCCGGCGGCGGCCGGTTCCCGCGGTAGGCGGCGCTGCGACGGCGGAGCTCGAGGAGCTCGCGCTCGCGGACCGCGGCGACGGCACCGGGGTCGGGGGCGACCTGCTCCACGACCGGCTCGACCCACACGGTCTCCAAGGCGCTCCCCACCGCGGCGATCGCCCCCATCGCCAGCTCGGGGTGGCCCGGGACGCCGAGCTTCCGGACGACGAGCGCGTCGAGTTCCGCCCCGAAGACCGCGGACACCTGGGCGGCGACGACCACTCCCCCGCGCGGCAGCCCGAGGACGAGGGCGCTCGCGTCGGCGCGCCCGGCGAGCGCTGCCGCCAGCACCCTGCCGGCGTCACGCCGGTCGGCGTAGCGGGCGGCCGGCACGGTGGGTCAGCCGATCGGGGACAGGTCGTCCGGCCGCGGTGGTGGCGGGCTCACGTCCCCCAGGGGCAGCCCGGCCCAGAACCTCTCGTAGGACCGGTGCAGCCAGCCGTCGACCCAGGCCCGGTCGGGCTCGGGCGGGACGTCGGAGTGCTCGCGCAGGGCCTCCAGCCGGGCCTCGACGTCGGCGACGGCCGCGACCACCTCGGCCAGCGGCACCTCGCCGCGGCGCACGGACCGCAGGTAGGCGCGGTCGGGTTCGGGGACCGGCAGGGTGATGCGCCCCGTCGTCAGCAGCTCCACGCCCTGGACGCCCAGGCGCAGCGCGTGCATGGCGAACTTGGTGTCGTAGCCGTGCTCGGCCACGAGCTCCGGCCGGTTGGTGTGCGCTCCCACCTCGCCGGTCATGGCCGCCTTCTGCGCCTGCAGGTAGCCCAGGAAGCGGTCCGCGGCCAGCCGCGAGACGAAGTGGTGCGCGCCCTCCACCAGCTCCACGCCGATCTCGTCCCGGTGCACCACCTCCTCGTCGGGCACGAACAGCAGGAGCAGGACCGAGGGGTTACCGGCCAGCGCCAGGCGGCACCACTTGCGCGCCGAGTAGATGACGACGTCGAGGTCGCCGGCGCCGGACCGGTTCGCCAGGCCGCCCGGCTGGTCCCAGACGGTGTGCCGGTGGTACTGCTCGAACTCGACGGTCGCCGTCGTCGACAGGCCGGAGGGCACGCGGGCCAGCCCCGTCACGAACTCCGGTGGCTCGAGGCAGATGCCGATCTCGTCCCGGTCGTCCTGCCCGCTGATCGAGGTGCCGTGCACTCCCGAGCCCACCTGCGCGCGCAGCACCGTGCCCCGCTCGGCGATGCGGCGGGCCACCTCCGACGCGTGCGGGTGGTCGAAGGGCCCCGGCAACGACCTGTCCCCGCGGATGACCTCCACGTCAGACCTTGCGGCCCCGGTGCAGGGCCACGATGCCGCCGGTGAGGTTGGACCACGCGACGTCGGACCAGCCGGCGTCCTGCAGGCGGGAGGCGAGCGCGGGCTGGTCGGGCCAGGCGCGGATCGACTCGGCCAGGTAGACGTAGGCCTCCGGGTTGCTGCTGACCGCACGGGCGATCCGCGGCAGCGCCTTCATCAGGTACTCGGTGTAGACCGTCCGGAACGGCGACCAGGTGGGGCTGGAGAACTCGCAGACCACGAGCGTCCCGCCGGGCCTGGTCACGCGGGAGAACTCCCGCAGGGCGGCGTCGGGATCGGCCACGTTGCGCAGGCCGAAGGAGATGACGACGCCGTCCACGCTCTCGTCCGCCAGCGGCAGCGCCATCGCGTCACCGGCGACCTTGGGCACCCGGCGGGCGGCGCCGGCGCGGAGCATGCCCTGGGAGAAGTCGCAGGCGATCGCGCGCACGCCACCGGCGGCCAGCTCGACGGTGGAGACGGCGGTGCCGGCCGCGACGTCCAGCACGGTCTGCCCCGGACGCGCGCCCAGCGCCTCCCGGGTGGCCCGCCGCCACGAGGCGTCCAGCCCGCCGGAGAGCACCGTGTTGGTCACGTCGTAGCGCTTCGCGACCCGGTCGAACATGGCCGCGACCTCGGCCGGGCGCTTGTCCAGATCGGCCCTCAGGCCGGCGGTGTGCTGGGTCTCTCGCCGGTCTGCCACGGCATCGACGCTACAAGGCCTCCTACTCTGAACACGTGACCGCGGCCGCCCTGACCTCCCCGGCAGCGGCGTCGCGCACCGTCACCACGGTCCGGTCCGACGCCGCCGGCGACCTGCTGGACCTGCTCCCGGCCCGGGGCGGGCTGTCCTGGGTGCGCCGCGGTGAGGGCCTGGTCGGCTGGGGCGAGGCCGCGCGGCTCGAGGTCACCGGCCCCCGCGCGCTGGCCGACGCCGCCGCCTGGTGGGACGAGTACACCGCCGGCCTCGACGTCGACGACGCGCTCGGCGTCCCCGGCTCGGGACCGGTCCTCTTCGGCAGCATCGCCTTCGACCCGGTCGCCGGGACGTCGGTGTTCGTCGTCCCCGAGGTCGTGGTCGGACGGCGCGACGGCGTCGGCTGGATCACCGCCGTCGGCACCGCGCCCACAGCCCCCGTACCCACCGCCCTGGACGACGGCCCCGCCCCCCGCCTCCGCTACGCCGACGGTGCGCTGGACCCGGCGAGCTGGTGCGCCGCCGTGGCCCAGGCCGTCCAGCGGATCGACGCCGGCGAGCTGGCCAAGGTGGTCCTCGCCCGCGACCTCTTCGTCTCCTCCGACGTGCCGCTGGACCCCCGGCGGATGCTGCGCCGGCTGGCCGCCCGCTTCCCCGACTGCTGGACCTTCGCCGTCGACGGGCTGCTGGGCGCCACCCCCGAGCTGCTGCTGCGCCGCACCGGCCGGCGGCTGTCCGCCCGCGTCCTGGCCGGCACCGCACCGCGCGGCGCGGGCGCGGAGGACGAGCGCCTGGCGCGGGCGCTGCTGGCCTCGCCCAAGGACCGCGCCGAGCACTCGCTCGCCGTGGACTCGCTGGTCAGGGCGCTGGAGCCCTACTGCGACACCCTCGACTCCCCCGCCGAGCCGCAGCTGCTCACGCTGGCCAACGTGCGCCACCTGGCCACCGACGTCGTCGGCACCCAGGCCGCGCGGGGCCGGGCCTCGGGCGCCGACCTGCTCGAGCTGGTGGGCGCGGTGCACCCGACCGCCGCCGTCTGCGGCACGCCCACCCCCGACGCCGCCGCGCTGATCGGCGAGCTGGAGGGCATGGACCGCGGCCGCTACGCGGGCCCGGTCGGCTGGCTGGACGCCACCGGCGACGGCGAGTTCGGGCTGGCGCTGCGCTGCGCCGAGCTCGTGGGCGACGACGGCGCACGGCTGTTCGCCGGCTGCGGGATCGTCGCCGGGTCCGACCCGGCCGCGGAGCTGGCCGAGACGCAGTCGAAGTTCGCCGCGTTCCAGGCCGCGCTCGAAGGCTGAGTCAGCCGCCGTCGGGCCCCGCGTCGGCGCCGGCCGGGAAGGGGCGCAGCGAGCGCCAGGCCACCGGCACCGCCGACCCGTAGAGCAGGGCCAGGGCGCGGAGCGGGTGCAGGAGCAGGTTCGTGCCGGGCCGGAGCTGGCGCGAGACCAGCGCGAGCACCAGCGAGCACGCGACCAGCAGCGACAGCGCCACCACGGGCACCAGCACCGACGATCGCCCGGAGGTCGTCGGGCCGAACACCACCAGCAGCGCCAGGCCCACCGCGTGCCCCGCGTACAGCGCCGCCACCATCCCCAGGTAGAGGACGGCGACCGGCGTGCTGAGCCCGAGCTCCTGCCCGATCCGCGCGTTCGTCATCGCGGCGGACACTCGCCGAGTCCCGCCGACCCGGCAAGGCGGACCGCACGACCGGCCGCCCGGTCACCCGATCGGGTGACCCTCAGTCCTGGAGCGCTGCCGCGGCGGCGGACCGGAGATCGCCGGCCAGCTGCGCCTCGGCGCGCTGGTCGGTGCCGACGACGACCACCCGCGGGCCGCCCAGGGCGAGCGCGCCGGCGAGCTCGGACGACGACCGCACCCGCGACGCCGCCCAGCCCAGCGACTCCGCCACCGCGACCAGGTCGCGCCCGTGCGGCGTGCCGAACACCCGCCGGTAGTCCGCGACGTACCGGTCCTGGCCCGGCTCCAGCTGGGCGAAGATCCCGCCGCCGTCGTTGTCCGGGACGACGACCGTGAGGTCCGGCCGCCGCTCCCCCTCGCCGAGCAGCAGGCCGCTGAGGTCGTGCAGGAACGTCAGGTCGCCCATCAGCGCGAACGCCGGGCCGCGGTGCACCAGCGCGGCCCCGACCGCGGTGGAGATCGTGCCGTCGATGCCGGCCACGCCGCGGTTGGCCAGCACCGTGACGTCGGCCCGCGGCACGGCCAGCCGGTCGACGTCGCGCACCGGCGTGGACGAGCCGAGCACCAGCAGCGCACCGGCCGGGAGCGCGGCGACGACGTCACGGGCGAGCCGCGCGGCGGTCAGCGACGGCGACCCGTCCAGCGCCGCGTCGACGGCGGACCCCACCCGGTCGGCGGCCGCGCGCCAGGAGGCCGTCCAGTCCGCGTCGGCGTCCCCGTCGGCACCCGCGAAGATCCGGGAGACCCGTGCGCTGGCGCGGACCGCGTCGGCCCACCCGGGAACGGCGCTGACCGTCTCGACCGTGACGGCGGGATCGGCCAGCAGCGCGTTGACCGGCCGGGAGAGCGTCGGCCGGCCGACGACCAGCACGTGGTCGGGGCGGTGCGCGGCGAGCCACTCCCCGGCGCCCAGCAGCAGCACGCCGGCGCGCAGGCCGCGACCCCACTGCCCGCTGCTCGGCTCGGCCACGACCGGCCAGGGGAAGGCGTCGTCCAGCCCGGAGGCGGCCATCGCGGGGCCGTCCCCGCAGACCACCAGGGTGCGCGGTGGCAGGCGGTGCGCGGTCGCGGCGTAGCCGGGCGAGGGCAGCGCCGCGGTCCACGGAGCGCCGTCCGGTCGGCCGTGGAACTCCGCGGGGAGGTCGTCGCCGTCGGGCATCAGCGGCTCACGCAGCGCCAGGTTCAGCTGCACCGGGCCCGGGTCGCCCGACAGCACGCCGGAGGCGGTGACGAGCGCCTTGGCCACCAGCGAGCGCCAGTAGCGGTTCTGCGCCTCCTCGCGGCCTGCCTCGGGCACGCCGACGTCGAGCGCCCAGCGCACCGCGCCGCCGTAGAGGCCGGCCTGCTCGATGGTCTGGTTCGCCCCCGTGGCGCGCAGCTCCGGCGGCCGGTCGGCGGTCAGCGCCAGCAGCGGCACCCCGCTCTCGTGCGCCTCCAGCACGGCGGCGTGCAGGTGCGCGGTCGCCGTCCCCGAGGTCGTGAGCACCGGTACCGGCCGCCCGGAGGCCTTGGCCAGCCCCAGCGCCAGGAAGGACGCCGTCCGCTCGTCGATGCGCACGTGCAGCCGCAGCCGGCCGTCGCGCTCGGCGGCCGCGAGGGCCAGCGCGACGGGAGCCGAGCGGGAGCCGGGCGCGAGCACCGCGTCGGTCACGCCGCCGCGCACCAGCTCGTCGACCAGCACGCGCGCGAAGGCGGAAGAGGGGTTCACGCGGCGAGCACCTCGTCGATCCGGGCCCGCCAGCGGGCGGCGGTGCCCTCGCCGGCGGCGACGTCGGCCCGCCGATCGGGCTCGGGGCGGACGACCGGCAGGGCGCCGTCGACCGGCAGCAGGGAGGCCGAGCAGACGTCGCCGGTGAAGAGGGCGACGGTGGCCAGCCCGCAGGCGAAGGGCAGCTCCGGCAGCGCCGCGGCCAGCGCGACGCCGGCCGCGATGCCGATCGACGACTCCAGAGCCGAGGAGACGACGCACGGCAGCCCGTGCGCCTCGGCCACCCGCAGCGCCGCCCGCACCCCGCCGAGGGGCTGCACCTTGAGGACGACGACGTCGCCGGCCTCGCGCAGGTCCACCCGCAGCGGGTCGCCGGAGCGCCGGACGCCCTCGTCGACGGCGATCCGCACGTCGATGCGGCGGCGAAGCACGGCCAGCTCGTCCAGCCCGGCGCACGGCTGCTCCACGTACTCCAGCCCCACCGCCGCGTCCAGCGACCGGATCCGGGTGACCGCGGTGTCGACGTCCCAGGCGGCGTTCGCGTCGACGCGGATCGCGCCGGTCGGCCCCAGCGCCGAGCGCACGGCCTCCACGCGCGCCAGGTCGTCGGCCGCGGTCTGCCCCGGCTCGGCGACCTTCACCTTCGCGGTGCGGCAGCCCGAGGCGGTGACGATCGCGTGCGCCCGCTCGGCGTCCACCGCGGGCACGGTGACGTTGACCGGCACCCGGTCGCGCAGCGGTGCGGGCCAGCCGTCGACGGCGGCCTCGACGGCGGCGGCCCACCAGCGGCGGCTCTCGGCGGCGTCGTAGTCCCAGAACGGGGAGAACTCGCCCCAGCCGGCGGGGCCGCGCAGCAGCACCCCGTCACGCACGTCGATGCCCCGGAAGCGGGTGCGCAGCGGCACCTCGTAGACCGCCAGCTCGGTGCTCCCCGCCGGCAGCGCGGCGGCGGGGGCGGGAGTCATGATGATCAGCCTAGAAGGGGCAGACGTAATCTCGTCCCTCGTGGCTCGGTACCTCACCCTCGTGCGTGCGGCCGAGCTCTCGGACGACGACGTCCGCGCCGCCCTGGACGGCGGGCGCCCGCTGGCCGTCCTCCCCTCGGGCGCGCCCGCCGTCGTCGACGCCGCCCGCGCGGTGCTGCGTCCCGAGGAGCCCCTGGAGCCGGGGGCGGACCTCGTCGTCGTCACCTCCGGCTCGACCGGCGGCGGACGCGGGGTGCTGCTCCCCGCCGGTGCGCTGCGGGCGTCCGCGGCCGCGACGCTGGACCGGATCGGTGGCCCGGGCAGCTGGCTGCTCGCCCTGCCCGTCTCGGCGATCGCCGGGTTGCAGGTGGTGTGCCGCGCGCTGCTGAGCGACCGCGCCCCCGTCCGGCTCACCGGCACGCTCGCCGAGACGGTGTCGCGCATGCCGGCCGGCGACCGCCGCTACACCTCGATGGTGCCGACGCAGCTGCGCCGCTGGCTCGACACCGAGCCCGACGCGCTGCGGGCCTTCGACGCGGTCCTGGTCGGCGGCGCGGCGACCGACCCCGCGCTGCTCGACCGCGCCCGCGCCGAGGGCGTCGCTGTCGTGACCACCTACGGGATGACCGAGACCGCCGGCGGCTGCGTCTACGACGGCCTGCCGCTCGAAGGTATCGAGGTCCGTGTGACGGACGGGATCGAGCTGGCCGGTCCGGTGCTGGCGCTGGGGTACCGGGGCGACCCCGAGGGCACCGCCGCCGCCTTCTCCGCCGAGGGGTGGTTCCGCACCCGGGACGCCGGCACGCTCGGCCCCGACGGCCGGCTGACCGTGCAGGGCCGGCTGGACGACGTCGTCATCTCCGGCGGGGTGAACGTGGCCCCCGCCGCGGTCGAGGCGGCGCTGCGGGAGCACCCCGACGTCGCGGACGCGGTCGTCGTCGGCCGCCCCGACCCGGAGTGGGGGCAGCGCGTCGTCGCCGCCGTCGTCCCCGCGCCGGGAGCCACCCCCGACCTCGCCGTCCTGCGCCCCTGGGTGGCCGAGCGGCTGGGCGCCGCGGCCGCCCCCCGCCGGCTGCACCTGGTCGACTCCATCCCGACCCTGCACACGGGCAAGCCCGACCGCCGCGCCGTCGCGGCCCGCATCCCGGAGGTCTGATGGCCACCCCCGCGCAGTGGCTGGCCGGCGCCCGCCCCCGCACCCTGCCCGCCGCGCTCGCCCCGGTCCTCGTGGGCACCGGCGCCGCCGTCGCCCTCGACGGTTTCCGGCCGGCACCCGCGCTGCTGGCGCTGCTGGTCGCCCTGGCCCTGCAGGTGGCGGTCAACTACGCCAACGACTACTCCGACGGCAAGCGCGGCACCGACGCCGACCGGGTCGGGCCGATGCGGCTGGTCGGCTCGGGCGCCGCCTCACCGCGGCAGGTGCTGGTCGCCGCGCTGGTCTCCTTCGCCGTCGCCGGGGTGGCCGGGCTCGCGCTGGCCGCGCTGTCCAGCTGGTGGCTGGTCGCGGTCGGGGCGATCTGCATGGCCGCGGCGTGGACCTACACCGGCGGCCCGCTCCCCTACGGGTACCGGGCGCTGGGCGAGGTCTTCGTCTTCGTGTTCTTCGGGCCGGTCGCCGTGGTCGGCACCACCTTCGTGCAGACCCGCACGCTCGAGGGGCTCGCGTTCGCGATGTCGGTGCCCCTCGGGCTGCTGATCGTGGCGATCCTGGTCGTCAACAACCTGCGCGACCTGGCGGGGGACGCCGAGGTCGGCAAGCGGACCCTCGCCGTGCTGCTGGGC
Source organism: Blastococcus sp. TBT05-19 (assembly GCF_003319095.1). GTDB lineage: Bacteria > Actinomycetota > Actinomycetes > Mycobacteriales > Geodermatophilaceae > Blastococcus. Next base: position 105,714 of record NZ_QOHI01000003.1, on the reverse strand, counting down.
GACCGGGCGACGCGGCTGCTGTTCGCCGGGCTCTTCGTCGTCGCCTTCGCCGTCATCGCCGCCGTCGGGATCAGCCGCCCGGCGGCGCTGCTCGGCCTGCTGGCCGCACCGCTGGCCCTGACGCCCGTGCGCACGGTGCTCACCGGCGGCCGGGGACCGGCGCTGATCGCCGCGCTGCAGGGGGCCGGGCTGGTCACCCTGGCCACCGGGATCCTGCTGGGCGCGGGGCTCGCGCTGAGCTGAGGGTCAGCGCTCGCCGGCGAGCCGGTCGCGCAGGTCCTCCTTGGCCGCCCGCTTCTCGGCGGCCCGGGCGGCCAGCGCCTCGGTCAGCCGGTCGCGCGAGGGGCGCAGGAGCAGGTAGGACACCGGCATGGAGAGCAGCAGGCCGAACAGCAGGCCCGGGAAGCTGCCGAGGCCCACCTGCCACAGGATCAGCACCAGCAGCGCGGCGATGCCGAACCTGCCGATCACGTAGATCAGCAGCCAGGGCGCGACCTTGGGCCGCGGTGCGTTCGCCGGGTTGTTCTGCTCAGCCATGACGGCCCTCCCACTTGGTCGACAGGACGACCGTCGTCCGGGTGCGTGCCACCCCTCTGATCCGGTTCAACGCGTTGACGGTGGCCTCGAGTGCCGGGATGTCGGTCACGCGCACCTTGAGCACGTAGCCCTCGCTGCCGGCCACCCGCCAGCAGTCCTCGATGCCGGGGACCTCGCGCATGGCGGCCTCCAGGCCGGTGTCGTCGACCGAGTCGCTCTCGATGACGCCGATCAGCGCCGTGACGTCCAGGCCCACCGCCGAGGGGTCGACCACCGCGCGGTAGCCGGTGACGACGCCCGCCGCCTCCAGCTTGCCCACGCGCTCGTGCACCGCGGGCGAGGAGAGCCCGACCTGGCGGGCGAGCTCGGCGTAGCTGGCCCGCCCGTTGGCGCGCAGCAGGTCGATCAGCTGCTGGTCCACGGCGTCGATGGGGGTTCTCCGTCCAGGCGGTGCGAGCCGGATCGCCCGCTCGTCGGCACCGAGTATCCCCGGCGGTCGTACGCTGGGGTCCGACGAGGGGGTGGGCCCGTGGTGTTCCTGGTGGTGCTCGTGGCGGCAGTCGTCGTACTGCTGCTCGTCGTCCGTGCCGCGGCGGCGTCGGGCAAGCCCGACCGCGCCGCCCGCCGGGCTCCGCGGCCGCCCCAGAGGCGGGTACCTCCGCCGGCGCCCGACGACGACCCGGAGTTCCTGCGCGAGCTCGGTCGCCGCATCCGCAAGGACGACGGCTCCCCCGCTTAGGCCCCGTCCAGAGGCTCGCCGCGAGCCTGCGAGTGGTGAGGGGGACGGGGTCCTTCTTCAGGCGGCGCGCGCTCCGAACAACCGGCGCCAGCCGCGCCGTGCGCGCGTCCCGGCCGCATCCGCGGGCACCGCGTCCTCCGCGCCCTGCTCGGGTCCGCCGCCGGGCCAGCCCAGCCCGCCGTCGCCCGGCTCGGGTGCGTCCGGGGTCACGGGCCAGCCGAGACCGCTCTCCTCCGGCGCGGACGCCGTGCCGCCGTGGTGGGTGCCGCCGCCGTCGCCCGCCCGCTGCGCCAGCGCCGCGGCCACGAGGGGGTGCGCCCCGGCGCCGTCGGCCGCGGTGTGCCTACCCATGCCGCACCTCCGTGACGACCGGTCCCCGCTGTCCGTGCTGCATGGGGGCATGGAAGCACGCGCGTCGGACGTGGTCACGGGTATCCCGCGCGGTTGTCGCCCGGACGGGGTGGTGCTGACGCTCAGTCGACCCCGGCGTAGCTGTGCAGCCCGGTGGAGACGAGGTTGACGAACGTCAGGTTGAAGATCATGACGGCCAGGCCGACGACGTTGACCCACGCAGCCGGGCGCCCCCGCCAGCCCGCCGTCGTGCGGGCGTGCAGGTAGGCCGCGTAGACCACCCAGGCCACGAAGGACCAGGTCTCCTTGGGGTCCCAGCCCCAGAAGCGGCCCCAGGCGGCCTCGGCCCAGATCGCGCCGGCGATGACCGCGAAGGTCCAGATCGGGAAGCCGAAGACGGCGGTGCGGTGCGCCAGCCGGTCCAGCGCCGCCGGGGAGGGCAGCCGCGAGACGAGCCCCGTGCCGGCCTCGGCGCCGGGCCGGGAGCGCACCAGGTACAGGACGCTGGCGATGCCGCTGACCATGAAGATGCCGAAGCCGAGGATGGCCGCCGTGACGTGGATGGCCAGCCAGTAGGACCGCAGCGCGGCGACGACCGGCGCGGCCTCGGTGTAGAGGCCCAGCCCGATGGCGACCAGCGACAGGATCACCGGCGCCATCATGAACACGCCGATGTGCCGCAGGTTCGGCGAGCGGACGGCGAAGACCACGAAGGCCACCACGGCGACGAGCACGACCGCCGTCGCGAACTCGTACATGTTGCCCCAGGGCAGGCGGTCGGTCGCCAGGCCGCGGGTCAGCAGGACGCCGGCGTGCGTCAGCGCCCCGAGCACCGTGACGCCGAGGGCGACGACCCCCCAGCGGTTGGCGCCCGGGGTCTCCGCGGCGGTGCCCGCTGCGGGGCGGTCGGCGAGCGCGACCCCGCCGCCCTGCCCGGTCTCGGCCCCGACGAGCTCCTCGGCCCGCCGGCGACGCCGGCCGAAGGCGAGCTCCGCGCAGTAGGCGACCAGCGCCGCCGAGTAGAGCGCGACGCTCACGGAGAAGAGGGTGTTCGACAGCTCGGCGAGCGAGGAGTCAGTCACGCGGGGGGACCTCCGGATCGGACGGTGCGGTGCGGGGGGCGGCCGCGGTGAGCGCGGCCCGGAGTTCGTCGGACAGCTCGGTGAACCGCGGCCCGCTCTCACCGCCGCCGCGTGCGAGCGAGGCGATCGTCAGCACGGTACCGCTCCCGTCCGGGGCGGACCCGGCGCGGGCGAAGACCCGCTCGCGGCGCAGCAGGAGCAGGCCGAGCAGCCCGCCGAGCAGCGCGACGGCCGCGGCGAGGACCCAGAGCTGGCCAGGGTCGTGGGAGTACTGGAGCGCGGCGAACTCCTTGTAGCCGGTGAAGGTCACCTGGGTGCCGTCGGGCAGGTCCAGCGACTCCCCCACCCGCAGGTTCGCCGCGCCGACCTCGGTGAGCCGGCCGCGCTCGATCTGGCTGCGGTCGAGGGAGTAGACCGACTGCGGCAGACCGGAGTCCAGGCCCAGGTAGCCCTGGTAGGCGATGATCGCGACCTGCGGGGCGAGCGGGCGCGGGTCCACCGAGGTGAGCACCCCGCCCTGCAGCAGGCCCGTCGGCGCGAAGAAGCCCTCGATCGCCAGCTGGTCGTCCTGGCCCGCGCCCAGGTCGGGGAGCTTGAGCGCACCCTCGCTGGCCAGCGTCCGCTGGTCGGTGGGCAGGAACGGCGTCGCGACGTCGGTGAAGGCGGTGCCGTCGGGCAGCGTCACCGAGAACGTCGGGCTGAAGCCGTGACCGGTGACGTAGACGCGGTCGCCGTCGATGCGCAGCGGCTCGTTGACGCCGATCGTCGTCTTCCGCTCCTCGCCCTGCGGGTCGCCGTAGCGGATGTCGGCGGTGAAGGAGGACGCCGTCAGGTTCTCCTCGTACTCGGCGCGGAACTGCTCGAGGTCGACGCACATCGAGCTCAGGTCGCCGCTGTCGACCAGCGGGCCGGAGGAGTAGGTGTCGTACTGCTGGAACGAGTTGCAGAAGCCCTGGCCCTCGGTGACCAGGATGCTGCCCTCGTAGCCCCACATCTTCCCGCCGGCCAGCCCCAGCAGGAGCGCGAGCAGGGAGAGGTGGAACAGCAGGTTCCCGGTCTCCTTGAGGTAGCCCTTCTCGGCCGAGAGCTCGGGACCGCCCGCGGTCTCCCGCCGCACGACGCGGAACCGGCGCACCCGCAGCTCCTCCTCGACCACGTCGAGCGCGGCGGCGGGCGGCAGGGAGCTGTCCAGCCGGCCGGAGTCGGGCAGCCGGAGCAGGTTGCGCGGAGCCGGGGGCGGCGGGGTGCGCAGCGACCGGAAGTGCTCGGCCGCCCGCGGCAGCACGCAGCCGATGAGCGAGAGGAACAGCAGCAGGTAGATCGCGGCGAACCACGGCGAGCTGAAGACGTCGAACAGGTAGAGGTCGTCGAGCACCGGCGCGAGGTCCGGGTGGTCGGTGAAGTACTGGCGCACGTTGTTCTGCGACAGCGAGCGCTGCGGCAGCAGCGAGCCGGGCACCGCGGCCAGGGCGAGCAGGAACAGCAGGATGATCGCGGTCCGCATCGCGGTGAGCCGGCGCCACCAGCGCAGCAGCAGCGCGCCGACCCGCCGCCCCGCCGAGGGGCCCGACGGCGGCGGGGGCGGCGTCGCCGGGCGGGCGGGGGCCTCGACGCTCACAGCGAGGTCTCCGCGAACCCGGTGGCCGCGAGCCAGGAGCGCAGCCAGCCCATCATCTCGGTCCACGCGCCGGAGACCAGCAGCAGGCCGACGACCACGAGCACGACCCCGCCGAAGCGGGTCACGGCCTGCGCGTGCCGGCGCAGGAACGTGGTCGCCCCGAGCGCCCAGCGGGCGCCCAGCGCGACGAGGACGAACGGCACCCCGAGCCCGAGGCAGTAGGCCAGGCCGAGGATCGCGCCACGACCCGCGGTCGCCTCGGCGAAGGCGAGGTTCTGCACCGCGGCGAGCGTCGGGCCCAGGCACGGTGTCCAGCCCAGGCCGAAGACGACGCCGAGCAGCGGCGCGCCCGCCAGGCCCACCGTCGGGCGCACGGTCAGCCGCTTGGTCCGCTGCAGCAGCGGGAGCCAGCCGAGGAAGCCCAGCCCGACGAGGACGGTCACCACGCCCATGACGCGGGTGATGACGTCGTTGTGCACGAGCAGCAGGCGGCCCAGCCCGCCGAAGGCGCTGCTGATCGAGACGAAGACCGCGGTGAACCCCAGCACGAACAGGACGGCGCCCAGCACCATGCGCCCGCGCGGCGAGCGCTCGTCGACCCGCACCGCCGTCGCCGTCGCCGTCCCTGCAGTCGTCGTCGCTGTCGTCGCGGGGGCACCCGCGGGCACCGTCGAGGTCTCCCGCGCGCCCGCCCCGACCAGGCCGGCGACGTAGGACAGGTAGCCCGGCACCAGGGGCAGCACGCAGGGCGAGGCGAAGCTGATCAGCCCGACCAGCGCGGCGACGGCGGCCGCGACGAGCAGGGGGCCGTCGGTGACCAGTCCGGCGAAGGTCTCCCCCACGTCAGGCCCCTTCCGCCAGCACCAGGTCGAGGGTGCGGCGCAGGTCCTCCTGCGTCACCGCGCCGGTGTAGACCGCGGCCACGCGGCCCTGCTGGTCCAGCACGATCGTGGAGGGGATCGCGTTCGCCGGGTAGTCCCGGAACGCCAGCGCGACCTCGCCGCGCGGGTCGTACAGGGACGGGAAGCCGATCTCGAAGCGGTCGATGAAGGCGAGCGCGAACTGGCGGTCGGTCTCCTTCACGTTGATGCCGAGGAACTGCACGCCGGCGTCGGAGTACTCGTCCCACACCTCGTCGAACTCCGGGGTCTCCACGCGGCAGGGCGCGCACCAGGACCCCCAGAAGTTGAGCAGGCCCACCTGCCCGTCGAGCTGGTCGGAGGCGAAGGGGTCACCGGTCTCCACGAGGGTGCCGGAGAACTCCGGGGCGGCGGCCCGCTCGTCGGGCGGGATGACCTCGCCCGACGGCGTCGCCTCCACGAACCGGAACTCGCCCCCGTTGTTGACGTCGACGGCGTCGGCCCCGGTGGTGCACCCGGTGAGCAGGGCGCCGGCCAGCAGCGCGACCGCGGCTGCCCTCATGCGCCCGGCACCGCATCGGGATCGGTGGCGCCGGCCGGCTCGGCGTAGGAGACGCCACGCAGCCGGTCGCCGTCGTAGGTGATCGACGTGACGCTGGCCAGCGCGCACTCGCGGCGACGCGGGTCGTGCAGGTACCGGCGCCCCTCGAGGTGCAGCCGGGTCGTCCAGATGGGCAGCTGGTGGCTCACCAGCACGGCCTCGTGCCCCCGGGCGGCGTCCCGGGCGGCCTCGACCGCGGCGAGCATGCGGGCGGCGATCTCCACGTAGGGCTCGCCCCACGACGGCGCGAACGGGTTGCGCAGCTTCCACCAGTTGCGCGGGGCCCGGAACACCCCGGCCCCGCCGGCGACGGCCATGCCCTCGAAGGCGTTGCCGGCCTCGATGATCCGCTCGTCGACGTGCACCTCGAGGCCCGTGGCGTCGGCGAGCGGCTGCAGGGTCTGCCGGGTCCGCTCCAGCGGGCTGCACACCAGGTGGACGACGTCGTGCCCGGAGAACCAGGCGGCGGCGCGGCGGGCCATGCCCTCGCCGGCGGTGGAGAGGCGGAAGCCGGGCAGCCGCCCGTAGAGGATCCCGTCCGGGTTGTGCACCTCCCCGTGCCGGAGCAGGTGCACCGTCGTCACCTCGCTCACGAGCTCACCTCCGACAGGTCCTGGTCGGCCGGCCGGCCGTCACCGGAGACCGCGGCGGCGGCCCGGGCCGCCGCCGGCAGGGCCTCCAGCACGCGGTCGAGGGCCTCGCCGCGCAGCTGGGCGTTGACGAACCACGACTCGAACGCCGACGGCGGCAGGTAGACACCGCGGGCGAGCAGCTCGTGGAAGAACGCGGTGTAGCGGGCGACGTCCTGGGTCCGGGCGTCGTCGTAGTCGCGCACCTGGCGCTCGTCGGGCACGAAGAAGATGGAGAACATGCTGCCGGCCTGCTGCACGCGGTGCGGCACCCCCGCGGAGAACAGGGCGGCGCTCGCCGCTCCGCGCAGCACCGCCGAGACCTCGTCGCACTGGGCGTAGACCTCGTCCGTGCAGTGCCGCAGCGTGGCCAGGCCCGCGGCCACCGCGACCGGGTTCCCCGAGAGGGTGCCCGCCTGGTACACCGGGCCGGTCGGTGCCAGGTGCGCCATCAGGTCGGCGCGGCCGCCGAACGCCGCCGCGGGCAGCCCACCGCCCATGACCTTGCCGAAGGTGAACAGGTCCGCATCCACCGGGTCCAGGCCGTACCAGCCGGCGCGGGAGACGCGGAAGCCGGTCATGACCTCGTCGAGGACCAGCAGCGCGCCGTGCGCGGCGGTGATCCGCCGCAGCTCGGAGTTGAAGCCGTCCAGCGGCGGGACGACGCCCATGTTGCCGGCGGCGGCCTCGCTGATGACGGCGGCGATCCGCTGCCCCTTCTCGGCGAAGACGGCCTCGACGGCGGCGACGTCGTTGTAGGGCAGGACGATCGTGTCGGCGGCCGCGCCGGTGGTCACGCCGGGGGTGTCGGGCAGCCCGAGGGTGGCGACGCCGGATCCCGCCGCGGCGAGCAGCGCGTCGACGTGGCCGTGGTAGTGGCCGGCGAACTTGACGACCAGCGGCCGCCCCGTGGCGCCGCGGGCCAGCCGGACGGCGGAGAGCACCGCCTCGGTGCCGGAGTTGACCAGGCGCACCCGCTCGACCGGGGCCATCCGGGAGCGGATCTCCTCGGCGAGGTCGAGCTCGCCCTCGGTCGGGGCGCCGAAGGACAGGCCGCGCCGGGCGGCGGCCGCGACGGCGTCGACGACGGCGGGGTGCGCGTGCCCCAGCAGCATCGGGCCCCAGGAGCTGACCAGGTCCACGTACCGGCGCCCGTCGGCGTCGACGATCCAGGGACCGGAGGCCTGCGCCATGAACCGCGGCGTCCCGCCCACGGCCCGGAACGCGCGGACCGGGGAGTTCACGCCGCCGGGGGTGATCTCCTGGCCGCGGGCGAAGAGGTCGGCCGACACAGGGGCCTCGTAGGGGAACGGTGGGCTGTCCGGCGAGGTCACGGTCCCAGTGTCCCCTTCGCGGTGAGCAGTGCAGCCCGCAGGGCGTCCGGATCCCGTGTGGGAACGAGCACTGTCCGCCCGTCGGCCAGCCTCAGCGGCAGCCCGGTGCACCCCTTCGGGACCGACCAGCCGCCGCCGAGCACGGGGGCGCCGGCGTCGACCCCGGACTCGAGCGCGCGCAGGTGGTCGGCGTCGACCTCGGTCAGCGCCACCCGCTCGCGGCCGACGCTCAGCTCGCTCTCCTCGCCGGTCCCCGTGACGCGCACCGTCCAGAGCCGCCGCCCGGCCAGGCTGCCGGAGGTGGCGATGGCCACCACGACGGCGAGCGCGGCCCAGGCGAGCAGGGGCAGGTCGGGCCCGGGGAGCGCCAGCTCGAGGACGACGCACAGCACCGCGAACCCGCCGGCGATCCAGGCCGGGCGCCAGGAGCCGCCCTGCTCCACGTAGTCCTCCGCCGGCGCGGTCATCGGCTCAGCCGCGGGCGAGCAGCCGGGCGGCCTCGACCGCCCAGTAGGTGAGCACCTGGCCCGCCCCGGCCCGCCGGATGGCGGTGAGCGTCTCCAGGATCGCCCGCTCGCGGTCGATCCAGCCGTTGGCGGCGGCCGCCTCCACCATCGCGTACTCGCCGCTGACCTGGTACGCGCTGACCGGCACGTGCACCGCGTCGGCGACCCGGGCCACGATGTCGAGGTAGGGCAGGGCCGGCTTGACCATGACGGCGTCCGCGCCCTCGGCGAGGTCCTGCGCCACCTCGCGCAGCGCCTCGTCGGCGTTGGGCGGGTCCATCTGGTAGGTCGACCGGTCGCCGAACTGCGGCGCACCCTCGGCCGCCTCGCGGAAGGGACCGTAGAAGCCGGAGGCGTACTTGGCGGCGTACGCCAGGATCGGCGTCTCGGTGAACGCGGCGCTGTCCAGCCCGGCGCGGATGGCGGCCACCTGGCCGTCCATCATCCCGCTGGGGGCCACCAGGTGGGCACCGGCCTGCGCCTGCGCGATCGCGACGGCGGCGTACCGGTCCAGCGTGGGGTCGTTGTCGACGACGCCGGCCGGGGTGACCACGCCGCAGTGCCCGTGGTCGGTGTACTCGCACAGGCACAGGTCGGCCATGAGGACGAGCTCGTCGCCCAGGTCGGCGCGCAGGTTCTGCAGCGCCTTGTTCACCACGCCGTCGGCGGCGTCGGCCTGCGACCCGACCGGGTCCTTGTCTGCGGGGATGCCGAAGAGCATCAGCCCACCGATGCCGGCCTCGGCCGCCTCCGCGGCGGCCTTCCGCAGCGAGTCGTGCGAGTGCTGGACGACGCCGGGCATCGAGCCGATCGGGACGGCTGAGTCGATGCCCTCCTTGACGAAGACCGGCAGCACCAGGTCGGCCGGGGCCACCCGGGTCTGCGCGGTCAGCCGCCGCAGCGCGGGCGTCGACCGCAGCCGACGCCCGCGCGCGAAGCCCGGGTTCGCCCCAGCACTCACTTGCCCTCGCCGTCCTCCGCCTCGCGCAGCGACAGGGCGTACTCGGCCAGCGCGTCGACCAGCGGCGCGACGGCCGCCGTCTCCGGCTGGACGTCGACCCGCAGGCCGAACTCCTGCGCGCTGGCGGCGGTGGCGGGGCCGATCACCGCGACGACCGTCTTCGCGTGCGGCTTGCCGGCGATGCCCACCAGGTTGCGCACGGTGCTGGACGAGGTGAAGCACACCGCGTCGAAGCCGCCGCCCTTGATGGCCTCGCGGACCGACGCGGCCGGCGGGGCGGCCCGGACGGTGCGGTAGGCGGTGACGTCGTCGATCTCCCAGCCGCGCTCGACCAGGCCGGCGGCCAGGGTCTCGGTGGCGATGTCGGCCCGCGGCAGCAGCACCCGGTTGATCGGGTCGAGGACGTCGTCGTACTCCGGGAAGTCGGCCAGCAGGCCGTTGCTGGACTGCTCGCCGCTGGGCACCATCTCGGGCACGATGCCGAAGTCCCGGACCGCCTGGGCGGTCTGCTCGCCGACGCAGGCGACCTTGACGCCGGCGAAGGCCCGGGCGTCCAGGCCGAGCTCGACGAACTTCTCGCGCACGGCCTTCACGGCGTTCACGGAGGTGAACACGATCCAGCCGTAGCGGCCGGTCACCAGGCCCTTGATCGCGCGGTCCATCTGCGCGGGGCTGCGCGGCGGCTCCACGGCGATCGTCGGCACCTCGACCGGGACCGCGCCGTAGGCGCGCAGCCGGTCGCTCATGTCACCGGCCTGGTCCTTGGTGCGCGGCACGAGCACCCGCCAGCCGAACAGCGGCCGGCTCTCCCACCACGACATGCGGGCGCGCTTGTCGACGACGGCGCCGACGGTGGCGACGACCGGACCGCTGAGCGGGTCGAGGCCGGCGGTCTTCTCGGCCACTGCCGACAGCTTGGCCACGATGCTCTTCTGCCCGGTGCCCGAGCCGCCGAGGGTGACCACGACGGGGGTGCTGCCGGACAGCCCGCCCTCGAGCAGCCGCACCGCGGCGTCGGGGAGCTCCTCGGCGGTGCCCTGCAGGACCAGCGTGCCGCCGGTCGCGGCGGTCGCACCGGCGAGCGCGGTCAGGTCCACGCCGCTGCGCAGGTCGGCGCTGACGGTCGTGCTGCCCATCGCGACACCGGCGAAGGCCGGCACCGCGGTGGAGGGCGCGACACCCGGCACGACGTCGAACGGGATCGAGGTCCGGGCGACGGAGAGGACCTCCTTGATCACCTCGTCGGAGGTGTAGGGGTCACCGACGACCAGCCGGACGACGACCGAGCCGTTCTTCGCCGCGGCGACGGCGCCCTTGGCGATGTCGGCCGGCTCGCCGGAGACCGGCGTCAGCTCGGTGCCCGGGTTGGCCTCGCGGACGGCGTCCTGGAGGGGTGCGGCGACGTCGGGGTCGACCAGCACCACGGCTGCCTCGGCCAGCGCGGCGGTCGCGCGGGCGGTCAGCATGCCGGGGTCACCGGGCCCGGCGCCGACGAACACGACCCGGCCCGACTGGCCTGCGGTCTTGCGGAAGCGCGTCATCGCGTGCTCCTGATCCTGGCCCGAGTGGCTCGGGCGTCTGTCATGGCCCGGGTGCGGGCCGTTGCGGGGGTCTGGGGGTGCGGTGCGGGGGCGGTCATCCGCCGACCGCCATGAGCTCGGTCGCACCGCGGTCGAGCAGCTCGGCGGCCAGCGCCCGGCCGATCGCGGCCGCGTCGGCCAGCGGGCCGGTCAGCGAGCCGCGCACGCCGTCGCTGCCGTCGATCGCGGTCACCGAGGCACGGAGGAAGAGCTCGGGGCCCGCCTCGCCCTCGGCGATCTCGGCGTAGGCGGCCACCGGCGCGCTGCAGCCGGCCTCGAGCGCGGCGAGGGTGGCCCGCTCGGCGACGACGCAGGCACGGGTGGGGGCGTCCTCGAGCCGGCCGAGCAGCTCCCGGGTCCGGGCGTCGCTGGTCCGGCACTCCACGGCCAGCGCGCCCTGCGCGGGAGCGGGCAGCACCTGGAGCGGGTCGAGCGTCTCGGTGATCTGCGCCAGCCGGCCGATCCGGTTCAGCCCGGCGCGGGCGAGGACGACGGCGTCGAGGTCGCCCGGCCCCTCGCCGGCACCGGGGACCCGGCCGAGGCGGGTGTCGACGTTGCCGCGGATCGGCACGATCTCCAGGCCGAGGCCGAGCGCCCGCAGCTGGGCGACCCGGCGCGGGGCACCGGTGCCGATCCGCGAGCCGGCCGGCAGCTCGCCGAGCGTCAGGCCGTCCCGGGCCACGAGCGCGTCGCGCGGGTCCTCGCGCGGGGGCACCGCGGCGAGGATCAGCCCGGGCTCGGGGGCGGTCGGCAGGTCCTTGTAGCTGTGCACGGCGAGATCGACCTCGCCGGCGAGCAGCGCGTGCCGGATCGCCGCGACGAACACCCCGGTGCCGCCGAGCTGCGCGATCGCGGCCGAGGAGCGGTCGCCCTCGGTGCTGATCAGGACCAGCTCGACCGGCACGCCGGTCGCGGCGGTGATGGCGTCGGCGACGGTCTGCGACTGGGTGCGGGCCAGCTGGCTGGCGCGGGTGCCCAGGCGCAGCGGGACGCCGGCGGCCGCGCTCGCGGAGGCGACGCCCTGCACGTCGGTGGCGGTCACGCCGCACCTCCCGGACGGTCGGGGTCCACGGTCACAGCGTCGGCCAGGCGACCGGCGCCGGGCGTCACGTCGGCGTCGATGCCCAGACCGAAGAGGGCACGCAGGGCCCCGGCGTAGTCGGTGCCGCCCGGCGAGGCGGCCAGCTCCTTGACCCGCACGGTCGGCTCGTGCAGCAGCTTGTCGACCACCCGGCGCACGGTGCGGGCGATCTCGCCCCGGGCGCGGGCGTCGAGGTCGGGCAGCCGGCCGGCCAGCCGCAGCAGCTCGGCGTCGACCACCTCGGCGGCCTGCGAGCGCAGCGCGGAGACCGTCGGGCCCACCTCGGCGGCCCGGCGCTCGGCCCGCAGGAGAGCGGTCTCGGCCTCGATCATGGCGCGGGCGCTGTTGATGTCGTCGGCGGCGACCGGGCCGCTGCCGTCGCCGCGGTCGCCCTGGAGCAGGGCCAGGTCGACCACGTGGACGCCGGGCAGCGCGGCCACCCCGGGGTCGACGTCGCGCGGCAGCGCCAGGTCCACCACGACGAGCGGGCGGTCGCCGCGCCCGGCCATCGCCGTCGCGACGACGTCGGTGCCGACGACCAGGCCGGTGGCGCCGGTGCAGGTGAGCAGCACGTCGGCGGCGGCCAGCTCCTCGGCCATCCGGTCCAGCGGCGCCGTGCGGCCGCCCACGGTCTCGGCCAGCCGCTCGGCGGAGGTCTCGGTGCGGCTGCTGATCACGACGTCGGCGCCGCGGCGGGCCAGCGTGGTGGCGGCCAGCGCGCCCATGGAGCCCGCGCCCACGACGAGCACCGGGCGCCCGGTGAGGTCGCCGATGCGCGCCTCGGCGCGGTCGAGCGCCACCGACACCAGGGAGGCGCCGGCCTTGTCGATGCCGGTCTCGGAGTGCACCCGCTTGCCCACCCGCAGGGCCCGCTGGACCACCGGGTGCAGGGCGCGGCCGACCGTGCCCTCCTCGCGGGCGAGGGCGTAGGCGGCGCGCAGCTGGCCGAGGACCTGGGTCTCGCCGACCACCATCGAGTCCAGCCCGGCGGCCACCGTGAACAGGTGCTCGACGGCCTGGTCCTCGTAGTGCACCGTCACGTACGGGGAGAGCTCCTCGACCGAGGCCCCCGCCTGGCGGGCGAGCACCCGGCCGACGTCGGTGACGCCGCCGTGGAAGCGGTCGACCTCGGCGAAGACCTCGATCCGGTTGCACGTGGCCAGCACGAGGGCCTCGCTGACGTGGTCGCTGCCGACCAGCTCGTGCAGGGCCTTCACCCGGTCGTCGGCACCCATCGCGAACTGCTCGAGCAGCGCGACCGGTGCGGTCTGGTGGCTGACGCCCACCGCGAGCAGGCTCACGCGGTCACCTCCGCGGCGCGGGCGCTGCGCTGCTGGCCGAGGAAGGCCAGCACCTGCAGCTCGACGGAGAGGTCGACCGGGCGGACGTCGACGCCGACGGGGGCGGTGAGCGTCACCGGCGCGAAGTTCAGGATGCTCCGCACCCCGGCCGCGGTCAGCCGGTCGCAGACCTGCTGGGCCACCTCGGCCGGCGTCGCGATGACCCCGATGGAGGCCTCGTGCGCGGTCACCGTGGCCTCGAGCTCGGTCATGGGCTGCACCGTCAGGCCGCCGATCTCCTGCCCGACCTGCGCCGGGGCGGCGTCGAACAGGCCGACGAAGCGGAACCCCCGGCTGCCGAAGCCCGCGTAGTCGGCCAGCGCCGTGCCCAGGTTGCCGATGCCCACGAGCACGCAGGCCCGCGACTGCTCCGCGCCGAGCACGCGGGCGATCCGCTCCCGCAGCGCCCGGACCTCGTAGCCGACGCCGCGGACGCCGCACGAGCCGAGGTGCGAGAGGTCCTTGCGCAGCCCGGCCGGGTTCACGCCGGCGGCGGAGGCGAGCTCACCGGAGGACACGGTGGTCCGGCCGCCGTCGGCGAGACCGCTCAGCACCCTCAGGTACACGGCCAGACGTGCGACGGTGGCCTCCGGGATCGTCCGGGGCCGTGGCTGGATCACGGGCTCTCCACAGCGGTCGCACCCGGAACCCCGGCGGGCGCCGGGTGCGGATCTGCGACATCGGGACGCGAGCAGCTGCTGCGCTCGCGTCCGCCACGGTAACCGCTTGTGAACGCAGGAACAAAGTCGCCGAGGAGGCTCCGGCCCGCTGACCAGCCCGGATGCGCCCGGTTGTGGTGAGGACCACCGTATCCGCAGGTCAGCGGCCACCCGGACGGGGGGCCGCGGGGCCTCAGCGCAGCCCGAGGTCCCGGCGCAGGCGGGGCACGTCGAGGGTGAAGTAGGAGTGCTCGCGCCCGTCGAGCAGCAGCACCGGCACGCGGTCGCCGTACTCGGCCTGCAGCTCCGGGTCGGTGTCGACGTCCACGTCGACCACGGTCAGCCCCGCCTCGGCGGCGACCGGGACGAGCTGCTCGGCGGCGGTCAGGCAGAGGTGGCAGCCGGCCCGCCCGAGCAGCTGCAGCCGCGGCTCACCCACCGGCGGCGCTCCCCGCGTCCACCACGGCGTCCGCGTCGGCTCCCGTGAGCCCCAGCTCGCGCAGCCGGGCCCGGCTCACCTTGCCGGTGAGCGAGTGCGGCAGCGAGGCGAGGAAGTGCACCGACGTGGGCACCTTGTAGCGGGCCAGGGACCGGCCCGCGAAGGCCTGCAGCTCCTCGACGTCCAGCCGCTCCCCCGGCCCGGTGACGACGACGGCGCGCACGGCGGCACCGGTGCGCGGATCGGGCACCCCGATGACGGCGCTCTCGACGACGGCGGGGTGCTGGTCGAGGACCCGCTCCACCTCGGCCGGGTAGACGTTGAAACCGCTCACCAGGATCAGGTCGCTGCGCCGGTCCACCAGGTGCAGGTCGCCGTCGGCGTCGCGGTAGGCGAGGTCGCCGGTGCCGAGCCATCCGTCGGCGTCCGGGCCGTCGGTCCCGTCGGGCCAGTAGCCGGAGAACAGGTTCGGGCCGCGGACCCAGATCTCGCCGGGGCCCTCGTCGGGGTCGCCGCCGTCGTCCTCGCCGGTCCCGGCCTCCTCGTCGGGGAGGTCGACGGTGACCGCGCCGATGGCGGCCGTGTCCCGCAGCACGAGCTCCAGCCCCGGCACCGCACCGCCGATGCAGTCGGGCTTGGCCCGGCCGGTGGCCAGCGTGCTCGCCACGACCGGCGCGGCCTCGGTGAGGCCGTAGCCCTCCCACACGGTCACCGCGGCCCGGTCGCGCATCGCCTGCCACACGTCCTCGGGCAGGGGTGCCGCACCGGCGGAGGCGACGCGCACGGCGGCGAAGGCCCGGCGCAGGTCGGCGTCGCTGCCGGCGGCGTCGGCCGCGGCGAGCCAGGCCTGGTACATCGGCGGGGCGCCCGGCACCGCCGTCACCTGCTCGGCGGCCATCAGCGCCAGGGACCCGCGCGGGTCGAAGGTCTCCTCGAGCACGGCGCAGGCGCCGGTGGCGGCGACCAGGCCGAAGCCGGCGTTGAGGCCGTAGACGTGGAACAGCGGCAGGACGAGCAGCACCCGGTCGTCGCTGCGCACCGGGGGCGGGCTCATCGCCAGGCACTGCTCCTGGTTGGCCTTGAGCGCCCCCGAGGTGAGCATCGCGCCGCGCGGGCGTCCGGTCGTGCCGCTGGTGTAGCAGAGGAAGGCCAGCGCGGCCGGGTCGTCGGCGACCGCGGGCACCGGCCCCTCGCCCTCGGGCGGCCCCGGGCAGACCGGCACCCCCGCCAGCTCGTCCCGCTCGTGCGCGGCCACCAGGAGCGCGGCCCCGCAGTCGGTGAGCACGTGCTCGAGCTCCGGATCGGTGTAGGCGGTGTTGACCGGGACCACCGTCAGCCCGGCCCGCAGCGCCCCCAGCACCGCGCGCAGCCAGTCCAGCCCGTTGGGCAGCTGCACCGCGATCCGGGTACCGGAGGTCAGCCCCCGGCCCGCGTACCCGGCGGCGACGCGGTCGACGGCGGCGTCCAGCTCGCCCCAGCTCAGCCGCTGCTCCCCGGCGACCACGGCCGGTGCGCCGGGGTCGCGCTGCGCGGCGGCTCGGACCAGCGCGGCCAGCGAGGTGCCTGCGTCGGACACGGGATCTCCTGTCTCAGGGGGCGGCGCCCGGCCCTCGGCGAGCGCTCCGGAGGGTGGTCCGTCGAGGCTGCCGTGGACGAGCACGGGCGATGTTGTCACCATGGGGCCTGCGCCGCAGCCCGCGCACGCCCTCCCGGGGCGTGCGGGGCGACGAGACGGTCCAGGCACAGCGGGCCGACGAGGAGGTCGATCGCCCGCATGCCCCATCCCCTGGACGCCGGACGGCCGGCCGGTCTCCCCACGCCGCGACGCCCCCGCCCGACACCGTTCCCGCGCACCAGCGCCGAGGGGCTGGATGCGGGGACCGCCGAGCACGGGACCGACGAGCACCCGGTCAACGAGCCCGGGGGCGATCCGGTTGCGGTCGAAGCGGCCCCGACTTCCGACGGCGTCCCCACCGAGGTCCCGGCCACGTCGGAGCTCCCGTCGGAGGTGGCCGAGGAGATCGCCGCGGCGGAGGCCGAGGCGAGCGCCGGTGCCACCGACGTGTGGGCGCTGGTCCGCGAGGCCCAGCAGGGCGACGCCGAGGCGTTCGGGCGGCTCTACGACCACTACGTGACCCTCGTGCACCGCTACGCCTACCACCGGGTCGGCGACCGGGCCACGGCCGAGGACGTCACGAGCGAGACGTTCGTGCGGGCGCTGCGCCGCATCGACTCGCTGTCGTTCCAGGGTCGCGACGTGGGCGCGTGGCTGGTCACGATCGCGCGCAACATCATCCGCGACCAGGTGAAGAGCAGCCGCTTCCGGCTCGAGGTGAGCACCGCCGACATGCGGGACGCCGACCGGGTCACCGACGGGCCCGAGGACGCCGTCCTGCAGTACCTGACCAACCAGCAGCTGCTGGCGTGCGTGCAACAGCTGGGGAGCGAGCAGCAGGAGTGCATCGTGCTGCGCTTCCTGCACGGTCTGTCCGTCTCCGAGACTGCCGAGATCATGGGGAAGAAGGACGGCGCCATCAAGGCGCTCCAGCACCGCGCGGTGCGGCGGCTGGCGGCGATGCTGCCCGAGGGTCTGCGGTGACATCCACCGCGCTCCGGGGCGTAACCGACGGCCCCCGGTCGTCGTTGTGCTCTCCGGAGCGGTCCCCCGGTGGCGGCGGGACCCGATCGGACAGGACAGGAGGCCGCAGGTGATCCGGCACGACGACGGCACGGCGACTCCGGGCGCCGTACCCGCAGGTGATCGCGAGGCCGAGCTCGTCGCGCGGCTGCAGGCCCTGTCCACCGCCCTGGGCGGCGAGCCCGATGACCAGTACCGGGCCCGTGCGCGGGCGCGTCTGGTCGCGATGGCCGCCGTCCGCACCCCCGAACCGGCTCCGCGTCCCCTGGTGGCCCGGCTGCTCGCCGTCCGGGCCGAGGACCGGGCGCCGTCCCGCTGGCGCGGGCGGCTGACCGCCGGGCTCGCCGGCGCCGCCGTCGGCGTGACCGGGCTGGCCGCCCTGGTGGCCGTCGCCGCCGGCGCGCAGCCGGGCGACGCCCTCTACGACCTGAAGCGCGGCACCGAGCAGACCCAGCTGGCCCTCGCCGGCGAGAGCCGCGGCCAGACGCTGCTCGAGCTGGCCAGCACCCGTCTGGCCGAGCTGCGCACCGTGGCCGGCGACGCCGACCTCGTCCGGCAGACGCTGCGCACCATGGACGCCCAGACCACCGAGGCCGCGGCCATCCTCACCACCCGCGCGGTGGCGGCCGGCGACACCGACGCCCTCGGTGACCTCGCCGCCTGGAGCGATTCCCAGTCCGACGGTCTCCAGGCGCTGCGCGACGACGTGCCGCCCTCCACCGAGACCGCCTTCGCCGGGTCCGTCGACCTGCTCCGTGCGCTCACCACCCGGACCGCCGGGCTGACCACCGCCCTGGGCTGCGACTCCGGCCCGGTGACCGTGGGCGCGGACGCCCTCGGCCCGGTCCCCGGCCTCTGCGTCGCCGAGGCGCCCGCGCCCGCGCCGGAGGACGCCCCGGTCCTGCCGCCGGTCGCCTCCGGGCCGAGCGCCGGCGTCCCGCTGCCCCCGGCAGCGCCGCCCGCACCGGCCCCGGACGGCGCCGCCCCCACCGCCGCCTCCCCCGCGCCGGGCACCAGCAGCGTGCCGCCCGCGGCCACGCCCCCGACCGGCGGTCTGCTGCCGCCCGTGCCGAACCTGCCGCTCCCCAGCGCTCCCAGCGCTTCGGCCACCCGGTCGACGACGCCGCCCGTGGTCGCCGTGCCGCTGCCGGGGCCCATCACGCTCTGCCTCCCGCCGCTGGCGACCGTCGGGGACTGCTGACCACGGCCTGAGGCGGCCTCCGGCTACGGCTAGGGTCGCTGGGGTCGGGATCGGGCGCCGCTCGGCGGATCGAGGGCAGGGAGGTCGCTGTGCCGCGATGGTCGCTGCGTGGCCGCCGGGTCGGGCGCGCCGTCGCCGAGGCGGACGAGAGCACCCGCGCGCACGTCGCCGGTGCGGCGTCCGCGGCCGCGGCGGAGGTGGCCGCGCCTCCCGTGCGCGAGCCGGACCTCACCGGCGCCGCGTTCTTCGACGTCGACAACACGATGATGATGGGCGCCTCGCTCTTCTGGTTCGCCCGCGGGCTGGCCGCCCGCAAGTACTTCTCCAGCCGCGACCTCTACCGCTTCGTCTGGCAGCAGGCGAAGTTCCGCATCGCCGGCAACGAGAGCGCCGACGACATCCACACGATCCGCGAGAACGCCCTGGCCTTCGTCGCCGGGCGCCAGGTCGCCGAGATCTCGGAGGCCGGCGAGGAGATCTACGACGAGCTCATGGCCGACCGCATCTGGTCGGGCACCCGGGTGCTCGCCCAGCAGCACCTCGACGCCGGCCAGCGCGTCTGGCTGGTGACGGCCACCCCGGTCGAGCTCGCCTCGATCATCGCCCAGCGGCTCGGGCTCACCGGTGCGCTCGGCACCGTGGCCGAGGTCGTCGACGGGCGGTACACCGGCCGGCTCGTCGGCGAGATGATGCACGGGCCCGCGAAGGCCGAGGCCGTGCTGGCGCTGGCCGAGCGGGAGGGGCTCGACCTGGCCCGCTGCACCGCCTACAGCGACTCGGCCAACGACCTGCCGATGCTCTCCCTCTGCGGAACGGCCGTGGCGGTCAACCCCGACACCCAGCTCCGGGCCGCGGCCAAGGCGCGCGGCTGGACGGTCCGCGACTTCCGCACCGGCCGCAAGGCAGCGAAGATCGGCGTCCCCACCGTGGCCGCCGCGGCGCTGTCCGGCGGCCTGGTCGGCGGCGCGGTCGCGCTCCGCCGCCGCAACAGGTTCCCCTGGTGAGTTGAGGGAGCGGCCCTCGTCAGGGTCCCGCGCCGAGCGGAGCGAGGCGTGGGGGGACGAGGGTCCCTCGATCAGCCGAAGACGGAGGTCCGGCGGAGGAGCAGCTGGTAGAGCGAGTGCTGGATCGTCTCGCGCACCTGGTCGGTCAGGTTGAAGACCAGCATCGGGTCCTCGGCCGCGGCCGGACCGTAGGACGCCGTCTCGATCGGCTCGCCGAACGCGATCAGCCACTTCGACGGCAACGGCACCAGTCCGAGCGGCCCCAGCAGCGGGAACGTCGGGGTGATCGGGAAGTAGGGCAGCCCGAACAGCCGCGCGACCGTCTTGGCGTTGCCGATCATCGGGTAGATCTCCTCGGCGCCGACGATGGCGCACGGGATGATCGGCTTCCCGGTGCGCAGCGCCGCCGACACGAAGCCGCCGCGACCGAAGCGCTGCAGCGTGTACCGGTCGCGGAACGGCTTGCCGATGCCCTTGAAGCCCTCGGGGAAGACCCCCACCAGCTCGCCCTCGGTGAGCAGCCGCTCGGCGTCCTCGTTGCAGGCGAGGGTGGCGCCGAGCTTGCGGGCCATCGCCCCGACCAGCGGGATGTCGAAGACCAGGTCGGCGCCGAGCAGCCGGAAACGGCGCGCCGCCGGGTGCTCGTCGTGCAGGGCGACCGTGGTCATCAGCGCGTCGATCGGCAGCGTGCCCGAGTGGTTGGCCACGACGAGCGCGCCGCTGTCGGCGGGGACGTTCTCCAGGCCGAAGGTCTCCACCCGGAACCACTTCTGGAAGAACGGCCGCAGGATGGGG
Source organism: Blastococcus sp. TBT05-19 (assembly GCF_003319095.1). Classification (GTDB taxonomy): domain Bacteria; phylum Actinomycetota; class Actinomycetes; order Mycobacteriales; family Geodermatophilaceae; genus Blastococcus. The sequence goes on along the minus strand of NZ_QOHI01000003.1, from coordinate 85,759 downwards.
AGGAGGACGTGGTCGGCCAGATCGGGGTCGAAGCCGAACTCGTCCGTCTCGTACTCGCCGGTCAGACGGCGCTGCAGGAACTCCAGGCCACCTGCGACCTGGTCGTCCCAGGCCGGCGGCGACACCGGGGCGAACGGCTCGTCGTCGTCCGGGCGCAGCGGGATCACGCGGGCCTCAGGCATCGCGCACCGCCCGCAGGCCGGGAGGCGGCGGGGTCGGGCGCAACCGCCGCTCCACCGCCGACGCGGTGTCGCCGACCCGGGTGAGCAGGGAACTCAGGCCCCCGGTCACCGACCGGACCGTCAGCGGGTCGATCACCGGCGCGACCGTGCGCGCGTAGTCGGCCAAGGCAGCCTCCGTCGTGTACCGGGGGGTGTAGCCGAACCGGGTGCGCAGGCGCGCGGTGTCCACGACGCGGCCGAAGTTCAGGAAGCGCATCTGCTCCGGGGAGTAGTCCACGAACCCGAAGCGGCGGGAGAGCCGGCCCACCGAGCCCAGCGCCGGCGTGGGCAGCGGCACCTCGACGCGGCCCAGCCGGCGGATGGCCTGGGAGAGCAGGAGCGTGCCCTCCCCGCCCACGTTCACCGTGCCGGCGAACGAGCCGGTGGTCGCGCGGGTGAGCACGGCGAGGGCATCGTCCTCGTGCAGCAGCTGCACGCGGGCGTCGTAGCCCAGCGCGGTCGGCACCAGCGGCATCCGGAGGAAGCCGGTGAGCAGCGAGTCGATCCGCGGGCCGATGAAGTTGGTGAACCGCAGGACGGCGACGTCGACGTCGGGACGCCGGCGGGCGAAGGAGCGGACGTAGCCCTCGATGTCGACGCTGTCCTTGGCGAAACCGCCCCAGGGGACCTGCCGGGCCTGCATCGACTCGGTGAAGACGGCGGGGTCGCGCGACGAGGCGCCGTACACCGCGCTCGTGGACTTCAGGACGAAGCGGCGGACCGAGGGCGCGCGCTGGCACGCGGCGAGCAGCTGCATCGTGCCGATGACGTTGAGTTCCTTCATCGGCACGCGCCCACCGGACCCGGCGGGCGTGGAGCTGATGTTCATGTGCACCACGGTGTCGACCGACGCCGCCGCGATGACCTTGCCGATCAGCGGGTTGCGGATGTCGGCCCGCACGAACTCGGTGCGGCCGAGCCGGCGCAGCATCGCCGGGGACGGCGGGACGGTGTCCACGCCGATGACCCGCTCGATGGCCGGATCGGCTGCGAGCTCGGCCGCCAGCGCGCCACCCAGCCACCGGCTCACACCGGTGACGAGGACGACCGCGGGCGGCACGAGCGTCAGCTCACTTCTTGTTGCGACGCTGAACGCGCGTCTTCTTCAGCAGCTTGCGGTGCTTCTTCTTCGCCATCCGCTTGCGCCGCTTCTTGATGACCGAACCCACGTGGTGCTCCCGACGTCGTATTGGAACAGCTCGAGCGCGACCGCCGGGTCCACCCCGGCGTCGCTCGGCGACCGAGCGTACCCGAGCCGCGCTATGACCCTGTCATCCTCCGGATGACACCGCGGCCAGGTGCCGTCCCCCAGAACGCGGAGCCCCACCGTCACGCCTGCGCGGACCCCTCCGGGGCCCACTCGGCGTGACAGAGCACGTCGGCTGCGACTCTCAGGCGATGTCGGTGTAGGCGTCGCGCAGGTAGTCCTGCACGGCGCGCTCCGGCACGCGGAAGGAGCGGCCGACGCGGACGGCGGAGAGCTCGCCGGCGTGGACGAGGCGGTACACGGTCATCTTGGAGACCCGCATCATCGAGGCGACCTCGGCGACGGTCAGGAAGGTGACGGCGGCACGGGGGGCGGGGACCGACGGGCGGCCGACCGGCATGGCGGCCGGGTGAGCGGCCGGCACGGGGCGGGCGACGGCGGAAGCGGGCATCGGGCGACCCATCGGGCGCGGGACGGGCATCCCCGGGCGGACGACGGTGGCGGCAGCGTGGCGCTGGGGCATGGTCATGTCTTCGTCTCCGGTACCTAGCCCATGTCGTGGCGCCGGCTTCCCCACCGGCAACTGAACACGCATGCGCTGGCACTGAGCGTAAGGGGACTGACGTGACGGATGCGATGGATGAAACGAACAGGCGGACCGGTCCGTCCTCGGCAGAACTACACGTATGCAACACGCGACACAGGCGTTCCGGCGCGTTCTGCGACACCGTGAAGGTTCAATCACGCAGCGTCCACCCAAAGTGCTCGAACGGGCGCTACTGTGTTCGGCTCGCTCCGGTCGGTGACGGTCGACCAGTCGACGTCACGACTTGTCGACTCCCAGCTCCACCGAGCGCGCGTGCGCGGCCTCGATGGCCGCGATCAGCGCGGCGCGGACCCCGTGGCGCTCCAGCTCGCGGATCGCGGCGATCGTCGTCCCCCCGGGGCTGGTGACGGCCTCGCGCAGCTGGACGGGGTGCTCCCCGGAGTCGCGCATCATCACCGCCGCCCCCAGCGCGGTCTGCACGATCAGGTCGGCGGCCAGCGCACGCGGGAGACCGAGCAGGATGCCGGCGTCCACCATCGCCTCGACGAGGTAGAAGAAGTAGGCCGGCCCGCTGCCGGACAGCGCGGTGGCGGCGTCCTGCTGCGCCTCGGGCACCCGCTGCACCCGGCCGACGGCGGCCAGCAGCGCCTCGGCCTCGTCCAGCTCGGCCTCGCCCGCGTGCGCTCCGGGCGACAGCACGCTCATGCCCTCGTCCACCAGCGCCGGGGTGTTCGGCATGACCCGCACGACCGGGACTCCTTCGGGGAGCGCCGCCTCGATCCGGGCCGTCGGGACGCCCGCGGCGATGGAGACCACCAGGTGACCGGTGTCGACGTGCTCGGCGACCAGGCGGAGCAGCCCGTCGATGTCCTGCGGCTTCACGGCCAGCAGGAGCACGCGGGCGCGCGCCGCCGCGCCGGCCAGGTCGACGGTGCCCACTCCGTAGCGCTCGGCGAGCTGCTGCGCCCGCTCGGCGCTGCGCTCGCACACCACGATGCCGTCCGGTCCCCCGCGGCGGACCAGCCCGGAGAGCAGCGCCTCCCCCATCTTCCCGCCGCCGATGATCGCCAGGCCGCGCCGGCCCGCGGCGGTCACGCCCGGCCTCCGGCCACGGAGACCTGCACGCGGACGGGATGGCCGGCGGCGACCAGGCGGTGCTGCTCCTCGGTGGGGGCTCCCCAGGGCATGACGTACTCCCAGCTCTCGGGCGGGCGGCCGTTCCAGGCCGCGCGCTCTCCGGTGACGGCGATGATCCGTGGATCGGTGGTCGCGACGGCGTGCTCGCCGTCGCCGGCCAGGAGGACGGTGAGGCACCGGACGAACGCGAGGTCCGCCGCGGCACCGCGTCCTGAGGAGACCAGCCGGACCCGCCCGCCGGCCAGCCGCCGGCAGCGGTCCGCCGCCCCAGGTGCGGTCGCGTCGACGACGACGCGCGCCCCGGGCAGCAGCGCTGCGAGCCGGTCGACGTCCCCGGCCGGACCGGTCAGGGCGACGGCGACGTCCGAGGGCGGCATCGGGCCCCCGGCCGGGACCGTCACCTCGGAAAAGGCACCGAGACCGGCGGCGGTCAGCCGGCCGGCCAGCTCGGGCAGCAGGCCGGCCGGGGCGGCGCTCCGCGGCTCCAGGGCCACCCGGCGGCCGGCGGCCACCAGGTCACCGGCGGCACGGACGGCGTCCTCGGCCGACGGCGCACGGCTGCCCGCCCACGCCGACGACAGGCGGGAGCGCAGGACGGCGGGCACGTCCGAACCGTAGTGCGCCCGGGTGTGTGCGGTCCGGCCCCCGGGTAGCGCCGCCCCCATGGCAGGAGAACTGGACGGGATGAGGGTGGCCGTGCTGGCCACCGACGGCGTGGAGCAGGTCGAGCTGGACCGGCCCTGGCAGGCACTGGAGGAGGCCGGCGCGGAACCGGAGCTGGTCTCGTTCAGCACCGGGACGATCACGGCCTACGAGCACATCGACAAGGGTGAGCAGCGCACCGTGCACACCGACCTCGGGTCGGCCGACCCCGACGACTACGCGGCGCTGGTCCTGCCCGGCGGTGTCATCAACGGCGACTTCGTGCGGGCCGACGCCGACGCCGTGGCGTTCGTGAAGGCCTTCTTCGACGCCGGCAAGCCGGTCGCGGCGATCTGCCACGCGCCCTGGGTCCTCATCGAGGCCGACGTGGTCCGCGGGCGTCGCATGACCTCGTGGCCGTCGCTGCAGACCGACCTGCGCAACGCGGGCGCGAACTGGGTCGACGAGGAGGTCGTCGTCGACGGCAACCTGATCACCAGCCGCAACCCCGACGACCTGGACGCCTTCGGCGCCGCGATCGTCGAGGAGTTCGCCCGGGAGGAGCAGCCGGCCGACGCCTGACGGCGAGCGGTCAGGAGGTGCCGAGCAGGTTGGCGGCCGGGGCGATGGTGAGCAGCGTGCCGGCGAAGACCAGCACCGCGAGCAGCCGGGCACCGACCGGCTCGGCACCCTGCCGGTTCCGCCACAGGTTGACCCCGGCCACCAGGCCGGTCACCGCGAGCGGGGCCAGGAACATCGCCAGGCGGGGCACCATCTCCCACAGCACGGTGGCCGCGAAGTAGATGCCGACACCCGCCGCGAGCGCGATCAGCAGCTCGCCGCCGAACCGGAGCCACGCCAGCGCGCTCTCCTGCGGCGTGCTGTCGACGTCGGTGTCGGGCAGGTCGTCCGCGCGGACGACGGGGATGGGGCCGGTGTGCGGATGGCTCTCGCGCACCGGGGCGCGGGTGGCGCCCCGGCGCTCGTCGCGCTCGGCGGTCCGCCCGCCGGTGCGGGGGGTGGTGCGCTGGGCGCCGGCCACCTCGGCGGCGCGGCGCAGCGGTGGGACGGGGGCCGAGGGCTGCGGGACGCCGGGCTTGCGGTCGGGCCGGAGCCCCGGGATGGCTGCGGTGGAGGGGCCGGCCGCGACCCGCGGGGCGGGCCGGGAGGGCCGCGCGGACGGAGGGGCCTCGACGTCGCTGCGGCGTCGGCTGAAGCCCGCGCGCTCGCGGGCGGCCGCGTCGCTCGCGCGGCGCTGCCGGATCCCGGTGTCGTCGTCGTCCTCGAGGCGACGCCGGCGGGCCTGCTGCCGGGCCGCGGACTCGACGCCGGCCTCGCGCAGGATCTCGGCGAGGGACCGCCCGCCCGTGTCCGGGTTCCAGTCCGGTTCGGCCATCACGCTCCTCCCAACGAGTCGAGCCTGCGGAGGATGACACCCTCGCGCAACGCCCATGGACCGATCCGTACGCACGGTACGTCCAGCGCACGCAGAGTTGCGGCAGCGACAACCGCTCCCGCGGGAACCTGGTGCGCGCGGTCGGCCGAGACGCCCGGCAGCTCGGCCAGCGCGTCGGACTCGATCCGCGAGATGAACCCCACCACCTGACCCAGCCCGACCGCCGTGAGCTCGCGGTGCGCCCGCAGCCCGGCCGACGACGGAGCGGCACCGGCGAGCCGGGCCAGCGTGCGGAACGTCTTGCTCGTCGCGACCACCAGGTCAGGCGCGCCGAGGGCGGTGATCTTCTCGGCGGCCGGTGCCAGCAGCTCGTCGGCGTGGGCGCGCAGCGCCTCGAGGGCGGCGAGATCGGGCCGGCCGCCCTGCCGCGCCGAGGGGAGGAAGTGGCGGGTCATCCGGCCGGCCCCCAGCGGGAGCGAGAGCGCGACGTCGGGGTCCTCGTCGACCCCGGCCGCCAGCTCGAGGGAGCCGCCGCCGATGTCGAGGACCAGCAACCGGCCGGCGCTCCAGCCGAACCAGCGGCGGACGGCGAGGAAGGTCAGCCGCGCCTCGTCCTCCCCCGTGAGCACCTTCAGCTCCACGCCGGTGCGCTCCCGGACGCGCTCGAGCACCTCCAGGCCGTTGGCCGCCTCGCGGATCGCGGAGGTCACCAGGGCCATGAACTCGTCGCAGCCCTGCTCCTCGGCCTGCTCGCAGGCCCGCTGGACCGCCGTGAGCAGCGCCTTCTCCCCCGCCTTGGACAGCACGTCGTCCGACCCCACGTGCTCGGCCAGCCGCAGCACCGACTTGTCGTCGTGCATGGGCGTGGGGTGCGCGCCGCGGTGGGCGTCCACGACCAGCAGGTGCACCGTGTTCGAGCCGACGTCCAGCACCCCGAGTCGCATGGGGCGATTCTGCCGGGTCAGCAGACCGCGCCGCTGGTCGCAGCCGTCATCCGCAGGATGGAGCGGATCACGTCCTCGTCGAGCTGGTCGGCCCGGCGGTAGCGCACGCACCCCTTGCCGAGGCCCAGACCACCCAGCCGGTCGAGGTGGGCGGCCATGACGTCGGTGCGCAGCACGTAGAAGGACAGGTGCTGCTTCTGGTCGGCGAAGGCGATCTCGCCGTCGGCCTCCGGTCCGCGCCGGTACCCGGGCATGCCGTACGCCATCCCCTCCGTGAAGCCGTCGAGCTCCTCCAGGCAGAGCCGGCGGAGCGTGCGGGCGGCGTCGGCTCGGGGTCCGCCCAGCCCGTCCAGGTAGGCGTCGACGGCGGGGTCGGGGGCGGGCACGCGGAGCATCGTGGCAGACCTAGGCTGGGCGGGTGCGGAACGAGCCCCCGGAGGAGGTCGCGCCGGACTTCCCCCGCGAGTGGGTGGAGTTCCCCGACCCGGCCGATCCCGAGCACCTCGTCCGCGCCGACCTGACCTGGCTGACCTCGGCCTGGACGTGCGTGTTCGGGCGCGGGTGCGCGGGGGTGGTCGAGGGCAGGCCCGACGACGGCTGCTGCAGCCACGGCGCGTTCTTCACCGACGAGGACGACCTGGAACGCGTCACCGCGGCGTTCGCGGGCCTCGACGACGAGGACTGGCAGCTGGCCCCTGTCGGCCGCGGCGCCTGGACCGAGGAGGACGACGCCGACGACGCCGAGGACGGCGTGCGCTCGCTGCGGACCCGGGTGGTCGACGGCGCCTGCGTGTTCCTCAACCGACCGGGGTTCCCCGGCGGCACCGGCTGCGCGCTGCACGCGATGGCGCTGCGCACCGGGGTGCACCCGCTGACGACCAAGCCCGACGTCTGCTGGCAGCTGCCGGTGCGCCGCGAGCAGGAGCACGTCGACCGGCCGGACGGCACGCGGGTGCTGGTCTCCAGCATCGGCGAGTTCGACCGGCGCGGTTGGGGCCCCGGCGGCTCCGACCTGCACTGGTGGTGCACCGGCTCCCCGACCGCGCACGTGGCGCCCGAGCCGCTGGTGGACACCTACGCCGCGGAGCTCACCGCGCTGCTGGGCCGGCCGGCCTTCACCGAGCTACGCCGGCTGACCCAGCTCCGCCTCGACCAGGGCATGATCGCCCCCCACCCGGCCAGCCCCCGCCCGGTGCCCGTCGAGCTGCACCGGCGCCGTCCCGGCGACTGACGCCGCACCCGCCCGGAAGGTCTGCCGGTAGGACCGCGGCGAGACACCGCGCCGCCGGGTGAACTGCTCGCGCAGACCGGCGGCCGTGCCGAAGCCGACCAGGCGGGCGACCTCCTCGATCGAGGCGTCGCTGTTCTCCAGCAGCTCCTCGGCGGCCGCGAGCCGCTGACCGAGCAGCCAGGCGTGCGGCGTCGTCCCGGTGGTGGCCTTGAAGCGGCGGGCGAAGCTGCGCGGGCTCATCAGCGCCCGGCGGGCGAGCAGGTCGACGCTGATGTCGTCGGCCAGGTGCTGCTGCGCCCAGCCGAGGACCGCGCCCAGCCGATCGTCCTCGCACGCGGCCACGGGGGCGTCGATGAACTGCGCCTGACCGCCGTCCCGGTGCGGCGGCACGACCATCTCCCGCGCCAGCGAGTTCGCCGCGTTGGCGCCCCACTCCCGGCGGATCAGGTGCAGCAGGGCGTCCACCCCGGCCGCCGTGCCCGCTCCGGTGATGATCTGGCCGTTGTCGACGTAGAGGACCGACGGGTCGACCTCCAGCTGCGGGAAGCGGGTGGCGAGCTCGCCGGTCCACTTCCAGTGGGTGGTCACCCGCAGACCGTCGAGGAGGCCGGCGGCGGCGAGCACGAAGACGCCGGTGCAGTGGCTGACCAGCAGCGCGCCGCGGGCGTGGGCGCGGCGGACGGCGTCGAGCAGCCGGGGCGAGGGGTCGGCGTCGAAGTCCTCCCACGCGGTCATGAGCAGGATGTCGGACCGCTCCACGCGCTCCAGGCCGTGCTCGACGAGGATCCCTATGCCCGTGTCGGTCCGGCAGACGCCGGGGTGCTCCGCGGCGATCCCGAAGTCGAAGCGCGGCAGCCCGAGCCGCGTGCGCTCGTAGCCGAAGACCTCGTTGCAGACGCCGAGGCCGAAGGGGGCGACGAGCTGGTCGGCGACGATGACGGTGACGACCAGCGGCCGGTCCGGGAGAGCCATGGCGGCAGCATGGCAGAAAACCGGCGGTCATGGTCAGTCCTGCCACTCGTCCGGGACTCAGGGCCGGGCCAGGCTGCCCTCATGCTGCTGATCACCTGCCCCGCCACCCGGACCGACGAGCTGGTCTCCGACCGGCGCATCCGGTCGGTCACCAACCACCCGACGCACATCGCGCTGCACGTGGACTGCCCCGCCTGCGGCACCGTGCACGTCTACCGGACCGGGCGCCGGTGGACCGCCACGCAGGCGGCCCGCGCGGCCTCGGTCACCGCCGCCGCCCGCCGTGCGGAGCGACCCGTCCCGGCCTAGGCTCGAACACATGAGCGAATCCAACGGAAACACCGCGCCGGCCGCCTCGCCGGAGAAGGACCCGGCCGACTGGGTCACCGGCGAGGAGCCGGCCACCGGTCCGCAGAAGAGCTACCTGGAGACGCTGGCGCGCCAGTCCGACGAGGACGTCGACCCCGACCAGCTGACCAAGGCCGAGGCCTCGCAGAAGATCGACGACCTCAAGAACTGACGCCCGGTCGGCCTCAGGCCTCGAGCTTGTAGCCCAGGCCCCGCACCGTCAGCAGGTAGGTCGGGTTGGCGGGGTCGGGCTCGAGCTTGGCCCGCAGCCGCTTGACGTGGACGTCGAGGGTCTTGGTGTCACCCACGTAGTCCGAACCCCAGACCCGGTCGATCAGCTGCGACCGGGTGAGCACCCGCCCCGCGTTGCGCATCAGGAACTCGAGCAGGTCGAACTCCTTGAGCGGCAGCGCCACCTGCTCCCCGTCGACGGCGACGACGTGCCGCTCGACGTCCATCCGCACCGGGCCGGCGGTCAGCACGCCGTCGGACGGGGCCGGCTCGGCGGTCTCGCCCCGGCGGCGCAGCACGGCCCGGATCCGGGCGACGAGCTCGCGGGCCGAGTACGGCTTGGTCACGTAGTCGTCGGCGCCCAGTTCCAGGCCCACGACCTTGTCGATCTCGCCGTCCTTGGCCGTCAGCATGATGATCGGCACGTTCCCGCGGGACCGCAGCGCCCGGCACACCTCGGTGCCCGAGAGCCCGGGCAGCATGAGGTCCAGGAGCACGATGTCGGCCCCGCCGCGGTCGTACTCGGCGAGGGCGTCCGGCCCGGTCGCGGCGACGACCGGGTCGAAGCCCTCGCGGCCCAGCATGTAGGACAGCGCGTCGGAGAAGGACTCCTCGTCCTCGACGACCAGCACTCGGGTCATGAACGCTCGTTCTCCAGGGTCTGAGGAGCAGGGGCGGGAGCCGGCTCGGCGACCGGGCGGTCGTCGGCGACGGCGAGCGGGATGCGCAGGGTGAAGGTGGAGCCGAGCCCTTCCTCGCTCCAGACGCTCACCGAGCCGCCGTGGTTGCTGGCGACGTGCTTGACGATGGCCAGCCCGAGGCCGGTGCCACCGGTGCTGCTGGCCCGCGACTGGTCCACGCGGTAGAAGCGCTCGAAGACGCGCTGCCGGTCGGCGCGCGGGATGCCGATACCGCTGTCGGTCACGGCGATCTCCGCGAAACCGGAGCGCGCCCGGGCGGCCACGGCGATCCGGCTCTCCCCCGGGCTGTAGGCCACGGCGTTGGCCAGCAGGTTGGTGACGGCGGTGGCCAGCTGGCTCTCCACGCCGCGCACGACGAGGTCGGGCTGCCCGCCGATGACGATGTCGAGCTTCTTGGCCCGGGCCGCGGTGCGGGTGCGGTCCACCGCCTCGGCGAGCACCCGGTCGACCTCGACCCGGCTCAGCTCCGGCAGCGGCTCGCCGCCCTGCAGGCGGGAGAGGTCGATGAGCTCGCGCACCAGCCGGCCCAGACGGTCGGCCTCGACGGCGATGCGGCCGGCGAAGCGCTGCACCGCCTCCGGGTCGTCGGCCGCGCCCTCGATCGCCTCGGCCAGGAGGGCCAGCGCCCCGACCGGCGTCTTGAGCTCGTGGCCGACGTTGGCGACGAAGTCGCGCCGCACCGCTTCCACCCGCCGCGCCTCGGTGACGTCCTGGAGCACCAGGGCGACCGGCCCCGGCCGGGCGACGGTGCCGCTGTCCAGGCGCATCCCGTGCGCGCCGACCAGGCGCGGCCCGGAGCCGACCAGGTCCCCGGGCAGGCGGACGTCGGCCCGGCGGCTGCCGCCGCGGCGCACGTCGTGGGAGAGCGCCAGGAGCTCGGGGACGAGCAGCCGGTCGCCGCGCACGATGCCCAGGGCCCGGGCCGCGGGGTTGGCGAGGAGGACGGAGTCGTCGGTGTCCACGAACACGATGGCCGGGTCGATGAGGTCCACCAGCCGCCGGGTCAGGGCCGCCTCGGGCGCCGTCGCTGCCGCGTCGTCGCCGGAACTCCGCCCCAGGTCGGGGATCGAGCGGATGATGACGGTCGCGACCACCACCCCACCGAGGATGAGGCCGACCACCAGGGCGACCAGCGGACTCACGGCCCAGATGCTAGGCGTGTACGGGCCCTTTCCCAGCCGTGCGGCACAGGTTCACCGCCCGGACGGGTCAGAGTTCACCGCAGGGTGGGCCGACGTTCACCTCACCGCGACCGACCGGCCCCGGGCGACGCCTAGCGTTCCCCGGGAATCACGAGGAGAGGACCGCACATGCGCGAGAGCTACGTCGAGGAGCTCGAGGACATCCGGAGCTGCCTGGTCGCGATGGCCAACACGGTCGGCTCCCAGATGAGCACCGCCACGACCGCCCTGCTCGACGCCGACGTCGCGCTGGCCGACCTCGTCATCGCCGGGGACGAGCAGCTGGACGCCCAGCGGGAGAGCATCGACCAGCGGTGCTTCACGCTGCTCGCGCGCCAGCAGCCGGTCGCCACCGACCTGCGCTCCATCGTCACCGCGACGCGGATCGCCAGCGACCTCGAGCGGATGGGTGACCTCGCCGAGCACATCGCGAAGGTGGCGCGCATGCGGTTCCCCGAGCACGCGGTGCCGCAGGAGGTGCGTCCGGCGTTCCTCGAGGCCGGGCACGTCGCGGAGATGCTGGTCGCCAAGGCCGGCACCGTCATCGCCACCCGCGACGTCGCGGCCGCCCGTGAGCTGGAGACCGACGACGACGCGATGGACACCATCCACCGCGAGCTGTTCCGGGAGCTCCTGTCGGACAAGTGGCCGCACGGCGTCGAGACGGCCATCGACATCACGCTGCTGGGCCGCTACTACGAGCGGTTCGGGGACCACGCCGTCGGCGTCGCCCGCCGGGTCGTCTACCTGGTGACCGGCGAGCGGCACGTCCCTGAAGCGACCGCCAACTGATCTGTCGTCCTCCGGACGACACCGCGACCAGGAGCCGTCCCCCGTTGCGCTGAGCCGCTGCGTCACGCCTGCGCGGACCCCTCCGGGGCCCGCTCGGCGCGACCGGAGCTACTTTTTGCCCTGGTTCTTGACGGCCTCGATGGCGGCGGCGGCCGCGGCGGGGTCGAGGTACTGCCCGCCGGGGTTGGTCGGCCGCAGGTCGGCGTCGAGGTCGTAGCGCAGCGGGACCCCGGTCGGGATGTTCAGGCCCACGACCTCGTCGTCGCCCATGCCGTCGAGGTGCTTCACCAGCGCGCGCAGGCTGTTGCCGTGCGCGGCCACCAGCACGGTCTTGCCGGCCCGCAGGTCCGGCACGATCGCGTCGTACCAGTAGGGCAGCATCCGGACGACGACGTCCTTGAGGCACTCGGTGGCCGGCCGCGCCTCCGGCGGGAGGAAGGCGTAGCGCTCGTCGGCGTCCTGCGAGAACTCGTCGTCGGCCGCGATGGGCGGCGGCGGGGTGTCGTAGGACCGGCGCCAGATCATGAACTGCTCCTCGCCGTACTCGGCGAGGGTGGCGGCCTTGTCCTTGCCCTGCAGGGCGCCGTAGTGCCGCTCGTTGAGCCGCCACGAGCGCTTCACCGGGATCCACTGCCGGTCGGCGGCGGCGAGGGCGAGCTCGGCGGTGGTGATGGCCCGCTTCATGAGCGAGGTGTGCAGCACGTCGGGCAGCAGGTCGTTCTCGACCAGCAGCTCGCCACCGCGGGCGGCCTCGGCGCGCCCCTTCTCCGACAGCGGGACGTCCACCCAGCCGGTGAAGAGGTTGGCCTTGTTCCACTCGCTCTCGCCGTGGCGGAGCAGCACCAGCGTTCCGGTCGAGGTCGTCACGGCGATCATCCTGCCCGACGGCGTCCGCGCAGGCAGGCCGGGTGTCAGGCGACCGCCCGGACCTGCACCGTCTCGCGGGCGCGGTGCACCGACGCGGCGACGATCTCCGCGGCCGCGCGCAGCTGGTCCTCGGTGTGCGTGGCCATGACGGTCAGCCGCAGCACGCCCTTGCCGCGCGGGACGGCGGGGTAGGCGACGGCGTTGGTGTAGACGCCGGCGTCGAACGCCGTCCGCCAGGCAGTGCCGGTGACCTCGTCGACCCCGGTCGGGACGGCGACCACCGCGCCGCTGCCGACGATCGGGGCGGCGCCGTGCCGGGTCAGCTCGGCGCGCAGCAGGGCGCAGTTGTCCCGCAGCCGGCGCACCCGCTCCGGCTCGGCGCGCAGGATCCTCACCGAGGCGAGCGCGGCGGCGACGGAGGCCGGGTCGTTGCCCGCGCTGAACACGTAGGGCATGGCCGCGGCGCGGATGCCGTCGGCCGCGGCCCGGGTGGTCATGATCGCGCCACCGACGCTGGCCAGCGACTTGCTCAGCGCGATGGTCACGGCGTCGACCCGGTCGAGCACGCCGAACGCCTCGCCGGCCCCGACGCCGACCTCGCCCAGCACGCCGAGGCCGTGCGCCTCGTCGACGACCAGCCGGGCGCCGAACTGCTCGCACAGCTCGGTGATCTCGACCAGCGGCGCGAGCTCGCCGGTCATGGAGTAGACGCCGTCGACCACCACGACCGCGCCGACCCGCGGGTCCAGCGCCTCGAGGCGCTGGAGGAGGGAGCCCAGGTCGTTGTGCCGCCAGCGCTGCACGGTGCCCCGGCTGGCCGCCGCCGCGGCGTGCAGGCTCGCGTGCACGTGCGAGTCGACCAGCAGCACGTCGTCGGGCGAGCAGATCGTGGACAGCAGGGCCACGTTGGCGTTCACGCCCGAGGAGGTGAGGACGGCGTCCTCGGTGCCGTAGACGTCGGCGAGCTCGGCCTCGAGCTCCAGGTGCAGCCCGCTGGTGCCGTTGAGGACGCGGCTGCCCGACGTGCTGGTGCCGTACCGGTGCAACGCCGCCTCGGCCGCCGCGACGACCCGCGGGTCCCCGGCCAGGCCCAGGTAGTTGCCGGTGCCCAGGTTGATCCGGTCGCGGCCGTCCGCGTAGCGGGTCACCGGCAGCGGCGCGCCTGCGGTCGGCACCGCGAGGGAGGCCGATCCGGGGTGGTGCGGGTCGCGCTTCATCGCCGCGAGCGGGTTCTCGTGCAGCGGCGCGAACGGGTCGCGGCGGCCTCGCAGCCCACCGGTCAGATCGGGACGGGCGGCGGTCAGGCCCTCGGTCACAGGTCGTTCTCCCACGCTCGTGCCCGCGCGGGTTCCCCTCCCCCGGACGGTTTCCCGGCAAGCCTGCGCAGACGGTGACGGAGCGTCAACACCCTGGCGATCGTTCACCTCACCGGGTGGTCGGGACCACCCGATCGCGGCGCCCCGGTAGCCAGATCAGGACCACGACGGCCGCGATCAGCGTCGCCGCGGCCGTGCCGACGGCGGTGACGTGCATGGCGGAGACGAACGCCTCGCGCGCCGGCTCGACGACCGAGGCGGCGGCCGCCGCGGCGTCCGCGCCGCCCTCGTCCTGCACCCGGCGGACGGCCTCCAGCGTCGCGACGATCGACTCCGAGGCCTCCTCCCGCACCTCGGCGGGCAGGTCGTCGGCCGCGCTGCCCAGGTGCGCGGCGTACGAGCCGGCCAGCAGCGAGCCGAGGATGGCGACCCCGAGGGCACCGCCGACCTGCCGCACGGAGTTGTTCACGGCGGCCCCGGCGCCGGCCTTCTCCCGGGGCACGACGGACATGATCGACTCGGTGGCCGGCGCCATCACGGTGCCCATGCCGACGCCCTGCACCGACAGGACGGCGATGAGCACCCACACGGGGGTGCCCAGGCCCAGCAGCTGCACCCCGGCGAAGGACAGGGCGATCAGCAGGAACCCGGACGCGCACACCGCCTTGGCGCCGAAGCGCTCGGCCAGCCCGGAGCTCAGCGGCGCCATGACCGCCATGCCCAGCGCGACCGGGATCAGCGCCGCCCCGCTCTCCAGGGGGCTCAGGCCGCGCACGCCCTGCAGGTAGAAGACCAGGTAGAACGTGGCGCCCAGCAGCGCGAAGAAGTTCAGGCCCAGCGCCGCGGCGGCCGCCGAGAACGCGGGGTTGCGGAACAGCGACACGTCCAGGGCCGGGTGGGCGGAGCGGCGCTGCAGCCACACGAACAGGGCGAGCAGCGCCAAGCCGCCGAGCAGCGGCACGAGCACGGCCGGCGTCGTCCACCCCTCACCCCCGCCGCCGCGGATGATCCCGTAGACCAGCCCGGCGAGGGCCGCGATCGACAGCAGGACGCCGGGGACGTCGAGCCGGCCGGGGCTGGGATCCCGCGACTCCGGCACGAGGGCGAAGACCGCGACGATGCCGACCAGGGCGACGGGGACGCCGACCAGGAAGACCGCTCCCCACCAGAAGTGCTCGAGGACCGCCCCGCCGGCCAGCGGCCCGCCGGCGACGGCGATCCCCGCGGTGCCGGCCCAGACGCCGATGGCCCGGCCGCGCTCGCGGGCCGGGAAGACGTTGGTGATGACGGCGAGCGTCGTCGGCTGGACGGCGGCGCCGCCGATGCCCATGACCGCGCGCCAGGCGATGAGCTCCAGCGGGCTGTCGCTGAAGGCGGCCAGCACCGAGCCGACGGCGAAGATGCTCAGCCCGATCAGCAGCACGCGGCGGCGGCCGATCCGGTCGCCGATGACGCCCCAGGAGAACAGCAGACCGGCGAACACGAGGATGTAGGCGTCCACCGCCCACTGCAGCTCGCCCTGGGTCGCCCGCAGCTCGCGCTGGAGGGTGGGGATGGCGACGTTGAGGATCGTGTTCCCCATGATCACCACGAGCAGGCAGACCGTCATCGTGGCCAGCACCCACCATCGGCGGGCGTAGCCGGGGTTCTCCTCCGCGCCGGGCGTTCCCGTGCCCGGCTGCGACTTCTCCGTCGCCGTCATCCCTCGCCGGTGCGGTCGGTGCGGCGGGCGGGGTCGGCGAAGGCGGCGAACGCCTCGAGGTTGCGCAACGACTCCCCGCGCTTCACCCGCCAGTCCCACTCGCGGCGGATCGAGGTGCCGAAGCCGATCTCCAGCATCGCGTTGAAGTGGTCGTCGGCGTAGCTGAGCACCGCACCGAGGAGCCGGTCGAGCTCCTCGGGTGTGACCGCGGCGTGCGGCAGCCGGCCGGTCAGGTAGACGTCGCCCACCGAGTCGATCGAGTACGAGACGCCGTACATGCGCGCGTTGTGCTGCAGCAGGTAGGTCCACAGCTGCTCGCGGTTCTCGTCGGGCTGGCGGCAGACGAAGGCCTCCACCCGCAGCGAGTGCTCCCCCACGATCAGCCCGCAGACCGTCTTGAGCTTCTTGGTGCCGGGCAGGTCGACCAGCCAGGTGCCCGGGCTCGGGTGGTCGTGCACCAGCTCGCTGTCGCGCAGCGTCTGGTCGATGACCGCGTCGAGCTCCTCGACCGAGCGGCTCACCGGGCCACCTCCAGGCCCGGCAGGGCGCGCAGCGGGCCCCCGGTCCGGCGCTCGCGGGCCCGCCGCGGCGGCGCCGCGGCCATGTCGGCGGCCGCGGAGGCGTAGGCCTCGACCAGGGCGTCGACGGTGCGCTCCCAGGAGAACCGGCCGGCGTGCCGGCGGGCGCCGGCGGCCAGCAGCTCCCGGCGGGCGAGCACCGACCGGACCGCGACCGCGTAGTCGGCCGGGTCGTGCCCGGGGACCAGGACGCCGGAGACGCCGTCGCGGACCGCCGTCGGCAGCCCGCCCACGGCGGCGGCGACCACCGGGGTGCCGCAGGCCTGCGACTCCAGGGCCACCAGCCCGAAGGACTCGTTGTGGCTGGGCACCACGGTCACGTCGGCAGCCCGGTAGAAGTGCGCCAGCCGCTCCGGCGGCTGCGGCGGGTGGAAGCGGACGACGTCGCCGATGCCGAGGCCCGCGGCCAGCTTCTCGAGCTGGCGCGGGGCGTCCAGGCCGCTGCCGCTGGGGGCACCGACGACGTGCACCTGGAGCCGGGACCGCAGCGCCGGGTCGTCGGCGAGCATCCGGGCGGCGGTGTGCAGCAGGACGTCGGGCGCCTTGAGCGGCTGGATGCGACCCACGAAGAGCAGCGCGACGGCGTCCTCGGGCATCCCGACCGCGCGTCGCGCCGCCGCCCGGCTGCCGGGGGCGAACCGGTCGAGGTCGACGCCGGGCGGGACGACGAGCGTGCGCGCCGGGTCGGCGCCGTAGAGGCGCACCAGCTGGCGGGCCTCCTCGTCGGTGTTGGCGATGAGCCGGTCGGCCTCGGCGACCACCTGCTCCTCGCCGATCACGCGCGAGCGCGGCTCGGGGCGGTCACCGGCGGCGAGCGCCTCGTTCTTGACCTTGGCGAGGGTGTGCGCGGTGTGGATCAGCGGCACGCTCCAGCGGTCGCGCGCCAGCCAGCCGACCTGGCCCGAGAGCCAGTAGTGCGAGTGCACGACGCCGTAGTAGCCCGGCTCGTGCTGGGCCTCCTCGCGGAGCACCGCCGCGGTGAAGGCGCACAGCTGGGCGGGGAGCTCCTCCTTGCCCAGGCCCTCGAAGGGACCGGCGCTGACGTGGCGGACGGTCACGCCCGGGCTCATCTCGACCACGGGCGGCAGGTCGCTGGAGGTGGCGCGGGTGAACACGTCGACGGCGATGCCGCGGGCGGCCAGCCGTCGGGAGACCTCGACGATGTAGACGTTCATGCCACCGGCGTCGCCCGCGCCCGGCTGGTCGAGCGGGCTGGTGTGCACCGACAGCGTCGCCACCCGGGCGGGCAGGCCCGTACCGGGGGTGCGGTGAGCGGGCACCTACGACCTCCCGCTCTGCGCTGTTCCGGTGCGTCCGGCGCACCCCTGTCTCGTCTCCATCCTGCAACAGCGCGAGGATGGCCCGCATGCCCGACCCTGCCGAGACCCCCCAGTCCGAGGACCGCGCCCTGCCCGGGCACGGTCGCACCGCCGTCGTCACCGGCGCCTCCAGCGGCATCGGGGCCGCGACCGCCACCCGTCTGGCGGCCGAGGGGTTCGACGTCGTCGTCGCCGCCCGCCGGGTCGACCGGCTCGAGGAGCTGGCCGCGGCGATCGGGGGCCGAGCCGTGGCGCTGGACATCACCGACCAGGCCTCCGTCGACGCGTTCGCCGCCTCCCTGGAGCGGGTGGACGTGCTGGTCAACAACGCCGGTGGCGCGTTCGACGCGAACCCGGTGGCCGCAGCAGACCTGGACGCGTGGGCGCGGACGTACGACGTGAACGTGCTCGGCACGGTGCGGCTGACGAAGGCGCTGCTGCCCGCGCTGCGGGCCTCCGGGGCCGGTGACGTGCTGTTCGTCAGCTCGACCGCGGGTCTGGTCACCTACGAGAACGGCAGCTCGTACACAGCGGCCAAGCACGGCGTGCACGCCCTGGTCGGGGCGCTGCGGCTGGAGATGGTGGGCGAGCCCGTGCGGGTCATCGAGGTCGCGCCCGGCATGGTGCACACCGAGGAGTTCTCGCTGAACCGGCTGGGGTCGCAGGACAAGGCCGACGCCGTCTACCGCGGTGTGCGCGAGCCGCTGGTGGCCGACGACGTCGCCGACTGCATCGCATGGGCGCTCACCCGCCCGCACCACGTGAACGTCGACCTCATGGTGGTCCGCCCCCGCGCCCAGGCCGCCCAGCACAAGGTGCACCGGGAGAGCTGACCTCCCCGAGATCTGCACACTCGGGGCTTTCACGCGCTCGAAGACCCCGAGTGTGCAGATCTCGCGGCGGTTCTAGGGCCGGACGGCGGTGGGCTCGCGTTCCAGGGTGACGCCGAACTTCTCCTGCGCGGTCGCGATGATCCGGTCGGCGAAGGCGAGCAGCTCGGCGGCGGTCGCGCCGTCCTCGGTGGTCAGCGCGAGGCTGTGCCGCGACGACGTGCCGACCCGGCCGTCCCGCGTGCCGCGGCCGAAGCCGGAGTGCTGCACGAGCCAGGCGGCGCTGAGCTTGACCAGCCCCTCGCCGGCCGGCCAGCTCGGGCAGCCCTCGACCGCGCGCTCGACCGGCACGATCGGGTTGGTGAAGAACGACCCGGCGCTGCGCGAGTCCGGATCAGCGGGGTCCCAGACCATGCCCTTGCCGCGGCGCAGGCCGAGCACGGCCTCGCGCACGTCGGCCAGCGGCGCACGCTCGCCGATCTCGACGCCGAGCGTGCGCGCCAGCTCCGCGTAGCCGACCGGCGCGGACAGCTCGCCCGGCTCCAGCTCGAACTCCACCTCGAGGACGACGAACCGGCCGGGCTCCCGCTTGAGCCGGCTGTCGCGGTAGGCGAACCCGCACTCGTCCGGCGTCAGCGTGCGCTCGGCCTTCTCGGACCGGTCGTACACGCGCACGGCGGTGATCGTCTGCGCGACCTCCTGGCCGTAGGCGCCGACGTTCTGCACCGGCGTCGCGCCCGTGGAGCCGGGGATGCCCGACAGGGCCTCCATGCCGGCCAGCCGGTCCGCGACGGTGTGCGCGACGAGGGAGTCCCAGTCCTCACCGGCCTGGACGGTCAGCCGGTCCCCGGAGCGCTCGATGCCCCGGGACCGGACGGCGACGACGTCACCGGGCCAGCCCTCGTCGGGCGCGATCAGGTTGGAGCCCCCGCCGATGAGCAGCAGCGGACGGCCGGCCTCGTCGGCGTCCCGGACGGCGCCCACCAGCTCCGCGGCGCTCTCCACCTCGATCAGCCGCTCGGCAGGACCGCCGACGGCGAGGGTCGTGAGCTCCGCCAGCCGGACGTCGGATCGCACCTGCACGACACGACGGTAGCCGGGACTACCCTCTGCACCGGTGAGCGAGGCGGGCAACGAGCACAAGCGGCGGGCCTCGCTGTCCCCGCAGCCGCAGCGTCGCGCCCCCCGCCTGGCCGCCGGCCGCGCCCGCGCGCTGGGCCTGCCCACCCGCGGCACCACCAACGCCAACCGGCTGCGCCGGGTCGACCGCTGGCTGGTCGCCACCCAGGTGCCGCGGCTGCGCGACTCCGCCCGGCCGCTGGTGGTGGACCTCGGCTACGGCTCGTCCGCGGTGACCACCCTGGAGCTCGTCGACCGGCTGGGGCCCGAGGTGGACGGCCTGGAGGTCGTCGGGCTGGAGATCGACCCGGAGCGGGTGACGGCGGTGGCCGCCGACCGCGATCCGCCGCGGGTGGACTTCCGACTGGGCGGGTTCGAGCTCGCCGGCCTCCAGCCGGTGCTCGTCCGCGCGTTCAACGTGCTCCGGCAGTACGACGAGGAGTCTGCCGCCCGGGCGTGGGACACGATGCGCGACGCCCTGGCCCCCGGCGGGCTGATCGTGGAGGGCACCTGCGACGAGTGGGGTCGCCGGTCGGCCTGGGTCGCGCTCGACGCCGGCGGACCGCTCACCCTGACGCTCGCGGCGCGGGTGTCGGACATCGGGACGCCGTCGGACCTCGCCGAGCGCCTGCCCAAGGCGCTGATCCACCACAACGTCCCGGGCCAGCCGGTGCACGAGTTCCTGCGCGCCTTCGACGCCTGCTGGGCCGCGGCGGCGGGGATGTCGACGTTCGGACCCCGCCAGCGCTGGGTCGCCGCCGTCGAGGCGCTCGGCGAGCAGGGCTGGCCGCTGGTGGGGTCGAGCCGGCGCTGGCGCCACGGCGAGGTGACGGTGCGCTGGTCGGCCGTCGCCCCGACCTGAGCCGATGCGGATCCCGCCCGGACCGACCCCGGTGGCCGGTGGCACCGCCGAGCTGCTGGGTGACGCCGACCGCGACGGTGCCTGGGTGCTGATGCTCGACGGCACCCCGCAGTCGCACGTGGACCTCGACGACCCGGCGCACCTGGAGTTCGAGTACGTCCGCCGCATGGGTCACGTGCTCGACCTGGCAGCGGAGCCGGGGGTCCCGCTCGACGTCGTGCACCTGGGCGGCGGCGCGCTCACGCTCCCCCGCTACGTCGCCGTCACCCGGCCGGGATCCCGGCAGCGGGCGGTGGAGATCGACCAGCCGCTGACCGACCTGGTCCGCGAGCACCTGCCGCTCCCCCGCGGCGCCCGCATCCGGGTGCGCGCCGCCGACGCCCGCGAGGCGCTCGGGACGATGCACCCCGGCAGCGCCGACGTCGTCGTCACCGACGTCTTCGCCGGTGCGCGCACCCCCGCGCACCTGACCACCGTCGAGTTCGCCGCCGAGGTCGCCCGGGTGCTGCGGCCGGGCGGTGTCCACGCGGCCAACGTCGCCGACGGCCCGCCGCTGCGCTTTGCGCGTTCCCAGGTGGCCACGCTGCGCACCGCGTTCGCGCACGTCTGCCTGCTGGCCGAGCCGGGGACCATGCGCGGTCGCCGGTTCGGCAACCTCGTCGCCGTCGCCTCCGACGGAGAGCTGCCGATCGCCGCGCTCACCCGGGCCTGCGCGCGGGACCCCATGCCCTCGCGCGTGGTGGAGGGCGCGGACCTCGACCGGTTCGTCGGGAAGGCCGCGCCGGTGGTCGACGCCGACGCGCAGCCCTCCCCCGAGCCGCCGGAGGGCGTGTTCGGCCGGTGACCGGGCCTCGCCGCCGTCCGTAGGGTGGGGAGGATGACGACACCTGCACCGCGAGGGCTGCGCCGCGACACGAGCAACAAGGTCCTCGGAGGTGTCTGCTCCGGCCTCGCCCGCCAGTTCGGGCTGTCCGTCGGCGGACTCCGCCTGGCCTTCGTGATCTCGTGCGTGCTGCCCGGGCCGCAGATCGTGGCCTACGCGCTGCTGTGGCTGCTCATGCCCGCCGGCTGAGCCGGCGGTCGGTCACCAGCTGTTGCCGCGGGGCAGGCCGCGCACCGCGGGGCGCACGTCGACCAGGTAGACGACGGCGGCGATGACCGCCGGCAGACCGAGGAAGCTGACCAGGCCGAACTGCCAGATGATGAAGGCCGCGAGCGCGGCGATCCCCATCCAGCCGGGCTTGGTCAGCTTCCCGGTGGCGACGAACGCGTTCGCCGGCCGGGTCAGCGCGTCCACGAAGGCCCAGACGGTCAGCGCCAGAGCGCCCCACGTCAGGGCGGTGAGCAGCAACCAGTCGAACTCGGCCATGGAGCAAGGCTACTCGCGGGAGCGCCCCGGTCCAGGCGCTGCCGCGGAGGGCCGGGGCCGGCCCCGGACGCGACAGGGCCCCGGAGCGCCGTAGCAGCTCCGGGGCCCTGGTCACGGGACCTGGTAGGTCAGTTCTTCTTGGCCGGCACGGCGGTCGGGTCGCTCCGGCGGGCGGTGCGGGCGCGGGTCACGCGGGCCGAGGTGGCCGGGGCCTTCTTGGCGGCGGCGGCGCTGTTCTTCTTCGGGGTCGCCTTGGCCTTGGGGGCGGGCTCCTCCTCGGCGACCTCGGCCACCGTGGCCTTGGTCTGCTCGGCGGTCTCGTGCACCGTCTCCTCGGCCTTGTGCGCGGCCTTGGCGACCTTGCCCGACGTCTTCTGGACGATCGAGGTGACCTCGTTGGAAGCCTCGGTCACGGCCTCGGCGGTCTCCTCGAGAGCCTCCTCGAGGGTGTCCTCGACGGTGTCGACGGCGGCCTCGGCGCGACGGATCACGCGACGGACGGCGGGCTGACGACGCAGCTCCTCGACGACCTCGGCGCCGCGCTCGGCCAGCGTCTCGACGGTGGTGGCGGCCTGCGAGCGGGCCACCTCGACCAGGCCGGTGACGGTGCTGCGCAGCGCCTCCGGACGGACGGCGGTGGCCAGCTGCTGCGCGGTGGTGCGGGCGGTGCCGGCGGCCTCGGTGGCCCGGGTGCGGGCCTCCTTCACCGCGAGGTCGGCCTGGACCTGCGCCTCGCCGGGCAGCGCCTCGGCCTGCGAGCGGAACGAGGCGAGCACGGTGCGGGCACGCTCCACGGCGAGGTCACCGGCGCCGACGACGGCCAGGAGGGGGGTCTTGGCCTGCTCGGCGAGGGTGCGGCCCTGCGCCACGGCGAGCTCGCTGTACTGCTTCACGGTCTGGGTGGGGGTCATGTCGACTCCTTGGGTGTGAGGGGTGGGGGTTCAGCCGGCGGCCGGCGACGTGGCCCGGTGCTCCCGGACGTAGGTCTCGTAGAGCTCGAGCAGCACGGCCTTGTGCCGTTCGGACAGCGCGTCGTCCGAGCGGATCGCCGCCACGGTGTCCGGGTTCCCGGAGCGCCGGTCGAGGATCCCTGCCTGCTCGTAGAGCGACTCGGCCGAGATCTTCAGGCCCCGGGCGATCGAGGCGAGGATCTCCGCTGACGGCTTCCGGAGACCCCGCTCCACCTGGGACAGGTACGGGTTGCTGACCCCCGCGCTGCGGGCCAGTTCGCGCAGCGACACCCGGGCAGCGCTGCGCTGCTCGCGGATGAAGTCACCCACCGACGAGCTGACCGCCGAGACGCTGGGCGCCTCCGCGACCGTCCCCGCCACGCTGCCTGCGACCCGGTCCACCGTGTCGCGGACCGTCGTCACCTGCTCGCGGACGAAGTCACCGGGGGTCTGCACGCATACGACGTTAGCCCCGGGTGCTAGCAGCTGCAAGCGGAGGAGCTAGCACACCGGCGTGAAGACCCTCACACCGGAAAAGGCACATCAGGCGTTTAGATCCGCGGATTCGCGGACGTCGCCGACCACGCCGTCGCCACCGGACACCGGCGTGCGCGCCCAGGGAGCAAGCACCTCGGCCGGGACGCCGAGCCGCCGGAGCCCGGCGGTGAGGGCGGGTGTGCGGCCGCGGTCGCCGCCGTCGTCCAGCTTCAGCGCCACCGCGCCGGCGCCCGGCAGCGCGGCCACGTGCACGCCGTCGGCGCCGCCCTTGACCAGCAGGCCGGGTACGGCGCGCATCAGGTCGGTGTCCTCGCGACCCGTGCCGGCCACGAACCAGGGATTGGCCCGCATGGCGTCGGCGACCGCACGCTCCCGCGATCCCTCGGCCGCCTGCACCAGCGAGAGCACGCCCCGCGCCAGACCGGTCACCGAGAGCGCGTGCTGGGGCGCCCCGCAGCCGTCGACGACGACCGCCGTCACCGGCTCGCCCGCCGCCTCGGCCAGCCGCGCCTCGATCGCCTGCTGCAGCGGGTGCTCGCGCGACAGGTAGCCCTCGGTGGGCCAGCCGGCGGCCACGCAGGCGGCGAGCATCGCCGCGTGCTTGCCCGAGCAGTTCATGGCCAGCCGCTCCGGCGCGCGGCCGGAGGCCAGCCAGGCGGCCTTCGTCGCCTCGTGCGAGGGCAGCGCGGGCGGGCAGCCCAGCGCCTCGGGGCCGAGCCCGGCTGCCTCCAGGATCCCGGCCGCGGTCTCCCGGTGCCCGTCCTCCCCGAGGTGCGACCCGGCCGCGATGGCCAGCTCCTCAGCCGAGGCGGGCGCCCACCCGGCGGCCAGCATCACCGTCGCCTGCACCGGCTTGTTCGACGACCGGGGCAGCGTGGGGCGGTCGACCGCGCCCGCGGCGAAGGTCACCTCACCCGCGGCGTCCAGCACGACCAGCGACCCGCGGTGCGCGGACTCGAAGAAGCCCGACCGGTGGACCTCGACGAGAACGGGGTTCACCGGCCAGTCGGCGTTCAGTGCCGGCCCTCGTCCGCGAGGAGGGCGGCGACGTCGGCCTCGCCGTCGCGGTACCGGCGGCCGAGCTCGCCGGCCAGTCCGTCCATCACCTGCTGGACGCCCCGCCGACGCTCCGACAGACCCTTCTCGGCCTCGGCCAGGGAGCGGGCGGCGGTCTCCAGCTTCTTGTCCGACAGGTCCGTGATCGCGGAGAGGTCGGCCCCCGGGGTCAGCGAGTTCACCCAGGACTCGTACTCCTCCGGGCGGGCCGGCTGCACCGTCTGGTGCCGGCCGAGGCCGTGGGCGGGGCCGCGGCCCTTCTCCGCGAGGATCTCCGGCAGCAGGTCCACCAGCGACCGGCCGTCGTCCTCGGCGCGCCGCTGCAGCTCCCGGCGCACGATGTCCAACCGCCCCTGGAGCAGGCGGCGGGTGTAGGAGAGGTTGACCTCCTCCTGCTCCGCCGCGCGGCGCAGCCGCCGCACCTCGCTCATCTGCAGCTGCGTGGCGTTCTCGAGGAACGACGGGTCCAGCAGCGCATCGACGGCGGCACCGCCGGCGGGGGACGGCTTCGGACTCACGGGGTGGCCTCCAGGGGCGTGATCCCCGGCATGGTCCGGGCATCGGCGGTGGTCATCGTCAGGCGCTGCGCCGGAGCGTAGGACAGCGACCCGGCCGGGCCCACCCGCAGGTGGTCGGCGGCCGGGGTGCTCCGGGTCACCGCCCGATCGTCGCAGACCGGACGGCGCGGATGCGGTCCCGCGCCGCGGCCCGGGTGTCGTCGAGCTCGGCCGGGGCGTCCTCGGGCTCCATCGCGGCGCTCGAGCCGCCCACGGTGAGGGCGGTGTCCGGCGCCACGGACTGCTTGACCAGCGCCAGCGCGACCACGCCCAGCTCGTGGTGGCGCACCACGGTGCCCACCCGGCCGACCGTCCGCGGGCCGGCGAGGACGTCGGCGCCGGGAGCGGGCAGGTCCTCGCTGATGCCGTCGAGGTGCAGCAGGACCAGGCGCCGGGGCGGCCGGCCCAGGTTGTGCACCCGGGCGACCGTCTCCTGGCCGCGGTAGCACCCCTTCTCGAGGTGGACGGCGGTGCTGAGCCACTGCAGCTCGTTCGGGATCGTGCGGTGGTCGCTGTCGACGCCGAACCGCGGGCGCCGGGCCTCCACCCGCAGGGCCTCGTAGGCCGAGGAGCCGGTGGGCCGCGCACCGGCGGCGAGTAGCCGGTCGGCCGTCGCGGTCAGCTCGGCCCGGGCCACGAGGACGTCGAACACCGCGGACCCGCCGTCGCCGAGCGGCGGCATCCGGCGGACGAACCCCGCGCCGGCGGGCGCGACGCCGTACTCGCGCTCCGGCGCGGGCAGCCCGGCGGCGGCCAGCACCCCCGGCGCCTGCGGACCCACGACGCCCAGCACCGCCCACGCGCCGGTGACCAGCGCGGGCTCGACCCGCAGCATGAACCGCATCCGCTCGAGGAAGGCCAGCAGACCCGCGCCCGTGCCCGGCTCGACGTCGGCCCAGGTGGTGCCGGCCAGCTCCGCCACCACCAGGTGGTGCTCGACGTGCCCGTTC
The DNA here is from genome assembly GCF_003319095.1 of Blastococcus sp. TBT05-19. Taxonomy (GTDB): domain Bacteria; phylum Actinomycetota; class Actinomycetes; order Mycobacteriales; family Geodermatophilaceae; genus Blastococcus. Next base: position 60,236 of record NZ_QOHI01000003.1, on the reverse strand, counting down.
GGCGACAGCACCAGCGCCTCGCTGCCGGCGCCGTCGGCCATGCGCTCGAAGTGCTGGCTGGTGATGCTGTGCAGCCAGGAGAGCCGGTCGGCCCCCGGGACCACGAGGACGTCGCGGTCGCTGCGGTCGACCAGCCCGGCGCCCTCGGCGAGGGTCCGCTGCTCCCGCAGGGGGTCGCCGTAGTGGACGGCGACCGAGCCGCTCTCCTCCTGGACGGCGCCGGGGAGGGACAGCAGGGGCGAGGCGGTCACGGTTTCTCCTGAGCTCGGTCACGGCAGTCGCGGCACGTGCCCGACAGGGCGACGTGACCGACGTCGACGGTGAAACCCAGTTCGGCCGCCAGACGTTCCGCCGCCTCGTCCAGGAGGTCGGGGGCGGCCGAGGAGATCTCGCCGCAGGAGGCGCAGACGACGTGCAGGTGCGGGCGCTCCGCGGCGTGGTAGACCGGCGCCCCGCGCCCCAGGTGGGTGTGCCACACGAGGCCGAGGCTCTCCAGCAGCTCGAGGGTGCGGTAGATCGTGGAGGTGTCCGGCGCACTGCCGCCGGGGCCGGCCTCCTCGCGCAGCCGGGCGCCGATCGCCTCCGGCGTCGCGTGCGCCAGCGCGCTCACCGCGGCCAGCACCCGCGCCCGCTGGGGGGTCAGCCGCAGGCCGCGCGCCCGCAGCTGCTCGGCGAGCGGCGCGGCGATGTCCTCCGGGCCCATGCGGGCAGCCTATGCCGGGCGTGCGGCAGGCTGGGGGCGTGAGCGAGCAGCGCAGGGTCGCGGTCTGGCGGAACGGCACGGCGGTCGCGGTGCCCGCCGAGCAGCCCGTGGTGACCGCGTTCGACCAGGGCCTCGCCCGCGGCGACGGCGTCTTCGAGTCCGTGGCCGTGGTCGCGGGGCGCACGCCGCACCTCGACGCGCACCTGGCCCGGCTCACCCGCTCGGCCACCCTCCTCGGGATCCCGCACCCGGGCGACGATCCCTGGCGCGCGCTGGTGGCCGCGGTGCTCGGCGACTGGCCACCGGCCCTCGAGGGCGTCTGCCGGCTGTTCCTCACCCGTGGTCCGGGCGACGGCGCGGCGCCCACGGCGCTCGCCCTGCTGGCCGCCGTGCCCGAGGAGACGCTGCGCCAGCGCACCGAGGGGATCTCGGTGGTCAGCCTCGGGCTCGGCGTCCCCGCGGACTTCCGCGCCACCGCCCCGTGGCTCCTCGGCGGCGCGAAGACGCTCTCCTACGCGGTCAACATGGCCGCCCAGCGGCACGCGCACCACCTCGGCGCCGACGACGTCGTGCTCACCAGCCTCGAGGGCCGGTTGCTGGAGGGGCCGACGTCGACCGTCGTGTGGGCCGCGGGCGGCACGCTGCACACACCGCCGCAGGACAGCGGCATCCTCGCCGGCACCACCCAGGCCCGGCTGTTCGCGCAGGCCGGCGCGGAGGGCTGGCCGACGTCGGTCACCGCGGGCACGGTCGATGACCTGCACGCCGCGGACGCGGTCTGGCTGCTCTCCGGGGTGCGGGGCGCGGCGGCCGTGCACACCCTGGACGGCGTCCGCCGGGGCGACGCCGGCCTGTCCGCCCGGGTGCGGGAGCTCCTGGACCGGTAGCCTGACCCGAGGTGCGCCGGGAAGTCTGGTCGGCAACGTCCTCGTCGACCCTCCCCCCGGAGCCGCCCCCATGACCTCCACCGCCTCCAGCCGCCTCTTCGGGCGTGGTTCCTGGACCGAGGCCAGCCGAATCGCCTCGGTCCTGCGCAAGGAGACGGTCGGCGGCGTCCTGCTGCTGATCGGCACCGTGATCGCGCTGGTCTGGGCGAACTCGCCGTGGGCGGAGGCCTACGAGTCGCTGCGGGACCACCGGGTCGGGCCGGCGTCGCTGCACCTGGACCTGCCCCTGGGCACCTGGGCCGCCGACGGGCTGCTGGCCATCTTCTTCTTCGTCGCGGGGCTCGAGCTCAAGCGCGAGTTCGTCGCCGGTGACCTCCGCGACGTCCGGCGGGCCGCACTCCCGGTCGCCGCGGCCGTCGGCGGCATGGTCGTGCCGGGCGTCCTCTACGTGCTGCTGAACCTCGGGAGCGACGGCGGGCTCCGCGGGTGGGCCATCCCGACCGCCACCGACATCGCCTTCGCGCTCGCCGTGCTCGCCGTCATCAGCACGCACCTGCCCAGCGCACTGCGCACGTTCCTGCTCACCCTCGCCGTCGTCGACGACCTCCTGGCCATCACGATCATCGCGATCTTCTACACGTCGTCCCTCGCGGTGACCCCGCTGCTGCTGGCCCTGATCCCGCTGGCGCTGTTCGGCCTGCTGGTGCAGAAGCGGATCCGGTCGTGGTGGCTGCTCGTCCCGCTGGCGGTGGTCACCTGGGTGCTGGTCCACGAGTCCGGCGTGCACGCGACGGTCGCCGGCGTGCTGCTGGCCTTCACCGTCCCGGTCGTCCGGAGCCAGGCCGCGGGCGGTCCGGACGCCGGCCCCGGCCTGGCCGAGCACTTCGAGCACCGGATCCGCCCCATCTCGGCGGGCGTCGCGGTCCCGGTGTTCGCCTTCTTCGCCGCCGGCGTCACGATCGGCGGCCTCTCCGGGCTCACCGAGTCGCTCACCGACCGGGTCGCGCTCGGCATCGTCGTCGCGCTCGTGGCCGGCAAGACCATCGGCATCACGCTCGCCACCTGGCTGGTGTCCCGCTTCACCCGGGCCGAGCTGGCCGACGACCTCAGCTGGTGGGACGTGATCGGCCTGGCGCTGCTGGGCGGGATCGGCTTCACCGTGTCGCTGCTCATCGGCGAGCTCGCCTTCGGGCAGGGCAGCGAGCGCGACGAGCACGTGAAGGTCGGTGTCCTCGTCGGCACGCTGACCGCCGCCCTGCTGGCCACCGTCGTGCTGCGGGCCCGCAACCGCATCTACAAGCGGATGGAGCTCGAGGAGACCTCCGACATCGACCACGACGGCATCCCGGACGCCTGGGACACCGTCGACGACCGGGCCGACCACGAGCTGGACAACCCCGGCGACACGCCGCCCGGTCGCGTGGCCAGGCCGTTCGCCGACAGCTGACGAATCCGGTTGCACCCCCGGCTCTCGCGGTCGTACTTTCGTCGTACACGAGAGAGGAGGTGGTCCGTAACTTGCTGAGCTACAGGACTCGTGAGGTGGCTGTCCGCTAGCCGCCGTCCAGATGGGCCGCCCGTCCGGCGTGGAAGCCGGACGAGAGGCACGAATCGCCCGTCCGTCGTACGGCGGCGAGCGAGAACCGGACAGTCACCCGACCCCCGGGCCGCCGACCATTGTCCAGTCGGCCCGCGTGCTGCTCCCCCTCTCCGAGGGCTGGGCGCCGCGGAACAGCCCGGGGGTTGTCCGTTCTCCGGGGGAGGTCAGGTGCAGCTCGGCGGGCTGCCGGTCGAGCAGGACGTCGCCGTGGGCGCCTGGGTCGCCGAGGCCGTGGGGCGCGCGCACTGGAGCACCGTGGGATCGCTCGTGCCGCCGCTGTTCCCGGCCTACGCACGCGTGCTGCACCCGGCCTACCGCTACGACGGCGACGACGACGTCGAGATCGGCTGGGCCGCCGTCGCGGCGCTGAACGGCACCACGGCCCACCCGCGGATGCAGTGGCCGGCCGTCACCGGGGGGTGGGAGTACGTCAGCGAGGACAGCCAGCCGCCCACCTGGGACGGCACCCCCGCCGAAGGCCACCTGCCCTGCACCGTCGCTGCCCGGATGGCCGCCGTCCTCGCCCGGCACACCACCACGCCGCAGGACTGCCTCTTCGGCCGCTGGTCGGGCTTCGGCTACGACACCGGCGAGCTCCGCGGTGCCCCCCGCCTGCCGCTCCCCCGCGCCCGCGACGTCGTCCTCGTGCGGGGCGCCGTGGGCGACGCCGTCCGCAACCTGGCGCCCGAGCCCTCCGAGCAGAGCGCCAACCTGTGGTGGCCGGCCGACCGCGCCTGGATCGTGGCGACCGACATCGACCTGATGAGCACCTACGTGGGCGGCACCGAGGCGTGCATCGCCGACCTGCTGGCCGCACCGGGCCTGGAGGTCGTGCCGGCCGAGCCCGGCGACCGGGTCGGCCACGCCGACGACCCGGTCAACCCCGTCCCGCCCCGCTAGCGGGACGCCTCCGCGGCTACAGCGCCGCCAGCTCCGCCTCGAGGTCGTCGAGGCCGAGCGACCCCTGCGACAGCGCCGCCATGTGCCACGCCTTGAGGTCGAAGCCGGCACCGTGGGCCCGCTGCGCCGCCGCGCGCCCCTGCAGCCAGGCCCGCTCGCCGAGCTTGTAGCTGATCGCCTGACCCGGCAGGCCCAGGTAGCGCACCAGCTCGCTGTCGAGGAAGGCCGGATCGGCGCCGGAGTGCTCGCCCAGGAAGGCCCGCGCCAGCTCCGGCGTCCAGGGCCGGCCGCGGTGCTCGGCGAGCACGCCCTCGGCGTCGTCGGGCACGGGCAGCTCCAGGTGCATGCCGATGTCGATGACCACGCGGACCGAGCGCAGCTGCTGCGCATCGAGGAAGCCCAGCCGCTCGCCGGGGTCGGTGAGGTATCCCAGCTCGTCCATGAGCCGCTCGGCGTAGAGCGCCCACCCCTCGACGTTGGCACCGACCGAGCCCACCGACGTCTGGTAGGTCGAGAGCTCGCCGGAGACCAGCGCCCACTGGGCCAGCTGCAGGTGGTGACCCGGAACGCCCTCGTGGTACCAGATGGAGACGAGGTCCCAGAGCGGGAACCGGGTACGCCCCAGCGTCGGCAGCCAGGTGCGTCCCGGTCGGGAGAAGTCCTGCGCCGGGCGCGTGTAGTACGGCGCGGCGGCGCTGCCGGGCGGCGCGATCATCGCCTCGACCCGCTTCACCGGCTCGGCGAGGTCGAAGTGCGTGCCGTCCAGCGCGGCGACGGCGTCGTCCATCATCTGCTGCAGCCGCTCGCGGACCGCCTCGACGCCCTCGACCGCCGGGCCGTGGGCGGTCAGCCGGCGCATGGCTTCCAGCGGGGTCGCGCCGGGCAGCACCTTCTCCGCCTCGGTCCGCTGCTCGGCCAGGATCCGGCGGTGCTCGGCCCAGCCCCAGGCGTAGGCCTCCTCGAGCCCCCGCCCGGCACCCAGGTCCGACCCGGTCCAGCGGCGGGCCGCGACCGCGTAGCGCTCGCGGCCGACGGCGTCCGGCGTGCCCTCGGCCAGCGGGGCGTACTCGTCGCGCAGGAAGTCCCGCATCCCGGCGACCGCGTCGTCGGCCGCCCGCGCCGCCGACTCGAGCTCCGGGCGCAGGCTCTCCGGCCCGGCGGCCACGAAGCCGGCGAAGTACGGGCCGGCGAGCCACTCGTCGAGCTGGGCGACGACGGTGCGTACCTGCCGGGGCGCGACCAGCAGCCCGCGCCGGCCCCCCTCGGCCAGCGTCTCCCGGTAGCCGCGGTATGCCTCCGGCACCCGCGCGAGGCGGCGGGCGAGGACGGACCAGTCCTCCTCGTCGACCGCCGGCATCATCGAGAACACCTGGCGGACCGAGTGGATCGGCGTGAACAGGTTGTTCAGCGAGCGGAAGCCCTCCCCCGCCTCGTGCGCGGCGAGCTCGGCCTCCAGGCGCTCGCGGAGCAGGCGGGCGCACCGCCGCTCCACGGGGTCGTCGTCCAGCGACGGGTCGGCGGCCAGCACCCGGTCCAGCTCGGCCAGCGTCTCGCGGGCCAGCTGCGCCTCGGCCTCCAGCCCGGCGGGGCCGGTGTCCGGCAGCCGGTCCTCGCGCGGGCGGGTGCCCAGTGCCGTGCCCAGCGTGGGATCCAGCTCCGTGGCCGCCTCGACGTACCGGTCGGCCACGCGGCGGGGGGTGGTCAACGGATGCGCTCCAGGCGGGCCGACATGGTGGGGCGCAGCGGGCCGTCGCCGACGGCGCGGTCGATGGCGTACATGAGCGCCCCCTCGACGATCCCGTAGAGCCGCACCGACCGGGTGACCTCGGGGGCGTCCGGGGTGCGCGCGACGACGTCGCTGGAGAGCTCCCAGCTCGTGGTCGTCCGGGCGGTGCCGACGTAGATCTCCAGGAGCCCGTCGGGGGCGGCGACCAGCAGCTCGACGTCGTCGTTCCCGCGGGGGCGCCAGAAGCCGGACTCCCGGACGTCGGGTCCCACGATCTTCCCGTCGTCGGTCAGCCGCCACGTCCGCGACTCGTAGGCGAGGAACCCCCGCCCGTCGTGGGCGAACCGCACCCACTGACCGAAGCGGTGGTCACCGCCGGTGCCCGCGGCCTGCCCCTCGCCGTGCCACTCGCCCAGCAGCGGCAGCACCGACAGGATCCCCTCGGAGACCTCGACCCCGCTGCGGACGTCGGCGGTGTCGGGGACCGGCAGCTCCGTCTGCTCGCTCATCGCCGCGCCGCCGGGGGACGACGGGCCAGCCGGAGGGCGCCGTAGCCGGAAGCGAGCGCTGTCATCGCGGTCAGGGCGACCAGGACCCAGGCAGAAACCATGGCGACCACCGTAGTGACGCGCCGGGCCGCCCGTTCGCACGGTGGGCTACGCGACAGGGAAGCTCGATGGTGGACCGGGGCGTTGTGGGGCAGGCTTGGACGACCACGACGCGAGCGAGGAGAAGTCATCGAGATGGCCGAGGCCGGCCCCGGCAGGACGGTGCCGACCACGGAGGACGAGGCGCTCCCCGGAACGCCGTCCTGGTACTCCGTGCTGCACGACTCCGCCTTCATGTTCGCCTCGGTCTGCGACCTCGGGGGACGGCTCCTGACCAGCAACCTGCTGGCCGTCGAGGGCTGCGGGTTCGACCGGCACGAGCAGCTCGGCCGGCCTTTCTGGGACACCGGCTGGTGGGCCGGCAGCGTCGAGGTGCAGGACCAGGTGCGGCGCTGGATCTCCTCCGTCGCCCGGGGCGGGGAGCCCGTCCGCGCCACCACCCCCTACTTCCTGGCCGACGGCACCGAGCGCGTCGCCGACTTCACGCTGCAGCTGGTGCGGGAGGGCGACAAGCCCCAGTACCTCCTGACCACGGGCATGGACATCACCGACCGGCTGGAGACGGAGCGCACCGTCGCCGAGGCGCGGGCCGCCGGGGCCGAGGCCTCGACCCTCCGCCGGGTCGCGGCCAGCCGGGCCCGGGACCTGGAGTCGCTCCAGGAGACCGAGGCCAAGCTGACCCGGGCGCTCGCGATCAGCGACCGCGTCCTGGCCAACGTCGCCGACGGGATCTACGGCCTGGACGCCGCGGGACGGGTCGAGTTCGTGAACCCTGCCGCCGTCCGGCTCACCGGCTTCTCCGCCGCGGAGCAGCTGGGCAACGACCAGCACGCGCTGATCCACGGCCACCGCCGGGACGGCAGCCCCTACCCGCGCGAGGAGTGCCCGGTCTGGCGGGCGCTGCGCAGCGGCCGCACGGTCGTGTCCGAGGACGAGACGTTCTGGCGCCGCGACGGCTCGGCGATGCCGGTCGAGATGGTCGTGGTCCCGACCGTCGAGGACGGCGTCCAGACCGGTGTCGTCGTCTCCTTCCGCGACCTCACCGAGCGGCTGGCCGCCCAGCGGCAGGCCGCGGAGCTGGAGGAGCTGGCCCTCCGCGCCGCGAGCGACCGGGCGCTGTCCGACCGGCTGCAGCAGTCGCTGCTCACCCCGCCGCCGGAGCCCGACCACCTGCAGATCGCCGTGCGCTACCGCCCCGCCGCGCACGAGGCGCAGGTCGGCGGGGACTGGTACGACGCGTTCCTCCAGCCCGACGGCGCCACCATGCTGGCGATCGGCGACGTCGTCGGGCACGACAGCAACGCCGCCGCCGCGATGGGGCAGCTCCGGGGTCTGCTGCGCGCGCTGGCCTACGCCTCCGAGGCCGGGCCGGCCGAGGTCCTCACCCGGGTGGAGCACGCCGCGCAGGGCCTGGCGGTCACCACCCTGGCCACCGGCGTCCTGGCGCGCATCGAGCGCCACCCCGACGTGCCGGTCGCCGGCGCCCGCCTGCTGCGCTGGAGCAACGCCGGCCACCCCCCGCCGCTGCTGCTGGCCCCCGACGGCACCGTCACCGAGCTGGTCTCCCGGCCCGAGCTGATGTTCGGCATCGATCCCGACGCGGTGCGGACCGACCACGTGCTGGACCTGCCCGACCACCACACCCTGCTGCTGTTCACCGACGGGCTGGTCGAGCGGCGCGACATCGACCTCGACGAGGGCACGAGCCGGCTGCGCGAGGCGCTGGGCGACCTGGGCGAGCGGCCGCTGGAGGACCTGCTGGACGAGGTGCTGGCGCGGCTCGTGCCCGACGCCGGTGCCGACGACGTCGCCATCGTCGCCGTCCGCACCTTCCCGGAGGACCGGCCCCGGCCGCCCGAGGCGGGGCCCAACCGGCTGCCGCCCGGCCTGGACTGAGAGACAGGACAGCGCCCGCCCGGCGGATGCCGGGCGGGCGCTGCGACTGGTACTTCCGGCCCCGTCCAGAGGCTCACTGCGAGCGTGCGAGCGGTGAGGAGGACGGGGTCCTTACTCGAGCACCACGGTCGTCTCGTTGAGACCGGTCTCGGCCTCGAGCACCCGCTGCCCCTTGCCCGCCGGAGCGAGCGCGCGCAGCTTCCACTCACCCGGAGCGGCGAAGAAGCGGAACTCGCCCTCGGGGCTGGTGACGACCTCGGCGGTGAACTCGTCGGTGCCGTCCAGGAGCCGGACGTAGGCACCGGCCACCGGGGCACCGTCGTGCCAGACCGAGCCCTGGATCACCGTCTGCGTGCTGAGGTCGATCCCCGCGAGGGAACCGCCCTGCTTCGGCGCACCGCACATGTCAGCTCACTTCTCGATCGGGACGCCGACCAGCGAGCCGTACTCGACCCAGCTGCCGTCGTAGTTCTTGACGTTCTTCTTGCCGAGCAGCTCGCTGAGCACGAACCAGGTGTGGCTCGACCGCTCGCCGATCCGGCAGTAGGCGATGGTCTCCTTGCTGTCGTCGAAGCCCTGCTCGCCGTAGAGCGCCGCGAGCTGCTCGTCGGACTTGAAGGTGCCGTCCTCGTTGGCCGCCTTGCTCCACGGGATGTTGATCGCCGTGGGCACGTGGCCGGCGCGCTGCGACTGCTCCTGGGGCAGGTGCGCGGGCGCCAGGATCTTGCCGGAGAACTCGTCGGGCGAACGCACGTCGACGAGGTTCTTCGAGCCGATCGCGGCGACGACCTCGTCGCGGAAGGCGCGGATCGACAGGTCCGGCTCGGAGGCGGAGTACTGGGTGGCGGGGCGGTCGACGGCGTCCTTCGACAGCGGGCGGCCGTCGAGCTCCCACTTCTTGCGGCCGCCGTCCATCAGCTTCACGTCGCCGTGGCCGTAGATCTTGAAGTACCAGTAGGCGTAGGCGGCGAACCAGTTGTTGTTGCCGCCGTACAGCACCACGGTGTCGTCGTTGGCGATGCCGCGGCTCGACAGCAGCGCCTCGAAGGCGGTCTTGTCGAGGTAGTCGCGGCGCAGCGGGTCCTGCAGGTCCTTCTTCCAGTCCAGCTTGACGGCGCCCTCGATGTGGCCGCCGTCGTAGGCGCTGGTGTCCTCGTCGACCTCGACGAAGACGATGCCGGGCTGGCCCAGGTTCTCCTGGACCCAGTCGACGGTGACGAGCACGTCGTTGCGGCTCATGGGTGTGTTCCTCCGGATGTCGGTGTGCGATCGGTTCGGCGGTGCGAAGAGGACGCGGATCGCTCGAGCGCGGGACTCACGGGAGAAAGGGGCATCCCGGCGGCGCGGAGAGCGCGTCCGGACGGCGCTGTGCCGCCCTCAGAGGGCCGGACAGAGGCAGCTGCCGACGCGGCACAGGTCAACTGTGCGGCGAGAGGTCAGCAGGATGCCCACGGCGCGAGGGTAACGGATCACGACACGCCGCCGTTCCGGGCCCCGACGTGGGCGTCCACGACGGCCGACAGCTCGGCCGGCCGCGGAGCGCCGGACCTGCGCCGGACCACCGTCCCGGTGCGGTCGAGGAAGAAGAGCGTGGGCGTGACGCGGACGTCGAGCTCGCGGACCTCCTGCAGGTGGCTCTCGGCGTCGACCTGCACCACCGCCAGCCCCGGCCGGGTCGCCTGCAGCTGCCGGAGCCGGGCCTTGGTGGCGCGGCACGGCCCGCAGAAGGCGCTGGAGAACTGGACGACGGTGAGCTCCGCGTCGGCGGGGCGGACCCCCAGCCGCCCGAGCACGGCGGCACTGCTGCCGTCGTCCTCCCGCGCCGGAGCCCCTGTCACCTCCGGCACAACCGGGCGCGGCGGCCGGGCTATTCCGCCTGCAGGACCGTGTCCTCGGCCTCGGCGCGCACCTCGACACCGTCCTGGGCCGGCCGGACGTCGGTGAGCCGGAGCCCGAAGGGCAGCTCGATCGGGTAGCGCAGGTCGAGCAGGTCGCTGGCCTGGTCGACCAGGAACCCGGGGAGCTCGACCCCCGCGCCGGAGGCCTGCCGCACGTCCACGACGAGCACGTCGCCGTCCAGGCTGACCGTCCCCGCCGCCGTCAGGGGCAGCGTGTAGCCGAGCAGGTCGACGGTCCGGGTGATCCGCAGCCCGTCGCCCTCGGGGCGCAGCGTGGTGTTCCCGCCCAGCTCCGCGGCCAGCAGCTCGTAGGACAGCGTGGCCGTGCCCTCGATGCGGTCGACCGGGATCGACCGCACCGAGCCGGACAGCGCCGCGGACAGGGGCAGCTGCACGCCGCGCAGGACGACGTCGGCCTCGGTGCCCGCGGGCTGCCCCAGCTGGTCGGCGGTCAGCGAGATCCGGACCTCGTCGTACCGGCCGCCCAGGGCCTGGGTGAGGAAGGGGAAGCCACGGATGTCCACCGACGGCTCCCCCGCCAGGCCGCCCTCGGCCGCGAGCTGCCGGGCCACCTGCCCCTCGGCGATGTTCACCGCGACCCGGTCGAGCAGCAGGCCCAGCCCCAGAAGGAGGACGAGCAGGACGACGAGGACCTTCACAGCACCGTCAGCAGGCCGAGGGCGACCGGGGCCGCCGGGGCCAGCGGGAGCACGACCTGGACGACGGTCAGCACCCACGGGGAGATGCCGTCCGGCACCCCGTCGTCCCCGGCCTCGACGGCCATGTAGCTCGTCGCGACGGCGACCAGCGCGACCACGCCGGCGACGACCGCGCCGACGAGCAGGGAGCGGTACATGCCGAGGTCCGCGAGGCCGCGGACCGCCCAGGCCACCGCGGCGCCGGCCAGGACCGCCAGGACCAGCCCGGCGAGGCCGCGCGGCACGCCCTCGGCGACGACCGGCCGGGGCAGCACCTGGTCCACGAGGTGACCGACCACCAGCGCCGCGCCCGCGGCCAGCCCCGTGACCACCAGCCGTCCCTCGTCGGAGCGGCCGAGGAGGAGGAGCGCGGCGAGCGCGGCCACCGCGGTCATCAGCAGCGCCGCGCCGGCCAGCGAGTCGACCAGGTGGTGCCGCGGCGACCGCAGCATCTGCTGGGCCACCGACGCCAGGAAGCCCACCGCGAGCACCCCGATCAGCCCGCCGAGCTCAGGCCGCTCCGGCAGGACCAGCGCGAGGTCGGCGGCCACGGCGGTCGCGGTGCCGACCGCCAGCGAGGCGGTGGCGCCGCGCATGCGGGCGACCATGACCCAGGAGAGCACCAGCGCCAGCTGGAGCACGAGGACCGCCGCCAGCGCGCCGACACCGCCGAGCACGGCGGGCAGACCGGCCAGGACGGCGGTGGCGAGCGCCGCCAGCCCCGCCGCGGGCAGGTGGTGCGCCTGGCCCGGCGTCGCGGGGAGGACGGCGGGAGGGCTCACGACCCGATCGTCTCAGAAGTCCGGCGTCCTCTCCGCTCGACGAGCGGAGCCGTCGCGACCCGTTCGCGTCGGCGCTCCCCCGACGACCGGCGGGTCGGCTATCCTGCCCTCTCACCTCGACAGCGTCGTCGTAGGTCCGGCCGGCGACCGTCGGCCCTGGACCCTGAGGAGACGACATGCGACTCGTGCTCATGACCGCCGCCCGTCAGGCCACGACCGAGGTGCTGCCCGCCCTGGGACTGCTCCCGCACCAGGTCCGCGTGGTCGCCCCCGAGCTGTCCAGCCTGCTCGAGGGCGATGGGGTGGGCTACGGGGATGACGTGATCATGGTCGACGCGCGCCACGACCTCATCCGGGCCCGCACGCTCTGCGGCCTGCTCTCCTCCACCGGGGTCGCCGCCTCGCTCGTCGCCGTGCTGTCCGAGGGCGGCCTCGTCGCGCTGTCGGCCGACTGGGGTGTCGACGACGTGCTGCTCGACACCGCCGGTCCGGCCGAGGTCGACGCCCGGCTGAAGTGGGCCAGCGCCCGCCGGCTGGCCGCCACCACCCCCGTCGACGGCGCCGAGGGCGGGCTCACCCAGGCCGGCGAGCTGGTCATCGACGAGCACAGCTACTCGGCCAAGCTGCGCGGGCGCTCGCTCGACCTCACGTACAAGGAGTTCGAGCTCCTCAAGTACCTCGCCCAGCACCCGGGCCGGGTGTTCTCCCGCGCCCAGCTGCTGCAGGAGATCTGGGGCTACGACTACTTCGGCGGCACCCGGACCGTCGACGTCCACGTGCGCCGGCTGCGGGCCAAGCTCGGCACCGAGCACGAGGCGCTGATCGGCACCGTGCGCAACGTCGGCTACAAGCTCGACCAGCAGGTGGCCGACGCCACCGCCAAGGCCGCCCAGGCCCCCGCCCCCGCCCCCGCCCCCGCCCCCGCGGACCGGGCCGGCGCCGAGCTGGTCTGATGGCCGGGTGAGCCAGCCCATCGCCGTCGACGAGGTCCTCGAACTCCTGCGCGCCGCGGCCGCCGCCGACGGCGTGCGCCCGGTCTCGGAGGAGGCCGAGCTGCGGCTGCAGCACCGGGCGGCCGGCGGCTCGGACCTCGTCGTCCGCACCGACGACGGCGCGCTCGCCGGCTACGCCCGGTCCGACGACGGCGTCGCGGAACTGGTGGTGCACCCGGACCTCCGGCGCCGCGGCCACGGCCGCACGCTGCTGACCCAGCTCCTCGATCTCGCCGGCGACCGCTCGCTGAGCATCTGGGCGCACGGCGACCTGCCCGGCTCCGCGGAGCTGCTGGCCCCGCACGGCTTCGAGCGCGCCCGCGTGCTGCTGCAGATGCGCCGCGACCTCGCCGGCATCGACGCCGACCCGCGGCCCGAGCTGCCGGCCGACGTGCGGATCGTGCCCTTCGTGCCCGGGCGCGACGAGGAGGCGTGGCTGCGGGTCAACGCGCGGGCCTTCTCCTGGCACCCCGAGCAGGGGCGGATGACCCGGGCGGACCTCGAGCTGCGCGAGGCCGAGCCGTGGTTCGACCCGGCGGGCTTCCTGATGGCGTGGCGGGGCGACCCTGATTCCGGGGCCGAGCTGCTCGGCTCGCACTGGACCAAGGTGCACCCCGCCGGCGACGCGGGTCCCCGGCCCGTCGGGGAGATCTACGTGCTCGGAGTGGACCCCGACGCGCAGGGCCTGCGGCTGGGCCGGGCGCTCACCGACCTCGGCCTCGCCCACCTGCGCGGGCAGGGCCTGGACGAGGTGCTGCTGTACGTCGAGGAGGACAACGACCCAGCGGTCCGGCTGTACGAGGGGCGCGGTTTCACCCGGTTCGCCGTCGACGTCTCGTGGCGGCGCGAGCCGGCCGTCCGCTGACCCTCCGACAGGCGTTCATCCCCGCGGGTGACGGGCACCACCCGCACCCGGCGAAGACCTCAGCGGTCGTTCACCGTGCGTTCACCGAACGCCGGGCAACGCGCCACCTCGGCTCCCTAGCGTCTCTCCCGACGGTCCATCGCTGCCCGGACGACAGGTCCGGGCCCATGTCGAGAGGCACTGAGTTGAAGCTCCGCACCAAGACGCGCGCCACGGCCCTGACCGTGGCGCTCGCCGGCACCCTCGCGCTCGCCGCCTGTGGTGCAGCCAACGAGCAGGGCAACGAGGGCGGTGGCGGCGACGACCAGCAGTCGCTCAGCGGCGACCTGGTCGGCGCGGGCGCGAGCAGCCAGCAGGCCGCCATGGAGGCGTGGCAGGCCGGCTTCCAGGGCGAGTACCCGGACGTGAACTTCAGCTACGACCCGGTCGGTTCCGGTGGCGGGCGCGAGCAGTTCATCGCCGGCAACACCGACTTCGCGGGCTCCGACGCCGCGCTGGACGAGGAGGAGCTGGCCGCCGCGCAGGAGCGCTGCGCCGGGGGCGAGATCTTCGAGCTGCCGAACTACATCTCGCCGATCGCGGTCATGTACAACCTCCCCGGCGTCGACGAGCTCAACCTGGTGCCCGCCACGATCGCCGGCATCTTCTCCGGCGCGATCACGAACTGGAACGACCCGGCGATCGCCGCGGACAACCCGGACGCCACGCTGCCGGACCTGCCGGTCACCGCCGTGCACCGCGCCGACGACTCGGGCACCACGGACAACTTCACCGACTACCTGTTCCAGGCCGCCGGTGAGGTCTGGACCTCCGAGCCCGACGGCGTCTGGCCGCTCCAGGGCGGCGAGGCCGCCAACGGCACCTCCGGTGTCGTGGGGGTCGTCGAGGGTCGCGAGGGTGCGATCACCTACGCCGACGCCAGCCGTGCCGGTGATCTCGGGGTGGCCAGCGTGCGCGTGGGCGAGGAGTTCGTCGCGCCCACCGCCGAGTCCGCCTCCGCCGTCGTGGAGAACTCGCCCGCGGTCGAGGGCCGCGGCGAGTACGACTTCGCCATCGAGGTCAACCGGGAGACCGAGGGGTCGGGCGAGTACCCGATCGTCCTGGTCAGCTACCACATCGGCTGCATCGAGTACGACGACCAGGCCGCCGCGGACAACGTCAAGGCCTTCATGGAGTACGTGATCAGCGAGGACGGCCAGGCGGCCGCCGAGGAGAACGCCGGCAGCGCGCCGATCTCCGACGCCCTCCGCGAGCAGGCCCAGGGTGCGGTCGAGGCGATCACCGCCGCGAGCTGAACCAGCCCGCCATGATGGCCCGGGACGTCCTCGTGACGTCCCGGGCCATCGGACCGCCCGGCCCGGGGCGGGGCGGACCGTCCCGGACCAGACGTACCCATCCACGAACCAGACCCACGGAGCAGCGGTGACCGCCACGAAGGCCCCGTCCGAGCCCACGCAGAAGCCGGCCGTCCGCCGGCCCGGCGACCGCATCTTCGCCGGCACCGCCAAGGCCTCCGGCATCCTCATCCTGCTGGTCCTCGCCGGGGTGGCCGCCTTCCTGATCGGCGAGGCCATCCCCGCGCTGACCGCTCCCGCGGAGGAGATCCCCGGCGGCGAGGGTCTGGCCGCCTACATCGGGCCGCTGATCCTCGGCACGCTGATGGGCGCCCTGCTGGCCCTCCTCGTGGCTACGCCGCTCGCCGTCGCGATCGCGCTCTACGTCACCTACTACGCCCCGCGGCGGATCGCCGCCGCCATGGGCTACGTCATCGACCTGCTGGCGGCGATCCCCAGCGTCGTCTACGGCTTCTGGGGTCTGGCGGTGCTGGCGCCCGCCCTGCGGCCCTTCCACACCTGGGCGGCCGACACGCTCGGCTTCATCCCGTTCTTCGCCGGCCCCGCGTCCTCCACCGGCCGCACGATGTTCACCGTCGGCCTGGTGCTCGCGGTGATGATCCTGCCGATCATCTCGGCCATCTCGCGGGAGGTGTTCAGCCAGGCCCCCGCCCTCCACCGCGAGGCGGCCCTGGCGCTGGGCGCCACGCGGTGGGAGATGATCCGGATGGCGGTGCTCCCCTACGGCAAGTCCGGCGTGATCGCCGGAGCGATGCTGGGCCTGGGCCGCGCGCTCGGGGAGACCATGGCCGTGGCCATCGTGCTCTCGGGTGGCGCCGGTGCCACGCTGACGCTGATCAGCTCCGCCAACCCCTCCACGATCGCGTCGAACATCGCGCTGAAGTTCCCCGAGGCCACCGGCATCGACGTCAACACGCTCATCGCGAGCGGCCTGGTGCTGTTCGTCATCACGCTCGGCGTGAACATGCTCGCCCGCTGGGTCGTCAACCGCCGCGCCGACTTCTCCGGAGCCAACTGATGAGCACCCCCACCCGGATCGCCCCCGAGGTCCCGGCCCGTCCGACCGGGCCCGTCCGCACCCAGCGACGGCTGCCCCGCTTCGCGCCCCTGGGCCTCTACCTGGCCGGCCTCGCCCTCGGTGCGGCCCTCGCCGCCCTGACCGGCTCCGGCCTCACCACCGCGGTCGTCTACGGCGTCGTCCTCGGCACGCTCGCGGTCTTCGTCGCCTCCCGGATCGTCGAGGGTCCGCGCAAGGCCACCGACCGGCTGGTGACCGCCCTGGTCACGACCGCCTTCGGGATCGCGATGGTGCCCCTGCTGTCGCTCGTGTGGACCGTGCTGGACAACGGCCTGCCCCGGTTCGACGCCCAGTTCTTCACCAACTCGATGTACCGCGTGGTCGGTGAGGGCGGCGGCGCCTACCACGCCATCCTCGGCACGCTGATCATCACGGCGCTGGCCACGGCCATCTCGGTGCCCATCGGCCTGATGACCGCCATCTACCTCGTGGAGTACGCCCGGGGACGCCTCAAGAAGTCGATCACCTTCTTCGTCGACGTCATGACCGGCATCCCGTCGATCGTGGCCGGCCTGTTCGCCTTCGCGCTGTTCACGCTGCTGTTCGGCGGCGGCGTCCGGCTGGGCGTCATGGGCGCGGTCGCGCTGTCGGTGCTGATGATCCCGGTGGTCGTGCGCTCGTGCGAGGAGGTCCTCAAGCTGGTCCCCAACGAGCTGCGCGAGGCCAGCTACGCCCTCGGTGTGCCCAAGTGGCGCACCGTGGTCAAGGTGGTGCTGCCGACCGCGATCGCCGGGCTGGGCACCGGCATCACCCTCGCCGTCGCGCGCGTCGTCGGCGAGACCGCGCCGCTGCTGGTCACCGTCGGCCTGATCACCGGCACCAACCTCAACCCGTTCGACGGGCGCATGGCGACGCTGCCGGTGTTCGCCTTCTACCAGCTGACCCAGCCGGGTACCGCCACGCAGGCATTCCTGGACCGCGCCTGGACGGGCGCCCTCGTACTCATCATCCTGGTCATGGCGCTCAACGTCGTCGCCCGCCTGATCAGCCGATTCTTCGCGCCCAAGACCGGTCGCTGACCGATCCCGAGCCGACCGACAGACCCGGAGGACACGCACGTGGCCAAGCGCATCGAGGTCTCCGACCTCAACATCTACTACGGCAACTTCCGAGCCGTCGAAGGCGTCAACATCTCCATCGAGCCGCGGAGCATCACCGCGCTCATCGGCCCGTCGGGCTGCGGGAAGTCGACGTTCCTCCGCTCGCTCAACCGGATGCACGAGGTGCTTCCCGGGGCACGCGTCGAGGGCAAGGTCGTCATGGACGGCCAGGACCTCTACGGACCCGACGTCGACCCGGTGGACGTCCGCCGCCAGATCGGCATGGTCTTCCAGCGGCCGAACCCGTTCCCGACGATGTCCATCTACGACAACGTGATCGCCGGCAACCGGCTGAACAACAAGCGCATGAAGAAGGCCGAGGCCGACGACCTCGTCGAGAAGTCGCTGCGCGGCGCGAACCTCTGGAACGAGGTGAAGGACCGGCTCGACCGCCCCGGCTCCGGCCTGTCCGGTGGTCAGCAGCAGCGGCTCTGCATCGCCCGCGCCATCGCCGTCGAGCCCGACGTCCTGCTGATGGACGAGCCGTGCTCCGCCCTGGACCCGATCTCCACGCTGGCCATCGAGGACCTGATGACCGAGCTGAAGGAGCAGTTCACCATCGTGATCGTCACGCACAACATGCAGCAGGCGGCGCGGGTGAGCGAGTCCACCGGCTTCTTCAACCTCAACGGTGTCGGGCAGCCCGGCCGGCTGATCGAGTTCAACCCGACCGAGAAGATCTTCAGCAACCCCGACGAGAAGGCCACCGAGGACTACATCTCCGGCCGCTTCGGCTGATCCGGCGCTGATCCGGCGCTGAGAGGATGCCGGGGTGCTGCCCCCACCCCGGCTGGTGACCCTCGACGACGCCCCCGCCCTCGCGGCGCTGCTGCGGGAGAACCGGGAGTTCCTCGCGCCCTACGAGCCGCATCGCGACGAGTCCTGGTACACCGACGAGGGCCAGCGGGCGGAGCTGGCCACGGTGCTGGCCGCGCACGCCGCGGGCACGATGGCGCCCTACGTCGTGCTGGCGCCCAGCGGTGAGGTGGCCGGCCGGATCACGCTGGCCGGCATCGTGCGCGGAGCCCTGCTGTCCGGCGCGGTCGGCTACTGGGTGGCGCAGCGCCACACCCGGCAGGGGCTGGCCTCGGCGGCGGTGGCGCACGTCATCCGCACCGCCTTCGACGAGCTCGGCCTCCACCGGGTCGAGGCGGGGACCCTGCCGGACAACGTCGCCTCCCAGGCGGTGCTGGCCCGCAACGGCTTCGAGCGGTACGGCCTGGCTCCGCGCTACCTGCACATCGCCGGTCGCTGGCGGGACCACGTGCTGTTCCAGGTGCTGAACGCCCGCCTGGAGGAGCCGGGCGGCGTCAGCAGCTGACCGGTTCCGCCTCCGGCTGCGGATCGGCCGGGGCCGGCTGCGCCGCGGTCTCGACGGCGGCCGGACCGCCGACCTGGACCGGGACGACCGTCGAGTACCCGGGCCCGATCACCAGCTGGACCGCGGCACCGACCGCGTCGCTGGGCCGGAGGACCGAGTTCGGCACGGCGGCCGCGACAGTGCGCGCCTGCTCCTCCGCCCCGGGTCCGAAGCGCACGACCGTCTCGTTCACCGTGCCCTCCTCGTTGCCCACGGTCCCGACACCGAAGCCCTGGGCGCGCAGGGCGTCGGCGACCGTGCCGGCGAGCCCCGTCGTGGCCGTGCCGTTGAGCACGTCGACGGTGATCTGCCCGGGTGCCGCCGTCAGGGGCGGCGGGCCCGCCGGCTGCTCGGGAGCCGGCTGCGGCGCCTCGGCCGCCTGGGACGCGGCGGTCTGGGCGGCCCGCTGGGCCTCGAGGACCTCGGCGGGCAGCCGGGTGTCGTCGATGACCGCGTCGAACAGCGACCGCGTCGCCGGTGCGTCGAGCACGACGTAGGCCTCATCGGTGCCGGCCGGCACGTAGCCGACCTGCGCGACCGGCAGCCCGGCCCGCTGGACGGCGTCGCCGGAGAGGTTCCCGAGCGAGCCGGCCAGCTCCCGCAGGTCCCCCAGGGTCGTCTGCTCGTCGACGGTCAGGCTGTCCGACGCCCGGTTGAGGAAGGTGGCGAGGGCGACCGGGTCGAGCAGCGTGTCGATCGACATCGCCCCGCGCAGCGTCGAGGTCAGCAGCCGCTGCGCGCGCTCGGCGACGGCGGCCCCGGTGACGTCGGTGCCCGAGTCACCCGGAGCGAGGAACCCGGCGGCCGCGCTGCCGGTGAGCTGCGAGGGGCCCGCGGGCGGCGGCTCGGCGGCCGCGGCGGTCGCCTCGGAGGGGACGACGCAGACGGGGACGCCGCCCAGCGCGTCGACCATCGCCGGCAGACCGGCGAGGTCCACCCCGAGGTAGTGGTCGATCCTCAGGCCGGAGAGCTGCTGGACCGCCCGCACCATGCACGCCGGACCGCCGTCGAGCAGCGAGCTGGCGAAGGCCTCGGTCACGGGGTTGCGCAGATCGCCGTCGGGCGTGCGGCACACGGGGGTGTCGATCATCGCGGTCGGCGGGACGCTCACCAGCACCGCGCGGTCGCCCTCGGCCGACACCGAGGCCACCAGGGTCGCCACCGAGGCCGCGCCGGTCTGCCCGGGGACGCCGGTGCCGACGACGAGGTAGGTCTCGGCGGCGTCCTGCAGCTCGGCGGCGAGCACTTCGGGGCCGTCGGTCGCCAGCGCGTCGACCCGGTCGATGCGCTGGTCGACATAGAAGTAGAGCGCCAGGTGGTACAGGACGACGACGCCGAGCAGCGCGACCAGCGCCGTCGCCACCCGGACCGCGCGGCGGCGGCCCGCGCTCCGCGGGGGGCGGGCCTCGGCGCGCGTGGGCCGCTCCACCGGGGGCGCCGGCGGGACGGCGATACCCGGCAACGGGGGGATCGGGCCGCTGCGCCGCGACGGGCGCTCGGCGGGGGCCCAGAGCGAGGCCCCGCTGCTGCCCGGCACCGGGGGGAGACCGGCCTGGACGGCAGGAGCGATCGGTGCCGGCGCGGGGGCGGCGGCGGGTACCGGTGGCAGCCCCGGCTGGAGCGCCGGCAGCGGCGGCGGGCCCGGCTGCACCTCGGGCGCAGCGGTGGACCCCCCGGCGGGACGGGCCGGCCGCACGGCACCGGGCACGGGCGGCAGACCGGCGCGGACAGCGGGGCTCTCGTCGGAGCGCGCGGCGGGCGTCTCGGGCCCGCGGGCGACCGGGGCGCGGCGGGCCGGAGCCCCGGCCCGGGGTTCGGCGGCCCGGCGGGCGGGAGCCTCGGCCCGGGGCTCGGCGGCGCGCCGGGACGCGCGGCGCCGGCCCACCCCCTCGCCCTGACGGGCCAGGAGCTGCTCGACGGTCACCGGCTCGACGGCGCCGGCCTCCGCGGAGTGCCCACGGCGAGTTCGACCGGGGACGCCTCGGGCGCCCCCGCCGTCCCGCGTCGGCTGATCCCCCACAGGTGTCGACACCTTCTCGTCGTCCGCACGTACGTGTCCGTCGACCCACGATACGGGCGTCCGGGCCTTTACCACGCCGACGCGCGGCACGGGAGGTGACCTGACGGGGGCAACCTGATGGTGGCCCACCGGAGTGGTGCGTAGCGTTCGACGGGTGCGTCTCCCTTCCGTACCAGGCCCTTCCGATGTGCTCGCCCTCGTGGGCGGCGTCCGCGACGGGGTGTCCGACGCGGTCGCGCTCGTCCCCCGGGCGGCCGACGTCCTCGGCACGGTGGAGACCCTGCTGAGCCGGGTGTCGGGGCTGGTCGACCGGATGGAGGGCCTGCTCGACCGGGCCGACGGCGCGATCGAGCGGGTGGAGGCGACCCGGACCCGGGCCGACGAGGCCATCGCCGGGGTGGGCGAGATCCAGGCCAAGGCGGACGACGCGATCGAGCGCGTCGGCCAGACGCAGCAGAAGGCCGACGACGCCATCGAACGGGTCGGCCAGACCCAGCAGAAGGCCGACGACGCCATCGAACGGGTCGGCCAGACCCAGCAGAAGGCCGACGACGCCATCGAGCGGGTCGGGGGCACCAGCGCCCGGGCGGACGCGATCGTCGACCGGGCCGAGAGCATGGTGGGCCGGGTCGAGCCGATGCTCGCCGACTACGAGCCGGTGCTGACCGCCCTGGCCCCCGCGGTCCGGCGACTGGCCGCCTCGGTCGATGCCGACGAGGTCGACGCGCTCATCCAGCTGATCGACCAGCTCCCCCAGCTGGTCACGCACCTCGACGAGGACATCCTGCCGGTGCTGGAGACCCTCGGGACGGTGGGCACCGACGTGCACGACCTGGTCGACACGGTCCAGGACATGCGTCAGATCGTGAAGGGCTTCCCGGGCTCCCGCCTGTTCCGCCGCCGCGGGGCGGAGGAGATCGCGCAGGACGAGGCCCGGGAAGCAACGGACGCCTGAGGATCGGCCCCGGTCAAGGTCTCACCCCGAGCCTGCGAGGGGTGAGAAGACCGGGGTCCTCCCTCCTCGGGTCAGACGTCGGACGCGCCGGCCCCGGGGCCGGTCTCCGTGGGGTAGCCCAGCGCCCGGGCGACGTCGCCGATGCGCTCGAAGGTCTGCCCCTCGGGCAGCCGCTGGAGCTCCGCCACCACGACATCCGGCGCGCGGTGGTCCAGGGCGGCCTCGACCAGGTCCTCCCGGGTGCCGGGGAAGGGCTGGCGGGTCAGCCAGCGCGCCAGCTCGGCCCGGGCGACGACCGCGTCCTCGGTCATGCCGACTGGGGTCCCGCCGACGAGCGTGCCGGTCGGGTCCGCGGTGATGTCCGGTTCGCCCTCGGCGACCGGCTCGACCTCGCGCCACTCCTGCGCCCGGGTGGCCTTCTCGCCCTTCAGCATGCCCTGGATCTCGTGCTCGAGCTCCTCGTCGAGCCGGGGGTTGTGCTTGGTGCTGCGCTCGGACGCTCCGGCGAACTGGCCTGCGGACTCGGTCACGGTGTCTCCCTCTGCTGTGCGGTCCGGGGTGCCCGGACCTGTGGATCAGTCCTCGTGCAGGGCGCCGGGCTTGTGCACGGCGGTCTTGCCGGTCTTGTCGCTCTCCACCTCGTACTGCGGGTCGTCCTTGCTGGCCCGCACGGTGCGACCGGACGCCTCGGTGTCGGAGGTGATCTTCCGTTTCACCGTGCCCTCGACCTCGTTGCCGTGACTGCTCCAGGTGACGTGGTCACCCTTCTTCGGTTCGCCAGACATGGCGTCTCCCTGCTCGCGGACAGTGCTGCCCGTGCCGTGCCCCCGGGGGCGGCCGGGCACACATCGGTCACCGGCGACGGGCGGCCCGCCTAGGCTGGAGCGACGTGACCTCTCCTGACGGCGCCGTGTTCACCGACGGCCTGCGACCGGTCGACGTCCTCACCGTCGTCGCGGTGACCGACGTGACCCCCTCGGTGCGCCGGGTGACCCTCTCCGGGGAGCCCGCCGCGGTGGCCGCCGCGGGCCCGACCGTGAACCTGCTCGTGCCCCGGGCCGACGACCCCGACCCGCTCTGGCCGCGCATCCAGCGGGACGGCCGGATCGTCTGGCCGCAGGGCAGCCACGGGGTCGCGCTGCGCAGCTACACCGCCCGCCGCCAGGACCCCGCCGCCGGCGAGGTGGACATCGACTTCGTCCTGCACGGCGACGGCCCGGCCGCCGCCTGGGCCGCCGCCGCGCGACCGGGTGCCGTGCTGGCGGTCGCGGGTGCCGCCTCCCTGGCCGAGCGTCCCGCCGGCTGGCTGCTGCTGGCCGGCGACGAGACCTCGCTGCCGGCCATCAGCCGGCTGCTCGCCACCGCCCCGCCCACCGCGGTCGGCGTCGCCTTCCTCGAGGTCGCCGGGCCGGAGGAGGAGCAGCCGCTTCCGGGCCCGCCCGGGATCGAGGTGCGCTGGCTGCACCGCGGCGGCACACCGCCCGGCGAGAGCACGCTGCTGGCCGACGCCGTCGCCGCGCTCGAGCGGCCGCCCGGGGACGACGTCTTCGCCTGGGTCGGGGCGGAGTCGGCGACGGTGCGCGCCGTCCGGGCCGACCTGCGCGGGCGCTGGGGCCTGGGCCGGGCGCAGCACCACGCGATCGGCTACTGGCGCCTGGGCAAGGCCATGGGCAGCTGATCCCCGGGCGGGTGAGAGAGCGTCGGCTCCCAGCGGATTCACAGGTAGCGTCCAGTCGTGGCGCAGCCGGCGGACCGAGGCTCGGGACCATGACCGCATCGGCGCACGTGACCGGAGGAGCCGTGTCCGGCAACCAGACCACCGGCAGCCCCGCCCCGGAGGCCCGCCTGCTGGTGGTGGACGACGAGCCGAACATCCGCGAGCTGCTCTCGGCCAGCCTGCGCTACGCGGGGTTCGAGGTGGCGACGGCGGCCGACGGGCAGCAGGCGCTCGCGCTGGCCGGGTCGTTCCGCCCGGACCTGCTGGTGCTCGACGTCATGATGCCGGGCCTCGACGGCTTCGGCGTCGTCCGCCGGCTGCGTGAGTCGGGCAAGCACACCCCGGTGCTGTTCCTCACCGCCCGGGACGCCGCCGAGGACAAGATCAGCGGCCTGACCCTGGGTGGGGACGACTACGTCACCAAGCCGTTCAGCCTCGACGAGGTCGTCGCCCGCATCCGCGCGGTGCTGCGCCGGACGGCGGGCGCCCAGCGCGCCGCCGAGGCGCCCCGGCTGACCTTCGCCGACATCGAGCTGGACGAGGAGACCCACGAGGTCATCAAGGCCGGCGAGGTCATCAGCCTCTCCCCCACCGAGTTCAAGCTGCTGCGCTACCTCATGGCCAACGCCGGCCGGGTGCTGTCGAAGGCGCAGATCCTCGACCACGTGTGGAACTACGACTTCAACGGCGAGGCGAACGTCGTCGAGTCCTACATCTCCTACCTGCGCCGCAAGATCGACACCACCGAGCCCCGGCTGCTGCAGACCATCCGCGGGGTGGGCTACACGCTGCGGCTGCCGCGGGGCTCGTGACCGCCGGCTCCCCGGATCCCCGCCGGGGCGCCCGGATCCCGCTGCGGGTGACCCTGGTCGCCCTCCTGGTCGCGCTCCTCTCGGTCGCCCTGCTGGCGACGGGTCTGGCCGCCACCTCGTTGCTGCGCGGCTACCTGACCCAGCAGCAGGACGCGCAGCTGCGGGTGACCGCCGACCGGCTCTCCGAGCAGCGCGTCTCGCTGCTCCGGCAGTGCACGGTCGAGGCGCAGGCCTACCCGGCCACCGACTACCTCGGCTGCCTCGCCCCCGGCGGCGAGGAGCTGGTCGTCCTCGCCGGCCCGACGGTCGACGAGGGCCAGCGGCCCGACCTCGGCCGGCTGGCCGAGCGGATGGGCGACGACGACCCCGCTGGCCCCGCCCGCCCACCGCGCATGTTCACCGTCCCCGCGGAGGACAGGAGCACCTCCTGGCGGGTCGCCGCCGTCGAGCTGCCCGAGGGGTACACGGCGCTGCTCGCCCGTGACCTGCGCGGCGACGAGCAGGTCATCCACCGCCTGGTGGCCATCGAGGTCGTCGTCGGCCTCGTCGTCCTCGCGCTGCTGGGAGCCGCCGGCTACGTCCTGGTGCGGAACAGCCTGCGGCCGCTCGCCGAGGTGGAGGACACCGCGCGGGCGATCGCCGCGGGCGACCTCTCCCGCCGCGTGCCGGAGGGCGACGAGCGCACCGAGGTCGGCCGCCTCTCGACGGCGCTGAACGGGATGCTCGCCCGCATCGAGAGCGCCTTCCACGCCCAGCAGGCCTCCGAGGAGCAGGCCCGCGGCTCCGAGCAGCGGATGCGGCGGTTCGTCGCCGACGCCAGCCACGAGCTGCGGACCCCGCTGACGTCGATCCGCGGCTTCGCCGAGCTGTACCGCCAGGGGGCGGTCCGCTCGGAGGACGACGTCGCCCGCCTCATGGAGCGGATCGAGGCCGAGGGCGGCCGGATGGGGCTGCTGGTCGAGGACCTCCTGCTGCTCGCCCGCATGGACCAGCAGCGACCGCTGTCGACCGCCCCGGTCGACCTCGCCGCCGTCGCCGGCGACGCCGTGCACGACGCCCGCGCCGTCCAGCCCGACCGGCCGATCAGCCTGCACCTGGACGAGTCGCTGACCGACGTCCCGGTCGTGCTCGGCGACGAGGGCCGGCTCCGCCAGGTGGTCGGCAACCTGGTCACCAACGCGCTGACCCACACCCCGGTGACCACCCGCGTGCTGGTCTCGGTGGCGCAGGACCCCGAGGACGCCGACGTGCTGCTGCTGCGGGTCGCCGACGAGGGGCCGGGCATGGCCGAGGCCGACGCCGCCCGGGCCTTCGAGCGGTTCTACCGGGCCGACGCCTCGCGCACCCGGGCCGCGGGCGGGACCGGGCTGGGCCTGTCCATCGTCGCCTCGCTGGCCGCCGCCCACGGCGGGTCCGCGGCGCTGGAGACGGCGCCGGGCGCGGGGCTCGCCGTCACCGTCCGGCTGCCCCGCGGCGGACCGCCCAGGGGTGCCACGACGCCGGCCTGAGCGGGCTTGCGACCATCTGGCGGTGACCACGAACGACGGCGAGCCCGAGACCGGAGCCCCCTACGACGCCGAGCTGATGGCGGCGTCCACCGATCTCGGCGCCGCGCTGCGCGACCTCATCGAGGCCTCGGTGGTCAGCACGGTGCCGGCCGGGGAGATCGCCGCGGCCGCCGAGCTGGTGCGCCAGGCCACCGCGCGGGTCGCGGCGTCCCGGCGGACCGCCGCCCAGCTGCCGGTCCTCGACGACCCCGCCACGGGCCGCCGCGTGTTCAACCCGGTCGTCGGCATCGGCAACGCGATCGCCCCGCCGCTGCTGGTGCGCCGCGAGGAGGGCGGCGTCGTCGCCGAGGTGACGCTCGGCGTGGCCTACGAGGGCCCGCCGAGCTACGTGCACGGCGGCATGAGCGCGCTGTTCATGGACCAGCTCCTCGGCAGCGCCGCCGGTGCCGCGGGCCTGTGGGGCATGACCGCGCACCTGGAGCTGGACTACCGCGGGCCGCTGCCGCTGGAGACGCCGCTGGTGCTGCGCGCCTGGGTGGACAGCAACGAGGGCCGCAAGTCGGTCATCGCCGGCACGATCGCGCTCGCCTCCGCTCCGGAGAAGCCGCTGGTCGAGGCGCGCGGCATCTTCGTCATGCCGCGCCCGGAGAAGGCCCAGGCCTACTTCGGCGCGATCACCGACGCCACCGGGAAGCACACCCCGCCGCGCCGGCCGGGCGACGCGACGTCGGTGCAGTGGAGCTGACCGACGTCGCCGTCGCGGTCCGGGCCGCCCGGGCCGCGGCCGAGGTGCTCCTCCCGCTGCGCTCGGGCGGCCCGACCGGCCGCGCGCTGGGGGACGCCGGTGACGCCGCCGCCCAGCGCGCCATCCTCGCCGTCCTGACCGAGCAGCGGCCCGACGACGTCGTCTTCAGCGAGGAGGCGGCGGACGACGCCCGCCGGCTGGCCGCCGACCGGGTCTGGATCGTCGACCCCCTCGACGGCACCCGGGAGTACTCCGATCCCGAGCGCGGCGACTGGGCCGTGCACGTGGCGCTGTGGGCCGGCGGCGAGCTGCGGACGGCCGCCGTCGCGCTGCCCGCGCTCGGCGAGGTGCACGTGGCCGAACCCGCGCCGGCGCTCCCCGCCCGCCCGGAGGGACCGGTCCGGATCGCGGTCAGCCGCACCCGCCCCCCGGCCGAGGCCGAGGCCGTGGCCGCCGCGCTGGACGGCGAGCTGGTGCCCCTGGGGTCGGCCGGCTTCAAGACGCTGGCCGTGGTCCGCGGCGAGGTGGACGCCTACGTCCACTCGGGCGGGATGTACCAGTGGGACTCCGCCGCCCCGGTCGCGATCGCCCGGGCCGCGGGCTTGGTCACCTGCCGGCTGGACGGATCCCCGCTGGTCTACAACGTGCCCGATCCGTCGCTGCCCGACCTCGTCGTCGCCCGGCCCGAGCTCGCCGACCGGGTGCTGGCTGCGGCCCGTACCGGGCGATAGCGGACACTGGAGCGGAATCCGCACCGAGTCGATGCGGTTGCTCGCCCTGATGTCGAATCCCCGGAGCCTGCGCGCATGACTACGCCCGACTACCGGCTCAGCCAGCTGGAGACGCTGGAGGCCGAGTCCATCCACGTGATCCGCGAGGTCGTCGCCGAGCTCGAGCGGCCGGTGCTGCTGTTCTCCGGCGGCAAGGACTCGATCGTCATGCTGGAGCTGGCCCGGAAGGCGTTCGCCCCGGCCCGCATCCCGTTCCCGGTCATGCACGTCGACACCGGGCTGAACTTCCCCGAGGTGCTCGAGTTCCGCGACAAGCGGGTCGCCGAGCTCGGCGTGCAGCTCGTGGTCGCCTCCGTCCCCGACGCGATCGCGGCCGGCACGGTCAAGGAGGAGCCCAACGGCTCCCGCAACCGGATCCAGACGCCGGTGCTGCTCGACGCGGTCGAGGAGCACGGGTTCACCGCCCTGTTCGGGGGCGCCCGCCGCGACGAGGACAAGGCCCGCGCCAAGGAGCGGATGTTCTCCTTCCGCGACGAGTTCGGTCAGTGGGACCCGAAGAACCAGCGCCCCGAGATCTGGGACCTCTACAACGGCCGGATCCACCTGGGCGAGTCGATCCGGGTGTTCCCGCTGTCGAACTGGACCGAGCTCGACATCTGGCAGTACATCTCCCGCGAGCAGATCGCGATCCCCCCGCTCTACCTCGCGCAGGAGCGGGACGTCGTCGAGCGCCAGGGGATGCTCTACGCGGTCAACGAGTTCATCCGCCCGCGCGAGGGCGAGCAGGTGCGCCGCGAGAGCGTCCGCTACCGCACCGTGGGCGACGCGAACCTGACCGCCGCGGTGCTGTCCGAGGCGGTCACCGTGGAGGAGGTCATCGCCGAGATCGCGGTGACCCGCATGACCGAGCGCGGCGCCACCCGGGGTGACGACAAGGTCAGCGACGCGGCGATGGAGGACCGCAAGAAGGAGGGCTACTTCTGATGGCCCCGCTTCTCCGCGGAGCGCCGGCGGCAGCGCTGCACCAGCAGCCGGACCACGACGGCGAGCAGCACCAGGCCCGTCACCCAGCCCGCCACCTCCGGCGGCTGCCGAACCTCCACGCCCAGCACGGCGCAGATCCACGCGGCCACCGCGTGCCCGGCGACGTAGCCCACGACCACGACCAGCAGCGCCGGGACCGCCGCGGCGAACACGAACATGCGCTTCCTCCCCGGGCGTCGGCTCCCAGCGTCCGCCCCGACGCCGTCCTCTGCCAGGAGATGTCCCGATGAGTTCGATCCCCGACGCCCCGGTCGACGTCCACCCCGAGCCGCCGGTCGACGTCCACTCGCGGGCGGCCGAGCAGGCCGCCGAGATCGCCACCGCGCGCAAGGACATCCTGCGGATCGCCACCGCGGGCTCGGTCGACGACGGCAAGAGCACCCTCATGGGCCGGCTGCTCTACGACAGCAAGGCGATCTTCGAGGACCAGTACGAGGCGGTCGAGCGGGCCAGCAAGGGCGGCTTCGTCGACCTGGCGCTGCTCACCGACGGGCTGCGCGCCGAGCGCGAGCAGGGCATCACCATCGACGTCGCCTACCGGTACTTCGCCACCCCCCGGCGCACCTTCATCCTGGCCGACACCCCCGGCCACGTGCAGTACACGCGCAACATGGTCACCGGCGCCTCCACCGCCGACCTGGCGATCGTGCTGGTGGACGCCCGCAAGGGCATGGTGGAGCAGAGCCGCCGGCACGCCTTCCTCGCCTCGCTGCTGCGGGTGCCGCACCTGGTCGTCGCGGTGAACAAGATGGACCTGGTCCAGTGGTCGGAGGCGACCTACGAGGCGATCCGCGACGAGTTCAGCGCGTTCGCGGCCAAGCTCGACATCCCCGACCTCACCGTCGTCCCGATCTCCGCCCTCAACGGCGACAACGTGGTCCGGCGCTCGGAGAACATGCCCTGGTACGAGGGCCCCTCGCTGCTGCACCACCTCGAGCACGTGCACGTTGCCAGCGACCGCAACCTGGTCGACGTCCGCTTCCCCGTGCAGTACGTGATCCGCCCGCAGTCCGACGCGCACCACGACTACCGGGGCTACGCCGGCACGGTGGCCAGCGGTGTGCTCCGCGCCGGCGACGAGGTGCAGGTGCTGCCCAGCGGCCTGACGACGACGATCGCCGGCATCGACGGGCCCCGCGGCCCGGTGGACGAGGCGTTCGCACCGATGGCGG
Source organism: Blastococcus sp. TBT05-19 (assembly GCF_003319095.1). Classification (GTDB taxonomy): domain Bacteria; phylum Actinomycetota; class Actinomycetes; order Mycobacteriales; family Geodermatophilaceae; genus Blastococcus. The sequence goes on along the minus strand of NZ_QOHI01000003.1, from coordinate 31,084 downwards.
TGACCGTCCGGCTCTCCGACGACCTCGACGTCTCCCGCGGTGACCTGATCTGCCGCCCGGCCAACGCCCCGCACGCGTCCCAGGACCTGGACGCGCTGGTGTGCTGGATGACCGACGAGCCGCTGCGGCCCCGTCAGCGGATCGCCGTCAAGCACACGACCCGCACCGTCCGCGGCATGGTCAAGGAGCTCCAGTACCGGCTGGACGTGAACTCCCTGCACCGGGACGGCGAGGCCGGCGAGCTCGGGCTCAACGACATCGGCCGGGTGAAGATCCGGACGACGCAGCCGCTGTTCGTCGACGACTACGCGCGCAACCGCGTGACCGGCCGGTTCATCCTCATCGACGAGGCGACCAACGCCACCGTCGGCGCCGGGATGCTCGTACCCGGCAGCTAAGGGCCGAAATGGCCATTTTGGCCCCTAGCGGAGGGTGACGGGGAGGCGCTCGAAGCCGCGCAGGGTCTGCAGGTCGCGGCGCTCGGGCGTGCCGGCGACCCGCAGCTCCGGGAACCGCTCGCTGAGCGCCCGCAGGCCCACCACGCCCTCCAGCCGGGCGAGGCCCGCGCCCACGCAGTAGTGGATGCCTCCGGAGAACGCCAGGTGGCGCGGGCGTTGGCCCGGGTCACGTCGAAGCGCGCCGGGTCGGGGAAGACGTCGGGGTCCCGGTTGGCCGCGCCCAGCAGCACGGTCACCCGGGTACCGGTGCGCACGCTGCGCCCACCGAGCTCGACGTCGGCCTTCGCCGTCCGGCCGGTCAGCTGCACCGGGCTGTCCAGCCGCAGGACCTCCTCCACGGCGCCGTCCCAGCCCGTGGGGTCGGCGCGCAGGCCCTCCCACTGGTCGCGGTGGGCGTCCAGCAGGACGACGGCGTTGCCGAGCAGGTTGACCGTCGTCTCGAACCCGGCGCCGAGCAGCAGCAGGACGACGGCGTGCAGCTCGCGGTCGGTGAGCGCCTCCTCGGGCGGCAGGGTCACCAGGCTGCTGACCAGGTCCTCGCCCGGGTCGCGGCGCAGCTGCGCGAAGTGCTCGTCGAGGAAGGTGTGCATGGCCCGCAGCGCCTTCTCCGCGGCGAGGTAGCGCCGCAGCGGCAGCCCCGGGTCCAGCGTGGCGGCGGCCGCGGCACCCCAGCGCAGGAAGTCCTCCCGCCGGGACGTGGGCACACCGAGCAGCTCGGCGATGACGAGCACCGGCAGCTGGGCGGCGTAGGTCCCGATCAGGTCCACGGTGCCGGTGCGCCGTTCCAGGGCGTCGAGCAGGGAGTCGGCGGTGCGGCGGATCGCCGGCTCGAACGCCGCCGTCGCCCGCGGGGTGAACGCCCGGCTGACCAGCCGGCGGAAGCGGGTGTGGTCGGGCGGGTCGACGACCAGCATGGAGGGCGGCTCGGCCACCCCCGCCGACGCCGGGTCGTCACCGAACTCCAGCGCCCACCGGATGGGCTTCGGCGCGGCGGACCGGTCCCACCCGACGCCGAACCGGTCGGAGCGGAGCACCTCCTGGGCGATCGCGTGCGAGGTGGTGACCCAGCCGAGGCTGCTGCCGCTCAGCGGCCCGCGGGCGCGGACCTCCTCGTACACGCCGTAGGGCTGCTCGCGCAGGGCGCGGTCGCGCATCAGCCGGCCCACCGGATCGCCCCGGCGAGCGCTGCGGGAGAGGTAGACGGCGGGCAGGCCGTGGCGGACGGCCCAGCGCACGGCGGTGCGGGCGGGGCGGGCCAGCGGCCCGAGGGCCGCCCCGGCGGGGACCGGCCGCGTCTCGGCTGTGGCGCTCATCACCGCAGTCTGTCAGCCGCCGACCCCGGCCCGGACGCGACACCGCCCCCGTCCCGCGGTGCGGGACGGGGGCGGTGCGGGGGTCGTTCGGCGCTCAGGCCTGGTCGGTCGGCGCGGGCGCGCTACCCGGGTCGCCGTCCCAGTCCTTGCCGGCGACGTCGGCGTTCTCCGACGCGCTGTCGGTCTGACCGGCGACGGTCTCGATCATCTCCTCGTCGGAGACCCCCTCGCCGGCGGCGTGGGTGTTGGGCTCGCTCATCGCAGTCCCCTTCCTGTGGGATGGCTCCTGGCAGGGAGCCTCCCCGATCCGGGACGGCGGCAAACCAGCCGTCGGTCACAGCCGCGGTCGGCGCGGGTCAGAGGCGCTGGGGCCGCAGCTCGAACCAGACGCGCTTGCCGCCGCGGTGGTCCTCGCAGCCCCAGCGGTCGGCGACGACCTGCACCATGTGCATGCCGCGGCCGCGCACGCTGTCGCCGTCCAGCTCCTGGACCTCCGGCCGGGTCGGCGAGCAGTCGACGACGCCCAGGCGGAGCCAGTCCTCGGAGAAGGTGGCCTCGAGCGTGAGGCAGTCCGATCCGCCGACGTGGTCGACCACGTTGGCCACCAGCTCGGTCACCAGCAGGGCGGCGTCGTCGCGGTCCTGCCGGGCTCCCCATGCCTGCATCAGCTCGCGCACGAGCCGCCGGGCGACCGGAACGCTGGCAGCGGTCGGCGGCAGGTCGAAACTGGCGATGAGCGTGGACATGGAACCTTTCCGTTCTGCCGGCTGGCGGGGCGGCGTCTGGCCCGTGCTCTTCTTATCGGCAGGTCCGGCCCGAGAGCTGAGCTTCGGTTGCACACAACTGTCCCGCGACGACCCCTTCCCCGCAACTGCCGTTGCATGGAACACCCATTGCATGTCACACCTGTTGCATGCGTCCCACGGTGACGTATCGTCGTCCGCCGTCCGGTCGCCACCCGAGAGGACCCGCATGAGCACGCCCCGGCCGTCCGACGACGCCGCGACCCGGGCGCTGGTCGAGCTGATCGAGCAGGTCGACCGGTCCCTCGCGGAGCTGCAGCGCGCGCGGGAACGCGCCGTGGCGCTGCTCGCCGACCGCCGGGCCGGGCGCCCCTGGCTGGAGCTGGTCACCGAGGAGTCCCGCCCGCTGGTGGTCGAGAGCATCTCGTCGGTGCTCTCGTCCCTGGCCACCGCGGGGCACACCTGGCGGCGGGAGGAGGCGGCCGCGCTGCAGCGGGAGGAGGTCTCCATCAACCGGATCGCGGCGCTGTTCGGCGTCACGCGGCAGCGGATCTCGGCGCTGCTGCGCGACGGGGACTAGCCGAGGACCGCGTCGATCGCCTTGTAGATCCGCTGCTCGGAGACCGGCCGCGGCGTGCCCACCACCTGGGCGAACAGCGCCACCCGCAGCTCCTCGACCATCCAGCGCACGCGCACCACCGGGTCGTCGGGCGCGCCGGTGGAGGGCACCTCCCGGCGCAGCCGCTCGTAGTCCTCGGTCACCGCCGCCACCTGCTGCATCCACAGCTGGTCGCGGGCGGCGTTGGCCGGCAGCTTCTCCACCCGGTGGGCCATCGCCGTCAGGTAGCGCACCAGGTCGGGCAGCCGGCGCCGTCCGGTCGCGGCCACGAAGCCCCGGTGCAGCAGGCCCGTCATCTGCCGGCGGAGGTCGGCGACCGCGGCCTCCGGCACCCGCCGACCGGGGGCGGCGCCGAGGGCGACGGCGACCTCGCGCGCCCGGGTGAGGACCGCCTCGACCCGCCGCACGGTGTCCGCCGTCAGCTGCTGGAGCTGCCCCTTGGCGGCGGCGACGAGCGCGGCGAACGCGACCTCGTCCCGCGGGGGCCCACCGGCGGCCGCGATGAGCTCGTCGGCGGCGGCGTCCGCGCAGTCGGCGACCAGGTCGGGGATCTCGCCGTCCGGGTTGAACTGCAGGGCCAGGCGGGTGGCCGGTCCGAGCCCCTTCACGACCTGCTTGACCGGCGAGCCGGCGACCAGCACGAGCAGCCGACGGGCGCCGAGCCGGGTGAGCCGGGCGGCCTCGGCCGCGGTGGGCACGACGCGGACGCCGACCGTCGCCCCCTCGTCGACCAGAGCGGGGAAGGCGGTGACCACGTGGCCGCCCCGCCGCACCTCGACGGTCTCCGGCAGCTCCCCGAACGTCCACGACGTCTGGCCCGTCCGCTCGTGGTCCGAGGCCGCGCGGGCGAGGCTGGCGCGGGCCTGCGGCGCGACCTGCGCCGTGAGCGCCGCGAGGTCTTTGCCGGTGGCCAGCGTCCGGTGCTGGTCGTCGAGCACGCGGAACGTCGCGCGCAGGTGACCGGGCACCTGGCCGGGCTGCCAGGCGTCCGGCGGGATCACCATGCCGACCGCCCGGCGGAGCTCGCGCTCCAGCGCGGGCAGCAGCGGTTCCCCGACGTCGATCCGCGGCAGCACCTCCCGCACCCGGTCCGGGATCGGCACCAGGGCGCGGCGCAGCTGCTTGGGCAGCGAGCGGAGCAGCTCGGTGACCAGCTCGGCGCGCTGCCCCGGCACGGTGAAGGCCAGCGACTCACCCGCCGTCCGCTGGGCGACGGCGTCGAGCATGCCGAGGGGGACGTCGACGGTGACGCCGTCGAGGGGCGCGCCGGGTTCGAAGGCGTAGCTCAGCGGCAGGGTCAACCCCTGCGTCAGGTGCACCTCGTCGGGATAGTCCTCGATCCGCACCTCGGCGGCGACCGCCGCGTCGGTCAGCATCTCCGGGGTGAACGTCAGCAGGTCGGGCGTGCGGTGCCGGGCTGCCTTCCACCACTTGTCGAAGTGCCGGGTGGAGACGACGTCGGCCGGGATGCGGGCGTCGTAGAGCTCGAAGACGGTCTCGTCGTCGACCCCGATGTCGCGCCGCCGGGCCCGCTCCTCGAGCTCCCCGACCTGCTCCAGAGCCCGCTGGTTCTCGGCCCAGAACCTGTGGTGGGTCGTCCACTCCCCCTGCACCAGCGCGTGCCGGATGAACAGCTCACGGGAGACGACCGGGTCGATGGAGCCGTACTGGACGCGGCGGCCCACGACGAGCGGCAGCCCGTGCAGGGTGACCCGCTCGGTGGCCACGACGCTGCCGCGCTTGGCGTCCCACCGCGGCTCGGAGTACTGGCGCTTGACCAGGTGGTCGGCGAGCCGCTCGACCTCCTCCGGGTCGATCCGCGCGACGGTGCGGGCGAAGAGCCGGCTGGTCTCCACCAGCTCCGCGGCCACCACCCAGCGCGGGGGCTTCTTGGCCAGCGGGGTGCCCGGGGCGATGACGAAGCGGGTGTTCCGGGTGCCCAGGTACTCGCGGCCCGGCCGTCCCGGCTTGCCGTCCCGGGTCTTCGCCGGCTCCACCTGGAGGCCGACGTTGGTCAGCAGGCCGGACAGCAGCGCGGCGGAGATGCCCCGCTCGTCGGGCTCGGCCGCCGCGTCCTTCAGCTCCATGCCGAGGCGTCGCGCCGTTCCGCGCAGCTGGCCGTGCAGGTCCTGCCACTCCCGGATGCGCAGGTAGTGCAGGAACTCCCGCTTCACGGTGCGGCGGAACTGGTTGCCGGAGAGCGACTCCTGCTGCTCCTCCAGGTACCGCCAGAGGTTGAGCAGGGCGAGGAAGTCGGAGTTGTCGTCGGCGAAGCGGGCGTGCGACTGGTCGGCCGCCTGCTGGTGCTCGGCGGGCCGCTCGCGCGGGTCCTGGATGGTCAGCCCGGCGGCGATGACCAGGACCTCCTCCAGCACTCCCCGGCGGTCGGCCTCCACGACCATGCGGGCCAGCCGCGGGTCCAGCGGCAGGGTGGCCAGCGAGCGGCCGGTGTCGGTGAGCTTCCCGCCGGCGTCGAGGGCGCCGAGCTCCTCGAGCAGCGCGATGCCGTCGCTGACCGCGCGCCGGTCCGGCGGGTCGACGAACGGGAACTCCGCGACGTCGCCGAGGTCGAGCGCCGCCATCTGCAGCAGCACCGAGGCCAGGTTGGTGCGCAGGATCTCCGGGTCGGTGAACTCGGGGCGCGCCTCGAAGTCGTCGTGCGTGTAGAGGCGGATCGCGATGCCGGGGCCCAGCCGCCCGCACCGGCCGGAGCGCTGCCGGGCCGAGGCCTGGCTGACCGGCTCGATCGGCAGCCGCTGCACCTTGGTGCGATGGCTGTACCGGGAGATCCGCGCGGTGCCCGGGTCGATCACGTAGCGGATGCCGGGCACGGTCAGCGAGGTCTCGGCGACGTTGGTGGCGAGCACGATCCGGCGACCGCTGTGCGGGGCGAAGACCTTGTGCTGGTCGGCGGCCGAGAGCCGGCTGTACAGCGGGACGATCTCGGTGCCGCGCAGGTCGCGCTCGGACAGCGCGTCCTGGGTGTCGCGGATCTCCCGCTCGCCGGCGAGGAACACCAGGATGTCGCCCGGCCCCTCGGCGACGAGCTCGTCGACCGCGTCGACGATCGCGGTGACCTGGTCGCGGTCCTCGTCCGCCTCCGCGTCATCGGGGTCGACGACCGGCCGGTACCGGACCTCGACCGGGTACGTGCGCCCGCTGACCTCGATCACCGGCGCGTTCCCGAAGTGCTTCGCCACCCGCTCGACGTCGATGGTCGCGGAGGTGATGACCAGCTTGAGGTCGGGCCGCCGCGGGAGCAGCTGGGCGAGGTAGCCCAGCAGGAAGTCGATGTTGAGGCTCCGCTCGTGGGCCTCGTCCAGGATGATCGTGTCGTACTGGCGCAGCAGCCGGTCGTGCGCGATCTCGGCCAGCAGCACGCCGTCGGTCATGAGCTTGACCAGCGTCGAGTCCGACACCTGGTCGTTGAAGCGCATCTTGTAGCCGACCGCCTCGCCCAGCGGGGTGTCGAGCTCCTCGGCGATCCGCTCGGCGACGCTGCGCGCGGCGATCCGGCGCGGCTGGGTGTGCCCGATGCGACCGCGCACCCCGCGGCCCAGCTCGAGGGCGATCTTGGGCAGCTGGGTGGTCTTGCCCGAGCCGGTCTCGCCGGCGACCACCACGACCTGGGCGTCGCGCAGCGCGGCGGCGATGTCGTCGCGGCGGCCGCTGACCGGCAGGTCCTCGGGATAGCTGATCACCGGGACGGCGGCCCGCCGGCGGGCGATCCGCTCCTCGGCGACGGCGACGTCGGCGGCGATCCGCTCCCGCTGCCGCTCGCGGGCCTGCGCGTCCCGGGTGCGCCGCAGCCCGTCGAGCCGGCGGCGGAGCCGGTGCTCGTCGGCCAGCGTGAGGGACGCCAACCGCGCGCGGAGGTCGTCGTGCGGAGAACTCACCGGCGGACTCGCGTTCCTCTCGGGCGGGACGGGTAGGGGGACAGGCTCCCAAGGGTCCCACCTCGCGGGCCCGGCCCAGCGTTCCCCACCTCACACCCGATGCGCCCTGCAACTCGTTGCATGCACCCTGCAACGAGTTGTACCGTGCACGAGTCAGCTCCCGTCCACCCTCCCGAGGTCGCATGTCCGCGAACAGCTCGCCCGGCCGCGACGCCGAGGTCGCCGTCCTCGCCGAGCAGCTGCCGCGCATGATGCGGGTGCTGCACGGCCTCAAGAGCCAGCTGGGCGCCGACGGCCGGGACCGAGCCGCCCTGGTCCTGCTCTTCCCGCTGAGCCGCCTCGGCCCCCTGCGGCAGAGCGCGCTGTCCGACCTCGTCCACGCCGACCCGTCCACGGTCAGCCGGCACGTCTCCGCGCTCGTCGACCAGGGGTTGGTCCGGCGGACCGCCGACGAGTCCGACGGCCGCGCGACCCGCCTCGTCGTCACCGACGCCGGGCACGCGGCGCTCGACGGGCTGCGGCGCGAGCGGGAGAAGCACCTCGGCGCGATCACCGCCGACTGGCCCGAGGCCGACCTGACCGCCCTCACCACCCTGTTCGGCCGGCTCCTGGACGGCCTCGCGGCCGGCCTGCCCGCCGCCACCCCACCCCGCACGGACACCCGTTCCCCGAAGGACGACGCATGAGCCAGACCACCGCCCGCGACAAGGCGGCTCGGCGACGGGACGCCCGCACGGCCGCGTCCGCGCCGGGCGCCGACGGCGCCTTCACCCACCGCCAGATCGTCACGATCCTCGCCGGCCTGATGGTCGCGATGTTCCTGGCCGCGCTGGACCAGACCGTCGTCTCGACCGCGATCCGCACCATCGCCGACGACCTGCAGGGCTACGACCTGCAGGCGTGGGCGACGACGGCGTTCCTGATCACGTCCACGATCTCCACGCCGCTGTACGGGAAGCTCTCCGACATCTACGGCCGGCGGCCGTTCTACCTCTTCGCCATCGCGATCTTCGTCGTCGGCTCGGCGCTGTGCGGCATCGCCGACACGATGTACCAGCTGGCCGCCTACCGCGCGGTGCAGGGCGTCGGCGCCGGCGGGCTCATGTCCCTGGCGCTGGCGATCATCGGCGACATCGTGCCGCCGCGGGAGCGCTCGAGGTACCAGGGCTACTTCATGGCCGTCTTCGGCACCTCGAGCGTGCTGGGCCCGGTCATCGGCGGCTTCTTCGCCGGCCACGACTCGATCCTCGGCCTCGACGGCTGGCGCTGGATCTTCTGGATCAACGTGCCCCTGGGCCTGCTGGCGTTCGCCGCCGTCTGGCGCGTGCTGCACCTGCCGCACGAGCGCCGCGACCACCGCATCGACTGGCCCGGCGCGCTGGCGCTGATCACGTTCCTCGTGCCGCTGCTGATCGTCGCCGAGCAGGGCCGCACCTGGGGCTGGGACTCGGGTCGCGCGATCGCCTGCTACGCCGTCGGTGCGCTCGGCTTCGTGCTCTTCGTGCTCGTCGAGCGGGCCTACCGGGACGACGCCCTCCTGCCCCTGCGGCTCTTCCGGAACCGCAGCTTCGCCGTCAGCGGCATCGGCTCGATCGTCATGGGCGCCGGGATGTTCGGCGGGCTGCTGCTGCTCCCGCAGTACCTGCAGATCGTGCACGGCTCCAGCGCCACCGTCGCCGGCCTGCAGATGATCCCGCTGGTCGCCGGCATCATGACCGGCGCGATGGGGTCGGGCATCGCGATCTCGAAGACCGGCAAGTACAAGGTCTTCCCGCTGGTCGGCATCGCGCTGATGGTCGTGGCGCTCGTCGCGATGTCGTTCGTCGTCGGCGCCGACACCTCGATCTGGGCGATCGTGCCGTTCATGGTGATGCTCGGCCTGGGCCTGGGCCTGAACTTCCAGCCGGTCATCCTCGCCGTCCAGAACGCCGTCTCCCCCCGGGAGATGGGGGTGGCCACCTCCTCGGTGACCTTCTTCCGGCAGATGGGCGGCACGATCGGCACCGCGGCGTTCCTGTCGATCCTGTTCACCCGGCTGCCCGAGGACATCGGCGCCCGGGTGGAGACGGCGGCGGCGCAGGACCCGCGGGTGGCGCAGGCGCTGCAGAGCGGGCAGCTGGACGCCGGCGCCGACCTGTCGGACACCTCGTTCATCCAGGAGCTGCCCGGATACCTGGCGCAGCCGTTCAAGGCCGGGTTCTCCGACTCGATCGACCTGGTGTTCCTCATCGCCGCGGGCGTCGTCGCGATCGGGTTCTTCGTGTTCCTGTTCCTGCCGCAGCTGGCGCTGAGCAACAAGTCGGGCATCCAGGCCCGGCAGCAGAGCGCCACCGCGACGCACGACGTCGACGACCCGGCGGAGCAGGCGATCGAGGCGGTCGGCGCGGCGTCCCCGACGTCCACGCCCCCGCCGGTCGGCCGACCCGGCGACGCCCCCCGTCCCGCTGGTGATCAGGTCACCTGATCACCAGGGGTCCTCCCTCACGGTCGACCGCGAGGGAGGACCCGGAACGGTGAGGGAGGACGGCGCTCGGCGCGGGCGGGCCCGTCGTGTGTCGGCGGCCACGACTGCCCGGACGTGGCGGCCTAGAGTCGGGACATGGCTTCGTCGTCGTTGATCCTGTCCCGTCGCGACCTGGACTTCATGCTCCACGAGTGGCTGGACGTCGAGTCGCTGACCAAGCGGTCGCGCTTCACCGAGCACTCGCGCGAGACCTTCGACGCGGTGATGGACCTCGCCCAGCAGATCGCCACCGACCACTTCGCGCCGCACAACCGCACCGCGGACGAGAACGAGCCGCACATGGTCGACGGCCGGGCCGTGCTGATCCCCGAGGTGGCCAAGGCGCTCAAGGTGTTCACCGACGCCGGGCTGATGGCCGGGTCCTTCGACGAGGAGTACGGCGGCATGCAGCTCCCGCACACCGTCGGCCAGGCCGTGTTCGCCTGGTTCAAGGCGGCCAACGTCGGCACCTCGGCCTATCCGTTCCTGACGATGGGCAACGCTCGCCTGCTGCTGGCCCACGGCAGCCAGGAGCAGATCGACACCTTCGTGCGGCCCGAGCTCGAGGGCCGCTGGTTCGGCACGATGGCGCTCTCCGAGCCCCAGGCCGGGTCCTCGCTGGCCGACATCACCACCAAGGCGGTGCCGCAGGACGACGGCACCTACCGGCTGTCCGGCAACAAGATGTGGATCTCCGGCGGCGACCACGAGCTGACCGAGAACATCGTGCACCTGGTGCTGGCCAAGATCCCCGGCGGTCCGCCCGGGGTGAAGGGCATCTCGCTGTTCATCGTGCCCAAGTTCCTGGTGAACCCCGACGGCTCCCTGGGCGAGCGCAACGACGTCGTCCTGGCCGGGCTCAACCACAAGATGGGCTACCGGGGGACGACCAACACCCTGCTGAACTTCGGCGAGGGGGTGCACACGCCGGGCGGGCAGGCCGGCGCCGTCGGCTACCTCGTCGGCGAGCCCCACCGCGGCCTGACCTACATGTTCCACATGATGAACGAGGCGCGGATCGGTGTCGGCGTCGGCGCGACGGTGCTGGCCTACACCGGCTACCTGCACGCGCTGGAGTACGCCCGCACCCGCACCCAGGGTCGCCCGGCGGCCGGCAAGGACCCCGCCTCGCCGATGGTGCCGATCATCGAGCACACCGACGTGCGCCGGATGCTGCTGGCGGCGAAGTCCTACGCCGAGGGCGGCATGGCGCTGGGGCTGTACTGCGCCCGCCTGGTCGACGAGGAGCAGACCGCCGAGAGCGCCGAGGACCGCGAGCGCGCCCACCTGCTGCTCGACATGCTGACGCCGGTCGCCAAGGCCTGGCCCTCCCAGTGGGGACTGGTGGCCAACGACCTGGCCATCCAGGTGCACGGCGGCTACGGCTACACCCGCGACTACCCGGTCGAGCAGTTCTACCGGGACAACCGGCTCAACCCGATCCACGAGGGCACGCAGGGCATCCAGTCCCTGGACCTGCTCGGCCGCAAGGTCGTGATGAAGGGCGGCGCGGGTCTGGCCCTGCTCGGCGAGACGATCGCGGCCACGACCGCGCGGGCGGCGGGCACGCAGTGGGCCGGTTTCGCCGCCGACCTGGACGCCGCGGTCGCCCGGATGGGCGCCGTCACCGCCACGCTGTGGGGAACCGCCGACCCTGACCTCGCGCTGGCCAACTCGCACGTCTACCTCGAGGCCGCCGGGCACATCGTGGTGGCCTGGCTGTGGCTGGAGCAGGCGCTGGCCTGCGAGGGCGCCACCACCGACTTCCACGAGGGCAAGCGCGCCGCCGCCCGCTACTTCTGGCGGTGGGAGCTGCCGCGCACCCGCGGCTGGTTCGACCTGCTGGAATCGCTCGACCGCACGGTCCTGGACACCCCGGCGACCGTGCTCTGAGCCGCCCCGGAACAGCACCGCGCCCCGTCACTCCGCGAGGAGTGACGGGGCGCGGTCGCGTCAGGTGCCGGTCAGGCGCGGGCGGCGCCGACGGCCTCGGGGGCCGCGGGGCGCCCGGCGGCGGAGCGGCTGGCAGCGCGCTGCTCCTGCTCGTACCGGGCGGTGGACTGCGTGCCCATCGCGATGACCAGGGCCGTCAGGAACAGGAACCCCAGCAGGGCCACAGCCGGCCACACCATCATCAGCAGATCTCCCCCATACATCTCGTCCACTGCCGCCGGGTCACGGGCGGCCATACGTCGTCGCGGGACTGTGTCCCCCGAACTCCTCCCTCTCAATCGTCGATCCACCCACTTCACCTGACGGGGTGTGAGCACAACCACACTCTTCGGCGGCGGAGCCGCGCCGTACGGGGGGTGCGGAGCGACGTGGTCTGATCGACACGTGTCCGACCCCACAGCCACGCGCGCCCGTCCGGTGGTGCTGGTCGTCGCGCTCTCCCTCGGGGTCACCACGCTCGCGCTGCTGCAGAGCCTCGTGGTGCCGGCCCTCGGCCGCATCGAGGACCAGCTCGGCATCTCCCCCTCCGCCGCCGGCTGGGTGCTGACCGCCAACCTGCTGGCCGCGGCGGTGCTGACCCCGGTGCTGGGCCGGCTCGGTGACCTGCGCGGCGAGCGGCCGGTCATCCTCGCGATCCTCGCGGTCGTCTCGCTGGGCACCCTCCTGGCGATCGTGACCGAGTCCCTGCCGCTGCTGCTCGTCGCCCGGGTCCTCCAGGGCGCCTCCTACGGCCTCTTCCCCCTGTCGATCAGCGTGCTCCGCCGGGAGCTGCCGAAGACCCGCCTCAGCGTCGCGATGGCCGTGGTCAGCAGCACGCTGGCCGTCGGCGGCGTCGTGGGCCTGGTCGCCACCGGCCTGCTCACCGGGGACGACGGCGACTACCGGCACGCGTTCTGGGTCGGCCTCGCCGTGACGCTGGCGTCCCTGGCCCTCAGCGCGTGGCTGCTGCCCCACTCCCCCGGCACGGCGTCGGGCCGCATCGACTGGTGGGGCGCGGCGGTCCTGGGGCTCGGCCTCGTCCTGCTCCTGCTGCCGCTGTCGCAGGGACCGACCTGGGGCTGGGCCTCCCCCGGCACGATCGGGTGCCTGGCCGGCTCCGTCGTCGTCCTCGCCGGCTGGGTCGTGCTGCAGCGGCGGACCGCCCAGCCGCTGGTGCGCCCGTCGATGCTGACCGACCGGCGGACCGTCGTCCCCAACCTCGCCGGGCTCATGACCGGGATCGCCCTCTTCGCCTCCTTCCTCGCGGTCCTCCAGCACGTCCAGTCGCCGCCGGAGATCACCGGCTACGGGTTCGGGGCCACCGTGCTGGAGTCGGCCGTCGTCTACCTGCTGCCCGGTGGGATCGCGGGGATCGTCGTCGCACCGTTCGCCGGGCGGCTCGTCGGCCGGTTCGGGGCACTGCCCACGCTGATGGCCGGGGCGGCCATGGGCGTCGTCGGGTTCGGCATGCTCGCCGGACTGCGCGCCGAGCCCTGGCAGGTGATCGTCGCCGGGCTGCTGACCCAGCTCTCGGTGACGATCGCCTACGCGTCGCTGCCGGCACTGGTCGTGCAGGCGGTCCACGAGGACGAGACCGGCGTGGCCAACGCGGTGAACTCGATCGCCCGCGCCGTCGGCCAGGCGCTCGGCAGCACGGTCGCGGTCACTCTCATCGCGGCCACCCTCGATCCCGGCACCGGGCTCCCCCGGGCCATCGCCGTCACGCTCGTGGCGCTGGTCGGCGCCGTGGCCTCGGCCGTCGTCGTGGCGGTCGCGGTGCTCGGCCTGCGCTCCGGTCCTGGGCGCCGGCAGGGTCCCCCCGCCGACGTCGAGGAGACCACCGCCGGCGCCGGCGAGTGGTCACCGGTGTCCGGACTGCGCTGACCGACCGATATCGAACCGTCACCGGCGCGTCCGGCATGGAACGGGGACGTCCGGGGAACCGACGGGGACGACCGCCCCCGCCGACCGGAGGACATCTTCATGGCCCGAGCCACCGGCTCGTCCAGCCGCACCGCGGCGGACACCCGATTCAACGGCAACCACGCCGCGAACGACCCCGCGCCCGACGACGACAACGTCAGCGGCACCCGGTCGGACTTCGCGCCCACCGGCGCCGACCCGAAGCCGACCACGGGCGGCACGCTCAAGCGCACGCTCAAGGAGTTCAGCGAGGACGGCCTCACCGACTGGGCGGCCGCCCTCACCTACTACGGCGTGCTGGCGCTGTTCCCCGCGATCGCCGCACTGGCGTCCATCGTCGGGCTCTTCACCACGCCGGAGCAGCTCCGCGAAGCGCTGACCACGGTCGTGCCGGAGAGCGCCGCGACCACGGTCGGCCCGGTGATCGACCAGATCGCCGGCAACGACCAGGCTGCCGGCATCGGCCTGGTCATCGGTCTCGCCGGCGCCATCTGGTCGGCGTCGGGCTACGTCGGGGCCTTCACCCGCGCGGCCAACGTCGTCTACGAGACGCCGGAAGGCCGCAAGGTCTGGAAGCTCAAGCCGCTGCAGCTGCTGATCACGCTGATCGGCGTCCTGTTCGCCGCGGTCATCGTGGCGCTGCTGGTGCTCAGCGGTCCCGTCGTCGACGCCATCGCCTCGACCATCGGGATCGGCGAGGCCGGGCAGACCGTGTGGGCCGTCGCCAAGTGGCCGGTCATCCTCGTCATCCTGGCGCTGATGATCGCCGTCCTCTACTACTCGACCCCCAACGTGCGGCTGCGCGGCTTCAAGTGGGTCAGCCCGGGAGCCGGCGTCGCCATCCTGGTCGCGGTGGTCGCCTCGGCCGCCTTCGCCTTCTACGTCGCCAACTTCAGCAGCTACAACGCCACGTACGGGGCGCTGGCCGGTGTCGTGATCTTCCTGATCTGGTTCTGGCTGATCAACGTCACGCTGCTGCTCGGCATCGAGCTCGACGCCGAGATCGAGCGGACCAAGGAGCTCAAGGACGGCGTCCCGCGCGCCGACAAGGAGATCCAGCTCGACGCCCGCGCCGAGCCCAAGGACAAGCAGACGACGTAACGACCGGCCCCACCACACGTCAGGGGCCCTCTCCCCGTGCGGGAGAGGGCCCCTGACGTGCGTTCAGCGGCTGGTCGGCGGTCGGTCGCCCGTGCGGGACAGCGGCAGCCGCTCGACGACGGCGGCGACCGCGGCCAGTCCCTGGCTCACCGCGCGGCCGGCCGGGACGAACCGTTCCGGCGCTCGACGGGCCGCGGCGTCGACCACGTCCCGGGTCCGGTCGATCAGCGAGAGGGGCAGCCCGGAGAGGGCGTTGCCCGGCGGCCGGCGGGAGACCGTCGGGTGCGGGCGGGTGGGCGACCTCCGGGCCATGAGCGCCCAGCGACGGCCCAGCGCCCGCAGCTCCTCGTGGCTCAGCGCCTCCTGCAGCCGCGGGAAGAGGACGTCCTCCTCGTCGCGCACGTCCTCGCGCAGCACCTCCACCAGCCGGCGCAGCCTCGCCGGGCGCTCCGGGGAGTCCAGCCCGTCGCGCTCGAGGGCGGTGACGAGCTCGTTGACCTCCTGGTGCTCCTCCTCGACCTGGAGGGTGAGCGCGTCGCCGTCGGGGAGGACCCGTCGGATGACCGGCCACAGCACGGTCTCCTCCGCGAAGGCGTGGCTGAAGACGAGCCGGTCGATGCGGGCGAGCACCTCCTCCTGGGCGGTGCCGGTGCTGCCGTCGAGCTCGTGGAGCAGCTGGTCGAGCTGGACGTGGTCGCGGCGCTGGCGGGCGAGCACGCTGCCCGGACCACCCAGCTCCTCGACGGTCTGGTCGGCGATGGATCTGGTCACGGGGGCCTCCCGGCTGATCGGGTCTCGACCTCCGGAGTGCCCGCTTCCCCGGAGGCGCATGCCACTGGTTGCGGGCCGGGGTGCCGCGGGTAGGTCCCCGCGATGACCGACCGCTCGACGATCACGTCCGACTTCTACGACCTCGAGGCGCTGCTCGACGAGGACGAGCGCGCGCTGCTGTACCGGGTGCGCACGTTCATGGACGAGCAGGTCGAGCCGGTCATCAACGAGCACTGGACGAAGGGCACGTTCCCCACCCAGCTCATCCCCGCCATGGCCGAGCTCGGCATCGCCGGCAACCCCTACTCCGGCTACGGCTGCCCCGGCCGGTCGCAGCTCGTCGACGGCATGATCGCCATGGAGCTGTCCAAGGGCGACCCGTCGATCTCCACCTTCATGGGCGTGCACGGCGGGCTCGCCATGGGCTCGATCTACCTGTGCGGCTCCGAGGAGCAGAAGGAGCGCTGGCTGCCGGCCATGGCGCGCATGGAGCTGATCGGCGCGTTCGGGCTGACCGAGCCCGAGCACGGGTCCGACGTCGCCAAGGGGCTCCAGACGACCTGCCGCCGCGACGGCGACACCTGGGTGCTCGACGGCGAGAAGAAGTGGATCGGCAACGCCAGCTTCGCCGACCTGATCATCATCTGGGCCCGCGACGTGGAGACCGAACGCGTGCTCGGCTTCGTCGTCGAGCAGGGGACGCCGGGCTTCACCGCCGTCGACCTCGAGGACAAGATCGCCCTGCGGGCGGTGCAGAACGCGCACATCACGCTCGAGGGCGTGCGGGTGCCGGAGGAGAACCGGCTGCAGGAGGCGCACAGCTTCCGGGAGACGGCGAACGTGCTGCGCATGACCCGCGCCGGCGTGGCGTGGTCCGCGGTCGGCTGCTCCCGCGGCGCCTACGAGCACGCCCTGCGCTACGCGATGGGCCGCCAGCAGTTCGGCCAGCCGATCGTGGAGTTCCAGCTCGTGCAGGACCTGCTGGTGCGCATGCTGGGCAACATCACCGCCTCGGCGGCCATGTGCGCCCGGCTGTCGCAGCTGCAGGGCGCCGGCGAGATGTCCGACGAGCAGGCTTCGCTCGCCAAGGCCTTCTGCACGATGCGGATGCGGGAGACCGTCGGCTGGGCCCGCGAGCTGATGGGTGGCAACGGCATCCTGCTGGAGAACCACGTGGGCCGGTACGTCGCCGACGCCGAGGCGATCTACAGCTACGAGGGCACCCGCGAGGTCAACACCCTGATCGTCGGCCGGGGCGTGACCGGGGCCAGCGCCATCGTGTGACGCCGGCCCCGTCGGCGCTCAGCCGGTCGCGGACGCCCGCTCGCGCAGCGCCGCGAGCGCGGGTGCGTACATCCGGGTCTTGATCGTCCCCAGGGTGTCGCCGGCCTTGCCGGTCAGCGACGCGGCCAGCTCGACCGCAGTGGACCGGACGGCGTCCTCCTCGACGGCCTGGTCGACGAGGCCGACCACCTGGGCGTCGGCGCCGCCGTAGCGCCGTCCGGTGGTCATCGCCTCGTGCGCCGTCTGCGGGGTCAGGCGGGCCTGGATCAGCGCGGACATCCCCGGGGTGAACGGGATGCCGATGTCGGCCTCGGGGAGGCACCAGAAGCCGCGATCGGCCCGCATGACGCGGAAGTCGTGGGCCAGCGACAGCATCGCGCCGGCCGCGAAGGTGTGCCCCTGCAGGGCGGCCACGGTGATCAGCGGCAGGGTGAGCACGCGGGCGAAGAGCTCGTGCACGCGCACGACGTAGGCCTCGTGCTGGTCGGCGTGGGCGAAGAGCCAGTCCAGGTCCAGCCCGTTGGAGAAGAACTTGCCGGTCGCCGTGGTGACCAGGGCGCGGGCACCCTCGGCCGCCTCGACCTCGTCCAGGGCCGCCTCGACCGCCGTCAGCCAGTCGGGGGAGAAGCGGTTCTCGGTGTCACCGAGGTCGAGGACGAAGACGTCGTCCTGCCGGTCCAGCGCGGGCATCGGTTCTCCTAGGGGGTGTCGAGGACGGCGCCGACGGCGGCCGCCAGTTGCCGGCGGGCCAGGGAGCGCACCCGGCCGGCGCGGATCTCGGGGAAGAGCAGCGCCGCCGGGAGGCGCACGACGCAGGTGGTGACGACGTCGACCGCGGCGCGGCCGGCGCGATCGCGGACGGCGCGGGCCAGTGCCCGCAGCACCTCGCCGAGCTCCTGGTCCAGAGCCCGCAGGTCGGAGGCCACCGGCTCGGCCACGCCGTCGGTCAGGACGTCGTCGCGGGTGAGGGCGGTGAGCAGCCGGGCGGCGCGGAGGTCCTGCTCGGCGAGCCGGGCCGGGGTGTCGGCCGCGGCGAGGACCGCCCGCCGCCCCTCACCCGCGAGCAGGTCCGCGTCGACGGACTGCCGCAGGAGGGCGAGGTACTGGCGGGCCCGGCGCAGCCAGGTGCTGGCGAGGAGTGACTCCAGGTCGCCGAACGCGTGGTAGACGCTGCCGTTCGAGGCGCCGGTCCGGGCGCTCAGCGCCCGCACGGTCAGGCCCCCGCGCCCGGAGTCGACCACCAGCGCCTCGGCGGCGTCGAGCAGCTCGTCGGCTGTGCGGAGACGGGGGCGGGCCACGGCCCGTATTGGAGCACACGCTCCACAACCGTTTTCGGGCGCCCCTTTCCAGCCTGCCCCGTTCCGGTGGCTGTGGTTGAGTGGTCGGGGTCACATCCGCGCCTCGAGGGCGGCGCTCCGGCCCTCTCGCAGGCGGCGCGCGTGAAGGAGACCCGCATGGCCCAGCCCGCCACCGAACCAGCGCAGAACGCCTCCGCTCCGCCTCGCGAGCGCCCCGAGGCCGTCGCGTCGACCGGCACGCCGGAGGCTGCGGCCGAGGCGGCGACCGGCCTCGACATGGTCCTGGTCGACGCCGCCCGGGGCCCGCTCCGCCGGCTCGTCCCCCCGCTCAGCACGACCCTGCACTTCGGGTCCTCCCTGGCGCGCAAGCCGGGCACGGTGGCCCGCCGGGCCGGCGAACTGGTCGGCGAGCTGGGCCGGATCACCACCGGCCGCTCGGAACTGGCCCCGGGCAAGAAGGACAAGCGCTTCGCCGATCCCGCGTGGAGCGGCAACCCCCTGCTCAAGCGGGCGATGCAGCTGCACCTGGCGACGGCGCGCACCGCCTGGGAGCTGATCGAGGACGCCGACCTGGACTGGCAGGACGACGAGCGGATCCGCTTCACCGCGACCAACCTCGTCGACGCGCTGGCGCCCAGCAACGTGCCGTTCCTCAACCCGCTGGCGCTCAAGGCCACGATCGACACCGGTGGGCACAACGTGGTCGAGGGCGTGCGCCGGCTGGTGTCGGACCTGACCTCGCCGCCGCGCGTGCCCTCGATGGTCGAGCCGGACGCGTTCACCGTCGGGGAGGACCTCGCGGTGTCGCCCGGCGCCGTCGTGCTCCGGACCGAGGTCTTCGAGCTCATCCAGTACCGGCCGACCACCGAGAAGGTCCGCTCGCTGCCGCTGGTGATGGTGCCGCCGACGATCAACAAGTTCTACATCACCGACCTCGCGCCGGGCCGCAGCATCGTGGAGCACTACGTGGCCGCCGGGCAGCAGGTCTTCATGATCTCGTGGCGCAACCCCGACGAGCGGCACGCCGACTGGGACCTCGACACCTACGGCCAGGCCCTGCTCGACGCGATGGACGCCGTGGAGACGATCACCGGGCAGGAGCAGGTGGCGCTCCAGGCGTTCTGCTCCGGCGGCATCATCACGGCGATGGTGCTGGCCCACCTCGCCGCGACCGGCCGGCAGGACCGGGTGCGCGCCGCCAGCTACGCCGTCACCGTCCTGGACTGGTCCAAGGCAGGCACGGTGTCCGCGCTGATGGACCCCGGGGCGGTGGAGGCCGCGACCGAGCGGTCCCGCAAGAAGGGCTACCTGGACGGCGCCCAGCTGGCCGAGGTGTTCGCCTGGCTGCGACCCAACGACCTGATCTGGAACTACTGGGTCAACAACTACCTGCAGGGCAAGCCGCCACCGAACTTCGACATCCTCTACTGGAACGCCGACACCACGCGGATGTCGGCCGGTCTGCACCGCGACTTCATCGACGTCGCCGTGCGCAACGCCCTGACGAAGGCCGGCGAGGTGTCGATGCTCGGCTCGCCGGTGGACCTCTCCGCGGTCACGGTCGACACCTACGCCACCGCCGGGATCGCCGACCACCTCTGCCCGTGGGAGGCCTGCTACCGGACGACGCAGCTGCTGGGCGGGGAGAGCCGGTTCGTGCTGTCGACCAGCGGTCACATCGCCTCGCTGGTGAACCCGCCGGGCAACCCGAAGTCGACCTTCCAGGTCGCGGAGTCCACGCCGCCCGACGCTCAGCAGTGGATGAAGGCCGCCGAGACCGTCAAGGGCTCCTGGTGGCCGGACTTCACGGCCTGGCTCGGCGACCGGTCCGGTGAGGAGATCGACGCCCCGGCCGAGCTGGGCGGGAACGGGCTGGACGTGCTGGCCGAGGCACCGGGGACGTATGTCTTCGACAAGTAGCCCGGAGCTCGTCCGGAGCCTGACCGTCGGCGGCCGGACGATCCGGGTCGCGGTCCGGAAGGGCACCGACGACGACGTCCCCCCGCTGCTGCTGATGAACGGCATCGGCGCCAGCCTCGAGGTGCTGCAGCCGCTGGTCGACGCCCTGCACCCCCGTCGGACCGTCGTCCGATTCGACGTCCCCGGGGTCGGCGGGTCACCGCGGCCCGTCGTCCCCTACGTGCTGTCCACGCTGAGCCCGGTGGTGGCCGGCGTGCTGAGCAGGCTGGGGTACGACGAACCGGTCGACGTGCTGGGGTTGTCGTGGGGCGGCGGGCTCGCGCAGCACTTCGCCGTGCAGCACCGCCGTCGGTGCCGCCGGCTGGTGCTGGCCGCGACGGCGACCGGGTCGCTGATGGTGCCGGCCCACCCGCGGGTCCTCGCCCGGATGCTGACGCCCCGCCGGCACCGCGATCCCGCGTACGCCCGGCAGATCGCCGGCGACATCTACGGCGGCACCATGCGCACCGAGCCGGAACGGGCCGCCGCCGCGCTGCACGCCAACACGCGGGTCGGCCCGAAGCGCGGCTACTACTACCAGCTGGCGTCCAGCGCGGGGTGGAGCTCGCTGCCCTTCCTGCGGCTCATCCGGCAGCCCACGCTGGTGATCGCCGGCGACGACGACCCGATCATCCCGGTGGTGAACGCCCGGCTGATGGCCCGGCTCCTCCCCCACGGGCAGCTGCACGTGTACAGCGGTGGGCACATCGCGCTCATCACCGAGGCGGAGGAGCTGGCGCCGGTGATCGAGCGGTTCCTCGACGCCTGACGCTCAGCGGCCGCTCGCGGTGACCAGGTGGCCGCCGGCGGCGCCGTAGGGCTCGACGACGAAGCCGAGCTGCTCCAGCACCGTGACGACGGCGGCGGTCATCGCCTGCTGCACGGCGGCGTCGGCGTCGGCGCCGCGCACCTGCTGGACGCTCATCCGGTCGTGCTGCCGCCACGTGACGACCAGCCCGCCGGCCTCGGGGCGCGGGGTCAGGCAGGCGCCGCCGGTACCGCGCCCCTCGGCGGCGTGCCCGTCGCAGTCGTGCAGCGGCAGGCCGGCCTCCAGCAGTGCCGCGGTGACGTCGACGGCGAGCGTCGTCAGGGCGTCGTCGTCGCTGATGAGCTCGGTCCACTCCTCGGGCAGCCGGTCCAGCTGACGTCCCAGCTCGTCCAGCCACACCCGCTCCTGCGGGGACTGACGACGGGCGACGCCGCCGTCCTCGCGCTGGGCGCCGTAGACGGTCCGCGCGCTCTCGGGCAGCCCGAGGGAGAAGGCCGCCCAGTCCGCGTCGATGACGTCGGCGAAGGGGCCGGCCAGCGGGGCGCCGGGGCCGTCGACGAGCCACCAGCCCGTCGCCATCGGGGCGACCGTGGCCAGCCGCGCCGACGGGTGGGTGCCCACGGCGACGGACTTCGGCGCCGGCGCCGCCTGCGCGGCACCCGGGCCGGCGGCGGGGACCTGCGCCGCGGGAGCGGCGACGGGTGCTGAGGTCGGCGCCGCCGTCCGCTGCCGCTGCTGCTGGACGCCGTTGCGCTCGAACTCGTACCGCGCGGTGGAGCTGGTACCGAGGACGATCACGAGCCCGACGCTGCTGAGCAGGGACAGCGCCAGCCAGATCAGCTCACCAGGCACGCCAGGCTCCCCGCGGTCCCTCGCCCCAGGCGGCCGCCCGCTGGGCCCAGTCCTGCGCACGCGCCACGAACCCCGGGCCGGCCGTCGACGTCGCCGGCAGCTCGTAGGTCATCAGGTCCAGGACCAGGGCCAGTCCGTGGTCAGGGCGTCCCACGGATGGGACGGGGGTGTGGACCGGAAGGCCGGGCGCGTTCACGGGGAGCTCCTCTGGGTCGTGCTCCGCGGCTGGGGAAGCGCCGCGGACGACCCGAAGGCTAGGGAGCGAGGAGGCCCCCGGGACCCGTTCCGCGACACCTCGCGGACGCCCCGTTTCCGATTCGTTGCCGACGCCCCCGAGGCGGGTCGACGACCTGTTCCCCGGCCCGGCGTCTTGTCGACAAGTCCGCGGGATCTGAGCGTGGAAGCGGCGATCCCGGTGTCGGTCATCCCGGTCGCGGTCGCGACACCCCGGCGTGTCGGACGGGGTGGGCGGAGGGCATGCTTCGCCGTCCCCTCTCCATCGGCACCCCGGCGGCCGGCCGGTACCGGCGCTCCGCCGCTGAGCGGTCAGTCCCAGCCGTCGGGGCCGGTGGCCCAGCGCCAGGTGCTCATGATCGCGTCGAACAGCTCCACCGTGAGCAGGGTGTGCTCGCTGTCGGGGTCGCCGTCGCCGACGGTGCTGAAGGTGACGAGGATCCACTGCCCGGGGTCGTCGGGAACCGCCGTCAGGTAGGTGACCCGGCGGACCGGCACGTCCACGCCACCGGTGCGGCCGGGATCGGGTGCGTCCACGCCGTCGGTGCGGACCCACACCGTGCCCCCGATCTCCACCGCGACCGCTCCCGGCGTGGACGCCACGAGCTCGGTGAGCACGCCGCCGGCGAGCGCGTCCGGCGTCAGGTCCGCGGTCCCTCCCGGTGGCGTGACGGCGGCGACGAAGAAGGACGCCCCGAGGTTGATCCCGTGCATCGGGCCCAGGGGGAAGTAGTGGTCCAGGCCGCCGCGGTCGGCCGCCGCCGCGAGTTGGCCGAGCATGCGCCGCTCGAGCTCCCGCTTCAGCGGGCCGAGCTGGTCCGGCGACATGTTCCGAGGCGCCTGGGCGGCCGCCTGCTCCACGATGTCGTGCACCCGGTCCCGCGCGTCCGGGCCGAGCGGCACCCGCACCCACGGTGGCGGCAGGACGAGGCGGTAGGAGCTGATCCGGGTCACGGCCGCGTCCCTCGCGGCTCGATCAGCTGGACCGCCCGCGCGAGGTCGTCGAGGTCGCCCAGCGCCATGGCGGTCGTGCGCAGGTCCGCGCCGGCACAGGTGAGGACGACGTCCGCCGCCGGCCGGGCCACCCGCCGGTGGTAGCGGATCACGCTGCTGAGCCGGCCGTCGTCGCCGAGGGCGTACCGCAGCGCCCGCTTCAGGCCCGTTTCCTCGTCCAGGTCCAGCAGCTGGGGCCCGTGGTCGTACCACCGGGTCCCGGGCTCGAACTCGGAGAGCACGGCAGCGCCCCGCCGTGCGGCATCGACGTCGGTCGGATCCACCGGCCAGATGTGCAGCAGGGCGATGACCGGCACGTCGGCCAGGCTGCGCAGGCGCAGGAAGCGGAAGTCCGAACCGAGCTCGGCGGTGGCGAAGGCGAGCAACACCTCGCGCACCGCGGTCTGCGCCGCGCTGCCGTCGGCGATCACGAAATCGGCGCAGACCGCGGCGAGCGCTCCCTCGGTCCAGCCCTCGGCGTCCCCGTCGGTCGGGCCGACCATCCACACCCCGGGGTCGAAGTCGACGGCCACGGCGATGTCGGGGGCCGTCATCTGGGACCCGTCGTCGGTGGGGTCAGCCACGAGGCTCCTCGAGCTGCACGTCGACCTTCACGAAGAGGCCGAGCAGCGGCGCCACGGACTGCGGGGACGAGTAGAAGCCTCCCCCGTACAGGTGGACGGCGGGGCGGCCGGCCTCGGCGGCGATGCAGCGGTAGGCCCGCTCGAGGAACGTGGTGGACAGGGTCTCCGGGTCCAGACTCTGCTCGCGCGACACCCGCCAGCTGCGCGGGTCGCGACGCGTCGGGAAGTGCTCGGGACGTCGGAGCTCGCCGCCCTGCGCCGCGAGGTCGGCCATGGTGGTGAACGCCTCGGGGTCGCCGTGCTCCAGCCAGCCCAGCTCCTCGTCGACCACGTTGACGTAGGCGACGATGCCCGTCTCCTGGCCCTCGCCCTGGACCGAGACGAAGTCGCAGGTGTGCCCCATGCCGCTGTCGGCGACGAGGTCGAGGGCGATGCGGGCGTGTTGGTAGAGAACGTCCGAGGCGTCGAGATCCAGGTCGCTGGCGAAGGCCGCGAGGTGGTCCGCCACCCAGTCGGTGCGGTCCTGGCCCGGCTTGGGCGTGCGCACCCAGACCGCGGGGTCGTAGTCGACGTGGACCGCCGCGACGCCCGGGGTGGAGCAGGCGAAGACCGGGTCCTTGAGGGCGGCCCGCGCGGCCGTGGGGGGTGCCGTGCGGCGACGGCGGAACAGGCTCATGCCTCCACCGAGGCGGCGGCGCGCTTCTTGACCGGGGCGAACATCGCCAGCAGGCACAGCCCGCTGATCAGGAGCGGTGCCCAGTGCCGGCTGACCGCGAAGCCCGCTCCGAAGGTGAGCAGGAGCGCGACGAAGCGGTAGCTGCCCACCTTGGCCGGTCGCAGCCGGTGCCCGCGCAGCCTGCGGAAGAAGTCCACGGCGAGCACCACCGACAGGACCGGGAAGATGCCCGGCACGGGCCAGATCCACCACTCGACCACCCGCTCGAACCCCTGGACGTCGAAGCCCCGGGTGAGCACGGCACCGAGCACGGCGAGCAGCGGCCAGCCGGCGAAGTAGCCGAGGAAGACGAAACCGATGCCGCGGGCGAGTCGGGTCAGTTCCAGCATCTAGCGGAACACCGGAGCGCCGTGCACGGTGTGCTCCTGGAGCCACTGGTCCACGACCGGCACGCCCGGGAGCAGCGGCGCGCCGTCGGGCCGGATCCCCGGGAACGAGGGGTTGACGATCTTCCCGGCGACGTCGGCCGTGGTCCCGGCCAGGAACGCGGCGCGCGCGCCGTTGGACATCGCCAGTGCGCCGTTGAGCAGCACGCCCGGCCCGTGCTGGCGGACCGACGTCTGGATCGCCTGGTGCAGCAGAGCTCCCTGCTTCTCCCCGAAGGACAGCCAGGACAGCACCGGCACGTCGCCCACCAGGTTCTGCCCCCGGACCTGCTGGAAACGGGAAAGGGCCGCCCCGGCTCCCCGGAGGTTGCGCGCCACGAGGTTGCTCCTGGTGAGCCAGGCCCCGGCCTTGCCGAACACTCCGCTGGCGCTCGCGAACGCCTGCCGCGCGGTCCGCGACGCGGCGCTGAAGGCCGCCATGCCCTCACGGGCCGCCAGCGCCGTCTTCGCACCCGACGTCAGCAGCCGGCCGGCGCCGAAGGTCACCAGCGCGAACGCGTCCATCCCGACGTCGGCCCACGAGCCGTCGCCGTTCGCCGCCAGGGCCGTGTGGATCACCATGGCGCCCGCGGTGAACGCGATGGCGGCGAGGGCGATCCAGCCGGCCGGGTTGCTGAGCAGCAGGACGGCGATCGCCAGGCCGGTCGCCACCCAGGTGAGCACGTCGGCGATGAGCTTGAGGAAGTCCGCGTGCTCGTGGATGAACGACCGGACGTTCCGGTCCCACCAGCTGTCCTCGAGGCTGTCGGAGGAGGCGTCCTCGATCGTGCGGGCGACGTCGTCGCCGACGCCGTTGACGTCGTCCAGGAGCGTCCGGCACTGGCTGACCAGGGCGTTGAGCTCCGACGTGGCCTGCTGGAGCCTGCTGCTGCGGGCCTGGTCGGCGGCCACCGCGGCGGGGTCGGTCGGATCGACGGGTGTGCCGGACGGCTCGTTCACCGCGGCCTCGTGCTTCGCGTCCTCGGCGCGGCGCAGCAGGCTCCCGGTCTCGATCCGCCCGTGCTCCAGCTCCGGGTGCCAGCGGTCGAGCTGCGCGGCGACGGTGTCGAAGCGGCCCTGCGCCTGGCCCAGGTGCGTGGCGAGCTCCTCGGCGCTCTCGCGCACCTCGGGGGCGAACCTGCCGACCAGCTCGTTGGTGCCGGAGGCCAGCTCGCGCAGCCGGGCGACCTGGCTGCGGATCTCCTGCGCGAGGTCCCGGTAGTGCGCCGCTTCGGTCGCCACCTCGTCCGGGTCGCCCGGCAGCGGGTCGCGGCCGAGCTCCAGCAGGCCCCAGTTCCCGGGTCGCGCGCTCATCGGGGCCCCTGCTGTCCGCCGGTGCTGCTGGTGGGGGTGCTCGAGGCCAGCGCCTGGTCGGCCTCCTGGAAGACCTCCAGGCACTTCTCCAGCTTGTCGCCGGTCGCCTGGATCTCCTCGCTGAGGATCGTGCGGTGGTAGCGCCAGTTCGTGCCGAAGGTGTGCATGGCGTCGGCGATCCCGGGGTGGCCCCAGCAGTCGCGCGTGTCCCCCACGCGGGACGCGAGGTCGTCGAAGGCGGCCTTGATCACCTTCGCCGTCTCGGCGCTGCTGCGCAGCGTCTCGAAGTCCACCCTCAGGTCGCTCATCCGCATCCCCCCGCGTCTCTCAGGAGCCCGTTCGCGCCGCACGCGGCCGCGAGTCCGAGGAGCAGGATATGGGCGACGCCGTGAGGGTGCAGCGCTTACGAGACGCACCGGGCCCGAGCAGGACGCGAGGGATCCGCTGCGGACCCGGCAGCTTGGCGGCTGATGTCGGCCAGCGTCTACCGGGAGCGGTGGTCCCGGAGCCAGTGGAGCAGTTCCGCCGACTGCTCCTCCAGCGCCCGGAGCTGCCCGGGTAGCGGCAGAGCTTCGGTCGCCGCGAGCGGCACGGCCGCCCCGTCTCTCAGGTGCACCACGAGTCGGCGGTTCGACCCGACCCCCATGGTCCGAGCCGAGGAAACCCGCTCGATGTCCGCGCCCAGCAACTGGCGGGTGCTCAGCCGGTTCCGGACCTCCAGCCGACCGCCAGCCAGGGCGGAGGCGCGGCTCGAACTTCCGGCTGCGGCGTACGCGCCGCCCGCTACCGCGAGGGGAGGCCGAGGATCCACGCCTGCTGTCCAGTGGGCCCCGTGGGGATCGAACCCACAACCCGCGGATAAAAGTTCCCAAGAGACGCTCTTCTGATCAGCGCATTCTCCGCGGAACTGTGTCTTGACCAGCAGAAATACCGTTTGCTGCGTTCGGTCGACGTTGGTCGCGGACGGCCCTTCTGTGGGCGTCTTGTGGGCGCGGTGTGGGCGGCTGTCGGGCGAAGTGCCCCCACTGATCCGCACGCCGCCGGTGAACCATCCGCGTGGTGGTGAGCGCCGTAGGCTCGCGGCACCCACCCCCGCCTGGGCGACGGAGCGTCGACGCTGGCGGCCGAGTCTCAGCCCCGTCGTCGGAGGCTCGGGGAGGGCCGCCCGTTCAGCGCGATATGCCCCGCCCCGGGGCGCGGTGCGGCGAGATGTATTGAAGATCCTCGGGCCGCGGGCGGCGGACACCCGGTTCGGAGGCGGTCAGCAGCGGGGCGGCCGATCCGTGTGGGTTCGGGTCTGCGTCCTGGTGTGCACGCCAGGTGACCCGCTCCTGGGCGAGGCGGTCGACCGGCTGGGCGAGAAGAGCCGGCTCGGCCGTCAGACGCGCAACGCGGGCGCCGACGGCGGCCAGTTCTGCTCGGGCGGCGGTGATGGCCCGGTCGGTGTCGGACAGTCGCTCCGCCGGGTCGAGGGTTCGGGCGAGAGGTCCGAAGCGGGCGAGCCGGTCCTCGTGCTGACGGCGGGCGTCGGCCAGCGCGGCCCCGGCGTGCCGGTGGGTCTCCTGGGCGGTGGCTGCGGTCTCGCGCAACTGAGCGTGCTCCGGATGGGCGTGTTCGGCGTGGTGGCGGGCGTAGGAGTCGAAGGCAGTCCACAGCCGCGGTCGGTCGTCGGACCGGTCAGCCAGGCGCGCGAGCTGCTGCGGGTCGGTGGGCATGGCCGGCAGGTAGGGCCGCCAGGCGTCCGCCCAGTCGACCAGCTGCTCGCCGGCCCGGTTCACCGCCGCCCGCCGCAGCCGGAGCCGGCCGGGACCATCGAGCACGACCTGCGCGGCGTCACGGGCGGCGTCACGCCCAGTGTCCCAGCTGCCGAGCAGCGTGTCGCGGATCCGGTCGGTCTCGGCGGTGACGACCGCGCCGCTGGCGTCGGCCCGCGCCGTCGCGTGGCGGGCGTCGATCCCTGTCTGCCGATACGCATCTGTGAGCGCGGCGGCCCGGTCGGCGTGGGCGGACTCGAGCGCGACGATCTCGCGCAGCGCGTCCCGGCGCGGCAGGTCGTGGGCGAGCCGGTCGAGGCAGCGTTGCTCGGCCGTCCACGCAGAGTGCAGGTCGGCGAGCGTCTGCTCCAGCGGGCGGGGAGTGGCGTACCGGGCGGCCTCGGCGGCGGCGAGCTGGGCGGCGTGCGCGGGGCCGAGGTCTGCGCGGTCGCGGGCGAACACGGCGATCCATTGTCCCCGCGCCTGGTCGGCGTCGGTGGCGACGAGGTGGGCGGTGTTCGCCGTTCGGCCGCGGGTCATCCCGACATAGCAGGAGGAGGCGCCGGTCTGCTCGCCGACCACCACGTGCGCGGCGGTGACGGTGTCGCCCTGCACGCCGTACGCGGTGGAGGCGTAGGCGAGCTCGACGTGCTCGGTGACGTAGTCCGCGGGCAGTACGCGGGTCCCTAGGCCGGCCGGGGTGACACCGCCGGACCCGTTCCCGGGGACGGTGCCGGTGGGGGTGACAGCAGGGGTGACGAGCAGCCCGCCGCGGCGGCCGACCGCGGTGACCACCCAGGTGTCGCGGTTGGCGACGTCGAGGTGACGGTCGTTGCGCCGGGTGGCGATCCGGTCCCCGGCGCCGATCCGCTCCCCGGCGCCGGTGACGGCCACCGTTCGGTCATCGACCCGGCCGGCGACGGCCAGCCGTTCCCGGATGGCGGTGTTGAGTTCGGCGGCCTGGTCGCGGGTGTCCACCACCACGGCCACCGGTCGGCCTGCGGCATAAGACTCGGCGGCGGTGGCGGCCAGCGCGTCGCGCAGCGCGGCGGCGTCGGGGAACAGCCGGATCTGGCCGCGGGCGAGGAGGGCGTCGAAGACGGCGCCGAGGTCCTCGCCGGTGCGCATGGCCAGGGTCAGCTCGGCGTAGCCGGTGTCGCGTGTTGTGCGGCCTTCCTCGTCGGTTCGGGTGAAGCGGTGCACGGAGTCGAGTGTCAGGTGCGCCCCGGGGTCGGCCTGGCCGATGGCGAGGTCTAGGACGCCGCCGCGGCCGACCGCGGACAGCTGGTGCCGGTCGCCGAGCAGCGCCACCCGGACCCGGCACTCGTCGGCGACGGTGAGCAGGGCGCGGGCGGTGTCCTGATCGAGCATCCCGGCCTCATCGACCAGCAGCAGGTCCCCGGGCCGTAGCTGCGCGGCCTCGTTCGGCCCGGCGTACACACGGCCGGTCGCCGGGTCGACCTGGCCGGCGGTGAGCCGGGTCCAACGCCCTTCGTCGTTCCAGCGCCAGCCGTGCTGGAAGGCCAGGGATGCCGCCGACCCGGCGGCCGTCCCCACCTCGCAGGCGGCCACCTTGGCTGCCTTGCGGGTGGGGGTGACCACCACGAGCCGGCGATGTTGTGCCTCGAGCAGGTCGCGGGTGGCGGACAGGGTGGTGGTCTTGCCCGCCCCGGCGGCGCCCTCGACCACCACCAGGGGCCGGTCGCCGGCGAGCGCGGCGACCGCCGCGGCTTGGCCGGCATCCAGCCGGCCGGCGGCGGCCACGCGCTCGACCGGCAGTGCCGGGACGGTGTCCGGCACGCCGCGCGCAGCGCGGGCGGCGAGCCGGGTGGTCAGGTCGGCTTCGACGTCGAGGACCGGCTGGGAGGTCCAGGCGCGGATGTGCTCGGGCACCCCGTCGCGGTCCAGCAACGGCACGCACCGGTCCATCGCGCGGGCGGTGAGGTCTTCGGCCAGCTCGATGCGCACCCCGGCGTCGGCGACGACGCCTGCGGCGGCGATCAGCCGCTCGGCCTCGCCCCGGATGTCGGCGGCGTTCCACGCCGACCGCCCGGCCGCGAGCCGGGCCAGCGCGCGCTGCACCAGTTCGTCTCGATCGAGGGCCCCGATCGGGGTGGGGGCCAGGTCGACCGGCTTTCCCGGGTCGCGGTAGCCGAGGGCGGACAGCTCGGCCCGCCAGCGTTCCTCCAGCCCGACCCCGGGCTGGGCAGTGATCTTGTCCGGGCGGCCGTCGGCCCACGCCCGGACGTCCCAGGCTCGGCGCAGCACCGGCCCGGGGGATTCGCCGGGGTGCGCTGCGGTCCATTCCCGTTCGTAGCGGTCCACATTCCGGGCGATCTGGGCGTGCCGGGCGCTGAACGGACCCGTGTACTCGGCGAGCTCCAGTATTTCTCCCGTAGCGCCCTTCCGGTAGCCGTGCGCGGCGAAGGCGGCGTTCAATTCCGGGTCACACGCCATCGCGGCGTGCCCGATCCCGTTGATCGCGCCCAGGAAGTCGCGGACGCCGACGGTGTGCAAGCCGCGCCATTTCCCCGCGGCGAATACCCGGGACAGGAACTGCAGGTGCAGGTGCCAGTGCGGGTCGTTCGCCCGGGAGGTGTAGTGCCGAACCGTCGCGGCCTCCAGCACCTCCAGCGGTATCTGCACCTGCCCGCCGCGCGGGCCGACCCGGGTGGTGGCGTGCTCGGAGAGCCAGGCGATGATCTGCTCGGCGGCGCGGTCCTGCGCCGCCTCGTACGCCGTCGCGATGTCCGGGTCCAGCGCGGCGGCCAGCGACCACGTCTTCGGGCCGTTGACCACCACCTCGGCGAACCGAACGGCGTGCTCATCGGTGCGCAGCTGCCCCCTCGGCTCACCCGTCTTCGGGTCGCGGCCAGCCACCCAGGTCTCGTAGGCGTCGCCGGTCAGCGGCCCCAGCTCGGCCACGCGACCATCCGTTGTGGTGAAGCGACGGGCGACGCCGGTGCCCTCGGTGAGGTAGTAGTCGTCGACCCGGCCGCGGTCGGCCTCCACGTAGTGCCGGGCAGCCACCGGCGCGCCGGCGTAAATCTTCATTCCGCCGTGCATCTTCAACGCCACCCGACAATGACCAACGAGTCACCCCTAGAAACGCCGATGGGCCCCGCGAAGCGGGGCCCGAGCTACCTCCGAAGGTAGCATTCGTGCCGTTCTCTCGTGAAGATCTGAGCACTTATTGGAGCAGCTCACTCGGGGGCAAGGAATCGTGCAGGTGCCATCTTGTTGATCGTTCATGGCGATCGTCGACTGCGAGCCGAATGTCAATGTTCCAGCTCTCGCGCTTGCGGTGGAGGTAGGGACACGCCGAGGGCCGCGGGCGCCTGTGCGTCGCGACGAGTTCGACGGCCGTGCCGCCGAGCCCTGCAGCGTGGGAGTCGCCCGCTGGCGGTGACATGGCGGCCAGGCGTCATCCAACCCCCGGCCGTTTCAGAGGCCTTGGCCTCCGGTACATACGATCGCGACGCACCCGGGGCAGTCCGGACCGGTCAGCCTGCACCGAACGTCGACGAACCTCCCGTCAACGGCGGGGTAGTAAGGCACCGACCGAGGCAGGAGTCTCCGCATGGATGTCCCGTTGTGGTTGTGGTTGGCCGTGCTCGGCGGCATCGTCGCCATGCTCGCCGTGGACCTGTTCGCGCATCGCAAAGCCCACGTCATCGGCGTGC